>CAVQDZ010000001.1:0-1148035 GCA_963711405.1 uncultured Chloroflexia bacterium
CAGACAGCGTAGTTTCGGGCTACCTGTCCATGTCGTGGTCGGCGCCCCACCTCTACGGCGACCGTCTTGATGACTTTGTTGCCGACGCTCGGGAGCTGCTCGAATCCAAATCGGAGGACGGCCTGCTCTGGGATTGGCCCGGCGATACGGCGATAGTCATCGCGCAGAAGTAGCATTGCGACGTGCCGGTCGGCCTCCGATCGGCCTGTTCGCGTGTCCTACAGGGGCCATGAAGCTCGTCGTGGGGTTGGGAAATCCGGGCAAGCAGTACGAAGAGACGCGCCACAACGTTGGCTGGATGGTGCTCGACCGGTCGCGGATCGAGCCGGCCTCGGCGGCCGTAGCAAGGAGCGCGACGCGGCGGCCGTGGTCGTCGAGGCCGCTACGAGGACCTCGACCTCGTTCTCGCCAAGCCGATGACCTACATGAACGAGTCCGGCCTGGCGGTGCGCAAGGCACTCGCGCGCGAGCGCGCGCCACTCGACGATCTGCTCGTCGTGTACGACGACTTCGATCTGCCGCTGGGCAAGCTGCGCATGCGCGAGCAGGGCAGTGCCGGGACGCACAACGGCATGCGCTCGATCGTCGGCGAGCTGGGCACGCAGAAGTTCGCGCGGTTGCGGGTTGGCATCGGCGAGCCCGCAGATCACGCGATCAAGCACGTCCTGACCACGCTTCGCCGCTGACGAGCGGCGCGTGCTCGACGAGGTTCTGGAGGCCGCGGCGGACGCCGTCGAGGAGTGGGCGCACGAGGGCGTGTCCCGCTCCGCGAACCGCTGGAACTCATGGGCACCGACTACCGACGCCGGACGTCGAGCCCAAGCCAACAGACGGCGCACTGCCCTCCGATCAAACCGGCCCAGACAAGGACGGCATCGTGCGCACCACGACCGGCTGGCGAAAGCTGCTCCACCGTGGCTGACACGAGCCTCGACGCGTATTCGCGGCCGCACCACGCGCGAGCGGCGCATCGCCGACGAGGCGCTCGTCCAGGCGGCCGAGCGAGCTGCCGCGCGCGCGGCAGCAACCGACCCAAACCTGGGCGCAAGTCCGCGCGCGCGTCTCCCCAACCTGAGCGCGCTGACCAATCTACTGGCCACGGGCGGCGAGCTTCAAGCGCTCGCCGAGCGCTATCGCACCGTCAAGGAAGGCCGAGTCGGCCAGAGCCTGCGCCACGTCACGTACGCGCACATGCCGCACGGCGCCAAGTCGTTCCTTGCTGCGGCGCTCGCGATCGCCAGCAACGAGCGTCTGGTGTGGATCGCGCGAGACTCGGAGATCGCCGATCGCGTCGCAGAAGAGCTCGCGGCCTGGTTAGGTGACGCCAACGCGGTCGTGACGCTCGAGCCGCGTACCTCGCTCGCCTACGAGCGGAGCGAGCTGATCCGCGACGAATCGGCGGCGCGCGTGGCGGCTCTCGCGGCGTGGCGATCGGGTGTTCCCAGGGTCCTCGTGGCCAGTGTCCAGGCGCTCTTCCAGCACACGCTCGCCCCGACAGAGCTGCCCGCACAGCCCGTCGCGCTCAAGGTGCGTCAGCGCATCAGCCAGGAACGGGTGCTGCGCGAGCTGATCGACCTTGGCTATGAGGCGTTGCCGGAGGTTGCCGGCCGGGGCGAGTTCGCCCACCGTGGCGGCATCGTCGACGTGTTTCCGGCCGGCCAGCCGCTGCCCGTGCGCATCGAGTGGTTCGGCGACGAGATCGAGTCGCTGCGCGCGTTCGACCCGGCCAACCAGCGCGGCATCCGCGCGATCGACGCAGTCGAGCTGCTGCCGGCGAGCGAGTTCCTGCTCGGACGTGAAGCGGGCAAGGGACTGCGCGACCAGCTGGGCAAGGCCGCTGACAAACTGCCCGCGGAGCTTGCCACTGACCTGGCGCGGCTGGAGCAGGGTCAGCTCGCGGACGCGGCGGAGGTGTGGGCCGGCGTCCTCGCCCCAACGACCGGTCTCGACCACATCGCTGACGAGATCTGGGTCATCGACGAGCCGGAGGATGCCAACGCCGCGGCCGACTTCCTGTGGACCCAAGCGGACGAGCGCCGTGCCGAGCTCGAGCGAGCGACGGTCGTGCCCAAGTCGTGGCCTCACGCGTATCCCGACCGGCGCGCCTGGAAGCAGCGCCTCAACGCGGCCCGAACCCTGGAGCTGACCTGGGAGAGCGAGATCGACGGCGCGCCCCCGGGCGGCAATCCGTTCGGCTGGCACGACCCGGTCCTGCCGCCACAGGCGATCCGGGATCTCGCCGAGACAGTGACCCGCTGGCGACGCGAGGGTGAGCGCGTCGTTCTCGCCAGCGATCAGGCCGCGCGCCTGTCGGAGATCCTGGGCGAGGCAGATGTCATGGCCGCGCCCATCTCCGCGCTCCCCGAAGCGCCGCCGCCTGGCGGCCTGGCGCTGATCGAACGCAGCCTCAACTCGGGCTTCGCCGGTGGCCCTGAGGGCATGGTGCTGGTCACCGATCGCGAGCTCTTTGGCACCGTGCGCATCCGTCGGCCGCGTGTTCTCCGGCGCATCGTGCCCAAGGACGTCCTCGAGCGGCTTCAACCCAACGATCTCGTCGTGCACATCGACCACGGCATCGCCCGTTACGCAGGCATGACCCGGCGCAACGCCGGCGGTGACGGCATCGAGGAGCGCGACTTCCTTGAGCTGCATTTCGCCGAGGGGGGCCGCATCTGGGTCCCTGTCGAGCAGATCGAGCGTGTCTCGCGCTACGCCGGCGGCGAGAACCCGCACCTGTCGCGCCTGGGCGGCGGCGAGTGGCAGCGCACCAAATCGCGCGTGCGCAAGGCAGTCACGGACCTGGCCAAGGAGCTGCTCGAGCTGTACTCGGCGCGCGAGAAGGCCGACGGCCGGCCGCTGCAGCCCGATTCGCCGTGGCAGCAGGAGATGGAGGCCGCCTTCCCGTACGAGGAGACCGTCGATCAGCTGCGTGCCACGGCGGAGGTAAAGGCCGACCTTGAGCGCGGACGCCCGATGGACCGCCTGGTGGTCGGCGACGTTGGCTACGGCAAGACGGAGGTCGCCATCCGTGCCGCATTCAAGGCCGTATCAGACGGCATGCAGGTGGCCGTCCTGGTGCCCACGACCGTGCTCGCGTCGCAGCACCTGGAGACGTTCCGCCAGCGCTTTGCTGCGTACCCGTTCACGGTCCGGATGCTGTCGCGCTTCGTCGATCCGCAGCACCAGAAGGACATCGTCGATGGTCTGGCGGCAGGTTCCGTCGACCTGGTGATCGGCACGCACAGGCTCCTGTCAAAGGACATCAACTTCCGCAACCTGGGCCTGGTCGTGGTCGACGAGGAGCAGCGCTTTGGCGTCGCGCACAAGGAGCGTCTCAAGCAGATGCGCACTGAGGTGCACGTGCTGACGCTGTCCGCGACGCCCATTCCGCGGACTTTGAACCTGGCGCTGGCTGGGGTGCGTGACATGAGCGTGATCGAGACGCCGCCGGAGGACAGGCTGCCGATCCAGACGCGCGTCGCGGAGGCATCAGCCGGGCTCGTGCGTGACGCGATCCTGCGCGAGCTGGATCGCGGCGGGCAGGTTTTCTTCGTCCACAACCGTGTCGAGACGATCGAGGCGCAGGCCGACCAGTTGCGTCAGCTGCTGCCCCACGCGCGCGTCGTCGTGGCCCACGGCCAGATGGGCGAAGGCCAGCTTGAGAAGGTCATGCTCGCCTTCGCGCGCGGGGACTTCGACGTGCTGGTGTGCACCACGATCATCGAGTCCGGCCTGGACATTCCCAACGCGAACACGATCATCATCGACCGCGCCGACGCGCTGGGCCTTGCCCAGCTGTACCAGCTGCGAGGCAGGGTCGGCCGCTCGTCACGGCGCGCGTACGCGTACCTGCTCTATCGCAAGCGCGGCCAGCTCAGCGACATCGCGCGCAAGCGGCTGCAGGCGATCTTCAATGCGTCCGAGCTGGGCGCCGGTTTCCAGATCGCGCTGTCCGACCTGGAGATCCGTGGCGCCGGCAACATCCTTGGCGCGGAGCAGCACGGCCATCTCGCGGCCGTGGGCTTCGACCTGTACACGAGCCTGCTGTCTGAGGCGGTCGAGGAACAGAAGGCGATCCGCGACCAACGTGTGCCGGTCAAGCCACGCGCAGAGACGGTCATCGACCTGCCCGTCAACGCCTTCCTGCCCGACGACTACGTGGCCGAGGAACCAATGAAGCTGGAGCTCTACCGGCGCATGGGCAAGGCCGGCACCGACGGCGAGGTGGCCGAGATTCGGGCGGAGCTGATCGATCGCTTCGGTGACATTCCCGCGCCGGTCGAGCGGCTGCTCGAGGTTGCGCGCCTGCGCATCGCGGCCTCAGGCGCGGGCATCGCTTCGCTCGCCCGCGAGGGCCACGAGCTCATCGTCCGCTTCCACAGCGACTGGTCGCGCTCGGCGACGATGCGTGCCATGGCGCCAACGTCACTCACTGATCGCGTGCCGGGTGTGGCGCCAGGCTCCGTGACGTACGGCTCGAACCAGATGCGCATCCGCCTGGCGCGCGACCCGGAGGTCGCCTGGAAGACGACGCGCAACATCGTCGAGCGCCTCGCCAATCGGGTTGAGTCGTCGACCGCCTGACGCAGCAAGCATCGCGCCAAGGACAGTGTGCTAATGTTGCACACTATGACGCACACACTGGCAAGAACGAACGTGACGCTGCCGCTCGAGCTCCTGAACGAAGTGGATGAGTTGGCCGGGCCACGTGGACGGAGCCAGTTCGTGGCCGACGCCGTTGCCGCGAAAGTCAAGCGTGAGCGTTTGCGCAGGGCTCTGGATGCAACCCGAGGTGCGCTGATCGGCACGCCGTCATACATGGGTCCGGAGGAGACGTACCGCTGGATCCGTTCGATGCGCGAGGAAGAGGATGATTTGTGAGCGGCTATCTGCTCGACACGACAGTCGTGATCGATCACGCAGAGGGTTACCCGCCGCTATCTGCGCTTCTGGAAAAGCTATTCGCTGAAACCGGCGACATGTACACGTGCGCCGTGGTTACGGCCGAAGCGCTCTCACGAGGCGATCGCGACGCGATTGCCGTCAAGCGGACACTGCTCGATGCGCTGGAGTACGTCGCGGTGACCCCGGATGGTGCGCGTTGGGCGGGCGATCAGCGGCGCGCGCTCATCGAACAGGGCCGACGCAAGCCGAGTACGACCGATGCCCTGATTGCCGCATTGGCCCATGCGCTCGACGCGACCGTCGTCACGCGCAATGCGCGCGACTTTGAGGCGTTCGAGGTAAGGGTGCTGGGCTACGGCCCGGAGTCGACCGCGGCCTGATTGGCACCAGGCGCGTCGCTAAAGCGCGCCAGGAAGTACGGCCGCACGAGCTTGCCCGAACTGTTACGGAACGAGCGTCACCGTCCGGTTCGCTGAGAATTCTGAGGTACATCCAGTTGCCGTTGCCGTTGCCGTGACAATTTGGCCGACGGTCAGGCTGTTGATCGTGAAGGAGAAGCTTTTATCCCCGCCTGAGTCCGTCGTTACCGTCCCACTCGCGAGCAGGACCTGGCCCTCACCGTGGCCCGAGGCGTCGACCAAGGCGCCATAGATATCGACTCGAAACTGCTTGCTGGCGGTGCTGTTAAGAGTCCCTCTCACGATGCCGGTGCCGTCACTGAAGTCCCTCTGCGCGAGCGTCAAGACCGGGTAGTTCTGAAGCAGATTGGCTCCGAAATCCGGGTCGTCGGTGTCGTTGGTGGTCGTGCCGAACGCATCCTCAGTTCCACCGACGAGATTGATGCCCAACGCACCGTTCGAGAAAATCTGGTTGCCGGTGATATTGATGCCGCCCGCCAACGACCCGACACGGATACCGTCGCGTCCGTTCGAGAGAATCTGGTTGGAATCGACCTTGATGGTGTTGCCGCCCTCGAAGAGAAGACCGTCGTCGCCGTTCTGCTTGATCACGTTGCCGACGACGTTGTTAAGGTCGGCACCCGGGCTGAACTTGATCCCGCTCGTGTCGTTGCCTGAGATGAGATTGCCGTTTCCGGCGAGCGTCGATCCGATCGTGTCCTTAACGCCGCCGATCGCGATGCCGATGTCGTTGCCCAGGTCTCCGGTGCCATCGGCCCTGGTGCCGATGTAGTTGCCTATGACCTGGTTGGTTGAGCCGGTCGCCAGCGCCACGCCCGCGTGGCCGTTGGCTGAGATGACGTTCCGCTGAGCAACTGTCGAACCGCCCAGCCGGAGAAAGCTCGCTTGGGCGGAGACGCCATTGATCCCGTTGCCAAGCGCCGCTGTGCCCTGCGCATTCGTGCCGATGTAGTTGCCTTTGACATTGACCAAGTTCGCGCCATCGGAGATGAAGATGCCGTCCACATCGTTGCCTGAGATGACGTTGCGCGCCGCTACGTCGTCGCCACCGACCAGGGTGCGATCGCGATCAATTCGCACGCCGGAGCCGTTCGCCCGTGCCTGCGTGCCCGCCGCGTTCGTGCCGATGTAGTTGCCTCGTACGACGATGGGTTCGCTGTGAGCATTGGGCGGGGTGCCAGCCACGCTGATGCCGAATTGAAAGTGCTGGATGACTAACCCTTTGACCATCGAGCCGGCGGACGTAAGGTCCAGGCCATGAGCATTGGGAGCATTGACCCCATCGAGAAGGACCTTCAGGACCGCGTTGCTCCCGATCGCCAAGGTGTTCTCTACTGCCCCACTCTGGGTGTATCCGTCGATCGTCAACTTCTCTGTGATCGGGGGCAGAGGGGTGCTCGGCGTGATTACTTTCGACGCGCTCGTGATGTTGAAGTTGATCGTGTCGGCATCGAGGTCCGCGTTGGCTTCCTGAATCGCCGCGCGCAGGGTGCACTGCTTGCCGCTCGCCGATGACGTGTCGCACTTTCCGTCGCCGATGTTGTTGTCGGCGGCGTCGCCAATCTTGTTGACGACGAATGTAGTCACGCCGAGCACGGGCGCCGGTGCTACGGCCGCAGCGAGTGCGCTGACGGACAGGATCAGGCCGACTGTCATCGGCGATCGGGACTGAAGCATCAGGCCCTCCTCAAGTAGTTGGCACGACGACAACGTTGGATGACATCTCCGATGTTTCGTTGGTCGCAGCAGAGGTTGCCGTGGCGCTGAGCTGTTGTCCCGGTGCCAGCCCGGCCAGGCCAACGCTGAAGCTCTTGTCGCCTCCGCTGTTGGTCGTTACGTCGAATCCGCTCACGAATGTCTGCGCCTCGCCGTGACCGGATGCATCGGCGAGCACCACGAAGACCTCGATCTTGAACGTGGTGCTCGGAAGGCTGTTCAACGAGCCGGAGATGGTCGTGATCCCGGTCGTCGTACTTCGGACCGCCGCGGTCAGCAACGGGAAGTTCTGGAGCCCGTTGGCGCCCGTGTCCGGATCGTCCGTGTCGTTGGAAGTCACGCCGAACGCGTTTTCCGTACCTCCGGCCAGGTCGATCGCGAGCTCGCCGTTGGCAAGTGCCTGGTTGGCGCTCAGGCGATTGCCGGCGGCCGTGCTGTCCACGAGAAAGCCGTCACCTCCGTTGGCCACGACTGCGTTGCTGAGGAAGCCGTTGTCGTCACCACGGATGCGGACGCCCGCGAGGACGTTGGCACTGATGCCGTTGCCGCGGATGTCGTTGTTGCCGCTCCGATGTTCAGCTCGAGACCGTTCGCGTCGTTGTTGGCAATCGTGTTGCCCTGGGCGCCAGTACCGCCGATCACGTTCAGCGTGGATCCGACGATCAGGATGCCATCGCCCGCATTGCCCAGATCGCCCGTGCCATCCGCCTTTGTGCCGATGCGATTCGCTCTAACCGCGTTGTGGTCGCCACCCACGAGATCGACGCCGTGGGAGCCATTGGCGGAGATCACGTTGCGGGCAGCGGCGGTGTCGCCGCCGATCGTGGTCTCGCTCGAATCCTGAGTCAGGACGCCCTCGGCGCCATTGCCCAGCGCGCCCGTGCCTGCCGCATTCGTGCCGATGTAATTGCCCTGCACGAAGTTGCCCTGGACCAAGTGATAGATCAAGACGCCGATTGTGTCGTTACCGCTGATCACGTTCCGCGCCGCGGTCGTAATGCCGCCAACCACCACGCCATTCGCCTGGACCATGACGCCGCCGTGATTGCCCAGGTCGGCCATGCCAGTGACGTCCGTGCCGATCATGTTGCCAACGACCTTGCTGGCATTGATGCCGCCGTCCTCGAATATGAGCACGCCATATCCGCCGTTGGCTGAGATAACGTTGCCCCAACCGGCTACGGCAAAACCGATCTGCGCGTTCTCGCCTTCCACTCGGACGCCTGCGCCGCCATTGCCCAATGCGGCAGTGCCGCTCTTCGTGGTGCCGATGTAGTTGTTGACGACGAAGGCGTTGTCCGCCTCGGAGCCACTGGCCAGAACGCCTATTCCGGTGTTGCCGGAGATGATGTTTCGATCTGCCGGCTGGCTGGTACCCACGGTGCCGCCCGCAGAGGCGAGGGTGATCCCGGTGCCGTTGCCGCGCGCTGTGGTGCCCGCCGCGTTGGTGCCGATGAAGTTGCCGAAGACCTTGTCGCTCGTGCCGACAAGCACGATCCCGCTGCCACCGAAGCGCTGGATGACGAGGCCCCGGATGGTCGACTTGAAGCCCCCAACCTCAAGCCCGTTCGCCCCGGTGCCGGCGTTAATGCCGTCGAGCGTGATCTTGAGTACCGCGTTGCTGCCCACGGCCTGCGTGTTGACGCTTGAGCCGGGCTGGCTGTAGCCGTCGATCATCACGGCAGCGGTGATAGGCGGAAGCGGGCTCGCGGGCTTGATGACACGCGGCGTGGTCGAGATGTTGAAGTTGATCGTGTCAAACGACGGCGCGAAGTTGGCTTCTTGAATGGCCGCACGTAGGGTGCATTGGTTGCCAGCCTTGGTAGAGGTGTCGCACTTGCCGTCGCCGACGTTGCGGTCCGACGTGTCGCCGGTCTTGTTGACCACGAATGGTCCTGCGGCAGCCGCTGGAGTGGGGCCCGTCAGCGCGACGATCGCGAACGCGGTTACAAGGGCTGCTGCCAGTGCTGAATGAGCCGTGCGTCTCATCGTGGCGGACCTCTGCTATGGCAAAGCGATGACGACGACGTTGGCCGAGAACTCGGATGTGTTCCCGTAGAAAGGCGTCGTGCTTGCGGTGGCGGTCAGGAACATTCCGGGTGAGAGACCGGCCAGCTGGAACGCGAACGACTTGTCGCCGCCGGAGTTGGTGGTGATCGTCTGGCTCGCTACGAAGATCTGTCCCTCGCCGTTGCCTGAAGCGTCAGCCGCAGCGATGAAGAGCTCGATGTTGAATGCCGTGCTGGCGGTGCTGTTGAGGGATCCTGAGACGGTTGTGAATCCGTTCGCCGTTCGCAAGGCAGACGTCAGCACCGGGTAGTTCTGCAGCCCATTGGCGCCGCTGTCGGGATCATCCGGGTCGTTGGCTGTGACCTTGGCCGCCGTCTCCGTACCTCCACGCAGATCAATTCCCAGCGCGCCGTTGCCGAAGATCTGGTTGGCGGAGATGCGGACGCCCGTGGCTACGGGAGCGACTTCGATCCCGTCCTCACCGTTGCCAAAGATCACGTTTGCATTGATCTTGATGGCTGTGTCGCCGGCGAGGATCCCGTGAAATCCATTGAGCCGGATCACGTTCCCCGTCACGGCGTTCGCAATGCCGCTCGTCACCAGGATCCCGTCAAAGTCGTTGCCTGATATGACGTTGGCCTGGCCGCTCACGGTCCCACCGATCGTGTTGTCGTCGGCGGCTTGGGTGATGGAGATGCCATCCTCGTTGCCAATGTCACCCGTGCCGTCGGCCTTCGTGCCGATCAGGTTGCCCTGGATGACGTTCTCGTCGCTGCCCTCCAGCTCGATACCTGCGTCGCCGTTGCCGGAGATGACATTTCGCTGCGGAGCCGCGCCTCCGCCGATCTGCACGTTGAGCGCCTCGGTGTGCACGCCCGCCTGCGCGTTGCCCAGATCGGCGGTGCCGGTCGCATCAAGACCAATGAAGTTGGCTTGAATGGTTGCGTTGCTCGCCCCCGACTCCTTGAAAACGAGGACGCCGTGGCCGCCGTTGCCGGAGATCACGTTGCCACCGTTTGTTGCGTTGAGGCCGACCTGGTTGTTGGGCGAATCGACGATGTGCACGCCATTGCCACCGTTTGCCAAGGCGACTGTGCCGTTCTTGCGCGTGCCGATGTAGTTGCCGTAGACGATGTTGAAGCCGGCACTCACGCTGGAAATCAGGATTCCATCAGTGGCGTTGCCGGAAATCACGTTGCGCTGGGAGGGCACGCTCCCGCCGATCGTGGCCGTTTGCCCCGTGATCTCTATCCCTACGCCATTGGCACGCGCCGCCGTGCCGGCCGCATTCGTGCCGATGAAATTGCCACTGACTGATGCCTTCGGGCCGGTCAGAAGGATTCCACGGCCGTCGAATCGCTGAATGACGAGGCCCTTGACCACGGATAGCCCGCCACTGATCTCGAGACCCACCGCGTCTGCCCCGGCATTGACGCCGTCCAGGACGATCTTCAGGACGGCGTTGTTGCCTACCGCCACGGTATTGGGCGTTGCCCCTGATTGGCTGTAGCCGTCAATGGTCATCGTGGTCGAGATTGCGGGCAACGGGGTCGCCGGCGTAATCACCTTCGACGCGCTCGTGATGTTGAAGTTGATCGTGTCAGTGCCGGCTGTGCTGTTCGCCTCCTGGATCGCCGCGCGCAGCGTGCACTGCTTGCCGCTCGCCGTCGACGTGTCGCACTTGCCGTTACCGATGTTGTTGTCGGCGGCGTCGCCGGTCTTGTTGACGACGAACGTGCTCGCGCCGAGCACGGTTGCAGGCGCAGCAGTCAAGGCGAGGACCACGAGCGTTAACACCGATCCGACGACGACTGGTAGCCGCCGATTGAGCATGGTGGTCCTCCCTCGAGGTAGTTGGCGGTCCCGCTACGGAACGAGCGTGACGGTCTTGTTGGCGGAGAACTCCGAGGAATTAGCCCCGCTCAGCGACGTCGCCGTTGCCGTGACGACCTGTCCCACGGAGAGGCTGTTGATCGTAAAAGTGAAGGTCTTGTTTCCGGTCGAGTCGGTCGTGATGGTCCCGTGGGCGAGCGGCGTCTGGCCCTTCGCCGTGGCCTGACGGCGTCGACCACGACAAGAAAGATGTCGATCCGGAGACTGAGTGCTTGCCGCACTGTTGAGAGTCCCTCTGCACGATGGCGGTCCCGGCGCTCAGGTCGCGCTGGGCCAGGGTCAGGACCGGATAGTTCTGGAGCTGGTTGGCGCCCGAATCAAAGTCGCCGCTGTCGTTCGATGTGACACCAAACGAATCCGCAGTGCCGCCCACCAGATCGATGCCCAGCTCGCCGTTTCCGAAGATCTGGTTGCCGCCTATGTCGATGCCGCTCACGGTCGGCGAAACGCTGATCCCATCCTTGGCGTTCCCGAAGATCTGGTTTGCAGCGATGCCGTTCGGTCCGCTGAGCGCACCGATTCCGTTCGCTCGGTTGGCGGTGATGATGTTGTTGCTGATGCCGTTGGCGCTGGAGCCGTTCGTGAGCCCGATGCCGTCGAAGCCGCTGTTTGAGATCAAGTTTCCGGCTCCAGCCAGGCCCGAGCCAATCGTGTTGCCATCGCTGCCTGAGATCAGGATCCCGTCGCCTCCGCCGTTGCCCAAGTCCCCCGTCCCGTCCGCCTTCGTGCCGATGTAATTGCCCGTCACCGAATGGAAGCCAACGCTGTTCGAGCCGCCGATGTTGATGCCGGTGCTGTTGCTTGAGATGACGTTTCTCTCTGCAACCGTCGTGCCACCGATCACCACGGATGTGGCGCCCTGGATGACGATGCCATCCTCGCCGTTGCCCAAGTCGGCGTTTCCGGCCGCGTTCGTGCCGATGTAGTTGCCCTTGATCGTGGTGAGGTGGACTCCCGCCGTGACCTTGATGCCGTCCTCAGTCGTTACCGGAGATCACGTTGCGCGCGGCCGCGTCGAAGCCCCCGATCACTGTATGGAACCGCTCGACGCGTATGCCCACGAGATTCGCCCGAGCTTGCGTGCCAGCCACGTTCGTGCCGATGTAATTGCCGCGCACGATGTTGGAGTCAGTGTTGGCGTCGGTGGCGACGACGCGGATTCCGACGGTGAAGCGCTGGATGTTCAGGCCTTTGACGACCGAGCCCGCGGATGCAAGGTCCAGGCCGACCGCGGTCCCGCCGGCGTTCACTCCGTCGAGCACGACCTTGAGGACGGCATTGGTGCCGATTGCCAGCGTGTTCGGCGCGGCGCCACTCTGGCTGTAGCCGTCGATCGTCACTGTCTCTGTGATCTGGGGCAGTGGCGTGCTCGGGGTGATCACCTTCGACGCGCTCGTGATGTTGAAGTTGATCGTGTCGGCGCCGACGGTCGCGTTGGCCTCTTGAATGGCCGCGCGCAGGGTGCATTGCTTGCCGCTCGCGGTCGACGTGTCGCATTTGCCGTTGCCGATGTTGTTGTCGGCCGCGTCACCGATCTTGTTGACCACGAATGTGGCCGTTGCTGTGACGGTTGGGGCGAACACGGCCACGGCAGTCGCCGCCATGAAGAGGCCGCTCAGAATTGGCGTCGCCATCCGGCGCACTAGCCCGTGTCGCCTTCGTCGATCGGTCACAGCAGGTCACCTCGCGCGTGCGGGGTGCACCGTAGACCTTTGTGTGCTCGCTGGGAATACCCTGTGAACTGGGGCTAGGGGACCGCGATGACCGGCGCGTTGGACGAGAACTCGGACGTGTCGCCGGTCACCGTGTTGGTTGCTGTCGCGGTAACCAACTGTCCGGGCGCGAGTTGGGCCGTCGCGAACGCGAACGACTTGTCGCCGCCGGAGTTGGTCGTGATCGTCGTCGTGCCAAGAAAGAGGAAACCCTCGCCGTGCCCGGACAGGTCTGCGACGGCCATGAAGAACTCGATCTTGAACTTGGTGCTGTGCAGGCTGTTGAGCGAGCCACTGACGGTCGTGACGCCGTTGGGCGCCCTGACCGCGCTCGACAGGACAGGGAAGTTCTGCTGGTTGTTGGGGCCGGTGTCGGGATCGTCTGTGTCGTTGGCAGTCACTCCAAAGGTCGTACCGGTCTGCACGTCGATGCCCAGCCCACCGTTTGCGACCATCTGGTTGCCGGTGATGGTGTTGCCGGTCCCGCTCGCGATGAGGACGCCAATGCCCGCGTTGGCGATCACAAGGTTGCCGCCGATGGTGTTCGACGAGCCCTTGACGAACAAGCCCACCCGGTCGTTGCTCTCCACCGCGTTCCCGGAAAGAGTGTTGCGCGACGAGTTGACAGCGATCCCGTTGGAGTTGAAGAGGACAGCATTGCCGGCTTGGCCTGGCCCGCCGATCGTGTCGTTGCCAACGTCGAGCAGCGAGATCCCGTTGCTGGCGTTGCCCAGGTCGATCGATCCGCTGGCGCTCGCGCCGATCACATTGGCCTGGACCGTGTTGTGATTCGAGCTGTTCTGGAATTCGATGCCGTTGGCGCCGTTTGCCGAGATGACGTTACGTGCGCTCGTGGTCGGTCCGCCGATGGTGGCCGTGCCGCCGTCAATCACGTTGATCCCATCACCGAAGTTGCCCAGCGCGGCGCTACCGTTCTTGTCAGTGCCGATGTAGTTGCCCTGGACCGTCGCGCCGGTTGTTCGGATAAGCGACACGCCGTCACCACGATTTCCGGAAATGATGTTGCGCGCAGCGGGCGTTGAGCCGCCCACAGTAACGCCCGCGTTGTCCACGACGAACACGCCGCTGGCGTTGCCGGCGGCGTTGACTCCGGTCGCGTCCGTTCCGATGAAGTTGCCGGAGATCGTGACGTTGTCCGCGTCAACTCGGATAGCAAAATGCTCGGAGTTCTCGATCACCAGGCCTTTGATGATGACGCCGCTGGCCTGAGCGACCAATGCGGGCTGGCTTCCCCCGGCGTTCGTGCCGTCGAGGACGATCTTCAAAACCGCGTTGTCGCCGACCGCCAGCGTATTTGCGCTGGTGCCCGACTGGCTGTAGCCGTTGATCGTCACTTGGTCGGTGATCGGTGGTAGAGGCGCCGCTGGCTTGATCACCTTCGATCCGGTGATGCTGAACTTGATCGTGTCCGCGCCGGCGTGAGCGTTGGCCTCCTGGATCGCAGCGCGCAGCGTGCACTGCGATCCGCTCGCCGCTGCCGAGTCGCACTTTGCATCGCCTGGTGCCAGATCAGCAGCGTCGCCGACTTTGTTGACCGTGAAGTTCGCAGCAGCGGCCGAGACGGGGCTGAGCCAGGCCGATGTCAGCAGTACACACAGCACCATGACCGGTGCAAGGACCGCGGATCGCCAGCGGAAGCGGTTGGGCGACAACGCGCTCATGTCAGACCCCTCGTTCGGTTCACCGGAGCCTACCGGCCAGAGGCCAGCATGGGAAGCGTCGACCGGTCAGCCAAGAGCCCCGTAGAGCCGACCCCTAGTGCGCCAAGTTCCTGCTGCGCAGGTACGAGAGCACGGCCAGGACGCGGCGGTTGTCCTCCATCGCCGGCTCCAGCCCGAGTTTGGAGAAGATCGCATTCACGTGCGTCTCGACGGTCTTGCCGGCGATGTCGAGGCTCTCGCCGATCGCCTGATTGGATCGACCTTCAGCGAGCAGAGCCAACACGTCGAGCTCGCGCGCGGTCAGATCGGCGAGAGGGTCGCGTTCGCGCTTGCGCAGCAGCTGGGCGACGATCTGGGGATCGACAACGATCTCGCCGGCAGCGACGCGGCGCACGGCGTCGGTGAGCAGGCGCGGCTCGGCCACGCGCTCCTTGAGCAGGTATCCCAGCCCGCCGCCGGGGGTAGTCAGCAGCTGTTGTGCGTAGGCCGGTTCGACGTACTGAGAAAGGATCAGCAGGCCCACCGTGCGCGACGGGTCGCGGCGCAGCTCGGCGGCCGCTGTGATGCCCTCGTCGGTGTGGGTCGGCGGCATGCGGATGTCGATGATCGCGGCATCCGGCTCCAGCTCGTGCACCATCGTGATCAATTGAGTTCCGTCGGACACCATGCCCACGACCGACATTCCGTGCGACTCGAGCACACGGGCGATTCCTTCGCGGATCAGCAGCGAGTCGTCGGCGATGACTACGCGCATGGGATGTCTGCTTGGAGTCGGGTGCCGCCTCCGGTCGCAGCAGTCACGTCGAGGCTGCCGCCAGTGGCAGCGACGCGGTCGGCCAGGCCGCGCAAGCCGGTGCCTGAGGTCGGATCCGCTCCGCCCCGACCGTCGTCGGTCACGTCGACGTGCAGCCGGCCGTCGTCGAGCCACAGCCGGACTTCGACCTCCTGCGCGTCGGCGTGCTTGGTCACGTTGGCCAGGGCTTCAGCGACCACGAAGTAGCAGGTTGTCTCGACCGATCTGGGAAGCCGTTCGTCGACCTTGATGTCGAGCTTGACGGGCACGTGCATGCGCTCGGCAAGCGCCTCAATGGCCATCCGCAGGCCCAATTCGCGTAGCAGGGGCGGATCGAGCCCCCTGGCAAGCTCGCGCAGCTCCTCGATCGCTGCGCGAAGCTCCACGGACGCAGCGTCGATCTCATGCACAACGTCGCTACTGGCGTTTGGTCCGAGGCTGTCGCTCAGCATGCGCAGCGACATGGCGATGGCCACCAGTCTTTGCTGCGCACCGTCGTGCAGGTCGCGCTCGATCCGTCGACGTTCCGCGTCTGCCCCCTCCACGATGCGTATCCGTGACGCCCGAACCTCTGCCAGCTGCGCCTCCAACTCGGCGCCCAGGCGTTCGTTGTCGATCGCCAGCCGCGCCGTCGCGGCCACGGCTCCCACGAGGCCCGGATCCTCGAGCAGGGATGGGTCGTGCAGGATCGTGGCCAGGACCCGACCGCCGGATTCGATCCGCGTCGCCGCACGGCCGTCGTCTGGCGACGGATAACTCACCGGCCGGCCCTCAGCATCTGCCCATCCGTCGCCGTCGGGGTACAGCACGACAAGGCTCGGGTCGCGCAGCACGCGGATCAACGATGCCTCAAGGTTCCGACGCGCGGGCTGGTCGCCGATGCCGCTGACGAGATCGACGACAGCGGTGCGCGCGGTCCGTAACAGCAGCGCGCCGATGAGAAAGCCGATTGGAGCCGCGGTGCCGCGCAGGAGGTAGTCCGGGATGGACCACCAGTCGGCGTCCTCCCACGGCGGAAATTGCACCTGATAGAGCAAATCGGCAAGCGGGCCGACTTTGCCCAGGACCGACGTCGCAGCCCAGGCGAGGCCGCCGATGAGGACCGGTGCGAGGACGCGCTGCGTCGGCGGCGACGCGCGCACCCACCGGACAACGGCCAAGATGGCGACCACCGCGATGGCAGCCGCTTGCGCGGCCAGCAGCCAGCTGTCGACCGATCGCAGCGGTCCGTCCGAGTTGACCAGGAACGGGTTGGAGACGCCGTTGTCGGGGTACGCCTGCCCTGGCACGGCCAGGAGCAGGAATGCCACGCTGCGGCCCAGGTACAGGGCACACATGGCCACGACGACAACACGTTGCCAGCGGGTCTGCAGCTGCCCGGACGGAAATGACAGGAGCAGGAAGGCGAAGATCAGGTCGTAGTAGCCGCGGAATGCGAAGGAAAGCAGGGGCACGATCGAGGCGTCGGGGAAGACGAAGTAGAGGTCCCCGACGTACCACAGGTAGCCGGCAATGATGAGCAGCCGTCCGCTTCGTCCGCCTGGACGCCGCTCGGCGGCAACGATGCCGGCCACGATCAGGATCCAGCCGGTGACCGCGTCCGTGACGGTGGCGATGGCGTCGGCCGTGCTCAGCGGCTCTCGGAAGGCCGGCCACGCGGCCACAAAGACCACCGCCGGCAGGAGGATGAGTGCCCGGCGCAACCAGGTCAGGGCCGGCTCCCGACAATCGCTGCGATCGTGTCGGCGGAGAGCTCCGACTTTTCGATGAAGCCGTCAGCGGCGGATGACAGCAAGCGATCGCCGTGATCGCCGCGCGGCCGGGTAGAGATCAGCAGAATCGATTTCGCTGATCCGGCCGCGCGGATCGCTGTGGCGACAGCGAAGCCATCTATGTCCGGCAGACGGATATCGACCAGGGCGATGTCGGGCCTGAGCCGCTCGGCCTGTTCGACGCCGGACGCGCCGTCAGCCGCCTCGCCCACAACCACGTAACCCTCACGCTCGAGCATTCGCCGCACAGACAATCGAAAGCCGTCGTGATCGTCAACGATCAGGACTGATCCGCTCATTCCCTTGTTCGTCCGAGCCACTTCGCGTTCACGGCCCAGATCGTCGCAGACCGATGCCGACGTCGACCACAGGGCTGACCCTGACTGTCGATTTGCCACGCGCAACTCGGATTCAGGGTTAACCCCGCCATCCGCGTCAGGGCTGGCTACCTCGTCCCCGTCAGCGGCCAGGGCAACCATGCGGCTGTCGGGGGCAATTCATTCGAAACGAGGTAGCAGCGATGTTTGGACGTAAAGCGATGGTGTTCGTACCCACGCTGCTTGTGCTGGCGATAAGTGCCTGCAGCGCGGGCGCGAGCTCGACGCCGACCGCAGCGCCGGCGACCGCATCAGTGGCGCCGTCGGGCACGCCGCACAACAACGCAATTCCGCAATCGATCCAGGGCAATTACAAGGCGAGCATCGCGCACAGCACCGTGTCAGCCGGGGATTGGGTGATTTCGATCATGGCCAACGACATCCTGGCCACCAACCCGCATCCGGGCTCGGAACCGTTCGCGGTGGGCGTGATCGACGTCAGCGGCGACCGGATCACGTTCCGGGCTGATGCAGAGTGCAACCCTGGTGCGCCGGACAAGGAAGGCGTCTACACGTACACGCTCCAGGGTTCCGAGCTTCACTTCAGCGCAGTCGATGATCGCTGCCCTGACCGGAAAGCGATGCTGACCGCGGCGGCATGGCAACGCCAGCCATAGCCCGCCGCTTATAGCGGCACCCATCGCCTGCGCTAGACTGGCGCGGCCCAGGGCTGGCTCTCAGCCGGGGTCCCCCAGCGAGGTGCTCAGCGAGTGTCCGCAGAAGACCTGCGCGCGAAGATCCGTGAGATTCCCGATTTCCCCAAACCGGGCATCCTGTTCTACGACATAACCACGCTCCTGAAGGACGCCGGCGCGTTCCGGGAGTCGATCACGCTCATGCTCGAGCCGTTCCGCGACAAGAAGATCGATGCCGTCGTGGGCATGGAATCACGCGGCTTCATCTTCAGTGCGCCGATGGCGATCGAGCTGGGTGCGGGCTTCGTGCCGGTGCGCAAGCTGGGCAAGCTGCCGGCTGAGACGGCCAGCGTCGAATACGCGCTCGAGTACGGCACCAACACCCTGGAGATCCACAAGGATGCGCTCCAACCCGGCCAGCGCGTGCTCGTGGTCGACGACCTGCTCGCGACCGGTGGCACGGTCCTCGGCACGGTCGAGCTGGTCAAGACGCTCAAGGCAGAGGTGGTCGGGCTCGCCTTTCTGGTCGAGCTGCTCTTCCTCAAGGGCCGTGAGCGCCTTGGCGACCATTTCACGCACAGCGTTATCCAGTACTGAGCGACCAACCCTGATGGCGCGTCGTGCCGCCGACGAAGATCACGATCCATCGCGGCGCGAATTCTTCAAGGTGTTCGGGCGCCAGACGGTGCACAACGCGGCGACCGTCGCGGGCACGGCAGCAGAGATCAGACGGACGAGCATTGCGGCGGCGCGCGAACTGCTCGACATGGACGTGGTCACGGCCGGCGCCTCGCCGACTGGCACTAAGCAAGGCCCGCCAGGCGCATCGCAGAGCGCGGCGCAGGAAACCTTCCGCAGCGCGTACCGCTTCACGGGCACGCGCGTGGTCGTGCTCGACCAACGCGAGTTGCCCGAACGGGTCATCACGTTCGAGTGTCACTCGGCCGGTGACGTCGCCTCGGCGCTGCGCTCGGGCGCCATCACCCCCGGACCGGTCATGGGCCAGGTCGCCGCGTATGGCGTTGCCCTCGCCGCAGCCGGCGTTGCCGAGCGCAGCGAACAGAGCCGGGACCAGGTCGTCAATGCTGCTGCCGGCTCACTCAAAGCCGCTCGAGGCGAGGTTCAATCCGTTGCCGCGACCGTCGCCCGCATGGTCGGGCGCTACGAGAGCCTGGCCAATGATGGTGCCGGTGGCGCCGTCATCGCCGAGCGGCTGGCAAGGGAGGCTGACGAGATCGCGGCGGAGGCGACCAGCGCGTGCGCGGAGATTGGTCGCCTGTGGTCAGAGCTTGTAGTCGGTGCGGATCTGAACGTGCTCGTGCACGGCGACAGCGGGCCTCTCGCATGCGGGATGGTCGGTATGTCGACCTCCGCACTTCAGTCGTTCATCGCCGAGGGACGACGCGTTCATGTTTGGGTCGTTGACGGGGCGCCGAGCCATGAGGGCAGCCGGATCAGCGCGCTTCAGATGGGCCAGCTCGACATACCGCACACGGTCATTCCGGACGGTGCGGCGGGCTGGCTGATCGCGAACCGACGCATGGATGCGGTCGTCGTGCGCGGCGACACGATTGCCAACAACGGTGAGACCGTGGCCCTGCTTGGAGCGAGCGGTATCGGGCAGCTTGCCCACGATGCCGGCGTGCCGGTCCACGTGCTCGCGCCTGAATTGGCGTGGAATCGAGTCGCGCGCGACGCAAGTGAGCTGGTGCTCGACCTGCGTTCAGCCGCGGAGCTCGGGACGACGGTCGGTGCGCGGCTCGATCCGCCGTTCGATGTCGTCCCCGCGCGCAACGTGACCGCGTACGTCAGCGAGCGCGTCGTCGTGCGGCCGCCGTTCATGGAGCCGCGCTAGTGGCCACGGCGGCTCGTTCCGGCACGGCCGGCATCAGCCAGCGCCAGATCCGGGCGGCGCCGTCACGCGACAAGGGCTTGCTGCGCTCGTTCCTGGAGCAGGACCGATTGCGTGCTGCATACGCCGTGTGCGACCTGGACGAAAAGGAGTTCCACAAGACCAAGTGGGGCGTCGCGTACGAGAACGGCGAGCCGATCGCGGTTGTGCTCGAGTACGGCGGACTGACCCCGCAACCGCTGTTCGTGATGGGCGACGCGGAAGGGGTCGGCGCGGTGTTGCGTGACGTGATCCGGCCGCGCATCGTCTATCTGGCCGCGGACGAGTCGCAACTCGAGACAGTCAGCCGCCACTACAAGATCGATCCCGGCCCGCAGATGGTGCGCATGATCGTCAACCGCCAGATGTTTCGGCCAATCTACGGCCCGGTCATCCGGCTCTCGGCGGCGGACATCGTCGATCTGAACCGCCTGTACGGCCTGGGCTTTGCCGGCTGGCTGCCGGCCGACTCGATCTCCAACGGCGTCTACTTCGGCGTGCGCAACGCGGGCCGTCTGGTCGCGGCCGCGGGCACTCACGTCATCAGCCGCGAGGCACGCATGGCGGCCGTTGGCAATGTCATGACCCATCACGACTTCCGCGGCCGCGGCTATGCCAAGGCCGTGACGAGCGCCGTGACCCAGGAGCTGCTGCGTATGTGCGACGACGTGGTGCTCAACGTGCGCTCGGACAATCCGCCGGCGCTGGCGGCCTACAGGGCCATTGGCTACGGCGAACACAACCGCTTCGAGGAGCGCCTCGCACACCGTCGTGGCGGACCCTGGGATAGCATCGTCGCCTCATTCGCACGCGCACTGTTGCGCAACAAGGAGCCCAATTGACCACGACACTGCGCGCGGACGAGCCGCGCACGAGCGCCCTGCCGGGCCACGATGTGACTGACCTGGGTCTTGCCGCGGACGGCGTCAAACGCGTCGAATGGGCCGAGCGTGAGATGCCCGTCCTGCGCCTCATCCGCGAGCGCTTCGAACAGGAGCAGCCTCTCGCCGGGCTGCGCATCGGCGCGTGCCTGCACGTCACGAGCGAGACGGCCAACCTGATGCGCACGCTCAAGGCCGGTGGCGCCCAGATCGCGCTGTGTGCGTCCAATCCGTTGTCGACCCAGGACGATGTCGCCGCGGCGCTGGTTGACGAATACGGGATCTCGACCTATGCGCGCCGCGGCGTCGACCGTGACGCTTACTACGGCCACCTGAATGCCGTCGCGGACACGCATCCGCAGATGACGATGGACGACGGCTGCGACCTCGTCTCGCTGCTGCACAAGGAGCGACCCAGCGATCTCGGCGGCGTGGTCGGTGGCACTGAGGAGACGACCACGGGCGTCATCCGCCTGCGCGCCATGGCCGCCGACGGCGCCCTGCGCTACCCGGTCGTGGCGGTCAATGAGGCCAAGACCAAGCACTTCTTCGACAACCGCTACGGCACGGGCCAGTCCACGGTTGACGGCATCCTGCGCGCCACCAACATCCTGCTCGCCGGTCGGCACGTCGTCGTCGCCGGCTACGGCTGGGTGGGCAAGGGCATCGCATCGCGCATGAAGGGCATGGGCGCCCAGGTCACGATCGTCGAGATCGATCCGGTCGTCGCGATCGAGGCGATCATGGACGGCTTGCAGGTCATGCCCGCGATTGATGCCGCGGCATGGGGCGATGTGTTCGTCACCGCCACGGGCAACTACCACGTCTTCCGCGAGGAGCACTTCAAGCTCATGAAGGAAGGCGCGATCATGGCCAACAGCGGCCACTTCGACGATGAGCTCGACCTCGACGCGCTGCGCCGCATGGCGGTGGGTGGCGTGCGCCAGATCCGGCGCGACCTGCAGGAGTTCTGCCTCGACTAGTGGGCGCCGGATCTACGTCCTCGCTGAGGGCCGCCTCGTCAATCTCGCCGCGGCGGAAGGTCACCCCGCGCAGGTCATGGACATGAGCTTCGCCAACCAGGCGCTCGCGGCCGAATACGTCGCCAAGCACCACGCGGAGCTCGAGCCCAAGGTCTACGTCGTGCCCGACGAGATGGACCGCGAGGTCGCCCGACTCAAGCTGGCCTCGCTCGGGATCACGATCGACACCATGACCCCGGAGCAGCTGGCCTACGTAGACAACTGGCAAGAGGGAACCTGAGATCTACAAGGGAGCGCGTAGCTGGCCATCAGGCCAGCGAAGGAGAACCGATTGACGAGCATCGTCGACGCCGACCAGTACCTGTTCACCTCCGAGTCGGTGACTGAGGGTCACCCGGACAAGATGTGTGACCAGATCAGCGACGCAATCCTGGATGCGATCCTGCACAAGGATGTGAACGCGCGGGTGGCGTGCGAGACAGCGACGACGACTGGCACCGTGTTCGTGCTCGGTGAGATCACCACGACCGCGTACGTGGAGTTCCAGGAGGTAATCCGCGAGACAGTCCGGCGCATCGGCTACACGGACGCCGCGTATGGCTTCGACTTCCGCACGTGCGGCACGATCGTCTCCGTCCACGAGCAGTCGCCTGACATCAGCCGTGGCGTCGACCAGGCTGAGGAGACGCGCGGCACGGACCGCCACGACCAGGGCGCCGGCGACCAGGGCATGATGTTCGGCTTCGCGTGCAACGAGACGCCCGAGTTGATGCCGCTGCCGATCACGCTCGCTCACAGGCTCACGCAAACGCCTTGCGGAGGTGCGCAAGGAGGGCCTGGTCGACTACCTCCGGCCGGACGGCAAGTCACAGGTCACGGTCGAGTACCACCGCGGCCGTCCGGTGGCGGTGCGCGACGTGGTCATCGCGGCGCAGCACCATGACGAAGTTGCCAACGATCGTCTGCGCGACGACATCATCGAGATGGTCATCAAGCCGGTCGTGCCGGTCGAGCTACGCAGCACGGATCCGAAGATCCACATCAACCCCACGGGGCGCTTCGTGATCGGCGGGCCGATGGGCGACTCCGGCCTGACTGGGCGCAAGATCATCGTCGACTCGTATGGCGGCATGGCCCGCCACGGTGGCGGATGCTTCAGCGGCAAGGACCCGTCCAAGGTTGACCGCTCGGGCGCGTATGCCGCGCGCTGGGTAGCCAAGAACGTCGTCGCCGCGGGCCTCGCTGACCGTTTCGAGATCGAGCTCAGCTACGCCATCGGCATTGCCCACCCCATCAGCGTCTCAATCGAGACGTTTGGCACTGGGCGTGTTCCGGACGAACGGATCCTGGCCCTGATCAGCGAGCACTTCGACCTGCGCCCACAGGCGATCATCGACGACCTGGATCTGCGCCGGCCTATCTACCAGCAGACCGCGTCGTACGGCCACTTCGGCCGGCCGGACCTCGACCTGCCGTGGGAGCGCGTCGATATGGCGGCGGCACTCGCCGACGCCGCCGGTCTTGGGGCACCGGAGCCCGTCGCCACGCCAGCCTGACCACCCCCGGGTCCGGGACGAAACCTCGGCTTTAGCGGATTGATTCGCCAGCCCCTCGTGCTAACGTTGCTTGCCGAAGCGACGCCGTCGCCTTGAAGGAGGGTTCCCTTGTCCACCGCACGTGCATCGCGTCGTGGTCTGCTCTCCGCGCTCGGCTTGGGGCTACTGCTGTTGGCTGCCGTCGTGAGTCCGACAGCGGCATCACTTCGCCCCTCCGCTGTGCCTTACAGCGCTCCTACCGCAATCGTCATCGGCTCCAACTCCTGCATAGGCAATAACGCCTGCTTCAACGCGGTCGGTCCGATAGGCGATAACTCGTGCATCGGCGATGGCTCCTGTGCCAGCACGACTGGCGCGATAGGCGACAACTCCTGCATAGGCGTGCTGCAGTGCCAGTACGCAGGCCCTATCGGTGACAACGCGTGCACCAGCGGCTTCAATGCATGCATAGGGGCCACTGTCGGCGACAACTCATGCAACGGCAGCTTGACGGGTGTCAAGCCGCCACTGTCGGCCATGACTCCTGCTTCGGTTCTGGGCAATACCTGTGCTATCACGCCACGGTTGGCAACTACTCATGCGTCTCGACCGCCAACAACAAATGCACGTATGGCACAGTCGGCGACTGCCAGCTCAACGACGTGTCACCCTCTGAGTGCTTTCAGCCAGACGTCCGCGTGAGACGAATCGGTCGGACGCGCCTGGTCGGCGACGATGTCTACAGCAGCAACGCGACAGGGCAGTGGCAGGGCGCCGATGCAATTGCAGGCACGACGCGGCGGTTTGTGATCAGCATCCAGAACGACGGCGTGCTGCCGGATTCCTTCAAGCTCTCGTCATGCACATTCAGCGACGGCGGCGCCAGCTACGCCTACTTTCACGGATGGCCGGGCACGGACATCACCGACCAGCTTGCCGTCGTGGATTTGCTCACGACACCCACGATTGCTCCGGGTGGGATTTACCGAATCCGCGTTGTCGTCACTCTTGATAACCCCCTTGATGGTGCGACCGCCAACGGCCGGATATACGCGACCTCGACGGGCAACCTCGGCAGAATCGATGCGGCCGACTGGAGTGTTGGCGACCCGGCACTTCACTGCTCGTTAGCGCCATAGGCATTCGGGCCAGCTAGACCGGAACGCCGGGTCGCGCGCGGCGAGACAAGGACGGCGCGGCCGAACGAAGTAACTGATTTCGTTAACTCTGCAAGTCGGCTCCGGCCTACGCGGCCAATAGAATGGCCTCTAGATGTACGCAGTAATCCTCGCGGGCGGAGGCGGCACCCGACTCTGGCCGCTGAGCAGGCGTACGCGGCCTAAGCCATTCCTGCCGTTGCTCGGTGAGCAGAGCCTCTTTCAGCTGACCCTCGCGCGTCTCGCGCCGCTGATGCCGGCAGAGGACATCCACGTCGTCGCCGATCAGCGCCAACTGCCCCTCGTCACGCAGCAGGCGCCGCAGCTGATCGGTCGCAAGCTGATCGGCGAGCCGTTCGGACGCAACACGGCCGCGGCCGTGGCGCTCGCGGCACTGGTCGTCGAGCGACCCGACAACGACGTGATGGTCGTGTTGCCGGCCGATCACTGGATCACCGACGAGCCCGGCTTTCGCAGCGCCCTGACCGCCGCCGCGCGCGCCGCAGAAGATGGCTCGCTGGTGACCCTGGGCATTGCCGCGACCGGCCCTGAGACGGGCTACGGCTACATCATCGGCACGACCGACGGGGCTGGCGCCAGCGGTGCCCGGAGCGTGGAGCGCTTCGTCGAGAAGCCCGATCGCGAGCGCGCACAGGAGCTGCTGGCCAGCCCCGCCGGCGCGTGGTGGAACGCGGGCATCTTCGTCTGGCGGCGCGACGCGTTGCTCGCCTCGCTCGAGCGCCACGCACCCTCGATCGTCGGCGCTATCCGCCGCGGTCTCGATCACGGCCAATCGCTGGCCTCGATCTACGAGTCGCTGCCCGACGTTGCCATCGACCGCGCCCTGCTCGAGCCCGCGTCGCTCAACGGCGAAGTCAAGGTCGTGCCCGCGGACGTTGGCTGGAGCGACCTGGGCTCGTGGAACGCGCTCCACGAAGAGCTCGCCAAGCGCCAGTCGGCACCGGCCGGAGTTGTCTCGATCGGCGCCGCGCAGGATCTGGGCTCGCGCGACATCCTGGTCCACTCTTCGGGTGGTCGGCTGGTTGTCACCGTGGGCCTGGCCGATACGATCGTTGTAGACACGCCCGACGTTGTGCTCGTGTGCGCCGCGGATCGGGCGCAGGACGTGCGCGCCATCGTCGACCGACTCGCGCAGGCAAAGGAGACCGAATACCTGTGACCACGCCCGCCACTCCCGCGCCGCTGCCGCCGATCGTCTTTGGCACTGACGGCTGGCGCGCACGCATCGGTGAGGACTACACCTACGAGAACGTGCGCCGCTGCGCCCAGGGCGTGGCCGAGTGGGCCAAGTCAGCCGGCACGAGCCACAAGGGCGTGGTCATCGCCTATGACCGGCGCTTCTCGTCCGAGTTCTTCGCCCAGGCCGCGGCAGAGGTGCTGCTGGCCTACGACATCCCGGTGGCCATGGCTCACAACGCGGTACCCACGCAGATGACCTCGTACGAGGTGGTCGAGCGCGGCGCGGCGTGCGGAATCATGATCACCGCGTCGCACAACCCGTATCAGGACAACGGCTTCAAGGTGAAGTCGCCCAGCGGCGCCGCGGCCAGCCCGGACATGTTGGCCGTGTTCGAGCAGACGATCCGCGATAACGCCGGATCGCTCCCGCCACAGCGATCGTACGCAGACGGCCTTGCCGCGGGCAAGGTTGAGCTGTACGACCCGTACCCCGGCTACGTGGAGTACACCAAGCGCTCGCTCGACCTCGAGCGGCTGAAGGCCGCGGACATGCGCGTCCTGGTTGAGCCGATGTGGGGCGCCGGCGCGGGCTGGATTCCGCGGATGCTGGCGGGTGGCAAGATCCAGGTGACTGAGATCCACTCCGAGCGCAACCCGTGGTTCGGGGGCGTCAACCCGGAGCCGATCGCGCCGAACATCAACGAATCGCTGGCCATCCTCGCGGGCGGCGGCTACGACTTTGGAATGCTGCTCGACGGCGACGCCGACCGCGCCGGTGCCGCTGATGAGAAGGGCACGTTCATTCACCAGCTCGAGGTAATGGGCCTGCTCATGTACTACCTGCTCGAGCACCGCGGAATGCGCGAGCCGGTCGTCTCGACGATCAACGAGACATCGATGGTCGGTCGCCTGGGCAAGCTGTACGACGTGCCGGTGTTCGAAACGTCGGTCGGCTTCAAGTACGTCGGCCCAAAGATGATCGAGACCGGCGCGATGATGGGCGGCGAGGAGTCGGGTGGCTACGGCTTCGGCATGCACCTGCCCGAGCGCGATGGCATCTACGCCGATCTGCTTCTGCTCGACCTGTTCATAAGCGAGCGCGAGGCCGGTCGCTGGCCGGTATCGGCAGCGGTGCAGCACCTGCACGACATCGCCGGGCCGTCGTTCTACCTGCGCACTGACGTGCACGTCGACCGAGCGGCATACCCGGCGCTCAAGGCGCGCCTGCTGGTCGAGCTCAAGCAGCAGGCGCCCAGCTCCGTCGCGGACCATCCGGTGGTGCGCACGGACACGCTCGACACCAACGACGGCTTCAAGTTCTGGCTCGACGACGGCTCGTGGCTGCTCGTCCGCTTCAGTGGCACTGAGCCGCTCGTGCGCGTCTACGCCGAGGCGACCTCTGCCCAGGAGCGCGACGCGATCCTCGATCAGGGCTCCACAGCTCGTGCGCGGCGCATGACTGACGAGAGCGGCCTGCTCGAGGATTCAGTCGCGATCAACAGGCGCGATCCGGGCCACATGCTCGCCGCAATCGCGGCGTTTCCGGACCAGATGCGCGTGGCGTGGGCGCTGTCGCGCGAGCTGGAGATCCCGGACCGCTATCGCGCGACGACGAACGCGGCGGTCCTGGGCATGGGCGGCTCAGCCGTGTGCGGCGACCTGGTGCGCGCGATCTTCAGCGACCGGCTGCGCATCCCGCTCGTGTCGGTGCGCGACTACGAGTTGCCCGAGTGGGTGGACCAGTCGACGCTGGTCATCGCCGTGTCGCATTCGGGCGCGACCGAGGAAACCATCGCGGCGCTCTCGACGGCTCTCGAGCGGCGCTGCTCGGTCGCCATCATCACGACCGGCGGACCGATCGGCGAGGTAGCCAAGCAGGTCAACCTGCCGCGCCTGCTCTTCCCCAACGAGTCACCGCCGCGTGCCGCGCTGGGCTACACGATGATGCTGCTGACCGGTCTCTTGGAGCGCGCCGGATTCCTGGACTTGGGCGACGCGGAGATCGACGCCGCGATCGCCGCGGCCCAGGAAGTGGCCACGGCCTGCGCGGCGGACGCGGCGACACAGACCAATCTGGCCAAGCAGCTGGCCTGGTCTCTGCTCGACCGGCTGCCGGTGATCGAGGGCAGTGGCTTCATGGCCGCGGTCGCCCGGCGCTGGAAGACGCAGATCAACGAGAACTCCAATTCCGCGGCCGCCGCCGAAGAGCTGCCCGAGGCGACGCACAACACGGTCGTGGGTTACGAGCAGCCTGAGACGATGCGCGACCACCAGTACGTCGTCTTCCTCGCCAGCGACACGGACCTGGCGCGCAACCGCGAGCGCACACGCCTGTCGATCGAGCTGCTCAAGGCCGCCAGCATCGATCACCAGCGCGTCTCGTTCGACGGCCCGGGCAGGCTTGCGCAGGCGTGCGCGGCGATCAGCCTGGGCGACTACGTCAGCTTCTACCTGGCCCTGCTGTACGGCGTCGATCCGTCAAAGACAGAGGCACTGACGCTGGTCAAGACATCAATGAGCGAGTTCGATCCGCTCGCCGATGAACACCAAATGACCATGCCTTCACCCGATTTGGGGACTGACGGCAGCGACCGGCTGATGTAGCCTAGGGTCTCGAATTCGCTCGGCTCCGACGGCTCCGAGCGGCGCCGGACTCGAGCGTTCAGCGGGATGTGGTGACGCACCCCGAACGGAGGGTTGGGCCCATGCACTCCAGCGTTATCGGCAAGATCGAGAAGGCGAATCGCTACGCGCGCGAACTCGACCGCATCACGATCGATCAGCTTTCGCTGACGTTCCGCGGCGACAACGACACGCACCGCGTATCTCTCGAAGCCGACCGCTGGCAGTGCAACTGCCACTACTTCCAATCGTGGGGCTCGTGTGCCCACGTGCTGACCATCCAGAAAGTGCTCGGCGAGATGCTCAGTGAAGAGGCACAGTCAAGCTTCTTCGGCGCGGCCGATACGGAGCCTGCGCTCGCTGAGGCCGCCCCGGCGTAAAGCGCCGGGATCGCTCGCAAAGTTGGAGGCCGGCGCCCGTCAGGGCGCCGGCCTCCGTGCATCTCCCGCGGTTGCGGCTAGGGCACCGTGACGTTCCAGCCGTACGCTGCGTCGCCGCCGTCGGCGAAGTGGACGAAGACCTCCACGATCCACTGATCATGGGCCGGTGGCGGCCCGAAGACGGCCTCCGTCAGCGCAGCCGGCGACGGCCCAGCGGCGTCGGGATCGAACGACGAGCCGGCGCCACCGAGTGGCACGACGTTGCCGTTGTCGTCGACGTAGCTCGCCGACCACGATCCGAACGGATAGCTGCCGGCGAGTGTGAACTGAAGCTGCGTCTCAGTCGACGTCAGCGTCACGACCGGCAGGTCAGGGGCGCTGTCCGTAAATGCCGGGAAGTCCGCGCACTGGACGGCTCCGTTCGAGCCCCAGCAGTAGCTGCCCGTCATCCCGGCGACCGGTGCGCCTCCGGCCGACAGCATCCCCGGTGGCGGCGCGTCCGGATTTGGCGAGGGTGAGCGGCCGGCCTGGCCGCTGTCTGTCGGGACAGCGTTGGTCGCCGTCGCACCGGGCGTGCCGACGCTTGCGCTTGCGCCAGCCGGCGTGGTCGTGACATGGGCCGCCGACGGCGTTGGCGCCCCAGAGCCTGCGAGAGCGCACGCAACCGCAATCCACATCGTGGCCACCACCACCGTCGCTGGCAGCGCCAACGCCGATAGGCCGTTTCGTCTCATCGCACTCCCTTCTAGCACGTGTAGATCCAGCCGTCCTGGCCAGGGACCATCCGTGCATGGGCGCAGTCGCCGCCGCCTGAAGAGACGGTTATGCGCACGACAAGTGACGTTGCAGCTCTCCAGTCCCTCACTGGCGGTGGCGTTGTACACAGCGCGGTAGTCGTACGTGTCCGACACGGTCAGCGTCCGCGAATAGCGTCCGTTGTCGTCAAGCACGGCCATCGCGCCGACATTCGACCACGTGCTTGAAGCGGGCACCCGGCGCTGCAGGACGACCTGGCGTGCTGCCAGGGGTTCCGAAGCGAGCAGCGGCCAGATCGCGTCGTCGGCGATCTTCAGGCGCGCGGTCAGTGACACCGTGGCGCCCGCGTACGTGCTCGACGTGCTGGTCGACAGGCTCAGGTTGGTGGACAGATCGAGACACGGGCTGATCGGGGTCGACGACGTCAGTGGCTCATAGCGGATCTGGAGCCGGGCCACGTCGCACGGCCCGAACTCGTGCTGATTCCAGCCCGCCTTGGCCCTGGTCTTGGGTGCCCAGTGCATGACAGTGTCAGTCCAGGTGTCGACGTCAACATCGTCGGGATGGTCGAGAGTCTGCGCGTGGCCGAACTCGTGCAACGCGATCATCTCAGCGTCGTAGCAACCGTTCGGAGGGCTGTCGTAGAACTGGCACCAGCGCATCGTGCCCCAATCGAGCGGATAGCCCTGCGGCCGCAGCCGCATGGTGAAGAAGTTGGGGATGTAGCGGACCGTGTAGCCGATCGCCCAATTGGTGGGGATGTCGCCCGTGTACGCGATCCAGCTCGCGCCACCGTCTGACTGGGACAGCACCGCGGCCTTTGAGTCACGGCTGACATTCGAGTCATTGGCCGCGGCCGTGACCGCGCCGCGCATCCAGGTGGGTGGCTCGTCGCCCTCCTTCCAGCGAAAGGTGACGCGCTGATTCGGGTTCCAGACGGTGCCGCTCGCGGGTGTTGGCGGAGTGGCCGTGGCCTCACCGGCGACGGTCAGTGCAAGGAGCACGGCGCAAACGGCCGCGATGAGCCGTTTCATTGGCCGACCTCAACAGTCCCGGCGGCTGTCTCGATGCGGACGGTTGCGCTGCCGCTGCCTGTCGGCGTAAACGTCGTCGACCAGCCCTGATCGACAAGGGTGGTTCGTGCGCCTGACGAACGGTCGATGCTCAGCACTGCGCAAGGCAGGCCGCCGCACGCCGCGTAGGTCACGACGTGGCTGCCCGAGACGCCGATGATGGGACCCTGCCCGTCAGCGTCGTACGTGGCGACGCCACCGGATGCGACGTTCAGCAGCCGGGTCCGGCACTGTGACGCGGCGCAGGACTGGACGAAGAGCGTTTGCCCGTCCGCGCTCCAGCCGAGCTGCGTAGCGAAATTCAGACCGAAGCGGGCGTTGTCCGCCAGGCTGGATACGACCTGAGTCGCGGAGCTGCCGTCGAGGGCGTAGCGCATCACGCCCGCGTCAGAGCGGCCAGGGTAGGTGACGCTGTGCACGTAAACGGCCGCGCCGGCCGGATCGAGCACTGCCGAGCGTGCCACGCCCGCCGGCCGGGCAACGATCGTGTCACAGCCCGCGCCCATGTCAGCGACGTGGATCTCCGAGCGGCCCGCGACGCTCAGCGTGTACACGAGCGCGTCACCGACCGGCTGACCCACGAACGAGTCAACCGGCAGTGCCAGCGCGGCACGGCCGGCGAACGCCAGGCCACGGCCGCTGAACTCGCCGCGCCCATCCAGTTTCTGCAGCACCGATGGCGCGCCAGCCGAGTGGCGCGCCATGGCCCGCGCGGCCGCGCCGGCAGTCGAGCAATCCGCGGCGGCGGACGTCTTGAGCAGCGGCGCGGCGGCGGCGAGCTGGGCGGCGGCGAGTGACATCAGGGCGGCGGTCCCCATGACCAGTAGCGGCGGGATGAACGGCGGCCGAATGGACGTGCGCCACCTGGCGCGATGCATCTGCTACCTCCCTGGCGGGTGGTCCCTGGGCGGGTCACCTCCGGCGGTTGGCAGCGGCATTGCGCATCATCGGCCGCACCGCTTATCAATCACTTATCCGGTCATTGCCCCGGAGCAAACAGGCGTAGACTCGGGCGGCCAATTGAAGACAGGATCGTGGGATCCGCGAAGCCGGTGAGAGTCCGGCACAGTCCCGCTACGGTGATCGACGCGCAGGCGTCGTAAGTCCGGTCGCCGGGCCCATGGTCGTGCCAATTTCCTTCGTGAGAAAGGGAAAGCACCCATGTACCCGCACCAAACACGAACTCCCTCCTCGAAAACTCCGAGGGGGGCTTTTGATTCCCTACGCGCCAAGAGGTTGGGCGCGACGCTTGCTGCCGTGATCCTGGTCGCAGCGTGTCAGGCCGGCGCGCAACCGACTGCTTCGACCGCGCCGATCACCACACCGCCGCCTGCCACGGGGGCTCCGACTTCCAGTCCGGTGCCTGTTGCGACGCCCGCGCCCACGACAGCGCCCGTTGCCACGGCGACCGCGGTCCCAAGCCCGATCGTGACGGTCGCCCCACCAACGACCGCAGCATCACCAACGTCGGCCGCGATCACACTGACCGGTGACGACGGCCAGTCGATCACGCTCGCCGGGCCGCCTCAGAAGGTGGTCAGCCTGACGCCCGCTACGAGTGAGCTGATGTTCGCCCTGGGCGCGGGCGATCGGTTGGTCGGCCGGACCGACTACGACGACTACCCGCCTGAGGTAGCCGACGTACCTGCGGTCGCCACTTTCGAGGGCGTCGAGATCGAAAAGGTCGTCGACGCCGCCCCGGATCTGGTCATCGCCGGTGGCAATGGCTTCACCCACCAGGCCGACATCGACCAGCTGCGCAGCCTGAACATCCCGGTGCTCGTCGTCTACGCAGAAGATCTGCCGGGCGTCCTCCGCGACATCGAGCTTGTCGGTACGGCCGTGGGCGAGGCGGACGCCGCACAGGCCATCACCGCAGGCATCCAGAGCTCGATCGACGAAGTCACTGGCGCGGTCAGCGGTCTTGACGAACCACGGACGTTCTACGAGCTGGGCGTCGACACGGCGATATACGCGCCCGCGCCCGACAGCTTCGTTGCGGACATGGTCAAGCTGGCCGGCGGCGACCCGATCACGACCAGCGATCCGGCTGCGTTCTCGATCTCGCTCGAGGAGCTGGTCAACGCTGATCCGCAGGTCATCGTCCTGGGCGACGCGGCATACGGATCATGTCCGGACGTCGTTGCCCAGCGGCCCGGCTGGAAGAAGATGACCGCGGTCAAGGACGGCGCCTTGCGGCCGGTGTACGACACGATCGTGACCAGGCCAGGCCCGCGCATCGGCGATGGCCTGGCCGCACTGGCGCTGGCCATCCACCCTGACGCTGCGATCACGCCGCCGGCCGATCTGCCGGCTCTGTGCCAAGCACCTTCGCCAACTTGAGCACCCACGCGGCCACGGCGCCGGCCTCCGCAGTCCGTCACGGACTGCTGGAGCGTGCCCGCCGGCGCCCGGTCGCGTTGGGACTGGCCGGAATCGGCCTGCTCGCCGCCACTCTCGTGGTCGGTCTGGCCCTGGGCACTGTGTCAGTGCCAATCGGGGACACCGTGGCGATCCTTGGTCACCGTTTGCTCAACTGGCCGGCCGCCGTCACGTGGCCCGAGTCGGCCGACACGATCATCTTTGACCTGCGCCTGCCGCGCGTCCTGACGGCAATGGCCGTGGGCGTGGCACTGTCGCTCGCCGGGGCCACGTACCAGGGCCTCCTGCGCAATCCGCTGGCGGATCCGTACGTCCTGGGCACCGCCAGTGGCGCGGCACTGGGCGCGGCGATCGCGCTGGTCATCCCGGTCCAGATCGCATTGCTCGGACTGGGGTTGCTCCAGCTGTTCGCGTTCGTTGGCGCGCTCGCCGCTGTTGCCGTGGTCTACCGCATGGCGCAGCTGGGCTCAGGCAACAGGTCCATGACCACAGTGCTGCTGACCGGCTACGCGGTCGCCTCGCTGCTGGCCGCGGCACTGACGATGACGATGTACCTGTCGGGCAACAACCTGCGCCAGATCTTCAACTACATGCTCGGCTCGTTCTCCGTCTCGTCGTGGCCCGAGTTTCTCGTCGCCCTGCCTCTGATCGCGCTCGGCTCGGTTGTGATCCTGAGTCGCGCTCGGTCGCTCAACGCGCTGTTGCTGGGCGAGGACACCGCCGCGCACCTGGGTCTGGACGTGCGCCGCGAACGGCTCATCCTGCTCGGCGCCGCGACGCTGGTGACGGCCGCGGCCGTTTCAGTCAGCGGCCTGATCGGCTTCGTTGGCCTGGTCATCCCGCACCTCGTTCGCCTTGTCGTCGGACCTAACGCGCGCGCGCTGCTGCCGCTTTCGGCGCTCTACGGCGCCATCTTCCTGGCCCTGGCCGACCTGATCGCGCGCATCCCGGGCGAGCTGCCGGTGGGCGTCGTGACCGCGCTCGTCGGCGCGCCGTTCTTCCTGTACCTGTTGCGCCGCTATAACGCGGGCTACGAGCTGTGACCAGCGCGGGCGCGACGCGCTACTCGAAATTCGCAGCGTCGATCTCGACTATGGATCGCGCGCGGTGCTGCGCGACGTCTCGCTGTCGCTTGCGTCGGGAGACATGGCGGCGCTGATCGGCCCGAACGGCGCGGGCAAGTCCTCGCTGCTGCGCTGCGTCACGGGGCTTGTGCATCCACGCGCCGGCGAGGTGCTGATCGACGGCGAATCCGTCGCTCACATGGAGCGCGCCACTCTCGCGCGGACTCTCGCGGTCGTGCCCGGCCAGACCGTTGTCGCGTTTCCGATGCGCGTCGAGGAGCTCGTTGCGCTGGGCCGCATCCCACACGAGCATCCGTTGCGCGGCCCGCGCGACGAGGATCGGCGCGCGGTCGACTCGGCGCTGGCGCGCGTCGGCATCAGCGAGCTGCACGGCCGCGACGTGCGCGAGCTATCTCTTGGCGAGCGGCAGCTCGTCGTGCTGGCCATGGCCGTCGCGCAGCAGGCGCGCATCCTGCTCCTCGATGAGCCGACGGTTCATCTCGACCTGCGCCACCAGGTGGCGGTCATGGAGCTGCTGCGCGACCTGTCGGCGCGCGACGGCGTGACCGTGCTTGCGGTGCTGCACGACATCGTCCTGGCGCGCCAGTTCTTCAGCCGCCTGGTGCTGCTCGATCACGGCCGGATCGTCGCGGACGGCGCCGCCGACGATGTGCTGTCCGAATCAAACGTTCGCGCCGTGTACGGCGTCGACCCGCGGCTTGTCGGCCTCAGTTTCGAACCGGAGCTCGCCCGGGCCTGAATTCGGCGGCAGGTATGTGCTCAGGCCGTCGTCCAGTCGTGTCAGCATGCGGGGCATGCGTTCGAGCAGCGGCGCGATGTCGACCGCAGCGGGCTGGTTGATGAAGTCGATCGCATCCGGGCTGAGCGGCGGCTCGGGCAGCAACGTCAACGGCGCCACACCGAGCTTGATGAGCGCTGAAGGCCCGGGCATGATGGGACGGCTCAGGCCCGCGACGCGCAGGGCATGCGCGATCACGTCGCGCATGCGCATCGTCTCCGGGCCGCCGATCTCGAACACCGCGTCGACCGCGTGCGCATCACGCAGCGAGTCCGCCACGAGCGCCGCCACGTCGTCGACGAAGACGGGCGCGAGCGCCTGGCGACCGCGGTTGGTCATGGGCACGATGGGCAGTCGCTCGGCGAAGCCGATGAAGCGGTTGAGCGAGACGTCGTCTGGCCCGTAGATCCAGGTCGCCCGGATGATCGTCCAATCACGGCCGCTGCTGCGCACCGCTTCCTCGGCGCGCCACTTGGCGCGGAACCAGTGCCGCTCGGCGTCCTTGGCTGCGCCGGCGCCGGACATGTACACGATGTGGCGCACCCCAGCGGCTCGTGCAGCGTCGACCAGCCGTTCGGCGCCGCCGGCGTCGACCTGGGCGAAGGTTCGGCCGCGGCGCGGAGCCTCGACGGGCAGGTTGGGGAAGGCGAGCGAGATGACCAGGGCGTCGACTCCATTGAGTGCCTGCTGGAGACCGTCGCGCTGAGTGACATCGGCCGCGCGCATCTCGACCGCATCGGGCAGGCTGCCACGTCCGTCCTCGCCGCGGTGCGATAGAACCACGACCTTCTCGCCGCGGCGGAAGAGCTCCCGCGCAATGGCGCCGCCGACGAAGCCCGTGCCGCCCGCGACTGCAACTGTCAGCGGTGCGTCGTTCGGCCGCGGCCGCTCGAAGATGCGCTCGATCACTCTCGCGCGATGGCGGAAGATGTTGGTCAGCTCCGTACGCACCAGCCAGGCATGACCGACCTCGCCCAGCACGCCCAAGGGCATCTCGTAATCGACGCGGTCGCGCACGAGCGTTCCACCGGGCACCGCTTCGAAGGTATGGCGGTGCTCCCAGCGCTTGTAGGGACCTGCGAGCTGGATGTCGGTGAAGGACAACGGCGGCTGGAAGCTCGTAATGCGTGTTCGCCAGCCGACTGGCACACCGAGGAGCGGCTTGAGGCGGTACTCGATCTCGAGACCCTCGCGCATGTCGAAGTCATCCGAAAGGAACTCGAACGACATCGTCGCCGGCGTGATGCGCGCGAGGTTGCGGGGCTCGGCGAAGAAGGCAAAGACTTCGTCGATCGGGCGCGCGATGAACTGCTGGGCAGAAAGAATGTGCTTGGTCACGCTGATCCTCGTGGTCACGACGGGTTGAGTCTTTGTACAGTGTTTGTCCATAGTATGCAGTCGCGGCGCGCCTAGTTGTCAAGGCTTTGTTCCTGCTATGGTTCGACGGACGATGTACACGATCAAGCAAGCTGCGATCCGTTCCGGCGTGCCCGTGCAGTTGTTGCGTGCATGGGAGCGACGCTACGGTGTGGTCGCCCCGACGCGCACAGCGTCGCGCTACAGGCTGTACGACGATGCGGCGATCGCGCGGCTGCGCGCGATGCGTCAGCTGATCGACGACGGCTGGGCGCCATCGACCGCGGCCGCGCACATTCGTGAGCTCGACGAAGCCGCGATCGAAGGAATCGTCGCTGCCGCGCCGGAGGCCGCCGCTCGCAGCGCCGCGCACGGCCCGCGCAGCGGCCTACGGCCGAATCGCTGACCGATGCCTTCGTCCGCTCCGCGGCGGCGCTCGACGAGGCCGGCGTCGAGCAGATCCTGGACGAGATGTTCGCGCGCGGCTCGTTCGAGCAGGTGACGAGCTGAGCTGGTCATGCCCGCGCTGGTCGCGCTTGGCGATGGTTGGGCTGAGGGCAAGGTTGATGTCGCTGCCGAGCACGCCGCGGCGGGCGCGGTCCAGCGTCGGCTGGGCATGGCCTTCTTCGCCGCCGGCATCCCGCGCGAAGAAGACGTCAGTCCTCGTCGGCCTTCCGCCTGGGGCGCGACACGATCTGGGGGCGCTGACCTTTGCCACCGCGGCACGACGGGCCGGTATCGCCGTCCGCTACCTGGGCGCGGATCTGCCCGTCAGCGACTGGCTCGAGGCGATCGCCTCGACCAAGGCGCGCGGCGTTGTCATCGGCGTCGTCATCGGACGTGACGTCGAGGCTGCGCTCGACGTAGCGCGCTCGATCCGCGCGACGCATCCGCACGTCCTCATTGCTTTCGGCGGGGGCCAGGCTGCGGCATTGCCTACGGACGGGCTCGAGCCGCTGCTCGTTCTCCCGCAGGACCTGCCGAGCGCCGTCCAGGCGTTGCGCACGGAGCTGTCCGCGAGCCTGTGACGGCCCGCCACATGTGAATTTGGCGGCGTCGCGTCAGACGCCGCGGCTCTTCTCGAAGACGATCTGCTGATCCTGCACGAGCCCGGTCGCGAAGCCGGCCTCCGACAGCGCCAGGTAGTACTCCCACATGCGGATGAAGCGATCGTCGAAGCCCATCGCACGCACCTCTGGCAGATGCTCGAGGAAGGTCCGTCGCCAGGTCGCCAGCGTCCGGACATAGTGTTCGCGGATGTCCTGTGTGCGCGCTGATGAGTAGGCGCGTGCCGTGCAGCGAGCGCTCGATCGCGGCCAGTGACGGCAGCAGCCCGCCGGGGAAGATGTATTGCTGGATCCAGTTCGAGCCGCGCCGCTGCGGCTCGTAGGCGACGTCCGGGAAGCAGATCGACTGGAGGCTCATCCGCCCGCCCGGCTTGAGGGCTCGATCGCACGCCGCGAAGAAGGCCTCGAAGTATTCCGCGCCGACCGCTTCGAGCATCTCGATCGAAACGATCGCGTCGTACTCGCCGCGAATGTCGCGGTAGTCGCGCAGCTCGACCCGCGCGCGGTCACCCAACCCCGCTTCGGCGATGCGCCTGCGTGGCCAGCTCGTGCTGCGCTTTCGAGACGGTGATCGAGGTCACATCGCAGTCCAGCTCGCCAGCGGCGTACAGGGCAAAGCCGCCCCAGCCACTGCCGATCTCGAGCACGCGCATGCCCGGTTTGCAGACCCGCGCGCTCGGCGTGGATGCGGTACTTGTTGCGCTGCGCGTCCGCGAGCGACTGGTCGGGCGTCAGGCGAAGACGGCGCTCGAGTAGGTCATCGTCTCGTCCAGGAACAACCGGTAGAAGTCATTGCCCAGGTCGTAGTGGGCGCGGATGTTCCGACGACTGCCGGCAATGGTGTTGCGCCGCGCGCGGTGGGCGATCGTCCGTGGCACCTGGAGCGGCAGGCGCAGCCAGCCGCGCGTGACGCCCAGCGCGTCGCGGTTGAGCGCCGCGACCATCAGCGCCGCCGCCAGATCCGGGCTGCTCCACAGCCCGTCCATGTACGCCTCGCCGGCACCCGGTTCGCCACCGAAGACGATGCGCCACACGGCGCTGCGGTCGTGGACGCGGATCTCACCGTGCGGCCCGTCGTGGGCGCCCCGGAAGGTGTGTCGCGCGCCGTCGGGCGCCTCAATCGTCAGGCTGCCGACTTTGAGCCTGTGGCCCAGCTCGAGCAGCGCGCGATCTGCGGCGCGATCGATCAGGCGTTGCTCGCTCGTCGCGTGTGCGACCGAACCCGTGCGGTTGCTCATCGATGTGCTCCGTGGACCGCGTCGGCGCGAGGCACCGCCGCGTGACGGTGGAAGGGCACGCCCTTCAGCCACAGGCGTAGAGCATGCCAGTGGATGAGGGCCGTTGTCTTGTGCGTCACGAGCGGATAGCGCACGAGCAGCCACGACGAGGTTGCGTCGCGTCAGTGGCACGCGCCGCAGGCTGAGGCTCGTCGCGAGCAAGGGCGCGCCGCCCTCGCGCTCGCTGATGCCGATGGCCAGGCCGTCGTCGTCGTCGCGCACGGTTACGCGATAGTGGCCGTCAGGTCCGATGAAGGGCGACACGAAGAGCTCCTTGTTCATCTCCGCGCTGAACGTTCGACCGCCTGCTCGTTCGGGCCGGAGCGTGTACAGGTGGCGCTCGCCGTAGGTGTTGTGGACCTCGACCACGACGCACGCCATCGCGCCGGTCGCGTCCCGGCACAGATAGAAGCTGGCCGGGTTGAACTGGTAGCCGAGCACGCGCAGGTTGGTCACGAGCGTGATCCGACCGTCGCGCAGGTCGACGCCCGAGCGCGCCAGGTGAGCGCGGAAGTCGGCCGGCAGGTCGCGCGCCGGTTGGGGCAGGTAGTCACCATCGCGAAAGGCGGCGATCGCCCGCCCGTTGCGGCGCAGCAAACGCGACCAGCGGGCCACGGCCGGCAGCTCGTCGAGATCGAGCGCGATGTACCAGACGTCGTGCTCGAGCGCGTACGTGCGCGGCCGCGACCGGCGATGGGCGACTTTGCCGCGCAGCAGGTGCGTCTTCACGCGGCCTGCTCGAGCGCGACGGCGCTCAGTCCTTCGGCCGCCTCGAAGCCGGCACGACAGCCGTCCTCGTGAAAGCCATAACCGAGCACGGCGCTGGCGTACCAGGTCGCGCGGTGACCCTGGAGCGCCGTCAGCCGTTTCTGCGCGGCGAGGGTCTGGAAGGTGTACAGCGGGTGGCTCATGGCACGTTCGACGATGACGTGCTCGGGCCGCAGCTTGGGACCAGGGTTGACCGACACGAGGTACTCGATTGGGCCGGGCAGGGACTGGAGGCGGTTCATGTGGTACGTCATGGTCAGCTGATCCGCTGGCTGGCGGCAATCCCCGGTGTCGATGTTCCACGAGCCCCACGCGCGCCGTTGGCGCGGCAACAACGTGGTGTCCGTGTGCAGCACGACGCGATTGGTCGTGTATTCGAAGCCGTCGAGTGCCTGCCGCTCGGAAGCGTCGGCATCCTTCAGCAGCTGGCGTGTGACGTCGCTGTGCGTGGCCATGATCACGGCGTCAAAGCGGTCCTCGTGTCCGTGCGCAGTGCGCACCGTCGCGCCGGTCGTGTCGCGCGTGACGCTGACAACCGGATCACCGGCTCGAACCGCTCCCGCGGGGAGTGCCTCGACGATGCGCTGGACGTATGTCTCAGATCCGCCGCTGACCGTGCGCCACTGGAGCGAGCGGCGCAGGCCGATCAGGCCGTGGTTGTCGAGGAAGCGCAGCAGGTATGCGACGGGGAAGTCGTAGATCCGCTCCGGCGCGGTCGACCACACGGCCGAGACAATGGGCACCAGGAAGTGCTCGCGGAAGGCGCGGCCGTAGCGCCGTTCGTCGAGCCAGGCACCCAGCGTCTCGAGCGTCGCGACGGGCGAATTGAGCGTCTCGCGCGCGTGGCCGTAGAAGCGAGCGACGTCGGCAAACATGCGCCAGTGAGTGGGCCGGACCGCGAGCGAGCGATCGGCCAGGAAGCCAGTGGCGCCGTGCGAGCTGAACGCGATCCCGCACGCCCGGCAGGCCGAGCCGAGCGACATGTCGCTCGGCTGCGTGGCCACGCCCAATTCATCGAGCAGGCCCACGAAGCGCGGATAGGTCGTCTCGTTGTAGACGATGAAGCCCATGTCGACGGCGAGCGGCCCGGTCGGACGTAGTCGACGCCGCACCGTCGCGACGTGACCACCGACCACCGGATCCGATTCGTACAGCGCGACCTGGTGCTGGCGCAGGGCGAAGGCGGCCGACAGACCGCTCATCCCCGAGCCGACGACGGCGACCTTCATGCCACCGACTCCTGGGCGGCCATCGCGTCGAGGGTTCGTTGCATGCCGTCGCGGGCGTTGCGCGCGATCGCGGCGAAGGCACGACCGGCGAAGGGTGCTGCCAGCCGCAGCCAGCCGGTCAGCTCGATGTCAGCCGTGTAGTCGATGCGCGTGCCCTGGTCCGTCCGCTCGAAGCGGATGTCGTCGATGGCTGACACGTTCGAGCCGCGCCCGCCGAGCACTACGCGCTCGGCGGGCTCAAGCAGCGTGATCTTGTAGCTCATGGGCGCGACACGGCCGCCCATGCGCACGCCCAGCTCGTACTCGGCGCCGACGCGCGGCTGTGGATTGGCGACTGCTTTCGACCACGCAACGCCCGGATCCCAGCGCTCGGCATTGGAGAAGTCGGCGATGAAGGCGAACGCGCGCTCGATCGGCAGCGTTGTCTGAAGTGTTTCGTGAAGCCGTGCCATGAAGTCCTCGTACAGTCTTTGTATATCCTCGCGCCGGTGGACGATAGAGCACGGAGTGCGGGTTCTGTCAAATGTTTGTACAATCTGAGCCATGAGCAAACCTTGTGCGGCCGACGTCGTCGACGCGGCCCTCGAATTGGCCGTCGTGCCCTCCTTCAGCCGCATCGGGCCGGCCGTGCGCGGCCACCTTTACGACTGGCCGTCGAAGCCGGATCGTTCGCTGGCGGGCAGGACGGCGCTCGTGACCGGCGCTACGTCGGGTATTGGGCGGGCAGCTGTCACTCGCCTGGCCGGAGCGGGAGCGCGCGTCGTCCTGCTCGGCAGGTCGGCCGACAAGCTCGAAAGCCTCAGGTCGGAGCTGGTCAGCCAGGTCGGCGAAGATCGCTTCGCGGTGGTCATCGCCGACATGTCGTCGCTGGGCTCCATCAGCGACGCCGTCAAACACATCGCGGAGAGCGAAGACCGGCTCGACGTGTTGGTCGACAACGCCGGCGCCATCTACCCCGAGCGGACCGACAGCGACGACGGCATCGAAAAGACTTTGGCGATCCTGGTGTGTGGGCCGTTCGTCCTGGTCAGCGGACTGCTGCCTTTGCTCCGACGCTCGGATTCGGGACGGGTGATCGCCGTCACGTCGGGCGGCATGTACACCCAGCCGGTGCGACCTCGATGACCTCGAGTGGCGCAGCCGGCCGTACAACGGGGCGCTTGCCTATGCGCAGGCCAAGCGCATCCAGGTCGCGCTCGTGCGCGAGTGGGCGCGCCGCTACTCCGGACGCCGGCGTGTCGTTCAACGCGATGCACCCGGGCTGGGCGGACACGCCCGGTCTGGCCGAATTCATTGCCCGGCTTCTACCGGCTGATGAAGCCGCTTCTGCGCACGCCAGAGCAGGGCGCCGACACCATCGGCTGGCTGGCCACCACGCCGACTCTCGCCGCGCCCGGCGGGCGGCTGTACCTGGATCGCCGGCCGCGGCCGTTCGACCGCGCGCCGCAGACCAGGCTCAGCGCAGACGACCGTGCCGATTTGTGGGACATCGTCGGCGCCATGACCGGCGCAGCTCCGGAGCGCTAGGAGCGCTTGCGCTCGGGGTCGAAGAAGGGGAGTGGCACGACCGTGGCCGTGGCACGACCGCGCCGGCCCTCCACGGTCCATTCAAGATCAACAGACGAACCGGCCGCCTCGAAACCGGTTCCACTGACGCCAGGGCGATGTGCTGCTTGAGCGTGGGACTCCACGTTCCGCTGGTGGCGCGGCCCACCTGGCGCTTGCCCGCGTAGACGGGCCGTTGCTCGCGCCACGTCCGCGTCGTCACCGCGATCGGCAAGTCCTGTGCCTCGTACAACGTCTCGATCGATTGGTAGTCAACAGTCAGGCCGACGAGCCGGCGCGCTGGACCGCCAGCGGCGACCTCGTGCTCGAGGGCGCGCCGGCCAACGAAGTCAGCGGACTTGTCCAGGTTTACCAGGCGCCCCAGGCCGATCTCGAAAGGCGAGTAGTTCTGGGCCGGGATGAGCGCGTGCTTGGCCGACGTGTAGTCGACCTCGATCAGGATCAGCCCGGCCTCCAGCCGCGCCATGTCAAGCGCGAGCATGCCCGCCGGGCGAATGCCGTACGGCCGACCAACATCGAGCAGGCGATCCCAGACCTTGTTGGCATGCTTCGCGTCGAACCACAGCTCGTAGCCCAGGTCGCCGGTGTAGCCGGTTCGGCTGACGTCGATTGCAGCCGATGCGAGGCGGGCGGACCGTCGGTGGTAGAAGCGCAGGTCCTTCCAGTCGGTGCCCGTGGCCGCCGACAGCACGTCGCGTGCGAGCGGTCCCTGGAGCGCGATCGCGGCCGTTTTCTCGCTGACGTCCTCTATCTCGATGTCGAGGCCGCGCGCGTTGTGGGTGAACCAGCGCAGGTGCGGCTCGGCGCTCGTCCAGCGGAATGAGTCGTCATCCAGGCGCGCGATCGTGCCGTCGTCGATGACCTTGCCGTGCTCATCGCACCACGGCGTGTAGATCACCTGGCCCGATTTGATCTTCGTCGCATCGCGCGTGATGACGCGGTCGATCAGGCGCACCGCGTCCGGGCCGCTGACGCGGTATTTGTAGAGCGGCGAGACATCGATCAGCACCGCGGCGTGGCGGATGCCGACGTACTCATGGATGTGCAGGTAGGTCGTACTGGCTGGCGGCGTAGTAGCCCGACCAGTCGCGCCACTCGCGCTTGCGGTTGAGAGGCTCAGTGCGCGCGTCGAGCGAGGTGCCGATGCTCATTGCGCGTCAGGGTAGTGGACGAGCTAGCGGGCGGTCACGGTCCCGTGGCAGCGTTCGCCAGTGCGGCGACTTCGTCGATTGAGAAGTCCTTGTCGAACGCGTACAGCGTCAACGCCTGCCCACCGGCTGCGTTCCACTGGAGCTGGGTCTCGATGGCGCCGTCAACATTGGGAGCCTGCAGGTACTCAGCCGGGCTGCCGTTCACGAGGATGGGAGACTGGAGCGCACCGGGGTCGGCCTCGACGAAACCGCCGAGGGTGGTGCTGAACTCAAGCGTCCCGGGCGATCGAGGCGTCGGATCCGGGTTTGACGCCGGTGAGAAGAGTTGAGTCCACGTACCGCCCCAGTCGCCCCACTCGCGGCGCATCTCCCATCCAGCGGGCAGGCCATTGAGCAGGTACAGGTCTTGCGGCCGAGTAAGGAAGGCCACTCGCTCGAAGCCAGCGGCGGCATCTCGCACGCGGTTCACCTTGGCGTCCGGCGCCAGATCAACCGTGAAGTGGTGCTCGCAGCAAACGCCCTCGGTCAGCGCACAGTTGCCGATACGTGTTGCCGTCTGATTGACGAGAACCTCCAAGGTACCGCCACTGATCGTGCTCGACGCCAGCGCGTAATCGGCGCCGCACGGCTTGCCGTCTGACAGTGGCGCCCCGCCGACGACGACAACGTCAACCGACCGCTTGTCCGGCAAGAGCACAACGCGATCGAGCTCCACCGGTGACTGGACCGCGAAGACGGTCGCAGCAGGGTCGATCGAAGGGGCCGAGGTGCAGCCGGCGATCAGCGCGACCAAGGCGATGGCTGCGAGAGTCTGCACCACTTTGCGCACGATTAAGAGCATGACCCTCCTGCAACACAGCATTGGCCCACCACACCGCGTCGTCCAGTGGGTCTTTCGTTCTGCAACATCGCTGCCGCCGTGCGTTCCGCGTCACACGCGGAATCGTCCACGGCGGTTGGCGCGCTTCGACGGCCGATACAGTTAGACCGTGGCAGAGGGGCGAGGGAAGGGGCCGTACGACGCCGTCATCGTCGGCGGTGGACATAACGGGCTGACCTGCGCCGCGTACCTGGCGCGAGCTGGGCTGAAGGTGGTCGTCGTGGAGCGGCGCAACGTCCTGGGCGGCGCCACAGTCACAGAAGAGGTTTACCCGGGCTTCAAGTTCAGCGTCGCCTCGTACGTCGTGTCGCTGCTGCGGCCGGAGATCATCCGCGAGCTCGACCTCGTCCGCCACGGCCTGGCGGTGCTGCCGGTCGACGGCACGATGACGCCAACCGGCACCAAGGTGGGCGACTACCTGTGGCGCGTCGACGACCACGCCGTGACTGTGCGCGAGATCCGGCGTCACTCCAAGCGCGATGCCGAGGCGTACGAGGAGTACTCGCTGCTGATGGCGGAGATGGCGCGCTTCGTCAAGCCGCTTCTGGCACGAGGCCGCGCCGGCCCTGGGGGGTCTGCGCGATCCGCGCGGGCTGCTTGGACTGGCGTCGTTTGCACGCCGCTTCGCCGCGCTGCCGGAGCCACAGCAGACGGCCTTCATCCAGCTGCTGACGATGTCGTCGGCGGACTTCGTCAGCCAATGGTTCGAGACTGAGGCGCTGCGCGCGACGCTGGCCTCGAGCGGCATCATCGGCACGTTCCTCTCGCCAAAGACGCCCGGCTCGGCGTACATCCTGCTCCACCACTACATGGGCGAGATCGACGGCGAGTACCGCGCGTGGGGTCTGCCGGTGGGCGGGACAGGGGCAATCTCGCGCGCGATCGCACTGGCCGCGACGGAGCTTGGCGCGGAGCTGCGCACGTCCGCGCCGGTGGCACGGATCACGACGCGCGACGGCAGGGCGACCGGCGTGGTGCTCGAGGACGGCGAGGAGATCGAGGCACGCGCTGTCATCTCGAGCGCGGACGTGCGCACGACGCTCGGCAAGCTGCTCGAGCCTGGAACGCTGTCCGCCGATGACGACGCCCAGGTGCGCGCATTCAAGTTCCGCGGATCGTCGGGCAAGGTCAATTTCGCGCTCAGCGGACTACCGACCTTCACGTGTGCCCCGCCCGGCAACATGGACGTCTACCGGGGGATGGTCTCGATCTCGCCCTCGATCGACTATCTCGAGCGTGCGTATGACGACGCGGTCGACGGGCGCTTCTCGCGCGCGCCGTACATCGACATGGGCTTCCCGAGCTTCATCGATCCGTCCGTCGCGCCGCCGGGCAAGCACGTCATGGCCTGCTTCGTGCAGTACGCGCCGTACGAGCTGGCCGACTCGAACTGGGATGAGCAGCGCGACGCCTTTGGCGACACGGTCCAGGCAACGATCGCGAAGTACGCACCGGACCTGCCGTCGCTCGTGCTGCACCGCCAGACGCTCACGCCGCTCGACATCGAGCGCACCTTCGGGCTGACTGAGGGCAACATCTTCCAGGGCGAGCTGTTGCTCGAGCAGCTCTTCAGCGGCCGACCGCTGCTCGGCGCCGGTTATGCCACGCCCGTGCGCGACCTGTGGCTGTGCGGCTCATCGACCCATCCCGGTGGCGCCATCTCCGGCGCGCCGGGCCGCAATGCCGCCGTTGAGGTGCTGCGCACGCTGCGCGGCCCACGCCAGGCTGCGGCGCGCGGCGCGAGCGAGGCAGCGGCGTGAAGTACGACGCAATCGTCATCGGCGCCGGCCACAACGGCCTCGTGTGCGCGGCATACCTGGGCCGCGCCGGCCTGAAAGTGCTGGTCCTTGAAGCGCGCGAGTCGATCGGCGGCATGGCCGAGCTGGCGCTGACCGTGGGCAGGTTCTCGCCCGTCGTGGCGCGCGAGCTGGCCTTGAAGCGCCACGGCCTGCGCCTCGTCCAGCCTGACGTGCGCACGTTCGCCCCGCAGCTCGACGGCGGGGCCGTGACTCTGTGGGGCGACGTCGCGCGCACGGCGCAGCGAGCTGGCCGGCAACCCGCTCGTCGGCAAGCGTGACGCAGAGGCGTATGCGCTCGCGGATACGCAGCTGCGCGAGCTTGGTCGGGCGCTGGCTCCGCTGCTGAGGCGAGTGCCGCCGGACCTGTCGGCGACGCTCGCTCGGTGCGACGGCGCGTTCCGTCGCCGGCGCCGCGCGGCTCGACCCGCGGCTCCTGCGCTTCATGCCCATGGCCGTGCGCGACACGGTCGAAGAATGGTTCGAGTCGGACGCTTTGCGCGCCGCGATCGCGGCGCGCGGGGTGCTGTACACGGCGCTCGGCCCGCGCGCGCCGGGGACGACGGGCGTGCTGTTGACGGAGGCCGCGAGCAGCAACGCGGGCCTGGCCGGGCAGGCCGTGTTTGCGCGCGGCGGTCCGCGGGCCGTCACTGACGCACTGGCTCAGGCGATCAAGGAGAAGGGTGGCGAGATCCGGACCGCCGCGCGCGTGGCGCGCGTCCGCCACGCCGGAGATCGGGTTGTGGGCGTGACGCTCGAAACGGGCGAGGAGATCGACGCGGGCGTAGTCGCGTCGGGGCTCGACCCACACACGACGTTGCTCGATCTGCTCGAGCCGGAAGTGCTTGGTCCGCGGCTTTCGTGGCGCGCCGGCAATATCCGCCAGGACGGCGCGACCGCGAGCGTCCGTTACGCGCTGCGCGCTCTACCTGTCTTCCCTGGCGCGTTCGACGACGCGCAGCGGATGCGCGGCCGCATCCTCATCGCGCCGTCGATGCGCTACCTGGAGCTCGCCGCCCGACCTGCCCGCCATGGCGCTAGCGCGCAAGAGCCACTGCTCGAGATCACGATCCCGTCGTTGATCGACCCCTCACTGATCGGCGCAGGGCAACCCAAGGGCACGCATCACGTAATGAATGTCGTCGCGCAGGCAGTCGCCGGCGGTGACGCGGACGCGGTTGGCGAGACGGTCACGCGCACGATCGACAAGTACGCGCCCGGGTTCGCCGATCTTGTGGTCGAACGCACGACGCTTACGCCGCTCGAGCTCGAGCGCGAGTACGGCGCGCGCGGCGGCCATCCGATGCACGCTGAGGTCGCGCTCGACCAATGGTTCGAGTGGCGGCCGCTGCACGGTTACGGCCGCTATCGAATGCCGCTCGACGGCTATTACCTGTGCGCGTCAGGTGCCCATCCGGGCGGAGGCGTGACCGGCGCCCCGGGTCGGTTGGCCGCCCAGGAAGTCCTGCGCAGTCTGAAGCAGGGGCGCATCAGAACCGCAGCCTGACAGGCGTCCCGCTCTGAGCTGGATGGATCAATTCGGACGAGGCGGAGATGTGCTCTCGCGCACGACCAGCTCCGTAGAGAGCTCGACGCGGGCCTGGCTTGGCGTTTCGCCACGAGCCATGGCGAGCACCATCTCAGCCGCCGTTTCAGCCATCTCGACCAATGGCTGCCGAACGGTCGTCAACGGCGGACCAACCCACTGCGCAACCGGCAGATCGTCGAAGCCGACAACGCTGAGATCATCAGGGATGTGCCGTCGTAACTCGCGCGCTGCCTGGTAGACACCGAGCGCCTGCAGATCGTTGCCGGTGATGATCGCCGTCGGCGGATTGGGCTGGCTCAGCAGCGCGCGTCCACGGGCGATGCCTTCCTCGACGGCGAAGCGCCCATTGCTCACCAGGGTGTGGTCAACGCCAACCCCTGCCGCGTCCATGGCCGCCCGAAATCCGTCGAGCCTGGCTCGGCTGCACAGGATGTCCTCCGGGCCACCGATCGCGGCGATGCGCGTATGGCCGAGTGCGAGCAGGTGCCTGGTCGCGGTCAAGCCACCGTTCCAGTTCGTCGTGCCGACAGAGGGCGTGTCGTGCATTGGCTCGCCCGCCGGATCGACGATTACGAACGGGATGCCACGGGTACGCAGCTGGCTGCGCATCTGTTCGCTCAAGTCGGAGAAAACAGCGATCACGCCCGTGGGCCGACGCGCCAGGGCACCTTCGATCCAGCCTCTGCCGGGTGTGTGGCGGCCCTGCAGCTCCGACAGCACGACGGACAGGTGGTTCTCACCGGCGACACGTTCGACGCCGCGCACGATCTCCATCGCCCACTCGCTGTCGAGCTCGTGGAAGATCAACTCGACGATGGGCGAGCGGCGGTTGTCACGCCCGACACGGCTGTAGCCCTGCTCGCGGATAACGGCCTCGACGCGGCGACGCGTCTCTGGTGAGACATCCGAGCGACCGTTGATGACCTTCGATACCGTCGGCACGGAAACGCCGGCCTGCTGGGCGATGAACGCCATCGTGGTGGCATTAGCGGTGCGGCGTCCGGGCGCGAGTTCAGCCATAACGTCGGCAGTCTAGCGATGCCGGAGCGATTTCGAAAGTTTCGATTGGCTCGCGCCCGTAGTCTTCGATCGTCGACTGGGTGATACTTCCACATCGGGTAGCAGGATGGGTGCTTTTCGGTGTTGACGAGGTTTCGGCACGTGACTAGCATCCGCCCGAAACGTTCGGGAGACGTTTCGCAACTTTCGGCGCTTGGTTGCGTCAGGTAGTGCCGTATCGAGCGCGCAGCGCTCAGGGGCACCATGAGGAGGCAGGTTGAGATGATGTTCCGTCGGGGCGCGGCGAGCTTGTTTGCCGCAGCCTTCGTCATTAGTGCCTGTTCCGGTGGCGGCGGCGCGACAACCGCGCCCACCAAGGCGCCGGCAACTGCCGCGCCGGCCACTTCGGCGCCATCGAGTGCCGCACAGGTCCCGATCAACTGGTACCACATCCAGAACAATGACCCGGGCAAGACGCTGTGGCAGACCATGGCTGACGAGTACAACGCCGCCCACCCGGACGTGAAGGTCACCGTCAACTATCTCGAGAACGAGGCGTTCAAGACCAAGCTGACGACGCTCCTGCAGGCCAAGACGCCACCCGACCTGTTCCAGTCGTGGGGCGGCGGCGGACTTCGCCAGCAGGCTGAGGCAAGCCAGGTCCAGGACATCACCGCGGCCGTCGCGTCGTGGGCAAACACGATCAACCCTGGTGCCATGGGCATGTACCAGGTTGACGGTAAGCAATACGGAATTCCGTTCGACCTTGGCCTCGTTGGCTTTTGGTACAACAAGAAGCAGTTCGCCGACGCCGGCATCACCGCGCCGCCGACGACATGGGCAGAGCTCCTGACCGATGTCCAGACACTCAAGAGCAAGAACATCACGCCCATCGCCCTGGCCGGCAAGGACACCTGGACCGGTGCTTTCTACTGGGCCTATCTCGCGGTGCGCGAGTGCGGCAAGGAAGGCATGGACAAGGCCACCACGACCGGTGACTGGAGCGATCCATGCTTCGTCAAGGCCGGCGAGGACTTCAAGCAATTGATTGACCTGCAGCCCTTCCAGCAAGGCTTCGGCGCGGCGCCATGGGATGGCGCTGGCAGCAGCGCGGCATCGATGGCCACCGGCACCGGCGCCATCCAGCTCATGGGTCAGTGGCTACCGGGCACGGTCACCGCGAACTCCGCCGACAAGAAGGGCATGGGCGACAACCTTGGGTGGTTTGCCTTCCCGGCCGTCGACGGTGGTGCGGGCGCAGCCACGGATGGCCTTGGCGGCGGCAACGGCTTCGCCATCGGGGCGAATGCGCCAATGCCACAGACAGCCGATTTCCTGCACTACCTCGTGAGCCCTGAGCAGGCGACGCGCTGGGGTGCATCCAATTCGGGCATCCTGCCGACCACGGTTGGCACGGAGACCTCGGTCACTGATCCGCAGCTCAAGGATGTCCTTGCGGCGCGGGCCAAGGCCAACTTCGTCCAGCTCTACCTGGATCAGGCCACCACACCTGACCTTGGTGCGGCGATCAACGAGGCAGTGGCCACGCTCTACTCCGGATCCGGCACGCCCCAGACGGTGGCCCAGGCCATCAACACGGCAGCCCAGACCAAGTAGGCGACGTTCACAACCGTACGTAAATCCGAACGGGCCGGCCGCTAGGCCGGCCCGTTCGATATCGTCGGAGATCAGATGACAGGCGCGACGCGTACGGGCCAGACTTCTCGCAAAGGCCGGCGTGGTCTGGTGACGATCGCGCTGTTCCTGTTGCCGGCCCTGCTCCTGTACGTCGTCTTCGTCGTCTTCCCCATCATTCAGGCCGTCCATTTCAGTTTCTTCAAGTGGAATGGGCTGACGCCACTGACGGATTTCAACGGCCTGGCCAATTACCAGCGCGCGCTGCTCGACCCCATCTTCCAGGGCGCGGTCTGGCACAACGTCCTGATCATCCTGCTGTCGATAACCATTCAGATCCCGTTTGCGCTCGGCCTGGCGCTGGCGCTCAGCCGACGCTTCAGGGGCCGGACGGTGCTGCGCCTGGTCTTCTTCGCTCCTTACGTGATTGCCGAGGTGATAACTGGCGTTGTCTGGAGTCTCCTCCTCCAGCCGAACGGTCTGGCGGAGGGCATCCTGAACTCTGTCGGTCTGGGTGCCCTCTACCAGCCGTGGCTCGCCGATGCCAGCTCCGTGCTGCTGGCGATGTTCTTCATCATTTCGTGGAAGTACTTTGGCTTCCACATGATCCTGCTCCTGGCCGGCCTGCAGGGCATACCCCAGGAGTTGGAGGAGGCCGCGGCCATTGATGGCGCCTCGCGTATGCAGTCCATCCGCTACGTGACCCTGCCCCTGCTTGGGCCCACTCTGCGCGTGTCCATCTTCCTGTCGATGATCGGCGCACTGCAGCTGTTCGACCTTGTCTGGGTGACCACCGGTGGCGGCCCGGTCAACGCCTCGAACACGATGGCCACATACATGTTCGAGTGGGGCTTCAAGCGCCAGCAGATGGGCTATGGCAGCGCCGTTGCTGTGATCCTGTTCGTCCTGGCCCTGATCGTGGGCCTGGCCTACCAGCGCTGGGTGCTGCGGCGCGACATCGACGGCGCGCTGACGTCCGTTGGGCAGTAGTCGGATGACGCAGACGACAGCACTTGCGAGTGGGCGGGCGTCGCCTTTGGTGCGAGTGCGCCACGTCGGTTTCGTGACCTTGCGCTACGCCGCCTTGCTGCTCGTGGCGGCAGTGATCATCGTGCCCGTTGCGTTTGCCGTACTGGGCGGTTTCAAGGACGCCCCGCAACTGGCCAGCAATCCAATGGGCCTGCCTGATCCGTGGGTCGTGTCGAACTACACCGACGCGTTGAGCTCACCGTCTTTCTGGCGACAGCTGCTCAACAGCACAGTCGTGGCGGCGATCTCCACGATCGTCGTTGTCCTCTTCGCAGCACTTGCCGCTTTCGTGTTCGCGCGCCGTGCCTTTCCCGGGCGAGAGCTGATCTACACGCTCTTCACGCTGGGCCTGCTGTTCCCTTCGGCGGTGGCGGTGCTGCCCTTGTTCGTCCTCGTGCGCGACATGGGCCTGCTCGACAATCCGCTGGGACTGGCACTCCCGGAGGCGGCCTTTGGCCTGCCTCTGACGATCGTTATCCTGCGCCCGTTCTTCAAGAGCATCCCCCAGGAATTGGAGGATGCGGCGGCAATCGACGGTTGCGGTCCGCTCGGCTTTTTCTGGCACATCCTGCTGCCGCTGTCGCGGCCCATCTTGGGCACCGTCGCGGTGCTTGCGATAGTCGCCTCGTGGAACCAGTTCCTGCTGCCGCTGCTGATGATCAGCACTGAGGCGAACTGGACGCTTCCGCTGGGCGTCACGAACTTCTCCACCCAATACACGACAGACACGGCGCGCATCCTGGCCTACACGACGCTGGCCCTCGTTCCGGCGTTGATCTTCTATGTCTTCGCCGAGCGCCAACTCGTGGGCGGCCTGACGTCTGGCTCGGTCAAGGGATGACCACCGTCTCGGCCGTCTACCGTGACGCGCAACGCTCAGTAGGGGAGCGCAGCGCGGACCTCGTTGCGCGCATGACGCGCGACGAAAAACTGGCCCAGCTGGGGGCCGTGTGGGGCTATGAGCTCGTCACCGGCAACCAGGTCGACATCGACCAGCTGAGCAATCTCGCCGCCGCCGGCGTCGGCCAGATAACGCGCCTCTCGGGCTCCACGAACCTGCGTCCGGCGGATGCGGCGCGCGCCGCCAACGACATCCAGCGCTTCCTCGTCGAGCAGACCCGACTCGGTATCCCGGCGGTCATCCACGAGGAGTGCCTGCACGGCCTGCTCGCCCTCGACGCGCCGTGCTTCCAGCAGTCGCTCGGTGCGGCCGCCACCTTCGATCCCGATCTCGTCGCGGCCGTGGCGGACACGATCCGGCGACGCATGCTGGCCACCGGTGCACGTCACGCCCTGGGTCCGGTCCTGGACATCACGCGCGATCCGCGCTGGGGTCGCATCGAGGAGACTTACGGCGAGGATCCATACGTCGCCGCGGCGATGGGCGCGGCCTTCATTCGTGGGCTCCAGGGCAACGACCTGACCCACGGCGTGCTGGCTACCGCCAAGCATCTCGTCGGCCACGGCATGGCCGAAGGCGGCCTCAACCAGGCGCCGGCACATGTCGGGCCGCGCGAGCTCCACGATGAGCAGCTCGTTCCGTTCGAGACGGCCGTGGTGGAGGCCGCCGTGGCGAGCGTCATGCCGGCTTACTGCGAGGTCGACGGCCTGCCCTGCCACGCGTCGCACGAGCTTCTGACGGAGGTGCTTCGCGGTCGCTGGCACTTCGACGGCGTCATCGTCTCGGACTACGCCGGGATAGAGATGTTGAGTTCCGCGCACCGGCTCACGGCCGACCTGCGCGTTGCGGCCAAGATGGCGCTCGAAGCGGGCGTCGACGTCGAGTGGCCACGTACCAACGTCTATGACGCGCCCTTGCGCGAGGCACTCGAGCAGGGCCTGGTGTCAGAGGTGCTGCTCGACGACGCCGTTCAGCGCATCTTGAGCCTTAAGTTCCGGCTGGGCTTGTTCGAACAGCCCTACGTCGAGGTGCCCGACTCAGGACAGCTGGCGGAAATAGCGCTCGACGAACAGCACATTGGGCTCGAGCTGGCCGGCAAGTCACTCGTCCTTGTGAGCAACGACGGCACGCTGCCACTGGCGGCCGGCACCAAGCGGGTCGCACTGATCGGCGGTGCAGCCCAGAGCCCGCGCGACTTTCTGGGTGACTACAGCCATCTGGTGCACCTGGAGACGCTGCTCGAGACTCGTCGCACCGGCAGCACCGCGTTTGGGATCATCAACACCGAGCGGACGTTCGCACTCGAGGATGAGCTCGCGGGCCGGGCGACGCTCGTCGAGGAGCTGCGCGGCAGATTGGACGGCGCGGAGCTCGTCTTCTGCGGGGGAGTCGGTGTTCATGGCGGATCGGATGAGGACATCGCCCAGGCGGTGCGGGCCGCACGGGATGCGGATGTTGCGATCGTGGTCATCGCCGAGCGATCAGGGCTCACGACCGACTCGACCACGGGCGAATTCCGCGACCGGCACGATCTGGTTCCATCCGGCCGGCAGCAGGAGCTGCTCGAGGCCGTCGTCGCCACGGGTACCCCGGTCGTCCTCGTGGTGGTCAGCGGCCGGCCGTTGGCGCTCGAATGGGCAGAGGCGCACTGCGCGGCGATCATGCTCGCCTGGGTCCCGGGCGATCTCGGACCCGCGGCAATCGCCGACGCACTCGTGGGCGCTACAGAACCCGGCGGCAGGCTGCCCATCAGCATGCCGCGCAACGTGGGCCAGGTGCCACTCAACTACCGCCACCACCCGACCGGCGGCCGGTCCAATCCATTGGGCGACTACGTCGATGGACCAACCACGCCGCTATGGCCGTTCGGACACGGCCTCTCCTATTCGAGTTTTGAGCTGCGCGACCTGAGCCTCTCTACTGAACGCGTTGATACCGTCGAGGGCTGCCTGACCGTCAGCGTGGAAGTGACGAACACCGGTCAGCGTCGCGGAGCTGAGGTAGTCCAGCTGTACGTTCGCGACGAGCAAGCATCTGTTGCCCGGCCGCTGCTCGAGCTGCGTGGCTTCCAGCGTGTTGAGTTGCGTCCGGGTGAAACCAGAATGGTCGAGTTCACGCTCAACCCCGAGCAGTTTGCTTATACCGACGCGCACAACAGGCGCGTCATCGAAGCCGGCGCGGTCAGGCTGTGGGTGGGCAGGTCCGCCGCAGATCTGGCCCTGAGCGCCACCTTCGAACTGTCCGGCGCCACAGTGGCTCTCGACGTCAGACGGCACTGGCTCACGACGTCACGGGTCGTGTGAGGCTCAGCGGCCTCGTAAAGTAGCCGCGTGATCTGTCCAAACTGTTCTTCGGAGAACGCGGCCGGAGCGAAGTTCTGCAACGAGTGCGGAGCGACGCTCGCCGCCGGCTGCCCGAGCTGCGGCGCGACGAACAAGCCGGGCGCCAAGTTCTGCAATGAGTGCGGAGCGGCGCTGTCCCTTTCCATTCCTGCTCGTTCCGTCACAACGCCGCCGTCGCCGGTGGGCAACAGCGCTGAACGCCGGCTGGTCACGGTCCTGTTTGCCGACATCGTGGGCTTCACGCCGTTTGCGGAGCAACGCGACGCGGAGGACGTGCGCGACACGTTGTCGCGCTACTTCGAGCTGTGCGCCCAGATCGTCGAGCGCTATGGCGGCACGATCGAGAAGTACATCGGCGATGCCGTGATGGCCGTGTGGGGCGCGCCAACGGCCCATGAAGACGATGCAGAGCGCGCGGTACGCGCGGCGCTCGAGCTGGTCGACGCTGTCTCGACGCTGGGCGATGGCGTCCAGGCGCGCGGCGGTGTCCTCACCGGCGAGGCAGCCGTCACGCTGGGTGCCACCAACCAGGGACTCGTCGCCGGCGACCTGGTCAACACCGCCGCTCGGCTCCAGTCGGTCGCGCCCGCGGGCAGCGTGCTGGTCGGTGAGGCGACCTACCGCGCGGCGGCAGATGCCGTCGTGTTCGAGGAGGCCGGCGCGCAGGTGCTCAAGGGCAAGCAGGCTCCCGTCGCGGCATGGCGCGCGGTCCGTGTCGTGGCCGAGCGTGGCGGGCGCAATCGAAGTGAGGGTCTGGAGGCACCGTTCGTCGGCCGGGCCGACGAGCTGCGGCTGCTCAAGGATCTCTTCCATGCCACCGGCCGCGAGGCGAAGGTGCGCCTCGTGTCGGTCATGGGACCGGCCGGCATCGGCAAGTCGCGCCTGGCCTGGGAGTTTCTGAAGTACGTCGACGGCCTGGTCGAGACGACCTACTGGCACAACGGCCGGTCGCCGTCGTACGGCGAAGGCATCACCTTCTGGGCGCTGGGCGAGATGGTCCGCGGCCGGTGCGGGCTGGTCGAGGGTGACGACGAGCCGACCACCCGGCTGAAGGTCGGCGAGACGGTTGCCCAATGGGTGACCGACGAAGGCGAACGGGAGTGGATCGAACCTGCGCTGCTGACATTGCTGGGCATCGAGTCGGGCATGGCCCCCGAGCAGCTCTTCGGCGCGTGGCGAACCTTCTTCGAGCGCATCGCGGCGTCGGGGACCGTCACGCTCGTGTTCGAGGACATGCACTTCGCCGATTCGGGCCTGCTCGACTTCATCGACCACATGCTCGAGTGGAGCCGCGGCCACGCCATCTACATCGTGTGCCTGTCGCGGCCCGAGCTGCTCGACCGACGTCCTGATTGGGGCGCCGGCAAGCGCAGCTTCACGTCGATCTATCTCGAGCCATTGGCCGAGGCAGACATGCGCGAGCTGCTCGCAGGGCTGGTTCCGGGCCTGCCGGATAGCGCGGTCCGAGCAATCGTCGACCGTGCCGACGGCATTCCGCTGTATGCCGTTGAGACGGTCCGCATGCTCGTCGCCGACGGCCGCCTCGTCGCACGCGAAGGCGCATACGAGCCTGTCGGCGATCTCGCGTCGCTCGCGGTACCGGAGACGCTCACCGCGCTCATCGCCTCACGCATCGACACCCTGGATCCGACCGATCGTTCGATCATCCACGACGCCGCCGTGCTGGGCCAGTCATTCAGCGCGTCCGGTTTGGCGGCGGTGTCCGGGATCGCAGAGGCGGATCTTGAGCCGCGCCTCAAGACGCTCGTGCGGCGCGAGATCCTGACGCGCGACATCGATCAGCGCTCGGCCGAGCAGGGCCAGTACGCGTTCGTGCAGGCGCTCATCCGCGAGGTCGCCTACAACACGTTGTCGAAGAAGGATCGCAAGGTGCGCCACCTCGCCGCGGCGCGCTACTTCGAGCAGCTCGGATCCGACGAGCTCGTCAGCGCGCTGGCCGGTCATTACCTTGCCGCCCACGAAAATGCCGCTGAAGGCGCCGAGGCAGATGCCCTGGCTGCCCAGGCGCGGATCGCGCTGCGCGCCGCATCCGAGCGAGCCGTGGCGCTGGGAGCGCACGATCAGGCTGTCTCGTTTCTGAACCAGGCACTGTCGGTGACGACGGACCCAGCCGATCAGGCTGACCTACTCGAGCGCGCGGCCAAGTCGGCCGCCATCCAGACGCGCTATGACGCGGCCGTCGACTTCTGCCGCCGAGCCGTCGAGCTGCGCCTCGCGCTCGGAGATCGACTGGGCGCGGCGCGTGCCGTCTGTCTCCAGGGCGACGCCCTGCTCGACGCACGCCGCACGTCGGAGGCGCTCGAGTTCCTGGAGCCTGCTCTTGCGGAATACGGCGATCTGTGGCCGGATCCTGTGATCGCCGAACTCAAGCTTCATCTGGCTCGTGCAATCAGTGACGCCGAACGAGATTCGCGAACGGCCGCACGCCTGTGCGACGAGGTCCTGGACGTCGCCGAGCACGGCAACCACCCGCGACTGCTCGCCCAGGCCCTGATCTACAAGGGGGCAGCGCTGGGCGGTCTGGGCCGACTGCGCGAGGCAATCAGCGTGATCCAGACCGGCGGGGAGCTCGCGCGCGAGATCGGCGATACGGAGCTGGAGCTTGGCGCACTGGTGGTCCTTGGCTACCACCTCGGCGAAGTGGACAACGCGCGGGCAGCCGAGTCGTACCGCGAAGGGCTGGCATTGGCGCGCCGCGTCGGCCACCGCGCCCTGATGCTGCAGTTCGTCAACAACATCGGTTACTCGGACTTCATGATCGGCGAGTGGGACGAGGGGCTGGCCGAGATGGACGGCGTACTGGCCGAGGAGTTGGACCCGGCGTCGCGCATCTGGATCCGCAGCAACGAGCTGATCATCCGGGCTGCGCGCGGCGAGTCAATGCGGGATGGGATCGCCGAGCTGGATAGCCTGCTGGCTCAGGGGCTTGATCCGGGCGTTGCAGTCGCGACCGAGGACACCAAGGCCAACTCCGCGTTGGCCGACGGACGTCTCGATGACGCGCAGCGTCACTGGGTGACGATCGCTGAGATGTGGCTAAGTCAGGCGCCGGCGTCGTACTACCAGGCCGGCCGCGGCGCTCTGTGGTCCATGGATCTAGCCGTGCTGCAGCGCTATGCGGACGCGTTCGACGCGACGGGCTTCCACGCCCCAGTTGTTGAGGCAAGGCGAGCGACCTTAAGACGCGGGAATTGCTGCGCTCGAGGGAAGAGAACGCGAGGCATTGGCGGGCTATCTCGAGCGCGCTTGCGGCGTGGCGTGACCTGCGCATGGTCTGGGAGGAGGCCATGACCGGTCTGGACATGGTCACCGTCCTCGATCGCGACCTGCCGGAGGTGCGCGCCGCGGCCAAGTCAACGCGCGAGATCCTGGAGCGGCTGAACGCCCGGCCGTACCTCGACCGGCTGGAGCGTGTCCTGGCCGCCGATGCCGCACCTGCCATCGAAGCGCAACAGCGCTCCAGGTCGCCTGTCGCGGCTGACTCGATTTGATGCTCCGGTAGGCTGATAGCCATGCGGCGCCGTCCATTGGGTATCTGGGTCGTGGTCGGCCTGCAGATCTGCCTGGCGATCACACTGCTGCCTGGAGTTGCAGAAACCTTTCCGGGCACGTCGCCCATCGGCGGGGTCGCGCTTGATGAACTGTGGCGCAATCTGTACATCGGCTGGGCGGTGGTCAATGTTCTTGCCGCACTGTGGCTGTGGACGCTCAGCAGGCGTGGCTGGGTGCTGGTCATGGTCCTGGTCGGCATCGGGCTCATCGCCAACCTGTTCCTGTGGACCATTGGTCAGCCCAATTGGCTGCGCATGGCGATCCAGGCCGTTACTGCGTTCTACCTGAACTCCGCTCCCGTTCGCGCCCTGTTCGAGCGCGAGATCGTCGTCGACACGATCATGCTCCGCGACCCTGACGCGAACGCCGCCTGATGGCCGTCGCCGAGCCGCCAGAGGCGCCGCAGTCGATGCCTCAGGCGCAGGCACGGGGACCGTGCAGGATCAGGCTGATATCGCACTGCTGCAGCAGTACGCGCCGATCGTCCGCTACAACCACGGTGAGCTCTTTTATCCGACCGCGGTCGAGGGCTACCTCGCCGAGTGCGATCTGCTCATGGGCCGCAACGAACGCGACCAGAAGGTGGTCGTGCCTCACGGCGAAGTATCGACCGACGTCATCAGCAATTACGTCGCCGAGCCCGGCAAGTCGCTCTACCTGCGACTCGTGCAGAAGCCGCTCAACGGCTTCGAGCTGGCGCGCTGGCAGGTGCGTCCCGACCGCCAGCATTTTCGCGCGGCGGGTCGCCTCGCCCGCGTCGGACTCTTCGGCCGGCTGCTCGACGCGGGCTTCGACGCATCCCTGCTGTTGCGCGGCACCGTGCCGGGCGGGACGGCCGCGAGCGGCCCAGATCAAGTACGCCGCCGCTCGAGTGCACGATGATCGCTACGTCTACTACGGCCGCGTCGTACGTCGCCGCGGCTGGATCGTCCTCCAGTACCTGTATTTCTACTTCATGAACGACTACCGCTCCACCTTCCACGGCGTGAACGATCACGAGGTCGGATTGGGAGCAGGTCTTCGTTTATCTCGAGGACGCGCCGGGCGGTCCCGCGCCGGTCTGGATCGCGGCCGCGGCGCATGACTACATCGGCGACCAGCTGCGTCGCCGCTGGGACGACCCGACCTTCCTCAAGGACGGCGATCATCCGGTCGTCTTCGCCGGAGCCGGCTCACACGCCACGTATTTCGAGCAGGGCGAGTACATGACCAGCGCACCCATATCAGCGCTGCGCGGCTTGGTCGGCCTGCTCGAGGCCGGTCGCGAGTTCTGGGTCAACTCGCTCCGCCAGCCGGACCCGGGCGACCTGGCCAAGAAGCTCGAAGAGACCTTGTCGGCATCATTCGTCGACTATGCCCGCGGCGACGGCGCGACCATTGGCGCGGGCCGCGACGGCGAGTGGTCGCCCATCCTGATCTCGGACGACGACACGTGGGTCGATGGCTATCGCGGTCTGTTCGGCCTCGACACCCACGATCGCTTCGGTGGCGAGCGCTCGCCCGCCGGACCCAAGTACGCGCGCTCGGGCGAACAGCGCCTGTCGTGGCACGACCCGCTCGGCTTTGGCGGACTGGACAAGGCCGATCCGCCTTTCCAGTGGCCGCAGACGCTGGCGGCGCGGGAGCAGGAGCTACGGGCTCGAGGCAGCGGCTGTCGACGCCAAGATCAAGGAGCAGACCGACCTTCTGCCGGGCCTGTCGCTGGAGGTCGACGCCCTCGCCGGCGATGGCGGCCTGGAGTCGATCTACCAGAAACGTGCGGGCGCTCTCGCGGTCGGCGAGCTCGAGCTGACGGAGGTTGCGCGGGCAACGCGCCTCACTCGACGATCAGATCAGCGCCATTCACCGCGAGGCCGCGCGCATCGATGCGGGCGATCTGGGCGATCCGCGAGCACATCTGACGCATCCGCATAGTCCGGTGCCGCCCGAGGAGATCCACAATGGCCTGATCGTCGAGATCTGGTCGGCGGTCAGCGCGGCCCTGTGCTGCTGGTACCGTTGGCGCCCTGGTCTGGCTCCACTTCCTGCCATGGTGGGCGGCGATCGTGGTCGCCCTGGCCAGCTACCTGCGTGATCGAATCGGCATTCAGCCGTCGCCTGATCGCAGCTGACATTGCGCATCGTGGTCCTGATCCTGGCCGTGATTGCGTTCGGGCTGCTGATCTGGAACTTCATCACGCAGGTCGTCCTGATCGGCCTCGTCGGCCTGGCGTTGTTCCTGCTCGTCGACAACCTGCGCGAGGTGCTCGGCCGCTAGTAGCGGCTGCCTCAGGCGGTGGGTTCGGCCGCTTGGGCGTCCCGCTGGTGGCACGGCCTCGTCCGTGTCCACGTCCTTGTCCTCGGCTCGCGCCGGCCGCGCTGACAGGCGGCGGTTTGGGCACGCGGACGGCGCGGCCCTCGCGTTCGCCGACGCGTTTCGCGGCTCGCGTGGTCACGTCGCTCGGGGCGCGGATGTTGTGCACCAGGAAGTGCTGGAAGAACGCGGCAATGACGGCCGCGAAGGGAAGGGCGAAGACGGCGCCGGCAATGCCGGCGATCTTGATGCCGACCAGGACGGAAATTAGGACCACGACCGGATGCAGGCCGATGGCCTGCGACATGACGCGCGGCTGGACGATGTTCATGACGATGAACCAGCCGATGCCCATCACGATCAGCGTCGGGATGGCCGCGTCCGGCTTGGTCAGCACGGCCACGATGACCGGCGGCGCCCACGACACGAACGGCCCGAAGAACGGGATCGCCATCAGAACGCCCGACAGAGCCGACGACGCCGGCAGGAAGTCGAGACCGAAGAGCAGGCTCGCGAAGGCCGCGACGCCGGCGTAGATGAGGCCCTGGATGAACTGGCCGCGAATGAAGCCGCCGAAGGATGCCGAGACGCTCGTTTCGAACAGGTTGGCCTGCTCGCTGTAGCGCGGCGGGATCAGCCGGTTCACGTAGGCCAGGATGCGGTCCTTGTCGAGCAGGATGAAGAGCGACAGGAAGATCACGATCAGGACGTTGCCGACGATGCCCAGGCTGAACAGGGCGACGCCGGTCAGCGGCTCGACGAGGTTGCCACCCAGGTTGCCCAGGTTGTCGAGGATGTCCTTCGCCGCCTGGACGGCATCGATCTGGAAGCCGAGCGAGTTGAGCGCACCCTGGATGGGCGCAAGGATCTCCGGCAGACGCGCCTGGAAGGTGGGCAGCTGGCCGACGAAGCCGGCGATCGACGATCGCAAGGTTGCCGGCGACGACGAGTGCGATCCAGCTCAGGATCACGAACATGCCCAGGTAGACGGCGCCCACGACCACGACCCGGGGCAGCTTCGGGCAACGCGCGGTCGAGCATGCCCACGAGCGGCGAGAGCATGAACGCCAGCAGCCACGCCAGCAGCAGCGTGAGCAGCAGGTCGCTGAAGAACGACAGGATCACGGAGACCTGGGCAACCAGGACGAGGGCCAGGACGAGCGTGCCCAGGACGAGCGCAGCGTGCAGCCAGCGACGCTCTGACTCCGGCAGCTGGATCTCCATCGCGCGCCTGAGTCTAGCGCCGGCGATAAGCGGTCGCGCGCGTCTGTCGAGGGCCTGATCGGTCACAATTAGCCCCTATGCGCGTGTTTTCCGGTATCCGGGCGTCGGGCGACAAGACGCTGGGCAACTACAGCGGCGGCTTCCGCCAGTACGTCGCCACACAGGACGAGGCGCTGCGATCGGGCGGCGAGGCCTTCTTCTGTGTCGTCGACCTGCACTCGATCACGACACCGATCGAGCCCGACGTCCTGCGCGAATCGACGCTGTCGGTCGGCGCGTGGCTCTTCGCGACCGGGCTCGACCCGGAGCGCTCGACCGTGTTCGTCCAGAGTCACGTGGTGGCTCACGCCCAGGCCGCGTGGCTGCTCGGCGCGGTCAGCGCCTTTGGCGAGTTGCGTCGGATGACGCAGTTCAAGGAAAAGTCGGAAGGCCAGGACTTCGTCTCGGCGGCCCTCTTCAACTACCCCGTGCTGATGGCCGGCGACATCCTGCTGTACCAGGCCGACATCGTGCCCATCGGCGACGACCAGCGCCAGCACCTTGAGCTCTCGCGCAACGATCGCCGAGCGCTTCAACCAGCGCTTCGGCGAGACGTTGACGGTGCCGCGCGGCGTCTATCCCAGAGGAAGGCGCGCGGATCAGGAACCTGCAGGAGCCCGAGCGGCTGATGTCGACCTCACGCGGAGCACCTCAGGGCGTGGTCCGATTGGTCGACTCACCCGACGAGATCCGGCGCAAGTTCAAGACGGCCGTGACCGACTCCGGCCGCGAGATCGTCCACGACCCGAAAGACGAAGCCGGGCATCTCCAACCTGATCGAGATCATGGCCGTGGCTACGGGCGAGTCGATCGCCGAGATCGAGAGCCGCTACGAGGGCATGGGCTACGGGCAGTTCAAGCCCGACGTCGGCGATGCCGTGATCGAGCTCCTCGCGCCCTACCAGGCTCGCTATCGCGAGCTTGCGCTCGGACGACTCCGAGCTCTTCCGCATGCTCGGCCATGGGCGCGCAGAAGGCGGCCGCCGCCGCCGCGCCGACGCTCGAACAGATGTACTCCCGGATGGGCTTTGCCCGTCTGCCGACCTAGGCTGTCGGACCGTGAAGGATGAGCGACGTACTTCGCCAGCTGCGCCAGCAGCGCACGACCGCCGACGCGCGGCCGCGCCTGATGGAGCGCTACGCGGCGTTCCTGCCGGTCAACGGCGACACGCCCAACATCACCCTGGGCGAGGGCTACACGCCGCTCGTTCACGCACGCAACCTGGGCCGGCTGATCGGCTGTCCGCAGCTCCATCTCAAGGTCGAGGGCATGAACCCGACCGGCTCGTTCAAGGATCGCGGCATGGTCGTCGCCGTGGCCAAGGCAATGGAGGAAGGGGCGCGCGCGATCATCTGTGCCTCGACCGGCAACACCGCCGCTTCGGCAGCGGCATATGGCGCCGCGGTCGGGCTGGAGGTCGTGGTCGTCATCCCGGAAGGCCAGATCGCCGCCGGCAAGCTGCTCCAGGCGCAGGCCGCGGGCGCGAAGGTGGTCGCGGTCAAGGGCAACTTCGACGCGGCCCTGGCCGCCGTGCGCGAGCTTGTCGCAAGCCCCGACCCGGACGGCGCGACAGACCGCCACGCTCGTCAACTCGGTCAACCCGTATCGCATCGCAGGCCAGAAAACTGCTGCCTTCGAGGTGTGCGAAGACCTGGGTGGCGCGCCCGACTACCTGGCCATCCCGGTAGGCAACGCGGGCAACATCACGGCCTACTGGCAGGGCTTCAGCGATTACCTGGACGCGGGCCTGGTCGAGACGCGGCCGCGCATGCTCGGCTTCCAGGCCGCCGGCGCTGCACCGCTCGTCAACGGCCACACCGGTCGAACATCCGGAGACGGTCGCCACGGCGATCAAGATCGGCCAGCCGGCCTCCGGGCGAGCAGGCGCTACAGGCACGCGACGAGTCTGGCGGCGTGATCGAGGCGGTGACCGACGAGGAGATCATGGGCGCGTATCGCGACCTGGCCCGCCACGAGGGCATCTTCTGCGAGCCGGCATCGGCCGCGTCGCTGGCCGGCGTGCGCAAGATGGCCGCCGCCGGCCGGTTGGACCCAGGCGCGACGATCGTGTGCGTGCTGACCGGCCACGGCCTCAAGGACCCCGACACGGCCCAGCGGCTCGCCTCGCCGCCCCATCTCGCCGGACCCAGCGCGACAGAGCTGCGCGCGGCACTCGGCTGGTGATGGCCAAGGCGAGGCTGCACGACGGCACCGTCGCCGTCGAGGCGCCGGCAAGCAGCGCCAACCTTGGCCCGGGCTTCGACTCGCTGGCACTCGCGCTCGAGCTGTACCTGCGCGTGCGCGTCACGCCGCTGCACGCCGGCGCCGAGCAGCTCGTCGTCGTCGGCGAGGGTGCCGATGAGATCGGCCTGGACGCCGGCAACCGCTTCCTGATCGGGCTCGAGCACGGTCTCCAGGAGTTCGGCCTCGAGCCGCCGGTCATGCGCGTCGAGATGGACAACGAGATCCCGCTGGCGCGCGGCCTGGGCTCGTCAGCGGCCGCGTGCGTGGCCGGCCTGATCGCGGCCGAGGCGATGGCCGGAGCGTCGCTGGGCATGGAGCGCATGCACCGCATCGCCACGGACATCGACGGCCACCCCGACAACGTCGCGGCCGCGCTGCTGGGCGGGTTCGTGGTCGTTGGCCGCGACGGGCAGGGCGCGCCACGCGCGGCGCGCTTCGATCCGCCCGGCACGCTCCACGCCGCCGTGTTCATCCCGGACATGGCCCTGCGCACGGCAGAGATGCGCGCGGCACTCCCGGCGCAGGTGTCGCACGCGGATGCCGCGCACAACGTCGGCCGCGCGGCGATGGTCGTGGCCGCTCTCGCCGCGGACAGGCTCGACCTGCTCGACGCGATGAGCGACGACCGCCTGCACGAGCCGTATCGCGCGCAATACATGCCCCAGCTGCCGCTGCTCGTCGCGGCGGCGCGCGCCGCGGGCGCGGTTGGCGCGGCACTGTCGGGCGCCGGCTCGACGGTGCTGGCGCTGTCCGACGACGCGGCCGTGGCCGAAGAGGTCGCCGCAGCGATGCACAGGACGGCGGCCGACAACGATCTGCCCGGTCGCGCCGTCGTCATCCGGCCCGCCGCACATGGCGCGCGCGTGCTGAGCACAGCGCGTATCGAGCTCGCAGCGGGGATGACGTTTCCGGCCAAGCTCGAGCAGTTCCGCGCCATCGACAGCACCCAGCGCGTCGTGCGCGAGTGGCTCGAGGCAGGCGAGCCGGAGGTCTGCGTCGCGGTCGCCGGCTACCAGACCGCCGGCCGCGGCCGAAATGGGCGCGAGTGGGTCGGGCGGCCGGGCGGCCGCGCTGCTGCTGTCGGTCGGCTTTCGGCCGATCGACCTCGCGGCACTCCACGCCTGGCGGCTCGCGGCAGTCGTCGCCCTGGCGATGCGCGACGCAGCAGAGGCCGTGGCCGGTCTGGCGGACGGCACGCTCTGGCTCAAGTGGCCGAACGACATCGTCGCCGACGGCGCACGACGGTGGCATCCGCAAGGTCGCCGGCGTGCTCGGCGAGTCGGTCGCGTCGGGCGACATGGTCGAGTCGGCCGTGGTGGGCATCGGCATCAACACCGATTGGAAGATGATCGACTTCCCGTGGGCCATCTCGCCCACGATGAACAGCCTGCGCGAGCTGGCCGGCAAGCGGCCGATCGACAACGACGCGCTGCTCGAAGCATTCCTCGACCGTCTCGAGCCGCGCTACGAGGCGCTCCACGACGGCCGCTTCGACGCCGGCGGCTGGTCGACAGCGCAGCGCACGACCGGGCGACACGGTGGTCGTCGACGTTGGCGGAGACACGATCACGGGCAAAGGCACGGGCGTCGATCCCGAGTCGGGCGCGCTGCTCGTTCAGCCCGATCTGGGCAAGCCCGTTGCCATCGATTCGGGCGAAGTCATCCGCTGCCGGGTGCTTTAGCCGACCCCGCCCGCGACCGCATACCTCAGTGCGCCAGCGCCGAGCCTATGTACCAATCTGCCTGGATATGTACCAATCGGACTAAATATGTTTGGGGTCGATGTCGGACAGGCTGATGCCGAACAGGTCCTCGGCGTCCACCGAGTCCTGAGCCGGCTCGGAGCGGGTCGTCGCTCTTGTGGGCGGAGTCAAGCCGTAGAGGATGTGCGCCTGTTCAGGGGTAAGTCGCGGAGGCGGATCGGGCGCGCGGTCCGGCGCTCGCTGCCACTGGCACCAATGCTCGTGCGGGCAGTAACCAAGTGGAAACGCACGACCTATCGCGTTGGCCAAACGGACGACGCTCTCGATCTTCATGGCCGGAGCCATGGCGCGCTCGAGCCGCGAGATGGCGCCCTGGTCAACCTTGGAGGCCTTGGCGAGCTGGACCTGCGACAGTCCGGCGAGATAGCGAGAACGCTTGACGTACTGCCCAAAGGCGAGCAGCAGCGGGTCAGGCTGCCATCCGCGGCGCCCTGTGACCGGGTGGATCCAACCGTGTGGAGGAGCTATGAACCACGATCGGTCGCCTGCCTGCACCTCGCGATCCGTTGGTGCGTCGTAGTCGTCGTCGGGTCGGGTAGCCATGCGCCAATTGAAGTCCGTGACGCTTAGCAGCCACTTAGCGGCCCCTTGTTGAGGCAGTTATCGCTCAAGACCGGCGCACAAACCTCCACGCACGACCCCGGCACATATTTAGTCCAATTGGTGCATATCCAGGCAGATTGGCGCATAGGCTCGCGGCTGGCGCGCAAAGCCCAGGCAAGCGTGAATCAGCGCACGATCTCGACCAGCAGGACCCAAGCGTTGAGCAAGGCAACGAGCATTGCGCCGATAAAGCCGGCGGCCACCGCGTGAATCCCAGCGTCGTTGCCGGCAACGAGCGCGATCGCGCCCGGCTCGACTCGCCTGCCTGCAGGGCGGCTAGGTGTAACGGCTAGACTCGGCCGGTGTTGAGGAGAGGGAAGGACCGTGATGCGGTCCAGGGCAACCTCGACGTCGACCGCTCCGCCGTGGAGCGTGCACGACGCGATCCACGCGCCTTCGAGGCGCTCTATCGGAAGTACGTCGCCCAGGTGTACAGCTTCGCGCTCTACGAGCTTCGCGATCCGCATGCGGCGGAAGACGTCACCGCGCAGGTCTTTCTGCGCGCGCTGGCTGGGCTGGCGCGCTTCCGCGAGCAGGGTGACGGCCCCGACAGCAGCTTCCGCGTGTGGCTCTTCCAGATTGCACGCAACGCGCTGTCAAACGAGAAGCGTCGCGTGCGGCGCCATCCGACTTCCCCGATCGAGCTGGCCCACGAATACCCGGCCACTGACGACGTCGCCGCGACCGCCGGCAATCGCGTCGAGATGGAACGGGTCTGGCAGCACATCGAGCAGCTGCCCGCCGACCGCCGCCGTGCGCTGGTGCTGCGCTTCGTGAACGAGATGTCGACACGCGAGATCGGCGAGGTGCTGGGCAAGTCCGAAGGCGCCACGCGAGTGCTCATCCATCGATCGCTCCAGTCGGTCGCCCGACAGCTCGAGCGCACCGAGAAGCCGGGGATTCGCAGCCCGCGTCGTCGCGCCGCCAACTGATGCAGGTCGACCACCGCGCGCTGCGCCTCGACACGGACGAGGCGGCAGTCGAGAGCGACGCCTACATCGACGCGCTGCTCAACGGTCACGCGCGACTGCCCATCCCACTCGCCCCCTCCGACAAGGCGCCTGCGCGCAATGTGCGCAACGTGATTCGCCTGCTCGAGACGGGCATGCCGCGCTTTCATCCCTCGTTCCTGTTCGAGGAGCGTCTGGCCGGCCAGCTGCGCGCGGCGGCGGAGGAGATGGCACCGGTCGGCCCCGAGCCTCTGCTCGTGTTTGATCGACGGCTGCTGATGAGCGGCGCCCTGGCGTCGGGCCTTCTCGATCGGTGCCGCGGCAATGCTCGCGTGGCGCCGGAGGCAGGGCTGATGCCAATCAAGCTGCCTTTCGCCGGCAGGCGTGGCGAGGAGTACCCCAAGGATCTCTGGACGCAGTGTCCCGACTGCCACGAGATGCTCTACAACAAGACGCTCGACAAGGGCCAGCGTGTGTGTCCGCGCTGCGGCCACCATTTCCGACTGCGCGTTGATGCGCGCCTCGCCCTGCTGCTCGACCGCGACAGCTTCCGCGAACAGGACGCGGGTCTCGAATTGGTCGACATGCTGGCGTTCGTCGATCAGAAGCCGTACCCCGACCGACTCGAGCAGGCACGCGTCACGACCGGCGTCCGTGACGCGGCCGTGTGGGGCACGGGCACGATCGGCGGCACACGCGTCGCGCTGTGCGTCATGGACTTCGCCTTCATGGGCGGCTCGATGGGCACGGTCGTCGGCGAGAAGGTCACGCGCGCGGCGGAATTCGCGCTGGCCGAGCGCGTCCCGCTGCTGGTCATCTCCGCCTCCGGCGGCGCGCGCATGCAGGAAGGCACGTTGTCTCTGATGCAGCTGGCCAAGACCGTTGGCGCGCTCGGTCGCCTGACAGAGGCCGGCGTGCCGTACATCAGCCTGATGACCGATCCGACCACAGGCGGCGTGTTTGCCTCGTTTGCCGCGCTCGGCGATGTGAACATCGCCGAGCCCAAGGCGCTCATCGGCTTTGCCGGCGCGCGGGTGGCCGCAGGCACGATTGCCGAGGAGCTGCCGGAGGGCTTCCAGCGCGCCGAGTTCCTGTTCGAACACGGCTTCGTCGACATGGTCGTGCCACGCGCGAAGCTGCGCGAGACGCTCCAGGGCTTGCTGCGCTACCTGCGCGCGGCGCCGCTCGACAAGACGAACGGCAACGGCACCGGCCCCAACGGTCGCTCGCCACAGATGCTCGACAGCCTGCTCAACCGCGAGCCCATCCATGGTTGACGTGGCCCCGACCGATCAGGCCGAACAGGTCAACCCCGACGAGCTGCGCGCCGCCGTGTGGGACCGCGTGCGCATGGCGCGCAACGTCAAGCGACCGCACACGCTCGAGCTCATCAGGGCCATGGCCACGGACGTGATCGAGCTGCACGGCGATCGGCTGTTCCGCGACGACCCGGCCGTGGTCGGCGGCTTCTGCCGCATCGACGGCCGGCGCGCCGTGTTCGTTGGCCATCAAAAGGGCGCCGAGACGGACGAGAACATCCGGCGCAACTTCGGCATGCCTCATCCAGAGGGATACCGCAAGGCGATCCGGTTGTACCGCCTCGCCGAGCGGCTGCAGCTGCCGGTCGTGACCTTCGTTGACACGCCCGGCGCCTTCCCGGGCCCCGCGTCTGAAGAACGGGGAGTGGCGGAGGCGATCGCGCGCTCGATCATGGTCATGACCAGCCTGCGCACGCCGATCGTGACCGTGATCACGGGCGAGGGCGGCAGTGGCGGCGCGCTGGCGCTGGCCGTGGGCGACGTGGTCATGGCGCTCGAGAACTCGATCTACTCGGTCATCAGCCCCGAAGGTGCGGCGAGCATCCTGTGGCGCAGCGCCGACTACTCGCAGCAGGCCGCCGTGGCGATGCGCCTGACTGCCGCCGAGCAGCTCGCTCTGGGCGTCATCGATGAGGTCGTGCCAGAGCCGGCCGACGGTGCGCAGGAGAATCCCGACGAGATGGCGCGCCGGCTCAAGGCACGCATCACCGCGCACCTCGACACGCTCGCCGGGCGGGATCGCAAGGCGCTCGTTGATGCGCGCTACGCCCGGTATCGGCAGATGGGCGAGTTTTCCGTGGCCACCCCGACCGGCGAGCCACAGCCCGAACAGCCGGGCGTCATCAACCGGCTCAGGCGCGCGCTCGAGTCGGGTCGCGCGGCACTCGCCGGGGGCACAGCGCTGCCCAGCGCAACGCTGGACGGCGACGATCAACCGCCGCTGCGAGAGGACGTCTAAACGATGAGCGACGACGAGCTCGAGCAAACCGCGCAGCGACCGGGCGACGATCGCGCGCCTGGCCGACGAAGTCGTGCCGACACTTATCGAGCGCTTGACCAAGAGCGACCTGGGCGAGCTCGAGGTGCGCGAGAACGGCTGGCGCGTCCGGCTGCGCCGGCCCATGGCCGATGGCGCCGCGGCCGCGGCGCAGCCCGCGCAGCGCCAGCCGCATCCGGTCATGGCCAGTGGCGTGTCCGGCGCCCGGCCAGAGCGCGCCGCGCGATGCGCTGCGCGGCGTCGTCGCTTCGCCGGCAGTCGGCTACTTCGCACCGCGCGGTCGGCGTCGAGATCGGCTCGACGCTGCGCAGCGGCGATCCGCTCGGCTACGTCGATGTGCTCGGCGTGCGCCAGGAGGTGGTCAGCCCGATCGACGGCGCACTGCGCGCTTTCGAGGTCGAGTCAGGTCAGGCGGTCGAGTACGGCCAGCTGATCGCGCGCGTTGAAGCGGAAGCTTAGGCGGGCAGGCAGCGCATGTTCAGCAAGATCCTGATCGCCAACCGTGGCGAGATCGCACTGCGCATCCAGCGCGCGTGTCGAAAGATGGGCATCGCCTCCGTCGTGGCGTACAGCGAGGCGGATCGCGAATCGCGCGCCGTCCAGCTTGCCGACGAGGCAGTGTGCATCGGCCCGGCCGAGTCGCGCCGCTCGTACCTGTCCGCGCCGGCGCTGCTGTCCGCGGCACTCGTCGCCGGCTGTGACGCGGTCCATCCCGGTTACGGCTTCCTGTCCGAGGACGACACATTCGCCGAGATGGTTCGTGCGCACGGCCTGACGTTCATCGGCCCGCCGCCCGAGGTGCTCGAACGTTTCGCCTCAAAGGCCGGCACGCGCACGCTGCTGGGCAAGCACGGCCTGCCCACGATCCCGGGCTCGGGCATGCTCCGCGACGACGCGCATGCGCTGGCCGAGGCCGACCGCATCGGCTACCCGGTGCTGATCAAGCCATCGGCCGGTGGCGGCGGCAAGGGCATGCGCATGGTGCGCTCGCCAAGGGAGCTGCAGCAGGCCATGACGATCTGCCGTTCGGAGGCCATGGCCGCTTTCCACGACGATTCGCTGTACCTCGAGAAGTGGCTCGAAGACAACCGCCACGTCGAGGTCCAGGTCATCGTCGACCGTTACGGCAACGGCGTCCACGTAGGTGAGCGCGACTGCTCCGTCCAGCGTCGGCACCAGAAGGTGCTCGAGGAAGCACGCTCGCCGGCGATGACGGACGCGCAGCGCGAGGCGTTGTGCGACGCGGCCATTCGCGCCGTGGTGACCGCCGGCTACGAGAACCTGGGCACGCTCGAGTTCCTGCTCGACCGCGACGGCAACTTCTACTTCATCGAGATCAACTGCCGCATCCAGGTCGAGCATCCGTCTGACGGAGATGCTGTCGGGCCTCGACCTCGTCAGCGAGCAGATCCGCATCGCCGCCGGCGAGCCGCTTGGCTACGGCCAGCCGGACATCAGCTTGCGCGGCCACGCGCTCGAGTTCCGTATCAATGCCGAGGACACGGCGCACGACTTCCGACCGCAGGCGGGCGTCGTCGAGCGCTACCTGCCGCCGGGCGGCCCGGGCGTGCGCATGGACTCGCACCTCTATTCGGGCTACGAGGTGCCGCCCTACTACGATTCGATGCTCGGCAAGCTCATCGTCTGGGGTCGCGACCGCGATGAGGCGATCGCGCGCTCACGCGACGCGATCGACGAGCTCGTCGTCGATGGCATCGTCACCAACATCCCGCTCCACAAGGCGCTGCTCAACCACGAGACGTTCCTGAGCGGAGAATTCACCACCAACCTGCTCGACCGTGTGGGCAGCGCGGCTTTCCTGCCGGCCGCCGCGGCCTGACCAGTTATCAACGAGGGAGAAGCTCTTGACTGAAGCGCCAACCGCCAGCCGCGCCGACAACCCGCTCGCGCGCGAGGGCGTCGTGCTCTCGACGGCGGAGATCCAGAAGCTGATCCCGCATCGCTGGCCGATCCTGATGGTCGACCGCATCGTCGAGTACGACCCGGCGCGGGGCTACATCCGCGGCGAGAAGGCGGTCACGGCGACCGAGTGGTATTTCCAGGGTCATTTCCCGGACCTGCCGGTCATGCCCGGCGTGCTGCAGGTGGAGGCGCTGGCCCAGACGATGGCCGTTTACGTGGCCCAGCAGGAGGGCTTCGGCGATCGGATCGGCCTCTTCGCCGGCATCGACGAGTGCCGCTTCAAGCGCGTCGTCCAACCCGGCGACCGACTGTCGCTCGAGGTGACGATGGACAAGCTGGGTAAGCGCTTCGGCCGCGGCAAGGCCGTGGCCAGCGTCGACGGCGAGGTGTGCTGCGAGGCCACGATCTCGTTCATCATCCCGGGCGAAGGTGCGTTGCGCTGATGGCCATGCGCATCGCGGTCCTGGGCGACGTTCACGGCAACATCGGCGCGCTCGACGCCGCCCTGGCCGACATCAAGAAGCAGCGCCCTGATCGCATCGCGGTAACGGGCGATCACGTCTTCAACGGCCCGCGTCCGGCAGAGGTGGTCGAGCGACTGCGCAAGCTGGAGAGCGATGGCGGGTTGATCGTGGGCGGCAACACGGACATCGCGGTGACCGACTACGACTACACCGCCGCGTTCCCGTGGATGGAGGCGGCGCCGTCGAGCTATCGCGCCGCCGCCGAGTGGGCGCACGAGCAGCTGTCCGACGAGCAGCTCGACTGGCTGCGTGGGCTGCCCAACGAACGACGCATCTGGTCCGGCGACGTTCTCGTGCTCGATCTGCCACGCGATCGCCGGGCTCGATCACGTCCGGCCTGGGTGCGGATCTCGACCCGACCGTGACCGTCGAGCGCGTCACGCGCACTGATGCCCGAGTCATCTGCTGCGGCCATACCCACGTCGCCGATACGCGCGAGCTTGGCCGCAAGCTGATCGTCAACCCAGGCTCGTGCGGCTACTCGTTCGACGGCGATCCCTGCGGCCGGCTGGGCCATGGTGACCGTTCCCGATGCCCCCGCCGTGGCCGAGGCAGCCGACGACGAGGACGACGAGCCGTTCGATATGGCCGTGCCGGAGGCCGCGCTGTTCCGCGCCAAGTACGACTCCGAGACCGCGGCCGAGGAAGTGTCGGCGCGCGGACTGCCCGGCGATGTCTACCGCGCCGCGACCATCCGAACGGGCAGACTGATCAGATGACCTCACCGGTCCGCGCGCCGCGCACGACGCGTCGTGATCACGGGCATGGGCGCGGTCACGCCGCTGGGCAACGACGTGGCCAGCTTCTGGCGCCGCCTGGCCGGTGGCGAATCGGGCGTGGCCACGATCACCGGCTTCGATCCCGAGCGCGTCACGAGCAAGATCGCGGGTGAGGTCAAGGACTTCGACCCGTCGCACGTGCTCGATCGCAAGGAGATCCGGCGCAACGACCGCTACACGCAGTTCGCCCTCGTCGCCGCACGCGAGGCGATGGACCAGGCGGGGCTGCCCGAGCGGCTCGAGGGCGAGCTGGCCGAGCGCACGGGCACGATCATCGGCTCTGGCCTGGGCGGCTCTGGCACGCTCGTTGAGCAGATCACGATCAACGCCACGCGCGGTCCCGACCGGCTGTCGCCGTTCTTCATCCCCATGGCCATCGCCAACCTTGCTTCCGGACAGACGGCCATCTCGTTTGGCGCGCAGGGGCCCAACTGGGCGACGGTGTCGGCGTGCGCCACGGCCGGCCACGCCATCGGCGAGGCGAGCGAGACGATCATCCGTGGCGATGCTGATGTGATGGTCGCGGGCGGTTCAGAGGCGCCCGTGTTCGAGCCGCTCGTTGGCGCTTTTGCCGCGATGCGCGCGCTGTCGACGCGCAACGACGATCCTGTCGGGGCAAGCCGCCCGTTCGACGAGGGCCGCGACGGCTTCGTCATCGCGGAGGGCGCCGGCGTGCTCGTGCTCGAAGAGCTCAGCCACGCCCGCCGGCGCGGCGCCAGGATCCTGGCCGAGCTGTGCGGCTACGGCGCGACCGCGGACGCGAACCACATCACCCTGCCGGCGCCGGGCGGCGCGGGCGGAGTCCGCGCCGCCCGTACGGCCCTGGCCAAGGCCAACTTGCGGCCACAGGACATCGACCACGTGAGCGCCCATGCGACCTCAACGCCGGAGGGCGATCCGGCCGAGCTGGAGGCCTTTCGGGCACTCTTCGGCGAGCACGCCAAGAACGTCTCAATCAGTGCCATCAAGGGCGCCATCGGCCATACCCTGGGCGCTGCCGGTGGCATAGGCGCGATCGCGGCAATCAGCGCCTTGCGCGACGGCTGCGTGCCGCCAACCCTCAACCTGATACATCCGTCGCCGTCGATGGCGGACCTGGACTGCACTCCGCTCAAGTCGCGCTCGCGTGACGTGCACGTTGCGCTGGTTAACGCCTTCGGCTTCGGCGGTCAGAACTCCGCGCTCATCTTCCGACGCTGGGAGGAGGCATAGTGAGCGGCCAACCGGCGGACCCGGATGCCCAGGGCCTGGTCGAGCTGATCGACCATCTGGAGCGACTGCTGAACGACTCGGAGCTGTCCGAGATCGAGGTCGAGGCCGGCTCAACCGCGCTGCTCCTGCGCAAGCCGAACGCCTTTGCAGCCCAGGCCGGCGACGCGGCAGCGCAGGCTGCCGCGCTCGCGTCGGCGGTCGCCGCCAGCGCAACGACGACGCCAACGTCAGCGTCCGATATGCCGCCGGTCAACGCCGTCGTGGCGCCGCTGACCGGCTTGTATTACTCGTCGCCGTCGCCCGGAGCGCAGCCCTACGTGAGCGTCGGGTCGACCATCACGGTCGGTCAGGTCATCGGCTTGATCGAGGCGATGAAGTTGTTCAACGAGATCAAAAGCGACCGTGCCGGGCGCGTGTCGCGGATGTATCTCGAAGATGGTGCATTGGTTAAGGCAAAGCAGCCGCTGATCGAGGTTGAGGCATGACTCCCAAGAGCGTTCGAATCACGGGCTGGGGGATGTATGCGCCCGAGCGCAGGCTGACCAACGCGGATCTCGAACGCGTTGTCGACACGTCCGACGAGTGGATCGTCCAGCGCACGGGTATCCGCGAGCGGCGCGTCGCCGCGCCGAACGAGACGACGGCCACGCTGTCGGCGATCGCGGGCAAGCGCGCGATCGCCGTCGCCGGACTCCAGCCCGACGACATCGACGTCATCCTCGTGGCCACGTTGACGCCGGACTACTGGATGCCGTCCACCGGCGCGCTGGTCAAAGAGGCGATCGGCAACACGCGCGCAGCAGCGATGGACGTGATGGCCGCCTGCTCGGGCTTCGTCTACGCCTACTCGGTGGCCGACGCCTACCTCCGATCGGGGGCGTTCAAGAACGCGCTCGTGATCGGTGCCGAGACGCTCACCCGCTTCCTTGACTACTCCGATCGCTCGACGTGCATTCTGTTTGGCGACGGCGCCGGTGCCGTCGTCCTGTCGGCCTCGGAGGAAGAGGGCGGCGGCATGCAGGGTCTCGAGATGACGACCGACCCGGACGGCGCCTACATGATCTGGCTGCCTTCCGGCGGCTCGCGCTCGCCGGTCTCCGGCGGCACGCTCGCCCGCGGCGAGCACTACGTGCGCATGGAAGGCCGCGAGACGTATCGCTACGCGACCAAGACGATGGCGACCACCGCCCTGAAGGCGATCGAGCGGGCGGGCTGGCGGCCCGACGAGATCGACCTGTTCATTCCTCACCAGGCCAACGTGCGCATCATCGAGTCGGTTGCCAAGGGGCTCGACCTGCCCATGGACAAGATGTTCGTCAACGTCGATCGCTACGGCAATACGTCCGCGGCGTCGGTGCGGCATCGCGCTCGCGGAGGCGGTCGACTCGGGCCGGATCAAGATCGGCGACAAGGTCGTGCTCGTCGCATTCGGCGCCGGGCTGACCTCAGGCGGTATCGCGCTCGAATGGACGGCCGACCCGACGTGCGGGCAGCGCGCGCTGGCGGTCGAGCCGACAGCGAGCATCCGCGAGCCGCTCGAATGGGGCTCGGTCGACCCGATTCCGGATCGCCTGCGCCAGATTCTCGAAGGCGGCGGCCCGCCGGTACCGCTCGACGATGTCGTGCCCGGCGAGCCGGAGCACGCCCACCATGAGGTGCTCGCATGATCGATCTGACGGGCAAGGCCGCCGTCGTCACCGGTGGCTCGCGCGGCATAGGCAAGGCCATCGTGCTGCGCCTCGCGCAGCAGGGCGCCGACATCTGCTTCTCGTATGTGAGCAACCAGGAGGCCGCTCAGGCGACGGTCAAGGAGGTCGAGGCGCTCGGCCGCCGGGCGCTCGCGGTCCAGGCGAACGTGACACAGCAGGAAGCCGCAGAGGAGCTGATCAAGGCTGCGCTCGACGCGTTCGCCAAGGTCGACATACTGGTCAACAACGCCGGCATCACGCGCGACGACCTGATCATGCGCATGAAGGCCGAGGATTGGCGTGACGTGCTTGAGACAAACCTCTTCGGCGCGTTCTGGACGCTCAAGGCGGTCACCCGGCCCATGCTCCGCGCCAAGTCGGGACGGATCATCAACATCACATCGGTCAGCGGCCAGGCCGGCCAGATCGGCCAGGCCAACTACTCGTCAGCGAAGGCCGGCCTGATCGGCTTGACCAAGGCCGCGGCGCGCGAGCTGGGCTCGCGCGGCATAACTGTCAACGCCGTCGCGCCGGGCATGGTGCTGACTGAGCTGACCCAGGACCTGCCGGCCAATCTTCAGCAGATGGCCATCGATCGCACGCCGCTGGGCCGCTTTGGGACCGTCGAAGAGGTCGCCTATACGGTGGCCTTCCTCGCCTCGGACGAGGCCGCGTACATAACCGGTCAGGTCCTCGCCATCGACGGCGGCCTGGTCATGATGTAGATCGGGCTGGCGGCCTTCTGGCCGTCAGTCGCGGAGAGCTGGTCAGGCCAGCTCGATCAGGAACTCCTGCTGGTCGTCGATCGCGCCCTGCGTCCCGTGCTCTAGCTGCGCGTCGGCCTTGGTCCTGTGGATCGTGCCCGGCGCGTGCTCGGGCGGCGCATAGATCGTGATCAGGCGCAGCGGCAGCACTCCCCGATTGATGATGTTGTGGTGCGTTCCGGCGCGGACGAAGATGATGTCGCCCTCGTCGAACGACCGGGTCTCCTCGTCCAGCTCGGCGATGCCCGTGCCCTCGACGAAGAGAAAGACCTGGTCTGTATCCGGGTGAACCTCGCTGCCGATGTCCTCGCCACTGTCGAGAGTCATGACCACGACCTGCTCGTGATCGCCTGTCGCCACTACCCGGCGGAAGTAATTGTTGTCGCGCACGACCGACATCAAGTCGGGTGCGATCCCTTCGACTATCGGCGTCTGCATTTCATTGCCTCCAACGTGCGCTACCTGTACCAGTACAACGGTCGACCTGAGAGGCATCGGGCGACAGTGCCGAAGGTCGCAATAGTGCGCGATTAGAGGAGGCCGCGATCCTCGAGGTAGGCGAGCACCTGGGCGACGTTGTCCTCCACCTTCTGGCCCACGGTCTGAAGGTGGAGCTCGGGCTCGAAGGGCGGCTCGTACGGGTCCGCGACGCCGGTCATCTTCTCAACCTCGCCACGCTGCGAGGCCGCATACAGGCCTTTCACGTCGCGACGCATCACTTCCTCGAGCGGCGTGTCGACGAAGACCTCCATGAAGGACCCAGGCCCGCCGGCCGCGTCGACCATCTGGCGCACCTCGTTACGCGTTGAGCGGTAGGGCGAGACGAGCGAGCACACGACGAGTCCGCCGTGACGAACGATCTCGGCCGCGACGAAGCCCACGCGGCGCACGTTCTCGTCGCGATCCTCGCGCGAGAAGCCCAATCCCTTGGAGAGGTGCGTGCGAACCACGTCCCCGTCGAGGACGGTGACGGTCCGACCATGGTCCTCGAGCACCGGCACCAGCGCGTCAGCCGTCGTCGTCTTGCCCGCCCCCGATAGGCCCGTGAACCACAGGCACGCGCCGCTCCGGACGCGATCCGTCATTCGGAAAGCCTCACGAGGCGGGCACCGGCTCTGGAGTCGCCTCGGCGGCGCCGGAGCCAAGCGCCGGGCGTTTGAACCACAGCTCGCCCAGGTCGCGGCCGAGCATCTCCGAGACCCGCTTCACGTCGGGCATGAACTCATCTTCCAGCTGCCGGCGCAGCGCCGGGGTGAGCGCACTCTTCTCGATCTTCTTGCGGTGGAACCACGAGTGGCGGAAGTCGCGCACCAGCGCGCGGGTGCGCGTGTCGCCGATGACCCTGGGCAGACCCTGCCACACGAACCATTGCGGGATCTTGCCGTTCAACAAGCGCCTGATGAAATTCGAGCGTGCACCGTGGGCGGTGTTGTACGCGGCGAACGACTCGGGCTGCCAGCTGGAATCGACCTGGAGGAACTCGAGCACCTTGCGAAACTCGGCGGCGGGATCCTTGATCATGTCCTCGAGGATGCCCACGTGCACGCGGTCGCGGCCGAAGGTGTCGAACCAGTGCGGCAGTTGCTCGCCGAACATGGCGCGGTCGCGATACGTGGCGAGCTTGGGGTTGGAGTGCGTGGGGATGTTCCGCCCAGCGTGCCTGTCGGCCTCCTGCGCCAGTGCTTTCTCGAAGTCGGGCTCGTCCTCTGTGCCGGCTGCGAGCTTGTGGGCGTGCAGCGACTGAATCATGTCGACCGGGTTGCGCAGCATGGCGATAACGAACGCGTCCGGCTGCGCGTCATGGATAAGCCCCGGCGCATCCTTCGAGTAGAGGTAGCGCGTCGAGCCTTCGCCGGCGCGCTTCTTGTCAGCGGCATCGTCGAACAGCCCGGAGTAGAGCTTCGCGTCGCGCTCGTAGACGAGGAAATTGCCCGAGTCATCGAGCGCCAGGTCGCGCGCGAAGTAGCACGGCTCCTTGACCACGGACATGAACACGTCGGGATGGCCCTTGAGGTACTCGTACAGTGACGTAGTGCCGCTCTTGGGCGCACCGACGATGAACAGGTCTGGGGTTCGGGACACTAGGCAGGCTCCGCGTTGCTCGGCGTGGCGACTGCCGATGATACCGGCCCGACCTGTTGGGCCAGCGTGCGGTGCGCCTCGTAGAAGGGCGCGAGGACTTGCTCGATGCGGTACGCGCTCATCGATGCGGCGGCCCGCGCGCTGATCTCCTCACGGGGCTGACCGACGGCCCAGGCGACACCACGGGCAAGCTCGTCGGCGTCGTGTCGATCGGCGATCCAGCCGGTGCGCTCGTGCTCGACGAGGACGGGCACGTCGCCAACGGCCGTCGATACGACCGGCAGTCCGCACGCGAGTGACTCGAGCACGACGAAGGGCGCCCCTTCATAGGCCGAGGTGAGCAGCAATACGTCGGCGCCGGCCATCAGGCGCGGCAGCGCGTCGTGATCGACGGGCCCTACAAAGTGCGTCGCTTGCGCGACGCCGGCAGCGTGCGCGGCCTGCTGCGCGACGTCTTTCAACGGCCCGTTGCCGACCACGATGAGCTGCGCATCCTCGAGCCCGGGCAGGCGCCGCGCCGCGGCGAAAGTCGCGATGAGCAGCTCCGGACCCTTTTGGCGGTCGAGTCGGCCGCAGAAGAGCAGCCATGGTCCGCTCGGCGGAACGCCCAGCGCAGCGGCCAGCTCGGCTCGCGCCAGCGCGCGTTGCGCTTCCGGCAGCGGCGCGAACTCGGCCGTGTCAACTCCATTCGGCAGGTAGCACATGTGCCCGGCATCCGTGTCGTTCAAGGCGTAGCGCTGGTAGGTGGCGCGGTCGACAAAGAAGACGCGCCGCGCCCGCTTGAAGCTGCCGTTCTCCAAGCGCCGCAGTGCCCAACCTGTGTGGCGCCACGAGGTGCCGCTGTCGGGCCCGGTCAGGTTGTCGGGTGCGTTGTGGACCACGCGGATGATCGGAGCGCGGCGCAGCAGCAGCGGCAGATCCATCGCCGGTGCGTGGAGTTGCACGACGACTCCGTGCGCTGGCAGCGCGCGGCGCGATCGGAGCAGGCCCCACGCTGCGCGCGCCTTGGCCGGTGCGGCCAACCGGCTGCCGGGCTCGGGCAGGCGCGCGACGGTCAGGAAGCGCACATCTCGCCCCGCGAGCGTCTCGGTGCGCCAGCCACGACCGTTAGTCGGGTCCGTGGCGCTCGTCACGCCCGCGATCGACACGACAAAATCGTCGGGCATGTGGCGCACGAAGCTGCGCACGAAGTTGGAGATGCCACCGGCCCAGTCGTCCGACAGCGGCGCGGGCGCGATGACCAGGACCCTGACAGCGTCGGTCATGTGTCCGTCGAGCGCCCAGGTCGCGCGCGTCCCTCGTCCGGAAAGTCGCGCAGGATCTTGTCGCGCCACAGGTCGTAGCGCTTCTGACGGGCTGCCGCGCGCGGGATGTCCCAGCGCTTGGCGCGCAGCAGGAAGCGGTAATAGGCACGATCGAAGGCGTATGCCAGGCCGCCCAGTCCGTCGCGATAGCCGCGCTTGGCAACGTACACGGCGAGCTCGCGAAAGGCGGGCCAGAACAGCTCGACCCAGGTCGGATCGCCACGGCCGGCGCGCAGGGCTGTGGCGGCTTCTATCGACGTGTAGCGGTTCGTCTTGGTCGCGATGTCCTCGAGACTCAGGCGAGTGAAGTGCCACAGCGACACCTCAGGTTTCTTGGGCAGGTGCGCGATACGCGCGCCCGGGTTGGGCAGCAGGCTTGCGTGCAGATCGGCCGTGACCGTGAGCGTGCCCTTGCGGAACAGGCGCGGCTTGCCCGGCCACCACGGCGTACTGCGCAGCCAGCGCCCCAGGAACACGTTGCAGCGCGGGATGAGGGCCACGTCATAGGCAGGATCCGAGTCGATGAACTCACGGATCCAGCGCGCCAATTCGGGCGTCACGACCTCGTCGGCATCGATCGACAGGATCCACTCGGATGTCGCCCGGTCCACGGCCACCTGGCGCGCCAGGCCGAAGTCCGCTATCTGCTCGTGATCCAGGACGATGTCCGTGTAGCGCCGCGCGATGTCGCGCGTGTGATCGGTGCTGCGCATGTCGACCACGATCAGCTCATCGCACCATGAGTACAGGCTGCGCAGCGCGTATTCGACGTTCGCCTCTTCGTTTCTGGTCAGGATCGCGCCGGTAATTCGTGCGCTCATGTGCTCTCCGCGCGGTACGCCTCGATCGTCAGGCGCAGACCTTGTTCGAGCGGCACGACAGGTTCCCAGTTGAGCAACCTCCTGGCCAGCGCTATGTCTGGTTGGCGCCGGGTTGGGTCCTCGACCGGCAGCGGCGCAAACTCAATCGGCGCCGTGGTGCCCGTCAGCCGGCGCACCATGTCGGCCAGCTCGAGCATCGTGAACTCGACCGGATTGCCCAGGTTGACCGGACTGCTGAAGTCTGCGCCCATCAAGCGGACGATGCCTTCGATCAGGTCATCCACGTATTGGAAGCTGCGTGTCTGACGTCCGTCGCCGTAGATCGTCATCGGTCTGCCCGACAGCGCCTGGACGATGAGATTGGAGACAACTCGGCCGTCGAGGGGATCCATGCGCGGACCGTACGTGTTGAAGATGCGGCAGATGCGCACCGGGACTCCGCGCTTGGCATGAAACGCCGTGGTCAGCGTCTCGGCGTAGCGCTTGCCCTCGTCGTAGACGCTGCGCGGGCCAATCGGATTGACGTTGCCCCAGTAGCTCTCGGTCTGCGGGTGCTCAAGCGGATCGCCATAGACCTCGCTGGTGCTGGCCAGAAGGAAAGCCGCGCCTCGTTGGAGGGCGAGCTCGAGAAGGTTGCGCGTGCCCTCAGCGTTGACGCGCAAGGTGCCGATGGGATCCTCAAGGTATTTGACCGGCGACGCCGGACTGGCGAAGTGGAGTACCCAGTCGAGCGAACCGGGGATGTCGAGCGGGTCGCTTGCGTCTGCCTCCAGAACGCTCGAATCTCGGCGAGGGGCCAAGCTGCGTCAGGTTGCTCAAGCGGCCCGTGCTGAGGTTGTCGACGCCCACGACGGTGTGGCCGTCCGCAATCAGGCGGTCGGAGAGGTGGCTGCCGACGAACCCGGCAGCGCCGGTCAGCAGTATGCGCACGATTGCCGAGGCTACCGTGTCGATGCCCGTCGTGCTGTGGGATCACTTGGACCCGGCTACGGGTGGTGGCGGTTATCCTTCGGCGCGACGCAATCCGAGGACGGAAACCCGCCGTGGGCGGGAATCTGGCCGAGACGCGCAGCAAGCCGATCGCTTGCGGAGGTAGCACGATTTCCCGACCCGATTTCTTCGTCGTCGGCGCGTTCAAGAGTGGCAGCACTGCCCTCTACGAGCAGCTGCGCCGGCATCCGCAAATCTTCATGCCGTTCCACAAGGAGCCGCTCTACTTCGGCGACGACCTGACCCGGCGCTATGGACGGATGACCCTCGACGACTACCTGCGCCTGTTCAAGGGTGCCAAGACCGGCCAGCGCATCGGCGAGGCGAGCACCTGGTACCTGTACTCGGAGAGTGCGGCGAAGGAGATCAAGGAGTTCTCGCCGGACGCCCAGATCATGGTCGTGCTGCGCAACCCGGTCGATGTCATGTACGCCCAGCACAACCAGCTCATCTTCAACGTCATCGAGGACATCCCCGACTTCGCCGAAGCACTCGCGGCAGAGCCCGACCGGCGTGCCGGCAAGCGCCTGCCACCCGGTCCGATCAACGTCGAAAACCTCTTCTATCGCCACAGCGTCCACTTCGCCGAGCAGCTCGAGCGCTACTTCGACGTGTTCGGTCGCGACAAGGTCCACGTCATGCTGACCGACGACATGCGCCGCGACGGCGCGGGCATGGTCCGCGGCGCGCTCGAGTTCCTGGGTGTCGATCCCGCCCTGGCCGCCGCACCACCCAACTCGAACGAGAACCGGCGCGTCCGCTCGCCCGTGGTCCAGCGTCTGATCTTCGCGCCCAAGCTGCTGCTGCCCCTGGCGCCGTTCCTGCGCCGCTTCCCGCTCGTGCGTTCGGTGCGCACCCGGATGCTCGAGATGAACAGCGAAGCCAAGCCGCGGCCGCCGATGGACCCCGTGCTGCGTCGTCAGCTGATCGAGGAGTTCACACCGGAGATCGAGCGCCTGGGCAAGCTCATCGACCGCGACCTGACGGCGTGGCTGGAGCTGCCGCCGGAGAAGAACGCGAACCGAACGCCCGCCGTTACGCCCGCGTGAAACGACCCGACTTCTTCATCGTCGGAGCGTTCAAGGCTGGCACGACAGCGCTGTACGAGTACCTGCGCGCACATCCGCAGATCTTCATGAGCGTGCCCAAGGAGCCGATGTACTTCGGCCAGGACCTGACGCCGCGCTACCGGCGTATGACCGAGGACGAGTACCTGGCGCTGTTCAAGGACGCGCGCCCCGACCAGCACGCCGGCGAGGCGTCGCCCTGGTACCTGTACTCCAGGTCCGCGGCAGCCGAGATCCACGATTTCGACACTGACGCGCGGGCGATCATCATGCTGCGCAACCCGGTCGACGTGATGTACAGCCAGCACAGCCAGCTTGTCTTCAACCAGCGCGAGGACCTGACCGACTTCGCCCAGGCGCTCGCCGCCGAGGATGACCGGATGGCCGGCCACCGACTGCCCGCCGATGCCATCCGCCCGGAGGCCCTGTACTACCGCCACAGCGTCCAATTTCCAGAACAGATCGCGCGCTATGTCGACGTCATGGGTCGCGACCGGATCCAGTTCATCGTCTTCGACGACCTCGTCGCAGATCCGCGCGCCGTGTACCGCACGACACTCGAGTTCCTGGGCGTTGACCCCACGTTCGAGGTTGATCTGTCGGTCTACAACCCGAACAAGAAGCCTCGCTCCGGTGCCATGCAAAAGCTGATCTTCGCGCCACGCGGACCAATGAAACGAGTCTTTGGTCGGCTGCGCAGCGTGCCGATCATGCACCGCGTGCGCGACGCGATGGTCTCGGCCAACAGCACGGAGGCGCAGCGCCAGAAGATGGATCCGGAGCTGCGCACGCGCCTGACAGACGAGTTCGCGCCCCAGGTCGCGGAGTTGGGCGCGCTCATCGGCCGCGATCTTTCGGCGTGGAGTCGCTAGGCGACCGTCAGCGGCCCAGGGCCGCCTCATACGCGGCCACTGCCTGGCGCGCGGCGTTGCGCGCGGTTGAAGGTGGTTGCGCGCGCCAGACCTGCCGCGCGCAGTCTCGTCCGTTCCGCGTCGTCGCTGACGGCGCGCGCGATGGCGTCGGCGAGCTCCTGCTCATCGGTCGGGTCCACCAGCAGCGCCGCTCCGTTCGCGACTTCCGCCATCGCGCCACGATCCGAGGTGACGACCGGCACGCCGCATGCGAATGCCTCGATGATCGGCAGGCCGAAGCCCTCGTACAGGGACGGGTAGACAAAGACGCCAGCACCGTTGATCAACGCGACGAGGTCATCATCGGCGACGTAGTCGGTGAATACGACGCGATCGGCGATGCCCAGCCTGTCGATCTCCGGCCGCAGATCGTCCGACTTCCAGCCCCACGCTCCGCAGATCACGAGCTGCCGATCGAACCCTTCCGTGCGCAGGCGCGCGAACGCGCGCGCCAGGCGAACGATGTTCTTGCGTGGCTCGATCGTGCCGACGAAGAGCACGTAGCCGCGATCAAGCCCGTACCTGCGACGTGCAGCCTCGACCAGCGCATCGTCTTCCAGGACGCGGAACTTGGGCGCAACGGCGCCGGCAACGACGTGGACCTTGGCCGGATCCAGATCGAGCAGCCGGGTTGCCTCGTGCATCGCGCTCTCCGTCGGGCAGACCACGGCATCGGCGCGGCGCGCGGCGCGGCGCATCAGCGGCCGGAGCATGTGCACGCGCCGCGCCGGATGCAGCTCCGGTGCCACGATCAGCGACATGTCGTGCAGCGTCACGACCTGTGCCGTGCGGCCCACGAGCGGTGCGTCGAAGTTGGTGAAGTGGCATAGGTCGAGGTGGCGGCGCCTGAGCGCGATGGGCAGCACCGCCTGCATCCACGCCGCACGACTCGGCAGTCGCGGTGCGTTCAGGTATTTCTCGCGGGCAAGCTCGCTGGCCACGTCCGGATCCGCTGGCAGACGGTTCGACAGCAGCTCGAGATGCACGGTCGGAGCGTCGTCGCGCAGCGCGCGCAGCAGCTCGAGCGTGTAGCGCGCCACGCCGGAGCCGCGACCGGACAGCGGGGTTACGTCAAAGCCGACTCTCATGGACGGGAAATTGTGCGTCAGGTGCGGTCAGACGCGTCGTCGGCAAGGCTGCGCACGACGGCCGGCGCCGCGGCAGCCGCGGCCAGGCCGAGAGTCGCCCACCACAGGCCGCCGGTCGGATTGAAGGACAGGAAGTAGTCGAGCAGGCCGTGGCCCAGGAACGCAGCGGCCGCGCCCAGGATCGCGGCCAGGGCGACCCACGCCCGGGTCGGCAGGGGCGTCTCATCGTCGGTTTGGGACGGGCGGCGCGAGAGCACGACCACCAGCGGTGCGATGGCGACTCCGACCACGCCAAGGAACGCGAGCAGGCCGAGCAAGCCGGTCGTCGCGCCTATCTCAAGGTACGTGTTGTTGGCGTGGGTCTCGGTGGCCGTTGGCAGGCTGGCGTAGCTGTTGTAGCGCAGGCGGTACGTGCCTGGTCCTACGCCGAGCAGCGGCCGGTCGGAGATCATCTGCGCGGCCGCCGTCCACAGGTCTCCGCGCGTCGGGCCGACCTGGTCGCCGAAGAGGACAACGGTGCTGACCGAGGCGGTCGACGTGTCCGTGACGTCTGTACCGAGCGCCGTCGTGACGACAGGGACACCGCGCGTCGAGAACCATGCCCAACCGTCGCGCACGACGTCCCAGCCCACCTCGGAGTCGGTGACGGATGCGGGTGCCGCGACCGTGATCGAGACGGTCGCCGTCTGCCCTGGCGCCACGGGTCCCAGCTCAACCATCTCCTGGCCGTCGGCGATGGAGTCGGCCGTGCCGGGCGTCAGCCAGTGATACCCAAGCTGGTAGAGGTGGCCATCGCCCGAGTTCCACCCCAGCGAGCCGGTGTTCGTAACCGCCACCGTGACGGTCGCGTTGCCACGGTCGATGTGCGCCGCGGCGGGTGCCAGGTATTGAGCACCAAAGAGACCGCTCTCGGCATCGGTGAAGAGCCTCTGAATGGGTGCGACGCTGATTTCTACCACGAGCGCCACGGCCACGAACGCGACCGCGGCGAGAGCCGTGACCCGGGCAACGCGCGGGCGCCTGCTCCAGGCAGCAAGGAGCACGACCACCGCCAGGCCGATCGCCGCGCCAACGACCGCGCCACGGCTGAGCGTGAGCAGCATGGCCGCGACGATGACCGCGACAGCGCCGATCTCAAGCCAGCGCATGCGCCGGCGCTGCTCGAGCGCGATCAGTCCAAGGCCCAGCAGCGCCGACGCTTCGAACGCCATCGCGGCCGTGTTCGGATAGTCGAATGTGCCATCGAGACGTGGCGCGCCGGCGGCAAAGAACTGCTTGACGCCAAGCGCGTCCGCCGCGCTCGGAATGGCGATGAGGACGAGACCGACCAAGGCCGATACAGCCGCGCCGAAGACGATCGCGGCCAGCGCTGCGTGCAATGAAGCGCCGTCGCGCACCTGGTCAATGACGGCCAGGCACAGCAGCCAGCCCGCGGCGCTGCGGCCCACGAACACGAGCGCGTCAGAGTTGAACCCGTCGGCGAGTAGCGCCGACGCCAAACCGACGGCGAGCAGCAGCACGAAGCCCAGCACGAGCCCGCGCGAGAAGTGAGGTCGGCGGCGAGCGACGGCGAGGCTCACCAGCCAGGTCGCGACGGCAGCCATCCAGACCGCCTCGAGCGCCGTGATCGTGAAGCGCCCGACGGGCAGCACGGGCAGCCATGACTCGTACGGCAAGAGCACGAGCGTGCCCAGCGCGAGCCACCAGGCGGCGCGGCCCGTCAGCGTCTGCGTTCGTGGCAAAGAGCGGCCGGGCGTCAGGACTCGGGCTCAGCCATTTCGCCTAGTCTACGGACGCCCAATATTGGCGCATCCTGCTCTCTGGGTCGACGGAGGCATTGACGATTTCTGCGAGCACGGCGCCTGCCAACCTGCCGCGCCAGATCACCATCCGCGAGGCGGGCGTGGCCATCCACGACGTGACCTTCGACGAGGCCGTCGAGCTCATCCTGGCCTGGGCACGAGAGGGGAGTGGCGGCTACATCAGCACGCCCAATGTCGACCATCTCGTGCGCGCCAAGCGCGATCCGGAGTTTCGCAACCTGATGCGCGGCGCGCGCCTGCGCCTGCCCGACGGCATGGGCCTGATCTATGGCGCGCGACTGGCGCGGACGCCGTTCAGGGGCCGCGTGACCGGCCGTCTTCTGCCCGAAGCACTGGTACGCAAGGCAGGGGCCGACACGCCGCCGATCGCCCTTGTCGGCGGGCGTGACGACGCTCCGCAGAAGGCGGCCGCGCGCCTGGAGGGGCTGGGTGCCAAGGTCGTGGCAGCGGTCAGCCCGCCGATGGGCTTCGAGATCGGCGGCCCAGCGGACGAGGCCACCGTCGCGCAGCTCGTTGCGGCGCGCCCACGAATATTGATCGTGGGCATGGGCGCGCCAAAGCAGGAGCAATGGATGGCACGCCACCAGTCAGATCTGCCCGAGGCGGTCATGCTCGGCCTGGGCCAGACGATCGACATCCTGGGCGGCCGCGTCCCGGCCGCGCCGCATTGGATGACGCGCGTGGGCCTGGAGTGGGCCTTCCGCATGCTGCGCGACCCGCGCCGCATCGGCCGGCGCGTGTTCGTGGACGATCCGCCGTTCTTCACGTGGATGCTGCGCGAGAGGTTGCGTAACCGCCGCAGCGCTTGATCGGCTATCGTCGCTGCAACCTGAGCGCTGGAGGGCTGCATGCTTCAGCGACGTCCGCGGACTGGCTGGTTCGTGGCAGCGTTGTTGGCTTTTGTCATCGCCGGGCCGGGCGGGCTGGCCGGACCGGTCAGCACGGCTGCGTTCAATTTCACGCCGTGGCCGTGGGTCGACCTGCTGGGCAACGTCATCCTGCCCATCACAGCGCTTCTTCACACGGTCGCGCCCGGTCAGATCGACAAGGGCAGCGACGGCCGTCTGACGGTCCTGCTGGTCGGTTCCGACTGGCGCCCGCGCCTGGCCGGCACGGGCGAGCGCACGGACGCGATGATGATCGTCACGATCGACGACCAGAAGCAGATCTCCGCCGTCAGCCTGCCGCGCGACGTTGGCAACTTCCCGATGGGGCCGAATGAGACCTTCAAGGCCAAGGTCAACGGCATGTTCAAGTACTTCAAGCAGACGTACGGAACGCGCGAGCTGGCCCTCGAGCACATGCGCCTCGCCTTCCAGTACGCCTTCGGCATCCAGATCGACTACGTCGCGTATATCCGCTTCACCGGCGTCGATAGCCTCGTCGACAAGGTCGGCGGCGTCCCGGTGGCTGTGCCCTACGACATCTACGACAGCACCATCGTCGACGACCGCGCCGATCGCCAGCACGGCGCCAAGTTCCTGGCCAGCGACTCGACCTTGATGCGCGGCAACTCCGCGCCGCTGTGCTACACGGTCGGCGACCCGATCAACTGGACCGCCACCCCAACGTGCACGCGTGCCCTGCTCTACGTCCGCAGCCGGCACGGCCCGGGCAACAACGACTGGCGCCGCGCGCGCCGCCAGCAGGGCTTTGTCATGGCCGCCATCAACCGCGTGATCTCACGCGGCGATGCCGGCAACCTGGAAGCGCTGCGGCTGGCGGCGCTGTCCAACCCCGACGACTTCTACACGACACTGCCGACGGATCCGGCGAGCGTGGTGGCCCTGTTCGACATGCTCGACGGCTCGACATTGCCCAACCAGGCGGTGCTCATGCCTTCGAACTACGCCTTCAGCGTGCCCGGCACGAGCAAGCAGGAGCTGCACATCGATGTCGTGCGCGAGCTTTTCAAAGAGTGGTTCACGCCGTTGACCTGACGCGCTATCGTCGGATATGAGGGGTCAGTGACTGTCTGAGGGGGTCCGTCGCATGCGTCATCGTCGTCCACGCGCCTGGGCAATAGCAGGCCTGCTCGCGCTGATCACCGCCGGCACCGGCGGCCTGGCCGGGCCGGTCTCCGCCGCATCGTTCCATTTCAGTGCCCTGCCCTGGATGAGCGCGGCCCTCGACGTTGCCGGAATGTTCGGCGCCGGCAATGTCGTCCAGGATCTCGTCGGCCCCAGCACGATTTCTGGCGGCACTGACGGACGCATCACCGTCCTGCTGCTTGGCTCCGACTGGCGCCCGCGCCTGTCGGGCACGGGCGAGCGGATGGACTCGATCATCTTCATGACCATCGACAACAGCAATCGCATTTCCGCCATCAGCCTGCCGCGTGACGTCGGCAACTTGCCCATCGGTCCCGGGCAGGTCTTCAAGCCCAAGATCAACGGCCTGTTCAAGTACTACAAGCAGCAGTCCGCTGGCAGTCGCAACGTCGCCCTGGGCAAGGTCAGGACCGCGTTCCAGTACGCCTTCGGGATCCAGATCGACTACGTCGCCTTCGTACGCTTCACCGGCCTGGAAAGGCTCGTCAAGCAGGTCGGCGGGGTGCGCGTCACTGTGCCGTACAACATCTACGACCCGAGCATCTACGACTCGCGCGCGATCCTGAAGCCGGGCGCCAAGTTCCTCGCCGGCTCCACCCTCGAGATGGGCGACAACGCTCCGTATTGCTATACGGTCGGCAACCCGATCAACTGGAGCGCCACGCCCAACTGCGTGCGTGCCCTTGAGTACGTCCGCAGCCGCCATGGACCGGGCAACAGCGACTGGAAGCGGGCCCGGCGTCAGCAGGACTTCGTGTACGCGGCCATGAAGCAGATCGCGTCGGGGCAGCTGGAGAGCCTGCGCCAGTCGACCTTCTCCAATCCGAACGACTTCTACACGTCGCTGCCACTGGGCACGGCGGACGTCGTGTACATGTACAACCGCGTGCACAACGCGTCGATGCCGAACCAGGCCGTCCTCCAGCCACCCACGTACGCCTCGAACGTGCCCGGCACGAGCAAGCAGCAGCTCAAGATCGACGTCGTACGCGCGCTGTTCCACAGCTGGTTCGGACCGCTTTAATTAGCCGGCCTCGGCGCACGCCGGGGCGCGATCAAGTAGGGGGCGGCGGATGAATCTCCGGGCGCATCTCGTCCGGGGCATCTTCGGCAGTCTGGGTCTGACGATCACGACGGCCGCCGTGTCGTTCGTCAACGGCGTGCTCCTGGCGCGCCTGCTGGGCGCCAATGGCTACGGCATCTACGCCTCGGCGATCGCCGTGGTGCTGCTCCTGAGCGCGCCGCTCGCGCTCGGTCTGGATCGTCTGCTCACGCGCGATGTCGCGGCGAGCGGCGCGCAGGGATCGTGGGGTGAGGCGAAGGGCCTCATTCGACGCGCGGTCCAGGTTGTCGTCCCGGTGTCGCTCATCGCGATCGTGATTGTCGGTGTGGGCGCCGCGGCGCTGAGCGGCTCGCTCGACGGCGACACGCTGCCGGTGTTGTGGCTCGCGCTGCTGATGGTGCCGCTGCTCGTGCTCATTGCCCTGCGCCGGGCGATCACGCTCGGCCTGCAACGGATCATCAGCAGCCAGCTGCCCGACTCGCTCGTCCGACCCGGTGTCTTCGGCGTCCTGCTGCTCATCGCCTACGTCGCGAGCGGCACGCTCACCGCTCTCGCGGCCATGGCCCTCAATCTCGTGTCGGTCATCGTCGCGCTCGTCTTCGGGCTCGCGCTCCTGGTTCGCCAGGTGCCCGACCAGATGCGTGCGTCGGCGTCCAGGTTTCGGTCGCGCCATTGGCTGCGCGAAGCGGTGCCGTTCGCGCTCGCGGCGACCGCCACGACCCTCATGAACCAGATCGATGTCGTCCTCGTGGGCGCCCTGGCCGGTGCCACGGCCGCCGGTTTGTATTCGGTCGCGGCCCGTGGCGCAGCACTCGCGCTATTTGGCGCGCTGGCCGTCAACACGACCCTCGCGCCGGCCGCGGCGCACCTGTGGACGCGCAACGAGCGCGCCCGTCTGCAGTTTGTCGTAACCCGTGGCGCGCGCGGCGCGCTGTTATTCGCGCTCGTCGTGGCCGCGTTGCTGTGCGTGTTCGGCGACCAGTTCCTGCTGCTGTTCGGGCCCGAGTTCAGTGCTGCCTACGCAACGCTGGTCGTGCTTGCGATCACCCAGGTCATCGACTGTGGCTTTGGCATCGGTGGGCTGATGCTGTCGATGACCGGCTTTCAGGGTCTCAACTTCGCGGCCATAGCCTTCGCGGTCGTGCTCCGCATCGCGATCGGCATTGCCCTTATCCCCACCTTGGGATCGCTTGGCGCGGCCGTGGCCGCGGCCGTGGCGATCACGATCATGAACGTGATCGCGACCTATTTCTGTGGACGACGCCTGGGCCTCGACGCGACGCCGATCGGGGCGTGGCACCCGCGCGTGACGAACCCGCCGGTCACGGGCTAGACGCGGGCCTCGCGTCAGACGTCTGGCGCGCCACGGACAGGGCAACGGCGACAGCCCCGAAGAGCAGGTAGATGCGCGGCGGCGAGTCGAACATGGAGCTCGCCAACGTCTCGACCAGCGCCTGGACGAAGACCATCCACGTGCCCAGCAGGAATGCGCGCACGAGCAGGTCGGCGGTCGGGGCGCGCACGGCGCGCCAAACCTGGAGCGTCAGCACGACCGTGAAGATGAGTAGCGCAATGAGCCCGATGACGCCGGTCTCACCCAGGATGCGCGGCCAGAACGTGTCGCTCACGAAGTTCGAGTGCTGCTCACTGAGTCCATCGATCTGGTCGAGCCCGTACTCGGCGTAGACCGGCGAGTACGGGTCGCGACTGACACCGCTGCCATAGCGTCCCAGGCCGGCGCCAAACGGGAAATCGTCACGGGCGATGAGCACGGAGGTCTGATACAGCGCGACGCGCGCATCGGGCGTGCCGGTGCCGGTTCCGGGTGCCGGATAGAGGGTCACATCGGCGAGACCGACCAGCGAGGGCAGGAAGACCAGGCCCACAAGAACCACGGCAACGACGGCCGGCCACCATGCGCGCAGCGTCGTGCGTGCCGACCGTTCGCTGCGCGCGAATGCGGCGATGCCCGCGATCAGCGCCGCACCCACGCTGGCAATCGCTCGCCGTCGGCCGGCGAGGACCGTACCGACGCTGAACGCGGCGGCGCCCAGGAGCAGCCACCAGCGCCGCAGGAAGACGTAGCCAGCCACCAGATAGATGCCCACGAAGGCCGTGAACCAGGAGAACAGCACGGGGTGATAGAAGACCGACTTGACGCTGGGCAGGCCTTCGCGCGGGGTCGAGATGTCGCTCAGGTTGAGCGTCGCGCGGAAGCGCGCCGGGTCTGCCAGCTCGAGCGGCACGAGCGCCAGGACGAACACTCCAATGGCCAGCACGACCGGATAGAGCTGGCGAATGTCGGCGGGCTTGAAATCGTGCCACAGCACGATGTACAGAAAGGCGAAGACCTTGCCCAGGAGCAGCAGACCCAACGGCCAAACCGTGTTGGGCACGTTGTTGACGATGCTGCTTCCGACCCCGGCCACGAACATGACGAGCAGCGCTCCGTCGCGCAGCGGATCGATCAGATCGTGCCGCCAGGGCCTGGTCCGGACGGCCGCGGCAACGAACAGGACGGGCACGACAATCTCGTCGATGTGGCGCAGGTCGGGCGTCAGCCAACGGCCGAGCGTGTGGTAGAAGAGGACGAGCAGCGCGAAGACGAGCAGCGTCGGCTTGGGCCACGGCACGTAGGCCAGCAGGATGGATGCGCTGGCCACGGCGAGCACCGCAGGACCCCTGACAGATCCCGGAGCGAGTAGCGCCGTGGCACTCATCAGGACAAGAACGACTGCCCCGAGCACGATCGGCAGCCACGGGCTGGTCGAGTCGGCGCGCACGAGCTTACGGAACGCGGCGCGCCGACCTGGGCGCGCCGTTCGGGACGTCGGTCACGGAGTGGTCAGCGGCCTTGCTGGGAGACGAGCGCCGGCACGGTCCGCGCGATGATCTTCACGTCGAGCCACAGCGACCAGCGGTCGATGTACTCCAGATCGCGCTCGACCCACCGATCGAAGTCGGGGCTGTTGCGCGCACTCACCTGCCACAGGCCGGTGATGCCCGGCTTCATTGACAACCTGCGCCGGTGCCATACGTCGTAGCCCGCCACTTCGTCGGGCAGCGGCGGTCGCGGCCCGACGAGGCTCATGTCGCCGCGCAGGACGTTCCAGAGCTGTGGCAGCTCATCGATGCTCGCGCGCCGCAGGAATGCACCGGTACGCGTCAGGCGGGGATCGTTGGTCATCTTGAAGGCGCGCCCGCGCACCTCGTTGAACAGCGCAAGCTGCTGAACATGTCGGTCGGCTCCGCGAATCATCGTCCGGAACTTAACCACGCGGAAGGGCCGTCCGTTGAGCCCGACGCGCGTCTGGCGATAGATGACCGGTGCTCCTTCCGCATGACGGATGTATAGCGCCACGAGCGCCAGCAGCGGGCTCGTGAGCAGCAACACGAGGGCGGCAACGCTCACGTCGACGAAACGCTTGATGAGCAGGCTCAGCGCCCGATCCGGGCCGTACACCAGGGAGGTGACCGTCAGGCCATCGAAGTCCTCGACGTAGCCGCCACTCACCAGCGGGCCGCCGTCGGACGGAATGCGCACGATCTTGCCCTCGCCGGCACACAGCTGGGTCAGTGGCTCGACGTAGTTCCAGTCGCTGACCGGCATGCACACGGCGATCTCATCGACCACGCGGCTGTGCAGGACGGCCTCCACCTCATCGAGGTCGCCGATCACGGGTCGCGCCGGGTTCGCGTCTTCCTCACCAGGCGCGCGCAGATGGCCGATGACGCGCAGGCCCAGGTCGGTTGCGCCCTCGAGACGGTTTGCGAATTCCTCCGCGAACGGGCCAGCGCCAACGACGAGCACGAAGCGTGTCATGCGTCCGCGGCGGCGCAATGCGCTGAGTGCTGAGCGAAGGACGACGCGAGCGCCAAAGGCATACGTCACCGTCGCCGCGATGAGTCCGGCGATGAGCAGCCTGCTGGCATCCGAGATGCGCTCGAGAAACAGCAGGACGATCATTGCAACGCCCAGGATCGCCGCGGCCCTGATCAGCGCGATAGCTTCGCTGCGCAGTGAGTAGCGCGCCCTTACTCGATAGAGACCCTGCAGGCCGACGAGCGCCGTCCAGCCCAGTGCGTACAGAACCGCGGCGAGGAGGCCATCAATGCCCAGGCGGTTCCAGCTGGTGTACCAGTCCGGCCCGTAGCGGGCGATGGAGACCACGACGAAGAGCACCGCCGCACCGATGAAATCGGCGGCCATGAGGCTCGCGCGAAGGACAGTGGTATGGCGACGGACCAAGAGCTCTCCTCAGCTGGGGCACCGGAGAGGGCCGCAGTATAGGACGCACTCTGGTTGGGGCCGTGCGCGGGCCTATGAGCTAGCGGGAGATCAGGCTCGCGTCCGCTCCGACAGACACTAATAGCTCGGCAAACGAGGCCCGGAAGCGCGCGACGTCGAACTGTTGGGCGTGCGCACGGATGTCCATCGGGACGAGCCGCAGTCCTTCGAGCCGATCGAGCGCATCGCTGACGCCTTCGACGCTCTGTTCATCGAACAGCACCCCGGTGACTCCGTCTACGACCGTCTCAGCAGCGCCGCCCGCATTGAACGCGACGACCGGCTTGCCCGCAGCCATCGCCTCAACCGGAGCGATGCCGAAGTCCTCCTCGCCGGGCAGGAGGTAGGCGGTGCAGCGGGCGAACAACTCGAGCAGGCGCGCGCGCGGGACGTAGCCCTCGAAGGTCACGGACGGTCCCGCGCGCTCTTCGAGCTGGCGGCGTTCCGGGCCGTCGCCGACGACGATCAGTCGCCTGCCGGCAGCCGTCGCGGCGTCGACGGCCAGGTCCACGCGGCGATACGCGAGCAGCCTGGCGGCGACGAGCAGGAAGCCGTCGTTCACGCTCGACAGCGCGACCTCTTGTGTGTCGACCGGTGGATAGATGACGTCCGCGTCGCGGCCCCACCACTCGCGGATCCGTTCGCGGACGTTGCGCGAGTTGGCCACGAGGTAGTCGGGCTGGCGCGAGGTGCGGCGATCCCAGGTGCGCAGCGGTGCGCTCATCAGCCGGCCCGCCAGGCGCGCCGGCCGGCCCAGCGACGAGCCGCGCTCGTACGCGCCGAGCTGCCACGCAAAACGCATCGGCGCGTGGATGTAGGCCACGTGAACATGTCGGTGCGACGTGCGAATGGCCTTGGCAAAGGCCGACGAGCTGCTCACCACCAGGTCGTAGCCGCGCAGGTCAAGCGCGGAGAAGTAGGCGGGGTAGAGCGGCAGCAGCGTGCGGAAGCGCTTCTCGTCGAAGTGGCCGGACAGCGGCCAGGTGTGGACGCGCGCCGCGTCGATCCGCTCGCCGAAGCGCTCCGCGTCGAAAAACGTCGTGAACACCTGCGCGCTCGGCAATAGCCGCGCCAGCTCGATGGCGACGCGCTCGGCACCTCCGTCCTGGACGAAGTAGTCGTGGACGATGGCCACTCCGGATTGGTTCACCTGCGCTCACGCCCGCGCAGTGCTAGCGCAGATGGTTCGGGCTGTCGCCCGGCCCGGCCAGGTAGCCCATCAGGTGCCCGGTCGCCTGCACGTACTCGAGCCAGACGGCGAACGGCGCGCTCATGAGCAGCTCGCGCCGCAACCTGCCCTTGGCCAGGCCGGTCCGGATAACGCGCCCCACCCGCCAGGCCGGCAGCATGTACGCAGTGGCCATGCGCAGCCACTCCTCCCGAGTCATGCCGCGCGCGCGGCGAAAGGCGGAGATCGTGCGGCCGTTGTGGTAGTGAATTGATGTCGTCCAGCGCAGTCCTACCGTTTCGAAGTGGTCGACGACCATCCGATCGTCGACGCGCAACACCTCGCCGGCCTGAGCGAGGCGTTGGTTGTACAGGATGGCCATGAAACCCGAACCGTCGTCGGGGTCGTAGCGCTCCAGGGTCCCACGCTTGTACGACACATTGGCCTCGTTGGTGGTCATGGCTACGACCGAGTCCCCGAGGGGTGCCATGTGCGGACCCTGGGTGGTGAAGTAGCTGGCCCACTCAAGGAGCCCCTCGGCCGAGCCGTTCTCGATCGCGCCACCGATCGCCGCCGCCTCAGGATGTCGCTCATGCGCGTCCAGCACGGCGGCGATCCATCCGGCGCGCGGCAGCGCATGGTCCTCGGTCAGGGCGACTACATCGCCGCGCGCCGCACGCAGGCCGATGGCGTACAGCACGAAAACCGAGTCGCCCGGCGACTTGAGCCAGCGGACGGCCGGACCTATGTCCTCAGGCAACGGCGGCATGTTGTTGCTGCCGTCGACGACGACGATCTCCGCGCCGACGCTCTCCGCACTCGACACGCAGCGATGCGAGCAGGTCGCTTACGTACGGCCAGCCCTCGCCAGTCGCGATCACGATTGACAGTGGCTGCCGATCAGCCATGTCTCTAGAAGAGCCGGCTTGGACTGACGCCTGGTCCCGCCGCGTAGCCGAGCAGCTCACCGGCCATCGCGCAGTACTGGAACCAGATGTGCGCAGGCAGGACCCGGGCCATGCGCGCTGCGGTCATGCCGTCCTGCATCTGCTTGCCGCGCACGATGCGCATCTGGCGCACGGCCCGGTAAGACGGCAGTACCGGCGAGCTGACGATGCGCAGCCAGTCGCCGCGGGTCATGTGCCGACGCCGGTAGCCGGCGATTGTTCGGCCGTTGTCGAACTCCGCGCGCGAGGTGCCCACGAGCCCCTGTGACTGGCTGTGCCAGACGCGAATGGAATCATCGGCGACAAGGTCTTCGCCTTCCAGCGCGTGAGGCAGCTCCAGAAAGTCGATGACGCCGTGCTCATCGTCGCCGCCCAGGCGCTCCAGGACACGTCGTTTGTACGAGACATTCGCCGGACCTGAGATACGCCGCGCAACACCGTTGACCAGCGGCGGCATGAACGGGCCCTGGGTCAGGAAGAAGGCGGCCCAATCGACAAGCTTGTCGTTGGTTCGGTTGTAGACAGCGCCGCCGATAGCACCCGCGTTCGGGTTAGCTGCGTGTACCGCAAGAATGCGCTCGATCCAGTCGGGCGCGACGTCGACGTGGTCCTCTGTGATTGCCACGATTTCGCCGCGCGCAGCGCGATAGCCGGCCAGCCGCAGCTGGAAGACCGACTGTTCGGGCATGGTCAACCAGCGTACGACGGGAGCCAGCTCGCCCAGCTCCGCGTCTGTTGGCGCGGACTTGCCGGAGCCGTCGGCAACGATGAACTCGCCGCCCACGGCGAGCGTCTGCCTGCCGATCAGGCGTATGGCCGGTTCCGCATCGGGCCAGCCACGGATGCTGGCGATGAGCGCGGTGATTGGCAGCGCGTCGCCGCTCATTGCGCCCCCTGCGTGGTTCGTCTCAATGCACCTCCCGCCCGCTCTTTCCAGGACCGCCAAGATATCCGACGCCCTCGCCCATGGTGTGCGACAGATGAAATAGTGCGATGACCGGCGCGCTCGTCAGCACCTCCGCCTGTATCTGCGGCTTGGTGCGCGAAAGCGCGATCGTGCGCGCCGTGCGGAAGATCGCCACCGGCACCGGTGCCACCGCGCGCAGCCAGTCGCGCGCGGTCATCCGCTGACGCCGCAGGCCGGCCACGACGCGCCCGTTGTGGAAGAGCAGGCGGGCCGTCGCAGGGAACCCGGCGGATTGGAAATGGGTGACCATGGTTCGGTCGGTGGCGAGCACCTCGTAGCCCGCATCGCGCAATGCGCTGACGTAGCGAAACTCGAGTACCTGGTCGCCCGTGGGAGGAAGCTCCTTGAACACCCACGCCTTGAACGAGAGGTTGGCGTGACCGGGCGCGCCGCCGGCCACGGGCTGTGGCGGCGCCCAGGCCAGGTACCCCACGCAATAAAGGGCCCAGTCGACAGCCTTGCCGCGCGAGCCGTTCTCGACAAGCCCGAAGATGCCTGCCGCGCCGGGCAGTCGCTGATGCTCTTCAACCACGCGCTGCGCCCAGTCGGCTGCGGGTTCGCAATGATCCTCAGTCACGGCGATTACAGCTCCCCGCGACTCCCGATAAGCACGCTGGCGCAGCTCGTACCCGGGCGTGTGAGCCAATCGTAGCCAGCGAATGTTGTCGGCCTTAGAGAAATCCGGCGCGGGCAGCCCGCTCGAATCGGCGACGATCAGCTCGGCACCGGCCGCCTCGAGTTGCGGCACGACGGCGTCCACGCTGCGGCGCATCTGCGGCCAGCCCACGCGCGTGGGAATGACGATCGTCAGCCGATACGCTCGATTGTCTGTGGCCGACAAATTCCTTCCTCTCGCGTATCAAGCATTCTAGAAACAGTGAGTGCAATCAGCGATCGAGTTGTAGTGGATGTCGCGCCCGTGCGCGCACAGCCCGCAGGCGTGGGCCTGTATGTCGCGCGCCTCACGGGCGAGCTGGTCAAGCGTGCGGACCTGTCGCTCGGGTTGATCGGCGTTCGCCCTGAAGCGAGCTCGCTGCCCGCCATCGATCCGAACATCCCGCAGCGCGCGTTCTCGACGCCCAGCTACCACGCCTGGATGCAGCTCGCTGCTGAGCGCGACGCGCACAGGCTGAATGCCCGCCTGATCCATTTCACCAATGCCGCCGCGCCCATCCTGGGCCGGATCCCGTACGTGCTCACCGTTCACGACCTGTCGATCGGGCGGGAGCCTCTGACCCATCCGATCAGGCGTTGGCCGATCGTGCCCGTGAATCTCCTGGCGCTGCCCCGCGCGCGGACGGTCATCGTGCCCTCGCGCTGGACCGCGCGCGAGCTGCGACGCATCGGCGTCGACGCCGGACGCATCGTCGTAATCCCGCACGCGCCGGCGTTTCCTGCGGCCACTGACGGGGGCGCTGTCGCGCGACGCCTCGGTCTCGCGGCCGGTGGCTACGTGCTCTATTTCGGCACGCTTGAGCCGCGCAAGAACATCGTTCGCCTCGTCGGGGCATTCGAGCGAGTGGCCGGCGAGATGCCCGATCTGCGCCTCGTCCTCGCCGGTAGCCGCGGTTGGCGTTTCGCCGGCCTCGAGGAGCGCATCGCGGCGAGCCCCATGCGCGAGCGGATCGTCATGCCCGGCTATGTCGACGATGCCGATCTGGCCGCGCTGATTGCTTCCAGCGCGGCCGTTGCGTACGTGTCGATCTACGAAGGCTTCGGCATGCCCGTGGTCGACGCAATGGCCCTCGGCGCCGCCGTCGTCACCTCGCGCACGTCGTCGATGCCGGAGGCGGCCGGCGGCGCGGCCGTGCTCGTCGACCCACGTGACGAGGCCGATATCGCGCGTGGCATCGCGGCCGCGCTCGCACGCCGAGCATGAGCTTGGCCGGCGCGGCCGCGAGTACGCCAACCGACGGAGCTGGGCGGACGTGGCCGACGAGCACGTTGAGGTGTACCGCCACGTGCTGCGGGGCCAGAGGTGATGGCCGTCGAAGATCATCCGGCGCGCATGGCGCGCATCGCGCGCGGCGCCGACGGTGCCGGACCGCTGCGCCGCCTGTACCGGGAATCGCGATTGCGGCGCCTGCTGCGCGTCGACTGGTCTCATCGCGGGCTCACCGCGAACGACGTCATGCTCGCCTCGTATCCGCGCTCGGGCAACGCGTGGCTGGCGTTTATCGTGCTCGAGATGACCGGACGCGGTGCCGGCTTCGACACGGTCCGCTTCGACGCTCCGATCGTCGGCGCGCACTCCGACGCACCCGCGCTGGTGCCCGGCGGCGGCCGCTTCATCAAGACCCACGAGCCGTACGTGCCGGCATATCGACGCGCCATCCATCTTGTGCGCGACCCGCGCGACGTGGCGCTGTCCTATTTCCGCTTCATGCAGCGCGCCGGCGAGCTCGTGCTGCAGCCGACAGACGATCGGGCGGCGACCTTCGACCGCTATCTCGACGCCTTCCTGGCCGGCCGGCTCCATCCCCACGGGACCTGGCAGGAGCATCTCGACTCGTGGCTCGCCGCGCAGGCTGACGGCCGCGCGGACGTCCTCAGACTTCGCTACGAGGACATGCGCAGCGACGCGCCGGCGCACGTGGCCCGGATCGGTGCGTGGCTCGGACTCGACCTGTCGTCCGACCAGGCCACCGATGTGGCCGCCCGCTGCTCTCTCGAGCAGATGCGCGAGAAGGAGCTCGCCTCCGATCCGAGCGTCTTCGGGCGAGTGCGGCCGGAGATCGCGTATGTCGGCGACGCCCACGTTGGAGGCTGGCACGACGCACTGACCCACGATCAGCAGCAGCGCTTCGCTCGCTTCGCCGACGGGCTGGCGCAGATGGGCTACGAGCCTGCGATCTGAGGCACGTTTGAGGCGCTCCGCCGGAGTACCAATACCAAAGGTCCGGATCGACGGGCGCGCGCGCAGCCGCGATGCTCACCATCAGTGGCGAACGAGGAGCCGACCCCTGCCGGACTGACCGACTTTCACGCCGGCGGCACGCCAGACGCTCCCAACGGTGCCGATTCGCGTGAGCGCACACTGCTCCGGCGCGTCCGTCGGACCGTCTACGGCCTGCTCACGATTCTGGGCGCCCTGCTGCTGGTCAGCTTCGTGCGCGCTCCGCACGAGCTGCTCGGGCTGCTCGAGTTGGCCTGCGTGGTGGCCTTGGGCGCGGGAATGTGGACGCAGCACGAGCTCGGCCGGCGGCTGAACGAAAGGCGCGCGGCGCGCGACGCGGGCCTGACACGCATGCTCCAGGGCATGTCGCGCTCGGTGTCATCGGACGCGATCGTCCAGACCATCGTGGATGAGTTGCGCGGCGCCGCGGATGCCGACCACATCCTCGTCGCGCGCCTACGACCGGTCGACCGTGTCGTCGAGGCGACGCTTGTCTCAAGCCGCGCACGCGTGCCGCCATCGCGGACCGTCCTGCCCGCGGGCATCCTCGACCCGTCGCGGCTGCCCGCGGCGCGCCGCCAGCTGCCGCCGGGAACGGATGCGCGTGACCACGATGCGCAGATCGTGGCCGACGAGATCGCGCACCGCCTGTCCGAGTCGTACGCGCTGCCCAACACGCTGGCCATGCCGCTCGTGGCCGATAACGAGATCCTTGGCGCGCTCATCCTGTCGCGCCGCCAGCGGCGCGACTGGTCGAGCGCTGATCGGCGCCTGTTGTCGTGGGCGTCGGCGGAGCTGTCGGCGGCGTTGACTCGGGCGTTCGCCTTCGAGCAGGCGGAGAACCAGGCCAACATCGACGCACTCACCGGCCTGCCCAACCGGCGCTACCTCGAGGAGCTGCTGGCCAGCGCCGGCCCGCGCCGCCGCGCGATCGACCAGCTCGGCGCGCTGATGATCGACCTGGACCATTTCAAGAAGCTCAACGATCGCTACGGCCACGCTGCCGGCGACCGCGTTCTGCGCTCTGTTGGCGAGCGCATCTCCAACGCGGTTCGAGCTGAGGACACGCCGGCGCGCTACGGAGGCGAGGAATTCGCCGTGGTGTTGCGCAAGGCCACGGCCGAGCAGGCCGTCGAGATCGCCGAGCGCATTCGCGTCCAGATCGCGGAGATCCCGCCGGTCGAGATGGGCATTGCCGAGAAGATCACCGTGTCAATCGGCGTCGCGGTCGGCGAGGTACGCGTGGGCGAGGTGCCCGGCTTGCTTGCGGCCGCGGATGACGCGTTGTACAGCGCCAAACGCCAGGGCCGTAACCGTGTCGTCCTGGCTGCCGCCTAGCGTCCTCCGAACCAGAGGCTGACAAGGTCGCGCCCGATGAGCGCGCCCGTTGCCTCCACATCGGGCCGCAGCTCGGCTTCCAGCTGTGCGCGTAGCTGTGCCGGAATAGGGCTGCGCTTGACCTGGCGTCGGTTCATTCGGCTGTGCCGGAAGCGGTACGCCGCGCGGTCGCGGCGGGATTCACCGAGCACTATCCGCGCGACATCGTCGGTCACGAAAGTGCCCGCGCGACTGTCGAGCATGCGCCGCACCCAAACGCGCTGGCGGTGACTGGGGTTGCGTGCCGCAAGCGATTCGGGCTGGTAGTCCGGATCGACGTCCAGGAACGAGAGCGCCGCGCGCAGCGCTGCGGCGGGGTCGGCCGCGAAGTCGTCGAAGACGATGACGTGGACGCGATCCCGGCTGAGGGCGTCGAACCAGCGCCGCAATGGCTCGGCGAACAGCGCGCTCTCGCGGTAGACGGTGCCCAGAACGTTGGCAGCGCCGGGCAGCAGCTTGCCGTGCGCGCGCTCAGCGTCCGCGGCCATTGCCTGCGCGAAGTCGGTGAACTGCTCGTGACCCTGGGACACGCGTTCGTTGTGCAGCGCGTGGAGGAGCTCGACCGGATTGCGCAGCATTGCGATCGCGTACGCGTCGGGCTGGAACTCGTGCACCAGCCGGGCTGCCTCATGCGAGACGAGATAGCGCGTCGTGGCCTCGCCCAGGCGCGTCTCGTCGCGCGCATCGTCAAAAAGCGCCAGGTAACGCGCCGCGTCGCGCTCGTAAACGAACGGCTGGTCACCCCGCCAGCCGCGCACATCAGGGCAGAAATACATGGGCTCCTTGAACGGCGACATGTAGATCCGGGGATGACCGGCGAGCAACTCGTAGAGCGAGGTCGTGCCCGCCTTGGGCGCCCCGACGATGAACAGGTCGGGCCTGGCTGGGGCCTGGGCATTGGTCACGCGTAGGGACGGAAGTCAGTTCGCGCTGCGGCCGAGGACAATGACGTTCATGCCCGCGCTCGCCGCCGCCTGCGCGTCAGCGACGCGCCGAGAGTCGACCAAAACGCGTCCGGGCATACTCGCCACAAGCGATGTCCAGTCGAGCGTGTGGTACTCCGGCCACTCAGTCGCGATGACCAGACCGTCTGCCGCGCGAGATGCCGCCACGACAGTGGGACACACTTCGAGGGTGAAGCCGCTTCGATCTGCCGCCTTCGCGGCAGCCTGACCGCCCATCGGGTCGTGGCCGGCGACAGTCGCGCCGCGTGCCGCCAGGGCGTAGCAGATGCGCAGCGAAGGAGATTCGCGGACATCGTCGGTGCCGGCCTTGAAAGTCAGCCCCAGGACGCAGATGCGCTTGCCGTTGAGATCACCGACTGCCCGCTCAAGGCTGTCAACGACCCACCCCGCCTGCAACCCGTTGGAGCCGTCGATTGCGTCGATGATCGGCGTCGCGACCCCGTGCTCATGGGCAAGCGCCGGCAGCGAGCGCGCCTGAGACGGCAGGCACGACCCTCCAAAGCCCGGCCCCGGCGTCATGTACGAGCGCCCGATGCGTCGGTCGAGACCGATGCCGTCGACAACTGTCGCCACGTCGGCACCGGTCGCCGCCGACAGGCGCGCCAATTCGTTGGCGAAGCCGGCCTTCATAGCCAGGAACGCATTGGAGCCGACCTTGATCATCTCCGCGCTGGTCGCATCGGTCACGACGAGCGGGGCACGCACACGGCGGTAGACACTGCGCAGCAGGGGCAGGGCACTCGACTCGTGTTCGGGTCGCGTGAGGCCAACGACTACGCGGTCGGGATTCAGGAAGTCGTCGATGGCCGAGCCCTGGCGCGTGAACTCCGGATGGTGCGCCAGCTCGACGTCCGCGTCGCGATCGCTGGCCAGCTTCGCCAGCCGCGCCGTGGCGCCGGGCATCAGCGTGCTGCGCACGATCAGCGTGCGCGGCGCGGCCTGGTCTTCAGCCAGGCCACTGACGGCGCGCTTGACCGCGCGCGCGCTCCAGTCGCCGCGCTCGTCGAGTGTGCCGACACAGATAAACACCGCCGTGGCGTCGCGCGCCGCGGCCATAGACGTGGCGAAGGTAAGTCGGCCGGCGTCCACGGCATCGCGCACGGCCTCGTCGAGGCCGGGCTCGAAGAACGGCAGGCGGCCGGCATTGATGCCGTCGATGCGCGCTTCGTCGTTGTCGACGCAACGAACCGACCAGCCAAGCGTGGACAGGCATGCCGCGGTGACGAGGCCCACGTAGCCCGCGCCCAGAACGGCGAGCTTCAGCTCGTTCTCTTCGTCAGCCACGGGCGAAGCATACGAGCGCCCATTAGGCTGCGGTAAATGAGTCCCGGACGCAGGTCTGCCCCGCCGCGCCCCAAGCGCATCGACGTCCCGACACGATCGGAGACGGACTCCGTCACGCCCGAGCTTGATGAGGAGATCGAGCTCGACCCGGATCAGCCGCCGTACGAGACGCGGCCGAGTGCGTCGCGCGGCGACGACGTGCCTCTCTTGGGCAACGACGAGCTGGCGCGCATCTTCTACGAGATCGGCGACATGCTCGAGATCGCGGGCGAGCTGCCGTTCAAGATTGGCGCTTATCGCCGTGCAGCCGAGTCGATCGCGCACTCGCCCCAGGACGTTGCCCGCGCCTACCGGCTGCGTACGCCGCCGCGGCTGCCCGGCGTCGGCAAGGCCATCGACGAGAAGCTCGCCGAGCTGGCCGATACGGGCCGATTGCGCTACTACGAACGGCTGCGGCGCGACGTGCCGCCGTCGGTGGTCACGCTGCTCCAGGTGCCCGGGTTGGGCCCGCGCACGGCTGGTGAGCTGTGGCGCCAGGGCGGCATCGATTCGCTCGATGCCCTGGAGGCGGCCGCGCGCGCCGGCGAGCTTCGCAATCTGAAGGGCATGAGCGCAAAGACTGAGGAGCGGCTGCTCGATGGGCTAAAGACGCTGCGCGCGCGGCCGCCGCAGCGCATCCGCCTGGGCACGGCGCAGGACATCGTCGATCGCGTGGTCGGCTCGCTCGAGCTCGCCGCCGGCGTCACGTCGGTGACCGCGGCTGGGTCGTATCGCCGGCGCCGCGAGACCATCGCCGACATCGATGTCTTGGTCGAGACCACGGATCCGGCCGCGGTCATCACCAAGCTGCACGACTCGCCATGGGTGGAACGAGTCGGCGGCCACGGCGGCCGGCCCGGTGGCGGCTCGCGCACGACCGTGCAGCATGACCCGCGGTCCGCAGATCGACCTGATGACTATGCCCGTCGGCGCCGCGGGGACGTATCTCGTCCACTTCACAGGCTCCGCGGCGCACAACGTCCGGCTGCGCGAGATGGCTCGCGACCGCGGCTGGTCGCTCTCCGAGCACGGCTTCACCGCGCTCGACGACGAGACCCGCCGCGTCACCTTCGAGACGGAGGCGGAGGTATACGACTTCCTTGGCCTGCCGTTCATGGCACCGGAGCTGCGCGAGGACCGCGGCGAGATCGAGGCGGCGCTCGCGGGCACGCTTCCCAATCTCGTCACGCGCGCCGACCTGCAGGGCGACTGCCACACGCATTCCGACTGGTCGGACGGGCACTTCTCCATCGAGCGCATGACCGAGGCGGCACGCGAACACGGATTGCGCTTCCAGGTGCTGACCGACCACACCCAGAGCCTGACCATCGCCAACGGCCTGACGCCGGCGCGCGTGGAGCAGGAGCGCCGCGTCATCGGCGAGCTGAACGAATCGTTCGCCAGGGAGGGGATCGACTTCCGCCTGCTTCACGGCTGCGAGCTGGAGATCCGTGTCGACGGCATGCTCGATTACGACGACGCCCTGCTCGCGCGCTTCGACGTCGTCGTCTGCTCGCTCCATGTCGGTCGGCGCCAGCCGCGCGCGCAGCTCATGGCCCGCTACCGGACTGCGCTGCGCAACCCGAACGTGGACATCATTGCCCACCCGTCGGGGCGCAAGATCGGCCTCCGCGACGACCTGGACCTGGACTGGGATGCGTTCTATCGAGAAGCGGCACAGACGCGCACCGTGCTCGAGCTGAACGGCTCCGACGAGCGGCTAGACCTGGACGACCGGCGCGCCCGCGCCGCCCACGAGGCGGGCAATCGCTTCGTGGTCGACTCGGACGCGCACTACGTGCACGAGTTCATCAACCTCGACTGGGGCGCGGCGCAGGCGCGCCGGGCGTGGCTCGAGCCGGCCGACGTCCTCAACACGTTTCCCGTCGACGACTTCCTGGCCGAAGTCACGGACCATCAATGAGCGCCGCTGATGTCGGCCTGCCTTCCACGTTCGACAGTCGAGCTCGGCAGCTGGCAGCGCGCGTCAGCGCGACACCACTCATCCCGGTCATCGTCGCGGTCGTGCTCGGCACGATCGGCATCGGCGACAAGAGCATCTGGGTCGACGAGGGCATCGCGTTTGCCATGGCCCGAATGCCGATTCGGGCGATGCTTGACTACATTGCTCGTCAGGAGCTCGTGGCGTCGCCCTACTTCCTTGCCCTCAAGCCGTGGCTGGCGCTGGGCGAGTCGGAGGCCGCCATCAGGTTGCTTGCCGTCGTCTTCGGTGCGCTCGCCGTTGTGGGGACATGGCTCGTCGCCAAGCGCTACGGAGTTGCCTTCAGGGCAGCCCTGCTGATGGCTGTGCTGCCGACGCTCGTGGTCTACATGCAACAGGTCAAGGGCTATACCTTGATCGCTGCCGTCAGCGCGTTTTCCACCTGGCTGGTGCTGCGCCTGATCGACCGACCCTCGCCGTGGCGCGCCATCGCCTATGTCGGCTCGGCGATCCTGATCGCATATGTCAATCCCCTCGCCGCGCTGATCCCGATCGCACACATCGGCTTTGTGTTCGCCACCGCCGCCCACGGCGATCGGCGCCGTCTGTTGCTGTTGTTCGTCCCGATCTTCATCGGCTGGATCCCGGTGGTGGTGTTTGCCATCCGGTCAGGAGATAAGTGGGCGTGGATCCCTCCCGCGACGCCTGATGTCGTGGCGTCCGAGCTGGTTGCCCTCGGTGGCGGCCTTCTCGTTGCGATAGTCCTCGGCGTTGCGCTGCTTTTCGGAATTCGACGCGACGTCATGGCCCTTTGGCTGCTCGTGCCGCTCGCAGGTGCGCTCTTGGCGTCCGTTCTGATCGAGCCGGTATTTCGTCACGCATACCTGATTGGCGTGCTCCCGGCCGCGGCGATCATCGCCGCGCGCGCGCCGCGTGTGGTCGTCGCCACTCTGATCGTCGTTGCCCTGGTCGCCAACGTGAGCTGGTACCAGGCGCCGTCGAGCGAAGACTGGCGCGGAGCGGCCGGCTACCTTGCCGCCCAGGTGCAGGACGGCGACGGCCTCGTCTTTGCGCCGGCCTACGTTCGTCCTGCGTTCGGCTACTACGCCCGGATCGGCGAGCCGCTGCTGCCGTCGATGCCGTGGTCTGCCTCAGACGTCCCCTACTCCGCGGCTCCGAACGACAACGCGCTCAGGGTGGCCGCGCGCATCTGGCTGATCAAGTCCGATCAGCACTACCCGACCGTGCCTGACAACGTCGCGGCAGAGATTGCTCGCCGGCCCGTTTTGTCGGAGCGGGACTTCGGCGGCGAGATCCGGGTCATCCTCCTTGGCCCTGATGCGAGCGGTGATCGTGCGGCGACCGCTGCTACGCTGGCCGGCCAATGAGCTACCTGCGGCTGTACCACCAGTCGACCCGCCAGGTCGCGCTCGCCGTGTTCAGCGGCGTGCTCCAGTCGATCGTGCTCATCCCGATCATCTTCCTGATCCGGATCGCGTTCGACACCTTGATCCCAGGTCGTGACCTGACCGGCCTGGTGCTCGTCGGCGTGCTGATGACGGTGCTGTACATCGTCAGTGGCGGGCTGTTGTTGTGGAGCCGCGCAGCGGCCCTCGACGGGACGCGGCGCGCGATCGATTCGATGCGCATGGATCTCGTGGCGAAGATCCAGGGACTGCCGCGCGAGCGCCTGGTCAGTGACGAGGCGTCGCACGTGCACAGCCTGCTGGTCTACGACACGGAGCGGGTCAGCTCCGCGAGCAACGCCCTCGTCGGTCAGCTGCTGCCCGCGGCCGTGTTCTCGATCGCGCTCGGCCTGGCCCTGCTGTACATGAACTTGCTGCTGTTCCTGACCGTCCTGGCCGTCGTGCCGATACTGACCGTCGCGATGCGCTTCATCGGCCGTCGCGCGTCGCAGCGCATTGCCGTCGGTCGGAACACCTTCGAGCGCTTCAGCAGCGGCGTCCTCTTCCTGGTCGAGCGCATGGACCTGACGCGCAGCCAATCCGCTGAGGCCGTCGAGCGCTCGCGTCAGGAGCGCAACATCAAGGAGCTGGGCCAGGCCACCGCGAGCATGGGTGCGTGGTCCGCGGCGCACACCGTCGCCCAGGAAACGGTGACGTCCGTCTCCTGGTCGCTGATCCTGATCATCGGCGGCATCGCCGTCGCCGGCGGGGCGATGAGCGTGGGCGACGTGCTCGCCTTCTCCGTCGCCGCGATGATGCTCAAGCGCTCGGTCAATTCGCTTGTCGGCGCGGTGCCCACGATCCTCGAGGGCGGCTCGTCGATGGCAGCCATCCAGGCGCTCAGCGCCGAAGCGGACGACGACGCCTACCGGGGTGAGCGCCCGGGCACGCTCGAGCGACAGCTGACCATGACCGGCGTGACGTTCAGCTTTGGCGTGGAGCCACTGCTTGATCGACTCGACCTGCAGCTGTCTGCCGGCGACGTGGCCGTGATCAGCGGCCCGAGTGGCGCGGGCAAGACGACGCTGCTGCACCTCGTGCTGGGCTACTACCGACCGAGCGCGGGCACGATCGCCGCGGACGGAATCGCGTATGACGAGCTCGACCTGCCGGCCTTGCGCAAGCAGATGGGCTTCGTCGCCCAGGATCCGGTCGTGTTCGCCGGGACGCTGCTCGAGAACTTGACCTACGGCACCACCGATATCGATCACGACCGCCTCAACGAGGCCTGTGCGCTGGCCGGCGTGGACGAGTTCGTCAAGCGCCTCAGCGACGGCTATGACACGACGGTGGGTGAGGGCGGGGCGCTGCTCTCCGGTGGCCAGCGCCAACGGATCGGGCTGGCCCGCGCTCTGTACCGTCGCCCGGCTGTGCTGCTGCTCGACGAGCCCACCAGCCAGCTCGACGAGCGCCTCGCCGTGCGCCTCGTCGAGAGCCTGCGCGCGCTGCCGTGGCGGCCGGCGCTGCTCATCGTCAGCCACGAGCTGGGCCGCGTGGCGGCACATGCGGACGCGGTCTACGAGCTGAGCGGCGGCCGCCTGCACGAGCGCACTGATCGCGCCACGGACGACCTCCTGAGCGCAGCCGTCGCTTGAGAGCTTCCCGCCAGCAGGCGCTGCTGCTGCGCGCTGCGCTCGTGTCTGGCGACGCGGGCCTGGCCGCGTGGCATGGCTGGCGGCGTGCCGCGGACCTCGACGAGATAGACCGTGGCTCGGCGCGTCTGCTGCCGTTGCTGTGGTTCAACCTGCTGGCCAACGAGGTCGACGACCCGTGGATGCCACGCTTCAAAGGCATCTATCGCCACACCTGGTTTGGCAACCAGGTGTGGATGCGCAACGTGCGCGAGGTGCAGGCATTGCTGGCTGTTCACGGCGTCGAGCCGCTGTTTCTCAAGGGCATCGCGCTGGCCAACGTGTACTACTCGAATCCGGGCTTGCGGCCAATGGACGATCTGGACATCCTGATCGCGCCCGAACAGGTTCCATCCGCGCTGGACGCCCTGGCGGCCGGAGGTTGGCGATGCATCGTCGAGCGGCCCACGATGGTCCTGCGCACGGTCCACGCGGTCGAGCTGCTGTCTGCCGATCAGCACAACCTCGATGTCCACGCCCATCTGCTCCAGGGCAGCCTGAACTCCGATGTCGACGCCCGGCGTCGGGCGCGCGCAACAACCGTCCAGCTTGCCGACGGCCCGCTGACGGTGCTCGATCCGACCGATCAGCTGCTCCACGTCCTGGTCCACGGTGTGGAGTCGGATCCGCCCGCGCCGCGCTGGCTCGCCGACGCGCTGATCGTCATGCGTCGTGAACCTGCCATCGACTGGCGCCGACTGGCGGCCGACGCCGGCGCCGAGAGCCGCTCGCTGGCCGTGGCCCGCGCGCTCGCTGAGCTGGTCGAGGTCTTCGGCCGCGACAACGTGCCGGTTCCTGCCTATGTGCTCGACGCGTACCGCGACAGGCTCCGATCGTCAGCGCAGGCTCGTTTCGAGCAGCGCGTCGCCTCTGGTCCACGTGTACCCGTCGTTGGCTATGCGCTCCAACGCACGGTGGACTATCGACGCTGGCGACGCAGCGGAAACGGTGACCCCGAGCGAAGCGCCGGTTTCGACGCCTATCTGCGCCTCAACTGGGGCGTCGAGAGTCGGCGTGACCTGGTCGTGCAGGCCTCACGCCGCGGCACGCGGACGGCACTGGCGGATCTGCGGGCCGCATCGCTCAAGCTGCGCCCGGAGTGACAAGCGCGGTGGTCGTTGACGCCAAGTGGCCGCGGCCGGCGTCCGACGCAGCCTCCCAGCGCACGCTCCAGATCGTCAATGAGCTCGATCACCTGGGTTTCGACGTTCACCTCGCAGCCCTCTTCCCGACCGAGGCCGGCGGCGAGGCCGGCATACCCATCGAGCTGGGGGCCGCGCGGCGTGTTCCCGTGGCAGGCGGCTCCGCGCTGATCGACTATCTGGCCCAGCACGTCGCCGACTTTGATCTGGCGCTGGTGTGCTGGACGCGGACCGCGCAGGCTGTCCTGGGACCTCTTCGAACTGCAGATCGTGATCTGCCGCTGTGCTTTGACACGCAGGATGTCAACCACGTTCGCGAGTACCGACACGCGCGGGTGACGGGCAATGCCAATCTGCTCCGGCGCGCGCTGGCGATGAAGGCGGCGGAGCTCGGCGCCGTGGCCGCCGCGGACCTGACCCTGGCGATCAGCGAGGCTGACGCGGCGACGCTGCGCGCCGGCGCGCCGGATGCCCGCATCGAAGTCGTGACGATGTCCGTTGACCGGCGCGCCTCTGCGGTGCCCGGGCCGGACGGTCGGCGTGGCGCGGTCTACCTGGGCAATTACATGGCCTGGCACAACGTCGATGCGGCGACGTACCTGTGTCGCGAGATCGTGCCCGCCCTCGATGCGCTGAATTCGACCCTGCCCGTGGCGCTCGCCGGCGCCGGCCGTCACGAGCTGATCGACCAGCTCGCCTCCGACAGAGTGCAAGTCGTCGGCTATGTCGACGATCTCGTGGCGCTGTTCGACAGCCGGCGCATGTTCGTGGCGCCGTTGCGCGTCGGCTCGGGCGTGAAAGGCAAGCTGCTCGCCGCGTTAGCGGCCGGGCTGCCCGTGATCGCGACACACATCGCGGCGGAGGGGGTGCCGCTCGTCGACGGGCGCAGCGCGCTGCTCGCGGATACACCTGAGGCCTTTGCGGCCGCATGCGCGCGGCTCGAGCACGACGACGACATGTGGCGAACTTTGTCCGAGGGCGGTCGCGCGGTCGTGGCCGAACACTTCAGCCCGGCGGTGGTGCGCGACCAGGTTCGAACCGTGTTCGAGCCGCTCCTCGAGGGCCGTGCTGGACGAGGCGCGCGGAGCGCTGGGTAAACTGCGCCAGCACTGCTGCCGCCAAGGGGGACGAGCGTGACCAGCCCGGACGCGCGCCGCTATCGACAGCGCGGCGCTCCGATCATCCACGACACGATCGACAACGAGACGATCGCCATAAACCAGCTCACCGGCGCGTATTACTCGCTCGAGGGAGCGAGTGCGCTGGCGTGGGAGCGCCTGGCTGCGGGTGCCACCGCGCTGGAGATCGGTGATGCTCCTGTGCGCGGCCTACGAGGCGGATCGTGCCGCGATCGATCAGGCCGTCAACGAGTTCGTTGGCCGAGCTGCTCGACGAGGCATTGATCGTCGCCGTGGACAGCGACCAGGCTGGTGGTGCCGCGGCGGTCGTGCCACAAGCTCCGTCCACAGGCTCGCGCGCACCGTTCAGCGGCCTTCGTCTGCAGCGCTACAACGATCTCGAGGTGATGCTCCTGGCCGACCCGATCCACGAGGTGGACGACACCGGCTGGCCCATGCCCGTCGCCGACGCTGGCAAATGACGGCGGTTCGGCTGATTGCCGCCGCCCATGATGCGTTCGCCGAGGCGCGTCGTTCGGCCGTCTCGCGCGATATCGACGGCTGGCTGGCCGGGAGGCCGGTCAGGTTTGAGTTCGCGGGCGACTTCTTCGAGCGGCAGCTGAGCCGCGCGCTGGCCATCGATCCACAGCCGGCGGCATCCACGCCGTCGACGGCCGGGGCCGCAGCGGCCCTCGCGCTGCATGCGTGGGACGCGGCCTCGACCGGTGTGCGGCTGGCCTCCGAATCGTGGGCCGGCCTGATGATCAACTCGTCGAGCGTGATCGAGGACCTGTCCGACGAGCGCTACCAGGTCAGCCTGGAGCTGCGCGGCGCCTTGGCATCCATCCTGGACCGCGATACGGGCGAGGCCTATCACTACGTGCCTGATCCGGACAGGCTGCCGGCGTGGGAGACGACGCACCCCGCGCGCGTGCTGCTCGCCGCGTGGGCGCGCGCCCAGGGTCTGATCACGTGCCACGCCGCGGCCGTGGCCGACGAAACGGCCGGTCTATTGCTGTGCGGCGGCAGTGGCGCTGGTAAATCGACGACGACGCTCGCGTGTCTGGCGGCCGGGATGCGTTCGGCCGGTGACGACTACGTGCTGGTCGAGCCGGGCGCTCCGCCCATCGTTCACGCGTTGTACCGCTCGACGCTGCTCGAGATCGACAACTACACCCGACATCAGCGCCTGATGCCCGCTGTCGATCACGTCGCGGATCAGCTCGACCGGCGCAAGGCGGTCATGTTCGCGGCCGGAGCGGACCGGCCGCTGATCTCAGGCGGCTTTCCGATCGCTGGCATGGTCGCGCTGCATGTCGAGAAGGGCAGCCAGCCCGCGTATCGACGAACGAGCGGGGCGGCCGCGCTGCGCGCCCTTGCACCAAGCACGCTGTCCCAGTTGGGCATGGTCAATTCCGCGGGCCTGGCCCGCCTCGCGGACCTGTGTCGCTCGCTGCCCGCCTTCGAGCTCAGGCTGGGCGACGATCCCGCGCCTGTGCCCGACATCCTGCGCGGCGTGATCCGCGACGCCCTTCACGACACGACGCTGGCAGTGCCCGCGCATGCCTGACGCCTCGCCCAGCATCGGCGTGGTCATTCCTGCACGCGACGCTGGCCGTTACATCGCCCAGACGATCGAGAGCGTCCTCGCGCAGACAGTCAGCCCGACCGAGATCATCCTCGTCGATGACGGCTCGACCGATGACACCGTAACCATCGCGCGGGCCTTTGGCGAGCGCATCCGGATCGAACGTCAGCCGCCGACCGGCCCGGCCGCCGCGCGCAACCTGGGCATCAGCGCGACCTCGTCCGAGCTGGTGGGGCTGCTGGACGCGGATGACATATGGCCGACCAACAGCCTCGAGCTCCGCCTCGCTGGACTTCGGGCCGACGAGGACGCCGACCTGTGCTTCGGCCACATGATCCAGTTCGCAAGCCCTGACCTGCCGATCGAAGAACAAAGCCGGCTGCACGTCGATCCCGCGCCGCAGCCCGCGCTGAGCTCGACGGCCATGCTTGCCAGGCGAACGGTTTTCGATCGAGTGGGGCTATTTCCTGATCGGCGCGCCGGCGACTTTCTCGAGTGGCTCATCCGCGCGCGCACGGAGGGCGTGCGCTGGGTCATGCTCGGCGACGTCGTTCTCCGCCGGCGGCTGCACCTGCACAACCTGTCGCGCCGCGAGCCGGAGGCCAACGCCCATTACCTGGCCGTCGTGCGCGCCGAGCTGGCCCGCCGCCGGCTCGCGGGCGAGGCGTGAAAGGAGGCGACCTCATGACCGACGAAGTCGCCAAGATCCAGATCCGGCCCATCGTCGAGGCCGACGAAGCTATCGTCGACCGGCTCTGGCAGCTGTACATCCACGACCTGTCCGAGTCGCGCCACTCGCTGCCCAACGAGCACGGCCTGTTCAAGTTGGGCCACCTGGCCGACTTCCGCGCCCGGCCCGATGAGTGGCCCGGTTTCCTGGTCACGTATGGCGGCACTCCGGCCGGCTTCGCGTTCGTCGGCCTGCGCTGGCAGGGGGACAAACGCACGATCGGTGAGTTCTTCGTCGTCCGTGGCGCGCGACGCCATGGCGTGGGCCGACACGTAGCGCGCGCCTTGATCGGACGCTATCGGGGCTCATGGGAGATCGCCTTCCAGGACAACAATCCAGGTGCGCCCGATTTCTGGAAAGGCGTGGTAGCGGACATCACCGGCGCCGACTGGCGTGAGGAGTGGCGGCCGGTGCCTGACAAGCCGCACATCGCGCCCGATCACTGGCTGATGTTCAGCGTGTCCTAGCCTTGGGCCGTGCCCGGAGCTACCAGTGGTCGGGTCTGAACTCCACGAACTCGATCTGGTTGCCGAACGGATCGCGCGCGAAGAAGCGCGGCCGGCCCGGGATGTCACCGTCGTGGTCGCGCGTGACGACACCGTTCGCGTCGAGATGGGCGCGAAATGCCGCGGCATCGTCCACCTGGAAGCACGGATGGCGGCGTGACTGGTCGTTGACCGCCACGCCGGATGGTTCGCCGAACAGGTGCAGCTCCAGATCACCCGCCTTCCACCACACGACCGTCCCCGGCAGCGTGTCCGGCACGGGCATCTCTTCGAGGCCCAGCACGTCGGTGAAGAAGCGGCGCGCCACGGCGACCGAGTCGGGCGTGCCCGGGAAAGGCATGGCGACGTGCTGAAGGCGAAGGATGCGCGGACGCTGGGCGGTCATGTCGTCAACGTCATGACGAGAACGAAGTAACGACGAGGACGACCGACATCACAACGAGCATCAGTGTCACGCCCCAGCCCAGGATCAGGTTGATGCGGCCGCTGACGAGATTGCCCATGATCTTGCGATCGCCAACCAGGAGCATCACGAATACGAGGATGACCGGCAGCAGCAGGCCGTTGAACACCTGGGCACTGAACATGACCTGGATCAGCGGCAGGCCCGGGATGAGCATGAACAGGGCGGCAAAGACGATGAAGAAGACAAGCAGCCCGTAGAAGGCGGGTGCCTCACGGAAGCGCCACTCGACGCCCTGCTCCCAGCCGAACACTTCCGCGGCCGTGTAGGCACTAGAGAGCGGAACCACCCCCAGGCCCAGCAGCGAAGCGGCGACGAGGCCGATGGCAAAGAGAACGGCCGCGACGTTTCCGGCGATCGGCTCGAGCGCCTGCGCCGCGTCAGCGGCGCTACTGATGTTGAAGATGCCGGTGGCCCACAGCGTGGCGGCACAGGCGACGAGGATGAACGCGGCGATGACGTTCGTGATGAACACGCCAATCAGGACGTCGATACGCTCGGCGCTCATGTCCTCGGGCCGCAGGCGCTTGTCGACGACATAGGCCTGGATGAACTGCTGTCCCCACGGGGTGATGGTGGTGCCCACGACACCGACCACGGCGAGCATGTACACGCCGTTGAAGGTGCCTGAGGGCACGATCAGGCTGTGCAGCGCCAGGCCCCAGTCCGGGTTGGCCAGGATCGCCGACACGATGTATGCGCCGGAGACGAGCACGCCGACCGCGACAAAAAAGTACTGGACGCGGTTGAAGCTGCCCGCGCCGATGAGCGTAATGACCGCGATCGCAGCGACGACCGCGGAGATTGGTGCCGGCACTCCAAAGATCGACAGCGCCGCACCGATTCCGGCGAACTCCGAGACGGTCGTGCCCAGGTTGGCGGCGAGCATCGTCACGGTGGCGAAAGCTGCCCAGCGGATGCCGAACCGCTCGCGAATCAAGCCAACGAGGCCTTTGCCCGTAGCGAGTCCCATTCGTGCGCCGATCTCCTGGGTGATGAGCAGCGCGACCTGGGTCACGAGAATCAGCCACAACAGCTGGTAGCCGAACTTCGCCCCGGCAATCGAGTAGGTCGTGATGCCGCCGGCGTCGTTGTCGGCGAAGCCGCTGACGATGCCCGGGCCGAGCACCGCCATCGTGGCTACAAATCGGGCACGGCGGCCCAAGCGCCGGCGCGGCGCCATAGGCGCGGCAGGATTGACCGGCCGAGCCGCGGCGCTCATCGCACGGGGCGTGAAGGACGACGTGGCTGCCAGCGGCGGCTGGCTTCTGGCGCCACGGCATCGAGCGCGTCGTCAACAGTGACAATGCCCTCGAGGTGCCCGGCGTCATCGACTACGGGCACGGCCAACAGGTTGTAGCGCGCGATTACGCCCGCGACGTGATCCTGGTCGTCGAGTACACGAACGGTGATCGGCTCCTTGATCATCACCTCGCTGACGACAGTCTCCGGCTTGGCCACGATCAGGTCGCGCAACGAAAGCACGCCGACGAGGGCATTCTCCGGCCCAACGACGTAGACGTAGTAGATCGTCTCCGCGTCGGGCTCCAGCTCGCGCAGCCGGTCGATCGCCTGGGCTGCGGTGAGGTTCGCCGGCAGAGCGACATACTCGGTGGTCATGATCCCGCCGGCCGACTCCTCCGGGTAGCCCAGCAGCTCCTGTACCTCCTCTGCCTCGTCCTTCTCCATCAGGGCGAGGATCTCCTCGCGCGCGGTCTCTGACAGGTCGGCGACCAGGTCGGCCGCGTCGTCGGGGCTCATCTCCTCGAGGATGTCCGCTGCGCGATCCGGCTCGAGGTCCTCGAGCACCTCGACCTGTGTCTCCGGCTCCATCTCCTCGATCGCATCCGCGACCTGCTCGTCGTCAAGCGAGGCGAGCACGCCGGCACGATCGCGTGGCGTGAGCTGGTCGATGATCGAGGCGAGATCCGACGGGTGCAGCGAGGCGAGACCTGCATGGGGCACGCGCAGGCGCACCGCCGCAATCGACGTCTCGAGTGGATCGACGTCCTCCCAGTCGATGAAGCGCTCGCGCACACGCAGGTTCAGGTTGCGTGCAAGCGTCCTATACGGACCCTCAAGGCCAAAGCGACGCAGGATGCCGGCTGCGCCGACGTCGACCGCGACGAGACGAAACGAACCGGTCACGACGTCGAGGCTCACGTCGTTGACGCGCACCACGCGCCGGCCGTCGATATCGACGATCTGCTTGTCCATCAAATCGGCCTTGAGCAGGATCTCGTTCGGCCGCTGACTGAACTTGTTGATGTCCAGCGTCGACGTCTTGAGGCGCGCGCCACTCATGTCCAACGACGCGACAGACGACCAGGGCAGGAAGATCTGGCGCGCGTCGGTCTTGATGACCAGACCGGTCACGGGCGGATAGCGCTCGCCAACCGCCACGATCAGGTCCGCGACCTTGCCCATCGGGTCCCCGTTCATGTCGCGAACGGGTCTGCCGATGACTTGACTCAGGTAGAGCATCTCGGGTTACCTCGACGGGGTGGTTGTCCCGCCAGAGGCGCTCGACGCTCTACTGAGCGAGCACCTCCTGGTGGACGGGACGAACCGTTGTTGAACTCACGGCGCGTGTTGCGCCGCGGCTACTGCATCCGGCATCCACGACTGGAGCGCTTCCTCCAAGGGCGGTTTCAGCGGTCCGACTCGCACGCGCACCTACGCGTAAGTCGCACGAGGGGACCTTGATGAGTATATTAGTCAGCGAATTCCCGAATTCCATCCGTCCCGCGGTACGCCGACGCGTGCCCGGCGGGGTCGTACGAAGGACGCACGCACACACATGAGCTTTTCGATCACCGATGGCCAGGCGCAGCCGGCCCTCAACGCCACGCGCCTCAAGAGGCAGCTGACCGAGCAGGCAATCGCCGCCGCCACTGACGCCGACTGGGAGCAGGCCGCGGACCTCAACAAGCGCATCCTTGAGCTGGGCGCTGACTCTGAGGCAGAGAACCGCCTGGCCAAGTCCTACTGGGAGCAGGGCGAGCTGGGCCAGGCGCGCGAGCACTACCAGGCGGCGCTGGCCCTTGATCCGACCAACCGCATTGCCGAGCGCAACATCTCGCGCCTGCGCATGCTTCTGGCGGAGGCCGGCAAGAAGACGATCGCGGCCAAGAAGACGGACAAGGCGCCCGTCTCGATCTTCGTCGAGGAGACCGGCAAGACCGGTTTCGCGCACCTGATCGATCTCGCCGATCCCAAGCAACTGGCCCAGGTCAATCCGGGCGACTCGGTCGAGCTTTCACCGGTCGGACCGCGCCTCGAGGCGAAGTCCAACGGCTGGCACATCGGTTACGTCGAACCGCGCGTCGCCGCCCGACTGCTGAAGCTGATCGCGGAAGGCAACAAATACACCGCCGGCGTGACCAGCATCGGCGAACGCGACGTCCGCGTCATCATCCGTGAGACCTACCAGGACCCGGCCAACTACGGCAAGGTTTCGTTCCCGACAGCGGCCAAGGTCGGCGACCTGCGGCCGTACACCAAGGGCACGCTCATCCGTGAGGAGATGGACCTTGAGGATGAGCTCGAGCTGGACGAGGACGACGACGAGATCGAGGACATCGGCCGGGTCATTCCTGACGATCTGACCACGGACGAGGCCTTCGTCGAGGAAGAGTCGGTCGACGACGACCGCTCCGACGACGAAGAGGAGTAGTCCTCGTCGGCTCCTGGTCGCGTCGGTGACCGGGAACGTGACTGACCGGTTGACATTGACGCCGCTGCCGATACCGTCCCCTTCATCGCAGAGGGGCAAGAGGGAGGATTTCGGATGTCGAAGGTGAATTGGCGCGTCCCTGGCCGTCTGGCTGCAGTAGCTGGTCGGCTGGGTCTGGCAATCGGAGTCGCACTGTTCATCGCCGGATCGCCGACGATCGTCGGTGCCGCGGCGGCCCCGCGCATTTCTGGTCCCTTCTCGACCACGTTGACCGTCACCGCGCAGAAGAACTCATACAACACGGTCGGTCAGCAGATCACCCGCAATTGGACCTTCACGCCGCAGTGTGCAAATGGCGGCTGCGCTACCAAACTGTCGCGAATCCGCGGCGACAACACCATCTCGAAGTACACGCTCAACCCGGTGCTCAAGAACGGTAAGTGGCAGTACACGACCACGGCCAACCAGACGACGAACTGCTACGCACCTGGCGGGGCGCTGGTCAAGAAGAATGCCTATGACTCGACGGAGAAGATCGTGCTCAAGGTGGGCAACGTGACGGGCGGCAACGTGACCAGCTTCACCGGCAGCTACGCCTTGACGTTCAAGGCGACGAGCGCCGCGAAGGCGCTCGGCTGCAAGGACGGCTTCGTCAAGGGCACGTTCAAGAACTCATAGCTCGACGCCGGTAGCCGCTGCTGCCCGCGTCGCTGCGGCCGCCGGGCGTCGGTAGACTCCGAGGCACATGGCGGACCCGCTCTCGTCGCTTATCCGACCTAACCTCGGGCCGCAGCTCCCGGCCTTCGAGCGGTTTGCGCCACCGCCTCCGGACAACGTCGTCGCCGCCCAACTTGCGGCACGCACCGCGCCCGGCGACGTTGTCATTGACACCCACGGGCGCGGTGGCTGGATCGCGCGCAACGCCATCGCCGCGCTGCGCCGGGTCTACTCGCTCGAGTCGACGGCGCTCACGCGGCTGCTGGCTGAGATCGTGCTGCGCCCGCCCGACCTGCGTCATTTCGACGCCGGGCTGTCGGCCGTGGCCACCGTCCCGCACGGCGAAGTGGAGCTGAAGCGTTACCTCGAGCAGGGCTTCACGACGCGCTGTCCAACGTGCGGCAGGCCGGTCATAGTCCACGAGTACATCTGGGACGTTGGTGCGGAAGCGCCAACGCGCAAGGTCTTTCGCTGCTCGTTCTGCCGCGAACAGGCACGTGGCAACGAGCCGCGCATTGCCCCGGTCGACGAGGACGACATCGCGCTCGCGTCGAGAATCGACGCGAGCGCGGCACGCGAGAGCCTCAAGCAACGGTTTCCGCTGCTCGGGCCAGGCCGCGGATTGCCCGACGAGCTGCTCGACCTGTACACGCCGCGCACGCTCGTGGCGCTCGACGAGATCATCGCCCAGCTCGACACGCAGCTGAAGGCGCCGGCAGTCGGCGCCGGCCTCAAGCTGGGCCTGGTCCACGGCCTGCTGGCCGCAAGCAAGCTGAACGGCTATCCCGGTCGCGTCGCGGCGCTGCGCATCCGCCACGGGCACGTTCAGCAGCCCGCCTCCAAGCAGTGGCGCGAACGTAATCCGTGGCTGTGCTTCGAGGAGGGCGTGCGCGAGGTGCGCTCGTTCATCGTCCGCGTCGAGCCGGGCGCGGCCAGCTTTCAGCCGCGGCCAGGCGACGACATCGAGACGCTCATCGACGGCACGGCCAACGTCGTGTTGCGCACCGGTGCCGCATATGTCAGCGGCAACGAGCCAATGTTCTGGTCACGCCGGCCGGTCCTGCCCGGGCGGCTCGATCCGCGCTCGCGAGTTCGACTCGTGCTGACCCAGCCGCCCGTCCGCTGGTCGGTCGAGAACGTCAGCTTCGCGTATCTCGCCACGGCCCTGGTCCTGGGCCGCGAACAGGCTGCCGAGCTGCCGCTCGAATGGGTCTTCGGCGCGCCGCCGCCGAACGACCGCGGTCGTGAGGCCACGGCCCTGCGCAAGTCGCTGCTGGCCGTCCGTCCGGTGTTGGCGCGCGACGCCAGGGCAATCGTGCTGCTCGACCGTGGCGGGGCCTCCGGGCTCGTGGCAGGCGTGCTCGGGGGAGTCGGTGCAGGCTTCCGTCTGTCGAGCGCGTTGCTCGCCGAATCGGGCAACCAGATCGGCGGCGTGCTCGAATTCAACGTCGGCCCGGCCGACGACGATCCACAGACGCACGCCGAGCTGGCCGATCTACCGAGCGCCGATCCGAGCGCACCGTTCGCGTTGACTGATGTCGAAAATGCGGTGACGTCGGTTGCGGTCAGCGTCCTGCAGGCGCGGGGCGAGCCGGCCAGCGGCGAGCGGCTGCTGGGCGAGGTGCTCGTAGGGCTGGACCGGCTGGGCCATCTGCGCCATCTCGTCGCCACTCAGACTTTCGGAGAGACGGAGGCGGCCAACGCCAGCGCCGTCGCCGAAGACGACACGGCGCAGGACTCGGAGTTCGAGGAAGGCGGCCCGGAGGATGTGTCCGAGCCCGACTTCCAGACCGATGCTGAGATTCAGGCCGAGTCCGACGACAGCGCCGCCGTCGATGAGCCCGAGTGGGCGCTGGGCAGTGCATCTGCGACCGACCACGTGCGCTTGTTGATGGAGATCGTCATGGGCGAGCTGCGCCGCCCGGATCATCCGCGGCTGATCGAGGTCGACCGCGGCCGTTGGTGGCTGCGCAGCGAAAAGGACCTGGCGCTGGCCCGGCCGCCGCTCTCAGATCGGCTCGAGTGGGCCGCCTATGGGCTGCTATCGACCAGCCGCGGCATCGACGAGGAGACGTACTTCGAACGTGTCGCGGGCATGTTCCGCGGCCATGACACGCCCGACGCCGAGCTCGTCCGCGCCGTGCTCGAGTCGTATCGCGATCCTGACGCTGACGCGGTCCAGCTGCGGCCGCAGGACGAGCTGACGGCGCGCCACGCCGAGCACGGCGAGCTGTGCGGCCTGCTCGTCGAGTACGGCCACCGCCTGGGCCTGCGCGCGCACGTCTCGGCGCGCGAGAGCCGCCGTGCCTACCGCGGCGGCGTCGTGGGGGATCTGCTCAGCGAGGAGGAGCTGCGCGCGTACATGCCGCTCATCGCGCCTGGCGACCCGCAGACTTTCGACGCGCTCGACTGTGTCTGGTACCTGCGCGGCAAGGCCACGTTCCTGTTCGAGGTCGAATGGACGGCGATGCTTACCGACGCACTGTTGCGGCGCGGCCCGCGCATCCCTGCTGACGACTCGATCATCCGCTTCCTGGTCATTCCGCCAGAGCGGACGGAGCTCGTGCGCTTCAAGATCGGCCGTTCACCGCTGTTGGCCAAGGCGCTCGAAGAGCAGAACTGGCATATCCTCAAGTCCGATCACCTGCGCCGGCTGGTTGGCCGCGAGGAGGCGGACCTCGATCAGCTCGGTCCATTGCTTGGGCTCGACCCTGAGATCGAACGCGAGGCGGAGCAGCTGGCGCTCTTCTGACCAGCATGCTGACTCGCACTTATCAACCATTCGAACGGAGAGTTTTGTGACCGACGTCGCCGTGAGTAGTAGTTCCGTCACCGATATCGCCGACCGCTTCTGGCAGTGGGTGCTGTCGCGCCAGCCGATCTACGCCACCGTGCTCGGTGACGAACGCTACGACGACAAGCTGCCTGATCCCTCCGCCGAGGGCAGGGTCGAGGAAACGGTTGCGCTGAAGGACTTCCTGGCCGACGCGAAGCAGATCAATCGCCACGAGCTCGACCAGGAGGACACGATCACGCTCGACATGCTCGAGGTGGTCGCGCACATATGGCTCAAGCAGCTCGATCTGCGCCTGTACCACTTCGAGTCGATGGATCAGCTCGCGGGACCGCAGGCGCTGATGGGCGACCTGGCCCGCTTCCAGCGCGTCGATACGCCCGAGCGCATCGATCGTCTCATCCGCCGCCTCGAGCAGTATCCAGAGTTCCTGGCCCAGAACCGCGCCAACCTGCTCGAGGGGGTCGCCGCCGGACGCACTGCCGCGGCCCCGGTCGTGACGCGCGTCATCGAGCAGACGCGGCGCGCGGTCGACACGCCCGTCGACGAGTCGCCCATCCTGCTCGCCCACCCTGAGCTTGACGAGGAGAGTCGCGCGCGGATTCGGCACGCGATCGAGACGTGGGTGATGCCCGCGCTGTCCGACCATCTCGCCGCGGTCGAGGGCTACGCGCCGTTCGCCAGAAGCGGCGAAGGGATCTGGGCGCTGCCCGACGGCAGCGAGGTCTACGAGGCGATGATCCTGGCCTCGACGACGCTTGACGAGACGCCTGCGGCGCTGCACGAGTACGGCCTCCAGCAGCTCGACGCGATCCGTGCGGAGGCGCTCGAGATTGCCCACGAGCTGGGCTTCAGCGACATCGCGTCAATGCGCGCGGCGCTACAGACGGAGAGCTCGAACTACGCCTCGAGCCCAACGGAAATCGTCGACAAGGCGCGCGCGCAGATCGACAAGGCAGAGGCCCTGGCACCGCAGTGGTTTGGCCGGCTGCCGCGCGCACGTTGCGAGGTTCGCGCGGTCGAGCCTTACTCGGAGGCAGAGGCGCCGCCGGCGTTCTACTACCCGCCCGCGCCAGATGGCTCACGCAAGGGCATCTACTTCGTCAACACGTACCAGCCTGAGAACCGGCCGCTTTACCGCCTCGCCACGACCACCTATCACGAGGCCACGCCGGGCCACCATTTCCAGATCGCGATCGAGGGCGAGCTCGACGGCCTGCCCGACTTCCGGCGCTTTGGCGCGCGCATGACCGGTGCCGCGTACGGCGAGGGCTGGGGCCTGTACAGCGAGCGCCTCGCGGATGAGATGGGCCTGTACGAGAGTGCCTGGGAGCGCCTGGGCATGCTCGATGCGCAGGGCTGGCGTGCCGCGCGGCTCGTTGTCGACACCGGCATGCACGCCTTCAAATGGACGCGCGAGCAGTCCGTTGACCTGCTCATGACGGTGGGCCTGTCGCGCCTCGAGGCGGAGACGGAGACGGATCGCTACATCACCTGGCCCGGTCAGGCACTGGCGTACATGACCGGCATGCGCGAGATCGTGGCGCTGCGCCGTGAGCTCGAGGCACGCGATGGCGATCGCTTCGACCTGAACGGTTTCCACGACGAGCTGTTGGCTCACGGCACCTTGCCACTGGCGACCATGCGCCGCGTCCTGCCCGGCTGGGTCAAGCCCAAGCCCTAGTCCGGCATTTGCGCGCGGAGCCCTGGCTCCGCGCGGCAACCGGCCGCCGCTAACCTACGCCCGTGCCCGACCCGCAGGCGTTTCTCGATGAGCTGAAGACGGTCGAAGTCTGGATCATCGTCTTCCAGCTGCTGCTGATCGTCGTCCTGACATTCGTTGCATTGCGCTTCGCGCGCAGCGTCGTGCGCGCATCGCTGCGGCGCTTGTTCGATCGAGAGGCGCAGGAAGGCACCGCCCAGGAGGTCAACTCCGTCGAGCTCGAGCGCCGCAAGGAGACGCTCGAGGACCTGACCTACCAGGCGCTGCGCATCATCATCCTGGTCATTGCCTTCCTGATGGCCCTGGCCGTGCTCCATTTCGACATCGGCCCGGCCATCGCCGGTTTGGGCATCGTGGGACTGACCATCAGCCTGGGTGCGCAGAGCATCGTGCGCGACTACCTGGCGGGCGCCTTCGTGCTCATCGAGAACCAGTATTCGAAGGGCGATGTGGTGGCGATCGCCGGTGCCCAGGGCACGGTCGAGGACATCAACCTGCGCCGGACGGTGCTGCGCGACGTCGACGGCACGGTCCATTTCGTGCCCCACGGCCTGATCGAGACGACGAGCAACCTGAGCCGCAATTGGGCCGCCATCACGCTCGACCTGCCCTTCGAATACGGCGTCGACATGGCCCTTGTCACGGCCGCGGTCGATGCCGCGGCCGCGCGCATGACCGCTGACCCAGAGTGGCACAGGGCCATCTTTGAACAGCCCAAAGTGGCGCGCGTGGAGCGCCTCGCCGAACAGGGCGCGGTCGTGCGCGTTACCGGTAAGGTCGCGGCGCTGTACCGCACGACGGCGCCGGGCGAGCTACGCGGCCTGATCCTCGAGGAATGCGCCAAGCGCGGCCTGAAGATCGGCTATCCGTCAGCGCTTAATGTCCGCCCCAGCTCAACAGATCCCAAGCAGACTCAAGGCTGAGAGGAGAGGGGAGTGAGCGACACCAACCTGCCCGGCTCGATGCGCGGGCCGGAGATCGAGAACCTGATGGCTGAGCGGCGCACGTTCGTGCCGGCGCCGGAGTTCGTGGCCCAAGCCAACGCCACGCAGGCGCTGTACGACGAGGCCGAGCGTGACTACGTCGCGTTCTGGGAGCGTCTCGCGCGCGAGCGGCTGTCGTGGGATACGCCGTTCGACAAGACGCTCGAGTGGGACGTGCCCTTCGCCAAGTGGTTCCTGGGCGGCAAGCTCAACCTGGCCTACAACTGTGTCGACCGCCACGTAGAGAACGGGCTGGGCGACAAGGTTGCCTATCACTGGATCGGCGAGCCCGGTGACACGCGCACCCTGACCTACGCCGATCTCCAGCGTGAGGTGTCCAAGACGGCCAACGCGCTGCTCGAGCTGGGCATCACGACCGGCGACCGTGTCGCGATCTACATGCCCATGATCCCCGAGCTGCCCATCGCGATGCTCGCCTGTGCGCGCATCGGCGCCCCGCACACGGTCGTCTTCGGTGGCTTCAGCTCCGAGGCGCTGGCCGGCCGCATCGAGGACGCCCAGGCCAAGCTGCTGATCACCGCTGACGGTGGCTGGCGCCGGGGCAAGGCGGTCAATCTCAAGACCGCGGCCGATGAGGCCGTCGCGCTGGGCTCGACCATTGAGCACGTGCTCGTCGCGCAACGCATCGGCGACGCCGGTGACGTGCCCATCGAGATGAAGCCGGGACGCGACGTGTGGTGGCACGACATCGTCGAGCGCCAGAGCAGCGACTGCCCGCCGGTGCCGCTGGACTCGGAGCACATGCTCTACCTGCTGTACACGTCGGGCACCACGGCCAAGCCCAAGGGCATCGTGCACACCACCGCCGGGTACCTGCTCGGCGCGAGCTTCACGCACTGGGCCGTCTTCGACGTCAAGCCGGACGACGTCTACTGGTGCGCCGCCGACATCGGCTGGGTGACCGGCCACTCGTACATCGTCTACGGGCCGCTGGCCAACGCGACGACGAGCGTCATGTACGAGGGCGCGCCGGACACGCCGGCCTGGGACCGCTGGTGGCAGATCATCGAGGACTACAAGGTCAACATCCTGTACTGCGCGCCCACGGCCATTCGCGCGTTCATGAAGCAGGGCGAGGACTGGCCGCGCAAGCACGACCTGTCTTCTCTGCGCTTGCTGGGCAGCGTCGGCGAGCCGATCAATCCAGAGGCGTGGCTGTGGTACCAGACCAACATCGGCGCCGCCAGGACGCCCGTGGTCGACACGTGGTGGCAGACGGAGACGGGCATGATCATGATCACGCCGCTGCCGGGCGTGACGACGACCAAGCCGGGCAGTGCCACGTTCCCGTTTCCGGGCATTGGGGCCGACGTGGTCGACGCCAACGGCAACTCCGTGCCCTTCGGTGGCGGCGGCTACCTCGTCCTCACACGGCCGTGGCCGTCAATGCTGCGCGGCATCTACGGCGACCCGGAGCGCTACAAGGCAACCTACTGGAGCCGCTTTCCGGGCAAGTACTTCGCCGGCGACGGCGCCAAGCGCGACGAGGAGGGCTACCTCTGGTTGCTCGGCCGCGTCGACGACGTGATGAATGTGTCCGGCCACCGGATCTCGACGATCGAGATCGAATTGGCCCTCGTGTCCCATCCCGCGGTGGCCGAGGCAGCGGTTGTCGGGCGCGCCGATCCGATCACCGGACAGGCGATCTTTGCCTTCGTCATCCTGCGCCTGGGCAACGAGCCCACTGACGAGCTGGCCACGGAAGTGCGCGAGCACGTGGGCAAGGTCATCTCGCCCATCGCCAAGCCCAAGTACCTGCTCTTCACGCCCGACCTGCCCAAGACCCGCTCGGGCAAGATCATGCGCCGCCTGTTGCGCGACATAGGCGAGGGCAGGCCACTGGGCGACACGACCACGCTCGCCGATTCGGGCGTCGTTGAGACGATCCGCGAGCGCAGCGGCGCGGCGACCGAGGAGGAGTAGGGGTGGAGTCGTTTCAGACCTCCGACGGGCGCACGCTCGCCTACAACACCGTGGGCTCAGGCCCGACTCTCGTGTGTCACCCTGGCGGACCTGGTTTCGCCGGAGCCGAGCTGGGCGATCTCGGTGGCTTGTCAGCGTCGCGCACCCTGGTGCTGCTCGATCCGCGCGGTACGGGCGGTTCGTCACCCGGTCCCGACTATTCGCTCAACGGCTACGCCGCGGACCTGGAGCAGCTGCGCGTCCACCTCGGGTTGACGCGCATGGACCTGCTCGGCTTCTCGTTCGGAACCGTGGTCGCCATCTCATACGCTGCGGCATACCAGGACGGCCTGGGCAAGCTCGTGCTGGCCGGCGGCCTGGCCGCGTTCACAGAGGAGGGTCAGGCACACGCCAACGCCGTGATCGCGTCGAAATCGGCCGAGCCGTGGCACGCCGACGCGGTCGCCGCGCTCGAACAGGAAGAACACGGCGAGATCGACGACATGGCGGCATTGTGGATTCGCGAGGCGCCGCTCTATTTCGCCAAGTGGGATGAGCGCTACCGGCCGGCCATCGTCGCAGGGGCCGTCGGCGCGAGTGCCAAGCCGCTGATCGAGTCGAATGAGATCGGCTTCGACGTCCGCGGCGAGCTCAACCTGATCACCGCGCCCACGCTGATCGTGTGCGGCCGCGACGACTTCATCTGCGGGCCGCCCGCTGCACAGGAGATGGCGCGCGGCATCACCGGCTCCAAGGTGGTCTACGTGGAGAACGCCGGTCACATGATGTTCATGGAGCAGCCCGACGCGTTCCGGACTGCGGTGAGCGACTTCCTCAGCGCGGCCTGATTCGGGGCATCGCCGCGCACAGCGGCGACAATCACCCGACGATGCTCATCAGAGACACGCTCGGCCGGCCCATCCATGACCTGCGTATCTCCGTCACGGATCGCTGCAACTTCCGCTGCACGTACTGCATGCCGCGCGAGGTGTATGGCCGCGACTACGCGTTCCTGCCGCGGGCCGAGCTGCTGACCTTCGAGGAAATCACGCGCCTTGCGCGGATCTTCGTCGGGCTCGGCGTACGCAAGATCCGCCTGACCGGTGGCGAGCCGCTCTTGCGCCGCGATCTGCCGGTGCTGGTCGAGATGCTGGCGCGGATCCCGGAAGCAGAGGACATCACGCTCACGACCAACGGCTCACTTCTTGCGCGCCAAGCGCAGGCCCTCGCCGACGCCGGCCTGCGGCGCATCTCGGTCAGCCTCGACTCGCTCGACGAGCAGACTTTCGCGCTCATGAATGACGTGGGCTTCCCGGTCAGCGACGTGCTCGACGGCATTGCCGCGGCGGACCGTGCCGGGCTGCGCCCGATCAAGGTCAACGTGGTCGTCCGCCGCGGCCTCAACGAACGCGACGTCGTGCCCATGGCGCGCTACTTTCGCGAGCGCGGCCACGTGCTGCGCTTCATCGAGTACATGGACGTGGGCCACACCAACGGCTGGCGGCTCGACGACGTCGTGCCCGCCAACGAGATCATTGCCGCCATCGATGCGGACATGCCGCTCGTCGCGCTGCCATCGAACTACCCGGGCGAGGTCGTCGATCGGTGGGCGTACCGCGACGGCAGCGGCGAGGTGGGCGTCATCGCATCGGTCACTCAGCCGTTCTGTCGGGATTGCTCACGCGCCCGACTGACCGCCGACGGCCAGCTATACACCTGCCTCTTTGCGAGCTCCGGCCACGACCTGCGCGGCCCGGCTCGTGCCGGAGCCAGTGACGACGCGCTGCGCGACGAGATCAGTGGCGTGTGGGCCGCGCGCACGGACCGCTATTCGGAGCTGCGCTCGCTGGCGACGTCGCGGCCGCTGCCGGTGATCAGCGTGGACCCGAATCGCGTCGAGATGTCGCGCATCGGCGGCTGAACCCTCTGGTGGGCCTGGCAATGGGTCCAAAATCGCCGTGGCCGGCGACGAGCCGATGTGGCGAAATTCATCATCCACACACTGCGGCGGACGCTATGCTCACGCTAAGTGACGCGAACGTCCGCTCTTGGACATGTCGCGAACTGACACGTCGTGCCCACGAGGAGGGATAGCGAGAAGATGGACCAATCTGGCGGTCCTAATGTGCCGCCCCCGCCACCGCCAGCGGCACCGCCGCCCCCGCCGCCGCCACCCCCGCAGCAGGGCTGGCAATCAACGCCTCAGCCGCCCGGCCCGCCGCCCGCTGGCGGTCAGCAGGGCATGCCGGCGTGGACCAACAATCTCACCGCACGCGGCACCATGGCCGGCCCAGGCGGCGTCGCGCTCTCGGACGCACCGTCGCGTTTCATCGGGCTGTTCATCGACTTCATCATCATCGGGATCATCGGCTTCATCGTTAACGCCATCACCACGTCGATCTTCGGCGATAACTTTCTGGGCATCTTTGGATCAACGTTCAAGACCCAGTCGCTGATCGGCGCGATCATCACCGTTGTCATCCTGCTCGCTGTCACCGGCGCGTACTTCATCTACATGTGGACGCGCATGGCCGGCCAGACGCTGGGCATGAAGGTCATGAAGATCTCTGTGCGCGATCAGGCAACCGGTGGCCCGATTACCCAGAGTCAGGCAATCACGCGATGGCTTTTCCTTGGAGCGCCATGGGCGGTCAACTTCCTGTACGGCTGGGGGCTCGGGCTGATCATCAGCTTGCTGATCCTGGTCTACTACATCTACCTCGTCTACAGCATCGCCAATGACCCGTTGCGCCAGGGTCTGCATGACAAGCAGGCCAAGACAGTCGTCGCCAAGGTCGGCTGACCAGCGCGACTCATCCGAGTCACTTGCGCAGAACCCCGCCGGGCAGCCGGCGGGGTTCTTTGTTGTTTGCCACCAACCGCGTGCCAACGGGATGTTGTCCACGGGATATCCACACTGACTGTGGATTTGTGGATGGGTCCGAGGAATAGTTTTGAAATGCGTGGATAAGAACGTTGACCGTCCGTTATCGCGCCCTTAACTTAGGTCTTGCCCGGAGGGGCCGCAGAGAACTCGGTAGTCGAGATCACATCAAGACTGCAAGAGACTTGGCTGGCTTCTTCGGGCATTTGCTTGTCCATGGCGTGCGCTATCGTCAGCGGCCATGACCGACGGCACTGTTCCCTTCTCGATCCGACTCGATGCCCTCGAGCACGCCGTCCGTCTACGCACGGACATGGTCCCTCAGCTCGGCATCGTCCTCGGCTCAGGCCTTGGCGCGCTGGCCGACGAGCTCGACAACGCTGTCGCCATTCCTTTCGCCGAGCTACCCGGCTGGCCCGCGGCGTCGGCCCCGGGTCACGCTGGCCGGCTCGTTTTCGGCACTCTCGAGGGACTACCGGTCGTCTGCCTCCAGGGCCGGCTGCACCTGTACGAAGGTCATTCCGTGCGCCTGGTTGTGGAGCCGGTGCTGCTCATGGGTCGCCTGGGCGCGCCACGTGTGCTGTTGACCAATGCCGCGGGCGGCGTCAACGCGAGCTATGCGCCGGGCACGCTGATGATCATCAGCGACCACATCAACATGACCGGTCAGCAGCCGCTCATCGGCCCCAACGACGACGCAACCGGGCCACGCTTCCCCGACCTAGTCGACGTCTGGAGCCCGCCGCTGCGCGCCCTGCTGCGTCGAGCGGCGGCCGACGAGGGCATTGATGTCGAGGAAGGCATCTACGTCGGCCTGACCGGGCCGACCTACGAGACTCCGGCGGAGGTCGTGATGCTGCGCGGCTGGGGCGCGGATGCCGTGGGAATGTCAACCGTGCTCGAAGCGATCCTGGCGCGCTGGGCGGGCATCGAGGTTGTTGGCGTGTCGCTCGTCACAAACCCCGGCGCGGGCGTGACGGGGTTGCCGCTCAGCCACGAAGAGGTTCTCGCTGCGGGCGAGGAAGCCGGCCCCAAGTTCCGGACGCTGATCCGTCGTTTCGTCCGCCTGCTGGGTGGCGACGCCTAGATCGTCGGTAGGTCCCGACCGGCGGCCTTGGCCGCGGCCTTCTTCTCCGCCCAGGCGGCAAGGACGTTGTCCTTGTGCGGCCGGATGGGGCAGTGCTCGTCGCGGTTGCGATCCTCGTCGCAGTAACCCAGCGGCACGCACTTTGGCGCCAGGAATGAGCCAAGGAAGGGCGAGACCGTGAACACCTCGTGGCGGATGAGCTGGAAGAGCCGGCGGATCTCCCACTGGGCCATCGTGCACAGGCGCAGCCCGCTCATGTGGATCAGCGCACGCAGGTTGGCGGTCATGATCAGGTTGGTGCGCGTCGCATTGGGCATGACGAAGCGGGCGTCCTCGCCCGGGATGCCGGCGTCGAGCATCTCGCCGTAGAAGGCGAGCGAGTCGTCCATCTCCGCCACGAAACGGTCGCGCAGCTCCGGCGGCGCGTCCGTCAGCGAGCCTGGAACCATGTACGACGGTCGCTTGTAGTTCAGGTAGCGCTGCGACTGCTGATCAAACGCGACGCCCGCCCGGTGCCGGACGAGCTGGTGCGACAGCGTCCGCGTAACCCCACTGATGGCGAAGGTGAAGACGATGTGCTCGATCGTCGAGCCGTGGCCCGACTCGATCACGCGCCTGATCAGGTCCTGCTGCTTGTCGGTCGCGACCTGGCCGGTCGTGGCGCGCTCGAAGATGTCCTGCGGCAGCAGCTCGCTGTAGCACGTCCGGCACGCCGTATAGATGAGCGGCAGGTAGTAGCCCTCGGCGATCTCGCGCGTGGGGAAGAGCAGGGTCGCCTTCATGCCCAGCTCGCGGGTGGCTGGGCTGCGCGGAGTCGCAGACGTGGGCGCTGCTTTGGGCTGAGGCGCGGGCTGCTGGGGCGCGGAGTCGACGGCCATCTGACGGCCTAGGTTATTCGGTCGGGCGGATTACCGGATGCCCGTGTCGTATTCCATGACGATCGTCGCGTTGCGGCCGCCCGGAACGGAGAAAGCCTGTGGCTCTGCTTGGCGCATCAGGCCTTCCACCGCGGAGGCTTCGGCGTAATACGCGCCACCGGGGACGCTGAAGGCGACCTTGCCGCCGGCGTCCGCCACGGCCTGCCCGACCTGCGCGCCGCTCGGATCGCGCAACACGACCAATCCACCCGGCACAGGCCGTGGCGCGCAACTCGGATCGGGTGGGTTGCGCTCGACCGGACAAACCGGACCCGCGACGAGCCGGATGGTGACCTGGGCTGGATCCGGTGTGCCACGATCGATCGGGTCGACGACCTGGCCGCCCTGCTCGCTGACAAGAGTGACGGTGCCGTTGTTGCTGACGGTGTAGTTCCACGTGTGCTGATTGATGCAGCCCGCCGGACAGTCGCCCGAGCCGATCGTGACTGACACGGAGAACTTGTCGCCGACCTGCGATGCCTGGTACGACGTCGAGGCGCCGATCGAACCTGGTTCGGGCTGGGTGATTGAGGCGAAGACAGGATCGGACGCAAACACGACGGCCGCCGCCTGCGCGGGCGAAGTTACCTGCGTGACAGGCGCCGCCGTGCGCCTGCCCGGTGTACCGCTTGGCGTCGCAGCGGAGCTCGGCACGGGGGTCGCAGCGGGCGCACTTGGTGCGGCGCTCGACGTCGACGCGGGAGGACTGTTCGAAGATCCGGGCAGCGTCCCGCACGCGGCAACGAGCGCAAGCGCCAGCCCCGCCAGCACTGACGATCGGAAGATGTTGCGCACGTATCTCTCGACGTGAAAGCCCGCGCGAATGTTCCTTCGGCCCACGTGTGGCATTCTCCGCCTGTAATGGCACTAAGACATCTGTTTCACCCGTCCACTCCCGCCACGCCTCCAACGGAGCCGGCCCCGCCGATTCCTGTCGATCAGGCGGAAACGGAGACCATCCGCAAGATCGTCCGGGCGCTCGAAGCGGTCGACCCAGAGCGGCGCAAGTTCCTCGCCGGCTTTGCTTACGTGCTCGCGCGCGCGGCCCACGCCGACCTCGACATCACCGACGACGAACAGGCGGAGATGGAGCGCGTCGTCTCGAGCATCGGCGGCCTGCCGATGGCCCAGGCTGTGCTCGTCGTCGAGATCGCTCGCAACCAGAGCGAGCTGTACGGCGGAACCGAGGACTATGTCGTCACGCGCGAGTTCAACAAGACCGCCACCGACGAGGAGCGGCGCGCCGCCGTCGCCGCGTGCTTCGCGGTTGCCGCCACGGACCACGAGATCACGGCCGAGGAGTACGCCGAGCTGACCGAGATCGCGGACGAGCTTGGACTGTCACGCGAGGAGTTGAACGTGATCCGCAACGAGCATCGCGATCAGCTGACGGCGATCAAGAAGATGCGCGCGCAGCAGGCTGGTCAGGCGGCCGAGTAGCCCTCAGGCGGTCGGGTCGGCCGGAGTGCGCATGAGGTCTGCCTCGGGCAGGAACAGGTAGCGGTACATGAGCGCCGCGATGCCCGCGCCGACGAGCGGGCCGACGATCCACACGTAGCTGTTGTCCCAGATCCCGGTCACGGCCGCTGGACCGAACCAGCGCGCTGGGTTCATCGCAGCCCCGGTCAACGCGCCACCCATCAGGATGTCTGCGCCAACGGCCAGGCCGATCGCCAGGCCGCCGACCTTTGGCGCGCGCGGATCCACGGCCGTGCCGAAGACCGCGAGCAGCAGGACCACGGTCAGCACGCCCTCGATGACCGTGCCCGCGAGCGGGGTTACGGCGCCGAACAGGCGCGGGATGCCCAGCGTCTGGCGAAAGGTCTCGTCGGGAATGACGGCCCACAACAGCCACGCGGCGACCATGGCGCCAATCAGCTGGGCCAGGACATAGGCGAGGCCACGGCGCCACGGGATCTGGCCGGCAACCCAGACGGCAAAGGTCACGGCTGGGTTGAAGTGGGCGCCGCTGACGGCGCCCAGGGCGCTGACCAGGACCGCGAGCGCGACGCCGTGAGCCAGGGCGACTACTACGAGACTTGCCGCCGGGTCAACGGGATGGCCTGAGTTAGTGAGTTGCAGTGCGCCAATCGCGCCGATGCCGATGAAGAAGAAGAGGAATGTTCCGACCATCTCGGCGATGACGCCATTCCAACCGCTGCGCACTTCGTTCTCCCTCTTTGCTATCGCTTGCCATACTACGCATGCCCAAACGTCACCGGGGAGGCACATGGCACTGCTTCGTGCGCCGGCGTCCACTGACATGCGACGCCAAGACACGACATCGCGCATCGCGCGCGACGACGACAAACGACTGCGTCTGAACGACGGTCGCTGGCTCGGCTATCGAGAGTCCGGCGATCCGGCCGGCGTGCCCGTGCTCTTCTTCCATGGCTTCGGGACGACGCGCGTCGTGTGCCCAGCCGACGAGACCGCCCGCCAGCTGGGCGTGCGCCTCCTTGCCGTCGACCGACCCGCCCTGGGCCTGTCGACGCCGCTGCCCGGCCGGCGCCTGCTCGACTGGCCCACAGATGTGCGCGAGCTGGCCGATCAACTGGGTTTGCAGCGATTCTCGATCGTCGGCTGGTCCGGCGGCGGCCCCTACGCGCTCGCCTGCGCCATGCGCCTGGCCGACCGGATCGAATCGATCGCCATCGTCAGCGGCGCGGCGCCGCTCGCAGGCACGACGCGGACGGACTACCTGCGTCGCTTCGATCGCAACGCGATATTTGCTGCGGGCAAGGCACCGTGGGTCATCCGCATCGCGATGTGGCATTGGGGCCGCGGCCAGCGGCGTGACGCGGAGGCGTACTTCGACAAGTCCGTGGCTGAGATGTGTGCAGCGGACCAGGAAGTGCTGTCGGCGCCCGAGCTGCGCAGCGCGATGATCGCGAACTCGACTGAGCTGTACCGCCAGGGCGGACGCGGCATGTACGACGAGGCGCTCGTCCTGGCTCGGCCGTGGGGCTTCGACCCATCCGATATCAACGTCCCGGTAGAGGTGTGGCACGGCGCGCGCGACAAGGTCGTGCCCATGGGCATGTCCTCACACCTGGCCGAGTCGATTCCGGGCGCCTCACTCCGGCTCTACCCGGATGAGGGACACCACCTGCTCTACCGCCGCTGGCCGGACATCCTGCGCTCGCTCATCAAGCCTGAGCTCGCCCCGACACCGCCGCTGTTCATGGCCGCTGGAGCGACCTCGTAGACCGAACGGTCCCCGCATATTCGTTACCGATGGCACTGGCCCGCCGCGCGTCGTACAACGAAACTTCTGTTCGAAGCGTGATCGGGTGCTGCGTTGCCGACCATGCGAACGGTGTTCATTCCGCACCGGTTGTCGCAGCCAGCCGGTGAAACGGCGGGCCGGGTGTCGTGGGTCATCCGGCCCGCTTCTCGTTTAGCGGCCGGAAGCGACCCGGACTCAGCCTTTGAGGACCGCGGCCGCGGCCTCAGCCATGACGAGGTCCTCACGGGCCGCGACGCGCAGCACCGCAACCGGCGCTGTAGCGCGGGCGAAGACCATGTCGTCCGCAACCGGGACTGCCTCGAGCGGCGCAACGCCCAGCACGGCCAGCCGCGCGCAGATCGCGGCGCGCATTGGCCCCGAGTTTTCGCCGATGCCGCCGGTGAACACGAGTGCGTCCAGCCGTGCCAGGTTGGCGGCTGCGGCCGCGATCTCCTCGGCTGCGCGGCGCACGAAGATGTCGAGCGCGAGCTGCGCGCGTTCGTTGCCGGCGGACGCAGCCTCGAGCAGCACGCGCACGTCGCCGCTGAGGCCGGAGATGCCCAGCAAGCCGGATTCGTGCTGGAGCACCTGGTCGAGTCCGTCGGCGCTCACGCCGCGCGAGCGCAGCGCGTAGAGCAACACGCCCGGGTCCACCGATCCGGCGCGGGTGCCCATGACCAGGCCCTCGAGCGGCGTGAAACCGAGCGACGTGGCCACGGACTCGCCGTCCTTGACCGCGGTGACTGAGCAGCCGCTGCCCAGGTGCGCGACGACCAGCGCCAGCGATTCGGCCGGGGCACCGAGCAGCTCGGCGGCGCGGCGCACCGACCAGGTCACGGATAGTCCGTGAAAGCCGAAGCGGCGCACGCCCCACTCCTCAAACCAAGCCCAGGGCAGCCCGTAGACGTACGCGTCGCGCGGCAACGAAGCATGGAAGGCCGTGTCGAACACGGCCACACACGGGACACCAGGCAGCAGCTCGCGCTGAACGCGGATCGTCTCGACCGCGATCGGATTGTGCAGCGGAGCCAGCGACGACAGCTCGTCGAGCTCGTCGAGCACAGCGTGGTCGATCAACGTCGGCGCCCGAAAGCGCGTGCCGCCGTGGACGACACGGTGCGCCACCGCGTCGAACTCCGTGGGCGGCAGGCGGTCGAGCGCCTGTTTCAGCGCGCCGCGATGGTCGGGCGCGCGCGTCGCATCGGAGCCCCAGTCCGCCTGTGCGCTCGCCACGGGCTCGCGCGTGCCCACATCGATCACGCTCACCTTGAGCGTGCTGGAGCCCGCGTTGACGACGAGGATTCTCAGTACGGCCAGCTCCAGCCTGAGATCTCCGGTTGGTCCTCGCCGAACTCGCGCGCGTGCGCGGCGGCGGTCAGGCGCGCGTCGACCATCTGCTGCCGCAGCGCCGCCGCCCGCTCGCCCAGCCCCGGCACACGGTCGATCACGTCGATCACGAGATGGAAGCGATCCAGATCGTTACGCAGGGTCATGTCGAACGGCGTCGTGACCGTGCCCTCTTCCTTGTAGCCGCGGACGTGCAGGTTGGCATGGTTGCGCCGCCGGTAGGTCAGCCGATGGATGAGCCAGGGGTAGCCGTGGAAGGCAAAGATGATCGGCTTGTCGTGCGTGAACAGGGCATCGAACTCGCGGTCGGGCATGCCGTGCGGATGCTCCGTGTCCTGCTGCAGACGCATCAGGTCGACGACGTTCACGAAACGGACCTTGAGTTGCGGCAGGTGCTCGCGCAGCAGGGCCGTGGCGGCCAGCGCCTCAAGCGTGGGCACATCGCCGGCACAGGCCATGACCAGGTCCGGTTCGCCGTCGCCGTTGCTCGCCCAGTCCCAGATGCCCAGGCCGCGCGTGGCGTGCAGCACCGCCTCGTCCATGGCCAGGAACTGCGGGGCCGGCTGCTTGCCTGCGACGATGACGTTCACGTATTGGCGCGAGCGCAGGCAGTGGTCGGCAACTGACAGCAGCGTGTTGGCGTCGGGCGGCAGGTAGACGCGCACGACCTCTGCCTTCTTGTTCGTGACAACGTCCAGGAAGCCCGGATCCTGGTGGCTGAAGCCGTTGTGGTCCTGGCGCCAGACGTGGCTCGAGAGCAGGTAGTTGAGTGACGCGATCGGCCGCCGCCAGGGAATGCCGTTGCTGATCTCCAGCCACTTGGCGTGTTGGTTGAACATCGCGTCGACGATGTGGATGAAGGCTTCGTAGCAGTTGAAGAGGCCGTGGCGGCCGGTCAGCAGGTAACCCTCGAGCCAGCCTTCGCACAGGTGCTCGGAGAGGACCTCGATGACCCGGCCCTCGCGCGCCTGGTGCTCGTCTGTTGGCAGGAGCTCGCCCTCGAACTGGCGATCGGTTGTCTCGAAGACGGGCGTCAGCCGGTTCGAGTCAGTCTCGTCGGGCCCGAAAAGGCGAAAGTTGTCCGGGTTGCGATCTATGACGTCGCGCAGGAACTGGCCCAGCACCCGCGTCGCCTCCGCGCTCGACTTGCCCGGCTCGACCTTCACGCCGTAGCCGCGAAAGTCGGGCAGCGCCAGGTCGCGCAGCAGCTCGCCGCCGTTGGTGTGCGGGTTGGCCGACATGCGTCGTGCGCCCTTTGGCGGAAAATCGGCCAGCTCCGCGATCAAGCGGCCGTCGTCATCGAACAGCTCGTGTGGCCTGTACGAGCGCAGCCACTCGTCGAGTTGCTCGAAGTGTTCCTTGTTGCCGCGCACGTCCGACAGCGGAACCTGGTGCGCGCGCCAGGTGCCTTCCATGGGCTTGCCGTCAACCGACTTTGGCCCGGTCCAGCCCTTTGGCGAACGCAACACGATCATCGGCCAGCGCGGCCGGGCGTCGTCGCGGGCGCTGCGCGCCTGGGCCTGGATGGCAGAGATCGAGTCGAGTGCCTGGTCGAGAGCGGCGGCGAACTCGTTGTGCATCTTGACCGGCTCGTGGCCGGAGACGAACAACGGCTCGTAGCCATAGCCGTTGAACAGGTCACGCAACTCCGTCTCCGGAATGCGCGCCAAGAAGGACGGGTTCGCGATCTTGTAGCCGTTCAGGTGCAGGATCGGCAGCACGGCGCCGTCATTGACCGGGCTCAGGAACTTGTTCGAGTGCCACGAAGCGGCCAGCGGGCCGGTCTCTGCTTCACCATCGCCGACGACGCAGAAGACAACGAGGCCAGGGTTGTCGAACGCCGCGCCGTAGGCGTGCGCGAGCGAGTAACCGAGCTCGCCGCCCTCGTGAATCGAGCCGGGGACCTCAGGCGTGACGTGGCTGCCAACGCCGCCTGGGAATGAGAACTCGCGGAACAGCGTGCGCATGCCCTCGTCGCCTGCGCCGACGGCCGAGTAGCGCTCCGACCAGGTGCCCTCGAGATAGGCGTTGGCCACTGCCGCCGGGCCACCGTGGCCGGGTCCTACGACCATCATCGCGTCCAGGTCGCGCGTCTTGATCGCGCGGTCGGCGTGCGCCCAGATGAAGTTCAGCCCGGGCGTCGTGCCCCAGTGGCCGAGCAGGCGCGGCTTGATGTCGCTCGGCTCGAGCGGCCTGCGCAACATGGGGTTGTCGAGCAGATAGATCTGCCCTACAGAGAGGTAGTTGGCGGCACGCCAGTAAGCGTCGATTACGGCCAGCTCGTGGTCGTCGAGGGGCATCGTCAACAGATCGCCGGGCTGCGCTGGAGAGTCACCGGGCTAGGTTAGCGGGCGAGTCTCCCGGACCACGAGCACGGAGCACGGCGCGTGGAGCATCACGTTGCGCGCGACACTGCCGGCCAGGGCGCGGCGCAGCCCCGTGCGGCCGTGCGTGCCGACCACGATGACGTCCGCTTCGTCGTCCCTGGCGCAGCGGACGATCTCCTCTGCCGGGTCGCCCTGGATGGGACGCGTGACGGCCACGCGACCCTGCTTGCGCAGCCGGTGCGTGGCTTCGTCTGCCCAGAGCTGATGCTGCGCGGCGATCGCGCGCTCAGTCTGCGGATAGTCGATGCTGCCGGCATACGCGCTGAGCGCCAGGCTCGACGGCCACGACAAATTCATGTCAGTGACCGATAGGACTTCAACGGGCGTCGCGGCGAAGATCGGCCACGTACCGACTACCCGCTCTGCCGCTTCCCCAAAGCTTGACCCGTCGACGCCCAGGATGGCCCGCGACCAGGTCGATTTGCGGGCCACGATGACCGGGCAGTGAGCGTGATCGGCGACCTCCGCGCTGACCGAGCCCAGGAGCATCGAGCCGATCGTGCCGTGGCCGCGGCTGCCAACGACGATCACGTCCGCCTTGAGCAACTCTGCCTCGTCGACGATTGCCGTGGCCGGCCGGCCGATGAGCATGTGCGTCTCGACCTGCGCGCCCGTCTCGCGCAACGGAGCCGCCATGTGTTCCAGCTCCGTGGCCAGGCCGCCGATCATGGGCACCTCGCGTTCGACGGGATCCGCGATCGCGCCCGGCGCGCTGGGCACGTACGCGACTGAGGCACGCTCGACGACGGTCACGAGATGAATTGCGCAAGATTCCGGCCAGGGGATCCTTGCGGCCAGGTCGAGCGCGACCTGTGCGCACGCGGATCCATCGGTGGCCACGAGGACGGTCATCTGATTCATGGTGTTGGCTCCGGTTTCGGCTGTCGGTAGTAGACGACGGCAGCGATCACGAAACGCAGCAGCAGCGAGATCTCGTAGGTGACGCACCACACGCACACGGCCTTGATGACGAACACCTGCAGGAACAGGAAGTAGGCGTCGAAGATCACTCCGACCAGGGACAGCGCGTAGTGCGCAAGCAGCAGCCCGTAGATGTCCGTCTTCCACCACGCCAGCGCCAGGCTGAGCAGCACCACGGACAGCAACACTCCGAAGACGGCGACGGGGACGCCCAGGAAGTTGTTGTACTGGCTCTTGGCGACCTCCTCGCAGCCGGAGATGAGCCCGCACGTGGGCACCCCTCCGGACAGCTCCACGACTGACAGGTAGCCCGCGACAAGCAAGCCGACCGTGTCCAGCACGGCGAGGATGAGCCCCGGGTGGACGCCAAACAGCTTGCGCGCCGGGACGCGCTGGGTGAGCACGGCCTGATCGCTCGCTACTGCACGGGTGCGGGCGGGGCGCCGCCGGCCGCGGTCATGATCGCATCGCCCAGATCCTTGACCGTGATCGGGCCGGTGTAGACCGCGCCGTTGAGCATGATCGTCGGCGTCTGGTTGATGCCGTCCTTGACCGCCTGGTCAGTCTCCGCGCCGACGGCCGTCTGCTTGTCGCCAACGGCCATGCAGGTGTCGTAGGCGGACATGTCGAGCTCAGCGCTCTGGGCTATGGCGCGCAGTCGAGCTTGCGCGAATCCACCCTGGTTCTCGCCCGCCCAATTGGCGAACAGCCAGTCGTGCATCTCCCAGAAGCGGCCCTGGTCGGCCGCGCACCGGGCGCCAGCGGCGGCCTGCTCCGACTCATCCCATGAGCTGGCCGACTTGCGTCCCTGGAACGCGGCGTCGTGATAAACGAGACGGGCGTAGCCGGGCACGACGAACTGGCTGACGAGTGACGGCTCGATGCGCGTGGCCAGCGCCCGACAGCCGGGACACTGGAAGTCGGACCAGATGTCGACCGCGACGGGCGCGCTGGCGCTGCCCAGCGTGCGGCCGTCGGCCTGACCGGCTGGTACGGCGGCAACAGGTGCGAGGAGCGTGTCGGTGGCAACAGTTGGCTGACTGGCCAGCGCCCAGGCCACGATGGCGGCGCCGACGACGAGCGCCGCGACCGTCAGTACGACAATCGGCGAGCGCCACACCGGAGTCTTCGATGAAGCGCGCGCTGAGGGTCGTTGTGTCGCTCGCTCCGCGCGCTGGGCGGCGCGTCGCTCGCGACGCGCCGCGACAGGTGTCGCGGCGCTCTTTTTGCCGGCAGTCATGACTGGTGCTGCGGGCGGTTGAGTGCGGCAACGATCAGCAACACGCCGCCGCCGATCACGATGAGCGGCCAGATGAGGCCAAAGTCGAGCGTCGGGATGTACTGGCGCAGAAGGAAGAACGCGCCGACCACGATCAGGATCAGGCCGAACACAAGCGGGCCGGCGCCGTCGTGTCGTTCGCGCCGGTAATGACGTTCGTAGCGCGGCACGAGTGGCGGCGGCGTGCCCAGGTCAGGGTCGACCGGACCGGGAGGGGGCGCGGAGGTTGGCTGACCGTCTGGTCCCATCGGCGCCGGTGCACCCGCGGCGCTCCACAGCGAAGTCTGGAAGGGTCGGAGTGGAACGACGATGGCCATGACCAGGTACAGGAGCAGGAACAGGCCGCCGGTGATCAGGATCAGGAACGCCCAGCCGACGCGGACGATTGCCGGATCAAGATCCCAGGCTTCGGCCATTCCGCCGGCGACGCCGGCGATGACCCGGTCGTCAGGCGACCGATACAAGCGGTTCATTGGCACCCTCCCGATCTATCGAGCGTGATGGACGACAAGTTGCTTGTGACATGGAGCTCAGAAGGGGCAGGGACGATGCCCGCCGTGGACCAGTTCTCGCCACTGCCTACGAGGCCGGCCGCGGCGAAGTTGTCCGCACCGAGCGTGTTCGAGTACTCGACGCGCAGGCCCGCCGTCGGCGCCAGGCACACGGTCAGTGACGAGACGTTGAGCGTGACGCTCGCCTGTACGGCCGTATCTGGAAGCAGCAGCCGCACCGAGCTCGCGTTGAGCGTCGCGCTGACGCCGCTGTCACCGGTCGCACCGCGCAGGTCCAGGGTGGAGTCGGCACCGTTGTAAGTGGCACTGACGTGGCTGACGGAGCCGTTGCCGAAGGCCAGTCGCCCGGACGCCGCGTTGAGCGTCACGCCGGCGCCGACGATGCTCGAGGCCGGCAGCGTCACCCGCCAGTGCTCGTCCGTGCCGCCGGGGATCGGTCCGGCCAGGCGGGCGCTCGCCGAACGCAGGTCGAGCGACGTCGCATCCGCGCGTACGAGCGGAGATGCGCCGTCAGTGGCGACACCCACCGACCAGCCCGGATCGCCGCCGCGCGTGAGGCTGATGTCGCCACAGCTTAATTCGATGTTGACGTACGCAGACGAGCCGCTGAACGAGCCGGTCTGCGTCACGGGAGCCGCGGCGGGTTGGCCGCCCGTGCATATGAAAGCGGGCGACGCGAGGCCGCCGGCGAAGAAGACCCCAACGACCAAACCAAAGGCGGCCGCCGAAACGACACTACCGAGCACCCGGTAACGGGTCATGCGCAGGACCAGGCTGAGCCCGATGCCAATCAGGATGAGCGGCCACAGCCGGAGTACGGCCACGGCCGCCTGCGCGTCGATCCAGCCCATCTGCACCGCAAGCGGCACGACGCCGAGGCAGATCAGAAATACGCCCCAGCCCAGGTAGCGGCGGTGGATCTTCATCCGGACCTCCTAGGAGGCGGCAGGCGCACCAGCAGCGCTGGCCACTCCGGCCATCTCCTGGAGCGTTCGCCAGTTGAGCAGTCGATCGGCGGCCGTCGCCTCGATCTCCGGGCTCGGACTGCCGTCGGCGCCGAAGTGCGGCGCAAAGCGACCCTCCGTGCGCGCGAAGGCCACGAAGTCGAACAGTGAACCGTCGGGCTCGCGATACCAGTCCTCGCGCAACGCCGGATTGCCCTGGAGCGACAGCCGCTCAGCGAGCGTCGGACCGCGGCGCGGGTCATACGTGAACAGCGGGAACGCGCGCGAGTCGACCGCGAGCCGGGCCTGCGCCGCCGACGCGTCGTCGCCGATGCCGTGCTCCGGCTGGCAGGGGGTGTAGACGATGATCACGGCGGGGCCGGGATACTCGTTGGCGTCCATCACCGCGCGGTAGAAGTGATTGATGTGCGCGGCGGTGGTCTGCGCGACGTACACCTCGCCGTGGGCGAGAAGGATGCGGCCGAGCTCCTTGCGCCGTTGCGTGTAGCCGTGCGTCTCCTTGCCGAACGCCGACAGCTTGGTGATCTGGCCGCCGAAGCTCGCGGTCGAAGACTGACCACCGGTATTCGAGTAGGCCTGCGTGTCCAGGACCATGACCTTGATGTCCGCTCCGCTGGCAACCATGCGTGACAGGGCCTGAAAGCCGATGTCGTACATGCCGCCGTCGCCACCCACGGCCCACAGCCGTCGATCCGCGTGACCTGCCTGGTCCCAGCGCGCACGAATGCCCATCGCATCTGTTGGCGCGTTTTCGAAGAGCGAGTTAGTCCACGGGATGACGTACGGGTTGTACGGGTAGGTGCTGCCATAGACCGTGTTGCAGCCGGTTGCGGCAACCATGCCCATCGACTCGGGGCCGTGGATCTGGCGTGTGGCCGCGACGAGCATGCGCAGCGCCGTGGCTTCGCCGCAGCCCGAGCAGGACCCGGCACCGCCCACGTAACCGACCGCGTGCTCGCCGAGCATCAAGTCGGCCAACGCCTTGTCATTGCGGTAGACCGGCGGCGTGGGCGCCAACGAATTGAAGAAGCTGAACGCGACGCGGTAATCGCTGACGGTCGATGGCGTCGTATCCGTCGCCGGTTGCTTGTCGATCATGACCAACGCGTCGTGGCCCAAGTGGGCGCATACCTCGACGCACTCGGCGCAGCCCTTGCAGTTGGTCGGGTCGATGAAGATGCCGAATAGCGCCGGCTCGATGCCCTTGCGCTCGGGCACGGTCGCGTACTTCTGAGTCTCGGCGAACTGCGCGTGCAGCTGCGTCTCTATCGCGGCTGGATCAGCCTGGGTCGCGGCGAAAGTCGTGATCGCGTTTTCGAGCGCGGCACGGGGTTGGGCCGTGGCCAGGATGGCCGTGTCGGGGCAGACGTTGACGCACGCCATGCAACCAACGCAGGCCTCAGCGATGAGCTGTGGGATGCGCGGCGACAGCGTCGAGAAATCGCGCGTGGCGGCTGTGGCGGGCGGAATGATCGAGCGTGCCAGGCCGGCGTCTGCGGGCAGCCCGCGGTCGGCCTTGCCTGACTTGTAGCTGGGCACGATCGTGGCGCCAAAGTCGGTGACGTAGGTGTTGACGTCGAAGACAGGCAGCGCGTGGGCAAGGCGCACCTCGTGCGTCTCCATCGGTTCGCCTGCCTTCTTGGTCAGGACGTGTTCAACCATCGGTCGGCCTTCGCGCGAGCGCGCGCACCAGGTCGGTTGTCGAGATGACGCCGACTGGTGTCGTCTGGTCGTCGTCGACCACGACGAGGCGGTGGACGTGGGAGCGTTCCATGACCTGCGCCGCTTCCTCGAGCGACATCTGTCGGTCGGCGGTGAGAGCCGGCGAATGCATCAGGTGCCGAACACGAAGCCCGGGCCAGCGGTGCCACAGGTGGCCGACAGCCCGTGCGCGGACGATGTCGGTCTGGCTGATCACACCCAGCAGCACGCCCTGGCTGTCGACCACGGGCAAGCCGCTGATGTCGTTCTCCTCGAGCAGGCGCACGGCGTCGTCGACCGTGGCCGACTCGTCGATGACGATCGGATCCGGGGTCATCAGCTGGTCGACCGTTACCGGCTCTGCGACGTGGGTAGTCATGCGTGTGCCTCCTGCAGCTCTCGGGGCGCTTCGGCGCCTGCCGGCGCGGCGGCGCCGCGCAACGGCCCGGTGACATCGATGAGCTCCTCGTATGCCGCGCGGATCAGTCCCAGGTTTGCGTCGACGACGGCGCCGCCGCGCTTGCCGACTGACTTCGTGAGTGGTCCCTTGACCGCGGCCATCAGCTCGTCAATGGGCAGTCCGCGTGCAGCCACGAACGGGGCCACGCGCAGGAAGACGCCGACGAGTGCCGCGCCCTGCATCCTGCGGGCCATGTCGGGCGTCGGCGCGAAGCGCTCGGCGAGCGCGAGCGAGTCGAGCGCGACAACGTTGATGTCGCGCGCGATGATCTCCGCCCGGGCGTAGGCCGGGATCGAGTTCCAGATCTGCGCGGCATCGTCGAGCTTGCTGTTCAGGAAGAGCGTGCCGGCGTCGACGAGCCCGGCGAGCGGGTCGCCCTGGCCGAACGCGCTGACATCGTGGAGCGGGACGAGCTCCACGTAGCGCAGCTCGCTGTGCTGACGGATCGGCTCGTCGGCGATGGTCAGGTAGTAGGTCGTGGGCAGGCCACGCTTTTCTGAGCCGTAGCGCGGATAGGCCTGGACATACAGCCCGAAGAGGTCGCCGATGACGCTGGCCAGCAGCTTGTTGACCGTGACGGAGCCGTAGCCGCCGATCGAATGGCCGCGCAGGCTGTACGCGCCACGCGGGCGGATCTCGATTTCGGGTGCCTCGAGTGCGAGTGGGTGCTTGATGCCGAGCACGGCATACGGCCGTTCGGCCATCAGAGCCTCGTCGCCGAGCCAGTCGTAGACGGCGATCAGGTCAGCCGACGAGACGTCGCGCGACCCAAGTCCGGCGGACGCCGACACGACGCGCGGAATGCGCTGTCCGTCCGCGGCCAGGTCGGCGAGGGCGGCTTTCAGCTCGCGCGTCAGCGGGTTGGCAGAGGCGGCCGGCTCGTCCGTGCGCTCAATTACAGCAACCGAGTGCGCGCCGCCAAGCGCCTGTGCGAGCTCCGCGGCGGGGAACGGCCGGAACGATGTCACGGCCACGACCCCGGCGCGCACGCCTTGCTCGCGCATGTGGTCGACGACGTCGCGCAGGCTGTCGGCGATCGTGCCCATGGCCACGACGATCCGATCGGCGTCTTCAGTCCGATATGCGTCGATCAGCCCATAGCGCCGACCGGTCAGCGACTGCCACTCGGCCATGACCTCCGCGAGGACGGCCGGGATGCGCTCGTACCAGGCGCGCTGGGCGATGCGGCCCTTCATGTAGCTGTCCTGGTTCTGGACGACGCCGGTCATGAGCGCCTCAGCCGGGTCGAACAGGTCGCGGATGCGCTCGCGCGGATCGCCGACGAAGTCGCGCAGCAGCTCGTCTTCCGGCAGCATCGCGTTTTCGAGCGTGTGCGTGGTCAGGAAGCCGTCCTGGGCGACGAGGAATGGTGTCTCTGTCTCTTCCGCCACGCGTCGGGCAATGGCCGTCAGATCGGCCGCCTCCTGGACGTTGCGCGCGAAGAGCACGCCCCAGCCCGTGTCGGCGACGGCCATGACGTCGTCGTGGCCGGCATGGATGTTGAGCGCCTGGCTGGTCAGCGCCCGGGCGCCAACGTGGAAGACCACCGGCAGGCGCTTGCCGCTGATGACGAACAGCACTTCCTTCATGAGCACCAGGCCCTGCCCGGCGGTGAAGTTGGTGACGCGGCCGCCGGCCAGCGCGTAGCCCTCGGCGGCGGAGGCGGAGGAATGCTCCGATTCGGGCTCCAGGAAAGTCAGGTGGGTGCCCCACAGGTTGTGCTTACCGTCGGCGACCGCAGCCTGGAAGAGCGTCGCCATGGTCGTCGAGGGGGTGATCGGATAGGCGCAGCAGCCCTCGGCGATGCGCGTCTCGACGTATGCGACGGCCTCAGATCCGTCGATGATCGCGGCCTTGCCGGGGTAGCGAGGATGGGTTGTTTCGTTCACGTCGTAAGCGTGGCAGCGGGCACTCCATCCGGGACGTGACGCGCGGTACCCAAAGACAGGGCCGTTTGGCACGCCAGTCAGGTCACTTCAGCGCTACGGATCCGTGATCGCCGGCACCTAGGGTCTGCGGCGATGGCACCCAAGCGCGCAACGCTCGTAGCGACCGGGCCGGGACTCCGGCTCGTCGCCGGTACCGCCTCAGGCCATGCCGTGATCTTCGACGACGAGCACGGCAACTCCGCCGCGCGGCCCATGGAAGTGCTCCTCGCCGCGCTGGGCGCGTGCGCGGGCATGGACGTCCTGTCGATCCTGCGCAAGAAGCAGCAGCCGGTCGCGGCCTACCACGTCCGGGTTGAGGGTGACCAACGCGTCGAGCATCCGCGCGTCTACACGGAGATCCGCGTCGTGCACGAGTTGGAGGGTGCGGGCATCGACGAAACGGCCGTTCGCCGCGCCATAGAGCTGTCCGCCGCGCGCTACTGCTCGGTCTCAGCCATGCTCGCCAGCGGCGTCGTGACCATTCGCCACCGCTATGTGCTGCGCGGCGTCTGTGAAGGCGATGACGAGGTTGGTGAAGTGATCGTCACCGGGCCATATTCGGCGCCCGGATCGATACCGATCGGCCTGGGCTCAGAGCCCGTGGAGGCTGCCCTCCGCTCCTAGGCCGCCAGGAGGCGTCCTACACGAAGTGCGCGCGCCTCGCCTCTGATTCCAGCTCGTCGCGGAAGCGCGGGTCCGATATCGCGATGAGCTGGCGGGCGCGTTCGTGGATCGATCGCCCGTGCATCTCCGCAACGCCCCACTCGGTGACAACCGTCTCGACATGTGCGCGCGTCGTGACCACGCCGGCGCCCTGGGCGAGAAAGGGCACGATGCGCGACACGCTGCCGCCGGCCGCGGTGGATGGCAGGGCGATGATGGCGCGCCCCTCATCGGCCAGGGCGGCGCCGCGTATGAAGTCCATCTGCCCACCCACGCCGCTGTACATGCGCGGGCCGATCGAGTCGGCGCACACCTGGCCGGTAAGGTCGATCTCGATCGCCGAGTTGATCGCAACCATTTTCCGGAAGCGACGGATCACGGCCGTGTCATTGGTGTACTCGGCCGAGCGCATCTCGACCATTGGGTTGTCGTCGGCCCAGTCGTAAAGCCGCTGGGTGCCGAGCATGAAGGTGGCCACCACTCGACCGCGATTGATCTCCTTCTGGCTGCCCGTGACCACGCCACGCTCGACCAGGTCGAGGACCACGTCGGTCATCATCTCCGTGTGCACGCCAAGCTCGCGCTTGTCGCCCAGTGCGTTGGCTACGGCCGACGGGATCGCACCGATGCCCATCTGGAGCGTCGCGCCGTGAGGCACCAGGGCGGCGATGTATTCACCGATGCGCTGCTCGACCTCACCGATCGGATCAAGCGCGTGCTCGTAGGGCGGTACGTCCACCTCGACGCCCAGGTCGATGTCGTCAACGTGAACGAAGGTGTCGCCCAGGGTGCGCGGCATGCGCGCGTTCACCTGGGCAATGACCACCTTGGCCGTCTTGATCGCCGTCGGCAGGGCAATCACGGAGGTGCCCATCGAGCAGAAGCCGTTGCGGTCCGGACGCGAGACGTTGATGAGCACAGCGTCGAGGGCCAGGATGCCGCGGCGCATGAGCGCCTGCGCATCTGACAGGAACACCGGGATGTACTCGGCGCGCCCCTCGTTGACAGCCTTGCGCGCGTTCGGGCCGATGAACAGGGCGCGGTGGTAGAAGTGGCCGGCCATCTCAGGCGCCAGGTGCGGCCCCGGCCCTTCGCAATGGAAGTGGACGATCTTGACGTCGCGCAGATCCGGCGCGCGCGCCACCAGAGCGTCGAGCAGTACGGACGGTGTGGCGGCCGCTGCATGGAGCCAGACCTGGTCGCCGGACTCGATTCCGGCCACGGCCTCAGCCGCCGACACGATGCGCATTAGCTCTCCAGGTGAATGTTGACGCCGGCCACGACCCTACGACGTGGCCGGCGCCAGCCATAGGGCCGATTGGCCGTCACACGTCAGTGCATCATGACGCTGATGCGGCCCTTCATCCACGGATGTGGCGTGCACGCATAGTCGAAGTCGCCGGGCTTGTCGAAGGTGTACGAGAAGGACTGTCCCGCGGCGAGCATGCCCGAGTCGAATGAGCCATCAGCGGCCGTCACGGTGTGGACCATGCCCGGGTCGTTGTTGGTCCAGGTCACGGTCGCGCCGAGCGGGACCATCAGCACGTTCGGGCCGTAGTCCGGCGGATTCTCCGTGTCGGCGAATTCATCAACAGCGCCATCTGCCTGGAAAGTGCTCGCGCCGGGCACGATGCTGACGCTGTAGCCCGTTGCCGGTCCACCCGACCCTGCGGGAGCGGACGGCGACGGCATGTCCGTGGATGGCGCCCCACTTGACGTGACGGTCGCGGCCGGAGTTGGCGTCGCGGCAGGCGTTGGAGTCGTGGCCGCCGTTGGCGCCGGGAAGCCCTTGAAGATCTCCGGGTTCGGATCGCCGGTGACCACGATCTGGCCGATTGCGCCCTTGTCAAATGCGCGTGCCAGGGCATGGTCGACCAGGACGATGGTCGAGGGCACCTGGGCGATCAGCTCCACCACCGTGCCGCCGCCGGCGGGCACGAGCGTGGTCTGGACTCCCCGCAGCGGAGCGTTGAGCAACGCGCCGTCCTCCCAGACCTTGTCCCAGTGCGAGCCAATCGGGTGGAAGTTGCTGTCCAGGTTGAGGCCCGCGTCAACGAAGTAGATGCGCACGTGGTCGCCGACGCTGACCCGTGGGGCGTTGTCGCCGGTGAGTGAGCCCATCGCCCCGTTGAACACGACGTAGGTTGGGTTCTCGTCCGTGATGGCCTTGCGATCGGTCGTCAGCGTGCCATCGGCGGCCTTCGTCGTGTAGTACTCGGACTGGACGATGTAGAGCTCCTTCTCGACCGCTGGCAGTGGCGTCTGCGGATCGACGAGGATGCCGCCGTACATGCCCTGGGCGATGTGGCCGGGCACGTCTCCGGCAGCGCAGTGGTACATGAAGATGCCCGGGTAGAGCATGCGGGCTTCGATCGTCGCGCTCTGACCGGGCGCGACGGTCAGGTCCTTGGCCCCGCCGCCCTGGCCGGTTACGGCGTGGAAGTCCACGTTGTGCGGCATGGTGCCGTTGTTGGTCAGCGTGAAACGCAGGATGTCGCCCACTCTGGCGCGGATGATCGGACCCGGCGTGCCGGTCGTGACCTGATTGTCGTCGTGCAGCCGGTAGCCCCAGGTCGTGTACTGGGTGCCGTTCGGGTCGATCGCCTGGACGCCCTCGACGACGTCGAAGTGGACTTCAACGATGGCCTGTGAGGTCCGCGTGGCAGCGGGCGGCACGTCCGGCGCGTAGGCGACGTTGACCTCGCCCTGTGGCACGGGCTTGAGATCCGCTACTGGCGTCAGCGCCGGCAGGACATCGTCGCTCGCGCCGGCCGAGACGGACGGGGAGGGCGCTGTTGCGGTGGCGGGTGACGGACTGGGGCTCCGATCGGAGCGCTGGCGCGCGGTACAGCCGACGAGCAGAGCCGCGATGACCAGAACCGACAGAACAGCGATGACCGCGCGGTGTAGCGGCTTCACCAGTGGACCTCCCGTTGCGCGAGTTGCAGAAATGAACAGCAACGAGGTTCGTGTTTATTTTGTGACCCGCCACGTGCCGTTCGGCCCTATTCGGAGGGGCAACAAGACGGCGAACTGTGCATATGCAACTTGAGCTCGCCCGGCGCACCGACTACGCGATACAGGCGCTCGTCCTGCTTGCCCACAATCCCGATCAGACGCTGAGCAGCGTCGAGATATCCAAGCGCACCCACGTTCCCGTCCGCTTCGCGTCGCAGGTCATGGGCTACCTGGTGCGCGCGAAGTTCGTGACCGCCGTAATCGGTCGGTCAGGCGGCTATCGGCTGAGCGAAATGCCAGAGCGAGTCAGCGTGCTGGCGATAGTCGAAGCAGTGGAAGGGGAGACCCGGCGCAAGCGCTGCGTCCTGCGCAGCGGGCCGTGCCAGCGCGCGATGCCGTGCGAGATCCACGACGTATTCAGTGCTGCGCAGGAGGCGCTTATCGCCGAGCTCGCCGCGGCGACGCTGGCCGACGTCGCGGCTGCGCCGCAGACCTCTAGTCGGACGTCGAGTGACGCTTCGCCAGGTATGCCGCCGCTTGCGCGCGGCGCTGGAGATTGAGCTTCGAGAGGATCGAGCTGACGTAGTTCTTGACCGTCTTGTCGGACAGAAAGACTTCCGCCGCGATCTCCTTGTTGGTCTTGCCCTCGGCGACCAGGAGCAGGATCTTCTGCTCCTGCGAAGTCAGCTGCGCGAGCTCGTCCGTGGCGCCACCGGTGGCGATGCGGCGCACGCGCTCGAGCACTTTCTCCGTCACTGCCGGATCGAGTAGGGATTCGCCACGACCGACGGCCTCGAGCGCTGCCACCAGGTCGCGCCCGCGGACCTGCTTGAGCAGGTAGCCGCTCGCGCCGGCGACGATCGCGGAGAAGACCGCCTCCTCGTCCGGGTAGCTGGTCAGGATCACGACGCGCGTACCGGGCAGCTCGGAGCGAATCTCGCGACACGCCTCGATGCCCGAGCCATCGGGCAGGCGCACATCCATGATCACCAGCTCGGGCTGGAAGCGACGAGCGGCCTCGATCGCCTCGGCGACCGTGCCGGCCTCCGCCACGACCTGGAAGTTGGGCCGGCGGCTGAGCATCGCGACCAGACCCTGGCGCACGACTTCGTGATCGTCGACCACGAGCAGGCGGAGCTGGCGCTCAACTGGTTGTGGGCTGGTCATTGGTTCCTCGTGGTCGAGATTGGGATCAGGAGCTCGAGTCGAGTCCCCGCGCCGGGCTCGCTGGTCAGGTTCATGATGCCGCCTATCGCTTCCGATCGAGCGCTCAGATTGGTCAGGCCGCGCTGGCGGCTGCTGCGCGTCTGGGCGACATCGAAACCACGGCCATTGTCGCCGATCGCCAGCAGCATCGCGCCGTCGCGCGCGCTCAGCGCCAGCGAGGCGCGCGTGGCCCCAGAGTGGCGCGCGATGTTGCTCAGCGCCTCGCGCGTGATGGCGAGCAGGTGCGCTGAGTCCTCCTGCGTTGGCTCGCTCAGATCGGCATCCAGGTGCAGCTCCAGATCGATCAGTGTGTTGGCCTCGAACTCGGCGGCGAGCGTCTGGATGCCCGTGGCAAGGTCGGCCCCGGCGAGCAGCTCGGGCTGGAGGCCCATGATGAAGTTGCGGATGTCGCGGATCGTGGCGTGGATCGAGTCGATCGCCCTGTCGGCCCGCGCTGCACCCTCCGTAGCATCTTCGGTGATCACCTCGGGCAGGTCCTCGAGCGACAGCGAGATCGCGTACAGGCTCTGGATGATCGAGTCGTGCAGGTCCTGGCTGATGCGCTGGCGCTCCTCGACGATCGCCAGGCGACCTATCTCCTCGTGCAGACGCGCGTTCTCGATGGCGATGCCGGCGTGTAGCGCGAAGCGCTCGACGAGCTGCAGGTCGCCCTCGCTGAACGATCCGCCGTCGATGCGGTTGGTGAGATACAGGTTGCCAACGGAGCGGCCCTTGGTATGCACGGGCACGCCCAGAAACGAATGCATCTCAGGGTGGTTTGGCGGGAATCCGTAGCGCCGTTCGTCGGTGGCCATGTCGTCGATGAGGATCGAGTGGTCCTCGCGGATGATCAGGCCCAGCAGGCCGTGGCCGCGCGGCGGCGCCCCGATCAGCGCGCGGATCTCGCTCGAGATGCCGCTGGTGATGAACTGCTCTATCTGGCCGAAGGATCCGACGATGCCCAGTGCGGCGTACTGAGCGCCGACAAGCTCGCGGACACGGTCGACGATGAGCTGCAGCACGCGCTCGACCGAGTCGATGGTGGCGATGCCGCGCACGGCGGCATCGAGCGCCTCCAGCTGGCGGCGGAGCAGGGCCGCTTCGTCAGTGGGCATCGCCAAAGAGCGTACCAGCGGCCCTAACGGTCACGAGCATTAGGGCCGAACGTCACTGTCGCGCGCCGACCAGACTCGCCGACCATCCGGCAATGACAAAGCTGCTGCAATCCTCGATCGACCGCCGCGGGTTCCTGCGCCGCGGCGTGGTCGGCGCGGCCGGCGTTGCCGCCGCGACCATCGCGGCTTGCGCGCCCGGCGGCGTCGCGCGCTGGACGTATAACCCACAGTCGTCCGCACCTGGTGCCGGCGCATCGCTGTCGCCAACGCAGTCGGCTTTCGCTTCGCTCGCGCCGACCGCACCGGCCATGTCGATGGGGCCCGGCTCGCCCATGGCGACGATGGCCGGCGACGACATGGACGCCCTGGCCGAGGCCGTCATCAAGCGCTTCCCTGAGACAACTGACAAAGTCGGTAATCAGCCGCTGGCGCCGACCATGGACGGCACGACCAAGGTCTTCGAGCTGACCTCGTCGGCGTTCCCGTGGCACATCGACGCGGTGCTCAAGCCGGTCGATGCGGTCGGCTACAACGGCACTTGGCCCGGTCCGATCCTGCGCGTGACTGAGGGCGATCCGGTGCGCGTGATCCATCACAACAATCTGTCCGAGTCGACCGGCATGCACTTCCACGGCCAGGCGGTGCCCAACAACATGGACGGTGTGCCGTTCATCACCCAGCCGCCGATCAAGCCGGGCGGAACCTTCGTGTACGAGTTCAACGCCGGCCCGTCCGGGTCGCACATGTACCACTCGCACCACAACGCTACCGACCAGGTTGGCCGCGGCATGCTCGGCGCGTTCATCGTTGATCCGGCCGACCCCGCCAAGCGCTACCAGGTCGACCAGGACATCATCTGGATCAGCAACGACGAGCTGGGCGGCTTCACGATCAACGGCAAGGGCTTCCCGGCCACGGCACCGATCGTCGCCAAGAAGGGCCAGCGCGTCCTGGTGCGCTTCATGAACGAGGGCGTGATGACCCACCCGTGGCACCTCCACGGCCAGCCCTTCCGTGTGGTCGCGCGCGATGGCTGGCCGCTGGGCACGGCCGAGTTCACATGCGACACGCTCGGCGTCAACCCGGGTGAGCGCTGGGACGTGATCATCGACTGCAGAACGTCGGCGTGTGGGCTTTCCACTGCCACATCCTGACCCACGCCGAAGGCCACTCAGGTATGTACGGCATGGTCACCGCGCTGATCGTCCAGGAGTGATGAAGGACCGCGACGAGATGGTCACAGAAGCGAAGTCGCTCGCCCAGGCGCGCACGAGCGACCCTGAGCTCTCGACGCCGCGCACGCAGCCGAGCAAGATCAAGACGGTCCTGCTCGCGACTGACCTGACCGCGGCATCGGAGGTTGCGACGGATCAAGCGATCGACTTGGCGGCCTCGATCGGCGCCAAGCTGCTCGTGGTCAACGTCATCGACCCGGGTCAACCCGGCGGCGGACCAGTCGCGCCATACCCCAGCGTCGTACGCGTCGACCAGCAGCGGGCAAACCGCGAAGGGCCGTTGCTCAATATCGTCGAGCGCGCCAGGATCCGCGGCATCGATGGCGCGTTCCTGCTCTGGACGGGGGAGCCCGGACTGGGCATCGTCGCCGCGGCAGAAGCGGAAAGCGCCGACCTGATCGTCGTCGGCACGCGCGGGCTGGATCGCGCGGGACGGTTCCTGCTCGGCTCGGTGTCTGACTACGTCGTCTACCACAGCAGCTGCCCGGTGCTCGTCGCCCACTGACCGACTCGCGCCGGGGCCGTCGTGGCGGCGCCCAGCGCCGGGCGCGTTTGCCTCCATTCCGCTGGCTCCGGTGTGCGACGATCCGCCGCGATGGCAGACGCGACGGCCGCCACCACCACCAGCGCGCATCATCGGCCGACAGAGGAGCTGCGCGACGACCCGCGCCTGGCTGATCTTTCGCCGACCACCGCGGCGGGGCTGACAGAGGCAGAGGCGACGCGACGACGCGCGGCGGGCATGGCCAACGACGCGCGGGTCGGCACCGGCCGGACGTACGCGGAGATCTTTCGCCAGAACGCGCTCAACCCGGTCAACCTGTTGCTCGTCGGCATCTCAATCGTGCTCGCGCTGCTCGGCCTGTGGGGCGACGCCGCGGTGACGGTCGTGCTCGTCGTTGTCAACGTGGTTGTTGGGGTTTACCAGGAGGGGCGGGCGAAGCAGACGCTCGATCGCCTGAGCATCCTGACCCGACCCACCGCGACCATCATGCGCGACGGGAAAGCCAGGGTCACCGACCAGCACGAGGTGGTGCTCGGCGACGCGCTGGTGGTCAAGCTGGGCGACCAGCTCATGCTCGACGGCCGGGTCATCGACGGCGCGATGGAGGTCGATGAGTCACTCCTCACCGGCGAGCCGGACCGGATCCCCAAGCGCGCCGGAGCGGACGTCTATTCGGGCAGCGTGTGCGTCAGCGGCACGGCCACCTACGTAGCCACCCGCGTCGGCGCCGAGTCGTTCGCAAACCGGTTGACTTCGCAGGCTCGCGCGATGGGCGACGAGCCGACGCCGCTGCAACACGACGTCGGCCGCGTCATGCGCGCGATGACCGCGCTTGTTGTCGTCGCGGCGGTGCCGGTCGTGATCGGCATCTATGTGCGCACCGGCGGCATCGACCCGATCGAGACGGCCCGTGCCGCGGCCGTCCTGGTCGCGCTCATCCCGCAGGGCCTGATCGTCATGGTCACCGTCACGTACGCGCTCGCGATCATCCGTCTCGCCGGAGGCAAGGCGCTCATCCAGCGCTCGAATGCGGTCGAGTCGATGAGCCGCGTGGATGTCCTGTGCCTGGACAAGACAGGCACGCTCACGACGCCACTGATCGAGCTTGTCGACACGCATTCGTTTGTCGACGAGCCAGAGCTGAAGGCGGCACTGGGCGACTTCCTCGCCTCGGCCAGTCTTGCGACGCGCAGCGCGGACGCGCTGCGCGCTGCTCACCCGGGCACGAAGCACGACATCGACAGCGAGGTGACATTCACGTCCGAGCTGCGCTGGTCGGGTCTGCGCTACGCGGCGGATCAGTCGCCCGATACGCCCTTCGGCATCTCGTACGTGCTCGGCGCGCCAGAGGTTGTGGGGCCGCACGTCAGCGGGCCTCGGGCCAAGGAGATCGCCGAGCTGACCCACACCTGGGCCGAAGACGGCTTGCGTGTGATGCTCTTTGCCGCGGCACCCGACACGGCCAGTCTGCGCGCGAGCGACGACTCGCCGCAGCTGCCCGACGGCATGCGCCCGCTCGCGCTGTTCGCGCTGCGTGAGCAGCTGCGGCCGGACGCGCGCGAGACGCTCGCTCGGCTCACGGCCGCAGGCGTCCGGCTCAAGATCATCAGCGGTGACAACCCGGTCACGGTCGCTGCACTGACCCGGCAGCTGGGTCTCGTGCTGGAGGGGCCGCCTACCTCCGGCCTTGACCTGGCCGAGATGGATGACGCAGGTCTGGCCCATGCGATGGGCACGGCCACGGTCTTCGGCCGCGTCCCGCCGTCGCTCAAGGCGCGTCTCGTGCAGGCGCTGCGCGCGAGCGGCTACTGGGTGGCGATGATCGGCGACGGCGTCAACGACGTGCTGTCACTGCGCCAGGCGCAGCTGGGCATCTCCATGCAGAGCGGCAGTCAGGCGACACGCGCCGCGGCCGACATGGTCCTGCTCGACGACTCGTTCGCGGCCCTGCCGCTGGCGGTCGTCGAGGGCCAACGCATCATCAGCGGCATGCAGGACAGCCTGTACCTGTTCCTGTCGCGCGCCATGTACATGGCACTCGTCATCTTTGGCGCAGCACTCGTTGGCCTGGCCGTGCCCGTCTCGCCGCGCCACAACACCGTCCTTGCCCTGCTCACGGTGGGCATCCCGGCGCTGTTCCTGGCCATCTGGGCACGTCCCGCCCGTCCCGGCCTCGACTCGTTGCGGCGCATCCTGCGCCTGGTCATCCCACCGGCCGTGGCGTGCGCCGCAATCGGCCTACCGCTGTACGTGTACTACGCGAACACGACTGACGTGACCTTCGCCCGGACCGTGTTCACGTCGTTTGCCGTGCTGTGCGGCCTGGGCCTGCTGCCGCTGCTCGAGCCGCCCATCGGCGAGTCGATGAGCGGCGCGGACGCCGACGGTTCCGACATCCGCCCCACGCTCCTCGCGCTGGCGTTGCTGGGCCTTTACGTCCTGTTCTTCCTCATCGCGCCGTTGCGCGACTTCTTCGAACTCGTGCCGCTCGGTTTCGTGGATATTGCCCTGATCGTGGCTTTGGCCGCGATTTGGGCCGTGGCCGTCATGATCCTGTGGCGCACCCGGGCGGTTGACCGCATCCGCGGACTCTTCTCTCGAACCGTCTCCAGACGCGACCTAGCCCGGCACGGCAGCAGCGGCGCCTCCGGCCTGAAGCTGTGCCTCTGCGTCTCCGACTCGCGCCAGGATGGCGTCGCGCAGCCGGTCCAGGCCCACGGCCACTTCTCCGGCTGTGCCACGGATGGAGGTCAGCTGCGTCTTCAGCCGGCGCAGCGCCTCAAGCTCTGCCTTGATGGCCGTGACCGTGGCCAGGACGCGAGCCACGTCGACGGTGTCCTCGCGCTGCGACAGAGTCGCAACCGCGTAGAGGCGCGCGAGACGGACTGCGGCCCCAAGAGTCGTCTGGTCCGGCTGCTCCGGGTCGATGACGCAGAACACGTGGCCGTAGCGGACGTCGAAAGGTTCGATGCCGGTTGGCGCGTGCTCTGGCGCAAAGATGGCGAGCGCCATTGCCGCGCCGCGGTTGCGCTTCGCGTCGTCGAGCTCCTCGCGGATCTCGCGCCACGACAGGCGCCGGTTCTTGGCCTCGATGACGACCCGCAGCTCAGCGCCGTGGCACCACTGTGGGTCAATGCTGAGCAGGAAGTCGCCCTTCTTTGAGCGGATGACGTCGCCGCTGATTGAGCCGGTTCGCTCGACCAGGTCGCCGGCGCCGCGCGCGGCTTCGCCGAGCATCTCTTCAAGCATGTCCTCGTAGTCAGCGCCCTTGGCCGACGACTTGGCCCGTTCAGCGCCGCGCGCCGCCTGAGCGGCCTCCAGCGCGGCCAGGCGCTCGTTGAGCTTCTCAAAGCCCTGGGTCATCTCATTGCGGAACTGGTGCAGGGGCGAGCCGAGGCGGGTGGGGTCGAGCAGCTGCCCGAGGCGTGACGCGTCACCGTCGAAGTACGTGCCCAGCAGCTGGCGCATGCGGCCGATGGCACTGTCGCGCTTGGACTCGTCGAACAGGTCGCTGACGAACTTGTTGAGCTGGCCGCGGTCACCCAGGAAGCGCTCCAGCGTCCGCGGCAACCGGCCGTCCTGGTCGGCGAAGTTGGTGCGCAGGACCTGGTCCAGCTCCTGCGCAGCGCGCTCATTGGCCGTCGCGTTGCGCTCAAGGAGTGAGTCGAACTCGCGCCGGACCATGTCCACGTCAATGGATGTGCCGGCGTCCTGAAGGGCATGCAGGCCGATGCGCAGGGCGCGTTCGATGAGCTCCGGGCGGTCGTCAGGAGCGCGCTGTGCGACGAACGCGGCCAGTGCCCGGTCCGCCAGCCTGAGGCGATCGACGACGATCGTCTCACCTTCAATGCTGACCGGCAGCCGCTCCGGTGGCGGTGGCGCGACCCTGAGTGCGACTATCTGGGCGGTTTCCATGGCAGCATCGTGTCTCGGCCAAGTGACAGCTAGCGTGTCACGGCCGCAGACGTACGAAGAAAATCTCGGAGCAGATGCAAGAGACGGTCATCTATCTCGCTCATGGCGCCTCGGGCAACGCTGCATCAATGAAGCCGCATGTTGCCGGTCTGGAGCGCCGTGGCTTGTCGGCGCGGGCAGTCGGTCTACCGGTGCGCAAGGCTGAAGAGGTCACCGGTTTGTATCGGAACCAGGTTGCCGACCTCCCCAGCGCGGTGATCGGCGGCCATTCCTACGGCGGCCGCGTTGCCAGCCTGCTTGCCGCGCAGGAAGCGCCGCGGGCTCTCGTGCTGCTCAGCTATCCGCTCCATCGGCCGGGTCATCCGGAGGATCTGCGCGTCGCACACTGGTCGCGCATCACGTGCCCGGTGCTGTTGCTCTCGGGCGAGGCGGATCAGTTTGCCCGGCTCGATCTGTTGCGCGAGTCGCTCAACTTGCTGTCGGACGCGCGCCTCGTGACCTACCCGGGCGTCAGACACGGCCTCGCGCCCGTGCTCGACGACGCGTTGGATCGCATCGCCGAATTCGTGCGCGAGCTTGACGAGGTCCCTTAGCGAAGGGTCAGTGACAGAGTCGTGTCCTGCTTGCCGCCGTTCTTGTCGGTGCCCGCAACATCCAGGTCCAGGGAACCGGCGTCGCCGCCGCCGTCGAGCGTGACGGTGACCTTGTACTTCCTGTCGCTGACGCGCGTCGCGGCTGCGTCCCAGGCAGCCAGCCCGGGCTGAGTCACATGCACCACCGGCGGCGCTGACAGCGCTTCCGTGCTGGCAATCGTCAGCGTCAGCGATCCGCCGCGGACGGGCGACGCGATTGAGGGCGTGATGCGGAAAGCGCCGGCGTAGAAACGGCGCGCCTGCGCATAGGTGCCCAGGTCGGTCGTTGCCGTGACCACGGCGTTGTACCAGCCGTCAGGTGCCCACGAGCCCGCATCTGTCTTGCCGTCCCAGACGAAGGACAGCTTGGCCGCGCTGCTGGGTGTCGCCGTGCGCACCGTGCGCACGACATTGCCGGCATCGTCGACCACCTGGAAGCCGACCTTGGCAGCCTGCGCCACGGTCACCGCGACCTTGACCTGTCTGGACAGCGCGTCGTTGTCGCGGGCGAAGAAGGCCACCGCCGATGGCGTGCCCAGCTTGAACGCGGTCAGCACGAGCGCGTTGATCGAGACCGGCGTTCCGATCTCGCCGCTGTCGTCGCGCGGTGTATAGGTCAGCGTGTATGGGCCGTCGGGCACGATCGCGCCCGCGTCGTTCTTGCCGTTCCATTCGGACGTCGTGGTGCCTTTGTTGGACCACAGCGAGTAGCTGCGCACGATCGTCCCGCCCGCGTCGGTCACGGTCGCGTCGAGGTACGCCGCGCGCGTCACGTTGTGCGTCAGCACGAGCGTGTCGTCGATGCCATCACCGTTGGGGTGGAACGAGACCGGATCGCCTGCCGAAAGCTTGTTGACTTCCGTGGAGCCGTTGGCAGTCAGCGACGTGATCTCCGGCGGACCCGCCTGCGTGCCGCCGCCGCCGGCCGTGCCCGTCGCGGTCGAGCGGAAGTCAGCCGCGGTCATGGCGAGGTCGCCGGTCACGGCGCGGTAGTAGCCGTAGCGCTTGTGTGGGTCCAGATGGATGGTCGCGCCGGGCGTGCGCTGCGAGTCGAAACGCACCTCGTTCCAGTTCGTGTAACCCGCCGGTGAGCCCGCTGCGGCGCCCTTCGCCGGGGTCATGAACAGCTCGTCCATGGATTGGTCGGTGGTCATCAGCGCGGCCGGGTAGTTCAGCTTCTGCCACCAGCCAAACGCAAACACGGCGCGCGCTCCGATCGACAGCCAGCCGGAGGCCATGTTGTCGACGCGCTGCTGGGCGAGATCGACGTCCGGGATGGGCATGCCCGGCTCGCCGTTGCCCGCGGCGTAGCACAGGTGATTGAGATAGACGATCGCGTTCGGCGCCAGGTGGATGCTCTCCTTGAGCCGCGACGCGCCGTAGTAGGTGTACTCGTTGACGCCACTGCCGTCGTATGTGTTGAGGCCCATGCCGTCCTGGCGCGACTCGGTCAGAACGTTCGTGTACGGGCTGGGCCAGCCGTAGCCGTGGCCCATGTAGACGACCAGGTTGGCGTCCTGGATGTTGGCCAGGACGTTGTCCCAGGTGGCGTGGGGGAAGAAGACGCGATGGACTTCCATGCCCGCGGCCTCTGCCTGCTCGGCCATCCGTTCGGCGTCGGTCAGGTCCATGTTCGTCAGTGATCCCGTGGGTCCGACGATGAAGACGGCCTTGGGAACAGGCGCGCCGTCTGCGCGCGCGGGTCGCGCCGCGATTGAACCGGGTGCGAGTTGCGCGGCGAGAGCGCACAGCAGTGCGATCGCGAGTGTCGCGAGGTGCGCACGCAATAGCAGGCTTCGATCGCCGCTGGCCGACGCTCGTTGAGCGCCTAACCGGACTCGCAAAATCCCTGCCTCCCCTCCGGCCTGAACACCGCCCACGGAGGCGGTGACGATGGTCTGTATGGCGTGACACGGGCAGCCAGTGCACTGGTTGACGTTGTCCGCTGGGGCGGCTTCAAGTCCGATCGGCCCTGGGGGACCGGTCGCCAGTGGCGCCCAGTATGACGCCGGAGCCAATTCCGCGTGCTCTCATTTGCGCTCCGTCGCTACCCTTTCGCGATGATCCGGCCGGACACGATCCACGACGCCCCCAAGGTGCTCCTGCACGACCACCTCGACGGCGGTCTGCGGCCGTCAACAGTCATCGATCTGGCGCGCGAGTTTGGCTACGCCGGTCTGCCAACGACCGATCCCGACGAGCTCGCCGCATCCTTCACCGCGGGCGCCGATCGCAAGAGCCTGGTGCTCTACCTCGAAGGTTTTGAGCACACGGTGGGGGTTCTCCAGACTGCCGATGCCCTAGAGCGCGTCGCCTTCGAGTGTGCTCAGGATCTTGCCAGCGACGGTGTCGTCTACGCCGAGGTTCGCTACGCGCCGGAGCTGAGCACGCACCAGGGCATGTCACTTGACGACGTGGTTAGGGCCATCTTGGCCGGCTTCGCCCGGGGCGAGCGCGAGACAGGCATTCGCATGGGCTTCATCGTCACGGCCATGCGTCAGTTCGCACGCTCCGTTGAGATCGCCGAGCTCGCCGTCCGCTACCGCGACGACGGTGTCGTTGGTTTCGACGTTGCCGGCCCAGAGGCGGGCTACCCACCGACGCGTTACCTGGATGCGTTCAACCTCATCCACCAGGCCAACTTCCATCTCACGATCCACGCCGGCGAGGCCTTTGGTCTGCCGTCGATCTGGGAGGCTCTGCAGTGGTGTGGCGCCCACCGGCTGGGCCACGGCGTGCGCATCGTCGACGACATCAGCCTGGGCGAGGACGGGCAGCTGACCATGGGCCGCCTCGCCACATACGTCCGCGACCAGCGCATTCCGCTCGAGATGTGTCCTACGTCAAACGTGCACACGGGCGCCGTGGCGTCCATCGAGGAGCATCCGATCGATCTGCTGCGCCGCTTGCGCTTTCGCGTCACGGTCAACACCGACAACAGGCTCATGAGCGGCGTGACGATGAGCAGCGAATTCGAAACGCTGTCGCGCATCTTCGATTTTGGGCTCGACGAGATGCAGTGGCTGACGCTCAATGCGATGAAGAGTGCCTTCGTCCAGTTCGACGAGCGCTTGCGCCTGATCAATGGCGTGATCAAACCCACGTATGCGCGATTGATTGCGGAATCGAACTTCGCCGAGGCCGCCGCGCGGTACTGAGACGGCTTCTGCCGATGCAGCCGTCTGCGGCGTGGCCGGCTGCGAGGCGTCGTCGAGGCTCGGGAGCGAGTGCACTTGGTGTGCATGACGCCGCATCCGCACGTAGCCGGCCAACGCCGCAGGCAGGCCACATCAGGCGGCGAGCAAGCAGCTCGATTTCGATGGCGTCGTCTTCGTAGGACCAAGTCGTGCCGCACTCTGGACAGGTCTGCTCGTCTTCCACGATGCGCAGGACCAGATCAGCCGCGCACCATGGGCAGTTCGTGTCGTTCATGGACCAAGAGTCCGTGTGGCATGTGACAGCTTCTGTGTCACGGCTTTAGGCTCGTTTCAGTGAATGACGACAAATTGGCCATCGATGCACACACGCAGACCGCCGATGCCGGGTCTGAGGACGCTCACGAAGGCTCTGGCTCGCGCATTGCCGGCGTGGCGTCGTCGATCGCCGGTCACGGGGGCCAGGTCATCAGTGCCGCGCTGACGCCGGTCCGCTCGCTGGCCAGCGGGGCCAATCGGATCATCGGTGAGCGTCCCGGCGCGCGCGTCCGGCGCGTGCGCCAGTCTGGCCATCACGACCTCGCCAACCTGTGGGACGTGCATCCGGATGCGCGCCGCGCTTCGATCCGCGAGCTGGGCCTGCAGTCCATTGCGGTCGACCAGATCAAGGGCACGGCCGTTGAAGGCGCGCCACAGCGCGGCGGAGACTTCCTGCCACTCAAGGGACGCCGCTCGGACGACTGGCGCGGTCGCTGGCAGAGGATCCTCGACGCCAACGAGCGGCTCGAGGTGCTTCCGCCGATCGAGCTGATCAGGTTTGACGACGAGTACTGGGTCGTCGACGGCCACAATCGCGTCGCAGCCGCGCTGTACAACGGCCAGATAGAGCTCGACGCCGTGGTCGAGGAGCTGCGCCTGCCGGGCATGAGCAACGAGCGGGGCGAGGCCGCGGCAACCATGGCGCCGGTGCTCGAGGGCAGCCTCGACCTGAGGGCCGCGGGAACGGGCCGACTTTCGCGTACGGTCAACCGACCCGACGACCTGGAAGGCGTGCAGCGCGCGCACGATCGCGACGTGGAGATGGCGGCTGCCGACGACGCGGACCTGGCCGCTGCCGACGAGGAGGCCGCCGAGTGATCCGCCGCCTCAGCCTGCCCTGGCCGACGGACGGTCGGAATGGGAACGGGACCCACGCTCCGATGCGCTTCCTGGCCGTCTCCGACGAGCCAGATCGCGCCCTAGACTTCGAACGCAACCGCGCGCAGATCGGTCGTATCGACGCCGTGCTGGGCTGCGGCGACCTGGAGCCGCACTACCTGGCTTTCCTGGCCGATGCTTTTCGTGTGCCGCTGCTCTACGTCCGCGGCAACCACGACCGTGGCCCGAACTGGCACGAGACCGGTGAGGCTCTGCCCGGCACCGTTAACGGCAAGAGCGAGCGCATCGGCGACGTGAGCCTGATCGGCTTGTCGTGGCCCGGTGGCGACGACGAACGTTCGACGCACGTCATGCGCGATGAGAGCGCCGCGTGGGGCCAGGTGCTCAAGATCGCCGCCCACCGTCCGCGCCCTAAGCCCCTGATCGTGCTCAGCCACGTGCCGCCGCGCGGCTTTGGCGATACGCCGGAGGACGATTTCCACCGCGGCTTCGCCGCGTACGAGTGGCTCTGCAAATGGCTCGAGCCAACGCTCTGGTTACACGGTCATACGTCCATGGCGGCAGCGCGCGATTGGCGTGTCACCTGCGGCCCGACGACCCTCGTCAACGTCACCGGCGCGGTGCTCGTTGAGATCGGCGCCGGCGTGCGTCCGGAGGACGACGTTCCGTCGGACGCCGGCGAGGCTCGGGACGCTACGATCGAAGTGAGCGGAGGGGTTACTTGACGCGCATCCTGCTGTATACGGGCAAAGGCGGCGTGGGCAAGACGAGCGTTGCCGCAGCGACGGCCGTGCTGTGTGCCCGGCGCGGGCTTCGGACGCTGGTCGTCTCGACAGATATCGCCCACAGCCTGACCGACGCGCTCGACGCGCCCGTTGGGCCAACGCCAGTCCAGATCGAGGACAACCTGTGGGCGCACGAGCCGGATGTCTTCTTCAACATCTCGCGCTACTGGAAGACGATCTCGAGCTATTTCTCGAGCCTGTTCTCATGGGGCGGCCTGGACGAGGTCATGGCCGAGGAGATGACCGTCCTGCCGGGCATGGACGAGCTGGGCAACCTGCTCTGGATCGGCGACCACGTCGACCAGGGCCACTACGACCTGATCATCGTCGACGCCGCGCCGACGGGCGAGACGGTGCGCCTGCTCAGCCTGCCCGAGGCGAGTCGATGGTGGATCGAGAAGATCGCACCAATCGGCCGCCGCGTTCAGAAGCTGGGTGGCCCGCTTCTTCGGCGGGTGGTCGGGGTCCCGCTCCCGTCAGACTCGGTCTACGAGGCCGGAGAGCAGCTGCTCGAACGGCTGAAGTACGTCCACGACCTGCTCTCTGACCCGGATCGCTCCTCTGTGCGCCTCGTTCTGAACCTGGAGCGCGTGTCCATCCAGGAAGCGCAACGGTCGTTCACGTACTTCCACATGTACGGCTTCCCGACGGATCTGATCGTGGCCAACCGCGTGCTGCCTGCGGCCAGCGGCGCGTACTTCGAGGCCTGGCGCGAGGCGCAGGCGCGCTACCTGCCCATGGTCCAGGAGCAGTTCGCGCCTGTGCCCGTGCGCACCGTCCCGTTCTTTGACAAGGAGATGGTCGGCGTCGATCGGCTCGCCGAGCTGGGGCAGGCGCTTTTCGGCGATAGCGATCCGCATGAGTTCCTGTACCGCGGCCGGCCGTACTCGATCACCCGCGAAGAAGGTGGCTACACGCTCGCGCTCGAGCTGCCCTTCACATCGCGTGAAGAGATCGCCCTGTCGCGCAGCGGCGATGAGCTGGTGCTGCAGGTGGGCGCTTGGCGCCGTAATCTCGTTCTCCCGCGCCTGCTGCTCGATGCGCCGACGCGAGGCGCGAAAATGGAAGACCGCGTCCTCAAGGTACGCTTCGCTGAACCGACGCGACCACAGGCTCGCCAATAGCAGGGACGTCGATCACCAACATCCGGAGGAATTCGACATGGATGACGGACGGCTCGAGCGCATGGAACGTCGCATGGATGACCTGGATCGCCGCGAGAGTTCGCTCGAGCGCACGATGGACAAGGCCATGCAGCGCTCCAAGGCGGCGATGGATGCAGTTGTCCCAAACGAGACACGCAGCCACGTGCGCGCTTCGCTGCGCCATGACCTGCTCGCGATCAGGAGCATGCTCGATCACTGGGCGGCGCACCTCGACGACGGCTCGGATCAGATGGCCCATGACGACAAGCCGACGGGCGGGCAGGATGGCGCCTCGAGCTCCGGTCGCGAAAACATTCCGATCGACTGACCAAAGTTGACGATCGAGATCAGGACGGTCCCGGAGGCCGACCTTCAGCGCTGGGCAGAATCCATCTCGTTCGCCAACAGCGAAGAGCTGGCCGCGGCAGACTGGCTTGAGATAGCGCCGACCGTCGAGCGCGACCGAACACTGGGCGCCTACGACGGCGACCAGATCGTGGGTGGCGGAAGCGTCTTCACGTTTGACCTGACCGTGCCCGGCGGCGCGTTCGTGCCGACAGCGGGAATCACCTGGATCGGCATCATGGCCACCCATCGGCGCCAAGGTGCGCTGCGTCAGCTGATGACGAGCATGATCGAGGATGCACAACGCCGCGCGGAGCCGCTCGCGGCCCTGTGGGCTTCAGAGGGGTCGATCTACCAGCGCTTTGGCTACGGCATGGCGACCAGATCGTCGACCATGGATCTGGACCGTGAGCGCGCGGTGTTCGTCGCGTCTCCAGAGCCATACGGCACGGTCCGGCTGATCGACACGGAAGAAGCGAACCGCGTCTACCGGCCCATCTTCGAGGCCAATCGCGATCACATTCCGGGGTTCTACTCGCGCAACGACATCTGGTGGCAGATCGAGGTCCTGGCCGACTTCAAATGGGCCCGGCGCGGCTTCGACCGCAAGTTCTATGCGCTTCACGAGGCGGACGGCAAAGCCGACGCGTACGCGATGTACCGGGTCCGCCACGAATGGGCCAACTCAACGCCGGGCAGCGAGCTGATGGTGCTCGAGATCATGGCCCTCGACGGCAATGCCTTGCGTGAGATGTGGCGCTACCTCTTCGGCGTGGACCTGATCAAGCACATCACCACGCGCGTTGCCGGCCCGGACGAGCCGCTGCTGCTGATGGTGGCGGAGCCGCGCCGCGTCAACCTGCGCGTGCGCGATGGGCTGTGGCTGCGCATCCTCGACGTGCCCGCTGCCCTTCAGCGGCGCGGCTACACAGCGGACGGCACGGTCGTGCTCGACATCCACGACGAGTTCATGCCCGCCGCGGGCGGCCGCTTCCGGCTGACGACGAGTGGCGGCCGTGGCACGTGCGAGCGCACTGACGAAGGCGCGGACATCGACCTTACTGCCGCGGATCTGGGCGCCATCTACCTGGGCGGGAACACGCTCTACGAGCTGGCGCGCGCGGGTCGGACTACCGAATTGACGCCCGGCGCCCGAGCGCGCGCCGACGCGATGCTCCATTCACCAGTGCGAGCGTGGTGTCCAGAAATCTTCTGATCTGCGGCCTGGTCGCGGCCGTTTCGGTCGCAGCCTGCACCAGCGCACCGACGATCACTCCGACTCCGCTACCGACAGGCGCGCCGGTGACGGCCGCCCCGACGGCTGCGCCGAGACCCACGCCAGCTGCAACCCCGTCCTTGGCGCCGACACCTTCGCCGAGCCCGTCACTTGCGCCTGCGACTCCCGTGCCAACGGTGCGTCCCGTGGATTCCGCAACGCCCACAGCCTCCCCAACGCCCGCGCTATCACCGACGCCGACGCCGACAGCGTCCGCGTCTGCTCGTCCGTCGCCGTCTGCTCGTCCGTCCCCTTCGGACTTCCCGGCCGGATCGGTCATCGTCACCTTCAAGGTCATCCACGAGAAGTTCCGCGTGCTCGTGGTCGCTCCGGCAAATGTGGCCATAGCGCAGAAGCTGTTTGCGGGTCGGGAAGCGCCCAGCATCCCAATCGGCATCGTCGTCCGTGGTGACCCGAGTGTGAACACGGGCTGGAGCTGGCATCTCGATCCGGATTCATTCGAGTTTGCCGATGCGACCACGGAGGTGTGCGACGGCCTGCCGTCGTATGTTGAAGACGACACCATCACGAGCGAGTTCTTCTGCCCGTGGAGCGCAAAAGTGGTTGACGTCGAGCCGGCCAACCCATAGCCGCGAAGTGCTCTGCGCCAGGGCGTCAGGCAAAGAAACGCCCGAAGGAGCCGCCCGGCTCGGTCTCCTCTTCCCCTGGCGAACCAGTGGTTTCGGTTCCGTTTCCGTGGCCCCTTCGGGACGATCGCAGAGTACCGAAAGCCCCGGCTGGCTTACAAGATGAGTTGTCCACGAAAAGAGATTTGCGTGGTCACGTTATCCACTCATCGTCCATACAGGGAATCCACAGCAACCTTTGCGATGCTGCCCGATGATCAACAACCCATGAGCTGCACAAGATGAACGACCTCCAGCCGCCTCAGTCGCCCTCGCCGTCGGTCGCGCCGTCGCCGCCGATCATGCCGCCGCCGCCCGATCCTGCCTGGGCGCCGGGGCCGGTCTCCCGTCCGGCACGCTCGATCGCGGGTTTGGTCCTGCTCGTGCTCGTGTTCGTCATCGGCGTCGCCATTGGCTCAACTGGAGCGCTGGGTCGTGTTGCCGGCACCGCCAATGGCTCGAGTGCCACGCCCGCGGCATCCGCGCAGGGCAGCGCACAGGTTCCCGGCGCCTCTGTCGGCGTGCCGTTCGACTTCGGCCTGCTCAACGAGGCGCTCACCGTCATTCAGCAGAACTACGTCGGCCGCGCCAATCTCGACGCCCAGTCACTTACGTGGGGCGCGATCAGGGGCATGGTCCAGTCCCTTGGCGACACCGGCCACACCGTTTTCCTAAATCCCGATCAGGCCCAAGCGGAGCAGAACGCGCTCGACCAGAACGTAGTCGGTATCGGCGTCCTGCTCGGCGAGAAGGACGGTCAGTCGGTCGTCGTCTCAGTTGTCCCGGACAGTCCGGCCCAGGCGGCCGGCCTGAAGGCCGGCGACGTCCTTACCGCCATAGATGGCAAAAGCGTCGTCGACGTTGTGCCCGACAACCTCATCGACGAAGTCCGCGGCGACGCAGGCTCGCAGGTTCAGGTGACCGTCCAGCGACCATCGACCGGCGAGACGCTTAACTTCGACATCACCCGGGCCAAGATCAACTTCCCGGCCGTGTCGTGGACGATGGTGCCGGGCACGAACATCGCCCTGATCCGTTTTGCGCAGTTCTCCGTGGGTTCCGCGGATCAGCTGCAGACGGCGCGCGACGCTGCGCTGGCAGCCGGTGCGACATCGATCGTGCTCGACCTGCGTGGCAATCCCGGTGGCTACGTCGATCAGGCCGTCAAGGCCTCGAGCGAGTTCCTGACGGACAAGACCGTGTACATCCGCGAGCTGGCCGACGGCGAGCGAATTCCCGGTCAAGACGGACGACAGCGTCGCTGCCACAGACGTGCCGCTCGTCGTGCTCATCGACAAGAACACGGCCAGTTCGGCGGAGATCATGTCCGGTGCACTCCAGGCCGCCGGGCGCGCCACGCTCGTTGGCGAGACAACCTTCGGCACGGGCACCGTGCTGCTGCCGTACACGCTCTCCGACGGCTCGGTAGTCCGCCTGGCCATCGAGCGCTGGCTGACGCCAGAGGGCAACCTGATCTTCGGCAAGGGCATCAGCCCGACGGAAGCCGTGGCGCTTGGGCCGGACGACGTGCCCATCGAACCATCAGACCTGAGCGGCCTGACGCCCGATCAGCTGTCGCAGATCACCGATCTGCAGCTGCTCAAGGCGATATCGCTGCTGGGTGGGCCGACGATCACGCCGGCGCCGGCTGCCACGCCGGCACCCGCCGCGACGCCTTAGTGGACGGGTCCGCCCTGCTCTGTTGAGCCGGCGGCAGCGCCGAAGCGGACCTCGACGCTGAGCTCATCCGCGCCGCGCACGAGCTTGATGGCCAGGGTGCCGTTGGGATCCGCGCCGCCCAGGGCGTCGTAAACGTCGTCCGGTTCGGCCGTTGCTCGGCCGCCGAGCTCGACGATCATGTCGCCCTCGCGAATGTCGGCGGCCTGGGCCGGACTGTCGTCCTCGACATCGCGCACGAGCACGCCGTTGACCTCGGCCAGGCCCACTGCACGGCGCATGCGGTTGGCGACCCACGCCGGAGCGATGCCAACACCGAGGCGCGGCCGTTCGGCGGACTCTCCGCGCTGGAGGGCCGCAATGCGGTTCTTGAGCGACGCGTCTGCCGGCAGGGCCAGGTAGAAGCCGTCACCGACGCGGTTGGTGTTGAGGCCGATGAGCCGGCCGTCACGGTCGACGAGCGGGCTGCCCGACGAGCCTGACGCGAGGGGAGCGGTGTGCTCGATGCTGCCTGAGATACGCCGGCCGCGCGGCCCACGGAACGAGCGCGCCACGCTTGAAACGAAGCCAAACGTTGCTCGGCTTGCGCTGCCATTGGTCGTGACAGCGAAGGCGGCAGTGCCGATCGTGGCGCTGCGCTCCGACCACTCGACCGCCGGCGTGTCGCCGGTGTCGACGGTGAGCACCGCCAGATCGCCATCGACGTCTACGCCGGCGAGGTTTGCCTCAGCCTGACGCCCATCGGCGAAGGTGACCGTGGTCGAGTCGCCGCGGACGTTATGTGCGTTGGTCAGGATGGCCCCGCTACCGACCACGACGCCTGCGCCACCACGCCAGCCACCCAGCCGGACGACCGACGGACCAACCTTGTCGAGGATTGTTGCGAAGGAGGACTCGAGCTCGTCGAGTGTTGCCATGTGCCTGGACTCCGTATCTGCCGGTGAAGTTGCGCTCGCCGGCGTCGTTGTGCGTGGTGTTGGTAAAAGTGACTTGCAAGTTGCAAGTTAGCACCTGCAGCACGAAGAGTGCAAGCGCTCGCGGCGGTGTATGTCACGATGGAGCACATGGCAGACCAGCAGCAGACCTCGGTCTCAGCGCTCGATGGCGCACTCGCGCGCGTCGGCGACCGGTGGTCCTTCCTGATCGTCGAGGCGTTGCTCGATGGGCCACGCCGCTTCAACGACCTCACCCAGGCCGTCAGCGGCATCGCGCCGAACATCCTGACCGACCGCCTGCGCCGCCTTGAGCGCGAGGGCGTCGTCGTCAGCCGCGCATACCAGGAGCGGCCGCCACGCCAGGATTACGCGCTGACAGACGATGGTCGCGAGCTGGCCGGCGTTCTGCGACTTCTCGCTGTGTGGGGCTCGTCAGGCGCGGCCGCCGGCGCGCCCGTAGGGGTGGCACTCCGCCACGTCACGTGCGGCTCGGCGCTCGAGGCGCGCTGGTATTGCCCAACATGCGCGCGCACCGTCGACGACGACGAAGGTTCAGACCTCCTGCGCGCCTAGATCCCGCAGCGCCTCAAGAGGAACCAATTCGCGTCGATTTCGCTGACCGTGGTATCGCTGCCGACGCGCTTCGGCACGTAATCGTGCGTTGGAGCGTACTCATACGTGACGCACGAACCGGTCCGGAAGATCGTTCCTGCGCCTAGCTTGCCGTCGCCCGTCAGCCCGACGTGGATGTAGTTGATCCCAAACACGCCGTGCGCGTCGAGTGTCTTGCCAAGTGCCGCAAGATCTGACCGCGCTTGGTCGTCAAACTCGCTGCGCCAGAGGAATTCGTTACAGCCGCTTCCGAAACTTCCACGCGCGTACTCAAGTAATGGACACGTCTTGTCAAAGGATGCGGTTCTGAGTCCAAGCTGCTCGAGAGCTGGAAACGTTGCCTCCAGTTGACTCGTCGCGACGGCTGTTGGCAGGAAGGCGCCGACCAGGGCCGCCAGACACGAGAAGGCGAGTAACACTCGAACTGCGGTCCGCATTTGCGTCGCACACTAGCAACGCAGACGCCCTATTTCCGCGGGTCGATGGTACGGCTGCTGATTTCCGAATCGGCACCAGCATTACCCACGCAGCAGCCGAATGCTTAGCGCCCTCCTCCTCTCAACCGGGGCCACGCGGCGGTGCCAAATGGGAGTTCGTCCGTGCCACATATCGGCTCCAGCGATATACCGACCGGATTTCGCCTCAGTGAGGGTCTCTCGGCCCGCCTCGGGGCTCGCCCATCGCGAGCAAGCGTCGCTAACGTCTTACCTCACGCTCACATAATGCTGGTGCCGATACGGCAAATGGCAGGGGCCACGAGCGCAGCCATCGCGCTTAGTCACAACTAGTTAGCGCAGACACCCCGGTCAGGGGTTACACTCCCGGCGCCTGCCTTGCCCGGCGGCTGCGAAGGAGAGCTTCACGTTGTCACAGATCGCAACACTGCCCGGTCAAGCCTCAGCGCGCGACGTCCTGACCGAGTCGGAGGCGGCCTCGCGCGCCGCCCGCGTCAGCCAGGTCGCATACGAGATCGGGTTGGACCTGGTCGCCGGCCAGGCCACCTATCGCGGCGACGTCACGATCCGCATGACCGCAACCGGCAGCGAATCACTTTTCCTTGACTTCCGCGGTCGCACGATCGAGCGGCTCGAGGTCAACGGCCAGCGCATCGAGCCCGACTGGACCGGTTATCGCCTGACGCTGCCCGGCAACGTCGTCAGCGGCTCCATGACCGTCCGCATCCAGTACACCAACGACTACGACGACACCGGCGATGGCTTCCATCGCTTCGTTGACCCGGAGGACGGGCAGGAATACGTCTACACGAACTTCGAGCCGTACGAAGCGCACCGGCTGTACCCGTGCTTCGACCAGCCCGACGTCAAGGCGACGTATCGCTTCTCAGTGACTGCGCCTGCAGATTGGGTCGTCATCACCAACTCGCCTGAGGCAGACGTCAGCACTGATGACGACGGCCGCAGGACGCATCGCTTTGACCAGACTGAAGTCTTCAGCACGTACCTGACCGCGCTGGTGTGCGGCCCGTACGTTCATCGCAGCCTCAAGCACGGCTCGCTCGACATGGGCCTCTATTCGCGCCGCTCGATGGAGAAGTACCTCGACGACCAGGCGCAGGAGATCCTCGAGATCACCGGCCAGGGCATGGACTTCTACGCCCAGCTGTTCGATCAGCCATATCCGTTCTCCAAGTACGACCAGGTCTTCGTGCCCGAATACAACTCCGGCGCGATGGAGAACGTGGGCTGCGTCACGTACAACGAGGCCTACCTGTTTCGCGACAAGGCGACGGACAACGAGCGGCTGGACCGCGCGGAGACATTCCTCCACGAGCTGGCCCACATGTGGTTCGGCAACCTCGTGACGATGCGCTGGTGGGACAACCTGTGGCTCAACGAGAGCTTCGCCACGTACATCAGCTACCTGGCGATGACCGAGGCGACGCGCTTCACCAACGCCTGGAAGGTGTTCAACTCGGACATCAAGCGCTGGGCATATCAGCAGGACCAGCTGCCCACTACGCACCCCATCTCCGGACGCGCGGCAGACACTGAGATCGCGTTCCTGATCTTCGACGGCATCACCTACGGCAAGGGCGCATCCGTCCTCAAGCAGCTCGTCAAGTACATCGGCCGCGACGCGTTCCGCGACGGCATGCGCATCTACTTCCGCCGCCACGCGTGGTCGAACGCGACGCTGTCGGACTTCCTGCACTGCCTCGAGGAGGCGAGCGGCATTGACCTGGGCGAGTGGTCGCAGCGCTGGCTCCAGACCGCGTCGGTGAACACGATCTCCGCGCGCTGGCAGGCTGTCGACGGGCAGATCAAGTCGTTCTCGCTCGACCAGACCGCGTCGGAGCAGTTCCCCACCCTCCGCCCGCACGCGCTCGAAATCGGCTTCGGCACAGAGCAGGAAGGCCGCCTGCACATGAGCGCATCAGTGCCGGCATCGATTGACGGTCCGCGAACGTCCATCGCCGACGTGATCGGCATGCCTGAGCCTGAGCTTGTCTTCCCCAACTACGGCGATCACGCCTACGCCAAGATCGACCTCGACGACCGTTCGCTCGACTACGTGCGCAACGGCCTCGACCGCGTCGACGACGATCTGCTGCGCAACCTGCTGTGGGCGTCGGTGTGGGAGATGGTGCGCGACTGTCGCATCAAGTCGACCGACTACCTGGCCATCTGCCGCGCGCAGCTGCCCAGCGAGCGGGACCTGGACATCGTCGGTGTCGTGCTCGAGCGCGTTGCGATGGCGCTCGTGCGCTACGTGCCCGAGTCGAGCCGTTTGTCAGAGGCGCACGCCTGGTTCGAGCTTGCGCTCGATACCATCGTCCACGCCAGCCAGCCCGACGCTGAGGTCGCCTGGGCGCGCTCCGCAATCCGCGCCGCGGCTTCCGCGGAAGACGTCGCACGCCTGGTGCGCATCGTCGATGGCGCGGAGTCGCTCGGCACCTTCGAGTTCGACCAGGAGATGCGCTGGGCTATTTCTGTCCGCGCCATCGCTCACGGCCTGCCCGACGGCGACCGACTCATCGCCCAGCAGTCCAAGCTCGACCCATCCGACCGCGGGCGGCGGGCCATGCTCCAGGCGGAGGCGGCACGGCCGACTGCAGAGGCCAAGCAACACGCCTGGAACCTGATCAACGGGGACGGCTACGGCTCGTTCCATTTGACTCGCGCCGCGATGCTGGGCTTCTTCTGGGCCCACCAGGACGAGGTGCTTGCGCCGTACGTTGACCAGTTCTTCGAGCGCGTGCGCGACATCTTCGAGGACCGCGACCATCCGTTCGCCAGGGCTTATATCCAGTCGCTCTATCCCGCGTACCGGGCCGACCCGCGCGTGCTGGATCAGTCGCGCAAGCTTCTGGGCGAGCTGAACGGGTCGCTGCCCACGCTGTCGCGCCAGTTGGCGGAGCATGCCGACGAGCTCGATCGCCAGATCCGGGTGCGCGAATTCGCCGAGCACGGCTGAGCCTGGCCGCGTCGGCGGCAGGCTGCTAGCGTTCCAGAGCAATGGCCAACGTACGCTGGGTCGAACCTGTCGTTCTCGAGGGGCAGCTGGTTCGACTCGAGCCACTCTCCTTTGATCATGTCGCGGGCCTGACCGACGTCGGCCTGGAGGCTGAGATCTGGCGCTGGATGCCCGTCGCCATCCAGACGCCGGGCGAGATGCGGACGCTCGTCGAGAACGCCCAGAACGACGCGGCCGACGGATCGCAGGTGCCCTTCGCGACCATCGAGCGGGCATCCAACAGGGTGGTCGGCAGCACTCGCTACCTGAACATCGACGGTTCCAACCGCAGGCTCGAGATCGGCTGGACGTGGATCTCGCCGCGCTGGCAGCGCAGCGCGATCAACACGGAAGCGAAGCTACTGATGATGCGCCATGCGTTCGACACGCTCGGCGCACTGCGGGTCGAGTTCAAGACGGACTCGCTCAACGAGCGCTCGCGTAACGCCCTGCTGGGCATCGGCGCGGTGGAGGAGGGGACGCTGCGCAACCACATGATCACGCAGGGCGGCCGGCGCCGGCACTCCACGTATTACAGCGTGATCGAAGAGGAGTGGCCGCGCATCAAGCAGCATCTGGAGGGACGCCTCGCCCGCCATGCGCGCGATTTGGCAGCGGCCGACGCGGCCGCCGCGGCCGAACAGGACGCGCAGCAGCACGCCGAACAGGTCGCGCCTCAGCCCACGGAAGAAGTCCCCGAGCAGTACGGCTAACGCTGCCCCGTGCAGCACGGCTAACGCTGCCCCGTGCAGCACGGCTGATCCTCGGCCCGGGTGGAGATCAGGTCGGACTTGTCTGTTTCGCCCGCGCGCGGCGGGCCTTGTCCAGGTTGTAGGCGCTGTTGACCACCCCGACATGGGTGAACGCCTGCGGGAAATTGCCCAGCTGGCGCTGTGCGTCGATGTCCCACTCCTCTGACAGCAGACCGACGTCGTTGCGCAGCGCCAGGAGTCGCTCGAAAATGCTCGTCGCCTCGTCGATCTCGCCGATCAGCGCGAGGTTGTCGATGAGCCAGAACGTGCATGGCAGGAAGGCGCCCTCGCCGGGCGGCAGGCCGTCATCCGTCGTGTCGGTCCTGTAGCGCATCACGAAGCCGTCGCGCATCAGCTCCGTCTTGATCGCCGCGATCGTGCCGCGCACTCGGGCGTCACTGGCAGGCAGGAAGTGGATCAGCGGAATCATCAGCAGGCTGGCGTCGAGCTCGGAGCTGCCGTAGGACTGGACGAACGTGTTGCGCACGGGGTCAAAGCCGTTGGCCAGCACGTCGTCGTGGATCTCCTGGCGCACTCGGCGCCAGTCGTCGAGTGGACCTTCACGGCCGAAGCGCTCGATCGCGCGGACAGCGCGATCGAGCGCCACCCAGGCCATCACCTTGGAGTGCGTGAAGTGGCGCCGCGGCCCGCGCATTTCCCACAGGCCTTCGTCGGGCTCGCGCCAGTGGTCGATCACGAACTGCACCAGGTGGCGCTGCAGCGCCCAGGCATCGGCGACGTACTCCATGCCGAAGACTCGGCCAAGGTGGAGCGCATCGAGCACCTCACCGTAGACGTCAAGCTGGAACTGCTTGACGGCGCCATTGCCGATGCGCACCGGCGCCGAGCCCTCGTAGCCGGGCAGCCATTCGAGCGTCTGTTCGACAAGGTGAGACTCGCCCGTGACGCCGTACAGCACCTGGAGCTGGTCCGGGTCACCGGCCGCGGCACGTAGCAGCCAGTCGCGCCAGGCACGCGCCTCGTCCATGTAGCCGCCTACGTTGAGCGCCCACAGCGAGAAGGCCGCGTCACGCAGCCAGCAATAGCGGTAGTCCCAGTTGCGCACGCCGCCGATGTGCTCGGGCAGTGACGTGGTCGGCGCGGCGACAATGCCGCCCGTCGGGGCGTAAGTAAGCGCCTTGAGGACCATCAGCGACATGCGCACATCGTCCTTCCACTCGCCGTCGTACTGCAGGCGGCTGCACCACGAGTGCCACCAATTCAGCGTCGCGTCGAGTGCACCACCCGCGTGCGGTGGCTCGCGTGGGCGCGTCGAACGATGGGCTCCACGACAGCACGAACGATGCGAATTCGCCCTCGCGCATGGTGAATTCGGCGTACGTGCGCGCGTCTTCGCCATGCGTGGGCAGATCCCGTGCGCAAGAGCAGCGAATCAGGCCCAGATACGAAGACCAGGTCGCCACCGACGCGGCGCGCCCAGGGCACGAGCCGGCCGTAATCGAAGCGGACGACGAGCTCCATCTCCATCTCGACCGTGCCACTGATGCCGTGTACGAGGCGGATGACGTCCGGATGAGTCGTGCGCACGGGCATGAAGTCCGTCACCCGCACGACGCCGGTTTCGGTCACCCACTCTGTCTCCAGCACGAGCGCGCCGGGCAGATAGCGCCGGCGCGTGGCGCGCGGCATGCCCTTGGCCGCGACACGCCAGCGGCCGTTGCTGTCATCGCCGAGGAGCGCCGCAAAACATGCGCTCGAGTCGAAACGCGGCGCGCACAGCCAGTCGATCGAGCCGTCTATGCCGACCAGCGCCGCAGTCTGTGTGTCGCCGATCAGTGCGTAGTCTTCGATCCTGAGAGGCACGGCCTCAGGCTACAGGTGCGGCTGCCTCCCCGGCAGTGGTTGTCTTGGTCCGTGGCGTGCGCGGCCCGCGCGAGGTCGGCGGCCGTGAGCCGTTCGAGCTGCGCGACGACCGATGCTCGGCACCGTTGCCCAGCGTGGGCTCGAAGCCCTTCACGACGCGCACCGGCAGGTCGCGCTTGAGCAGCCGATTGATCGCCTTGAGGTAGTCCTCTTCCTCAGGCGCGACGAGCGAGATGGCCTCGCCGACAGCGCCGGCTCTGCCTGTGCGGCCGATGCGATGGACGTAGTCGTGCGCAGTGTGAGGCAGCTCGTAGTTGACGACGACGGGCAGCGCGTCGATGTCCAGGCCGCGCGCGGCGACGTCAGTGGCAACAAGCACGCGCACGGAGCCGGACTTGAAGTCCGCCAGCGCCCGCTCGCGCTCTGGCTGCGAGCGGTCGCCGTGGATGGAGATCGCCTCCACGCCGTCGCGATCGAGCTGGGACGCCAGCCTCCCGGCCATCAGCTTGGTGCGCGTGAAGACGAGCACCTGGTGCAGGTTGCGCTTGCGCACGAGCTGGGCAAGCAGCTCGCGCTTGCGATCTGTGTCGACCAGGTAGACGACCTGCTCGACGGTGTCCGCGGAGGTCGTCTGCGGCTCGATGTCGACCGACACCGGGTCGTTCAGCAACGTCCGCGCCAAGGCCCGGATCTCAGCTGAGAAAGTCGCCGAGAAAAGCAGCGTCTGCTTGCGATTAGGCAGCAAGTCGACGATGCGCCGAATGTCTGGCAGGAAGCCCATGTCCAGCATTCGATCCGCCTCGTCAAGGACGAGGATCTCAACCTGCGACAGGTTGACCGTGCGCTGGCCAACGTGGTCGAGCAGGCGGCCCGGCGTGGCCACGCAGATCTCGACGCCGGCGAGCAGCTCCTTGGTCTGGGGCTCGATGGGCACGCCGCCGTAGATGACCGCGTAGCGCAGCGGAACGTGCCGGCCGTATGTCCGGAACGAGTCGTAGACCTGCACGGCGAGCTCGCGCGTTGGCGTGAGGATCAGCGCCCGAACCGGATGGCGCGCGGGCGAGAAGCTCGTGTTGGCGTGCGCGCGCAGGCGTTCGAGCATGGGCAGCGCGAAGGCCGCCGTCTTGCCCGTGCCGGTTTGAGCGCGGCCCATCACGTCGCGGCCGGCGCCTACGAGTGGGATTGCCTGTTCCTGGATGGGTGTCGGAGTTTCGTAGCCCTGCTCGCCGACAGCGCGCAGGATTTCCGGGCTGAGCCCGAAATGGTCAAACGTCAAACGAAGGTTTCCTCTCTGGGCTCCGAGTATGGAGCACGCACGCTCTTTGCGTTGCGCGCAATGGGGGCGATTCGGTTCATGCCTCGCCCCGACGCCACTGCCAGTACCAGTAGGCAGGCTTGATGAACACCCGATCGAACGCCGGGAGGGTGCGCACGACGCGTCCACCCCAGCCCTTTTTGAAGCGGTAGACGCCGTCGAGTGGGTCGCGTTTGGCGGCCGCCTCGAGCTTCTCAAGCTCAGCGGCGCTCATCGAGTTGGCGGCCGTGGCGAGCTCGAATTGTCCGCGCGCGTCGGCGATGCCCCACAGATCCCAGGTTTGAGCGCCGCGTTCCTTGGCCCAGCGGATGGCGTGCCACTGCAGGAGATGCGCGGCGCGGTGCTCGAGACCCGTGGCGTTCGAGCCCGCGGCGAGGTACGTGCCATGGCGGCCGAAGGCCATGATCAGCGACGCCCCGATGGGCACGCCGTCAAGCTCCGCCACCTGGACGCGGGCGTTGTCGCCGAAATCGTGGAGCAGCTGGCGGTAGTAGCCCGCGCTGTGAAAGCCAAAGCTCTTGCGCGTATTGGTCGCGACGAGCATCTGGTACAGCACATCCGCGTCCGCCGGCGCGCCGACTCGTATCTGGACTCCGTCACGCTCGGCGCGCCGTATGTCGGCCCGGTGGCCCTTGGAGAACGCAGCCATCAGCTGGTCTTCAGTGGGCGTTAGGTCGAGCCGGATCGACGACCGTGGCTGGAGTGTCCGATCGGATGTCTTGAATCCCAGGCGGAGCAGGCTGGCGCGCAGGGAGTCGGCCGCTGGATCGTCCTCGAGCACGTCTGGCTCAAAGCGCAGGAACGCCGCTCGGTGCGCCTTGGCGAGCTTGACGGCGGCTGCGATGACGTTGTCGTCCGTCGCCGGCGTGCCCGAAAGAATTGGACCGCGCGGAACGTAGGCGACGGCCAGGCCGCGATAGGGCCGGATCAGGACCTGGGCCGCGGCAGCGCCGGCGGTGGTCGCGAGGCGTGTCGGTTGCCAGCCGTAATGCGACTTGAGCTCGCCCCACGCCCAGGATTGAAAAGGCTGGCCGCCGTGATTGGCGACCAGCTCATCCCAGGCTGCGGGCTGTGTGTTATTCGTGACGGCGGCGGCCGAAGCGGTGCTCGTTTCGTCCGTGGTGTCCGCCATCACGCCCGATTGTGACCGGGCGATCAGTGCAGCGTTCGCCGCGCTCCGCAAACGGGGCAGACCGCGTTGGTGCCGGACGGGTCCGGCTGGAGGAACGTCGTGCAGCCGTTGGTGGTGCAGAACAGTCTGCTGCTGACCGAGGAACGGCGGATTCGACGCCGGGCAGATGCCTGCCCGAAATTGCTATGGCTGTAATTGGAACGGGGTTGCATTGAACTGAAACCTGAAACCTTCTGTGATGCCTGCCGAGCGTGAGTTATGGACGCCGGCGGCGAGTTCTATGGCGCTCCACGACGCTTTCTTCCTTACGTCGGAGCGATGACCCAATCGGGGCCGCGGGAGCGAGGTTTGATGCTCAGACCTGCGGGGCTCTCCGGTTGTCGAATGACATTCTACCCGAATCGCGCGATTCGCCTCTCCGGTACGTATGGCACGTGTTTCCAGTCATTGGTAATCGACGTGGATGACTGAGCGTCGTCAGATTCCGGGCGCCGGTGCCCCGTTCTCCACCCGGGGAGGTCGACCTCCATCGCGCCGGTGAGCCGAATGAGCGTGGCCGCGAGCGCAACGAACGCGATCCCTGCTAGCCAGCCGGCGAGGACGTCCGACGGGTAATGCACGCCGAGGGCGATCCTGGAGAGACCGATCAGGAACGGAAGGAGCATGCCGAGGACAACGGCGACCCAGCGCGCCGCGACCGGGAGCCGGCTCCTCCAGACGACGACGGCCAGCAGCCCGTAGCTCACGGTGCTATTGAGCGTGTGGCCCGACGGAAAGCTGTAGCCGGGGGCAGGGACAAGGTGCTCCCACGGTGGTCGCGGTCGAGCAACGTAGTCCTTCACAAGGTGCGTGAACAGCGACGCGGCGATGAGCACCCCGGCGACGATCAGTGCCAGGCGAAGGCGGCGCGACATCGTGACGAGCAGCACGAAGGCGGTCCCGACGACGACGAGCAGCCCGCCGCCAAGGATCGTAATGAGCTGCCAGGCCCAGACCGGGACCGGGAGGCCGCGGAGCGTCGTCGCGAGCGGCTCGTCGAAGGCGAAGTTGCCGAGCCGGTTGACGTACGTGGCCACGACGAGGAACGCCAGGGCGGAGCCGAGGCCCACCCACGGCCACGGGTCGCGCCAGATCGAACGAAGTTCCATGGCGGCCGGCAGGCGCGGTTAGCGCTACTTCTCCCCGGCCGCGCGCATGGCGGCCTTCTTGGCACGCTTACCCGCCTGGTACTCGGCCAGCGAATCGGGTCCGTCGACGTCCCCCAAGGTTGGATGCGTGGGCGCTACGTCTTCCCAGCCGGGCGGTTTGACGCCCAGGCGCTTGCCGATGATCGCAATCAGCGTCTTGGCCTTCATCTCGCCAATGCCGGGTAGTGCCAGCAGTCTCTGCTCGAGGTCCTTGCCGCTCTTCGCCTCGCGCCAGATGCGGCTGGCGTCGCCGTCGTAGTCGCGCGCCAGCGCAGCGGCAATCTCCTGGGTGCGATGAGCCATGTTGGCCGGAAAGCGATGCAGCGCCGGCCGTTCGCGAAAGACCTCTTCGAGCTTCGCCGGATCCATCGCCGCGATCTTGGCCGGATCGAGCGTGCCGACGCGCTTGCGCAGCTCGTACGGACCGGAGAACGCCTTCTGGAGCGGTACCTGCTGGTCGAGCACGAAGCCGTACAGCAGCGCGTTGGGGTCGTCGACGAGGAGCTGGTCGGCCTCGTCGTTGCCCGTGAACGGCAGCAGCGGTTGCGTCTTTGCCATGGACTCGATCTTAGACTGGCACGACCAAGCAATCGAGAGAGGGAACCAATCTTGGCCATGGATGACAGCTCGATCCGCGCCGTGGCGGACTCGTACACCCGCGCGTGGAACAGCGGATCAGCTGAGGCCGTGGCGTCGTTCTACGCGCCGGACGGCGTGATCGTCATCAACCGTGGCGAACCGTGGGTGGGGCGCGACTGGAGTTGCGGCGATGGCGGCCGGTTTCTTCGCGGATGTGCCGGACCTGACACTGGCCTGCGACGGCATTCGCGTCGCCGGCACCCACGTCGCTTACCTATGGACTTTCACCGGCCACCATGCGGCGTCCGGTAACGCGCTCAGCGTAAGTGGCTGGGAAGAGTGGGATCTAGACGGCGACCTGAAGGTGAAATTGTCGCTGGGCTGGTTCGACGCAGCCGACTATGCCCGCCAATCCGGGGCCGCCTGAGCGTTCGCGTCGTCGACTGACGCTAAACGCGGGCGAGGAACTCGAGGACGCGCGTCATGAGCAGCGCCGAGGCGTCCGGATCGTAGGAGGGCAGAGAGCTGTCGGCGAAGTAGTGCTGGTCGCCCGGGTACACGAACAGCTCCGCGTCGTCGACCTTCGCCACAATCTCACGAGCCGCGTCGATGTCGCCCTCGCCGGCGAAGTAAGGGTCGTGGTCGGCACCATGAATCTGGACAGGGACTCCGTCCGGCCATGGCCCGAACGCCCACTCTCCGCTGATCGGGACGCACGAATAGAACAGGAGCGCGCCGCGCGCACCCGGCCGCGTCTGGGCCAGCTGCTGGGCGATCGTCTCGCCGAACGAGAAGCCTGCATAGACGAGCCCGGCCGGCAGTTCATCGGCGGTGCGGACGCCACGCTCTCGTAGGGCATCGAAGCCCTCCGACTCGATGAATGCCATACCGTCCGGGATTGAGCCGAACGTCCGACCGTCGAACAGATCCGGCACGTGGACGGTGTGGCCAGAGGCGCGAAGTTCGTCCGCGAAAGCGGTGATGCCCGGCGTGATGCCCTGGGCGTGGTGAAAGATCAGGACCTCAGCCATGGAACCCCCTGGGAATGGATTACTCAGTCGGCGTATTGAAGCGGCGTGACCGCGAAGCCCTCCGGGAGCGTCACGCCCGTGGCGTGATTTGGGCAGTAGCCGTTGGGGTTCTTGTCGAGATACTGCTGGTGGTAGTCCTCGGCAAAGTAGAACGCCGGCGCCGGCGGTCCGGCGATCTCCGTCGCAATCGTGCCGTACCCGGCCGCAGACAGCCGTTCCTGGTACATCGCGCCTTGACTCTTCCGCGGCAGCCCGCTGTGCATCGTCGTGAACAAAGATCGCCGAGCGGTACTCGCTGCCAACGTCGTTGCCCTGACGCATGCTCTGGGTTGGGTCGTGGCTCTCCCAGAAGACCTTGAGCAGCTTTTCGTAGCTTGTCTTCGCAGGGTCAAACACGACACGCACGCTTTCGGCGTGGCCTGTCTGTCCGGTGCACGATTCCTGGTAGGTCGGATTCGGCGTGAAGCCCCCTTCGTAGCCAACGGCAGTCGTCCACACGCCGGGCTGCTCCCAGAAGGTCTTCTCCTCGCCCCAGAAGCATCCCAGCGCAAACTCGGCGATCTGGAACCCTTCGGGGTAAGGCCCGGCGATTGCGGTCCCGAGCACCCTATGCGGCTTGGGGTTTGGCAGGATTGGCTCGCTGCGGCCGGGCAGGGCTTTGGCGGGATCGGGCATCTTCGTCTTGTCGCTTTTGAACAGGAACATCGGGGGCCTCCGGGAAATCGTGGGTACGTACCAGTCTATGTACGCGCGCCAGCCCTGCTCGGATCAGCCCGGGCTGTCAGACTTGACCGTGCCGTGCAGTTGGGGGAGGGCGCCCTGCGCGCCCAATTTGGCATCCACTGGTTCGTGGCACTGGCGATTGCGCTTGGCCTGATGGCCTACATCGCGCAACCTGCCGCTGCCGCGAAATCGACGCTGCCCGGAATCGACGTCTCGCACTACAACGGCGCAGGCCCGACTGGAGCCAGGTCCAGACAGACGGCGTCCGCTTCGTGATCGCCAAGGCGACCGAGGGCACGACCTTCCTCGACGACACATTACGCGGCCAACAAGCAGCAGGCCGAGGCGCTGGGCATGGCCTTCAGCGCGTACCACTTCGCCCGCCCGGACAAGACTGCAGGCGACGCGGTTGCCGAGGCCGACTGGTTCGTGGCCAACGCGCAGCTGACGGGCAAGAACATGGTGCCCGTGCTGGATCTCGAGGACAGTGGCGGCCTTGGTGCGACCAAGCTCAAGCAATGGGCCAAGGCGTGGCTCAACGAGGTTCAGGCGCGGCTCGGCGTCAAGGCCACGATCTACACGTCGCCTTCTTTCTGGCAGACGCACCTGGCCGATACGCGCTGGTTCGCCGACAACGGCTACCGGCTGTGGGTCGCCCATTGGACGAGCAGCCGCGCAGCCGTCAGTGCCGGCGGCCAATTGGGGCGGCCACGGCTGGACGATGTGGCAGTACGACAACTGCGGCGCGGTCGCGGCATCAAGGGTTGCGTCGACCTGGATCGCTTCAACGGCACGAGCCTCGCGCCGCTCAAGATCAAGAACAACCGGTGAGCGGGTCGCCCGCGAGAGCTTCGCTCGCGGCTGACCTAGTAGTCGTCAGGGCGCGGCGTTCCCCGCGGTGGATCGAAGAAGATCGCCACGCGCCGATCGGGCGCGCTCTGATCCGGCGCGCGCAGCGTGAAACCGCCGCCGAAGAGCGCGCGCAGGCCGCGGCGCAGGTCGTGCACGGTTCGATTGGTGAGGGCGATGTCGGCGACCTCCTGCGCACGCTCCGCGACGACCGTCGACGGCCAGAAGCGGGCATACACATGGATCGCCTCGAAGCCGTCCGCGTTCCAGGCGATGCGCACCGATCCGTCACTTTCCACGCCCCAATTCTGACCGGGCCAGTACCAAAGGGCGCGTTGTCGCCTTTGCGCACCACCCCCGACGATGGTCGCCTGTCGTGAAGGGTCATCACAGGAGCCGCTCGCTTGCCGTTTTATGCGCTCGTGCTTAGCGCATTCGTGTTCGGTGTGCCCGTCGCGCAGGCGCGCCATCAGACGACCGCGCCGGCCGGCTTCGAGTACTTCCACACCTACGCGCAGAACGAGCAGGTCATCGATGACGCGGTCGCCGCGCACCCGGCGATTGCCATGAAGTTCTCGATCGGCACGAGCTACGAGGGCCGCCAAATCTGGGGCATCAAGATCAGCGACAACGTTGCCACCGATGAGAACGAGCCGGAGGTCTTCATCCACGGCCTGACTCACGCGCGCGAGCGAGCGTCGAACGAGATGGCGCTGGCCCTGATCGAGCGACTGACGGACGACTACGCGAGCGACTAGCCGGATCAAGGCGATCGTGGACAGCCGCGAGATCTGGATCGTGCCCAATGCTCAACCCGGACGGTGCCGAGTTCGACATGTCCGGCGGGCACTGGCACCAGTGGCGCAAGAACCGCCAGCCGATCCCGGGCTCAAGCTGAGATCGGCATCGACCTCAACCGCAACTGGGGCTATGCGTGGGGCCAGGGATCGGGCAAAGGAAGCGACGGCAGCGCGAATCCGGCCAGCGAGTACTACCGCGGCTGGGCGCCGGAGGTCGCGCCGGAGGTCCAGGCGTACGAGGCGTTCGAGGCCAGCCGCGTGGTCAACGGCCGCCAGCAGATCCGCGCCAGCATCGGCTTCCACACCGCCGCGCGCCAGGTGCTGTGGCCGTACTCATACACCAAGAAGGACATTCCACCGGACATGTCGGTCGACGACCACAGTGCGTTCGTCGCCCTTGGCCAGCGCGTCGCTTCGATCAACGGCTACAAGCCGCAGCAGGGCAGCGACCTGTACCCGGTCTACGGCGACCAGGATGACTGGGCCTACCACACGTACCGGATCTTCGGCTACACGATCGAGATGACCAAGGGCGCGGTCAACCGCTACTACCCCAGCCAGGCGGAGCTGGATACGGACATCGCCGACAACATCCCCGCTGTCCTGACCTTCCTCGAGTTCGCAGACTGCCCCTACCGAGCGGCGGGCCTCGACCAGGATTGTGGGCCGCTGTACGACGATTTCGAAACGGATCGCGGCTGGCAGGTCAACCCGAGCGCGACCGACACTGCCACGTCCGGCGCCTGGGAGCGGGCCGACCCGGCCAAGACCAGGACCGCGGCGGGAATCAAGCAGCGCGGCACGACCGTCAGTGGCTTGGCCGACCTGGTCACGGGCTCCGCGGCCGGCGCAGCGACCGGCGCGAACGATATCGACGGCGGCGTGACCAGCATCCGCTCACCACAGTTCACGCTTGGCGGCGCCAGCAGCACCGGCTGGACGATGTCCTTCAGCTACACGTTTGCCCACGACAAGACGGCCACTGCCGCCGACTATCTGCGCGTCTCGATCGGTGGCACAGCGGTGTTCACCCAAACCGGCGCCGCCGTCAACCGCAACGGCGTCTGGACGCCCGTCTCGATCAATCTCGACGACTACGCCGGTCAGACCGTGCGCATCCTCATCCAGGCCGCTGACGGCGGCCCCGACTCGCTCGTCGAGGCCGCCGTCGACGACGTCCGCGTCTATCAGCAGCCGTGACCGTGTCCCGCACCAGGAGATCCGCTCGATGACATCGCTCGCCAGACTCGCCGTTCGACTTGCCCTGCCGCTCGCCGCCGCAGCAGCGCTGTTAGGTTCGGCCGTTCCGACCGTGAGCGCGACAGACGTTGCCGACTTCCCCGCCGGCTACACGGGCTACCACACCTACGCCGAGATGACCGCGGACCTGCAGGGCGTGGCGGCTGCGTACGGGAAGGGTGCGACGAACCGGATCGCCAGGCTGTCGAGCATCGGCAACAGCTTCGAGGGCCGGCCGATCTGGGCGATCAAGATCAGCGACCACCCCAATCGCGACGAGGCTGAGCCTGAGGTCCTCGTCGAGTGCAACATGCACGCCCGCGAGCACCTCACCGCCGAGCAGTGCCTGTACCTGGTCCATCTGCTGACCGACAACTACGGGCAGCCGACGCCGCTCGGCCAGCGCGTGACCACGATCGTCAACACGCGCGAGATCTGGATCATCCCGATGCTCAACCCGGATGGCGCCATGTACGACGTCAGTACGGGCGCTTTCACCGGCTGGCGCAAGAACCGCCAGACAAACCCCGGCTCGGACAAGGTCGGCATCGACCTGAACCGGAACTGGAGCTACCAGTGGGCGTGCTGCGGCGGATCGAGCAGCAAGCCGAGCTCCGCGCGCTACCGCGGTCAGTACCCGTTCCAGGCCACGGAGGATCAGGTCCTGCGCGACTTCATCACCAGCCGCCGGGTCGGTGGCGTGCAGCAGATCAAGGAAGTGCTCAACGTCCACAGCTATGGCGAGCACGTGCTCTACCCGTACGGCTACACCAAGGCAACCACAGACGCGCAGATGACCACTGACGACCACAGGCATTCGTCGCGATGGCCAGACAGATGGCCTCGCTCAATGGCTACCACGCCATGCAGGGCAGCCAGATGTACGTCTACGACGGTGACTTCATCGACTGGGCGTGGGGCGACCAGCACATCTTCGCCTTCACCTTTGAGCTCTATCCCAAGTGGGGCTGCGGCTGCGGTGGCTTCCATCCGCCGGACTCGGTCATCGCCCAGCAGACGAGCCGCAACACTGAAGCCGCGCTGTATCTCTTCGAGCAGGCGGACTGCCCGTACCGCCAGGCTGGCCTGGCCGCGAACTGCTCCTGAACGTGCTCGGCCTGCGGCGCAGGCATATCGGGCGTGGACCTTCCGTCGTCGGCTCGCTGCTGGTTGCCCTGACCGCCCTGCTGTCGATCGCCGGCACGCCCGCTCTGGCCGTTCGCACGACCGACTTCCCGTCCGGCTACCAGGGCTACCACGACTACGCCGAGATGATGGACGACATCGACTCGGTCATCGCCGCCCATCCCAACATCGTCGCCAAGCAATCCATCGGACAGAGCTACGAAGGGCGCACGATCTGGGCGATCAAGATCAGCGACCACGTGGCCACCGACGAGGATGAGCCCGAGGTGCTCATGGAGAGCCTGCACCACGCCCGGGAGCACCTCACGGTCGAGCAATCGCTCGAGATCATTCACCTGCTCGCCGACAACTACAACCTGGCGACGACGCTCGGACAGCGTGTGACGGACATCGTCAACTCGCGCGAGATCTGGGTCGTGCCCATGGTCAACCCGGACGGAGCCGAGTACGACATCAGCGGCGGCCAGTTTCAGAACTGGCGCCGCAACCGTGAGCCGATCCCGGGCAGCTCGTCGATCGGCGTCGACCTCAATCGCAACTGGGGCTACATGTGGGGCTGCTGTCACGGCTCGAGTGGCACGCCCGGCACGACAACCTATCGCGGCCCAAGCCCGTGGTTCGCGCCGGAGGTTGTCGCGCTGCGCGACTTCGTCCTCAGCCGGCGCGTCAACGGCCGGCAACAGATCACTGAGGCGATCTCGTGGCACACGTTCAATGAGCAGGTCATGTGGCCGTACGGCTACACCACGACCGATGTACCGCGGACGATGACCGCGGACGACCACGCGGCGTTCGTCGCGTTGGGCACGGGCATGGCCAACCGCAACGGCTACATCCCACAGCAGATGAGCGACCTGTACATCCTCGATGGTGCCGCGAGCGACTGGCTGTACGGCGACCAGCGCATCTTCGCCTTCACGATCGAGATGTATCCGACTGATAAGTCGGGCGTGGGTGGCTTCTATCCGCCCGACTCGATCATCGCGCGCGAGACCACGCGCAACGATGACGCGGTGCTCTACTTCCTCGAGCACGCCGATTGTCCGTACAGCACCGTACCGGCGCTGGCGGTTACCCACTGCGGGCCACTCAACGATGACTTCGAGACCGGCCGCGGCTGGACGATCAATGCCAACCACACGGACACGGCCACCTCGGGCGTGTTCGTGCGCGGCATCCCACAGAAAACGAGCAACTCCGCTGGCGTGAAGCAGACCAAGCTTGCTTTCAGCGGCCAGGCCGAGCTCGTGACCGGGGCCTCAGCCGGTGCGAACGTGAATGCCAATGACGTCGATGGCGGCACGACCTCTGCCCAGTCGCCCGCGTTCAAGCTGGGCGGCTCGGGCTCAACGGGCTGGACACTCGATCTCGAGTACGCCTTCGCCCACAACGCGAAGGCCACTGCCGCCGACTACCTGCGCGTCGTGGTCGACGGCACGGAGGTCTTCCGCGTCGCGGGCAACGGGCAGAATCAGAACGCAGTCTGGACGCATGCCCAGGTCAATCTGGACGCCTTTGCCGGACAGACCGTGCGTATCACGCTCGAGGCGGCCGATGCCGGCACGGATGGAGTGGTCGAGGCGGCCGTCGACGACGTGAGGGTCTACCAGGCGCCCTAGCGGCTACACAACACAGGCTTTTGTAAGGCGACTCCCGTGGCGCTGGTATGGACCTCGTCGACGGCCAGGAGTAGGATGGTGGCCTAGCGAGGTGCGAGCGTGGCAAACGACCGCAATCGCCGTTTAGAACGGCCCGACAGGAGGATCCGCGCCATTTTGGCTTCGCGGATCCTGCCCCAAACCGCGGACGCTTCTGGTGGCTCGAGCAACCTCGCCTTCCAGCCCAGAGCGGGCAACATCAGCTCCGACATGAGGGCGGGCCTCACCGGGTGATCCGGGTCATGTGCGGATCGTGCCTTCCGCCGCACGGGGTCACCAGCAACTCATGATCGGAGACCCGCACTCGTTCCCGGGGTGTGGGTCTTCTGTTTGACCGGGAGCCAGTGAGGAAGACCGTCGCCGTGGCCGAAATCACCAATCCAGCCGCCGAGGAATACGCCCGCGAGCACACATCAGCCGAACCGGCGGTCCTCACTGCGGCATATCGCAACACGCGCGAGAACTTCGGCTCATATCGCATGGTCACCGGCCACCTTGAAGGTCGCTTCCTGAAAATGCTCGCCGCGATCAGCGGCGCGCGACGCATCCTGGAGATCGGCACGTACACCGGCTATTCGGCGATGTCGATGGCAGAGGCGCTCCCCGCGGATGGTGAGCTGATCACGTGCGAGATCGACGAGCGCCACGCCGAGGTCGCCCGCGGGCACATCGCCACATCCCCGGACGCGGCCAAGATCCACGTGCGTGTCGGTCCGGCGCTGGACACGATCGCGGCGCTCGACGGCGAGTTCGACATGGTCTTCATCGACGCCGACAAGACCGGTTACCGCGCCTATTACGAGGCCGTGCTGCCCAAGCTGTCGCGTGCGCGGCTTCATGTGCATCGACAACGTGCTGTGGTCGATGCAGGTCGCCGATCCGTCGGACACCTCGACACAGACACAGGCGCTGCGTGAGCTGAACGACTTCATCGCCAGCGATCCGCGGGTCGAGTGCGTGATGGTGCCAATCCGCGACGGGGTGACCATCGTTCGCAAGCGCTGACTACCTTTCACAGTCTTTGCGCAGCGCCGCGCCAGTCGCAACATAGGCTCGGCGCCGAAGGTCGACGCATCAACCCACCCTCACGGAGGACAAACAACTGATGCGACGATTGATCTGGCTCCCGATCGCGGGCTTCCTGCTCGTGGCCGGCGCCGCCATCGCCGCCGCAGCTGCTGCGCCATCGGCAACGCCGACAGCGCAGAACAACCAGGATGCGGCTTCCCCGGCCCCAACGGCCGTCGCCAGCCCCTCAACCAACGATCACAACGCCAACGGCGGTAAGCCCGGCTACGGCTTTGGCTTCGGTCACGACATCGCGGGTGCTGGCGCGGATCTGCTCGACCAGGTCCTGGCCGATCTGGTCAAGGCGGGCACGATCACCCAGGCACAATCCGACGCCATCACCCAGGCGCTCCAGCAGGCGGTCACGGACAAGCAGACCGCGATCGAGCAGCAGCGCCAGGAGGCAATGCAGCAGTGGCAGCAGATCCAGGGCTTCATGTCCGACGGCGTCATCACCCAGGACGAGGTCAATCAGCTACCGGCTGACAGCCCCTTCCGCTCAGTGTTCGACAGCATCGCCAAGGACGGCCAGGTCACGCTCGAGCAGCTCCAGCAGCTACGCATGTTCAGTCCGGGCGGCCCGGGCGGCCCGGGCATGATGGGTCCCGGCCACGGTCCATACGGTCCGGGGGCCAACGACAACGGCAACGGCACTCCCCCGAACGCGAATCCGCAGGCCAGCCCGAGCACAACGGGTACCAACTCCTAGCGCCACCGGCCACATCCGAACCTGATCAGACTGACCGGGGGTCCCACAAGGGCCTCCGGTCTTTTGGTTTGCAGGGGTCAGCGCGTCTCTGTGACCTTGCTGATCGTTCGCGGCCGATCCGGATCAAGGCCGCGCGCGCGGGTCAGGTGATAGGCATACAGCTGGCCGGGCAGGATGTCGACGACCGGCGACAGCCAGCCGGGCACGCCCGGCGGCAGGGCCAGGCCGCGATCGATCGCGCGCGCGGCCTCATCGTCGCTAATGACCAACACGCGCGCGCCGTGATCGTCGCGCAGTCGCTCGAGCACGTCGCGTTGCGCTTCGAGGGGCGGGCCGCTGGGCGCCACGGCAAGCACGGCAAAGCCGCGTTCCGCGAGGGCCATGGGGCCGTGCTCGAAGTCGGCCGTTGAGTAAGGCACGGCCAGCAGCTGGGCCATCTCCTGGAGCTTGAGCGCCCACTCGCGCGCGGTCGCGTAGCAGTAGCCACGGCCCAGGACCACGCAGCGGACTCTGTCGGCGTGATAGTCAGCGACCGCGCGCGCCTCCGGCTCCACGGTCAGTGCCGCGCTCATGAGCTCCGGTAACCCGGCAATGTCCGCTTGCTCCGCGGGAGACAGCGAGTCGAGCGCACCGGAAAGCAGCGCCACTGCCAGTAGTTCCGTCGTGTACGTCTTGGTCGCGGCCGTAGCCAGCTCCGGGCCGGCCTCGAGTGAGATTGCGTGATCGGCCGCGTTGGCCAGCGGCGAGGACGTGTCGTTGGTCAGCACGACCGTTGGCGCGCCCTGGCGCCGCGCCTCATCGACCACGGCGACGATGTCGGGCGATCGGCCGGACTGCGAGATGGCGATGACGAGCGCGTCCGAGTAGTCGGGCCGGGCGCCGTAGAGCGTGATCGCCGACGGCGTCGCGAGGGCCACGGCCAGTCGGTTGCGGATGCCGAACAGGTACTGGGCGTAGAGCGCGGCGTTATCCGACGATCCGCGCGCGGCGATGACCGCGAAGCGTGGGCGGCGACGAGCGAGCATCGCGCGCACCGGCGCGAAGCTTGCGTCCGAGGCGGCCAGCAGGCGCGCGGCGGCGGCCGGTTGTTCGAGGATCTCGTCGCGCAGGGCCATCAGCGTCAGGTTAGCCCGTGACCGCGCGGGTAGAGGTCCTTGATCTGTACCGGCAGCCGTCCGCGGAATGGGATCTCGCCAAAGAGTGTGGCGGCGAGTGCCTCCATCGACGGCCGCAGGATGCCGTACGAACAGACGTAGGTGTGCGCGGCCGGGTACGAGCTTATGTCCCACGGGGTGCGTAACGCGACCCACACCGCGCGCGGGTGGCTCCCGACGATCGCCCGCGCCATTGCCGCTTGTTCCGGCCGCAGATGCGCCGCGGCCGTGCCAACGACGACTGCGTCGTAGTCGGCGACGCGCGCGCGCAGGGCGGCAATCTCCGTGTCAGTGGGATCGGCGGTGGCAAGCAGCTCATCCGTGTGCGGCACGCGCCGGCGCAGCGCCTCAGCCAGCGATGGCGGCACACGATCAGAAGTGTCTGCGGGCGTCAGGCGCGCGCCGGGCGACTGGATCACGGCCAGCCGCGCATGAGAGCCCAGACGCAGCGGCAGCAACCCGTCGTCGTTGCGCACCAGCGTGATCGAGCGCTCGGCGAGCTCACGCGCGATCGCCACGTGCGCATCACAGCCAACGACGTCGAGCGCCGGCTGGTCGAAGCCGCTCAGCCACGCGCGCAGCTCCGCCAGGCGACGCCGAACGGTCTCCGTGGACGCCGGATCGACCAGCCGGCGCTTCTCAGCCTGCGCCAGTCCGTCCGACAACCGCGCGATCAGGTCCGCATCGGCCGTGCCCAGCAGCAGATCCTCGCCGGCGCGAACGGCGGTGATGACGTCGACGACCTGGGCCACACCCTGGGCCAGCGCGCGCATGTCGAGCGCGTCGGTGATCGCCAACCCGTCGAAGCCCATCTCGTCGCGCAACAGCCCGGTCAGTACCTGCTCGGCCAGGCTCGCGGGCAGATCTTCGTCGCCCGTCAGCGCCGGCACTGCGACGTGGCCGGCCATCGCCAGCCGTGCGCCGGCATCAAGCGCGGCACGGAAGGGCACCAGCTCACGTTCGCGCAACTGCTCCCCGGAGACATCCACAGCGGCCATGCCGTGGTGCGTGTCGGCGACCGCCTCGCCGAGTCCCGGGAAGTGCTTGACCGTCGCCGCAACGCCCTCCGCCTGTAGCCCGCGGACGTAGGCCGCGGCAAGCTCGCCGACCTGCGCAGGCGAATCACCAAAGGCTCGGATGCCCAGCGCGGGGTTGTCGGGTGCCGTTGCGAGATCGCATACCGGTGCGTAGTTGACGTTGACGCCCAGCGCGCGCAGCTCGATCGCGGTGGCCCGTGCCACGCGCTCGGCCAGGGCCGGATCGCCGGCCGCGCCGAGCGCCATGGCTCCGGCGAACTCGGTCGGTCCGTCGCCCAGCGCGTTGAGCTGGCCGCCTTCCTGGTCGGCGGCGATGAGCAGCGGCCGGCCTTCGGCGCGCGCTGCCGTCTGCAGGGCAGCCGTCAGCGCGCGCACCTGCGCAGGGGACTCGACGTTGTGGTCGCGGAAGAGCGTCACTCCCGCGAACGCTTCGTGAGCGAGCGCCTGGGCCACCTCCGCCGGGACTGTCGTCCCGGCGAAAGCGACCATCAGCCGCTCTGAGGTCACGACTTGACGGAGCCGGCCAGGATCCCTCGAACGAACGCTCGCTGCAGCAGCAGGAAGACCGTCAGCGGCAGGAGCATGGTTATGAACGCGCCGGCGGTCAGTAGCTGCCACTGCCCGCCATACGTGCCAAGTAAGGCGAAGAGTGCCGTAGGCATCACGCGCAGGTCAGTTGACGGTCCCAGGAAGGTCAACGCAACCAGCAGATCGTTCCAGACCCACAGGAACTGGAAGATCGCGAATGCGCCAAGGGCCGGGACCGACAGGGGCAAGACGATCTTGATGAACGTCTGAAGGTGTGACGCCCCATCAATCGCCGCCGATTTCGAACAGGTCGCGTGGTAGCTGCGACATGAAGTTGTAGAGCAGGAAGATGGCCAGCGGCAGCCCAAAGCCGGTGTGCGCGAGCCAGATGCCCAGGAACGTGCCGTACAACCCCGCGCCGCTGTAGATCTTGAGTATGGGGATGAGCGACATCTGGAGCGGCACGACGAGCAACGCGATAACGATGGTGAACAGGACGCCGCGGCCGCGGAAGGGGACCCACGCGAACGCGTACGCCGCGAATGCGGCGATGGTGATTGGGATCACGGTCGAGGGAATGGTCACGATGACGCTGTTCAGGAACGCGTTGCCCATGCCCGCGCTGCTCAGCACCTGCTGGTAGTTGGCCAATGTCCACTGATCGGCGTCGAACGGGTGAAACAGCGACGTCCACCAACCCGACGTCTGGATAAGGATGGGGTTGCGTACTGAGGTGACCAACAGGCCCAGGGTGGGGATGGTCCACAGCAGGCAGATCGCGACAACTGCAATGCGCAGCGGCGCGTGTTGCATGAACGGCGGGCGCCATGCCTTGACGCGGACGACCTCGCTGGCTACTGGCTTGGCTTCGGCGGTCATCCTTCCACCTGCTGTCGTCGGAAGTTGCGAAGGTTGATGTACATCACCGGTAGGACGGCGAGGAAGAGCACCGACGCCAGTGCCGCGGCGTGCCCGTCGCTGAAGAACTGGAACATCTCGTGGAACATGCGCACGGCAACGACGTCGTCGCCGAACCGTCCGCCTGTGGTCACGTAAACGATGTCGAAGATCTTGAGCACGACGATGGCGATCGTCGTCGCGACAGTGATGATCGAGCCACGGATCATGGGCACGATGATGCCGAAGAAGAGCTGCCTCTCACTTGCACCATCAAGACGTGCGGCTTCGATGATCTCTGTCGATACCCCCTTGATGGCGGCCGACAGCACGACCATCGCGAAGCCCGTCTGCAGCCAGACCATGATCACGATCTCGGCGTAGATGTTGATCGGATTGGTCGTGAAGAACGGGATGGGCTGTCCGCCGAACCCGGTGATGATGGCGTTCAGAAGTCCGATCTGCGTATGGCCGGCGGGCTGCCAGGCATACATGAAGCCCCAGATGACGGACGCGCCCACGAGCGAGATGGCCAGCGGCAGGAAGACGAACGTCTTCGCCAGCGCCTCGCGCCTGACTCGATCGAACACGCCCGCGATGGCCAGACCCAGCAGGACGCTGCCGCCGGTCGCCACGATCAGCCAGATGGCGTTGTTGGCCAGGATCGAGCGGAAATCAGGCGTGAACATGATGGCGTAGTTATCGAGCGTGAACTGGCCCTTGGTATCGAAGAAGCTGCGCAGGACCGTCGCCACCGCGGGGTAGACGAGGTACACCCCGAGCAGAGCCAGGGCCGGGCCGACGAAGACCCACGGCAGGATCCTGTCGCGCCAGCGCGGCTGCAGCTGACTGACCAGCCAGCCCACGCCGATGAACAGCAGCCAGATGCCGCCGACCCCAACGGCGAGCGCGATGATGGCCAGAAGGATCTTGGCGAAAAGCTGGTCGCCCTGGCCGTTGCGCAGCGCGTCCGCGCCGTCGCTGTTGCCGAGCGCTTGGTAGAACGTGGCGAGCAGGTTCTGCCCGCCGTGCGGATCGATGAGAACGAGGATGCCGGCGATACAAAGGCCCAGCGCTACCAGGCCCAGGATCGGTAACACGAACCGACTTAGAGGCGGGTTCCCAGTGCGGTTGACGACAGCCATTGCCCCTCCCTCGCGCGGAAGTGTAACGGGGCGCCTCGCCGTGTGGCGAGGCGCCCCGTAGGAGCGTGACTAAGCGAGGATCAGCTGGCGGGAGGCCAGCTGTCGTCGATAGCCTTCAGAACGGCGTCAGTGCTACTGGCGCCGGTGTTGGCCCACGTGTCCATCTGGCTCCAGAACGTGCCAGCACCAACGGCGCCGGGCATGAGGTCTGAAGCATCGAACCCGATGCCGGCCGCGCTGTTCGCGATCTGCGAAGCAACGGTCAGCTTGTAGGAGCCGGCGTACCAGTCCTGCGGGGTCGTGTTGTTCGTTGAGATGGCGCTACCGGCCAGAATCCAAGCCTGGAGTCCGTACGGAGTTGCCATCAGCTCGGTGACGGCGCGAACCTCTGGCCGGTCCACAAGCATCATCATCGTGTCAGCCGAACCCTCGGCGTTGTTCTGCGATGCATCGATGGTCGGGAACGGCATGATGCCTACGTCGACGCCCAGGATGTACTTCGAGGGCTTACCGCTCACCCGCTGATCGGGGAAGAAGTCCGGCCCATACCAGGTCGGGATCTTCTGCATCCAGCAGCCGGGGTTGGCCATGTCGTCGTTGAACATCGGGTCCATGGTCGTCTTCTGGTCCGTCGGCACGATGGCCGTGTTGGTGCCATAGACGTAGTTGGGGGTGAAGAAGATCTTGCCAACGTAGTTGTTGAGCGCGTCCTTGATGCCCTGGTCCTCGAACGTGACCTGGTGGCTGATCCACTGGTTGTAGTAATCGAGGCCCTTGGTCTTGAGGACGATTTCCTCGACCCAGTCGGTGATCTGCCAGCCCGTCGCGTCGCCAGGACCACCGGCGCTGATGCACCAGGGGTTGCCCTTGCCGGAGTTAGCGATCGTGTCAGACAGAGTGATCAGGTCGTCCCAGGTCTTGGGAACTTCGTAGCCGGCGGCTGCGAAGGCCTTGATCGGGTACCAGATCGTGGACTTGACATCGGCCTTGTACGGGACGCCCCAGATGTGGTTGTCCTGGGTGATCAGGCCGATCGTCGACGGGTGCTCGGAGGCAAGCTTGCCACCGTTGCTCATGAACGTGGACAGGTCGATGACCTTGCCGTCGGCCGCGTAGGCCAGGACGGGGGTCGGCTGTGCCAGCTGGGCGATATCGGGCGGTGCACCACCGTCGATGCGGGCCTTGAGCACGGTCTCGTGGCTCGAAGGAACGCTGTCGATGTTGATCTTGATGCCCGACGCGGCTGCGAATGCCGCCAGCGAGGCGGTGAAGTTGGTGAGCTCGCCGCCGGTCCACTGAACCTGGATCGTGACGGTCTTGCCCTTGTACGGCTGATCAGCGCCGAGCGCTGCGTCAAGCTCCGTGTAACCGGTCGCTTCCGTCGGCAGAGCCGCCGGTGTGGCCGGAGCGGTCGTGGCTGCTGCGGTGGCTGCTGCCGTCGCTGCCGCCGTTGCTGCTGCCGTGGCTGCCGATGTGGCGGCCGCGGTCGCCGGCGCTGCCGTTCCCGGCTTTGCCGTAGCTGGTGATGACGTGCCAGGAGCCGGCGTCGCCGACCCACTCGAGCACGCGCCTGCGAGCAGGGCGGTCATTGCCGCCGCGGCCCACAGTCTTTGCTTGGTCATTTCTCCTCCTCAATAGTGCCGGCAGTTTTGCCGGCGCGTCGCCTGGTGATCTACCAAGTGAACGCCACAGGGGCCCACTCTGTCTACCCCTCGCCCACCCCCTCTCGATTCTCGGCGAGGACGCGACGGCGCGCGATCGCCGCGGCACCCCGCGCCCCTGCCTCGATCTGAGGCGAAAGTACTTCCACCCGCGCGTCGGCGAAAGCCGCGTCGACGAGCGGGGAGGCCGCGCGCTCTCGGCCGATGGCCTCAAGCACGGGCTTGAGCAGAGCCTCGCCCGCGCCGGCCACGCCGCCACCAATGACGACGTAGCTGACGCCGAGGGTCAGTACCAGACCACGAATTGCACGGGCGAGGCGCTCGGCGAACATTGTCGCGAGCTCACGCGCCAGCTCATCGCCGGCCTCTGCCGCTTTGAACACGTCGGTCGGACTTGCGTCCGGGCCGAGCGTGCTGTGGCGGCCGCCGGCCAGGGCCTCGCGCGCTGCGCGCGCGATTGCCGGACCGGCGCTGACGTGCTCCAGGCACCCGATCAGCCCGCATGCGCAACGGCCGCCGGCGGGGTCGGCGCTAACGTGGCCCACCTCTCCGGCAAATCCGTTGGCGCCGCGCAATACCCGGCCGTCGAGCACGATCCCGGCAGAGATGCCGGTTCCGACGCTCAGGTAGGCCAGGTCGACCGGGGCATTGGAGCCCACTGCAGAAGATTCAATCCAGGATGCCGCCGCGCGCGCGTCGTGTTCGACGTAGCACGGCAGGCCGACGGACTCGGCCAGCATCGGACCCAGGGCAAGCTCACCGCCATCGCGACTGCCGCCCAGGTTGACCGCCAGCCGGATCGTGCCGCTGCGCGGCTCGACGTGGCCGGGCACCGCGACGCCCACCGCGCCAACGGCCGCGTCGCCGTCACCGGGGAACTGGTCGACCGCGTGCTGAATTATCTCGGACAGCTGGTGCGCGAGGCGCGTCGGATCGGTCGGCACGACTTCATGGAGCAGCACGTTGTCGTCCGCGTCCGTGACAACGGACGCAGTCTTCGTGCCGCCGACGTCGAGACCGACCGTCAGGAAGCCCGTGTCCGTGCGCAGGGCAGGGGAGAAGGCTGTCAGCGGCATCGTCATCTGGCCAGGCTGAGCCCCAGCTCCTGGTTCATGAGCATCGCCGACGCGCCGATGACGACGTCGTCGCCGCGCATCTCGCCCAGCTCAATCTGGGTCTGTTTGGCGAGCAGGGGCAGCGCGCTCGCCTGGGCCTGGCGACGAACCGCGTCCAGGTAGTCCGGCCCCAGGTGCGTGACCGGGCCGATGATCACGACGTGGTTGACATTGAGCGACGCGATCATGGCGCCGATGCCGGCGCCGAGCATCTGCGCGGCGTGGATGACGACCTTGCGCACGCTGCTGTCGCCGGCACCAAAGGCAGCGATGAGCGACTTGCTCGTCGGTGATGGATGGGTCGCGGCGCTGTGCGGCGCTGACCATGGCCGACATCGCGGCGATGGTCTCGAGACAGCCGGTGCGGCCGCAGCGGCAGCGTTCTGCCTCGTCTGACTGGGCCAGCGAGCCGAAGATCATGTGTCCGATCTCGCCGGCGCCCGCGCCGTCGCCCTGGAACAGCTGACCGCCGAGGATGATGCCTGCGCCGATGCCGCGGCCAACGCGGACGACGATCAGGTTGTGCGGCCACGGATTGGTGCCGAACGTGCTCTCGGCAACGGCAGCCGCCTGCGTGTCGTTGGCAATCACGACGGGAATGCCGAAGTGCTCTGCGACCATGCTGCCCAGGGGCAGGTCCGACCAGTCGAGATTGACCGCCCAGCGCACGACGCCGGCGCGCGAGTCGACCAGGCCCGGCGTGCCGATGCCGACGCCCAGAACCGGGTTGTTGCCGTTGCGCCGGATGAGACTGTCGATCAGGCCGTAGACGACCTCAACTGCCTCCGCGCCGTCGCGGCCCTCGAGATCGACCTGGGCCGACTCGACCACGACCCCGCGCAGGTCAACCAGCGCGCCGCTGAACATCGATGCGCCCAGATCGAGCCCGATCGCGTGGCGGCCGTGCGGACGCAGGCGAAGCATGATCGGCGCCTTGCCACCGGTCGACTTGCCGCGGCCGCCTTCCTCGACCAGCCCGTCGTCGATGAGGTCGCCGACGAGTGCTGAAACGGAGGTGCGCGTCAAACCGGTCAGTCGAGCAAGCTCTGCACGACTGACCTCGGAGCGGTCGTATATGGCGCGCAGAACCAGTTGCTGATTGAACGTGCGCGTCTGCTGGTGCGTGGCCTTCTCAGGAAGGTTGGCCATTGACTCCCTATCGTCAGGGCTTGCCTTCCGCCTCCTCTGACGCGCGGCGAAGCTCCCCATTTCGCACACGGTCACACGGCACTCGGCAAGTCCAGTTGACGAGATGGTTTTCGCATAGTCCGAGAGGCTTTGTCAAGGGACTGAACGAACTGATTCGCCGGCCTTCGCTCAGCCAGGCAGGTGCGGTTTTCGCAATGTGTTTGCGAAACGCGTGGCGCCTTAGCCCGAAATGACCTGCTGATACCAGCGCGCGCTCTGCTTTGGGGTTCGCTTCTGGGTCGCGTAGTCCACGTGAACAACGCCGAAGCGCTTCGAATAGCCCAGGCTCCATTCGAAGTTGTCCATCAGCGACCAGACGAAGAAAGCCTTGAGTGGCGCGCCCGCGTCGATGGCGTCGGCCGCGGCGCTCAGATGGCGCGCCAGGTACGACTCGCGATCGGCGTCGTGGACGACACCGTCGGCGCCGACCGGATCCGGATACGCGGCGCCGTTCTCAGTCACCCACAGCTCCTTGGGCTGGTACGCCCGATGCACCCACAGCAGGCTTTCAGTCAACCCAGAGGGCACGACCTCCCAGTCCATCTCCGTCAGCTCGACCGTCGAGCGCGGTCGGATGTCCCAGTCGAACGGCTTGTCGGAGTTGCGCGTAGACCGTCTCCTGGCGGTAGTAGTTGACGCCCACGTAGTCGAGGTCGCCGGCAGGCGGCGGCGATAGCGCGACGCCGTCGAGGTGGCCCGCCGCCTCGTGCGCACGCACGCCCAGCTCCGGGTAGCCGCGGCCGAAGAGCGGGTCAAGGAACCAAGTGTCGCGCGCCGCGCGGGCCATCTCCGCGCCATGCACGTCGTCGTCCGAATCAGTCGCCGGGGCGAAATGGTTGAGGTCGACGGCCACGCCGATGCGCGCGTCGGCAACTTCACTGCGAATCGCCTGCACGGCCGCGGCATGCGCGCGGATCTCGTTGTCGGCCACGCGGATGGCCGTCGGCCAGTCGTGCAGGCCGGGCGCGTGCAGACCGTCGGCGTGGGCCAGGAATGCAAACACGGCTGGCTCGTTGAACGTCATCCAGTCCGTGACCGAGCCGCCCAGGCTGCGGGCCACCAGGTGCGCGTAGTCGGCGAACCAGCCAACGATGTCCGGGTTGGCGAAGCCTCCCTTGTCCTGGAGCGCCTGGGGCAGGTCCCAATGGAACAGGTTGACCGTCGGCTCGATGCCCGCGGCGCGCAGCTCGTCGACCAGGCGGCGGTAGAAGTCGATGCCCTTCTGGTTGGGCGTGCCGCTGCCGTGGGGAAAGATGCGCGGCCAGGCGATGCTGAAGCGGTATGCCTTCGCACCAAGCTCCGCCATCATGCGCACGTCGTCGCGGTAGCGGTGGTAGTGGTCGCACGCGACGTCGCCCGTATCGCCACGGTCGGTCTTGCCCGGCGTATGCGAGAAGGTGTCCCAGATCGACGGCCCGCGGCCGTCCTCAGTCACTGCCCCCTCGATCTGGTACGCGGACGCGGCAAAACCCCAGCGGAAGTCCGCGGGGAAGCGCTGCGCGAGTCGTTGCGGGTTGTTGTCGAAGTCGGTCTGTTCGGCGCTCACGCGCCTATTGTGAAGGCCCCTCGCGCGGCAGCGTCAGGGTGAAGGTCGCGCCGCCGCCGGGCGTATTCGAATACGAGATCTCGCCGGCGTGGGCGGCGGCGACTGATGCCGCGATCGACAGACCCAGGCCGGAGCCGCCGCGATCGCGCGAGCGACCGGAATCGGCGCGGTAGAAGCGGTCGAAGATGTGCTCGACGTGGGTCGGGTCGATGCCCGAGCCGTGGTCGGCGACCTTCAGCGTTGAATACCCGTTGCGTGCCGACAGCGCCACTTCGAGAGGCGAGTCGGCGGGCGTGTGGACGCGGACGTTGGTGAGCAGATTGCCGATGACCTGGCGCAGCCGGTCCTCGTCGCCGGTGATGATCACATCGGCCTGGATCTTCGCCTCCACCGGCCGGTCCGGATCGACCGCGCGAAAGTCGAGCAGCGCGTCGTTGACGACCTCGCTCAGGTGCACCTGGTCGTGACGCAGCGGCCGGCCCTGATCCAGCCGGGCGAGCAGCAACATGTCCTCGACGAGTGTCGCCATGCGCCGGCTCTCACTGCCGATGCGTGTCATCGCCTGTTCCATGGCCTCCTCGTCGGACAGCCCGCCGGCGCGGTACAGCTCGAAATAGCCGCGCACCGCGGTCAGCGGAGTGCGCAGCTCGTGTGACGCGTCGGCAACGAAGCGGCGCAGCTGTTCCTCGCTGCGTTCCTTGGCCACCAGCGCCGAATGCTGGCTGTCAAAGAGCGCCTGGATCTGGTCGAGCATCGTGTCGAACGCATGTCCCAGCCGGCCGACCTCCGAGCCATCGTCGGGCACGCCGACGCGCTGCGAAAGATCGCCCTCGGAGATGCGCTCAGCGGTCATGGTCATGCTTTCAAGCGGGCGCAGGTCGCGCCGGATGATGAACCAGCCGATGATCAGGATCAGCGCCAGCACCGCGAGACCCACGATGAACAGCGTCCGCGTCAGGACGCCGATGGACGCCTCCATCTGGAGCATTGGGGCAGCGAGCACGATGGTCACGTTCTGCTGTCCGATCGGACCGCGCAGTGTCAGGGCGCGGTAGTCCAGCTTGCCGTTGACGGAGGGCAGCTCGACGATGGCGTTGGACGGCAGCACTGTCGGATCGTCATTGGGCACGACCGGCGGTGAGTCGGGCGCGTACGCCAGGCCGGACGGCAGAACGTTGATCTGTTCGCCGTCGGCGTCGTAGATGAGCAGCGCGAAGCGTCGGCCGGTGGGATCGTTCTGACCCGGCGGCGCCGGGCGCCACGGAGATGTCGGCGCCGGTCGCGGTGCGCAGGTCGTTGTCGAGCTGCTCGATCAGGCTCTGGCGGGTGAGGCCGATGACGAGCGCGCCAGAAACAACCAGCGCGGTAGTGAGCAGGATCCCGAGCGTCAGCAGCAGCCGCGCTCGGAGCGTCAGGCGACGCGTGTCAGGCAGCCTCTGCGCGCAGCGTGTAGCCGAAGCCGCGCACCGTCCTGATCAGCGGCTCGTGGTGCGCGTCCACCTTGCGGCGGAGGTATGAGATGTATGTCTCGACCACGTTGTCGTCGCCATTGAAGTCGTACTGCCACACGTGGTCGAGTATCTGCTGCTTGGAAAGCACCCGTTCAGAGTTCAGCAACAGGTAGCGCAGCAGCCGGAACTCAGTCGGGGAGAGGCGCACCTCATCGCCGGAGCGCCACACCTGGTGGCGATCCTCGTCGAGCTCCAGGTCGCGGTACTTGAGCCGTTGCGACTCGCTATCCGCGGCCGTTGCCTTGGTCCGGCGCAGCAGCGCGCCGATGCGCAGCGTCAGCTCCTCGAGCGAGAACGGCTTGGTGACGTAGTCGTCGCCGCCGCGGATGAAGCCGGTCACTCGGTCGTCCTCCTGATCGCGCGCGGTCAGGAAGATGACGGGCACGAAATCGCCGTCGGCGCGCAGTCGGCGACACACCTCGAAGCCGTCTATGTCGGGCAGCATCACATCAAGCACGACGACGTCCGGCGGCGTGCGCGAGGCAGATTCGAGCGCGGTCATGCCGGTGCGTGCTGTCGTGACCTCGTAGCCCATGTAGCGCAGGGCGGTCGACAGCAGGTCGGTGATCGATGATTCGTCGTCGACGACGAGGACGCGCCCGGACGGTTCCGTGCGCGTGCCAGTGGGGGAGGGCATCGCTTTCACGTTGGGAATTTCACACTCTCGCGCTGGTAACTCGCTGTGAGTTCTCCGATAGATCGTTGTGGCACCGGGATGGACATAATGACACCGACTCACAGGTTGTTCTCAGATTTCCCTGCGGGTTCGCCAAGGTAGGCCCGCCAATATTTGGAACCAGAGACGACAAGACGTCAACCCGAGCCACTCTCCTCGTCTCCCTCCTCCTCCGAGGAGAGTGGTCCGGGGAGGCGCCTTGGCGGCCTCCCTCCCTCCCCTTGCGGTGACCACCTCCCTCGGTCGCCGCTGCCCGGCGCGCGTCGGCTGACGCCCCATGCGTGCGTTGCGCACCTGCGCTGCTCGCTCACGCACTTCGAGTGCGCCTCGCTGCGGTGCTCGGGCGCGCCTTCGCCTTGGACGTCATGCGCGCCGAAAACGTGGCGCACCGCGTGTCCGCCAGGTGCCGAGCGCGGCGGGCGGTGGAACGCCTCCTCCGGTGCCGGGCGGCCGTCTGCGCTGATATCAGTGCACTGATGTAACGGGGCAAATCGATCGTAAGCGGCGACGGGCTGGATCAACGAGCGCGGTCGAGCGGGACGGAGCCTTGTCCAGACGTGCTTAAGGTCTCTGCCCCGCGTATACAGCCAGACTGATACGACTGAGCCGTTGCGCAGCTCGATTAGTGGACTTGGCCGTGGCCGGGTTCGTTGCCGCGATCGCGCAGGAAGCGCTCGATCTCGCTGATCAGCTCATCGCCCTCGGGCAGGCGCGCCTCATCAACCATCGCCTCGAGCCGCTCCACGTACGTCCGGGTCTTGTCATCGACGGCAGTGGCCGCGTCGAGCCGCGTGCGCAGCAGCTTCGCCTCGGCGCGCAGCTCACTCACATCAATGTCCATGTCCAGGTGGCGGCCGAGTGCCTCGACCAGCGCGATGGCCGCGGGCGCGTACTCGCCGCTGATGTAGTGCGGGATCTGGGCGAAGTAGCCCACCGTCGGAATGCCCGCCTCGGCGATCGAGATGTCCAGCACGGACACGCACGCCGAGGGCACGCGCAATAGACCGGCCGGTCCGGCACGGACGTCGCCACGCAGCAGGCCGGTGCTCGACTCGGTCCCCAGGATGGGCACGGGCCGTGTGTGGGGCACGGCCGCGGGGATGGCACCCAGCGTGATCCATTGGGCAACGTCGAGCTGGCGCGCGAACGCGATCATGTCGTCGGCCAGCTCGCGCCAGCGGAAGTCGGGCTCCGGTCCGGTCAGGGCCAGCACGTCGCGCTCGTGCAGCACAGTCCGCCTGATGCTCAGCTCCGGCCAATCGAGCGCTGCCGGCCGGCCGTCGATGATGTCCAGCGTTGGTCTCCGCGCGCGGTAATCGAAGAGCACGTCGGCCTCGAAGGTGGCCACCGGCTGGCCGTCCGCGTCGATCAGCGCCTCGATCGCGTTGGTCGCGGCTGAGCCTGCGTCAACCCATGCGTCAAAGGCGACGACGACGGTCGGCGCAACGATGTCGCGCAGGTCATGAGTGCGGAGCAGGGCCACGCCAAGAGCATAGGCCCGCGTCCGCCTACAGCCTGCGCACGGGCTTTCTCAGGATGTCCGCCGCGGGTCCGTTGAAGAGCAGCTCGATCAGCTCCACGTACACCGGCTCGATCTCAAAGCCCGCCTTCTGCCGCTCGAACCACGTCTGGACGTTGCCCAGGTCGCGGTAGAGCAGGTCCGGCGCGAAGGGGTTGTTGAACGAATCGACGGCCTGCGGGAAGTCGATCACGACCAACCGGCCATCCTTCCAGAGCATGTTGTAGACCGATAGGTCGCCGTGGACGATGTGCGCGCCGGCCAGCGCGCGCAGTGAGTCGAGCATCTGATCGCGCGCCGAGCGCGCTTCGTCCGTTGACAGGTGCGCATTGGCCACGCGCGGCGCCGCGCCATCGCGGTCACCCACGTATTCCATGAGCACGCCGTCCTCGGTCTGCTCGACAGGGAAGGGGACCGATGCTCCCGCAGTCCAGGCCTTGTCGAGGGTCGCGAACTCCTGCGCCGGCCAGGCCGACGCGGCCAGCTCGTGGCCGAACTTGGAGCCCTGGTCGAGAGCCCTCCGGTCACGTTGCTTTGAGCCCCCAACCCGCGGTGTAGACCGAATCAGCGCGATAGATCGTGCCCTTCGAGAAGCCCAGCGCTTCCAGCTCGCCTTTCTTGGGATAGCGCGGCCGGTAGCGCTTGTGCGCAAGGAGGCACGACGAACCATCGTCGGCGATGCGTTCGACAAGGAAGACCTCTGCTTCCTTGCCGGACTTGAGCACGCCGGCGTCGTGGTCTTGATAGGCATGTGTGATGAGCCAGGGTGGTGCGGGCCGTTCATCGGCCAGCAGGTAAAGAGACAACGCAGCAACTCCGAATACGGGTACGGACAAGCGACACAGCGGGAACCGGCCGTACCGGAGTTAGAGAGACGAGCGGAGGAGCTATGCCTCGCTCAGAAACGCAGCGCTGCGAACGAGCGCGCGCGGGCGGGCTAGTTGCCCGGGTCGACCTCCGGCCAGCCGGAAAGGGCGGTCGCAGTGGTTGTCATTTGACCTCTCCTTTTCAAATCGCTGGCGGTAGGTGAGCGAGGCGCAGTGTGCGCCATCGCGCGCCCGAGCGCAAGTGGTGCGTGATTAGCGCGTCACGGCCCAGCGGCGCGCCGACGGCTTGGCGCCCTTTGGCTGGACGAAATCAGGATCGCTGACGGGACCGGTGAGCGGGTACTCGGTGCTCAGTCGCGTGCCCATCGTCGGTGAGTCGAGCGGTCGTGCGAACAGGAAGCCCTGGCCCAGGTTGCAGTTCAGCGCCATCAGGTGCTGGAGCTGCTCGTCGGTTTCAATGCCCTCCGCCGTGACGGCCAGGCCGAGTCCATGAGCGAATGCAATCGTGGCGCTGACGATGGCCGTCTTCTCGCGCTCGATGCCCAGGCCCTGGACGAAGGAGCGGTCGATCTTGAGCCCGTCGACGGGCAGCTGGTTGAGGTAGCTGAGCGCCGAGTAGCCCGTGCCGAAGTCGTCGATCACGATGTGGACGCCGATGCGGCGCAGGTCGCGCAGAGCCGCGATCGACTTGGTCTCGTCGCCGAGCATCATGCTTTCAGTGATCTCGAGCGTCAGACAGTCGGCCGGCAGCCCGCTCGCCGCGAGGGCCGACTCGATGCCACTGACGAACGTGGGCTCGATGACCTCGCGCGCGGACGTGTTCACGGACACGCGCAGCTGGCGATCGGCGCGATGCTCGCGCTGCCACTGCCGAGCTTGCTGGCACGCCTCGTTCACGACCCAAGTGCCGATGGCGACGATCTGGCCCAATTCCTCGCTGACGTCGATGAAGTCGCTCGGCTCCAGCTGGCCGCGGCTTGGGTGATCCCAGCGGACGAGTGCCTCGACGGCAGCGGTGCCGCCCGTGGCGAGATCGACGATGGGTTGGTAGACAAGGAACAGCTCGCCACGCTCGACGGCGGAGCGCAGCTCGGCGTCGAGCTCGAGGCGCGCCAGCTGGTGGGCGAGCATCGAAGGTTCGAATACGGCCAGGCCGCCCCGGCCGTTGGCCTTGGCGCGGTACATCGCGGTATCGGCGTCGCGCAGCAGCTCGTCGGCCGATACGTCGAGTCGCCGACCTGGTCGAGGGCGAGGCCGATGCTGGCCCGAACGGAGACCTCACGGCCGTCCAGATCGAGCGGCTTGGAGAGCGAGCCCAGCACGCGCTGTGCTGTGACGTCGCCTCGGTGATGCTGTTCACGTCCTCGAGCAGGATGCCGAACTCGTCGCCGCCCAGGCGGGCGACCGTGTCGCCGGCGCGGAGCCCGCCGCTGAGGCGGTCGCCGACTGCTTTGAGTACCGCGTCGCCCGCCGCGTGGCCCAGGCCGTCGTTGACGAGCTTGAAGCGATCCAGGTCGAGGAACAGGACTGCGGTGCGCCCGCGTGAGCGCACGCGACGGGCCAGGGCGTGCTCGACTCGATCGGTGAACAGGCGCCGATTTGGCAGGCCGGTTAGCGGGTCAGTGACGGCCGCGCTGATCAGCCGCTCGTGCGTCGCTGCATTCTCAAGGGCGATGGCGACGTGGTTGGCGAAGAGCTTGACCAGCTCCAGGTCCTCGTCGTCGAAGCTCGTGTCACGGCGGTACAGGTTGAGCGCGCCGATGACACCTTCAAGGCTGCGCACAGGGGCGACGATGAGTGCCTCCTGCTCATCCTGTGGCGTGCCCGGCACGTCGACGGCGCGTGGATCACTCAACGTGTCATTGATGATTTCCGCCTCGCCCTTGTTGATGACGCTGCCGGTGATCCCTTCGCCCAGCGCAGGGTCGCGTGGCCAGGATCGCTTCCGCGTACTCGTCGCGCGCGAACATCGGAACGAGGCAGTTGTGGGCCCGATCGACCAGGTAGATGGTCAGTGTGTCATGGGGCACCACGTCGGCCAGCGTGTCGGCGATGGCGTCGAAGATCTGGGTCTGGTCGCGCGTCAGGACGAGTCGCTCGGTGATTGCGAGCAGCTGGCGCTGGCTGGCCAGTCGCCGCTCGAGCGCCGCTCCGCGGCGCTCGAGCTCCTCGAGCTGACGCGCATTCGAGAGGGCCACGGCTGCCTGCGCGGCAACGATCTCGGCCAGGCGCAGGTCCGTGCCGTCAAACGCGTCTCGTCCCAGCCGGATCAGCTGCAGCACGCCAAGGACGCGGTCCTCATAGACGAGCGGCACGACGATCATCGACTCATCCACGTCGTCGGTGCCCGGGATCCTTGCCCCGCGCGGGTCCTGCGCGCACGTCGGTCACGATCTCGCCCACGCGTGACGCTGCCACGTGACCGGCCAGACCCTTGCCGATCTCGATCTTGAGCAGGTCTGGTGTTTCCCGCGCGTAGTGCGGAACCGTGCTGCGTAGCACGATGGCCTCGAGGGACTGCTCGTCCCTGCCGACGACAAAGAAGCGCAGGCCGTGCCAGTCGATGACAGAGGCAATCTCGCTGGCTACGGCCTCGGCGACCGAATGGACGTCGCGCGAGCGGCTCAGCTTGCGCGACAGCGCGTCGATGCGCTCGAGCTGCTGGCTCCAGCGCCGAGCGTCGGAGAGCATGCGTGAGGTATCGGCCGGCAGGTCGGTCGTGGTGTCGTCCGGACGCGGCGAATCGGGGCCTTGCCCTTCGCGCTGCCCTATTTCCGTGGTATGTGTGTCGCCCGAGCTGGCGTTCAGGGAGTGCCTCTCATAAACGAACGAGGGATGCGTTGCGACGTTAGGTGAGGAGATCGGGCGTGGAGAGCGGCGCGGTTGTCAAATCCACATAGCCGAATAGTCCTGCCGCGCGTTCGCCCACACTGGCCACGGCGAGCCGCCAAACTATTGCCCATGGAGCTGCGGACGTGACTGAGGATCTGCGCGTGCTCGCCAACGAGCATTGGCGCTGGTTTTACAGAGGCCTGATTGAGAGCGTCGGTGGCGAGTGGCGCCGCTACGGAAACGTCGACGCGTTCTCGACGCCGCACCTGCCCGCGTCCTTCGCGAACGGCGTGCTGGCCATCGAACCCGCGACTGGCGCCGACGTGGTCGAAGCGACCAAATGGACGCAGGCTCCGGGCGTGCCGTTTCGCGTGCGCATCGACACGGCACTCGGCGGCGAGCTGCTCGAGGCGGCGGCCAGCACTGGTCTGGAGCGCGAAGACTGGACGATGCCGGGCATGGTGCTCATGCCCGTGCCCGGCAGCGCCGCCTCCGCCGCCCGGTGTCGTGGCCGAGCGTGTCGTCGCCGCGAACTTCGCCGATTTCATCCAGGCGACCGTCGACTGCGGCATGCCCCGGCCCGTGGCGGAGCAGTCGTTCGATCTCAGCGCGACCGATCAGGGCGACGTGGACTTCTTCCTGGGCCGTCTCGACGGCCGGCCCGCGGCGACCGCGACGCTGATCAGAACAGATGATGTTGCCGGCATCTACGCCGTGGCCACGGTCGAGGATGCGCAGCGCCACGGCCTGGGCGCGGCCGTTACGTGGGCCGCCGTGGATCGAGCACGCCAGTGGGGGTCGCGCGCCGTGGTCCTGCAGGCGTCGCCGATGGGCTATTCCTTGTACGGCAAGATCGGCTTCCGGACCGTTGTCGAGTACGCCGTCTTTCTGCCGTCAGGCAGATGAGGACGGGCTGGACCTTCCGGCCAGCGCGCGCAATCTGGGCACGACCTCGCCGATGCCCAGCTTCAGATCGTCCCAGATGAGCATGCCCAGGAACACAACGAGGATCGCGTTGCGCACGTTCACGATCACGACCGTGTACGGCTCCTGGTTCAGGTACTGCTGGTAGTTGATCGGGTAGACGATCGTCGTTGCCAGGCACGCCGCCCAGAAGACGAGCGTCTTGGGCCGGCTGGTGAGGGCGACGAACGGGGCGACCCAGAACAGGTACTGGGGCGACATGATGCGCGACGAGACCAGGACCACGACCAGCGCCGCGACGACGTAAATGACCTGGTTGACCGGCTTGAACTCGCCCTCAGCATCGCGGTCGGCGCGGTACCTGTGCCATATCGCGATGCCCAGCGCCGCGAGCATCACGAGCGTCAGCAGCGTCCAGAACGACGCCAGGATAGGAATCAGCGGCGACTCGACCTGCCACGTCCCAAAGCCGTTGAAGATGTGCGGATGCTGCTTGGTGAGCATGCCCGCGAACAAGGCCAGCGCGCCCGGAACGCTCTCGATCTGGACGCCGCGATTGACCGCGTACGACAGGAACGAGAACGCCGATGTGCCGGAATCGATGACGAACGGGGCGCCGATCAACAGCACCGTCGCGACGCAGGCGACGGCCAGAACGATGGCCGGCCGCAGCCCGCGCTTTGTTATCTGCCCGAGCATCAGGACCGGGAGCATGGCCAGCGGATAGAGCTTGGCCATCACCCCCGCGCCCAGCGCCACCCCGGACGCGGCCGACCAGCGCCGGGCGGCGAAGACGAGGGCGAGCACTGACAGCAGGGTGGCCAGCGCGTCGTAGCGCCAGACCACGACCGGTGCCAACGCGAGGGCCAGGAAGACGTAGATGTAGCTGCTGCGCAGCACCGACTCAGCGGACCAGCCGCGCCACGCCAGGTACAGGATGCCGAGGCCTATGGCGACGAGCAGCACGACGTTCTCGGAGAACAGCAGGCGGCTGTACGACTCCCACGACGGCGCGCCGGCGAAGTACGGCAGCAGCACCGCGGGCAGCGAGACCGGCGGGTACTCCCACGGAAAGTCGCGGTAGGGGATCTGGCCCTGGCTTACCTGGCCGGCGATCTTGAAGTAGTAGGCGGGATCGCCGGAAGAGGTGCGCAGGCCGTCGACTGCGACCAGCCAGAGTGTGATGACCGACAGCAGGGCTTCAGGCCAAAGTCGACCGACTCGCGCTGCCCGCGCCGACCAATCGCCCAAACAACCACTCCTCATTGGTGCCCAACACCCCCAGACAAGCCTGGCCGTGCTGGGCATGTGCGCCGGCTCGATGGGCCGCTCAACTATAGCCCGGGCGCCGGTTTGGCCCGGGTGACCAGGCGTCCCGATACTTGATGCTGATGCCGTGTCGATTCCGCGTCGTCTCGTTCGACGCATAGGTACAGGGACCTGACAGATGGTCCCGCGACAATCCCGGAGGGAGCAAGAAGTGCCACGTTTTCTGGTCGCGATCAAGTCCAATAGCCGGAGCGAAGCCGGCATCCAACCCAGCGAGCAGCTCCAAGCCAAAATGTCCGCCTACAACGACGAGTTGGTGGGTGCCGGGGTGAGGCTCACCGCCGAGGGCCTGTGGCCCAGCTCGAGAGGCGCCCGCGTCACCTTCCGTAACGGCACGACCACTGTCGTCGACGGCCCGTTCGCCGAGGCAAAGGAGGCCATTGGTGGCTTCTGGATCCTGCAGTGCAAGTCGCTCGACGAGTGCATCGAGTGGGTCAAGCGCGTGCCCGTCGACGCGTTGCCCGGCGCGACCAGCGAGGGCGAGATCGACATCCTCCAGGTCATCGACTGGGACGACTTTGTAAACACCACGCAGAGCTCTTCGGAAGGACACTGAAAGTGAAATTCTTCATCACCCTCGTACCCGACCCCGCCTCGACCGCGAGCCAGGGTCCCAGCGTTGAGTTCATGGGCGCCATGGGCGAATACGTCACGAAGCAGTTTGCGAGCGGCAAGGTCATTGCCACGGGCGCCATGGAGCCGATCCAGGCCGGCACCGTCGTCGCGCCAGTCGAACGCCAGGCACGCATCGTCGACGGCCCGTACACGGAGGCCAAGGAGCTCATTGCGGGCTGGGTGCTGATCAACGCGGACTCGCGCGACGAGGCGATCCGCGGCGCACAGGAGTTCGTCCAGATGCACATCGACCACTGGCCCGGCTGGAACGGCCAGGGCGTGGTGCGCGAGGTGCTCGAGTAGACGCGCACGGGCCTGTGGCCGAAAGGCCACAGGCCACTCAGGCAGCGATTGAGGCGGTCTGGCGGATCGAGTCGGCCCGCCTGATCGCTGCCTTGACGCGCGTCACGGGCGACGTCGGCCAGGCCGAGGATCTGGCCCAGGATGCACTCGTCGCCGCTCTCGAGCAGTGGCCGCGCGACGGCGTGCCAGATAACCCCGGTGCGTGGCTGATGGCCACTGCCAGGCATCGCGCCATCGACCAGATCAGGCGCGCCCAGACGCTGCGCCGCAAGCAGCAGATGCTCGAGACGGACGCGCGCATCGAGCTCGAGTCAGAGATGTCCGACCTTGAAGACAATGCCGACGACCACATCGGCGACGACCTGCTCCGGCTGGTCTTCATCTGCTGCCACCCGGTCCTCTCGACCGAGGCGCGCGTGACGCTCACCCTGCGGCTGCTCGGTGGCCTGACGACCGACGAGATCGCGCGGGCCTTCGTCACGCCCGTGCCCACCGTTCAGCAGCGCATCGTGCGCGCCAAGCGCACCCTGGCCGAAGCCAAGGTTCCGTTCGAAGTTCCCGTCGCCCGCTGAGCTGGTCGACCGCCTCGAATCGGTGCTGGAGGTCGTCTATCTCATCTTCAACGAGGGCTACTCGGCGACCGACCGGCGAAGACTGGACGCGACCGGAGCTGTGCAACGACGCGCTGCGCCTGGGACGCATCCTGCGAGGGCCTCCTGCCCAACGAACCGGAGGTCCACGGCCTGACCGCCCTGATGGAGCTGCAGGCGTCGCGGCTCAGGGCGCGCGTCGGTCCCGGCGGTGCGCCCATCCTGCTCGCCGATCAGAACCGGGCACGTTGGGACCAGCTGCTCATCGGTCGCGGATTGACTGCCCTGGCGCGTGCGCAGTCACTCGGTCGACCGCTCGGTCCGTACACGCTCCAGGCCGCGATCGCCGCGTGCCACGCACGCGCACGTAGCGCCGACGAGACGGACTGGGAGCAGATCGTCGCGCTCTACGACGCGCTTGCGGCACTCAACCCATCGCCCATCGTGGAACTGAACAGGGCCGTGGCCGTATCAATGGCATACGGGCCGGCGGACGCGCTCGAGATTGTCGATGCGCTCGTTGCCGACGGGCGTCTGGACGCCTATCACCTGTTGCCGGCCGTGCGCGCCGATCTGCTCGTGCGCCTTGGTCGAGTCGCACGAGGCACGTGCCGAACTGGCCCGCGCCGCCAGCCTGACGCGCAACGAGCAGGAGCGGACGCTGCTCCAAACGCGCCTGGCGCGGCCTGCAGCAGGAAGGCGTCGATCTACCACTGAATTAGGGCCAATACTTGCGTTTGTGAAAGTCGGCCTTTACTATTCGCAATCTCGACTTTACAGAGAGGGCGAAATCAGCGATGCAAGTGTTGAAACTGCGGGACTTCCGCCTGCTGTGGATCGGCGAGGCCATCTCTGGACTCGGCGACCAGTTCGCGTTCATCGCCCTGCCGTGGCTGGCCCTCGTAATGACCGGCAGCGGCCTCGCGCTTGGGTCGGTGCTGGCAGTCATGGCCATCCCCAGGGCCGTGCTGATGGTCATCGGCGGCGCCTACGTCGATCGGCTTTCACCGCGGCGCGTGATGATGCTGTCCAACGCCGTGCGCTTCGTCGCGGTGTCCGTGCTCGGCGTCGCGGTCGTCGCCGGTGTCGCACAGTTTTGGATGCTGTATCCCTTCGCGCTCGTCTTTGGCATCGCCGACGCTTTCTTCTTTCCGGCACAGACCTCGATCGTGCCCGCGCTCGTGCCCGGCGAGCACCTGGGCCAGGCCAACGCGATCGTCCAGGGCACAGCGCAGCTGAGCGTCTTTGTCGGTCCGGCCGTGGCCGGCGTGATGATCGCCATTCTGGGATCGACCGCAGGCCAGCCATCAGCGGAGGGCATCGGCATTCGCCCTGCTTCTCGACGCGGTCAGCTTCGTGATTTCGCTGGTCACCCTGTGGCTGATCCGCGGCGGATCGGCCAAGGTCGCCGAGGCCGCTTCCTCTGTCGTTGCTCAGATCAAGGAAGGCATCTCGTACGTCTGGAACTGGCCGGTGATGCGCCTGATCGTGATCCTTTCGATGGCCATCAACCTGCTCATCGTCGGCCCGTTCGAAGTCGGCATTCCACTGCTCGCGTACACCCGCCTGCCTGAGGGCGCGGCTGCCTTCGGGATCATGACTTCCGCCTTCGGGCTGGGTTCGCTGGTGGGCCTGGCCGGCGCAGCGGCACTGCCGGCGCCACGACCGGCACTGTTCAGCACGGCCGCGCTGGGCACGATCGCCATTGCCGGAATCCTGCTGGCGGTCATGTCCGCGGTCTATTCGACGATCCCTGCCCTGGTGATCGCGTTCCTGATCGGCATCAGCCTGGGTTACAGCAACCTGCTGACCATCACCTGGATCCAGCGCCGCATCCCGGGGACGCTGATGGGCCGGGTGATGAGCGTGCTGATGTTCGGCTCACTCGGACTGGTGCCGCTGTCGACCATGCTGGCGGGCGTGTTCGTGACCATCAACCTGTCCGGGCTGCTCATCGTTGGCGGGCTCGGAATGACCGTGCTGGTGCTTGCTTCACTGCTGTTCGGCCCGATCCGCAACATGGGCTTCGAGCCGGTGCTGGAGCCGGAAGAGGCAGCCGGCAGACGGCGCCGCGGCCCCCGCCGCGGCTTGATGTCGAAAAAGTAACCAGCGCCGGCGCAACCGGCACGCCATGCTCCGCGTCATCGGCTCTTCGCGGGCTTCCGCGCAGCTGCTCATCCGGAGGTGGCCGTGTACTCGAGATCAATCGACCGACTGTTCCGCATCAGCGCCGTCGCCACGCTGACCACGCTCCTGATCGCGTGCGGATCGACGACGCCGACGGCCAGCCCGACCGTCAGCCAACCACCAACTTCCGCCCCGGCGAGCACGCCGACTGCTGCTCCGACACTACCGTCGGCGACCACCACACCGGTGCCGGCCACGGCGAGCCCTGCGCCGACCGAGACGCCCGCGGGCGCAGCCCTGCTCCTCGAGGTGACCAACGAGGGCGGCTTCATCGCGCCATCGGCGCACCTGGGCGAGGTTCCCTCCGTCGTCGTCGACACGGCCGGAAACATCTACACGGCTGGCCCAACTCCCGCCTGTCCTTCTGGTGGCGGCTGTGGAAGCTTGATTCCGCCCGTGGTCGTTCGCGACGTTGGCGCCAATGGTGCGGCCCAGATCCTCGCCGCGATGCGCGCTGCCGGCCTGGACAAGGAAGGCAGCAGCGGCGTTCCGGGTGACGCCGGCGTGACCGTCTTCACCGCGCAGATCGACGGCCAGGAGATCGTCAATCGCATCGCCGCGGGCGGGCCGGGCGGGCCGGGTCATCCGGGCGCATCACCTCAACCCGCGATCGACCTGCTCAACCGGCTGCTTGATCCCATCGGAGACGTGGGGCGCCGCTGATGTTTCAAATGCAGCATTCACGCCGACCGCGTACAAGTTGTACGTGGCACCCACGACCGACACCGGCACGACCGCCGATTGGCCGTTGACGACGTCACTGGCCGACTTTGGATCGCCGTCTCAGCCGGACTTCGGCGTCACAGGTCTGCGCGCAGGCGTCGTGCTTGGTGCTGATGCGACGACGCTCGCCAGTGCGCTGGGTGCGACGCCTGCGGGCACGTTGCTCAAGTCTGATGGTCAGACGTACCAGGTCTGGATCAGGCCTCTCCTGCCGCCCGAAATCAGCCAGTGAAGCGGTCGCGGCGGGGGTTCGACCGGGCTCGGCCGGTGCCTCCGCCGCGCGCCGCCTACTCGGCTCCACCGCCGGCGCCTGTGCCGCCGAGCCGGCTGACGGTCGCCGCGTGGGCGTTGCTGCCGCTGCGCGTCTTCTTCGGCGCCACCTTCGTGTACGCGGGCCTCGACAAGCTACTGGACCCGGGCTTCTTCGATCCGAATAGCGCGACGTCCATCCAGGCCCAGTTCCAGATCTTCGAGCGAGTCTCGCCGCTCGCGCCCCTTGTTCATTTCGTGGAGCCGATCGCGCCCGTGCTGGGCGTGCTCATCGCTCTGGGCGAGATCGCGGTCGGCCTTGGCGCGCTGACCGGCCTTGCCTATCGGCTGGCGGCGTTGGGCGGCGCGTTCATCTCGTTCGTGTTCTTCCTGACCGCATCGTGGACGACGCACCCGTATTACTTCGGCAACGACCTGCCCTACGCCTTCGGCTGGCTGACGCTGGCCCTCGCCGGCCACGGCAACCTGTTCGTGCTCCGTCTCGCACGCGATCCGACGGATTCGTCCTCCGCGCAGGCGGACATGACTCGCCGCGGCATGATCCAGGTGGGCGCGCTGGCGCTGATCACCTTGCTCGTTGGCGGCGGCGCGGCACTTGTCCGCTTCATCCGCAACGAGCCCGCGCCGGGCGACATCGGCTCGGGTCCAACGCCGGGTCCCGGCCGCAGCCCGCTCGCAACTGCCACGCCCGCGGGTGCGACCGCAGCGCCGTCTGCCGGGGGCTCGGGCGCGCCGTCAGCGGAGCCCAGTGCGACCGCTGCTGGCACGGGCTCCGGCAACGGCATCGCGATTGCCCGGATCTCCGACGTGCAAAGCGCCGGCGCAAAGCGCTTCACCGTGCCGATCACAGCGCCGGCGCCGCTACCGGCAGGAGACCCGGCGATCGTCGTCGCGCTCGCCAACGGCCAATTCGCCGCCTACGACGCGTTGTGCACGCACGAGGGCTGTCGCGTGGGCTACAGCACCGGCGCCAAGATCCTCTTCTGCCCCTGCCACGGCGCCGAGTTTGACCCGGCCGACCACGCCGCCGTCCTGGCCGGTCCCGCGCCGGAACCGCTGCTTGAGCTGCCGCTCATCATCAACTCCCAGGACGGCACGATCGCCCTGGCCGTCTCCTAGCGCGTCGCGCCTAGCCGATTGGCTACTGGCCGGCCAGCTCTGTCGACGGCCAATGAGCCCAGAGCAAAGCGACCAACACGATCAGGTCGAAGACCAGTGCCGCGATCGCGCTACTCGGGGCAAGTCCGTCCCACATGACGATGATGCCTGCGGCTGAGATGACCGCGCCCAGCACGGCCGCGCCACGCCACCAGTCGGTGCCCATGAAGAAACCGACCACGGCGGCTACGAAGAGCGCGATCGTGGATGTCCAGACGATTGCGGCGAAGGCGCGCGTTACGCCATCACCAAGCAGAGGCGTCACCAGCCACGAGTGGCCGGTCTGATCAGCCCAGGTCGTTACGCGCAGGGCAGGTCCAAGGAACAGGATGTGGCCGACGCCGTGAGCCAGGACGACGGCGGCGATGACCAGTTTCAGCATGTTCACAGGCTGGCCGTCGCGCCACATGTCGTTCATGTGCCAGTGGTCGTCCGATACGCACGACAATTGGCCCTACTGACGGGCGCCATTTGCACGGACGATCCGCGCGTGACACGAGCCCAACGCATGTCCATGGCCGGCTACGGCGCATTCGTCGCCGCGCTCGCCGGCATCAGTTCAGCACTCGGCGTCTTCGCCCGCGGCGACGGCGCGTTCGCGAGTGTGACCTCTGTGCGCGGCATGACCTACGACATGGCGACGACCGGCGTGTATGCCTACAACGCCAACCAGGTCGTCGCGGAGGGTGTGGGCTGGGACGTGTTCACGCTTGTCGCGATCGTCCCGGTCACGTTGCTGACGATGTACTTCGTCGCGCGCGCTTCCATGCGCGCGCGCCTCGCCGCGATCGGCCTGTTCGGCTACTTCTTCTACCAGTACCTGGAGTACGCCGTCACGTGGGCGTTCGGACCACTCTTTCCGCTCTTCGTTGCCATCTACGGGCTGAGCCTGATCGGCATCGTCTGGTTCTCCGTCAGCGTCGCGCGCGACGACGTGGTGCGGCGTTTCTCGACGGACTTTCCACGGCGTGCCTTCGTCGCGCTGAACGTGGCCATGGCCGCGCTGCTGGTGCTCATGTGGTCGGGGCGCATCGCGACAGGGCTTTCCGGCGACCTGGCCGGAGCCGGCCTCTTCGGCGAGACCACGCTCACTGTTCAGGCTCTCGACCTGGGCCTCGTCGTACCAATCGCACTCCTCTCGGCGCTCCTTGTCTGGCGCCGCGCCCCAGCTGGCTACGCAGTCGCCGCCGCCTACGTGGTCACGTCGTTGACCATGGCGGCGGCGCTCGTGGCCATGCTCGTCAGCAGCGGCCTGGTCAGCGGCGCCATGCCCTGGCCGCCGATCGTGATCTTCGCTGCGTTCTTCGTCGGCTTCAGCTGGGTCGGGCTGCGCATCTACCGCGGTATCTCTGAGAGCCCAAGCGTGTCCGTCGCGGAGCGCAACGCGCCCACGAGAGGGAGTCTGGCCACCCAGACGCACTGATCCGCGCCGCTGGGCGCGGCGTATCGTTTCGTGATGGAGGCGGACGTACCTTTCGGCACGCTCGACTACGTGTACATGCCCAGCAAGGACGTGGCCGCGGACGTCCGCTACTTCACCGACGTCCTGGGCGCCACACGTGTCTTTGCGATCGACGACGGGGGCACGCGCGTGGCCATGGTCGCGCTCGGAGAGGAGCCGCCACAGCTGTTGCTGACCGACCACCTGGACACGGACGCGCCCATCCTCGTCTTTCGCGTCGCGGACCTTTCCGCGCATGTCGCACGCCTACAGGCGCAAGACGTAGACGGCTGGCGTCTGGAGCTGCCCATGGGTCCCGCGTTCTCGTGGCGCGCGCCGGGCGGCCAGCGCGTGGCCATCTACGAGCCGACGCGCGTCGGCGTCGTGCAGCACTTCATGGGCCGCAGCGACTTCTGAGTACCCTGCGTCAATGACACATGAGACGGGTGTCGTCGATGAGTTGCGTGCACGACTGACCGGTCGCGTGATCGCCTCCGACGACACTGACTACAACAAGGCGCGCACCGTTTTCCGTGGCGAAGTCGATGGCCACCCGCTCGCGATCGCGCGCGTGGCATCGGCCGCGGACGTTGGCCACGTCATCGCTGTCGCGCGCGAAGCGGGGCTGACCTTGAGCGTGCGCAGTGGCGGGCACAGCCCTGCCGGCCACAGCACGAACGACGGCGGACTGGTGCTCGACGTGCGCGACATGACCAGGGTCGACATCGACGGCAGCACCGGAACCGCATGGGCTGAAGCCGGCTTGAGCGCGGCCGCTATGACCCAGGCAGCCTGGGATCGGGGTCTGGTGATCGGCTACGGCGACACCGGGTCGGTGGGCATCGGTGGCATCACCTTGGGCGGGGGCATCGGCTATCTCGTGCGCAAGCACGGCCTGACGGTCGACAACCTGCTCGAGGCAGACCTGGTCACGGCGGAAGGCGAGCTCGTGCGCGTCGACGAGCGCTCGCAGCCCGATCTCTTCTGGGCGATCCGCGGCGGCGGCGGCAACTTCGGCGTTGCCACGCGCTTCCGGTATCAGCTCCAACCTATGCCCGATTTCACCGGCGGCTTGATGGTCCTGCCGGCGACGCCAGACACCATCGTCGGGTTCATGGACGCGTCGGCGGAGGCGCCAGAGGCACTCGGCACGATCGCCAATGTGATGGGCTGCCCGCCGCTGCCGTTCGTGCCCCCGGAGGTCGTGGGCACGCTCGTGATATTCGCCTTGTTGGGTTTCAGCGGGAAACCGGATGAGGCGGAGGCGGCCCTCAAACCTATTCGCGCGCTAGGGCCGATTGCCGACATGGTCAAGCCGATGCCCTACCCGGAGATGTATCAAGCGGAGGACGACTCGTACCGACCAAAGGCACTCGACCAAACGTTCTTCATGGACCACGTCGATCGTGCGACGGCGCAGACGATCATCGAGCGGCTTCTGGCATCAGACGCTCCACTGAAGGCCGTGCAGCTGCGCGCGCTCGGTGGAGCAATGGCGCGCGTACCTGTTGATGCCACGGCATTCGCCCATCGCCGCGCTCCGATCCTCGCCGTGGCGGTCAACTTCTTCGAGGATGAGCACGACTACCCCAGGCGCGAGGAGTGGCTGCACGGGACGGTCGCGGCGCTCGACCAGGGAGTGCCCGGCGCGTACGTCGGTTTCCTGGGCAACGAGGGCGAGGCCCGACTGAGAGCGGCCTACCCGGGCCAGACCTGGGAACGCCTGCGCGACGTCAAGACACGCTGGGACCCGCACAACGTGTTCCGCATGAACCAGAACGTCCCACCGCGGTCGTCCTAGCGCGCAATGCGGACATTCACGTCGACACTCGAGATCGCGGCCAGGCCGGAACACGTCTTTGGCTACGCGACTGAGCCCCTCAATTTTCCGCAGTGGCAGCCGGATGTCGTCAGCGTCGAATGGGAGGGCGCCGGCGGCCGGGTGGGATCGCGCTTCACGACCAGGCGGCGCGTGCCCGGTGGCGCGCAGTCATATACCCAGGAAGTGACCGAGCGTGTGCCGTTCCGGTCGTGGGCGGCCACGGGCATTGAGGGTCTGCTGCGGCCCAACGCGAGCATTGAGGTCGAGCCGATCAACGACGGCATGCATTCGCGCGTCACCTTCACTCTGAGCTACGGCTCCAGCCGCGCAGGCGCACTGCTCGTGCCACTCGTCGAACGTGCCACTCCCAAACAGGCCAGCCGCAGCTACGAGCTCCTCAAGCAGATCCTTGAGCGCGGGCGATGAGCGCAGGTCAGCGCTCGTAAGCTCCGATGTCGGCGGCTGAACCTCGTGGACGGGTGACGCCGCGTTGATCTGTGGCCAGTGACACGGCGCCGCCCGCGTTGATCGCCGGGCTGCCGGCCCGTAGTCGCAGAGTGTCGGTCGGCCCGCCGTAGTTGGCCAGCGCGTCGAGTGACGGATCGCCGTTCACGTCGGCGGGTCCAGTGAATCCGCAGCTCGTTCCGTTCTCCAGGTTGTGATCGTTTGAGGTGATGGCCTGTGCGCAGTTCTTATTAGCCGTGAACAGGCCGGCCTTGTTCTTGGCGATGATCGTGCTGTCCGCCGTAACCGTGCCTGAGTTGACGGCCAAGCCGCCGCCCGGTTGCGTCGCCGTGTTGAAGGCGATCGTGCTGAACTCGATGGCCAGTGTCCCGTAGAACATCTCGATTCCGGCAGCGAATGTGGCCTTGTTGCCGGAGATCGTGGTGTTGCGCAGCGTCAGAGCGCCGTAGTTCTGGATGCCGCCGCCCTGTCCGCCAGATGTGGCGCGGTTTCCGCTGATGGTGCTGGCCTCGATGACCATGGTCGTTGGGTTCGTGTAGCCATTCTGGATGCCCCCGCCCTGGGTGGCGCGATTGTTGCTGACAGTGCTCTTGTACAGGTTGAACGTTGCCTGGTCTTCCTGGTGCCAGATGCCTCCGCCGATCGCATCTGTCGACTTGCCATTGGTGATCGTCACGCCCTGGACGAGGATTCCGTAGTCGCTCGGCGCGTTGGTATCCGGCACGTGCAGGACGCGATCCGTGGCGTTGCCGTCGATGATCGTCTTGCGCGCGCCGGCCCCGAGCAAATCGATGGGGCTGCGGATGTCCAGGTCGCCGGTGTCGTTCAGATCCTCATTGACGCCCGTCCGCGTGAGCTTGTAGTGGCCTGCCGGAACGTTGATTGTGGTGGCGTCGAAGTTGGCGTTGGCAGCGGTGATCGCCTCACGAAGCGAGCAGTCGGAGTTGCACACGCCGTCGGCTGTGTCTGCCGTCTTCGTGACCGTGAGTGGCCCAACCGCCAAGGTAGGAAAAGGCACGGCCCACACGGCTGCCGCAACAACGGCCACTACGGCGATGAATTTCCGGCGGTCGACCACGTGAGCTCCTTCACTGTCAGCCTCGAGGTGACCCCCCCAAGGAGGCCCGATCCTACACGTCGGATGCGGCATGAGACGGCCGCTATGTGGGCGCTTCGTCGCCTTCTCGACGCAGCAAGATTCCCAGGTACTCCTTCCACGGCCCGACCTGCGCGTCGCGCGCGCCCGCCAGCGCGGCAAAGATCTGGGCGATGTGGTTCAGGTCGTGCACGGTCCACGTCGAGATCAGCTCACCCAGCGTCACCTCGCCCAGCTCCGGATGCAGGCCGCGCCGATCCATAACGCCGTCGTCCTCGTCGACCAGCTCGCGCATGCGCTCGATGCTGTCTGCGCGAAGCTCGGCGAAGCGGTCGAGCAGCTGGTGCAGCGTGGCGTCCCGGTCGCGCTCGACGTGAGCAAAGCGATCAAACGGATCGAACGCAACCGACGTCCCGTCGTTCAGGATCCGCTCCGCGCGCGGGATCCAGTCGTCCAGCTCGGCAGAGATCAGGTGGCCGACCACGTCCTGCGCGGTCCAGCCGTCGGGCGTGTCGCGCGCCGTCAGCCACGACTCGGGCAGGCCCGCCAGCAGCTCGTGCAGGACGCGCGGCGTGCGCTCGAGCAGGGCCATTGATTCCTCGAACGGCGGCTGCTGCGTGGCTGGCATGGAAGCGATGTTAAATCTGCGCATGAACGATCTCGACAGGAGCGGGTACAGGCTGATCATCGACGAGCGTTTCGACAAGGCGGGACTCGATGAGAGTCTGTGGCTGCCGCACCACCTGCCGCACTGGTCGTCGCGCGTCGAGTCGGCCGCGCGTTACCGGCTACCGGGCTCTGGCCTGGAGCTATTGATCGAAGCTGACCAGCGGCCCTGGTATCCCGATGGCGATCGCTTCACGCGCGTGTCGACGCTGCAGACGGGCGAGTTCGCCGGCGAACCTGGCAGCGCCGCTGGCCAGCACCGCTTCAAGCCAGAGCTGCGCGTGCGCGAGACGCAGCGCAACGTCGCGCTGTTCACGCCCCGGTACGGCCTCTTCGAGTGCCGCGCGAGTGCCATCGCAGATCCGGCCAACATGGTCGCGCTGTGGATGATCGGCTACGAGGACGAGCCCGAGCGTTCCGCTGAGATCTGCATCTTCGAGGTCTTCGGGCGCCACGTCACGAGCGACGAGGCGCGCGTCGGCATGGGCGTCCATCCGCACTTCGACCCGAATATCCGCGATGACTTCAGTCGCGAGACAGTGGCTATCGACGCGCGTGAGCCGCACACCTATGCGGCCCGTTGGACGCCGGCGGACGTGTCCTTCTACGTCGACGAGCAGCTGGTTAAGGTCTGCGACCAGTCACCCGACTACCCGATGCAGCTGATGCTGTCGGTCTTTGAGTTTCCCGACGGCCCCGAGCCGGCCTCGCCGCCCGACGCCTATCCGAAGGTCTTCCGCGTTGACTGGTTGCGCGCCTGGGAGCCCACCGGCTGACGTTGATCACCGGCTGAGGTACCTGCCTGCTTGGTACTAGTTTCCAGCCGCAAACGGGAACGTTCGGCGCTCCGGTCCGCTCGATACCAGTGAACGCCCGCAACTATGGGCAGAGGGTAAGGAGCAGGGTAGGAACGCATACATGAAGCATCCATCGGTCATGAACGTACTTCGCGTCGCAGTCGCGGCTGGCGCGCTGGTCGGCGCTCTGGCGACACCCGCGCTCGTTGGCGCGGCTAACCGTGACTCAGACCGCGACGGGTTAACCAACTCGTTCGAGCGCAACTGGAGTCACACCAACCCGTTGAAGCGCGACTCTGACCACGATGGCCTCCCCGACGGCCGGGAGAATCCCGACCACGACGGGTTGACGAACAAGCAAGAGCAGACCCTCGCTGACAACCCGCTCGACGCCGACTCGAACAACAACGGCGTTGTCGACGGCCAGGAGGACGAGGACCACGACGGCCTCGACGATCAGGGCGAGTTCGAATCGCATACCAACCCAGAAGATGCCGACTCGAACAATGATGGCGTCGACGACGGGCAGGCAGATCAGGACTGCGACAGCGTTGATAACAGCAACGAGGTCGACACGGGTCTGAATCCGCGCGACGCGGACACCAATAACGACGGCGTACCCGACGGCCAGGAGGACTCCGACGGCGACGGCGTCGACAACGCCGACGAACAGGACAACGGCACTGACCTGGAGGACGACGATACGGACGCCGACGGTCAGACAGACGGCGAAGACGACGACGCCAACGGCGACGGCGAGGACGATTCAAACGAAGACAACCAGGACGAGCAGGATCCCGGCTGCGAAGACGACCAGGGCGGCGACGACCAGGTTTCAGTCGCGATCGTTGGCTTCGCCCTCAGTTTCTGATCACAACCCCACGTAGGGTTCCCGCACACTCACGGACTGCAGGGTCGGCGACGACCCTGCTTCCGTGTTTTGCGCGTCACGACGCGGCACGCGTGACGGCTGCGTGGGACCTTCGGCTGCGTGCCGGGGCAGGTCGGCGTGATAGCCGGTCCGGTGCCTGGCCGCCAGCATGGCCGCTACCAAACCCACCAAGGCAGCCCAAGCCCCAGTGACACTTAGTCCGCGTTCCGATCGAGAGCTCGTCGACGCCGTCCTGAACGGCGACGCCGACGCCTTTCGAGTGCTCGTGGACCGTGAGTCGCACACCGTCGTGGCCATTTGCTCGTCCGTGCTGCGCGACCCAGACGAGGCCCAGGACGTCGCCCAGGACGCCTTCGTGCAGGCATACCGGTCGCTCGCCGGCTACCGCGGTGACGGCGCATTTGGCGCCTGGATCGGCCGTATCGCGACGCGCATGGCCGGCCAACGCGCGGCGGAGCGGCGTCGGAATGCGCTCCCGGAACTGCCCTATGGATTCGACTCGCCCGACGGGCGCGACGGTCCGGAGCTTCAGCTGATGAGTCTCGAGCACTCCGACGCGCTCCGTACGGCGATCAACGAGCTGCCGCCGGACCAACGCGAAGTGGTGACGATGCGCTTCTACGGCGACATGCCCATCGACGAGATCGCTCTGCGCACCCACACGCCAACGGGCACGGTCAAGTCGCGCTTGCATCGTGGTCTGGCGCGGCTGCGTGATCAGAAAGACCTGAGGTCGGTCTCGTGAGCGCCGTCTACTTCGATCCGCGCGCCTTCTCTGACAAGGTCATGACGCGCGTCGCACTTGAGCCAGTGCCGTCAGTGGGCGGTGCGCTGCGTCATGCCGCGCGGACGCGCAACGTTGCTCTGGCGACGGGCGCGGCATGGACGGCATGGCACCTCGCTGCAAAGCCGGCACTCGCCGTTCGTCCGCGGCTGCGGATCAAGTCGGCCATGCTGCTCGCGGTGCTGATGCTCGTCCTCGCGATGGGCACCACGCTCGCCGCGGCGGGCACCGTCGTCGTCGTGCAGAACGTCATCCAGCGCTTCAACGGTCCGGCCGTGGTTGTGCCACTGCCGACCAATTCGCCGCCGCCTTCCTTTGGAGCCCCGGCCGTCCAAGCGGGCTCAACCTTTGCAGCGCCAACCGGCTCCGTTTCGAGCGATGTGCCCAGCGCCGCGCCGCCGACCGAGCGGCCGGCTGGCGGCGACCCGCCGGCCGGCGTGACACCCGCGCCCACCGATGACGGCGGTCACCAGCCCCAGCCGAGCTCCGCCGCGGCGAGCCCGCAGCCGACGAATGCGCCCGGGCCTCGCTCGCAGCCCTCGGCCAAGCCCAGCGCCGCGCCCACGGCGGCACCGTCAGCGACCGCGACGGACGACGGCAATCAGGGCGACGATGGCGGCGACGACGGCGACGACAGGGCGATCAGGCGACGCAGACCCCCGGCAACGGTGACGATGGCGATGGCGGCGACGATCAGGGCGACCAGGCGACGCAGACCCCCGGCAACGGTGACGATGGCGACGGCGTCGACGACCACGGCGGCACCGGCGACGATCAGGGCGCTCAGGCCACGGCGACGCCTTCAGACAACGGCGACGGCGACTCAGGCGACGACAACGGCGATGAGGGCGGCCACGGCCACTAGCGCGTCGCGCGGGGCTTGGCGCGATACTTCTGGCAATGTCACTAGCGCTCAGCGCGGCGGGCTCGCCGCCAATCTCGTTCCACGACGATAGCTCCGACTACCGCGCGGGTGCGTGCAACATCGGCCCGGCGGAGATCACGCGCAGGTGGCGCTTCGGCCATGCCGCGCTCATCTTCGCGATTGCGCTCTACGCGCTGCTCGTGATCGTCGGCGCACCACCGCTGTCGCGGTTCATCGTCGCGCTGCCGGCGGCCGTGGCGATCGCCTGCTACATCGAGGCGGCGCTCAAGTTCTGCATCCGCTTTGGCTGGCTGGGCATGTTCAACTTCGGCGCATTCGGCTCGACCCAACAGGTCGCGGACAGCGTCGCGCGCTCGACCGATCGCCGACGTGCCTTGCGGTTGTCGGCGGCGCTGCTCGTCATCTGCATCGCCATAGGGATCGTCGCCGTCCTGTTGCCCGTCTAGATCGAGCGCATGACGCCGCGCGTCACCTGGCCGCAGGCGCTCGCGTGGCGCATGGAGCGGCAGCTGATCGAGCCGCTCGGCACTCTTTCCGCGGTCGACGTTGTCCGGCGTTTGTGCGGAGTCCAGGCGCAGGTCGCTTCGTCGGCGGAGCTCGCGGTGCGCCTGCGCCAGGCCAGGCCCCGGGCCAACGAGGTCGGCGACGCGCTTGCCGACGGACGGCTCGTCAAGACGTGGGCGAACCGCGGCACGCTGCACCTGCTAGCCGGCCGACGGGGCAGGTCCGTATCTGTCCTTGCAGGCGGCCGGGCGATCGTGGGAATCACCCGCCTGGCAGCGCTGGTTCGGGATCACGGCCGCTCAGATCGAAGGGCTGCGCGACGTCGTCAAGGACATCCTCGATGGCAAGGTTCTGACGCGCGAGGAGGTCAACGCTCAGATCGTCACGCGACCCGGCTACGAGCATCTGGCGAGCCACCTGAGCTCCGGCTGGGGCACGCTGTTCAAGCCGCTCGCCTGGCAGGGTGACATCTGTTTCGGGCCTAACCGCGGGACGCGTGTGACCTTTGCCCGACCGGAGCAGCTGACGCCGCACTGGCGGCCGCTGCCGGATCCTGACGAAGCGGCCCCGATCGTGATCAGCAACTACCTGTCTGCGTACGGCCCGGCCGGCCCCGCCCAGGTCCGCGCTTGGCTCGCTCGCGGCCGGATATCAGGCAAGCAGCTCAAGCATTGGTTCGCGCTGCTCGACGACACGATTACGAAGGTGGACGTCGACGGCGAGGAATTGTGGGTGCGCACGCAGGACACCGACTCTCTCCTGGCAGCCACGCCGAAGACGACGGTTCGCCTGCTGGGAGGTTTCGACCAGTGGGTGCTCGGGCCGGGCACCGACGATCCGCACGTGATTCCAGCCGGACGACGAGCCGCGGTCAGCCGGACGGCGGGCTGGATCGCGCCGCTGGTAGTTGCGGCCGGCGTAGTGCGCGGCACGTGGTCGCTCGATGGCGACCGCGTCGCCGTCGACTGGTTCGCCGATTCGGGCCGGCTACCGCGCGCCGCGCTTGGAAAGGAGGTTGAGCGATTGTCCGGGTTGCTCGGCCGAAGTCTGTCTGTTGAGACTCGCCCGCCGACCTAGGCCGGGACGGCGCTCAGCTCCCTGGCGATCGAATCAGACCAGGTCTTGATCTCTTCCCACGGCCGATAGTCGCCCCACGGTGAATGGACCATGCGCACGACGGCGCGCTCTGTCCAGCCCAGGTCGTCCTTGTCGAGCTTGCCCGCGAAGAGGCGGTGTTCGCGCCCGTGAATCAACTTGAGCAGGCTCTCGCCGTCCGCGGAATTGGCCGGGTCGGCCTTGTCCGTGATTGGGCCGCTCGAGAAGAGCCACACCGGCCGCGTGCCCAGAACATCCGCGTTGGCATCGACGAAGTCGCGCGCCTGACCCAACCAGCGGCCCATGTATACGGCGCTGCCGACCACGAAGGCGTCATACATGCCGATCTTCGAGCCGATCAGAGCGATGGGCATCTCGTCGACCTCGATATCGTCGGCGCGCAGCTGAGCGGCGATCGCGCGGGCGATGCCGTCCGTGGCACCGTGTTTGGACGCGGCGCTTACAAGAACTTTCATTGCACAACCTCCTAGGGCCCTGATCGTGGCGCCGGGCGGCGTTGCGCGGACAGTGCCAAACGGTGGTCAGCCGCCGAGCCGTTTGGGCCTGAGTCCCGTGGGCCGCGTCGTGACGCATAGCAGAAGGCGGCGGCGGTCTTGCGACCGCCGCCGCCGTACGGGCAGCGAGATTGGGGTGGACGGGCTAGTCGGCAATGACCCTTGCGAATTCCGTTCCGGGCTCGCCGTAGACATCGCCCTGCTCGTCGATGACCTGGCCCACGACCCGGTTCGGGATGAACAGGGCGACGACGGCCGCGACGGCGACCACGGCCGCACCGACCCAGACGGCAGGAACGAGCCCGTCAACGTAGGCCTGCGGGTTGAAGTACGAGCCGTTGGCCGTGAACACGGCCGCGAGCACGGCGACACCGAACACGCCGCCAACCTCGCGGATGGCGTTGTTGGCACCGGATGCCTTGCCTTCCTCGTCACGGCGCACGGCCGACAGGACGACGTTGGCGATGGGCGCGAAGAACATGCCCATGCCCGCGCCGCTGATGATGAACGGCAGGATGAAGGCCGAGTACGGCGCGGTCGGCGTGACGATCGCGGCCAGCCAGGCGAGGCCGATTGACATAAGTGCCAGCCCCGCGACAACGATCGGTCGCGCGCCAATGCGGCTGCTCAGAACGCCGGCGATGGGAGCGACGAAGGCGGGCATGATCGTCCACGGCAGGACGCGCAGCCCAGCCTCGAACGGGTTCATGCCCTGGACCACCTGGAAGAACTGGGCGAGCAGGAAGATCGAGCCGAACATGCCGAAGTACATCAGCAGTGATGCGACATTGGCCGTGGTGAAACCGCGGCTGCGGAATAGGTGCAGCGGCAGCATGGGCGACTTGGTGCGGCCCTCCCAGAGCACGAAGCCCACGAGCAGCGCCGCACCAATGGCATAGCCGGCGAGCGTCTGCGGATTCGTCCAGCCCAGGTCGTTGCCGTGGATGGTCGACCACACCAGACCCAGTAGGCCAAAGCTCACCAGGGCGAGGCCGGGCACGTCGAGTCGGCCCTCTGGACCGTAGGTCTCTTCGAGTCTGAAGTAGGCCAGGATCGCGGCGATGATGCCGACGGGCACGTTGAGCCAGAAGATCCAGTGCCAGTTCACGCCCTGCGCGATGGCGCCGCCGACGACCGGACCGATCGCGATGGCCAGGCCGCCGATACCGCCCCAGGCGCCCAGCGCGAGCGGTCGGCGCTCGGCGGAAACGGCGGCGGACAGGATCGTCAGCGTCAGTGGCGTGACGATGGCCCCGCCCACGCCCTGCGTGGCGCGAGCCAGGATGAGCACGCTGCTGCTCGGAGCGAGCGCCGCGGCCGCCGAGCCGATGGTGAAGATGACGACGCCGACGATGAACATCCGTCGCCGGCCGAAGCGGTCGCCGAGCGCGGCGCCGGTCAGGAGCAACACGGCAAAGGTCAGCGTGTAGGCGTTGACCATCCATTCCAGGTCCTGGAGGCTCGCACCCAGGTCGGCGCGAATGACCGGGAGGGCGGTCGTAACGACGAGGTTGTCGAGCGCGACCATGAACAACGCGATCGACGTGATCGCGAAAGTCCACGCAGTAGTTGAGCGGTTCCGCAGCATGGCTTGTTTCCTCGGTGGTCCTTACTTATCGGTCACTAAGAACGGTGGGCAAAAAAGGGGTCGGTCAGTCCAGTCAGAAGCCGCCCCTCGCGAACTTCGCTTCGATCTCCGGGTTGAGCCCACCAACGGCCGCCGCAACGGTCATCAGCATGCCCTCCGAAAACCAGTGGTGGATGGCCTCCGCATCGGCGCCGGAGACGCGCGCGACAGAGTCGTACAACGCCGTCCATTCCTCGCGCACGACACGCTGAATTTCCAGGTCGTCGCACGCGGCGTAGGCCTGGAGCTGGAGTCGGAGCATGTCCCGATCGGCGAGCAGGTCGCAGTAGGCCTGGCCCATCGCCTGCAGGAGAAACACGGGATCATCGGATGTCCTGTGCGCTTCGCGCGCGACCATCTCGAACCGGGTCGTCACGCGGTGGAAGCACTCGCGGATGGCCGCGATGAACATGTCGCGCTTGGTGCCGAAGAGCTGGAACAGATACGGCTGCGACACGCCTACACGCTTGGCGATGTCCTGGGTTGAGGTGCCGGCATAGCCGCGCGCGGCGAACTCCTGCGTGGCGGCGGCCACGACCGCCTCCTTGCGCTCCTCCGCCGTCTGTCTGACTGCCGTTGCCGCGTTCATCGGGCGGATCTTAGTGAGTACTAAGTAAGTATGTCAACCACCGACTGGACCAAGCCTGTACGGTGGCTCATACCAGCAAGACAGTGAGGAGTCAGCCGTGAACTTCAACAGCATCCTGATCGGGTCGGACAATGCCGAGCGCCTGACCGAGTACTACACCAAGGTGCTTGGTGCGCCAATGATGAGCGAGCAGGGCTACACGACGTGGGTCATCGGCAACGGCGCCATCACCGTCGCGGCGCACTCAGAGGTGCACGGCTCGAACGACCAGCCCGGGCGCTTCATCTGGAACATCGAGAGCACTGACGTCCAGGGCGACTTCGACCGTATGCACGCCGCGGGCGCAATCGTTGTCCGCGCGCCATACAAGTTCGAAGAGATGGCGGACGCCTGGATCGCCACGCTCGCCGACCCGGACGGCAACTACTTCCAGCTCACCACGCCATTCGATCCGTCGCAGATGGGCGGCGGCGCGGGCTAGCTTGGGGAGAGTTCGGCGGGATCGCCCACCAGCTCGAAAACTGGGTGCGACTGCGCCGCAGAGATTGGGTCGCTGACCATCTCCGGCGCGGCCGCGCGCACAAAGAACCGGCTGAAAACCCGCAAGTAGAGCGGCAGGTGGGTGATGCCCACCGGCAGGTCGTGGCTGAAGAAGCGCTCGCGTTCGTCAAGGGACAGCTCGCGCGCGTGAACCGTTTCGCGTCGCCGGCCGTGGCGGATCTCCATGTCCGGGGTCGCGCGCAGGTTGCGGCACCAGTTGGTATCGCCGAAGGTGCCGATCAACCACCTGCGGCCATCGCTCGCGAAGATGGCCAGAGGTTGTGTGCGCGGCTCGCCACTTACCCGGCCGCGGACCGTGACGAGGACGTTCGGCCCCATGGGCACGCCCCACTCAAGGAGCTTGTTGACCATCGGGCCGGGCATGCGGATAAGGCCCGGAGCCCGAGATGGCGGAGCTTGAACATTTGTATGCATCAATCGGTCACCTCAGTGGCTTTGGTTGCGTCAATCGGTTGACGGAACCAAGGGAGAGGACGTGACCGACTCACCATCTGGGCGCAACCCAGACACATCAACCAATGACTTCGAGGCCCAACGACTGCACCTGCGCGCCGTCGCCTATCGCATGCTCGGATCGATGGCCGAGGCGGACGACGTCGTCCAGGAAGCCTGGCTGCGCTATCGGCGCGCCGACACGACGGACGTCGAGAACCTGCGCGGTTGGCTGACAACGGTGGTCGCGCGTCTGTGCCTGGATGCGCTCCGGTCGCGCAAGTCGCGCCGTGAGGACCTGATGGGTTTCACGCTGCCCGAGCCACTGCTGAGCGCCAGCAGTGGGCCGGATCCGGAGCAGCAGGTGATCCTGGCCGACGCGGTCGGGGTCGCGATGCTCGTCGTTCTCGACCGGCTGTCGCCCCCGGAACGCCTCGCGTTCGTGCTCCACGATGTGTTCGGCGTGCCCTTCGAGGAGATCGCGCCGATAGTCGACAGGACGCCGGAGGCGGCGCGCCAGCTGGCCAGCCGCGCGCGGCGACGGGTACGCGGCGCCAATGCAGAGTCAGACGTGGACGTCACCCGTCAGCGACGGATTGTCGATGCGTTTCTGGCCGCCGCGCGCGACGGCAACTTCGCGGCGCTCGTCGCAACCCTCGATCCGAACGCAATCGCGCGTGCTGATTTCGGCCGCTCGCCAGCCGATGCATCAACCGCCGGTGGCGAGTTCGAAGTGCACGGCGCCCACGACGTGGCGACGCAGGCGCTGATGTTCCGGCGCCTCGCGCCAGGTGCGCGCCCGGCCGTGGTGAACGGCGGCGCCGGCATTGCCGTCTTCGCCGGCGATCAGCCCTATGCCGTCCTGGCGTTCACCATCCGCGACGAGCGCATCACGGAGATCGACATCCTCGCCGACCCTCTCCGCCTGGCCCGCATCGACTTCGCCGTCCTCGACGCCTGACGACCTTCCGCTCGTACCAGCGCTAGATCTAGGCCGAATGGCACTGTTTCGATGGCCATTTTCGACGTACCGTGCGTCCGCAGGGTCGCCACCGCGAGCGGCATTATCATCACGCGCGGTGCGGGACGATTGTTGCCCGCGAGGTCGTTGGCACTGGGGGAGCAGAGTTGGTACGGCGCGGCATTAGACGGTTTGCATTGATGGCCTCCATGGTGGCCATCGTCGCTGTCACTGGTGCGCCGGCCGCCATGGCAACTGCACCGACGACAACAACGACGGAGCTCAGCGCTCCTTCGACCGCCTATCTGTGGGTCGACACCCCCGTCGTTGCGACTGTGAGCCCGATCCCCGATGGCGGCCAGGTCGAATTTCACTACACGTCGAACGGCAGTTCAAACCCCGATCAAGTCGCCGGATCCGCGTCGGTTGACGAGGCCGGCAACGCGACGTTCACCTTCTCGTTCACCGCAGTACGGACGTACACGGTCTGGGCGATTTACACGGGCACTAGCTTGTTTGGGTCCAGTCGGAGCACCAGTCACGCAGTCGATGCCGATCGACAACCAGTGGACATCAGCCTCGTGGTAGATACCCCCACCATCCACGCCGGGGACGACTTTGTGGCCAGGGTGACCGTCGACCCGGCCCCGGATGACGCACCCTTCGATCCCGCAACCGTCCATTTCGCACTTTCCGCGCATGGCCAAGGTGCGACATATACCGCGGAGGTCCTTCCAGATGCGGTGACTGGCGTTGCGACACTCGCGGTGCATTCGTCCAGCTTGATACCGGAGCGGTGGACGGTCAGCGCATGGTTCGGGCCGACGCCCAAGTACAAGGCCACGCCAACCAAAGCCGACACGTTCCGCTTTGAGCCTGTGCCGCCCTTGGTCGACCTGGATATTTCGCCCTTAACGGCGTATGTGGGTGATCCGGTGACGATCACGGCGACGGTTGACCCGACGCCGACAGGTGGCGGTTCGATCGAGCTGTTCGAGATGGGACCGGTCGGGGTCGATCCCGTTTCCATCGGATCGGCGCCGGTAGTTGGCGGCTCGGCCCAGTTCATCCGTTCATTCGACCAGAACGAAGGTCTGCAGCTGAGAGCGGTCTTTTCAGGCACGGCGACGTCGGCGCCATCCCAGAGCCCCATCACGGAGCGAAAGCAAATCGGACCGCCGTTCGACTGGATAGGTTCGGGGCCGAACACATGGGACGGAAGATCGACTCCGACGTTCGTCTTTGACGACATCAACGATCCGTTCTATCAACGCTCCGTCTCCGACGAGTGCGCGATCGACAGCGGCGCCTGGACGAGCTGCGCCTCGCCGTATACGACGCCTGCGCTCGCAGATGGCCTGCACACATTCCGGGTTCGTGGAACGGATGCCAACGGTCACGTTCAGACGAACCCCGACTCCAGGACATGGCACGTTGACACGACGCCACCGGACGTGACGATGAAGCTCAACGGTGGAAGCTTGTGGACGAACAACCCGGTGGTGACGGTTTCTTTGGCCGCCACCGATCAGTCCTACCCGACCGAGTACCGACTCGACAACGCTCTGACCTACGACGACCAGGGTCTGCTCAATGAGAACGGGCCGTTCCAGACGTACGTGTCCACGACCACCTGGGACACCACGTACGCGCTACAACACGGGACTCCGGGGGACGGTGTCAAGACCGTCTACGCGCAGGTAAGCGATCTCTTGTTCCACTGGTCGGCCATCGTGTCCGCGTCCATAACGCTGGATCGCGGCGATCCAGTCGTAGATCAACCAACCGCCGCCATCGCCACTGGCGCCCTGGGGTCCATGATCCCGATCGCCATCAACTGGCGCAACGCCACTGATGCGGTGTCTGGTGTCGCTTCGCGGGCGTATCAGCGCAAAGTTGGCTCCGGCAACTGGAAGCCAATCACGACCGTCCCGTCGATCGTCGCCGCACCTGACGCGCTCACGCCCGGCTCGACCTATCGCTACGAGCAGCGTGCCGTCGACAACGCGACGAATGTGGGCTCGTGGTCGGCCGTGCTGGTCTGTAAACCGCAGCTCCGGCAGGAAAATGCGGCGGGCGTCACGCATTCGTCTGGCTGGACGCGAAAGTCCGTCAGCAGTGCATCCGGGGATACGTCCTACGGAGCGCTAAGACCGGATCCTGGGTGAGGACCACGTTCACGGGCAGCTCCATCGGATGGGTGACGACCGTCGGACCGACTATGGGGCAGGCGGCGATCTATATCGACGGGGCAAGCAGGCCCGTCCAGACGCTCGACCTGGCTCGTTCGTCTGCTGCAACTCGCCAGATCGTCTGGAGCCACGACTTCGGCGCCGCCGGCAAGCACACGATCGAAGTTCGTGTCACTGGCGGAACAGTCGACGTTGACGGGTTTGTTTTGCTGGCCAAGCCGTAGTCGAGCGCTAGCCCTCGCGCGCCGGCTCCCAGAGCTCGAAGCGGTTGCCCTCGGGGTCGGTGGCCCAGCCAAAGCGGCCCAAGTCCCCGTAATCCTGGGCTTCCTCGACCTTCGCCCCGCCCTCGCTAAGTTGGGCGAGCATCGCGTCAAGGTTGGCGACGCGGAAGTTGATCATGTATTGCTGATTGCGGCTGCCGAAGTACTCGGTGTCTGCCGCATGTGCGCTGACGACGGTGACGCCCGCCTCGGTCATCCACGGCGCGCCGTTGCCGGCGTCATCGAACGTCTCAATGCCCAGGTTGTCGCGGTACCACTCAGCCAGCGCCTTCGGATCCTTCGCCCGAAAGAAGATGCCACCGACTCCCAGCGCGCGCTCCATGCGGGTCGCCTCCCTTATGCCTGGTCGACCAGCGGTTTGACCTCGCCGATGAAGCGCTCGAGGGTCTCGTCGTCATAGGGCGCGGCCATCTCGGCGATCGCCTCCGTGAAGCCGATCTCCTTGCGCGCGATCAGGTACTCCGCGACCAGCTCGCAAGGCCCGTTGACGAACGTGATGTCGTCCTCGATGTGGCTCAGCGCGGTCTTGTTGTGAGCCATCTGCGCACGCATGACCTTCTCCGCCTCTGCCACCGAGTTGCGGATGACGGGCTTGAGAGCGGTCGTCTTGATGATCGTGTTCGGGTCGCGGTTGACGTCCTCGCAGTGGGCCATGAGCACTTCCATCTTGTGCTGCAACCTGTCCGGCTTGCCCATGCCGTTCCACATGTCGGCGTACTTGGCGATTGTGCGCAGCGTCTTGCGCTCGCCACTGCCGCCGATCATCAGCGGCACGTGCTGCTGAATCGGGAGGGGCTCCTGACGCAGATGGTCGAACGTGGTATCGGCCGCCCGGTTCTGAGGTCACCTCGCCACCATCGAGGAGTGTCCGAATCGCGACCGTGGCCTCATCCATCCAGTCCAGCCGCTCGCCCGCGCTGTGGCCAAAGTCGATGCCGTGGCGGTCGTGCTCGTACTCGAACCAGGCGCCGCCCAGGCCCATGATTGCCCGGCCGTCGGAGATGTGATCGAGCGTGGTGGCGAGCTTGGCTACGAGCCCCGGATTGCGGAACGTGTTGGCACCGACCAACAGCCCCAGCCTGACCCGAGTCGTCGCCTTCGCCCACGCGCCGAGCGGAGATCCAGCCCTCGAAGATGGGCTGCTGCGGCTCGCCGAAGATCGCGTGCAGGTGGTCCCACGTCCACAGGTGCTCGTAGCCCAGGTCGTCGACCTTCTTGGCCGCCCGCTCGAACTCCGGCCAACTCGCAGCCTGCGACCAGAGCAGCACACCCAACTTGAAGTCATCCATGCCGAAGCCTAGCGCGGGGTTACCGGATCACCTCGAACGGTCGCCATTCAGGAGCGGCAAGTCGCGCGGGTCGTCGATGAGGCAGGCACCGACTCCCCGAAGCGGCATCGAGGATCTCGATGACGCGGCTCGGGCGAAACGGACGCGCCGTAAGAATGGCGTGCATACCGCTCGGTGGCGCCATGAGAATGCGGCGATCCTGTCGTTGCCGGGTGTGCGGCGCCGCGGTTGATCCAGGCGGTGACCCGGCCTCGTCCGGCTGAGCCGGGTGGCCAGGCGCCGGCGCGCATGAAGCGGCTCGCCGCCACGAACCAGACGATGAGTAGCAGCGCGTTGAGCGCGAGCGCCAGACCCCACGGCGGCAGTGGCAGGAAGCCGATCGCAACGGAAATGACCGCGCCGGCGGCCATCGCCCAAAGCAGCGTCCTGTAGACGCCGCGGTCGCGCTCGCCGTCGACGAACGACAGGACCGTGCCGATCTCGGCAATGAGCAAGACCGCGACCGCGCCCGCCAGCAGCCATGCCGTCGACTGCGGCGTGACCGCGGCGTCGGCGCTCTCAACGAGCCCCACCATTGCCGCGCCGGCGGCGGCGATGGCCAAGGTTATGGGCAAGTGGCTCAGGATCCAGGCCGTGATGGCAGGGCCGCTCTTACGCGATTGCCGGCCACCGACGATGTCGAAGTAGATCCACCACATGCCCAGGCCGATGACGAGTGCCACGATCCCCGTCGCGATCGTCTGGAAGTTCTGCGGTGCAGTCGTAAGCCCGGCCACGACGCCGACGACGACCTCACCCAGGACGATGAGCGTGAACGTGTCCAGGCGCTCGACCAACGACTCGGTTGGTGGAATGCCGAATGCGAACGTGCGTGTGCGAGTACCCAGAAAGACCATGGCCGCGAGCCACAGCGCCACGAATGCTGCCCAGACATCCACTCGGACGTCGGGTGGCAGAAAGGCGCTGATGGCCATGACCACGGCCGAAACGAACATGATCGAGGCGTAGCGCCGGGTACTGCGCGCAAGCTCGGGCGTGTCGAGCTTGCTGACGGAGTAGAAAAGCCAGCCGACGAGCAGCAGGAACGCGACGTAGGTAAGGGCGAACTGCGCGCCCGAGTCACCCGCGGCGTTGCCGGTGAAAACGGCGAGCAGGCACAGCAGGCCCATCTGCACGAAGACGTAGGTTCGAGTCCTGCCGTCCGCTCGGCCGTGGAGCTCCAGGTAGAGCGTGCCGTTGATCCAGCCGATCCAGACCAGGCCGAACAACACGATGAAGTCGAACAGGCCGGCCGGAGTCAGGTTGTTGCCCAGCGCGCGCGTCGTCTGGGCTATGACGGCGACGTAGACCAGGTCGTACAGCAGCTCGACGGGACTTACGCGGCGGCCCTCGATCGTCTCGCCGTGCGCCCGTGGCCGAGCCCAGAACCAGCGCCGAAAATCGGAGCCCAGCCGCATGCTCACGGCGCGTAGGTTAGCCGCGGCGACGACTGGAAAAGAGGTGACGTCGAAACCTCGCCAAGTCGGTAGGGTTAGGACCACTGAGTCGGGGGGCTGAAGCAGGAGAATCGACGTGCCCAAGTACATGTTCCATGGCTCGTACAGCGCCGCCGGCGGCGCTGGTGTGCTCAAGGATGGCGGCACAGGTCGCAAGCAGGCGGTTGAGGTCCTGGCCGCAAGCGTGGGCGGCAAGCTCGAGTCGATCTACTGGGCACTCGGCGATGACGACTTCTACATCGTGTGCGAGATGCCCGACTCCCATGCCGCGGCCGCACTCGCGATCGCCGTCTCCGCCACTGGCGCCGTGACCACTTCGACCTCCGAGCTCTTTGACGCGGCCGATCTGGACGACATCATTTCGCGCCGCGCCAACTACCGGGCGCCCGGCGCATAGGTTCCGCGCCGATGGCCATACCGCAGCCGGGCATCTTTGCCCTGGGCACGAACTCGCACGCGTATCTCGAGTTCGATATTGCCTCGGGCAAGGATCCGGCCGCGGCCGTCGCCGCGGCTGCGGGATTGCGCGAGCCACGCACGACGATTGGTGGCGTCAACCTCGTCGCGGGTTTCCGTCCGGAGCTGTGGGCTTCGAGCGGACAGTCGGCGCCAAAGGGGATCACCGGCTTCAACACGCCGGTGGTCGGAAGCGACGGCTTCACCCTGCCCGCGACCCAGCACGACATGGTCATGTGGCTGAGTGGGCCTTCGTACGATGTCGTCTTTGACCTGTCGCGGTCCGTCGTGGACGCGCTGCACGACTACGCGACGCTGGCGTACGAGATGGTTGGTTGGCCGTATCACCACGACCGTGACCTGACCGGCTTCATCGATGGCACGGAGAATCCGCCGCTGATCGAGGCCGTCGGGCGCAGCCGTCATCCCGACCGGCAGCGCCGGCGCGGGCGGTTCCATCCTGCTTCTCCAGCAATGGGAGCACGACATCCCGGCGTGGGAGGGTCTGCCGATCAAGCAGCAGGAACACGCCATGGGCCGGCGCAAGAGCGACAGCGTGGAGCTCGACCCCAAGCCACCGGCGTCGCATGTCGGGCGGACGGACCAGGACCGACTGGGCAAGATCTTCCGGCGTAACGTCGCGTACGGCGACGTGCAGCGCCACGGCACGGTCTTCGTTGGCTTTTGCGCTCAACAGGAAGTCCTGGCCAAGATGCTCGAGGCGATGGTCGGCCTGGACGGCGGGCCGCGTGACGAGCTGACACTGTTCACACGCGCGCTGACCGGCGCGTACTACTTCATCCCGGCCGCGGACGCGCTGGCGGCGCTGGGCAGTGGAGGGGAGGCGAAGAAATGACGCATTCGGGCGACCAAGTGCCGGAGCGACCCGCCACGAGCGACTGGCGGACGGAAATCGAGGCCGAACGTGCGGGTTGGTACGAGCTCGTTGAGCTGGTGCGCACGCTCACGCCGGCGGAGTGCCTCGTGCCCGGTTACTACACGGATCCCGATTGGACCGTGCGCGACCTGGTGGCACACGTTGGCACGTGGCTGGCGCAGGCGGAGGTGCAGCTCGAGCGCATGGCCGGCGGCACGTACGAGGGCCACGACATAGACATCGACGCGGTCAACGCGCAGATGCTCGAAGGGATGCAGGGCCAGCCGTGGGAAGTGGCCTGGACGCTGGCCAACTCGGCCCGGACGATGATGCTCCAGGACTGGTTTGCGCTGAAGTCGCGTGATGACGAGGCCGCGTGGTGGGTGGAGAAGTCGGGCGCGCACCACTACGGCCAGCACCTACCCCGGCTGCGCGAATGGGTCCCGGAGCTGGTCGCGCGCCGCGGCTGATCTCGCGCCGCGGCTGATCAGTTCAGGGCGACGACGATCACCCTGGCGGACCAGGCACTCCAGCCCGCGCCGTTGTGGGCGCGAACCCTGATCGCCCAGTCGTAGGTCTCATCGAGCGTGAGCTGCGCGGCGAGGCTGCTGCCGGCGACTGTCACGACCGTCGGGCCGGGTGCTCCCGCATCAGCGTCATACGGCTTCGCCTTGACCTGGAACTGGTCAATCGGGCTGTCGCCCGGATTGGTCGGCAGACCCCACGTCACGCCCAGGTAGTTCGCCCCAAGCCAATGCGCCGCGACTGTCCTTGGCACACCCGGCTTGGTCGTGGCCGCGCCGGTCGTGACCTGGATCGGGTCGCTCGGCGGGCTCGTGCCGGCGGCGTCCGTGTTCGTGACCACGATGCTGTAGGTCGTCAGCGGTGCCAGTGGACCCAACGTCGCGCTCGTGGCGTTGCCGCTGACGGGCGCCACGATCACGGCCGTGCCACCTTCCGGCGTGGCGGTGATGGTTGAGCCCGTGATGATCGCGGCCGTGGTCGGATCAGGCGTCCAGCTGATCGTGTACTGTCCGCCACTGAGCGTGGCGGACACGCCGGTCGGGGCGTTCGGTGCAACAACGCTCAACCAGGCGTGGTACGCGCAGGTCGTGGCCATCGATGTCGCGCAGGTCGCGGTCGCCGTGTTGTAGGTGGTGTACATCTGGTCGGAGTGCGCGTCCGTGTACGTGGCCGATGCATCCAGCGCGGGAGCCCCGGCGAGCACGGTATAGCTCAGCAGGTTGGCGCCAAAGTCCCACGTCGCGCTCAGCCACCGCGAGTACGTCGTCACGTGGTAGCCACCGCCACGTCCGCTGCCGCCGCACCGCGTCTGCATGTACACGGCGCCTGTTGGATTGCCAGTGACGGCGTCGAAACCGGCGGCGATCGACTGCTCCTGGATGCCGCCACACGAGTGGCCCAGAACGGCGAACGCCGTTGCCTGCGACACGACGAGCGGAACCGGCGTGCCCGCCGCGGCGACGTTGGCGATGCCAGCGACAGAAAGGCACGCGAAAACGAGAGCCCCGACTAACAGCCTGCGCAGTGAGGTCACGGTACCCCTACAGCCTTGCGCTACCCCCGTCGCCATCGTACGCCGACCAGGCGTCGAGAATTCATGTGAGGCGATAGTCCCAAGCGGTGCGGACACGCGCCGGACCATCTAGGCGAGTATGGTGGTCGCTCGCCGCGATGCGCGGTGGCTCAGCGTTATCGACAGAGGGAGGTCACTAGTGGCCACCGGCGTAGTCAAGAAAGTCATCGCCGATCGCGGTTTCGGCTTCATCACCGCCGACGACGCGAAGGACTACTTCTTCCATCGCGACTCGCTCGATTCGTCGCTCAACTTTGATCGCCTCAATGGCGGCGAGAAGGTTGAGTTCCAGATCGAGCAGAGCCCGCGCGGCCCGCGTGCAACGAACGTGAAGGCCGCCTAAGGCACCGTCCGCACAACGGAGGCCGCCCGCAGCGATGCGGGCGGCTTTTTGATTCAGCGGGAAGTCCTGGGACCTGTGCAATCGGCCGATCAAGGCGTACCGTTTTCTCCTCGGGGGTCAAACGGGAGGCGACGTATGACCGACGACGACGAGGTCTTTGGGCAGGACGACGAGCTGCCGGCATGGATGGAAGAGGACCAGGACGAGATCCCTGAAGAGCTCGACGGGCTCGACGATGAGGGACTCCTGGACCCGGATCCCCAGCCATGAGCGCCGATGGACGGGTCGGGGTGCTCCCCGATGGCCAGGTCAAATTTGTGTCGCAGCGGCCCAAGCCGTACACGAACTGCATGTTCGCGGCCGTGTGCGTCCCGCTCAGCTTCATGGGCTATGACCTGCCCAGTGATTTCGTGGCTCAGCTGCGTGACAAATCCGGTGTGCCGCGCGACAGGGCCACATCCACAGCAGACACGCGCCGGGCGCTCGCGCAACTCATCCCGAACTGCCCGATCGTGTACGGCGGGCTCGATGACAACGTCCTTCTTCAGCGTCTGGCGAACCGCGAGATCGTCACGAGAGTGATGGTCGATGTGGGCAAGCTGCCCATGGACAGCAAGGTGAGGAGTCACTTCAAGCCCACCTACACAGGCGGTCACGCGGTCGCCCTTGGCGGCGCGAGCCAGAATCCAGACGGCAGCTTCGACGTCCTGTGGATAGATCCCATGGGCAGACCGGCCAACACCTACGACGGCATCACGGTTCCCTACTCAACCATCAAGGACGCCTTGCTGCGCACGCCCAGTCAGAAGGTCCGCGTCACCTACGGCACGCGCAACGCGGCCCTGTCGGAGAAAGCGGACGAGGTGAGCAGGGGCCGCACCGGCATGTTCGCCGGCGGCCCGCTGACCAATCCGCCGGTCGACCCGAGCGGAGCTCATGCGGTGATCCTGACCCGGGGCAAACCGAACGAGTTCGCATCGATTGATAAGGGCACTCCGTTCCTGAATCCAATCACCATGGCCGTCGTCACGCACGCCGGCGAAAAGGCTGATTTCCGGCTGGCAGGCCGATCAACGGACGGAAAGTTCGCGGGTGTCTGGGTCAGCACGGGCAGGGTCAAGGGCGCTCGCGGCCCGACTTTGCTGATCGTCGATCGCGAGCTGATCGACGTCCCCTTCTCCAAACCCGGGTAGCGCAGCGGCTTGAAGCCGCGTTCATCTACCGCCGCCGTGTAAGAGGGAGGAATTGATGTTGACCATGCGCGTCTGGCTGGCCCTGGTGGTCTGGCTGATCGCAACCGCTGTAATCGGGTTTCTGGCTGCTCCACGCGCCAACGCAGGCTTCGTCGACGGAGCAGCCGTGCTCAGCTTCGCGACGCTGGCCGCCGTGGGCATCGAACGCATGCTGGAGCTGATGTGGTCGTTCGCGAGCGCGTCACAGCGGGCCGGTGGCTGGTGGCCGCTCAAGCAGGTGACTGAGGCGATCGACACGGTTCTGAACGAGACCAACGCATTCCTGGGCGATCACGTCAAGGACGCGATCGATGCCCTGAACAAGACCAAGAAAACCGTTGAGGACCAGCCGGCGAAGGTCAAGGAGATCGACGACACCATCGCCGCGATCGCAGCGATGCAAAAGTCGTCCCAGACAAAGCTCGATCAGGCACAGAAACTGGCCCCCGGCAGCGAGCGCCTGGCGCTCATTGCCGCCATATCTGCCGACGCCAGCAGCCAGCTGAACAACGGCCTTGGGCTGGCCGGCGACCTATCGGCGGACGCCAAGAAGCTGATCGACCAAATCAGACGAGGCGATCGATTTCGCGCTCACGATCGTCGCGTCGTTTTCCGACAATCCCGCGCGACGTGTCGCCAGCATCCTGATCGGTGGCGGTTTGGGGATCGTCATCGCCAGCTTCGTGGGCCTGAACATCTTCGCCGCGGTGCTTGGGTCAGGATCGGGCTACTTCGGTACCGGACTGGGCGTGATCCTGTCCGGCTTCATCGTGGGTCTTGGATCGAGCCCCACCCATGAGCTGATCAAGGGCCTTCAGAACTACAAGCAGTCGCGCGGCACGATGGTCGAGTCGCGATCGAGCGACCCAGCTGAGGCAGATGACCGTCCGCAGATCGTGCGCCGCGACGGCCAGCGGATGGTCGCCCCCACGGTCGGTGCCAAGACCCAGGGAGGCCGCCGCGTTCTGCTACGCGGCACCCAGTAATCGTCGGCTGTCTAGCCCTGCCGCCTGAAGTGGCGGCCGCCGAGCAGCAGTCCCACGATGATCGCGACGTCCAAGACGGGACTGACAACGAGCTCCATCCTGAGCGCGGGCCAGGTGCTGCCGGGCTCTGCGGCCGGGTAGAACGCGTCCTGCCAGAACCCCACTCCGACGAGGATTCCTACTACCCCAACCAAAAGGCCCAGCAGGCGGGCCCACAGGTGGTGCCGCCACGCGAAGACGCCGGCCACGAGGTAGGGAATACCGACCCCGGCGACGGGCAGGCCAAAGCCGTAGTTGTTGGGCACTATCACGCTGGCCATGAGCACCACGCCGCAGGCCATGAGGAGGATCGCGGCGCCTTGTGCCCAGCGGCTGGTGCCGTACTCGTGGTTCACGACGACGCCGATGCCATAACGGACTCCCGGCCCGACGCGGCGAGCGAGTCTTCAGTGGTCCCCGCGGGCGGACCGTATCACCTGTGTCCAGCGCTGAGCGGTTAGGCCGCGCTCAAGCGCAACGTGCCCTACGAGCGGGAGAGGCGCTCTCCGGGCAGAGCTTGCGGGCGGCCGATCGAACCCTGGGACTTGTAGGCCGGACGGTCTGACTGCCAGCGCTGGGCTGGGCGGTCTGTCCGGTCGGGGCGGTAGTTGGTCCGCGGGCTGGGAGTCGGGCGACTCGGCTGGCCCATCGGGCGGCCATTGGTCGGTCGTCCGTTGATCGGTCGTCCACCCGTGGGTCGGGCGCCGAAGCGCCGTGCCTGGTGGTCGGCAGAGCGGAGCTGGATGGCCTGCGCGCGGATGGTCGGGTCCGGGGCGAAGCCTTCGACGACCTCCGTCTCGATCTTGTGACCAAGCAGGCGCTCGATCTCAGCGAGGAGCGGGCGCTCGTCGACGCACACGAGCGAGATCGCGTCGCCGTCAGTGCCTGCTCTCCCTGTGCGACCGATGCGATGGACGTAGTCGGCCGCGACGATGGGCAGCTCGTAGTTGACGACGTGCGGCAGGGCCTCTATGTCCAGGCCACGTGCGGCGACCTCAGTCGCGACGAGGATGGCCGCCTTGTTGTTCTTGAAGTCGTTGAGCGCGCGGACGCGCTGCGGCTGGCTCTTGTTGCCGTGGATCGCGACGGCCGTGATGCCATCGAGGACCAGCTGCTGGGCGAGCCGGTCGGCGCCGTGCTTGGTGCGCGTGAAGACGAGCGCCTGGTAGATGCGGCCCGACTTGACGAGGTGACTCAGCAGCTCGCGCTTGCGGCCCCGGTCAACCGGGATGACGAGCTGCGTGACGAGCTCAGATGCCGTGTTCTTGGGCGTGACCTGCACGAAGGCAGGGTCCTTGAGGAAGTCCGCGGCAAGCCGGCGGATCTCAGGATTGAACGTCGCGCTGAAGAGCAGGTTCTGGCGCTGCGTCGGCAACAGGGCAAGGATCTTGCGGATGTCGTGGATGAAGCCCATGTCGAGCATGCGATCCGCCTCGTCGAGGACGAGGACCTCAACCTGGCTCAGGTTGATGGTGCGCTGCGTGACGTGGTCGAGCAGTCGACCGGGAGTGGCGACGACGATTTCCGGGCCCTGGCGGATGCGGCGGACCTGGCCGTCGAAGCCCACGCCGCCGTAGATGGCAACGGACATGATCGGCCGGGTCTTGCCGTACGTGCGCACGCTCTCCTCAACCTGGAGCGCGAGCTCGCGCGTGGGAGTGAGGACGAGCACGCGGATGGGCCGGCGGCCGTTGGCGTTGCGGTCAGTGCGCGCGTTGAGGCGCTGAAGGATGGGCAGCACGAAGGCTGCTGTCTTGCCTGTGCCCGTCTGGGCGCCGGCGAGAACGTCGCGGCCGGCAAGGACGTGGGGGATTGCTTCGCGCTGCACGGGCGTGGGCTCTGTGTAGCCCTGCTGCGCGACAACGCGGAGGAGTTCGGGCGCAAGCCCGACTTGATCGAAAGACACGAGGTGATAGCTCCTGACGAGGCCCTCCCGCATGTGCGGGGCCCGGTCAGGGCTCAAATGGTTGTGGATCGAGGTCGAACGGAGAAGTACCGGGGCGCGGACCGGAGCGCCCTACGAACACGAAGTGACCGCAGCATAACAGGCCGAGTGAACATCTGTTCCACATGATCGGGCGACGTGCCGTCATAGAACGGACAGGTCTCCTTCGTACACTCGACGTAGCGATCTTCACGGAGCGGAACGCTTGCGCTTACTGGTAATCGAAGACGATCCGCGCCTCAGGGCGGTGCTTTCGCGGGGTCTCGAGGACAACGGCTACTTCGTCGACGTCGCGCGCACGGCTGAGGACGCCCGGCAGATGCTGAACTTTACCGACTACGCCGTGCTCATCGTCGATTGGCGGCTGCCGGGCATGAGCGGGCTCGACCTGGTGCGGCATGTTCGGTCCCAGTCGCTCGAGAGCGCCGTTCTGATGCTTACGGCTCGGGATGCGCCAGACGATCGCATCAGCGGCCTCGACGCGGGCGCTGACGACTACCTCGTCAAGCCGTTCCATTTCGGCGAGCTCCTCGCCCGAATCCGCGCGCTTCAGCGCAGGCCGGGCAAAGCTGACGGCAGCGCCCTGCGCTGCGGCGATGTCGTCCTCGACCCACGGACGCGCAAAGTCGATGCGAACGGCGTGGCGCTACATCTGACGACGATCGAGTTCCGCATCCTCGAGTTGCTCATGCTCAAGACGCCGGCCGTCGTGGACCGACGGCAGATCGCCCAGCACGCCTGGAAGGACGAGACGGACCCGATCGGCTCGAACGCGATCGATGTCCGGATGGCGCGCTTGCGCGCGAAACTGGCGGGCAGCGGAGTGGAGATCGTGACCGTGCGCGGCGCGGGTTATAGGTTGAGTGAGAGATGAGCGCCGTGCGCAGCCGTGGTTTCCGGAACCTGCCGCTGCGCGTTGCGGCGACCGCGACCGCGATCGTGGCCGTGCTGTACCTCGTCGCGGCGCTGGCCGTCGTCGTTATCTCGCGCAACACTCTGATCGCGAACGTCGACAGCCGGCTCGACAGCCGCCTGGCCGCGATAGTTGCCGATCCGGAGGCGATCACCGAAGCCTTTGGTGGCGGCACGGCCGATCTCGACAACGACGGCGATGCGCGCAGATTTGACGCGCCACTCGTCGTCTGGGTGAAAGGCCCCGGTGGCGCGTCCTATCAAAGCGATCCAACTGCCGACCTGCCCGCAGATGTCGCACAAACCGCCGGTCCAGCCACAGTCAACGTCGGCGGGACGCAGATGCGCCTGGTCGGCGGCACCATCACGACCGCTGGCGGCGCGGCGTGGATCACGATCGCTCAATCGCTCGGTGATGTCGCGGGCGCGACGGACACCCTCGTTCTGGCCGAGCTCGTCACTGCGCCCCTGCTCCTGCTGATGGTCTTCGTGGGCGCGCTCCTTGTCGGGCGACGCGTTGCCGGGCCAATCGAACAGGCACGAGTGGCGCAGCTCGCGTTCACGGCGGATGCGTCGCACGAACTGCGTACGCCTCTCACAGTGATCGAGGCCGAGACGTCGCTTGCCCTGCAAACGGAACGGAGCCCCGCCGACTACCAGGGCGTGCTCGGTCGAATCCAGGACGAGACGCTCCATCTGCGGCGGCTCGTCGACGACCTGCTGTGGTTGGCGCGTTTCGACGCGGCGCCACAGATGCCCGTGGCAGAGCCGGTCGACGTTGGCGCGCTCGCGACGACGACCGCGGATCGGTTCCGGCCCATATGCGACCAGCTGGGCACGAAGCTGAGCACGTCAGTCAGTGGCACGGTCAGCCCTGTCATCAGGGCTCCGGCGGAGTGGATTGCGCGGCTGCTGTCCGTGCTGCTCGACAACGCCGTGCGCCACTCGCCGCCGGGCTCGTCTGTGTCAGTGGCAGTCGTGGGCGACGCGTCGCGCGTACAGCTTGTCGTTGAGGACAACGGGCCGGGCATCCCAGCTACGGAACGCGACCAGATCTTCAATCGCTTTCACCGTGCCAGCGACGCGCACGAGGGCGCCGGGCTGGGCCTGGCCATAGCCGATGCGATCGTGAGCGCAACGAGCGGCCACTGGGAGGTCGGAGATGGCGGCGCAGGAGGGGCGCGCATGTCCGTCTGGTGGCCCAGGACCTCCGACCACGCGTTCGACACCGCGAGCGACGAGCAGGCGGCGGACGAGCCGGTGACGGACGTCAGCGCTCAGCCATGAACTCCTCGAAGCCGGGCGTCATGACCAGGTGGCGGTCCGTGGAGATGGCACACGCCTCGTAGCCTTCGATTTCGTGCGCTATCCACTCGACGCCGCGCACGCCCATCGCGAATGCAGCGGTGGCCCATGTGTCTGCCCAGGTCAGAGACGGCCCCACGATCGTCATGCTCGCGATGCCCTCGGGCGGTTGGGCCGTGTGCGGGACGATGATGTGGTCCCCGCGCTCATAGGTGCCAGAGGTCGCGATCGCCAGATCATGGGCGGCAATCACGGCGACCGTCGTGCGCGCGTCCCACGGATTCCGTATCCCGATCCGCCACGTGTCGCGGGGCGGCACATAACCCCTGGCAATGACGTCACCGGCCGCGTTGATGCAGTAATTCCGGACGCCGACAGCGTCGAGGATCTGCGCCGCGCCCTCAACGGACCAGCCCTTGACGAGGCCTGATGGATCGATCGTGCCGTCGCTCCGGTGGCCGCGGATGTCGAAGTAGCCATCGCTTGTCTGGCGGGCGGACTCGCACATGGCCAGGACCCCGCGCAACTCGTCGCTGCAGTCCTGCTCACGCAGCTCGCCGCGATTGAGCCGGCTGACCTCGCTGTCTGCCTTGTACGTGCTGAAACGTGCGTCGACAGCGCGGAAGTGGTCGAAGGCCGCCTCGACCGCGAGCTGAATGTCAGACTCGCGCCGCACATCAACTCCGGCGTCGCGAACGTCGATGACGATCGCGGTGCCCATGATGTGTTCGACCCGACAGCAGCCAATTCGGAGACTCGGCGATCGTCACTGCATCTTGGAGAGCGCCGACTGGAGCGATTGGTAAAAGCCGTACGAGGTGTAGCTCGCTCCGGACACGCCGTTGATGTTGTCGCTCTGCGCACGAAGCACCTCCGTGCGCAACATGGGGCCGGCCTGGGCGCTGATCTGCTGTGACAGGCGTCGGTCACTGGGCAGCTGCAGCTCCTGGACGTCCGTGATCTTGCCGTCCTGGACCACGAGCGCGATCTGCACTGTGCCGTATGCCGTGTCTATGGCGTCGCCGGTGAACGTGCCGCTCACGCCCTGGCCAGCGTTGACGGGCGGCGCCGTCGGCGTCGCGGCGGGAGCCGGCGGACCAGCTATCTGAGGCGAGGCGGTAGCGTCGGGGCGATGCGACCGCGCTGGGGTCGTGGCGGCCGGCGCTGGAGTTGGACGATCGGCGACAACGGCGGGCGTGGCAGTCGCCGGAGCCGCACCGATGATCGCGCCCGTCGGCAGTCCTTGGCCCAGTGTGGTCGAGTCGGTTGTCTTGAAGCTGAACAGGAGAACTACGGCAAGGACCGTCGTAACAAGCGCCACGGCGCCTCGTCTGGGCACGCGACTTGGACTTTGCACCCGGCCTGGACCTCCTGGGCTAGTAAGCGAAGCGTTCGGCATGGATCTGGCTGTTCGAAACACCGAGCGCGCGCAGGTTGTGGCGCACGGCATCGTTCATCGACTCGGGTCCGCAGACGAATACGTCGCGCACGCGGACGTCCGGTACGAGGCGGGCGATCGAGTTCGCATCGAGCGGGTCTGAGCGTCGGCTGCCTGGCTGACGCTTGCCGACGAGATAGACGATGGTCGCGCCGACGGCGTTGGCCAGGGCGTCGAGCTCATCGCGGAAGACAACGTCGTCCCACGAGCTGGCTCGATAGAGGACGGTGATCGCGCCTGGTTGGGCTTGCAGCTCCTCGAGCAGGGCGCGCAGGGGAGTGATGCCGATCCCACCCGCGACCAACAGAACGCGCGCGTAGCGTCGCCGCGCGCTGGTGAAGGCGCCGTACGGACCTTCAGCGAAGACGCGCGTCCCGGGTTTGATGTGCTGGATGAGGCTCGTGTCGTCGCCGCTGCGCTTGACCGTGATGCGCAGATACTGGCCGTTTGGCGCCGCGGACAGCGAGAACGGATGCGCGCGCCACCAGCCACCGCCGCTCAAAAAGCGCCAGTAGAAGAACTGCCCGGCACGTGACGGGAGCCGGTCCAAATGTCGTCCGGTGATGTAGATCGAGACGACATTCGGGGCCTCGGCGCGAACGTCCGCGACGCGAAAGCGATGTCGGATGGACAGGGCGATCGGCTGTCCCAGTCGGAACACGAGCACCAGGACCACGACGGCCACGTAGAGCGCCACCCAATAGACCTGGGCGATCGTGTCGTCGACGAAGTCCGTGCCCACGGCGAGCTCGTGCAGGAATGCAAGCGCGACCGCGAGGTATGCATACAGGTGGATGCCGTACCAGGTCTCGTACGAGAGCCTCTGGCGCGCGGCCTTCACGGACAGGAAACCGACGACCATCATCAGCCCCAGGGCGACCGTGGCCATCAACACCCACGGGTACGTGAACAGCAGGGCGTTGATCTCGTCGGCGATAGAGACGCCGGCTGCGGCGGCGAAACCGAGCGTCGTGAAGACCCCGTGGCCGACCAGCAGCCAGAGCGTGCCGAAGCCGACCCACTTGTGCCAGCGAGCGAGATCGCCCACGCCGAAGAGTTGATCCAGCCACGGGCTGCGCGACATCAGAACGATGCCGACGAGGGCGAGGTAAGTCCCAAGTAGCGCGGTCAGCTGGCCAACTGCCGTGAACAGGCCACCGAGCGTCGCGATCTGGGCCACGCCGCCATGAACGATCCACATCCCGGTGATGACGACTGCGTTCGCCACGACCACCACCCAGATCTCGATCGGGTGGATGGCCCACACGCGTGGAAATGGTGGCACGCGGGGGCGCATGGTGAACCGCTGCTGCATTGGTCCGACGCTAGTCCAGACAACCTGACAGTTCGATGACAGACGGAGAATTAACTGGTTCCACGTAAGCGGCGACTCTAATGGCGCGGTATCATGATCGACTATGAGACACATCTCACCAATGGACCTGCGCAAGTCGCTTGGCTCGATCCTGGACGCTGCATCCGGCGGGGAGCGCTTCGTGATCGAACGCGACCATCGACCCCTGGCAATGCTCGTGTCGGTCGAGGACGGCGCGCGCCTGGATGAGTCCAGGGAGGAGCAGAAGAAGCGCCGATTGGCAGCGATGGCACGGATAGACGCCCGTCGCGAGTTGTGGGCCCAGCTTTATCCGAAGACACCCGGAACGCCGGAGTCGGTTGAGTTGATTCGGCAGCTTCGTTCAAAGGATGATCCAGACGGATACCCCGAGTATCCAGAGGACGAGCGTGATTGAGCGCATCGTCGTTGATGCATCGGTCGCGCTGGCCTACTTGCTCGATGAGAGTGGCACGCCGGCATCCCAGGCGGCCATCGATCAGTGGACTGCTGAGTCGGCGGACATGCTGGTGCCATCACATTTCTGGATTGAGGTCACCCATGTTCTTGGCCGGAGACGGGGCTTCGCGCCAGCTCACCTGGTAACCAACTTGGTGGATCTGGACGGCCTCGACCTCAGGACGGTCGAGCTTGATCGACCAATGCTTCTTCTGGCCATCGAACAGATGGCCCGCTTCCGACTGTCCGCGTACGACGCGATCTACCTGGCTCTCGCGTTGGCGACCGATTCGAAGCTGGCCACGCTCGACCGCCGGCTTGCTGAGGCCGCGGGCGAAGTTGGCATGCTCATCGGGGCAGGGGTTTCCGGTCGACTCGCGGAGATCTCGTCGACGTATCGTGCGAATTCGGAGGACTACACGGGCTGGGCGCACACCGCCGTCGTGGGCGCGCACATCGCGGAACTCCGCCGCCAGGCACTGGCAGAAACTTAGGAATTTCGACCATCTGAGCGATTTGGGGTGTATGATGCGTTCACGCCGCAGTGCGCGGTGGCGCCGTGTGATCGACTTCTTCTCGAACAGATCGTGCGTTTGAGCCCATCGTTCGAGAAGACTGTTGGAGGGTCACTGTGACCACCGGTACCATCAAGAAGGTCGTCGCCGATCGCGGCTTCGGCTTCATCACTGCAGCGGACGCGAAGGAATATTTCTTCCATCGCAACTCGCTCGACTCCACCCTTGACTTCGATCGCCTGAATGGCGGCGAGGCCGTGAAGTTCGAGATCGAGGACAGCCCCAAGGGCCCCCGCGCAAGTCGGGTGTCGGCCGCTTAGGCTCTCACTTCGATAACGAAAGCCGCTCGCAGCAATGCGAGCGGCTTTTTTGATTCCCTTTCGGGAGGGGCCAGGCACCGATAATTGCGCCATGAGTGCAGAAGGACGGATCGAGTTTCTCCGCGCCGACGGAGTCGGTGATTGGGTGGTGCTCCACGGTGGGGCTGTGGCAGTTTTCCGTACAGCGACGTTCGCGGACGCGGCGCGACTGGCGGTGGCGGTCGCTGAGATACCGGGCGTTGGCGACGGAGGAGTCCTGACCGTCAGTGGAGCGAAGCTGTCAGTGCGTCTGACGCGCGACGTGTGGACGCTCGAGGCACGTCACGCCGATCTCGCGCGTGCTGTTTCCGCGGTCGCGGCGGCGCATGGGGCAGTGGCTGATCGATCGGCCGTGCAGGAAGTCCAGCTGGCCGTCGCGGCCAAGCCAAGCGACCTGGACGTGGGCTTCTGGCGGGCCGTCCTGGGCTACTCGGAGATGGCGCCCGACAACGGCGTCGACCCTCTCGGCCACGGATCAACCTTCTGGATGCAGGATCTCAACCCGGACAAGCCCCTGCGCCACGCGATGCACGTCGACGTCTCGGTCGCGCACGAGGAGGCGGAGCGTCGATTGGCAGCAGCGCTGGCGGCCGGCGGCGTCGTTGCCCAAGGCTCGGACGCGCCGGGCTGGTGGATCCTCGCCGACCGCGCCGGCAACAAGGTGTGCATCGCCTCCTGGCCGGATCGGCCGGAGGATCCCGCCTAGTCCTTGGCTCGCTTCTCCTTGGGGTCGCCGACTGACCAGTGCGTGTCTGACCATCGCGTGTAGATGGGCGGCCAATCGTTGGCCGTCGGGCGGTGGCCCAGCAGGACGTGCTCCAAGAACAGCTCGTACAGCGGGTACGAGTCCTGCACGTTGAAGAACCAGCCCTCGGCGATCTCGGCGCGGAGTTGTTCGTCCGTGACTTCCTTCGCGCGCCCGCGGACGAGGAACTCGTGCGGTGCTGCGGGGTCGACGTAGATATGGAACGCGTACCTGCCGTCCTCGTCCAGGTCGCGTCGCTTGGCACTCTTGCCCTGGACGAAGGTGTAGAAGTGGCCATCGACGATGCCCGCGTTGACCGGGTGGACACGCGGCGGCACGTCATCGCGCACAGTCACGAGCATCCCCTCGCCATCGCCCGAGCGGTAGATGAGCTCGCGCCCGCGCACGGCCATCGTTGGTTGTTCGCTTTCGAACTCAGCCCAGGTCTTCATGGTTGCCACTATGGCGCAGCGACCACCGCGCTGTCATCGATAGCTTTTGCTGCCTCCTCAGCTGGGGCTGAGGAGATCGGGTGTCCCTTAGGCGGCGACCGGTGCGCCGTGGAAGAGGGCGAGGTTGCCGATGACATTCGTCGTCAGATGAATGCGGTCGGCCGTGATCCTCCAGCGCTGGCCGGCAGCGTAGGCGAGCCGATGGCGTATCTGGACGTCGACCCGCTGATTTCGCTAGTGCTGAACGAGTACAGTCGTGGAGATGCCCGAAGAGCAACGACCGGAAGCGCCCTTCGGCCTGCGCGGCCAGTACGAGCACATCTGGCACATCGCGGCGGCCGAGCGCTGGAGCGACGGCCACCCGGTGGGGCACCGTACATACTGCGGCCGAAACTACCCGGAAACTGATGAACGTCCCGACGTGGACGGGCTTACTGAAGTTTGCTCCGACTGCACTGCCCAGATCGCCCACCGCCACTGAGCGGTATCGAATCGCGGCCAAATGGCTCGATGGACACGCCAACGCTGGCGACCTTTCGTGCGCTCAGCGCTCGCGGTAGCGGCGGACCTCAAGGCGTTTGCCCTTGATCTTGGCTGAGCTGAGCACCCTGGCGATGTCATCCGCCGCGGATTCCGGCACCTCGACCAGCGAATAGCTGTCGGCGATCTGGATGGCACCGATAGACGCTCCGGTCACGCCTGCCTCGTTCGTGATCGCACCGACCAGGTCTCCGGGCCTCATTCCGATGCGCCGGCCACCGCCCACGAAAAGCCTCGCCCACGGCTCGGCGCTATGCCGTTTGCTGGGTCCGCCCTTGCCTCCGTGGCCTTTGCCTCCGTGGCCTTTGCCCGGTGGTCCGCCCTTGGTGTTGGTCGGGCCGTTCGTTCGGCTGGAAAAGGCAGACCGTCGCTATTTCGCCCTCATCGGCGGCATCGCGTCCGCTCGACTGGTCGGCCAGGCTGACTGCGGCGAGGGCCACCTCGAGCACGTCGAACTCCTCGGCGAGAGTCTCGACGACCGTCCGATAGCGATCGATGCCGTCCTCTTGCATGGCTTCGCGCAGGCTGGCGCTCAGGAGCTCGAGGCGGCGCTCGCGCAGGTCGGCGGTTGTGGGTACCTGGGCGAGCTCGAGGCGGATCTTGATCGTCCGCTCGATGTTCTTCAGGAGGCGACTCTCGCGCGGCTCGACGAGGGTGATGGCGGTGCCCTCGCGGCCGGCGCGCCCGGTGCGGCCGATCCTGTGCACGTACGCGTCCGGGTTGGAGGGCACGTCGTAGTTCACGACGTGCGAGACGTGCTCGATGTCCAGACCGCGGGCCGCAACATCCGTGGCGACGAGAACATCCAGGTCGCCCTCGCGGAACTTGTTCATGATGCGGTCGCGCTGTGCCTGATCCATTCCGCCGTGGAGCGCGGCCGCGTCGTGGCCGCGGCCGCCAAGCCGTTCGGCAAGCTCCTCGACCTCACCCCGAGTACGCGCGAAGACGAGGGCGGAGGTTGGGTCCTCGACGTCGAGGATTCGCCCGAGCGCGGCGAGCTTGTCGGATCGGCGCACGACGTACGCGACCTGGCGGACTCTGGCGATGCCGTCTGCTGAGTTTTGCTCGGCGTGGATCGTGACGCGCTGCGGATCACGGAGGTGGCGTTGGGCGATCTTGGCGATCGGCCCGGAGATGGTGGCGGAGAAGAGGGCGGTCTGACGGGTCGCCGGGGTTGCCTGGAGGATGGTCTCGAGGTCCTCGGCGAAGCCCATGTCGAGCATCTCGTCGGCCTCATCGAGGACGAGCATGTGGACGCCATCGAGATGGATGCTGTTGCGCTTGATGTGATCGACCGCGCGACCGGGCGTCGCGACGACGACGTCGACGCCGCGTTGAAGGGCTCTCAGCTGAAGGCCGATCGCCTGGCCGCCGTACACGGGCAGCACGCGGATCGACACCTTCTCGCCGTAGCGGTGGATCGCCTCCGACACCTGCATCGCGAGTTCTCTTGTCGGAACCAGGACCAGGGCGGCAATCTTGCCGTCAGCGCGGTTGGGGTTGTCTTTGCGCGTGGCGAGCAGCCGATGGAGCATGGGGAGCGCAAAGGCCGCGGTCTTGCCCGTGCCGGTGGGAGCCTCCGCGAGGACGTCCTGGCCGGCGAGGAGGAGGGGAATGGCCTCGCGCTGAATGGGCGTCGGCTCCTCGTACCCCAGCTCGACGAGCGTGGCCATGAGTTGCTCGTCGAGGTTGAGCGTGCCGAAGCCGTCGTTCGCGGCCCCCGCCTCCGACGTGGGCTTGGGCTTGGCCTTGGCAGCCTTCTTGTGTGGTGGTCGGTGATCAGTCATCAAGATCACTCACCTTAATCGGCTCGTGAAAAGGAGGTCTCCGCCGAAATGATGCGATGATGCTCGAAAAGTTGATGCTATGATGCGTCTGTGAGGACGACGGTCAGTCTGGAGCCAGATACCAACGCAATCGTGCGCCGCTTGATGCGCGAGCGAGGCCTGACTTTCAAACAGGCTCTCAACGAGGCGATCCGTGCCGGCACGTCGCGGCGCAGCGTTGCTGAGCCGTTCAAGACACGGACGATGGACATGGGTCAGCCGGCGGTTCCGCTGGACAAGGCGCTCCGGCTTGCGGCCAGCCTCGAGGACGACGAGCTGATCCGCAAGCTGGCTGTGCGGAAGTAGCACCCGTCCGCACATGCAGCTCGTCGACGCGAATGTCCTGATCTACGCGGTCAACGAGTCGTCTGAGCTGCACGACCGTGCTCGCACCTGGTTGGACGCTGCGCTCAACGGGGACGAGCAGGTTGGTTTTGCCTGGGTCCCGCTGCTGGCATTCCTGCGTCTGGCAACGCACCCCGCCGTGTTCCCACGGCCGCTCGACGTCACTGACGCCACGGCGATTGTCAGAGACTGGCTCGCCCAGCCAACGTCGATCGTCCTGCATCCAACCGCCCGACACGCCGACGTGCTCGCCGGACTTCTCGCCGAAGTAGGCTCAGGCGGCAATCTCGTAAACGATGCCCATCTGGCCGCGCTCGCGGTGGAGCACGACGCCATTCTCATTTCGTTCGATACAGACTTCGAGCGCTTCCGCGGAGTACGTCGCGGGTTGATCTAGGCTCACGGCGGCAAGGGCTCGAATGATCAGCCGGCGGGAGTCGGCGCGGTTTGCGGTATGGGCTCCGATTGGGGGCTGGTTGTCCATCGGGACCATCTCAGCAGCACCAGGGGCAGCACGACGATTGCCATGCCGATCGCGCTGAAGGCGAACAGCAGGCCCGGATCCAGCTGCGGGAAGACGAGGCTTGCTCCCAGGTTGGCCGATCCGTGCATCAGGGTCGATAGCCAGACGCTGCCCGTGCCCAGCCACAGCCATGTGAGCAGGAACGAGATCGGCACGACCCACAGCGCGAAGATCGCGAACGGCTGGCCGTACGAGGGCATGCCCGGGATGAAGTACAGCGGGCTGTGCCAGAAGGCCCAGACGACGGCCACGATCAGCGTCGCGACGAGCGGCGAGAACCGCTTCAGCAGTCCGTTGAGCAGGAAGCCGCGCCAACCGATCTCCTCGCCGATGACGAGGAAGAACAGCACGAACAGGATCGGCGATATCGCGCCCGGAACGGGCAATGCCTCGTGGCCTGACGCCGCGAAGAGCACATGGCCGATGACGAAGCCCAGGACGGGCAGTCCGATCGCAGCCACGTACCAGAAGGGGTGGACGCGCCATTTCCTGGTCGATGCCCACAGCTCCGACACCCCGGCGCGGCCCTTCCAGATGCGGGCAACTATGAACGCGGCTGCGGCCGGCCCAAAAAGCGCGATCAGCCCGAACAGCAGCGAGACGTTGAGCAGCAGGCCCAGGATGATCGAGAGCGCGTACGCCAGAACGGCGTACGAGGTAAGCGGGTAAGTGCGAATCAGCCGAGCGACGGACCCCATAAGTCACCTCGGGCCCGACACGGCGAGCAGTTCTCAACTTGCCCCCGGCGGAGTATCGCAGCCGTGTCCACAGGGAGCTCTCAGCTCCCGCCAATCGGTCCGCGATAGAGCTGCGCCAGTCCGATCAGTCGGGGTAGCTGAACGGCGTCTCGGCGGCCCTCGCCAGCGCGGTACGCGGTCTTTCGATGCGGCTTAGGAAGAAGTCCCGAGTCGCTGGGTCGACGAAGTACACGTAGCAGCCGCGCAATCCACGTGTCAGAAGGACGCGGTAGGTGTTCTTGACGTACTCCGTGAAGGCGTCTCGGGAACTCCGTTTGACGACAGGATCTCGCGACTGGTCCGGCTGGCCGACCCATCCGACGCCAGGTCGGTAAACGAGATCGAGGCCAAAGATCACCCCGATGAAGTCGAACTCGAAGCCCTGCGCTGTGTACACGCAGCCGACTTGGTTGATCCCATGTGGATCGGTCGCCCAGAAGTGCGACTGCGGGATGCCTGGTCCGAGGGCACCCGAATTCGCCCTAGCGTTCCAAGGCATTCTCCAGTCGCCGATGGTCACATCCACTTCCAGTTGCCCAGAAGGGAGCGGCTTTGACCATGGCCAACAGTAGCCTGCCGCAAGTCGTGCGCTGAAACCCTCAGAGGACTGTACGCGGATTCGCCGTTCGAGTTCGACGACGCTATCGACCACATCGAACTCGAATCGATCCTCGCTTGGCCACAGGACCTGAGGTGTCCGAGCCGTCTCCAGCGTGTTGTCCACCCACTGGATGAAGGCATCTGAGCCGTTCGCGCGGAACTGAGCCTCCAGCTCGAATTCGCGCACAGGGATGCCACGAGCGGCGGCCGTTTGCCGGATCAGCTCGGAACTGCCGACTTCTTCTGGGCGCACGACCTGGAGGTCGTCGATAAAGAACACCGACACCCGCCCGGCGTCCAGCAGGTCCTCGATCTGCGACTTGCCCGTGCGCTGTGATCTCCGCGTAAAGCGGTTGCCACTCACCTCTCGGATGCGGTGAGCCTCGTCAAGGACGACGACATCAAACGGCTCCTGAACCCCGGCGAGGTTCATGAAGTAGTTGAACAGTGCGGACGCGCGGACGCCGACCTTCTTGCGCAGGTTTTGTGTGAATGCCTGCGAGCCGGTCACATGGACCGCGCGAATTCCGCGGGCGGACAGCTCGCCGATCAAGTTAACGGCAATCACTGACTTACCCGGTGCCGGGCCCACCGCTGACAATGAAGACCACTGACTGCTCGTTCTGCCCGGCAGTCCCGACTGCGGCCAGGATGGCGTTGAACGCAACGAGTTGCTCATCGAGCAGAACGAACGTTGAGTCGCCTTTGATCATTCGCGCCACGTGATCAAGGAGTCGCTTGCTGGGTCGGAACGCCGTTTCCGCGACCCGGTCGACTATCGAGCCGTCATCAGGACCAGCGATCCGCTCGTCCAAGTACGACGCGAGCTCATCGACTTGGTCGCCAGCGAAGGCGGGATACGAGGCGGTGAGCTCCGTGAACTGCGAGCTCCAGATCGGAGATTTCGAGTCGAATTCGGCGTTATGCAGGTACGAGCAAGAGGATGCCCAGACTGCGCCGTCCGAGAACGCGGGATGCGTGTCCTGCAGGTACCGCTCGTACTGTCGGACCTGAGCCGAGGGGTGGAGGTGATCTTTGATGCGATCGCCGAAGGCGACGGTGACGCTCTCGGGAATATTTGACCTACCGACAGCAGTCCACTGCTTGAGCTCGACGATCACGGCAGAGTCGCCACGGTCAGGGTTCGAGCCGGTAATTAAGCAGTCGAGGCGCTTCGACGTCAGAGGGAGCTGGAGTTCGACGAGGATTCCCTGATCTCGCAGGTCGGCGAGCTGGAGCACGTCCGCCATGGCGCGAAGCGAGTTCTGCCAGGAGCGCACTTCGGACTCAGCCGGCCGATACCGGAACTCATCGAAGAACCGGTCGGCGAGCTGTCCGGCGAGACGCGCCCGTACGGCATCCCCGATGAACTGCTCGGTCGATCCTCGGTACAGATGCAACGTCGCCTCCTCGAGCACAGGATATTTCGTGCCAAGGCCGAAATCGAAGAGCCCGGGCGTTTGCCCGGGCTCTACGACTAAAGAACGAGTTGAAGATCTAGCTGCAGCCGGAGGTGCTACCGCAGTTGAGGCACTTGTAGCAGCTGCCGCTGCGGACCATGATCGAGCCGCAGTCGGAGCAGGACGGAGAGTCGGCGCTCACGCTGAAGGCGACCTTCGTGCCGCCGCCCAGGTCGAGTGGCTTGACGACTGGGAGCTTGCTCTCCGTGTGGCCGTTCGCCGAGCCGTTTGAATGCCCGTTCGCGTGGGCCGTTGGAGAGGACGGGGAGGTCGGTGCCGTCAACGCCCGCTCGAGGAGGTTGAGCGGTTTCAACCGCTGACGCTTTGGGCCCACCGGCCTCCCCGATGAAGTCCTCCCTCGCCGAGTCTACGGCAGGCGTCGAGGGGGGCGTGGCAAAGCTGATTCCAGAGCCGAACTCGCCAGCCGGTGATGCCGGTGGTTCCGTCACGTACGCGTCGGCGGAGATGATCCCGAGCGCGTCGCGATCATCCTTGGACAGGAACCTGGCGCCCATCCAGCGGAAGATGTAGTCGACGATCGACTTGGCGATGGGGATCTCGCTGTTGCCCGTGAAGCCGGCCGGCTCGAAGCGCATGTGGCTGAACTTGTTGACCAGGTCGCGCAGCGGCACGCCGTACTGGAGCGAGATGGAGGTCATCGTCGCGAGCGAGTCCATCAGGCCGCTGACGGTGCTGCCTTCCTTGGCCATGCGCAGGAAGATCTCGCCCGGCTGACCATCCGGGTACAGCCCGACCGTGATGTAGCCCTCGTGGCCGGCGACCTGGAACTTGTGCGTGACAGCGCGTCTCTCGTCCGGCAGGCGGCGCCGGTATGGCTTGGGCTCGCCAGCGGGCTCAGCCTTGGGTGCCGCGGCGGCAGGTCTCAGACGACGACCTCTTCCTTGTCCTTCTTCTTGCCCGTGGAGAGTGGCTGCGAGCGCTTTGAACCATCCCGATAGATCGCGATGGCCTTGAGGCCCAGCTTCCAGCCTTCCAGGTAGACGCTTGGCGATCTCGTCAGCGGTCGCGGCCTCTGGCATGTTGACCGTCTTGCTGATCGCGCCACTGAGGAAGGGCTGGGTCGCGCCCATCATCCGGACGTGGCCCATGTAGTGGATGGAGCGCTCGCCGTTGACCGGCTTGAAGGCGCAGTCGAAGACGCTGAGATGCTCTGGCTTCAGCGCCGGCGCGCCCTCGATCGTCTCGCGCTCGTCGATGTACTTGATGATCTCCTCCACCTCAGTGGGGGAGTAGCCCAGCTTCTTGAGCGCGGCGGGTACCGTCTTGTTGACGATCTTGAGGAAGCCCTCGCCGACCAGCTTCTTGTACTTGATGAGCGCGATGTCCGGCTCGATGCCGGTCGTGTCGCAATCCATCATGAAAGCGATGGTGCCGGTCGGCGCGAGCACGGTCACCTGAGCATTCCGGTACCCGAATTGCGTGCCCAATTCGAGTGCGGAGTCCCAAGATGACCGTGCCGCGTCGATTAATTCCGCCGGCGCATGCGAAGCGGGGATCGCATACGCGGCAGCTCTGTGCTTCTTGATTACTCGGAGGAACGGCTGCTCGTTCTTCCTGTATTCCTTGAACGGCCCGCCGTGATCGCGGGCGATGAGCGCCGACTGGGCATACGCCTCGCCGGTCATGATTGCGGTCAGGGTGGCGGCGGTCGCTCGGCCCTCGTCAGAGTCATAGGCCAGGCCGCGGCTCATGAGCAGTGCGCCCAGGTTGGCGTAGCCCAGCCCGAGCGGGCGGAACAGGTGTGAGTTCAGCTCGATCTGGGGAGTCGGGTAGCTGGCGTTGTCGACCAGCATCTCCTGCGCGGTGATCGTGAGTCGGGCGGCGTAGCGGTACGCCTCCGAGTCGAACTCGCCGTCGTCGCGCACGAACTTCATCAGGTTCAGGCTGGCCAGGTTGCATGCCGTGTCGTTCAGGAACATGTATTCACTGCACGGGTTGCTGGCGTAGATCCGATCCGAGTTGGCGCTCGTGTGCCAGTCGTTGATCGTGGTGTCGTACTGGATGCCCGGGTCGCCGCAGATCCAGGCGGCCTCCGCCATCTTGCGGAAGAGCTCCTTGGCCTTGAACGTGTTGGCCGGCTTGCCGTCCGTGACGTTGAGCGTCTTCCAGTCGGCGTCCTTCTCCACGGCGTGCATGAACTCATCCGTGACTCTTACGGAGTGGTTCGCGTTCTGGAAGAAGACGCTGCCGTATGCCTCGCCGGTGAAGCTGGCGTCGTAGCCCTGCTCGATGAGTGCCCAGGCCTTGCGCTCTTCGCTGGCCTTTGACTCGACGAAGTCCTCAATGTCCGGGTGAGTCGCGTCGAGGATGACCATCTTGGCCGCGCGGCGGGTGGTGCCACCCGACTTGACCACGCCGGCGAAGGCGTCGAAGCCCTTCATGAAGCTGACCGGGCCGGAGGCGATGCCGCCCTTGCTGAGGCGCTCCTTTGAGCCGCGGATGGGGCTCAGGTTCACGCCCGCGCCACTGCCGTACTTGAAGAGCATGGCCTCTGTCTTGGCCAGGTCCATGATGCTGGACATGTTGTCCTGGACCGAGTTGATGAAGCAGGCGGAGCACTGCGGCCGCTCCTCAACGCCGACGTTGAACCAGACCGGCGAGTTGAAGCTCATCTTCTGGTGGACGAGCAGATGGGTCAGCTCTGCCTTGAAGGTCGCGAGGTCTTCGTCTGCTCTTCATGTAGTGCTGCGTGGCGGCGTAGGCGGCGATCGTGTTGACGACACGGTCGATGAGCTGCTTGACGCTGCGCTCGCGCTGCGGCGTGCCGATGTGGCCGCGGAAGTACTTGCTGACGACCACGTTCGTGGCCAGCTGACTCCAGAAGGCGGGGACCTCAATGTCCGTCTGCTCGAACACGGTCTTGCCCGACTCGTTCTTGATCTCTGCGCGTGCGCAGCTCCCAGGTGATCTCGTCGTACGGGTGGATGCCCGGCGTGGTCCAGCGGCGCTCGAAGCTCAGGCCCTTGACGCCCAGGCCGGTGAACCGACCCTCGTCATCGATGGGACCCTGGGCCTTTGCCTTGCCGGCTGAGCCCTTGAGGGCCGACTTGAGTGCTGGGTTGGCGGCAATCACATTGGTTCCGTCGCCCGTCGTTTCTGGTGCCACCGCTCCCGCAGCTCGAGCCATGTTTCGTCGCCCTCTCCCTACCGATTGGGCGCTGCCACTGGGGTGGTCGGCAGGCGCCCTCAACCAACAAATGCTATTCCTGGCCAATGGCAGTGTCAAGCCTAAAACCACAACATCTGGTGGTCACTGCTCTCATGCAGGGCTAGGCCTAGTGGCGTATCAAAAATCGTGGTGGACCAGCGGTGGAGCGTCCGTGGAGTGTGTGGGGACCATGCGTGGACGGTTTTCCGGCGCTCCAAGGGTCCGCGGCCGGTTGGCGACCACCCGGCACCGCGACTTCCTGCCAAATGCAGGACTGGTCTGCGCGGGTTTGCAGTCCCGGCGCCGATTTGGGCCGATTCCGGGCCGATTCCCGTGACAGATGCAGGACTGGTCTGCCGCTGCCGGGTTGAGCCCGAAACGAGGCAGACCGTTTCTGCTTTTGGCAAGTCGCCTAGATCGGTGGCGGCGGCTCCCGTCAAATCCTGAAGAAATGGCAGATCGAATCGGGCGCCCGAGTGCGAACCCCTCCAAATCAACCAAATAGCCCCTCAAATCCGCGACCAGACCGCCGATCTGGCGGGATGTGGAGGTCTGGAGGCTGGTCGGGCCGGATTCCGTCCGCGATTCGGTGAGGATTTGACGGATCGACTCGCCGACGGCCGCGGCTCCCGGATACGAAGACTGAAAGAAATTGCGGAGCACCGCCTCAAGTAGGGTGAAGGCGCACAACCTGCGCGCCGAAATGAGGCCTCGAGCCCGTGACGCCAGAGCTCGTCGAACTAGCAAGACAGGGTGACCGGGACGCGTACGAGCGCATCGCGCGTGACGCCGCCCCCGGCCTGTTCGGCGTCGCGAGTCGGATCCTGGGTGACCGTGACGCAGCAGACGACGCCGTGCAGCTGACGCTCGTCTCGATTTGGCGCGACTTCAAGAGCCTGCGCGACCCGAACAAGTTCGAGGCATGGTCGTATCGGATCCTCATCCGCAACTGCCGCGCGGAGAACCGCCACCGTCGCCTGAACGTCCGGGTCGTCGATTTCTCCGAGTCGGTCGCGACCAGGGCAGACGAGGCGGCGGCCATCGCGGCACGAGACGAACTCGGGCGCGCGTTCAAGTTGCTGAACACCGACCAGCGCACTGTCCTCGTGCTCCATTTCATGGTCGGCCTTCCCATTGAGCAGATCGCCGAGATCGTCGGTGTCCCGTACGGAACCGTCGGATCGCGGCTGCACAACGCGAAGCGTTCTCTGAGGGCCGCGCTGGCGGCAAATGAGCGTGGCCTCGCCCAGGAGACAACGGCATGATCGACGACGCGGCGCTCGACCGAGATCTGCTTGCTTGGATGAGGTCAACTGACGCCGGTCAGATGGCCAAGGCGTCGGTTGAGAGCGCACTCGGTCGGGCGCGTTCGACGAGCCAGCATGGGTCGTTTGTGCTCGCCGTCTTCGGCCCGACGCCGTGGCCGCCGAGGGGCAGGCTCGCCACGCAACCCGTCGTGCACTGGATCGGAGGTGGCCTCGTCGCGGCTGCGGTCGTCGTTGCGCTCGTCTTCGGGAGCATCTCGTTCGTGCCGCGCAACGGCCCGGGGCCTGTCCCCGCGGCGACTGCATCGCCCACCCCCAGCCGGTCGCCCGAGGCGGCGACGCCACTGCCGAGTGCGACGCCACTGCCGAGTGCCGACCCCGCCGCGGCGATCCGTGTCGCCCGTTGCGAGCGCCGCGAGCTCGGGATCGCCGGCCGCCGCCGTAGACGTCGAGGACCAGGGGCTCCCGCACTCGGACCCAGCTTTAGGCTGGGCGGTTCCCGGTGGAGTGCTACTCACGAGCCGAGTATTCGGCCTGCCGATCACATTCCAAGCGCGGGTCTACAGCCATGAAGGATTTGCAACCGACTCCGATTGGTGTTGGGCACAGACCGGCGCGCGTTTCATCTCTTTCCCGTTCAAGTACGGATGCGCCGACGAGTTGCGCGTCCTTTGGCCGTCAAAGGTCGACTGCGGGCCTGCGCCTATCGGCTTGACCATCGACGACTTCGCCAATGCGGTGCTCGGCAACCCCGGACCTCGAGGCGCAGGACCGGGGTCCGCTCGAGCAGTCGCTTAACTGGCTCAGCGACGTTCACGAAACCGACCACCGGTCGGATCCTGTTGATCCCGGGCACGGCCAGCGACATATCACACGATCAAAACGAGTCCGAACGATTGCGTGATGCGATTCGGGACAGACCGATCGACGAGCTGCGCGGCGATCTGTACACGTTGCTCGTGCTGCTCGATGTCGATGGTCAGCTTGTCATCGTGCGCGTCGGTCCCGGTCACGACACCGCAAGCGCCGCCGACGCACGGCGTCGCGGGTACAAGGGCGATATCCCGCTCAGCTACCTCCAATTCTGGTTCGGAAACTAGCCCGCGGCGATTGATGATCCTCCCCAAGATCCGGGATCCCAGGCTCGTAACCGTTCGGCGTGGCGGCACGCTTCAGGACGCCGACCACCACCTGCTCGCCGTATGGGCGGCCGACTGCGCCCAGCATGTTCTGCACCACTTCGAGCAGGCTCAGACCGCGGGACGACCGTCCGCGCCTCGCGATCGAGATGGGACGCGCTTGGGCGCGCGGTGAGGTCACGATGACCGAAGCTCGCTCGGCGGCGGGCCATGCCAACGCCGCAGCGAGGGAGCTGTCTGGAGCGCCACGATTTGCCGCGTTCGCCGCGGCCCAGGCCGCGGCGGTGGCCCACGTCGCGGCACACGACCTGGGTGCGGCCGCTTATGCGATCAAGGCTGCGCGGGCAGCGGCGCGCCAGCGCCCGAGCGTGTCGAAACCGGTCGCCGGGAATGCGACTGGCAGCGCGCCCAGCTTCCGACCGCGATCGAGAACTGGTCCTCGACGACCAGCGGATGCGCAACGAGTTGTGCTGGTTCGTGTTCGATTGCTGACCGGAACTCGTAAGGTGCGGCCGTGCGAGCCGCGGACATCAGGCGCATTCACTACGGCTACTTCGTGGCGCCCGAGGAGTATCCGGACGGCGGGCAGCCCATCCCGGTGACCGGCTTCGCCATGCCCGACCCCGCGCAGCCGGGCAAGACGATCCTGTTCGACACCGGCTTCTCACCGTTCGAGGACGACCAGCGCCAGCGCTACCACCCGCGCACTCGGTGGGCGGACGAAGCGCTCGCGGAAGAAGGGATCGACCACAACTCGATCAGCGCGATCGTCAACTGCCACATGCACGCCGACCACTCGGGCGGCAACCACCTCTTCCCGGGCGTTCCCATCTACGTCCAGCAGATCGAGCTCGACAACGCGCGCACGCCCGACTACACCTTTCCGCAGTTCACGTGCGACTTCGAGGGTGCCCTGTTGGAGCCGATCGAGGGCGAGTTCGAGCTCCGACCAGGGATGCACATAGTCCCGACTCCCGGCCACACGACCGGCCACCAGGCGTTGCTGGTGTCGACCGACGACGGCGTGGTGATGCTCGCCGGCCAGGCTGCGGAGATCTGGCGCTTCAGCTCGTCGGTGTACGCCGAGCGGCTTGAGCACGAGCTGGGAGAGCGCATCGGCGAGTATCCCGAGTGGGCGGCGCTACTCCGCGAGCGGAACGTGGCGCGCGCGTACCTCGCGCACGACCTGATGGTCTGGGAGCGCGACGCGGCAGAGATCGGCCGTCCAGAGGTGCGCTAGTCGACAAGCGGCCCCGAGTTCCTGCCAAATGCAGGACTGGTCTGCGCGGGATTTCGGCAGAGGGTTGATTTCGGCCGATTTCGGTCGATTCCCGTGCCAAATGCAGGACTGGTCTGCCGCTGTCGGGTTGGGCGCGAAACCGGGCAGACCATTTCTGCATCTGCAGGTCGATGCGCTTTGTGCCGTGGCGCAATCGACTGCGCGCGAACCGTAGAGTGATGGATGAATGGAGCACGCACACCGATGATCCTCGCCAAGGTCCGGGATCCCAGGCTCGTCACAGTGCGTCGCGGCGGCAGCCTTCAGGACGTCGACCACCGCCTGCTGGCCGTGTGGGCGGCCGACTGCGCGGAGCATGTCCTGCACCACTTCGAAAGAGCGCGACCGGATGACGATCGTCCGCGCCGGGCGATCGAATTGGCACGTGCCTGGGCACGCGGCGAGATCCGCATGACGGAAGCACGCTCCGCAGCGGGCCATGCCAACGCCGCCGCGAGGGATCTCGCAGGAGCGCCAAGACACGCCGCATATGCCGCGGCCCAGGCCGCAGCGGTCGCCCACGTTGCGGCCCACGAACTCGGCGCTGCGGCCTACGCGATCAAGGCAGCGCGGGCGACGTCTCCTGAAGACGCGCATGACGAAGTCGGCCGTATGGAGTGCGAGTGGCAGCGAGCCCAGCTTCCCAGCGCGATCCGGAATCTCGTCCTTGATGACCAGCGGGCTCGTAACGAGCTGTGCTGGTTCGTCTTCGACTCAGGCGCGGGGACTATGCGATCTGGCTAGCCAGCACGACCCAGATCAGGACTCCCGCCACGGCAGTCACGGCCGCGGCTCGCGTTCCGGCGACGAACTTGGCGACGGCGGCGAAGGCGGTCACGATCGTTGCAAGCACCAGGCGAACCACGATGGGTGAACCGACGTGGGCCGGCCCGGCAATGATGTAGCCGAGCGCCACGATCGCAACGATGCACACGAATGAGACGAGCCAGAGACGCTTCCTGTCGAGAGGATGCGTGGGTGTTGTCACGGGAACACGACCTTTCGGGGCAAGCATGGCACGTCGAGGGATCGCGTTCAAGTACCTAGCTTGCGGGGGAGCCGCCAACCGCGCTCGGCGCAGCGGCGCGGGCAGCGGCGAGGACTTGCTGGTCGACCCACTCGAGCGATGGGTGAATTCGGGCCAAATCGGCGGGCCTGAGCCCGCGTCTGCTCGGCGGCTTCGTCCGCTTCGTCGACTCGTCCGCGGCGATAGAGGAACCGCGCCAGTTCCAGGTACACGTCGTGAGCGTTGAAATCGGTGCCGATCATCACTTCGACCGCGAAACGCAATAATCGCTCCGCCTCGACCAGATCGCCCTGCGCCTCGCGCACCTGGCCCATTGCCATCGATGCCGAGGAGACCGTGAACAAGTCGTCGTGGGCGACGATCGCGAGGGCCTCCTATGCGTTGCGCTCGGCGCCGGCGACGTCGCCCAGCGCGACCAGCGCCTGGGCGATCCTGCGCTGAGTTTCCGGCTTGTAGCCGACGTGATCCTTGACGAGCGGCAGGGCCACCTCGTAGTAGTGCAGCGCCTCTGTGACGTTGCCGCGACGAAACTCGATGTCGCCCAGATGAACCAGCGCAATCTGCTGCTCGAGGATCTCGCCGAATTCCTCGAGCACGACCAACGATGAGGTCAGAAGCCGGGTCGCGTACTGCCAAGGGTCGGGTTCGCCGGCCAGGCCCGACTGCTCGACCTGGGTGGCCAGCGCGCGCTCGACGCGAGCACGCGCGAGGCGGCTGGTACCTCGCCGCGCCAGTTCCTCGGCCTCAGCAAGTAGCTGCATGACACGGTCGGGGTTGTTCCGGAAGGTCCAGCTGCGCGCCAGCAGGGTCAGCCCTTCCGCCTCGCGACTCAACCAACCGTGCTCGTGCGCGATCCTGCGCACCTCTTCCCAGGCTTCCTCGCACTCCTTCATGTCGCCGTGCCACCAACCGCCGTACCCGATCCACGTCAGGACGTCGATCAGGGTCCGGTCGTCACCGGCCTCGGTCAGCAGGTCGCGTGCCTTGCGCAATTCGCCAAGAGCGCCATCGGCAGTCGGCTGACTCGAGCGATACCCACACGTCGCCGGCCCTGATCAGGATGGCGCGACCCTGCAGGTCCTTGCGTCCCGCGGCAGAGGCGTCGAGCTCGAGCCGTGCGGCGATGTCTGCGGCCTGGCGGTACTCGCCCAATTGCCACAGCGCGTCGGCCAGCAGCGCCTCAAGCTCCATGCGCTGTTCTCCCGGTTCGGGCTCAAGTGCGAGCGCCCGATCGGCGAATGCGCGCGTCGCGCGGGAGTCGTCGAGCAGTGACGCGCGGCGCGCGCTCGACTGGAGCGCAGTGACAGCCTGGGCCAGGACGGTCGGATCGGCGTGGCCCTCCAGCTCGCGCTGTAGTCGGACCGATTGTTCGAGGTGGTATGCCTCGATCTCGACGAACTCATCGATACGCGACCCGGCCCACGACCTGAGCCAGTCCGCGACCGCACGATGCAGCGTCGCCCGGCGGGCTTTCGGCAACGTGGCGTAGGCGACATCGCGTATCAGGACGTGGCGGAAGCGGAACGTGGGTTCGTCGGGCACGCGCTCGTCGGTGATCAGGTCGCGCAGCATCGCTTCCTCGAGCTGCATATCGATCGACCCACCGCCCTGCGGGCGAGATCGCGGTCACCGCGGACTGCTGGAAGACACGCCCGACCACCGATGCTGCCTGGAGAACCGCGCGCTCCGGGGACGGCAACGTGTCGAGCCGAGCGCGGATGAGCGCCTCGACGCTGTCCGGGACACGTACGTCGGCCGCGGCCGGCAGCGCCTGCCAATGCTCGCCCTGGCGGACGACCACACCCTCCTCGATGAGCATGCGCACGACTTCCTCGACGAAGAGCGGGTTGCCCTCCGACCGATCGAGCACACGCTGCCGAAGCTCCGGCGGCAGGTCATCCACGGCCAGCAGTGAGCCCAGGAGGGTCCGCGAATCGTCCTCGCTGAGCGGCTCGAGCGAGATCCGGCTCGTCTCCATGCGGCCCGAGCCCCAGCTGCCGCTCGTGTCGAGCAGCTCGGGCCGCGACGTGCACGCGATCAGCAGCGCGACGTCGCGCGCCCACGTGGCGACGTACTCGATCAGATCGAGCAGCGGCGGCTCGGCCCAGTGCACGTCCTCAAAGACCAGGATCAGCGGCCTTTCAGCCGCGACGTGCTCGATCAGTCGCCGAAAGCCAAACGCGATCTCTTTGTCACCGCCTTGACCGCTCTCCGACGCCGCGTCCGACAGGCCGAGCATGAGCGCTAGCCGCCGAGCGACCTCTCGTCCGGTGCCGTCGCCTCCAGGCGCGCGAGTGCGACTTCTGACGACATCTCCGAATCGATGCCGCAGACGCTGCGCGCTATCTCGGCCGCGGCCCAGTAGGTGATGCCCTCGCCGTAGGGGAGGCACCTGCCCCGGACGGTCGTCCAGCCGTCGGCGGCCATCTGGTCCGCGGCCTCGCGGATGAGGCGGCTCTTGCCCACTCCCGGCGTGCCCAGCACGGTGAACAGGACGGGCTTGCGGCCGTGGAGCGCGCGGCGTCCCGCGTCGAGCACAGATTGAGTTCCTCGTCGCGCCCCGTCAGTGGTGCATGCAGTCCCGGGACGCCGCGCGGACGGCCGACCTCGTCGGCAATGCTCGGTCGACGCGCCAGCCGTGCAGCGCGGCTTCGTGGCCGCGCAGCTGGAGCTCGCCCAGCGGTGCACCGTCGACGATGTCGCGGACGCTTGCGTAAGCCATGGCGCCGACGACGATCTCGCCCGGCTCCGCCTGCTGCTCGAGCCGCGCGGCAAGATTCATGGCATCCCCGGTGGCCATCGTCGCGCCGCCGAACGGATCGCCCACGACGACCTCGCCCGACTCGATGCCGATGCGCGCGCGGACGTCGATGCCGTGTCGTTCGCGAGCCTGGACCGCGACGACGCCGAGGCCATCGCGGATCGCCACGGCCGCACGGACGGCGCGCTCCGGGTCGTCCTCATGAGCCTGCGGGAGGCCGAAGATCGCCATCACCGCGTCGCCACTGAACTTCTCCACGGCCCCGCCGCGGCGCTCGATCTCCGCGCGCGCGAGCTCGAAGAAGTCGCCCACGACGCCCCTGACGATCTCAGGATCCAGGCTCTCGCCGAGCGCCAGCTCGCGTTGCAACTGAACCGATTGTTCGAGGTGATACGCCTCGATCTCGACGAACTCATCGATGCGCGACCCGGCCCACGACCTGAGCCAGTCCGCGACCGCCCGGTGCAGCGTCGCGCGGCGGGCCTTGGGCAACGTGGCGTACGCGACATCGCGAATGAGGACGTGGCGGAAGCGGAACGTGGGCTCGTCGGGCACGCGCTCGTCGGTGATCAGGTCGCGCAGCATCGCTTCCTCGAGCTGCATATCGATCGACCCACCTCCCGCGGGCGAGATCGCGGTCACCGCGGACTGTTGGAAGACACGCCCGACACCGACGCTGCCTGGAGAACCGCGCGCTCAGGCGAGGGCAACGTGTCGAGCCGCGCGCGGATGAGCGCCTCGACGCTGTCCGGGACACGCACGTCGGCCGCGGCCGGGAGCGCCTGCCAATGCTCGCCCTGGCGGACGACCACGCCCTCCTCGATGAGCATGCGCACGACTTCCTCGACGAAGAGCGGGTTGCCCTCCGATCGATCGAGCACGCGCTGGCGCAGCTCCGGCGGCAGGTCATCGACGGCCAGCAGCGAGCCCAGGAGGGCTCGCGAATCGTCCTCGCTGAGTGGCTCGAGCGAGATCCGGCTCGTCTCCATGCGGCCCGAGCCCCAGCTGCCTCGCGTGTCGAGCAGCTCGGGCCGCGACGTGCACGCGATCAGCAGCGCGACGTCGCGCGCCCACGTGGCGACGTACTCGATCAGATCGAGCAGCGGCGGCTCGGCCCAGTGCACGTCCTCAAAGACCAGGATCAGCGGCGTTCCGGCCGCGACGTGCTCGATCAGGCGCCGAAAGCCAAACGCGATCTCTTTGTCACCGCCCTGCACCGCTCTCCGACGCCGCGTCCGCGCAGGCCGAGCATGAGCGCCAGCCGCCGCGCGACCTCTTCGTCCGGCGCCGTCGGCTTCAGGCGCGCGAGCGCGACCTCTGAGGACATGTCCGAGTCGATGCCGCACACGCTGCGCACGATCTCGGCCGCGGCCCAGTAGGTGATGCCCTCGCCGTAGGGGAGGCACCTGCCGCGGACGGTCGTCCAGCCGTCGGCGGCCATCTTGTCCGCTGCCTCGCGGATGAGGCGGCTCTTGCCCACGCCCGGCGTGCCCAGCACCGTGAACAGGACGGGCTTGCGGCCGTGGAGCGCGCGGCGTCCCGCGTCGAGCACGAGATTGAGTTCCTCGTCGCGCCCCGTCAGTGGAGCATGCAGCCCCGGGACGCCGCGCGGGCGGCCGACCTCGTCGGCAATGCTCGGTGACGCGCCAGCCGTGCAGCGCGGCTTCGTGGCCGCGCAGCTGGAGCTCGCCCAGCGGTTCACCGTCGACGATGTCGCGGACGCTTGCGTAAGCCATGGCGCCGACGACGATCTCGCCCGGCTCAGCCTGCTGCTCGAGCCGCGCGGCGAGATTCATGGCATCCCCGGTGGCCATCGTCGCGCCGCCGAACGGATCGCCCACGACGACCTCGCCCGACTCGATGCCGATGCGCGCGCGGACGTCGATGCCGTGTCGTTCACGAGCCTGGACCGCGACCACGCCGAGGCCGTCGCGGATCGCCACGGCCGCACGCACGGCGCGCTCCGGGTCGTCCTCATGAGCCTGCGGGAGGCCGAAGATCGCCATCACCGCGTCGCCACTGAACTTCTCCACGGCCCCGCCGCGGCGCTCGATCTCCGTGCGCGCGAGCTCGAAGAAGTCGCCCACGACGCCCCTGACGATCTCAGGATCCAGGCTCTCGCCGAGCGCCGTTGACCGGGCCAGATCCGCGAACAGCGCGGTCACGACGCGGCGCTCCTGGACGCCGACGCGCGCAACGAGGCTCGCTCCGCAGCTGTTGCAGAAGCGCGACCCCTCCGCGTTTGCCGTGCCGCACCGCGCGCAGTCGATCACTGCCGAATGGTACGCACGCCCACGACGGCCACGGGCATGCCGCCGTTTCCCTCAAATCCGCACCTTTTCGGGGATGGAACCGCGCCTCCGCCTCCGGAGCGGCGCCCGCCAGTCCGAATCTCGCCGAATCTCCATTCATATCCGCGGCGCAGACGTTGATTTGGCGAGTTTGAGTGCTCCCGGCGAGTCGGTGCCCGGAATCCATCTCTGCTTTCGTGCGGATTTGACGGATTGGAGTCCGCGGTGGCGGTCCGGAGTAGGCGCCGCGTTGTCGGACGTGGCGCCTTACGGCGACGGGCGCTCCCAGACGGCGGCGTACCAGAGGCCCAGGCGATCGGCGCCGCGCAGCGCGAAACCGGCCGCTGTCAGGCGGCGCTCGATGAGGTCAATGCTGTGCACGAAGCCGGGGCAGCCGCCGCGACCGAGCCGTACCGGGATGTTCGAGCCGCGCCACATGATCTGGTTGAGAGCGCCGCGCCACCCGCGCGAAGTCGGCAGGCTGAAGGCCACGCGACGAGTGGCCGCGCGGGTGGCATTCGCGAGCAGCCGCTCAACGTCCGGATAGCAGCAGAAGACGCGATCGAGCACGACCCAATCGTGCGCGGAGAGCTCGACCAGCGACGCGTCGCCCTTTTCGAAGTTGACGCGATCGCTGACGTCCGCCTCCGCGGCGCGGCGCCGTGCCGCGTCCAACATGTCCGGCGAAAGGTCGATCGCATCCGCGCGCACGGCGCCGCGCCGCACCAACTCAACGGTCAGTGCCCCGGACCCACAGCCAAGCTCGAGCAGCGTCGGCGTGGCCGTGCCAACGTCGCCCAACAGCCCGAGCAGCATCTCCGAAACGTCGACCATGTCGGGCAGCTCGCCATCGACGATCTGCTCGGCAATATGCTCGTTGAACTGCTCTGCGATGCGCTCGTCTCGCGCGCAGCAGTCGGGGTCTAGCATCATCGAGAAGTTACACGGAAGTTTGATGTGGAGAGAACGCGATGGGTGTCTACCGCAAGAGCCTCGACGATCCGGAGGCGACAGAGGAATACGACGGCGACGGCGTTGCCGAGGCGGTCCAGATCGGCGACAACGTCGTGTGGCGATCACGCCTCAAGCCGGGCTGGAGCTGGGCCAAGAACGCCGAGCCACGCATGGGCATGGACTTCTGCCCCGCGTTCCACCACGAGTACGTGGTCCAGGGCTCGATCGTCTACCGGATGAAGGACGGCACCTCCGTCACCTGCCGCGAGGGCGACTTCGTGATCATCGAGCCGGGCCACGCGGGCGAAGTGACGGGCACCAAGGAGTGCATCCTCATCGACTGGTAGCCCCTTGCCGCCCGGCGCACGCAGACAAGGCACCGCCGAATCTATAGACCAGACTCAGGGACGGCACATCGAAGAGATCGCCGAGCGCGGCGCGCCGGCTGAAGCGTGCCTGCTACAGGTTGTTCGTGCTGAACGTGTCGCAGTCGGCTGGATCACCGCCCTTGTAGCCCGTCGAGAACCAATTCACGCGCTGTTCTGACGAACCGTGGGTCCAGCCGTCCGGGTTGACCTGACCACCGGTGCGCTGCTGGATCCAGTCGTCGCCGACTGCCTTGGCCTCCGTCAGCGCGTCGTTTATCTCCGATTGCGTGATCGGCTCGATGTAGCCCGTGTCGACGGCGTGCGCCGCCCACACCCCGGCATAGCAGTCCGCCTGAAGCTCGATGCGCACGCTGTTGGAAGTCGGACCCGTGTCTCCGTCCTGCGCGCTCAGCAGCCTGCCCTCGATGTCCTGCACGTGGTGGCCGTACTCGTGCGCGATCACGTACGCCTGCGCGAGTGGCGCGGAAGTGCCGCCAAGCTCCGTGTCGATGACGTCGAAGAAGCTCAGGTCCAGGTAGACGTTCTTGTCTTCCGGGCAGTAGAACGGCCCGGTCTGGGCAGAGGCGAGGCCGCAGCCGGTCTGGTACGAGTCGGTGAAGAGCGTCGTCTGCGCGTCCGTGTACTGCTTGCCGGACGTGGCGAACTGTTGCTGCCAATACGCCTGCACGGAGTTGACGTAGCCAACGATGCGACAGTCCTCGCGATTGTTGGCGTCGGCGCCGGTCTGACACGAGGCCAGGTTCGTGCTCAACGGACCGTTGGGAGTGCCTGCGTTGCCGCCGCCACTGCCGCTCAGGAAGACGTAAATCGCGATGACGACCACGATGAGCAGCACGCCGACCAGGCCACCGCCGGCCGGCGTGCCGATCCCGCCGCCCTTTGACCGACCACCGGTGGGCAAGCCGAAGCCGCCGGGCAGGCCGAGTCCGCCGCCGCCACCGGATTGGCCGCGTGCATCGCGAACTTCGCCCGGGTCGAGCTTGGCGTCTTTTCTGAACGTCATACCGCTTGAGGGTACCGACTTTCCGCTGTGCGCCTGAGCGGCGCGCTGTGGCGCACCGTCACATTTGTATGACGCCGGACGCGACACCACACCGAACTATTCCGCAATGACTGCTGCCCAGTCGCCAATTCCCGACACAGACGAACAGGCCGATCCTGATCGTGTCCATGCCGTGCTCGCCACGTTCATCGGCTTCCGGCGCATCGCAAAGCGCATTCCGGGCGCGTTGGGCGCGGTGATCGGGGCTAGTTCGGCCGCCCAATCTTGGCCTAAGTATGAGGAGCAGCGACTGTGACAGCACCGTCATCTCAGGGAGGCGAACCCCTCCTGGCCTACCTGTCTCGCCGGACCCAATCGGCACGCCTCGCGGAAATACAGTTCGACGATGCCGGCTTCGAATTCCGCCGTCTCTTCAGCGAGATCTGGGGGACGTTCCTGCTCGTTCTCGTTGCAGCCGGCGGCGGGGTGATCGGTGCCACGTCCTTCGGAGGCGACCTGACCCTGGCGATGAAGGCGCTCGCGCCGGGCATGATGGTTATGGGCATCATCTTCTTCATGGGCACCATCTCCGGTGCTCACCTGAACCCGGCCGTCACCATCGCCTTCGCGGTTCGCGGCAACTTCCCCTGGCGGCGGGTCCCCGGCTACATCGTGGCCCAGGTGGTTGGCGCAGTTCTCGCGGCTCTATTCCTCAACGCCATGTTCGGCGGAATCCTCAACGGGGCGACCGAGCCGACGCCGTCGATCAGCCCGGCCGTGGCCATCCTGACCGAGGCCGTTCTCACGCTTGGGCTCGTTAGCGTGATCCTCGGCACTGCCTCTGGCGCGCGCAACGTCGGGATTAACGGGGCGATCGCCGTCGGCGCCTACATCGGCCTAGTGTCGGTCTGGGGCGCACCGGTCACCGGAGCTTCGATGAACCCCGCCCGTTCGCTCGCGCCGATGCTGGTCGGTGGAGACCTGTCGAATTACTACATCTATCTCATCGGGCCGATCATCGGGGCGTTGGTCGCGGTCGTATTCGAGTACATCCTCAGGGGCAAAGCGACCAAGGCCGGAGCCGAGGCTGCACAAGGCATACTCGACGAGGACCCCGAGGGAATCTAAGTACGCCGATCGCGAGGGCCAGTGGATCTTTGGCCCTGTGCCTCGAGGCCGAGGCACCTGCTCGATGCGTACAAGCCCCCGGAGACGCCACCGCCGGCTGATCCGACGGAGCCGGGGCCGACTTAGCCCGACGTGGCGGGCAGGAAGCGCTGGATGAAGGCGAGGGCTGCGTCGGCGACCTCTTGCCAGCCGCTGTCGATCGTCAGTGCGTGGCCGCGGCCCGGGATCGTGTTGATCTCCGTGGTTGAGGTGTTGCGGCTCTGACGCTTGAACGCGGCGTTGGCCAACGACGGCGGCGCGGCGTGGTCTTTGGCACCTTCGATGATCAGCAGCGGGCCGCGCTGCGGATTGCGCGTGTCGACCTTGGCCTCTGTCCATGGGTTGAGGTTGGCCAGCGCGGCCTGGAAGATGGGCTTGCCCGGGGCCGCCACGTGGAACTTCTCGCGTACGGTGCGACTCTCTTCCTCAGTCAGCTCGTTGCCCCAGCCGTAGCGGAACTGCTTCTCGCTGAGCGTCACGGCTCGGCCGCGGTTGAGTGGATTGATGAGCACCGGCATGGCCGAGCGCAACGCGGCGATCGGCAGCGGCAGCACGCCGCGGAACGGCGCCGGGTCAATCGCCACGGAAACTGCCGAAAGGCCGCGGCCGGCCAGGATTTGCGTCATCAGCCCACCGAACGAGTGGCCCACGACGGCGGGTTTGTCGGGTCAGTGCCCGGACGACCTCGTCCATGTGATCGGCGACCTGTTTGATCGACTTGCCCGCGAAGACTCGCGGATTGGCCCGGGCCTCTTCCACGCTCGCCGGGTCGTCCGGCCAATCTGCCGCCACGGTCGCGTAGCCCGCCGACTCGAACTTCTCGCGCCACGCGTCCCAGCTGCCCGCGAGCAGCCAAAGGCCGTGAATGAACACGACCGTCGGCTTACCGCTGCCGTTCGCGGCCTCGACCTGAGCAGCTTCGTTCTTCGTCAACACTTCCGGAGCATATCGCCGCGGTCTGCCGCCGAATTTTGCAGACATTCCAGTCCCGAGTCTGGTCTATAGATTCACACCCGCCTCGACCGCCGCCGGAATCTATCGACCAGACTCAAGACCAGGACTTAGAAGTTTGCCCGGAGCTGTGGTCGTCCCCGGGCTGAGGCGTCGTGGCCGCAACTGGGAACTGTTGACAGCAATCGGGCGCGTGCCGACCATCGTTGGACGCGACCTCTGTCGGGTCGCGGTCAGGAGCAAAGCGGAGGTCAGCCGTGAGATCGTTCCGATTGCGGTTAGCCGGATTGGCCGTCGGGTCCGTTTTGCTCGCCCTGGTGGCGAGTCCGGCGCTGGCCGACACGGAGTCTGGACACCACGGGCTCGTGGGCACGCACTCGCTGCGCGACACAATCGATAAGCCCGGCGTGACTTGCACCTACAAGCCCAGGAACGGGATCGAGGGCGTCCCGTTTTCGCTCTTCACTGTGCGCGTCCGCCCGCCCATTGTGTTCGGACGAAGCGCATCAAGCCAGAAGACTGGCTGGCGCTTCACCCTCGAGCGCAAGCTTCACACCGGGACCACGTGGTCGGCGGTTTTGCTGAGCGGGATCCAGCAGGCTCCTGCAACATCGCTCAGTGCGGCCAACTTCGTGGCCATGACCCACAAGGTGCCGCTTCCCACACTGGCCGCCGACTACCGGGTTGAGGTCACGATGTTCTGGTATCACCAAGGAGCGATAGAGGGCTCAGCCACGCACCTCGTCGACTTCTATCGTCGGGTGTCACCCGATGAGAATCACGTGGTCGGGCCAGTTGGCGCCTGCCTGCGACGGAATCGGGAACTAGCCCGCGAGAACGGGGTCGCCGACCTCCGCGCGAATACCGCCCAGCGAGGCGCCCAGCAGTAGCGGCCGGCCCAGGCGGTTGTGGTACTGCGGCCGGAAGCGCGACAGGTCGTACATCGTGTCGACGTCGACCTTGCGCGGGTTGCCCGGCTCGGGGATGGGCACGTGCGCGTACTTGCCGTCGACGATGGCCATCATCCGGCCGTGCTCGCGGCCTTCGCGGATCAGGTCGACCGCGATGTTGGCGAACGTGATGGCCACCATCTGGTCGAGTGAATCGGCTTCTCCGGAGCGCAGGTCGTAAGTCAGCTCGGAGTTCACGGCCTCCTCGCCGGTGCGCTTCTTGATCTCTTCAACAAGAGCGGAGCCCACGTCGACCTTGCGCCGATGCCCGAATCCGTCTGCCTCGCCGAACTCGCCCAGCACGCCGCCGTTCCACATCGCGCCTTCCGAGGCGATCACGAACGCGTAGCGCGAGACGTTCGCGCGCTTGTCCTCCATGAGCACGTCGAGCAGTCGGTCAAGCTCGAAGGGCGCCTCCGGGATGACGCACCGACCGGACACCACGTAAGCCGCGTACAACGCGGAGAAGCCCGCGTCGCGGCCGAAGATGCGGAACACTCCGATGCGCTCGTGCGAGCCCAACGTCGTCCGCTGCCGATTGATGGCCTCCTTCGCGCGCGTGATCGCGGTCGAAAAGCCGATGCAGTACTCCGTCCCCTGGACGTCGTTGTCCATCGTCTTGGGGATGGCGATGACCGGCACTCCGGCGCGATCGAGGACCGCTGAATACGACAGCGTGTCGTCGCCGCCGATCGTGATCAGGTAGTCGAGCCCCAGATACTCGATGTTGTCCATCACCAGCGGTGTGAGGTCGTAGACGCCCGTCGCTCGTCTCCATCGTGGCCGCTCGGTCGGCGGGCAGTTGCTCCGGCAGCCGGTTGGCGCGCATGCGCGACGGGTTCGTGCGCGAGGTGTGCAGCATCGTGCCGCCGGTTCGGTCGATCGTGCGCGTGTTCACCCGATCGAGGGGTCGGATGTAGTCGCTGTCGTAGCGGCCGCCCGCGGAGAGTGTCTGCTCGGCGCGCTTCATGTGCGTCAGGCCTTCCCAGCCGCGCCGAATGCCGATGACTTCGCAGCCGATCTCCGTCGCGTTGTAGACCACGCTCTTGATGACCGAGTTGAGGCCGGGGACGTCGCCGCCGCCGGTCAGGATGCCAATTCGTCGTGCTGCCATTTGTGCCGCTATCCGCCTATAGACCGCTGTATGAGTGGAGGCCACCGAAGAACAGGTTGCCGCCGAGGTAAGTGAGCATCATCGCGCCGAAGCCGATGACCAGGATCAGCGCCGCCGGCCGGCCCGCCCAGCCACGTTGGCTGCGCGCGTGGAGGTAGACGGCGTAAATCAACCATGTGACAAGGGCGCTGGTTTCCTTGGGATCCCAGCCCCAGTAGCGGCCCCACGCGATCGAGGCCCAGTACGAGCCCAGGATGATCAGCGTGGCGAAGATCGGAAAGCCGATGATGACCGACTTGTAGGCCACCTCGTCGAGCACCTTGGCCGGAGGCAGCCAGCTGACGCGGTTCTCCTTGCCCTGGATCAGGTAGCCGATCGCGGCACCAAAGCTGACCGCGAAGATGCCGTAGCTGATCATCGCCATGGCCACGTGGATCGTGATCAGCGGCGGGTTGTCGAGCGCGGGAACGAGCGGGCTGATCTCTGCCGGCAGCGTGAACGCGTAGGTGAGCAGGAAGAACGCGACACCGATCGGGATGAAGGCAATCGCTTTGATCGGGTAGCGGCGCGACATGAACAGGTAGCCGCCCATGATCCCGAAAGCGAATGCGATGCTGAATTCGTACAGGTTGCCCCACGGGCCACGGCCGACCAAGTAGGCACGGATGAGCAGGCCGACACCGACGAGGATGAAGCTGGCCCACGCAAACGCCTGGGCCATGCCACCGGCGGTGGTCGATTGCCCCGACTCTGACGTGGTCACGGTGGTCGTCGTCGTGCCGCCCGCGGAACCCGCGGAGACGGTCGCCGCGGTCTGGCGCCGACCAGCGGCAAGCAGCGTCGTATGGACGCAGAAGAGGATGAACGCGATACCGAGCGTGACCATGGCCACGTCGAACGCGTAATAGGACATCGCCGCCATCTAGATGATTTCCCCTCAGGCGATCGCGGCACCACCGGCCGGCGGCGCGCCGCGGCGGCTGACAACGACTGGCGCCAGGGCCGCGCCAAGCTGGTAGCGCGTGCCGCACGTTCGACACAGCTGCTGGCCGGCGAAGCGGACGGTGCCGTCGACCGGGCAGCGGACCTGAAGGTCCTCGCTGTCGATCGGGCACTCGCGCGCGGTGGCCGGGTAGATCAGGTTGTGCGTGGGGCAGTAGGGGACGTTCGGTGGAAAGTCGTATGTGCCGTCCGCGAGCTGCGGCGCTTCGATCGGCAGCGGGTCGTCCAGACGGACCTTGCCGCGGCGGTTCGTGGCCAGGACGTAGATCCAGTAGAGGGCCAGCAGCGACAGAGCCGGGCCGACGACACCCACGATGATGAGGATCGGCAGGAGCTGGATGAGTCCGCCCCAGTCGGGAATGAGGATCGTCTGGAGCCACTGCAGGAATGCGGTCCACGGATCGACTGGCGCTGGCACGGCCCGAATGATAGGCCGCTAGCGGCTGGCTTTCAGGGCCGTGGCAATCAGTGCTTCTGTTTGCGCGGGTTGCCGTGCTTGGTCGTGGCGCCGCGGCCGGGCGCCCAGGGCTGACGCTCGTCGTCCGGCGCGCTCGCGTCCTTGGGTTTGGGCACGCCCGAGCGACCGATGCTCGTCCCGGCGCCCGGCCGCGGCGGGTGCTCCAGGATCTGCTCCAGCCACTCGAGCCGCTTCGTGCGCGCGCCCAGATGTCTGGCCTTCTCAGTCAGCGGCCGATCGTCGGTGACCAGGACGGCCGCGGCGCGGTCCGAGTAGCCCATGTCGCGGATCAAGTTGAGCAGCGCTTCGTCGGCAGAGATCGAGCCCGCGTGATGGATGTCGAGACCGCGCCGGATGCGCTGCCGCCGGTCCGTGCCACTCGCTGCGTGACCGTCGAGCATCACCACCGTCGGTAGCGTGGTGGGGATCGCGCCGGATAGTCGGGCGAGGAGGAGTCGGATCGATCCGGGGTCGACCGCGCCGCTCACCCGATGGAGCAGGTTGTTGCCGTCGATGAGCAACTTATCGATGCCGTCGAACGGCGTCATACCATCCGCCCGTGCTTCTTCTCGTTGACCTTGACGGCGTCGTCTACCGCGGCGCCGATCCCGTGCCGGGCATGCCCGCGCTGCTCCGCCGTCGCGCCGAAGCCGGCGACCGCATCGTGTACGTGACCAACAACTCGCGCTCCCATCGAGAGGAGTATGGCGCCAAGCTCGCGCGCCTCGGCGTGCCGCTACTGCCGACGGCCGAACAATCGATCGTGACTGCGGCCCGCGCCACGGCCGTCTTGCTGGCCGAAGCCTCGCCGCCCGGCCGCGTCGCGATGGTCCTGGGCGGCCCGGGCCTGGCACGCGAGCTGCGCGACGTGGGCATTCGCGTGGTGCCGCCGACCGAACGTGGTTTGGGCGCCGCGCCGGACACGCTCGTTGTCGGCGTTGATTTCTCCTTGACCTATGCGCGCCTGTCAACCGCGGCCGAGGCAGTCCGGCGCGGCGCCCGCTTCTGGGCCACGAACCGCGACGCGATCTTCCCTGCAGAGGACAGGCTCATGGCCGGTGCCGGCTCGATGGTCGCGGCCGTCGCCTACGCCACGTCGCGTGAGCCGGACATGGCCGTCGGCAAGCCCGAGCCGTTCCTGTTCGAGGCGGCCGCCGAGCTCGCCGGTGTGCCGGTGGCTGACGCGGTCGTGATCGGCGACAACCTCAAGACCGACATCGGCGCGGCCAACCGACTGGGCGCGCGCTCAGTCCTCATGCTGACCGGTGTGACCACCCAAGCCGAGCTTGACGCCGCGCCCGACTCCGCCCGACCCACTCGCGTAGCCCACGACGCCGCCGCCCTCGAGCGCGCCCTGAACGAGCTCGCGCGCCACTAGCTCGCGCGCCTAACCGAGCGCGCCGCGCAGCGTTGGGTCGGAGGCGGCGAAGGCTTGGAACTCGGCACGCAGGCGGGCGCGCAGGGGTTCGTCGTCGTGGAGGAAGGCGACGTCGAGGGCGTGGAGGTTCATGCGCCAAAGGTCGGCGATAGAAATACGTATGTCCGTGAACACGCGGTCGTACTCGCGCACCAAGGTCAGGTCGGAGACGGTGCGGTCGTCGGTCGACAACGTCAGCGGCACACCTGCGGCGAGCAATGAAGGCAGAGGAAAGGCCGCCAACGACGTGAAGATCGAGGCCTGAACGTTGCTCGTGGGGCAGACATCGAGGGTGATCCTGCGCGCCGCCAGCTCGGCCATCAGGGAAGCGTCGTCGGCGGCGCGCGCGCCGTGGGCGATGCGTGTCGGCGAAACCGCCTCTAACGCTGCACGGACCTGCGGCGCGCCGCCCCACTCGCCGGCATGAATGGTTATGCCCAGCCCGCCCTCGCGCGCAATGTCGAATGCACGCGCGTGCGCGAGGGCGTCCGGAAACGCCTCTTCCTGACCGGCGAGGTCAAAACCGGTGAGGCCGACCTTCACGAACGAGGTTGCCACGCGGGCCATGACCGCGTTTGCGTCGGGTGGGTGGGAGCGGATGGCCACCGCGATGAGTCGGGCGGTCACGCCGGTAGCAACCGCGGCGTCGCGCGTGCCAGCGACAACCGCCGTCATGCCCTCGGCGAGGTCGAGTCCGCTGTGAACGTGGAGCAGCGGCCCCCAGCGCACCTCGACGTAGCGCGTCCCATCGCCAGCAACATCCTCGACGAGCTCATACGCGACTCGATACAGCGCCTCGACGTCCTGCATCAACGCGATGGGCAGGTCGAACGCCTCCAGGAGCTGCGCCTGACTCGCGGCCTGCGCCGGAGCCTGGAGGCGATGGGTCATCGCGACGAGATCCATGCCCTGCGTCGAGGCCGCGCTGGCGTGCCAATTCGAGGGCCGTGGCCGGCCGCAGCGAGCCGTCCAGATGCAGGTGCAGCTCCGCCTTGGGCATGCGGGCGAAGAGCGCGACAGCGTCGGAGCGGTCCATTGCCACTAACCCGATCGTACGGCAGCGGACCGCCCCGGAGCGAACCTAGACTCGGGGCTCGATGGCGATCAGCTCCAGGTTCCTGGCTACAACCGCGCTCGTTCTCGTCGCGCTGAGCAGCGCGGGCCTCGCCGTGGCCGCCGATCGCGGAGCCGAGACGGGCAACGATGGGAGTGATCAGGTCACGCAATCCTGGCTGGCGAAACTGGGCGCCGACCTGTCTGCGGTTGCCGCGCCCACGTACGATCTGGCCAATGCCGGCCGCGACACGATCGGCAACCTGCAGGGCTTGAACTTCGAGGCGATGAACCTGGCTATCGACCAGGGCGACATGGCGATCGGCGAGGTCAACGAGGCGCTTCTGGAGCTGTCCGCGGACAAGGCTCAGTCGCCGGCCGAGCTCAACGGAGTGAACCTGGGGTTCGACACGGTTGCGCGTATCGACGCGATATCGCATGCACAGGCAGCGGCGAGTGGGCTTGACCACTCGTGGGCCGTGCTCAGGGTGCGGGCGACGGTGATAGCCGAACTCATCGGCGATTTGCAGCATCACGACGACCTCGTCTTCCAGGCCACGGCCGCCGGCAGGGGCAGCGATTGGTCCGCTGCTCTCGATGCGCTCGATAGCGCGGCCAAGGCGCTCGACGACGCGCGCGCAGCGCGCGACCGGTTGGGCACGGCAGCCACGACCGACACCCTCGACGAGCTCATTACGCGCTTCGCCGATTACGACGCTTCATTGCGGGCCCTGTATTCGTACGTCGAGACAAACGGCGCTGGGCCGAGCGCCGAGTTCGACGCGCTCAGCAAGGCCGTCGCGGACAAGCCAGAAGGCGTTACCGACCAACAGCGGCGTCTATTCAGTCATCGTTGGTGATGCGGCAGGCACCGTGCTCGCGGATGCGCTGGGCGACATCCAGCGCGCCCGCGCCGATATCAACGCCGTACTCGATCCAACCACGGAGAGCCAACCTTGATCATCGACCCAATCACGATCGTGCTCGCGCTGGTCGGTGGCGCGCTCGGATTTGCCGCTGACGCGCTCGCGCACCGCTGGCCGGATCACGAGGTTGGCCATACAGCGCGAGCGCGCTTCGACTGGCGATCGGCAGTGATCGTCGCCGCCGGCGTGGTCGCGTTCGGCATCCTCGGCGCGCGCCTGGGCCACGACGCGGTAGCGCTTGCCGTCTACGTCCCGACCTTTGCCGTGCTGCTCGCGCTCCTCGCCACGGACCTTGACCAGCGCCTGCTGCCGGACCTGCTGACGCTGCCACTCATCGCCTTCGCGGCCGCGGTCCTCGTCCTGGGCTACTCGCCCGAGCTGGCCAGCAAGGACATGGGCCTCGTCAGTGGCGTGGCCGCCGCGATCCTGCTGCCGGTGCTGTTGCTTGTATCGGACCGGATCATCGGTGGCGACCTTGGCCTGGGCGACGTGAAGCTGTCCGTCAGCCTGGGCTTGCTGTTCGGCCTTACGGCTCTGTTCTACGGCCTGCTCATGGCCAGCATCGGCTTCGCCCTCGTGCTGCTCGTGCTCATGGCAACCCGCCGACTCGGGCTCAAGAGCGCCGTGCCGTTCGGTCCAGTGCTGATTTTCGCGGCGTTTATTGCGGCCCTGACAGGCTGATGCCGTAGCATTCCGTACTCGTGCCCAGCTCTAGATCGCGCCTTCAAAGGTCCTTTGCCGCAGGTCTGCTCGCGCTGATCTGCTGTCTGCCGAGCGCCGCCACGGCCGTGGCTGTCGACGGCACGCCGAGCAACTGGATCTGGCCCACGACCGGCAGGATCACTCAGCCGTTCGGCTGCACCGGCTTCTTCGCCGAGCCGCGGCGCGGCAACTGTGCCCACTTCCACACCGGCATTGACATTGCCAACGACCGCGGCACGCCCGTATTGGCCGTTGCCGATGGCGTCGTTGAGCTCGTCGGCTGGGATCCGTGGATCCATCCCGATCCAGACTGGATGGTCATCATCGATCACGGCAACGGCCTGCGCACCATGTACGCCCACCTGCGCGCGAAGCCGGTCGACGGCATTACCAGGGGCGCACACGTGACCCAGGGCCAGCTCGTCGGGCTGATGGACATGACCGGCCGAGCAACCGGCCCGCACCTCCATTTCGCGGTCTATCTGAACGACGTGCCGGTCAACCCGCGGCTGTACCTGAACGGTCCGATTCCCGGTCCAGCGGGGAGTGCCGGCCCTCCGGGCTGCTTCACCCAGCAGGACGCGAACGGCGTCGGCGCGTGGCTCGGCGGCCGAGTCGCGCTCATTCCGCCGGGTGAGCCGCGCAACTCCTGCTCGGCGTAGCGGAACTGAGCGATGCTCTACGCCCCATAGCGCGGTGTAGCATCGGCGCGTGAAGCGAGTCGTCGCCATCGTCCTCGCCGGTGGGGAAGGGGAGCGGCTGTCGATCCTGTCGGCCGTCAGGGCCAAGCCCGCGGTTCCTTTCGCCGGCAAGTACCGGATCATCGACTTCACGCTCAGCAACTGCGTCAATTCTGAAATCAACGACGTCCTCGTCCTGACCCAGTACAACCCGCGTTCGCTGAACGACCACATCGGAGCCGGGCGGCCGTGGGATCTGGACCGGTCCAACGGCGGGATCCGCATGCTCCAGCCGTACATCGCCCGCGGCCGACCGTCCGAGTGGTACCGGGGCACGTCCGACGCGGTCCTCGTTAACGTCGAGATGATCCGCCAGGCACCGGGCGACACGGTTCTCGTGCTCGCCGGCGACCACATCTACAAGATGGACTACCAGCCGTTCGTCCAGTTTCACCGCCGCAACCGGGCCGACGTGACCGTCGCGGTGCAGCGCGTGCCGCTTGGGGAGGCGAGCCGGTTCGGAATCCTGGCCCTGGACGAAGACGGCAAGGTCACCGAGTGGCAGGAGAAGCCCAAGCAGCCCAAGAGCGATCTCGCGTCGCTCGGGATCTACGTGTTCTCGAAGAAGGCCCTGCTGGCCTGGCTCGATGAATCACGCACCGACTTTGGGCGGGACGTGATCCCGGCGATGCTCGACGGCGACGCGCGCGTCTACGGCTACCAGTTTGACGGCTACTGGCAGGACGTCGGCACGGTCGAGGGCTACTGGCAGGCGCACATGGACCTGCTCGAGGAGCACCCCGGGCTGGATCTGTACGACAAGGAGTGGCTCATCCACACGCGGTCGGAGGAGCGCGCCCCGGCGCGCATAGGTCCGACCGCGAACGTGCATCGCTCGTTGATCAGCCACGGCTGCCAGGTGTGGGGCACGGTCGAGCGGTCCGTGTTGTCGCCCGGCGTGCGCGTCGACCCAGGGGCAGTGGTGCGCGACTCGATCATCATGTTCGACACGGTCATTCGTGCCGGCGCGGTGGTTGACCGGGCAATCATCGACAAAGAGGTCTCTGTCGGACCGAACGCGGTCGTGGGCATGGGCTCCGATTTCGAGACGGCCAACCGTCAGGAACCGGGCCGGCTCAACACGGGCATCACCGTGGTGGGCAAGCGCGCGGTCATCCCGGCCGGAGTGCGCATCGGACGCAACGTCAAGATCAACGAAGAGGTTCGCCCGGCCGACTTCGGCGGACGACGCAACATCCCATCAGGCGGCACGGTCGAGCTCAAGCGCAACGCCGCTGCCAGCGCGAAGGGTGCGGCTAAAGCACCCGACGGCGAGCCGATCGCCGAGCGCATGAGCGCGTCCGGGCGCGGCCCTCGCTAGTTCAGGGTCTCCAGACTCTAAGGTCGATCCTCAGCGCGACGCAGGACCCCATGAATAGTCGGTGTAAAAGGCCGGCTGCGACGTGACCTGGTAGATCCGCGAACCGTCACTCGGCACCACGAACAGGTAGCTCTGCGCGTCGTCGGCAGTTGCTGTGCCCGCAGCGAGCAGGGCCTTTGAGTCCGGCGACCAGCGCGCGCAGCAGATGCCCGGATCAAAGTCGGCCGTCAGGTTGGTGGTGCCCGTCCCATCAGGATGGACGAGGGCCAAGGTCGTGGCGACCGGAGCCCGTTAGCGATGATGCGGTCGTAGGCGATCCAGGTGCCGTCGGGCGACCACTTCGCGGTTGTCAGGTACGGCGCAGGGCCGGCAATCGATGTCAGGCCAGATCCATCGGCCCTGATCACGTACGCGCTCATTACGTTGGCTATTGCCGGCCGCATTGGTCGCTGCAAACGCAACCTTGCTGCCATCCGGCGACCAGCTCGCGGCCGGCCCGAAGTAGTCGTTCGCGAAGACCAGCATCCCGTCCGGACTCAGGTTGGAGACCGACACGGACGTGACGTCCAGCACCATCAGTGCGCCCAGGTCGTCGTGGTCGATGCGGATGAAGAGCAGGCTCTTGCTGTCGGGCGAGAAGGCGACCGGAACATCGTGGTGTCGCGCCCGTGACCTGCGTCTGCCAGAGCAGCCCGTGCAGGCTGTCGAGGCGGCATCCGCAATCTGCCGAGCACGTCGACCGCAAGGTTGATGCCGTTGCGCGTTGAGTCGGATAGCGTTCCACGTCTCGACCGCGATCATCTGCCGTCGGGCGACCACGCCCGCGGGGCACATGTTGACGTTCGATGATCGAACCGCAGTTACCGCACACCATCGGCACCATCGACACAATGGGGCCATCGAGACCCACGATCCACGTCCCCGACCAGGTTCCAGCGGATTGCCCACCGCCGACCAGTGAACTCGTCGTAGCCGAGCGCGACTTGCGTCCCGTCCGGCGAGAACACGCCGCAGCAACCGGTTCCGGACGATCGGCAAGCTCGGAATGAGTCCACCTGAGTTCGGTGCCGTCCCGACGCGCAGCAGGTGCTTCGTTGCTGCCGTCGGGATTGACCAGCCACGTGCGTCGCCGTCCACGCTGGGTCCGCTGCGAACGAACGCGATGGTGCCCGCGCCGTTGTAGCCAAATCGGTGCGAGCGATGTGGCGCCCGTGGCAGTCGGGGAGGGAAGGACGTTTTCAGTGGTTGGGGGCAGCTGGCCGATCGAGTGGTCGAGGGTCAAGCGACTCGCGACCAGAGCGGCCACTCCAAGCACGACGATCACGAGACTCGCTGCCGCGGCGAAGCGCAGGACGTTGCTGCTGATGCCGGTTGCTCGTCGCAGTGCGCCATGGCGAACCTGGCGCGTTCCGTGGATCTCGGCGAGAGTCGCCTCGAGGGCCCGCTCCGGCATCGTGCTGGGCGCGTCGTCGAGCCAATCTCTGGTGACGACATCGAAGTCGGGTAACGATTTCATGCGAGTTGCCTCGATGGAGTGGCCGCGGGTGTTCGGGCGTCTGCTTCGAGCGCGGCCCGAAGCGAATTCGTCGCGTAGTGGAGCCTCGACTTCACGGTGCCCAACGGGATGTCGAGCGTCTGGGCGATGTCGTTGAGCGGCAGACCCACGTAGTGGTGCAGGATGAAGACGGCGCGCTGTTCGACCGGCAGACGGCCGAAGCCGCGCTCGAGCGTGTCGCGCAGCACGACGTCCATGGTGGAGTCACGCGCGGCGGGGCCGTCGAGTGGCAGGGCGCGGATGTTGTCGGCCCAGCGCCGCGCGCGGACGGCCTCGGCGTAACAGGCATTCACGAGCAGGCGGTGCTGCCAGGCATCGAACCGGTCCAGGTCGCGCAGGCTGGGCAGCTCCTGCCACGCCGTGACGAGCGCTTGCTGTACAGCGTCCTGGGCACGCTCGACGTCACGCAGGATGCGATACGCCACGGCGAACAGCCGATCAGCCGATCCGCGGGCGATCGAGGCAAAAGCCTCCTCGTCCCCCGATCGAGCCGCTTCGACGAGCCTTCGGTCCACGCTCTCCCATCCCTCGGATAGCGTCCTTGGCGAAACGCTTTGACAACTATGAGCGGCGCATGCTGCCAAAGGTTCGATGTTCGGATGCGAAACTTCCAGACGTGAGGCACGGGACAACATCCGATGGCAACGTGGCGCCGTTAATTGATCAGTGGCTCGTTGAACTCGGGCTCGTGCCGATTGGTCGGGCCGAGCGCGACGGCGCCGTGTCGTGGGATCTCGTCCTCGACGGTCGCCGCCGTCGCGCGCTGCGCCTGACCTTGATCCTGGATCCGGCCGTGGCGCTCGTGGCCTGGGTCCATTTCGCGCCGCCTCTGACCGACAACTACCGCAAGGCGTACCGGCAGTTCCTGCGTTGGAACGATGAGCTGCCGTTTGCCAAGTTCGCCGTATCTGAAGACGAGCGGCCCATCCTGACTGCGGAAGTACCGGTGACTGCGGCTGGATCGAGAGGTCGTCGGCGCGCTCGTCGCGCGCGTGCTGGCGATCAGCGACCTCGTCCATGAGCAGACGGTCGAGCTGATCAACGAGCTGTCGCGCGCGCAGACAAAGCTGGCCGCAACGGAGCCGGATCCGGCCGGCGTAGCGCTCCTCGAGCGCTACGCCGGCGCGTTATCCGAGTTGTCCTAGTCCGTCAGCCTCCTACGGCCAAATCTCAACCTGGGCCACGTCGCCAGTCGTCTGTATGCAGCCGACGACGACCTTGTCGCCGTGCTTGATGTTGGCCGTATTCTCAAAGAAGTCGCCGACGTCGGTCCTCATGTTGATCGAGAAGCTGCCGTCGGCATCGGTGTGCCGAGTGGTCGTGCCGCGGAGGTGACCGCCAGTCCGATAAACGTCCACGAAATACGTTTGCGCAGACGTGCCTGAGTCATGGCAGCGGCCGCTGACGACGTCCGTCGCGGCGCTGGCCGTGGCATCAACCTGGGGCACGATCCAGTCGGCGTCCGACGCGAGCGATGGCGCGCTGACGTGATCACCGGGAGCAATCACGTACGGGTTTCCATTCGGCTTGTGTAGCCGTCCCGAGAAGTCTCCGTATTGGCCGCCCGTGGCCGTCGCCTGTTCCAGTGCTGGAATTCGAGACAGTCACGCTGACGTTTCCAAGGGGATCGGTTTCGCCCGAGAACTTCGACGTGCCCAGCGTCACGGCCAGGAACGGCGCATTGATGCTGTCGATGAACAACGTGTCGTCGTTCGGGGAAGTCCAGGACAAGGAGGCCCCGTATCCGACCCGATAGTGGATCAGATCGTCATGTGGGTCGTACGACCATTGACCGTCCTGTCCGACGCGCACGCTGTGGCAGCGACCAAAGTCACCGGTCTGGATGCACAGACGAAGCGTTCGCCCAGCCGGACCGTTCCCCTCGTAGACGTTCGCCACGCGATCGATGTGGAGCGTCATGTTCGGGACCGTGTACGCGCGCGTGTAGCTGCCATCGTCGACCTTGAGCTTGTCTCCCGGCGTCATCGCGTTGCCCGGCGAGCAGAACTCCCAGACACCACCGCCGAACGGGTGTGTCGCGGTTCCGTTCGCCTTGAGCGCGCCGTTCGAGTCGCGCCAGACGACGGAAATCGTCGCGTCCGCAGCGCCAGAGCCACGCATGCACGGATCGAAAAGCTGGATGTCGAACGTGATCGCAGGGGTGGCGGCGGTCGCAGCTGCGGGCATAGCGGTCAAGGCCGCGGCACTGAGTATGGCCGGCAAGCCAAGGGCGAGCGCACGGCGGACGGGAAATCGGCCTCGGGTCATGGTTCTCCTCCTTCGAGCACCAATTAGAAGCCCGTGCGTGTTCCGTGTCGACCGAGCTACTACCTACGAGTCCACCTAAGCGATCCTGCGTACCGCGGATGAAATAGTCACCGGCCTTGCCCTTTCGAGATGGGGCCAACCGGGACCGTCAGCTGCCGGGCAGGGGACCAGGGCCGAACGGTCCGGCCGGCCGGGCGCTCATTGGCGGGACCAGGTAAGTCTCTGCCGTCCACCCGTACCAGCCCGTGGACGTCCGGACGAGCAGCCATGAATCGTGCGTTTCGACGATCTGGAGCGGCAGGTTCGGCCCCAATGCCGTGCGTTGCGCGGCCTGATCAGGAGTCGTCCAGGCCCACGCGCCACTGCCGCCGACGAGCCGCTCGGCCACGAAGGGCGTGCTCAGAACACGCTGAGTCTCTGTCGCATCTGCCGGCGACAGCCCCAGCGCCACGGACACGCCGGGCAGCGCTAGCAGCGGCGCCCGAATGGACCGGCACAGCTCGCGCTGCCCGATCAGCCGTGCATCGTCGGCCTCGTCCACGGCGGAGGCCGTCAGCGCCAGGCGCACGTCCTCGCGCTGAAGTCTGCGGAACTGGGACTTCGCTCGTGCCCCGCCACTGCGCTCAACGAGCTGGCTCATCTGCCGCCGCGCGTGTCTGTCGCGCAACACCTCAACCTCCGCCGCAGACAGCCCCGCGCGACCGACCTCGCGCGCCAGCAGATCGCCCAACGTCTGGTGCTCACGTCGACGAGCAAGGACGACGAGCAGGACCAGGCCGATCAGGAACGGCAGGCCCTTGACGACGCCGTACAGCAGGATTGGCAGTGTCTCGAGGAATGGTGAGTTCCAGACGAAGTGCGCCGTCATCGCCAGCAACAGGAGCGCCGCGGCGACGAGGAAGCGTCTCGAGAACGGTTGCTCGGCGCGGCGCGTCACGAAATAGGCAAAGCCGATGCCCGCGATGCCCGTGAACGTCACGTGGCCATATAGCCCGGATGCGATGACTCGGACGTAGAAGCCCTGGATGACCGATGGAACATCGCCACCGAACTTGAAGATGAAGTAGAAGACGTCCTCCGCGACGGCGAAGCCAAGCCCGATCAGCGCGCCGTAGACGAAGCCGTCGATCAGGTCGTCGAACTCGAGCCGCGCGATCAGGTACAGCACCACGAGGCCCAGGTACTTGTAGGTCTCCTCGATGACCGGCGCCGTGAGCGCCGCGCTCCAGTCGTAGGCGAACTCGCCGCCGCCGAGCTTGGTGATGACCACGCCCCACGCGTCGTTGCCCAGGCCGGCGAAAAGCGGTACGACGAGCAGTCCCCACAGAAACGCCCCAACGACCATCGAGCGGGGCTCACGTTCGTACTGATCGAGCCAGCGCAGCACGAGCGCGACGGGCACGATGAACAGCAGCATCAGGACGATCGACAGCAGCCAGCCGGCGGGGGTGGTGATGAGCGCGAACGCGTTCAGGAGCAGGGCATAGAGCAGGCCCAGGACGAGGACGACCACGAACAGCCAGAACGCGGGCATGCGCGGCTGGATCAGGCCGGTCTGGATGCCCCAGCGCGGCAGGCGTCGCATCGGGCGTGGGCCGGGCGCCGCGGGCATGGGCGCGGGCAGTGGGCCGGCGCCGGCAAGGTCGCCGCGGTCACGGGATCACCGCAGAGCTGATCATCGCGTCGATGTCGTCTTTGACGCCGGTGTAGTCGGCCATCCCGGCCCAGCCGTCGAACAGGACGACGAGCTGCCCAGTGTCAAAGCCGGTTACCTCGCCTTCGACGGGAGTTGGTACGTCTGCAAAGGTGCCGGAGTATGAGAAGCGTCGCCCGGCGTGAACACCGACGACGACAGGAACAATGTCAGTGGCGGTGACGGTGCCGGACTTGAGCCACTCGGCGCGCTTGTCATCGAGCTGGTCGGGGCGGCTCCGGGCCGGTACGGCCAGGCCAGGATCCAAGCTGACGACGGTGATCGCGAGGCTGCCATTGCCGTTGGTGAGCACGATCGAATCACCGTCCTCAGCGCGCCCGGCGAACTCCCAGCCCGGGAGCGGAGTTACTACGAGACCGTGCCTGGTAATGGGCTTGGGTGGCTCGTTCGCGACCGCGTTCTGGGCAATGAAGCCACCGGCCACGATGGCGACCATCAACGCTGCAACGATGAGCGTCGCCAGCCAGCCCTTCGCGGGTCGATCAGACACGATGGTCGGTTGGGCGGCGGCCATGGGCGCGGAGTCTACGGCGTCGGCCCAGTCGCTCCCAGCCCCTGCTCGATGAGCTCGACCTCGGCGATGAGCGGTCGGTCGGCCGATCCAACGCGCTCCAGCAGCCGGATCGCCTTGGCGATCCACCACGGCGCCTCGCTCAGTCGAAACTCGACCAGAGCCTGGCCGGCAGCGTCGACCGCGGCGTCGTGTGTCGCCGCGCGCCTCGTCCAGCCGCGCGCGCAAGAGCTGGTACATGCCGGCTCCGTGGTGCGACGATGTGGGGTGTTGGGCGCGATACCCGGCAATGGCCTCGAGGGCGCGGCTGAAGCCATCGATCTCACCGGCCGCGAGCCACGAGCGCAACACGCGGTCCACAGCCGCCGACCACGACGGACCCGCCAGCTCGTCGTTGAATGAAGCGATGCGCGGTTCGACTTCCGGCACGTAGCCCGGCCACAGCCCATGGTCTGCCAGATCGAGGTCGATCGCCGGCCGCATGATCCGGGCATACGGGGAGTCGGGAAACTCGAAGCGGCCCTCGACTGATTTGAACCAACGCGCGGCTCGTTCAAGCACTGCGCGATCGCCACGGACAGCGGCCATGGGCACGACGACGAAGATGGTTCGGACGGTCAGTCTGAAGTAGTCATTGGCCTCACCCACATCCATCACCGCTGCTCCCATGCGAAGGGCGGCCGGCCAGTCGCCAGCGGCGAAGGCGGCGATGCATTCGGTGTACGCTGACCCACGCATCGTCCTCGACCAATCCGTGGGCGATGGCAATCTCGTGCGCTCTCACCAGCGGCTCGTGGATGTTCCGGGGCGCATCGTCGATGGCAGCGATGGCCACGTTCAACAACGCTGCTACGGCAGACTGCGGATCGCCGACGGCGACGGCCTCATCCGCGATCTCATACCACTCTGCGACGTCGTATTGCCCTATCTCTGAGCGGTACGTCGCGAGCGAGTCCTTAGCGCGCAAGAGCAACGCTCGATCGTGTGCCTGCTCCGCCAGCTCTGTCGCGCGGACCAGGTCGACGCGGACGGGATCGGACGGACCGACAGCACCCAACTGGCCCAGGCCGCGGGCAATGAGCAGGCGTGCAGTCGCCTCCGCACTGGCATCGGGCAGCTGATCGAGGATGCGGGTGCTCAGGTCGCGTGACTCGGCGAAGCGCAGCTGCTGATACCAGACGTCGGCGAGAGACGCGGTGGCGCGTGCCAGACCGTCCAGTGCGGGCTGTGTGCGGGATTCGTGCACTGCCTGCTCGAAAAGGTCGACCGCGGTCTGGTACGCCGCGCCGCCTTCGCTCATGTCAGCCGAGTAGGCCGTTGCATCGCCCAGCTCGCTCCAGCGGTGCGCCTTGTTGAGAAGGTCATCCTCCTCCGTGAGATCGAGTGCGCGGCGAAACAGCTGCCGTGCCGCGTCGTGCGCTGCGATTGCCAGCGCCGCCTGGCCGGCGCGCTCGAACCATTCCGCGGCCAGTGATCGCGTCTGTTCGCGATCGAGCCCATCGTCGATGGACACGGCGAGGGCAGGGGCACTCTCGAGGGCCGCGGCGTAGTGCGCGGCGATCTGACCGGCCACCTCATTGCTTCGTTCGCCCGCGGCCTGCTCCAACCAGCGCGCGAGTCGGGCGTGCAGACGCGCCCGTTCGGCACGCGCAAGCGACGCGTAGCCGGCGTCGCGCAGCAACGCGTGGCGATACGAGAATGCGTCACCCAGGATGGGCTCGGCCACAGGCCCCGTCACCAGCTCGCGCCGGCGCAGCGGATCCAGCCCTTCGGCCGCGGCGTCGAGTGCCTCCAGCGCGCGTACCGGAAACCTGCGGCCGGCGACTGACGCGCGCCGGGCGAGCCGGCGCGCGTCGGGCGGCAGGTCATCGAGCTGAGCGGTATAGATCGCCTGCACCGACTCGGGCAGGGGCACATCGTCGGCCGGCACGGCCAGGCGCCAGCCTTGGCCGCCGTCCGCCACGAGTGTTCCCACGCTGACCCACGTGCGCAGCAGCTCCTCGATGAACAGGCAGTTGCCGTCCGATCTCTCGACGATCCGGTCGACCAGCTCGTCCGGGAGCGCGTTGCCGACCAGGGCCCCGACGAGCGCATGGGCGCTCGCTGCCTCAAGCGTTGCCAGGCGCTGCACGTGCCTGCCCTGCGCGACATCGTCATTCGCCCACTCGCTGCGCGTTTCGAGCAGAGACGGCCGCGCCGTAGCGATGATCAGCCGGCCGCCATGGCTGGGTCGCGAAGCGGCAAGGTCCAGAAAGGCGAGCTCATCGCCACCGGCCCAGTGGACGTCTTCCACGAGCCACACCTGGGTCGAGTCTGGCGCGAATGCGTCGAAACCGTCGAGCCACGCGCTGAAGAGCGCTTCGCGATCGTCCGTCTGGCGCTGGCCGTGAGCGTCGGTCGCGGCCGGCCAGACGAGCGAGACACACTGCTCGGCGACCACCTGTACGCGCGCCAACGGCACGCCACGCGCCGCAAGACATGTGCTGATGAGCTCCTCGGCGTCATGCCGTGACTCGACAGCGCCGAAGGCAGACCGGAGCAGCCCCGCGACCGTCTCGAACGGCGCCACGGATCCGGGGCGAGCGCGGGCGCGCCAGACAACGACCCCAGGCTCCGAGCCCGCCGCATCCGCGATCTCGCGCAGCATGCGCGACTTGCCTACCCCGGGCGGCGCGACCACCAGCCAGCGCTCGACTGATCCGCCTCGTGTCCTCTCCAACGCGCGTCGTCAGCTCGGCAAGCTCGGCAGCGCGGCCCACCGTCGGTGCCCGCAGAGCGCCCATCGCCTGCTCGCGCGAGGGTTCCGGTCGCAGCCCGCTGACGAGGTACGCGACCACTCGCTCGGCCTTGCCCTTCAGTTCGAGTCGCTGCTGCTCGCCGAGATCGGCCACATCAGCCACGGCCAGCGCGGTGACCTCGCCGATGAGCACGCCGCCCGGAGGCGCCGCGGTCTGTAGGCGCGCGGCGGTGTTGACTGTGTCGCCGGTTACGCGGCCCTCATCCTGACCGGCTGCGGCCACGACGGCCTCGCCGGAGTTGATCCCGACACGGAGACGCAGGGCGTCATCGTCGAGGCCCAGCTGCGCACCCAGATCCTGTACCGCGTGGACCAGCGCCAGCCCGGCACGGACGGCTCGCTGTGCGTCGTCATCGCGCCCGACGGGCACGCCGAAGACTGCCATCGCAGCATCGCCGATGAACTTCTCCAGGCGGCCGCCGTACCGGCCGACCGTCTCGCGCACGGCCGCGAAGTAACGGTCCTGGATGCCCGCCACGTCCTCGGCGTCGAGCTGCTCGGACAGCGTCGTGAAGCCGACGAGATCGGCGAACAGGACCGTGACGATGCGTCGCTCGAACGCATCCTCCGCACGCACAGCCGCATCGTAGGGGCGTGGGCCGAAGGGCTGTGGGTCCGAAACGCGAGCGGGCCGCTGCTAGACTCGCGGCGCTGCGCACCGGTCGATGCCGTCACACGACCGCCCGCTGCACCAGGTTCGAGGCCTATCAAGAGAACGTGACCGAGCAACGTTCGCCTCGCGCCGGCATCCGTAGGGCTCCCTCGCGCGAGATCCTCTCGGGCGATGCTTCGGACGTCTACTTCAGCCGCGCCGAGGAGATCCTGGCCAAGGAGAACCTCGATCCGGTCGTGGTCATGGAGGTCTTTGGTCGCCGCGACGCGGTGCTGTGCGGCATTGACGAGGCCAAGGTTCTACTCGCGGACGTCCTGACTGCCAATGGCAACGCCAAGGAGTCTGAGATCGAGGCGCTCGCCGACGGCGACCTCGTTACGCCCAAGGAAGTCGTGATGCGCATTCGCGCTCGATATCGCGCCTTTGGCCTGTTCGAGACGGCACTGCTCGGAATAATGGCCCAGTCGACTGGCTGGGCAACGGCGGCGCGCGAATGTGTCGAGGCGGCCGCGCCTGAGCCGATCATCTCGTTCGGCGCCCGACACGTTCATCCCGAAGTGAGCGACACGCTCGATTACGCGGCGATCATCGGCGGCTGCGTGGGCGCGTCGACGCCTGCGGGCGCCCGCCTCGCGGGACTCTCGCCAACGGGCACGATGCCCCATTCGTTGGTGCTGATCTTTGGTGACACAGTCAAGGCCGCGGAGGCATTCGACCGCCACATGCCGCCGGAAGTGCCGCGCATCATCCTCGTCGATACGTTCAAGGACGAGGCAGAGGAAACGCTGCGTGTCGCCCATGCATTGGGCGATCGCCTATACGGCGTGCGCCTCGACACGCCCAGCGAACGCGGCCGGGTAACCCCCGACCTGGTCATGGAGGTCCGTGCCCGTCTCGACCAGGAGGGCTACGGCCACGTCAAGATCATCGTCAGTGGCGGCCTCAACCCTGAACGCATCCGCTACTTCAAGGATGAGGGCGCGCCGGTCGACTCTTACGCCGTCGGGTCGTACATCGCCGGCGCGAAGCCCATCGACTTCACCGGCGACCTGAAGGAAATCGACGGCAAGCCGATCGCAAAGCGCGGCCGTATCCCGGGCCTGACGCCCAGTCCGCGACTCCAGAAGCTCGATCTTGAAGCGTGGCGGTCAACCGGGTCGTGATCGTCGGCGCGCTGCCTTACGTCGTGTCAAAGTTGGCGCGCATGGATCCAGAGGACCAGGAGCGGCTCGAGGCGCTCGCCGAAAGGGAGACGGCGTACGGGCTGTTCCAGAGAGCGGGTGCGCTCCTGAAACGCCGCCACTACGCCCAGGCCGCCGTGCTGCTCGAACGCGCCGATCGACTCGAGCCGCGCAAGGGCTCCATCGTCGAAGCGCTTGCTCGCGCCTACTACAACAGCGGCCAACGTGAGCGCGCGGCGGAAGCATTCAGTGAGCTGATCGATATCGATCCGACCGCAGCCTACGGTCATTTTGGGCTCGGTCAGTCGCTCAAGATGCTCGGCCGGCGCGATGAGGCCCGCACCCACCTGCGCCTGGCCGTGGCCCTCGCACCGGGCAGCTCGCTCTATCGCAACGCGCTTGTTCGGTTGGGCGGGTCCAGGTGAACGCTCGTTCGGCCCAGGTGCTCACAGCGGCTCTCGCGGCGCTGCTCGTCGTCCTCTTGGGCGCGACGGTCTTCGTCATTCTGTCGCGGCCGGCCGTCGGCCCGACGCCTTCGCCGTCCCCGTCACTGCCCACGTTTTATCCGCCCAGCGCCTCGCCAACGAGCGTCGCGATCGCATCGCCGTCCGTGTCGGTCGCTCCTTCCGCGTCGGTCGTTGTCGTGACCCCCACGCCCTTTGCTCCGACCCCGATTCCCTCGCCGAGCCCCGCGCCCAGCCCCTCGCCGGGCTTGAGCCCCGACGTTAGTCCCTCGCCCACGCCGTCACCGACGCTCGCGCCGACCCTCCCGCCAACGCCCGTGCCGACGCCGACGCCCACTCTCGCGCCCACGCTGACTCCACCACCGACGCCGAGTCCAACGCCGACGCCGACCATCGCGCCGACCGCGCCACAGCAGGAGATCCGGCTGATAGGTGTCGGGCTGGACCCCGGCGGATCGACGACGGAGCCGCGCTATGTCACCGTCAACGTTGACGGACCGAGCGTGCTGTCGGCCCGCCCCTACGACGTTTCGTCAGGGACGGTGCGCATCTGTTGGACGCGCGAGGACAAGCCCGGCGAAGGCGGCTGCAACAAGGGCAACGGGACCGCGCAGGTGACGGTGACGGACAACGGACCGTCGATCTGGACGGCGGCGATCAAGGGACGCGACCAATCGACGAGCCCAACCGCTTCGATCAGCGTGGATTTCAACGCGTTCTCACCGTCCGTAACGCTCAAGAGCTTTCGCTGGGTGGGCACGATCGATCCATCGCGCAACGGCTTCGCGGTCGAGGTTGATGGACTGTCCGACGGCAACATCCAGGTCCAGGGCGGCTTCGAAGGGTCGACCTACTCGTATCACCTCGTCATTCAGCCAACGGACGGAGCTCCCATTCATGACGAGCTTGGCGGCCCAAGCGACACGTTCGTCGCGTCAGAGTCCGTATCCGGCCAGAACTCGTATCGCGTGACGCTCAGCTCGCCCGAGGACATGACCTCCAATTCGGGCACTGCCTTTGTTCAGGCCGCGATCAGCTGGCCCTAGGCCAGCTCGGACACCTCGCCGGCGCGCGCGAGCGCGTCGACCTCGAACAACCCGATGAGCGTCTTCGCGTCGCGGATCTGGTGATCACGCGCCAGCGCGAGCGCCTCGTCGAACGGCAGTGGCTCAAGGTTGAGCCGCTCGTCAGGGTCGGCGCCCTTGTACGCCGGGTCCGCTGACAGCCCGGTGGCCAGGAACATCGTCATCAGCTCACTCGCGAAGCCCGGAGCGGTGAAGAACGTCGCGAGCTCGCGCCACGTGGCAGCCATGTAGCCCGTTTCCTCGGTCAGCTCCCGTTTCGCCGCCGCGAGGCGATCCTCCATCGAGCCGTCCGGCTGGCGATCCAGTGTCCCTGCCGGCAGCTCGAGGAGTGCCTCGCCAGCCGCATGCCGGTACTGGCGTACCAGCAGCACCTGCCGGTCGGCGCGGATGGCCACGATCGTCACCGCACCGGGGTGCAAAACGACGTCGCGCGTGTGCTGGCGACCGTCCGCATCAAGCACGGTGTCCTTTGCGAAGGTCATGTAGTTGCCGTGGTGCACCACTTGTCGGTCGACAAGACGCTCGGTGAGGTCGTCATTCACGCTCAATACCCTCGATTCACTATGTCGTGTGGCAGCGTACTGGTACGAACCTCCCATGGAGTACCGCCACCAAGCGCCCGTAGGATCGCCGCCTCGACGACCCGACCAGGTGTCGTGCCCACTGGAGACGGTAATGAAGAACGCTCGGCAGATTGCCTTCAGCCTCATGGTTCTGACGGCTTACCTGCTCGTCCTGGCGGCTCCTTTCCGCTGGAACTGGTAGTTCCGCTCTCGACTCACGCGCCCGGATCTGGTCTGTTCTAGATAACAGGCGCACAAACGATTACTGGTAACGGCGCGTTCGCAAGATCGCGCCGTTCCATGTATCTGATGGAGTACTGCTCGCAGCGATGCTGCTCGTCTACGCGGTAGCTATCGGGATTCTTGTCGGTGTCGCCACCCGTGGGCGCATTGGTGCGCTTGCGTCCGTGCACATCCGGCTGTGGCCCGTTGCCCTCGCCGGCCTCTTCTTCCAGGCTCTGCTGTTCAGCTCGCCGCTTGCCGCGAGCGTGGGCAGCCTGGGGCCGTCGCTGTACGTGCTCTCAACGACGCTGGTGTTCATGTCGCTCATCGTCAACCTGCGCCAGCCCGGCTTCTGGCTGATCATCGTGGGCGCCGGCCTGAACTTCGCCGCGATCATCTTCAACGGCGGCTTCATGCCCGCCTCGCCCGCCGCAGTGGCCGCGCCTGCAGGGTGTGGCCGTACTGCCCACGGTCGACTTCTCCAACTCTGCCATCGCCACGGGCGCGACAACGCTTGGCTTCCTGGGCGACATATTCGCGTTGCCGCGCTGGCTGCCGCTGGCCAACATCTTCTCCATCGGCGATGTGCTCATCGGTGTCGGCGGCGCGTGGTTCGTCATTGCCACGATGCACGGCCGCGTCCCCGCCCAGCTCAGCGCCAAGACTCCTGCCGCAACTGCCCCGACTGCCGCTACCGGCCCGACCGTCGAGACGGCTGCGAACCGTGCCTGAGCCGGAACGAAGCGCAGCCTCCGCGCTGCTCGCCGAGCTGTGCCACGCCATCGGCGCTGACGGCGGCGGGGCGCTCTACCTGGACGACGGCGACGGCACGCTCCAGCTTTCTGCGACGAGCGGCCCGGAGCACAACCGCGGCAATTTCCTGGAGCGCATGCGCGGCCGTTCCGGAGGCGCCGACGATGGGCGGACGATGCTCCTGCGTCTGGGTGGCGGCCAGGGCGGACTGGCCGTCCTCAGCCGGCGTGGTGAGGGCGAGTTCACCCAGCAGGATCTCGCCGTTGCGCGGCTGTACGCGCGCCGCTTCACGGAGCAGGGCGTGGCCGACACGATCGCAACCGGCAGGTCGGGCTGGACTCGACAGCTGGAGGCCATCCAGCGCATTGCCGCGCGTTTGACGCGCCTTGCCTCTGTCGAGGAGGTGGCGGCCGCGATCTGCATCGAGATCAGCGAGGTCATAGATCACGACGAGGCACACGTCCTGGTCATCGACGCAGCCGGCCTGCTCCAACCCGTCGCGGCGCGCGGCGCCTCGCAATACCGCGACGTCGCCATTGAGCCTCTCCCCGATGATGGGCCAGGCGCCGTTGAGATCGGCCGTGCCGTGCGCGGAGGGGCGCCGATGCTGCTCAACGACGTCGACGGTCTTGGTGAGGGCCGGCCAGGCCCGCATTCAATGCTGATCGTGCCGCTGCTCTACGACGGCCGCGTCAGCGGTCTGATCTGCCTCATCGCCGACGACAGCCGGCGCTTCGACGACGACGACCTGCGCCTGATGCAGATCCTGTCCGATCAGGCCGCGATCGCGATCGAGAACGCGCGCCTGCTCCAGGGCCGTGACGAGCTCGTCCAGGAGCTTTCCGGGCTGCTCGAAATCAGCGAGACGGCTGCCTCGGCGCAGGACGAGAAAACGCTCGCCCTGCTGCTCGCAACGCGCGTTCGCCAGCTGACGCAGACGGACGAGGCCTTCGTCGCCCGCCTCGATGAGGGCTCGACCTTGATGCGCGTCATCTTGCGCGACGGCGGATCTGCGGGCGAGCAGACGATCGACGTGGCCGACTCCCCGGCCCGGCGCCAGATGCTCCGCGACGGCCGCTCGGTGATCGTCCAGGCCGACTCGACGGAGGCCGGTCTCGATGGAGAACAGCTGCGCGCCGCAGGTGCGCATTCGATGATCCTGCTGCCGCTCAACGCCAGCGGGCGCACGATCGGCATGGTCGAGCTGCTCGCGCGGCGTGGTCCGCGCACGCCGACTGAGGCAGCGATGCACGCCTGTGAGGCGATGGCCTCGCTCGCCGCGGCCGGACTTGAGAAGGTGCGCGTGCTCGAGAAGCTGCGCCGCGCGGCCGACATGGACCTCGTCACCGGCGTCCATAACCACCGCTACCTGCAGGAGCGCCTGCGCCAGGAGATCGCCCGCTCGGCCCGAAGCCACTCGCCGCTCGCGGTGCTGATGCTCGACCTGGACAAGTTCAAGCCGATCAACGACCGCCACGGTCACGCCGACGGCGACCTGGTGCTGCACAACATCGCGGCCACGATCAAGGCGCATGTGCGCACTAACGACATCGTCGCCCGCTATGGCGGCGACGAGTTCATCGTGCTCATGCCCGACACGGCCGATGACCAGGCCGGGCAGGTTGCGCGGCGTGTTGTCTCGGGCGTGCTCAAGCAGATCCACGAGCTGTCCGACAGGTCGCGCGTCAATGTCGGTGTCAGTGCCGGCCTGGCCGTATTTCCGGCCGACGGCCGCACATCCGCCCAGCTGCTGGCCGCCGCGGACACGGCGATGTACGCCGCGAAACGCGACGGCGGCCGCCAGGTGGAACGGTCGCGACCGGGGCAGCCCTCACTCGAGCCGATACCGGCAGGGATGGGCGAGCCGATGCCCGTCCGCGCCACCGCCTAGGCGCTCTCCGCCAGCGGAGAGCGCCTCTAAGAGAGCTCCGCGATCAGTGCGCGCCGATCCCTTGCGCCAGGGCTGCACCACCCTCGGCGTCGAACACATGGATGCGATCGAGCGGCACCGTCAGATCGAGCACGTCGCCCGGTCGGACGCGCCGTGAGGCATCCACGATGGCGACCATCTCGTGTTCGCCAACGGTGACGTGGAGCAACTCCTCGTTGCCCAGGAACTCGACCACATCCGTGACTGCCCGAATCGTGGCTGTCTTGGGCGGCGGGTTGCCATCGGAGATCTCGAAATGCTCGGGCCGCATGCCCAGGGTCAGCTCCTTGTCACCCGACTCCTTGACCGACTCGACCATGCGATCGGGGACCGGGATCGAGAAGTTCGTGTCCTTGAGCATCATCTGGCCGTTTTCGCTCTCAGGCTTGACGTTGAAGAAGTTCATTGCCGGGCTGCCGATGAAGCCGGCCACGAACTTGTTGACCGGCTTCTCGTACAGGTCCTGGGGAGAACCGATCTGCTGCAGCACACCGAAGTTCATGACGCAGATCCGGTCGCCCATGGTCATTGCCTCGACCTGGTCGTGGGTGACGTACACGACTGTCGTGCGCAGGCGCTGGTGCAGGCGCGCAATCTCTGCGCGGGTCTGGACGCGCAGCTTGGCGTCAAGGTTGGAAAGCGGTTCGTCCATCAGGAACACCGCCGGCTCGCGCACGATGGCACGACCCAGCGCAACACGCTGGCGCTGGCCGCCGGATAGCTGCTTGGGCTTGCGATCAAGCAGGTTGGTCAGCTCGATCGTCGCCGCCGCCGCGCGCACGCGCTTGTCGATCTCATCCTTGGGCACCTTGCGCAGCTTCAGACCGAAGGCGAGGTTGTCGAACACGCTCATGTGCGGGTACAGGGCGTAGCTCTGGAAGACCATGGCCACGTCGCGATCCTTGGGCGCAAGATCGTTGACGATGCGATCGCCGATCTTGAGCGTGCCCTCGCTGATCTCCTCGAGGCCGGCGATCATGCGCAGCGCGGTGGTCTTGCCGCAGCCTGAGGGACCGACGAGGACCAGGAACTCCTCGTCCTGGATGTCGAGGTTGAGGTCCTTGACGGCGGTTACCTCGCCGTACCGTTTCCAGACGTGGTCGAAGTTAACCGTGGCCATGCTCAACCTCCTCGAAACGTCGTAAGCCGGCCCCGGCTTCGGTGCAATGCGGCTCGACCGTTTCGCTGCCGGAGATCGTAACCAATTACGATGCGGTCCGAAACAGGGAGGATGTGCACAAATGGCTGACTTCGGGCTCGACCTCATCGGCTGGATCATCATCGGCTTCCTTGCCGGCGCTCTGTCGGGTGTCGTCGTCCGCAATCGAACTTCCGGCGGTTGCCTGGCCAACATCCTGGTCGGCGTCCTGGGCGGCGTGCTCGGCGGTTTCGTGGCCAAGCAGATCTTCCACGAGAGCCAGATCTACGGCTGGCTGGGCGCGCTCCTGATCGCCTTCATCGGTGCGGTGATCGTCCGTTGGCTGCTCGCCCTCGTTGGCCCGAAGGACCCCCACCCGTAGTCGGAGCCGTCAGCTCCAGCGGCTACTTCTTCTTGGGCGGCAGCGTCAGCGCATAGTCGAGCGCGCGCAGGCTCCATGCGCGTACGTCGTCCTGCCGCGCGGCCGCTTGCCAGTCGGGCAGCGTGACGTATTCCTTCATCGGTCGGCCGGGCATGATCTCCAGCGCGCGACCGCCCAGCGTCGCAAGCTTGGTGCGGTCCGCTTCACCAACACGCACGAAGAGCTCGTCTTTGACGAGGCCCATGAACATGTTGCCACCGACGAACGCGGCGACTGATCCGAACATGGGCCGGACGGTGACGCGCTCGTCGTCGGGGACGACGATGCGGAACGCAGCGCGGGCGGCCTCAGTGCTCTTGGGCGAGCGGACGTCGTTGTGGGCCATCGTTTCGGCAATCGAGGATACGCTTCGGGCGTGGAGCGGAGCGGCGCGCTGACGGACATTGCCATCACGGATCACCCCGAGCGCCGACGCTGGGAGGTGACGGCCGGTGCCGATCTGGTCGCCTACGCCGAGTACCGCTCGGAGCCCGGCCGGGTGACCTTCACGCACACCGTCGTCGAGCCACAGTTCGAGGGTCACGGCATAGGCTCGCGCATCGCCCGGCACGTCCTCGACGATGCCGTCGCCCGCGGCCTGCGCATCATCCCGCGCTGCCCGTTCATCCGGGCCTACATCGAGCGCCATCCGGAGTACGCGCCGTGGGTGGACATGCCCCAACCGCGCGAACCACGGACGTGACCGACTGACACTGTCTGCCGTCCACGCCCAACTTACCCGCTGATGCTGCGCTCGATCGTCCGCGTGCTCAACGCGCATCCGCGCATGACCGCGTTCCTGGGCGCGATGTCGATCGCCTTTTCCGGGGTGCTGTACCGCTTCTCCGACACGTCACCGGAGACGGCGACGTTCTTCCGTTGCTTTTGGGGCCTGCCCATCCTGTTTCTCGCCGCGTACGTCGAGCGCGGCCCGCGCGGTCCGATGGACCGCCGCGCGGTCGGGTTGGCCGCGTTCGCGGGCATCCTGTTTGCCGGTGACCTGATCTTCTGGCACCACACCATCAACCTGGTCGGGGCGGGCCTGGCCACGGTCCTGGGCAACTTGCAGGTGGTCGTCGTGGCGGTCGCCGCGTGGCTGTTGTTCGGGGAGCGTCCCTCGGCGCGGACGCTCGTGGCGCTGCCGATCATCCTGCTCGGCGTCGTGTTCATCGCCGGAGTGTTTGGCGGCCTGGGCGGTCAGAACTACGGCACGAACCCGCAGCTCGGCGTGTTGCTGGGCTTCCTGACCGCGCTCTCGTACGGCGGCTACCTGCTCGTCATCCGGCGCATCAGCGGCCGACGCACGGCAGGACCGGTGGCCATCTCGACGACATCCACAGCGATCGTGGCGTTGGCGGTCGGCCTTGGCTTGGGCACGCTTGACCTCACGCCGGGCTGGGAGTCGATGATCTGGCTGATCCTGCTCGGCATCAGTGCCCAGGCCTTCGGCTACCTGTTCATCTCGATCTCGTTGCCGCGCCTGCCGGCCGTTGTGACCTCGATCATCCTGCTCTCGCAGCCGGTCGTGGCGATCGGACTGGCAATGGTCATCCTGGGCGAGACACCGTCGCCGGCGCAGCTGATCGGCGTCGCGTGCGTCATCGGCGGCATCGCCTTCGCGACGGTGCCCCTGACCAGGTTGCGCCGGCGGCCGCACAACTCGTCGACCGAAGTGGCGGTCGGTCCGGGCTGATAACGGTCGCAAAAAAACAGGCCGGCTGGCTCTGGTGCGTGTCATCTCAGCGACGCACGCTGTGGTGCTATGGACAGCGCAGTCATCTACGCAACCCGATCTGGTAACACCAGGGAGGTTGCCTGTGTCATTGCCGACAGCCTCCGCGAGCGAGGCTCCGCCGACCTTTTCGACGTCGAGCACGCACCGGTAGATCTCGACCGCTTCGACCTGGTCGTAATCGGCGGGCCGACCGAGGCACACGGCATGACGCCGCCTATGAAGGCGTATCTCGAGCGTCTGGACGCACACACACTTCGGCACCGCACCGCGGCCGCGTTCGACACGCGCCTCGCTTGGCCGCGCGTGCTGTCGGGCTCGGCGGCCGAGGGCATCGCCAAGCGGCTTCGCTCTGCCGGGGCGTTGCTTGCGACTCCACCCGAGAGCTTCATCGTCAGCAGCAAGCCGGAGCTCCAGCCAGGCGAGCTTGAGCACGCCAGTCGTTGGGCTCGATCCGTCGCACAGGTTGTCAGTCCAGCCAAGTCAGGGAGGTAGCGGTATGAAGGTCGAGGAGATCGTGGATCAGGCGCGCGAGTCGCTCGGCTCCAAGCGTGTCTTTGGTGAGCCGTACGAGAAGAACGGCGTGACCGTCATCCCAGCCGCGCGGGTGATGGGCGGCGCCGGCGGTGGCGACGCGGGTGAGAAGGCGGCGCAAGTGGAGGGCGTCGAGGGTGCTGAAGGAGCCCGGACCGGAGCCGGGACCGGCACGGGCGTTGGCTACGGGATGATGGGTTCGCCTGCTGGCGCCTTCGTGATCAAGGGCAATGACGTGAAGTGGCTGCCCGCGGTCGATGTCAATCGGCTGATGTTCGGCTTCCAACTGATGTTCATCGTCTTCTTCCTGGTCGTGCGCTCCATCGCCAGGTCACGCGTGCCTAAGCCGGTCTAGCCAAACTCGGGGGGCACAAAGGGCGGCCGGCGTCCCGTTCGGGACGCCGGCCGCAGTTGCAGGGGAAGGGTCACGTTCCCCAGAACGTGAACCACAGAGCTAGATGAGGTAGCTGACCGTCACCGTGATGGTGATGTCCTGCGTGCCTGGCTGGACGGGAGTCGGCACTGACGGTGCGCCAGGTGCGCCGCCGCCCTTGGAACCGTCGGCCGCGACGCCGTACCACGGGTATGGGTAGCTGACCGAGGCGTCACTGATCGACTGGACGCCAGTGATGGTGACTCCGGCCGCGGCGGCAAGCGCGTCAGCATGCGACTTCGCGTCGTTGACCGCGGCCGTGCGGGCCTGGTTCTCGGCCGCCGAGCGATCGGCGACGTCGAACGAGACGTAGTTGACGTTGGTCGCCCCGGCAGTGACCGAGTCATCGATAACGTCCGCGACCTTGGAGATGTCGGTGACGTGGACGTTGACCTGGTTGTTGACCTGGTAGCCGGTGATCTGGGGCGAGCTGGAGTTGTAGTCGTAGACCGGGTTGATGCTGATGTTCGAGGTCTGGATGTCGTCATCGGCGATGCCCAGGTTCTTGAGCGCGGCGATGATCGCGTTCATCTTCGTGGCCGCGTCGTCGCGCGCCGCCTTGGCCGTATTCGCCTGGGTCGTAACGCCCAGGTTCACGTCGGCGACGTCGGGCTTGACGGTGACCTTGCCGGTGCCAGTCACGCTGATGGTGTGCTCGCCATTGGTCGCGTCGGCCGCGCGCACCGCGCGCGGCGCGCCGGACAGCATGGGCGCCGCGATGATCGCCAGAGCGATCAGGCCCACGGCCGTCAGGAATACCAGCGGCCTGGAGCTTGGCAGAGTGATCGTCTTGGTCATTTCTTGATCCGCCTTTCTAGTTGCTGACGTCGACTGCGGCGTCGTACAGGAGGCCGTTTTCGCCGGCGTGGAGGCTGAGCGTGGTGTGGTCGATCAGGAACTTGACGCTGTCGGCGTGAAGCACGGCCATGACCGCGGCCTCGACCGGCGCCTGGTCGCCCAGGCACGCCTTCTTGGTCTGGACGACCTGAGAGAAGTGGATCGTGCCGTCGCCCGTCTGGTACGTGCCGCCGCCTGTGTTACAGCCGTCGTTGAACTCGAAGGTGCCATCGTCCTTGAACAGGAGCGAGGCGCTGATGCCGGCCGGGATGGATGACGCGACATCCGCGTCGATGAGCGTGGTCAGGCCCCATGTGATGCCCGTCAGGGGCTGATCCGGCTCGGCCTGCTCGCGATCGAGGAAGGTGATCTCAGTCGTTTCCGAGGTGAGAACCAGGTTGTTCCCGTCGACTGAGATATCCGGGTTGGAGCCCAGGAACGCGGACAGCCACTGATCCTGGTCCATGAGGTTGGTCTGGCAGCCCATCTCCGTCGTGGACATGGAGCCCACCTTGAGCTTGCCGTTGTCGAGCGTGTACGCGCCGCCCAGGCTGTTGCAGCCTGCGGACGCCGAGAGCATGCCGTCCGAGAAGCCGAGCCGGATCTTCGTACCCGGCACGAGCACCTTGGACTTGCCGTTCTCGGCGACGAGGACCGACACGAAGTCACGTCCATCGAGGCCCATCTTGGCGGTGGCGCTCGGCTGAGGCGAATTGGTCGGTGCCAGAGAAGGTGTTGCGGGAGCCGTCGCGGACGTAGTCGGTGACGGGGCCGCAGTGGCGTTTGGATCGGAGCTGGCTGAGGGCCGAGCGCCGATCATTGAGCATGCCGCGAGGGACATTCCCAGGGCGGCGAGTGTGAGGGCATGTCGGCTGTTCACGGCCGTCAGACGAGCGACCGCCGCGTTCGGTTCCCGCGAATTTGCAGTGTGAGCGTGAAAGAGCGGCCGAAAGGCCCGCCGGGGTGCCCCATATGGCACTGCGCGGCGTGCATCGCCAGGCCTAGCGTCAGTCGTGAAGTGGTGCTCGCGACACTCGACCCGATCGACATCGCAGCTGATCGCTGCAAAGGCTGCGGTCTGTGCGTGGACGAGTGCCCCAAGCACGTTCTCGAGCTGGACGAAACGATCGTCAACGCTCTTGGCTACCACCCGGCCCGGCTGACCGACGCCGCAGCGTGCACGAGCTGCGCGATCTGCGCCCGGGTCTGCCCGGACACTGTCTTCACGATCTACGCGCCAGTCAAGCGTGCCCGCTCATGACCATGGCACCTGTGCTGATGAAGGGCAACGAGGCGATGGCCGAGGCCGCCATCCAGGCCGGCTGCGACGCGTACTTCGGCTACCCGATCACGCCCCAGGCTGAGGTGCTCGAGTGGATGGCGCGGCGCATGCCCGAGGTTGGCCGCGTGTTCATCCAAGCGGAGAGCGAGCTGGGCGCGATCAACATGGGCCTGGGCGCGGCAGCGACCGGCGCGCGCGTCTTCGTCTCCAGCTCCAGCCCGGGCATCAGCCTGATGGCTGAGGCCATGAGCTACATGGCCGGCTCTGAAGTGCCCGCTCGTGTTGCTCAACGTGATGCGCGGCGGGCCGGGCCTGGGCAGCATCGGCGCGTCGCAGAGCGACTACTTCCAGGCCACGCGCGGCCACGGCCACGGTGATTACCGCGTACCGGTCCTGGCGCCGTCGTCGATCTCAGAGGCCGTGGCGCTCGTCGCTGACGCGTTCGAGATCGCCGAGCGCTACCGCACTCCGGTCATGATCCTCGCCGACGGCGTGCTCGGCCAGCAGATGGAGCCGGTCGTGACCGAGTACCGCACGCCGCCGCGGCAAGACTTCGAATGGGCGCTGACCGGCGCGGCTGACAGGCCGCCGCGCGTCGTGCGCTCGCTACACCTCCAGCCGTACGAGCTGGAGGAGCACAACGCTCACCTGCAGCGCAAGTTCGACCGGATCGCCGCGGATGAGACGCGTTTTGCCACTGAAGATCTCGACGACGCGGATATCTGCATCGTTGCCTACGGCACGGCCGCCAGGGTCGCGCGCAGCGCGTGCGAGCGCGCCGCCGAACAGGGCGTCAAGGCGGGCATCTTCCGGCCCATCACGCTGTGGCCCTTCCCGTCCGCGGCTCTCGCCGAGGTTGCGGCGCGAGTTCGAGCCGTCGTTGTCGTGGAGCTGTCTGCCGGGCAGATGATCGACGATGTTCGACTCGCGCTGGAGGGGCGGACACCCGTCTATTTCCACGGCCGAACGGGAGGCATGGTGCCCACGCCCACAGAGGTCGCGCAGACGCTGCTCAGCGCAGCGGCGGAGACGGAGCCCGACTACTGGCTGCCGACGGAAGCCACAGAGCCAGACGTCGCGCCCGAACGCAAGCCCTTGCGCGATCGCGAACCCATCTTGATGCGCCCAGTGGAGCTCTACGAATGACCGCCCTCATCGAGGCCCCCGAGCGTCGCGTCATCTACCGTCGGCCCGAGTCGCTGACCGATAAGTCGACGCACTACTGCCCGGGCTGTGGCCACGGCATCATCCACCGCCTGATCGGCGAGCTGCTCGACGAGATGGACCTGACCAAGCGCACGATCGGCGTCGCATCCGTGGGCTGCAGCGTCTTCGCCTACGACTACTTCAACGTCGACTTCGTCGAGTCGCCGCACGGTCGCGCGCCGGCGGTCGCAACCGGCGTCCGACGAGTGCAACCGGACAAGTTCGTCTTCACCTACCAGGGTGACGGCGATCTTGCGGCGATCGGCACGGCTGAGATCATTCACGCCGCGGCGCGCGGCGAGCTGATCAGCGCCGTGTTTGTGAACAACGGCATATACGGCATGACCGGCGGCCAGATGGCGCCTACGACGCTGCTCGGGCAGCGCACGACATCCAGTCCGTCGGGTCGGGAAGCCTCATCCGCGGGTGTGCCGATACCGATCACGGAGATGATCGCCCTGCTCCCCAGCGTGACCTATGCGGCGCGCGGGTCGATCGCCAATGCGCAGCTCATCGGTCGGGCGAAGCAGATGCTCAAGCGATCGTTCGAGGTTCAGGAGAAGAAGCTCGGCTTCTCGATCGTGGAGATCCTGTCCACATGTCCGGTCGGCTGGGGGATGACCGCCACGGAGGCGATGGAGCACGTCGAAAGCGACGTCGTGTCCACGTACCCGCTCGGCGTGATCGTCGATCGCGGACAGGAGGCGTAAACATGGAGCATGGCGTGATCTTCGCCGGCTTCGGTGGCCAGGGGCTGCTGTTCGCCGGTCACGTGCTCGCGGAGGCGGCGCTGCTCGAGGGCCGCCACGTGACGTGGATGCCGTCGTATGGCCCGGAGATGCGCGGCGGGACCGCATCGTGCACGGTGGTCATCTCAGATCGACCGATCGGTTCGCCCATCCTGGACCGCGCAGAGGCCGTCGTGGCGCTCAACCCACCGTCTCTGGCGCGCTTCGAAGCAATCGTCGCCAAGGACGGCCTACTCGTGCTCAACACATCACTGATCGAGGCACAGCCAACGCGCCACGACATCGAGGTGCTGGCCATGCCGTGCACCGGCATCGCCAGCCTGATCGGCGACGTCCGCCTGGTCAGCATCGTGGGCCTGGGTGGACTGCTCGCCGGTCGGCCGGTCGTTCGCGCCGAATTGGTTCGTCGGGCGCTGACCCGCCTCCTGGCCGACAAGAAGGCGGAGCTGCTTGCCGCGGACCTGGACGCGTTCGAGCGTGGCTACGAAGAGGGCGCGCCCGTGATCGAGCTGATCACAGAGGTCTACGCCTAGCTAGTTGCGGACGACAGCTCCGCCGGTATTGGTCGAAACATTCACGGTCGCTGGGCTGCCAGAGATGCTCACCACGCCCCCGGTATCTACGCTGCCGCTGACCGACACCTGGGCGTTGACCGTGGCGCGCGCGCCAGATCCGACCGTCACCGTGGCGCTCTGCGCCGGCACTCCGCCAAGGTCCGCGGAGGCCGCGCTGTTGGCCGTGACGGCGATCGAATCTGCATTGCCGCGGACGACCAGCGCCGCGGCCGAATCCGCACTGGCCGTCAGCGACGGCGAGTTGACGCCGGTGACCGTGACGCTCGCTGCGCTGCCCGCGCCGACGTCCTCCAGGCTGGGCATCGTTATCGCGACGGTGACCGGGACGCGTGGCTGCGAACTGCCGCTCATGCTCACGTTGAGCCGGCCGGCGACGACCGTCGTGCTCACGCTCGAGAGCACGTTGTCGTCCGTGGTCACGGAAACGGACACGTCAGGCCCAACGATCACGGTCGCCTTGATTGCCTCGTCGACGCGCACTTTGGTGAAGGATCCGACGCTGCGCTGCTCTGTCGCAGCCGTGCCGGAGCCGATCACCGCAGGCACGGAGACCGTGCATGACGGCACGATCAGTGCGACGAGGACTAGAACGGATATCGCTGCGATGCGCTTCATGCGCTGACGATGATCGTTTAGCCGCTCGATGTCACGGTCCGAACGGAACAAAATTCCGATGGGCCACTTGTCAAGGCCGCGCGTGCCCTGGGAGCCGTTAGCCCTCGTTCTGTTGCGCGAGGGCGCGCTTGACGCGCTTGTCGTTCTCGGCGTTGTTGACCACGAGCACGGCCCATATGGCGGCTATTGGCCAGCCCAGGATCGTGATCTGGAGAATCAGGCACAGCAGCGCCAGGCCAATGCGCCCGACAAGGAGCATGCCCACCGGCGGAAGAATGATGGCGATCAGGTACTTCATTGAGCCTCTGGGTTGGGGTGGCCAATGGGGGTCGAACCCATAACCTTCGGATCCACAATCCGATGCTCTGCCGGTTGAGCTATGGCCACCGCGGGAGGGCAAAGTATCGCAGAGCACCGCTAATCTGACGCTTGTGAGGATCCCAGGCTTCATCGCCCGTTCGTTCTACGTCGGGGGCTCGTTGCGCAACACGGACCACGGCTTCGAGCTCCAGGCCCAGAACCCAATGGGCAGCGGCGTGCTCGTCGGCGTTGGCCGGATGAGCGTCGACGGACGCGACATCGACCCGACGCAGGTCACAGCCCGACGCGAGGGCGATGCCACTGCGATCAGCGCCCGCGACGTCAGCCCGACCAATCCGGTCAACGTGAGCAAGGGTGACCGCGTGACGCTGCATGTCGATGGGCCGCCACTGACGCCAGGCCAGCACGAGCTGGACGTAGAGCTGGTCGAGCTCAATCTGGGCGCGCTGAGTTTTTCCATTTCAGACACGGTCGCCGGCTAGCCTCCCGCTGATAGGCTTGGGTCGTGACCGCGACCACCCGCTGGACCCGAGTACCCCCGTTCGAGCGCGGCATCACGCTCGGCGATTTCCTCGTACCGATCCGGTTGGGCGAGCGCGCCTCGTCGTGGCAGCGCGACGCGGTGATGGTCTCGATCGGCACGCTGCTGATCATCCTGGGCGCGCGGATCAGCTTCTATCTGCCGGGCAACCCGTTCGTGCCCGTGACGCTGCAGACCTTCGGCGTGCTCTTCGGAGGCGCGCTGCTCGGCTTCCGACGCGGCATCTTCAGCGTCCTTTTCTACCTGCTCCTGGGCGCAGTCGGCCTGCCCGTGTTCGCCTACAGCTCGGCGACCAGCTCATATGCCTCGGGCATGGACACGATCGTCAGCTTCAGCGGTGGCGCCCTCGTCCTGGGCGTCACCGGTGGCTATTTGGTCGGATTCCTCTTTGCGAGCGGGGTGGTGGGCAGGTTGGCGGAGCTGGGCTGGGACCGCAAGATCGGTGGCGCGCTCGGCGCGATGCTGATCGGCAACGCGGTCATCTATGTCATCGGCGTGCCGTGGCTGATGGCCGCCACTCATCAGACATTCCAGTGGGCGCTCCAGAACGGGTTCTATCCGTTCATCCCCGGCGACATCGTCAAGCTCGCCATCGCGGCCGGGCTGCTGCCGCTGGGTTGGTGGGCGGTCAGGAAGCGGTCGTCGCCGCGCTAGCGAGCCGGTCAGGCTCCGTGCCCGCGCGACCCACGAGGCCGCGCTCAATCAAGAGCTGAGCGATCTCGACCGCGTTCGTCGCCGCGCCCTTGCGCAGGTTGTCGCTCACGACCCAGAAGGCGAGGCCGCGGCCGTCGGGCAGCGACGCGTCGGCGCGGATCCGCCCAACGTAGATCTCATCGTGGCCCGTGGCGTCGGTCGCCAGCGGATATTCGTGCGCAGCCGGGTCATCGACGACCACGACGCCACTCACGCCGGCGAACAGCGCGCGCGCCGCAGCCACTGACATAGGCCGCGTGGTCTCGACGTGGACTGCCTCCGAGTGGCTGACGAATACGGGCACGCGAACCGCCGTACACGACACGCGCAGATCCGGCAGATGCAGGATCTTCCGACTCTCCGCGACGATCTTCCACTCTTCCCTCGTGTAGCCGTTGTCCAGGAACACGTCGATCTCCGGCAGCGCGTTGAAGGCGATCCGGTGGGGATACACGTGGGGCTGTGAATCGGTGCCCTCGACGTGGGCCGTGATCTGCGCCTCGAACTCCTCGACCGCTTCCGCGCCCGTGCCGCTGACCGCCTGGTACGTGTCCACGATCACGCGCTCCAGCCCGACCGTGTCGCGCAGCGCGGCGAGCAGCGGCGCGAGCTGCATCGTGGAGCAGTTGGGGTTGGCGATGATGCCGTGGTTCCAGGCAAGGTCGTCGGCGTTGACCTGGCTGACCACGAGCGGCACGTCCGCCTCCATGCGCCACGCATTCGAGTTGTCGACGACGATCGCGCCGCGCTCGGCGGCCTTTGGCGCGAGATCGCGCGAAACGTCCGCACCGGCAGAGAAGAGCGCGATGTCCACACCCTCAAAGGCGTCAGGCGTCGCCTGTGCGACGATCCAGCTCACGCCACCGACGACCAGCTCCGTGCCGACCGACCGCCCAGACGCCAGCGCGCGCACATTGCCGGCCAGGCCACGCTCGATCAGGACCTGGAGCATCGTCCGACCGACCAGACCCGTGGCGCCGACCACCGCGAAGGTGATGTCGCGACCGCTCATGCCTGCGCCATGCCGTGTTCATGCCTGCTCCAGCTCGAAGGCCTGGTGCAGCACCTTCGCGGCCGTCGCGAGCTGGCGGCTCTCGATCAGGCACGTGATGCGGATCTCAGACGTGGTGATCATCTCGATGTTGATACCGGCCGCGCCAAGGGCGGAGAACATGCGGGCCGGGTAGGTGGGCGCGTTGTGGATGCCGCTGCCCACGATGCTGACCTTGGCAAAGCCGCTGGCGACGTCCAGATCGCTGGCGCGCAGCTCCGGCAGACGCTCCCGCAGGAGGCGCTCCGCGGCGGGCAGGTCCGCCTCAGACACGATGAACGACAGGTCCGTGGCGCCGTCGTGGGCCACGTTCTGGATGATGCCGTCGACGGGAATGCCCGCCTCCGCGAGTGGCGCGAACACTTCCGCGGCCATGCCCGGCCGGTCGGCGAGATCGAGCAGCGTGACCTTGGCCATGCCGTCGTCCGTCGCTATGCCGCGGACCTTCTGTCGTGCCTCCACGGGCACCTCCTTGATTGATGTCCCCTCGTCCGGACTCTGTGGATGACGGACGCGGACCTCCAGTCCGTGCACCCACGCAAGTTCGACCGACCTAGTCTGCAGCACCTTCGCGCCCTGGTGCGCAAGTTCGAGCATTTCTTCATAGTCGATCTGGTCCATGCGTCGGGCGTTGGGCACGAGGCGTGGGTCGGCCGTGTAGACGCCGTCGACGTCGGTGTAGATGTCGCAGCGGTTGGCGCCGAGCGAGATTGCCAGGGCTACGGCACTCGTATCCGAACCGCCGCGGCCGAGCGTGGCGACCTCAGTTCCCGATGAGCCCTGGAAGCCGGCCACGACCACGACGCGGCCGTTGCCCAGCTCCTGACGGACTCGTGTCGGCTCGATGCCGGTGATGAGCGCTCGGCCGTGCGTGCCGTCGGTCAGGATGCCCGCTTGCGGGCCGGAGAGGCTAATGGCCGCGACCCCACGATCGTGGAGCGCCATGACCAGCAGCGCGGCACTGACCAGCTCACCTGTGGCCAGGAGCAGGTCCAGTTCGCGTGCGTCGGGACTTTTCGTGACCTGTGCCGCGAGCGCGATCAGATCGTCAGTCGTGTCGCCCATTGCCGACACGACCACGACCACCGACTCGCCCTGCGCGCGCTGCGCCGCGATGTGCTCAGCAATGCGCTGGATGTGTTGCGGCGTGGCCAGGCTCGAGCCGCCGTACTTGGCGACGATCGGCTGTCCGGTGACCTGCGCAGGCATCGGCGGATGATGTCACGTCCGCCTCCGACGGGCTTTTAGAGGAGGGTTCTAGAACCCCAGATGGCCCACACAGGATTCCGGCGACGTGCCGTTGGTGTTGCTGTGCGAACCATCAGGACAGATCGTCTTGCCCCAGATCACTGCCTTAAGGATGGCCCCGGTCAGGTTGGCTCTGGTGAGGTTGACCGCGCTCAAGTTGGCGCCCGTCAGGTTGGCGCCGGCCAGGTTGGCGCCCGTCAGGTCAACCCCGTACAGAACCAGTTTGCGCAGGTCGCAGGCAGACCAATTGATCCCGGGGCCCGGCTTGGCCGTGCAGTCGGGCTTCGAAGTCGGCGTGGCTGTCGCGGTCGGCTTCGCCGGTGCTGTGGGCGTTGGGCTTGGCGTGGGCCTGGGCGTCGCCGTCGGCGGCGGCGGGGGCGGCGCGCCGCCTCCCAGTCGGAACGTCGGAGGGCAAAGACCAGCGCTGGTCGTACAGATCCCGGGGGTGCCACCGAGGCCGAGGTCACCGCCACTCCCGAAGGGATTGCTGGCAGGGGGCGGGGTGATGAAGTGTGGCTGGAGCGCAGTGCCGTCGGTATTGCCCGGAGTGCCGACAGCCGCTGCTCCGCATGCGACCAGGGTGAGGACGATGGCTGCTCCGGCCAGGGCACGACCGACTGAAACGTGTAGCTCCACGACAGGACCTCCCTAAGGCGGCACACAGCCGCGTGGGTCGCGGAGCAGGGACGCCTCGACAGACTACGCCCACCGGATTCGTGCAACTGTCGCCCGACCGACACATTCAACTCGTGTGGGACAATTTCGGGCGGAAGGGCTGGATCGCGGCGGCTCTGAGCGCTTCGGATCGGCGAGTTCGCTACCGTTGGCCCAGGGTTCTCGGATCCAAGGTGGTCGGGCCTTTCCAACTCGTGCTCTCACAGGAGCATGAGTCGCGCGCCTGTAGCTCAGTGGATAGAGCGGATGGCTTCGGACCATCAGGTCGCGGGTTCGAATCCCTGCCAGGCGCGCCACTCACCTTCGCTACTCTTCCCGGCGTGATGCAGCGACTCGACCTCCGCCATGTCTCGCGCTGGGCGTGGGCCGCGCTGACGCTCGCCGTCGTCTGGATCGTGCTCCAAATGCTGGTGTCTCCGGACATCAGCCTTGCCGCGGCATACGTGGCGCTCCTTGGCGCGACGCCGGCTCTCTTTGCCGCGGCCATGCTGTGGCGCGCACCCGATGAGAGGCTGGTGCGCATCTCCGCCGCGGCGTTCGCGCTGCCCGTCCTCGTCCAGGCACTGATCGGCGCGGCCGTCTTGCTCATCGTTGACGTGCTGAGTAGCGACTTCGCCTATCTGGGCCCTCGAATCGGCGGTCTTGCGTCCGCGTTCAGCCTGATTGGCTGGATCTTTCCGATCGTCGCCGTCACCGCGATCGCGCTGTACATCGGCTTCGTGCGCTCTCTTCTTGGCTGGGTGGCGCTCGGCTGGGGGGTCGTGCTCGCGCTGGGTCAGGCATTGACATTCCTGACTTCGACTCAGCTCGACCAGACCTCGTTTCCTGTCATCGTCGTCAGCATCGTTGGTCAGCTCGTGTGGGTGGCCTGGGCCTTCCTGCTCGCAGTCAGCCTGGGCCGGCGCCTGCTGCTCTTCGCTGTCGCCTCGGCGGGCTATCTCGTCGCTGGCGTGCTGAGCATGGTCGGCCTGACGCCGTTCTCGGACACGCTCAATGCCGACTCGAACACTGTGTCGCAGGTCGTCCTGGCCCTGCTGTGGATCTTCAGCGTCGTCCCGTGGGCGGTGCTGATCGCCGCCATCCTGCGCGAGCTGCCGCGCACTCGAACGGAGGACCAGCCACTCCCGCCCGTGCGCGCATCCAAGAGGTCACTCAGCGCCGGTCGGTAGACTCGTACGCAGATGACCTACGCCGACGACGCGGCGCGTGACCCGCGCAACATCTTCGATGCCGCGCGCGGCGCAGCCGAGCGCGGCGATTACCAGACCGCTGCGACGCTCTTCTCAAGACTTGTCGGCAATCCGGATCCCAACGTCCACGTTGCCGCGCTGCTCGGCATGGCCGACGCGCGCTATCGGCTCGACGACGAAGAGGGCGCGCTCCAAGCCTGGATAAGCGCGACACAGGCACCAGAAGGGCCACTTACGTGGCAGGCATGGGTGCAGCTCGCAGGCGCGCGCGTTCGCGAGGGTGATCTCACGGCCGCCGCGCGCGCCTACCGCGAAGCGGAGCAGCGTGCCCCGTACGACGAACGGCCGGCGATCCAGTCACGCCTGGGCTGGCTGAACAAGGAGATGGGCAACCCGCGCAGCGCGTCGCGCTACTTCGGCCGTGCCCGGACAGGCGTCTTCACGCCGATCGCGACGTACGTGATCATCGCCGTGACCGTGGCCGTGAGCCTGTACTGCCTGTACGGCCCGAGCCCGTCGAGCGACACGATCGGCAATTTCCTGCTGCTCGACAAGCAGGCGGTCCAGGCGGGCGAGTACTGGCGCCTCCTGACCGTCACCCTCGTTCACGGAAGCCTGATCCACCTGGGCCTGAACATGTACGCGCTGTGGATCATCGGCCCAATCGCCGAGGCGCTCTACGGCCGAGCGGCATTCGTCGCGATCTACCTTCTGGCCGCGTTGGGTGGGTCGATCGCCAGCTACCTGTTCAACGCCACGCCGGCAGTCGGCGCCAGCGGCGCGATCTTCGGTCTGTTCGGGCTCGTCTTCGTGTCGGTCTGGGTACACAAGCCCGCGCTCGCGCGGCAGGCGCGAGCGCTGACCAGCCAGATCGGCATCCTGATCGTCATCAACCTGGTCATCGGCTTCGCGCCGGGCTCGAACATCGACTACATGGCGCACATCGGCGGGCTGATCGTGGGCGGTTACCTGGGCTTCATCCTGCCGCCGCGCGGCGCCACGACGCTGTCCAGCTTCTGGCATCGGCCGCCCACAGAGGACGGCAAGACGCCGAGCCGAACGCCAGCCCTCCTCGCGACCGGCGGCGTTCTGCTGCTGGGTTTGGTGCTGGTCGTCGCGCTCCAGCTGACTCCGTTCTGGGCGCACGCCGCGTGAAATTCGCCGCCGGGCCACGCGCGTGAATTTGAGCTCGTCCATTCGCAACGTCCTGTTCGGGACGTTCACGCTGCGCTTTAGCACGGGCCTGACCGGCGGCCTGCTCGCGTTCTATCTGGGCCATCTCGAGAACCACGGCGGCGAAACGGTCTCAACCGAGCAGTTCGCTGTTCTGTACGCGGCGTTCTACGCGACAGAGCTGATCGCCAGCCCCATATTTGGCGTCCTATCCGACCGCATCGGCCACCACAGAGTCATGCAGTTCGGGCCGATCTTCGGCATGGTCGCGGTGACCCTCACGGCACTGACCACGAACCTGTTCCTGCTCGGCGGGACGCGCGTTCTCGAAGGTGCCGCAGCTGCGGCCAGCATTCCCAGCATCCTTGGCTTCCTGGCCATGGCTACGTCGAGCGACGAGGCATTGCGTGGTCGGACGTCCGCTCGCTTCGAGCTTGCCACCCTGGGCGGCATCGGCGCGGGCACGCTGGCGGCGGGCATCCTGTACGACGGCATTCCTGGCGTGTGGGCTGGACTCGGAGCGCTGGCGTTCTTCCTCAATGCCGGCATATACGGCATCTCGTTCCTGATCTACCGCTACGGGGTTCGCGAACCCGACCGTCCGCCCACTGCCGAGCCGGGACGTTCCTACGGCATCGCGCGCTACGCGACATTGCTGCGCAAATCGCACATCTGGCTACTCGCCCCTACGTGGATCGCGGTCAACGCGGCGATCGGTGTCTACTCCGGTCAGGGCCTGTTCAACCTGATCCGAATTCGCGACCCGCGCTTCGAGGATCAATTACTGGCCGGCGGCTTGAGCGGGCTCGAAGTTACGCTTGGGCCTGCTCGTGGCGGGTGCCGTTTTCGTGGCCGGCCTCATCTACTGGGGCGGCCGGTTCAGCACGACTCGTCGCACGACGATCCTGTTCTACGGCATCGTTGGTGGCGCGGTTCTGGTCGTCGGCGCGCTCGCGTTCAACCACAGCGGCACGATCGATCCTCTGTTGCGCGTCGCCCTTTGCGCTCGTGGCCGGGTTCGGCCTGTTCGTGTTGGCCGGCGCGACGCCGGCTGCACTGGGGCTCTTGGCCGATATGTCGGAGGCCTATCCGGACGACCGAGGCGCAGTGATGGGGCTGTACAGCGTCTTCCTGGGCGTCGGGCAGATCCTGGGCTCATTGGTCGGCGGGTGGGCTGCGGAACACGGCGCGATCGACGGTCTGCTCCTGGCCACGCTGGTCATGATGGGCATCGCGCTCCTGCCGCTCTACCAGCTCCGACAGTACGAGCACCAACTCGGCGGCGCGCCACCCGCCCTCGCCTGACGCGGCCCGCGCCAGCCGCCACGCCAGCCGCCACGCCACCCGCTCGGCGTCCGCCGGGCAGGGCCATTCATCCCGGTCTTGAGTCTGGTCTATAGATTCGCGACGAGTCAGGGCCTGGGAGCCAGGCGGCGGAACGTGTCCCGAGCCAGGCGCTATAGCAGGGGTCCTATTGGTTTGTCGCTTCGTGTCCACCTCGATGTCAGCGTGGCTGACATAAGGCGCCCTGAATCGCTGTAAGCGACCCTGAGGGGGCGTCGCTCAGTGCGTGACGTTGCCGGCACACGCGCGGAAACCGGGCGTGTCGAGCTCCTTAGGCACCGATTGCCACCGGAGTGTCAGCATGACTGACATTCCCTACGTTTAGAAGTTGGGTCAAGCCTGCGGGCATTTTGCGGGCGAGGGCGTCGGCCGGAATCTATAGACCAGACTCAGGACCAGGATGTCGCGCGGATTCGGACAGCGATGCGAAAATCGCGCCGATGACGACGGCGGCAGAAGCACCAACCTTTGGCAACTTCATCGGCGGCGAGTGGCGCGAGGCGCAATCGGGCCGCACCTTTGAGTCGCGCAACCCCGCGGACACCAGAGACGTGATCGGGCATTTCGCCGCGAGCGATGCGTCAGACGTCGCCGCGGCGCTGCGCGCGGCGGAAGAGGCGCTCCCGATCTGGCGCAACACTCCGGCCCCCAAGCGCGGCGAGATCCTGTATGCCTTCGCCCAGCTGCTGACGAACAACAAGGAACGGCTTGCGCGCGAGATGACGCGCGAGATGGGCAAGGTCCTGGCCGAGGCGCGCGGTGACGTCCAGGAAGGGATCGACATTGCCTACCTGATGGCCGGCGAAGGCCGGCGCATGTTCGGCGACACGACGCCCAGCGAGCTGCCCGACAAGTGGGCAATGAGCATCCGCCAGCCGGTTGGTATCGCCGCGATCATCACGCCCTGGAACTTCCCGATCGCGATCCCGTGCTGGAAGATGACCGCAGCCCTGATCAGCGGCAACGTCGTCGTCCTCAAGCCCGCCAGCGACACGCCTCATTGCGCAGCGTTGCTGGTACAGGTCATGCACGAGGCCGGTTTCCCCAATGGCGTCGTGAACATGGTCACCGGCTCAGGTGATGACGTCGGCGTGCCGCTCGTCGAAAACCCGGACATCAACGTCATCAGCTTCACCGGCAATGGCGACACGGGCCGGGCCATCGCGACGAAGGCTGCCCGGCGCCTGACGCGGGTGTCGCTCGAACTCGGTGGCAAAAACGCGATCGTGGTCATGGCCGACGCGGACCTGGACCTCGCCACTGACGGGATCCTGTGGTCAGCGTTCGGCACGACGGGCCAGCGCTGCACCGCGTGCAGCAGGCTGGTCGTGGACGAGTCGGTCGCCGACGATCTGGTCGGCCGCATCGTCGATCGCGCACGTGGTATGCGCCTGGGAAGTGGCCTCGAACCGACCACTGACGTCGGTCCGCTGATCAACGCCGGCGCGGTGAGCAAGGTCGCGGGCTACGTCGAAGTGGGCACGGACGAAGGCGCCCGACTCGTCGCGGGTGGCTCGCCCGCCACAGATGGCGACCTGCACCACGGTCATTTCTTCGCGCCCACCGTCCTCGATGGCGTGCGGCCAATGGACCGCGTCGCGCAGGAGGAGATCTTTGGTCCGGTGCTGTCCGTGATCCGCGTCGATGGTTACGACGAGGCCGCAATGGCCGTCAACTCAACGCGCTACGGCCTGAGCTCGAGCATTTTCACGCGCGACACGAACACCGCCTTCCGCGCGATGCGTGATTTCACGACGGGCATCGTGTACGTCAATGCCGGCACGATCGGGGCTGAGACGCACCTGCCCTTCGGCGGCATGAAGCAGACCGGCAACGGCCACCGCGAGGCCGGTCACGCCGCGCTGGACACGTTCACCGAGTGGAAGTCGATCTACGTCGACTACTCGGGCAAACTTCAAAGGGCACAGATCGACAACCAATGAACCCGTACGAAGAACCGGACCGGTACTCCCTGACAACCGAGCAGCGGCACGCGCTGTGGGAGAACGAGCTCGCCATGTTCATCGTCCTCGCCACGCCGCTCGTCGTTGCCGCGTTCTGGTACGGATGGACAGTCCAGATGGTCGATATCTACGGCCGCGTCACGGTGCCGTCGTCGCTCACGCGCGGCATAGGTCTGGCTGTGCTGGCCGCCATAGTCGCCGCCGTTGGCGGGGCGATGTACCTCTACGTTCAGGCCGCGGTCGTGCGCGTTCGGAACGCACAACCGGTCCGCGGCGCTCGGCGCTTGGGATACGCCTGGTTAGTCGGCTTTCTGATCACGGTGAACAGCACGCAGTCGCTGACGGCCTTTCACATGCCGGATCAGCAGATCAACGTGATCGGCCTGATCTTGGGGACCGTCTTCGCACTCGTCGCTTACGTTGCGATGCGCTCCATGGTGGAGATCCCAGCGGAGCCGGCGCCGGTGTCCAGGGAGTCAGACTGGCGCGTCAGAGGCGTCCGCTAGGAGCCTCCAACGGCTCAGATCTGGACGAGCTTGACCGAGATCTTGTCGAAGTAGGCGTCGCAGAACGCACCCTCGTGCTTCGTCGACTGAAGGTGGACGGTCAGCTCGCGGGTCTTCGCGGGCAGTGTCTTGGAGGCGGTGAGGTGATTGAAGGTCCCGCCTGTCGCCGTCTGCGTGGGCAGCTTCAGAGAGCCCAGGGAGTTGTTCGAGTCGTCGCCGATGGTCATGAGCACGATCGCGTTGTCGATCTGGCTGCCATAGGTCGCGACCCATGCTGAAAGCACGACTTTCACATGGTGGCCGTCGATCTGTGAGTTGAGCCCCTTGATGAAGATGCTCTGCGAGACGTCGTCGCACTCGCCGAAGATGGTGTCGTAGTAGCCGGACGTGAAGAACTGCTTGCCGCCGCCGATGCGGTGTGACTCAGCTTTGGTCGGGAATCCGCCGGCGCTGGAGGCGGCGTAAGGAACGACCGTGAAGTGCGTGTCGCTGATGCCCTCCCAGTTTGGAATGGGCACGGCCACCGATCCGTCACTGCTGGATGAGCCCGCTTCAGCGCCTGGGTTCTTCACCAGGTTGGTGTTGAACGGCGTGTTTGCCGCGAAAGCCGGCCCCGCGGCCAGCGCGGCACACAGCACGGCGAGCCCGAAGGCGAACGACACACGAGTACGGATCATTTGAACGCTCCTAACGCCGTCGGGGCAAGGCAGACTCGGGGAACAACGGCGACGCCCGCGACCGTATGCCGCGGGTCATTCGGAGTCAATCGCGATTTGCCGCGGCCTCCATTCGTCCCCCAGGGGATAGCCCGGTCGTGTCTTGTTCGCGGGCCGATACTGGATCTGAGGCGTCGGGTGAGCCGTGTCGATCCGCGCCCAGGGAAGGGAGATCCGAATGCCGCACCGACGCGCACTCGGGGCCGCGACGGGAATCGTGGCCTCTTTGGCTATCGCGGGAACTGCGCTGGGGGCATCTTGGGCGCCGCCCCTTGCACTGTCGTCGGCTGACAACGGCAGCTGGGCCGACGTCGCGTCGCTCGACGCACAGCACGAGGTTGCTGCGTACGTCGAATCAGGTGCAGACGACCACCTTTTCACGCGTACCACGGCCAATGGCGGGGCATCGTGGGGGACGCCCCTGCCGATAAGCGACCACGGCATCTCCCCCGCGCTCGCTGCAGAAGGAATGAATGTCGACCTGGTCTGGAATTCGTCGAACAACGGGCGTGTCTTCTACGCGCGCAGCATCGACGGCGGCGTCTCGTTCGGAACGCCAGTGACGATATCGCCGGCCGGCCGCGTCAACTGGGTTCCGGCTGTCGGCCGCGGTCCTGCCGGTCTGGTTGCCGTCGCCTACGTTGATGTCGTCAGTGGCGATGTCATTGTCCGTGTCAGCACCAATGGCGGCACATCGTTCGGGCCGCGCGTCGTGCTCGAGCCGAACGGCGAGGAGCAGTCAATCGCTGTCGCCGTTGGCGACGGCATCATCTACGTGGCCTACTCCTTGGGGTTCGAGAAGCTTCGTTTGCGCCACTCGGCCGACGCCGGTGCGCACTGGAGCAGCCCGGCCGTCATCACCAACAACCTCTTTGATGATCGATACAGCTTGGCCGCCTCGGGTGACGATGCATACATCGCATTCAGCCGGTCGACCAACGCCATGACGTTTACTCAGGTCCAGTACCGGCGCACGATCAACGGCGGAAACACGTGGTCGAGTCCGATTGCGCTCGCGTCGTCCTCTTGGTCGACCTGGGAACCGGACCTGGCGATCGCTGGAGGAGTGCTGCGCGCGGCCTTTACCAGGTGCGCAGCAGATTTCGACGTGTGCGTAGACAACCGCAGCTACTACCGCCAGTCGTCCGACGGGACCAGCTGGGGTTTGGCACAGCGCATCTCACCGAAGACGATCTTCGACGCCTTTTCGCCAAAGGTGGCAGCGCACCGCGCGCTGGTCGTATACGTCGGCGACGATGCCACCTCCGAGACTGTTTACGCCCGCACGAAGAACTAGGAGCGACGCCCCGCGTCCCCCGTCCATCCTCGTAGCGTGTACGCTCGGGCACACCGGCACGAGGGGTAGATGACAGACACGAACATGGATGACGCCATCGCGCGCGTCATCCAGTCTGCCTCGCGCCTGGGCGTCGAGATCAACGTCGTAGAGGCTCAGAGCTGGATCCACGCGATGGTCCAGGAGCAGGCTGGCGGCGACATCGTTGTCGATGTCGACAGCGGCGCCTTTGGTCATCGCGCGACGATGCTCGACCTGGACCCGGCGGACCTGAAGCGCTTCAAGCAGATCGCCAAGATCGTGGGCTTCGAGAACGGGCCCAACGTCAGGACCGCGTTGGCGCTGTCCGGATCGTCGGCGCAAAGCCGCATCCAGGCCTATCCGGCAGATGCTGACTTCTTCGAGCGCATCCACATCAGCGCCCCAACGCGCGAGGACGCCTGCCGAATCCTGGGCGAGATCATGCGCGACAAGGCACTCGCAACACTTTCCGGCCCGACCCACCGTCTGTGGGAGGTGAAGTTGGGCACGTGGGAGGAGCCGGTCGTCAAGGAGGGTCACGAGCTCCGCGCCGGCAGTCCCATCTCGTGGACGCCGTCAGAGGTGGTGGCCGGCGAGATGGTCGTCAGCGCCGCTGATGGTGGCGTACGCACGGTCAGATGGGCGGACGCTGCCCAGAAGCCGGGCTGGTGCAAGCTGGACTGGGTCGTTGCCGACGCGTCGCGCGGCCAGCTCGCCAACGCCAGCAACGTGCTCGATCCCACGTGGGAGGACGCTGACGGACAGATCGTTCCGCTCGACGGTTTCCTTGATCCGTACTTCCAGGAGGTCTACCTGGACAAGGACTCCAAGCCCCTGTTCGACCGCATCGTGCGCGACATGTCGACCGACGCGGTCGATGAGTACGTCCACCAGCTCGAGCACGAGGTCTGGAAGTACAGCGTTGCCGACCAGAACTGGGGCAAGGTCGCGCGACGCCTGTACAACATCTTCCGGTTGACGAGCCGCTACGCAGAGGCCGCCTACATCCGTGAGCTCTTCGACGAGCCGACCACGGCGCTGTACCAGCTGTCGGCCTTGATCCGGACGATCAAGGACGCCGCAACTGAGGGCACCCCGTTCGCCGAGGAGGTCATGGTCGCTCAGACCGATCAGCTGATCATGGCCGCGATCAACGCGCTCGACGGACCGCAGGAAGCCAAGGTCGTGAGCCTGCTGTTGATGCTGCGCGACGAGGTCTCCGGCCGCGTGCCGGTCGATCGCTCCCGGGAGATGGAGACACTCCGCACGGAGACCCTTGAGGCGGTCAATCGCTACTTCCACGACCGATTGGTGGCGCTGCCGGGAATCGCGGAATACCTGGACAGCGTCGCGGCGCGCCAGCCGTGAAGCCGTGATGTCCTTCCACCGATTGGGGAGAGGCACCGCCGCGATCGCGGTCCTGGCGGTGTTCATGGTTCAGCTCGGTGTGCCGGTCAGCGCGGCGACGCCGTCGCCAATTCCGGCTGACGTTCGGTTCGTGAGCACGTGGCGAGATCCACTGACCGGCCTGGACTGGGATCGCTACCAGCAGTACGCGGCGCCGCTCAATGTCTTCGTCAACGGCGGCCAGATGATCGTCATCCGCAACGGCAACCGGGTCGTGCGCACGGCCGGCGCGCACTTCGCCGGGTTGCGCGTGACCAGTCAGCCGCGGCTGACGGCGAACGAGGCGATCTCATCGGCAGTGGCCCAGGCGCCGCGGCTCGACACGAGTGGGACGTCCACCCAGAGCCTGTCGTATGAAGCGCAGCTGCGCGTTGAACCGTCAACCGGCCGCCAGTTCTACCGCGTGAAGTCCGCCGCGCCGGGCACATTGCTGTACCAGGACATCGACGCGAATACCGGCGCGGTCCTCCAGTCGTGGAGCGGCCTTGAGACCGACGCCCCGACCGGCACGGGCGTCAAGGGCGACAACAAGAGCCTGGCTGGCGACGCGTTCATTGGGGTGGGCAACGTGCTCACGTCACCCACGGGGTCGGGCGGATTCAAGATGGTCGGCGGCACGCGCTACGTCACGGTCGACGACAACGGCAGCAGCAGCCAGACCAACTACCCGACGACGCCCATGACCGATCCGGACGACAGCTGGGTCGGCGCCCGCCAGGTGGCCGCCGTTGATGCGCAGTACTACGCCGCCTTTACCGACAACTTCTACCTGACCAAGTTCAACGTCGACCTGGTCGGATGCCTGGGCGTACCCATTCGCAGCGTGGTCCATTTCTCGCATTCCTATGCGAACGCGTATTGGGATCCGGTTTTCAAGGTCATGGTCTATGGCGACGGTAATGGCAGCAGCTTCAGCCAGATGTCGGGCGCGCAGGACGTTGTCTCTCACGAGCTGACGCATGCGGTGACGACCTGCCACGCCGACCTCGATTACAACCGGGAGTCTGGCGCGCTGAACGAGGCCTTCTCCGACATCATGGCAACGGCCGCCGAGTTTGAGTTCGAAGAGCCCACCTCCTCGAACTGCAAGCGCGAGGTTGGGCAGAGCACATGCGCCGATTGGTGGCTCGCGGAGGACCTGGTGATCGGAGGCGCCGACCATGCAATCCGCAGCCTGGCGAAGCCCGGTGTGCTCGGTCAGCCGGCGCACTACAGCCAGCGCGTCTCGCCCAATGTCACCGATCCAAACAAGTGCAACCCGTTCAACGACTACTGCGGCGTGCACACCAACAGCGGCATCGCCAACCACGCCTTCTACCTGCTCGCCCATGGCGGACGCAACGCGCGTTGCGCCGGGCCGACGGACCCGAAGGCGGACTGCGACGTGATGGTGCCGGGAATTGGCATCGACAAGGCCGCCCACGTCTTTCTAAATGGGTGGTTCGCACTTACCAACACGGCCACTTTCTGTGACGCTCGCACAGCGTCGATCGAGCAGGCGCAATTGCTCGTCACGATGGGCGTGTCCGGTTACACGCAGACAGACGTCGCTTCAGTCGAGCTGGCCTGGGACGCCGTCGGCGTCTATTGCAGTGGCACGAACGCGTTCAGCGTCGCCGCACAGACACGCAGCGTCGCGGCAAACCCGGGCGGCTCGGTGGACGTGGCGCTCAACATCACGCGGACTTCCTCGACCGATCCCATCACGTTCAGCATTTCCGACCCAACGCCGGCCAGCGCGTCGCTTACGCCGCCGCAGGCTCTGATTGGCACGACGTCAGTCACGCTGCATTTGGACGTTGGGGGAGGGGCGGCGCCGGGCACGTATCCGCTGGTGATCACGGCCACCGACGGCGCCGCCACGCTGAAGATCCCGATCGTGCTGCTCATCGACAGCGACAACCCCACGGCTCAGGTCACGAGCGTGCTGCTCGCAGTGGGTGACACGGTCGCCGCGGACGGGCATGTGCCACTGCACGTGTCCTGGAGCACGAGCGACGCCACGAGCGGTGTCGCCGGCGGCGCCCTGAGCGTGGACGCGAACCCAGTCGCGACCGGAGCCGGAGGCCCGAGCACCTTCGCAGCAGCAGATGGAACGCACGTATTTCAGGCCTCCGCCACGGATCTCGCCGGCAACAGCGGTACCTCCCTGTCGCTGTCAGTGACCAAGACTTCCTTCCAGGAGACGGCCGCGACGTATACCAAGGCGTGGTCCACGTTCACCGCGGGCACGCCTTGGGGCACGACGACCTTCAGCAAGAAGAAGGGCGCCACGGCGACCCTGACCTTCACCGGCAGTGACGTGGCGTGGATCTCCGCGCGCGGACCAAAGCGCGGCAAGGCCAAGGTCTACATCGATGGCGTGCTGCAAACCGTCGTTGATCTGAGGACTTCCAACGCCAAGTCGAGCGTGATCGTGTTCGTGGCGACCGGCCTGGCCGCAGGTCCGCACACGATCAAGATCTATGTCAACGCCACGGCGGGCCGGCCGCGTGTCGACGTCGACGGCTTTGTGGTCCTAGCCCCGTAGTTGTCGCACGTCGCGAATCGATTCTCACCAAATGAGCGGCACGAGACGGAATCTCGTGCGCTCCGCGAACTGAGCGTAGCCCGGTAGACCTTCGGTCAGATATCGATCCTCGAGCGCCGTGCGCATGAGCATCGTGGCCACTGTCAGAAGTGCTGGTATGAATGCCGCGAGCGAGCCCGCAACAAGCGGCTGACCCAACTGGGCGGCGATTGCACCAAGGTACCCGGGATGGCGAACGGCTCGATACGGCCCTGTGGTCGCCACGTCATGAACGTCGCCGTCGATACGAACGCCGCGAAAGAAAGTCCGATTCGATGCCATCGACCACAGGAACAAGGTGTTTCCCGCCATCGCCAGCACCACGCCAATGACCATGACCCACGCCGGCAGGGGAGGCGTCCAGCCCAACCGATGATCGAGGCCGGCGACGACGAGAACAGCGGTGAACAAACCTCCCGCGATGACGGTCAAGCGTCTGTCCCACGGGGCAAAGGACGGGTCGGTCAGCGGTCTCGCCCGTTCTTCGAGCAACGGACGATTCCGGACTCGGAGAACGATCACCTCACCGATGGCCGCATACGCCAGGGTCGCAATCAGCAGCCAGCCGGCGGCCCACTCAATCGTGCCGGCCGAAACGAAAAGAAACGCCGCGTAGATGGCCAAGCCCACAACCACGCGGCCAAGAGCTCCGGTCATAGATCCACCTTGCATGCCCGCCCACTATGCGCCGACGCTGGTCGGGCGGTCAGTCGGTGGTCGTACCCGTAAAGCTGGGCGGATCGCTGGCGGGGAAGGAATTGTCTGAGGCGTCGTCGACCGGGTCATCCATCGTTTCGCCCTCACCCTCTTGCCCGAGCGGCAGGGGTCGTTCTTCCTTCGGTGGTTGGTCGGTGGGGGTCTGCTCGGTCGCCTTCTTGTGGTCGTCCATGGCAACGATGCTAGTGCGCACCACCTTGAGCGGTCATTCGGTGTCCGTGATCAACGCTTCAGACACCTAACACCTTGCGGCATAGTCCTCAGGTACTAGAGCATGCCTAGTACTTAAGGGTCATTCGACCGTCAAGGGGGCCTGGTCCGGATATGACTTCGAGTCTCAAGCGACGCGGACTGCTCGTGTTCGCGCTTACGCTGCTCACGGTCGCGCTGCCGTTCTTCACCACGGCCGCCGGACGCGGTGACGGCCGACCGGACATGGTCGTGTTCATGGTCGACGACCTTGGCGCGATAGATCACCGGATCCTCGAGCGCCTGCCCAACATCAAGGACCTGTTCCTGGACAACGGCTTGCAGTTCAACTCCGCGTACTCGGAGACGCCGCTGTGCTGCCCCGGCCGCGCGTCGTTCCTGACCGGCGAGCACACGCGCACCCACGGCGTGGTCATCAACCGCGCCCGGCTGCTCGATCCAACGCACACGGTCGCGACCGCTCTCCACGACGCGGGCTACTACACGATCATGGCCGGCAAGTACCTCAACTATCCCGATCAGATGCCCGACAAGACGCCCGATGGCTGGGACAAGTCGGCCATCCTGCGCACATGGATGGGCAATGCCTGGAGCAGCTGGTGGGTCCAGGGCGTGCCCAAGATGGCCGGTTATCACGACCGCTTCACGCTCGACAAGGGCGTCCAGTGGCTCCAGAAGGCACCGGCGAACCAGCCCGTGTTCATGTGGCTCGCTGCACGCGCTCCGCACTGGTCGCAGTCGACCGACGACGGTGGCCTCGTGGTCGGCCGGCGTCAGCCGTGGCGGCCCGACATCGAGCCCAAGTACACGAATGACCCGCGCTGCGACAACATCCCAAATTGGAAGCCGGGCAACTATGCGTGGCTCCGACAACCGAACGGGTTCCCACTCGAGCGGATCTGTCGCTCGCTGCTGACCGTCGACGAGATGGTCGGCAAGGTCCGCGCGGAGATGGCGCGCGAGGGTCGCAACCCGGTGTACATGTTCACTTCCGACAACGGCATGTCCTGGGGCGTGGACGGCTATCCGCTCAAGAACGTGCCTGAGGCCGGGCGCCTGCCGGTCTACTTCGCCGGCAAGAGCATCGTCGAGGGACAGACGGACGCGCTCGTGTCGAACATCGACTTTGGTCCCACTCTCGCCCAGTTGGGTGGAGCGACGATGCCCTGGGCCGACGGGCAGAGCTTCGCCAGCGTCTTGCACGGCAACGGCGGAGGTCGCGACTGGATGCTCGAAGACCACCCGGTCGGCGGCTTCGTTGGCGGTGGCAAGGGTGACAGCGGACCGTGGTGGGGCATAAGGACGCCCAATTGGCACTACGTCGAGTGGAACGGGCCGCACCTGTACGACCTGCGCGACGACCCACTCCAGATGCACGACGTAAGTGCGGCTAACCCGGACAAGATGATTGAGTTCGTGACCCTGGGGCTGGCGACGATGCGCGCGCAGAACGCGCGCTGGATCATCCCCGAGTCGCAGCAGACCCAGCAGATGGTCGCCGCGGCAAACTGAACGGTTCGTGTCGCTGTTGCCCGGCGACGACGGGCCGGGAGTGGGGTACCGTTGGTGCGCGATTGGAACGCGTTTAGCCATGCGCCCAATCGAAGGCCGGGGTTGACGAGGAATAGTCAGCCTCGGCCGATTCCGTCCTGCCCAGGCGACAAATTGGCCCTGGGCGGTAACATGGGAGATCGTGGGCCGCTAGCTCAATGGTAGAGCAGCTGACTCTTAATCAGCTGGTTGAAGGTTCGAGTCCTTCGCGGCTCACCAGCCTATTCACGCGTGAAGAAGCCCATCGGATGATGTCCGATGGGCTTTCGTTTTGGACGCGAGTTACGCGACCTCCTCGTCGCGTCTACCTCGGTCGAAAGTTGATCTATTAGATCGTCTAGACCGCCTTTAGGATGCAACAACTGCGCTCTAGTCCCGGTTCAGCCCGGCACCTTGCCCGTAGAGCCTGAGCCCTATTGGGCCTTCGAGGAGGGTATGGTCAATGGACTCCGATATGACCGCTCTTACGCGCCGTCGACTGTTGCGGGGGGCGATCGCAACCGCGGGGGCGGCTGTCGTCGCATCGGTGGAGGGCGTCCAGCGAGTGCTCGGTGCCGCATCCGACGATAACCAGCCGGTGATCACCGGAGGCCAATACGACGACATCTCATATCCGACGTTGCTCCAAAACCAAACGGTCAACTCGACGGTCTTGAATGTGAAGCATTTGCTCGGAGGAGCCGCGATCGACGCGTTCTCAGGCAGTGGCCGTGCGGTGTCTGCAACCTCGGTATCGGGGAACGGTGTGTACGGCGAGAACTCGAGCGACGGCACCGCCGTTTACGGCAAGGCGACCGGCTCCGCGGGAAACGGCGTCGTCGGCGAGGCGAACTCGGCGACCAATGGCTACGGCGGGCAGTTCAGCGGCGGGAAGGCGCAAATGCGGTTGGTACCACGCGCAACCTCTGGCAAACCAACCGGCGGTAGCCACCTGCCAGGCGAGATCTACGTTGACTCCCGTGGTGCGATCTTCATCTGCACCGCCGCGGGTACGCCAGGTACGTGGCGAAAGGTGAGGACCGCGGCGACCTAGCTCGTTGAAGGGTTCGAGTCCTTCGCGGCTCACCAGCATTCACGCTCATCTTGGTCGGCGCTGTGGCGCATACTCCGCGCAACACTGAATTGGGAGGCGGATATCAGAACGCTCCTTCTCGCCCTCACCGTCCTGGCATTGAGCGCCTGTACGCCCTCTACGCCACCAAGCGTTCCCCCGCCGACAGCCGCCACGCCTCTCCCAACGCCGAATGTCACGACGCCACCGACAACTCCCCCGACTCCACCTGCCACGTCCATCGCCACCGTCGCCCCGACCGACGCGGGGACTGCGAACCTGGTCGGCACCGCCGACGTATCCCGGTCATTCACGAACGGGGAATACCACTCGACCGCGACCGGTCACGCCAAGGACGTTGTCTGGAAGCTGGACCCAAGCTCCACGGTCCGGCCTCCGGGGGTTGGCCAGAACCAACAGATCCCGATCAAGGTCTTCGTGCCGGTGAGTGGCCAGCTTGACTGGTCTTACGAGGCACTCGTGCAGGGAAACTTCACGGATACCTGCACGATCAAGGACTCTGGTACCGCGAACCTCGGATCAAGTCAGGACAATATCGCCTTCCTGTACCTGATTGGCACCTCACCCGCCACCTATTCGATCGACGCCAATTTCGAGGCATTTCCGACCAAGACGTGCCTCGACTCCCAACCTCAAGCCATGGATTCAAAGTGGCTCCAATCCGATCCCGCGCTTGATCCCCAGGTTGGCGGCACAGACGATGCGCTCACCTTGAACGGGACCTACTCGTCGAATGGCACGCAATTCGGGGCGACGATCGCGACCGACTACAGCTGGAGCTTCAGCTCGGCGCCCTGAACTTCCTCCCGATACGAAGATCAGTACGCTGCCAGTCCCACGGCTGGTGCGGGTAGTGAGGTGATCTCGCCGCGATCGACAAGCGATCCATCAGCCAGCCTGTCGAAGATTGCGATGGCATGGTCCCCGTCCTGGAGCACATATAGGTGCTTGCTCGACGCATCAAGCGCGGGGTCGATTGGCCCCGATCCGGGTCCGGTTGAGGCCGTGACACCGTCGGCATCAAGGAGCGCGAGGTCGCCAGTCTCGGACAGCGTGTAACCGGTGACGGTGCCGCTGACGTGGTTGGTCACGTAGACGTAGCGGCCAGAGCGTGTAATGGCCACCCAGCAAGCAGACGTTTCCGAGCTCGCGACAGATCCATCGAGGATCTTCAGGGTGCCATTCTGGCGAAATTTGTAGGTTGACGTCGCACTCGCATCGGGCGCTTCGCCGAATGCCTCCGAGACCACGAGCGTCCCGTTGCCAGCGAATTCGAACCCAAACGGCGTTGTTCCGGACGAGTCTCGCCACTGCGGCGGTCCCGCGGCACCGTCCGCTCCCACGCTGTAGAAGGTGATCCTGTTCGTTGCCTTTTCAGTCACGACCAGATGCTCACCGTCGGGCGCGAAGCCAATCTGTGCCGGTTGAGTGCCGGTTTGGCTGAGCGGCTGGTTCGAACCGGCGATCTGGGTCAGCATGCCTGCTGAGTCGCGGCGGAAGCCTTGAATGCTGCCACCTCCCCAGGCGTTCAGGACATACACGATGTCGCCCAGCGAAGTGACGCTTATGGGCTTGTTTCCGCCGCTCGGCTCGACGTCCTTGAGCGTCAGCTGCGTGCCGTCGACGCGAAACACGGAGACGTCGTCACTTCCGGCATTGACTGCATAGAGCCAGTGGTGGTTCGAGCTGAGAGTCAGTGCACCTTGGCTGCCCAATCCCGCGCCTGCCCCGGTGCCTCCGGTAGCCACAGAGCCCGCAGCCACCAGATCACCGTTGGCCGCACGCATCCAGACCAGGACCTCGTTCGTGGCATGGCGGTTGGACAGGGTGAACACGGCGCCTGTGCCGGAGGCGGCCGCCGTTACCGCTGGACTGATGAGGGCCAGCAGCAATCCAATGAGGATCAGAAACATTGATTCACGTCGCATCGTGATGTTTCCTCCGTCTGGCCCCAGCAGGATGCCGGGGTGTGCTGTGTCCATACTGCGCGCGACTGCAAGAGGCTCAGCTAGTCGAGCGTGAAAAGACCCCTGGACGGCCGTCCAGGGGTCTGGGATCTTGTTGGAGACATGGTCTCCGATGAGCTAGGCCGGAACGGCGACCGGTGCCTCTGAATCGGCGACAAGCTCTGACGGCGGGCCGGGGGGCGCCTTGCGCATGTCGAAACCATGGACTGCTTCGGCGTGCTCGAGGAACCAGGTCGAGAAATCGTCGGTGTTACTGAGCAGGCGTCCAAACGATGCTGCAGGGTCGTCGCCCTCAAGGGTGACGATCACGAGATCGCCCATCGGCGTGGACTGCAGGAACGTTCGCTCGTGGAGGCCGACTGCTCGGCGCGACGCGACGAACTCCTCGTGGCGAGGACCGGCGAGCTCTTCCATCCACTGGCGCCACTCGGGAGTCTTTCCGGGAACGATCGGGAATACGGCGGCCATCAACGGCACGGGGAACCTCCAAGGGCACGTGCGTGCCCGGCGCCAGAAGGCGGGCTCGCTTTGGCCCCACGGCCCTTCCGGTGAACCCAGTATGCGATCCGTAGCTGTGCCGCCACGGAATACCATCGCTCGATCCGTCTCGTCCGACGTCTGCTGACCTATTTACGGTCGCGGCGGAAGAGGAGGCGGTCATGACCATCGTCATCGGCAAGCGTCAGGCCCTGGGCGGCCTCGCGACATTCATCCTTGGCGCCCTTGTCGCGGTGGCAGCGATCCTGCCTGCGACGAGCGCAGCCGGCTCCGTTCAGACTCGCTATGCGAGCTGCGCCGGGCTCGACTTCTATCCGACCGACAGCCAGACGCAGTACGACAACTTTGCCACGCTGCGCGTCCGCCGATACAGCGACGTGAACAAGCTTGGAACCGGCATCTTCCGTTGCGATCCAGGGCTTCCGAACGGAGCCGTGGTCAAGCAGGTCCAGGTCACAGGTTTGCTCTGGTTGGGCACTGGAATGGGCGACTGCGCGCTGGTCCGATCGAGTCTCGCGCAAGCCACGCCGACGACGTATCAGGACCTCGGCCGGGTTACCTTCCCAACTGCCCCAGCTCCAACGGGCGCATACCGGATGACCACGTCGTCTATCCAGAACGCAACGATCGATAACTCCAGTTGGGGCTATTGGCTGGAATGCAGCCTCACCTCCGCATTCGGGTTTGGCGCCACCACCCGCCTATCTGGTCTATACGGTGCCGACGTGGTCTACACGATCACGGCCGCGAAGGGTTGAAAGTCGTTCTATTTACGTTCTATTTCGAATAGCATGAAGGGGTGGCCCACGACGCCGAGTTCACCGACGCACTAGCCCGGCACCTGTTCGAGATTGACACCGGTCGCCTGTCCACAGCGGCGGTGACAGCGGCGATCACTCGAACCATCGTGCGCTGGGCGCGCGATCAGGGCTGGTTCACCAGGACTGAGGCGCGCGTGGAGGTGCCGGCGACGGCTGTCGCGCAGCAACTCGGCTTCGTTGACGTGCTGGTGCTGCGCGGAGCGAGCCTTGCGGACGTGGCGATCGAGATCGACAGCACTGACAAGCCCTGGTCGGTGGTCAAGCTCCAGCACGCCGCGGCTGCCGGCATGCACGCGATCTGGGTTCGCTGGGGCGACGACGAGTGGGCGGGTGTCTACGACGACATTGACGTCATCCAGCTCCGACTCACCCGTCGCACCAGGCACGCAAAGGCCAGCCTGCAGACCACGATTTGGAGCGGGTGACAACATAAGCGGACTGTGCGAGAACGAGTTCTGCCCGCGTTGCTCGTCGTTGCCTGGCTCGCCGGCGTCCCGAACGTCGTCCGGGCACAGATCGTTACCGGGTACCAGGAGACCGGCTCAGAAGCGGTCGTACGGTGGCGTCAGACACGCCTGGGGCACTAGCCAGACGGACCTCGCGAGCCAGAAGGTCAACGTGGTCCATGTCGCGCACGACGCACCCGGCGTTACGTTTGACCTGGGCCTCCCATTCGGCGCGGCGAACGGCCGCCAGAAGACGACCAAAGAGGCGCTCGATGCCAGCGGCGGCGGTCGCCATGTCGTTGCCGCGGTCAACGGCGACTTCTGGCAGACACAGAAGACGCCGGTCAAGGTCGATGCACCGGCCGGGCTGAACATTCGCAACGGCGAGTTGATCGCGGGCGGCACGGCCGGCTATAGAGGAGCGCTCGGATTCGGTCCGGCTGGTACGGCCCAGATCGGCACCCCGACACTGACTGTGAACGTGACGCTGCCTGGTGATGTCACTGTCCCCGTCGCAGGCGTCAATCGCATTCGACAGGCCGATCAGCTTGTCGTCTACACACCGAGTTTCGGGTCGAGCACCGGCACCGATGCGTCCGGGGTTGAGATCCGGCTGACCGGCGCAGCGCTGCCGATGACCGACCACGGCACATATGTGACCACCGTTGCCGCAGTCCGGTCCGCACAGGGCAACGCGCCAATCCAGCCCGGGCAGCTCGTGCTGTCGGCCACGGGCACCCCCGCGGCAAGTCTGGATGGGCTCCATGTGGGCGACATCGTGACTGTCTCGACGGCGATCGATGACGACTGGCACGACGTCGCCACCGCCGTAGGCGGGTTGCTGCTGTTCACGCCCGATCAAACGCCGGACTTCACCGACCCCAAGTTCCAGGTGGCAAACCCACGCACCGCGGCCGGCATAGACGCGGATGGCGACGTGCTCCTCGTCACGGTCGACGGCCGCAGCGAAACGAGCGGCGGGATGAACCTGACTGACCTTGTCCAGATGCTGCGCGGCATGGGCGCCGTGTACGCGATCAACCTCGACGGCGGCGGCTCGACGACGATGGTCGTCGACCCGGACGGCGCAGCGCCGCTCGCCGTGGCGAACGCCCCGTCGTCGGGTTCCGAGAAGCGCGTCAACACCACACTCCAGGTCGTCAGCACGCAGAGTCGGCGGCGACGCGTCAGCCGGCCAGCGGCAGAGATCGTGCCCGACGTCACAGCCGGCAAGGGCGATGCGGCGGTGCGCCTGACGTGGCTGCCAATGACGTCCGGAACCGTCACGGCGACGGAGCTGCAGAGGATGGGCAGAGACGGGCTGTGGCACGACGTAGCGCTCAACGATGCTCAAGCCACGTCCTTCACGCAGCGCTTCCAGTACGGCCGCGGCTACCAGTTCCGTGTGCGCGTCACGTGACAGCCTGGGCAGCACGAGCGACTGGGCCGTCAGCCCGCGCTATGTCCTGGATCGCTACAACGAGAACAACACAGCCATCGTTCGCACCGGCAAATGGACGGTCCGCCTTCGAGTCATCGGCGATCGGCGGGCACATCGCGCGCAGCACGTTCGACGGAAAGGAGCACCTCCTGACGTTGAGCGTGACCGGTGTCCAGGCCGCGGTCGTGGCCCAGGAGACTGCCCAGAGCGGGCGTATCTCAGTCTGGCTCGACAGCGACCCGATCAGCATCGATCTGAGGTCCGCTGCGACCAGAGCCGCGCAGGATCGTCTCCGTTTTCAATGTTCGTGGCGCGACCAGCTCGGTCGTCGCGACGGGCGCACTGACCGTCTCAAGCAACGCCTCCAGCGCTCATCCCAACGTCGACATCGACGCATTCCTGGTGCTGACGATCAAGTAGGTCCGCTCGCGCGGCCGCGACTCAGCGTTTGGCGACGATCCGGACGACGTCCACCTTCGATGGATCCGAGAGTGATGCCGTGGTCACGACGAGTCTGAAGACGCTGCCCTTGGGCGTGCCGGTGCCGATCGTTACGCGGACCTTCAGCGTTATCAGGCCGGCCGCGTTGAACGTCGGATCGTAAGTTCCGCCGACTACGTCGGCGGTGACATCGGTCGTGCCCTCGAGGTACTGGACAGTCACTGATGACGGACCGTTCGAGCTGGCCGTGACCGCGAACTGATCCGGAGCGCCGCTGTCGTTTTGCAGGCGAACCCAGTAGTTGTAGGTCGTGCCCAGCTGCCAAGTTGCTGCGCGTGACCGTTTGCTTTCTGACCGGAGCCGAGCGGTAGAAGTTGTCGCGCTTGAAAGGGCCGGTCTTGGTCAGCGAGACGCTGGCGTCCGGCTGGCGCAGCGCGTCGACCCACGTGCACGTGACCGTCTCTGTTGGGTGCACGAAACATCGTCAGCTTGCCCAGCGAGTTGGTCGAAACGCCCACACCGTCGCAGCTGACGCCGGCGAAGGCCCACGGCAGGCCGGACGTCCGAGTCAGGGTGTATTCGCCCGATGCGACGTTGGTGAATGTTTTCACGTTCGAGTTGGTCGCGTTCGTGCCGCCGTCGTCATCGAGCACGAAAGCGCCCAGATCGCCCGTGAAGTGATAGTCGACGCCGGTGTCCGGAATCAGCGTCCTCAACCATCACGACCGTGCCGGTGCCCGCGCCGATGCCTTCCACGCGCAGCTGCGCGAGCCGGGTGTGGAGCGTCGCAATCAGGGCTGCATGGCCGCTGTCAGCGGCGAGGTTGTCGAGCTCCCATGGGTCGTTGATCGAGTCATATAGCTCGCGCTCGCCGTCGCCGTACTCGACGTAGTGCCAGCGGTGGTCGGAATCAAAGATCTCAGTCGTGCGCAGACCGCTCCAGCTTGTTTACAGGGCTGGAGTAGCTCTCCTCGAGGACAGCGTCTCTGCCCAGGTCCGTGGCATCGCCGTTGAGTAACGGCACGAGACTCCTGCCGTCCGGTCCCGCGCTGCCGCGTGCGAACGGACCAAGCACGCAGGATGGTCCAGCGAGCGCACAGAAGGTCGGCGCGTAGTCGATGTCCGACACGATCTCCGACTTCGTCTGCGGCGTGTCGCCCCAGTGCGCGGCGGGCCAGCGCACGTAGAGCGGCACCGGCGTTGCGTACGGCACTTCCTTGCTTTGACCCAAACGGTGCTGGCCCCAGGCCATGCCGTTGTCGGCGGTGAAGACGAGCAGCGTGTTGTCGAGCCGGTTCTCCGCCGATAGCTCGTCGAGAATCTCGCCAACGGCTGCGTCGACACCCAGCATCTCTTCGCAGTAGGTCACCAGCGGCCAGCCGTCCGGGTAAGGCTGGAGCGGCAGACCCTGGATGGCCAGTGGCTTGTCGGAGACAGGTCCGCCTCGTTGTAGTTGGGCGGGTCCCACGGCGGGATGTTCGCGCAGCGTGGGTCGCCCAGGTAGCCGGGCATCGGCGTGTTTGGCCCGTGCAGGTCGTATATCGAAAGCATGGCGAAGATGGGCGTGTCGGCCGGCGTTTCCTTGAAGTGCATGACGGCGCGGTCGGCAACCATCTGGGTCGAGTGCAGACCCTTGAAGTGCGTTACGCCGGTCTTGGTGTGCAGGTCGTAGTTGTAGAAGGCGCCGTTGATGCCCTCGATTGCGTCGAGGTCAGTCCAGCCCGCATCGTGCTCCGACCCACTGCTCGTCCGTCAGGAAGTTGTCGCGGTTGAGGTACTTGCCGATGTACATCGACGCGTAACCGGCGTCGAGCATCGCCTTGCCGATGTGCACTGACGGGTCGAAGAGCAGCGCGTTGTTGGCGATCACGCGCGTGTTGTGGGTGTGCAGGCCGGTCAGCACGTTGGCGCGCGATGGGCAGCACAGCGGCGTCTCGCCGATGGCGTGATCGAGATTGATGCCGTGGGCGATGAACTGGTTGTAGATGTTCGGCGTCCGCGCCGGATCGTTCCAGAGGATGGGCACAGGCGCGACGTCGTCGAGATAGATGACGACTATGTTGGGTTGCTGTGGGAGAGTTCCGTCGGCGCGGACGGCCGGTGTCGCGAACTGCCCAATACCGACTACGAGAAGGCAGCCGATCGCGAGCCGGGCAAGCGCTCTACGAACCATTGATCCCCCGGGGGGCCGAAAAGTCGGAAGTTGTCAGCGGATGGTAGTTGCCCGGGCCACATCGACCGCCCGGGCGCGCCACGGACGTCGCCTTGATGACCACGAAGTTCGAGTCGCCGAGCGGCGCCAGCGGGCTGACGACCACTCGGACCAGCAGCGAGCTGGTACCGGTTGGCGCGAGCCCTGGCGTCACATACGTTCCGGCCCGGACGGACGCGGTGACGTCGATCGTGCCCGCCCAGATCGTGGTCGATATGGAGGGGGAGCTCGTGATCGTGGCGAGCAGCCTGAACGAGTCAGCCATCAGGCCGTCGTTCTGGACGGTGACGTAGTAGTCGTACTCGAAGCCGGGCAGGACCGCCGTCGCGCTTCTGGGTCTGCTTCTTGATGGGATGTCCGGAGAACGTGTTGTCGCCCTTGTATGGACCAAGGCTCGTCTGGGCGATGCTCAGGTCTGGTCGGCGACGAAGGTTCTTGAACGTGCATGTGACGCTTGTCGTTCTGCAGCAGGTGGAACGTGACCGTGCCTGTCGCGACGTTGACCGTGTTGGGGAACGGGCAGGTGATCGCGGTCAGCGTCCAGGCGTTCGACTTGGCCATGGTTAACGTGTAGTCACCGGGTGCGAGCCCACTGATGACCTTCTTGCGCGCCAGCGTTGCGTTCGCGTCGTCGTCCAGGGTGAAGGTGCCCAGGCTGCCGCTGAAAGCGAAGTCCTGCGCCCCGTCTGGCACGGAGTCCTCGATGATCGTGACCGTCGCAAGGTTGTTCGGCCTGCCCTCCGCGAAGAGCGCATACAGCTCCTGGTGCAGGGCCTGTTTCAGGGCGTCGTGGCCGGGCAGGCCGGCAATGTTGTGCAGCTCCCACGGGTCCGCCGCTTCGTCGTACAGCTCAATGAAGCCACTCTGGTTCTCGACGTAATGCCATAGCCCGAGCGCGTTCTGTGGGGTCGTGCGGATGGCCAGCCACTCGCGGCTGTCCAGGCCGTCCTCGAGCAGGGCGTCACGCGCCAGGTGGTCCTCGTCACCATCGAGCAGGGCCAACAGGCTGAGCCCGTCAGGTTGTGTCTGCCCGCCCGGGTACGGCCCCATGGTGCAGCCGCCGACGGCGCACATGGTCGGTGCGAAATCTATGTCCGAGACGTACTCATGGATCGTGCGCGGCGCGTCTCCCCACCGGGCCGGCCACGAGTAATAGAGCGGTACGCGCGTCGTGTACGGCGAAGCCTTCTCCGCGCCGATCCGATGCTGACCCCAGGCCATGCCGTTGTCGGCGGTGAAGACGAACATCGTGTTGTCGTAGCGGCCGTCCGCCTTGAGCTCGTCGACGACCTGTCCGACGAGCCAGTCCACTCCGAGCATCTCGCGGCAGTAGCCATCCATTGGCCAACCGTTGGGATACGGCTGCTTGGGCAGGTTCGCCACGTACGGCGGTTTGTCCGAAACATCGTCCTCGTTGTAGTTGGGCGGGTCCCAGGGAGGCATGTTCGAGCACGCGTCCCAGCGCGGATCTGACTCGAGTCCGGGCACGGGGATGTTCGGCGCGTGAGTGTTGAAGATCGACAGCAGCTGGAACACCGGCTTGTCCGGGTCGGCGGCCTGCAGTCGCGCCACGGCGCGACTGGCGATGACGTGCGTCGAGTGATCATCCGGTGTCTCGCCGAATGCGAGTGTGCCCTGGTCCTTGGTGTACATCGAGTAGTCGTAGAAGTACTTGTTCGGTGTCGCCTCAGAGTCGGTGTTGAAGACATCGAACACCGACCAGCCGCTGGCGGCGGCAGTCCATTGCGTCGGCGTCAGCAGATTGGGCATATTCATGTACTTGCCGATGAGCATCGAGCTGTAGCCCGACGAGGTGAGCTCCTTGCCGACGTTTTCCGCCGGGTTGAACAACCGCGCGTCGTTGCGCACGACGCCGTGGTTGTGTGTGTGCAGGCCGGTCAGCAGGGTCGCCCGCGACGGACAGCACAGCGGCGTCTCGCCGAAGGCGTTGTCGAACTGCGTGCCATGGGCCACGAACAGGTCGTACAGGTTGGGCGTCAGCGTGGGATCGCTCCACAGCCGCCCGTCGGTGGGATTGGTGTCGTCGAGCAGAAAGGCGACGACGTTGGGCTTGTCTCCGGCCAGGTTGCGCGTCGCCGTCGCCGACGCCGGCTGCGGGAGGACGATCAGCGTGAGCAGGCACACCGCTGACACGACCCGACCGAGTCTGTTCACGAGTCCCTCGCACATCGCGACGACACCGTGCCGTTCGCCCGCGACAGTCTACGTTTTGGCCACGGTCGGGTCAGACGGTGGTTATGGCGCGGACAGAATCGGCTACAGACGATTGCGCGACTGACTGCGTGGTCAGCACGAAATGGTTGCTGTTGCCCACGATAGCGTCCGAGGCGACGGTAACGAACACGATGAAATCTGCCTTCTTGTTGAATTTGAGCGTCGCAGTCGTGTAGGTGCCACTGGCGAGCTGCGCGGTGATGTCCGTGCCCAGACTGTCGTGCACGATCACGCTCATCGCGGCCGATCCGGTGGATGTCGAGCGCAGCACGAACGCGTCGGGATCAAGCGATCGATTGGTTACGGCTGATGTCGTACTCGTACGTCTGGCCGGGAAGTGCGGCCAAGCAGCTTCTGGGTCTGGCGTTTGGCAGGCACCAGGTTGTACGCCCTATTGCCCTTGTACTTGCCGATGGGTACCAGGCAATGGCCGCGTCGGGCCGCGGACGCGTGTTGCGGAACGTGCACACCAGGCTCTGGCCGGGCTGGACGTGGATGGTGACCGTGCCCGACGAGACGTCGATGACGCTCGATGGTGGACATGAGATCGACGCGCTGCGCCATCCGTCGACGCGTCGCCTGGTGGATCGTGTAGTTCCCAGGCGTCACGTTGTCGATGACCTTGCTTCGGGCAGCGACGCGTTCGAGTCGTCATCGAGCACGAACGCCCCAAAGTCGCCGGTGTAGGCGAAGTCCTGGGGGTTATTCGGCTCCGTCTCCTGGACGATCTTGACCGTCGCCGGCGTGTTCACGCGACCCTCCGCCAGGAGCTGGATCAAGCGTCGTGGAGATCGCTGATCAGGTCCGCGTTGGCCGGGTCGTAGGCGAGGTTGGTCCATCTCCCACGGATCGGCTCGGGGGCAAGGTTGTACAGCTCGCGAAATCCGTTCTGGTACTCGACGTAGTGCCACAGTCCGAGCGGGTTCAGGTTCGTAGTGCGGACGGCAGCCCATGGATGAATGCGCCACTCGGTCTCGAGTAGCGCGTCGCGTCCCAGGTTGGGCACAGTCCCGTCGAGTAACGGCAAGAGGCTCAGCCCGTCCGGCTGCGTCTGCCCGGTCGGATATGGACCGAGCGTGCAGCCCGCCGCCTCGCAGATGGTGGGCGCCATGTCGATGTTCGAGGTGTACTCGTTGACGGTTCGAGGCGTCGTGCCCCAGCGCGCAGGCCAGGCCATGTACAGCGGCAGCTGGGTCGCGTACGGGCAGCTCCTTGAGCGACATGCGGTGCTGGCCCCAGGCCATGCCGTTGTCGGTGGTGAAGATGAGCAGAGTGTTGTCGAGCCGACCTTCGGCCTGGAGCTCGTCGGTCACCTGTCTGGACCATCCAGTCGACACCGAGCATCTCCTCGCACAGGGTCACGGTGGGCCAGCCGTCCGGATATGGGAGCAGCGTGCGTCTGCTGGACGAAAGCGGCTTGTCGGACACGTCCGCTTCGTTGTAGTTGGGCGGGTCCCACGGCGGCATGTTCTGGCAGGCCGCCCAGCGCGGGTCGTTCTCGAAGCCGGGCATGGGCATGTCGGGCAGATGCGTGTCGACGATGGAGAGCTCGGCAAAGATGGGCTTGGTCGGATCCGCGGCCTTCATGTGAGCGATCGTGCGCTCGGTGATCAGCTGAGTCGAGTGTTCGGTCGGCTGAAGCACCTGACCGTCCTTGGTGGTCATCGTGTAGTTGTAGAAGTAGCCGTCCTCGCCCGAGTACAGTGCTGGTGAAGATGTCGAACACGCTCCACGGCGCGGCGTTGTCCGTGTACAGCTGCGCCGGTCAGATATTCGGGTGGTTCAGGTACTTTGCCCACGAGCATCGGTCGTAGTCCTGGTTGTCGAGCTCCGATCGCGATCGACTCGGACGGCTTGAAGAGACGCACGTCGTTGACCGTCACGCCGTGATTGAAGGAGTGGAGACCCGGTCATCAGCGTCGCGCGCGCCGGGCAGCACAGCGGCGTGTCGTTGTAGGCGTTGGTGAAGTTGATGCCGTGGGCCACGAAAGTGGTCGTAGATGGACGGCGTCAGGGTCGGGTCATTCCACAGCCGGTTATCCATGGGATTTGTGTCGTCGAGCAGGAACATGACGATGTTCGGCTTGGAGCTGGGAGCGGCCTCGCGGTGCGTAGGGACGACGGCCACGAGGAGCAAGCAGGCGGTGACGCAGGCTATCCAAATTGCCTGTTTGCGCAAGGCGATCCCCCTCCAGGCCGGTAACGGCGATCAAGCCATGATCGTCGCCATGGCGTGTCGCGTACTAGGTACAGATGACCCAATTGCGCAATAGTGCGGCTTGGTCGTACTCGTGGGCGCGGTACTACAGCGGCAACTTCTCGAGGACCGCGAGGAGACGGTCTGTGAACGCAACTGGCTGCGGATCGATGCGGATGCGCAGCCACGACTCGTCCCGCGCGCCCGACCGATAGGGGGCCGCGAGCAGGCGCGCGGAGATCTCAGTCAGGCCCATCGGGCCGACGGCCTCCGCCAGAGTCGTGCCCTCGCCGCGCAGGCCGCGGCTGATGACGCAGCGATCGCCATCGACAAGCACGCGCGCGAGCCTGGAGCGGCGCTCCTCGAAGGACAGTTCCATCTGCGACTGGCCTGACGCGTAGAGCAGATCAGAGGCAACGAGTGCGGCCACACCGCGCAGCTCGACGTGGCCCGCCAGGCGACCGCGCAGCAGCTCTTCGTCAGGTCGCCCGTCGTCATCGAGAACCAGCAGCGCGCCCTCGACGATCAGCCCGTCGTCGCGGAACTGACCAGCGATCGAGGCAAGCTCCGGAAACGCGATCATGGGATCGGCCAGATGCTCGGTCTGCAGGCGCACGCGGCCGTCCTCGATATAGGCCAGCGTCGAGGTGCCCGGCCACCACGGCTCGAAGAACCAGTCCGGGTCGTCGAACGGCCGGTCCGTGGCGACCGGCTGCATGGGCCGCAGACGCGCAGGCAAAACGCCGTTGCGCGAAGGGCCGATATCGAGCGGGAGCTGCGAGCTCACGACCGTGGCGGGTCTCAAGCGGTCTTGCGCCGCCGTTCCTGCTTGGGCGCCTCGTCCGCGCCCGCGGACGGACCGCAGCCGTCTTGCTGCGGCTGCGCTTGGCACCGGCGGAAATATCGGCCACCTTGTCGCCATCCGCTGTGGCCGCGGCGGCGCTTTGCGCCGCCCTTGGAGCGCGCCTCGCGCGCCTCGCGCGCCGCTGCGACGCTCGCTTCGAGCACGCTCATCAGGTCGGCGATCTTGGTCGGTGTCTCGACGACCTTGGGCAGCTCGCTCGCTGGCTGGCCTTCGACCTTGGCCTCGATGACCGCCATCAGCGCGGCGCGGTACTCGTCCTTGTAGTTGTCCGCATCGAACTCGCCGGTCATCGCCTGGACCAGCTGCGCGGCCATCTGCTTCTCCGCCGGCTTGAACTCGAAGTCCTCCTGGGGGAGGTCCAGCTCGGCGGTCGATCGGATCTCGTCGGGCCAGTACAGGGTCGAGAGGAGCATCGTGTTCGAGTACGGGTTGATCGACGCGAGCGCCTCGCGGTCCTTGAGCACGATCTTGCAGATCGCGGACAGGCTCTCCTCGGCGAGCACCGACTTGAGCAGATAGAACGCCTTGCGCCCGATCGGCTCCGGCTCCAGGTAGTAGGCCTGCTTGATGAAGGTCAGCTCACCCGCGTCGCGGTTGGCCTCGACGAACAGCTCGATCTCGATCGAGCGCACCGTCTTGAGCGGGACGCTGTCGAGGTCGCCTTCTTCAATGACGACGTACTGGCCCTTGCTGTACTCAAAGCCGCGCACCGTGTCGCTGCGCGGGATCTCGCCGTGCTCCGGGCAGTACGTCCGCATCTGGATGCGATTGAGGCATGTCTTGTGGAGCAGGTTGAACGACAGGCCCGCACGGGCTTCCGTCGCCAGGTAAAGCTTGACCGGCACGGTCACGAGGCCGAATTGGATCGCGCCGCGCCACATCGCGCGTGGCATCAGATATCTCCTTTGTGCGGTGCTCGTCCCCGCAGCGGACGTGAGGTTCCGCGTGGCGCCAAGTTTACCCCGCTTGAATCGGCCCTATCTGCTCCGCATCGCCCTACGATCGGCGCGTGGAAGCAATCCGCTACGTGGCGCTGGGCGCTGGGTCGAGCTCATCGCTCCTGTCGTCGCCGAGGCCCTGTCCGCGCCTTCGAATTAGTCTGTGCGGCCATGACATCGCTTGAAAAGAAGCAACTCTCCGTGCCCGATCGTGAGCTGACCTTCGACAAGACCTACGGCGCCGTCGTCGATCTCGACGGGATGACCGTGGGCCGGTACACATACGGCCCCGGGTGGCGCTGGGTGGACGTCATCGCGCCGGTGGTGGGCACGAGCATGTGCCTCGTCGAGCACTACGGCTATGCGCTCAGCGGCAGCCTCAAGGTGCGCCATGAGGACGGCTCTGAGACGCAGGTCGGACCGGGCGACATCTACCACATCAGCCCGCGCCACATGGGCGAGGTTGTGGGCGACGAACCATTCGAGACGATTGAGTTCCTGCCCACGCCACGCGCTGCGACTAACCGAGGAAGTGCACTCGGTTGAGCGGCAGGTCTGTCGCTGGGGCGACAGCCAGGACTCGGCCATCCAGGGTGACCGTCCCATCGAGTGGATCGACCTCGATCGGGACGGTCGCTTTGTTTGCATGAAGGTCGGAGCGCGTCAGCCCGCGCGTGCCTTTGACGGCGATATAGGCGCGCCGACTGCCCAGCTTGGCGGCGAACGCTTTCGCATCCAACGATCCGGAGACGAAGGTCACCGACACCGACGCTGGGGCCAATCCATGCCCGCCCCAGCCGGCGCGGTAGCGGCGCGGCTCCGACCATTCCACGGAGGCGTTGCCGTCGCCGTAGGCGCCCCACGCCGGAAAGCCCGACTTGAACACCAGTTCCGGCTTGACGCCAAGCCATGCTGGTTTCCAGAGCACGATGTCAGCGAGGCGACCGGGCCGCAGGGAGCCGACGTGGTCGGATACGCCGTGCGTGATCGCTGGTTCGATCGTGCACTTGGCGAGGTAGCGCAGGAAGCGCTCGTTGTCGGTGCCCTGAGCGTCTCCGGCCCACGCCTTCATGACGTGGGCAAGCTGCAGGGTCCGGCGGAGTACCTCGCCGATGCGGCCCATGCCCTGCGAGTCGCTGTTCGTGATCTGGATTGCGCCAAGCTCATGTAGCGGACCTTCCGCGGCGAGAGTTGTCGTCCGGATCCGCTCGAGCGTCATGGCCCGCTGGTCGGCATCGTCGAGTGACAGGCCGTGGCTGACGGAGATCATGGGCAGGTGCTCGGCCGTGGCGTTCACGCCGAACGGGATCGAGGGCGTGGTTGACGAGCAGATCACGTTCGGCTCGCGCACGAGTCCGATCACGTCGGGAACATGGCCTCCACCCGCACCCTCGACGTGATAGGCGTGGATCGTTCGGCCGTTGATCGCGGCCACCGTGTCGTCGAGCTCGGCGGTCTCGTTCAGGCCGTCCGTGTGCAGCGCGACGCTGACGTCGTGCGCGTCGGCGAAGGCGAGCGTCGCGTCGATCAGGCGTGGCTCCGCGCCGTAGTCCTCGTGGATCTTGAAGCCCACGGCGCCCGCGTCGAGAAGCGCGTCGAGCGTGGCGGAGTCCGTGTCGCGCGCGTTGCCCTGCAGGCCGATGTTGACCGGCCACGCCTCGAACGAGCGGATGAAGCGCTCCATCGCGTACGGAGGTTCGTCGAAGCCCGCCGTGATCATCGTCGTGACGCCGGCCGACAACGCCACCGGCACTATCTCCGGCGTTACGAAATGGACGTGGGAGTCCACGACGCCCGGTGTCGCGACCAGGCCGTAGGCGATGATCGGCTCCGTGTGCGGGCCGATGTCCATGTCGCGCCCGACGCCGCCCACAGCGACGATGCGGCCGTCCTTCACGCCGATGTCCGCCTTGACGACGCCGATAACCGGGTCGACGACGACCGCACCCACGATGACCAGGTCGAGCTCGCTCGGACCTGCCTTGCCCTGGCTGAACGTCCGGATCGTGCCGCCGTAGCTCAGCGTTGGCTCGTCGCCAACGGCCTGGCGGTTCTCGTCGACCCGCAGTCGAAGGTCGGAATCGGCGACGCGCAGCGAGTCGCCCGTCAGTGGCCCAAACGGACGATCAGACATTGGCTCGGACCAAGGTCACGTCGCGCGTCTCTCCGGGTGCCCAACGGACAGTCGCGCCGGCGGTCACGTCAAGGTGGAAGCCGCGCGCGGCGTCGCGGTCGAACGAAAGTCGCTGGTTGACCTGCTCGAAGGGAAAGCGCGACGACACGCGGATGGCGCGCGTGCCGGTGTTGGTCACGCTCAGCACCTTGCGTTCGCGGTCCGGGTGCGCCGGGCTGTTGGGCTGCGGCGTCCGAGTCGGTGCCCGCGGGCGCGCCGAGTGGGTTGCGGAGGACGATCAGTCGGGTGCCGTCGCCGAGCATGACTTCCAGTCGACTTCGTCGACGAGGGCAGGGACGCCGTCCATGACATCGTCCGTGGCGACGGCGGAGTAGCCGGCGGCCTCGACGTCTGCGTACGAGGCGCCGGCACGAGCCGCCTCGAACATCGCGTCGCACATCAGCGCGATCGCCTCGGGCGCACTCAACTTGAGCCCGGCCGCGAGGTGGCGTCGGGCAAGCTCGGCCGCGGTGAAGATCAGCAGCCGGTCCTGCTCCCGTTCGGTCATCCGCACGAGCAGATGCTATGCGCGGCCTGCTAACCTGAATGGGTCCCTTCACACCGGTCCTGAGAGACCGGCGAGGGCGGCTCCAGAGAGGGCCGGGAAGGAGGACGATCGATCGTGCTATCTGCAGACCATCGCTCAGGCGTGAGCGGTGGTCTTTTTGCTGCGCGCGGTGAGGCGCGCGTCCGCCTGCCGATCCCGATTGACAGCGTCGTTGACCCACGCATCGGCGCAGCAGGCCGCGGCGCTGCTGGCGCTCGAGGATGGCACGGTCTTCGATGGCATCGCGTTCGGTGCGCCAGTCGCGGGTGGTGGCGACCTCGTCGTGAACACCAGCTACAGCGGCTACCAGGAGATCGCCACCGATCCGTCATACGCGGGTCAGGTCGTGCTGATGACCTACCCGCTGATCGGCAACTACGGCCGCATCGCGTGGGACGACCAGAGCGGCCGGCCGTGGTTGCGCGGCCTTGTGGTCGCGCATGCCACAGCGGCCGTGCTCGAGCCGGCGCGCCAGCTGGTCGAGCTGCTGCGTCGCTGGGATGTGCCGGCGATCTGTGGTCTGGACACGCGCCGGCTGGCGCGCCGGCTCCGCGAAACAGGCGCGCAACGGGTGTACATCTCCGCGCCCGGCGAGATCGACGAGACCGCGGCTGTCGCGGCCGCACAGGGCGTGACGGCCTGGGAAGAGCAGGATTTCGTCGGCCAGGTGTCCGTCGACGCGCCGCATGAGATCGGGTCTGCAGATGGGCCGCTCATCGGCCTCGTGGACTACGGCCTGAAGACGAACATCGTTCGCCAGCTCGTCGCGCGCGGCGCGCGGGTACGCGTGCTCCCGCACACCGTCGACGCGCGCGTGGCGCTCGCGACCGACATCAAGGCACTCGTCCTGTCGCCCGGTCCGGGCGATCCTAAGCGGCTTGACGATCCCGTGCGCCTCGCGCAGGCGGCGATCGAAGATGGCCGGCCGCTGCTGGGCATCTGCCTGGGGCACCAGATCGTGGGCCGTGCCGCCGGAGCGGACACGCGCCGCCTGCGCTTCGGCCACCACGGCGCGAACCATCCGGTCAAGGATCTCGAAACAGGTTTCGTCCAGGTCACAGCCCAGAACCATGAGGTGGAGGTCGTCGGCGAATCGCTGCCCCATGACGGCGGCTTCATCGTCAGCCAGCGCAACCTCAATGACGGCTCTGTCGAAGGTCTGCGCCACTTGACCAAGCCGATCGAGACCGTCCAGTACCACCCGGAGGGCTCGCCCGGTCCACTCGATGCGCTCGAGGTCTTCGACCGCTTCATGGCCCGCGTCCGGACGCACGCGGAGGTCGCGTGACCATCGGCGCGAAGCCGAAGTCGGTGCTGATCATCGGCAGTGGCCCGGTGATCATCGGCCAGGCGGCGGAGTTCGACTACGCCGGTACGCAGGCGTGCCGGGCGCTGCGCGACGAGGGCGTGCGCACGATCCTGCTCAACAGCAACCCGGCCACGATCATGACCGACCCGGGCGTGGCCGACGTCGTCTATCTCGAGCCGCTGACGGTACAGAGCGTCGAACGCATCCTGGAGCGCGAGAAGCCGGACGGCATCCTGTCCGGCCTGGGCGGGCAGACGGCGCTCAACCTGTGCGTGCAGCTCGCGCGCGAGGGCGTGCTGGATCGGCACCCGAACACGCGCCTTTTGGGCACACCGCTCGAGGCGATCGAGATGGCCGAGGATCGCCAGGCGTTTCGCGCGCTGCTCGACCGGATCGGCCAGCCCTATCCGCCGTCGGTCATCGTCGACGGCGACTCGCCCCGAGAACGACAGGAGCGGACGCGCGCCGCGCTCGACGAGATCGGCGCGCCGGCGGTCATCCGTCCAGCGTTCACGCTCGGCGGGTCAGGCGGCGGCATCGTGCGGACGGAGGCGGAGTTTCTGGAGCGTGTCAGGTCGGGACTACGCGCCAGCCCGATCGGCCAGGTCATCGTCGAGCGCTACCTGAGTGGCTGGCAGGAGGTCGAGTACGAGGTCATGCGCGATGCCGCGGGCACGTGCATCGCGGTGTGCTCGATGGAGAACGTCGACCCGCTCGGCGTCCACACGGGCGACTCGATCGTCGTCGCGCCGGTCCAGACGCTGTCCGACCAGACCCACCAGCGCCTGCGCAGCGCGGCGCTCGACATCATCCGGGCGCTCGGGGTCGAGGGCGGCTGCAACGTCCAGTTCGCGCTGTCGCCCGACCACGCCGACTACGCCGTGATCGAGGTCAACCCGCGCGTCTCGCGCTCCTCTGCGCTGGCGTCCAAGGCGACCGGCTATCCGATCGCCCGTGTCGCCGCGCAGATCGCGGTCGGACGCCATCTCGATGAGATCCGCAACGCGGTCACGGGCAAGACCGTCGCCGCGTTTGAGCCCGCGCTCGACTACGTCGTCGTCAAGCTGCCGCGCTTCCCGTTCGACAAGTTCCCCGGCGCCGAGCGCGGGCTGGGCTCGCAGATGAAGGCCACGGGCGAGGTGATGGCCATCGAGCGCAACTTCGGCGCGGCGCTGAACAAGGCGTTGCGCGGCCTCGAACAGGGTGGTGCGGGTTGGCTCTCCGAGCATCCCGACTGGGCGCCCGACCTTGACGCCCTGGCCGCCGCGCTAAACGGGAGTGGTGTCCCAATCGGTCAGACCGATGAACCGTCCGGTGACTACCGCTTCGTCGCCCTCCCGGCTGGGAAATTCGCGCCCCAGCGGGCGGATGATCGGCCGGACCTATCAAGCGGCGGTGGACACGGGTCAAACGGCGGAGCAGAGACACCGGCGGCGGCTGAACCAGGCTCAGCTGCGCCGTTCGGCGGACGGTTGATCGGTGACGCCGATCAACCGACTTCGTACGAGGAGTTGCGCCGCTTCCTCGAGCCGTCCGACTCGCGCCTGTGGCGACTGATCGCACTGCTGCGCCGGGGAGTTCGTGGCCCGATGGTCCAGGAGGCCACGGGCATTGCGCCATGGTTCGTGTCGGAGCTCGAGCGGTTGATCGTCATCGAACAGCGCCTGCGCGCAGCGGGCGAGGCTCTCGACGACGAGCTCCTCGTGAGCGCCAAGCGCGCTTGTTTCGCGGACCGCGACATCGCCACGCTGACTGGATTGGCAGTGGCCGATGTTCGCGCGCGGCGCGACCAGATCGGCCTCCATCCCGGCTTTGCGATGGTCGACACGTCCGCGGCCGAGTTCGCGGCGGAGACGCCGTACTTCTACTCGACATATGCCGCGGCGGGCTCACCGCCAGAGGCTCCGCCAGTCGCGCGGCCGGCATCGCTCGTTATTGGTTCGGGACCGGTGCGCATAGGGCAGGGGATCGAGTTCGACTACTGCGCCGTCCAGGCGGCCGCGTCACTGCGGCATCTCGGCCGCAGCGCGATCATGATCAACTCCAATCCAGAGACGGTGTCGACCGACTTCGACGCGTCGTCGCGCCTGTACTTCGAGTCGCTCGACGCCGAGTCAGTGCTGGAGGTTCTGCGCGCGGAGGCACTTGACGGCGCGCTGCCGGACGCGTTCGTCCAATTTGGCGGCCAGACGCCGCTCGGCCTCGCCGGACCACTTGCCGCTGAAGGCATCACGCTGCGCGGACTGGATCTCGACGCGATCGACCAGACGGAGGAGCGCATGCGCTTCGCGGGCCTGGTCGACCGGCTCGGAATTCCGCAGCCAGAGGGCGGCATGGCCTCGAGCGTGGATGAGGCGTTCGTCGTCGCCGAGCGCGTCGGCTACCCGGTCATCGTGCGCCCCTCGTTCGTCATCGGTGGACTGGCGGTCGACTTCGCCTACGGGCCGGACGACCTGGCCGCGATCATCGAGCGCGCAGTGGCTGTCGACGACGAGCGGCCGGTGCGCATCGACGCATACCTCGAGGGCATGGAGCTTGACGTCGACGCCATCACCGACGGTGTTGACGTGCTCATTCCGGGCCTGATCGAGCACGTCGAGCGGGCAGGAGTCCACAGCGGCGACTCGATCGGCGTCTATCCGCCGCAGCGCATCTCTGCCGCTGACCAGGAGCTCGTCGTTGATGCCATCACCCGCATCGCGCGCGCGGTCGGCGTCCGCGGCCTGATCAACGGCCAGTTCATCGTCCGCGAGGACGGTGTGTATCTGCTTGAGGTCAACCCGCGCGCGTCGCGCACCGTGCCGTTCCTGTCCAAGGTCACGGGCGTGCCGATGATCGACCTGGCCACGCGCGTCGCCCTTGGCGCGACCTTGGCCGAGTTGGGCTGGAGCGGCGGGTTGATGGCAGAGCAACCGTTCGTGGCGGTCAAGGCGCCCGTCTTTTCGACGGCCAAGCTGCGCGGTGTTGACCCGATGTTGGGACCGGCGATGCAGTCGACCGGTGAGGTGATCGGGCTGCACAACGATCCGCGGGTGGCCATGGCCAAGGCGCTCACCGCCGCGTCACTGCGACCACCCGTGGCGGAAAGCGCAGGCGCCTTGGCGCTGCTGTCGATTGCGGAGCGCGACAAGGACCAGCTTGAACCGCTCGCTGCGGCCCTGGCCCTGGCCGGCTATCGACTGTGTGCGACACGTGGCACCGCGAACGCCCTCCGGTCAGCCGGTCACGACGCGGAGGAGCTGGCCCGCGTCGACGACGAAGCAGAGGGACGCAGGTCCGTGCTCGACGCCATTCGCTCAGGGGAGGTGGGCCTGGTCGTCAACACGCCTTCGCCTGAGTCACGGCCGATGCGCGATGCCGGGGCAATTCGAATGGCGACGCTGAGCGAGGGAATCCTGTGCCTCACGTCGATCGAAACTGCGATCGCCGCGGCACAGGCACTCGACCCCGCGATCGCCAACAAGCTCCTGGATGTGCGTCCTCTCGACTCATGGCTAGAACGCGGTGGATTATTTGCGGTGGCAATCGACACGCGCGAATGACATGATGCATCGACACGGGGGCGCCCTTGCCGGCGGAATGGATCTGATCCGGACCAGCTAGGAGCTTTGACCCAAGATGAACAACGCTTTCGCAGGTTTCGGCCGCCACTTGTCAATCGCCCTGGCCCTCTCCGCTGTCGTGTCGCTGGTTGTGGCCCAGTCGGCCTTCGCCGCCCACGCCGTTCTTGTCGCGGGTTCGGGGCAGATCAACTGGACGTATGGCGTCGATTTCGACACCGGCGCGTTCAACACGCTATATCCGGCGAGCGCAGCGATCGACGAGTTCTATTTCGAGATCGTCAGCCCCAGCACGCGTCTGATCTCGCTCCTCAACTCGCCCGGCATCCTGCGTATGGCAGCCAAGCCCAGTTACAAGACATGTGCCGCCGCCCAGCTGGCGTCCGGCCCATATAACGTCAAGTACAACGTCGGTCGCTGGTTCTGCATCCAAACCAACGAGGGTCGCTTCGCGCGCTTCAGGATCGACAGCGCAGCCAAGGCGCAACCACTCGCGATCACGTACACGACGTGGTGCAAACCGACAGACTCCTGCTGAGGTTGCCCGACAAGAACTGCGCGCCGCGGTAGATCACGCCGGCGTGAAGACGAACCCATCGCTCAGCGGATTACCGAAAGCGTCATAGCCGCCGAAGACCCACACACGGCCGTCCGCGGTGAACGCAGCCGTGGCCGCGAACCTCGCATCTGGCAGGTCCGCTGCGCGAGCCCACGTGCCGCTGTTCGGGCGGTACACCTCCACGCGCGAAAACATTCGTGAGGCGTCGGCGGCCAGGCCGCCGATCGTGAAGATGCGGCCGCGCGCGTCGCTCGTGACCGCGACGCGGATACGACTGGTTGGCAGAACCGTCGGCTTGGCCCACGCGTTCATCGCCTGAATCCACGACTCCACCGGTGGCATGGCGCACGCGCCGAACTCCGGCTGGCACTCGCGTGACCCGCCCGCGGCGTAGACGTTGCCGTCAGATCCCAGCGCGGCGCCGTCTGATGGTCCGTCCTTAGGCTGCTGTGCGCCAAGGCGCCAGCTGCCGTCAGTCTTCTCGATCGCAACCCGGTGGCCACTGACGAACACCGCAGAGCCGTCGTTGCGCAGCGTCTCGCTGAACCAAAGGATGGTTCCGTCAGCCGCGGTCATACCCGCGATCGGGTCCACGTATGGGCCACGGCCGGGCGCCATGGTCCAGGTGTTGCTTGACGGGTTGTAGATCGCAACTCGGAATCCGGATGCGCTGACCAGGTCCTTCCAGCAGCCGGCGAGACGGATATTGCCGTCCGCGTCGAGCGCTGACGCCTTGGCATCGGAGCAGTTCACCGGAGCCGGTCGGCGCGGGCGCCAGCTCGAGTCTGACGGGTTGTAGACATAGGTCACCGGCGCGCCCCAGGCGACGCTGCCTCCCGTCTGCGGGCATGTGCCCTCGCAGAAGCCGAACGCGTAGAGCTTGCCGTCCGCACCGCCGGTCATGGTCATCACCGCTGCTGGTGCTGTGAGCGGCGCAATAGCCGACCACGAGCCGCCCACCTTGGGCATGGACGCCGCGGCAGCGGCAGGCGTGCCGAGCAGGATCCCGCAGACGAGGGCAAACGATGCCAGTGCGAACGTCGGCCTACGACTCATCACGCTGCCTCCAGTTGGTCGCGAAGTGGCGTCAAGGATGACCTCAAGCACCTACGTCCGCCAGTGCCGTTCGGCCGTCCGTGGCGCCCCCAATCGGGGCATCATGGTCGAGTGAGGTTGACCATCCCCAAACCCGCGTTGGTGTTGTTGGTCGGACCTTCCGGCGCCGGAAAATCGACCTTCGCGGCGGCCCATTTCAAAGCCACGGAGATCGTCTCGTCTGACGCGCTGCGCGCGATGGTCAGCGATGACGAAGGCGACCAGGATGCATCGCGCGAGGCGTTCCGACTGCTCGCGTTGATCGTCAACGGCCGCCTCAGCCGTCGACTGACGACGGTCGTGGACGCGATCAACCTGCGTGCTGTCGACCGACGTCGCTACCAGCAGCAGGCGGCGCGGTTCGGTATGCCGACCATCGCGATCGCCTTCGACCTGAGCACAACCACGTACCACGCGCGCAACGAGGCCCGCCCGGGTCGCGTCGTCGGTGCGCATGTTGTCGACGACCAGGCCGCGCGCATGGCGGACGTTTTGGCCGACCTCAAGTCGGAGAAGTACACCGCCGTGTACGTGATCGGTGACGACGGGGACGGGGGCCAGCTTTGGCAACGCGACTGAGGCCCGTTAGCGGACAACCGATTTGATATCGGCACGCAGACGTGATTGTGACCAATTCATACTCGCTCGAGCCCTACCGCTGAGCGACTTTCGCGCGTCAAATCGAAAGTCTCATATCTGACGTTGGGCGTTCTACCCGGCGAAGGCATGGCGCAGCCCAGAAGGCCGCAAGACTGCCTAATCGTGTCGATATCAAATCGGAAGCCGACTCGGCTGAGCGACATCGCGCTCGGTGAGCTTGGAGGTCAAATCCTCACCGACGCTCGTCTGACGACCGGCTAGTCCTCGCGGCGCGCCTCGTTGACGTGACGTAGTGCCCACGTCGCGATGGCGAGGAACAGCAGCAGCGACGCAATCGCGGCCCGCGGTGCCGCACCGAATAGCGTCGAGTCGACGTCCGCTGACCCGGGACCGGAAGCTCCTGCACGCGTGACGAGGTACAGGACGACTCCTGCGAGCGCCAGTCCGACCGGCCCGGCTGAAGCCGTCGCGACGTTGGAGATGCCCATGTAGCGCCCGGCGGAGGCCTTGGGAATGATGTCGGTCATGAGCGCCCAATCGACCACGAGGAATGCGCCCGTCGAGAAGCCCAGGGGCAGCAATGCGAGGACCGTCAGCTCGACCGTCGGGGCGATGGCCACTCCGGTGATGCCGATTGCCGCCAACCCAAACGCGACGTAGATGACCTTCTTTCGACCGATTCGATCGGACAGGCGCGCCGCGGGCACGGTCGCCGCGGCCGTGGCCAGAGCGACGATCAGCCCGTTGACGATCAGCAGCGGACCGGCGGCCGACGGCTCGAGGTGGAACGAGCGCTCGAGCACGTACACCGCGTAGGCCGTGATCACGCCCGGGATCGTGAGGTAGCACAGGCGCGAGATGAGCAGCCAGACATAGGAGTGCTCGTGCAGGATGTCCGTGCCCCACGCCGACAGGCCGATGTTCAGCCACGATCGCTTGCCACGCGACGGCGCCGCGCGACCCTCGTCCACGGTCAGCACCAAGACGACCATGGTGGCTGCCTCGACGAAGCCGAGCGCGACCGTGGGCCAGAAGAGGATCGACCGTACGGCCGGCTCGGTCATGCCCGGTTGGAGCTGGATATAGCCAATGGCCGCGAGGCCCACGCCGACCATCCCGCCGAAGATGATCATCACGCCCATCAGACCACTCGCCCGGCCCACCTGACGCGCCGGCACGAGGTCAGGCACGTAGCCCTGGAATGGACCCTGGGCGAAGTTGGACGAAAACTGCAGTAGCACGAGCGCGACGACGAGGGTCAGGAACGTGTCGGCCGACGCGACCGCCCACAGGAACGCCACGTCCAGCAGGCTGCCGATCACGATGTACGGCTTGCGCCTGCCCCAACGCGTAACCGTGTAATCGGAGATGGCGCCGACCGTCGGCTGGACGATGATCGCCACGACGACGCCCGCCGTTGTGATCAGGCCCAGACCCAGGCCGGCGGATGCAGGTCCGAACAGGGCTTGCATGCGCTCGGGCAGGATGAGCACGTGCAGGCCGGTCCACATCACGTTGATGCCCAGCCAGTAGATCGAGAGCGTCAGCAGCTGCGACAGCGGCAACTCGCGCGTCGGCCGGCCGAAGGCGTGAACGACGGGCTCGCGCCCTAGCCCCGGGTCGAGGGTGGCTTCGGGTGTCAGGGCGGCCGCGCCGGGTATCGGTTGTCCAATCGACTCGTCTATCGGACGAGTCTAGGGCCGAGGCTAGTCCTCGCGGCGGGTTACGACCAGGTCGTGAACTTCAGGACGACTTGCTGATGGGACAGACTGACAACTTTGAAACGGCTCACGCGGTGCATGTTGGTGTGGGCGCAGAACCACTGGCCAACGACATGGGCGAAGTTGTACGGAGAGTGGCCGACCATTGCATCCCGGCACTGGGCATAAGTCGGCTTGGTTGCGCCCATCTTCAGGAAATCGCCGCCGGTCGGCTGGAGCAAGTTGCGGTGGCTGTTGTCGATCTCGTACCACGCGTCCGACCCTGGGTCGCTGGCGAGCTCCTGACCCGTGTCGAAATCAATCAGGAAGCTCGACTTGACAGTGAACTGGCCGGTTGCGAATACAGGTGGCGCAGCCAGCACAGTCGTGGCCGCGGTCAGCATCAAGGAGAGGGCGGCGATCGTGGCCGCGAACCCCGTGCGACGTCTGCGCGCGCTCATCGGTGGCGCCATCTTGTGCTTGTCCCGTACCCATGTCAACGATGCGTCACAATCCGCGGGTGACTGAAAATCCCCAGCCTGTGGCGACTGACCTGCCCACCATCAACTTCAGCCAGCGGACGCTCGACAACGGGTTGCGCGTGATCGTCGCGCCGGATCACCTCGCGCCCGTTGTGGCCATCAACATCTGGTACATCGTTGGTTCGCGCCACGAGCAACCCGGTCGCACCGGATTCGCGCACCTGTTCGAGCATTTCATGTTCCAGGGCTCGCGCCATGTGACCAAGGCGGAGCATTTCTCGCTCATCCAGAGTGCCGGCGGAGTCAACAACGCAACGACCTATTTCGACCGCACCAACTACTTCGAGACGCTGCCGTCGCACCAGCTCGAGGTGGCGCTGTGGCTCGAGGCGGACCGGATGGCCACGCTGCTCGACGCGCTCGACCAGGAGAACCTCGACAACCAGCGCGAGGTGGTCAAGAACGAGAAGCGCCAGAGCTACGACAACAGGCCGTACGGCTCGTTCTACGAGAAGCTGATGGCGGCCGTCTTCCCCGTTGAACATCCCTACAACCACACGCCGATCGGCTCGATGGAGGACCTCAACGCGGCCTCTGTCGAAGATGTGGCCACGTTCTTCAAGCGCTGGTACGCGCCGAACAACGCGGTGCTCACGATCGTTGGCGACGTCGATGAGGAGGAGGCGCACGCTGCCGCGGCGCGCTACTTCGGCCCCATTCCCGCTAATCCGAACATCACGCAGCCCGCAGAGGACAAAGTGGCACCGATCATCGGGCGCGAGATCCGCGAGACGGTGCCCGACAACGTGCCCCTCACTCGCGTCCATTTTGGTTTCCGCTGTCCGCCGCTCGGGACACCGGAGTTCGACGCGCTCGAGATGTGCTCGCAGATCCTCTCCGGCGGCCGTGGCTCGCGCCTCTATCGCCGGCTGGTGCGCGAGCTGAAGATCGCCCAGGACGTGGCAGCCTTTGGCCTTGGCCTGGTCGATGGCGCGTCATTCTTCGGCGGTTGGGTCACCGTTCGACCGGATAGCGACGCGGAGACGTGCGAGCGCGCGTTTCTCGCAGAGCTCCAGAAGCTCGTCGACAAACCGGTAACCGACGACGAGCTGGCCCGGGCCAAGGCCCTTATCGAGGCCGCAGAGCTGGGTGCGTTGAGCCGCGTCGAGGAGGTCGCCGACCGCATCTCGCAATACGCGGCGCTGTTCGACAACCCCAACCTGGTCAACGAGCAGCTGAGCCGCTACCTGGCGGTGACACCGGCTGACATCCAGAACGTGGCCCGCGCGGTCTTCCGTGCAGACAACCGCGTGGTGCTGACATACGTGCCTCAGACGCAGGAAGAGGCGGCAGCATGACGCTCGAGGATCGCGCCGAGCAGGGCTTCACGACCGACCAGATCACCGACACCGAAGCGGACAATGGGACCGACGCGGCCAGCGAGGCGCTGACGCCCGATACGCTGACCGCCGACGACGCCCCGCCGCAGGCGAGCGTTGTCGCTGCGCCTGCCCACGACGCCGTCATCCTGGTTCACGAGCCGGACCTGTCGATCCTCGACACGCGGCCCGGCCCGGGCAGCCCGCGCGAGTACCACTTCCCTCGTTTCGAGCGCATGACGCTGTCAAATGGCCTGACCGTGGTCCACGCCCATCTCCCGGGCCGGGCGCTGCTGGCCGCGCAGCTGCTGCTGGCCGGTGGCGGTTGGACGGAGCCGGCGGAGATGGCCGGCGTCACGGTGCTGACCGGACGGGCGATGCCGGAGGGCACGCGCACACGCGACGCGAACGAGTTCGTCGAGGCGTCCGAGCGACTCGGTGCTGAGATCCATGCCGAGGCGACGTGGGAGACGCTCAGTGCCAGCGTCGAAGTGCCCAAGTCGCGCTTCGGCGCCGCGCTGGCGCTGCTCGCGGAGATGGTCAGCGAGCCCGCCTTCCCGGGCGAGGAAGTCGAGCGACTGCGCGATGAGCGGCTGAACGACCTGATGCAGGCCTGGTCCGACCCTCGGCGCAGGTCCGAGCGCGTCTTCCCTGAGACGATCTACGCGTCGGAGACGCCATACAGTCGGCCGCTGGGCGGCATGCGTTCGACCATAGCTGGCATCGATCGTGACGCGGTCGCCGAGCGCCACGCACAGCTTCTAGATCCTGCCAGAGCGACGCTCGTGGTGGCGGGTGACCTGACCGGCATCGACCTCGCCGGCCTGGCCCAGGAGCACCTGGGTGGCATGGCTGCGAGCGGCAAGTCGGTGGCCGGATCTAGCGGTGAGGCAGTCGCGCGCGCCGGTGGCCGGATCGTGCTCGTGGACAAGCCCGGCGCGCCGCAATCTGAGCTGCGCATGGGGCATGTCGGTGTGGCTCGTCAAACGCAGGATTTCCATTCCCTGTCCGTGCTCAACGCGATCCTGGGCGGCACTTTCGGTTCGCGCCTCAATCGGATACTGCGCGAGGAGCTGGGTTACACGTACGGCATCCACTCGTCGTTCGACATGCGCCGCAAGGCCGGCCCGTTTGTCATACGTACCGCCGTTGAAACGGCCGTGACTGTGCCGGCGATCAAAGAGAGCCTGCGCATCGTGCGTGACTTCTGCAACGCGGAGGTCGAGCAGGACGAGCTGGACGCGGCACGCGACTACCTGGTCGGCGTGTTTCCGCTGCGTTTCGAGGGCGCGGCGCAGGTCGCGAGTGCGTTGGGTGGGCTGATCGTCTTCGATCTCCCAGATGACGAGCTGGATCGCTACCGGCCGGAGGTGGCCGCGATCACGGCCAACGACATCCTGAGCGCGGCAACTCGCCATATCCGGCCTGACGAGCTGTCCATCGTCGTCGTCGGCGACGCCAAGGAGGTCGAGGCACAGCTGCGCGACGCCGGCCTTGGCGAGGTCGAACTCGTCCCTGCCGACCTCGCCGCCGGGTGATCGTCGTCCTCGGTCGGCCCGGGCTCGACGAGCGAGGCACGCTCGCCAGACGCGCAGGTCGCATCGCGGCCGCCGCTGCCGCGCAGGGTGCGGGCGTTGAACTGGTCGGCAGCGTCACCGATGACGACGCCGGCGACGCGACGATCACGGCTCTCGGCCGTGAGGGCATCGGCCACGCCGCGCTGCTGCGCATGCAAACGAGTGGCGAGCCTCGTCTTGACGCGGCCGACATCGAGCTGGGCCTGCGCTATGTCACGGAGTGCCGCGTGCTGGTGATCGCAGATGCGCTCGATGACGCGGCGCTCGCTGCGGCCGTCGACGGTGCGCGCTACCACGGAGCGGCACTCATCGTTGCCGCCGAGCAGGCGGCGAGCGCCGCGCCGTCACTGCCGGCTGATGCGACCGTGCTTGCTCCTCCAGAAGGGGACGACGGCGCTTTCGCGGAGCTCGTCGGACGCTACGCGGCGCTGCTCCACTCGGGCCGAGCGCCGGAGGACGCGTGGCGCGACGCGATTTCTGCCACCGGCTGGCAGGAAGCGGCTGCCGACCTTGAGGACGACGCGCCGGACACCGAGCTCGAACCCGCCCCGTGACCCAAGAGCCGCTGGTCATCTACAGCGACGCGTACCTGGCCTACGACTTCGGTCCCGATCATCCGCTTACGCCACGCCGCTTCGGCCCGTCCATCGCGCTGATGCGCGCCACGGGCGCGACGAACTTCGTCGAGCCGCGCGTCGCGACGGATGACGAGCTCGAGCGACTGCATACCGCCAGTTACATCCGGACGGTCAAGAACTTTGGCAACGACCCGTGGCACCACATGCCGGCGGGCGGCATCGGCCCGGGCGACTGCCCGCCGTTCGAGAACATGCACGAGGCATCGGCGACCGTCGCCGGCGGTTCGATCGAGGCGATCGATCGGATCCTCGCGGGCGAGTCGGAGCACGCGTTCAACCCGGGTGGCGGGCTGCATCACGCGATGGCCGCTAGGGCATCCGGCTTCTGCATCTACAACGACGTCGCGCTCGCCGTCGCGCGGGCCAGGGATGCCGGCCACCGGGTCATGTACGTCGATCTCGACGTTCATCACGGCGACGGCACGCAGGCACTGTTCTGGGACGATCCGCAGGTGCTGACGTTCTCGATTCACGAGACGGGCACGAGCCTCTTTCCCGGCACCGGCTACGTCGACGAGAGTGGCGGGCGCGGCGCGGAGGGCACGGCCGTGAATGTGCCGATGCAGCCGTACAGCGGCGACGGTTCGTGGGTTGCGGCCGTTGAGCAGGCACTGCCCGCGCTCGCCGCCGCGTTCAAGCCGACGTTTCTCGTCACCCAGCACGGCTGCGACACACATGCCTACGACCCGCTCGCGCACCTGCGCCTGACGACGAGCGCGTATCGCACGGCAACGGTCTTGCTCGACCAGATCGCGCACGAGCATTGCCAGGGCCGCTGGCTGGCCACTGGCGGGGGCGGCTACGACGCGTATCGGGTCGTGCCCCGGAGCTGGTCGCTCGTGTGGCTCGCCCAGGCTCACATGGACCCTCCGTCCCAGACATCTGTTGAATGGCGCGACGCGTGGGCGAAGGACGCGGCTCGCTTTGATCAGTCGCCGCTGCCGGAGACGTACCTTGATCCGGACGACCTGGTCAAACCGGAGTCGCCGGAGATAGCCGCGCGCAACGCAAAGACGACCGAACAGTCACTGACCCAGGCGCTCACGCTGCTCACAAAGGGAGAGTCATGACACGATCAGAGAAGGGCTACGTCGAGTACCCGGGCACCCGCCTGTACTACGAGGTTGACGGAGACGGCCCGGCACTTACCTTGATCCACGCCGGAGTCGCCCATCTGCGCATGTGGGACGCGCAGGTCGCCGCGTTCAAGGATCGCTACACGGTCGTGCGCTACGACGAGCGTGGCTTTGGCCAGACAAAGACAGATGACGTCCCGTACTCGAACTTCGACGACCTGCTCCACCTGCTCGACCACCTCGCCATCGATCGGACGCACCTGGTGGGCAACTCGCGTGGGGGCCAGATCGCACTCGACTTCACGCTCGCGAACCCCGACCGCGTCCGCTCGCTCGTCCTCGTCGGCGCGGGGATGAGTGGCTTCGACGCCGACGACCCCAGCCTGACGCCGATCTTCGACGAGATGGAGCGGCTCTGGAAGGAGAAGAAGTACGACGAGGTGGTGGAGCTGGAGACACAGATGTGGACTGACGGCCCCGGTCAGCCTTCGACGCGCGTGGATCCGGACGTGCGGCGAAAAATGGTCCAGTGGAATCTTGAGAACTACGAGGCGGAGCAAGAGGCCGACCAGATTCAGCGTCTCGACCCGCCCGCGGTCGGCCGGCTCGGCGGAAGTCAGCGTGCCAACGTTGGTCCTGTGGGGCAAGCTGGACACGTCGGAAACCAATGCGGCGAGCGAGAAGATGGCCGCCGAGATCCCCGGCGCGCGCTCAGTGATCTATCCGGACGTCGCCCACATGGTCTCGCTCGAGAAGCCCACCGAGTTCAACGAGCTGCTGACGGATTTCCTGGCTGAGGTCGACGCGACCGCCTGAGCAGCGGCCGGATGGGCGCGAGCGCTGGAGTGCCTAGCGCCGCCCCGTGATGATGTAGCCGGACACGACCGACGCTGACATGTTGCCAACGTTGTCGACCGTTCGGATCGACCAGACGTAACACGAGCCGGCCTGCAAGCCGCTGTCCCACGCGTTGTCAGTGGCCAGACGGAAGCCGCCGTCAGCGACGAAGGCGTTCGTCCGGCACGTGCCATCCGGGTTAAGCGGGGCGCGGTAGCGACCCACGATCTGTTGCGCGAATAGGCCGGAGCCGGTGTCGCTCGCGCCGCTCCAGTCGAGCCGGAAGTACGAGCCGCGAATGGTCTTGGTCGTGCCCGACGGCGCGGTCACCCACGTCGCAGTCGACGGATCGGTGCCGTCGCGCATCAGGGTCACGGTCGTGGCAGTGCTGCTCGAGCCTGCGCCGTTGACCGTCGTTACGGACAGCTGCGCCGTCGAGGACTGGGTGTTGTAGTACAGGCGCAGGGCGCCGCCGGCCGAGTTGCCGACCCAGCCTGTGGACCAGCCGCGTGCCACTGACATCCGATATGAAGCGTGCGACGCCCGACTCGGGATCTGTTGCGCTGACCTGCATTGGCACGGTGCCGGTCACGCCGGCGCGGACCCACAGCGCGCCCGAGCCGCTGACGTAGAACTGGTCGATGCCCAGGGACGCGAGGTCGGGCGCGTGGGCCGCCCCGCCACTGACCTGGACCGTTGGCGCGTGCGGCGCTGTCGTATCGACCAGCACGTCGCCCGAGTAGACAGTTGACTTGAGCCCCGACGCGTCGCTCAGCGTCAGCACCCAGCGGTAGCAGTAGCCGCTGCGCAGCTTGTCGGTAACCGTTGTCACAGAGTTGCGCGTGAGGTCGGTCGAGTAGGCGACGCCATCACACGAGCCGGGCGTCCTGATCGGGCCCGTCTGGCGATCGAGTCGACGGCTCGTGACCGCCGCGCCGCCGTTCTGCTCATTCCAGGCCGACGGTTACGGTCGGGTCTGACTGGACGGTCATCGAGTTTCTGGGCGAGGTGAAAGCGGCCTGAGGTGCCGCGCCGCGAACGACGACGCTGATCGTCTGGCTGCGAACCACGTCGTTCGCGGCTGCCTCGACGGTGAGCGTGTAGCGGCCGCTGCGCGTGCCGGCGGCAATTCGCAGACGTGAGGGCCACGGTGTTGCCACGCGTGACGATCGGGGTCGCGCCGAAGCCTGCCGGTGGGTTCACGACTGAGACCGCGACGGCGTCGTCGAAGCCGCCCACGCGGCCCAGGTCGACGCTGATCGGCAGCGTCCCGCCGGGGGCGACGACGCCTTCGCCGACCGATGCGGAGACGCCGAAGTCTGGCATCACCCGGAACGAGCCGATCCACACGGCGGGCTCGTGGAACTTGTCCTTATCCGAGCTGGTCTTCCAGTCGTACGTGCCCACCGCGATGAGCGCCTGGCGCACCTGGGCAGGTGTCGCCCTTGGGAACATGGTCCGGTAGATGACTGCGGCGCCGGTGACGTGGGGAGTGGCCATTGAGGTGCCGCTCATCCACGCGTAGCGGCCCTTGAGGTACGTCGACAGGATGCATTTGCCGGGCGCGATCAGGTCAACGTCCTGGCCGAAGTTGCTGAAGCTGGTGAAGGCGTCGTCCGGCTCGGGGCTCCAGTACGGACATGACTCGGCCGGATAGCCGTGCCCGCCGCCACGGCCGTCGTAGTCGGCCAGGGCGGAGACGGTGATGACCTCGTCGTACGACGCAGGCCGGACGCGGCGCACGTTGATCGAGTCGTTGCCGGCCGCGACCGCGTAGACCGTGCCGCGATTGACCGAACGGCAGATGGCGATGTGCAGCGTGTCGTTGTTGTGCGTGCCGCAGTCAGAGTCATCGCCGCCGGGCATCGAGAAGGCCAGGCTCATGTTGGCGACCTCGATCATGGGCCGCGACGGATTGGCCTTGTCGCGCTGGGCCGTGACCCAGTTGACGCCGCACACCAGCCACGACACGTAGCCGTGGCCGCTGCTGTCGAGCACCTTGACCGACCACAGCCGCACGCCGGGCGCGACGCCGGTCACGCCGATGCGGTTGTCGAGCGCGCCGACGATGCCGGCAACGTGTGTGCCGTGGCCCTCGTCGTCGTCCCACTTGTCGCGGTTGCGCCCGGTGCAGTTGTAGCCACCGACGACATTGAGATCGGGGTGGGTGCGGTCGATGCCGGTGTCGAGGATGGCGACGTCGGCATCGACCTTCAAGCCGCCCGCGGTCAGCGATGCGACGTTCGAAGAGCGCGCGCCAACGCGACGGATGCCGGGCTGGATGCGATCGATCGGGTTTGAGGTAGTCCGAATGGTGCCGCCCAGGCCGGCGGTTACGTCGTCGAGCGACACCTGGTCATCAGGCATCACGGCAGCAACGGCCGGATCGGCGGCGATGGCCGCGCTCTGGGACTGGGTCAGCTTGGCGGAGAAGCCACCAAGGGCCGCGTCGTAGACGTCGTCGATCTCGCCAATTCCGTTGCGCGTGGCGATGTCCTGGACGTGGCGCCGGACGCGGTCGGGGTCGACGCGGCGGTTCCTGATCGAGTCTGTCGCCGACGTGACGCCGTTCGCCGCAGGCTGCGCCTGTGGCTGGGCGTTCGCCGCGAGCAGGTACGACAGGCTGGTGTTGGTCAGTGCAGGCGCCGCGTCGGGCACGGTCACGGCGGCGTCGTTGAAGAGCACCACGTACGGCTGAGCCGGCTCCCTGGCCGCGACCCACCCGATCGGCGCAGCCACGGCAATCAGGAACAGGGCAAAGAAGACATAACGACGTGTGCGGCGCCTTCTGGGCTGCGCCGCCCCTCTCTTGGCGAACATCGGGCTGAACGTATGGACCTATGCGTGCACGCAACAGCACAACGAGGTACCGGTGGGGGGATGACGAAGGAGTGCGCAAAGTCGTGTTGCTTGCAGACACCGCCCTAAATGGACGGCAGTGCACTCCGAACAACCGTTCTATACTCGGCCCCCGTGCCGGCCGCTCCAGATCCCCTGGCTTCCTTCAGCGACGCCACTCGCGACTGGTTCCGCTCGTCATTCGCCGAGCCCACGGCCGCCCAGGCGCAGGGCTGGCCGGCCATCGCCGCTGGCGAGCACACGCTCATCTGCGCGCCGACCGGCTCCGGCAAGACGCTCGCCGCGTTCCTGTGGTGCATCGACCGACTGATCAGCGAGCCGCTGCCGGAGGATCCGCAGCGTCGCCTGCGCGTGCTGTACGTCTCGCCACTCAAGGCGCTCGTCCACGACGTCGACCGCAACCTCCGCTCGCCGCTCGCCGGCATCAACATGTACGCGCGCAAGCTCGGCTTGCCGGCGCGCGAAGTGACGGTGGGCATGCGCACCGGCGACACGCCCGCAGACGAGCGACGGGCGTTCGGCAAGCACCCGCCGGACATCCTGGTCACGACGCCTGAATCGCTCTACCTGTTGCTGACCTCGCAGGCACGTGAGGCCTTGCGCGGCATCGAATGGGTCATCGTCGATGAGATCCATGCCCTGGCCGGCACGAAGCGCGGCGCGCACCTGGCGCTGTCACTCGAGCGGCTCGAGACGCTCACGGCACGGCCGCCGCAGCGGATAGGACTGTCGGCGACACAGCGGCCGTTGAGCGTTGTCGCGGGCTACCTGGGCGGACGGGAGACGCCGGCGGCTGATGCCCAGGCGGGCGCGCCGCGCGCGGTGCGGATCGTGGACGCCGGCGTGCGCAAGACGCTCGAGATAGAGGTCGTCGTGCCGGTCGAGGACATGGCTGCGATCGGCGAGGTGCTGCCTCCCGATCAACAGCCTGGTGGCTCAGCCGCCGGTCCGGACGCGCGCTCCTCGATCTGGCCGCAGATCCACCCACGCATCCTGGAGCTGATCCGCGCCCACCGCTCCACGATCGTCTTCGTCAACAGCCGCCGCCTCGCCGAGCGACTGGCGCTGCGGCTCAACGAGCTCGCCGGCGAGGAGCTCGTGCGCGCGCATCACGGCTCGCTGGCGCGCGAGGAGCGCCTGACGATCGAGGAGATGTTGAAGGACGGCCGACTACCCGCGTTGGTGGCGACCTCCAGCCTGGAGCTGGGCATCGACATGGGTGCGGTCGACCTCGTCATCCAGGTGGAATCGCCGGGATCGGTCGCTCGCGGCCTGCAAAGGATCGGTCGGGCGGGTCACCAGGTCGGCGAGCCGTCGAAGGGCGTGATCTTTCCCAAGTACCGCGGCGACCTGCTCGAATGCGCGGTCGTGACGCGCCGGATGCTCGACGGCGATATCGAGCCGACCGTCATTCCGCGCAACCCCCTTGACGTTCTCGCCCAGCAGCTCGTGGCAACCGCCGCCGATCGCAAGTGGCCAGCCGACGATCTGTTCAACATCGTTCGCCGCGCGGAGAACTTCGCCGATCTTGGGCGCGACTCGTTCGATGCCACGCTGGGCATGCTCGCCGGCCACTATCCCGGTGACGAGTTCGCCGAGCTGCGCCCGCGCGTCGTCTGGGATCGCGCGGCCGGGACGGTGGAGAGCCGCCGCGACGCGCGCACCGTGGCCGTCATCAGCGGCGGCACGATCCCCGATCGCGGCCTGTTCGGCGTCTACCTGAATGATCCGGACGTGGATCAGGCCGCCGGCCCCGGAACACGCGCCCGGCAGGCGCGCGCCGGCGGCCGTCGCGTTGGCGAGCTCGACGAGGAGATGGTCTACGAGGCGCGCGAGGGTGAGGTCATCCTGCTCGGCGCGAGCGCGTGGCGCATCGAGCAGATCACCCACGATCGGGTGCTCGTCTCGCCCGCGCCGGGCCAGCAGGGCAAGGTCCCGTTCTGGAAAGGGGAGGGTCCGGGCCGGCCGATCGAGCTTGGGCGCGCGCTGGGCGAGTTCACGCGCGTGTTCGGCGAGGAGGCGACGTCGGGCAGTGTCCGCCGCCGCGACGCGGCGCAGAAGAAGCTGCGCGATGACCACATGCTCGATGAGCTCGCCGCACGCAACCTGCTCGATTACCTGGCCGAGGAGCAGTCCGTCACGGGCGCACTGCCCACCGATCGCACGATCGTCATGGAGCGCTTCCGCGACGAGCTGGGCGACTGGCGCATCTGCCTGCTGACGCCATTTGGGGCGCGGGTCCACGCGCCGTGGGCGCTGGCGATCGAGGCTCGTCTGCGCGAGCGGCTGGGTCTCGACGTGCAGCCCATCTGGAGCGACGACGGCATCGTCGTGCGCCTGCCCATGACCGACGACCTGGGCGGCGAGGGCCTGCTGCCAATTGCCGCCGACGGTGCGCTCGGCGCAGACGGCGGCGGTGCGGTGGCCGCGGCGGAAGAAGCGATCCGCGTCGGATCGGAGGACGTCGAGGAGCTGGTCATCGGCGCGCTCGGATCGTCGGCGCTGTTCTCGAGCCACTTCCGCGAGAACGCGGCACGGGCGCTGCTCTTGCCGCGCCGTCGCGCGGGTCAGCGCACGCCGCTGTGGCAGATGCGCCAGCGCTCGGCGCAGCTGCTCGGCGTGGCCAGCCGCTTTGGCAGCTTCCCGATCATCCTCGAGACGTACCGCGAGTGCCTCCAGGACATCTTCGACCTGCCCGCGCTGCGCGGCGTGCTGGCCGCGATCGAGCGCCGCGAGATCCGCATCGTCAGCGTCGAGACGCGCCGCGCGTCGCCCTTCGCGAGCTCGCTCATGTACGACTACATCGCGTCTTACATGTACGAGGGCGACGCGCCCTTGGTCGACCGGCGCGCCCAGGCCCTGGCGCTGGACCGCGATCTGCTGCGCGAGCTGCTCGGCGCGGAGGAGCTGCGCGAGCTGCTCGACGCGGACGCGTTGGCGGAGCTCGAGCTCGAGCTCCAGTCCCTCGCCGGCGACCGCCAGGCGGGCTCGGCCGACGCGGTGCACGACCTGCTGCGCCGCCTGGGCGATCTGCGCACGGACGAGGTTGCGGCGCGCGTGCGCGGCAACGACGAGCGCGCGCGCCAGGCGGCTGCCAACGAATGGTTGGAAGCCCTCGGCGCGGACAGACGCGCGGTGCGCGTGCGGATCAGTGGCGAGGAACGCTGGATCGCGACGGAGGATGTGGCCCGCTACCGCGACGCGCTCGGGGCCGTGCCGCCGGTCGGCGTGCCCCAGGCGTTCCTGATGCCGGCAGAGGACGCGCTGGCAGGCTTGCTCGTGCGCTGGGCGCGGCACCACGGACCATTCCTGAGCGCTGAGCCGGCGGCGCGCTGGGGCGTCCGTGCCACAGAGATCGAGACGGAGCTGGAGAAGCTGCTCGCCGGCCGGGACGCTGCTGCGCGGCGAGTTCCGGCCCAACGGCGTCGAGCGCGAGTGGTGCCACCCGGATGTGCTGCGCCTGCTTCGGCGTCGCTCGCTGGCCCGCCTGCGGCGCGAGGTCGAGCCGGTTGAGCCCACGGGCGCTGGGCCGTTTCCTGCCCAAGTGGCAGGGCATCGGCGAGCGTCGCACGGGCGTGGACAGGCTGGCAGAGGTCATTGCCCAGCTCGAGGGCACGCCGCTGCCGGCAAGCGTGCTGGAGCGCGACGTCCTGCCCGCCCGCGTCGCGGGCTACAGTCCGCGCCTCCTCGACGAGCTGGGCGCGGCGGGCGAGGTCGTCTGGGTCGGACTGGGCTCCCTGGGCAAGGACGACGGGCGCGTCGCGCTGTACAGACCCGACCGACTGCCTCTTCTGCTGCCTGACCCGGGGCCGCCGGCGCTGGACGCGGAGGACGAGGGCGCGTGGTTGCGCGACGTCATTCGCGAACACCTGCGCACGCGCGGCGCGTCGTTCTATCGCGACATCCTGGGCGCGGCCCTTGCGGGCGCGATGGCCCGGGCGCGAACGCGCACCACGTGAGCGCGAGTTGCTCGACGCGTTATGGGACCTGGTGTGGGCCACGGAAGTGACCAACGACACGTTCGCGCCGCTGCGCGCGCTGCGCTGGCCGCGGAGCGGCGCCGGCCGTCGCGCCGGCGCGCCGGCCGGCGCGAAGCCGCGCTTCGCGAGCGCAGCGCGGATGGGGCCGCCGGAGGCAGCCGGGCGGTGGTCGCTCGTCAGTGATGCCGTGGCCACGGCAGTGGCGCTGCGCGGCGGCAAGCAGCCGACGGAGACCGAGCGGAGCCATGCCCAGGCACTGCGCCTGCTCGACGGCTATGGCGTCGTGACCCGTGACACGGTCGCGGGCGAGTCGCTGCCTGGTGGCTTCAGTTCTGTGTACCCCGTTCTGCGCGAGATGGAGGAGCGTGGTCGTGTCAGACGCGGCTACTTCATCGAGGGCCTGGGCGGCGCCCAGTTTTGCATCCCCGCCGCCCTCGATCGGCTGCGCGCCGAGCGCGCCGATCCGGGCGGCGACACGACTCCGTCCGAGGCGCTCATCCTGGCCGCCGCCGATCCAGCCAACCCGTACGGAGCGAGCCTGTCGTGGCCGCGCTGGTCGGATGAGGATCGCCGTCCGCTGACCAGGAGCGCGGGCGCCTTCGTCGTGCTCGTCGGTGGCGAGCCCGTGATCTACCTGGGCTCGGGCGGCAAGTCGATCGACACGCTGCCCGCCTTCGGCGACCAGGCAGACAGCCGCGCTCGCATTGCGCGCCCTGCGCCAGCTGCTCGCCGACGGTCGCCTCCGCTCACTCCAGATAGAGCGCGTCGACGGCGTCAGCGTCAATGACTCCCCGCACGCAGCCGCGCTCGCCGACGCTGGCTTCCAGCGTTCGTATCGGGGCTGGTTGCTCCGCGCCTAGTCGGAGCCATCAATGCCTGAGGGCGACACCCTCGCTCGCATCGCTTCCGTCCTGCGCCCATTGCTTGTCGGCCAGCAGATCGTCGTCGCGCGCGGCAGACCGGGCGGGGCACAGCTTCAGCGCGTGGTCGGTAGCGCCGTTACCAGCGTCAGCAACCGTGGCAAGCACCTGCTCATCGACTTCGACAACGGCCTGACGCTGCACACGCACCTGGGGCTGCACGGCTCGTGGCAGCGCTACCCGCGCGGAAAGTTCTGGGCGCGCTCACCCGAACGTGTCGTGGCCGTGCTCGAGACAGACGCCTGGGTGGTCGCTTGCATCGACGCGCCCACGGTGGAGCTGATGGACACGCGCGCCGTGGCGCTTCACCCCGCCCTGCGCAACCTTGGCAGTGACACGTCCAGTGCGGAGTTCGACATCGACGCAGCTTTCACTGCACTGCGTGCGCCACGCCTCGGCGCGACGCCGATCGGTGACGCGCTGCTCGACCAGGGCGCCGTCGCCGGCCTGGGCAATGTGTACCGGAGCGAGCTGCCATTCCTGGAGCGCATCAACCCGTTCATGCCCGTCGCGCAGGTGCCGGACGCGAAGCTGCGCGCGATGCTCGTCCGCGGCGAGCGCCTTGTGAAGCTCAACAGCAGCGGCGGAGCACGGGTGACGACCACGGCCGGCACTCCGTCAGAAAGCTATGTCTACGGCCGCACCGGCCGGCCGTGCCTGCGCTGTCGCACGCCAATCCGCAGCGCGGTTACGAAGCGGACACCCGATTCGCCGCCGCGGCGCGTCTACTGGTGCCCGTCGTGCCAGCCCGACCGGGAGACATGATTCTTGTGTCGCGCAAAGGCAACGCGGGCCGCTAGCATCCGCGCTGTCTCGGCCGCCCGGCCGACGAGGGATGGAGGGGACATATGGTCCGGTCGGTTCGCGCACGTCTCGGCGTTGCGCTTGCTCTGAGCTTGCTCGTGTTGGGAGCGTTGGCCGCGCCCACATCGGCGGCCGTCCACGTCAGATGGGTCGACAACGACAACAAGAAGGGCGACGGCCCGCTGGCGTGCGATAGCGCCAACTTCCACACGATCCAGGCCGCGGTCGACGCCTCCCATCCCGGCGACAGCGTCTTCGTTTGCCCGGGCACGTACAACGAGCAGGTCATCGTCAACACTCCGGGGCTGCTGATCCAGTCACGGCCCACGCGGACCGCGATCATCATTCCGCCCGAAGCCGACCAGATCCAGCAGGTTGACTTCGGCTATGACTTGGTCGACATCCTCGCCGACGATGTCTCATTCGTCGGTTTCAAGATGAATTTCCAGGGCGGTGATCTCCAGCCCAACCTGCAGCCGGCGACCACCTGCTTCACCCTCGACACGGCCATCTTCGGCTTGAACGTCTCGGGTCTCAACATCAAGGCCAACTCGATCAAGGCCACCGGCGACAACACGCTCAGCGGCGAGTGCGGCTACCTGGTCGGTGTCGGCATCGTCAACGACACCCCAGTTAGCGCGGCGAGCCAGCCAGCCAGCCTGTTCGGCTCGGCCACGACCGACATCTCGCGCAACCGCATCGTCGACTTCAAGTTCGCAGGCGTCATCACGGAAGGCGAGGTCACCTCGCGCATCTACAACAACTCGATCCGCTATATCCACGCCAATGACCCGGCCACCTGCGTCGTCGTGCCGGTGCTCGGCGTCAATCCCGACCTTACCTACCCATGTGATCTGCCGGCTGGCGTTGCACCGCCCAAGGCCTACCAGCTGCCGCCAGGCGAGTCGGCAGGCATCGCCATCGAGGGCGGTCTCGCAGATATCCGCAACAACTCGGTTTACTCAACTTTTGACTTCTCGGCATGCCAGTTCTCATGTGAGGTATTCCTGGGCGTGGGCATCGGTATGTTCGAGACGCCACCTGGCACGATCGTGCGCAACAACCGCGTCGACGGCACGTTCGTTGCCGTGACCATCGGCGAACCGGACATCGCGCCGCTTGCTGCCCTTAAGTCAGTCGTCAAAACAAACGTCAAGGCCGCTGCCACCACTGGCGTCAATACGTCGGCGCCACTGCCCACGGCTCCGGACGGCTCACAGGTCACGGGCAACCGGCTGACCGACAATGTCGTTGGCTTGAGCGTGACCACGGCTGACAACGTGTTCTATGGCAACCGGGCACACCTCAATATCGTCGGCACGCTCGTCGATGACGGGGCAAGCAACAACGTCTTCGAGTTGAACAACTTCGACTTCAACCTGGAGGGCGACTGCATCGACAACACCTCGGGCGGGGGCACGCTCAATACTGCCAACAACTGGGACGCGCTCAACTTCGGCTCTAGCAATGAGCCCGACGACCTGTGCACCGCCGGGAGCCCGTTCTAGACGGCTCACCATTCGGTCGGTTATCGGGAAGGCCCGGAGGAAACTCCGGGCCTTCCTCTTTATCCGGCAGGAGTCCTTAGCCACTCCCGGGAAAACCGTGGCGGCCAGTCGCGCAGCCACAGCCACGGAACGATGCCCCACAGCAGGATCAGGTAGTCGATCCGCAGCGGGCGCGGATAGTTGAGCACGATGTCCAGCTGGCGGAGGGTCTCCGGCCACGTGGCCAGGGTGAGGATTGCCAGCACGGCAAGGACGGCCAGCCCAATGCGCCACGATGCGCGCGGCATGAACAGCAACAGTGGCGCGGGCACGAACTTGAGCGCCGTGCCGATGGCCCAGCCGACACCACCCCAGCGCGCGCTCAGCAGCCATGCCAGCCACGGCGTGAGCGAGACGAAGATGTTGATGTTGCCCGTGTCCAGGTTTGCGGCAAGTGACGGAGCGAGCAGCGCCACGACCACCGCCGTACCCAGCGGCCGGCGATCGTAGGCCCACGCCACTGACACCGCGAACAGGGCGACGTTGGCCAGACGCCAGATGAACCAGGCGACCTGCCACGGCAGCAGCGCCCAGGGCAGGAACACGTACAGCGACCACGGCGCGTAGGCGTAGGGGAGCGCTCCTTCCGTCGGCGGGATGTAGTTGCCGGGAATGACCTGGTAGATGTCCTGGCCGCTCAGCCAGTTGCGGACGCCAGTCCAGTAGGCCAGCGCGTCACTGCCGGCGAGCTGGCCGCGCGCGATCAGAAAGGCCAGGACGATGCCCGCGGACAGGGCCAGAAGAATGATCGCGAGCACGCGGCGCGGGTCGCGCAGGCGCGCGGGCAGACGGCGCGCGAGGCTCAGCTCGGAGCGCACAACGTCAGTCACAGCCGCTGACGGTAACGGGAAAAGAGGGGAAATATCGGGCGGGGCTCCGTTCGTCCTCCTCGACCAAACGTGTTGGGCGCCCCCGCCCGCGCAATCCTATGCCACATTTGCAAGTACGACGCGCCGAAATTCACGCAGCGCTCACGCAATTCGATGCCGGGTCACAACACCGACCTTGGCGATCGGAATTCGTGGCTATACTCCGGCGGATGACCGAGGGGCACGTCATCGTCATCGGCGGCGCGGAAGACAAGGTGCGCGAACGGGTGATCCTGTCGCGCTTCGTGAAGTTGGCCGGTGGCAATGATGCACGGATCGCGGTGGTTTCCTCCGCCTCCTCGCTGGGCCCGCTGGCCGGCGAGATGTATCGCCGCGTGTTCGGCGAGCTGGGCGCCGCGGACGTTCATCCGATCCACACGGTGACCCGCGCGCAATGCTCTGATCCCATCGCCGTGCGCGCGGTGCGCGACGCCACAGGCATCTTCCTGACCGGCGGCAACCAGCTGCGCCTGTCCTCGACGATCGGCGGCACGCCCCTGGCGCAGGCCATAACGAAGCGCCACCGCGAAGGCGCCGTAGTAGCCGGCACGAGCGCCGGCGCCTCCGCGATGAGCACGCACATGGTCGCATTCGGAGCAAGCGGCGCGACCCCCAAACAGCGCATGGTCCAGATGGCGGCGGGCCTTGGCATCCTCCCCGGAGTGATCATCGACCAGCATTTCGAGCAACGAAACAGGCTCGGACGGCTGCTCGCGATCATCGCCAGCAACCCGTCGCTGTTGGGCATCGGCGTCGACGAGGACACCGCCGGCGTAGTCGGACCGGATCGCGTCTTGGAGGTCATCGGCCGGCGCAGCGTCACGATCATCGACGGCGCCGACTCGGAGACGGACGCGTGGGAGGTCAAGGCCCATCGACCGATCATGATCTCGAACGTGACCCTGCACTCGCTGCCATCCGGCTATCGCTTTGATCTGGATCGCCGCGAGCGGCTCGCTGCGCCGATGCTTCGAGCGCTGGACGTCGACTCGCTCGCCTCGAGCTAACGGCTCGCTGATGGCAACCGCGGACACGCCCCAGCCGCGACCGACGCTGCGCATTCTCGAGACGCGCGTTCTGCGCGGTCCGAATATCTGGTCGCGCTCGCCGGCCATCGTGATGCTCGTCGACCTGGGCGTGCTCGAGGACTTCCCGAGCAACACGATCCCGGGCTTCAACGAGGCGCTCGTCGAGACTCATTCCGACGCTCGAGGATCACGCCTGCTCGCTCGGCCGGCGCGGCGGCTTCATCAGCCGCCTGGAGGAGGGCACCTGGCTCGGTCACGTGACCGAGCATGTCGCGCTCGAGCTCCAGAGCCTGGCCGGCACGGAGTCGCACGCTGGCAAGACGCGCGGCGTGCCCGGCGAACGCGGCCGCTACAACGTCGTCTACGAGTACCGCGACGAGGATGTCGGTCGCGAGGCGGGCCGCTTGGCCGTGGCGCTGGTCAACCATCTTGTGTCTCATCGACGAGGCGCCGCTCGATTTCGCCGACGAGATCGAGGCGCTCATCAAGCTCGCCGAGCGGCGCGCCTTCGGGCCGTCGACGCAGGCGATCGTCGACGAGGCGGTGTCGCGCGACATTCCGTGGATCCGACTCGATCCAGCTCGAGCCTCGTCCAGTTGGGCCAGGGCGTTCACCAGCAGCGCATCCGGGCCACGATGACCTCGCGCACGAGCGCGATCGCCGTTGACATCGCGTCGGACAAGAGCGTCACCAACTCACTCCTGTCGTCCGCCGGCCTGCCCGTGCCGCGCTCGCGCGTCGTGCGCAGCGAGGATGGCGCGGTCGAGGCCGCAACGGAGATCGGCTACCCGTGCGTGGTCAAGCCACTCGACGGCAATCACGGCCGTGGCGTGGCGCTCGACCTGCGCACTGAAGACGACGTGCGTCGCGCGTTCGAGCCGGCGTACGACGAGAGCCGCGGCGGAGACGTCGTCGTCGAGACGTTCGTGTCGGGCAACGACTACCGGGTGCTGGTCGTTGGCGGCCGCCTCGCCGCCGTCGCCGAGCGCGTCCCGGCGGGTGTCACGGGCGACGGCAAGCACACCGTGCACGAGCTCGTTGAGATCGAGAATGCCGATCCACGGCGCGGCATCGGCCACGAGAAGGTGCTGACGCGGATCAAGGTTTCCGAGTAGCGCGCTGGAGCTGGTGCGCAAGCAGGGCTTCGAGATGGACGTCGGTGCCGCCCAAGGGCCAGCGGGTGATGCTCGCGGCGACGGGCAACATGTCGACCGGCGGCACGTCGATCGATCGGACGCACGAGGCCCACCCGGACAACGTCGAGATCGCCGAGACCGCCGCGCAGGTGGTGGGCCTGGACGTCGCGGGCATCGACTTCATCGCGCCGGACATCACCGTGCCGGTCCGCGAGCAGGGCGGCGCGATCGTCGAGGTCAACGCAGCGCCCGGCTTCCGGATGCACACCAACCCCACGGAAGGCGAGCCGCAGTACGTGGCCAAGCCGGTCATCGACCTGCTCTTCGCGCCGGGCTCCAACGCGCGCATCCCGATCGTTGGCGTGACCGGCACCAACGGCAAGACGACGACGGTGCGCATGATCGGCCACATCCTGAAGCTGATGGGTCGCCGCGTGGGCATGACCACGACGGACGGCATCGTCATCGACGGGCGACTGATCAAGAAGGGCGACATGAGCGGGCCTAAGTCGGCCCAGATGGTGCTCCAGAACCCGTCCGTCGACACGGCCGTGTTCGAGGTCGCGCGCGGCGGAATCCTGCGCGAGGGCCTGGGTTACGACCGCAACGACGTGGCCGTCGTCACCAACGTCACCGGCGACCACCTGGGCCTGCGCGGAGTCGAGACGATCGGCCAGCTGGCGCACGTCAAGTCAGTGCTCGTAGAGGCGGTGCCGCGCACGGGCACGGCCGTGCTCAATGCCGACGACCCGCTCGTCGCGCAGGATGGCGCGTCAGTGCCGCGGCAGCGTCGTCTACTTCTCGATGGCCCAGTCACATGACGAAGAGGGCTACGACCGCGTCGACGGCCACTGCGGCCGTGGCGGCGCGGCGATGGTCGTGCGCCAGACAGACGACGGCGAGCTGGTCGTGCTGCGCCACGCCGACCGGACGATGCCGTTGCTGTACACGCATCTCATCCCGGCGACGTTCGGCGGCCGCGCGCGCATGAACGTGGCCAATGCCCTGGCCGCGGCCGCGGCCGCGTGGGCCGCCGGCGCGCATCTGCACGACATTCGCCAGGGCCTGCGCACGTTCAGCACGTCGTTCTTCCAGGCGCCCGGCCGGCTCAACGAGATGCCCGATCGACGGCTACCGCGTGATTCTCGACTACTGCCACAACGTCGATGGCATGCGTCGCCTGGCCGAGTTCGTGGACCTGATGATGGCGCCCCAGAACGGCAGTGGCGGCGCCAAGCGGGCCGGCCGCGCCAATCGCGCGATCGGAGTCATCGGCATGCCCGGCGACCGGCGCGACGAGGATCACGGCGAATACGGCCGCATCGCCGCGCACTCGTTCGACGAGATCATCGTGCGCGAGGACCGCAACCTGCGCGGCCGGGGCAAGGGCAAATCGGCGGAGCTGGTCAAGCACGGCGTTGAAAAGGGCATGGCGGAGAAAGGCGCGCGCTGCACCAAGGTCAAGATCGTGCTCAATGAGCAGGACGCGGCTCTGACCGGCATGCATGACGCTCGCCGCGGCGACATGATCATGATCTGCAGCGACGACACTCGGCGGTCTACCGCCGGGTCCTGGCCGACGCCAAGGAGCATGGCGTACAGGCCATCGCCGACCCTGGCGAGCTGGACGTGGAAGAGGGCTAGCCGGACCGCCGGACAGGGTAGAGATTCAGCGGGTCGTTGCCCACAGCTCTCCGTGCGCAAGCGCGATTGCGCTGATCGGTCGGCCAATTTCTGTCGTCGAAACAGCTCCAGCTAGTCGAGTGGCACGACGCTGATCGTGGCCGCATCCGTGTTGGTCACCCACAGCTCGTGGTCGCGGATGAGCATGCGCCGCGGACTCTGGCCGACGGTGATGCGCTCGCCCACGCGTTGGCCGTCGTGTCGATCTGCGCAACCTGGTTCTGACCGGTGATCGCCAGCCAGACCTGGTCGTCGCGCGCGGCCATGCCTTCGTTGAAGAGGCCGCCCTCAAAGGTGGCGTGACCTTGTTCGTCTCCGGATCAATGCGCGTGACGGTGCCCGCGTCGACGTTCGCGACCCACACGGATCCGGCGGCGAAGCAGATGCCCTCGGCGCCCGCGTCCGTGGCTTTGATCGTCTTGACGACCTTGTTCGTGGCCGGATCCACGCGCGTGATCGTGCCTGATCCGTAGTTCGTGACCCACACGGAGCCGTAGCCAAGGCCCACGTGGCGCGGCTCATCGCCGACCTTGATCGTAGCCACGACCTCGTTCGTGGCCGGATCGATACGCACGAGCTGGCCCGTGCCTTCGCTCGAGATCCACACTGCGTCGTCGTCCGCGGCGATCCCTTCGGGTTGGTCGGGAACGTCGATCGACGCGATGACTGAGCCGCTCGCTGGGTCGAGGCGCACCACCTGCTTGGTCTCGTGGACCGTGACCCAGATCGACCCGGCGCCGACCGCGACGCCTATCGCGCCAAGGCCGACTTCCGTCGTTCCGAGCACCTCACGGGACACGGGGTCGATCCGCGCCAGCCCGGAATCCCAGTAGACGGCGACCCACACCGACCCGCCGGTCTCGACGATGCCGAGTGCGCCGCGGCCGACGTGGAAGGTGGAGGGCAGGGGAGTCGCCGCCCCGGACGCGGCTGGCGTCGGGGATGAGGTTGGGAGCGTCGCGCGAGCCGGGGCTGGAGTCGGCGGTTGAGTCGGTGCATCGGTGGCAGTCGGCGCGTTGGTCGGAGTAGGCGTAAACAGCGGCACAGACTCGCCAGGACTGCGCTCACCCGCTCCGGAGGCACAGCCGACGATGGCCACGTTCGTGGCGAGAACAACGAGCAAGTGGGCGGCAGTTCGTCTCATAATGCTGATGGAATCTAGTCCACTGATGGAGAAATGTCCATCACTTAGCACACGGAGGTCTTTGGCACGACCGTCGAACGAGACGCGACCTCAGCTGAGATGCGCGCCCTGGGCCACCCACTGCGTTGGCGCATCCTGCGCCTGACGCTCGAGACGCCCATGACCAACAAGCAGATCGCGGAGCGACTCGGCCGCGATCCGGGCACCGTGCTGCACCATGTGCGCGAGCTCGTGCGCGCCGGCTTCCTCTCCGCCGACGATGTGCGCAGCGGCAAACGCGGCGCCCTCGAGCGGCCGTACCGCGCGACGGGCAAGTCGTGGCGTGTCCGGCTCATGCCCAACGCCGGCACAACCGTGTCGATCATTGACGCCACGCGCGAGGAGGTCATCGAAGCCGGTCCGGACGCAGTGGTGGCGACGCTGCGCCTTGGCGTTCGACTTCGCGAATCAGACATTGAGGAGCTGCGCGCCGCGCTCAGCAGGCTGGGTGATGAGTTCGTGGCGCGCGACCTTCCCGACGGTGAGCCCGTCGGCATCCTGGGAGTCGTGCACCGCCGCAAGGTCTAGTGGCGGAAGCTACCCAACATGTGCGGGTCGACGACCTCTGAGAAGCCGGTCTTGAGCAGGTGGTCGCGCACCTCGGTCCGTTGCTCCTGGCACATCACGACGACGACGTGTGGCCGCGCCTCGACCGCAGCAAGCACGGTCGTGAGGGCCTCGAGCTCATCGATGTAGGTCGGAACCTCTGATGCGCTGACGCCGGCCGAACGCGCGCCGGCCACGAACTCGCCGATCACCGCGGCGCGCGAGCGCCCACGCAGGAAGGAAATGGACTCCTTGATCGCGACGCGATCTCCGCGCTCGGCGGCCAGACGGCCGATGGCCCGCAACGAATCCTCCGGACGGTCGCCCGCCGTGCCGATGATCACGCTCAGCGTGGCGCGTCGCTTGCCGCGCTTGCCGGTCAGGCCCTCGATCGTGTCGAGCAGCGCCTCCAGCCCCGCCTCGTTGTGGGCGTAGTCGACGACGACCATCTCATCGCCGCGGACGTACAGGTTGAGGCGGCCGGGCATCAGCTCCGCGGTGTTCAGGAACTCACGCAGCCCTGCCGCAACGTGCGCTGCGCTGATGCCCAAGGCACGAGCGCCGGCGGTCGCCGCGAGCGTGTTGGCGACGTTGTGCCGCGCGAGACCCAGGAGGGTCGCCGGGACTTCGTCAAGAGCGACGATCTCCGAGCGACTGGCGCCGATGCGCTCGACGATGATTCCGTCCTCCACCACAAACGCGGTGCCGCCGCGCTCGAGGTGCCGACGAACGCGCTGGTTGCCCGCGCCCGACGTGAAGTAGAAGACCGGCGCCTTGACCCAGCGTGCGACGCCGGCCACGAGTGGATCGTCCGCGTTGAGCGCCACGGCACCACCCGGCTGGGTGACGCGGCAGATGAGCGATTTCACTTCTGCCAGCTCGGGCAGTGTGTGCACCCCCTGTAGATCAAGGTGATCGGCGCTGATGTTGGTCAGGACGCTGGCGTCGTTTGACTGGTAGCCCAGGCCGCGCAGCAGGATCCCGCCGCGCGCCGTTTCGAGCACGCCCATGTCCAGGTCGGGTTGATCGAATACGGCACGTGCTCCGGCTGGGCCGGTGTAGTCGCCGGGCTCGACCATGTGCTCGTCGATGAGGACGCCGTCGGTCGTGGTCGTGCCCACGTGCATGCCCGCCACGCGGCAGATATGGGTGAGCATGCGCGCGGTCGTGCTCTTGCCGTTTGTGCCGCTGACGCTGACGATCCTTAGCCGGCGCTCGTCGTCGGTGATCCATTCCGGTTCGCGGCCGCCGGCATCGCGAACGCCTGCGATGGCACGGCGCAGAAGCCGCTCACCCGGATCGTCGGCCAGGCGCAGAGCAGCGCGCGCGATCGTTTCCGCCTCGTCGTAGCGCTGCCACGGATAGACAACCATCCAGTGGCCCGGCTCGCTGCTGCGGTGGATGGTGACCGGTACGCGGCGTTCGAGCGCGCGGCGGTGAAGTGTCCGGACCCAGCGCGCTATATCGGCGACCGGCGTCGGTGCGTCTGCCGTCCGAACTGCGCGACCCAGGCGAACGACAGCGTGACGGCCAGGCATGCGCTGGCCGTACCAGCTTCGCCTGCGGCCGACGACGACCTCGATCTTCACCGCGGGCTCGAACAGATAGATGTTGGGGCCATCCAGCAGACGGATTTCGACCAGGCGCACGGTCGCCCGAGTATATGGGCGGCAGGACGAGCAACCTCCGCAACGCCGATATGGTTGCTACATGCAGACCGTTTCGGACTCGGAGCTTGAGCGACTGACCGCACATATCGACAGCCTGCTGCCGAGCTACCTTGCCGACCTTGAGCGGCTCGTCAACATCGATTGCGGCACGTACAACAAGGCCGGCGTCGACGAGGTGGGTCGGTGGTTCGCCGAACAGCTGCGCGAACTTGGCGCGCAGGTCAGCGTCGAGCACAATGAGCCTTTGGGCGACACCGTTGTCGGCGTGCTGGAGGGCAGCGGCGCGGACGGCCACGCGCTGTTGATCGGTCATCTCGACACCGTCTTTCCCGACGGGACGCCCGCCGAGCGCCCGTACTCGAGCGACGCCGAGCGCGCCTACGGACCGGGCGTCAACGACATGAAGGCGGGTCTGCTGACCGGCGTCTACGCCCTGCGTGCCCTGCACGATCTGGGTCCGTTGCCGTTCGAGCGCATCACCTTTGTCGGCAACCCGGACGAAGAGATCGGCTCACCGGTCAGCACGCCTGTCATCCGGCGCGTGGCTGAGGCGGTGGACGTCTGCTACGTGCTCGAGTCGGCCCGAGCGAACGGCGACATCGTCAGCGCACGCAAGGGCATCGCCGACTTCATCGTCCAGATCGAGGGCCGCGCCGCGCACGCCGGCGTCGAGCCGGAGAAGGGTCGCAGCGCGATCCTCGAGGCGGCCCACAAGACGTTGGCCCTGACCGCGCTCAACGGCCGCTGGCCGGACGTGACCGTCAATGTCGGCGTCATCAGCGGCGGCACGCGGCCCAACGTCATCGCCGAGCACTGCGAGTTCGAGATCGACCTGCGCGCGCCGACGCGTGTCGCGATGGAGGAGGCGGAGGCGGCGATCACGGAGATCTGCGTGAGCTCGACCGTGCCGGATGTCGTGTGCACGGTCAATCGGCGCCATCGGTGGTGGCCCATGGAGAAAGGGGACGCCACGGCCGCCCTGGCGCTGAGCGCGGAATCGCTCGCGTCGCGGCTGGGTTTCGAGCTGCACGACGCCTCTACGGGCGGCGCCTCCGACGCGAACACGACGTCCGGCATGGGCGTGCCAACGCTCGACGGCCTGGGCCCGGTCGGCGGCAATGACCACGCACCGGGCGAGTACACGGAGATCGCCTCAATCGTGCCGCGGACGGTTCTGCTGGCGGCGCTGCTGTTGACGGCCGCGCGCGAGGGTCCGCGCCGGGCCTGACGCCGCTACCGGCGGCGTGACTCCGCTACTGCTGCTGCAGGAAAGCGACGATCGCCTGTGCGAGTGGAGCGACACGCGGCGAGCCCAGGCCCGTGGCATAGTCCCAGCCCGACGTGGATTGGTAGAGCAGGTTGCCGCCCTTGATGACGTCGTGGAACACGGCGCCGGCCGGCTGTTGCGCGGCGACCTGGTACAGCACCGGTCCCAGCGGCCCCAGCTGGGCGACGCCCTGACTCTGCGCGAATTGCTGGGTCAGCAGCATCGAGGCGGCCCAGAACGGCGCGGCCGCGCTGGTGCCACCCACCTGACCGCTGACGCGCCCCACGCTTGGATCGGTGTAGAGCACGAAGAAACCGCTCGCCGGGTCCGCCGGACCGGCAATATCGGGCACCTGGCGGTTGCCCGTTGCTCTGCGCGTTGTCGACGCCAGTGCCCTGCTGCCAAGACGGCCGCGGCACGTATCTTGCTCAGGCCACCGCCTGAGCCCAGGCCGCCGAGTGGCTGTTCCCAGCCGGCCTCGTCGTAGTAGGTGCCGTCCTCGCGCACCGTCAGGAATGTGCCGCCCACGGCGATGACGTTCGCGCTCGCGGCGGGCCAGTCGACGCTTGGCGAAATGTCGCGCTCGAACGGGTTCGCGGAGATATTGACGCTGCGGCAGTCATACGCGGCGTCATCGCCTGAGGCGCTGAAGTAGCTGATGCCGGCCGCGAACGCCGCGGCCAGCTCCTTGTCCTCCGCGGCCATGCCCTGCTTGTTGATGCGGTTCTCGCACGAGCCCCAGCTGTTGCTGATGATCTTGGCCTTGCCGTCGGAGACGATGCGGGCGATGAGGGGCACCATGCCGCCCGTGGTATTCGGGCCTTCGTAGTTGGTGATGTGAGCCAGCGGCGCGATGCCGCGGATGACCTGCAGATCAAGGGCGACCTCGCCCGTACCGTCGCCGGGCTGGTCGACCGCGCCTGGCAGGGCAACGCGTGTCACGTCGGGCGCGCCGGAGATACCCACCTGCTTGTCGAATATGGGCAGGTCGCCGGGCGTGAACGTGTCGAACGAAATGACCGCGATGTCCATGCCCTGACCCCTGAAGCCCGCTTGCTGCAGCGGCGAGATCTCGTACGCGGTCGAGACGAGCGTGCGGCGTGAGGCCCCCAGACGGCACACCTGACAGGTAGATGTTGCCCAGGGCCGGATGCTGAATGGGTTCCGTGCTCAGGCCGACGACCTCATCGACGGCGGCGCTCAGCGCAGCGGGGACCTGCGCCTGGCCGACGGGCACGTGGAAGCGCACGCCACCGGCGCTTTGTCGATCGCTGAGCGTGATGCCCAGCAACCGGTTGACCTGGCCCGCCGTGCCACTCACCGCGATCGAGGTTCGCTGGGGGGTCGTCACTGCCTCCAGACCGGCACCGCTCAGCCACTGGACGACTTGCTGAATGCCCGCGTCCGTGAGGCCGAAGCGGGCGCCGAATTGATCCGCGCTGAGGTATTGCCGATAGCTCGCCGAGCCTGGAGTAGTGAGGCCGGCCAGGTATTCATTCAGCTGTGCCGCGCCCGGCAGATGGAGGCTGACGCTGAAGCGGACGCTCTCATCGGCAGGTGTCGGGCCCAGATCGAGCGGCGGTGCGGATGCGCTGGGCTGGGCAGCGTCGCGCGGCGCTCCGCCACCTTGCTCCTGCGTGGTTACGCCAACCGGAGCGCGGCGATCTGCGGTCTGCGAGCAACCCATCAGCGCGAGCAGCAACGAGCTCATCGCAATGGCACCGAACCTGTTCATGGCAGGCTCCATTTGAACGTCTTGAGGATCTGGTCCGCTGCCAATCGGACGGCGTGCTGCTGCGTCTCACCACCCTGACGCGCGTCCGGGGTGCCGACGATGATCACCATCGCGACCGTCAGCCGACCGTCCGTTGCCGACAGGACCGTGATTCCGCCGGGTGCGGTGGGCGTTCCGTCGCGGCTGGTCAGCGTGCCCGACCAGACGCTGCCCTGACCCGCAACGTAGCCAATGCTCGGGCCAAGCAGGGCGTCATACGTGTCAGTGTCTGCGACGCGTGCGATCAGGAAGCGGTCGACATCCGCGAGCTCGGTCTCGAGCAGCTTGTTGGGTGGCGTGTCGGCGGTCTTGGTGTCGATCCAGATCTGGGTGTCGAAGAACACGCCGTTGAGCACCACAGTGCCGGCGTCGTGACTGGCCACCGTCAACGTATCGGGGTCGTACTCAAAGCCGAAGCCGAGCGATGCGTCGGTGTACAGCGTTCCACTGATCACGACCGGCGAGTCACCTGTGGGCGGCGTTGAGATAGGCAGGCTCGCGCCGGGGGAGGGCACGGGTCCTGGCGTTCGCGCCGGCACGGAAGGAACCGGCAGCGGCGAGGCGCCGACCGGCGGCAGCGACTGGGTCGGCGAACACGGTTGCCCTGGCGGACACGGCGCGACCGGCGCGGGTGGCTGACTAAAGAAGATGATCACGCCGGCGACGAGCGCGAGCACAAGCATTGCGCCGATGAAGACACCGACTATCCGCCCCGAGCTCATGCGCGCAGGCGCCGGGTGAGGGCGCCCAGTTGGGTCTCTGATAGCCGGGCGGCGGCGGGCCGGGTTGCCCGGGCGGCGGCGGGCCGCCCAGCGTGTTCACTTGGCCGCCTCGGCATCAGTGGCCTGCGGCGGCGCCTCCTCAACACGAACGCTGCGCGGCAGTGCGCGGAGCGAGATTCCGCAGTGGCCGCAGAACGTGTGTTCGGGCGTCGTGTGGCCGCAATTGGGACACAGGATCGAACGCGTAACAGTGATTTCGCGCGACTCCTGGCTCAGGCCCAGCTGGAGCGCCTGGCGCAGCCACAGCAGGGCGAGAGCGGCGACAACCGCCAGCACGAGCGTGGCCGGAATGAGCGGCAGCAGCGATCTGGCCAGGCCGGCAACCACGAACAGCGCCGCCGCGGCGGCCAGCGCGATCACCGGCATGCCGAACATGCCCAGCGCTTTACGGTCCGTGACCGGCGAGCGATAGCGCAGCCAGAAGGCGGCCGTGGCTGACCCGATCGCGCCCGCGGCGATGACCGGCTGAAGCACGCCGAGCGAAAGCAGCTGCACGACCCACGGCAGTGGATCGCCTGCCGGCCGCAGTCCAGCGCCCAGAACAGGCAGCGACTGGACGATGACGAGCGTGCCGGCGAACGCGACAGCCGACGAAGCGCCGAACGTGGCTCCGTCGAGCACGTCGTTGAAGCGTCGCTGGGGCAACAGGAAGAGCGGCCCGGCAATCATCAGCAACCCTTCGAACAACGGCAACGCGACGCCATTCAGGAGGATGCCGGCCGAGTCCGGCGCGGCGAAGCCGGTCTGGCTGGGCAACGCGCGCAGCAGCAGGCCGTAGATGATGGCTGCTGCGACGCCCCACAGCATCGTCGCGCCGACGATCGTCAGCGGCTCGTCCTCGTAGATGTCGACCACGTACACGTACATGACCATCAGCAGCGGCACGAGAACGGCCGCGGCCACGAGGGCGACGGGGTAGAAGCCCAGCAGCGCGAGGACGAGGATGATCCCGGCGCCGGCCAGGAACGCGATGCGGAACATGCGCATCTCCGCGCGCGGCAGCTGCGGGAAGAGCGTGCTGATCAGGGCGACGGTGCGCAGCGGCTCATGGGGCGCGGCGGCAAAATGCGCGCGCGCCTCGACGCGACCCTCGGCGCTGTACTCATCGCTCAGTGGATCGCCGCAGCGGATGCAGTAGCGCAAACGCGGCACATCGTTGCCGCACTGGTTACAGCGGACCGTTTCGGCCGGGCGTGGGGCGTCGTCAGGCGTGGTCACGGCCGCATCTCAACTTCAGCGCAGGTAGGTCTCGCCGCCTTCGTCACACACGACGTACAGCGCATGCCTTTCACGCGCGTAGCCGGCAACGTGCAGCCGGCCGGTGACGTGACGCGGGCAGACGAAGACCCATGAGCGGTTGGGGCGGCCGGGCTCATCCGCGGAGGTCTCGGGTATCGGCTCCGATTCGTCGCGGATCTTCTGCGCCAGCCCGTCGAACTTGGCCGTGGCGCGCTCGATCGCAGCATCCCGTTCGTTGTCGGTCTCGGTCGAGTACGGGTAGCTCTGGGCGACGTTCGACGTCAAGCGGGTCTCCCGTTCGGACAAGGCGGCTGGGCTGCAAAGTGGCCGACCGCGCAGGTCGTTGAGCGCGGCGCGACCGGCCGCGCCGGAGTATAGCGCGGGTCTAGACGCGTTCAGCCGACGGCGCGGCAGTCTCGTCGACCACGTTTAGTGCCAGCCAACGTTCCGCCTGGGCCAGCGACCAGCCCTTGCGCCGTGCGTAATCGGCAAGCTGGTCGCGTCCGATCCGGCCCAGGCCGAAGTAGCGCGCTTCCGGGTGCCAGAAGTACAGGCCGCTCACGGACGAGCCGGGGACCATGGCCATCGACTCGGTCAGGTGCATGCCCGCCTGGCGCTCAGCTTCGAGCAGGTGAAAGATCGTGCGCTTCTCGGTGTGGTCCGGTTGGGCCGGATAGCCGGGCGCGGGACGGATGCCCTGGTACGACTCGCTGATGAGCTCGGCGCTGTCGAGCGCCTCGTTCGGGGCGTAGCCCCACAGCTCGCGCCGAACGCGCTCGTGCAGCCATTCCGCCGACGCCTCAGCCAGCCTGTCGGCAAGCGACGTGAGCAGGATCGCCGAGTAGTCGTCGCCCGCTTCGGCGAATCGATTCTTGGCTTCGTCGAGCCCTCCGCCGGCGGTGACGGCGAAGGCGCCGATGTAGTCAGGGATGCCCGAGTCGACCGGCGCCACGTAGTCCGACAGCGCGACATCGGGGCGTCCATCCGGCTTGGCCATCTGCTGGCGGAGCATGTGCAGGCGCTCGAGCTCGGTGGTCCGTGCTTCGTCGGTGTAGAGCACGACGTCGTCATCGGGCGTGCTGTTGGCGGGCCAGAAGCCGACGACGGCCGTCGCTCGGATGGTCGCCTGTTCGACGACCTGCGCGAGCAGTTTTTGGGCGTCATCGAACAACGCGCGCGCAGCGTTGCCATGGCGCTCGTGGTCGAGGATCTCCGGGTAGTGGCCGGGCAGCTCCCAGGCCGCGAAGAACGGCGTCCAGTCGATGTAGCCGATCAGCTCCTCGAGCGCGACATCGTGCATCGCGCGCGAGCCAATGAAGGTCGGTCGTGGCGGCGTGCCTGCCCCGGTGAAGTCCAGTAACGGCTTGTTGGCGCGCGCATCCTCGAGCGTCAGCCGGCGGGTCCTGTCGTCACGGTCGGCGAACTGGCGGCGCAGCTCGGCGTAGCTCTCGCGTGTCTGGCGGACGAAGCCGTCGCGCGCGTTCTCGTCGAGCAACGAGCGCACGACGCCCACCGCGCGCGACGCATCCTGGACGTGCACGACCGGGCCCGAGTACATGGGCTCCAGGCGCACTGCGGTGTGTGCCCGCGACGTCGTCGCGCCGCCGATCAAGAGCGGCAGCGTCATGTGCTCGCGCTCCATCTCCTGGGCGACGGTGCGCATCTCCTCGAGCGATGGCGTGATCAGCCCGGACAGTCCGATCGCATCTGCGTTCTCGCGCCGGGCCGTCTCGAGGATCTGCGGCCAGGGCACCATGACGCCCAGGTCCACGATCCGGTAGCCGTTACAGCCCAGCACGACGCCGACGATGTTCTTGCCGATGTCGTGGACGTCGCCCTTGACCGTGGCCATGACGATCGTGCCCGCTCCGCGCTGGTCGCGTCCGTTGCCATTGCCATTGCCGCTCAGGCCGGCCGCCGCGTTTGCTGCCTTCTCCTGTTCTATGAACGGGACCAGGTAACCGACCGCCTGCTTCATCACGCGCGCGCTCTTGACGACCTGGGGCAGGAACATCTTGCCGCTGCCAAACAGATCGCCGACCGCGTCCATGCCGGCCATGAGCGGCCCTTCGATGACGTCCAACGCGCGCGACGACGCGGCGCGGGCCTCCTCCGTGTCCTCGACGACGTAGTCGCTGACGCCCTCGACCAGCGCGTGGCGCAGCCGCTCGGCGACGGGCGCCGCGCGCCAGGCCATGTCGCGTCCTGAGCCCGCGCCACCGCGTTCGCCGCTGCGCGCTTCCTCGGCGATCTCGAGCATCCGCTCGGTCGCATCGCTGCGGCGGTTGAGCACCAGGTCCTCGGCGCGCTCGCGCAAGGTCGGATCGATCGCCTCGTAGACCGGCAGCGCGCCGGCGTTGACGATGCCCATGTCCATGCCGGCGCGGATGGCGTGGTACAGGAACACGGCGTGGATCGCCTCCCTGACCGCGTCATTGCCGCGGAACGAGAACGAGACGTTGGACACGCCGCCGCTGATGAGCACCTCCGGCAGCTCGCGCTTGAGCTGCCGCGTCGCCTCCAGATACGCGATGCCGTAACCGGCGTGCTCCTCGATGCCCGTGCCCACCGCGAAGATGTTCGGATCGACGATCACATCGGTCGCGTCGAATCCCGCCCTCGTTGTCAGCAGGTCGAAGGCGCGTCGAGCGATGGCCACCTTGCGCTCAACGGTGTCCGCCTGGCCGCGCTCGTCGAAGGCCATGACGATCACGGCCGCGCCATAACGGCGAGCGAGGCGCGCCTGGCGCAGGAACTCGTCCTCACCTTCCTTGAGCGATAGCGAGTTGACCACCGGCCGGCCCTGGACGTGCTTGAGCCCTTCTTCGATCACGTCCCAACGCGACGAGTCGATCAACACCGGCACCCGGGCGATATCCGGCTCCGACGCGATCAGGTTGAGGAAGCGGGCCATGACCGCAGGCGAGTCGAGCAGCGCCTCGTCCATGTTGACGTCGATCATCTGGGCGCCGCTGTCGACCTGCTGCCGAGCGATCGCCACGGCCTCGTCGTAGCGCTCGTCCTTGATCAGCCGCGCAAAGGCGCGCGAGCCGGTCACGTTGGTGCGCTCGCCAACGTTCACGAACAGTGAATCGGCGCGCACATCGAGTGGCTCAAGGCCGGCCAGACGCGTGGCAGGCTCGACGCTCGGGATCAAGCGCGGTGGCAGGCCGGCGACCGCGGCGACGATCGCGCGCGTGTGCTCGGGCGTCGTGCCGCAGCACGAGCCCACGAGGTTGAGCGCGCCCTCGCGCGCGAGCCTTCCCAGTTGTGCGCTCGTCTCCGGTGGCTGCTCGTCGTACCCACCGAACGCGTTTGGCAGGCCAGCGTTCGGGTATGTGACAACCGGGACGTCGGCGATGCGTGCCAGCTCGGCGACGTACGGCCGCAGCATCTCCGCACCAAGCGCGCAATTGAGCCCGATCGCAAACGGGCGGGCATGGCGCACGCTGTTCCAGAAGGCGCCAACGGTCTGGCCGGATAGCGTCCGGCCGGACTGGTCCGTGATCGTGCCGCTGACGATCACCGGCAGTCGCTCACCGAGTTCCTCGAAGAGCGTCTCGACGGCGAAGATCGCGGCCTTGCCGTTGAGCGTGTCAAAGATCGTCTCGATGAGCAGGATGTCCGCGCCACCCTGGACCAGGCCGCGCGCTGCACTCGTGTATGCCGCGACGAGCTCGTCCCAGGTGACGTTGCGCGCGCCGGGATCGTTGACGTCCGGCGAGATCGATGCGGTCTTGGTCGTAGGGCCCAGCGACCCGGCCACGAAGCGCGGTTTGGCGGGATCCGCGGCCGTGGCATCGTCCGCGGCAGCGCGGGCCAGCGACGCCGCAGCCCGGTTGATCTCTTCGACGTGCCGTTCCAGGCCGTACTCGGCCAGCGACACGGCCGTGCCATTGAACGTGTTGGTCGTGATGATGTCCGCGCCTGCTTGGAGATACGCGTCGTGGATGCCGCGGATGATGTCCGGCTGGGTCAGGTTGAGCGCCTCATTGGCGCCTTTCAGGTCGCGCGGATGATCGGCAAAGCGCGCACCACGAAAGTCGGCTTCGGTCAGCTCGTGGCGCTGAATGAGCGTGCCCATGGCGCCGTCGAGCACGAGGATGCGCTCGCGCATCAGGCCCCGCAGCAACTCTTCTTTGTTCATCCTGCCCCGAGTTTAGGGATTGCCCTACGCTCGCTCTCGTGAACGACCCTCTGTCGCCGCCCGTCGAGTCGTTACTCGCTGCCTGGCGGGCGCGGGTGGCGGCCGACAAGGCGCAGGTCGAGCGCTCGCGCGAGGAACCCGACCCGACCGATTTCTACGCACCGGTGGCCGACCGCTTCCGCATGGATCCCCGCCGCACGGACGATGAGACGCTCAACGCGCTTCTGTCACTGACGCAGCCGGAGGACGTGTGGCTCGACGTCGGGGCGGGCGGTGGCCGTTATGCGCTGCCGCTCGCGCTGCACGTGCGCGAGGTGGTCGCGATCGATCCGTCACCGGCGATGCTGAGCGTGCTGCGCGAGGATGCGGCCGCGGAAGGCATCGACAACATCGGCGTGCTCGAGTCGCGCTGGCCCCTGCCGTTTGACGCCGGCGCGCCGACTGGCGACGTCGCGCTCATGGCCCACGTCGGCTACGACATCGCGGAGATCGGTCCGTTCCTGGACGCGCTGGAATCGTCGGCGCGCCGGCTGTGCGTGGCGGTCATGGCCGAGGCGGCGATGGCGACCGTGGCGACTCTGTTCTGGAACGATATCCACGGCGAGCCACGCATTCGACTGCCGGCGCTGCCGGAGATGGTGACCCTGCTGCTGGCGCGCGGCCGCCTGCCGGAGATCACGCTCGTCGACCGCTTCCCGCACTCTTTTGCATCGTTCGACGAGGGGCTGGCGATGGCGCGCCGTCAGCTATGGGTGCGCGCGGGCAGTGCCAAGGATCAACGGCTGACGGCTCTCGCGCGCGAGCGTGTCATTGAGCGCGACGGCCGCTTCGCCCTGGAGTCGACGGCATCCAAGATCGGCATCGTCGCCTGGTCGCCTCGCTAGACACCCGAAAATGGAATCGGCTCTGGCGGGGGCGAGCCGTCGTCAGATGGCACGGAAAGGCGCATGCCGTACCAGGCGACGTCTACCCAGCGGCCCTGCTTCCAGCCGACCTTGTCGTACACGCCGATGAGCGACATGCCGATCGACTCATGGAGCGCCACGCTCGCCTCGTTGGGCAGGCCGATGCCGGCGTAGGCGTTGACGAAGCCCTGCTTGCGGAGAGTCGGTACCAGCTCGCCGTAGAGCGCCTTGCCGACTCCGCGCCCTCGCCAATCGGGATCAACGTAGGCGGTCAGGTCGACCGACCACCGATAGCCGGCGCGTTCCCGATGTCTGGATGCGTACGCATACCCGATGACACGCGCTTCCTCATCCTGCGCGACGAGCCAAGGCGCCCACTCAAGCACCTGGGCGATGCGCGCGGCCATCTCGTCCGCCGTTGGCGCGACGTGCTCGAACGAGATGATCGAATCGTCGACATACGGTCCGTAGATCTCGGCGACGCGCGCCGCATCGCGCGCCGCATCCGCCAGTCGAATGCGCAAGACGCGGCCTTAGGGCAGGGGAGTGGCCACGCCGCGATCCGGCGCGACGACGTCCACTGACGCCCCAAGGCCGAGTAGCTCGTCGCGCAGCTGATCGGGCGTTCCGACCAGGATCGGGAACGTGCCGTAATGAATGGGCACGACCGCGCGAACGCCTAACAGCGCTGCGGCTCGCGCGGCACCGGCCGGACCCATCGTGTAGTGGCCGCCGATGGGCAGGAACGCGACGTCCGGACGATGCATCTCGCCCAGGATCTTCATGTCGCCAAAGACGTCCGTGTCGCCCGCGAACAGGACGCGCATGCCATCTTCAAGCTCGATCACGAACCCGACCGGCTCGCCCAGGTACATGGGGCTCTGCCCGGCCGCAGTCCAGTCGCCGGCCGAGTGATCGGCATGGACCATCGTCACGTTCAGCCCGCGTGCCGCCACAGTGCCGCCCTTGTTCATGCCGATGATCTCAACGCCGGCACCGTCGAGCTGAACATCCAGCCACAGCGACAGCTCATGGATCGCGATCCAGGTCGGCTTCGTCGCGCGCGCGATCTTGAGAGCGTCGGCATTGGTGACGTCGCGCGGCGCCGAGCCGATGTGGTCGAAGTGGCCATGTGAAACGAGCATCAGGTCGCACTGGGTCACGTCCGCCGCCGCGCGCGGCGAGGTCGGGTTGCCGAACCACGGATCGAAGATCAGGACCTTGCCGCCCGGCGTGTGCAGCTCCACGCACGAGTGTCCGTACCAGGTGAAGCTGCCGCTCATGTCGGCCATCGATCCCGCCTCCGTATGCTCACGTCGTGACTGTTGATTCTGCCCAGGGATCACGCTTGTGGCGCGCCGCGTTCCGTTTCCAGTATCGAATTCTCGCGCGCATGGATCCATTCATTCGGCGGATGTGGCGTGGGCGCGGGATCGGCAACGTTGTCGAGCTCAAAGTGGCGCGGCGCGATGGCAAGGGCACGCGCGTCCGGTTCATCGGCTTGCTCCATGCCAACGGGCAGACCTATATCGGCCACCCCAACGGCGACGTTGGTTGGACGCGCGATCTGGAGGCGGCGCGCAGTGGAGTGATCCGTTACCACAACGACGCCGAGTGGCATTTCGCCGCGGCGCGACTGCCCGACGGTGCGGAGCGCGAGCAAGCTGTCCGCGCCACCGGCCAGCATCCCTTTCCCGGCAACCTCGTCTACCGCATGGGCCGTCGCCAGGTGCGTGCCGTGGGCGTCTACTTCCGGCTCAGCGACACTGACACGCAATGAAGCTGCTGCAGCGCGTCGTCGGCCCGATCGCCACCAACCTGTACGTCCTCGGCGATGAAGCGAGCGGTGAGGCGATCGCGATCGACACGGCCATCCCGTGCGTGGAATGGGTGACAACGACCTTGGCCGAGCGCGGCTGGAAGTTGAAGGTGATCATCAGCACGCACCGCCACTGGGACCACATCGGCGACAACGCGCCCTTGTCAGAGGCGACGGGCGCGCAGATCGCCGCGCACACGCTCGACCGCCACGGCCTGGAGCGCCCGAGCGCAAACTCCGCGCCGTTTCCGATTCCGCCGTCCGTGCCCGCCATCGACCTGGCCGAGGGGTCGCGCATCAAGTTCGGCGAGATCGACCTCGAGGTGCTGCACACGCCGGGTCACACGGAAGGATCGGTCTGCCTCCTCGCTGCGGGCGAGCGACTGCTGTTCACGGGCGACACGCTCTTCGCCGGGAGCTGGGGCAGGACCGATCTGCCCGGCGGCTCCGACGCGGAGATGGTCGATTCCCTCGCCCGACTTTCCGCCATGGCCACCGATCTGCGGGTCCTGCCCGGCCACGGACGCCTGTCATCTCTCGACTCAGAACGTCCGTGGCTGGAGCAGGTGGCCCGCTCGGGGTTCCTGCCCTTCTAGAGGGGCTTGCGCCAGGCGGTCGAGCGCTCAGCAACCTTGAAGCCATTGCGCTCGTACAGGCCGAGCGCGCCGGTCGGGTTTTCCGCGTCCACACCCAGGACGCCAAAGTCCATGTTGCGCTCGCGGATGAGCACCAGCGAGCGAGCGATCAACGCGTTGGCCAGGCCGCGCTTGCGCCACTGACGGCGCGTGAACACGGAATGAAGCCAGCCGCGCTGAACGCCGATTGCGGCGTTCTCCTCAGGGTGGATGGCGTTGACCACGCCGCCGGCCACCTCGTCGCCGTCCCAGGCGATGACCCACATCTTCGGGTCGAACCAGGGGCTTTCAAGCCAGCCCTGGAGCCGCTCGTCCGAGTCGTCGAAGCCGCCCCAGTGATCCCGGAACGCCTCCGTGTCCGCCTTCCAGATCTGGCGCACAGTGTCCATGGCCACCGGCCGGACCTCAATGCCTTCGGGCATCGGCACGTCCGGAATCGGCTCCGACAGATCGCGCGTCATGTCGAAGAAGTAGCGCACCGGCTCGAAGCCGTTGGCGCGCAGCAGGGCGACACGGCCTTCCTGCCGGTCGTTGGCCCATGAGCCAAAGATCTTGGGTCGGTCGATCTCGTGCGTTGCGGCGAGCTCGCGCGTGCGCTGCTCGTTGCGCTCCAGCAGAGTCTGGCCGACACCACGTCGACGAAACTCGGGCAGCACCGACCCGTTGATCCTGTATTCGCGCTTGCCATCGTTGGTGTCGACCCAACTGCGATCAGTAATACCGACGGGCCGTCCATCGACGACCGCCAGATCGATGTCGCGGGTGGGCTCGAATGTCTCTGTTGGATGGCGGATCCAGATGAGCATGTCCGCTTCCGCCTCGCGGTTGGGAACCCCGTCAGCTTCGAGCTCGCTGTTGAGGATGCGCGCCAGGTCGGGCACGTCCTGCTCGCCGGCGAAGCCGCGGATCGTCAGTGTCAACTCGTCAACTTTCATTTCTAGCCAACCCTCTTGAGCTTGCCGGTGCGCTTGGCGTATTTCTCGGCGAGCGAGAACGCGTAGGCGCCCGAGGGGATAAGGACGACGGCCATGACCAGCAATGGCCACACGTCGTGCAGGAGATCGCTCACCGGGGCTCCGTTCATCAGCCCGGCGCGGATGCCGTCGAGGATGTACGTGCCGGGCACGAACTGGGAAACGAACTGCATCCACTGGGGCAGGATCGCGATGCTGAAGTAGACGCCACTGAAGAGCAGCAGCAGTGAGTTCACCACGAAGACCATCTGGTCGCCGCGCTCAACGTAGAGCAGCGGCAGGATGGCCGCCATCATGCCGATCCCGACGATCGAGGCCGAGCCGATGAGCATGAACACCGCAGCGGTTGCCCAGTTGGCGTTCGACAGGTCGATCCCGAAGAACATGATCAACACGGCGAGCACGATCGATGTGTGGATGAAGCCATACACGAGCGCGAACAGGGTCGACCCGAGCAGGTGGGTGATGCGCCGAACCGGCGCCATCATCGTGTACTCGAGCGTGCCCTCCCAGCGCTCCCAGGTGATCGTCTCGGCGATGAAGCTGAACACGACCGACAGGTAGTTCCAGAACACCGCGCCGATGACGAGGTACAGGATGAGCTCTTCGCTGCCCTGCTCCTTGCCGATCAGCGTGACCGACAGCGCGGCCGCAATGGCATAGACCAGGAAGCCGAACTCCCAGCCCCAGTAGCGCTTGACCAGGTTGTAGTTGCGTTCGAAGAAGGCGAAGCTGCCGCGCAGCTCGCGAGTCAGGACGGCCATGTCAGGGTCTCCGACTTGATTGGGTGGGGATTCGGGCCAGCTCCCTAACGGGAGCTGGCCCTGTCACTGACGGGGTCTGCAGCCAGACGGCTGCCGACATCGATCATCAACCGGCCGACGACGCGGCTCACGCGCCGACGAGGTGGGCGGCTGATGCTGGCGGAGTGCAGGTGCCGTGAGCGACGCGACTCGGCGCGGCTCTGGCGGTTGGACTCCAGGTGATAGTGGTGGCTGATCAATTTGGGTTCCTCTCTTTCAAGACTCGTATCTGCTTACTCGTCGTCGTCTTCTTCATCGACGTCGTCGTCGAGCGAGCGACCCGTGTAACGCATGAACACGTCATGCAATTTGGCTTCGTAATCGGCAGTGCTTAGCCCCTGGCGCAGCTCTGCCGGCGTGCCCTCCATGACGACCTTGCCATCGGCCAGGATCGCCAGGCGGTTGCACAGGCGGTCGGCCTCTTCCATGTCGTGTGTCGTGAGCACGATCGTGGCGTCGTGGTTGGCCATGACTTCCTCGATGAACGTCTGAACGTCGAGCTTTGAGCGCGGATCCAGACCGGTAGTCGGCTCGTCCAGGAGCAGCAGCGTGGGACTCGTCAGCAGCGCCCGCGCGATGGCGACCTTCTGCTGCATGCCCCGGCTCATCTGCTCCACGGGTCGGCTCAGGCGTGACTTCTTGACACCCAGGCGGGCCATGATCCGGACCGACTCCTGAGCTGCCCACTTGGTGTCCACGCCATAAAGGCGCGCGGCGTACGAGAGGTTCTCGGCGGGCGAGAGCTTCTTGAAGAACGCCGCATCGACGCTGACGCGATTGATCATCCGCTTGACCTGCATCTCGTGGCGGGTGATGTCGAGTCCGAAGACCTCGACCTTGCCCGTGTCGATGGTCAGCAACGTGCTGACGAGGCGGATGAGCGTCGACTTGCCACTGCCGTTCGCGCCCAGGACGCCGTAGATCTCGCCGCGCTTGATGCGCATGGAGACGTCGTCGATGGCAACGACCGGCTTCTTCTTGCGGCCGACGACGAAGCGCTTGGTCACGTGGTCGATGACCAGTGCCGGTACCTCCGCTTCGCTCACCGCCTGCGGCGCGACCGGACCGGGCTCGACCTGTGTGTTCACGAGCGCAACCTCATCGACCGGCATCTGCGTGCCGACCGGTGGTTCGAGCGTGACGGTCATTTCGGTGCTCCTGCTTCATTGGTGTGACTTCCAATCGACAGGGCCCCCGTGAGACGACCGCGGGAGGGAGGCTTGCAGATGTCTTCGTCTTCAAGCGAAGGGCATCAAAAAAGCCGGGGGCCCGTCTGGCCCTCCGGCTCCTTGCGCTGCAGTGACTGCGTGCGTCAGGTCAAGAAGGGCACAGATCTCCCGCGATCCGCCGCGCTGATAGGCGCGACGATCCGCAGCCGATTTGCTGCGGTGCTGGCGAGGTGGTTGGTTCTCATCTGTGCTGAAACAGCTCCTGGTTTGTGTGGGCGCGGTGAGCGCGATGGCGGATGGTAGAAGGCTCGCGGCCGTCTGTCAAACTGAATTCGTCGGTTCCCACGGGCCGCCCAGATTCAGGCGCCGACGGCCTCGAGCAGGTGGCGCGAAGCGTGCGCGATCTCATCGACTGCGGCGTTGAAAGCGTCCTCGTTCTTCTTCGACGGGACGCGGTAGCCACTGATCTTGCGCACGAACTGGAGGGCGGCGGCGCGCACTTCCTCGTCTGTTGGTGACTGGTCGGGGCGGCGAAGGGTGATGATGCTGCGACACATGGCCGGAGGATAGGTCAGCGCTTCGGCTTGCGTCGGCGCCTTGGCCAAGTACCTTTGGCCGGCACCCGGAGAAGCGTCCGCTCGGCTATTCTTGAGCGAGTCACCAGGAGTCTCGCGAGCTGCGGTAGTCGAACCGCGCTCCAGGCGGCGCCCACACAAATGGGCGGACGGCGAGAAGAGGGCTCGACAGCCGGACAGGCTGAATCGGCCGGCTCCGCGGACGCATCACATGCGGAGCTGCGGACGTTGCCGGCCGTTACCACTGTCGAAGATTGGCGGCGCTTTGGTGCGCCCCGCTTCCGGACGTATCACGCCCTCGCCCTGACCCAGGGCGTCGTCGGTGTGCTCGTCAGCTTCGACGTGGTCATCCCGTTCGCGCTGGCTATCGGCTGCCCACCGTTCATCGCCGTGCTGCTGGGTGTCCTACCGCTCGCAGGCGGCATGGGCCAGCTCATCGTTCCGAGGCTGCTCGACCGGACCAACGGCAACCTGCGCGGCCTGACTCTGTTCTTTGCCGCTATCTCTGAGCCGCGCGGCCTGTATCTCGCCGCGCTGGCCGCGCTGGTCACCTTCGGCGTCGTGACCGGACCGCTGGCCATCCTCGTGCTGGCGATGGTCCTGGCGGTAACCACGTTCCTGACATCGATCGTCGGCGCCAACCTGCTCTCATGGCACCAGGCGGTGCTACCCGAGCCCGACCGCCGACTCGTCGTGCCGCGCCTCCTCGCGGTCTCGCTGGCAATCGGCGCTCTGCTTCTGCTGCCCATCTCGGCCGTTCTCGACACGCTTTACCACCACGTCGGACCACTCGCGTACGCGCTGCCTTTCACGATCTCAGGCGTCGTCGGCATCGCTGAGCTCTACGTCCTGCGCCGGCTGCGCAACCCCGGCCGATTCATCGTTCCGCCGGAAGCGGAGACGGCCGACGCTCTGCCCACGCCCGAGCTCAAGCGCTTCCTCAAGGTCAGCGCGACGAACGCTTTCGGGATGGGTTTCGCGCCGTCGATGTCAGTCTTCGCCATTACCGTCGTCGGCGTGACCGCCGGTTTCGCGATCATGATCTCGTCGATCGGGACACTGACGATGGTCGTTGCCGCGGCCGTGGCCGGTTCGCGCCTGGCACGCGGCTCGTCGACGACGATGCTCCGCCAGTCGTTCTTCATTCGCGCCCTGGCCATGGCCGCGCCGCTGCTGGCCCTGCCTGGCGCGGCGTTCGCACCGGTGTTCTTGATTGCGTCGTCGATGCTCGGCGCGGTCGGCTTCGCCTTCGGCTCGCTCGCGGCGAACGAGAAGCTGTTCCGCCTGATCAGCGGCCCGGCCATCGTCCGCCAGCACGCGCGTTTCCTGTTCCAGACGAGTGGCGCGATGACCGCAGCACAGGTCATGAGCGCCGGCGTGGTCGCAGTTGCCGGCCCGCTCGGCTTTCCCGCTTTCGCATTCCTGTACGCGGGCTCGAGTGTCCTGCGCGTCGCCGCGTGGCGCAGCGCAGGTGCTCAGGCCAGTGTGGAACCCGCTCGGGCGGCGACGGACGCTGGGGCCTCCGTCGCCGCCTGAATTTCGTTAGACGGGTGGTGCCGCGGCTGGCGGCTCGCCCGATTCGCCTCGATGCACGAGCGCTCCACCACGCCACGGCGTGCCGAGCAGGGGCAGCAGGAAGCGATCAAGGCCGTAGTAACCGGCCACGCGCCAGGCAAGAACGATGCCGATGGCGAAGGTGAACAGCACCGGGTTTGATGAGGTCGAGCCTGCCAGCAGGTACGACACGTTCATGAGCGCCCCGAAGAACGCGGCGATACCGGTCAGTGCGCCAAAGATCAGCGCCAGGCCGACGGCGATCTCGCCCATCGTGACCAGCGGACCGAACCAGGTCTGAGCGTTGTTGTTGATGAGCTGGGTAATGAAGTCGCGGTACCAGTCGTAGCTGATCGCGGCGTGAGCGCCGGAACTTGGATCCGGGATCGCCACTGCGTTCTTCCAGTAGCCCAGGATCGCGGCGCCGCCGTCCATCCAGCCCGTGCCGTTGAACTTGTGCAGGCCCGCATCGAGCCACGCAAAGCCGAGGAAGACGCGAATTGGCAGCCACACCAGACCGGCGTAGCGGTTGCTGAACAGGAACCGCGCAAAGCCTGGTCCTTCGACATCAACTGTGTCGGCGCCGGGTTCGTTGCGATAGCGCAAATAGAGCGCAATGACGAGGACGATGAATGAGATCCAGAAGACCCAGGTGACGATCGTGCGCACATCGCCGGTGAGGCCGATCGCACTCCACACGAGTGCGACGAGGCTGATCACGGCCAGCGCGCCGGACACCCAGATGACCCACCGCAGCCAGTTCACTGGAGATACCTCCTTGCTTGTCCGTCGACATCGATTGCGTCGATCGGAACAGCTTGAGAGTGACTGTCCGTTTCCCGGCGCTCTGAGGGCCACTCGGCCCGATCGAAGGGCCAAATGGGTCTAAGTCGGGCTGCCCGGACCGCAACCGCCGTAGGCCGATTCTAGGTTGTGCGGGGTGAGAAAAAGGCGCCGATCCGCATAGCAGATCGGCGCCTTTGCAGACGTCGTTAGTGAGTGAACCCTAGCGCGATGGGCCGCGAACCTCGAGCAGGTGAGCCTTCCAGCCGTCAGCGGCCGAGTCCAAGCTGCTGCCCTGCCAACCGCATGTGCATGTCACGAGCTGCTCGCGATGCTGATAGCGATCGATCAGGTGCTTGAACGGCTCCGGTGGCGCGTCCTTGGGTACGGAACGACGCCAGACAGAAGAGCTTGAGGTTGTCACGCGTTATAGACCTCTCGTGATACGGTCCTTGGGCCGGTCGTCGCCGTAGCTGTCGCGAAGCGTCTTCCGCCGTGGCCAAAGAAAAACCAGGGTCGCGTCGCTCGCTGGGCTGATGACGATGCCGACCAATCTCCCTCGGAAAAGGTCTTCTTATTCTAATGGATCTTGCCGATTCCAGCCATATCCAAAGCGTCGGCGACGACATCGTCAACAGCTACCTGATCGCCGAATCAGGTGGCGTGACGATCGTCGACGCTGGTGTGCCGGGCTACTGGAAACTCATCCCCGGCGCGCTTGCGCAGATGGGCAAGTCGCTCGACGACGTGCGCGCCATCCTGCTCACCCACGGCCATTCCGACCACATCGGCTTTGCCGAGCGTGCGCGGCGCGAGCGCGGCTGGCCGGTGTCAATTCATGAGCTTGACGCCGCGCTCGCGCGTGGCGAGATACCCAATCCGGCCAAAGGCGGCGGGCCGATCCGGCCGGGACCCATCCTGGGCTTCTTGCTGTGGGGCATCCGGCGCGGCGCGCTGCGCCAGACGCACCTGGGCGTCGTCTCGACTTTCGGCGACGGCGCCACGCTCGACGTTCCCGGCGCGCCGCGCGTGGTCCACGTTCCAGGTCACACACCGGGCAGTGCCGCATTGTTTCTCGAGCACGACCGCACGCTCCTGGTGGGTGACGCCTTGGCGACCTACGCGGTGACCAACGGTGCCAAAGGCCCGCAGATCGCGCCATTCACCGCTAACGCGGACGAAGCCGTGGCATCGCTGGCGCGTCTCGAGAGCCTGGATGCCCAGCACGTATTGCCGGGCCATGGTCCAGCCTGGACTGAAGGCATTGGCGCTGCCGTTGCGGAAGTCCGCCGCCGCGCGCAGGCCAAGAAGACCTAGCTCGGCTTGTAGCCCGCGCCGGCTCTGACGAGCTCGGCGATGACCTCCAGATCGACGTCTTCCGTGCTGCCCATGCGCACGCAGTTGCGCGTCACATCGGCACGCGGGAGGCGATCTCGGTAGCGATCGACGAGGTAGCCACTGTCGTCCGACCCCATCACGAACAGCGCGCTGAAGCGCTTCTGTCCCGACAGCGCGATGGGATACCAGTCGCCCTCGTTGCCGCCTGGATGGCGATAGTGGTACAGCCCATACACGATCATGCCGCGCCAGAACTGGCGGCCCAGCTGTGGCGCGACGCGCTGGATCAGGTCGTCAATCGTGCGCAGGTCGCTCTGGCGTGGCTCCTCGAGCGAGTCGATGTATTCGTCGGGACTCACGCCGCCATCATCGCGGCGCGTCGCCCAGCGCGCAGGCCAGATCGACGCCCGCCTGCCAGTCCGTCGGCGACAATTCGGTCAGCCGGCGACGCTCGCGCAGCAGCAGCAGACGGTCGGCGCGATCGAAGCCGGCCTGCTCGGTGCGCATCGCGTTCAGCAGCCGGTCCCAGATGAACGACGCGTAGCGCGCAACAGGAGACAAATCGGCCATCTGGCGCTCCAGCGTCGCACGCGGATCGGCGGCTGCGCGCAGCCGACCCAGGAACGCGACGATCTCCTGCGCGCCGTACTCCCAGTCCTGGGAGTGGCCGCCGCGTGCGACGATCGGCGCATCGGAGCTGAATACGCACACCTTGACCTTGTCGATGCGCGCCACTTCGAGCCTGCCGCCGAAGGTCACGAACTCGTTCGAGACACCCAGTCGATCAACGATGCGCACTTCTCCCCACGAGAAGTCCGCGTCCGGCGCCTCCTTCGAGGACCATTCGATCTCTGCCCGCGCTCCACGGCCGTCCACGTTGCGCCACAGCTGGATCAGCTCTGGATCGAAGTGCGCCAGCGTGGGCGCGCTGCGCAGGCCGACGATCAGGTAGGCGCGCCCACGCTCGACCGGCCTGCCGGGCACGAGCAGGAAACCCAGCTCATCGATGAGCTGGCGCGCAGCGATCGGGTCAATAATTTCCATCGCGTCAATCGTCAGCCAAATCGCGGCTCTGCGCGCAGGGCCGACCGGACCGATCTCGGGCAGCAGATAGCCCGACCTACCCGACCACCGCACCTGCCCAGACTCTTGTCAAGACCTTGTCAAGCCCCCTCCGCCACGCTCACAAGGGCTTGTCAAGACCCTTGTCAAGGGGTAAAATCACCAGCGAACGCCTTGTCAAGTCTTGACAAGGCAATACGTGTGTCCGGGACCAAACAGACACACCCAGCCGTGCACAGACGTCTCTAGGACACCAGAGGCGCGAATCGGAGGTCTCACCCACGTCAGTCGGTGCTGCCGCAGAAATCAAACAGAAGATCAACCTCGTTGACCTGATCGGCGAGACGGTGCAGCTGCGCAAGGCGGGCGCGTCGTACAAGGGCCTGTGCCCGTTCCACGGCGAAAAGACGCCGTCGTTCACGGTTACCCCGTCGCGCGAGTCGTGGAAGTGCTTCGGCTGCGGCCGTGGCGGTGACGTCTTCAACTTCGTCATGGAGCGCGACTCGATCGACTTTCCTGAGGCTCTCAGGCGGCTCGCGCAACGCGCCGGCGTGGAGCTCAGCGAGCGCACCAGCCGTGAGGACGCTCAGCGCAAGCGCCTACGCGACGTGCTCGATGCCGCGATCGCCTTCTACCACCGCATCCTGACTGAGAGTCATCACGGCCAGGCAGCGCTCGACTATCTGCGTGCGCGCGGCTTCACGGATGAGACCATCTCCACCCATCTGCTGGGCTACTCGGTCGACGCCTGGGACACGCTCAGCCGCGCGCTCATCGAGAAGCGCAACTTCGCGCTGGAGGATCTCGAGGCGGCGGGTCTGGTCACGCGCCGCCAGGGGCGGCGCACCGCGTATGACCGCTTCCGCGGCCGGATCATCTTCCCCATCCGCGACGCGAGCGGCAATGCCACGGGCCTGGGCGGCCGCATCATTGGCAGCGAGCAGGGCGCCCGTGAAGGCGGCCGCGACCCGGGTCCCAAGTACCTCAACTCGCCGGCCACGCTGCTGTTCGACAAGAGCCGCACGCTGTACCTGATCGACCGGGCCAAGGGCGCGATCCGCAAGCAGGGCGTGGCTGTGCTCGTTGAGGGCAACACGGACGCGTTGATGGCTCATCAGCAGGGCTTTGACAATGTCGTTGGCACGCTCGGCACGGCGCTGACTGCGGCCCAGATCGAGCTCGTGACGCGCTACGCGCCGCGCATCGCGATGGCCTATGACGTGGACGCGGCCGGTCAGGGCGCGGCGACCTTCGGTGCCACGGAGCTGTCGGCGCTCGTCGGCGAGATCGAACGCAGCGCGCACAAGGGCAGGCTCACGGACGTGGGCGTCGTGCGACTGCCTGACGGCCGCGACCCGGATGAGGTCATGCGCGATGACCCTGACGCGTGGCGCACCGCCACGGACAACCCGCTGCCCATCGTCGAGTACCTGATCGACACGTACGCCAAGCGCCACGACCCACGGACGCTGGCAGGCCGCGAGAAGCTCGTAGCGGCGGTCATGCCCACGATCAGGCGCGTGACCAACCCCACACAGCGCGATGGCTACCTCCAGCTGCTGGCACGGCGCAGTGGCGTCGAGGAGCGCGTGCTGCTCGAGGAGCTCAAGCGCCCGGAGCAGGTGGCCCGGGTGGTTGGTCGGCCGTCGGAGGCTCACGTCGGCTCGAAGATCAACCTGGAGGCCGTCCTGTCCAGCCCGGACGCGCTCGATCCGGAGTCTGTCGGCCGGCTGATCCGCAGGGCGGAGTTCAGCCTGCTGCGCCTGCTGCTCCTGCGGCCCTATCTGCGCAACGAGCTGGACGCATCTGGCGTCGACAACGACATCGAGTTCGTCAGCACCCCCGCGCGCGAGATCTGGACGCGACTGCAGTCGCAGCCGGTCGCCGGCTTCGACCGCCAGGCATTCGTCGACTCGCTCGACGACACGCTGGCCGGCGTTGTGCGCACGATGTTCGCGGATCTCGAGCCACTGCCGGATGACGATGACGGGCTCCACCAGGCGCTCGACCAGAGCCTGCTGACGTTGCGTCGGAACCGCCTCGATGACGAGATCGGGGCAAAGGAGTTCGACATCCGCGAAGCGGAGTCAGCGGGTGACCGTGAAACCGCAGAACGCCTGGTGCGTGAGGTGCGCGATCTCAAGGGTCGCCGTCTCGCTCTCGACCGGCAACGCGACGAAACCACAGTTCTCAGCCAGAAAAGATCAAACCCCACCCCGGCCGCGGCCGGAGCAACAGGAGGCACTGCCTAAATGGATACAGGTGACAAGCAACTCGTAGCCAGCGTGCTCGAGCGCGGCAAGCGCCGCCGCGATGATGACGACCTGCTCGAGCCGAAGGACGAACTCGATGAGCCGGCCAATGACGGGATTTCCGTCGCCGGTGAGCTGGGCGTCGATGTAGCGCTCGACGATGCCGACAAGACACCGTGGGAAGAGCCGCCCGCGAAACTCGACCCGGAAGTGGCTGAAGAGCCAACCGCGGAAGAGCTGGACGCGATCGCCGCCGACATGATCGGTATCGACGACCCGGTCCGCATGTACCTCAAGGAGATCGGCAAGGTTCCGCTGCTCAACGCAGAGGAAGAGGTCGTCCTGGCCAAGGCCATTGAGCTCGGCGAGCAGATCATCGACGAGCCGCAGAAGGCGGTCCTGTCACTGTGGGAGTGGACCAGGAACGAGACCGAGCCAAAGACTCGGGCGAAATTCCCCCAGCACCGCCTGCCGTACAAGGATGAGACGGACCGCATCGTCCGTGGCGCGTTCGCGGCCGCGGAGGCGGACGGGCTGCTTCAGCAGACGACGGACTTTCACTTCGTCAAGGCCGGTAAGACGATCGAGGGCGACACGGCCAAGGAGACGCTCAAGGACCTCAAACACCGCGTCGCGGCATATAACGAGACGCCCAACGCGGACAACTTCACGGACATCGTCGACTTCTCGTTCCGCTCGGCGCACTCGCCCGATGCGGAGACGCACGACAACCCGGCCATCCGTGCCGTCTATGACTGGACTCTGGGCGTGGCCCACGAGGCGCTCCGGCGCTGGATCGTGGGCGGCCACGACGCAGAGCTCGTGGCCGAGATGGGCTGGACGCCGGAGCAGGACATGTCGCTCAAGCCGCGTGACCGGCGCGGCGTGCTCGTGCGCATCGGCCGTGAAGGTCGCGAGCAGCTGACCAGCGCGAACCTGCGTCTCGTCGTATCGATCGCCAAGAAGTACATCGGCCGTGGCATGTCGTTCCTGGATCTCATCCAGGAAGGCAACATCGGCCTCATCCGCGCGGTCGAGAAGTTCGACTACGAGAAGGGCTTCAAGTTCTCGACTTACGCCACGTGGTGGATTCGGCAGGCGATCACGCGCGCGATCGCAGATCAGGCGCGCACGATCCGCATCCCGGTCCACATGGTTGAGACGATCAACCGCCTGATCCGCGTCTCGCGCGGCCTGCTCCAGGACCTGGGCCGCGAGCCCACGGTGGAGGAGATCGCGGAGGCCATGTCGCGTGGCCAGGAAGTGGTCGTGACTCCGGACAAGGTGCGCGAGATCATCAAGGTCTCGCAGGAGCCGGTGTCACTGGAGACGCCTATCGGCGAGGAGGAGGACTCACATCTCGGTGACTTCATCGAGGACAGGGCCGCCCTCGCGCCGGCGGAGGCTGCCTCGCACCAGCTGCTCAAGGAGCAGGTCGAGGCGGTGCTCGACTCGTTGAGTGGTCGCGAGCGACGCGTTCTCCAGCTCCGATTTGGACTCGAGGACGGCCGCGCTCGGACGCTCGAGGAAGTCGGCAAAGAGTTCAACGTCACGCGCGAGCGAATTCGCCAGATTGAGGCGAAGGCACTGCGCAAGCTGCGCCACCCGTCGCGCTCCCGCAAGCTCAAGGACTATCTCGAATAGGTCGTCACAAACAAAGGCCCCGAGGCTGAAAGCCTCGGGGCCTTTCTTGTCTGTTCGCGGGAGCGGTCAGACGGGCGACCAGTGGATCGGGCAGGCGTTGGTCGAGCCCGTGTTGGGCGTGTTCTGCCACTTGTAGTTGAACTGGTCGTGGACGACGGTGCCCATCACCGAGCTGTTCGAGGCGTACCAGTACGCCGTGTGCTCGACACGGGCATAGGCGTTGGGCTTGTGCTTGTACGCGCCGTTGATGTACAGCGTCCAGGTGGCCAGCTTCGCGCTATCGGCCTTGTCGTAGGGCGGCTGGTCTTCGTACGCCGTCTTGATCTCCGGCGAGTTCGAGTACAGCGTGTGCCAGGGCCCATAGCCGCCGGGCACGGAGATCTGCACGGAGAGCTGCCAGCCGACCGTGCCGTGCTCCCGGTTGTTGCCAGAATCTGTGTCCGGCCACCACAGCGAGGGAGCCTTGACGATGATCTGGGTCAGCTTGTATGGACCTGAGCCTGCGTAGACGCAGACTGCTCCGTTCGTCGACGGGTCGTCCTTGAACAGGTAATGGCCGTGCTGGCCTGTCTCGCTGTCGGCGAACGCGACTCCCGATGTCGCAAAGACGGCGGCCCCGGCCAGGGCGACCATCGCGCCGAGTCGGTGGCTTCTTCGTGTTCGTCCAATCATTCGACGTTCCTCCACTTCCTAGCGACCGAGTATGAGAGGGGACCGCCCTGGTAGCCAGCCCCTACGATTGCGTATATGCGCTTCCGCACCAGGATCAGACAGTCTGATGGCAACGCCACGGGTCTCGAAATACCTGACGAAGTGATGGCCGCTCTTGGTGCGGGCAAGAAGCCGCCGGTCAACGTGACAGTCAACGGCTATGCCTATCGGAGCACGGTCGCCACGATCGATGGCAAGTCGATGGTGGGTTTCAGCGCTGCGCACCGGGCAGCTTCTGGCCTATCGGGTGGCGACGAAGTGGAGGTCAACATCGAGCTCGACACGGCGCCGCGAGTGGTGGAAGTGCCCTCAGACCTGGCCGCCGCGCTCGATGCGGAGCCGCGGGCGCGCGAAACATTCGAGCGACTGTCGAACAGCATGAAGGGCTACCACGTGACCCAGGTCACGAGTGCCAAGTCGGACGAGACGCGTCAGCGGCGCATCGAGAAGTCGATCGCGGTGTTGCGCGAAGGAAAGCCGCGCTGAGATGACCAAAATCAATCGCACTGTCCGCCTTGGCGGCAGGGATGTCGCGCGCATGGGCATGGGCACGAACCGCCTGACGCAAACGCCGGACAACATCGCGCACGTGCGTCAGGCGGTCGCAGCGGGCATCGGCATGATCGATACAGCGCACCTGTACTCAGGCGGCGCGAGCGAGCGGACCATCGGCGAGGCGCTCGAGCCAGACGCTGGCGCCGATCGCCCCATCGTGGCGACCAAGGGCGGCTACTCGCGCGGGGAGGGCCGTCCCGACGTGCTGGGCAGCCAGATCGAGCAGAGCCTTCGTTCGCTGCGTACAAGCCAGATCGACCTGTACTACCTGCATCGGGTGGATCCGGACACGGCCATTGAGGACAGCGTCGCGGTGATTGCCGAGTTCCGTGCACGCGGCCTCATCCGCGACGTGGGCTTGTCGCAGGTCACCATCGAGCAGATCGAGCGTGCCCGCGAGATAGTCCCGATTGCAGCGGTGCAGAGTCACTACAACGTCGCCGAACGCGGTTGGGACGCTGTGGTCGAGTACTGCACGCACGAGGGCATCTGCTTCGTGCCCTTCTATCCGCTGCGTGGTGATCACGTTGCCCTGGAGCCAATCGCCAAAGCACACGGTGCGACCCCCTCACAGATCGCGCTCGCCTGGCTGCTGCATCGATCGCCGCAGATCCTGCCCATCCCGGGCTCCCTGTCGCCGGCACACGTCAAGGAGAACGTCGCCGCGCTCGACATCGAGCTCAGCGAGGACCAGTTCGAGACGTTGAGCAAGTTGGGCGCCGATCCAGGCGCATGAAAAGAGCCGGGTCGTGTGACCCGGCTCGGTAACCACGAATTGAGATTCGATCTAGGCCAGGGCCTTTGCCTTGGCTGCGTCGAACTCCTGCTGGGTGAGGGCGCCCGAGTCCTTGAGGCCCTGAAGCTTGGCGATTTCGTCAGCCGACGAATAGCCGGCTGCGCGCTTCTGCATCTCCTGGGCTTGCGCCGCTTCCTGCATGTCCTGTTCCGTTGGCTTGCGGGTGATCATGTAGATCAGGGCACCCAGGAACGGGAGTATGAACAACGCCAGTATCCAAATGACCTTCATCACGCCGCTCAGATCGTTGCGTCGGAAGATGTCGGCGAAGATCCGGATGAAGATCCAGATCACCAGGAACCAGAAGTAGATGACGATCATCGACCAGAAAAAATCCGCGAAACTCATCCATTTCCCTCTTCGATTGCGGGCATCCGCGAGCCACGCCGCAGCAAGACCGCTGGTGCATACGCTAGCGGTCGGCGCGCATTTGCATAAAGCGCGCGCGCACCGCTCATCGATTCAGGTGTTCGCCTCGTAGGAACGGCGCAACCAGTCGACGACGAACTCGTCGATGTCCGCGACTGACGAGATCGCGATCTTGTGCGTGACGGAGGTCTGCGGGAAGTTCGGCGCCCTCACGAGTCGGTCGGTGGCCTGTTCGCCCACAGCCAATCGGAGGCCCAGGTCGACGCGTGTCTTCGTCGCCGGCTGGACGGCGGCCATCGTCCGTTTGGGCGTCAGCAGCGCGACATATGTCTTGCGTGCCTGCACCTCGACCTCGCCGATCTCCGCCAGCATTTCCACGATGGCGTCGAGGATCGGCCGCAGCGCCGGTCGGTCGGCGTACTGGGCGTCGATGAGCTCGTCGGCGGTCGCCTCGAGGTAGTCGGGATAGCCGAACCGCTCCATGACCAGCAGCATCTGCGGATAGCCGGTCACGCCCTTGCCCGTCAGCCACGCGCGCAAGGCAGGTTCATCGGCGATGCCCGTCTCCAGCACGCGCGCGTTCCACGTTTCAAGGCCCTCGCCGGTGCGCTCGACCAGCCACTCGATCTCTTTCTCGCGCATTTCCTGCCACGAGCGCGGCCGTTGGTGACCAGTTTTGTGGCTCATCCGGCGGCCGCGCCTTCCTCGGCCGATCCGGGCTGAGCGCCGGTCGTAACGGGCATTCCGGAGCGGCTCCAGTCGCTGAACGAGCCCACGTACAGGATCGGATCGGGCATGCCCGCGAGGCGCATGGCGAGCGCGTCGTGGCACGCGGTTATGCCGCTGCCGCACGACACGACCGTGGGCCGGCCGACGATCGTCAGCGCCCCGTAGATCGTGCGCAGCTCGTCTGGTGCGCGCATCGCGCCGAGCTCGTCGACGTTGTCCGCCACCGGTGCGCTCAGCGCGGTCGGGATGTGGCCCGCTTGCGGGTCGATCGGCTCGATCTCTCCCCGGTAGCGCTCTGGCGCCCGACCATCGAGCAGGGTGACACCGCGCCAGGCGTTGAGCGAGGTCGTCGCGCTTCGATCACGTTGCGCCATTCGGGCGCCAGCGAGAGCGTTGTGCGGCGCAAGGTGTGGCACGTCCGTTGAAAGTGCGTAGCCCGCTGCCTGCCAGCCCTGGATGCCACCGCTCAAGGACAGCCGCGCCGCGGTGGCCAAGATCGTCGAGCATCCACCACAGGCGCGCGGCAATCGTGCCGCCCAGATCGTCATAGGCGACGACGAAGTCGTCGGAGCCAATGCCCGCTGCGCCGAGCCGGCGCTCGAACTCGTGCGGCGAGGGCAGGGGATGGCGGCCCGGCGCGCCGTAGCCGTGCTCGTCGGCCAGATCGGTATCCAGGTCGAGAAAGATCGCACCGGGGATATGGCCGTCGTCGTACGCCGACTCGTCCGGCACCTGGTCGGCCCAGGTACCAGCGCATGTCGACGATGCGCAGGTGCGCGTCGTCGAGTCGGACGTGTAGCTCGGCAGCGGTTATCAGCCCACCGCGCGCTTGGTCAAACGACGCTCAGTAGTCCCACGAGCGCTTGCGCGTCTGGGCTGACCATTCGTCGCGCAGGATCGCCATGAGCAGCACGTCGTGGAACTTTCCAAGCCGGAAGTTGGCGTGGCGCTGAGTGCCCTCGACCACGTAACCAGACTTCTCGTATGAGCGCTGGGCACGCTCGTTGTAGTCGTACACCTCGAGCCAGATGCGCTCCATGCGCAGCTGGCCGAAGCCAAAGTCGAGCAGCGCGTTCATCGCGTCAGTGCCGTAGCCCTTGCCCCACAGCGACTTCTCACCGATGGAGATGCCCACTCCGGCGGAGCCGTTGACCTCGTCAACGTGGAACAGGCTGATCGTGCCGATCGGCTGGCCGTTGTCGAGCCGGCACATCACGAAGTGGTAGTGCTCCTTGCCCTGCTGCTCGACCGCGCGCGTGAACCACTGCTCTTCCATGGCCAGGCTGAACGGCGCGCGCATGCCCAGGTAGCCGCCCATCTCCGCGTCGGCGAACCAGCGCACGAAGATCGCCAGGTCCGACTTTTCCGCCGGGCGCAGGAAGACGCGCTCGCCGCGAATCAGCGGGAGATATGCGGCTTCGCAGCGTCGTCGTGGGGCGCTCAGCGGCGCTGGGATTGTTCGTCGGTCACGGCGCCAGTATGGGGTCAGAGCCCATCCGCCACACATCGACCGAGTTCCAGGCGACGATCGCGGCGAGCACGACCGCGACCACGGCCAGGACCGGATGCAGCGCGCCGATAAGAGGCGAGGTGGTGGCCAGGCCGGGCAGCAGCGGGACGATGAGCACGACCACGGCCAGCGCCAGTGCCCATTGCCAGTGCCGGCGGCCGGCACGCGCAAGCGCGGCGAACAGGAGCACGAGCAGCGGCGACAGGTGCAGGATCCAACCAAGGCTCATGTGCGCGTCCAGCGCGCCGGCCTGATGCGAGACGACATCGAGTCCGATCAGGAAGACCTGGTAGAGCAGTCCGAACAGGAACAGCCATGCGCTGACGATGTATAGGACGCGAAACGCTCGAAGCATTGGCGACTCCCTCGTGTGGCCCCCGAATTGCGCGCGCATTGTGCGGCATCGCGCCGGTTCAAATCGGTGCGGCAGCACGGACCCCGCCGCGCGACCTATAATCCTGCGGCTCCCGTGGTCTCGTGAGATCAGCGCGGACGTGCGTTCCGGCGTAGCTCAGTGGTAGAGCGGGCGGCTGTTAACCGCTTGGTCGTAGGTTCGAGTCCTACCGCCGGAGCCAGTTTCCCCGTTGAACCGATCGTCACCAATTCGTCAGGTAGTCGTGCGCGGGCGCCCAGCAGGCACACAGCGTCCTACCAGACGCGGTCGCGACCATTCGCCGATGGGAACCGCTCCGACTCGACCAACGGACCACGTCCGCCGGCGCTCGAATCAACGTGATCTGGCCATTGCCCGCGTGTCGCGTTATACGACCGGGACGGCGGTCGCAGGTGCGCTGGCTACCGTTGGCTTCGCCGGACTCGCTGCGCTCACCTTCTCCGGTAATGCGACCGCCACTGACGAAAGCCAGGTAACGACGGGGACGTCGTCGTCGACGACGAACGGTTCATCTGCCAACTCATCGAGCAGCTCGACCAGCCAGGCGACGCAAGCGCCGCAGGCGACGCACACCACCCAGTCGACCCAGACGCAAACCCCGACAACCAACCAGGGCTCGACTTCGGTCACTCCGCCCACCTCGAGCCGCGGTCGGAGCCACGTCACGACCGGCGGATCCTGATGTCGGTCCAGACCGCGAGTTGGCGTCAGATCGGGACGAGGGTTGATGTCGTCGTCAAAGATGCTGACCTGGACGCCATCGCGGCCGTCGTCGGCGCAACGATCGAGGCCGCGGATCGGGCCTTCTCGCGCTTCCGCGACGATTCCGAGCTGAGCCTGGTCAACCGCTCGCCCGGCCGGCGCATGGCGATCAGCGCGCTGTTTGCCACGGCCGTGCAGGCCGCGCTGCGCTCGGCTCAAGAGACGGATGGCCTGGTCGATCCGAGCGTCGGTCGCGCGGTGCGCATGACCGGCTACGACCGTGATTTCAGCGCCGTCCGTGCCGACGTGGGGCCGATGCCGCAGCCCATGCAGTTCGAATCGGTCCCTGGCTGGCGCGCCATCGACTTCGATCCATACGCGCGAACAGTGCGCGTGCCGCGTGGCGTCGAACTCGACCTCGATGCCACCGGCAAGGCAGTGATCGTTGATCTGGCGGCGCGCGCAGCGGCAGCGTTGCTGCCGACCAGGGCCGGTGCGCTCGTCTCAATCGGCGGCGACATCAGGGTCGCCGGGCAGCCGCCGCGCGGTGGCTGGCGCATCCAACTGGCGGAGAACAGCGACACTCCATCGCGTCCGGACGCGCCCGTGGCCGTCATCCGCGACGGGGCGCTGGCAACCTCCAGCACGACCGTGCGCCGCTGGCGACGCAACGGCGAAGACGTGCATCACCTGATTGATCCGCGCACCGGCCGGCCGTGCGCCGGGCCGTGGCGAACCGCCACGGTCGTGGCCTCCGACTGTGTCGCGGCCAACACCGCCGCTACGTGCGCGATCGTCCTGGGCACGGCCGCGCCGGCGTGGCTGACCGAGCGCGCGTTGCCGGCGCGGCTCATCGCCAACGACGGCTCCGTGGCGTACGTCGCGGGCTGGCCCGCGGATCCGGCTATCAACCACAGAGCCGCTGCGTGAACGATCAGCTGTTCTGGTTCGCCAGCCGTGGCGCCGGCATCGTCTCGCTGCTCCTGCTCACCGCGGTCACCGTCCTGGGCCTGATCAGCGTCGTGCGCTGGCAGCGACCGTCGTGGCCACGTTTCCTGACCGCCGACCTGCACGCCAACCTGGCGCTTTTGTCGGTTGTCTTTATCGGCGTCCACATCGTCGCCGCGATCCTCGATCCCTTCGCCAAGCTCGGCATCACCGCCGCGACCATTCCCTTCGCCTCGAGCTACCGCCCGCTATGGGTCGGCCTTGGCGTGATCTCGGTCTACATGTTCGTGGCCATGATCATCACCAGCCTGCTGCGCGAGCGAATCGGCCAGCGGGCGTGGCGCGCCGTGCACTGGCTGGCGTATGGCGCCTGGCCGCTGGCTGTCCTGCACAGCGCCGGCTCGGGCAGCGACGCGTTCGCGACGTGGATGCTGGCCATCCAAGCCCTGTGCGTGCTTACCGTGACGTTGGCGCTGGCGTGGCGCCTGCTCGCCGCGCGCAGCAATCGCGAGCAGCTGCCGGTCGTTGTCGCGGCGTCGCGCACGTCGCACGCGCCGTACGCGGGCAACGACCGTTGATGACCCAGCCCCGACTGCTGGCGGGACCGCCCGCCGCGGCCGGACACGAGCCACTTCACGCTCACGAGCACAGGCTGGGACCGCTGCCGCGTGCGGGCCACGGCCTGATCCCATCGCTGACCGCGGCGGGGCTGCTCGGCCGCGGCGGCGCGGGCTTTCCGGTCGGCAAGAAGTGGGCCGCGGTCGCGGCTCGCGCCGGCGGCGATGCCCGCGTCCTGGTCAACGGTGCGGAGGGCGAGCCGCTCAGCGCCAAGGATCGAACGCTGATGGCCACGCGCCCTCATCTCGTCCTCGATGGCGCGCTGCTGGCGGCGATGGCAGTTGGCGCGCGCGAGGTCGTGCTGTATGTCGGCGTACAGCACCTCGAAGCGCGGACTGCGCTGGATCGCGCGCTCGCCGAGCGCCGTGCGCTGCCCGTGCCGGTGCGCATCGTGCTCGCCCCGCACGCCTACGTGGCGGGCGAGGAATCGGCCGCCGTGCACTACATCAACGACGGCGACGCGCGCCCGACCATCGTTCCGCCACGGCCGTTCGAGCGCGGCCTTGACGACCGCCCGACGCTCGTCCAGAACGTCGAGTCGCTCGCCAACGTGGCGCTCATCGCGCGCTTCGGCGACGGCTGGTTCCGCCAGCTCGGCCGCGGCGCAACGCGCGGCACGGCCCTCGTCACCGTCACCGGTGCGCCCCACGGTGGCGTGCGCGAGATCGAGCTGGGCACGCGCGTCGGCGAGCTTGCTCAGATGAGTGGGGTTCGGCCGGACGACGCCGACGCGGTGCTCCTGGGTGGCTATTTCGGCCGCTGGGTGACACGCCACGAGGTGTGGGGTCTGCCGCTTGATCCTGCTGCGCTGCGCGGGGCCGGCGCGACCTTTGGCGCGGGCGTGGTCAGCTTCCTGCGCCCAGACCAGTGCGGAGTGGCGGCGACTGCCACGGTGCTCGACTACATGGCTGCGCAGAGCGCAGCGCAGTGCGGGCCATGCGTCTTCGGCCTGCGCTCGATCGCCGACACGACCCATGCCCTGGCGACAGGCGCCTCGACCACGCACGACGTCGCGCGCCTGGACCGCTGGGCCACGCAGATCCAGGGTCGTGGCGCATGTCGCCACCCCGATGGCGCGGTCGGTCTGCTGCTGTCAGCCATGGCAACTTTCGGCACGGATTTCGCGACGCATGCTCGGCGCGGCAGCTGTACAGCGGGTTCGCAGACGAGGGCCGCGGCTTGAGATCGCTCGTGGAGGTACCAGTTGGAACGCTCGTGGTGGACCCGATCGCATGCGACGGCCACGGCCTGTGTGCCGAGCTCCTGCCCGAGCTCATCGAGCTCGATGATTGGGGCTACCCGATCCTGCGCAACCCTGACATTCCTGCCTACCTCGAAGTACTTGCTCGCCGGGCCGTGGCAACATGCCCGGTGCTGGCACTGCGCGCGGTGCCCCGCCAGTAAGACTCGGGCAGGGGAGGGAACATTTGTCGGCTCGCGCGCGTTCAGTGGGCATGTCACGCAATGCGCTCGCCGTCCTCGCCATCGCCATCCTGAGCGCGGCCTGTGCCCTGCAGCCCGGTGGCGCTTCTCCCCAACCGACCGCCACGTCGAGCCCGACTGAGCGCCCGGCGCCCAGCACCCCGCCCGCCCAGCCGACGCCCTCACCAGCACTACCAACCCCGACCACCAACCCGGCCCCGAGCTCGTCAGCCGGCACAGCTTTCTACCTGCGCGGCTGGTATACGCAGTCGCTCCCGCCCAAGTACACGTTTGGATGGCTGCCACCAGTGACCATCTCTGACGGGACGTATATCAACGGGAACGTGGCTGTGCCCGCGATCTATCCCGGCCCGCTGATGATCCTGCCCGTGGCACGCCCGATCAGCGACACCGGCATCAAGTCGATCGCGGACGACGCGCAGAGTCTGGGCCTGCTCCAGGGCAGCGGTGACTTCACCGGCGGCAACCCAAAGCCGGGTGCCAAGCTCGCCCAGATCGAGCTTGTCGTGGACGGCATCAAGCACGAGCTGACCGGCGATCCCAGCCTGTCCGTGCAGTGCGATCGCGGCCGGTGCACGGCCGATCCGGGCACGCCGCAGGCATTCACTGCCTTCTGGAACGAGCTGGGCATGCTCGACCTGTGGATGCCGGATCAGCTCGGTATGGAAGCTCAGTACACGCCGGAGCGCGTTGCGATGCTCCTTACGGACCCGGGCGACAGTTCCGCCTCGTCGCTGCCGCCCACGCTCGTTGACTGGCCGTTGGATACGCCACTCGCGGGCTCAACGTGCCTGACGCTCAGCGGCGACGAGCTGGCCACGATGCTGCCGGTGCTCCAGTCGTCCAATCAGCTGACCGTGTTTGCGCAGGGCGACACTCAACGGCAACCCGTGGTGCGCGCGCTCGTGCCCGGCGAGCCGTCGCCGTGCGACTCGACTAACTAAGTCAATGCGACACCACTGTTCGTGGTGTCCACGTCGACTCGTTCTGATGGCATCGACCGCCGATTGCTGATGCGATAATCGCGCCCGTTGATTGATGGAGGGCGCCCGTGACCGCGACCGGCCTTTCGGCCACCCCGCAGCAATACCGTGAACGGCTCGACGAGCAGCCCGACGAACGCGTCGACAGCTGGGCAGCAGAGCTGATGCGCGATACCTCGATTCGAATTGGCGTGCGCCAGGTCGTGACCGAGCTGCGCCATGCCTTCGAGACGGACGACGCCGGCCTGCGCCGTGTGTATGCGGCAGGTGGAGGGCCGGCAGCGGCGATCGGCACGACTGACAAGGGCGAGCTCATGGTCCCTGCCATTTCGCTGTACTACTTCGTCTCTGGCGCCCATGCCCTGTTCAAGGACGCGCGCAGCCGGCTGATCAACTACCTGGTCGCAAACTTCGAAGAGATCGTCTACATCTAGGCGCGTCCAATCTGCCGGCCAATGTCCAGCCGGCTGCGCGCCCTGCGCGTCGTCCACCCCTTCCCGTCGCTCCTCAACGCGGCGCTGGTACTGGCGCTGGCCGTCGTTGCCGGTGCGTCCGCGGGCACGGCCGCGTTGCTGACGCTGGGCATGCTCGGCATCCAGGTCTGCATCGGTGTGGTCAACGACCTGTGCGACGTGGACCTGGACCGAGCCACCAAGCCGTGGAAGCCGATTGCCGCAGGCCTGGTCGCGCCTCAGACGGCACGCATCATTGCCGTCGCGAGCGGGGCTGTGGCCATCGGCGCGGCACTTACCCAGGGCGTGATCGTGGGCGCCATGGCCGTCGTCATGCTCGGAGCCGGCTTGGTCTATGACTTCCGGCTCAAGCCCACGCCGTGGGCCTGGGCGTGCTTTTCGGTCGCATTTGCGCTACTGCCCGTCTACGCCTGGTACGGCTCAACCGGCCAGCTGCCGCCGCTGGCTCAGTTCCTGATCCCGCTCGCGGCGCTCGCCGGCCCGGCACTGCAGCTGTCCAATGGGCTGGTCGATCTGGAGCGTGACGCGGCCGGCGGCTTGAGCACGCTCGCCACGCGCCTTGGTCGTCGACGAGCACTTGCCGTCATCGGCGTGCTGCTGATCGTGATCTACGGCCTGGCCTGGCTGACGCTGTCGCTGACGACGGGCAATCTGAACCTGGCCGTGGCTGGTGCGACGATCGTCGCCCTGGCGGGCTACGGGCTTCAGACGCGCGCGGCGCCCAATCAGCGCGAGATCGGCTGGTCGCTCCAGGCGATCGGAATCGCGTTGCTCGGGGTGGGCTGGTTGTCGGCCGTCGCCTAGGGGTCGAGGGGCTTGCCGCTGCGCACGACGGTGATGGCGTTTTCAAGGCGCAGCTTGGCAATGGTCAGGTACTTGGCCAGGTTGGCGCGATCGATGTCGCCAATCTGACTGAGTGTCTCGGATCCGCTCAGAACGCCTGCCAGCTCCTCGAGCGCCTCGGACAGATTCTGCTTCGCTGCGACCAGGGCGTTGTCGCCCTGCGCGACGCCGCCATGCGCCCTCGGCGCAAGCAGCGCCTCATCGTCGGCTGAATCCGCGCTTTCAACTGTGGCGTCGGCGGCGTGCTGCGCGGCCTCCGGCGCGGCCGGCCGACCCTCGATCTTTTCGCGTAGCTTGACCAGGCTGAGTTCGCCGCTGGCGACCTGTTCGGCCAGCCGGCGGCGTTTCTTGGGGTCCTCGACCTTCAGTAGCTCGTAAGCATGCGAGAGAGTGTCTTTGCGCAAAGACACGAGCTGCTTGATCTCCGTCGGTGCGCCGGCGAGGCGCAGCCGGTTTTCGATGTAGCCCTTGTCCTTGCCCATCTTCTGGGCCAGCTTGCGCACGCTGTAGCCATGATCGTGCGTCATGCGGTCGTAGATCATCGCTTCCTCGAGAGGGGAGAGGTCCTCGCGTTGAAGGTTCTCGATGATCCCAATCTCGAGGGCCGTCTCGTCGTCGAGCTCCTCGATCAGCGCCGGAATTTCCTTGAGCGCGGCCATCCGCGCGGCGCGCCAGCGACGCTCGCCGGCAACGAGCTGGAAGTGGTGCAGCTCGCCGGTCGGGCGGACCAGGATGGGCTGCAGAACGCCGTGCTCGCGAATGGAGGCAGACAGCTCGGCGAGAGCTTCCTCGTCGAAGGTCATGCGCGGCTGTTCGGGGTTTGGCGTGATGTGGTCGAGCGCGATGTTTCGCACGCCCGCCGGTCGATCACTCGCGTCAGCTGAAAGCAGGCTCAGGATCGCTGGTGACAGGTCGCGTTCCTCGGCGAGCCGCCGCGCGGCAGTGCCGCGGAAATCTGGTCTAGCCAAGCTCGATCACCTCTCTCGCCAGCCCACGGTAGGAGCGCGCCGCTTCCGTGTTGCTCGCATACGAAGTTACTGGCCGCCCCACGAGGGGAGCTTCGCCCAGTCTGACGGTCTGACGGATCATGTTTTCGAAGATGTGGTGGTCGCCCAGGTCGTGCATCTCCTGGAGCATGTCACGACCGAGCACGGTCCGGCCGTCGTAGAACGTGGCCACCAGACCCAGCACGCGCAGCTTCGGGTTCAAGCCCTTGGCCTTCACCTGTCCGATGACGTTCATCAATGCCGTGAAGCCCTTGAGCGCGTAGTACTGCGTCTGGACCGGAATGATCACGCCCTGGGCGGCGACGAGCGCGTTGAGCGTCAGGAGGCCTAGCGTTGGCGGACAATCGATCAGCACGTAGTCGTAGCGGCGCACCGCCGGGTTGCTGAGAACGTCGCGCAGAGCCTGTTCGCGGCCGATTGAGCTGAACAGGACGTTTTCCGTCGCCGACAAATCGATCGTCGAGGGCGCGACGTCGACGCCGGCCGTCTGTGTCGGAATGATGATGTCGTCGAGGGTGATCGAAGGATCAACAAGGGCGTCCGCGAGCGAACGATCAATGTTGCGCAGGTTGATGCCCAGCCCGACGGATAGGTTGGACTGCGGATCCATGTCGACGCATAGCACGCGATAGCCCTGTTCGGCGAGCGCGCCGGCGAGATTTATCGCCGTCGTCGTCTTGCCCACGCCACCCTTCTGGTTGGCGATGGCGATGATCTTTGGCAACGGCCCGCCTCCTCGAACGACATCCAGACTCCGCGACCTGTCCATGTCGCGCTGTCAATCTAGCAAGATCGGCTCTGGAACCACAGTCTGGTTATCCACAGAAGAGCGAAGTTGTTCACCGAATTTGTGGACAGTCCGCATTGCTACGATACCCCCGTGACGTCGAAAGAATTGGAACTCGCACGACTCAGACAGCTGCGCGCGGAGAGCAAGCTCGGTGGCGGCGAGCAGCGGATCGAGCAACAACACGAACGCGGCAAGCTGACCGCGCGCGAACGCGTGGAGCTGCTTCTCGATCCTGATTCCTTCGTCGAGTTCGACGCGTTCGTAACTCACCGGGCAACAGACTTTGGACTTGACCGAGAACGCTACCTGGGCGATGGCGTCGTGACCGGCCACGGCACGATCGACGGCAGACTGGTTTTCGTCTTCAGCCAGGACTTCACGGTCTTTGGCGGTTCGCTCTCAGAGGCGCATGCGGAGAAGATCTGCAAGATCATGGATCTGGCCGTGCGTGTTGGCGCGCCGATCATCGGGCTGAATGATTCGGGCGGCGCGCGCATCCAGGAAGGCGTCGTCTCGCTGGGCGGCTATGCCGACATCTTTCTGCGCAACACGCTGACCTCCGGGGTCGTGCCGCAGGTCTCGCTGATCATGGGTCCGTGCGCCGGGGGAGCGGTCTACTCGCCGGCGATCACAGATTTCACGATCATGGTCGAGGGCACGAGCTACATGTTCGTGACCGGTCCGGAGGTGGTCAAGACCGTCACCCATGAGGATGTCGATCGCGAGCATCTCGGCGGCGCGAGCGTGCACACGACGATCAGCGGCGTGGCCCACCTCGCCGCGCGCGACGAGGCAGATGCCGTGGCTCTGTGCCGTCGCATCCTCGCGCACCTGCCCCAGAACAACGTTTCCAAGCCCGCGCGTCGGGAGACGCAGGATCCCGCCGACCGGCGCGACGCTGCACTCGATGGCGTGATCCCTGAGGAGCACACGCAGCCGTACGACATGCACGACGTCATCACGCACGTCGTCGACGACGGCGAGTTTCTCGAGATCCAGCCGCACTGGGCGGCGAACATCATCGTCGGCTTCGCACACATGGGCGGCACGAGCGTGGGCATCGTCGCTCACCAACCTGCGGTGCTGGCCGGCGCGCTGGATATCGACGCGTCGGACAAGGCCGCGCGCTTCGTGCGCACCTGTGATGCCTTCAACGTGCCGCTGCTGACCTTCGTCGATGTGCCCGGTTTTCTACCAGGAGTCGCCCAGGAACACGGCGGCATCATTCGTCACGGCGCCAAGCTGCTCTACGCCTATGCCGAGGCGACCGTGCCCAAGGTGACGGTCATCACGCGCAAGGCTTACGGCGGCGCCTATGACGTGATGAGCAGCAAGCACATTCGCGGCGACGTGAACCTGGCCTGGCCGTCGGCGCGCATCGCGGTCATGGGCGTTGAGGGCGCGGTCAACATCATCTTCCGCGACGAACTGGCCGCGGCCGACGACGTCGACGCGGAGCGCGCACGTCTGGCCCACGAGTACGAGGAGACGTTCGCCAACCCATACATCGCCGCCAGCAGGGGATACGTCGACGACGTGATCGTTCCGTCGGACACGCGGCCACGCGTTATCGCGGCGCTGGAGATGCTGGCGGGCAAGCGGCAGACGAACCTGCCGCGCAAGCACGGCAACATCCCGCTCTAAGTGTCTTTGCACAAAGACACTCCGCCTTTCAAGCGCATCCTGGTCGCCAACCGCGGCGAAATCGCGGTCCGGATCATTCGCGCCTGCCGCGAGCTGGACATTGAGTCGGTGGCTGTCTACTCCGACGTGGACGCAGGGGCGCTGCACACCCGACTTGCAGACATCGCCGTGAACATCGGCCCGGCACCGGCGTCAGAGAGCTACCTGCGCGTCGACCGGGTCATGGAGGCGGTCAGGTCCACTGGTGCCGATGCCCTGCACCCGGGCTATGGCTTCCTGTCTGAACAGCCGGAGATCGCCGACGCGTGCGCCGCCGCGGGCATCACGTTCATCGGGCCATCGCGCGAGGCACTCGACCAGCTTGGCGACAAGCTCGCTGCGCGGCGGCGTGCGTCAGCGGCCGGGGTTCCGGTCGTGCCCGGCATCTTCGAGCCGATCACGCTTTCGGGCGACGGCCAGGAAGCCGAACTGAGCAGCACCGCCGATCGGATCGGCTACCCGGTTCTGGTCAAGGCCGCGGCCGGCGGCGGCGGTCGGGGCATGCGCCGCGTGGATGGCGCGGATGATCTGGTCGAGGCTGTCCAGGGAGCAAGCCGCGAGGCCGCCGCCGCCTTCGGCGATGGCAGCGTCTATCTCGAGCGCTACGTGGAGCGCGCGCGGCACGTGGAGGTGCAGCTGCTGGGCGACAGCCAGGGCAGGATCGTGGCACTTGGCGAACGGGACTGCTCGATACAGCGCCGCCACCAGAAGCTGGTCGAAGAGGCGCCGGCACCCGGGCTGACCACAGACCAGCGACGCCAGCTTCACGCCTTGGGCGTCGCCGTCGCCGGCACGGTCGGTCTGCGCAACGCGGCGACCGCGGAGTTCCTGCTCACGCCCGATGGCGAGTTCTGGTTCCTGGAGGTCAACGCTCGACTACAGGTCGAACACGGCGTGACGGAGCTGGTCGCCGACCTGGATCTGGTCCACGAGCAGATCGCCATAGCCGCAGGACTGCCGCTGTCCGAACGAGTTCTGGCCGCGGCCGAGCGTGCCGCCGAGCCCGTCCGCCACGCGATCGAAGTGCGCCTGAGCGCGGAGGATCCGGCCTATTCGTTCGCGCCCGGCCCTGGCCGGATCACTGTCTGGCGTCCCGCTGACGGACCTGGCGTCCGCGTCGACTCGGGCATCGAAGAGGGGAGCGTCATCCCCGGCGACTACGACTCGATGTTCGCCAAGCTGATGGTCGTCGCGGTGGATCGGCCGACAGCGATCGAGCGTATGCGGCGTGCCCTGTCCGAGACGCGCATCGCGGGTGTCCAGACCACGCTGTCCTTCGATCGCTGGCTGATGGACAGCGACGAGTTCACTGACGACACGGGCGCCGGCTTGTCGACCGATCTCATTGCCCGGACGTGGGAGCCGGCGCCTCTCGCGGCCGCCGCCGCGCTGCGGGCCGCGGAGCTCGTAGCTCGCGCGGCTTCCGAAACAGCGCCGGTCGGCGCGCCTAGCGCATCACAGCTTGTTGCAGACGACGATGACTGGTGGCAAACCGGCATCCGCGAATCACTCGAGAGCCGCCTGTGAGCAGCATGAGCCGTCGGCGGATCGGCGTCGCAGCAGCCAACCTCGTTATCCAACCATCGCCTGAGGAGGTCAGCGGCTTCGCGCCGCCACGCTTCGGTGAGATCGTCACTCCACTCATCCCGACGACAGAGGACCGCAAGAACGGCCGGCGGCGCTTCGAGGTCGTGGTTAACGGTTGGCGCTTCGAGGTAACGGCTGAGTCGGCGACTCGGGCCGAGCTGCGCGACAGGGCGCTGCGTGCCGCAGCGGAGCACCACGTCGCGTCAGACATCACCGTCCGCGCCCTGATCCCCGGCCGCATCGCGCGCGTGTGGGTCAGTGTCGGAGAGCACGTCGAAGAGGGTCAGCGCTTGCTCGCGATTGAGGCAATGAAGATGGAGAACGAGATCCGCGCGCCGCACGCCGGCACGATCCAGAACCTCCGGGTAGCGCCCGGCGCGCGCGTCGAGCGCGAGGATGAGCTGCTCACGGTCGAGCCCTAGCCGCGGCTAGACTCAGCGTGGAATGACGGACGAGGCAGCGCGCCGGTTCACGACGACGAGCGACATAGAGGTCGAGCCGCTCTACGGCCCAGACGATCTCCTTGGCTGGGACCCGCAGACGCAGCTGGGCCGGCCGGGCGAGTACCCGTTCACCCGTGGCGTCCAGCCCACGATGTACCGCGGCCGGCTGTGGACGATGCGCCAGTACGCGGGCTTCGCCAGCGCACAGGAGACCAATCGGCGCTTCAAGTACCTGCTCGAACAGGGCCAGACCGGGTTGTCGGTGGCCTTCGACCTGCCGACCCAGATGGGCTACGACGCCGACGCTCCGGCAGCCGTGGGGGAAGTGGGTCGCGTCGGCGTCCCGATCGGCTCGATCGAGGACATGGAGACGCTCCTGGCCGATTTGCCGTTGGGCGAGATAACGACCTCGATGACGATCAACGCGACAGCCGCGATCCTGCTCGCCTTCTACGTCGCGGTCGCAGACGCGCGCGGAATTCCGCGTGACAGGCTAGGTGGCACGGTCCAGAACGACATTCTCAAGGAGTACATCGCGCGCGGGACGTATATCTACCCCACCCAGGCGTCGATGCGACTGGTTACGGATGTCTTTGAGTTCTGCGCACAGGAGCTGCCACGCTGGAACACGATCTCGATCAGCGGCTACCACATGCGCGAGGCCGGCGCGACCGCAGCGCAGGAGCTCGCGTTCACGCTTGCGGACGGCATTGCCTACGTAGAGGGAGCGCGTGAGCGCGGCCTGGACGTGGATGCCTTCGGCGGCCGGCTGAGTTTCTTCTTCGCGGCCTGGAGCGATCTCTTCGAGGAAGTGGCCAAGTTCCGCGCCGCTCGGCGAATGTGGGCGCGGATCATGAAGGAGCGTTTCGGCGCGAAGGAGGCGCGCAGCATGATGTGCCGCTTCCACGTTCAGACGGCCGGTTCCAGCCTGACCGCACAGTCGGTCGATAACAACGTCGTTCGGACCACCGTGCAGGCACTGTCCGCCGTCCTGGGCGGAGCGCAGAGTCTGCACACCAACGCGCGCGACGAGGCGCTCGCTCTACCCACGGAGGGCGCCGCGCGCCTGGCGTTGCGCACTCAGCAGATCATCGCCTACGAGTCGGGCGTAGCCGCGACGCCTGATCCTCTCGCCGGCAGCTATTACGTCGAGCGCCTGACGGACCAGCTCGAGGACGCGGCGAACGACTATCTGGCGCAGATCGATGCCATGGGCGGTGCGCTCAAGGCGATCGATGGCGGCTTCCAGCAGCGCGAGATCCAGGAAGCCGCGTATCGGATGCAGCGCGAGGTCGAATCGGGCGACCAGGTGGTCGTCGGCGTCAACCGCTATCGCGACGACGAGATCCATACGCCGGAGCTGCAGCGCATTGACCCGGCAGGGGAGCGCCAACAGGTCGAGCGCATCCGTCGCGTGCGCCACGAACGCGATCACGAGGCGTGGCAGCGGGCCATCGACGCACTGCACGAACGCGCCACGTCGACGGACAACATGGTTCCGGCGATCATCGACGCGGTCAAGGCGCAGGCCACGCTGGGCGAGGTCAGTGATGCGTTGCGCGCGGTGTTCGGGGAGCACCGCGAGCTGATTACGGTCTGACCCGCGCACGGGCGGGTCGAGTCGTCAGCTGCTGGTACCCGCCGAGATGGTGATCAGCCAACCGCCGCTGCCGTCTGACGCGACGACGATGCCGCCGTCAGGGTTCGTGAAGGCGTAGGTCACGCTGTCAGCGACGCCGATCTTGCCGGTCTGGTTCAGGCCCAGGCTGGGGATCTTCTGGTCCCAGAACGACTGTAGGTCGGCAAGGGGCGATTGACTTGACAGCTGCACGCTGTACTGACCGCCCACCTGAGCATGGCTGAGCTCGAGCGCGCCCGTTGGAATAAGGGAGCGGACGACGTTCTCGACGTTGCCGGCTGGTGCCGGAGCGGTGGTGCCGGCCGGTCCTGGCGCCGAGGTCGCCGCTCCCGCGGCGGTCGCCTGTCCCGGCGCGGTTGATGTGCGCGGCGCGGTTGTGGCAGCGGTCCCTCCGCACGCGGCAAGCGTGGCGGCAATCAGGCCCCCGAGTAGAAGTCGGCGCATCGCGTAGGCCCTCCTTCTGAGCCCCCCGGAAGCGCGCAGTCTAGCAACCCGGCAGCGGTGCTCGACGGGCGCATATGCTGCCCATCGCACGCAGTTCGCAACGACTGCTAATGGAACAGAGGTTCTCTTTGATCAAGCAACCCACGCGCGTCCACCACGTCGCGATCGTTGTACGCGACATGGACGCGGCGCTGTCCGTGTACCGCGACAAGCTCGGCCTGCCGCTTGACGTGCTCCTGCCCATCCCCACGGACGGCGTGCGCATCGCGTTCCTGCCCGTCGGCGAGTCGAACATTGAGCTCGTCGAGCCGACCGACCCCGGCACCGGCGTGGCGCGCTTCCTGGAGTCGCGCGGTGAGGGCTTCCATCACGTGTGTCTGGAAGTCGATGACGTGGCGGCTGAGTTGAACAGGCTCGCCGCGGAGGGACTCGAGCTGATCGACAAACAGCCGCGCAGGGGAGCGGAGGGACCTGTGGCGTTCATCCATCCGCGCTCGTGCAACGGCGTGCTCGTCGAGCTGATCGAGGCGCCCGGCGGCCCGGCGTGGAAGGTTCTGGGCTACGACACAGAGGAGACCGCACCGCCCACGCCGTGAGTGCCCAGTCAGCCGACCTGCCCCAGGGGACCGTCACCTTTGTGTTCACGGACATAGAGGGTTCGACGCGATTGCTCACCGCGCTCGGCGCGCAGTACCCGGCGTTGCTCTCCAAGCATCATGCCGTGCTGCGCCACAACATCGCGACCAACCGCGGCACAGAGGTCAAAACGGAGGGCGACGCCTTTTTCGTCGTCTTTGCCACGCCCACCGACGCGCTCGCCTTTGCCGTCGGTGCCCAGCGCGAGTTGCGGGCCATCGACTTTCCGCCCGGTGCCGACGTCCTCGTGCGGATGGGCATCCATACCGGCGAGGGCACCCTGTCCGAGGGTGACTACGTGGGCATCGACGTCCATCGCGCTGCGCGCGTCGCGGCGGTGGGCCACGGCGGCCAGGTGCTTGTCTCAGGAGCCGCCGCGGCGCTGCTGCCTGTGCCGCCACTGCCGGATGTGCGCTTGCGCGACCTGGGCGAGCATCGTCTCAAGGACCTGCCTGAGGCGGTACGCATCTTCGATCTAGCGATCGACGGCATCGCCTCTGACTTCCCGCCGATCCGCTCGATCGGCAAGGGCAGTCTGCCGGAGGAGCTGACGTCGTTCGTGGGCCGCGAGGACGACGTTCGGAGGGTCAGTGCGCTGCTCGATGGCGCTCGCCTCGTAACACTGACCGGGCCGGGCGGCACGGGCAAGACGCGCCTGTCGATCGAGGTTGCGCGCCACATCCAGGACGCATTCACCGACGGCGCGTGGTTCGTGCCGCTCGAGGAGATCACCGATCCGGACCTCGTGCCGCCGGCGATAGCGCGGGTAATGGGCATCAAGGAAGAGGCCACGCGGCCGCAGATCGAGACGCTGTCGGAGGCGCTGGCGCAGCGCCACGCGTTGATCGTCCTGGACAACTTCGAACAGGTTGTGGGCGCGGCGCGCCACGTCAATCGACTGCTGCGCGACGCGCCCGCGCCGCGCATCCTGTGCAGCAGCCGCGAGGCGCTGCGCATCAGCGGCGAGCAGGAGTTCCCGGTTCCGCCACTCGACGACGAGCCCGCCGTGCGCCTGTTCGTCCAGCGCGCACTCCAGCTGCGGCCGGATTTCGCGCCGACTGATGACGATCTGGCGACCATCGCGCAGATCTGCCGCGCCGTCGATCGGCTGCCACTGGCGATCGAGCTTGCCGCGGCGCGCATCCGCCTCTTCCCGCTGCGCACGCTGCTGACCAGGTTGAGCGACAGGCTCGGCGCGCTCGAAGGAACGCGCCGCGACCTGCCCGATCGCCAGCGCACCTTGCGCGGCGCGATCGAGTGGAGTTGGGAGCTGCTCGATGACGTTGAGCGCGAGGTATTCGGCAGGCTGGCCGTCTTCGCCGGCGGTGCTGACCTGGCCGCGATCGAGGCGATCGTCGATCCAGATGCTGACGTCACGGCAGACGTGGTCAGCGTTCTTGGTTCGCTCGTCGACAAGAGCCTGGTCGTGGCCATGGACGGCCCGGGCGGCGAGCCGCGCTACAGAATGCTGGACACCATTCGAGCGTTCGCCGCCGAGAAGCTCGTCGCAAGCCCCTCTGCGCGCGCGCTCCACGACCGCCACCTGGACTATTTCGTCAATTTTGCTCAGGCCATCGAGCCGCAGCTCGAAAGCACACAGGCCGAGCTGGCCTTCGCCCGCGTCGAGGCGGATCACGACAACCTGCGCGCGGCGATCGGCTGGTCGGTGGACTCCTCGGATCCAACCGGCGGGTTCCGCATCGGCGGTGCGATCTGGCGCTTCTGGCAGCACCGCGGCCGCCTGCGCGAGGGGCGCGACCTGATCGAGCAGCTCTTGGCCGTCGACGCCTCCGTCGACCCCGTCGCCCGCGGACGCGGCCTTACCGGATATGGCGGGCATCGTCTATTGGCAGGGCGAGTACGACCAGGCCGAGCAGGCGTACGCCGAATCACTGGCGCTGTTCCGCGCAGCCGGCGACCTGCACAATGAGGCGCTCGCCTTGTTCAACCTGGGCTTCACGATGAGCGTGACGCGCAAAACTGATGAGGCGTCACTGACGCTTGCCCAGAGCGAGCAGCTCTACGCGCGTCTGGGTGACGAGAAAGGTCGCCTGATGGTTGCGGAGGGTCGTGCCGCCGTCGCGCTCATCGCGCGCGACCTGCCGCTCGCGCGTGAGATCGCCGAGGCGATCGTCGAGGACTACCGCAGGCTGGACATGCGCTATCGCATGGTCGACACGCTCGGCCTGCTCATCGGCGTCTATCTCGAGCAGCGCGAGATAGAGCTCGCCAAGGGCCGCTGGGACGAGTGGTCTGCGGCGTGGCTGGAGATCGGGGACTTTTCCGCACGCGCCCTGGTCTTCGAGTTCAGCGCGCGGATGTGTTTCGAGGACGGCAGGCCGCGCGACGCGGCGAAGATGCTCGGCGCGCTGCAGCAGATGCGCGATCGGGGTGACCCATTTCTGCTGCCCGGCGCGGTGATGGGACTGCGCGAGCCGGAACCGGATGTCCGGGCCGCGCTGTCAGCCGACGAGTTCGACGCATGCTTTGCCGAAGGGCCGGGCGATGGCCGGTAGAGATGGCGGTAATGACCGCGATCGAGCTGGGCGGACCGCGCGCCGCTGGGCAGTGACTAGCGGCTCAGATCTTGTCCCACTCGACCATCAGCAGGTCGTGGTTCTCCGCCGCGTAGCGGACCGGCACGTCCATGCCCTGGAAGAGCTTGTGCGACTTGGCCACCGGCACCATCGCGGCTGACGCAGGCAGCTTCTGGGGCGACTGGCCGGGGATGTTGAGCGTCATCTCCATCTTGTAGACACGCTCATCGCCGACGGTCTGGCCGGTGTCCTCCATCTTGTCGATGTGCGCCGACGCCTGGAGTCCGCTCTGGCGCAGATATGCGCGCAGCTGCTCGACCGTGTAGTTGGCCTGGCCGGGCTGCGAGTACATGCTTGCGACCTGCATGCCGCCTGTGCCGGCCAGAGCGGCCTGCACCTGGGCCAGGCTCTCGTCCGGGCCGGTCGCCGACGCGAGCGTGCCTGCCGAGGCCAGGGGGGCTGCTGAGGAGGCGGCCATCTGCTGCGCGTTGGCCATCGCAGCCGCGGCCTGGGGTGATGCGGCGAAGCCGGTGCTGTTCCAGTCGATCTGGATCTTGGAACGATCCATCTGGTCGACGCGCACGGACAGCGGCGCACCGCTCGACAGCCGCCCGAGCAGCATGAGCGGCACGACCTGCTTGATGTTGGCGGCGTAGGGCACCTCACCCGGCAGCTGCACGAGCAGGTTCATGGCGATCTGAGGGTTCTCGTTGAGATATACGCCGGTCTGGGTCAGGCCGGTGATCGTCGCCGTGCCCGGAATGCCGGTCTCGAAGAATCTGGTTCGTCCGTGCCGCATTGCGCCCTGCAACGAGCCCGGCGACGATCAGGATGATCCCGACGATGGCGAAGATGTAGCCCATCAACGACATCGTGCCGCCGACGAGCTGGAGACCTCCGAGCCCGACCACGAGGCCCAGCCCGACGACCACGAAGATGCCACCCATCAAGAAGAAGACGAAGCGCGAGTAGCTGTTAAAGCTCGAGCCGCTGAACGACATGTGCCCTCTGCTCCTGCTTAACGCCTTTGATGAATTGCGTTACGACGGCGGGAGCATAGACCCAGTGCCGTGCGATGTTTGTGAGACTTTCGCGTCCCTGCGGCGCCCGACTAGTTGGGCTTGACGCCCGCGGCCACGAGCAACTGCGGAATCTGGCTGGGCGTCTCTGCCACGCGCACGCCGGCCGCCAGTCAGCGCGTCGACCTTGCTCTGGGCAGTTCCACGTCCGCCACTGATGATCGCGCCGGCGTGACCCATGCGCCGCCCTGGCGGCGCAGTGCGGCCGGCGATGAACGAGGCCATGGGCACGCCGCGCATGTTCTGGGCGATCCAGTCCGCGGCACGCTCCTCACCATCGCCACCGATCTCGCCGATGAGCACGACCGCGTGCGTGTCCGGGTCATCGCGGAAGAGCGTGAGCATGTCGATGTAGTTCGAGCCGTTGATCGGGTCGCCGCCGATGCCCACGCACGTCGACTGGCCGATGCCCGCTTCAGTAAGTGCCTCGACGACCTCGTACGTCAAGCGTGCCCGAGCGCGACACGACGCCCACGTGCCCGGCGCGGTGGATGCTGCCCGGGATGATGCCCACCTTGGCCTGGCCGACGCTGGTCGCACCTGGGCAGTTGGGTCCCACGAGTCGCGCGCCGGCCTGGTCGACGACGTGCACGACGCGGAGCATGTCGAGCGCGGGGATGTGCTCGGTGATGCAGAAGATCGTCTTGATGCCCGCGCCGACAGCCTCGAGGATCGCGTCCGGCGCGCCGGCGGCCGGGACGTAGATCACGCTCGTGTTCGCGCCGGTCTCACGCACGGCGTCGGTGCACGTGTCAAATACAGGTACGGGCGTGGACAGCGCCGTCTGGCCGCCCTTGCCCGGAGTCATGCCGGCAACGATGTTGGTGCCGTAGTCCTGCATCTGCTGGGCATGGAACAGGCCCTCGCGGCCGGTGATGCCCTGGACGAGCAGGCGCGTGTCGCGGTTGACGAGGATGCTCATGCGGGCGCTCCGGCGCCGGCCGTCTGGGTCAGCCTGGACGCGGCGACGACCTTCGCGACGGCGTCGTCGAGCGTGCTCGCGGTCTGCAGGTCAGCGTCACCGGCGTCGGCCAGGATCTGCGCGGCGAGATCGGCGTTGGTGCCCACGATGCGCACGACCATGGGCACGTGGCGCTCCTGCATGGAGCGCGCCTCGACCAGGCCGCGGGCCACTTCGTCGCCGCGAGCGATGCCGCCGAAGATGTTGACCAGGATCGCGCGGACGTTCTCGTCGGCGAGGATGAGGCGCATCGCCGCGGCGACCTTGTCGGCCTTCGCGCCGCCGCCCACGTCGAGGAAGTTGGCCGGTTCGCCACCGGCGCGCTTGATCAGGTCCATCGTGGTCATCGCCAGCCCCGCGCCGTTGACCATGCACCCGATGTTGCCGTCGAGCTTGATGAACGACAGGCCCTGCTCGCGCGCCGCGACATCGACCGGATCCTCCTCGTCGATGTCACGCATCAGCTCCAGGTCCGGATGGCGGGCCAATGCCGAGTCGTCGATCGTCACCTTGGCGTCGAGGCATTGCAGGGTCTCGACGACCGAGCCGTCAGCGCCGGTTGCGCGCACGATTGCGAGCGGGTTGATCTCGACCAGGTCGGCGTCGTTGGCCATCATCGTCGCGTACAGGCCCTTGGCGATGGTCACGAACTCCTTGAGGTGGGCGCCAAGGCCGAGCCGGAAGCCAAGCTCGCGCGCCTGAAAGTCGAGCAGGCCGAGCAGCGGATGCGCGTGCTCGTACAGGATCGCGTCGGGGCGCGATGCGGCGACCTCCTCGATCTCCACGCCGCCCTCGGCTGAGCCCATGAACAGCACGCCGCGCGAGCCGCGATCGAGCACGCAGGCGAGGTAGTACTCGCTGACGATGTCGGCGGCAGGCGCGACAAGGACGCGCCGCACCGTGGTGCCCTTGATGTCCATGCCCAGGATCTGCGCCGCGACCGCGGCGGCCTCCTCAGCCGACGACGCGAGCTTCACGCCGCCCGCCTTGCCGCGTCCGCCGACGAGCACCTGCGCCTTGACGACGACCTTGCCGTCGCCCGCTTCGAGGTAGCGCGCGGCCTGCGCTCGAACGTCGGCGGGGTTGTCCGCGACGGAGTACTCGGGCACCGGCAGACCCTGAGCGAGCAGGAGCCGCTTGGCGTAGTACTCCTGCAATTTCATCGCTGGCGGATTGTAGTCACCGACGCCGGATCGGCCCGTCGGCCGGATGGGGCTGCGGCCCGGGCCGAAAAACGTACACTCATGCTCCCGCACAGCAGGCGCGTTGACCTGCGGCGACGAGGATGGGGAGTTCGTGACTTACACCGTCACCCTGATCCCGGGCGATGGCATCGGCCCGGAGCTGGCACGTGCGGCCGTGACCGTGCTCGAAGCCACCGGCCTTTCATTCGAATGGCGACCGGTCGACGCGGGCGAGTCGCAGATCGCGATCCACGGCACACCGCTGCCTGAACAGGTTCTCGACTCGATCCGCGAGACGAAGGTCGCGCTCAAGGGGCCGATCACCACGCCTGTCGGCGGAGGCTTCCGCAGCGTCAACGTCACGCTCCGCCAGGCCCTGGACCTGTACGCCAACCTGCGCCCGGCGCGCTCGATGAAGGGCGTCGAGACGCGTTACGAAGACGTCGACCTGATCATCGTGCGCGAGAACACGGAAGACCTGTACGCAGGCATCGAGCACATGGTCGGTCTCGACGCCGCGGAGAGCATCAAGATCATCACCCGCTTCGCGTCCGAGCGGATCGCGCGCTTCGCCTTCGACTTCGCCGTGACCAACGGCCGCCACAAGGTCACGGCCGTGCACAAGGCCAACATCATGAAGCTGTCCGACGGCCTCTTCCTGGAGTCGTGCCGGCACGTCGCCGAGGAGTACGCGGGCAAGGTCGAGTTCGAGGACCGCATCGTCGACAACATGTGCATGCAGCTCGTCCAGAAGCCAGACCTGTACGACGTGCTCGTGCTGCCCAACCTGTACGGCGACATCGTCAGTGATCTTGCGGCAGGCCTGGTCGGCGGTCTGGGCGTGGCGCCCGGCGCCAACATCGGCACCAAGGCCGCCGTCTTCGAGCCGGTCCATGGCTCGGCGCCCAAGTACGCCGGCAAGGACGTGGCCAACCCAACGGCCCTGATCCTGTCGGGGGCGTTGATGCTGCGCCACCTGGGCGAGACCGCCGCCGCGGACAACGTCGAGAGCGCCGTGCGCGAGATCATCGCCGAGGGCAAGACCGTGCCGCGCGACCTGGGCGGCGACACCGGGACGCAGGCTTTTGCCGGGGCGGTCGCCGAGCGTGTGGCGCTCAAGGGAGTACGCGGCCCGCAATGACGCGCATGCCGCTCGAGCTGCGCTATCGCCCACGGGCCGGGATGGTCGCCTGGGCTTTCCATCGCATCAGCGGCGTGGGCATCTTTCTTTTCTTCCTGCTCCACGTGGTCGACATCTATCTCGCGGGTGCGAACCCGGCCCTGTACGACGAGGTGCTCGCCTTCTACGCGAGCATCCCGGGCCGGCTGCTCGAGGTGCTGCTGGGCGCTGCGCTGCTGTACCACGCGCTCAACGGCCTGCGCATCGTGATCATCGACCTGTGGCCGGCGATGACCGTCTACCACCGCCAGCTGTGGTGGGCGACATGGATCATCTTCATCGGCGTTGGCGTGCCCGGGGCACTGATCATCCTGCGCCCGGTATGGCTGCCGTTCCTGCAGCAGCTGGGGCTGGCATGACCACCGACAACACCGTCGCAAGCCCGCCACCCGGCGGACGTCCAATCTGGCTCGGTCACCGTTTCGCGCGTCAGCCGCGCACGCGTCCGGCCGCGCGGCTCGCGCAAGGAGCTGGCCGTCTGGTACCTGATGCGCATCACGGCGGTGGCGCTGTTCGTTCTCGCGCTGGCCCACTTCAGCATCCTGCACTTCATCTGGGACCCGGCCGCGCAGAATGCGCAGTTCATCGCCGACGAGCGCTGGAACTCGATCTTCTGGCGCGGCTTCGACTGGCTGCTGCTGACGATGGTGCTGATCCACGCCTTCCTTGGCGTACGCACCGTGGTGCTCGACTACATCAGCAGCCCGGCCTGGCGGACGGTCACGCTATGGACGCTGTACGTGATCGGGCTGCTCCTCTTCATCCTGGGCACGCAGGTCATCGTGACCCTGCCAACTGAAGCCCTGACGGGGCCGGTCTAGGCACATGGCGGCACAGTCGGCACCAAAGGTCCACGAGTACCAGGCAGTCATCGTCGGAGCGGGCGGCGCCGGTCTGTGGGCCGCGCTCGAGCTCGCGCGCAACGGCATCAAGAGCGCCGTGCTGACCAAGCTGTACCCGACTCGTTCCCATACCGGCGCCGCCCAGGGCGGCATCTGCGCCGCGCTGGGCAACCAGGAAGAGGACCACTGGGAGTGGCACATGTTCGACACCGTCAAGGGTGGCGACTACCTGGTTGATCAGGACGCGGCGGAGATCCTGGCCAAGGAAGCGATCGAGACGGTCATCGAGCTCGAGCACATGGGCCTGCCCTTCAACCGGACACCAGACGGCAAGATCGACCAGCGCCGTTTCGGTGGTCATACGCGCAACTACGGCGAAGGTCCCGTGCGGCGTTCGTGCTTCGCGGCCGACCGAACCGGGCACATGATCCTGCAGACGCTCTACCAGCAATGCATCAAGCACGGCGTCGAGTTCTACGACGAGTACCACGTCGTCGACGTCATCGTCGAGGACGGTCTCACGCGCGGCGTGGTCGGCTATCGCATCGCCGACGGCGAGCTGCACGTCTTCCGCGCCGCGGCCGTGATGTTCGCCACCGGCGGCTTCGGGCGCATGTTCAAGATCACCTCGAACGCCTACTCGCTGACCGGCGACGGTGTTGCGCTGGCGTATCGCCACGGCGTGCCGCTCGAGGACATGGAGTTCTTCCAGTTCCACCCGACGGGCATCGTGGGCATCGGCATCCTGCTGTCGGAGGCGGCGCGCGGCGAGGGCGGCATCCTGCGCAACGATGCCGGCGAACGTTTCATGGAGCGTTATGCGCCGACGTTGCTCGATCTAGCGCCGCGCGACATGGTCAGCCGCGCGATCTACACGGAGATTCGCGAGGGGCGCGGCATCGGCGGCAAGGACTACGTCTACATGGACCTGACCCACCTGGGCAAGAAAGTCATCGACGAAAAGCTGCCCGACATCACCGAGTTTGCCCGCGTCTACCAGGGCATCGAGCCGATCACGCAACCGGTGCCGGTCACGCCGACTGCGCACTACGCCATGGGCGGCATCCCGACGGATATCGAGGCTCGCGTCGTGATCGACGAGCACAACAACGTCCTGCCCGGCATGTACGCGGCAGGCGAGTGCGCGTGTGTATCAGTGCACGGCGCGAATCGGCTGGGCACCAACTCGCTCATCGACATCCTCGTCTTTGGGCGGCGCGCCGGCCGGTCCATGACTTCCGATGTGCGTGCCGCGGGCGAGCTGCCGTCACTGCCCGCCGGCGCGGCAGAGCCAGTGACCGCGGAGCTGGAGGCGATCCGGACGCGGCCGCGCGGCGAGAACGCGCAGAAGATTCGCATCGAGCTTGCCGCCAACATGATGGATCTGTGTGGCGTGTTCCGGACGGCGCAGACGCTCGAGAAGATGACGCTCTCCCTGCGCGAGTTGCGTGCGCGCTACCAGAACGTGGCCATCAGCGACACCGGCCGTGTCTTCAACACGGACCTGCTCGAGACGCGCGAGGTGGGCTACCTGCTCGACTGCGCCGAGGCCACGGTGGCGGGCGCGCTGGCGCGCCAGGAGAGTCGTGGCGGGCACTTCCGCGAGGATTTCCCCGAGCGCAATGACACCGACTGGCTGAAGCACACCCTCGCGTACCAGGCCGAGGGCGGGCCGGACATCAGGTTCAAGCCAGTCACAATCACCAAGTTTGAACCCAAGCCGCGCACGTACTAGGAGGCCTGGAAAGCACTTGCTGATCGACCTGCGCGTCCTGCGCTACGACCCGGAACGAGACGACGCTCCGCACTGGGAGCGCTACTCGGTCGAGTCCGAGCCGATGGACCGCGTGCTCGACCTGCTCCATCGCGTCAAATGGGAGACGGACGGCTCGCTCACCTTCCGCCGTTCGTGCGCCCACGGCGTGTGCGGCAGCGACGCGATGATGATCAATGGCCGCAACCGCCTGGCGTGCAAGATCCGCGTCGACCAGCTGGGCCGGCGCATCAGCGTCGCGCCTCTGCCGGGCATGCCGGTGATCAAGGACCTGGTCGTCGACATGGACGATTTCTTCGCCAAGTACCGCAGCGTCATGCCCTACCTGATGTCCAACGACGACCCGCCCGCGGACGCCGAGCGGCTCCAGACGCAGGCCGACCGCGACCGCTATGACGACACGACCAAGTGCATCCTGTGCGCCGCGTGCACCAGCTCGTGCCCGTCGTTCTGGGCGCAGAAGTCGTACGTCGGCCCGGCCGCGATCGTCAATGCCCACCGTTTCATCTTCGACTCGCGCGACGACGCGGCGCACGAGCGCCTTGAGATCCTGGCCGATAAGGACGGCGTGTGGCGCTGCCGGACGATCTTCAACTGCGTCGACGCGTGCCCGCGCGGAATCAACATCACCAGGGCAATCCTCGAAGTCAGCGGCGCGGCCGTGGAGAACGGGGGCTGACCCAGCCACGCGGCGCGCCACTCGAGCGTGTTCTGATCAGGGCCGATGGCGCGTCGCGCAGCAACCCCGGTCCGGCGGCGTCAGGCGCAGTGATCATCGACGCGTCGTTGGCGGGCGCCCGGAATCCCGACGCTCCGCCCGTCGCCATGATCTCGCGCCCTTTGGGCATCCAGACCAATAACTATGCCGAATACATGGGCGTCATCCTCGCCCTGGAGAAGGCCATTGCGCTGGGCGCGCGCGAGGTCGAGCTGGTGCTCGACTCGATGCTCATCGTCGAGCAGCTGTCCGGTCGCTGGAAGGTCAAGCATCCGGGGATCAAGCCGCTCGCCGCGCGCGCCCAGGCGCTGCTGGCCGGTTTCGATCGTTGGTCGATCCGTCACGAACGTCGCGAATTCAACCGCCAGGCGGATGCGCTGGCCAACCTCGCCCTCGACGATCCCGCCGCGGCCGCCGCGGCCGAGCGGGGAGGGGCTCACTGATGGGCGACATGGGGCCGATCGGCAGCGCCAATATCGGCTCGTGCGCGGCGATCTTCGACGACCGCGGCCGCGTGCTGCTCGTCAAACACACGTACGGCCACTTCAACTGGAACCCGCCCGGCGGACTAGCGCTGCCGGACGAGGAGCCAGCGCGCGCAGCTGCACGCGAGCTCGAAGAAGAGACGGGTCTGCGGCTTACGCCCGGACCGATCTCCGGGCTGTACTACGAGCCCGGCCACGACTTTGGTCCGATGCTCCATTTCGTCTTCCGCTTCGCCTGGGATCCAAGTCAGACACCGGTGGCAATGCCGCCCGAGATCGGCGAAGTCCGCTGGTGCGATCCTGACGATCTGCCACTGCCCATCAGTGATTTCACGGAAAACCGCATTCGGGACGCCCAGGCCAGCGGCTTCATGTATCGGGTCGTCACCGAGCGCGTCTGGCGGTCATGAAAGGCGCACACGGATTGACGTGACAAGATTGACCGCGATGTACCGGGAGCGTGACCAGTGACTTTCACTGATGCGATGGAGACGATCGTCCACGCCTTCGAGGTGGCTGGTGTGGCCGTGCTCGCGATCGGTTCTCTGTGGGCACTGATTCAGGGCATTGCGCAGTTTGTCCACGGCGACCATGAAGCGGTCTACGAGCGGGCGCGCCGGCAGATCGGGCGCTCGATCCTGCTTGGACTCGAGATCCTGATCATCGCGGACATCGTCGAGACGATCACCATCACGCCGACCATTGAAAGCGCCCTGACACTCGGAATCATCGTGCTCGTCAGGACCTTCCTGAGCTTCTCGCTTGAGATCGAGCTGGACGGAGTCCTGCCCTGGCGCAAGAAGACGGACCTCTGACGCGCACGTCGCCGGTGGCGGCCTAACGAGTCGTTAGCTCGCGCATCTGGCGCTGCTGATGTGATCGACGTAACGATCGAGCCATGGGGCCCAGACGCATCGCCAACTCTTGGCGGCGACTGCTTGGTGATCCACGAATGATGTGCCACCTGGGCGGCCCGGAGTCGCCGGAGAAGCTCGACGAACGGCCAGGCACGCTACGAGAAGCCCGGCTCGCGCCAGTACAGGATCCTGGTCGACGGCGATCGATGCGGATCAGGTCGGCTACTGGGAGAGGGAGTGGACAGCGGCAGGACCTCTGGGAGGTCGGCTGGGCGGTCGTGCCCGAGTTCCAGGGCCGTGGCATCGCGACGCGCGGCCATGCGCTTGCTGATCGAGGTGATCCGCTGCGGAGCCGGTCGGTTGGGCGAGATACATGCCTTCCCGTCGGTCGACAACGCGGCTTCCAACGCGGTGTGCAGGAAGGCGGGCTTTCATCTCTTGGGCGAATTCGATTTCGAGTACCCACCCGGTCATCCGCTGCGCTGCAACGACTGGGTGCTCGATCTTCACGGCGAGGGCTGGCGGACCGCCTCAGGGTAGAATTGGAGAGCCAGCGAGATGGTCGGACGGTCGCGTGTCCCATCGGGAAACCGTGAATTGACACGAGGAAAGTCCGAGCTCCGCGACGCAGGGTAGCGGGTAACACCCGTCCGCCGAGAGGCGAGGACCAGCGCCACAGAGACGAGCCGGCAGCCGCGGGCAACCGCGGTGGGTCGGGTGAAACGGGCAAGCTCTACCCGGAGCAAGGCCAAATAGGAGAGCTGCTCGGGCGCAAGTCCGGCAGGGGCGGCGTCGCTCCGCTCTCGGGTCGGCCGCTAAAGGTGTCGGGCAACCGCCGCCGTAGATGGATGACCGTCCCCGACTCGCAAGGTCGGGACAGAACTCGGCTTACAGACCATCTTGCTGGCACACCACTTCAGGGCGGCCCGCCCTGTGCGACGGCAGGCGCGTGCGCGTCAGTCCGAATCGGCTCGGAAGATGCCCTGGTAGGTGCACGCGGCGCAGATCGGTCGCGCACGTTCGATGTCGCCCAGCGGGACCGGACGCTTGCGGTCCGGGAACATGCACGCGACCTCGTAGCCGGCCGGTTTGACCGCCGTCGCCTGCACGGCCGTTACGCGCCGAAACGTGCACCTGCGCAGGGGCGCACTGCCGACGACGGGCAACTGGTTAGGGGCGGCGCCAAAAGGACGCGGCACGAGCGCCATGGCGGGGAAGGTATAGACGCCGATCGCCCCGGACAATTCGCCAGCAGTACTAGTCCCTTGCTGGCCCTCGCCCTCGATAACATCCCGTCGTGGACCTGGATTACGGCGAGCAGCGCGGCTGGAACGCGCTCGATGTCGCGCTTTACCTGCTCGGCATCGTTGGCCTTGCCGCGGCCCTCACGATCGTCTGGCTGAGCATGCGCGCAGTGCTCGACATCGGCGGCTACTGCGCCGAGGGCGGCCCGTACGAGATTGCCCACCATTGTCCGGATGGCGTGGCGCTGCTGCTGCCGCTGTCGATCTTCGGCGGCCTGGGCAGTGCCGGACTGATGGCCTGGAAAGGCGCCCAGCTCGGCGGCCCGTACGGCGGCCTCGTGCTGCTGGCCTGGCCGGCGCTGTTCATCAGCCTGGGCTGGAACTTCCTCCAGTTTGCGTTCTTCCCACCACCACCCAGCACGGGCATTGAGCTGGGCTGGCTCATCCCGGGCGTGCTGTTCGTGATCATGGGTGCGGTGCCGCTGCTCGGATTCCTGCCCGGCGGCAAGGGTTTGAAGCCAAAGCTGTCCGGCTCCGACGATGCGTACAACTTCAGGGCCGAAGGGGAGGCGCGCTACGAGCACTCGCTCCACCAGCAGCGCTCGAAGCTGCTCGCCGATCTCGTCCAGGAGGCCGAGCACCGCGCCGTCGGTCAGGCGTCGACGACCAGCCAGCCCACGTCGCTGTCGACCGAAAATGCTGACGTCGTTTCAAAGCTCGAGCGCTTGTCGGCCCTCTACCGCGCGGGGTCGCTGACCTACGACGAGTTTCAGCGGGCCAAGTCGGCGGCAATCTCAGAGGCCGGTGGGTGATGCGGCGAAGTGGCGACGCCTGATGCTCGGTTGATGACCGTGCTGATCATCGCCGCGGTCGTCCTTGGCATCGCCGCGGGTTACTGGATCTTTGCGGCACTGACCTAGGCCGCAGCCAGCGCGCTGCGCGGCGTCCGCGTCGATGGATGCCGCCGTGGTTTCCGTCAAATCCAGACCAAATCGCAGACTGAGTCAGTCGTCCGGGCCCGGCCGAGGCCGTTACGCGCCGTGCTCTGCTCGATTCCCCCTCAGATCCCGGGCCTCGCTCGATTCTGGAGGGTGATTCCGGGTGCGTTTGCTCGAGAACGCGCCGGCACGCCGGGACGGGCCCCGAATTCTTCAGGTTTTGACGGCTGCGTTGGGTGGCTTTCCCAGAAAACGCGCGCAAAAGGGCTTGACGTGGCGCTTTCGTGACGTAACATGCCGCGAAGTGGCCCAAAGTGGGGCCCAGTGGGGAGAGCGAGTGGACAAGGGCCGCATCGGGGAAGCGAAAGCAGTCCCGGGTGGTGACCTGGTCCACGATCGGCAAGCGGATCCAGAGGTAGCGGTGTGTTCACCGGCGAGTTCAGGCACTCGATCGACGCCAAGGGTCGCGTCGCCGTGCCTGCGCGCTTTCGAGCCGAGCTCGCACCAGGAGCACACGTATCGCGCTGGATGGACAGCTGCCTGGCGATCTTCCCCAACCAGGCATGGCAGCGACTGGCCGACCGAGTCGGCGAGCAGCGCTATGCCGACGCTGGAGCACGAGCCTTCTCGCGCTTCCTCTTCTCCGGCGCGTTTGACGTCGAGCTGGACGGACAAGGCCGCATTGTCGTGCCCTCCGGCCTGCGCGACTTCGCCGGCTTGAAGGGGGAGGCGGTGGTCGTCGGAGCGCTCGATCACATCGAGCTGTGGGAACCCGGTCGGTGGACGTCCGCGGCCGAGGATATGAGCTCCGATGACTTCGCTGAGCGCATCGCTGGACTCGGGATCTAGCGCACCAAATGAGTCTCCAGGGTCCGTCGGGACCGCAGCCAACGGCAGTGGAAATGGAGGAAGGGCACCTGCCTGTGATGGTGCAAGAGGTACTTGAATCCCTCTCACCGGCTCCAGGCAGCTTCCAAATAGATGCAACCGTTGGCGGCGGAGGGCACTCCCGACGAATCCTGGAGGCCAATTCTCCTGATGGCCGCCTGCTCGGATTGGATGCCGATCAGGCGGCCATCGCCAGAACGCGCGAGCGTCTTGCCGGCTATGGCAAGCGCGTGACGCTGCGTCAGGCGAACTTTGAAGAGCTGAGCGCGGTCGCGACCCAGGAGGGCTTTGTGCCCGCCGACGGAATCCTGTTCGACCTGGGCTTGAGCTCGTACCAGCTGGCCGATCACGAGCGTGCCTTCAGCTTCCGCGCTGATGGGCCGCTCGACATGCGCTTCGATACCTCCCGCGGCATTCCGGCGAGCAGACTCATCGCCGAACTCGACGAAAAGGAGCTGGGTGACCTGTTTCGTCGGTTCGGCGAAGAACCACATGCTCGCCGGATCGCCCGCGCCATCGTCGAGCAACGCCGGCGCGAGCCGATCACGACCGGCGCACAGCTCGCGGAAATAATCGCGCGCGCGGCGCCCGCTCCTCCTCGCGGGCGCCGCCGCGTGCACCCCGCCACGCGCGTCTTCCAGGCGCTCCGAATCGCGGTCAACCGCGAGCTCGAGACGCTGCCGGTGGCGCTGTCTGGCGCGGTTGAGACGCTCCGCGCTGAGGGTCGGCTGGCCGTGATCTCGTATCACTCGCTCGAGGATCGCATCGTCAAGCGCTTCATCCAGGCGGAGCGGCGCGGCTGCGTCTGCCCGCCGGAAGCCCCGATCTGCATCTGCGGCCGCACACCACGCCTGGCGCCGATCGGTCCGCAGCCGCGCCGGCCAACGGCCGAGGAAATCGATCGCAACCCACGGGCGCGCAGCGCGCTGCTGCGCACGGCCCGTCGGCTGGCCGCATAGCACGTCGCATACGAAGGGGAGGGCATCCGCGTGAGTCGTCGCAACCAATCGCATCGCCGTCGCACGTATGGCCGCCGTCAGCACGAGGTGCGCGAGCGGCAGGTCGACCCGCGTGGCGCTGCCGGATTGCCGGGCGACGGCCAAACGGACCTCGACTCCGACTGGCAGACAGCTGATTCGCTCGACGATCGCGCCGCCTACGGCGACTCCCTGGGAGGCTACGCCCGGTGACCGTGTTCGGCAGCGCCAGGTCGCTGCCGGCCGGCGCGCGTCCTGTTCGGCGCCAACACAACGCCGACGCGCTCGTGCGGCCGTGTGCGCGAACCGCCGTGTTGCCGCGCGGCGCGCTGCTGCCGCGCGCCGTGGCTCTGCCGCGTGTCGGCGCGCGACCAGTCGCCGTCACTTCGCGCCGGCGCCTATCGCGCGCGTCGCGCATCTCCGCTCGTTCGCATCCGGCGCGCCCGCTCATCGGCGCCGTCCTGATCGCGTTCCTGATCGGCCTGATCTACCTTGTCCAGACGGTCAATCTGGCCGCGACCATCTACCAGACAGACCGGCTCACCGCCGAGCGGGACGATCTGTACCGCCAGGTCCAGACCGTCGAGACAAGCGTTCTGTCGTGGGGCACCGAGCAGACTGTGCTCCAGCATGCCCAGCAGCTGGGGCTCGACCAGCTGGTACCCAAGGTTCGATTGTCGGCGCGCTGAGCAATGCTCGGCCGAACAGACAGCCGCCTGCGGCTTGTCGCGCTGCTCGTCGCCTTCGCCACGATGGCGACGTTGCTCGGCGTGCGCCTCGCCTACTGGCAGCTTGGCCAGGGGCCCGAGCTACGCAGGATCGCCGCCGCCCAGCTTGAGCAGCCGCAGGCGGCGCGGGAGATTCGCCGCGGCGATATCACTGATCGCAGCGGCAACATCCTGGCCACGACCGCGTATCGCGACCTGTTGGCCGCGTACCCGAACGAGATGATCGACGATGCCCAACGGGACCAGATCGCGTCTGGTCTGGCCACGATCCTGGGTCTTGATGCGGCCCAGGCGACGGCCTTGCGCGCGTCTTTTGGCATGGACGAGGACCACGATGCCCCAGCGTATCTCGTCATCGCCAAGCAGCTGACCGAAACGCAGAGTGACGAGGTGCGCGCCGGCCTGGCCAGCCGCGACCTTGCCGCGCTCGTGCTCGAGCCGCACGCCGTCCGCTTCTATCCGAGCGCGGGCGGCTCACCGGGCACAACCCTGGCCAGCCAGCTGCTCGGTTTCGTGACGCAGGACGGCCAGGGCCGCTATGGCGTCGAACAGTCCAGCCAGAGCGTGCTCGCCGGCGCGGGTAGCGCCACGGCCGACTCCACGGACAGCGCGCCTCTGCCGCAGGCCGGTGGCACCATCCAGCTGACGATCGACACGAGTCTCCAGCTGCGCCTGGAGAAGGAGCTTTACGCGGCGTGGGTGGCCGACCGTGCGCCACGCGTCACGGGCGTGGTCATGGACCCGTACACCGGCGCGATCCTGGCCTGGGGCTCCGTGCCCGGCTACGACGAGAACGACTATGCCGACGTAGCCCAGGATTCACCCGACCTGTTCACCGACCCGATCGTCAGCCAGGTCTACGAGCCGGGCTCGGTGATGAAGATGTTCACCGCGGCCGCGGCGCTGGAAAAGGGCGTCGTCAACCTGGACACGCCCGTCCAGGATCAGAAGAGGCTCACCTTCGGCAGCTCGTACGTCCAGAACTTCGACAAGAAGAGCATGGGCATCGTCTCCTTCGAGGACGCCATTGCCCACTCACGGAACGTCGTCGCGGGCAAGGTTGCGCTCATGCTCGGCAAGACCACGGACGATGCCTCGTCCGTCCTATATGACATGTGGCAGCGGCTGGGCATCGGCGACCCGACGGGCATCGAGCTGAGCAACGAGTCGGCCGGCCTGGTGACTGATCCCGCTGTGACGCCGTGGCAGCCGATCGACCTGGTCAATCACTCCTTTGGCCAGGGCGTCGCGGTGACTCCGCTCCAGCTCGTGCGCGCGTTCGCGGCAATGGCCAACGGCGGCCTGCTGGTCGAGCCGCACATCTACACGGCCGACGACGCGACGGCACAGGCGGACGTCGCAGCAGGTCATCTCACCCGAGCTGTCGGACACGCTCACCCAGCTGATGATCCACGTCGTTGACGAAGGCCCGAGCTACGCCGAGCAGACCAAGATCCCGGGCTACGTCGTCGGCGGCAAGACCGGCACGGCCCAGATCTGGGATGCCCAAGGCCGGCGGTTGGCTGCCCGACACGTACAACCACACGTTCGTGGGCTTCGTCGGCAACGACAAGCCGCAGGCGATCATCCTCGTGCGCATCCACGACACGATCCCGCGCGTGCCGGTGAGCTGGGGCATGACGCTCGAGATGACGTCGAACGAGCTGTGGCGCCGCATCGCATTGGACGCCATCTCGACGCTCGACCTGCCGCCCGTGCCCGGCTCCGACACACCGCCATCAACCCCTGAACCCAGCGTCCAGCCAGCCGGCGCCGGGTCGGGCAGCAGATAGGCGGTCAGATGCGAGAATGGCCGGCCGTGGCTGCCCGACCGATCTCGGCCGATCCTTCCTTTGACTCCGAGTCGCTCGCGGCGGCAGTCGGAGGCGTGCTGCTGCGCTCCGGCGACGTACCGATCAGGGGTGGCGCGGTCGATTCGCGCCTCGTTGCGCAAGGCAATGCATTCTTCGCGCTGCACGGCGAGCGAACCGACGGACACCGCTTCGTCGTCGACGCTGCCCGTGCCGGAGCCGCTGCTCTCGTCGTTGCGCATCCGCCGTCAACGGACGAGCTGGCGGCGCTCGACGCGCTTGATGGACTAGATGGCAGGCCGGGCGTTGCGGTCGTCGTTGTCGATGATCCGCTGCTCGCCCTGCGCCGCGCCGCAGGCGCGTGGCGTGACCGGTTCGAGCCACTCGTGGTTGGCGTGACGGGGTCGCTGGCCAAGACATCGACCAAGGAGCAGACCGCGGAGGTGCTCGCCACGCGCTGGCAGGTGCTGCGCAACAGGGCCAACGAGAACAACGAGATCGGGCTGCCGCTGACGTTGCTGCGGCTATCGCCAACGGACGAGGTCGCGGTCCTGGAGATGGGCATGTACGAGCCGGGCGACATCCGCAGTTCTGGCCGAGGTGGCACGGCCCACGATCGGCGTCGTGACGGCGGTGCGCAGCACGCACCTGGAGCGGATGGGCTCGATCGACGCGATCGAGCGCGGCAAGCGCGAGCTGGTCGAGGCGCTGCCAGCCGGTGGCACGGCCGTCCTCAACGGCGACGACGAGCGCGTCGCGCGCATGGCCGATCACGCACCGGCCGGCGTCGAAGTCGTCCGCTACGGCTTCGACGATCGTGCCGACGTCCGCGCCGAAGACGTCGAATCACTGGGCGCAGACGGCATGCGCTTCCGGCTCGTGTCCGATGCGGGTGTGGTTGACGCGGCCGTGCCGGCGCTCGGACGCCACGGCGTGCACAACGCTCTTGCCGCGGCCGCAGTCGGCCTGACGGCAGGACTTGCCCTCGACGAGATCGTGAAGGGCCTCGCGCGGCCGGCGCGCGCACCGCATCGTTCGACGCTCATCGACGCCGGCCGTTGGACGATCCTCGATGACACGTACAACGCCGCGCCCGACTCCATGATCGCGGCGCTCGACCTGCTCGCGACACTGCCCGGGCGCCGCGTGGCAGTGCTGGGCGAGATGGTCGAGCTGGGGTCGGAGAGTGACGCAAGCCATCGCAGCGTCGGCCGGCACGCGGCGCACACCGCGGACGTGCTCGTCGGTGTCGGTGCGCCGGCCCAGATCTACGCCGACGCGGCTGAGGGCGAGGGCATGGATCCTGATGTGGTCCACACCGCGCGCGATCGGGACGTCGCGCTGCGCGGCCTCCTGCACATCCTGCGCGACGGCGACGTCGTCCTGCTCAAGGCGTCGAACTCTCTTCGTTTCTTCGATCTTGTTGACGAGCTGCGTGAGCTGAGCAAGACAGAGACCGTGGCGTGATCATCGCCGCCGGCATCGTCCAGGGCATCCTGCTCACGTTCGCCCTGATGGTCATCCTGATGGCGCCGTTCATCGCGCTGCTGCGCCGCCTGGGCTTCGGCAAGCGCATCCGCGAAGACGGGCCCAACTCGCACTTCGTCAAGGAAGGCACGCCGACGATGGGCGGCGTGCTGATGATCGCCGTCGTTGGCGCGGCGACGCTGCTCTTCCAGGTCCTGAACGGCAACTTCTGGGGCCCGCAGACGATCGCGCCGATCCTGACGCTGCTGTTCATCGGTGGCCTGGGCGCGTTCGACGACTATCTCAACGCGACCACCGGCGAGGGCATTCGCATCCGCCAGAAGCTGCTCTGGCAGGTCGCCGCGAGCCTGTTCATCGCCTACCAGGTCCAGACGACCTACAACATCCGCGCGCTGACGGTGCCGTTCATTGGCGACGTCCCGATCGAGCCGGTCATCTGGGTCCTCTTCGCCGCGTTCACGATCGTCGCAACGAGCAACGGCGTGAACTTCACCGACGGCCTCGACGGCCTGGCCGGCGGGACGCTCATCTTTGCCTTTGTCGCGTACATGATCATCGCCCTGCTTGGCGGGCAGACCAATCTCGCCATCCTGTGCGCGCTGATCATCGGTGCCCTGCTCGGCTTCCTGTGGTTCAACGTCCACCCGGCGCAGGTGTTCATGGGCGATTCCGGCTCGCTCGCGATGGGCGCGACGTTGGCCGTCGTCTCGCTCATCACCGGGCAGATCCTGCTGCTTGCCGTTGATCGGGCTGATCTTCGTGCTCGAGGTGGGCTCCGACGTTCTCCAGATCGGCTACTACAAGATGACCCACAAGCGCATCTTCCGGATGGCCCCGCTGCACCACCACTTCGAGCTGCTGGGCTGGGACGAAGAGAAGATCACGATGCGCTTCTGGATCATCGGCGTGCTCGCGGCGATGCTCGGCGTGACCTTCTACTTCTCGACCCGGATCGCGCCGTCTTGAGCGCGGTGGGCGATCTAGTGACGCCGATCGACCTCGAGCTCTTGACGCTCGACTCCTTCGCCGGCCGGCCGGTGGCCGTGCTTGGCCTGGCGCGCAGCGGCATCGCGTTGACGCGCTTCTTCAGCCAGCGTGGCGCGATCGTCACCGTCTACGACGGCCGATCCGCAGACCAACTGACGCGCGAGCTGGAGCAGATCGAGGGCACGGCCGCCCGACTGATGCTCGGACCTGATATCGACCCGCGCGCCGCGCTCGACGGTCAGGCGCTGATCGCGACGTCGCCCGTCGGTCAACAGCCGCTACCCCACGACCGAGCCGCGGCTGCGCGCAGCCCTGGCCGAAATCGAGAGCGCCGCACAGGTGGCGGTCGTCAGCGAGGTCGACCTGTTCCTGCGCCTGTGCCCGGCGATGACGATCGGCGTGACCGGAACCAAGGGCAAGACGACGACCTCTTCACTGACCGCGGCGGTCCTGGGCGCAGGCGCGGCGCCGGTCGTGCTGGGCGGCAACATCGGCATACCGCTCGTCGAGCGGCTGCCGGATCTGACGCCGGCGCACCGTGTCGTCGTCGAGCTGTCGGAGCTGCAGCTGCCGACCTTGTCGCGTGGCACGGACGTGGCGCTGTACACCCACGTCACGTCGGATCACCTCGATCGTCACGGCACGCTCGAGGCGTACCAGGCCGTCAAGCGCCGCCTGGCAGAGCTGCTGCCCGCCGACGGACGCCTGGTGCTCAACGCCGAGGACCCGGTCTCTTCCGAGTTCGAGCACGCCACGGACGCGCCGGTGGTTTTCTACCGGCGCGGCGAGCCGCTGCCCGGCGGCGTGGGCGTGCGCGATCGCTGGATCGTCGCGGCGAACGTGCCGCAGCTCGACTCGGGCATCCCGGCGATGACCGGCCCGGGCGGTCGGATCATGCCCATCGACGAGATACCGCTGCCCGGCGAGCACAACGTCAGCAACGTCCTCGGCGGCCGTGGCCGCGGGCCTGCTGTTCGGCGTCGCGCCGGACGCGATCCGGCGTGCCGTTGGCGACTTCATTGGCGTCGAGCATCGCCTCGAGCCGGTGGCGAACGTGGATGGCGTGCTGTTCGTCAACGACTCCCAGGGCACGCAGCCGGACGCGGTCATCGCCGCGCTGCGCAGCTTCGCGCCGCCGATCGTGCTGATCTGCGGCGGCCGCACCAAGAACGTGCCCATCGACGCCCTGGCCGCTGAGGTCGCGCAGCGCGCGGCCGCGGTGATCGTCATCGGCGAGACGGCGGACGAGTTCGCGGCCGCGTTCGGCGCGGCCGGTGCGCAGCGCGTCGAACACGCGCGCGACCTGGAGTCCGCGGTGCGCCACGCGGACGCGACCGCGCGCGAGCTGGGTGGCGGCACCGTCCTGCTGAGCCCGGCCGCGACCAGCTTCGACATGTTCGTCGACTACGCCGCGCGCGGCGCGGCGTTCAAGGACGTCGTCGGTCGTATCGCCACCGAGCATGCGGCGGGAGGCGCGCGATGATCGGCCGCCGTAAGACGCCTGACATGCAACCGCGCGCCAACGCGGCCAAACCCACGCAGCGCGGCCCGGCGCGCGGCACCGGTGCTGCGCGGGCCGCAGCGCGAGCGCCACGAGCCAGACTGGGTGCTGCTGCTCAGCGTCGTGACCCTCGCCGCGTTGGGCATCCTGATGGTCTACTCGAGCACCGGAGCCGACGGGCTGATCAAGAGAACCCGTTCGCGATCGTCGGCCCGCAGGCGGTCTGGGGCGTGGCCGGCGCAGTGCTGATGATCGCCATCATGCGCGTCGACTACCGCTACCTGCGCGCTGTTTCGGTGCCGCTGTTCATCGTCGCCCTAGGGCTGCTGGCCGTGGTGCTGACCGACGGCATCGGCCCCATCCAGCCGATCATCGCCGGCGGCTCGTCGCGCTGGCTGCAGATAGGTCCGCTGCCCGCGATGCACCCGGCTGAGTTCGCCAAGCTCGCTCTGGTCATCTACCTCGCCCACTGGCTGGCGCGCCGCGGCGGCCGCACGACGAGCCTGAGCCAGGGGCTGCTGCCGTTCCTGGCCATCCTCGGCCTCGTCATCGTGATGGTCTTCCTGGAGCCGGACCTGGGCACTGCCGGCGGTCTCGGCGCTGACCGGCCTGGTCATGTTCTTCGTGGCCGGCGGACGACTGCGGCACTTCGCGATCATCCTGCCGGCCGGCCTCGTGGCCGTGGCGGTCGCCGTGTCACGCAGCCAGTACCAGTTGGATCGTGTCAACGCCTTCCTCAATCCCTGGGCGGACGCACAGGGACTGGGCCATCAGACGATCCAGGGTCTGCTCGCGCTGGGCATGGGTGGCGCGACCGGCATAGGTCTGGGCCAGAGCAGCTCAGCCGGGCGCTTCGCTCGCACTGCCCCAGTCACAGAACGACTTCGTGTTCGCTCTGCTCGGACAGGAGCTCGGCTTCATCGGCGCACTGGCCGTGATCGGGCTGTACTTCCTGCTGGCCTATCGCGGCATGCGAATCGCGCTCGGCGCACCGGACACCTTCGGCGCCCTGCTCGCCACCGGCATCACCGCGTGGCTGGTCATCCAGGCGTTCATCAACATCGGTGTCGTCGTGGTCCTGTTGCCCATCACGGGTATCACGTTGCCGTTCATCAGCGCCGGCGGCTCGTCTCTGCTGGTGAGCTTCGCGGCGATCGGTATCCTCCTTTCGATCTCGCGCGAGACCCTTCCCCGAGGTAACTGGAACGATGCGGATCCTGATCGCGGCCGGCGGAACCGGTGGTCACGTCTACCCGGCGTTGGCCGTCGCGCGCTGCCTACGCGAACGGGTGCCTGACGTCGAGATTCGCTGGATCGGCGGACATCGCGGACTCGAGTCGAGCATCGTTCCGGCCGAGGGCTATCAGCTCGACCTGCTGCCGTTGCGCTCGCTGCGCACGGTCGATCTGAACAAGCACGTCGTCCTGGACCCAGCCCGACTCGGCGCGTCGTATCCGGTCGCGCTGGCCAAGCTGACGCGCTGGCGACCGGACGCGGTGTTCACGACCGGCGGCTACACGGCCGTCCCCGTCGTCACGGCCGCAGCATCGTGCGCGCGTGCCCAGCGCGATGTGGGAGGGCAACGTGTTCGCCGGTCGAAGCGTGCGCGCCACGGCGCGCTTCGCGAACGTCCTGGCGTGCAGCTTCGCTGAGACGGCAAAGTCGCTGCCGGGCAAGTGCTACGTGACCGGAACGCCGATCCGATCCTTCGCCGGACACGACCGAGCGAGCGCGCGCCAAGCCCTCCAGCTCGAGGCCGAACACGCCGGTCGTGTTCGTCTTCGGCGGCTCGCAGGCGGTGCGCCGTCTCAATCGGGCGGTGTGGGACGCGCTGCTGCGCATCGTCGCGACGACCACGGTCATCCACATGACCGGCGAGCCCGCCTATGCCGACGCGCTCAAGGCGCGCGAGCTGCTGCCCACGGGTTGGCGCGGCAGCTACAAGCCGTTTCCGTTCCTGCGCGCGGAGATGACCGACGCGCTGAGTGGCGAGCGACATGCTCGTTGGCCGCGCCGGCTCGTCGACGCTCGCCGAGGCCAGCGCGCTGGGGCTGCCCATGGTCGTCGTGCCCTACCCGCATGCCAGCGCGCACCAGATGGCGAATGCACGCGCACTGGCCGAGGCGGGAGCGGCGCGCATCGTCGCCGACGAGGACTTCGACGCCGCCGCGCTGCTATCGGCGATCGATCTGCTCCACGACGAAACGCAGATGGCGACGATGCGAGCCGCGGCACTGTCGTTCGGCCGTCCGGGCGCCGCCGCCGCTGTCGCTGAGCTCGTCCTGGCCCTCGCCGAGCACGCCAAGCTGCCCGCCGCAGCGGCCATCGAGCGCATGTCTCGCGAACCCAGGAAACAGCGCGTGAGCGAGGCCGCGACACAGACGGCCGCGCCGCACCGGAGCGATGACGACTACGCCCGGCTGGGCACGGAGATACAGCGCCGCATCGGGCGTAAAGACTTCGCGCCACGATCCGCTCGGGCCGCTTCACGACGATGCGTGTCGGAGGTCCGGCCGATCTCTATGCAGAGGTCCACAACCTGTTCGAGCTGCGCGGCCTGGTCCGCTTCGCGCGTTCTCGTGAGCTGCCCTATTTCATCCTGGGCCGTGGCTCAGACCTCGTCATCAGTGACGCCGGTATGCGCGGCCTGGTCATCAACAACCGGGCCCAGCAGCATCGCGTCGACGGCACGCGCCTGACCGCGGACTCCGGTCTGCCCATGGCCAAGGCCGCGACGCTGGGCAAGCAGGAAGGGCTTGTCCGGGCTCGAGTTCGGCCTGGCCATCCCGGGCACCGTGGGAGGCGCTGTGTGGGCCAACGCCGGCGCGCACGAATCGGATATCCGCGCCGTCATCGTCGAGGCGAGCGTGCTGCGCAGCGACGGCAGCGAACAGACTCTTGATCGCGACGGACTCCAGCTGACCTATCGGGAGAGCCTGCTCAAGCACTCGATGCCAGGTTCACCTGAAGTGGTGACCTGGGCGACGTTCGACCTGGAGCGGGCCGAGCCGGCGTTGATCGGCGAGCGGCTCGACGAGATTCGCAGATGGCGCCAGCAGCACCAGCCGCTCGGCCAGCCCTCCGCGGGCAGCTTTTTCCGCAACCCTCCTGGTGACTCGGCGGGCGGGATCATCGACCGCCTGGGCATGAAGGGCATGCGCGTCGGGGGCGCCAGCGTCAGCGAGAAGCATGCCAACTTCATCGTCAACGACCAGAACGGCACGGCCAGCGACGTACGCCGCCTGGGCGAGCAGGTGCGCGACCGAGTGCGCAGCGAAACGGGCATCGAACTCGTCTTCGAGGTCGTCTTCGCTGGTGATTGGTCGAACTGGGAGAGCGCGTGAATCGGACGTCCATCGCCGTGGTCCTTGGCGGCCCGAGTGCGGAACACGACGTGTCACTCGTGTCAGGCCGGGCAATCGCGCACGCACTGACCGAGCGCGGCCACGACGTGAGTGGTTGGCTGATCACGCTTGACGGCCAGTGGTGGCAGCTGCCTTCGGCCGCAATGGATCGTGCGTTGGCGCGGACGGCTTACGACGATCCGCACGCGCTTGGCGCGCAGGGACCACTGACTTCAGGAGATGCGCTGCGCCAAATTCGCGAGCAGCAGCCGACGCCGGTCGTCTTCATCGCGCTGCACGGCCCGTTTGGCGAGGACGGCACCATCCAGGCCCTGTGCGAGGCGGCGGACCTCGTGTACACCGGCGCCGGCGTGGCCGCCTCTGCCGTGGGCATGGACAAGGCCATCTTCAAACGCCTCGCGCACGGCCTGGGCATGCCCACTCTGCCGTGGATCGAGATTGCCGCAGGGGAGTGGGCCGCGGACCCGCGCGCCGTCCAGGCGCGTGTCGCCGGCTTCAGCGCCTCGCTGCCCGACCATCGCGTCATCGTCAAGCCGGCGCGCCTTGGCTCGTCTGTGGGCATCGCCATCGTGCACGAGCCAAATGATCCCGAATACTCCGGCGGTGCGATCGCTCAGGCGTTGGCGTACGACGACATGGTCCTGGTCGAGGCCTATCTCGACCACCCGCGCGAGCTGGAGATGGCTGTGCTGGGCAACTCAGCGGACGCGCTCGAGAGCTACGGGCCGGGCGAGATCTTCCCCGGCCGCGAGTTCTACGACTACGCCGCCAAGTACGAGGACGGCGTGTCGCGCACGACCGACACTCCGGATCGTGTCCGCCGCGCTGCGCGAGCAGCTGCACAAGACCGCGCGCGAGGCGTTCGTGGCCATCGGCGGCCAGGGTTTCGCGCGGGTCGACTTCATGGTCGATCGCGCCAGCGGCGAGCTGTACCTGAACGAGATCAACACCATTCCGGGCTTCACGCCGATCAGCCTCTTCCCGGTGCTGTGTCGCGCAGGCGGCTACGACTTCGGCGCGATCAGTGAGCGCATCGTCGAGCTGGCCCTTGAGCGCGCTGCCGCCCGCCCGCGGCGCGTGCTGACGCGGGCCGACCTGCCCTGACCGCCCGACCCCGTCCGTCGGCCCGCGCTCGCACCGGCCCCCGAGGCCGTGGCGGACCCCTGCGTTTCGTCACCGGCGCGCGCGTCCTGGGGTTGTTGTTGATGGTCGCCTGCGCGGGCGCCGCGTACTGGATGCTGACCGACGATTCCTTCGCTGTCGCCGCGCCGCAGCTGACTGGCGATCTGAAATACACGGATCCGCAAACGATCCTCGCCGCCGCCGGCATCGTCGATGGACAGCACCCGAATGTCATCAGCCTGCGAACCGACGAGATGGCCCGTTCGATCTCAGGGATACCTGCCATCGCCCAGGTCAACGTCACGACGACGCTGCCAAATCGCGTCGCCATATCCGTGACAGAGCGCGAGCCGATCTTCGCTGTGCACTGGTCGGGCGGGACGTACCTGGTCGACTCGGCCGGCCTCGTCATCGCTGCCGTTGATGAGGCGAAGGCCGCGCAGCTGGGAATACCGGTGATCGAGGATCATCGAACGTCAGTCATACCCGAAAACGGCCAGGCCGGCGCTACCGTCGATCCGATCGACCTCGCCGCCATCCTCCAGCTGGGTGCCGTCAGCCCATCGATGATCGGCTCCAGCGCGAGCTCACTGGCTCTCGAAATCGATGACGACGACGGCTTCGTGATCTCCGCCCAACCGGACGGCTGGCGCGCGGTGTTCGGCCAGTACACGCCCAACCTCCGACCGACGGACCTGATCCCGCGCCAGGTGCAGTGCCTGAGCTCGCTGATCGGAGCGGGCGAACAGGACGTGCGCACGGTCTACCTGGCGCCGCTCGACGAGCGCTGTGGAACGTATGTGCCTGTCGCGACACCGGTCGTCCCCACGCCCGCGCCCACTAAGTCGCGTTAGGCCAGAATGTAGCCGTGGAACGGGAGGCGGTCCTCGTCGCATTGGACGTGGGCACAAACAAGGTCGTGGCGCTCATCGGCGAAGTTGCGCGCGATGGCACGGTCACGGTCATCGGCAAGGGCTCAGTGCCGTCGTCGGGGCTCAAGAAGGCCGTCGTGATCAACATCGACCAGACCGTGACCTCGATCAGCCAGGCGCGCGAGGCGGCCGAGCGGTTGTCCGGCTATCGGATCGAGTCGGCCATCGTGGCAGTCGGCGGCGCGCACGTTGAGTCGCAGAACTCGCGCGGCGCCGTTGCGGTCAGTGGCGCGCGGCGCGAGGTCACGCGCGAGGACATCGAGCGCGCGACGGAGGTCGCTCGGGCGGTGAACATCCCGAGCAACCGCGAGGTGCTGCACGTCCTGCCGCGCGGCTTCGTGGTCGACGGCCAGGAAGGCGTCAAGGATCCGATGGGCATGAGCGCCATCCGCCTCGAGGTGGAGACGCACATCGTCCACGCGTCGGCCACGGCGGTTCAGAACCTGTCCAAGTGCGTGCAGCGCGCCGACATCCGCATCGACGAGCTGGTCGCGGCGTCGCTCGCGTCCGCCGACGCCGTGCTGACGGAGACGGAGAAGGAGCTGGGCGTGGCCATGGCCGACTTCGGCGCGGGCACGATCGACCTGGCCCTGTACATCGACGGCTCGCCGTTCTACACCGGGGTCCTGCCGCTGGGCGGCAACAACGTGACCAATGACGTGGCCATCGGGCTCAAGACGTCGCTTGCTGCCGCCGAGGATCTCAAGATCAAGCACGGCACGGCCAACCCCGCGGACGTGAAGGACGACGAGATGGTCGACGTCGAGACCATCGGCGACGATGAAGCCATGACCGCGTCGCGCATGGAGCTGGCCGAGGTCATCGAGGCGCGCATGCGCGAGGTGTTCGAGAAGATCGGCGAGGAGATCGAGCGCGCCGGCTACAAGGGCCTGCTGCCCGCCGGACTCGTGCTCACCGGCGGCGCATCCCAGTTGACGGGCACGGCCCGGCTCGGGAGGGAAGTGCTCCAGATGCCGGTCCGCGTCGCCGGGCCGTCCGGCGTCGGTGGCCTCACGGACAACCTTTTGACGCCGGCCCACTCGACTTCGCTCGGATTGCTTGATGTGGGGCGCCCAAGCCGTCCATGGCTATGAGCCGGTGCGCTACGACACGGCCCCGGCGCCGGGCGTGATGAACCGTATGCGCGATTGGGCGCGGGGGCTATTGCCCTAAGGCTGGGACAGTTGGCCCACGCCCGGTGTCTATAGGACATGACAGTGGCGATTGGGTCGGTGGCTGACGACGGGGCAACCCTCGTGGCTGCCGCCGCTACCGGCGACGAGAGCGCCTTCGAGCGTCTCGTCGCACTCCATCACGAGGACCTGCGCCGCATCTGCCAGGTTGTCACCGGCGACGCGGTCGCCTCAGAAGAGGCCGTCCAGGCCGCGTGGGCAATCTGCTGGCAGAAGCTCGGATCACTGCGCGACCCGGCGCGCGTCAAGCCGTGGCTCGCTTCGATCGCAATCAACGAGGCGCGCCGCGCGCATCGCGGGCGCAATCGCCACGGCGTAGTCGAGATCAGCGTCGAGGACGGATCTGTGGCGGCTGGGGTCGCCACAGATCCTGCTGCCGGCGTCTCGGCCATCGACCTGCGCAACGCACTGGCGCGCCTGAGCGCCGAGGACCGCGCCATCCTCGCGCTGCGCTACGTCGCCGGCTTCGACAGCTCAGAGATCGCCGTGGCGATCGGCATCAGTGCCTCCGGCGCACGCAGTCGCCTTGCGCGTCTTCTTCAGCGTCTCCAGGGGGAGCTCAGCGATGACTGACATGACACCTTTCGAGCGCGATCTCGCGCGCGCACTTGACGGCTACCTGGGTCCACGACAGGCCGTGGACGCGCGCGCGATCAGCCGCGCCGCGATCGCTTCGAAGACCCGCGCCACAGGCTTGCGTTGGCGCCTTCCGGTTGCGCCGATGCAGCGCCTCGCGTGGCTGGCCGTCGTTGCCCTGACGCTCGTCGCCCTGCTCGCCCTCGCCGCAGGCGTGGGCCGCGAGCAGCCTCGCCCAACCACCGCCAACGGAACCCCGGCACTGCCAACGAACGCGGCCGTGGTCGTACCGCCAGCCCCGACGGGAACACCCGGCCCCGCACCCCAGCCGTTGAGTCCGGTCCGTATGTCGCCCTCGTACCTGCAGGCAACTTCCGACGGCGGGGTCGACCTCGTGTCGGGCGCTCCCGACGGTAGCGAGCGCTTTATCCGCCATTTCGCGGTGAACAACCCGGCGCAATACACCTCGGCCGACTTCGGCCACGTCTCCGGCACCGGCTGGCTGGCGCTCTACGTCGAGCAACCCGACCGGTATGAATTCTTCGACCTCAACGACCCGTCCGCTGCCTCGTGGCCGCTCAGCTTCTGGGGCGGTACCGGCGGCGTGTGGTCAAACGACGGCCGATTCGCAGTCATCAGGTCAGGGTCGGACCAATCGCCCGACGGGACCGACATCGTCGATCCGGCTACGCGGACGATCACACACCTGACGCCAGAGGCAGCCGTTGGCGGTGGCCCGACGATGTACTGGGCCGCGGATGGGTCCGGCCTGCTCGGCTACACCCGCGGTTCCGTCGGCATCATCCCGGTCGGTGACGGCCAATACGCTGCCGGCATTCCAGCCATGGCGGACCGACGCGGCCGTCGCGAGTTTGGCCCTGACGGCACATTCCTATGCCCCGGCTTCACGGACTACTGCGAGTCGTCGGACTTGATCACGACGAAACAGCTAAGCGGTGCGACCACCGAATGGAGGAGCTTAGCCAGCGTCATGGGCACGGTCGCCGACGCAAGCTTCCCGGCAAATGGGCAAGGTCTGTGGGCGTTGACCGTGGATGACTCATCGGATCAGCCGGTCAGTCTTCTGCGCTTGAACGCACCAGGCGATGCATCCCCGCAGGTCGTTGCGGTGGTCGATCGCTCAGCCCTTCCGCAGCCGACCGTCGATAAGACCCAGGTCGGCTTCGCTGGTCTTGCGCCGGATGATTCGATCATCGTCGTGAGCCAAAATTGGGAGCTCGGCGGCGAGTCGCAGCACGGTTCTCTGGAGATCGCCGGCGACGGTTCAGCCGCCCATGTCCACGCGGGGGCGCTTGCCGGGTTCGTCCCGGCAGCAACACTTGCCTCCTGGCCCGCGTCTGCTCCCGCACCGACTCCGACGGCACGCCCATCCGGTCCCCCGGTGATGCCGGTCGCAGGACCCTACGTGCCCGTCTTCACCAGGACGGTCGCGAACGGCACCGCCGTGCATGTTTTCGTCGCGACGCCGGACGGCACAGAACGAGTGGTTGTAATCGCTCGACTCGTCTCTGGACCCCCCGGGTGCAGTCGTGTCCACGGATGGTTGGCTGGCGGCGCTCACGAGCGCAGGACCCGACACGGGGACGGTGTCGTTCTACGACCTATCAAACCCCGACGCCACGCCATGGTCGGTAGATATCGGCGGCCAGTTCGAGACTCCCAAGTGGGGACCGAACGGACTTCTGGCGGTGAGTGCTGGCAACCTCTTCCTGGATCCGCGCACGCAAACGAGCTTCCGACCCCGATGACGAGGTCTCGTTCGGCGGTGGCCCTTCATTCTTTGGAGTGCCGACGGCTCGGCGTGTACAGCAAGACCAAGACGGCGGTCGGGATCCAGCCGGTCGATGGCTCGTCGATCGTCGCTGGGTCTGAGGCAGGATTGGGACCTCATCGGCCCACGTGCCATTGGAAATGGCGGCCAGGTCCTGTGTCACATGGCACCCCTGTTCGGAGTTCCGGCCCCGAGTTGTGCCGACACGATCTTGGGTGTGGCCACGAGCTCGGACGTTACTTCCTGGGCGGGGGCTCTCCCGCCAGGAACCACGCCATTTGTCCCCATGCTCAACGCGAACGGTTCCGTATCAGGAATCAGCTTTGCGGCGGACGGCAACGCATTGTTAGTCCTCGTGAAGGGCGCGACAGAGCAGTCAGGCATGCAACTGGTACGGCTTACGGGTCTGGACCAGGGCACGGTCCTCGCCGACATCGGACCGAGCAAGCTTCCGTTCACGCTCTCATCCGACCCGCTCGTGGACTACCGCGGTTTGGCGCCCGACGACTCCGGTGTCACATTTAGTGCCTGGGACGGCACCGTCGGCGATGTCGGTGACAAGTTCACCTACACACCCACGGATGGCTCAGGTGCAAGTCTCCACTCGGGGACGTTCGCCGGTTGGGTGCCGGCCAGTCTCGCGGACTCCTGGCCGACCCTCCCCTGTAGCGCGATCGGGATGATTGGCGTGATGAAACACGCCGATATCACGGTCCATACAGGACACGGCCGCGGGCTGTTCGACATCACCGCGCGAATGTGCCGCGTTCGTCGCGGGGGAGGGTGACGGGCTGCTCAACGTGTTCGTGCCTCACGCCACGGCCGGGGTCGTGATCATGGAGCTGGGTGCCGGTTCTGACGAGGACTTGATGCGCGCCCTTGACGCGCTTCTGCCGCGCGACGATCGCTGGCGCCACAGCCACGGGTCCGCCGGCCACGGCGCGGACCATGTGCTGCCACTGATGGTCGCGCCGTCCATCACTGTGCCGGTCGTCAACGGGCAGCTGCAGCTGGGCACGTGGCAGTCAATCGCACTGCTCGATCCGAACGCCGACAACTCGACGCGCCACGTCCAGCTGACCTTCGTCGGCGGCTAACCGGAAGGTATCCACAGTTCGTCCACAGTCGGCCGTCATCAAGCCGAAATTGACGTCCGCTAAGCCTCAAGTCGGACGGTCGGACTGTGGGTCCGCAGATATACTCGGCCGAATTCTTTGAGGGCCCCGCGCCGCGCCCGCGCCGGGTCGGGGAGAACCACATTTAGCCTTTGCTTGACGTCCTTCGGGAGGGGTTCGAAATGCCGCTGAGGTCCGACTCGGAGAACTTTGCACTGATCCGGGTCATCGGAATCGGCGGCGGGGGCAGCAACGCGGTCAACCGCATGATCCGCGCCGAGTTGATGGGCGTCGAGTTCATCGCCGTCAACACGGATGCCCAGGCGCTCCTGCAGTCGGACGCGCCGCACAAGATCCGCGTCGGCGACAAGATCACGCGCGGCCTTGGCGCGGGTGGCGACCCCACGATCGGTCAGCGCGCGGCTGAGGAAGACGCCGAGAAGATCTACGAGGCGCTCAAGGACTCGGACATGGTCTTCATCACCGCCGGCATGGGCGGCGGCACGGGCTCTGGCGCAGCGCCCGTCATCGCGGAGGTCGCGCGCGATCTTGGTGCGTTGACCATCGGCGTCGTGACCAAGCCGTTCTCGTTCGAGGGCGCGCGCCGCAGGCTCAACGCCGAGAAGGCCACTGAGGCGTTGCGCGACAAGGTCGATACGCTCATCACGATCCCGAATGACCGGCTCAAGGACGTCGTCAACAAGGAAACGTCGATCCTCGATGCGTTCCGTGTCGTCGACGATGTTCTGCGCCAGGGAGTCCAGGGCATCAGCGACCTGATCACGGTGCCCGGGCTGATCAACCTGGACTTTGCCGATGTGCGCACGGTCATGAAGGACGCCGGCTCCGCGCTGATGGGCATCGGCCGCGCGTCGGGCGAGGGTCGTGCCTCAGCGGCGGCCAAGGAGGCGATCGCCAGCCCGCTGCTGGAGGTCAACATCGCCGGCGCGCAGGGCGTGCTGTTCAACATCACCGGCGGGCCGACGCTGAGCCTGTTCGAGGTCGACGAGGCAGCGGAGATCATCAAGCAGACCGCCGATCCTGAGGCGAACATCATCTTCGGCACGGTCATCGACGAGCGCATGGGCGACGAGGTGGCGATCACCGTCATCGCCACGGGCTTCGATGCGTCGCGCAAGCGGGAGCGGGCCGCGTCGGCCCAGGCTTCGTCATCGGTCGAGGTCACCAGCGCACTGCGCATGGCCCGCGATCGCGAGGAGTACGCCGTCGAGCGGACGCCAACGGCGATCCCGGTCAGCGCGATGCCTGTCAGCCAGCCAGCCGCCATGGCTGCCGAGGCGCCAATGCCCGACGCGGATCTCCAGACCGCCGCGGTCGTCCAGCCGCGCAACGGCCAGGAGCTTCGCCGCGGGCCGCAGCAGGAAGTTGAGGACCTCGACATCCCGGCCTTCCTGCGCCGCCATCGCTGAGGCAAACGACCTTCGCACCGCGCTCGATGATGTTCGAGCGCGAATAGCCCGGGCCTGCGAACGGGCAGGCCGCGAACCGGCGACGGTAGTGATCCTGCCGGTCTCAAAGACTGTCGCCGTAGAGCGATTGCGTGTCGCCCAGTCGCTTGGCTTGACGCGCTTCGCCGAGAACCGGGTCCAGGAGGCAGAGGACAAAGCGCCGCAGCTCCCCGGCGTTCAGTGGGAGCTGGTCGGTCGACTCCAGTCGAACAAGGCAGCGCGCGCGGTCGCGCTATTCGACGCGATCCATTCAATTGACTCGCTCGACCTCGCCGAGCGCATCGGCCGAGTGGCCCTGGCCACAGACCGCGCGCCGTATCCGGTCTATCTCCAGGTCAACGTCGATGGCGATCCAGCCAAGAGCGGTTTTGGCGCGGACGAGGTGACGCAGCTCGGGCCGCGTCTTGCCGCCGTGGAGGGGCTGGACATCGCGGGCCTGATGACGGTGGGCCGCCTCGTGCCCGATGCGGAGGCCGCGCGACCCACCTTCCGTGCGCTGCGCGAGCTCTCGGAACGCCTGCCGGCGCCGAGCCGCGAATCGGTGCCGGGTTGTCGATGGGCATGAGCGACGACTTCGAGGTGGCGGTGGAGGAGGGGGCGACAGTGGTCCGGCTCGGGCGGGTCCTGTTCGGCGAACGCCCGTCGGCCTGACGCAAACCTATACTCGAAGCGGCGTGTCCCAGTTCATCTGTTGTCTTCATCCAGATCCTCGTCACAGTCCTCTGGCTGCTTATCCTTGGCCGCGTCCTGTTGAGCTGGATCAACCCCACTTTCAGCGGGCCGATTGCGCGCTTTCTGTTCGAGACGACCGAGCCCCTGCTGGCACCGATCAGGCGCTTCCTGCCCAGCAACGGCACGCTCGACTTCTCGCCGCTCGTGCTGCTGCTCGTGCTGGGGTTTCTGATGCAGCTCGTCCTCTTCCACTGACGCGCGTCTCGTTCGCGGTCCGCGTTACGCCGCGCGCCGGCATCGACGCGGTTGATGGCGTCGGCGACGACGGGGCTTTGCGCGTGAGAGTTCGCGCGGCGCCCGCGGATGGCGCCGCCAACAAGGCTCTGATCAAGACGCTCGCCTCCGCCCTGGGAGTGGCGCCATCGACGATCGAGCTCGCGGCAGGGTCGGCCAGCCGGAACAAGCGCGTTGTGGTCGAAGCTGACCCGGACGCTCTGAGAGACCGCTGGCCGGGTTTGCTGACAAGGCCGGGGTGACGGCCGATAATGGCCGCCGCGTCCCCGTGCGGACGCATCCCGGGGCGATTGGCTCAGTGGTTAGAGCACTCGGTTCACATCCGAGGGGTCACTGGTTCGAATCCAGTATCGCCCACCAAAGTCACCTCACGCGAGAGCGGAGCTTCAATCTAGGAAGCTTCGCTCTCCCTATTTCGGGGCGGCATCGGGGCTAGTCGTCCCCGTATTCGCCGGTGATGTGACCGAAATAGCGCTCCTTCAGGCCATATGTCTCGATCGCGAGCCGATAGAGGCGACGCTGGTCATCGAGCGAAGGCGACAGGTCGCTGCTTTCCGTCCCGGCGGCGTCGAGGTAGGTCAACTCTTCGCTCCAGTGACGCGGGTTGAGGCTATAGAACGAGATGGCATCCCGAAGGAGCGTCGACCTCGACCTCGTCGGTTTACTGTCCGACATTGACAACACGCTCGTCGATCACGCCGCGAAGGATGATGCGCCGGTCGAGGCACGACCAGCATCCATGAGTCCTAGCCCTGATCCGTGTGGCCGCGAAAGCCGCCGGCGGCGAAAGCCCGTTCTTATCGCGCGCGTGACGAAATCCACGATCGCGTCAACGAGACCGTCGGCGAGCTCGTGGTTGGCGTCGGCGTAGCCGGCCACGATCTCGGCCTGGCCGATCGTCGACGGCGCCCGCGTATCCGACTTGTAGACGTGGTTGGCGTCGGCGATCGTCACCCGCGTCTTGTCCTTCATGTCGGTCCCCAGCGCGGCGAAGATCTTGTCGGCGTCGGATCCCGGTACCTGGGCGTCGTTGGCCGCCGAGACGACCAGGGCGCGAGCGCGATAAGTGGGCAACAGTGCGAGTGGGTCAGCGAAGATCAGCTCGCGCGCGACCCGCTGTTGGATCGGCGCGTGGGTCGCCTGCCACAGGGCCGCAGCCTCCGGGAGTGCGGAAAGATCGGGCGCTGGTGCGTCCTCTTCCAGCATCGCTGCACGAAACCCCGCGAGCCGTTGATCGACAGCTGCTGGGTCGCTGCCAGCCTTGAGTTGGATCGCACGGATCTGTTCGATCGCGGTGTCGAGGAGCGAACGCGCGGGCCCCGACAGGCTGATGAAGCCGCCGAAGCGCGGGTCCGTCTGCTTCACGATGGCCGCCGATGACGCGTGGATCGATCCTTCACTGTGACCCAGAAGAAAGATCCGGCCGCACCGGTCTCGGGAGGCGAGCTCGTCGAACGCGGCGATCGCCTCGTCGACGTAGTGGGCCAGCGACAACACGTCGAGCATCTTCAGATCCGCCGGCGCCATGCTCTTGGGCATGTTGACGCCGGAGCCGACTTTGTCGAAGCGGATCGATCCCACGCCGCGACTCTGCAAAGCCAGCGCAAGCTGCGCGCCACTGCCGTTCGTGCCGGGCAGGAGCGGCGACGTCCAGTTCCGGTCGGTCGGCCCACTCCCCGCGAAAAACACGACGCACGGCGCGGGGTCGTCTCGGGCCGGCCAGGAAATCGTTGCCGGCAACGAGTAGTCCGGCCGGCTGATCACGACGTCGTCAATCAGCGCCGATCGCGACGGCATCCCTGCATGGTCGGCGGTGTTCTTCATGTTCGGGACACCATATTCCCGGAGCGCGACCACCGACTTTTCCTCGGACTCTTGCCAAGCCAGAACCTGGCCGCTACACTTAACCATCATGTTAAATGTCGACACCGGCACGGAGCAGCGAAGACCTGGATCTGCTCTTTGGTGCGCTGGCCGACGCCACGCGCCGGGGCATCGTCGAGCGACTCGCGACAGGGGAGGCGACGGTCACAGAGCTCGCCGCCCCGTACTCCATCAGCCTGCCGGCGATCTCTCGACATCTCAAGGTGCTCGAGCACGCGTCGCTCATCACTCGCAGTCAGGAGGGCAGGTGGCGCAGCGCGCGACTCTCGCCGTCAACGCTGGCCAGCGCGACGGCCTGGCTGTCGCACTGCGAGCAGGTGTGGAACGAGAGCTTCGATCGGCTCGACGAGCACCTCGCCCGACTCACCTCAGAGCAGCAGGCAGTTCAAACCGAGACCCACACCAGGAAAGGAAAGTCATGACCACGACGACGGCACCGCAGCTGACCCTGACGCGCACCTTCAACGCGCCACGCGCGCTCGTCTACCGGGCGTTCACGGACCCTGACCAGTTCGCCTCGTGGTGGGGTCCCATCGGCAACTCACTGCCGCGCGACGAGGTCGAGTTCGACGTGCGTCCGGGCGGCTATTTGAGCTGGCACGAGATCTTTCCGGGCCAACCAGGTGTCTGGACGCGCGGCCGAGTTGACCTGACCGAGGTCATCGAGGGCGAGCTGCTCGACGGCATCATGAGCATCACTGGCGAGCTCCCGTTTGGCTTCAAGCCCTTCGACACGAGGATGCGCATCGAGTTCTACGACGAGGCTGATGGTCGGACGCGACTCGAGGTCCGGCAGTGGCTGGCGGAGAACCTCGTGGCTCCCACGGAGAACGGTTGGGGCGAGGCATTCAGCAAACTGGATGGACGCAGTGCTCGTTCCTCGCGCGTGAAGACGACGCAGCAGTAGCCGGGCTGCGAATCAAGGTGCGGCCGAGAAGTCGGCGCCAGCATCGCCCAGGCCGTCGAGGATGCCCTGGGCGAGGGCCAGGTTCGTACCGCACACGAGCGGCCGGTGCTCCTCCACGAGCGCGTCGAACGGGCAGTTGCGCAGCCTGATCGTGCCCTCCTCATCGACCGGCTCGTAGCCGGCGCTGCTCGAGCACGCTCGAGCAGAGACGTCCATCGACCCGCCGACTGTCTGACGTTCGCCGGCGTCGTGCGCGGCCGCGACCAGCTCAGTCGGGCGGCGTTCCGTCGCCAATCTGTTGTAGCGCGGCCGCGAAAAGCGTCCGCGGCCAGCTCGTAGTGGCGTGCGCGGGAGGTTGACCGCAATGTCGCGCTCGGCGCGGTGATAGACGCGCGCCGGACGGCCCGCTCCGGGACCTGTGCGTCCCGTCAGGCGCTGATAGCCGGCTTCGAGCAGCCCGGCCTCCGTCAGACGATCGAGATGGAAGGCGGCGAGTGACCGCGTGATGCCCAGAGTACGGGCAGCCTCTTCGCGTCCGACCGGTTTGCCCTGGGCGACGACCCATTCGTAGAGACGCCGCCGCACCGGCTCGTCGAGCAGCGCGACCGCTGCGAGATCGTCGGTCTGATTTGCAGCATTCATCGGCACATCGACTCTATCACACGTCACCACTGTTATTAGAGTTGACGGTTCGCTGCCACGGGTGTATCAATAACGGCGACTAGTAAAAGAAAGCAGGTCACATGGTCGCCGTTCACGAACACGTCTCAGTCGAGCCCGTCGCACCGCTCGACGATCTAATGGGCAGCGGCTCATCAGGCCGAGAACTCAGCGAGGCCGATCAAAAGCGTTTCGAGGGATATGCCGCCGAGATGCTCGGCGCGCTGGGTCTCGAGCTCGACACGCCCGGGACGGCGGACACGCCGCGTCGTTTCGTCCAGGCGCTGATCGACGCAACGGACGGATATGAGGGCGACCCGAAACTGGTAACGGTCTTCCCGACCGAGTGCCACGCCGACTCGAGCTGCGACCTGGCCCAGATCGTCGAGGGTCCCGATCCCGTTCTACGCTCTGTGCGAGCACCACGCGCTGCCGTTCTACGGCGAGGCGTATCGTGGGCTACGTGGCGCACGAGCACATCATCGGCATCAGCAAGCTGACCCGGCTGGTGCGCGTCGTGACGCGGCGCTTCGGCGTCCAGGAACGCATGACCCACGCGATCGCCTCAGTCGCTCGAGGAGCTGCTCAGCGCGCACGGCGTGGCGGTGTACATGCGCGCGCACCACCTGTGCACGCAGATGCGCGGCGTGCGCGAGGAGCAGCGCCATGACGCGGACCACCGGCTATCGCGGCGTCTACGAGCGCGATCCGAACCTGCGCTCCGAGTTCTTCCGACTGATCGACAGCGGCTGCGCGTCGTGACGGCCGCGGGTGTCGCCGCGGAGGCAGGCTTGCGCGCACTGCTGGGCACCGACCCTGCGCACGGGCGCGTGCGCGGCGGACGCCTGCCTGACGCAGCTGCGCGAGCGCTACGGCGGCGACCTTGCTCATTCCGCTTGCCGACGGCCGTCCGACGGTCGTCGCCAACTTCGTGTCGACGCTCGACGGCGTTGTCGCCTTCGACCCGGCGGCAGGCCTGGGCGGCGGCGCGGTGAGTGGCTACTTCGAGCCGGATCGGTTCGTGATGGGTCTTGCTGCGATCGTTGGCCGACGTCGGTGATGGTCGGCGCTGGGACCGCGCGGAGTGACAGCCACGGCCGTTGGGTGGCCGCTTCCGTGCATCCGGCCACGGCCGCAGACACGGCGCGAGCTTCGCGCGGAGCTGGGCCTCGGCACGCCAACCCGACCACGGTCGTCGTGACGGCCAGCGGCGATCTCGACCCGCGACAGCGAGGGCTGTCGGACCCGGACATCCCGGTGCTCGTCGTCACGACGCGAGACGCGGCCGCCGAGCGCCTGAGCCGCCGTGAACCTCGCGTTGAACGTTGAGGTCGTATCCGCGGGCGACGAGCGTGGTCGAACCAGCAGGCGCTGGTCGAGACTGCTCGGCGAGCGCGGCGTGCAGCTCGTAGCTGTGCGAAGGCGGCCCGCGGCTGATCGGTGATCTCGTCGCGGGAGCCGGTCTGCTCGACGAGCTCTTCATGACCGTTGCGCCCCAGCTCGCCGGTCGCGACCGGGGCCAGCGCTCGGCTCGGCGCTCGTCGAGGGCCATGCATTCACGCGTCGGCGGTGCGCCATGGGCGGATCTGGTCGACGTGCGCGTGTCGGGCAGCCATCTGTTCACGCGCTATCGGTATCGGTTCCGAGGGAGGCGCAAGCGTGAGCGCGATCGAGCGCGTCGTAATCGTCGGCGGTGGCTTGGCCGGCGCTCGTAGCTGCCTTCGGCCTGCGTGACGAGGGCTTCGAGCGGCGAGGTGACGCTCGTCAGCGCAGGAGCACGAGTGGCCGTATGAACGGCCGCCGCATGTCCAAGGGCTACCTGCGCGGCGAGGAGCGGCCATAGCCTTGCAGCCGATCTGGTCGTCGTCGGCATCGGTGCGACCCCTCGCGTGGCGCTGGCGCAGGCCGCCGGGCTGCGCATGCATCGCGGTGCGATCGAAGTCGACGAGCACCTGCGCAGCAGCGCGCCGAACATCTACGCGATCGGCGATGCCGCGAGCGCCTGGAACCCGCGCTATCGGCGCGGCGCTATGCACTCGGAGCACTGGGACAACGCGAAGCGGCAGGGTCTTGCCGTGGCCGCCAACATCTGTGGCCGCGACGTCGTCTACGACCGCGTCCCGTACCTGTATTCGGATCAATACGACGTCGGCATGGAGTACCGCGGCTACGCGCCCGAGTGGGACGAGGTCGTCGTCCGCGGCGACCTCGAGACGACGCGAGTTCCACGCTTTCTGGCTCCAGCGCGGCCGAGTCGCGGCGGCGATGAACGTCAACCTGTGGGACGACGGCGACGCGCTCCAGGCGACTGGTCGAGTCGGGCGAGACCAGTCGATCCGCGCCGTCTCGCGGATGTGTCCGCTACCGCTCACTGAACTCGGCGCGCAGGGCGCCGTAGCCTGATCTGGCGCGGAGGCGCGATCATCGCGTTGTGCCGCGCGTCGTTGTCCTTGCCACGATCCTGATCTTCGCCACGCTCGCGCTGCCTGTGGCAGCGCGAGCCGCCGACTACAAGGACGTCACGTCCCTTGGTCTCGACGCCTCGTATGACGTCACGGCCACGTTCGACTGGCGCGGCCGGCACGGCGACGGTCGACACCACTGCCACCGTCCACGGCAGCAAGCCGTGGTCGACGAGCGTGCTCGCCTTCAACCTGCAGATCCTGCGCATCGGCCATGCCCGGCTGACGAAGGCCACGGTCGACGGGCAACCGTCCGACGCGACGCCCAGCGACCAGACCATCTACGTGCCGCTCGACCCGCCCCTCGCGCCGGGCGGAACGGTCACGGTCGAGCTCGGCTACACCGCGACGATGACCGCCACGCCCAACCCCGACGGCGACGACTGGGGTTTTGCGGCGACGGGCAGACTACCTGACCGCGCTACCGCTGGATCCCGTGGCTCAGCCGGACCACGACCAGTTCAACAACCCAGCGAACGGCGATCCGTCCGTGACCTCGACGGCCAGCCATGTCCGCGTGGCGATCACCACGGATCCGTCCTCGATCTTTGCCACGACGGGAGAACAGACCTCCGCCAGTGGCTCGACGCGCGTCTTCGAGGCCGACAACGTGCGCGACTTCAACTTCGCGGCCAGCCCGTCGTACAGGACCGTGATCGCGCACGGTGCGCGGCACGTTGTCACCGTCTTCTACGAGCAAGCTCGACCCGGGACGATGCTCAACGTGACGGCACGCGGCGTTCAACGACTACAGCTCAAAGGTGGGTCCGTACCCGTTCAGGCGCTCAACATGGCCGAGGTCGGGCCCGTGGGCTGCGGTCGAGTCACCGATGCGTCTCGTGGCTGCCGAGCAACGTGCCGGAAGGTCTGCTGCCGTGGGAGACGGCGCACGAGACCGGCGCACGAGTGGTTCTACTCGGTGGTGGGCAACGATCAGACACTCGAGCCTTTTGCCGACGAGGCACTGGTCGATTTCATGGCGCGCAATCTGCTCAACGACTTCGTGCCATCGCAGTGCCCGACCCGACTTCCTGGACAAGACCATCTACGACATCGGCGACTGCTACCCGTGGGTCGTCTACGTCCAGGGCAACCTGTGGCTGCGCGACTTCCGCGACCGGGTTGGCTCAGCCACGTTCTGGCGCGGCGTCGCGAACTACTACGCCGAGTACAAGTTCGGCATGGGCGGCACGCGCCAGCTACTCGACGCCCTCGACGCCGCGGCCGGCAAACCGCAGCTCCACGATCGCTTCCCGCGCCTGTACGCGGTGCCCGTGCCGTGCCTCCCGTTCGGAGTCTTGCCTGGCCTGCTCTGACCACGTCGACGTTCGCGGACTATCTCGTCCGCGTTCGCGCCCAGATCAGGCCTTTCGCGATACTTCCAGCCAAGCAACACCATCGGACGCTATCTCGGGGTTCTACCTAAGCGTGATCGGAAGCACCTGCGCGTCTGCAATCGCACCGAAACGACGCGTCGGCTGGCCGCCTCGAGCGTGGGCTGAACCCGCTGTCGGCTTCGATGGTTCCGCTTGGTTGGAACTATCTGGAAACTGCCCGTGGCTGGCGCACGAGATCGGACGGACCTGCGGCGAGTTCGCCTAGGAATCTGCGAGGCGGCGCAGGACTGCGGGCAGGATGCCGCCCTGGCGGTAGTAGTCGAGCTCGACCGGCCCGTCGAGTCGGGCAATGACGTTGATGCGCCGCTCGCCCTTCTCGTCGCGGACGACCAGCGTGACCGTCTGACGCTGCGAAAGACCTTCCGACAGAGCCCAGCAGGTCGTACTCCTCGCGCCCGGTCAGACCCAGCGACTGCGGCGTTCTGGCCGGGCTGGAACTGGAGCGGCAGGACGCCCATGCCGACCAGGTTGGAGCGATGGATGCGCTCGTAGCTCTCGGCCAGGACGGCGCGCACGCCGAGCAGCGTCGTGCCTTTGGCCGCCCAGTCGCGCGATGAGCCACTGCCGTATTCGCGGCCGCAGATGACCAGCAGGGGAGTGCCCTCGCGCTGGTAGCGCATGGCCGCGTCGTAGATGAACATCTCGTCGCCGCTGGGCTGATGGGTCGTGTACGGCCCTTCCTTCTCAGTCAGGCCGTTGCGCAGCCGGATGTTGCCGAACGTGCCGCGCATCATCACGTCGTGATGACCACGGCGCGCGCCGTACGAGTTGAACTCGAGTGGCGCGACGCCGTGCTCCTGGAGCCACTGACCGGCCGGACTCCAGGCCGGGATCGAACCGGCCGGTGAGATGTGGTCGGTCGTGACGCTGTCGCCCAGGACGGCGAGGACGCGCGCGCCTTCGATGTCGTTGACCGGTGCGGGCGCGCGCGTGATGCCGTCAAGGAATGGCGGCCGCGCGACATAGGTCGAGGCTGGATCCCAGTCGTAGCGGCTGCTGCCGACCGGCACGGGCAGTGCGCGCCACAGGTCGTCGCCGTCGAACACGGACGCATAGATGCGCTGGAAGATCTCCGGCGAGACGGCCTTGGCGATCGTCGCGCGTACCTCTTCCGGGCTTGGCCAGATGTCTGCCAGGAAGACGGGCTGGCCGTCAGTGCCGGTGCCCAGTGGCTCAGACAGCAGGTCCGTCTCGACCGTGCCCGCCAGCGCATAGGCGACGACGAGTGGCGGCGAGGCCAGGTACGACGCGCGGGCCAGCGGATGGATGCGGCCCTCGAAGTTGCGGTTGCCAGATAGGACCGCGGCAACGACGAGTTCGTTCGCCTCGATCGCCTGGGCGACGTCCGCGTCGAGCGGGCCGCTGTTGCCGATGCACGTCGTGCAGCCATAGCCAACGACGCCGAAGCCCAGCTGCTCGAGCGGCTCGAGCAGGCCGGCGGCCTTGTAGTACTCGGTCACGGCGCGCGAGCCTGGGGCAAGCGACGTCTTGACCGTGGACTTGACCTTGAGGCCCCTGGCGATCGCGTTCCGGGCGAGCAGCCCGGCGCCGATCATGACGGTCGGGTTGCTGGTGTTGGTGCACGAGGTGATCGCGGCGATCGCCACCGCGCCGTGATCGATCGACACCGCGTCGCCGAACGCGCCGGCCGCGATGGTCTGTGGCTTACGCTCGGCCGTCTGCGGGTAGGCGGCCCGGAAGTTGGCCGGCAGGTCGGGCAGGCGCACCTTGTCCTGCGGCCGGCGCGGGCCGGCGACAGTGGGCTCGATCGTGCCCAGGTCCAGCTCGAGCGTCTCGTCGAACTCCGGCCCGGCGCCGGGCTCGCGCCAGAAGCTGTTGGCCTTGGCGTACGCCTCGACGAGCGCGACCGTCTCAGCCGGCCGGCCGGTCAGGCGCAGGTAGGTGAGCGTCTCGTCGTCGATCGGGAAGAGCGCGGCCGTCGCGCCGTACTCGGGCGACATGTTCGAGATCGTTGCTCGGTCGGCCAGCGCCAGCGAGGCGAGGCCGTCGCCGGCGAACTCGACGAACGAGCCCACGACGCCGTGCGCGCGGAGCATGTTCGAGATGACGAGCACCAGGTCCGTGGCGGTCGAGCCACGCGGCAGGTCGCCGAACAGGCGCACGCCGACGACGCGCGGCATTGGCTGGTAGAGCGGCTGGCCGAGCAGCACGGCCTCTGCCTCGATGCCGCCGACGCCGTAGCCCAGCACGCCCAGGCCGTTGACCATCGTCGTGTGCGAATCGGTGCCGACGAGCGTGTCGGGAAAGGCCTCGACTTCACCGGAGTCGTCCTCGCGCGCCACGATCACCTGGGCGAGGTACTCCAGGTTGACCTGGTGGATGATGCCCGTGCCGGGCGGCACGACGCGCAGGCCGGCGAAGGCGCTCTGCGCCCAGCGCAGCAGCTGGTAGCGCTCGCCGTTGCGCTCGTACTCGCGCTCGACGTTGAATGCGAAGGCGCCGGGGCCGCGGAACTGATCGACCTGCACTGAGTGGTCGATGACCAGGTCCGCCGGGACGAGCGGCTCAACCTCGGCCGGGTCGCCGCCGATGTCTGCCATCGCATCGCGCAGCGCAGCGAGATCAACGACCGCGGGCACGCCGGTGAAGTCCTGCATCAGCACGCGCGCGGGCATGAACGGGATCTCCGCCTCGATCGCGGCGTTGGGCCGCCACGAGGCGAGCGTCGTGCACTCGTTCTCGCGAACGACTCCACGACCGGCGTTGCGCAGCGTGTTCTCGAGCAGCACCTTGACCGTCATGGGCATGCGCGCGAGATCAGTCGCGCCGCTCTGCTCGAGCCGGTAGTAGGAGATAGTCGCGATCTCCGACACGCAACTTTGCGCGCGCCGAAAACGGATCAGGAACGGTGACTTGGGAAGTCATAGCTGCCAGGCCTCCTGGTCCCCGCAAGCATTTGGCGGGGCTGGGCGGCGCCTGGCGGGAGTGCCCGCCGCGGGTCGCGATATGTCGACCGGCCGAGTATACGCCCCGAGTGCTGCCCGACAATGGCCCCGATGGCGCCCGCACGACTCCGACCATTCGACACGATCACGCGCGAGCCACGGTGCCGCGACAGCCGACTGCCGACGACGGCAAGCCGCGCATCGCCTTCATAGGCGCGGGCCGCGTCGGCACGGCGCTGGGTGCCGCGTTCGCGCGCGCCGGCTGGCAGGTGACCGCGGTCGCGAGCCGGGACGAAGAGCGCAGGCGGCGCTTCCAGGAACGAGTCGCCGGCGCGCGCGGCTTTGCCGACGCCAATGCCGTGCTCGACGAGGCGGACCTGATCTTCCTGACCGTGCCCGATGACGCCATCGCCGGCGCGGCCTCGAGCATGCTTCTGTACAGCGGCCAGGCGCTCGTCCATACGTCGGGCGCGCTGCCGGCGTCAGTGCTCGAGCCGGCGATGGCGGCGGGCACGAACATGGGCAGCTTCCACCCGCTGGTGTCGTTCACCGACCTCGACCAGGCCATCGCCGATCTCTCCGGCTCGACCATCGCGCTGGAGGGCGACGCCGCGCTGCTGCCCGTGCTGGCGGATCTCGCGGAGTCGATCGGCGCGCATCCCGTGCTCCTGCCGGAAGGCGGCAAGGCCGCCTATCACGCCGCGGCGATGATGGCCGCCGGCGGTCTCATCGGCCTGCTCGACGCCATCGCCCAGGTGGCCGTGCTGGCCGGCCTTGACGAGAAGACGGCCGTCGCCGTCTACGCGCCGCTCGCCCGTCAGGCCCTGGCCAACGCCGAGCGACTGGGCATCGATCAGGCCCTGTCCGGACCAGTCGTCCGCGGCGACGTGGGCACGGTCAGGACTCATCTGGCCGTTTTGGGCGAGCTCGCGCCGAGTGCCCTGCCGCTCTACGTCGAGGTGTGTCGGCGCGAGCTCGCCATCGCCCGGCGCCGGGGCGAGCTGAGCGACGAAGCCGCCGACGCGTTGGCTCGGCTGCTGGAGGATTGATCGCCAGCCGCGAGTCGCTAACATTGGCCCAGATGCGCATCACAGCGGCCGGAATTCGCAGCGGCTTCCCCACGACACGATTTGCCGCGCCGCTGACCAACAGCCGCGAACCCCACCTGGGTCTCCGGCGCAGACTCGCTCCCCAGATCACGTCACATCCGGCGCAATACGCGCGCGTGCCTCTTGTCGACGCGCTGCGTTTCGCGGCCCGCGGTCTGAGCGCGACGGGCAGTATCCGGCCGGAGGAAAGTGCACCCCGTCCGCGTCGGTCCGTGGCTCTGCGCCGTAGCGACTCGATCACCTGGTCGCGTCCGGCCAACGGCCACGCTCACCAGCCGCGTTCGCGCAGCGCCGCGCCGTGGCGCGGCTGAACGGCACAGACAAACCGGACGCAAGTCGGCGGGGGCGAACCTCGCGCGCCACGTCGTGCGGGGGCGTGGTCATCCGCCAGGAAGGCGGAGCAGCCGGAGCTGTGCCTGGGCATGCGCCGTCGCGACCGCAACGGGCCGAGTTGGATGCTGCCCAAGGGCACGCCGGATTCCGGTGAGACCGTCGAGCAGACTGCGCTGCGCGAAGTCGCCGAGGAGACCGGTCTGGAGGTGCGCATCGTGGCCGCCGTGGGTGCGATCGACTACTTCTTCACCATGGACGGCGAGCGCATCCACAAGACGGTCCACTACTTCCTGATGGAGCCCACCGGCGGCAACCTCGCGCAGCACGATCACGAGTTCGACGACGTGCAGTTCTTCCCCGTCCACGAGGCGCTGCTGATGCTGACCTTCCCGACCGAGCGCCAGCTGGTCGAGCAGGCGCTGACCCTCGCCGGCCTGTAGCACCAAGGGCTCGACGACTTGTTGCAGACCGCGCTGGTCGAGCGCCACCGCGCGCTGGGCGGACGGCTCATCGACTTTGCCGGCTGGGAGATGCCGGTGCAGTACTCGGGCATCCTCGAGGAGCATCGCGCGGTCCGCCAGCGTGTCGGCGTGTTCGACCTGTCGCACATGGGCGAGGTCTGGGTCTCAGGCCCGGGCGCGGGCGAGGGTCTCGCCGCTGCGCTGGTCTCTGATCCTGTGCGGCTCGCCGAGGGCCGCGCTCACTACAGCATGATCTGCGCGCCCGACGGCGGGATCATCGACGACCTGATCGTCTACCGGGTCGCCACGGATCGCTTCATGGTCGTGCCCAACGCATCCAACCGCGAGGTCGTCGTGGCTGAGCTGCGCGAGCGCCTCGCCGGCCACGACGCCACTCTCGATGACGCTTCGCTGCGCACGTCGCTCGTGGCCGTCCAGGGTCCGCGCGCGGCGGAGCTGCTCGCGCCGCTGACGGACGTTGACCTGACCGGGCTCAAGTACTACGCCATCGCCCAGGGCCACGCGTGCGGCCGGCCCGTATTTATCGCGCGCACCGGTTACACCGGCGAGGACGGCTTTGAGCTGTTCCTCGACTGGGACGACGCGCTGCCGGTCTGGGACGAGGTGCTCGCCGCCGGCCAGCGCTTCGAGATTCTGCCGTGCGGGCTGGGCGCGCGCGACACGCTGCGCCTCGAGGCGGGCATGCCGTTGTATGGCAACGAGCTGGGCCGCGACGCGAATCCGTTCGAAGCTGGGCTGGGCCGGGTCGTGAAGCTCGACAAGGCCGCGGACTTCGTCGGCCGCGCCGCACTTGAGAAGGTCGCTGCGGAGGGGCCGACCCGTCAGCTCGTTGGCATGACCATCGACGGCCGCGCCATCGCGCGCCACGGCTACGAGGTTTTCGAGTCGGATTCGGACAACTCGATGGGCGTCGTCACCAGCGGCGCGCCGTCGCCAACGCTGGGCGTGCCCATCGCCATGGCATACGTCCCGCCGGCAGAGTCGGCGGTCGGTACCATGATCGAGGTGGCGATCCGCAACAACCGAGCAGAGGCCCAGATCGTCCCGCTGCCGTTTTACAAGCGTGCTTCGTAGGAGCCGACGTGCAGATACCTGACGACCTCCACTACACCGCCGACCACGAGTGGCTGCGGGTCGAAGGCGACGAGGCAGTCATCGGCATTACCGCTTACGCCGCCGACCAGCTGGGCGACGTGGTCTTCGTCGAGCTGCCCGCGATCGGGACGACGCTCGACACGGCGCAGGCATTCGGCGTGATCGAGTCGGTCAAGACGGCGTCAGACCTGTACGCGCCGGCGGCCGGCGAGGTGGTCGCCACCAACGACGCCCTGGGCGACAAGCCCGAGCTGGTCAATGACGACCCTTACGGCGCCGGCTGGATGGTGCGCCTGCGACTTGCGGATCCGGCCGCGGCGAGCATCGACGGCGAGCGGCTGATGGGCGCGGATGCGTATCGCCAGCTCGTCGAGGCGGGCTGACGAAGACGCGCCAGGCCGACAACTGCGTAGAGCCTTCGACTTAGATGACGTACGGACCGCACACGCCGACCGATCGCGAGCACATGCTCGGCGCGCTGGGCATCGACTCGGTCGACGCTCTCTTCGCCGACATCCCGCCAGGCCGTGCGCGCCAGCGGACTCGATCTTCCGGCCGGGCTCGACGAGCTCTCGCTCGTCCCGTCGGCTCGAGCAGCTCGCGCGGCGCAACAGGCTCGACGTCATCAGCTTCCTTGGCGCGGGCGCATATCGCCATCACATCCCCGCGACGGTCGACCAGATCCTGAGCCGCGGCGAGTTCTACACCGCGTACACGCCGTATCAGCCGGAGATCAGCCAGGGCACGCTCCAGACGATCTACGAGTACCAGTCGCTCATCGCCGAGCTGACCGGTCTGGACGTGGTCTCCGCCTCCCATTACGACGGTGCGGCCGCGACCGCGGAGGCGGCGCTGATGACCGTCCGGGCTACGCGCCGTGAACGGGTGCTCGTCTCGCGCGCGGTGCATCGCCATTTCGTTGACACGACGCGGACGTATTTCGAGGGCGGCCGCCTGACGCTCGACGAGCTGCCCACGCTGGCCGACGGCACCACGGATCTCGCCGCCCTCGAGCGCGAGCTCGCCGACCCGGCGCGTCCGGTCGCTGGCGTCATCCTGGGCCAGCCCAACGCCTTCGGCATCCTCGAGCCAATGGCTGAAGCGGCGCGGCTGGCCCACGCTGCAGGCGCGCTGTTCGTCGCGGTCGTCGAGCCTGTCTCGCTCGCCGTCCTCGCCCCACCCGGCGAATACGAGGCAGACATAGCCGTCGGCGAGGGTCAGCCGTTAGGCATCGCGCTCCAGTACGGCGGCCCGTACCTGGGCCTGCTCGCGGCGCGGTCGGATCTGGTCCGCCAGGTGCCCGGCCGGCTCGTCGGGCGGACGACGGATATCGAGGGCAGGCGCGCATATGTAATGACCCTGCGCGCGCGCGAGCAGGACATCCGGCGCGACAAGGCGGCCAGCAACATCTGCACCAACCAGGCGCTGTGCGCCCTGGCCGCGACGGTCTACGTCGCGACGCTTGGCCCGCACGGGTTGCACGACGTGGCCGCCCTGGGCGCCGCGCGCGCCAAGCAGCTTGAGGACGCGCTGGCCGGCGCGGGCATCGCGCGCCTGCACACGGGCGCGTACCTCAACGAGTTCGCGATCCACGTGCCCCGGACGCCGCGCGTGTCCACGCGGCGCTCGTCGAGCGTGGCATCATCGCTGGCCTGCCCCTCGTCGATTGGTATCCGGACGACACGGATCTGGCCGACGCCCTGCTCGTGTGCGCGACAGAGGTGACCACGGACGACGACATCGACCAGCTCGTCGCCGCGCTGCGCGAGGTCGCGGCATGACCGCCGTGCTTGAGCCACAACAGCAATCGGAGCAGGCGGCAGAGGCTGAGCTTGGGCCGCCGCGGGTGGTCGGTGCCGGGCTCCAACCAACGCTGAACGAGCTGTCGCGTCCGGGACGGGCAACGGCCAAGGTTCCCCATCCTCCGGCTGACGCGCTCGACCGACTGCCGGCCAGTCAGCGGCGCGCACACCCGGTCGGCCTGCCCGAGTTGAACGAGCCGGAGGTCATCCGGCACTTCGTCAACCTGTCGCAGCTGAACTACTCGGTCGACACCGGCTTCTATCCACTCGGCTCGTGCACGATGAAGTACAACCCCAAGATCAACGAGTGGGTCGCCCGACTGCCCGGCTTTGCCGCGCTCCATCCGTTGGCACCGGATGCGGTTGCGCAGGGAACGCTCGAGCTGATGTGGGAGCTGGAGCAGTGGCTCATCGAGATCAGTGGCATGAAGGCCGTGACGCTTCAACCGGCCGCCGGCGCGCACGGCGAGCTGACCGGCATCCTGATGATCCGCGCCTATCACCTGTCGCGCGGCGACACCGAGCGGGTCGAGGTGCATCGTGCCCGACTCATCGCACGGCACCAACCCGGCGACGGCGTCGATGGCCGGCTTCAAGACCGTCACTGTCGCCTCTGACGCGAGCGGCCAGGTCGACCTCACTGCGCTGCGTGCCGCGCTCAGGGCCGCGCACGGCGGCGGTGATGCTGACCAACCCGTCGACCCTGGGTCTGTTCGAGAAGCAGATCGAGGAGGTGCTCGAAGCGGTTCACGCCGCAGGTGCGCTGGCGTACATGGACGGCGCCAACATGAACGCGATCCTGGGCAAGTTCCGGCCCGGCCAGGCCGGCTTCGATGTCATGCACTTCAACACGCACAAGACCTTTTCCACGCCACACGGCGGAGGAGGGCCCGGTGCCGGTCCAGTCGCTGTCAGTGACAAGCTCGTGCCCTTCCTGCCCTGGCCGCGCGTCCTGCGCGAGGGAGAGTCATTCAGGCTGGAGCGGGCCGCCGAGCGCCCGACTTCAATCGGGCGCGTGCGCTCATACCAGGGCAGTGTCGGCGTCCTCGTGCGCGCCTATACATATCTATTGGCGCATGGCGGCCCGGGCCTGGTCGAGGTCAGCGAGGACGCGGTGCTCAACGCCAACTATCTGCGCCAGCTGCTGGCGGATAGCTTCGAAATGCCCTTCGCACAGGTCAGCAAGCACGAGTTCGTTGCCAGCGCAACCCAGATCAAGAAGCGCACCGGCGTGCGCATGCTCGATATCGCCAAGCGGCTGATCGACTACGGATTTCACCCACCGACGATCTATTTCCCGCTGACCGTCGACGAATGCATGCTCGTCGAGCCCACGGAGACGGAGTCGGTCGAGACGCTCGATGCCTTCGCCGCTGCCCTCATTGCCATCGTCGCCGAGGCTGATCGCGAGCCGCAACTGCTCCACGATGCGCCACATGACTCACCGGTCAGACGTCTTGATGAAGCGACCGCGGCACGGCAGCCGGAGCTGCGTTGGCGGCCCATGACAGGTGCGGAACCGGTCTGTCCGCAGTAGAGAGATAAGGAATTGCAATCTAAGGCCCTTGAAATTCAGGGCTGGCGGGGTGTAACCGATCGTGCTAATCTCCCCCGATGGTTGCAGTCCGACGCGGCCCTGGCGATGAGGTTGCGGTAGAGCAACAGCCTCTCGACGAGCCTCAGCAACAGACCGCGGGGCGCAGCCTCCGTCAGATCGTCTGGTCGCGCGTCAGACACGATCGCGTGGCGATGATCTCGCTGATCGTCCTCATCTTCATGTACTCGATCGCGATCATCGGCCCGTTCATCCTGCCGTCACTCGGCTATGACCCGTTCAAGCTCGACCCGGGTTCGATCAGCAGCATCGGCGGCAACCCCATCCTGCCGTGGGGCGGGATCAGCCTCCAGCACCCATTCGGCGTCGAATGGGGCACCGGGCGCGACATCTTCTCGCAGCTCATCTTCGGTCTGCGCATCTCGCTTTTGATTGCCACGACGGCGACGTTTCTGACCGTGACACTGGGTGTGTTCATCGGCATCATCGCCGGCTACACGGGTGGCTGGACGGATCAGATCATCGGTCGCTTCATGGACCTCGTCCTGGCCTTCCCGTTCCTGCTGATCGTGCTCGCGATGTCGAACGTGTTCACCCAGCGCCTCGAGGACATTGGAGTTCCGGAAGGCAACCCGTCGCGCATCCTGTACCTGATCATCGTCATCAGCATCTTTGGTTGGCCGTACCTCGCCCGTATCGTGCGCGGCCAGGTGCTCAGCCTGCGCGAGCGTGAGTTCGTTGAAGCTTCCGTCGCCATGGGCGCCGGGCGGCGCCGCATCCTGTTCACGGAGATCCTGCCCAACCTGTGGGCGCCGATCATCGTTTACGCGACGCTGACGCTGCCGGCCTACATCGGCCTGGAGGCGGCGCTGTCATTCCTGGGTGTCGGCATCATCCCACCTGACGTCACGTTCGGGGCGATGCTGTCCAACTCCGTTGCCTACTTCAAGGTCGTTCCGACCTATCTGTTCATCCCGGGCACGATCCTCGTGATCATCGTCGTCTCCTTCAATCTCGTCGGTGACGCTTTGCGCGATGCTCTCGATCCTCGGGTGACTCACTGATCGTTCTCAGCCCGCACACAGGCTGAATACCAGAGGCACATGCTGAGGAGAGGTACGCGAACGATTAACGTTTCGTGACACGACGCCCGTTTTGAGGGTGTGTGTGTGTATGATTTTGCGGCATTTTTGGGCCGGGGGCTTCCCGTGTCCAACTTGTTGGAGGAGGAACCACATGGTGAAATCCCAGGGACGATGGGTGCGTTCCCTGGCGTACGGCGCGACTGCGCTGTTGGTGATCTCGGCCTGTAATCAGGCTGCGAGCCCAACGGCGACACCCGCGTCCGGCGCTACATCTGCACCTGCGACCCAGGCGGCCACATCAGCCCCGGGCACTAAGGCTCCGGGCACGCCCGCAGCGACGACTGCTCAGGGCACACCCGCAGCGACGCCCGCAGGCACGCCCGCAGGCACGCCCTCAGGCACGACGGCTCCCGAGAGCCCGAGCGCGGCTCCGGCGACCGAGTCATCTTCGGGTGGCGGCACCAAGGGCGGAACGATCTATCTCCTGAAGAACGCGACGGACTTCGACTATTACGATCCGCAGCGCGTCTACACAGGCGAGGATCTTGCGTTCTTCGGCGCGACGATCACCCGATCGCTCGTCAGTTACAAGCTCTCGGCCGATCCGTCCGAGGGTGTCACGATCGTTCCGGACATGGCGACCGACATCGGCACGCCAAGCGCGGATGCGAAGACGTGGACGTTCACACTGCGTGATGGTCTGACCTGGCAGGACGGCTCGCCGCTCAAGTGCGAGGACATCGCTTATGGCGTGTCGCGCACCTTTGCGACGGACGTGATCACCGGCGGCCCCACGTACGCGATCGTGTACCTCGACATCCCCAAGGCTGACGACGGTTCGTCCGCCTACAAGGGCCCCTACACCGGCGAAGGCCAGGAGCTCTTTGATCAGGCCGTCAGCTGTGACGGAAACACGATCACCTTCAAGCTCAACCAGCCCGTTTCCGACTTCAACTTCACCACGACCCTGGGCTTCAGCGCGGTTCCGAACCCCGTTGATCATCCTGGCGTCGACACCGGTGAGAACTACGTCGGCGACGCTGTCTGGTCTGACGGCCCCTACAAGATCACCGAGTACACCCCAGCCGAGGGCGGTTCGCTCAAGCTGGCGCGTAACGAGAACTGGGATCCGGCCAGCGACACCTACCGTGGCGCATATCCGGACAACTGGGAAGTCGAGTTCGGCCTTGACCTGAAGGTCATCGATCAGCGACTCATGACGAGCAGCGGCAACGACGCGTTTGCGATCGACTACGCCGGTCTCCAGCCTGAGAACCTGACCACGGTCTTCAGCGACTCGCACACCGCGAACGCTCAGTTCGCAGGCCGCGCGTTCAGCGACTTCGACCCCTACAGCCGCTATCACTGGATCAACGTCACCAAGGTGACTGACCTGGCCGTCCGCCAGGCGATGGCAGCCGCTTACCCGCGCGAGGCGCTCCGCCTCAACGCAGGTGGCGACTTCGTCGGTGAGTTCGCTGATGGCGTCATCAAGCCCAATATCGGTCAGGACTATGCCCCGACCGGCTTCTGGGAGACGATGCTGGGCCAGCCCATCCCCGACACGGGCGATCCCGAGTACGCCAAGACCATCTTGGCGAACGCGAACGTCACCCCGGGCAAGCTGACCTACGACTACGCTCAGAGCCCGGTCGGCGACCGTGGTGCGGCGATCATTCAGCAGGCGCTGCAGAGCGCTGGCTTTACGATCAAGCTCAACCCGATCGATCCGGCCCACTACTACAGCACCGTGTTCAACACGGACCTGCAGCACGACTTCGGTACGGCTGGGTGGGGTGCTGACTGGCCTAACGCCACGACTGTTATCCCGCCGCTGTTCACGCCGGATGGTGGCTTCGATCTCTCGCGCGTTGACGATTCGAACGGTGGCGTCTCGGATTGGCTCGAGCAGGTCGCGGCTGCCCAGCAGACGGTTGACCGCTCTGCACAGGCAACCTTGTGGCAGAACCTGAACTCGACCGCAATGCAGAACGTTTGGGTCGTCCCGACGTTCTTCGGTCTGGCTCAGGACATTGGTGGCACGAACGTTGGCAGCCTCTATCGGTGGTCTGCTTACGGCTCATGGCCATACGCCGCGCTGTACGTCAAGGGCTCGTAAGCTCACTACGTAGCGCTAACAGGCCAGGGGAGCGGCGCAAGCCGCTCCCCTGGCAAATCTCATTTCAGCTAAGGAGGAAAGGGACCCGTGATCGGCTATTTGATCCGCCGTCTTCTCGGGATGGTGCTCCTCCTCTTCCTTCTGACACTGACAGTGTTTTTCCTGTTCAACATGATTCCGGGCGACCCCGCCCGGCTGACGTGCGGGAAGGTCTGCACGCCCCAGCTCCTGGCCGCCAACCGGCATAAGCTCGAGCTGGATATCCCGCCCGCGGAGCAGTACATGCGCTTCCTGGGTGGCTTGGTCAACGGCCGCGTGTACGCCAAGGACTCACCTTCACCGGTGGTTTGCCCGGCGCCGTGCCTTGGCTACTCATTCCTGCGTCACCAGCAGGTGACAGCACTCATTGCCAGGGCGATTCCGGTGACCTTCTGGCTCGCGCTTGGTGGCTTCATCATCTGGATCATCACCGGCCTCGCAGCGGGCATCTATGCCGCGCTCCATCGAGGGAAGTGGCAGGACCGCACGATCATGGGTCTTGCCCTCATCGGGTATTCCTTACCCTCGTTCTTCATAGGCCTTGTGCTGATCTTCTTCGTGGTTCTTGAATGGGGTCTGTTGCCATTCCCTGACTTTGTGCCGCCCAACGAGAATCCCGTGCAGTTCTTCCAGACGATGCTCCTGCCGTGGATCGTGATCGCGGTCTTGAACGCCGCGTTCTACGTCCGGCTCACGCGTAACCAGGTGCTTGAGACTCTGGGCGAGGACTACGTGCGCACCGCGCGTGCCAAGGGCCTGCGCGAACGCACCGTCGTCGTCAAGCACGCGTTGCGTGCAGGCCTGACGCCGATCGTCACCGCGGCCGGCCTTGACCTGGCCTACCTGCTCGGCGGCGCGATCATCACTGAGTCCATCTTCAGCCTGCCGGGCATGGGCTCGCTGGCCGTCGACTCGGTCGTCCGCTCTGACCTGCCGATCATCGCCGGCATCACGCTCGTGAGTGCCACCTTCATCATCTTCGCCAACCTCGTGGTCGACCTCCTGTACGCGGTGGTTGATCCTCGCGTGAGGGTCGGATGATCGGTCGGATGACCCGACAAGTCGATCGGATCTCAACGACCACAACAGAAGAACGGGCATTCCTCACAGTCAACAATCTGAAGGTCGCGTTTCCCACGGAAGATGGCCTGGTGCAGGCCGTTGACGACGTCTCGTTCTCGCTCGAGAAGGGCCGCACGCTGGCCATCGTGGGCGAGTCCGGCTCGGGCAAGAGCGTCACGGCACAGGCCGTCATGGGCCTGCTCGACCGCAGGACCGCCCAGGTCACGGGCGAGATCTGGCTGAACAACGTCGAGCTGCTCGGCCTGTCGGCACCGGAGATGCAGGCGATGCGTGGCGACGACCTGGCCATGATCTTCCAGGACCCCATGTCCAGCCTGCACCCGTTCTATCGCGTTGGTGATCAGATCGTCGAAGCCATGCGCGCGCACCGCAAGGTGAACCCCAAGGAAGCGCGGCGCGAAGTAGTCGACATGTTCAAGCGTGTCGGCATCCCGGCGCCCGAGCGTCGTGTCGACGCCTATCCGCACCAGCTCTCAGGCGGCATGCGCCAGCGCGTGATGATTGCCATGGCGCTGATCAACTCGCCCGACCTGCTCATCGCAGACGAGCCAACGACTGCACTCGACGTGACAGTCCAGGCGCAGATCCTCGAGCTCATCCAGGACCTGCAGGGTGAGTTCGGCACGACGGTCGTGGTCATCACCCACGACCTGGGCATCGTCGCGGACATGGCCGACGAGGTCGCCGTCATGTACGGCGCGCGCATCGTCGAGACCGGGCCGACAAAGCAGATCTTCGAAGATCCGGAGATGCCCTACACCCTTGGTCTGCTGGCATCGATCCCGCGCATGGACGTGGAGGCCGGCGGCCGGCTGCTGCCAATCCCGGGCAACCCGCCGTCACCGATCCGCCTGCCCAAGGGATGCGTCTTTCAGCCGCGCTGCCGGTATGCGTCAATGACCAACGGGCTGAGCGAGACGGTCCGGCCGGATTTGCTCCCGACCACAACTCCTGAGCATCTCGTACGCTGTCACTTGCCGATTGAGACGAGACAGCGCATCGCCCACGAGGTGCTCAACGCGCTGGAAACTGGGGCCAAGCAATGACGATGACCAATGAGGCCCAGGCCGTCCCGCTCAAGCCAGTGGCGTCCAAGATGCATTCGGACGGCGCTGTCGTCAGGGTTGTCGGGCTCAAGACCCACTTCCCGGTCAAGTCGCGCGGCCTGCTGCCGCGCACGATCGGCTACGTCAAGGCCGTCGACGGCATCGACCTGAGCATCAACGGGAGCGAGACCCTCGGTCTGGTTGGCGAGTCAGGCTCGGGCAAGACGACTGCGGCGCGATCGATCCTGATGCTCGTCCGGCCGACTGATGGTCAGGTGGAGCTTGACGGCATCGATGTCACGAAGCTGTCGACCAAGCAGCTCGTGCCGGTCCGGCGCAAGGCGGCAATGATCTTCCAGGACCCCTACAACGCCCTCAATCCGCGCCACACGGTGGGCACGATCATTTCGGCACCTTTCCAGGTGCAGAAGATCAAGCCGGATGGCGGCGTCAAGAAGGCCGTCCAGGAGCTCATGGAGCGCGTCGGGCTCAACCCTGAGCACTACAACCGCTACCCGAATGAGTTCTCCGGCGGGCAGCGCCAGCGCATCGGCATCGCCCGCGCAATCGCCCTGCGCCCGCAGCTCATCGTGTGCGATGAGCCGGTCAGCGCGCTCGATGTGTCCATCCAGGCGCAGATCCTGAACCTGCTGCGCGACCTGCAGCAGGACTTTGGCATCGCCTACCTGTTCGTGGCCCACGATCTCGCCGTGGTGCGCCAGATCTCGCACCGTGTGTCGGTCATGTACCTGGGCAAGATCATGGAATCGGCACCACGTCAGGTGCTCTACTCCGGGCCGCTCCACCCGTATACACACTCGCTCCTCTCGGCCGTGCCCATCCCCAACCCGGAGGAGCAGCGCCATCGGACGCGCATCGTCCTGCGCGGCGACATCCCCAGCCCGATCGATCCGCCCAGCGGCTGCGTCTTCCGCACGCGCTGCTTCCAGGCCCGGGACAAGTGCGCGGAGGAGATTCCGCCGCTCATCGAGGTCGCGCCGGGCCACCAGATCGCGTGCCACTTCCCCGTCACTGTCGGCGATCTGCCCACGGCTCTCCACGATGCGCAAGTGCGTCCGGATATCGGGCCGCACTCTGGTGGCGATGAGGTTGTCGCGCGCACCGCCGCTGTCGGATCCGCTGGTGCCCTCAAGCGAGCTGGAGATACCGCACTAGTCCTGCTGCGCGGTAGTTAGCGAGCGACTCCTGAGCGCTCGTCTCCCGAATGGGCTGGTTGGCTTAGGCCGTTTCGCTAACATCGCCCTCGTGAGCACGCTCCGTATCGGGCTCGGGCAGCTCGCGCCTCGGCTCGGCGCGCTCGACGCGAACCTCGACAAACACAGCGCCGTGATGGCCGACGCGCGCGCCCGGGGCGTCAACCTGCTCGTCTTCCCTGAGCTGGGCCTGACCGGTTACCTCCTCCAGGACCTCAACGCAGAGGTCGCCATGCGTCGCGACGACGATCGCCTGGTTGCCCTGGCGCGCGATGCGGCCGAGATGTCCACGATCGTTGGCTTCGTCGAGCGCTCCGACGACGAGCAGCTCTTCATCGCGGCCGCGCTGCTCGAAGAAGGTCGCGTGGCGCACGTCTACCGCAAGTCATACCTGCCCAATTACGGGCTTTTCGACGAGCGTCGCTTCTTCGGCGCCGGCAGCCAGCTGCGCGCCGTCGATTCACACCTTGGCGTGCGCGTTGGCCTGTGCATCTGCGAGGACTTCTGGCACCTGCCCGTGCCCTACCTGCTGGCTCTCGACGGTGCGCAGATCCTGATCAACATCTCGTCGTCGCCGGGACGCGACGTGGCCGCAGCTGATGAGAACGGCCTGGGCACGGCCACCTCCTGGCGCACGATCATGCGCGCCTACGCGCAGCTGACGACGACGTTCGTCGTATTCGTGAACCGGGTCGGCGTTGAGGAGACCGTCACGTTCTGGGGCGGCTCGCAGGTCATCAACCCCGCCGGCGACATGATCTGCGAGGCGCCACTGCTGGACGAGGGGCTGTTCGTCGCCGACATTGACCTTGACGAGGTGCGCCGCGAGCGCACGGCGCTGCCACTGCTGCGCGACGAGCGGCCGGAGTTCGTGGCGCGCCAGCTCGAACGGCTGCTGCGCGAACAGGCCGGCACGCCCACCGACGAGCAATGAGCGAGGAGCGCAGCGCTGCGCGGCCATACAGCGCTCCCCGACGAGCTGCTCATCGACACGGACGTGGCACGCAGGATCATCAGCGTGTTCATCCGCGGCCAGCTGGAGCAGACCGGCTTCAGCAAGCTGATCCTGGCGCTGTCGGGCGGCCTTGACTCGGCGCTCGTCGCATACCTGGCGGTTGAGGCGATAGGCGCGGACAACCTGTTGTGCCTGATGCTGCCCTACCGCACGTCTTCGCCCGCCTCGCAGGCGGACGCGGAGGAAGTCATCCGTCGCCTTGGCTGCCACAGCCGACTGATCGACATCACGCCGATCGTCGACGGCTACCTGGAGCGACTCGATAGGCGGCGAGGAAGTCAGCAACCTGCGCCGCGGCAACCTTGCGGCGCGCGCGCGGATGATGACGCTGTACGACCAGTCAGTGCCGTGGCAGGGTCTGGTCATAGGCACGGGCAACAAGACAGAGGCGCTGCTGGGCTATTCGACGCACTTCGGCGACGATGCTTTCGCCTTCGACCCGATCGGCGACCTGTACAAGAGCCAGGTTCGCCAGCTCTCGGAGGAGATGGGCGTGCCCGAGTCGATCCTGCTCAAGCCACCGACTGCGGACCTGTGGGCAGGGCAGACGGATGAGCAGGAGCTGGGCCTGCCCTACGACGAGCTCGACCGGCTCCTGTACTGGATGGTCGACCGGCGTTTCACCGACGACCAGCTCGTTGCCAAGGGCTTCGATATGAACCACATTCAGCGCATCCAGCGCCAGATCGCGCGCTCCGAGTTCAAGCGCCAGGTGCCTCCGGTGGCCAAGCTCACGACGCGGACGCCGGGCGTCGACTATCTCTACCCGCGGCGGAGGCCGCTGCCACAGAGTGGTGACTGACGCCGACGATGCGGCCCGAGCAGGCGCGCAGGCGCCTTCCGGCGCGACGCTGTACGTGGTCGCGACGCCGATCGGCAACCTGGGCGACATGACCCAGCGCGCGATCGAGGTGCTGCGCGACGTGCCCCTTGTCGCGGCGGAGGACACGCGCATGACCCGCCGACTGTGGGCACGCTTCGAGATCGATACGCGGCTTATCTCGTACCACGCCCACAGCGGCCCGGCGCGTGAGAACGAGCTTCTCGCCCATCTCGACAGCGGCAAGGACCTGGCGCTCGTCACGGACGCCGGCACGCCGCTCGTGAGCGACCCCGGCCAGAGCCTCGTGGCTGCGTGGGCGGCGCGCGGCGGGCGGATCGTGCCAATTCCGGGCGCGTCCGCTGTGCTCGCCGCGCTCGTTGCCTCAGGGCTGCCCGCTGCCCGCTGGTGTTTCGAGGGCTTTCTGCCACGGCGCGGCCGGGAGCGGCGCGAGCTGATCGGGCGCATCTGCGCCGACGAGCGCACGACGGTGTTGTTCGAGGCACCCGGCCGCGCGGCCGCAACCCTCGCCGACCTTGCCGCGCAGTGCGGCCCGGACCGTAACGCGGCCCTGTCGCGCGAGCTGACCAAGCTCCACGAGGAGACGTGGCGCGGCTCGCTCGGTGAGCTCGCCGCGCGTGCCAGGGAACAGCCGCCGCGCGGCGAGGTCACCATCGTCGTCGCGGGCGCCGCGCCGTCTCAGGCCGCTCCGGTGTCAGAGTCGGGGCTGGCGGAGGGTCGGTCGGAAGTCGACCGGCTGGTGGGGGAGGGCTGGAGCCGCTCGTCGGCCGCGCGCGAAGTCGCCCAGCACACGGGTCTACCGCGGCGCGAGCTCTTCAGGAGCTAGGACACCTCACCAGCGCAAGCGGGTTCGCGCTTGAGCAATAGACTCGCGGCAGCCGTCAGCAAGAGGAACGCACGTTGACTGATAACCACACGACCACGCCCGCCGCTCTGCAGGGCACGCCCGCGGATCCCAGCTTCCAGCCGATGGCCGAAGCGCCCGTGCCCGACGAAACCCTGGCCGTACCCGGTGAGGGGCTCGAGCCGCGTGACCAGTCGGCCAAGCGCGTCGTGATCATCGGCGGCGGCATCGCCGGTCTCGTCGCGGCCTTCGAGCTGCGCCGCCAGGGCCACGAGCCGCTCGTGCTCGAAGCGCAGCATCGCGTTGGCGGCCGGGTCAAGACGATCCGGGACTTTGCCCCGGGGCTGTATGCAGAGGCCGGGGCCATGAGGATTCCCAAGGTCCATGACCTGACGCTGGCGTACTGCGAGCTGTTCGGCCTGCCCATGCGGCCGTTCGTGATGGGCAACCCGAGCACACTCGTGTTCATCGACGGCAAACGCATGACCATCGCGGACGCGGACGCGAACCCCGACAAGCTCCCGTTCGACCTGGCCGACCACGAGCGTGGCAAGACGTGGACGCAGCTCTGGAACGAGGCTACGGCCGAATTTCGCGCCCAATACGAGAAGGGCGGCCAGGACTCGCTCGATGACCTGCTGCGCGAATACGACCAGTACTCGATTCGTGAGTTCCTGACCATGCGCGGCTTCTCCGAGGGCGCGATGGAGCTGTATGGCGTGATGAGCTTCCGCGAGGCGAACATGAACGCGGCCGTCGTGGAGCAGCTGCGCGAGATCGTTGGCCGCAGCTTCGAGGACATGCAGGAGATCGCAGGCGGCATGGACCAGCTGCCCGCCGCGTTCTACGAGCAGCTCAAGCCCTTCGTTCGTTTTGGCGCCGAGGTCACGGCGATGGAGCAGGATCCCGACTCGGTGACGGTCCACTACCGGACGACAGCCGGCCGCTTCCAGGTCCGCGCCGACTACGCGATCTGCGCCATCCCGTTCAGCGTGCTGCGCGATATCGAGGTCCTCAACACGCCTTTCTCACGCGAGAAGCAGAAGGCGATCCGCGAGCTGAACTACAACGCGTCGACCAAGATCCTGTTCCAGACGCGGCACCGCTTCTGGGAGCACGAGGACGGCATCGTGGGTGGCACGACCGTGACGGACCTGCCCATCCGGCGCATCTGCTACCCGTCGTTCTCCGATCCCGCCCAGGAGCGCGGCACGCTGCTGGCCTCGTACACGTGGGGCCAGGATGCGCTGCGCTGGGGCGCGATGGACAGCCACATGATGATCGAGCAGGCGCTCGAGGACGTCGCCCAGGTCCACCCGTCGATCACTACCGAATTCGAGGTGGGCGCTACCCAGGACTGGTACGGCGATCCGTGGGCGCGCGGTGCCTTCGCGCTCTTCGAACCCGAGCAGCAGACCCGGCTCCAGGGCGCGATCGTCCAGCCCGAGGGGCGGATCCATTTCGCGGGCGAGCACACGTCGCTGTACCACGCGTGGATCCAGGGCGCGCTCGAGTCGGGCATCAGGGCCGCCAAGGAGATCCACGAGGCACCCGCCGTGTTCGCGGCAGTGGACGAGGGCAGCGCCGCCGGCTAGGGCTGGTAGGCGAGCTGCTGGACGGCACTGGCGACCGCGCCGCCGAGCGTCAGTGCTGAGCTCCAGGTTGATGTTCGCGCGGGTGTCGCAGGCCAGGTGGTAGCACGCGTCGGCGGCAACACCCAGCTCGCCGCCGAAAACGGCAACGTCGGTCTGTGTCAGCGGATTGATGCCGGAGAAGACGCCGGCGCTGGGTACCCCGGCCAGCTCAAAGTTCAGGTGATCTGACGCACCCCCAACGTCGGTCACCAGGCCCGGCGTGCCCGCCGCGGCAAGGGCATCCAGCAACATCTGCACCAGCGCTTCCGAGCCTGGCGGCGCGGTCGTGTCGTCGTACACGAAGCGCGCCGGGTTGGGCGACGCGACCATGTCCAGGTTGAAGTAGGCGCTGATCTGCTTGCTCGCGGCGAGCGTCGCCGTGTACGCCTGCGACCCCAGTTCGCCGTACTCCTCCGCGCCCCAGAACCCGAACCGGATCGTCTTGTCCGGCTGTGGGTTGCTGGCCACGGACCGCGCCAGTGACAGGATCGTCGCCACGCCCGAGCCGTTGTCGTTGATGCCCGGGCCGTCGAGGACGGAGTCAAGGTGCGCGCCGAGCATCACGACCTGGTCGCCCGTCCCCGGCCACTCGGCAACGATGTTGTCGTCGTCAGCGGGCGTGATCGTCGTGCTCGTCACGATGTGGGCCGTGCCACCGGCGCCGACCGCCGCGAGCAGGGCTTGCGTCGGCTCGGCGCCGGCAACGATCGCCGGGATGGTCACGCCATCTGGGCTGAGCAGTGTGGGACGGCGCGTCTGACCTTCCTGCCAACCCGGATAAAGCGAGATCAGCCCGATCGCACCGGCGTTGACCGCGTTGAGGATTTGGTCGCGGCGCAGGCACGGACCGGATTCGATCAGCGCGATGTTGCCCGCGACGAAGTCGGCCCAGTCGGCAGGATCACAGCCGCCGGTGTTGATCTGACGGCCGTCGGGAGTGAGCTTGACCGTCTGGAGTGTGCCGGTCACGTCGCCACTGGCCGAGTAGAGCATCGTGTGCAGCCAATCCGCGCCGATCCAGTGCTGGTCGCCCACGGTCAGCTCCACGGGCGCCGCGTCGGCGAACGCCGAGAAGTGAAACGGCAGCCGATCGACCCTGTAGCCAAAGGCGGCCAGCTGGTCCGCGACGTAATCCGCGGATGCCTCGTAACCGGTCGTGTCTGCTGCGCGGATGCCGTTGTTGTCCGTGGCGACGTGCATCAGCGCGTCGAGATGCGCGCCGATCTCGTCGCTCGACAGAGTCAGTTTTGGCGGCCCGCTCGGCGCAACCGTGGCGGGCGGTTGGGTCGGTGACGTGCTGGAGCTCGGTATGGCGCCAGGAGTCGCTGGGGCGCCAGGAGTCGCCGGGGCACCAGGAGTGGCCGGGGTGCTGGAAGTCGGTGCCAGGCTGGCCGTCGGCGGTGGCGAAGCGGAGGGCTGAAGAGTCGGCGCGGGAGTCGGTGGCGCGGGCGCGGCGCAGCCGGTGAGGAGCAAGGCGACGGTGATGAGGGCCACCCGCCGAGCAAACATGGTCGCCAGCCTACAGCGAAGGCCGTAACCTCTTGTCTGCAACGCGAAGGAGGGACACGTGGCCGACGAAAAGCGCTGGACGTCGACAGACCGAATCGAGTCTCTCGCCGCCGAGCAGACCAAGGCTGATCCGAGCGGCCAGCCGCCGCCGGACGAGGCTCCGCCTGTGCCGCGCGACGTCATGGCCGTGCCGCGCGCCGGCCTCGTGGATCGACCGGGCAAGCGCAAGAAGGTGCTCATCATCGGTGCCGGCATGGCCGGCTTGGTCGCCGCGTACGAGCTCAAACGTCAGGGCCACACGCCGGTTGTGCTCGAGGCGCAGGGGAGGGTCGGTGGGCGCGTCTACACGTTGCGCGAGCCATTCGCGCCGGGCCTGTACGCGGAGGCGGGGGCGATGCGCATCCCACGCGCGCACAACCTGACGCTCGAATACTGCGCGCTGTTCAACCTGCCCATGCGACCGTTCGTGATGGGCAATCCCAACGGCCTCGTCTACATCGCCGGCCAGCGCATGACTGCGGCAGAGGCGAATGAGCATCCTGAGAAGCTGCCCTTCAACCTGTCGCCGTCTGAGCACGGCAAATCGGCGGACGACCTATGGCAGCGGGCCATCGCCGACCTGCGCGAGATGGTCGAGCATGAAGGCGAGCACGCCTGGCCAGAGATCGTCAAGCGCTACGACGAGTACTCGCTCTACGAGTTCCTGCGCCACAAGGGCTTCAGCCAGGGCGCCATCGAGTTCTACGCGGTCATGAACTTCGTCGAGAGCGACCTGCACAACTCGTTCATCGAGGTGCTGCGCGAAGAGCTCGGTGGCGCGTACGTCGACATGCAGACGATCACGGGGGGCATGGATGCGCTGCCGCGTGCGTTCTACAACGAGCTCCAGGAGTGCGTCCGCTTTGGTACCGAGGTGCGCTCGATCGACCAGGACGCGGACGGCGTTCGCCTGCACTGTCGAGTAGGCGCCGACCGGGTCACGTTCGAGGGCGACTACATCATCTGCACCGTGCCCTTCTCCGTGCTCCGACCGATCGAGGCCACCTTCTCACGCGAGAAGGAGCGCGCGATCCGGCAGCTCAACTACCACGCTTCGACCAAGATCCTGCTCCAGGTGCGCGACCGATTCTGGGAGAAGGAGGACGGCATTGAGGGTGGCGCCACGGTCACCGACCTGCCGATCAGGCGCATGAACTACCCGCCCGCTGATCCATCGACCGACCGCGGAGTCCTGCTTGCTTCGTACACCTGGGGCCAGGACGCGCTCCAGTGGGGCGCAATGGACCCGGACATGCGCGTCGAAGAGGCGCTCGATGATGTGTCGCGCATCCATCCGCGCATTCGGCGTGTGTTCGAGGTGGGCGCGTCGCATGCCTGGTACAGCGACCGCTGGGCGCGCGGCGCGTTCGCACTGTTCGCGCCCGAGCAGCAGACGACGCTCCAGGACGCGATCCTGAAGACGGAGGGCCGGGTCTACTTCGCCGGCGAGCATTGTTCGCTCTACCACGCCTGGATCCAGGGCGCGCTCGAAAGCGGCATCCGCGCCGCGCGCCAGATCCACGAGCTGCCCACGGATTGATGCCCGGAATGACCGCGCCGTGACAGCCGTCTCGCACTTCCGCGGCCATCTCTTCGCCGATCTGCGCGGCTCCACCGCGTTCACGGAGCGTGCCGGAAACGCTGCCGGCGCTGAGCTCGTGCGGCGCTTCCGCGAGCTGGTGCGTGACGAGGTGGGCCGACACGACGGGGCGGAGGTGAAGACGGAGGGCGACGCGATCTATGTCGTGTTCCCGTCGGCCTCGACCGCGGTCACGTGCGGCCTGGCGATCGTCGACAAAGCTGCCCAGGCAAGCGCGGCAGATCCCGACATGCCAATGCTCGTTGGCGTTGGCGTGCACGCCGGCGAGGCCATCGCGGTGGCGGAGGGCGGCTACATAGGCACTGCCGTCAACCTCGCCGCGCGCGTCTGTTCCGTTGCCGGCGCGGGTGAGGTGCTCGTCACCGGCACCGTGCGCGGCATAGCCCGCTCGAGCATCCCGGTCCAGTTCGTGCCGCGTGGCAGACGCAAGCTGAAGGGCATCACTGAGCCGATCGAGCTGTACCTCGTCGTGCCTGAAGGTGTCAGCGTGCCAAGCGCGCGCCGCTGGGACCGGCGCCTGGTCGCCACGGCCACCGCGGCCCTGGCGGTCGTGCTGATCGCGACGGCCGCGGTGATCTTCGTCGTCGCGCCGCGCGGAACGGCGTGCGCCCAGCCCCACAGCCAGCTTGCCCGTAGCGCCGCAGGCGCCGCGCATCGGACCGCTCGAGATCGGCGAATACCAGCTTGCCAAGTTTCAGCCGCGCTTCAACTTCTCCATTGTCGACCCAGGCTGGTCGTTCACGGACGAAACCTCGAGCAGGACGAGCATGCTGCTCGAGTCGGCGGCCGGTGGCACGCTTCAGGTCGGTCAGATCTCGACCGTCTACTCAAGTCCGTGCGTTGCAGGCGGTGACGATCTGCAAACGGTCAACTCGGCGCAGGATCTGCTTGACCTGCTGCGAGCGCAAAGCTTCATCCACCTCAATGATCCACAGCCGATCTTCGTGGGCGACACCAAGGGGCTGATCCTGGACGTTTCAATCGACCCAGGGGTGCTTGCTGCGTGCGACGGAGCGGGCGACGTTGCCGTCTTTCCCCTGGGCGGCACGGTCTTCACCGCGCAGCCGGGTGTGCTGTTTCGCATCTATGTTCTCGACGTGGGTGGCAGCAACGTCGCGTTCGTCGCCTCCAGCAACGCTGGACCTGACACTTCTGTCCCGATCATTGAGACTTTCTTCGGACTGGCGCGACGGGTGGTCGATACCGTCAAATTCTGACCATGAGACGGACCGTCGTGGCGCTGCTGTTTGTTCTTTCCGCGGCCCTCAACACGGGGCAGGTGAGCGCCGCCTCTTGGTGGCAGCCGAGCGGCGTGCTCACGTGGCAGATGCAGTTCTCCGGCCGCATCGACACGACCGTTGTTGCTGATGCGTACGACATCGACGCTGTCGAGACGAGTGCCACTCTCGTGACGACGCTGCACAACCTGGGTCGCCACGTCGTGTGCTACATCGATGCCGGTTCATGGGAGAACTGGCGCCCGGATGCCGGTGATTACCCGGCCGCAGTCAAGGGCAGGGCCATGGACGGCTGGCCGGGCGAGCGTTGGCTCGACATCCGCCGCATCGACGTGCTCGCGCCGATCCTGACCGCGCGCATCCAGATCTGTGCGGACAAGGGCTTCGACGGTGTGGAGTTCGACAACGTCGACGGCTACTCGAACAGGACTGGGTTCCCGCTCACGGCAAGCGACCAGCTGGCATTCGACCGCTGGTTGGCCGACGCGGCCCACGCGCAGGGGTTGGCGGTCGGGCTCAAGAACACGCCGTCTCTGGCGCAGCAGCTTGAGCCCAGCTTCGACTTCGCGATCGTTGAGCAATGTGTCCAGTACCGCGAATGCGGCTCATTCACGCCTTTCCTGGATGCCAACAAGCCGATGCTGGACATTGAATACACGCGCTCGCCGGCGCAGTTCTGCCCGAAGGCGAATGCGCTCGGGTTCTTCGCGATGCGCAAGCGGCTGGAGCTCAGCGCCTGGCGGCGCACATGCTGAGGCGCGTCGAGTCGGGCTAGTTGCCCGGGTACAGGCTTTCCAGGCCGAGCATGTCGCCCAATCCCAGGGTCGACTCGTCGTCGTTGCACGGTCCGTTGCTGGTCGTGCTCATCGTCAGCCACGGATGTTTCTTCTCGCTGACATGGCCAAGGCCAAAGACGTGGCCCGCCTCGTGGGTGATGGTGGGTTCGAGCAGTTCCTGGAAGTGGCAGTCATCGGCGCTCAGCGCCCACGGAATCTCATCGTTGATGACGATGTCGGCCTCATAGGCGATCCCGTCGCCATTGGAGAACGGGCACGTGTACGCGATCGTGTCCGGTGACAGGTCCGGCGGCAGTCCGCCCCACGCGATCGTGTTCTGGCCGTCAGGTTGGTCGGTGCACGACTTGAGCGTGGTCTTGCCCTGGTATTGGTCAAAGGCATGGACGTTGTCCGGGCGACCGCAGTCGTTGCGCTCGTCGACGATGTTGTCGAACGACGTCTCGATCAGTGCCAGGACCGTCGCAGCGTCGAGGTTGGACGGCGTCGACTCTGAGTTGTAGTGCCAGCGGTAGACGGTGTTCCAGGCGAAGCCCTCGAGCGAGTAGGCGTCGTCCGTGCACGCCGGATCATCCGGGTTGAACGTCGCAGTCGGCGTCGTTGGCGTGGCTGCTGCCGTGGGTGGCGGGTTCTGGGAGGGGTTGGGGGTGCCCGGCGGCTTGTTCGTGGGTGTTTCGGACGGCGTGGCTGTCGGCTTCGTACCCGTCGGCTTAGGAGTCGATGGCGCGCTCGGGCCTTGGGTCGGGTTGATCCGGGGCGCTCCGGGAGATGCGGGCGCCGAGGGTCGCGGGCTGATTACCCCGGCCACGTCTATGTCAGGGATGCTCACGCAGCCGGCGGCCAGAAGCGCGAGCACAACAAAGAGTGGCGAGCTGCGCAATGACGACCGCTTGGCTGACAAGTGCGCGCATTGTCATGGATAGGCGCGATCGCATGAGTCGCCCATTAGTGCTTGAACTGGAATGACTTGACGATCGGCATGGCCGCGATAAGCAGTGCGTCCCAGGTTGCGCTGTCCTGGGCCTCGATGTCGACGAGCAAAGTCCTGTCCGGAGCAAGATCCAAGACGAACAAGCGCATCCGGCCGTCGCCGCCTATGCCCCAGTCAAAGCCTTCCTCGGGCGTCGACTGGGCGTTGACAAACAGTGGAACCGCTGCCGTGTCGTCCCACGGACACGTGACGTCCCACGTCGGCTTGAGCGCGAGATCGAGAGTGAACCCGGTCAGGTCGCCAATCTGGACGCTGGCATCGTTGCTGACGTCAAGACCAGGCAGCGAGTTGATCCAGTCATGTATCGCTGTTGCCGATGTGCCGACGCCGGGCGCGGCCTCCGACGGACATCCGACTGCCTGGGAATGAGCGAGCACGTCAGAGAACAGGTAGATCCCCGCATCCTCCGGCCCATTCTGCTCGAGCAGGACGTATCCGTCCGGGTTGTCTTCCGGGTTGGTCCAGCCATCCGGCACGGTGTAGCCAAAGCGGCCGTAGTCGTACTGATGGTCCGTAAAGCGGACGAAGGGCGTGTAGATGACCGAGACGTGGTGGCCAGCATCGAGATCGCCGAGGCACAGGTGATTCTCCGAGCAGTCCGCACGTGTCCAGTCGCCCGAGAGGGCGGCAGCGCGCATGGCGCAGGGATCCTGTCTCACCTCGATGTCAAGCGCCCGGCCGGATGGGGACAGATTGAAGGCATACGTGCCTACGTCGCCCTTGATGCATCCGGTCGAGCTGACGCCGAGGGTCAGGACGACATCTCCCGCCGGATCGATCGAGACGGCGGACGTGATCAGAGGGTGCGCCCAATCCTCAGTGGCATGGAACGTGAGGCCGGTCTCGTCGATCTTCATGTTCGATTCGACCGCGGGCGGGGTCAGGCCAGGGATCGAGCGGGTCTCGCCCACCCAGTAGTAGCGCAGAGCGTCCGGTACCTGGGCCGGGGTCGCGGAGGGCGTTGGCGTCTCCCAGACGATCGATTGCACGAGCGGCTCCAGACCCTGCATCGCGGTATCGAAATCGCCGACGGTGTTGTCAGGGCCGAGTTGCTCGTTGATCAATACCGCGTGTCCGTCGACCCACAGGAGGGTGATCCGGTTCCGGTGGCCAGCCGCGAGACCCCAACTCGGTCCGAGGCCCAAGTCGTCGGGACTCTGTACATCAAGCTGGGTTCCGCTGACGCCGCCGACACTGGCCGGGGTGGGCGCCACCAGGACATCTAGCCCCGGGAACGCCGCCAGCCATGCGCCCAGGTCCGACGGCGGATCGATCACCTTGCTCGCTGCGGCGGGATCGAAGACCTTATCAATGCGCACGACATCAAATTGGGAACCGTTGATGTTGCCGAACTCGAAACCTACCCAGTTGTCCTGGTTCACGTCTATGTCGCCGCGGCACTTGTAGCCCGGGGCGCAATCGAGGTCGACCACTCGATCGATCGTGAGCGTCAGGCCCGGGTCGAGCTGCGTGTGATAGGTACCGGGAAAGACGTTGCCGCCAGTGCCGAGCTCCGATACCTGCGCTGAAGGGCTGGCCGCGCTGGTCGGTATTGCTGTTGGTGGCGGGCTGGTCGGACCCGGAGTTGGAACAGCCGAGGCCGTCGCGGTGGTAGCGGCGGTCGGATTTGTCGTGGGAGTAGCACTTGCGCTAGCAGTAGGGATTGGGCTCGCGTTGCACGCGCCTAGGAGGGCAATGCAAGCAGCGAACAAGAAGGCGGCGCGGACAGTCATCACCAGTCTCCTACTGCATCGGTGAGCAACAGGCGTGGATCGCCCCCGGCGGACGAGATGATGTAGAGGTCGCCAAGGCCAGGCTTTGTCGTGTTGCCGCGTGAGAAGACAATCGACGTTCCGTCCGGCGACCAGGACACCGCGTAGTCACGGTCAGGCTTCGAAGGTGACGTCAGTCGGGTCAGGTTCGAGCCGTCGGCATTCATGATCCATATCCCGCGACCGGCCGCGCTGGTGCGCTCGAACGCCACGCGCGTGCCGTCTGGGGACCAGGTGGGTCGGTCGTCCTGGCCCGTCGTCAGCTGAGTGACTTGGCCGCTCGAAATGTCGATGCTGACGAGGCCGGTCGGGCACGTGGTGATGCAGCCAATCGGGGCGATGATTGTCGACAGGTCCGGTGACATTGCACCGCTGCCCAAGCGAAGCCGTGAGCGACTGCCCAAGCTCCTGCGCCGGTGAGCCGTCGAGCGGCACGATGAAGAGCCGGATGGTGCCTCCGCCGGTGAAGGCCAGGACGCCGCCGCCAGCCGCTGGTGATGGGGTCGCTAGTTCGCTCGTGCGGTAGCCGTTCAGGATCAGGGCGGACCCGTCGGGCGCCCAGGTGACTGCGGTCATGAAGGATCCGTCGGCGGGCAGGGTCGGGCGTTGGAGCACATTGCCCGCCAGGTCCGTGACGACGAGTCCGTAGGCGCCGCCGTCCCAATCGCCGCCGAAGCCGGCGAGTTGGTCGCCCTGCGGCGACACGTAGCTCTCCATCCCCACGGTGACGGTTGTCGAGGCATGCGTGGCTGTATCTATCTGTGTCGTGACCTGGGCGCCATCGGTGACTCGCGAAGCCGTCACCAAGCCGCGATCGGCCGACCATTCGACGCTGCCGTAGACACCGCTGCGCAACTGGACGCTGTCAACCGGGACGGTCCCAAGAAGGACCTGCGCGCCCGTGTTCGGGTCGAGCGTCAGGATCTGCGCGGTGTCGCCCAGGCCGTGGTAGACGGCGATGAGTGGCACGGGGGTGGGTTGCGGTGTCGGTGCCGGCGTCGCCTCGGCAGCCGAGGCGGATGGCGAGGCCTCCGTCGACGGGAGTGCGATGGCATCGGTGGAGGGGAGCGGGCTGGACTCCGCGGTCGCCGACGGAGATGGCGACGGAGCTGCGTTCAGGCTGAACCTGGCGCCTACAAAAAGAGCACCGCCCACGATCAGCAATCCAGCAAGAGCTGCCGCGGCCAACAGCGTGAACGCACGGCCTGCACCGGCCAGCCACGGCCGTGACCTCGGCGCAGTCGCGATGCCGGCAATCGACGCACGCAGCGAGGCTGGAGCAACCAAGTCGGCGCCGACGGCGGCCCGATAACGGGCTCGCAGGCGCTGCTCGAGGATTTCGTCGGTCATCGGATCACCCCTTCGACTTCGGCAGCGTCGATCACTGCCTGAAGCCGCTTCAACGCGTAGTGGAGCCTCGACTGAACGGTCCCGGGCGGGATGTCCAGCCTCGTGGCGATTTCGTCGATCGAGAGGTCGCGGTAGAAGCGCAGCGCGACGACGACCTGGTGATCCGCTGAAAGCGTGGCGATGGCGTTGTCCAGCAGATCGCGATCGTCTGCTTGGCCGTATTGGTCCGGCGTGGCCAGGGTGATCTCAGACGAGATGTCCTTGGCCTGCCAACGCGTCACGCGCTTCACGCGGTTGCGGCAGATGTTGACGAGGATCCGATCGAACCATTGGTCGAAGCGCTCCGGATCGCGCAACGTCGACCACTTTCGCCAGGCCTGGACGAAGGCGTCATGCGTCGCGTCCTGGGCATCTGTGCGGTTGCGCAGAATGGCGTAGGCCAGCCGATACGCGGCGTCGAGATGGCGATCGGAGAGGCGCTCGAACGCGGACGCCTGCGCCGTTTCGGCGACGCTCGGGCGTGGCCCGTCAGCGATTGAGAAGACCTCGGACGTTGGCCTCATTGATGACTTGACAAACGAGCGAGGCGAAACCTTCATTCGCAGCCATTTACCTCACGCGTTGAGTGTCGGCGGAGGGTCAAATCGGCAATATGGGAGTGACCTCAGCGCGTGTTTAGCCGCAGATAAGTGAGTGTTGAGGAGGCGCAAAGCGGCGCTCGCTAGGTTTCGCCCTGTTCAGTTCCCGCCGTCCGCCGATGACGCAGACCGAGCCCGCCGAAACGGGCCGGCCAGGAGGTGTAACGGTATGAATCAGGTCCTGCTCACGGGGCGCCTGACGCGCGACCCGGAGGTGCGCAACCTTGCCAGCGGCAAGACCGTCACCCAATTTGGCATCGCCACGAACGACTATCGCGGCGGCTCGGAGCATTCCGAGTACCACACGGTCGTGACGTGGGATCGCCTGGCTGAGATCTGCGGCCAGTACCTGAGCAAGGGTCAGCTGGTCTCGATCAGCGGCCGGCTCCAGACGCGCCAGTGGGAAGACGAGGACAAGAAGCGCCACTGGAAGACTGAGATCGTGGCCAACTCGGTCGAGATGCTGTCGAGCAAGAAGAAGAAGGACTACGCGGCGGAGTCGGCGGCACAGGCGCTGGCAGCCCAGGCGGCAGCGCTGGGCCTGACGCCGGAGGACGGCTCGTTCACGACGACCGCGGCAGCCTTCGAGCCCGACGACGACGAGGACGAGGAAGACTCGGAGATCGCCAGCGAGGAAGAGCTCGTCGCGGCCTGACCGACCAACCCGCCGCTAAACCAGGCGCCCCAGCGCACACCCGCCGAGAACGACGCGGCGAGCGGCCACCCCCTCCTTAGGCCGCTCGCCGCACCAATTCAGAAAGGTTGATTGACCGACAGGCGTTGGCAATCGTCGGCCGAACGCCTGGACGGCAAGTGCCGCTGTCCCGTGGTCGATCTACAGCTTTGACCCTACTGAGCGGCCCAAGGTAGGCCGCAGGACGCGCCAATGGACCGCGATCGGCATGACCGAGGCGGGCGACGTCCGCGAGATGACACGCTGTTTGCGGGAGAATTGGCGAAGGGCGCGTGCTGGGACGTCGCGTGACGCCCACCGGCAGCTCATACCAAACGAGTGACGCGTGCCGCGCTTGACGTTCGTACGTTTGGCCGGATGGCGCAGAGCGCGCTCGTTGCAGAGGTGATGACGATGGCCACGCCCGGTTACCGTGCGCTGTCCGGACTGATCGTGGCCACGATGTTGGCGGTAGTCACCGCGTGCGGCGGCTCCCCGGCCGCATCACCCACCTCGCCACTGTCGCCGCTCGCGAACACGCATTGGACGCTGGTCGCATCCCAGGCGTATCCCGTTCCGTCGGGCGTGACGGTTAACCTGGACTTTGACGCACTGACGGCCAGTGGGTCCGCGGGCTGCAATACCTTTACCGCGGCCTACAAGACGCTCGATACGGGCATCAAGTTCGGGAACGTCGCCGCTACGCAGAAGGCATGCGATCCCACGACGATGACGCTCGAGCAGGCCTATTTGACGTCATTCGCCCTCGTCGACCACTACGCGCTATCGGGCAACACCCTGAGCCTCACGAGCGCAGGGGGTGGAGCCGATTTGACGTACACCGCGCGGTCCCAGTAGTCCGCGGCTGGCGGGAGATTAACCGGCGCGACACCGAGCTAGAACGGGCTTGGGACGAGCTCAGGAGAGCATCGCTCGCGCGAGTTCACGGCGGTCGGAGTTACAGAGGCGCGCGTCGTGCGCGAAATGGCGCGCAGCATGCGGGAGCTTGGAGGCCAGGTCGATCTCGAGCTGGCCTGTTTCGGGGTGACGGGAACTTCAGGGCTTGGGTGTGAACCTGATCGAGTCAAGTACCCCGGAGATCGGAGCATCGTTCGATACATAGTCGCTGACCACAACAAGGCGCTGGCCGTCGACTTCGAGGATCGATAGCTGCTGGGAGTCGCCCGGGTACAGGCCGTTGATTGCGCCCAGCGGAAGCGCCCAGATCGGGAGCTGCCCGTCACTGGTCAGCGTGCAGCCCATGCCGTCGACGACGACGTTCGACGCAGTCAGGGTCAATTGCTTAGATGCCACGCCACCGATTGTGCCGTCAGATATTGCGCTGGCGGTCACGCTGGGCATTTTGCTCAGCGCCGCGACGAGATCGTCGACCGATGATCCCAGGGGAGGATTGAGCATTCCCTGCTCGCTGTGACATGGATCCGCGTAGACGTTGTTGAAGATCTCCATGCTGATGTACGAGCGGCCATCGGACTGGCTCTCGTTCAGCTCCACCAGGTTTGGGCCACCGATGTTTCCTGACCAGCCACTGGGCACCGTGAAGGTGAAGGGCACCAGGAACGGGCTCGCGACCGCATAGTTTCCGGGCTGTATCGGGAGCACGCCACTGCTGGTCACGGTCAGCTGTAGTGGCGTCGACAGTGGCGTTGGTGACGTAGCGACGGTGCGGTGACGTAGCGACGGTCGGTGACGGCGCAACGGTCGCCGGCGGCGTAGGAGGCGTCGACGTCGGTGACAGCGACCCGGTTTGGGTCGGCGTGGGCGTCGGCGTCGATGCCGGCCCCGTCGAGAAACTCGGCAGGAATTTGATCGCAACCACCGCCACCACGACGATGGCAGCGGCGAGGAGCGCGATCCTTGTCGCGTTCATGATTTGGGACTCCTTCCACAGGCCGAGTACGGCCCGTTGACGTGTCTGGTCAATCGCGGTGCGAACCGCGTCGAAGGAGCGTTCAGGCAGCTCGGCAATGCCTTCGTTGAGGAAGGCCTTAATCAACAGATCGGGATCGCGTTTCGAGCTCATGCCAGCCGCTCCTGGGATGTAGGGGAAGTGCGCGCGTCAGCCTCCAGGCTGGCGCGCAATGCATTCGTCGCGTGATGCAAGCGGGACTTCGCTGTCCCGAGGGGAATTCCGAGTCGTATCGCAACGTCGGGCAAAGACAGACCGACGTAGTGATGGAAGACGAGTACCGCGCGTTGCTCGAGCGTCAGTCTCCGGAAGGCTCGGTCGAGCTGGTCGCGGTCATCCACGCGCAGGATGCCGACTGATTCGGCCTGCGCGGACGTGGACAACACCCTGATCTGGGCCCGGAGACGGGTGCGGCGCCTGGCCTCGGCGTAGCACTCGTGGGTCAGGATCCGGTGTAGCCATGGCTCGAAGGCGTCGGAGTCGCGCAGCGTTCGGAGTTGCCGCCAGGCCGAGATGAGTGCGGCCTGCACCGCGTCATCAGCCAGATCGGCGTCGCGCAGGATCCGAAACGCGATAGCCATGCATTGATCGCCTACCGTCCGGGCAAGGGCATCGAAGGCCTCTCGATCACCCTTGCGTGCCCGGTCGACGAGCGCTCCGTGCACCCGACCCTCCGTGTTTGGGTCCGCCCCATCTGGACAGATCACACTAGAGAGCCGGGAAGTGGTCCGAAAGGTTCAAAGTCGGCTAACCTCGGCCACGAGCGAGCACCAACTGCTGGCGTGGTTCCCTTGGCTGAACCATGGGATAACTTGACAGTGGCGCAAGCGGCACCGGAGGGCGCCGAAGTTGCCTCGCGAGCCTCGCGAGGGTGCTAGTCGGCTCCCTACACTGAACTCGCGGACCGCTCAATGATCCTGGTCCTTGCGCGAGATTGCCCTCCGCAGTCGGGTGATTAGCCAATCGGCGAATGCCGCGAGCAATGAGCGCGGCGAGGAGGTAGTTGTTCATGCGAGCGAGAGTCCGGTCGCTGTTCATGTTCGTGCTCGGCGGGGTATTGGTCGCTGCCGTGATGGGAGCTACGTCGGTTTTCGGGCACGGCGGCGACCCTCAGGTGGCGCACCTTTGTGTGAGCGCCACCGGCGAGGTGACGGTCACCGCTGACCCGACTGGATTTGGAAACCCAAAGGATGAATGTGCTGACCCGAAGTCACACCCGCTGGATTTGGCTCCGGCCAGCAAGAGCAGTAGCGCTGACCCGATCTACCACGCCCGCGGCCCGCTGGCGATCACCATGGATTTCTCCCAGCGACTTGCGACCGTTGTGGAACTGTCGCTTCCCGCCGGCTCTTATCGGATTGAGTCCACGATGACAACCTCATCTCGTACCGCTCTGAACGGGGCTGCTAATTTGACCTGCACTTTGACCGTCGCCAATCGCGGGGTCGACGCCTTCTCGGAGTACATGCACCAAGCCCCTGTGGATTACGTAGACCAACGCAACACGCAGCATGACCTGCTCACCGTGGCGAACCTCGCTGTTCCAGGTCAGGTCCGTGTACGGTGCGAACGCGAATTACTTCAAGGCATTGGGATCTTCACCGTCTTCTCGCCGCAGATCATCGCGACACCAATCGCCAGGGTGATCGAGCGCTAGACGCCGAAGGCTGCGCAGCGCGAAGCGAGCCACCAGGAAGCCCTGGCATCCCAATTCGGTGAGTGGGATGACTTGACAGTGGCGCAAGCGCCACTGGAAGACTGAGGTCGTGGCCAACTCGGTCGAGATGCTGTCGAGCAAGAAGAAGAAGGACTACGCGGCGGAGTCCGCGGCACAGGCGCTCGCAGCCCAGGCGGCGGCGCTGGGCCTGACGCCGGAGGACGGCTCGTTCACGACGACCGCGGCAGCCTTCGAGCCCGACGACGACGAAGACGAGGAAGACTCGGACATCGCCAGCGAGGAAGAGCTCGTCGCCGCCTGAATCCAAGACGCCGAAACACGACGCGGCGGGCGGACTCCTCCTCATCCCGCTCGCTACGTCGCCACCCTTGCCGGAATGGAGACTGCGCCTTCTCCATGAGCGTTCGAACGGAACATCGGAGTCGCGTCTGTCTCGTCCGCGCGCTCGCTACCATCGGCTGAGCGTCCCGACCGCCAGCCAACGCCACCCACCTAGGCGAGGCGCTTGAGGAGGCCCCGCGTGTCCGTGACGATCGTGATCGGCAAGCGTCATCTGTTTGCCGGCTTGTCCCTGCTGCTCCTGACCGCGCTGGTCGGAATCGCGCTCATCGTCCCGGCAGTGAGCGAGGCGACGACGACGACCTACACCCGCTCGGCGAGCTGCGCCGGGCTCGACTTCTACCCAACCGACAGCCGCACGGAGTACGACAACACCGGGACTATGCGCGCCTGGCGCACCGGGGACGGCCCCAGCGGCAGCGGCGTCTTCCGCTGCGATCCCGGGCTGCCGACAGGTGCGGTCGTCAAGCAGGTCCAGTTCACGGCACTTATGGAACAGGTCACCGCCACTCAGTCAGCCGGCGTGAGCAGCTGTGCGCTGCGCCGCGCCGGCCTGACGGTGGCCAGTGCAACGACGGTACAGGACCTAGCCACCGTCCAATTTGGCGCTGCGGGCGGTGTCGTTCGACTCACCGATAACTCGATCACGAACGCGACGATCGACAACGCCAGCTGGGGCTACTGGCTCGAGTGCACCTTTAACGACTCGTGGCCCTGGGACTCGATAACGCCCCGAACCGGGCTCTACGGCGCAGATGTGATCTACACGATCAGCGCCGCCAAGGGCTAACTCGCGTCGGATAGACGTCGCGCGAGTGGAGCGCGAGCTACCGACTTAGCCGCCGACCCAACCCAGGCGCCCCAGCGCATTCCCGCTCGCCGATCGCCAATTTCTCAGACTTTCTCTCTTTGCAACGCTTGTGCATCAGTCGAGGCTCGCCGAGCATCTGTTGTGTATGAGCGCGTTGAACGAGCTTCTCCTGTCACCGGCGGTGGTCACGGCCGCGGCCGATGGTGACACGGTCGCGTTCACGCGTATCGTCGCCCAGCACCACGACGACATGGTTCGTGTCGCGTACCTCATCTCCGGCGATGTAGAGCTCGCCCACGAGGCCGTCCAGTCGGCCTGGTCGACCGCGTGGCTGAAGCTGAAGGATCTGCGCGACCCCGACCGCCTCAGGCCCTGGCTGGTCTCTGTGGCAGCCAACGAGGCACGCCAGCTGCTTCGCCGTCGCCGTCGTCATTCGATGCGCGAAATAGAGCTCGACTCGGTGACCGGGCTTGCGGCCACCGGCAGTACAGCTCGTGACGACAGCATCGACCTGCTCGATGCGCTTGCTCGTATAGCGCCCGACGACCGGGCGATCCTGGCCATGCGCTACGGCCTTGGGCTGACCTCGGATGAGATCGGTAAGGCGATCGGAATGTCAGCGCCCGGGGTTCGCTCGCGCCTGACGCGGTCGGTCGCCCGACTTCGGAAGGATTTGAGTCATGAGTGAATCGGGCCAGCCGCTCGACAGCTTCGAGGTGTTGCTCCGGCGGCGCATGGTGTCGGCCAGTGATCGCGCGCTCCGGCCCTTCGAACCGTCCGCCATCGCGCTGAAGGCTGCTGCTGGATCGGCGGCGCGGCCGGCCGCGAAGGCTGCCGGGAGGACGGCCTGGTACGTTCTTCTCGCGGCGATGCTCGTACTGACCGCGCTCCTGTTCGCCGCGGGATCAGGCGCGTTCCGCAACTTGATCGTCGCGCCTGTCAGCCCGAGCCCATCCCCGGATTCCTCAACTGCTCCGTCCGTAGCGCCATCGCACGCCGCGGCGACGGCTTCTCCGATCGCGTCCGCGTCGAGCGCGGCGGATGACCTCATCCTCTTCGGCGTCAGCGTTTCGGTCAATAGCGGGGCTACGGGCACGTACTGCACCATGTTCTACACGATCAACCCCGATGGGAGCGGCGAGCGACAGCTGCCCGCCGACTGCCTGCCCTATGGCAACGCTTATTGGGGCCCCATGGGCGACAGCATCATCTACGACAGCACCCCCCTCCACAGCACCTCCACCCTGATCTCGGAGGGCACCGCCGATGGTGGATCGCCGACCGCACTGCTGACGCTGTCCGGCGGTTTCATGCCGGCGTTCTCGCCCGATGGTTCCCAGATCGCCTACGCGGGTCTCGGATCGGCACCCGGCGCGCGCGGCATCTTCATCGCCGATGCCGACGGCACGCACCCGCGTCAACTGACGAGCCGCCCAAAAGGCGAGGGAGAGGACTTGCAGCCGCGCTTCTCGCCCGATGGCTCGCGCCTCGTGTTCTGGCGGTTAACGGACCACCCAGTCGGGACTACGTCCGGGAACGAGCTGTGGATAGTAAACGCCGACGGCACTGACCTCCATCAGCTGACCGACGCTCTAGCGGGGTCCATGTTCGCCCAATGGTCGCCTGACGGCTCGCGCCTGCTGTTCTCGGGCAGCCAGACGGCGGGCAGCGAGACGGCGATGGCGGATCCCGGCTTGTGGACCATCAACGCCGACGGCACGGGCCTGGCTCCCATCATCTACTGGCACAGGCGACCGCTACGAGGATTCCGACTGGTCCCCCGACGGTTCACGCATCGTCTACTTCGACCCTTCCACCGGATCCTTGCGTGTCATGAACGCGGATGGCAGCGGCATCACCACCCTCCTCTCCAACCACGCGGGCAACAACTACGTGGGGCCGGACTGGGGTCAGCCCTTTACTCCTTGAGCGTGTCTTAGCGGAAGGAACCACGCGATGAATCGTCAGATCGGTCTTGCGGCTGCCTTGGTAGTTCTGGTTGGCGCGTGCGGCGGCGCGGTTCCGAACACGAGCTCACCAACCTCTTCGACGCCGTCCGCCGGGTCGACAGCGCCTGCGATCGCCAGTGGCGGAGGCCCGACGGCTTCCCCGAAAACCGGCGTCGTGGAACTTCCGTCGGCATCAGTGACTGAGCGTCCTCGGTCGTCTGGCTCGCCATTCGCGACGGCGACGTCGAAGGCAACGGCATCGGCAACGGCAACGATCCCCGCCGGTGCGAAGATCGACGCCCGAATCCACGTCGGCGCACCAGTCGGCTCCGCGCTGGTTCGCCTCCGACGGTAAGTCGCTGTGGGTCCACGAGCCCACGAGCTTGGTACGTGTGGATCTGAAGACCCTCACCATCGCGGGAGAGGTCCCGATGGACGCGATCGAGTACGGCTATGCGACGACCGGCGCAGGTGCCGTCTGGCAGACGGACTTCGGTCGCGACGTCCTCCTGAAGATCGACCCGGTCGCCGACAAGGTCCTTGCGAAAATCCCGCTCGGATCGGGAACGGCACCAGAAGGGGTCGCCGTGTCAGAGGGCTCGGTGTGGGTGGCCGACCATGGCGATGGGGCGATCACTCGTGTCGATCCCTCGACCGACACTGTCGTCATAAAGATCCCGACAGGACCGACCGGGCAGAACAACCCAGAGACCATGGCGGCTGGACCCAATGGCGTTTTCGTAGACGTCGCCAGCATGTATGCGGTGCTGCGGATCGATCCCGCGACGAACCGCGTTGGACTGTCGGTGCCGCGGAGCGGTACGATTGCGAGTGACGGTAAAGAGGTCTGGATCGGCACTGACTCAGGGCCGAACGGGCTGCCGCAGGCGGTCCGCATCGATCCGGTGTCGGGCAAGGCCATCACCGCGGTCGACTTGAACACCTCGTTCATCAGCGCCTTGGGCGTCGGCCTCGGATCCGTTTGGGTCACCACTGGAGACGGGTTGTTCCGGATCGACTCCGAGTCGGGAGATATCGTCGGGCGCCTCGATATCGGCGTTATCGGTGACGTCCTCGTGGCGGATGGCGCGGTCTGGGTCAGTGCGTTTGATCAGCCGTATGTGCTACGAATCCTCGCCGCAATGACCGGCGGCGTCCATCGCCACCGTAGACCTCGACGGTCCGTTCGGCACTTGTGATTCGCTCCCCGACCGCGCTAATACCGCGTCGAGGTGTCCGATGTCTAGATCGATCAAGGCCCGAATGGTGGGCGCCGTCTCGCTGTGCCTGCTGGTCAGCGTACTTGGCGCAGGAGACGTCCTGGGCGCAAGGGCGAGCTCGCGCTCGTCCAATGGTCTCGCCAGTAACGCGCCGGCCGGCGCGCAGCCTGATGCGCGCATCAGGCGTAGTCAGCGGCGTGCTGCGAGGCAATGACATCTACAACACCAATGGCGCCGGACAGTCAGTATCTGGGACGGCCCCGGCCTTCCGTGGAGCGTTTCGGATGGTGCTCACGATCCAAAACGACGGTTCAGCTCCCGACTCCTTCACGGTAGCGGAGAGCGGGTCGTACGTGCCGTACTTCTCCATCGGGTACTACCACAGCTGGGGATCCGACGAGGAGATCACCGATGCCGTGGTGGCTGGCACATACACCACGCCAGTCCTCGCTCCCGGCAGCATTTTCCGCATCCGCGTGTGGGTGCGGATTGGCGGGTTTGTGCCCAGCTCGCCGATCCGCCGGCTGGTAACAGTCCACTCGGTCGCCAATCCTTCGTTGGTGGACGCCGTCGGCTTCACGGCCTGGCCGCCGATGAGCACGTCTGCGACGCGCTTCAGCCAATCCGGCACCGTGGGTTCCTACTCCCTGAACGACACGACAGCCAGTCCTGGCTCGGATGCGATCTACCGCTACGAGGGCAGCTATGACGCCTGGCGCCTCCGGCAGATCGTCGTCCATGCGCCGAACGTGCGCGCGGTGAGCGGGAATTCAGCACAGAAGGTGGGCTGGTCCTTCACCATCCAGCGCCGCTTTTGCAGCTGGGGGCACTGCAGCTCGTGGTACGACCGGTACACCAGCGCCAAGTTCACGGCCACGACCAGTGACGCAACCAACGCCCCGTTCTCTGACGAACACGTTGGAGTCAGGCTTCCCAAGATGATGTACGACGCGGGCTACCAATACCGCGCCATCGTCAAGATGTTCTGGTATCGACACGAACGGGAGCCTCCAGGGGACCGCGACGGCACGCGTGAACTATTACAAGCAGATCATGGATTCGACGACGCAGACGAGCGAGAAATACTGCTGGTCATACAACTGACCTTGGTTTGATCCGCGCGATGCGACCGTGTCGGAGCGACGTCACCACCAGTTGACAACGCTGGTTATCGTGGCCGAATTGGGGGCTCTGGGGGCTGAGGAGTTCCAGGGTGGAGACGGACGCTGCGGCAGTGGCGAAGCGCGTAGAGCCCGCGCGGACGACGGTGGCCTTCCGGCGCGTTTCCGGTCGGTTGTCCAAGACCGCGGGCTGGTACGGAACCGATCGAGGTTCCCTGCCGCAACTCCGGAACTCCGCAGAGCGTGACGCTCTTCCTGATCGGTCAGGGCGGCGCGTGGTACGTATGCAGCTTCAGCGGTGCCGGCGACTGGGTGCGCAACGTGCGTTCAGCGGGCAAAGCGAAATTCACAAGACGCGGCGCGGACGACTGCTGTCCAGGTGGTCGAGGTCGACGGCGACGAGCGCGCGCGCGTCCAGCGCAAGTACCGCCTCTGGATGGGTCCGCTGCAACGCGACTTCAACCGCTTGTCGGACGCCGGCGACCACCCCACGTTTCGCTTGGATGAAGACCGCAGCGAGCGTCTCTAACGCCCGCCCGTCGGCAGGGGCCGGCTAGCGCGTCAGCTGGACGTGCAGGACCGCGGTCAGCTTCAGGTTGATCCAATTGATCTTGTGGCGCGTCACGCCCCACGGATTGATCAAGGCGCTGATCGCGTAGCCATCGCCGACATAGATGCCGGTGTGGTGATCGTGGCCCCATACGAGCACGTCGCCGGGCAGAGCGTCGTCGATCGACCTGGAGACCGTGCCGTTCTTGTTGAACCAGTTGTGGTAGCCCGCAACGGTGCGCCGCTTGCCGCCGATCCGATCCAGGAGGCCGGCCTGCTTGAAGACGAAGAAGACGAAGCCTGAGCAATCGAACGTCTTTGGCCCAGTCGACGCGAACGAGTACTTGTCGCCCAGCTGCGCAGCCGCGACCGACACGATCTGGTCGGCTTCCGTCGGTGGCGCCGCGTCGGCGGCCACTGGCGCCGGCAGGCCGATCGCGGCGACCATCAACAGGCCGGCCACGAGCGCCAGCCGGCGCGACTTGAAGAGCACCGGCGCTACGTGCTCAGCTTGGTGTGCAGGTAGTAGCGGAAAGGCTCGTTCAGCCAGCCCTTGACCGGGTGGATCTTGACGCCCCACGGATTGATCAGGGCGCTGATGGCCATGCCGTCGCCGACATACATGCCCACGTGCTGGAAGTTGCCCCAGATGATCAGGTCACCGACCTGGGGGTTGTCCTTCGACACGAGGCCACGCTGCTTGAACCAGTCGTAGTAGGCCTTGACGCCGCGGTAGCCACCGATATGGCTCTGGAGGTCGTTCTGGTGAAAGATGAACCACACATAGCCCACGCAATCGAACTTGTCCGGACCCTTGGCGAAGTGGACCCACGGATCTCCGATCTTGGTCTTGGCCAGATCGAAGACTTCACTGAATTGATTTGCTGGCTGCGAATCGGCCGCCGCAGGGGCGACGTTCGACAACAGAACGCCTGCGACGAGAGCGATCGGCAACGTGATGCGCGCAACGGCTCGCGCAAATGCCACGGCTGTCCCTCCGATATTGCCGCGCTGGGGCGCGGTTTCCGTGCTGGGGCACGGCGCTTGACAAAACCAAACCTCGCTCTGTGCTGGGGCACTCAGCGAGGTTTCAGGATGTAGTCCGAGTGGGTACTGGGGTACCGGTCCCGAACGACTTGTGCGCGGGGAAGACTACCCCGTAACGCGCCTGTAACGCAACCCGGACGATCTTCTATGAGGTCGCCACACGGCCTCGAGCGGGCCTCTAGGCGGCCTCGGCGGGCTCCTCGGAGTGCGGTCGGAAGCGGAAATACGCCCAGAACGCCAGCGAGAAGAGGCCGAACGAGCAGAACAGGATCACGGCCGGAATGAGTGGCGATTGACGCGTGGAACCCAGGTAGCCAACTGACGGCTCGAGCATGATCAACACGAACAGGAAGGCTGCGACGAGGAACAGAACCGCCCAGACGCTCTTGCGCCAGCCATACACGACCTCGCCGCGCAGGAAGCGCAGTGGCACGAGCTCGAACAGGAGGCCTTCCAGGCCGGCCACGAAGATGGTGGCCAGGGCCGTCGACAGCAGCACGTCGAGGAATGGCTGCGCACTGAAATTCTTGTCGATAAATGGCAAGGCCAGCCAGGCCGCGAGCGAGACGACCAGCATCCAGATGGCGGTCCAGACGTGGGCGCGCGCCTCGTCGGTCGGCTTCAGCTCACGGGCAAAGGCGTAACCCGCAACCAGCCCGAACAGGTAGCCAGGCTGGAAGTCGGTCGCGCGCGATGCGACGACGCATACGACTGCGACGACGATCGTCATGGGGATGACGCGCACCCTGCCCGGGTCATCGACCAGCTTTCGCTGCGCCTGCGCGAGCGGTAGCTCGAACACGAGCATGACCACGACGATCCCGATCAGGATCCCGATCACCGTTGCGACCGACGCAGCGTCAAGGCCGAATGACGGGCTGAGGAAGCCATACAGCAGCGAGCTCAGGAGGACGAAGGTGAAGATCCCGACGCGCCTGTTCCAGAAGCGCGAGAACGCCGCACCAATGCCGGCCAGGGCCACGCTGCCGCGCGTGAACCAGCCGCCGATCTCCTCCGAGTTCTCTTCGTACGTCTTGTTGAACAGCTGACCAGGAAAGGCAGCGAGCAGCAGGAAGAGCAGGGCGAGCAGCGCGTCCTCGCCGAGTGAGAAGGCATCAAAGCCGACGTCATCGATCGTCGGCACGGTGGCGGGTAGCGAATCGGGCGGCAGGCCACCGCCGACCACGACGGTGATGATCGCGGGTGTCGGCGAGGGCGATGGGCTCGGCGTGGGCTCTGACGTCGGCGTCGAGGTTGGGGGCTCCGTCGTTGGCGGGGCCGTGACGGGTGCGACCGTGGCCGCCGGCGTGGCCGATGGTGTCGGCGACTCAGTCACCGTGGCGGATGGACTCGGAGCGAGGGTCGCCGGCAACGTGGAGGTTGGCGCTGCAGTGGGGTTTGGAGTCGGCCCCGCGTGTTGCGTCACAACTGGTGTTGGCGTTGGCGTGGGGCTGGGCGTCGGCGTAGGAGTCGGAGTCGGCGTCGGCGTAGGCGTGGGCGTCGGGGTCGGTTTTGGAGAAGGAGTCGGTGTCGGCTTCGGGGATGGCGTCGGCGTCGGAGTCGGAGTCGGCCGCGGTTCGAGGAAGCAAAACTCCACGCGCTGCACCACGATGACCCCTGCCGAGCCGACAAAACCATGGGCGGTTAGGTCTTGTTTGACGCCAGGGTCTGTATGCGAAGTCCTTCACGGTCCCTGCGCCGTCGAAGATCCTGAAGTGGCCGACGAGTGCGCTCGCACCCTTGAAGGAGACCACGTCTCCGGCCCGATATCCGATCAGCGTGACAGAAAAGGTGCTTCCGTTTGAGAGCGCGTAGTCCGTCGAACCGCCCGTACACCGGTCCGGGGAATGGTCCTTTCGCGAAGAACGTGTTGGTGCGGTTGCACGAGATTGCGGCGTCGACCGGGTCAGGTGCGATTACCGCGCCCAGAACCAGGGACCCGCAACGCGACAACAGCCACGGCCACGTACAGGGCGATAGCACGCCCTAAGCGATGTGAACCTTGCAGAATCGCGCACGCGCGCTCAATGTGTTGACCCCTTGCGCCTGAAACTCGCGCGACTTTAGCGCGCTCAACGACGGACGCGTGAGTAGCCCGAGTGGTTGCGCGGAGGGGCCAGATCGAGGGGGCTCCGCGCTGCTACACTGCCGCCTTCCGAGGCGCCCAACAGAGCCGTAACTCGAGGCGCGCGGAGGCTTGGAGGAGCTGTTGCCCGAGGAGGCGCGGGCGGTCCTGTGAGGCCGACACGCAGCCAGCGAGCGCTCCCGGACGCCGGGAGCAGCACTCAGGGCCGGACTCTATCCAGCGCAAGCAGAATCACCCACGGGCGGTCCGCTGATGCCCGCGAGCGTGATCTGCGGGCTCCAATGGGGCGACGAGGGCAAGGGCAAGGTCACCGACCTGCTCGCTGCCGATGTCTCACTCGTCGTGCGCTACCAGGGCGGCGACAACGCCGGCCACACCGTCGTCATCGGCGACGAGACCTTCAAGCTCCACCTCGTGCCGTCCGGTGCGTTGCAGCCGCACATCCAGCCGATCATCGGCCCCGGCGTGGTCGTCAACCCACGCACGCTGCTCGACGAGATCGCCATGCTCGAGTCGCGCGGTGTGGCCATGGAAAAGCTGCGCGTGAGCGCTGCAGCGCACGTGATCATGCCTTACCACGTGGCGCTCGACGGGGCGCGCGAGATAGCCGCGGGCGAGGGCATGATCGGCACGACCAAGCGCGGCATCGGACCCGCTTACGGCGACCGAGCTCTGCGCACGGGCATCCGCATGGGCGACCTGCTCGATCCCGACCTCTTGCGCGTGCGCCTGACCGCGGCGCTGACAGAGAAGAACGCCCTGCTGGAGCGCGCCTACGGCCTGCCGGCGTTCGAGTTCGAGTCGCTCTTCAGCGACGCGCTGTCATGGGGCCAGCTTCTGGCGCCACGGATCACCGATACGACGCAGATCGTGCAGGCTGCGCTGGCCCGCGACGAGCTCGTCCTGCTCGAAGGCGCGCAGGGCACTCTGCTCGACCTGGATCACGGCACGTACCCGTACGTCACGTCCTCGAATCCGGTGGCCGGTGGCGCATGTACCGGCGGCGGCGTTGGGCCGCGCCAGATCGACCAGGTCATCGGCGTGCTCAAGGCGTATTCCACCCGCGTTGGCGCCGGACCGTTGCCGACGGAGCTGTTCGACGAGGTCGGCGCGCACATGGTCGAGAGCGGCCGCGAGTTTGGAACGACCACCGGCCGGCGGCGTCGCTGCGGCTGGCTCGACTTCGTGCCGCTGCGCCACGCGGTCCAGATCAACAGCGTCAGCAGCATCGTCCTGAACAAGCTCGACATCCTGTCCGGGCTGGAGCAGGTCAAGGTGTGCGTCGGCTATCGCGTCGGCAGCGAGCTCATCGAGGAGTGGCCGATGTCCGCGGCGGTGCTCGAGCGCGCCGCGCCGGTGTACGACACCTACGAGGGCTGGAAGCAGGATCTCCGAGAGTGTCGGACCGTGGCACAGCTGCCGACACCGGCGCGGCGCTACGTGGCCGCGGTCGAGGAACGAGCAGGAGTGCCCATCTCGCACATCAGCGTCGGCCCCGAACGGACCCAGACGATCGCGGTGGCTTCATGAGCGATCGCGTAGCGCGGCGCATCCTTGTCGTCGGCGCAGGCGCGCGCCAGCACGCGCTGTGCTGGAAGCTCGCTGCTGAACCGGGTGTCGAGCGAATCATCGCCGCTCCGGGCAATCCGCTGATGACTGACGTTGCCGACGTTCGTGCTGATGTGTCGGGCGACGATCTGGACGCGATCGTGGCTTTGGCGCGGACAGAGGCGGTCGATCTGGTCGTGGTCGGGCCGGAGGATCCGCTCGTGGCCGGACTCGCCGACCTGCTCGCCGCGGCCGGAATTGCGTGCTTCGGCCCGACGGCCGCGGCCGCGCGCCTCGAAGGCAGCAAGGCCTTCGCGCGCGAGGTGTGCGACGCGGCGGGCGTGGCCATGGCGAAGGGCCGCGCGTTCGACGACGCCGCGTCGGCACTGTCATTTGCGGCGTCACTGCCTGGCGCGATGGTCGTCAAGGCCGACGGCCTGGCCGGGGGCAAGGGCGTCACGATGTGCGCCGATTACGCCACGGCGGAAAGCGCCATTCGCGAGGCACTCGTCGACGGCCTCTTTGGTGACGCGGGCCGGCGCATCGTCATCGAGGAGTGGCTCGATGGAGTTGAGGCGAGCGTCTTCGCGCTGTGCGACGGCACGCGCTACGCGCTGCTGCCCGCGGCACGCGACCACAAGCGTGCAGGGGAGGGTGGCACGGGTCCGAACACGGGCGGGATGGGCGCCTATTCGCCGGTCGCCGAGCTGGACGATGAGGACCTCGAGCACCTGGGCGAGACGATCGTGGCGCCCGTGCTGGCTGAGATGGCACGCCGCGGCACTCCGTTCAGTGGCGCGCTGTTCTGCGGCCTGATGCTCACTCCGAACGGGCCACGCGTGCTCGAGTTCAACGTGCGCCTGGGCGATCCGGAGACGCAGTCCGTGCTGCCGCGGCTGGATGCGCAGCTCGGCACGCTGATGCTCGAATGCGCTGACGGCCGATTGACTGCCTCCGGCGTGCTGCCCGTGACGGCGGACGCGACGGTGGCGCTGTGCCTGGCCGCGGACGGATATCCGGACACTGCCAGAAAGGGCGACTCGATCAGCGGCATCGACGCTGCCCGCGCGAGCGGCGCCCTCGTCTTTGGCGCAGGCGTCGCGCGCGACGCGGCCGGAGAGCTCGTCACGGCCGGCGGACGTGTGCTGACGGTGGTTGGCCGTGGCGCCACGGTCGCAGATGCCGCGGACCACGCTTACGCCGCTGCCGCGCAGATCGACTATGCCGGCAAGTGGCTCCGCCGCGACATCGGCCGGCCACTCGTGGGGGCCGAGCTGTGATCCCGCGCTACACGCTGCCGGACATGGGCGCGCTGTGGACGGACGAGGCGCACTTCACGCAGATGTTGCGCGTCGAGATCGCGGCGCTGCGTGCCGTGGAGAAGCGCGGCATGGTCCCCGCCGGGGTCACGGACGACGTCGAGGCACGCGCTCGCGTCGACGTCGAGCGCATCGCCGAGCTGGAGCAGACGACCGACCACGACGTGATCGCCTTCGTCAGTCAGGTTGCCGAGACCGTCGGCCCGAACGGCCGCTTCATCCACTTCGGCCTGACCTCGAGTGACGTCGTCGACACGGCCCTCGCGCTGCAGTGCCGCGCTGCGGCAGACCTGCTCATCAGCGCCACGGACGAACTCATCGCCACGCTCGTGGCCAAGGCGCGCGAGCACGCCGAGACACCCATGATGGGCCGCACCCACTCGGTCCACGCGGAGCCGATCACCTTTGGGCTCAAGCTCGCTTCGTGGGCGTTCGAGCTGCGTCGTGATCGGGACCGCCTGGCCAGATCGGCTGACGACCTGAGCGTTGGCAAGCTGTCCGGGGCAGTCGGGACCTATAGCCAGCTCGCGCCGGATGTTGAGCGCGAGGTGATGGCCGAGCTTGGGCTGGGAGTCGATCCCATCAGCACACAGATCGTCCAGCGCGACCGCCACGCCGCGTTCCTGGCCGCGATCGCCGTGACCGGCGGCTCGCTCGAGCGTTTCGCGACTGAGATACGCAATCTCCAGCACACGGAGATCGCCGAGCTCCAGGAGCCATTCCGCGCCGGCCAGAAGGGCTCGAGCGCAATGCCCCACAAGCGCAATCCGATCACCTCCGAGCGCATCGTGGGCATGGCGCAGGTTGCTGCGCGGCTTTGCCGTGGCCGGCCTTGAGGACCAGGCGCTGTGGCACGAGCGCGATATCTCGCACTCGTCCGTTGAGCGCGTGGCGCTGCCCGGCGCGACGACGCTGCTGCACTACATGCTCGTTCGCTTCCGGCGCATCGCCGACGGACTCGTGGTCCGGCCCGAGCGGATGCGCGAGAACATCGAGCGCGGCCTGGGCCTGTTCGGCTCGAGCCGGCTGCTGACGATGCTCGTCGAGGAGGGTGGACTCACCCGCGAGGACGCCTATGCCATCGTCCAGCGCGACGCGCTGCGCGCGGCCGATGAGCGCCGCCAGCTGCGTGAGCTCGTGGAGGCGGACGCCGATGTCACGGGCGTGCTCAGCGCCGACCAGATCGCCTACTGCTTCGACGAGACCCGACTGCTCGCCCACGTCAAGGAATTGATCGACCGTCTGCAACAACTGGAGGACCACGCCCATGCCGCTCGCTGAGCTCGTGCCCGGTTTCGTTCGCTCAGGCAAGGTGCGCGACCTCTTCGCGCTCGACGATGAGCGGCTGCTGCTCGTCGCCTCTGACCGGATCAGTGCGTTCGACGTCGTGCTGCCCACCGCGATCCCCGACAAGGGCCGCGTGCTGACGGGCATCTCGCGCTTCTGGTTCGCGGAGACTGACCGCGCCGGGATCATGGCCAACCATTTGATCTCGACGGACGTCGCGACGCTGCCCGGGGAGTACGGCGCGGCGGCAGCGGAGCTGCGCGGCAGGTCGATGATCTGCCGCCGCGCCGACGTGCTGCCGGTCGAGCTGATCGTGCGCGGCTATCTCGCCGGCAGTGGCTGGAAGGACTACGGCCGCACGGGCGCGGTATGCGGCATTCCACTGCCCGCCGGCATGCGCGAGAGCGACCGCTTGCCTGAGCCGATCTTCACGCCATCGACCAAGGCCGACGTTGGCCACGACGAGAACATCTCGTTCGATCAGATGGTTGCGCTCGTTGGCCCGGAGCGGGCAGAAGAGGCGCGCACCAAGGCGCTCGAGCTGTACAAGTTCGCGGCATCGCGTGCCGAGCCCGCGGGCATCATCCTGGCCGACACCAAGTTCGAGTTCGGCATCGTCGAGGGTGGCGCGATGATCCTCATCGACGAAGTGCTGACACCCGACTCGTCGCGCTTCTGGGACGCGTCGACGTACGAGCCGGGCCGCGCCCAGGACTCTTTCGACAAGCAGTACGTGCGCGACTATCTCGAGACGCTCGACTGGGGCAAGACCTATCCCGGGCCGGAGCTGCCCACGGAGGTCGTGGCCGGCACGCGCAAGCGCTACGTCGAGGCCTACGAGCGCATCAGCGGCGGCTCGTTCGAGCGCTATCTCGCGGAGGACGTCATCGCGTGATGGGCGCGTATCGCTTCAGCGTCTCGATCATGCCGCGCGACGGCATCCTTGACCCTGCCGGCAAGGCCGTCGAGGCCGCGTTGCCGCAGCTCCACGCGGACAACGTGCACGAGGTGCGCGTGGGCCGGCGGGTCGAGCTGACCGTCGAGGCCGATTCGGTCGATGCGGCGCGCGCACACCGTCGACTCGCTGGCGGCCGACTTCCTGGCCAATCCTCTGATCGAAAGCTGGGCGATCGATGAGGTCGCGCGGTGAAGGTCGGCGTGGTCGTCTTCCCCGGCTCCAACTGCGATCGCGATGCGCTCCACGCGGCGACGCTCGCGGGCGCTGATGCGGAGCTGCTGTGGCACGAAACGCCCGATCTGCACGGCGCGGACGCGGTCATCCTGCCCGGCGGCTTTGCCCACGGCGACTACCTGCGCGCGGGAGCGATCGCGCGCTTCAGCCCGATCATGGGCGCGGTCCGCGCTCACGCCGAGCGCGGCGGCCTGGTGCTGGGCATCTGCAACGGCTTCCAGGTGCTGACGGAGGCGGGCCTGCTGCCCGGCGTGCTGCGCCGCAACGCCACGCTGCGCTTCGAGCATCGCTGGGTGCGTCTCTCCGTCACGAATCGGGACACGCCCTTCACCTGGCGCGTCCCGGACGGCGCAACCCTGCGCATGCCGATCGCGCACGGCGAAGGCAACTACTGGCTGCCCGACGCGGATCTTGATGCGTTGGAGGCGGCCGGTCGCGTCGTGTTCCGCTACGCAGGTCCGGAGGGCAATCCGAATGGCTCGGCACGCGACATCGCAGGGGTGATCGACGCGACCGGCCGCGTGTGCGGCCTGATGCCCCATCCCGAACGGGCGAGCGAGGCGACTGCTCGGCTCGGATGACGGCATGTGGCTGATGCGCTCGCTGGTCGAGAGCATGGCCCGCGTAGAGGTGGCCGCGTGACCTTGGCTGAGCCGTTGGCGCCCGCTTCTACGGTCCCGCTCCATCGCCGACTCGGCTTGACTGACGCTGAGCTCGACTCGATCAACGAGATGCTTGGACGCGCACCGAACGACCTTGAGCTGGCCATGTTCAGCGTGATGTGGAGCGAGCACTGCTCGTACAAGAGCTCGAAGTCGCTCCTGCGCACGCTGCCCACCGCCGGCAGCGATGTGCTCGCCGGCCCGGGCGAGAACGCCGGCGTGGTCGGCATCGGCGACGGGCTGGCGGTGGCGTTCAAGATCGAGTCGCACAACCACCCCAGCGCAGTCGAGCCGTACCAGGGCGCCGCGACGGGCGTCGGCGGCATCCTGCGCGACATCGTGGCCATGGGCGCGCGGCCGATCGCCCTGCTCGACGCGCTCAAGTTCGGCTGGCCCGACGATCGGCGCACGCGCCAGCTCGTCGACGGCGTTGTGCGCGGAGTCGGCGGCTACGGAAATTGCGTCGGGGTACCGACTGTGGGCGGTGAGCTGACCTTCGACCCGACGTATTCCGGCAACCCGTTGGTCAACGTCATGTGCGTCGGCGTTCTGTCCGCTGACGGCATCGCGCGCGCCATCGCGCCCACGCCCGGGTCGCTGGCCGTGCTCTTCGGATCCGCGACTGGCCGCGACGGCATCGGCGGCGCCTCGGTGCTGGCCAGCGCCAACTTCGACGAGGGCTCGGCAGCGATGCGCCCGAGCGTCCAGATCGGCGACCCATTCGCGGGCAAGCTGCTGATCGAGGCGACGCTCGACCTGGTTGAGAAGGGCCTCGTCGAGGGCATGCAGGACCTGGGCGCCGCGGGCCTGACGTGCGCCACGTCAGAGGTCGCAGCGCGTGGCGGCACGGGCATCCGCGTCGATCTTGGCGTCGTCCCGCTGCGCGAGCAGGACATGGAGCCGTTCGAGGTCATGATCAGCGAGTCGCAGGAGCGCATGCTGGCCATCGTCACGCCGGAGCGATTGGCAGAGGTCCTCGCCGCCGTCACGAAATGGGGCCTGCGCGCCGCGGTCATCGGCGAGATCACCGCCGATGGCGACGTGGTCGTCGTCGATCACGGCACGGAGATCGCGCGGATACCGGCGCGGGCGCTGGCAACGGACGTCCCTGAGCAGCCACACATTGCGGCGCCACCCACGCGACGAAGGCTCGCGCCCGCGCCGGGCGAGACGGCCTTCGCGTACGACGGACTGCCGGAGCGCGGCATGGATCCCGGCGCGGTCCTCGAAGCGCTGCTGGGCCATCCCAACCTGGGCGGCCGCGCGTGGGTCACCACGCAGTACGACCAGACCGTTGGCACGGACACGATCGAGGGTTGCGAGCACGCGGCGGCCGTGGTGCGCATCAAGGGCACGTCGCGCGCGCTCGTCATCGCCACGGACTCGCAGCCGTCTGCCGCGCACTACGACCCGGCCCTGGGCGCCGCGCTCGCGGTCGCCGAATGCTCACGCAACGTCAGTGTCACCGGGGCGCGCCCGCTGGGGCTGACCAACTGCCTCAATTTCGGCGATCCGAACAACCCCGAGGCGTACTGGCAGCTGTCCGAGTCGGTCCGCGGCCTGGGCGAGGCGGCCCTGGCTCTCAATCTGCCGGTCACGGGCGGCAATGTCAGCCTGTACAACGAGTCTGTGTTTGGCCGCATCGCACCGACCGCGCAGATCGGAGTCGTCGGCGTGCTCGACGACATCAACGACCTCGTGCGACCGCAGTTCGCCGCGGAGGGCGACATCGTCGTGCTGCTCGGCGAGACGGGACCGGGCATGGGCGGCTCGACGTACGAGCGCCTCGCCGGCGCGGCGCCCGACGATCGGCCGCCTTCGCTCGATCTGGCGCGCGAAGCCGCGTTGCAGGAGGTTCTCCGTGTCGCAGCGGCTGATCGCGTGCTCAAGTCGGCCCAGGACGTCAGCGCCGGCGGCCTGGCCGTGGCCATCGCCGAATGCGCGATCTGGTCGAACCTGGGCGCGGAGCTTCAGCTCCAGGTCGCGCTCGCGCCGGCCGTGGCGCTCTTCGGGGAGAGTCCCAGCCGGGCGGTCGTGACCATCGATGCAGATCACTGGAACGCGCTCGCTCGGCTCGCGTCGAGCCGGCGCGTGGCTGCTCGGCGCCTTGGCACCGTGGGCGGCAATCGGCTGCGCATCCGCCTCGTCGGCGTCGGTGCGACCGGCGCCGCGGAGGAACGCGGCGCCGGCGTAGCGGACGAGCTCGACATGGCTCTCGACGAGCTGCGCCGCGCGTGGAACGGCGCCTTGCCGCGCGTGCTGGGACAGGTGGCATAGCGATGTGCGGCGTAGTCGGCGTTCACGCACCGGGACAGGACGCGGCCGGTTTGGCGACGCTCGCTCTCTTCGCGCTTCAGCACCGCGGCCAGGAATCGGCCGGAGTCGGGGTCAGCGACGGCCGCGGCGTGATGGTCTACAAGGATCTGGGCCTGGTCGACCAGGTGCTCGACGAGCGCCGCCTCCAGTCGCTGCGCGGCGAGCTGGCCATCGCCCACTGCCGCTACTCGACTACTGGGTCGACGATCTGGGAAAACAGCCAGCCGACTCTGCGCATGGGCGCGCAGCGGACCGTTGCGGTGGGCCACAACGGCAACCTGGTCAACACCGCGGCTCTGCTCGAGCAGCTGCCCGGCGGCAAGTCACGTCTGGTCGGAACGACCGACACGGACCTCCTGACGGCGCTTCTCGCGATGGAGCCAGCGCAGGACACGGTCCAGGCCCTGTGCCAGCTATTGCCGCGCGTGGCGGGCGCGTACTCGCTCGTGGTCATGGACGAGAAGCACGTCATCGGGGTGCGCGATCCGTACGGCTTCAGGCCGCTCGTGCTGGGCACGCTGCCAACGGCCGACGGTGCCGCGTGGGTCCTGGCGTCTGAGACGGCCGCACTCGACGTGCTTGGGCGCGCAATACGTGCGCGACGTCGAGCCGGGCGAGATGGTCGTCCTGGGCGATGGCGCTGAGCCACGCTCGGTCCGCTTCGCGGAGGGGCGCGAGCAGCTGTGCGTGTTCGAGCTGATCTACTTCGCGCGCCCTGACTCGTACATGCTCGGGCGCAACCTGTACGAGGCGCGCCGGCGGATGGGCGAGCAGCTCGCGCTCGAGGCGCCCGCCGAGGCGGACCTGGTCATGCCTGTGCCGGACACCGGTGCGCCGGCGGCGGCGGGCTACGCGGAGGCAATCGGCATCCCGTATCGCGAGGGGATGGTGCGCAACCGATACGCCGGCCGGACGTTCATCCAACCGTCCAACGGACTGCGCCAGCGTGGTGTCACGGTCAAGCTCTCCGCGCTGCGCGAGCAGGTCCGCGGCAAGCGGCTGATCGTGGTCGACGACTCGATCGTGCGCGGCACGACCACGCGCCAGATCGTCGGGCTGCTGCGCCGTGCCGGTGCGCGCGAGGTGCACCTGCGCATCAGCGCGCCGCCCATCTTCAACCCGTGCTTCTACGGCATCGACACGCAGATCGAGACCGAGCTCATCGCGGCATCCAAGTCGCTCGAAGAGATCCGCGAGTTCGTCGACGCGGATTCGCTCTCGTACCTGTCTATTGGCGGCGTCCTCCAGGCCCTCGATCTGCCGCGCGAGCGGTTCTGCTTCGCCTGCTTCGACGGCAATTACCCGGTGCCCGTGCCTTACGACGTCGTGAACCACAAGTTCCTGCTCGAACGGGAAGAGCTGGTCACGGCCGGCTGATGACGCGTTCTGCCTACGCCGAGGCCGGCGTCGACGTCCATGCCGGTGAGCGCGCCGTCGATCTGTTCCGCAACAAGCTGGCGGAGACGGGCCAGCTCGCGGGCGAGTTTGGCTCGCTCATGGAGATCCCGGCGGGCATGCGCAGGCCGGTGCTCGTGTCGTCAACAGATGGCGTGGGCACGAAGACAGACATCGCGCGCCGGTTGGGGCGCTATGACACGATCGGCCAGGACCTTGTCGCGATGTGTGCCGACGACGTCGTGTGCCACGGCGCGCGCCCGGCGTACTTCCTCGACTACATCGCGCTGGGCCGGCTTGATCCTGAGCGTGTCGCGCAGATCGTCGGTGGCATCGGTGACGCGTGCGCACAGATCGGCTGCGAGCTCGTTGGCGGCGAGACCGCCGAGCATCCCGGCGTTATGCACGAGGATGACTTCGATCTGGCCGGCTTCTGCATCGGCTTCGCGGAGCGCGACGAGCTGATCGACGCGCGCCAGTCGCGCGCCGGCGACGTGATCGTGGGCATGGCCAGCTCAGGACTCCATTCGAACGGCTACTCGCTCGTTCGCAAGCTCGTCGCCGACGGAACGCTGCCGTTGAGCGAGGAGCTGCTGACGCCGACGCGGCTGTATGCCCCGGCCGTGCTCGCGCTGATCGACGCACTGCGCGACCGCGGCCTGCGCGTGGGCGGCCTCGCGCACATCACCGGTGGCGGCCTCGCCCGCAACCTGCCGCGCGCTCTTGACGCGAAACTGCGCGCCCGCGTGCACCCAGGCTCCTGGCCGGAGCCAGACATCTTCGAGCGCATCGCGCGCGCGGCGCACGCGAGCGGCGTCGAGATGCGCGCGACGTTCAACTGCGGCATCGGCTTTGCCGCGGTCGTCGAGCCCGCCGCGGCGCAGGTCGCGATCGACGCGGTCGGCGCTCACGGGATCGAGGCGTGGGTCGATCGGCGCAGGTTGAGACGCGCCAATTCAGGCGACGAGCGTTACGTAGAGGCGTGAGCGGCCGCGTTGCTGTTTGCGTCTCGGGCGCCGGGACGAATCTTCGTGCGCTGCGTCGTTTCGAGCGGCGCGGGCTGCTCGGCGGTGAGATCGGGCTCGTGCTCGCCGATCGGCCGTGTGACGCGCTTGGCTTTGCGGCCGACGAAGGCATCGCGACCGCGCTCATCGACCCCGCAGTTCATGCGGACCGAGACGCGTGGGACCACGCCGTCGCCGACGCGTTGGAGCAGGCGAAGGTCGACTGGGTCGTGCTCGCAGGCTTCATGCGCGTGCTCGGCCCGACGACGCTGGAGCGTTTCCGCGGCCACATCCTGAACGTCCACCCCAGCCTGCTGCCGGCGTTTCCCGGCGCGCATCCAGTGCGCGACACGCTTGCCGCCGGTGTTCGCGTCACGGGCGTGACCGTCCATTTCGTGGACGAGACGCTCGACGGCGGGCCGATCATCGCCCAGCAGGTCATTCCGGTCGCGCCTGGAGACACGGAGGAGTCGCTCCTCGAGCGTCTGCACGCTGTCGAGCACCAGCTCTTGCCGCGCGTCGTGGCCCTGGCGCTCGCCGGCGCGGTCGAGCTGCGCGAGGGGAGGGCAGCGATCGATTGGGGCAAGGCGGATGGTCGCGCCGCGCCCACGTCGCGCGCTCATTTCCGTCTCCGACAAGACCGCGCTGACGTCGTTCGCGACGCGCCTCGCGGGCATCGGCTTCGAGATCGTTTCGACCGGCGGGACCGCGCGGGCGCTGCGCAACGCCGGCATCGACGTGACGGACGTTGCCGATGTCACAGGCTTCCCGGAGATGCTCGACGGCCGGGTCAAGACGCTCCATCCGCGCATCTCAGCCGGCGTCCTTGCGGATCTCAGAGAGCCCGACCATCGCGCGCAGCTCGCCGCACAGCTGATCGAGCCGTTCGAGCTCGTCGTGGTCAACCTGTACCCGTTCGCCGAGGCGGCCGCCCGCCCGGACACTACAGAGGACGAGCTGATCGAGCAGATCGACATCGGCGGGCCGACGCTCGTGCGCGCGGCGGCCAAGAATCATGCCAGCGTGGGCATCGTCACCGATCCCGCCCAGTACGACGCGGTGCTGCTCGAGCTGGGCCACGGCAAGGGCCTGACGACGGGCATGCGCCGCGAGCTCGCCGGCGCAGCGTTCCGGCTGACGGCCGGCTACGACGCGATGATCTCCGAGGAGCTGAGCCGGCGGTGGTGGGCACGCCGGCCGTTCGTCAGCGAGGAAGCCACCGACTCTGACGCCGGCACTGAGCTCGCGCCCACGTTCACGCTGGAGCTCGAGCGTGTCCAATCGCTGCGCTACGGGGAGAACCCGCACCAGGCGGCCGCGCTGTACCGCGTGTCCGGTGCGGACGTCGCGCCCGGCGCGTTCAGCAGCGGCGCGGTCGTCGTGCAGGGCAAGCCGCTCTCGTACAACAACATCCTTGACGCGTCGGCTGCATCGGGACTGGCGCGTGACCTGCGCGGCGCCGCGTGCGTGGTCGTCAAGCACGCCAATCCGTGCGGCGCTGCAGAGGCGGCCGATCTCGATCGCGGCGTGGCAGCTGGCCCTCGCCGGCGACCCGGTCAGTGCCTATGGCGGTGTCGTCGCGGTGACGCAACCAATTGACGCTGCTCTCGCCGACCAGCTCGTGCGCATCTTCCTGGAGGTGGTCGTGGCACCGGCCGTCGAGCCCGACGCGCTCGAGGTGCTCGCGCGACGGCCGAACATGCGCGTCGTGCTCGATGCCGGCCTGGGCGCGCCACCGCTGGCCGGTCTGGAGTTTCGCAGCGCCGGTGGCGCGCTCCTCGCGACGCAGGCGGACGTGGAATAGGACGATCCCGCGACGTGGACCGCGGCGACGCAAGCGTGCCCCCAGCGCCGACGAGCGCGACGCGCTCGAATTCGCCTGGCGCGTGTGCCGCCACGTCAAGTCAAATGCCATCGTGCTCGCTCGCGGCCACGCGCTCGTCGGCGTTGGTGCCGGACAGATGAGCCGCGTCGACAGCGCCCGCCTCGCGGTGGCCAAAGCCGGGCCGGAGCGGGCGCGCGGCGCGGTGTGCGCCTCGGACGCCTTTTATCCGTTCCCCGACGCGGCGGAGGTGTGCCTCGAGGCGGGCGTCATGGCCTTCGCCCAACCCGGCGGATCGCAGCGCGATGCGGAGGTGATCGCGGCCGTCGACGCTGCCGACGGGACGATGCTCCTGACCGGGACGCGCCACTTCCGCCACTAACACGGGACGCCTGCCAATCGGCACTGGCCGTCCGTTTGCCGCACGGGCCTAGAATTGACCGATGGACGAGCAGCACAATGGCTTTGATCACCAGGCCGACCCGGTCGAGCCTGAGATCGAACCCACCGCAAACGAAAACGACCCATCATCCGACCAGGACCCGACTCCGCGCAACGCGGGCCGCGAGATGCTGGCGCAGCTCCAGCAGATGATCGACACGGTCAGCTATCAGGCCGCACCGGTTGTACGCGAGATCGGCGCCAAGGCCGCCGAGCTCGCCGCGATCGCCGGCGCCAAGGCAGGCCCGCTCGCGCACAAGGCAGCGGACGCCACCGATCAGTTCGGCCAGCGCGTCGCGTCACGTTCAAAGACGATCGCCGACGACCTGCGCCGCAAGAACGAGACGGCAGCGGCCGAGCAGCCGAGCCGTCCGAGTCGTCGGACTCGAACTCCGAGGATTCGCCGCCAGGCTCTAACCGCAAGCGACCAACACGAAGGACCGGCACCCATCCCAGACGGGCGCCGGTCCTCTTTGTTTGCAGAAGTCGGCGGGTTAGCGGCCCTTCTTCTTCTTCTCCTCGGCTTCCTTCGCGCGCTGGCGCTCACGAACGTCGCGATCGATGTCCGAGCGACGATCGATGTTCCTCTGCACGTAGTAGTCGTGCGTGGCGAAGATGTTGTGACCCTCGACGTCCTTGTCCTGGTCCTCTTCCTCGCCGTCCTGAGGCTTGGTCTCTTCCTTGGCCACTTCTCTCTCCTTCTGTTTGGTGAACAGTATTCAGTAGCGATCCGGCCTGTTCGACCGCGACTCCTTTGACTGGCGTCGCAGTCGCAGCTCATGCTGCGCTTCCGCCACGCGCACGGGCTTGCGCCCGCCCGGTCGATCGAGCACGACCAGACGGTGACCTTGGGTATCGCTTTCGCGACCGTCAGTCACCGCGGGGCGTATCTCGCTTGTTCCGGTTCATGGGGCGCAGCATCGCGTTTCCGACGTGCGCAGGCAATGCGCGGCCGGACACGACGCCTGTAAAGTGGCCGACACCGTGAGCGACGCCGCAGGCGCGAGACTGACCCGGCCCATGGGTGTCATCGACGCTTACCGGCGCGTGCTGCGCAACGGGCCGCTATCGCGGCTGTTGCTCGGTGAGTTCGTCTCGTCCATCGGCGACTGGCTCTATCTCGTCGCGCTGTTGGTCGTCATCTGGGACCTGTCGCAGGACCCGCTCGTGCTCGGCATCGTTGGCGCCGCGCGCATCCTGCCGTACATCTTGCTTGTCGATCCCGGCCGGCATTGTCGCCGACCGCTTCGATCGGCGGCTGGTGCTGCTCACGACCGACATCATTCGCGGTCTGATCATGCTCGTGATCGCCGGCGGTCGTCTTCCTCGATCTGCCGGTCACCTCGTCGTCGTGCTGGCAGTCCTCGCGACGTGCTTCTCTGCCTTCTTCTCGCCCGCGATCGGCGCGTACCTGCCCAGCCTCGTAAAGGATGAATCGGAGCTCGGACCGGCCAACAGCGCCTGGTCGAGCCTCGACAACCTGGCCTTCTTCATCGGTCCCGCGTTCGGCGCCCTGCTGCTCGGGCCTGGGTTCGCTCGGGTTCGCGTTCCTGCTCAACGCGTTCGACCTTCGGTTTCGTGGCCCTCGTCCTCTTTCGATTACCACCGGAGTCGACCCACGCGATGCGCCCTCGCCCACCGACGACAGCACGCCGCGATGCGCTCCCGCCGACACCAGACCCAGCAGATCTAACGGCCGATCCTGCGACCGCTGTCGGCCCTGGCGCTGCTCAACATCGTGACCGGCTTCGTATTCGGTGGCCTTGGCGTGCTGACCGTTGTGCTCGCCGTCGACGTGTTCCAGGTCGGCGACGCGGGCACGGGCCTGCTCAACTCGGCCATCGGCGTGGGTGGCGTGGTCGGCGCGCTGGTTGCGGGCGCGCTCGTCTTGCGTCGCCGGCCGGGCCGCCACTGATCGTCGGCGCGGTGCTGATGATGATCGGCCTGATCGCCCTGGGCCAGGTTCAGGCGTTCGGACTCGCGCGTTGGTGGCGATCGCCGTCGCCGCCGGCTGCGTCGCTGTTGCTCGAGATCATTTCGACGACGCTCCTCCAGCGCGTCGCGCCCGACCAGATCCGCGGCCGAACGATCGGCATGATGGAGACGACGTCCGTGACCGCATATGCCGCCGGTTCGTTCGTATTGCCGGTCTTCGGCGCGAGCCAGCCCGGCGCTCGTGCTCACCGCGTCTGGGCGTCGTTCATGCTCATCACCGGCGTGATCAGCGTCGTGCTCCTGGGCCGTTGGGCCGTGCAGGAGCCATCAATCGTGCCAGCGGCGCGCCGGATCGCCGATGTCGGGCTGTTCGCCGGCCTGCCTCCGGCGCGCCTCGAGACGGCCATGCGCGCCGCCACGGTCCGCGACGCGAAGCAAGGCGAGGTCATCATTCGCCAGGGTGACGAGGCCGACTTCTTCTACATCATCGACGAGGGCCGAGTCGTTGTGACGCAGACAGCGCGGGCGGCGGCCCGGCGCGCGTGCTGCGTGAGATGGGCGTCGGCGAGGTTTTCGGCGAGATCGGGCTGCTGTCAGGCGTGCCGCGGACGGCGACCGTGACGGCCGCGACAGACGTTCGCCTGGCAGTGCTCGACGGCAAGCGACATTCCTGGAGCTTGTATCCGCCGGCCCGGGCTTGTCGTACAGTCTGCTTGACCTACATCGTGGTGGCTTCCAGCCGGCAGAGGGTTAGGTAATGGACGCCGATTTCGCAATGGAGGCGCTCGCGCGTTGCCCGCTGTTCGAGCGTGCCGACCAAGCGATGCTCGCTTCGCTGTCGAGCCGCCTGCGCGCGCGCCGCTTCAGGCGCAACGAAGTGATCATGCACCAGGGCGATCCGGGCGACTCGCTGCACATCGTCGGCGCCGGCGCAGTCAAGATCGTGCTGCCCTCAGCGGAAGGGGAGGAGGCGATCATCGCCACGCTCCGCCCGGGCGATTTCTTCGGCGAGCTGGCGCTGCTCGACGGCGAGCCGCGATCGGCGACCGCAACCGCGCTCGAGCCGTCAGAAACGCTCGTCCTGCCGCGGCCGGTGTTCTTCGAGCTGCTCGACTCGGTGCCCGGGCTGCGCGATGCGTTGCTCAGCGGCGTCGCCCGAGAGCTCCGGCGTCTGACCGGCCACGTCTAGGAGCTGCACTTCCTCGATCTTGTCCGGCCGGCTCGCCACGCGTCTGGCCCGACTCGCGGAGGAGGCCGAGCCGAACGCGGCCGGCGAGATCCACCTGAGTTGGCCCTATACGCAATCCGATCTGGCAGCGATGATCGGCGGAACGCGTCAGAGCGTTAATCGGCTGCTGAGCGAGCTGGTAGACGATGGCTTCATTCAAATCGAACGAGACACGCTGATAATCGTCGACGTCGACAAGCTGGCGCGGCGTGGAGAACGGTGATCGCATCACGAGCGTCGCCAGCTTGGCGCAGAAAGTGTCCAGAACGCGACACCCAGCATGTCGCATCTGGTCTTGAGTAATCGGAGCCCCAATCTAGTCTCGATCACAGGCGCTGCAAACAAAGCGGCACTCCAAATTAGGGAGGTTTTGAACAAATGGGCCAGGAGAAGTTGGACTCGGTCTACCGGATCGGCGACGACGATGTCGAAGGCCACCGCATGGCGTAAGCCGGCGGCGGATGGCGACGAGGATGTCGAGGGCCATCGCATGGGCAAGCCCGCGGCCGGCGACGAGGACGTCGAAGGTCACCGGATGGGCAAGCCGTCGGCCAGGGAGAGGGCGGGGCGGCGACGAGGATGTCGAAGGTCACCGCATGGGCAAGCCGTCCGCCAGTGGCGACGACGAGATGAGCCCCGATGGGCGCATGGGCAAGCCTGCGGCAGGCGACGACGAGGACGTCGAGGGCCACCGCATGGGCAAGCCGTCAGCGAGCGGCGACGACGAGATGAGCCCCGATGGGCGCACGGGCAAGACGTCTCGGTCAGGCCGGCCGTCAGGCCGACGACGATGACGTCGAGGGCCACCGGATGGGCAAGCCGTCCGCCAGTGGCGACGACGAGATGGGTCCGGAGGGCCGCACGGGCAAGCCGTGACGCCGTACCGGAATGAATGACTCCGGCCTGACCGCCGCGCTCCAGGCACTTCGCCTGGCAGCGCGGCGGTCTGCTGTTGCCCGCAGACTCGACGCAAGCACGGAGCAGGATCTGCTCCAGACGATCGTCGAGGCCACGGTCGCGCTCTTCGAGGCCGAGGCGTCGTCGATTGCCCTGTTCGAGCGCGACCCCGAGCGGCTCGAGTTCCGTGTCGCGGCCGGCGCGCAGGGCCAGGGCGCCATCGGGCTGTCAGTGCCGCCCAGCCGCGGCATCGTCGGCTTCGTCTTCTCAACTGGCCAGCCGATCGCGCTGTCGGACGTGCTCAGTGATCCGCGCTTCGACCGCGCCACGGCCGAGCGCACCGGCTACGTACCGCGCTCGATCGCGGCCGTGCCACTCATCGACCGAGACCAGACGGTTGGCGTGCTCCAGGTGCTCGACAAGCGCACGTCACCTACGTTTACGCTCAAGGACATGGAGCTGCTCGCCGTCTTTGCCACGCAGGCAGCGGCGGCGATCCGCGCCGCGCGCGTGCAACGCGACAGCGAGCGCCTGTTGCGCGCCGTGCTCGCGCGCGTCGGCGACGACGACATGACCGACGAGCAGGTCGATGACCTGGTCAGTGCCGCGACCGCAGAGCTCGACGCTGACGCTGAGGTGCCGTTCTGGCAGCTCGTCGACCGCGTTGCGCAGATGCGCAACCTGTCCGACCGCGAGCTGAGCATCGTCTCGGACATCCTCGAGGTCGTTGCCGCTCACGCCACGCGCGGCCGGCGCGGCCTCTAGCCCCGCCGCGAACCGCCCCACCACGTGACCGATCAGCTCATCCCGGCCTGGTCGGAGCCGTTCCTCGAGGACGCGCGCGCTAATCTGATCCACGCCGCGGCGCTGCGCCAGATCGACCGCGAATGGGCCTGGGGCGGCGCAACCGGGGCGGGCGTGAAGGTCGCCATCATCGACAGCGGTATCGAAGGCACGCACCCCGTCGTCCACGGCAGGCTGGTCGAATCGGTCACCGTGGAGATCGTCGACGACGAGGCCACGGTCGTGCCCGACGAACCGGTCGACCTGTACGGCCACGCCACCGCGTGCGCCGGCATCGTCATCGGCCTCGCGCCGGAGGTCGAGCTGTACTCCGTGCGCGTGCTGGGCGCGGATCTGCGCGGCAAGGGCGCGGCGTTCCTGGCCGGGCTCGAATGGGCGGTCGAGAAGGGCGTCCAGGCGATGAACTTGAGCCTGTCATCGAAGAGCGAGCGGCTTTTGCCGTACTTCCACGAGGTCGTCGACGAGGCCTACTTCAAGAACGTGGCCTTGATCTGCGCAGTCAACAACGTGCCCGGCCTGAGCTACCCGTCGACGTTCGCGTCTGTCTTCAGCGTGGCGGCGCACACGATCCCGGATCCGGAGGTCTTCTTCTACAACCCGTCGCCGCCGGTGGAGTGGGGCGCGTGGGGAGTCGACGTGCCGATCGGCTGGAAGGATGGCGGCACGACCGTCGCCACGGGCAACAGCTTCGCCGCGCCGCACATGTGCGGCCTGGTGGCGCGGATCCTGTCCAAGCATCCCGGCCTGACGCCGTTCGAGGTCAAGGCCGTCCTCGCCGCGATAGCCGACAACCCACAGTCCTGGCGGCGCCGCGGCCGCGATCAGCGGACAGCAAAACGCCGACCGGGGAGGCCGGTCGGCGTTTTGGTTGGTGGAGGGTGTTCGCTAGATCAGGACGATGATCGCCAGGAGGACCATCACCATCGCTGCGGCAGCGATGACGCGGACGGTGAGTGCGCGCTGGTGGGCGTTGTCCATGTCCTTGAGGTGGTCGCTGTCGGTGTGGCTCGGCGGTGCCCGTTCGCCTCGCGCAGTGCGTCGTGCTGCCAGTTTCCGCGTGAACCTGAAGCCTGCTGGTCCGTACATTTCGCTCTCCTTGTTGGTTGTCTGCGGCTTGTTTGGTATTCGATTTGATGAGCGAATAGTCGGCTCCGTGGATCGCTCTGATCGATCAAGCAAGCGACGCACAACGGGTAAACGTGGCTACGTCTGGCTGTCCGCCGTGAGCGCGGTCGCACGTCAAGCAGCCGACACCCGCGCTGCTACGATCGCCGCCCCATGACCGACCGCCCGCGTTACTACCTGACCACCGCGATCTTCTATCCCAGCAAGCAGCCCGCGCTGCATTCGCTGTTCGAGGCGATCGGCGCCGACGCGCTCGTGCGCTACCGCAGGCTGATGGGCTACGACGTGCGCTTCCTGACGGGCATGGACGAGCACTCGGCCAACGTCGAGAAGGCAGCCACTGAAGCCGGCGTGGCGCCGCGCGACCTGATCGACCCGTGGTCAGTCACGTGGCGCGCCGCGTTCGACAAGTTCGGCATCAGCTACGACCGCTTCATCCGCACCACGGACGCCGACCACGCCCGCGCGTCGACGGAGATGGTCCGCCGCGCGATGGCCGCGGGCGACATCTACAAGGGCACGTACTCAGGCTGGTACTGCCCGGGCGACAACGAGTTCAAGACAGAGGCGCAGCTGGTCGACGGGCACTGCCCTGACCATCCCACGCTCGAGCTGCAGTGGCTCGAGGAGGAGAACTGGTTCTTCGCCCTGAGCAAGTACCAGGAGCGGCTGGAGCAGCTCTACGCCGACAACCCCACGTTCTGCGAGCCGGAGCACTTCCGCAACGAGGTGCTGGGCTGGCTGCGCGAGGGCCTGCGCGACTTCTCGATCAGCCGCGCCGGCACGAACTGGGGCATCCCGTTCCCGGACGATCCCAAGCACCGGATCTACGTCTGGTTCGACGCGCTGACCAACTACATCACCGGCGCCGGCTTTCCTGACGATGATGGACGCGTTCGCCAAGTGGTGGCCGGCCGACGTGCACGTCATCGGCAAGAACATCACGCGCTTCCACTGCCTGTACTGGCCGGCGATGCTCATGAGCGCCGGCCTGCCGCTGCCGCGCAAGGTCTTCGCCCACGGATTCATGCTCGACAAGGGCGACAAGATGAGCAAGACGCGCGGCAACGTGCTCGACCCGGACCAGATGGCTGCGCTGATGGGCGTCGACGGTGTCGCGCTACGTGGTCCTGCGCGAGGTGCCCTTCGATCGCGACGCTGACGTCTCGTACGACGGCTTCATCCGCCGCTACAACGCGGACCTGGCCAACGACTTCGGCAACCTGCTCAACCGCTCGCTGACCATGGTTTCGCGCTATCTCGATGGCGAGCGAGCCGCGCCGACCGATCGCGAGCTCGCGCACGCATGGTCGGGCGCCTGGACGGCGTACGGCAGCGGCCATGGACGAGTTCCTGCTCAACGATGCGCTGAGCGCGCTGTGGGACTTCGTCGGCGAGGCAAACCGCTTCGTTGACCGCGAGCAGCCGTGGGCGCTGGCCAAACAGGCCAAAGCGGGCGATACGGAGGCAGCCGACCGACTGCGCGGCGTCCTGGGCGACCTCCTGGAGGCCTGCCGCGTGATCTCGCTCGCGGCGGCGCCGTTCATGCCCGCCGCGGCGCGTCGCGTTCAAGAAGCAGCTGGGACTTGAATACGCCTACGGCGACAACGGCAGCGGCGGGCCGCCACTCGATCAGGCCGTTGTGTGGGGGAGTGCTCCAATCGGTGGAAAAATTGGCACTTCGGAAATCCTGTTCCCACGTGTCGAAAACGAGACTGCCTGATCGTTGTTCTCACGAAGGAGGTGCTGACCATGGCACACGGACAGATGAACCATCTCGAGCTGCCCGCGGACGATACCGCCCGCGCACGCAAGTTCTACGAGGGCCTCTTTGGCTGGGAGTTCGGCGAGATGCCCGAGTTCCCCAACTACCTGCTGTTCCGCTTCGGCCCGATCGAGCGCGCGGGCGGTGCAATCGGCCTGCGCGACCAGTCGGCTCCGCACCAGCTGCGGCTGTACTTCTCGGTCGACTCGCTCGACTCGTGACGTGCCCAAGGTCGCCCCGCTCGGCGGCAAGGTCGTGACGCCCAAGACGGAGATTCCCGGCCAGGGCTGGTACGCCGTGATCGACGACACGGAAGGCAACCAGATCGGCCTGTACGAGAACGCGCCCAACTCCGCGATGTGAGCATCGCGACCTCAATGTCTTGCGCCTGATCGACTCGCACGCCCACGTCCAGGCGGAGGCGTTCGAGCCCGATCGATCCGAGGTAATCAACGCGGCACGCGACGCCGGCGTCGAGCGCATGCTCGTCCCGGGTTGGGATCTTCCCTCGTCGCGTGCCGCGCTCTCTGTTTGTGCGCAATTCGCGCTCGACGCCGGCGTGGGCATTCACCCGCACGTCGCGCGCGACAGCGACCGGGATTTCGCGGAGATAGACCGAACTCGCGCGCGACCCCGCGGTCGTCGCTGTTGGCGAGACGGGTCTCGACTACGACCGTGGCTTCTCGCCGCGCGACGACCAGCTGACCAACCTGCGCCGCCACCTGCGCCTCGCGCGCGAGCTGAACAAGCCGGCGATCCTGCACTGCCGATCGAAACCTGGTGAGCGTGATGCGCAGGACGACCTGCTCCGGTCTCTCGACGAAGAGGGCCGACCGCCCGCGCTGCTGCACTCCTTCTCCGGGCCGGTCGACTACGCCGAGCGCGCGCTCGACTACGGGCTGACGATCAGCTTCTCTGGCCTCGCGTTCCGGAAAGGGGAGGAGGCCACTGCGGAAGTGGCCCGGATCGTGCCCGCTGATCGGCTCCTGGTCGAGACGGACTGCCCGTACCTGTCGCCGCCGGGCGCCCCGCGCCGTCGCAACACGCCCGAGTGGGTCGCGGTAACGGCCACCTGGCTCGCCGATCAGCGCGGCGACGACCCGGATGCATCTCGGCGACCAGCTCGTCGCCAACTACGACCGGCTCTTCAAGCCGCCGACCCACGTAGCGGGATCGACTTCGAGCGTGGCGCGGAACATGGCGCGCCCGCTCTCGTCGACCAGTTGGTAGCGCCACGCCAGATCTGCTTGCCAGCTCCGGCCGGTGAGCTGCTCGCCGGGCGCGGCTGAGCCGACGAATTCTGCCTTGTAGCGACGTGGCACAGGCAGCCCGGCGTCCATCGGTGCCTGATACACGGCCAGGTATTGCTCGTCGAGGTAGTCGATGTAGCCCGCGTTGTTGACGTGGGCCATTGGATCGGTCTCGCTGCGCCGGACGATGAAGGTGAGTTCGTCGGCGTCGGCGGGTGCCGCGCTCGCATCAACTCGGAGGGCCGTGAAGTCGCTCACCGTGCCGAACGCCTCCGGGATCTCGTCCGGTGGCCGCACCGGACGGCCCGCATCGTTCATCAGCACCCAGTCGGTGAACGCGACGGCGACAGTCCGCTCGGAGCCTGGGCGATGGAACTCGCTCCTGCGTCGGGCGATGACGCGTCTGAAGCCGATGACTCCCGTGGAAACGACGAGCTCCGAGCCGTACTCGACGGTATCGAGAATCTCCAGCTCAACGCCGCGCACCAGCCAGAACAGGCCGCGCTCGCTGTACCAATCACGGCCGAAGCCGGCACTCTCCGAGTGGATCCAGGCAAGGTCCTGGGCGAAGCGCAAGATAACCGCCACTGCGCAGGTTGCCGTCCGGGCCGGCCTCGTCGAAGCGGACGCGGTAGGCGCGCTCGATGCGTTGCTCGACGTAGCGAGGTGCATTCACGTGCCAATTTGTACGCCCGCGAGGCTTGCCGCGCTGAGGGACCGGGCATCACAGAGCGTCGCCGGCGGCAATGCCGCCGGCGACGCGTTTCGTGGTCGACTCTTGAGAGTGCGCGCTACTTGTCCTGACCCGCGCGCAGCGCCTGCGGCGGAATGGCGGGATTGTCGACGTCGAGGGGTACCGCCTGATTGCTCTCAGCGCCCTCGGCTTGTAGCGCCTTTGCGGGAATGGCCGGATTGTTGGCGTCAACCGGGACTGCCTGGAGCTGTTGCACAGGCACGGCGATGACTTGCGCCGCCTCGCGCTGCATCTCGTCGCGTTGGGCGCGCAACGCCGGCCCGGGCACCGCCTGAACCTGCACGCTCTGGGCCTGCTCGACCGTCGTGGATATGGGCGGCTGCGGGCGCAGACCCGCTACGACGCCTGCGCCGACGAGCGTCGCCGTGACTGCGCCGACCACGAGAGCGCGGCGCAGGGCAGCTGCGTCAGCACTGTCCGGCAAGCGCACGACCATCGCGTGGCCTTCGACGTCGACGAGGACGTCGCCAGAGATCGCGTGGCCTTCGACATCATCAGCGCTCGACGCGAATTGGATCGCAGAACGATCCCCCAGAAGCTCGGCCAGCTGTCGTTCATCCTCCGGGCGCAGCTCCGCATGGATCGTCTGCCCGTCGTTAAGTGAGATTGCCAGTTCGATCTGTGCCATTGTTCGTCTCCTTTCGGGTATCGACCTCGGCATTGTGCGTGCGGCGTCGGACCATCGCGACCACGCCGACGACACCGATCGGGTCGCCTAAGCGACAGAACCTCCGGTCTTCTCGTGCAGGAAGGCGAGCACGCGTGGATCGATCCAGCCCGCGGCCGCGGCACGCTCCTCGAGGTTCTCCACGGACATCCACTCAAGTAGTGCGTTGGACCATGACGCGTCCCAGTTGGAGGGCAGCTCGCGCGGTTCGCCCGTACGCGTCAGTCCGAGCGACTCGACGACTTCCCCGAGCCCGCCCCCATGCATCGTGGCCGGCGTGTAGCCCGCGAGCTCGAGGCCGTGCTGGATCTCAGTCGCGAGCTTCTCGTCGATCGGGAGCAGATCCTCGACCGCAGGTCGGTCGAGGTACAGGTGGTTGAGCTCGAGCAGGCGCCCAAGCTCGTCGACAGGCGCCGGATGGTCGTCGACGCGCAGGTCGATCCACCGATCGTTGTTGCCGCCATATCCGCCGTTCTCGCGTACGACGAGCAGAGCCGCAGACTCACGACCGCGGCGATCGCCACCTGCGACGTCGGCTGCCTTCAGCGCGCGCAGCAGCAACTCAGGAAAGCCGGCACCGCCGGCCAGAAACGTGTCCATCAGCGCGTCGACAACGTCCGCGCCGGTCAGGATGTTGCCCTGGCACGCGACGTTGTCGGCGGTGCGGCCGCCGGCCCAGTCGATACAACCGGCACCGGTGTAGGTCGCGGCACGGCCGAGCGCGTCGACGATGCCCAGCTGACGGTGGTCGCGACCCTCGTCTGCGTCGGTCAGGTTGTGGACGGCCTCTTGTGCCGTTGCGCCGGAGACAAGCATTGCCAGTCCGTCCGGGCCGTAGCGGACGTTCGCCGCGGACTGCGTTGCGACTGCCCCCACGCCCGCCCGGGCGTGGGGCACGACCGCGCCAACGGCCAGAAACTTGGACGCGACGGCAATGCCCAGGTCGCCCGTCTCGGGATCACGCGCAACGATCGAGAAGGTCACGTGACGTCTCCCTACTGAGTAACGCGGGTTTCGAAGCCATCGATGTCGACGCGTGGTCGCCCGGGTGTGCCCATGACGGTGAGCTTCACGGTGTGCGTACCGACGCTGCCCCACGCCCGGCTGAAGGCGACGTATTGAGTTGTCTCGCTATTAGCGAATAGGTCCAGAGTCGCGACCTTCGAGCCGTCGACATAGACCGCGACCTTGCCCCGGTCCGGACCGACGATGGTCACGAAGCCGAAGCCATCGCCCTTGAACTGAAACTGGGCCGAGGCGCCGGCTTGCGACGCGGCCAGGACAGTGCCGCCCGCGGCGCCAGACTCAGAGGTCGTTTTCCACGCCGAGTCATGGCTGATGGCTGACGAGCCGTCCTGCACAAACGTGAGAGCGTAGGCCGGGCTGGTGCTCCACTTGCCCACGTTGCCCGACATGTCGGTGGCTCTGACCCTGAAGCGATAGCTCGCACCGGGTTTCTCGTTTATGAATGCAGTCGTGGCACCGGGGTCCTTGACATTGACGTCAGCCCAGACCCCGCTGTTCTCGCTCTGCTGGACCTGAAAGAAATCGATCCCGCTCAAGTCGTCGTTGCCCTTCCACGTCGCCTGCCCGGTGAGCAGGCCGTCCGGGAGCGGCACGTAAATCGGATAGACATAGTCCTGCCAGCGTGCGACGGGCGGGTTGTTGTCGATCGCCACCTTGGCCAGCGAGCTCCGTCACCCAGATAGGCACCGCCGCGTGCTGACCGTCAGCGCCGTCAATCCGATCAGCACTCGCAGCCGAACGCGTGTGAGCGTGACCAGATGACGTTGAGATTGCTGTCGAGGCTGGCCCAATTTGCGTGGTCGAGGGCGTACGTCCGTCGACCCGGACGACCACGCGACGAAGATGTGTTGGCCGAGCACGGCGATGCCCGTCGGTGTCGCATCCGGACGTGACGCGATCAGGTGGCGATTCCGGCCGCGCCATTGGCGGCATAACTTCCTGACTCTGACCGCGTTATAGGTCCCGGCGTAGCCGAGTTGCAGCGCCAACGTGCCCCCACCAGGGGCGGCGACGACATCCCACGTCGAACCTACTGCAGTCATCGGATGCGGACCAGCGCACGATGCCGGCAGGGCTGAACGCGGTCAGCTCCCTCACCGATCGTTGCGACCACTGCGCCGTCGGAGTCGGCCGCCATCGATGCAATCTCTTCGCCGAACGTCCGGTTGCGCTGCCAGCGCGACGGTGCCGGCGCGATCGACCTTGCGCGATCATGCCTTCCCCGTGAAATCCAGACAAGCGCCATGTAGACCGCCCCGGGCGCGAGCGCCACGCGAGTGTTGAACCCGTCAGCCGGTGAGGTGGGTGGCCTGAATTGCCGCGCCCACACAAGGTCGCCGTCGCTCGTGTAGCGGGCCAGATACGCGTCCGAGGCGCCGCTCGGCGCGGGTCTGCCCGGGCCAGTGGCCGGTGACCTGCCCGGTCAGGTACACGCCGCTGGCGTCAACTGCCATGTCGTCGATCCCGCGCGACCCCGCCGGTTATGGGCAGAGGGTGGTTCCATAGCGGCGTGCCATCCGCGCTGTACTTGGCGAGGTGGCTGTCGGCGGTGGCGTAATAAACGCCGCTATCGTCCGCCCCGAGCGCGCATCCAGTCGCTGTTGGTGACGCCTGCCGCGACCGAGCGCGTCCACTCGTAGTCGGCCGCTAGGACAGGACCGGCAAGCAGTCCCAACGCGAGCCCTGCAACGGCTGCACCGCGCGCAACGCGCGCCAGATGTCGGCGCGCCATGCCGCCCGTGTACGAAGTCTCGGCCACCATCAACTCCTAGCTATGACTGCTTGACAATCGGCCGCAGGCTGCCTAGTCTGCTAGCACTCTCACCATGAGAGTGCTAATCCAATTTTGGTTCGTTTGCGGACGGTCGCGCGCGCCGTTTTCAGCGCCGCCGGCCCACGAGCACGGATCATCGACAGGAGGGTAACGCGTTGGCGACAGCCACTGCGACGAAGCTACGGCCGCTGGGCGACCGAGTCGTCATTCAGCCCACTCCCCGCGAGGAGATGACCAAGAGCGGCATCGTTCTGCCTGATACGGCTAAAGAGAAGCCGCAGGAGGGCAAGGTCATCGCGGCAGGTCCCGGCCGGCTGACCGACGAAGGCAAGCGCGAGCCGATGGACGTCAAGGAAGGCGACACCGTCCTTTACGCGAAGTACGCCGGGACGGAGTTCAAGATCGAGGGTGACGAGCTCTTGATCGTGAGCCAGAAGGACATCCTTGCCGTCGTGGTGAGCGCCTAGCAATGGCAAAGCAACTGATTTTTGACGAGACCGCGCGTCGCTCCCTGAAGCGAGGCGTGGATCGTCTGGCCGATGCCGTCAAGGTGACGCTCGGACCCAAGGGCCGCAACGTCGTGCTCGACAAGAAGTTCGGCGCGCCCACGATCACCAACGACGGCGTGACCATCGCGCGCGACATCGATCTCGAGGATCCATTCGAGAACATGGGCGCACAGCTGCTCAAGGAAGTCGCGACCAAGACGGACGACGTTGCCGGCGACGGCACGACGACCGCGGTCGTCCTGGGCCAGGCGCTGGTGACTGAGGGTCTCAAGAACGTGACCGCGGGCGCCAACCCCATGATCGTCAAGCGCGGCATGGACAAGGCCGTCGAGCGCGTCGTGGCGGAGCTCAAGAAGAACGCCAAGCCGGTAGATAACCGCGAGCAGATCGCGGCCGTGGCAGCCATCAGTGCCGCTGATCCTGAGGTCGGCGAGACGATCGCCGAGGTCATGGACAAGGTCGGCAAGGACGGCGTCATCACCGTCGAGGAGGGCCAGTCGCTCGGCCTCGAGAAGGAATACACGGAGGGCATGCAGTTCGACCGGGGCTACATCTCGGCGTACTTCGTGACCAACCCGGATCGGATGGAAGCGGTTCTGGAGAACCCGGCCATCCTTATCACCGATAAGAAGATCTCGAGCATCCAGGAGCTTCTCCCGGCGCTCGAGAAGGCGGTCCAGCTCGGCCGCCCGCTGTTCTTCGTCGCTGAGGACGTCGACGGCGAGGCGCTCGCGACGCTGGTCGTGAACAAGCTCAAGGGCACCATCTCCGTGCTCTCCGTCAAGGCCCCGGGCTTTGGCGATCGGCGCAAGGAGATGCTCCGCGACATGGCCATCCTGAGCGGCGCCAATGTCATCAGCGAGGAGCTCGGGCGCAAGCTCGACAGCGTCACCGCTGAGGACTTCGGCAACGCACGCCGCGTCGTTTCGACCAAGGACGACACCACGATCGTCGATGGCGCAGGCGCGCCCGACGCGATCAAGGGGCGCATGACCCAGATCAAGGCGCAGATCGAGGAGACCACCTCCGACTACGACCGCGAGAAGCTCCAGGAGCGACTCGCCAAGCTGGCCGGTGGCGTCGCCGTGATCAAGGTCGGTGCCGCGACTGAGGTCGAGCTCAAGGAGAAGAAGCACCGCATCGAGGATGCGCTCTCGACCACCCGTGCGGCGGTCGAAGAAGGCATCGTCGCCGGCGGCGGCACAGCACTCCTGCAGGCCATCCCGACGCTCGACGAGCTCAAGCTCGAAGGCGACGAGATGATCGGCGTCAACATCGTCCGCCGCGCGCTCGAGGCTCCCGTTCGGCAGATCGCCGAGAACGCGGGCCAGGAGGGCTCGGTCATCGTCGCTGCCGTCAAGCTTCTGCCTATCGGCCAGGGCTACGACGCGCTGCGCGGTGTTTATGGCGACATGTATGAGAAGGGCATCGTTGATGCCGCGAAGGTGACGCGCTCTGCGCTGCAGCACGCCTCCTCGATCGCGGGCATGGTCCTCACCACGGAGACGCTGGTGACCGATATGCCCGAGAAGAAGGAAGCTGCGGGGGCGGGACACGGACACGGCGGAGACATGGACTTCTAAGTCCCTGCTGGGCCTGCCCATGCGGGCGCTCAACACGCAACTCAAAGGCCCGGGCCGCACAAGCGCGCCCGGGCTTTTCTCGACCCGGGTTTGACCGGCACAGTTGAATCGCATTGGGACGACATCCACGCGACAGTTGACGCCGCAGTCAGCCCTTGGCCTGGTGTCGGGCGAGCGCCACGCCCCGGTTAAAAACGATCGTTTCGGTATCACGAACTCGTAGCGGGTGGCCCAGAATTCGCCCAGGGACCTGATCGCGGAGACCGACGAGACCGACAATGAGCTCCGGTACGACTTCGTGGTCGACTAGGCTTGAGGCCGCGCGTGGCGCAACACGAAGAGTGGAAATGAGGGCGAAACGTGAGCGAGTCCGATTCGAGGCTGATGACGGGCGAGGAAATCGTCTTCCGGACGTCCAAGCACTGGCTGGCACCGATCGCCGACTCCTGGAAGGCGGTGCTGTTGATCATCGCCTCGTTCGTGCTGGCATGGCTGGAGACCGAACAGATCGATGGCCTGATCGGGTTCGGCAACAAGGTTCTCGGACTCCTCGAGACCGTCTTCATGCTCGGCGGCATCGCGCTGATCATCTACAACCTTGTGGCCTGGCGCAGCGCCAAGTACATGGTCACAAACCAGCGTGTCCTGGGCCAGGACGGGCTGGCTCACAAGCGCGAGACGGACAGCCTGCTGAGCTCGATCTCTGACGTTCGCTCCAAGTCGTCGTTCATCGGGCGGATGTTCGGATACGGCAGCGTCAACATCCTGTCCGCGTCTGGTGAGGCAGGCGCGGATACGTTCACAACGGTCAGAAAGGCCGACGAGTTCAAGCGACGGATCCTCGAGCAGAAGATCGCGTCGGCGGCCGTGGCGCGACCGGAGATAGCGCCGGCCGCGCCCGTCCAGTCTGGCCCGAGTGCAGACGGCCAGGCGCCAACTGGCGCCGCGACTGAAGGTTTCCCGCAGGCATCTGAAGTTCTGACCACGCTGGCGGTGCTGTCGAGTCTGCGCGATGCCCAGACGATCACTGAGGCCGAGTACGAAGCAAAGAAGGCAGAGCTGCTCGCGCGGATCTAGACCGCCCTGATCAGGACGCGAACGGCCCTGCCTGTGGCTGGTGTTGGCGGGTGCGGTCGGCTACGCTCGGAGTCCTAATCGAGGAGGGTGACCATGGATGAGACCGATCCGCAGTTGCTGAGCGGCGAGCACGTTGTCTTCACGACCAAGAAGCACTGGTTCGCGCCAGTCGCCGATTCCGGCGTAGCTGTCCTGGCGATCATCGGCGCGCTGATTCTGGCCTGGCTTCAGACGGAGCAGGCATCAGGAGTGGTGGGATTCTTCAACCGCATCCTGAACCTGGGTGAAATAGCCCTGTTCCTGTTCGGAGTTGGATCGATCATCTACAACATCATCGCCTGGCGGAGTGCCAACTACACCGTCACGAATATGCGCCTGATGGGCCAGGAAGGGCTGCTGCACAAGAAGCAGACGGACAGCCTGTTGACTTCCATCTCGGATGTGCGCATGCGCCAGTCGACCATCGGCAGAATGCTCGGCTACGGCGACATCCAGATCATGTCGTCCTCAGGTGACGCGGGCAAGGACACGTTCACCACTGTCGTTGGCGCCGACATCCTCAAGAAGAACATCCTGGAAGAGAAGGTCGCTGCCGGTGATGGGCGACCAGCAGCCAGCGCAGCTCCGGCGGCACCCGCCGCCAGCACAGCAGCGGCCGGTGGTACACAGGCCGAAACGATGGCGACGCTGAACTCGCTCGCCGCGCTGCGCGACTCGGGTGCGCTCACCCCGGAGGAGTTCGAGGCCAAGAAGGCGGAGCTGCTCGCGCGCTTGTAGCGACAAGCGCGCGCTCGTCAGCCTAGGGCGCGAGCGAGACCTCAACGGCGACGGTCTTGGCGTTGTTGGCCTTGTTGGTATCGACGTAGCCATCAGGCATTGACGCGGTCAGGATCAACGCTGACGGTCCGATGGCGGGCACATTTACGACCACGTCCTTGTAGTAGCTGTCCGTGACTGCGATCGGGCCGGTGTCGAACTCGTAGCTGAAGCCTTCGTTCTGCACCACGAGCTTGGCGTGAACGTTGGGTAGGTTCTGAGTGCCGAGCGCCGAGATGTACACGCGGATGGTGTAATCGGTGTTGTTGTAGAACGGGCTCGGGATCGTCGACGCCTCAAAGCCGACCTCGATGTCTCCTGGAATCTTCGCCGGTGTTGGACTCGGCGTGGGAGTCGGCTTTTTGGTCGGCTTTGGCGTCCGCGTCGGTGCGGGCGTCGCCGGTGCTTCCGTGGGCGGCTCAGCCGTCGGTGAAACGCTGGCTGGGGCAGTAGTCGCCGTTGCTGCGCTTGGAGCGACCGTTGGTGCAGCCGCAGATGGCGCGACGCTGCTCCCGGGCAGGGGCGTGGCGGGCACACTGATGACTGGCGTGGACAGTGGCGCGACGGTCGTACAGGCCGAGATGACTGCGACTAGAAGGGCCGCGAGGGCCAGCTTGATTTTGAGCACGTTTCTCTCCTAGGATTCCGGTGGGTGGAGCATACGTCAGGCTGTAGTTATCGCTGTACCCTGACCGACTTGGTCGACCGACTGATCGGATGAACACACACTCGGGAGGGAGTGCGATGCTCGGCGTACGCGCGGTTCCTTTGGCCCTGGCGACAGCGTTGCTTGCTGCTGCTCTCGGCTGCACCTCAATAGGGGTCGCGCCGAGCGGCAGCGACGGCAGCCCGGTTCCGTCGCCAACTGGTGGAGCTACAACAAGCCCTGTACTCAGCAATGCGCCCGGGGACAGACGCACCGACGAGTGGCCCAACAGCCGGCCCGACCGTCGCGCCACCGACGGACGCGCCTGTGCCGACACGCACACCCAAGCCAACGGCCGCGGCTGCCCCCAACCTGGTCGTGCGCAAATTCGAGATCGACGCCAACTTCATCCTGGCTGAGACGCCGGTCGATGCTCTGATCACGGTCCGCAACACCGGCACACAGGATGCCGGACGGTTCAGCGTGGCAATCAAGGAGACCAACACTGACGGCGGCGCGACGTCGACGTCCGATCCCTTCGCGGTCGAAGAAGGGCTGGCCGCGGGCGCGACCAAGAACATCACGATCTCCATCACTCTGCCCACGGCCGGGCATTGGAAGCTCACCGCCGTGGCCGACACGGACGCTGAGGTCGACGAATCGAACGAAGACGACAACTCCTCGGAGATCGCGGTCAACGTGCTCGCCGGGCTGCCCGATTTCGCCTGGTACAAGGACGGCTTCAGCGTCTTCGATCAGAGCGAAGTCACAGCCGACGGGCACAAGATCGAGCTGGAGGCCAAGTTCCAGAACGTGGGCACTGCCACTTACAGCTCGTCACCGATCTCCATCGGAATCAAGTGGTACCGCGACGAAGACAGTGCGTCGGGTGATCTCACGCCCTTCTCATTCGCTGACGACATGGAACCTGGAGCGACACCCGTGGACCTGACCAAGATCGACTACCTGCCCGGTCCGGGCACGTACACGCTGTACGCGTATCTCGATGACGGCCGCGTCATCGATGAACTGAGTGAAGACAACAACGAGGCGCAGGCAGTCATCACGATCAACTGACGCGTCGGCGCTACGATCGGGTGGACCGTGAAGACTCCACCCGACACGCTTTGGACACAAGAACCGGACGATCTCGCGCCGGCACCGGACCTGCCGCCGGGCGAGGATCTGGAGCCGGTTGAGGATTCGCCTGACCCGCGGATAACGAAACGGCGCAAGAGCGCCGCCAGCGCGCGCTGCGCAAGCATCCGGCGACGAAGCCTCAGTCGACGAAGCGCCGCACTTCGCGGACTGGTTCTCGTCGCGCGGCTCGCTCGCAGTCGCGGCGAGCCCTGAGGTCCAGGCGAGCGACGCGACGGCGACCGCGGCGCAGCGCAAGGCGCTGGCCGAATCGATTGTTTCGCGCCTCAACCCGGAACAGGCCCGCGCCGTGACCACGACAGATGGTCCGTTGCTGATCCTGGCCGGCGCGGGCTCCGGCAAGACCAGAGTGCTGGCCCATCGCGTCGCGTACCTGATCGGCGTCAAGGGCGCGAAACCGTGGCAGATCCTGGCCGTCACGTTCACCAACAAGGCCGCGGCAGAGATGCGCGCGCGCATTCTTGCCCTGGTCGGCGAACAGGCGCGCGACGTTGCCATGGGCACTTTTCACTCGCTCTGCGCGCGCGTCCTGCGCCGCGACGGCAGCGCCATCGGCATCGACCCACGCTTCGCCATCTACGACACGGACGATCAGACCAGCACGATCAAGCTGGTCATGCGCGACCTGGACCTGCTCCAGCACAGCGAGCTGCGGCCACAGGTGCTGCTGGGGCTGATCGGACGCTGGAAGAACGACCTGATCGGCCCGGACGCGGCTGAGACTGCAGCTCGGGGCTACCAGGAAGAGATCGCTGCCCGCGCGTATCGCGCCTACCAGGGTCGCCTCAAGGCGGCCAGTGCGCTCGACTTCGACGACCTGCTCAACGAGGCGGTGCGCCTGCTCGAAGAAGCACCTGGCGTCCTCGCGCACTACCAGGATCGCTGGCGCTACCTGCATGTCGACGAGTACCAGGACACCAACCGTGCCCAATACCTGTGGATCCGGCTGCTCGCGGGCGAGCGCAAGAACCTCGCGGTCGTCGGAGATGACGACCAGAGCATCTACTCGTGGCGCGGCGCGGACCTGAACAACATCCTCGACTTCGAGCGCGACTACCCCAACGCGACCGTGGTCAAGCTGGAGCAGAACTACCGCTCGACGCAGCTCATCCTCGACGCCGCGCACGCCGTCGTGTCGCACAACGAGGCGCGCAAGGACAAGAAGCTCTGGACGCAGAACCCGCGCGGCGTGCTGATCGAGCGTTTCGAGGCTGACTCTGAGGACGAGGAGGCGGAATGGGTCGCGCGCCAGGTGGAGGCGCTCGTCGGCGGCCGCGGCGCGGGCGGCTCATTGCTGGCGCGCCGCGCCGACGAGGGTGACGAGCGGCGCTACAGCCTGCGCGACATCTCGATCATGTACCGCACCAACGCCCAGAGCCGCGCGATCGAGGAAGCCTTCCTGCGCTACGGGCTGCGCTACCAGCTCATCGGCGGCACGCGCTTCTACCAGCGGCGCGAGATCAAGGACGCACTGGCGTACATGCGCGTGGTGCGCAGTGACTTCGACACGGCCGCCTACGAGCGCATCATCAACCTCCCGCCGCGAGGCATCGGCGAGAAGACGGTCGCGGCCGTCCGTGCCGAAGCGAGTCGCCGTGCCGGCAACGTCTGGGAGGCGCTCCAGACTCTGGCCGCGGCCGAATCTAATGACGTCGCGGTCGCAATGCGTACGCGCAGCGCCATCGCCGGCTTCGTTGCCATCGTGGAGCGAATGCGCCGGCGCGTCGGCGTGCTCGACCTGCCTGAGCTGCTCGACGTCGTGCTCGAGGAATCGGGCTACCGGCAAATGCTTCTGGACGGCTCGCAGGAGGGCGAAGATCGCTGGGCGAACCTGCTCGAGCTGCGCGAGGTCGTCTCTCGTTACGCCGACCTGGAGCCAGAGGACGCGCTCGACCGGTTGCTCGAGGAAACGGCGCTGGTCGCCGATCAGGACACGTACGAGAAGGACGCCGACGCCGTCACGCTGATCACGATGCACGCGGCCAAGGGCCTCGAGTTCGACGTCGTCTTCATCACCGGGCTCGAGGAGGGCGTCTTCCCGCACTCTCGTGCGCTGGACGATCAGCGCCAGATGGAGGAGGAGCGCCGGCTCGCATATGTTGGGCTGACGCGCGCGCGTCACCGGCTGTACCTGACTCACGCCGCCACCCGCGCGACGTGGGGCCGCGGCGGCTTCAGTGTGCCATCACGCTTCCTGATGGAGATTCCGCCCGAGCTGATGCACGGCCCCCGACTCGTCGTGCAGGAGGACGCTGCGGACGACGACCAGCGGCCGGAGGAGGAGCGCGCGGGTGAGGGCTATGACCTGCGTTACATCCTTGGACCGCGCGCCGCGTCGCGCCTTGTTGGCCGGCGCGCGTCGTGGATGAACACAGGTCCGAACTCGATCTCCACGCGCGGAGGGCGCGCACTGCCACCCGGAGGCGGCTACACGCCGCCGGTGGGCGCCCCGCGCGATGGTGAGCAGTTCACCCCGACGCGCGACCTGAACGCCAAGCGCGACCGCTACTACAACGCGCCGATCGGCCAGGCCCGTGACCCTTCTGGCGCCGAGCCCGTGCCGGATCGCCAGGCGCGCCCGGAAAGGCCAGTCATTCCCGGCGAGCGGCGCTTCCGTGATGGGGACCATGTGCGCCATCCCGCGTTCGGCGCGGGCACCGTCGTCACGTCAAAACTCACCCGCGACGACGAGGAGGTCACCGTCGCCTTCCCAGAGCGCGGCGTCAAGAAGCTGCTCGCCTCGCTGGCGAACATGGACATCGTCGACTAGCGCAGGTTTGACGCGCACAGTCGCAGTCGAAGCGCGATGATGACGGTGGCCACTTGGCCGGGCACTGGAGGTACTTGATGCGCCGCATTTCCCTGGCGGTTCTTGTTGCTTTGTGTGCGTGTATGGGGCTAGCGCCCAGTGTCAGCGCGGCGCCACACGGTGACCGCGTCTCAGGTTTCGGTGTTCGGGCGCCCTCGTGCCCCGACTGCATGGCCGGTAGCTTCGGATTCGATGTCACGAGCGGACCCAACGGCGAAAATCCGATTGGCTGGTACACGACTACCTTCGAGGGCTATGCCTCGTTCACCGGTGCGGTCACGTGCGTCGATGTCCACGGCAAGTGGGCGACGCTGTACGGGCAGATCACCACCGGCACAGGTGCCGCTGATCCGACGACTTACACCCAGGATCAGGAGCCGCTCTATTTCGTCGTCGTCGTCCACGGCTTGGGCCGGCCACATCGCGGCAGCCCGGCCAAGGACCAGATGTCGTTGACGGCGTGGGATACAGAGGCGAACTACCTGACCGAGTCAGGCCTTACGTTGGCGCAGATCTGCACTGATCCTTACACAGCGATCGGCAGCAACGCGATGCTCAACCTGGTTGCCGGCGACATCCGCGTCAAGGATCGCCACGGACGCGCCGCCAGCCTAGTTGGCGGCAGAAGCACGCAAAAGTCGGTCGAACGCTGAAGTAGCACCGAGTGGGGCTTCTGGTCCCGCTCGGTCAGACCGCGGTCCTCGAATGGGCTGAAGCGCGCATCGAGCGCAGTCCCCATGGTGGGCTGCAGCGGCTCGTGCCACACGGCATAGCGGCCGACACCGCCACGGCCGTGGTTAAAGTAGCCGACAAGCGGGTGGGTCAGGACGCGCGCGGCCTCCTGCGGTCGGCGAACCCGTCAAGGTCGACAGCCGCTGCTGGTTGGTCCGATCCCGTCACGCTGAGCTCGCAGCTGCCCCACCGGCCGGTGCTGCGTCGACTCGTAGCTGACGCAGTGCTCGCCCTCCCAGCGCGCGTCGAGCGTGCCATTGACGCGATGCCAGGGCATGCCCCACAGGGTGCGCGGGAGCACTGCGAGCCGACTCGACAGCGTTGTGCCGAAGAACCACACCGAGCGTTCCGCGCCGCGGCGGACGTAGGCGCGGTAGTTGGTCTGCACGAACGAGGCGCGCATCCACTGGGCGCCGACGAAGCGGAAGTCGATGTCGCGGAAGTTGACCGCCGATACAAGCGCGCGCTCGCGGCCGTCGCGCAGGGTCACGATGTCCGGCTCGAAGCCGTAGCTCTTGGGCAGCAGGGCCGCCAGCCGCGCCGGCTCGACGTCGTACGTCACGAGCGCGAAGTCGCGCAGCGTGGTCAGCGCGTCCCTTCGACGCAAGTGCGGTAGGGGAGTGGCGAGCGGGTCGCTCACGTCGATGAGTATGAAACGGCGGGCCGCCCCAAGGGGCGGCCCGCCGCAGCGCTACTGGAGATTCGCGAGAGTCGTCAGCGTCTGACGATGACCACGACGACGATCACGCCGATCACGATGAGGCCGAGCACGCCGGCAAGCACCAGTGGATCGACCCCTCCACCGGTCGAACCGGACGGTGTCGTTGGCGATGCCGTGGCTACCGGCGCCGTCGATGGAGCCACGGTCGCAGCGGGCGACGCCGTCGGCGCCACGGTCGGAGTCGCAATCGGGCCGATCTGGACCACCGGCAGAATCACGTTCTGGTACGGATTGCCGTTGGTGATGACCGGAACACCCTGCTCGCTGCGGAACGTGCGGTCCATGTCGAAGACATTGGCCACTGCGACGTACGTCTTGCCCGGATCGACGTTCGCGATCTGGAACGGCACCTCGAACGGAACTGCGCCAGATCCTTGGTAGATAGGTCCTGACTGGAAGCCGAGGACCGTTCCGTCGGTCGTGTTAAGTAATGCGACTGCCGCCCACGCCTCGCTCGAGATGTCTGGTGGCAGGTTGATGATCGCTCCGGCCACGGCACCCTCGATCAGGTCGGGGCGGAAGACGAGCGGCACCTGCACGTTGTCTGAGGGGGCCCCATTGGTGGCCACCTTGATGCCGCCCGCGGTCGTCCATGCCTCATTGCCATCGACGAGCGTGGCGTACAGGAAGGCGTCGTTGGTGGGAACAAGCAGCGACATGTCCAGCGGAATGCTGAAGCTGATTGGTTGCTGCCCTGGATTCTTGATCTCCTGCTCGCCGACGGCCACAACGGTCGGGCCGTTCGGGTTGACCTGGACCACGTTGACCGTTAACACGGCTGCCGAGGTGAGCGTCCAGGGCTCCGTGTACGTCGCCTTGCCGGTAACTGTTATCGGGCTCGGGCTGCTGCTGGGTGCGGCACTGGCCGAGGGCAGTGCAGACTCTGTCGGAACGGCCGTAGGCGATGCCGTCGGTGCCGGAGTTGGCGTTGCGGTTGGTGCCGGAGTCGCCGTTGGAGCCTGTGTCGGTGCGACCGTTGGCTCTACGGTGGGTTCAACCGTGGCGGTTGGCTTGGGTGTCTTGGGCGGGTTTGAGGGCTGCTCGCTGCCCGTCGGGGTTCCACTCGCGACCGGAGTTCCCGTAGCGGCAGGCGATCCGGTTGCCGGTGCGCTTGGAAGTGGCGTCGACGGACCGGGGATCACGGTGCTGGTCTTGGCGAGGGTCAGGTCATAGGTCGCGTCAGGCGCGATCGTCGTCACCGGAGAGAGCCACAGCGCCGGGGTGTCGACCAGTCCGCCGACGATGACGTAGGTGTTGGCCGGGTCGAACAGCGCGGCGTCGTAACCCACTGCGAACGAGACCGGGAACGTCGGCGACGGGATGACCTGGCGCGAAACGAGCCGACCCGAGGTCTGATTGAGGATCGCGGCATACGCGACTGCTGATGTAGTCGGCACCGTGCCGGCCGGTAGAGCGAGCGTGCCCGTGAGCTGGCCCGGGGTCTGGTAGACAGGCAGGGCCAGCGGCACAACGAGGCCGTCGGTTGGCCCGCCGGTGATGGTCGGGATTGGCGTCGGGTTCTGGTATTGGTTGCTGCCGTCGATGATCGACGCGTAGATCGAGTAGGCGTGCTTGGAGTTGATCGCCGCTGGATCGAACGGGACCGCAAAGGCGTCGGTGCCCGTCGCGCCATCGATGCGCTGCTGGCCAATGATCGTGCCCGCGCCGTCCTTGGAGCGGTCGGTCAGGGTGATCACCGCGACCGCATTGCGCGATAGCGACACCTTTCCGGCAAGCATCAGGTTGCCGGTGACCATGTTGCTCGAGGCGTGCAGCGGCCCGACCAGGATCAGCAGGTTGGTAAGAACAAGGGCAGCAGCGAGCAGGATTCGGATTCGCGCGCGCGACACGTTCGTTCTCAGTAGCGGATTCATTGACGGCAATCGAGTGTTGTGGGGAGTGTATGGGCTCCCGTCATCCGCGTCGGGTGATTTGGTCGTTGCGTTGACCCTGTGCGCCACGGATATCCTCCTCTGGTGACGTCGGCTGACCCCCGGTCTCGCGCCACCCAGCTGCGCGAGCAGATCGAGCGTGCCGCACAGCTCTACTACGAGCAGGACGCGCCCGAGATTACCGACACTGAGTACGACGTGCTGTTCGCCGAGCTGGTGACGCTCGAGGAACAACATCCCGAGCTGCGCACGCCCGACTCGCCCACTCAACGCGTTGGCGGCAAACCGTCGGGGCAGCTCACCGAGGTGCGCCACTCCTCGCCGATGCTGTCGCTCAACAACGTCTTCTCGTTTGACGAGCTGCGCAGCTTCGACGCGCGCGTTCGGCGTCTGCTCGGCATCGACGCGGACGAATCGGACACCACACTGCGCTACGTCGCCGAGCTGAAGATCGACGGCCTGGCCGTGGCCGTCCGCTACGACCGTGGCCGGCTCGTCCAGGGCGCGACGCGCGGCGACGGCACGACCGGTGAAGACGTGACCATCAACCTGCGCACCATCGAGTCGATCCCCGCGCGCCTGTCGGAACCGGTGACGATCGAGGCGCGCGGCGAGGTGTTCATGCCCAAGGCCGAATTTGCGCGCATCAACGGCGAGCGCGAGGAGGCCGGCCTGCCGCTGTACGCCAACCCGCGCAACAGCGGCGCGGGTTCGCTGCGCCAGATCGACCCGGCGGTGACCGCTTCACGCCGCCTGGCGGCGTGGTTCTACGTCCTGGTCGAGGAGGGCACGGCCGATTCACAGGCTGCCGCTCTGCGCCGCATGGAGGCGCTCGGACTACCCGTCGAGCCCAATCGCGAGTCGGCGCTCGACCTTGACGGCGTCATCGCCTTCATCGAGCGCTGGCAGGAGCCGCGCCACGACCTGCCCTACGGCACTGACGGCGTCGTGGTCAAGGTCGACGACTTCGAGCTCCAGCGTCGCCTTGGCATGGTTTCGCACGCTCCGCGCTGGGCGGTCGCGTTCAAATACCCACCTGAGCAGGTCGAGACGTTCGTCGAGGACATCGTTGCGTATGTCGGCCGGACCGGCACTCTCACGCCGGTCGCGCACCTGACACCGACGGTCGTGGCCGGCTCGACCGTCGCGCGCGCGACGCTGCACAACCTTGACGAGGTGCGCCGCAAGGACATCCGCATCGGCGACCACGTCGTGCTGCACAAGGCGGGCGACGTAATCCCGGAGGTCGTTCGTCCGCTTGTCGAGCAGCGCGACGGCAGCGAGCGTGAGTTCGACATGCCCGCGGCGTGTCCCGTGTGCGGCACCGCGATCGTGCGCGACCCGGACACCGTCCGGCACTACTGCCCGAACCCGCTCTGCCCAGCGCGTGTCGGCCAGGAGTTCGAGCACTTCGTAGGTCGCGGCGCAATGGACATCGAGGGCGCCGGCTGGAAGGTCCTCGAACAGTTGCTCGAGAAGGGCCTGGTCCGGACGCGGGGTGACTTCTTCCGCCTGTCCGTGGAAGATCTGGAGGGCCTCGACCGGTTCGCGCGCAAATCTGCAGAGAACCTGTACGCGTCTATCCAGCGCGCGCGGGTCAGGCCGCTGTTCCGGATCATCAACGGCCTGGGCATCGCGCAGGTCGGCGGCCAGACCGCGATCGACATGTCGGGCTGGATCGCGCGGCGCTGGCCGCCGCGCGACGACGAGCCGATGGGTGGCAAGGACGGCTGGCTGCAGCGCGTCGCGAACGAGCTTAGGGCGCTTCCGTCAGAGGATTTTGAGGAGATCACGGGCGTAGGCAAATCGACCGCGGCCAGCCTCGCGGGCTGGCTCGCCGATCCGGCCACGGCCGGCGTGCTCGACGATCTGGTGGACGCGGGCGTGGAGCCGGAGCGACCCGCGCCGGTGGTAGGCGGCGATGTCGCGGACGGCCCGCTCGCGGGCAAGACAGTGGTCGTCACCGGCACCCTGACCGGCTTCGATCGCCAGGGCGCGGAGGAAGCGATTCGCGCGGCAGGGGGCAAGCCTGGTGGATCGGTGTCGAAGAAGACCGACTACGTGGTTGCGGGTGACAACGCCGGATCGAAGCTGGCCAAGGCGCAGGAGCTGGGCGTGCCGGTTCTCGACGAGGATGGATTTCGCAGGCTGGTCGGCGGCGAGGACGTGTGATGAAGCCTATTCGAGCTTGTCGCGCCTGATCGATGAGCAGGTGGCTGCTCGGTCGGCCGTACCACGAGTTCATCCGCTCCACGTCGATGTCGGTGGGTCTGTACGTGCTCGACGCCGGCGCCATCGACGGTCAGTCGCCGCATCGCGAGGACGAGATCTACGTCGTTCTGGCCGGTCGCTCGCGTTTTACCGCCGGCGATGAGGTGCGCGACGTTCAGCCGGGAGACGTGATCTACGTGCATGCCGGAGTCCCGCACCGGTTTCACGACATCGCCGAGCAGCTTCAGCTGATCGTCGTTTTCGCTCCGCCTGAGACCTAGCGTCGCTCCCCTGGAGACCTAGGGAGTGCGCGCGAAGTTCACGTGGAGCTCTCCGAAGAGGTCTAGATGGCCATCAACCTGGATGTAATAAGTCTTGTTCTTTAGTGCTAGCCACGACACGCTGGCATCGCCATCGGTTTCGTCGGTATCGTCCGCGCAGGTGACGGCAACGAGCCCGCCCAGGGATGTTCCGCGGTACACGTTGATCTGGGTATCGAAGCTGCTGTCGAAGGTATCGAACGTCACGTTGCGGTTCGCCGTCGGCTTGTACTTGTACCAGACTGTGCGGCCAGGGCCGCTGCATGCCCCGGGCTCGCCGGACTGCGTACTGGCAGTGACGTTGTTGAACACCGACGTGAATCCGGGCTTGATATTTGTCGCTCTGGAAAATGCGTCGTTGGCAAGGTGGAATGAGTAGTTCAGCTGGATCGTCCCTGTCGCACCGACGTATCCGGCGATCATGATGTAGTAGGCGGTGTTGGCGGCTGCGGTGAACGCGATAGCCGACTGAGGACTAGAGGCTGTCGTCACTGCACGCGTCCTGGACGAGGCCGTTCTCTGTGGACGCGTAGTCGACCAGCACGGTGTCGAAGTTGCTGCCGAACGTATCGAGTGTGACATCCGTCGTAGCCAGTGGCCGGTAGCGAAACCACACCGCCGCGCCGATGTTGGTCTGGCAAGTCGGCGTCGGCTCATGTACGAATGTGGCACCAACATTGGTGTCGGCTGACGTGCCACTGATCGTGCTGGCCGAGATGACGTGCGGCGTCCCGATCAGGTCATTGGACGGCGCGGACGCCGCGACGGGCCCGGCAACCAGCAGCCCGACCGTGAGCGCGCTGATGACTGCGAAACGTCGCCGCGCGAAAACTGCCCGCACGGCGGGATACAAAGCTCGACACGATCAGATCCTCCCTCTCGACCGACTCGCGGGTTGGCTGTGGCTGGTCAAATCTCGAGCGGTCCTGACGCGACGCTAACAGCCGAGACAGCGCCAAGTCCATATCTGATACTCACCAACCGCAGATAAACCTCACAGATGTGCGACCGACTCATCTCGCGACGGCCGCTGCGCCGACCTTGGGTCTTCCGCTTCGCTCGCTATGCTTCCGGCCATGGCCACGCTTTCCCGGAGCGACGTCGAGCACGTCGCACATCTCGCGCGCCTGGGACTGACTGAGGACGAGCTGAGCCGTCTCGAAGGGCAGCTCAACCACATCCTCGACCAGTACGCGATCCTGGCCGAGCTCGACACGGACGCGATCGCGCCCACGGCGCAGACGATCGAGCTGGAGAACATCCTGCGCGACGACTCGACCCGGCCCAGCCTGGACCGGGACGAGATCCTGGCCCTTGCGCCGCAGCGATCGGGGGACTATTTCGTCGTCCCGCCGATCCTGGGCGAGCACGGCAATTGACCGCGGCACGAGACGCCGACCTGACGCGACTCTCCGCGCGCGAGATGGCCGCGGGCCTGCGCCGCGGTGACTTCAGCTCTGTTGAGCTGACCACGGCCCATCTCGACCGGATCGAGCGCACGGACCGCGCCATGCATGCGTGGGTGTGGTGGAAGCGCGACCTGGCGCTCGAGCACGCCCGTGCCGCGGACGCCCGTTTCGCGGGTGCGCAGGACAAGAGGGCGCTGCCCGCGCTGCTTGGCATTCCGGTTGCGCTCAAGGACCTGGTGCTCACGCGCGGCGATAGCGCGACCGCGGGCAGCGCGATCCTGAAGGGTTACGTGAGCCCCTACGACGCACACATCGCCGAACGGCTGCGCGAAGCGGGCGCGGTACTGCCGGGCAAGACGAACATGGACGAGTTCGCGATGGGCTCGTCGACGGAGTTCTCTGCCTACGGGCCTACGGCCAACCCATGGGATCTCGACCGCGTGCCCGGCGGCAGCAGCGGGGGCTCCGCGGCCGCAGTCGCGGCCTACCAGGCGCCGCTGTCGATCGGGACGGACACGGGCGGTTCCATTCGTCAGCCCGCGGCACTGACCGGCACGGTCGGGCTCAAGCCCACGTACGGCCGCGTCAGCCGATACGGCATCGTCGCCTTTGCCAGCTCGCTCGACCAGATCGGGCCTTTTGCGCGCGACGTGCGCGATGCGGCGCTGCTACTGGGCGCCATCGCCGGCCGCGACGAGCGCGACTCAACCTCTGCCCCGGTTGCGGTCCCGGACTACCTCGCGACACTCCCCGACAGCGATGACGAGGCCGCAGCGAGCCTCAAGGGCATGCGCCTGGGCCTGCCTCGCCAGTACTTCGTCGCGGGCATGGAGCCCGGTGTCGATGCGCTCATCCGTGACGCGGTCAGGCGCCTCGCGCAGGCCGGCGCGGAGATCGTGGACGTTGACCTGCCGCACACGGAATACGGCCTGGCCACCTATTACATCGTCGCACCCGCAGAGGCTTCGGCGAACCTGGCGCGCTACGACGGCGTGCGCTACGGCCACTCAGTGCGCGAACCGGGTGGCGACTACATCGCCGACTACCTCGCAACCCGCGGCAGCGGCTTCGGTGCGGAGGTCAAGCGCCGGATCATGTTGGGCACATACGCGTTGTCAGCCGGCTACTACGACGCGTACTACCTCAAGGCGCAGAAGGTGCGCACACTCATCAAGACCGACTTCGACAAGGCCTTCGAGCAGGTCGACGCGCTGGTCGCGCCGACCAGCCCCACGGTCGCATTCAAGTTCGGCGCTCGTCTCGCGGATCCCGTCGCTATGTACTTGTCCGATGCCTGCACGCTGCCTGTCAACATGGCCGGCCTGCCCGGTCTGTCGGTGCCCTGTGGTTTGTCGGAAGGTCTGCCCGTGGGGCTCCAGCTGATTGGTCGGCCGTGGGACGAGGCGAAGCTGTTCGAGCTGGGCCGAGCGTTCGAGGCGCTGACGCGCGACGACGACTGGCGGGGCATCGAACCGCGCGACCTCGCATTGCTCGAGGACCCCGCAACACCCAGCGCACCAGACCGCGCCGCAGCGATGCGCGCGGCCTAGTTCAAGGCGGTGTCGGTCAGCGTTCCCGGCTTTCAGGGCGAAGACCTTCAGATCGAAATAGAAGGCACCCAACGAACCGGCCGACTGATTACAGGCGACGGTCGCGTTCGACGTCGCAGTCAATTTCGCTGTCAGGCTCATGGCCATCCAGTTGTACAGGTTGTCGCCCGTGTCGAGGATGACGCGCGCCTGACTGGATGCCGAAGAGGCCTTGAGCTGGCACGTCACCTTTGGCGTCGACGCGCCGGCCTGGACCGACAGCTTCGAAGTGACGAACCATGACCCTGCACCCAGGGACATGCTGCCGATCGACGCGAGTGACGTCGAGTCCGTGATGACACCCTGGGCCGCCGTCGCCACCGACGACCGTGGGCGAGCCGCTACCGCTGGTGGTCAGCGTGCCGCCGAGCTGGCCGTACTTGAGCGTGCCAACCTGAACTGCGGAGATGGCGCTTCCGTACACGATCCAGCCACCCTTCGCGACATTGCACCTGAGCGTCACGGTTGCGTTGAAGTTCACCTTCGCAGTGCCCTCCAACGAGATTGTTCGCTCGCCTCCCTCCAGGTCCTCGAAAGACTGGTCCGCAGTGAGGCCCTCGACGATCAGGGCGCAGTCGACGCGATTGCCGCCACCGCCAAAGGCCCACGCCGTCGCACGGATGAGCCAGGTCCCGCCGGGGATTGACAGGTTCTGAAGATCGTGGGCAGTGGTGTCCACGTAGGGTCGGTAGTCGCCGTTCTGGGCGTAGATGCCTTGGGGCGCACCGGTCCCAGACGAAGTTCCGTTATCGGTGAGCTGGCCCACCTGGACGGCCGTAACGTGAACGTCGCGAACCACGACGTCTCCGGTCCAGCCGTCGCTATAGCACTTCAATGTCACGGTGCCCGTCTTGACGAAGTGATGCGCCAGCAACAACACCATGCTCTGAGAGGATCCCGGTCCTTGTGCAGTTGGCAAGGTTCGACTTTTGTAGAACTCGGTTCCCGCGACCAGCTGACACTCAACCGGTTGGTCACATCCGTTCCGACGAGTGTTGCGCTTGCCATCATCGACCAGTTGCCGGCCGGCACTGACATCTTGGCGATCGTGCCGAAGGTCGAGTTACCGGGCACGTCTACCGCGCCGTCACGGTGAACCGCGATGACTGCTGGGCCGCCGGTCGGGGTTGCCTCGACCGGGGTTGCCTGTACCAGCACGAGGCCACCCAAGAGTGCGCCGGCGGCGATTGCCTTACCCACATTTGTGATGCTCACTGCGTGGCCTCCTTGCGTCGTGAGCGACGCGCTGAATCCATTGCGCCTAGTCGAGATCGGTGTCGGTCAACGTGCCTGCTTTGAGGGCGAAGACCTTGAGATTGAAGAAGCCGGCACCCAGTGAGCCCGCCGATTGGTTGCACGCGACCGTGGCGTTCGCCGCTGCCGTCAGCTTCTTGGTCAGGCTCAGTGCCGTCCAGTTGTAGAGGTCGTTGGCGGTATCGAGAATCACGCGGCCCTGGTCCTTGGCGGTCGACACCTTCAATTGACAGGTCACGTTGGGAGTCGCAGCGCCCGCCTGGAAGGACAGCTTCGAAGTGACGAACCAGGATCCGGCGCCCAGGGACATGCTTGCGATTGACGCCAGCGAGGTCGTGTCCACGATGCCGCCAGGACCGCCGTAGCCACCGACGACCGTCGGGGCGCCACTGCCGGTCGTCGTCACGCCGCCGCCAAGCTGGCCGTACGTGAGCGTCCCGACGTTCATTACCGACATCGCGCTGCCACCGATGATCCACAGTCCAACTGTGTCTTTGCAGCTGACCACGATGTCGTCCGGCACCGCCAACGTGAAGACGCCCTCGAGCGCGATGTTTCGCTCGGCTGCATTCTCCCAATCGCCAAACAGCTGGTCTGCGGTCGTGGATGATGACGCCAGGTTGCAGTCGATACGGTCGCCGTCGCTCGTCGAAACGCCGAAGGCAGTTGCCTGGACGAACCACGTGCCGGCCGGGATCCTCAAATCCTGGACCAGGTTGTAGCCATTGTTCGTCCAGCCGCGGAGCTGGGAATTCTGGGCGTAGTAGGTCTGCGGCGCGCCTGTGCCTGAGGTAATGCCGTTGTGGATCAACTGCCCTACCTGGACAGCCGTGAGGTGGACGTCGCGGATGAGCACGTTGCCCAACCACCCATCGCTGTAGCACTCGAGCGCCGCGGTGCCCTTCTTCGCGAAGTGATGCGCCAGCAACAACACGATGGGCTGATACGAGGCGACCCCCTGGCCGCTGGGACGTGTCCGAGACTTGTACGACTCATTGCCGGCGATGAGCTGACACTCGAAGCGGCCAACCCCAACAGTGCCGATGGCCGTAGCGGTCGCGGTAATCGACCAGTTGCCGGCCGGCACGGCCACCGACGCAATTCTGCCCAGCGTCGAGTTCCCCGGAACGTCGACCGCACCGTTCTGGTGCGCGGCAATGACGGTGGGGTTGGGCGTGACTGCTGCCACAGGCGATGCCTGCATCAACGCAATGCCGCTGAGCATTGCGCCAGCGACGACGGCGCGCCCCAGGACAGATCCCGATCGACCAAACATCAGATGGCGGCGCATTCGGCCCTCCTTTGTGAAGGAATGGTCGATCCCGTCGCCGCTCGATCAAGTGGGGGATTCCCTAGATCTCGTTCGCTCCAGCAGCGAATTCGCGTCAGGCATTCCGTACGAGACGGCGACCTATACTCGCGCTGCTAGCCAGAGGAACAAATGACCACTGAGACGTCCGTCGCCAGAGCCCGACTGTCCGAGCGCGTGCGGTCCGTGCCGCCGTCGGGCATCCGCAAGTTCTTCGACGTCATCGCAACGATGCCCGACGTGATCAGCCTGGGTGTTGGCGAACCCGACTTCAACACGCCACCGCAGGTTGTCGAGGAGGGTGTCCGATCACTTCGCTCCGGGCGCACGCACTACACCAGCAACTACGGAACCCTCGAGCTGCGCCGCGCGCTTGGCACGCATCTCGAGCGCCTCTACGGGCTGTCCTACAACCCGGAGACGGAGATCTGCATCACCGTCGGCGCGTCGGAAGCGGTCGCGGCGGCGATGTCGGCGATCACGGATCCTGGCGACGAGGTGATCCTGCACGAGCCCTCGTACGTCGCGTACCTGCCCGCGATCCTGTTCAACGGTGGCACGCCGGTGCTCGTCTCGACCACGGCCGCGACCGGCTTCGCGCTCCAGGCTGAGCAGCTCGAGGCAGCGATAACGCCGCGCACCAAGGTCCTGTTCATGGGCTATCCGTGCAACCCAACTGGAGCAGTGCTCGACGAGCGCACGCTGCGCGAGGTCGCTGAGGTCGCTGAGCGTCACGACCTGATCGTCGTCAGTGACGAGATCTACGACCGTCTTGTGTACGGCGGGCATCGCCACGTGCCCATCGCGACGCTGCCGGGAATGCGCGACCGGACGATCACGATCGGCGGCTTTTCCAAGGCGTACGCCATGACCGGCTGGCGCGTTGGCTACGTGTGCGCACCGAGCGAGTTGCTCGAAGGGATCGTCAAGGTCCACCAGTACGAGATCATGTCCGCGCCCACGGTTGCACAGGACGCCGCACTGGTAGCGCTGAAGAGCGCGGAACCGGACGTCGAGCGCATGGTCAAGGAGTACGACCGGCGGCGCCAGATGTTTGTCAACGGCTTGAACCAGATCGGCCTGACTGCCGCCGAGCCGAAGGGCGCCTTCTATGCGTTCCCGTCGATCACCTCGACCGGCCTGACCAGCGAGCAGTTCAGCGAGCGACTGTTGTACGAGCACAAGGTCGCGGTCGTGCCCGGCAGTGCCTTCGGTCCGTCAGGGGAGGGCCACGTTCGCGCAACGTTGGCGACGAGCTACGAGGATCTCGAAGAGGCACTCGTGCGCATGAAGGCTTTCGTCGACAAGCTCAATTGAGAGTTACGCCGTGAGGATCCTGGTGGCACTGGCTGCCTCTGTTGCGCTCATCGCCGTCGTGAGCGCGTGTCAGAACACCGTCAGCAGCGCTGACCTGAAAGTCGGTGACTGCTTCAACTATGCCAACACGACCGACGCGAACGGAGATCCGGTCAACCTTCCGTCGCCGACCGACTGCGCCAAGCCACATTCCGACGAGGTGTTCAGCGTCTTCGACTACCCCAACGCCGGCGCGTTTCCGGGTTACGAGGCCATCGGGGCGCTGCGCCAGACGCACTGCCAGGCTGACTTCAAGGCATTCGTCGGTGTGGATTGGGGGAGCTCGACCTACACGATCGCCTACATCTCGCCGGAGGAAGCCTCGTGGGCATCCGGCGACCACACCATTCGCTGTCTGCTGGAAGACGCCAGCGGGGCGCAACTGACCGGCTCCGCGCGCGGCACGAAGAAGTAGGTAGGGTTCAAGAACAGTGACGGTTGCGGAGCGGATCGACTACGAGGTCGTGGTCGGCGTCGAGATCCACGTCCAGCTCAAGACCGCGTCAAAGATGTTCTGCGCCTGTTCGACCGACGTGGGTGGTGCCGAGCCGAACACCAACACGTGCCCCGTCTGCCTCGCCCTGCCCGGCGCACTGCCGGTCATCAACAAGCGTGCCGTTGAGCATGTCATTGCCACGGGCATCGCGATCGGCGCATCGATCCCGGAGGTCACGCGCTGGGATCGCAAGAACTACTTCTACCCGGATCTGCCCAAGGGCTACCAGATCTCGCAGTACGACCTGCCGCTGGCGTCGGCCGGCCGACTCAGCGTGGAGACCTCCACCGGCACGGTCGACGTGGAGATAACGCGTGCCCACCTGGAGGAGGACACGGCCCGGTTGCTGCACCAGGACGCACCGGGTGGCGGGCGTCTGTCACTCGTCGATTTCAACCGCAGCGGCATGCCGCTCATGGAGATCGTGACTGAGCCGGTCATTCACTCCGCCGAAGCGGCGCGGCGCTACGCGGAGGAGCTGCGCCTGCTGTTGCTGACGATAGGCGCGTCCGATGCGGCCATGGAAGAAGGGCAGATGCGCGTCGAGGCCAACGTTTCGCTCCGGCCGCGCGGCACGACTGTCCTGGGCACGCGCGTCGAGGTCAAGAACATGAACTCATTCCGCTCGGTCGAGCGCGCCATCGCGTTCGAGATCGAGCGGCAGACGGCGGCGCTGGAGGCCGGCGAGATCCTCGTCCAGGAGACGCGCGGCTGGGACGACACTCGTGGCGAGACCTACACGATGCGGCTCAAGGAAGAGTCGCAGGACTACCGCTACTTCCCCGAGCCGGATCTACCTCCTCTGCGCACCGATCCGGCGTGGCTGGACTCGATCCGCGCTGCGCTGCCGGAGCTGCCGGCCGCCAAGCGGGCGCGCTATCGCACCGACTACGGGTTGTCGGCCTACGACGCGTCGGTGATCGTCACCTCCGCGGGCGCCTATTTCGACGCTGCCGTTTCCGACGCCCGAAAGCCCGATCCCAAGCAGGTCGCCAGCATGCTTTCGAAGATCGGCCTGCGCGAGCAGAAGAGCGAACCGGATCTGTTGATGCGTCGTCCGGGCTCGGAGCTGGCCGCGGTCGTCGCGCTGCGCGCCAGCGGCGAGATCTCCAGCCAGAACTCAGAGGAGGTCTATGCCGAGCACCTGCGCAGTGGCCGCAGCGTCGCCGACATCGTCGCCGAGCGCGGCCTGCGCCAGATGAACGACCGCGGTGCGCTGGGTGACGCGATCGACAAGGTCATCAGCGCCAATCCCGCGGCCGTGGCCGACTTCCGCGCGGGCAAGACCGTGGTCGTGAAGTTCCTATTGGGCCAGGTCATGAAGGAGACGCGCGGCCAGGCGGATGCCGTCGTGGTTCAGCAGCTGCTGGAGGAGCGCCTGGCCGGGGACGCATCGTGATGAACATCGCGCTTTGGGCGGCCGGGTTCGTGCTCCTCGCGCTCGGGATCGTGAAGGCCGGAGGTCCGTACCGGCGCATGACGGAGCTCGATCGCCTGGCCGACAACGCCAAGCGCTATGACTCATGGCGCGGCGGATCGTCGCGCACAGCCGCATCTGGCGGCGAAACTACGGGCGCCGACGTGATGCGCGCCATGCTCCGCCGCCAGGTCATCACTGGGCGGCAGTCGCGGTGCTGGGCATCGTCTTGATCGTCGCCGGCTTCGCCGTCCGCTGACGCGCGGCACCGCTCAACGCGGGATGCGGCGATGCTCAATGCGCGTGCAGCGATCCATGACGACGGGCAGACCCGCGTCGTGGGCGATGCGCGCCGCCTCCCAGTTGACGACCCCGATCTGAAGCCACAGCGCGCCGGCGCCGGTCGCAACCGCTGAACGGGCTATGTCGGGCGTGTACTCGGGCCGCCTGAAGACGTCGACGACATCGAACTGCCCGGTGGCCAGGGTGGCCTCCTCGAGCGTCGCGAACGAGGGCTGGCCCAGGACCTCCGCGCAGTTGGGGTTGATCGGCACCACCTCGTAGCCCTGATCGAGCAGGAACTCCATCACGCCGTGCGACTGGCGCACCGGGTTAGGAGAGGCACCCACGACCGCGATGCGCCGCGCCCGGGCAAGCAGGCGCGCAGGTTCGTCGCCGCTCAGAATCGGAACCGGGCCGGTGCCTTCCTGCGCTTCGATGATGTCGAGCGCGCGCATCCGTTCGTCGTCCACGAGCGAAATGTTAAGCGGCGGCCTCACGCTCGTATGGCTGGCCATCGGCCGCGGGCGGGATGCTTCGGCCGACGAAGCCGGCGAGGACGATGATCGTGATGATGTACGGCAGAGCGCCCCAGAATTGAGACGGAATGCCGTTGAGAAAGTTGCCCAGGTCGTTGTCCGGCGCGGCGAAAGTGATCGCGCGGCTGACCGCCTGCGACGAGGAGAACAGCAGCGCCGCGCCGAACGCTCCCAACGGCGACCAGCGGCCGACGATCATTGCCGCGAGCCCGATATACCCTCGGCCCTGGGTCATGTTGTCCTGGAATGAATTGTTCAATTCCATCGAGAGATAAGCACCACCGAGAGCGGCTATCCCTCCGGCGGCGATGACGTTGCGATAGCGCAGGCGGACGACGCTGATGCCGACAGTTTCCGCAGCACGAGGGTGTTCGCCGACGGCTCGCGTGCGCAGGCCCCACTTCGTGCGAAAGATCAGGACCTGCAGGACGAAGACCATGAAGATCGCGGTGATGGCTATCGGGCCCTGATTGAAGATCGCGCTGATCAGCCAACCGACAAACGGCAGGCTGGCGATGTTGTCCGGGATCTGGAGCGCCGTGAAGTTCCCCGCACCCTGCGGCGACGATCCGGAGACGATCGAGTTGAGATAGCCCGTCAGGCCGACTGCGCCGATGTTGATGATCACGCCGCTGATGATCTGGTCCGCACGCACGGTGATCGACACCCACGCATGCAGCAAGGCCAGCATCATGCCCGACAGCACCGCGACGGCCACGCCGATGACGAGCGGCAGCGATATGCCAAAGACGTCGGTCTTCACTGACGAAAGTTCGGGAGGCAACAGGGCAACGGCCGCCGCTCCGGTGGCCCAGCCGACAAACGCCGCCGTCAGCATCATGCCCTCGAGACCGATGTTTACAACTCCGGAGCGTTCACCGACGACGCCACACAGCGCGGCGAGGAGGATCGGGATCGAAATTGCGACCGCGGCGTGCGAGATATTCGGCAGCTGGTCAACCACGAACTGGACGAACTGGATGACGAAGCCAATGACAGGTATGTCGGTCATCTGATCGCCTCGCTCCCGTAGGTGCGCGACATGGTTTCAGTTGTGCCCAGGCCGGACTTCACGCCTCGCAGCCGGAAGACGCGGCGCAGGACCGGGCTGATGACCAGGAAGAAGAGGATGATCGCCTCGAGCAGATCGACCAGCTCGGACGGCACGCCGACGGCGGCCTGCATCGAGGGGGCGCTCGCGCGCAAGCCGCCGAACAACAGCGCGGCCAACATGATGCCCACGGGGTGCGAGCGTCCAAGCAGTGCCACCGTGATCGCGTCGAAGCCGACCACCGTGTTGAACGTTGGCTTCATGTTGTGGTTGATGCCGAGGATGTTGATCGTGCCGGCCAGGCCGGCGAGCAGACCGGCCGCGCTCATCGTGAAGATGATCAAGCGCTTTGGCTTCATGCCCGCATAGCGTGACGCGTCAGGGCTCGCGCCAACTGCGCGGATCTGGAACCCGATCGTCATGCGGTAAAGGAGGAACCACACGATCGGCACGGCAATGAAAGCCAGCAGGATGCCGGCATGGCCATCGCGACCGATCAGAATCGGTAGCGCTGCGTTGCCGACGTCCGGTGTGACCGCAGAGGGCGCGCGCGGCTGGCGCAGCGGGCCGCTGACCGCCCACGAGATCAGGGCGTACGAGATGTAGTTGAGCATGATCGTGGTCACGACCTCGTGCGCCCCGGAGTACGCCTTCAGAAACCCCGGGATAAAGCCCCACGCGGCACCGCCCAGAGCGCCGCACACGAGCGCGAAAGGAATCGCGATGATCGGAGGCTGGCCCTGGACGAAGACCGCGCCAGCCACGCATGCCAAGGCACCCACGAGGAATTGGCCCGTCGCGCCGATATTGAACAGGCCGGCCTTGAAGGCAAGGCCAACACCCAGACCGGCGAGCATCAGTGGCGCGGCCTGCCAGAGCGTAGTGACTCGGCCGGTGTCGCTGCCCAGCGAGCCTTGCCAGAGCGCCTGATAAGCACGGAGCGGCAGGCCGAAGTCCATGCTCGCACCGGGTTCGAGCGCGCTCGTCAGCACGATTACGACTGCGCCGACGATCAACGCGAGCACGATCGCCAACAGCGGCATGGCCAAGGCCGACCAGAGCTGGGCGAGCCAACGAGCGCTGCGCGGCGGCCCCAGCCGCCCGCCGCGTCGCCCTGCTCATTGGACGGGCTGGCAGGCTGCGGCTGTGGCGCGAGGGTGGCCTTGTCTACGGTCATGCGCCGGTCACCGTCGGCGGCTGTACCAGCTCCGGCGGTCGACCGCCGGTGGCCATCAGCAGGCCGATCTCGCTCTTGTCGGCGGTACGTCCGTCGCGTTCCGCGACGAGCTCGCCGCGGTACATGACCGCGATCCGGTCCGACATCTCGAGCACCTCGTCGAGCTCCGCGGAGACGAGCAGCACGGCCGTGCCGGCGTTGCGCTTGTCGATCACCTGGCGGTGGATGAACTCGATGCTGCCGACGTCGAGGCCGCGCGTCGGCTGATCCAGGACGAGCAGTTTGAGATCGCGGTCGAATTCGCGCGCGACGACGACCTTCTGCTGATTTCCGCCGGACAGCGTGCCTGCGTTGACCGTCGCCGACGGGGTTCGAATGTCAAATTCCTGGATGTTCTCTTTTGCCTCCGCCGCGATTGCGGCGTCGTTCCTGATGCCGGCGCGCGCAAATGGCGGGTTCATGTAGCGATTGAGGACGAGGTTGTCGGCGATCGAGAAGGACAGGATCAAACCGAACCGGTGGCGGTCGGCAGGCACGTACGCGATGTTCAGTCCGTGAATCGTGCGCGGCGAAGAGCCCGTTATGTCCTTGCCGTCGAGGCTGATCGTTCCCGACGCCACTCCGCGCAGGCCTACCAGCGCCTCGACCAGCTCATCCTGTCCGTTGCCGGCGACACCGGCGATGCCCAGGATCTCGCCGGCGCGAATCTCGAGCGAGACGCCGCGCACAACCTCCTGGCCGCGGTCATCCTTGACGTGCAGATCCTTTAGCTCGAGCACTTGCGCGCCTGGTGTTGACTCGCCTCGGTCGACCGTCAGCGTTACCTCGCGACCGACCATCAGCTCGGCCAGGTCCTCCTCCGTCGTGCCCTTTGGCACCCGCTCGCCGACAACTCGTCCGCGCCGGATGACGGTGATCCGATCGGCGATCTCGAGAACTTCGTAGAGCTTGTGACTGATGAAGACGATGCTTCTGCCGCTGTCGGCGAGACGGCGCAGGAGAAGGAATATTTCCTCGGTCTCCTGGGGCGTCAGCACGGCGGTCGGCTCGTCGAGGACGAGGATGCGGGTGTCTCGATAGAGCGCCTTGAGAATCTCGACGCGCTGCTGCTGGCCGACCGAGAGGGTCGCCACCTTGGCCTCGGGGTCGATCTCGAAGCCGAACTGCTCGGCGAGCGCGCGGATCTTCTTATTGGCCGTCTTGTGATCGATGAAGCCACCGCGGCGGAGCGTCTCCTCGCCGAGGATGATGTTCTCGGCCACGGACAGGACCGGCACGAGCATGAAGTGCTGGTGGACCATGCTGATGCCGCGGGCGATCGCGTCGGACGGGCCGGCGATCTTGACCGGCTGGCCGTCGAGCAGGATCTCGCCTTCGTCGGGCACGGCTAGCCCGTACAGGACGTTCATCAGTGTCGTCTTGCCGGCGCCGTTCTCGCCGAGCAGGGCGTGGATCTCGCCGGGGCGGATCTCGAGATCGACGTGGTCGTTGGCGACGACCCCTGGGTAACGCTTGGTGATGCCGCGCATCTCGAGCGCCGGCACGGACTGAGGCGGCGGGACTTCTTCAGGCGGCGCGAGAGTGGTGGGCGGGACGGTGGTCACCGGTTGATCGGCTCCTCTGTCCTCTGGTTGGGTAAACAGAAGAGCGGGCCGCGATTGCTCGCGACCCGCTCTTTGCTAACTACGTGGGCTCTGTCCGATTACTGCGCGTTGCCGCAGCTATCGGCCGGGCAGGTGACCAAGCGGTGGATCTGCCTGCATTGCCTCGAAGGCCGTATCGACGGCAGTCTGGATTTCAGGCGTGATCACGACTGGGTCGCCCGCATCCGGCGCGATGCCGATCCCGTCGTTCGCTGCATTGAAGTGCAGCGAGCCGAACGGATCGAGTCCCAGATCAGCGCTCGACTTGGCAAGGAAGATCTGCTGGATGACGGCGGAGACCGAGGAAGACAGGTGCTTCTCAGCCGACGTCACGATGCAGCTATAGGTCGAGTCGGTCGCGGCGTTGAGCGACAGGTACTGGTCGACGTCGACGCCGATCCCGTACAGGTTGTGCGCGCACGCGGACTGAAGGATGCCGTTACCGGTCTTGCCGGCGACCTGGAAGATGACATCGGGATTGTTCGTCGAGATGAACTGATCCGCGTAGGTCGTGCCCAGGCCCGGATTGTTGAACGCGTCAGTGAAGTTGTCGGTGGCCACGTAAGCGGTATCGACCTTGACCTTCTTGTTGACCGACTGAGCGCCGAGCTCGAAGCCCTGGATGTAGCGCACAACGGCCGGGACAAGGTTCGTGCCGCCGATGGCGGCGACGGTGTTGTTCTTGGTGATCGAGCCGGCGACGATGCCCGCCAGATAACCCGCCTGGTCCTCCTGGTACTGCAGGCCGACGAAGTTCGGCAGCAGCTGGCTGGCGTCGCCTGCACAGGCAAACGTCGAGTCAGGAGCACCAGTTGCGTCAACACATGCGCTCTGGTCAACGCCGATGAACCAGACGTTCGGGTTCGCCTTGGCCTTGATGAGCGTGTCGGAGTTCAAGTTGAAGCCGACGGTGACGATCAGGTTCGCGCCCTGGTCGATGAACGTCTGAATGTCTGATGCGTACTCAGACGCATCCTTGGGTACGACGTACGCCGGGTCGGCGGCACCGATGTTGTGCGCACCGAGCTGGGCGCCTTCGTACGAGTACTGGTTGAAGTTATGGTCGTCGATCGTGCCGACGTCGGTCACGACAGCGACGGTCCAGGCGCCAGCCGCGGGCGTGCCCGGTGCCGGAGTGCCCGGCTCAGCTGTGCCCGGCGCAGGTGTGCCCGGCGCGGGAGTGCCTGGCGCTGGCGTGCCTGGCGCTGGCGTGCCTGACGCCGTGGTCGGGGCGGCAGTCGCCGGAGCGGCGGTGGCTGGCGCGGACGTGGCAGCGGCAGTGGCAGGAGCGGCAGTTGCCGGCTTCTGCGTGGCTGGCGCTGTAGTCGCCCCGCCGCCGCCACATGCGACGACCAGGACGACGGTCGCTGCCCCAAGGGCTAACGACGAACGAATGTGCATCCGGTAATACCTCCTCTTGTCGTGAACCGACGTAGTTTGTCACGGTTCCCCGACCCTCTGCACGCATCGTATTCGCCGCGCGTGACCGCCGCAAGGAAGAATGTCGCACTGCGCGCCGACCATTTCCTGAGTCGTGACCCGTGGCATACTCGGCGCGCCGGTTCCGAACGTGCCCGCAGGAACCTGTGATCTCGGTCGCGCCTTGTTCGCGGCCGTGTTGGCAGGAGGGAGATGGGCGTGGCGGAAACGCCTGAGGGGCACAAGGACGGGACCGCTCGGCTCGCGCATCGGCCGCTGATCCTGATCATCGAGGATGAGGCGACCCAGCGCGCCCTTCTGACGCGCGTCCTCGAGCGCGAGGGCTATGACACCCTGGGCACCGCCAACGGCGAGATGGGCCTGCGCGCGATCGCGGAGTACGCGCCCCAGTTGGTGCTGCTCGACCTGTCCCTGCCGGGCATGGACGGCTTCGAGATATGCCGCCGTCTCCGCGCAGAGCCGCTCACGGCCACTCTGCCGGTGATCGTGATCACGGCACATACGGCGATGGAGGACATGGTCGCCGCGCTCGACGCGGGCGCCGACGACTTCCTGTCGAAGCCGGTACAGCAGGCGGAGCTGCTTGCGCGCATCCGGAGTGCCATGCGCCTGCGTCGAGCGATCACGTCATTGGAGCGCGCCACGCAGATCGTGGCCGCGCTGGCTAACGCGGTCGAGGCCAAGGACCTCGGCCTCGTCCACCACTGTCGTTGGCTGGCCCATCACGCAGCGCGCGTCGGAGTCAGCGTCGGCCTGCGCGGCGAGGATCTCGAGGCTGTCGCGTATGGCGCGCTGTTGCACGACGTGGGCAAGATCGGCGTCCCTGAGCACCTGCTGCGCAAGGAAGGGCCGCTCAGCGACGACGAGTGGAGCCTCATGCGACGGCATCCGGAGATCGGCGAGCGCATCTGCCAGCCGTTGCGCGTCTCAGTCGCCTTCGCCCCGATCATCCGCCACCACCACGAGCGCTTCAACGGCGGCGGTTACCCGGACGGTCTGCGCGGCGAGCAGATCCCTCTTGGTGCGCGCATCGTCGCCATCGCCGACGCGTACGAGGCCATGGTCCACGGCCGGCCATACCAGCCCGCACAGGCTCACGAGCGTGCCCGGGACGAGCTGATCCGCCTGCGCGGCAAGCAGTTCGACCCGGACCTCGTGCCGGTCTTCCTCGACGAGCTGGAGCGCGACACGCAGGGCGAGCCGCCGCTCGTGGCGCTGCCGCAGATCGCGATCCTTGAGCGGGAAGCAGTCGTCGGCGCCTGAGGCCGGGCGCACGTCGAGTTTCAAGCCGCAGCCTCCGGGCCGGCTCAAGAGCGCCTTCCTTCATTACGGCATTCGCTTCTTTGTCGGGACTTATCTGCGTGTCCGGCACGAGGGCTACGACACCTTGCCCGATCCTCCATACCTGCTGAATTTCAGCCATCCCGAGCTGGGTCGACCCATTCCTGCTCGCCTCGCACTGGCCGCGCGAACACGTCCTGTACGTCTTCGGGCCAAAGGAGGAGGACATGGCTACCGGCTTCCGCAATGCGCTCATCAGCTGGTCGCACATGTCCGTGCCGTTCCGGCCGTCGAAGACAGATCTGATCGACACGACGCGGCGCGCGACGAGCGTCCTGAAGGCCGGCTATGTGCTGGCCCTGGCGGGGGAGGGCCGTCTGTCGGACCGTGAGGGCGAGATCGTGCCGCTCGAAGATGGCGCGGCGTTCTTTGCGCTGCGCGCCGGCGTGCCTGTCGTGCCGATGGTGATCATCGGTACGCGTTGGTTGCGTTTCGGTAAGACGATCACCATGCGTGTCGGCCCCGCCGTCGAGCCGCGCGGTCGGCGGCCCGACCGTGAGGGTGTGGCCTCGCTGACTGCCGAGCTTCAGGCCGCGATGGAGAGCTTGCTGGTGGGCGTCAAGGACGAGCCGCCGCCGGGTCCGTTTGGGCGCTGGCTGACGGACCTGCTCGCCGATCGGCCGTGGCTCAACGAGCAGGTTGCTGACGCTGACGACGCTCCCGCTCAAGCTCGCGCAGACGAGCGTCGCTGATCCCCAGGTGGTGGCCGATCTCGTGGAAGAGCGTCTCTTCGACCGACCGGGCGAGTTCGTCTATGTTGGCGCTGTAGCTCTCGAGCGGCCCGCGGAATAGCGTGATCTTGCTCGGATAGGGCACGTTGTCCGCGCCATATGCCGTCCGCGGCACGCCCTCGTAGATGCCGAACAGGCCGTGGCTGTGGGTGGCCGCGAGCTGCTGAGGCGTGGGGTAGTCGTCGACCACGATCGCGACAGAGTTGAGCTGGGCGCGAAACTCGGGCGGCATGTTCTCGAGCGCGCGCGTGATCAGGGCGTCGAAGTAGTCGCCGCCGTCAGTCACCCGTTCGTGGCGAAGTCGATCGTTATGGGTAGAACGATCTCCTCGCCCGGGTCGATGAGCGTCAACGCACCCGGCCGATCCTGGATCAAGCGGCGCAAACCCTGTGGCGCGTGAGTCTGCGGCTCGACCGCGATCGCGCCGCGCTCGGGCGCATAGGCGGCCGTGACGTGCAGCGTGGGGGACGGAGCCCTGCATCTGGGCGTGGAGCCCTCTGGCACGCCACCACAGCTCGACGGGCGGATCTGATGGCTCGGCCCACGTTGAGTCGACACCCTCGCTCATTTCTTGGCGCGTGCGCAGGTCCACGTCGCCAGCGACCGGGCGGGGCTCGTCAAATGTGTCGTTGTTCGGGCCGTAGGTCAGGCCGCTGTTGATGCGCACCTCCACCGGCGTTGGAAACCACGGATGGAGTCCGATCCCGCCGGGCATGGGCTCATCAGACAGGTTGCGCAGGCGCTGCGTTATCGCGACGCGCCGTCCATTGACCGCGTACTCGATCTCCGACCGGTAGCGCCACGGCCAGCCGTCACCGTCGTGCTCGATGGCGAACGTCGCTGCGCCGGTCCTCTCCCAGGCTGCGACGTAAACCTGGCCGTGGATGGCCGTACCGTCGGGGAAGTTTGGTGTCAGGCTGACCGAGCGTCCGCCGACCGTGACCCGCGCTGGCGTGATCCGGTTGCACCACGGCGCCATGACGTAGCCGCCCCAGAAGAATGGCTCACGCAGGTGCATCTGGGGATCGTCCGGCGCGCGCAACAGCTCCGTATCCCTGAAGCGCAGGCTGTGCAGGCGCGCGCCCGCTCCCGGCACGACGGTCAGCGCGATCTCGTCGTTGGCCACGACGACCTGTTCGAGGCTTGGCATCTCCACACGGCACGCTAGCAGAGGTGGCGCTTCCTACAATCGGACGATGAACGAGCTGCGCTGGGGAGTCCTGTCCACCGCCGATATCGGCCGCACGAAGGTCGTGCCGGCAATGCAGCGCGCGGCGCGCACGCGCATCGTGGCCGTCGCATCGCGCGAAGCGGACAAGGCCCACGAGTACGCCGCCGCGCTGTCCATCCCCAAGGTCCACGGCTCATACCAGGAGCTTCTGGCCGACCCTGACATCGACGCGGTGTACATCCCGCTGCCCAACCACATGCACGCCGAGTGGGTCACGGCCGCGGCACGGGCCAAGAAGCACGTCCTGTGCGAGAAGCCACTGGCGATGAACGCAGCGGATGCGGCCAGGATGGTTGCCGTCGCGGAGCAGGAAGGCGTGATCCTCGTCGAGGCCTTCATGTACCGCCTGCATCCGTCGTGGCAGAAGGTGCGCGAGCTCGTCGCCGGTGGCCGGATCGGCCGGTTGATCGCCATCCAATCCTGGTTTGGCTACTACAACGACGACCCCGGCAACATCCGCAACATCGTCGAAGCCGGCGGTGGCGCGCTGTATGACGTTGGCTGCTACTGCGTGAACCTGTCGCGCATGCTCTTCGACGGTGAGCCGCATCGAGTCGTCGGGTCGGTCGTACGTGACCCGAACCTGGGCGTCGACGTGCTGACCAGCGGCCTGCTCGAGTTCGATCAGGGCACGGCCACGTTCATGTGCTCGACGCGGACGGAGACCGACCAGCGCGTGCACATCTACGGCACGACGGGGCGCATCTCGATCGGGATTCCGTTCAACATTCCGCCCGACCGGCCGACAGAGATCTACGTCACGTCGGGCGGGAATGCGCCGGTCGCGCCGGCGACGGAAACGATCACGTTCCCGACTGCGGACCCGTATACCGTTCAGGCCGAGTTCTTCGCCGCCGCCGTGCTGGACGGCACGCCGCTGCCATTCTTGCCGTCAGATGCCGTCGGGAACATGCGCGTCATCGATCTCCTGTTTGAGACGGCTGCTACCGACTAGTCGCGGGCGACCACCTAAACGCGGCTGTCCGCCGCGCGCCTGAACCACGGCGCAAGGGCGGGATACAGCTCCCTGTAGGCGGAGTAGTGCTCCTTGTACGCGGCCGCCGCCTGTCCCGGTGCGGCCACGGATGTGGTGCTGACGAGTGCTCCGCACGCGTCGTCGACGGTCGCGAACCAGCCCGCGCCAACGGCAGCCAGGACGGCGGCGCCGTACGCCGCGCCTTCGGTCGTGCTCGGAACAACGATCTCAGCGTCCAGGACATCGGCCAGGATCTGGCGCCACAGCGGGCTGGCCAGGCCGCCGCCTGACGCGCGAACCTGCGCCGGCCGGGCCATGCCCGCCTCGACCATCAGCTCCATTCCATCGCGCAAGCCAAAGCTGACGCCCTCGAGCACGGCGCGCGTCATGTGCCGCCGGTCGTGGCTGACGTTGAGGCCAATGAACGCGCCGCGCGCGTCCGGATCCGGGTGTGGACTGCGCTCGCCGGTCAGGTAGGGCAGGAAGTACAGTCCGCTGCCGGCTGCGTCGACATCGGCGGCAGGTGCAACGAGTGGGCCAAAGTCTTCACCTGGAGCGAGCGCGTCGCGGAACCAGCGCAGGCTGCCCGCGGCCGAGAGCATCACGCTCATCATGTGCCACCGGCCCGGCACAGCGTGGCAGAAGGCGTGCACGCGGCCGCGCTTCTCGTACAGCGGCGCGTCCGTGCTCGCAAAGATGACGCCCGAGGTGCCCAGCGACAGTGCCACGACGCCCGGCGCGACCGCGCCCACGCCGACTGCATTGGCCGACTGGTCGCCGCCGCCGGCCACGACCGGTGTCCCGACGCGCAGCCCCGTGGCGGCGGCGGCCCTGGCCGACACAGTGCCCGTGATCGCCGGGCCCTCGAACGTCGGCGGCATCAGCGCGCGACCAATCCGGAGCGCATCAAGAACCTCTGCCGACCAGTCGCGCGCGGCCAGATCGAACAGGATCGTGCCCGAGCCGTCGGCCTTGTCCATCGCGTGCTCGCCGGTCAGCCGCAGGCGCAGGTAGTCCTTGGGCAGCAGCACGTGGCGGGTGCGCGCCCACACGTCCGGCTCGTTGTCGCGCACCCAGACCAGCTTCGGCGCGGTGAAGCCGGTCAGCGCGTCGTTGCCGGTGATCTCGATCAGCCGCTCGCGCGCCGATCGTGTCGCGGATGACCTGGCACTCGCGCGCGGTGCGCTGGTCGTTCCACAGGATCGCCGGGCGGAGCACCTCGTCCGCTTCATCGAGCAGGACCGCGCCGTGCATCTGGCCGGTCAGGCCGATCGCCGCGACCCTCGAGCCGTCAGCGCGGACCGCGTCCAGTGCTGCGTGGATTGCCGCTGCGGCCCCATCCCACCACAGCCGCGGATCCTGCTCGCTCCAGTTGGGGCGCGGGACGTCGTAGCCGTATTCAGCGCTGCCGATGGCGGCGATTGCACCGCTCTCGTCGATCAGGACGGCCTTGGTCGCCGTGGTCGAGACATCGATGCCCAGGACGAGCGCCACTTCGACGGACGCCTTGAGCGCCTAACCGCGCTCGGCGCGCTGGACCGACCAGATGTGCTGGTTGACGATGTTCTCGAGCATCTCCTGGTGGCCGGATGCGCGCACCGGCGCGATCTCGCCTGAAGCGACGCGCTGCTCAAGGTCCGCGAGAGACGCGCCGCCGCCGTGGATTTGCTTGCCCAGGTCTCCGTCCCAGCCCGCATAGCGCTGTGCGCGGAGCTGCTCGAGGGAGCCATCGTCGACCATCGAGGCCGCCACGAGCAGCGCCATCGCGAGCGTGTCGAGCCCGCCGATGTGGGCGTAAAAGAGATCGTTACGGTCGCTGCTCTGGCGGCGCAGCTTGGCGTCGAAGTTGAAACCGCCCGGCGCCAGGCCGCCGGCGCGCAGGATCTCGTACAGCGGCATGGCCAGGTCCTCGACGGAGTTCGGAAACTGGTCCGTGTCCCAGCCGTTCTGGGGGTCGCCCCGGTTCGCGTCGATGCTGCCCAGCGCGCCGTTGGCGGCAGCAAACGCAACCTCGTGGTGGAAGCTGTGGCCGGCGAGCGTCGCGTGGTTGGCCTCGATGTTGCACTTGTACTCGCCGTCGAGGCCGTTGCTGACCAGGAAGCCGTGGACAGTCTGGACGTCGTAGTCGTACTGGTGCTTGGTCGGCTCCATGGGCTTGGGCTCGATCAGGAGCTGGCCCTTGAAGCCGATCTTCGCTTTGTGCTCGGCAACCAGGTGCAGGAAGCGGGCCAGCTGGGCGCTCTCACGACGCAGGTCGGTGTTGAGCAGAGTGTCGTAGCCCTCGCGGCCGCCCCACAGGACGTAGTTTTCGCCGCCCAGGCGCTGCGTGACCTCGAGCATGTGCTTGACCTGCGCAGCGGCGTAAGCGAACACCTGCGGATCTGGGTTCGTCGCCGCGCCCGCCTGGTAGCGCGGGTGGCTGAACAGATTGGCCGTGCCCCACAGCAAGCGCACGCCGGTGCGCTCCTGGTAGCCAGCCGCGTCGTCCGTGAGCGCGTCCAGGTTTGATCGGAAGGTCTTATAGCTGTCGCCCTCCGGCGACACGTCGCGGTCGTGGAAGCAGTAGTAGGGCGTGCCCAGCTTGGTGAAGAACTCGAAGGCCACGGCCATCTTTGCCCGCGCTGCGGCCATCTCGTCATCCGTCGGAGCGAGCCACGGCCGATCGAGGGTGCCCAGGCCGAACATATCGACGCCACCCCATGCGAACGAATGCCAGAAGCACACGCCAGGGCGCAGGTGTTCCTGCATGGCCTTGCCCATGACCACACGATCGGGCTGATAGACCTTGAAGGCGAGCGGATCGGTAGAGTCGACGCCGCCGAACGGGATGCGGGCGGGCACGTCCGCAAAGAAGTCAGGCACGAGAACCTCCGTTTGGCGCCACGAGGCGCCTGTTTAATACCGTGCTGCGCGGAGTCGGCCGGGTTAGCCGACGGTGCGTAGCTCGGCGAGCTCCTGCTCTGTGACCTCGCCCGGCCGTTTGCCCAGGATGATCATCCCCAGGACTTCGTCGGACGTGACCTCGCTGGGCTTGACTGTGGCGACGACGCTGCCGTGGTACATGATGCAGATCCGATCGGACAGGTCGAAAACATCGTGGATGTCATGGCTGACCAGGAAGATGCCGATGCCCTCTGACTTGAGCTGCCGGATGAGGTTGTGCACCTGTGCCGTCTCGGCCGGACCAAGGGCAGCAGTCGGCTCGTCCATTATCAGGATCTTGGCGTTGAAGTGGACGGCCCGGGCAATGGCGATGGCCTGCCGCTGGCCGCCAGAAAGCGATCTCACGGGGGCCGTGAAGTTGGTGAAATTCGGGTTCAGCCGGCCCATCACGGTGCGCGTCGCGTTCTCCATGGCACCGTCGTCGAGCGTGCCCAGGCGCGTGGTTAGCTCGCGTCCCAGGAAGACATTGGCTGGTGCATCGACGTTGTCCGCGAGGGCCAGCGTCTGGTAGATCGTCTCGATGTTGTAGGCCTTGGCGTCACGCGGATTCCGAATCGGGGCTGGCTGACCATTGATCAGGATCTCGCCGCTGTCGGCCGCGTGCGCACCGGAAAGTGCGCGCATGAGCGTCGACTTCCCGGCGCCGTTGTGCCCGACCAGTCCGATCAACTCGCCCGGATAGAGATCGATCGAGACGTCGCGCACGGCATGAATACCGCCGAAGGCGATGTTGATGTTGCGCAGCTCGACGAGCGGCGTGGTCGTTGCGACCGTCATCGTCACACCCTCCTTGCGCTACAGACCGCCGCCGCGTCGGCGGTTGAATGAGTCAAAACCAACTGCTACGACGAGCACGACACCGGCAACGATGTTCTGCGTTGGCGAGTTGACGCCGACGAACGCGAGTCCGTACGCCAGGGACTGCATCACGAATGCGCCCAGCACGGCCCCTGTAATCGTCCCGATGCCGCCGGCAAACGATGTGCCGCCGACAACGGCCGCAGCGATGACGTACAGCTCGTTGCTTGAGCCCACGTCGAGCGTCGCTCCGTTGAGTCGGGCCGCAGCAACGCTGGCAGCGATCGCGCACAGGATGCCCATCAGGACGTAGATCTTCAGGATGGTCCAGCGGGTGTTGATGCCGGCCAGCTCCGCTGCCTCCGGGTTACCGCCGTAGGCGTACACGTAGCGGCCGAACTTGCGTCGGTTGGCAAGAAATGCCATGACAACCGTGACGCCGATCAGGATCAATATCGGAAGTGGGAACCCGGACGGAATCTGCAGACCTCCTGGGGGAGGGGTAATGCCGTTCTGGGTTGCGTAGTTGTCGGCAACGGTTTTCGGCCAGAAATTAGTGTTTGCGATAACTGCAGCGCCGAGCACGGCGAGGCAACCGACGACCGCAAGCATGGCCTCGGCCCACACCGGGCGCACCTGGAAGCCGAAGCGACGACGCTGACGCCGGTTGTAGATGAGCAGCCCGACCACGGCGATGCAACCGATCAGCGCCAATATCCATGTCAGGTTGCCGCCGATCGAGCCGGCGACTCCGCCTCCGATTTGCTGGAACGTGCTGTTCAGGCCTGATACGGCCGCTCCGTTGGACATGCCCCACACGACACCACGCCACGCGAGAAGGCCGCCCAGCGTGACGATGAACGACGGCACGCCTATGTACGAGATGACGAAACCCTGGAAGGCGCCCATGGCGGCCCCCAGTGTGATCCCGAGCGCGAGGGCGATGATCCACGACAACGGGCTGGTCACTGGTATGCCGAATATGTTCGGCAGCCAGTCGGTCATCACCACCGCGTAGAGCATTGCTAAGACGCCGACGATCGAGCCGACCGAGAGGTCGATGTTGCGTGACACGATGACGAGCACCATGCCTGTGGCCATGATCGCGACGACGGTCGTTTGAACGGCCAGGGTCACAATGCTCACCGAAGTGAGGATCTTGCCGCCGGTAACAATTCCGAAGCCGATCCATATCGCTGCGAGCGCGACGACCATGCCGAATAGGCGCATGTCGACCTCCGTCGCACCGAGGGTGCGACGGAGCGAAGCGCGCCGAGTTGGCTTGGGCGCGGCAACTGCCAGATCAGTCATCGGCTGCCTCCGACCTCAACAAAGTTGATGCCCAGTGCCCGCACAGGTGCGGGCACTGGGCACTTGTCCTCGTCAGTGACGAGTCATTCCACAACTACGGGTTGTGGCCGAAATCTCAGCTTGCCGGTGAGGCCGCTGGAGTTGGGGCCGCTCCCGCACAAATGGGTGCGGCAGTCGCCGGGTCAGTCGCGTTCGCGCACAGGACCGGCAGAGTCAGCCACTTGGCGTCGATGATCTTCTGCAGGTTGTCTTGCGTGATGGGCTGAACCTTGAGAATGACCGACTTCTCGACGTTGTTAGCAGGCGTCGTGAAGTCCTGGACCGCCAGGTTGTCCGGAGCACTCGCCGCGTCGATGATGCCACTCGGGATCACGACGTTGGCGACGTTCGGGTCCTTGCACAGCTGAAGCGCCGCGGCACCGGCCGCATTGCCCAGCTGGTTGGCGTCCTTCCAGACGTCGACGTACTGCGTGCCGGCGGCGACGTTCTGCAGGTTGGCGGTGTCGCCGTCCTGGCCGCTGACCGGAACGATGCCGTATGACTTGTTCTTGAGGGCTGCGACAGTGCCAAGGGCAGTGCTGTCGTTCTCAGCAAGGACGGCATCAATCTTCGTGTTGGCCGCGTTGGCCGCGTCGATGATCGCTTCCATCTGGCTGGTTGCCGTGGTCGTATCCCACGCCTTCGTGAACGTGCCGTCCGGCGGGTTGTTCAGGATCTTGATCGTGCCGGCGTCGACCGCGGCCTTAAGACCGGCCTGGTCCCAACCTGCGGGCAGGAATGTCTTCGCATTGGCGTCGCCAGGATCGCCCTTGATCAGGACGTAGTTGGCCGGCTTGTCGGTCGTGCCCGGCGGGACCTTGGCCAACATAGCCGTAGCCTCGGCCTTGCCGACGTCGGTGTTGTTGAACGACATGTACAGGACCTTGGGATCCTCGATCAGTCGGTCATAGGCAATCACCGGGATGCCCGCGTCCGTTGCGAGCTTGACGGCCTGGGCGCCGGATGTGCCGGACTGGGCCAACAGAACGATGACCTTCGCGCCCTGGTTGATCAGGGTCTGAACGTCCGTCAGCTGCTGGGTATCGCTCAGGTTGGCATCAAAGTCGATCATGATGCCGCCGCCGTTGGTGATGGTCCGCTGCATGCTGGGGCGGTCCTTGGCCGCCCAGCGCGGCTGCTGGAAGTTGTTCCACGAGACGCCGACGATGCACTGGCCCGCCTGGGCCGATGGCGCGGCGCCGCTCGCGGGTGCCGCTGTCGCCGGTTTTGATGTCCCCGGCGCCGGTGTGGCACTCCCACCGCCGCAGGCTACCGCCAGGAGCATCGTTGCTCCGAGCAGCCCCGCGGCCCTTTTACTGAACATGTGTTTCTCCTCCTCTGTACCCAATACGCAACGCCCCCCGCGTTCGATGGCTTCTCTTACGCTACCACCCTCCATGCTGTGACGATGTTTGTTTCCGTCACCGAGGTCGGATCGTCGAGCAGTTGCTCGAAAGCCAGCTCCGCGGCGCCGAGCAATGGCGCCTCGACGCCGAGAGCCGACGGCACGATCGACACGACTGCAGATGATGGGCGAAGAGTCAGCCGGGCTGCCTCGCGCGTCATCTGTTCCTCGATGAACGGGTAGATCCGGGCGAAGAGCCCGCCAACGACTACCAAGCGTGGGTTGAGCACGTTGGTCAGGGCAGCGATCCCGCGACCCAGCCACGTGCCTACATGATCAAACGCGGCTTGCGCGGCCGGGTCGCCAGCACGCGCGCGGCGCATGGCCTCATTGACCGCGTCACGGCCGCCGTCAGTGGGCAGCCCGGCATGGGCGAGGAGGGCGGTCTCGCCGCACTCGGTCTCCCAGCAGCCAACGGAACCGCAGCCGCAGGCGCGGCCGTTTGGATTGAGCGGCATATGGCCGATCTCGCCACCGAAGCCGAAAGCACCGGTCATGGGCCGGCCATCGACGATCAGGCCGCCACCCACGCCGACCTCGCCGGAGATGAACAAGAGGTCGTCGACGTGCACGCCTGCCCCACGCCGATGCTCGGCGAGCGCGCCAAGATCCGCTTCGTTGGCCACGAGAACGCGCCGGGATGTCCCGACAGCTTCGCCGACCAGTCGGGCCAGGGGCACGTCCAACCAGCCCAGGTTCGGAGCCATCACGACGACGCCGTCGATCCGGCGCACGATGCCGCAGAACGCGACGGTGACGCCGACGAGGTGCTCGTCGGTGGGGCGGAGGTCGTCGAACGCACCCAGGCGGCGTGCCAGACGTGCCAGATCGGCGATCGTTTGGTCGGGCGCGACACGGCTGCGTGGCCGATCGACACGCGCCGAACGCAGCACTTCGCCGCCCAGGCCGACAACCGCCGCGGCAAGGTAGTCAACCGCGATCTCCAGGGCGAGCACGACTGCATGCTCGGAGCACAGGCGGACGAGCGTCGACGGCCGGCCCGGCATGCCTAACAGCGGTCCGCTGGTCTCCTCGACGAGACCGATGCTCGTCAGCTCGCCGATGAGTACGCGGATCGCGCTGCGTGTCAGGCCCGTGCGCACGCCCAGCTCGGACCGCGACAAGGGGCCCTCAATATGGAGCGCGCGAACGATCGCGCTGAGATTGGCTTTGCGGATCGTCTCGCTTCGCAGCCCGAGTTCGATACGGCGTTGATCCAAGCTGATTTGTATTCCTCTGCGCCAAACGATTGTGTAAGGCTCCTACAATTCCGCCAGCGCAGTCAAGCGCTGTTTTCTTACTCGTGGAGGATCGACCTATGGAGCGCTTGGCAGGCCGCGTTGCGCTGATCACCGGTGCAGGTCGCGGCATCGGTGCCGCGACCGCAAAACTACTTGCTGCGAACGGCGTTCGGCTCGCACTCGGCTCTCGGCGTGGCGAGAACCCGGGCGTCGACGGGGCGCTCGTGCAGGCGTGCGACGTGCGCGATCCGTCGTCGGTCAAGGCGCTGGTCGTGGCAACGATGGAGCGCTACGGCCAGCTCGACATCGTCATCGGCAATGCTGGTGTGGGCGGCTACGGCCCTTTCCTCGATGTTCCCGACGAGCAGATCGAGGACATGATCGACACGAACGTGAAGGGTCTTATCTACACGCTGCGCGCGGTGCTGCCGCATCTCAAGAACAGTGACGCGGCGGACGTCGTCACGGTCGCCAGCGAGGCGGGCAGGCGCGGACTCCCGTTCGAGGCGGTCTACTGCTCGTCGAAGTTCGCCCAGGTCGGCTTGACCGCGGCGCTCGACCATGAGTTGATTTCGTTCGGCATCCGCTGCACGAACGTCTGTCCTGGCGGCGTCGCCACTGACTTCGCGATGGGTACTGGGCGGACGCCGGACATGCCTCAGCTGGCCGGCATGATGCGCCCGGAGGACGTCGCCGAGACGATCCTGTTCGTACTGACGCGGCCGCGCAACCACCGCATCCTGGAGGTCGCGTTCCGACCGGTCACTGAGCAGTCGTGGGGCTAGCTGGCGGCACTCACGTAGTCGGTGGGGGTAGCTCGCCGACGTTGAGCCAGCGGTCGCCGGTCGCGCGGCGGACGGCGAACATCGTGTCGAACGGCTCCTCCGTCGTCGACGTGAGGTTGCCCGAGCTGTCGTAGGTCTCGACCGTGACCGTGCCGGTGCTGTGAAAGCCAAGGCTCAGGCCAGTCTGCTTGCCGAAGGGCACGAGCAACGAGACATCGACAGCATCGAAGTGGTAATGCCGAACGGTCGTCGTGCCGCTCGCCTGCGCATCGCTCAGCGCCGTCTGCATCTGGATGAGGCGATCCCCGTGATCGACCGCCTCGAGCAGCGCTCCGTCGTGGCGCAGCAGTGCCTGGTTCTCGACTTCCAGGTTCTGCGCAAGGGTGACGAGAACCGGCTGGATGCCCGAGTCCGCGAGGGTGTGGTCGAAGCTGACGACGTCATCTGAGACGGTGATCGTGGGCAGCGTGGCGGCGTCGATGTGAACCGGGGTGCGCGTCAGCAGCTCACTCGTGTCGGGCGCGATGTAGCCGCGCGACGGGGTGCCCGCGAGCACGACCGCGACCGGGAACACGAGCAGCGCGAAAACCGCGGCGGCAACGCCCGCCGCGCGGCGCGGCATGCGCGCGGATCCTGGATCGCCAAGCACCGCGCGGCGGGCGAACGGGCCAACCTGGTCCTGCTCCGTCTTGGGCTTGGGCACGAAGCGGTCGATCAAGGGCCGCGCGGTGCACAGGATGACGAGGCCGGCGAGCAGCGCGACCTTCGTCCCGAACTCGTCGCTCTGGGTGGCCATGCCCAGCACGCTGGCCACGGCCACGAGTGTTCCGAAAAGCACGCGTCCAACGCGACCGCCGGGCACTGTCTTGGGGTCCGTGATCATGAAGAACAGGAAGATCATGGTCTCTGGTGACGTCACGATGACGCGCCAGTAGTCGAAGCCGCACACCGGCGCGAAGGCCCAGTTGGCGGTCATGCAGTGCCCGCTGGCTGCGAGAACGCCGAGGCCGATCGAGAGCACTACCCAGAACGACGTGGCAAGCACGAGCAGCTTGAGCCGCCGCGTGACGAGCAGGCCGCCGCCCAGGATGACGGCGTACGCGAGCAGCATCGCGGGGCTCAGCGGACCCCACCAGAAGTCGAGCGGCTCGACGCGCGACGAGCCCAGCACGATGAACGTAGCGACGAGGCCGATGTTGGACGGATTGAAGATGTGTGAGCCGTTGCGCTTGATGACGTACTTGGACAGCAGCGCGAGCCCGGCGACGATGGCGAACACCCACCACGCGTAGAACGTCCAGTGGTCTCCCGGAGGCGTGCCAACGACGCGCAGGATCAGAGCGACGCCACTGCCGGTGAGCATGGCGCTGGCCGGCCAGACGAGCGTGCGCGTCTGGTAGAAAGTGATCGAGACCTCGATCACGGCGCACGTCAGGATCGCAGCAAGGATCTGCGGAATGCTCACGACGAAGTTGAGCGAGACCTGGCCCAGGACGTGAATGGTGATGATCACCGCAGCCACGTGCAGGCGTGGGTCGCGAATGTTGGGCAGCACGACCGGGTAGCTGGCGCTACCCAAGGTCAGGGTGCGAGCGGTCATGCGCCGGTGAGATCCTCGCTGTACGGGCAGTGCCACCGTGCCGCTCCAAATCGGCGGTTCGACGTGTTCGCCCCAGTCGGGGCATCATACGGCGGAGATTGGTTGGGCCCGTTTGCCCGCACACGACGAAGCAGGGGTAACGATGGCACGCGACGACGAACGACAGCTCCGCGCACAGGAACAGCCGATCGTTGGCAGCCTGCCAGATGTCCCGGGCATCGGCGTCGCCATGCGCCTGACGCCGCAGCTTGGCGTACACCTGCGCGGCCTGGCCGATCAGGTCCTGGTCGAACCCTTTCCGGGAGCGACGATCACGCGCGCCCAGCGCGAGATGCTCGCGACAGCCGTTTCCGCCGGCAATGACTGCTTCTTCTGCATGGACTCGCATGCGGCCCACGCCACGGCCGTGATGGAGCGCGAGGGCGGCCTCGAGCAGGTGGCGCTGCTGGACACGATCAAGGTCGGTTCATCGGAAGGCTTCGATGCCAAGATGCAGGCACTCCTGCACATCGCCCGCACCGTCCGACGCGATCCGCGCGCGCTTACCCAAGCAGACACTGACGCCGCCTGCGGCGCGGGCGCGACCGATGGCGATATCCAGCTGGCCGTCCTGATCGCGGCCGCGTTCTCCATGTACAACCGCCTCGTAGATGGATTCCGCGCACGCACGCCCGCCGATGTGGCCATGTACGGCATGCGCGCGGGTGAGATCGCCGAGTTCGGCTACAGCGCTCCGTCCAAGGTCGCGCCGCCGCCTGTCGGCGGCAAGCCTGGAGCCGGTTGACTCGTCGGCGCCTCGCCGCGATTGCGGCGCTGGTCGCTGTAGTTGCGATTGGCGCCGCTGCGGCGCTTACCGTTCCCAATCTTCTCGCCCAGTCGACGGGCGGGGTGCCCCACTTCGTCGATGAGGCGGAGTCTGCCGGGGTGCTCCAGTCGTACACGGGCGATTTCGAGTACTTCGTTGGTGGTGGGCTCGCGGCGTTTGACTGCAACAGCGATGGCTTGCCCGATCTGTACTTCGCGGGCGGCACGTCGCCGGCAGGGCTCTTCGTCAACCAGTCCGCACGGGGCGGCGCGCTGTCGTTCAACCACGTGGCGAGCCCCGCAACCGACTTGACCCAGGTGATCGGCGCCTACCCGATCGATATCGATGGTGACGGCATCGCCGATCTGGCCGTCCTGCGCCAGGGCGGGGGCAATGTCCTTCTGCGCGGACTGGGCGGGTGTCAGTTCGAGCGCGCCAACGAGGAGTGGGGTTTCGATGGCGGCGACGGGTACTCGACCGCATTCAGCGCCAAATGGGACCCCGGTGCGACGTGGCCGACGGTTGCGGTAGGCAACTACCTCTCGCCGGAGAAGCCGGACGTCAGCTACGACTGCCTCGACAACCAGATCTTTCACCCACGCACTGATGGCGCCGGCTTCGGGGCACCAATTTCCCTCTCGCCGTCGTGGTGCACTCTGTCGCTCCTGTTCACCGACTGGGATCGCTCGGGCCGGCGCGACCTGCGCGTGAGCAACGATCAGAACTACTACACAGAGTTGAGCGATGGACAGGAGCAGCTCTGGCGTGTGCCTCCGACGGGCTCGCCGACCCAGTATTCCGCCGCGGATGGGTGGCAGCCGCTGCACGTGTGGGGCATGGGTATCGCCGACTACGACGTGAATTCCGACGGCTATCCGGACTACTACCTCACGAGCCAGGGTGACCAGAAGCTGCAATTTCTGGCCGACGGGCCGGGGTCGCCCAACTACATCGACAAGGCGCTGCCCATGCATGTGACCGCCACGCGGCCGTACACCGGCGACGTGCACCTGGCATCCACGGGCTGGCACGACGAATTCCAGGACGTCAACAACGACGGGCTGGTGGACCTGTACGTCTCCAAGGGCAACGTCGACGCGATGCCCGACTTTGCGGCCCGCGACCCGAGCAGCCTGATGATCGGCCAGCCGGACGGCACCTTTCTCGAGAGCGGAACGGAGGCAGGCATCGACGCCTTCGACAAGGCGCGCGGCGCGGCGATTGTCGATCTGAACAACGACGGCATGCTGGACGTCGTCATCGTCGACCGGATGTCGAATGTGCGCGTGTACCGGAACGTCGGGCTGGGCTCGGAAGCTGCCCCGCGCGCGATCGGCAACTGGATCGCTCTCCAGCTCCAGGACGATGGCGCCAACCGTGACGCGATCGGATCGTGGATCGAGGTCAAGACGGATGCTGGCGTCCAGCAACGTGAGTTGACGATCGGTGGCGGGCATGCCAGCGGCGAGCTCGGGCCGCTCCACTTCGGGCTGGGCAGCGCCGGTTCGGCGCAGGTGCGCATCACCTGGCCGGACGGCACACGGGGAGACTGGCAATCGGTCAACGCCAACCAGGGCTACGTGATCCAGCCCGGAGCCGCGCCGGCGCCCATCAACCAGTGAGCCCGACGAAACGCGCCGGGCGCAAGGCTCGACTCGACTGGATCGACCTGCCCGCATTCGGCGCCACGCAGCTTGAGCCTGCGATCCCGGCCGGCGTTTACGTGGAACGAGTCGCGCGCCTGCGCGCGCGCATGACCCGGCGCAAGCTCGACCGTGTCGTCGTCTACGCCGACCGTGAGCACAGCGCGAACATCTCGTACCTGACCGGCTTTGACCCGCGCTTCGAGGAGGCGCTCCTCGTCGTTGGCCGGAATGACCTGGCGGTCCTTGTCGGCAACGAGTGCTGGGGCACCGCCGGCGACGCACCGGTCGCGCTGCGCCGCCATCTGTTCCAGGACTTCAGCCTGCCCAGCCAGCCGCGTGATCGGTCGCTGCCGCTGACGGAGATCCTCGCCGGTGAGGGTTTCGTCAAGGGCACGCACGTTGGCGTCATTGGCTGGAAGGCTTACTCCCAGCCGTGGATGAGCGACGCGCCTGCGTACATCGTCGACACGCTGCGCCAGATGTGCGGCGCGGATCGAATCGTCAACGCGACGGGGCTGCTGAACGACGCTGCTGACGGCTTGCGCGTCACTAACGAGCCGGAGCAGATCGCATATCTCGAGTGGGCCGCGACGCACGTATCGGACGGCGTGCGCCGCTTGCTGTGGGAGCTCCAGCCGGGCATGACCGAGCACGACGCCGTGGCGCTGCTGGGTTGGAACGGCACGCCACTGTCGTGTCACGTGATGCTGAGCGCGGGGCCGCGTGCGAGATTCGGCCTCCTGTCGCCCTCCGATCGACGGATCGAGCGCACAGACACGTTCACAACCGCATACGGCATCTGGGGCGCGCTCACGTGTCGCGCGGGGTTCGTCGTGGCAGATGCCAATGAGCTGCCGCGTCCCATCCGCGATTACGTCGACAAGCTCGTGGGGCCGTACTTCGAGGCCGTCGTCGAGTGGCTCGAGGCGCTCCACGTCGGCCAGACCGGCGGCGCCTTGAACGAGATCATCAGCCGGCGTCTGGACGACAAGTTCTTCGGTATCTTCCTCAATCCGGGGCACCAGATCAGCCTCGACGAATGGGTCAACTCGCCCGTGTCGCCCGGGTCGAAGATCGCCCTGCGCTCGGGCATGGCGCTCCAGGTCGACATCATCCCGGCCACGGGCACGGACTACTTCACGACCAACATCGAGGACGGTGTCGCGCTCGCCGACGAGGCGCTGCGCACGCAGCTCGAAGCGCTCTTCCCGGACATGTGGCGACGGATCATGCAGCGCCGCAGGTTCATGGCCGGCTCGTTGGGCATCGAGCTCCACCCGGACGTGCTGCCACTGTCCAACCTGGCCGGCTATCTGCCGCCGTTCCTGCTCCAGCCGGATCGCGCCCTGACCCTGGCCTGACGGGCCTGGCCGAAGGTCCGCGTGGCGAACCCGGCCTGTGCTACTTTCGCGCCGGTCGAATCGACCTCCGTTCGAAAGGATCTCCTACGTGCTTACTAGCGTCAGCCGATCACGCGCTGTCTTCGCGTTTGGCCTTGCCGCGCTGGCTGCAGTGTCTGCAGTGGGCCCAGCGTCAGCAGCTGGACGGGAGGCCCAGCGGAGCGTGACGCTCACGCCGCTCTATCAGCCGGACGCCCGCATAAGGCGGGTGGGCCGAACCGCGCTCCATGGCAACGACATCTATAACGCCGATGGCTTGAACCAGGACGTGGTCGGGGCACTTGATCACGGCGACGCCTACGTCCGGTACGTGATCTCGATCCAAAACGACGGGTCGGCGCCCGACTCGTTCAAAGTCCACGATGTCTCCGGTGGGCGCTTCGGGTTTCAGGTCTCGTACGATCGAGGCTGGCCTGCGACAGACGTCACCGCGGCGGTGGTTGACGGCAGTTTCAGGTCGCCCAGACTTCAGCCGGGTGGCATCTATCGGATCCGGCTTGTCGTGTACATCTACCCGAGCGTCGCGCAGCCGGGCATAACCAACCTGATTACTGTCACATCACGGCACGAGTCGTCGATGGTTGATGCCGTGCGGTATTCCGTGTCATGCGGCAACTGTTACGAGTAGGCGGACCCTGCATTCGGATCCCGGTGAGCCGTTGTCGAGAATGGAACAAATATTCTAAACTGACCGCTCGACATCGCGCCATCCACAGCCGAACCGGCGATCGTGGATGAACTTCGGGGATAAGAGACTGGCTGCCGGTCGCTTCGTGAACTAACGTCGGTAGGCCAGCGCAGGGGAGTTCTGTTGACCGTCGCGCCGAACGATTTCACCCATCTGCACGTCCATTCCGAGTTCAGCCTGCTCGACGGTCTGGGCCGCATCTCTGAGCTCGTCGCGCAGGCCAAGAACCTCGGCTTCGACTCGCTCGCGGTGACGGACCATGGCGCGCTTTACGGCGCAGTTGGCTTCTACCAGGCGTGCAAGACAGCGGGCATCAAGCCAATCATCGGTGTGGAGGCCTACGTCGCCCGCCGCTCGATGGCCGATCGTGAGGGCAAGGTTGACGACAAGCCGTATCACCTGATCCTGCTTGCGCGCGACTGGACCGGCTACCAGAACCTGTGTCGCCTGATCACCGGCGCACATCTCGATGGCTACTACTACAAGCCGCGCATTGATCGCGACTTCCTGGCCAAGCACTCGGAGGGGCTGATCGGGCTATCCGCGTGTCTCGGCGGCGAGGTCGCGCGCTCGCTCGAAACGGGCGATTGGGACGAGGCGCGCCGCGTCGCGGGCTCGTACCAGGACATCCTGGGCAAGGGCAACTTCTTCCTCGAGCTCCAGGATCACGGCCTGCCCGAACAGCGCCGTCTGAACGAGCAGCTCCTGCGCCTGGGTCCTGAGACCGGCATCCCGCTCGTCGCAACCAACGACCTGCACTACGTCCGGCGCGAGCAGGCGGAGGCGCACGACGTGCTGCTGTGCGTGGGCACCGCCTCGAACCTGGACACGCCCGGGCGCATGAAGTTCGATACGCAGGACTTCTACCTGAAGTCCGCGGCGGAGATGGCGGCTCTCTTCGGCGACGTTCCACAGGCGATCACAAACACCCGCGTGATCGCCGAGATGACCAGTCTGGAGCTGCCGCTGGGCAAGACGCGCCTGCCTGATTTCCCGGTGCCTGACGGGCACACGGTCGAGTCGTGGCTCCGTGCGGAGTGCGAACGCGGCCTGAGCGAACGCTACGGCCGGGTCAGCGAAGAGCTGCACAAGCGGCTCGACTACGAGCTTGGCGTGATCACGTCCATGGGCTACGCCGCCTACTTTCTGATCGTCGCGGATTTCGTCCGCTTCGCGCGCGAGCAGGGCATCGCCACCACCTGCCGCGGCAGTGCACCGGGCTCGATCGTGACCTACACGCTGCACATCACGCCGGTCGACCCGATCCTGTACGAGCTGCCTTTCGAGCGCTTCCTCAACCCCGATCGCGTGACGATGCCGGACATCGACGTCGACTTCGAGGACGCGCGTCGAGGAGAGGTGATCGACTACGTCGCGCGCAAGTACGGCAGCGACCACGTCGCCCAGATCATCACCTTCGGCACGATGCTCGCGCGCGCCGCGATCCGCGACGTCGGCCGCGTCCTGGGCCTGGGCTACGGCGAGGTCGACCGCATCGCCAAGGCCATCCCCAACCAACTGGGCATCAAGCTCGAAGAGGCTCTGACCATGTCACCAGCGCTGCGCGAGATGCGCGACGGCGACGCGAGGGTGGGCAAGCTCCTGGGTTTGGCGAGTCAGCTCGAGGGCGTCGCGCGCAACGCGTCAACGCACGCCGCCGGTGTGGTCATCAGCCGCGAACCGCTTACTGAGCTGATGCCACTGCAGCACGCCACGAACTCGGAAGGGCTGATGACCCAGTACGAGATGCACGGCGTCGAGGCGCTCGGCCTGCTCAAGTTCGACTTCCTGGGCCTCTCGAACCTGACCATCCTGCGCCAGGCAGTCGAGCTGATCGAGCACGAGCGCGGCGAGCATATCGACCTGGACAACCTGCCGCTCGAGGATGCCAAGACGTTCGAGTTGCTCGCGTCAGGCGAGACGACGGGCGTCTTCCAACTCGAGTCGCCGGGCATGCGCCGCTACGTCAAGGAGCTCCGACCCACCTCAGTGCTCGACCTTGCGGCGATGGTCGCCCTCTTCCGACCGGGACCGATGGACAACATCCCGGCCTACATCAGGCGCAAGCACGGCCAGGAGAAGGTCACCTACCTGCACCCGCTGCTCGAGCCCTACCTGAACAAGACGTACGGGATCTTCGTCTACCAGGAAGACATCATGGCCGCGTCGATGGCACTCGGCGGATTCACCGGGCCAGAGGCGGACACACTCGGCTACGCCATCCGCAAGAAGAAGTCGGATGTCCTGCGCGCACAGAAGCAGAAGTTCGTGGAGCGTGCCGCGGAGAGGGGAGTGCCGCCGCAGACGATCGACGCCGTGTTCAAGGCGTTCGAGCCGTTCGAGCGCTACGGCTTCAACAAGGCTCACGCCACGTGCTACGGCCTGATCGCGTACCAGACCGCGTATCTCAAGGCGAACTACACGGTCGAGTACATGACGTCGGTGCTGACCGCGTTCCGCGATTCGACTGAAAAGGTAGCCGCCGCCGTGGCCGAGTGCCGCAGGCTGGGCATCGAGGTGCGCCCGCCCAACGTCCACTCATCGGGCCTCGACTTCACTGTCGAGACGGATTCGATCCGTTTCGGCCTGCTCGCGATCAAGAACGTCGGCCAGGGCGCGATTGAATCAATCGTCACGACGCGAACAGAAGACGGCGCCTTCAAGTCGCTCGCTGACTTCTGCAACAGGGTGGACCTGCGCCTGGCCAACCGGCGCGTGCTCGAGTCGCTCATCCGTGTCGGAGCGTTGAACGACCTGGGCCATCCTGCGCAGCTGCTCGTGGCTCTCGACGACGCGCTCGCCGCCGGCCAGGCGGCCCAACGCGACAGGCTCACCGGCCAGGTCTCGCTCTTCGACTCGGGCGAGGACGCTACCGTCCTTGAGCGGCCGTTGCCGCAGAGCATCTCTGAGGCGCCGCCGCGCGAGCGTCTGCGCTGGGAGAAAGAGCTGCTCGGGCTGTACCTGTCGGATCACCCGCTCGGTGAGCTGGCCGGGGTCATCGGCGAGTACGTGACCGCGTACAGCGGCGAACTCGGTGAAGAGCTCGACCAGCAGCGCATCTGCGTTGGCGGCGTGGTCACCGGGATGCGCAAGGTCGTGACCAAGTCGCGCGCGACGATGGGCGTGGCCACACTCGAGGACCTCCAGGGCACGATCGAGGTCGTCGTCTTCCCCAAGGTCTATGACCAGACCGAGCCAACGTGGGCCGAGGACGCCATCCTGCTCGTCGCCGGGCGCGTCGACCACAAGGGCGAGGAGACCGTGCTTCTGGCCGATGCCGTGTGGACGTGGGAGGACGCGCTGGCCATGGGCTCGTCGGAGTTCAGCCGCCAGCTCGGGCGCCTCGACCGCGGCCGCCGCCCGCCGCGACCGGTCAATGGCTATTCGAATGGCAACGGCAACGGCGGCTACTCGACTGGGGGTGCCAACGGCGGCTACTCGACCGGCGCCAACACCGGCCAAAGCGCGCCAGCGGAGCCGGCAGTGGCAGGGTTCGTGCGCACCGTCACGATCGTGTCGCCGTTGCGCGGCGGAGAAGTTGGCGGGACGCTCGAGGTCCGTATCGGTGGCGCGCCGCGGACGGCGGTGGTCGAGCCTATGTCAGCCACTGACGACGAGCCGCCGTTCCCCGAAGAGGTCGTGGCGACTGAGATCGCGGCGCAGAATCAGGCGACGCTGCCGGTCGAAGCGACACCGGACCAGGCACTTCACGTCCAGTTCGCGCGTGGCAGTCAGGATCAGGTAGTCCAGGCCTTCGCTACCTTGCGCGAGATCATTCACGAGCGCCCCGGCGCCACGCGCGTGGTGCTTCATGTGCCAACCGCGGATGGGCGCATGCAGCGCATGGACCTGCGCGTTGGGGTCGCCTATGACGCTGAGCTACTGTCGCTGATCGAGCGCCGTGTCGGGCGCCGCGCCGTGGAGCTGCGGCTCGCGCCTCAGTAGACGGGGCGCACCGCTCGGGTTGGAGCGCCTAGAGCGGCTCGACCGTGCTGTCTGCCTGGTCCGGTTCCTGGACGCGGATCTCGTCCTCGCACACGGTGCAGCGAAAGATGCGACCGCGCAGCCAGCCGCGCTCTGGATCCTGACTGGCGCTGGAGGTGTCCGTCACCTCGGCCATGTCATGCCACGAGCCGCCAGCGTGGCCGTGCTGGATCCGGGAGACCTCGAGACTTCTCGAAGCGAACACGCTTACCTCCGTCCGGTGGTCACCGCAGGCTGGCCGTGCGGCGTGTGCCAAGCGTAGACGCTGACCGACGCGCCGACCAGTGCCCGGTCAGGCCGAGCGCCGGCTGACCAGCAGGTTGTAAACGACCAGGACTATGGCTCCGATGAGCAGCAGGTGGATCAGACCGCCGGTGATGTTGGCGACCAGTCCGATCAGCCAGAGCACCACGAGCAGGACCACGATCCCCCACAGCAGGCTTGTCATGTTCACCTCGACTCGCTGTTTCGCACATTCAAACTCACCTGCGGCGTAATTGACAAATCGCACAGATGTTCTATACTTCGTCGGTCGGGCACAGCGGCTATAGTCGAGGTACGCGGCGGTGGCGAAACCGGCAAACGCAATTGATTCAAAATCAATCGTCCGCAAGGACTTGTGGGTTCGACTCCCACCCGCCGCACCACTCCTTCCTGTTTGTTGCTCGGATCCTCCAGACCCCGACTACTGTGTCGATCCGCGCAATCTTGAAGCGGCTTACGTCTACCTGCTCGGCCTGTATTTGGGTGACGGGATGCTGTCGCGTATGCCGCGCAAGCCAGTCTGGAAGCTACGCATCTTCCAAGACACCAGGTACACGGAGTTGATAGCCGCGGGTGAGCGCGCGATGCGAGTGGTGTCTTGTCGCCGCGCTGCCCATACCTACCAGATCGGCTGCGTCGACTCGCACGCCCATTGGAAACATTGGATCTGTCTGTTTCCTCAACATGGTCCTGGGCCAAAGCATCTTCGGCGAATTGAACTGGCCGACTGGCAGCTGAACTTGGTCGGCCAATTTCCGAGAGAGCTTGTCAAAGGATTGATTCATTCAGATGGCTGTCGCATCATGAATTTCGCGGTGATGAAAGGCAAGCGCTACGAGTATCCGCGCTACTTCTTCTCCAACAGGTCCGTTGAGATTCAGGATTTGTTCAGACTGGGCTGCGATCTGATCGGCGTCGAATACCGGCAAGACGGGCCTTGGAACATATCGGTCGCCCGGCGCGCCAGCGTGGCGATACTCGACGAGTTCATCGGCCCGAAGCGCTGACCGCAGGCCGTCCGTCTCAGGAAGCGTGACTGGTAGACTCGACCGGCGGCTGAGGGACCGGGCCGCCTGGCGCATCATCCCCTGCTTGGAGCTCTGATTTCGTGGAGGAGATCGTCCGCGATCCGGTGGCGACCGACTCCCAGGAGGCCGACAGCAGCGCTGATCGTGCCGACCCCGGCCAGCCTCGCCGTCCAATTGACGACCGCGTACATGCGCGCGACCGCGCGCTCGTGGAGCGCACGGTCGCGGGTGATCTGGACGCGTTCAATGAGCTCGTCACTCTCTACCAGGACTACCTCTTTTCGCTCGTAGTGCGCGTCGTCAACGATCGCGACTCGGCCGCGGATGCCGTCCAGGAAGCGTTCTTCAGCTGCTATCGCAACATTCACCGCTTCCGAGGCGACTCGTTTCGCTCGTGGCTGACGCGCATCGCGCTCAACGCGGCCACGGACGTGCTGCGTTACCGCAAGCGGCGGCCGGCGGATCCCTTTCCAGAGTGGGAAGACGACTCGTGGCAACCGCCGGCCGGTGAGGACGCGTCGCCCGAGCGCGAGACGATGCGCCGCAGCACTGCCGCGATGCTGTCGCAGGCCCTGGCCCAGATCACGCCGGACCAGCGTGCCGCGATCTTGCTCTACGACGTCGAGGGCTTCGACTACCAGGAGATCGCCGACATGACCCACGTCTCGCTGGGCACGGTCAAGTCGCGAATTCATCGCGGCAGACTCGCGCTGCGCGATCTTCTTGGCACCGACGTGGAACTCTTACGCGACTAGGGGCGTCAGAAAGCCGTGCAAAGCCGTCGAACCTTGAGCCCAGAGCACAGCAAGCACGATCGCGTGCTCGTTGCGCGCTACGCCGCTGGCGACGCGTACCCGACTGAGATCGGTGACGCGCAGCGGCTCGTCGACGGCTGCGACGAATGTGCTGCCCTCGCCGCCGACATCAAGCTGATCTCCTTCCGGACGAGCGAGCTGCCGGCCGCGCGCCGCACTCAGGACTTCCGCATCTCCGCAGAGCAGGCCGACAAGCTGCGCGGCTCATGGTTCGACCGCCTCATGCGCGGCTTTTCAGCGCCAGGCTGGGCCGTGGCTCGGCCGCTGGCTGGAGCGGCGCTGGCAATTGGCCTGGCACTTGTCGTAATCGGCGCTCTGCCCGTTGGCAATCTCGCCAGCACTCACGTTTCGGACGCAAACCCAACCTTCCCAAATCAGGTTGCGGGTGCCGCCACCAGTCTGCCGGTTAGCAATCCGTTGGCGCCGGCACCGACGCAGCCGCCCGCCGAGGATTCCAAGGGCGGCGTCGAATCAGCACAGGGCCCCCTCGCAACGCAGGCCCCCGAATTTGGCGGTGGCGCGCCGGCGAGCATGCCCGGCACGAGCACCAACGCCGAGCCGAGCATGCCGCGCGACATGTCGGCCACGCCGGGATCGCCGGCAACAGTTACGCAGGGCTCGGCACCGCCGCCGCCGGACGCAAACCAGTCGATCAATCCAGTCGAATCGCCCAAGGCCGTCGCGCCAACAGCGACGGCAAACGAGGCATACCTGGTTCCAACCGCCGCACCCACCCAACCGCCCGCCGCTCCGGTCGCCGGCCAGGGCAGCGTGCCGCCGGCGTCGTCGACGTCCGTTGATCACTCGGCGTTTGTGATCGGTGGCCTGATCGTCGCGTTCTTCGCACTCATCATGCTGGGCCTGATCACGGTCGCCCGCAGGCGCTACTCGGACCCGCTCGTCCGCTGATTTCCGGCCGGCCACCACGCGGCCGTCGCACGCGCGCCGATCGGTAAACTCGGAGCCGTGCAGCGGCTCATGCTCCTCGACTCGAACAGCCTCATCTATCGCGCCTATTTCGCGTTGATGAACACGCCGCTGACGACGAGCAAGGGTCAGCTCGTGAACGCCGTGTTCGGCTTCTGGAGCATCGTTCTGCGCGGCTTCCAGGACGTTAAGCCCGACTACGTCATTGCCTGCTTCGACCTTGCCGCGCCCACATTCCGGCACGAGGAATACGCCGAGTACAAGGCCACGCGGCGCAAGATGCCCGACGACCTGCGCGACCAGTTCCCGATCGTGCGCGAGATCATCGGGGCATTCGGTATCCCCATCTACCAGCTCGAGGGGTTCGAGGCGGACGACGTCATCGCCACGCTCGTCCGTCAGGCGGAAGACCGTGGGGTGGAGACGACGATCGTTTCCGGTGACCTCGACCTGCTCCAGATCGTCAGCGACCTGACCAAGCTGATGACCACGCGCGGCGGCGTCCAGCAGACGACGTTCTACGACCCGGCCAAGGTGATGGAGCGCTACGGGCTCCGACCAGAGCAGATGGTCGACTTCAAGGCGCTCAAGGGCGACACGACGGACAACATCCCGGGCATCGCCGGCGTTGGCGAGAAGACCGCGGCCAAGCTCGTCCAGGACTGGACCTCTGTCGACGGCATCTACGAGCACATTGCGCAGGTGCAACCGGAGAAGCTGCGCATCAAGGTTGAAGAGAATCACGACGACGTGCTGCGCTGGCGGAGCCTGGTCACGGTTCGTGCTGACGTGCCCGTCGAGCTCGATCTGGAGACTGCGCGACTGGGCAACTACGACCGCGACGAGGTCATGCGGCTCTTCCGCGAGTACGAGTTCCGCTCGCTCGTCGAGCGATTGCCGGGCATGGCCGGGGAGGAAGCACGCGCGCCGGGAGATCTGTTGCGCGAAGCAGACCGGAGCGCCCCTATCCCGGCGGTCCAGGTCGCGGGCCGGCCATCCGCCGCGCAGCGTGCCGCTGCGGGCGTTGGTGGCGGCGCCGGCATGCAGCTCAGCCTGGAGCTTGGTGCGCCGCCGGCCGTTGATGAGCCACTCGTCGAGAGCAACGGCCACAGTCGTGTCGCGGACGCGTCCGCAGCCTTCGACATCGCCGCGCCCAGCCCGACCGCCGGCGAAGGCGTCACCGCCGAAAGCGCCGTCGCAGACGCACGCGGCCGTCTCGCGGCGCTTCTGCGCGACCCATCGCTCGCCGTGCGCTTCGAGGACGCCGGTGACGTCGGTGCGTGGCTCGGTCAGCAAGCTGACCTGACGGTCGGCGTCGCGCTGACCGACCACCGGCCGCGCCGTGGCGACATGCTCGGCATTGCCGCGGTCGACGCGGCCGGCCGGATAGTCACTGCCGGTGCGGAGAACGCGCAACGACTTCGCCAGCCTGATCCTGACGTCCGGCCGGCCGCTCGTCGGCCATGAGATCAAGCAGCTCCTAGTGTGGGAGCTCGCGCGGCGCGATCCAGACGCGACGCGTGACGTATTCGCCGACGCGCGCGAGCTGCCCCCCGTGGCGCTCGACACGCAGATCGCCGCGTACATCCTCAATGCCGCGCTGCGCAGCCAGACGCTGGCCAGCATCAGCTCTGAGCGGCTCGAGATCGAGCTGCCCCCCGACGGCGTTCTGGGCGGGGCCGACCACGCCGCGCTCCAGGCAGCGGCCGTCGCGGCCATTCGCGGGCCAATCGACGAGGACCTGGCCAAGGACGAGCCGCTCAAGCGCATCCTGCTCGAGGTCGAGCTGCCGCTCATCCCGGTGCTGGCGACGATGGAAGCCGTTGGCGTGGCAATAGATCGAGCGGCGCTCGCCGGTCTGTCGTCGGCGTTCGCGACTGAGATCGCGCGGCTGGAGCAGGAGATCTACGTCGACGTCGGCCACGAGTTCACGATCGGCAGCCCCAAACAGCTCGAGCAGGTGCTCTTCTACGAGCTCAACCTGCCCCGCGGCCGGCGCACCAAGACCGGCTTCTCGACCGACGCGGCAGTGCTCGAGGATCTCCGGCCGGCGCATCCCGCGATCGACAAGATCCTCGAATGGCGTGCCTACACGAAGCTGCGCTCGACCTACGTCGAGGCGTTGCCGCTGCTGCTCGACCCGACCACCGGCCGCCTGCACACCACGTTCCACCAGGCGATTGCCTCCACTGGGAGGCTCAGCTCGACTGACCCCAACCTGCAGAACATTCCCATCCGCTCGGAGCTTGGCCGGCGCATCCGTCACACCTTTGTCGCGGGCGGCGACGACGTGGTGCTGCTCGCTGCCGACTACAGCCAGATCGAATTGCGCATCATGGCCCATGTTTCGGGCGACGTGCACCTCAAGGAGGCATTCGAGCGTCATGCGGACATCCACCGCGAGACGGCGGCGCGCGTGCTGCACAAGGATCCCGCCGAGGTAAACGCCGATGAGCGCTCGATGGCCAAGATGGTCAACTTTGGGCTGGCCTATGGCATGAGCGACTTCGGGCTGTCCAGCCGCGCCAACATCTCGCGCCAGGCGGCGCAGGAGTTCATCAACTCGTACTTCGCCGCGTATTCCGGGATCAGCTACTACATGATGCACATCAAGGAGATCGCGCGCGAGCAGGGCTACGTGTCGACGCTCTTTGGACGTCGGCGCTGGATCCCGGAGCTGCAGGCCAGCAATCAGGCGCTGCGCGGCGCCGGCGAAAGAATGGCGATCAACATGCCCATCCAGGGCACAGCCGCGGACATCGTCAAGATCGCCATGATCCGGCTCTACGATCGGCTGCTGAAATCGGGCACGCGCACACGGATGCTGCTCCAGGTCCACGACGAGCTGCTGCTCGAGGTGCCCAAGACCGAGCTCGCCGCCATCGCTGCCATCGTGCGCGAGGAGATGGAAACGGCCGTCAAGCTCGACGTGCCGTTGACCGTGGACATCAAGAGCGGCGCCGACTGGGAGTCGATGACGCCGCTGCCTGCGTAGCGCCTGCGCGACGAGAAACGAGAGATGCCCGAGCTTCCCGAAGTAGAAACCATCGCCCGCGAGCTGCGACCGCTGCTCGTGGGCCGGACGATCACAGACGGATGGTTCGATTGGCCGCGGCAGGTCAAGCACCCTGAGCCGGACGATTTCGTCAGGCACATCCAGGGCCGCCAGATCCTGTCCGTCGATCGACGCGCAAAGTGGATCGTCGTGTCTCTGACTGGCCAGAACGGGGCCGACTCAGTCGGTGACGAGGCTGTGCTGGCTATCCAGGTCAAGATGACTGGCTACCTGCATGTCGTGGACCCCGATGAGCCAGCCGACAAGCACGTGCACTTCAAGTTCAAGCTGGACGACGGCGGCGAGCTGCGCATGCGCGACCCGCGCAAGTTCGGTCGGATGGGGCTCTACCGCCGCGACGAGGCGGGCACGGTGCTCGGGGCGGGGGAGGCGGGTGAGCTGTTTTCGGCCTTCGGACCGGAACCGCTCGACGATGCCTTCACGCTGGCTGAGTTCAGGCAGCGCATCCGCCGGCGCAAGGCGCGCCTCAAGACGCTGCTGATGGATCAGGGCTTCGTCGCCGGCGTTGGCAACATCTACGCCGACGAGGCGCTATGGCGCGCGCGACTGCACCCACTGCGCAGCGGCGCAGGACTCGACGCGCACCAGGAACGCGAGCTGTATACGGCGCTGCGCGCGGTTCTGGGCGAGGCCATCGAGCGACGCGGCTCATCGGTTGATTCGTACCGCGCCCCGGCCGGCGCGGGCAACATGCAGCATTTCCTGAACGTGTACGGCCGGACCGGTCTGCCCTGTCCGCGCTGCGGCAGGCCTGTGCGACGCATAGTCGTGGGCGCGCGCAGCACGCACTTCTGCTCATGGGACCAGCGCCTGCCGCAGCGCGAGCGCACGCCAGGCACGGACAAGATGCTCGCCGGGATGCGCTAGCGCGTGGCAATCCTGCGCCTGGCCGGGGTCCGTCGCGAGATCGGCACCCTGGTCATCCTCGACTCGATCACTGCGGCCATCGCCCACGGTGACCGCATCGGCCTGGTCGGCGCCAACGGTGCCGGCAAGACGACATTGCTGCGCATCGCGGCCGGTCTGGAGCCGCCCGACGCCGGCGAGGTCACGCGCAAGTCGGGGCTCAAGATGGGTCTGCTCACCCAGGAGGCCAACCTCGACGCGTCGTTCATCGCTGCACCGACCTTGCGCGCCGCCGTTCGCGGCGGCGCAGCCGAGCTCGAGCAAATGGAACGGCGGCTCGTCGAGCTGGAGGCAGCCGGAGCCCAGGCGGTCGAGTCGGACGAGTACGCCCACCTGCGCGAGACGTTCGACCACCGCGCGGGCTACACGCTCGACATGCGTGTCGACGCTGCCCTGTCAGGCCTGGGATTTGACCGGCGCGACTGGGAACGGCCGCCGACGGAGATGTCCGGCGGGCAGCAGACGCGTGCCGCCCTGGCGCGACTGCTGGTGGCGGAGATCGACCTGCTCATGCTCGACGAGCCCACCAACCACCTGGACCTGGCCGCGATCGAATGGCTGGAGCAGGCGCTCGCGCAACGGCCCGGCGCGCTCCTCGTCACCTCGCACGACCGCGCCTTTCTCGACGGTGTCGCGCAGCGCATCTGGGAGCTGCGCGATCGGCGGCTGACGGTCTTCCGCGGCAATTACTCGGGCTACGCCACACAACGCGAAGAGCGCGACGCTCGCGCGCGCAAGGACGAGGGCACGCTCGCCGAGCAGATCGCGCGCGAGCGCGAGCTCGTCCAGCGCTATCGCAGCCACCGCAAGTTCCCCAAGATGCACGAGCACGAGGCTCGGCTCGAGTCATTGCTCGAGCTTCAAGCTGCGGCCCCAGAGCGCCACAAGAAGGGTGTCCTGGCGCTCGACGGCGTGATGCGCAGCCCAACGCCGCGCTCGGGCGAGGTGGCGGTGCGCGTCGAAGGGTTGATCGGCGGCTATCCGGGCAAGCCCGTCGTTCGCGTTGAGCGCCTGGAAGCGCGGCGCGGCGCTCGCATCGGTCTGGTCGGGCCCAATGGCGCGGGCAAGACGACGCTGCTGCGCACGATCGGCGGGGAGCTCGCGCCGCTCGACGGCTGGCTCGAGTTGGGCCACGGCGTGCAGATCGGATACCTCGCCCAAATTCGCAAGGCGCCCGTGCCGGGCTCGACCGTGCTCGAGGCCATGACCAACGGCGGCGGCATGGACCAGGGGCCGGCGCGGGCGTACCTGGCGCGCTTCCTGTTCCGCGGCGAGGACGTGTTCAAGCCTGTCGAGCAGTTGTCCGGCGGTGAGCGGTCGCGGCTGGAGCTGGCGCTCGTCGGACTCCAGGCGGCCAACCTGCTGCTGCTCGACGAGCCGACCAACCACCTCGACATTCCCGCACGCGAGGCGCTCGAGGTTTTCCTGCGCGACGCGCCCGGCACGATCATCGTCGTGTCGCACGACCGGCGCATGCTCGAGGCGGTGTGCACGGAGCTGTGGGTCGTCGAGGACGGAGCGCCAAGTGCGCTCTCGCGCGTCGCGCGCTTTCCGGGCAGCTTTGGCGAGTGGCGCGCGGCGTCGGCCGACGGCTGGACCGTCTCGGGCGTGCTTGATCGAGCTGCTACGGCAGGCGCAACGAGCGAACGACCGGCCACCAAACCAGCCGCGACGGCAACGCGGGCGGCAGTGGCAGCCCGCAGGTCAGCGTCCAGGCCGGCGCGTCAGGTGCTGTCCAAGGACGCGTACCGCCGCCGCCGTCAGGTCGTCGAGGACGACCTGACGCGGCTCGGCCTGCGCAAGAGCCAGCTCGAGCTCGCTCTTGGTGACCCTGGCGTCCAGGCGAATTTCGTCGAGCTGCGCCGCGTCACGAGCGAGCTCGCCGACGTCAATGCCGCGCTGGCGCAGGCCGAGGACGCGTGGCTGGTGCTCGCCGAGCAGGCTCCCCGATGATCCCGCCCATCGACGGCTGGCCGCATGGGGATGACAGTCGGACCGTCCTCATCGGCATCACCGGGCCGATCGGCTGCGGCAAGTCCACCGTCGCGGGCTTCCTGCGCGACATCGGGGGCGTCGTCATCGATGCCGATGACCTGGCGCGTGAGGCGACCAAGCCCGGGGCGCCATCCCTAGCCGAGATACGGCAGCGCTTCGGCGACGATGTCTTCGACGCCGATGGTGCGCTTGACCGGAGCGCGCTGGCCAGGATTGTCTTCGCGGACGCCGCGGCCCTGGCCGACCTCGAGCGCATCGTCCACCCGCGCGTGCGCACGCTCGTCGACGAGCGCCTGGCGGCAGCGACGCGCGAGCGCGCGCCGTTCGCGGTCGTCGAGGCGATCAAGCTGGTCGAGGGCGGCCTTGCCGAGCGCTGTGACGAGGTCTGGATCGTTGACTGCGCCACGGCCACGCAGCGTGCCCGCATGTCCGGCCGTGGCTCAAGCCCGGATGACATCGAGCGGCGGCTCGCGACGCAGGGCGATGACCTGGCGCAGCGGCTGGCAGCAGCAGCTCGGCGAGCGCGTGCCCGTTCGGATGCTGTCGACGGACGCCTCGCTTGAGCAGACCAGGGAGGCAGTCGAGGATCTGCTGGCCGACGCGCTCGACCGCCAGGTCAGCCCTTCTTGAGCGAGGCTGCCACTTCCCAGATATGACCGTCAGGGTCAACGAAGCTGGCCGTGCGAATGCCCCACGGCCTATCGATAGGGCCGTTGAGCAGCGTCACGCCGCAGGCCGCCAGCTGGGCGCAGGCCTGGTCAACATCCTCGACCTCGACCGTGATCTGAGCCTGTGCGCCTACATCCGGCCGTGCGACTTCTGGCGGGCGCGATCAGCTCCGGTGCCGCCGCGCGCGCCAGCAGGTTGACGACCGCGCCGTCGAATCCGAATGCGACAGAGTTGGCGTCCTCGACGAGCGGTACGAGACCGAAGACTCGCTCATAGAACTCACGTGAACGGCGCGGATCGTCGACGAACAGCGTTATCGCGTCGATCTTGGTCAGCTTCATGCCTGCGTACTCCCTGTCTCGGCGCTGGGCGAAGGACCCTCGCCCTGCAGCCGCGTCAGGCTAGGGCACGATCAGGTGAACTGGGCTGCCGCGGATGCCGACCTGCCAGGTGGTCGTGTCGTTACCGCCGCTGACCTGGTACTCGATCTTCCACCAGCCCGCCTGCGTTTCGCCCGACGGCGTGAGGCCGACCGAGCCGTACGTGCTGGGCAACGGCGACATCGATCGTGATGACGCGGTCGTTGAACAGGCTGCCACCAGACGATGCCGTCTGGATCTGCGTGACATTCGGTGCCGGACGTGCCGTTGTCAGCGGTCCACGAGAAGGTCGCGTAGTTGTAGCTGTTGCCGTCGGGCGACTTGATCTTGAGGTAAGCGTTGCCGCTCACATCGCCAGGGTCGAAGAGCGTGATCTCCATCGTCTTGCCGGCGTTTTCCGCGCCGATCTGGGCGAGGTAGAAGAGCTGGTTGCCGGCGACGAGGTTGTTGTAGGCAACCATCTTGCCCTCGCCGTAGACCTGCGGGCTCGAGCCACCCGAGGTGACCCAGATGGAGAACATGTTCTCGGCGTTGGTGCTGTTGTTGGCTGCTCGAGCTGGTGTTGACGTTGACCCGGTAGCGCCCAGCAGCGAGACCGGTGGCCAGCGTGTACCAGGCGTTGTGGTACGCGTTTGCCGAACAGTCGGTCAGCCCTGTGTGAGAAGGCGTGCCCATCACGCCGCTGTAGTCGGCCTGGATCTCGTTGGAGAAGGTCGTTCCTGACGTGGCGACCTGCGTGTCGTCGCTGATGTCGTACGGCGTGCCGTTCTCGTTCCACAGCGAGTACACGGTCGTGACGCCGTTGGGCGAGCCTCCGATCCAGTGATCGCCGGCGCCCATGTTGCCGCCCGATCCGTTCGAGCCGGTCTCACAGAACGTCGCGTCGTACAGCTTCACCTGGCCGCTGCTGCCGGGCAGGACCACGGTGTAGTCGTAGCCCAGGTCGCTGTAGTCGGGGTTGGTCGACGTGTGGCCGCTGATGCTCGCGTTGTCGTTCGCCGGGCTGAACTGATCGCCGTTCTCGCGACTGCCGCCGCGGGTGATGACCGCGGCCCAGAAGCCCTGGCTGGTGAGCGACCCGCCAGTCGGGCGACGTCACGGAGCCGGTTTGCCCCGTGTACGTGGTCGTTGTCGTGACGGTGTGGTACGTCACGCGCGCCAGCAGCTGGTCGAGCGAGACGGTGCGCGTGCTCGCGCAGCTCGCGTTGCCGACACCGTTGAGCCACGTCAGGCGAACGCGGAAGTTGGTGTCGCTGAAGTCGGCATACGCCCACGTATGGCCACCCCACGACGCCGTTGACGAGTTGCGTGCCGAGCGTCTTGACCGTCGTGTTGGTCGTGTTGAGCGCGCTCGTGTTCTGGGCAGTCGACCAGGTTGTGCCCGCGTTCCAGCTGACTTCGGTCTTGACGTAGCAGTTGGTCGACGTGCCTGAGCCGCCGATGAAGACACGGTTGAGCTGAACCTCGAGCCCGTCAACGACGAGCGTCGCGTCGTTGGGCACGCCGGCCGCGCCCGACTGGAGCCCGAAGGTGTTCCACTGCTGGGCGCAGTTGTTCGTGCTTGCGGTCGTGTAAGTGGTGTTCTGGGTTGCGGCATTCGTTGGAGTCGTCCAGCAGCCACCGGACACCACCGCGCCTTCGGGATCGAAGCCGGTGTTGTTGTTGTTGTTGTTGTTGTTGACGTTGACGTTGTTGTAGAGGTACGTGCCGACGCCGTAGTAGTTCTGCGGGCTGCCCATTGGCACTGGCAAGGTGAACTCGGCGGTGCCGCTGACGGTCTCGCTGATCTGTCTCGTGCACGACGTGAGGGCGCAGAAGACCTGGGCGAAGTAAGCCTGTACAGGGCCGCTGATCGTGACCTTCAGTCGGCGCTTGTTGGTTGAGTCCTGCAGGGGCGTGACCACGGCGCCGTTGGTCCCGGTCACGTAGCCGTTCTTCTTCGCTTCGGCGATTGCCGACGAGTACGCCTGCGACACGTTGCCCGGCAGGTAGACGGCGCCAGCAAGGGCGCCCGCATCGGCCGCCTTTTGCATCGACTGCTCGTTGGTCCAGAACCAGGCCACGTCGATCACGACCGCGACCATGCCGATGATCATCACCGACGTCAGGGCGAAGAGCACGAGGACCTGGCCGGCCGATTTCTTGCGCTTGTCTGAGGGCAGCGCGCGATCGTCGTCTGCCGGCTCCGCGTCCTTCGTGGTCGGGGCAAGGGGATGAGCGTTGGGAGTCACTTTCATCACGTCCATCTCAGCTGGTCGGATTCAGAGCCATGACGGTGGTATCAACGATCGTGATCGTTGAAGACTGCGTGCCATGAGTGCCAAGCACGTTGTTCATCACCTGCATGACCGCCGAGAGCGGAGTCTTCAGGTGGTACACGTAGGTGATGCTGACGCCCATCGAATCGGGGTTGGCCGATGAGTTGCTGCGCGTGCAGGCCGCCCAGCCCGTACCGCCGGGACTGAAATCGAGCCTCTCCACGCCTGGTCCTGTGTCGGCATCCGGCCCGCTGCCAGGGGTGTAGCTCCAGGTGTTGACCTTGCCACTGGTCTGGCCGCCAGTGCTGGTGGCTTTGAAGATCTTGATGCTTGTGATGTGACCCAAGGTCACGTCTGACCCGCCCGACTTCAGGATGTTCTGCATCGACGCGATGATCTGGGTGTCGACACCGTTCGGGATCACCGGTGCATGCCGTCGATTGGCCGGTCACGAGTGACGAGCCAACGCGGGCCCCTTCGCGGGTGGCGTTGCCCAGCGTCAGGCGGTCGCTGAAGGCAAAGCCGAACTCCATCATCGCGGTCAACAGGAGCATGAACACGGGCACGACGACGGTGAATTCGACCAGCGCTTGGCCGCGGGTTCGCGAGCGTCTCACAGCACCGGCTCCATTCGTGACTCGTTCTGCTTGGTGAAGGTCCAGCTGGCGCTGGTGTGGCCGCCGGGCAGAAGGCCCAGTAGCGAGCCGAGCGGCGTGACGCCGTTGTAGAGATATGTGATCTGGACGCCGACCTTGTCGACCGTCGTGCGCGCCGGCGACAACGTTGGACAACCGGCCAGGATGTTGCAGCGCTGCGTGTACGGATAGCCGCTGGAGGTCGCCGTGTACGGCACTGAATAGCCGCCGCAGCTGGTCGATCCTGAGCGCGAGAAAGTGTTCGACGCGAGGATCGATGCGCCGGTCGAGCTGGCCCGGAAGATCTTGACCTGCTGGACGTTGTTCTTGTTGAGCGGAGCGCTCAGCTCGCTCTCGATCTTCTGCAGGATGACGCAGTCGGCCAGCGAGTTGTTGCCTACCTGACCGGCAATCAAGGCGCCGGCCTGTGAGGCTCGATTGATCGTCAGTACCGCGTTGAAGGCGACACCGAACTCGATGATCGCGAACAGCGTGCTCACGAAGATCGGCAGCACGATCGCGAACTCAACGAGGGTCACGCCCGACGCGCCGCTCCTGAGCGGACGGCTTGGCGCGACTTGGCGCCGCGTCGCTGGACGCGGCGATGCGCCACGTCTAATCGACGCGGCGCATGCCTGCAGTGTCTGGAACAACCTTGAGGTCATCTCTCGGTGCGTTGCTCCTCGGCCTATGGCTTCGGCGTGGGGCTGGGCTCCGCGGTCGGAGTCGGCGATTGATCGGGGCCGGGCGTGGCCGGCGCGGGTGTGCTGCCCGGGGTGCCGCCGGGCACCGAGGATGCGCCGGGCACTGGATACGGCGACGGACCGGTCAGCTGGCCCAGGTCGAGCAGCCGCGGGGCCGGGAACAGGTAGGTCATGATGATCCGGTCGTCGGTCGTGCCGTACTGCGACGTATCGACATCTCGAGTGTCGTCACCGGGCCGCAGGGCAAGGCCGAAGTGATCGGGCGCACTCGTCCGCGATGTGCGCGATCTGCTCTGCCTGGTGCAGGTCGACCTTGAGCACGTACATGTTGTCGTCGGGCGTCGACTTGAGGACTTCCAGGTCCTGGAAGGTGATCTTGGTCGAGACGCCGGTCTGGAAGCCGTCGGCGTTGGCCGTGTCTGTCTGGGTGTATTCGCCTGTCGTTGGATCCTGGACGAGCACATTGATCTGGACACTGACGAATAGGTCGACATGGTCGCCGGCCTTGATCTCGCCGCCCACCGCGCGGTCGGGCGTTATCTCAACGGCGACTGCGCGCCAATCGGGCGAATCGGCCGTCACCACCTCGCCTGGAGCGAGGATGCTGAAGTCCGAGTTGGCGTTTGCCGTGGCGAACAGGTTGGGCGTGATCTGCTCACCCGGAACGATCGGGATCGACGTGATCCGTCCCACCACGAGCGCGGGATCGTTGTAGGCCGATGCGAGCGCCTGGTCCACTGGGATCTGGTGCAGGGCGACGTCGTCAGCGGAGAGCGCCGTGCGTGCCTCGATGTCGCGCAACGCGACGAGGACAGACACCTTCTCGACGTCCGGAGCCCTGTTGCCGTTCGAGGCCATCGTGAACGCGGCCATGCCTGCGGCAGCGGCAAGGATGCCGCCCAGCGTGACGACCATGAGCCTCCGGCGCCGTCCGGGATCTCTGAACTCCATTTCCATGCGCCGAGTGCTCCTCGAGTCGTGTGACAGGCTTTGACGGCAAGCAACGGGTTGTGTGCCTGCGCGACCGTACGGGTCAGTTCGAGGGGTAGGAAGGGAGCCGACTGGACCCTCTGCCCAAGTACCAAGGGGCTATGCGCAGACCCTGAATCGAACGGATGTGCTGTAAAGTCGAGCGTGATGCCCGACTTCAAGCTCGAAGCGCCGTTCCAGCCGACGGGCGATCAGCCGCAGGCGATCGAGCGGCTGACTGCCGGTCTGAATAAAGGCCTCAAGTTCCAGACGCTGCTCGGCGCGACGGGCACCGGCAAGACCATGACCGCGGCCTCAGTCATTGCCCAGCATCAGCGGCCCACGCTCGTGCTGTGCCACAACAAGACGCTCGCAGCCCAGCTGTACAGCGAGTTCCGCGAGTTCTTCCCGAGCAACGCGGTCGAGTATTTCGTCTCGTACTTCGACTACTACCAGCCTGAGGCGTACCTGCCGCGCTCGGACACGTACATCGAAAAGGATTCGTCGCGCAACGACGAGATCGACAAGCTGCGCCACGCGGCGACGCGGGCATTCTTCGAACGACGCGACACGATCATCGTCGCGTCGGTGTCGTGCATCTACGGCCTTGGCGCACCGGTCGATTACGGCGCGACTGTCGTTCGCCTGCGCGAGGGTGGTCGCTACCGCCGCGACTCAGTCCTGCGCCAGCTGGTCGACCTCCAGTACCAGCGCAACGACGCGCAGCTGTCGCGTGCCCGCTTCCGCGTCCGCGGCGACACGCTCGAGCTCCAGCCCGCCTACGACGACTTCGTCGCACGCGTGCAGTTCTTCGGCGACGAGGTCGAGCGCATCGTCGAGGTCGACCCGCTGACCGGCGAGGTCCTCGCCGAGCGCAAGGAGCTGAACGTCTATCCGGCGTCGCACTACGTGACGCCGGCAGAGAAGATGGCCGCCGCGATCGTCGACATCGAGCAGGAGATGGAGGTGCGCGTCGAGCAGCTCCGCAACAACGGCATGGAGCTCGAGGCGGAGCGCCTCCGTCAGCGCACGACGTTCGACCTGGAGATGATGCGCGAGCTCGGCTTCTGCTCCGGCATCGAGAACTACTCACGCCACCTGTCGCGGCGCGAGGCCGGGTCCCGGCCGTGGACGCTGCTCGACTACTTCCCGCCCGACTGGCTGATCATCGTCGACGAGAGCCACATGACCGTTCCGCAGGTCGTTGGCATGTACAAGAACGACCGGACCCGCAAGGAGATCCTGGTCAACTTCGGATTCCGGCTGCCCAGCGCGCTCGACAACCGGCCGCTGACCTTCGAGGAGTTCGAGGAGCACCTCAACCAGGTCATCTTCATGTCGGCCACACCCGGGCCGTACGAGCTCCAGCGCTCGGAGAAGATCGCCGAGCAGCTCATTCGCCCGACGGGCATCGTCGACCCGCAGATCACGATCCATCCCACAGAGGGCCAGATCGACGACCTGATCGACCGCATCCGCGACCGGGTCGAGAAGGGCGAACGCGTCCTGGTCACGACGCTGACCAAGAAGATGGCCGAGGACCTGGCCGACTACCTGCACGAGATGGGCGTCAAGGTCTCTTATCTGCACTCGGAGGTCGACACGCTCGAGCGGGTGCAGATCCTGCGCGACCTCCGACTTGGGATCTACGACGTGCTCGTGGGCATCAACCTGCTGCGCGAGGGCATCGACCTGCCCGAGGTGACGCTCGTCGCCATCCTCGACGCCGACAAGGAGGGCTTCCTGCGCTCGGCCTGGTCGCTCATCCAGGTCAGCGGCCGGGCGGCGCGCAACGTGCAGGGCGAGGTCGTCATGTACGCCGACCGCACGACCGAGTCGATGCAGGTGGCGATCGAGGAGACGGCGCGCAGGCGGAAATACCAAGAGGAATACAACGAGAAGAACGGCATCGTGCCGCAGACGATCATCAAGGGCGTGCGCGACATCAACGACCGCCTGCGCGCCGTTGCAGAGGCCAGTGGCGCGTACGAGGCGGGCGGCCGCGCGCGCGAGCTGACCCAGATGTCGCGCGCAGAGATCGGCAAGCTCGTGGCCCAGATGGAGGCGGAGATGCGCGCCGCTGCCCGGGAGCTGGAGTTCGAGCGTGCCGCGTCGCTGCGCGACGAGATCCAGCAGGTCAGGCTGCGCGTCCTGGAGGAGGACGCGTCAGTCGTCATTGCCCGGGCCGCGGAAGGTGCGGCCGCGGCGCGTACAGCCAAGGAAGAGAAGCAGGCCAGCGCCAAGCCGTCGGAGCGCGCGGCCGCGATGAGTGCCGGCAAGCGTGGTGGCCGCCGCGCGCTCGCGTCAGGCGAGGGGAGCGGCCTCGAGGTCACGTCGGTGACCGTCCTGCCCGCCGACGAGGAACCGGGTCAAACGCTTGACGGACAGCCCGATCCGGACCAGCTCGACGAAGGCACCGCCGCCGACTGGCTGCCCGGCATCCGCGACGAACACGATGACGACGACGCGGGCTGGATGGCGCGCTGGCTCGACCGCAGCACATGGGACGTGCGCGTCACGCCCAACGTCATCAAACGCACCGGCGAGCGACCGTCGCGCAGGGGCGGGCGGCGCTACAAGTAGAACCGCCGTTTCGGGTCGCGACGGGGATCCGCTGATACAGTCCGGCCGATGAATCGCGCCCGTACCAAGCAGGTCTGCACGATCGGGCCCGCGAGCCTCGAACGCATCCCGCAGATGGTCGCCGCGGGCATGGATGTGGCCCGGGTCAACTTCTCGCACGGCAGCGACGAGGAGCACAAGGCCTACGCACACGCCGTCCGCGCCGCAGCGCACAGCGCGCGGCGCAGCGTGGCCGTGATGGCCGATCTGCCCGGGCCAAAGCTGCGCCTGGGCGAGCTCGAGGGCGGCGAAGCGCGCCTCGAGACGGGCACGACATTCACGCTCCGGCCGGACGACGGCAAGCCTGGTGACGCCAGCGGCGCGACCGTCGCGCATCCAGAGGTGACCAAGAACCTGGAGGTCGGCGACCGCGTCCTGCTCGCCGACGGCGCCGCCGAGCTGCGCGTTACTGAGGTTGACGGCGAGATCGTCACGACAGAGGTCGTCAACGGCGGCCTCGTCCGCTCACGAGGCGGCGTCAACGTGCCCAGCCAACGACTGCCGGGCGACGGCCTGACCGACGAGGATCGCGCGGCCGTCCCGCGCGCGCTCGAGCTGCGCGTCGATCTCATTGCGCAGTCCTTCGTGCGCACCGCGGATGACGTCCGGGCTCTGCGCAAGCTCCTCCCGGCAGACGGGCCCAGGCTGGTGGTCAAGATCGAGACGCGCGCGGGCGTCGACAACTTCGACGAGATCGCCGCGGAGGCGGACGGGGTCATGGTCGCGCGCGGCGATCTGGGCGTCGACCTGCCCTTTGAGGATGTGCCGCTCGTCCAGAAGGATCTCGTGCGCCGCGCCACGACCGCGGGCAAGTTCGTCATCGTGGCGACGCAGATGCTCGAGAGCATGACCGGGGCGCCACGGCCGACGCGGGCCGAGGTGAGCGACGTCGCCAACGCCGTTCTCGATGGCGCGGACGCGGTCATGTTGTCGGCGGAAAGCGCGATCGGACTGTTTCCGGTGGAGACGCTCGAGGCGATGGAACGCATCTGTGCGAAGGCCGAGGCGGACGGTGAGGCGTATCTGACGCCGGGCGGCTACGTGGGCGGCGAGACGGCCGCGGACGCGGTCATCGCCGCGGCAAGCTACGTGTCGTTGCGCGACACCGCCGGCCCGGGCATCCCGGACGCCATCTGGTGCTTCACGCGCAGCGGACGCACTGCCGAGCTGCTGTCGCTGGCGCGGCCGGGCGTGCCCATCGTCGCCTTCACGCTCAGCCCGATCGTCGCGCGCCGGCTCGCGGTTCGGCGCGCGGTGATGCCCGTCGTGCTCTCGGCGAACGCCAAGACGGGCACGCTCATCGAGCGCATGGAGAGTGCCTGGCGCTCGCAGCGCGGTGGTGATGACTTCAAGTCTGTCCTGCTCGTGACCACATCGCAGAACCCCGCGGGCATCAACCGGCTCGAGGTCCACCAACTGGGCGGCGCTGCCGAGCATTGACCGTGGACTCGATCCGGGTCTGGCTCGAGCCTGACTACGACCACGGCCGTACGGGCGCGTGGCTGCTCGATTTGCCGGGTGCGTTCACCTGGGGCGAAACACGTGAGATGGCTCTGGCGCGGACCACCTCCGCGGCCCATCGCTTCGCCGACTGGCTCGCCGAGCATGGCGAGGACGCCATGCCGCTTCCGATCGCGGCGCCCGAGGTCGTTGACGAGGTCGCGGCGTTCACTCTGCCTGACGGCTACGAGGTGAACGCCACCTTCGACGCCGACGAGCACCGAGTCGACCCTGATGAAATCGAGACGGCGCTGCGCAGGCTGGCCTATGCCCGATCGGATCTGCTGTCGGTGGTCGATCGGGTGCGCGCGTTCGAATCGGACGGTGGAGAGCTGCCCAGGGAGAAGCGCGGCGACGAGGCCAAGGCCACAGGCGCGGATGACGGCAAGGACCTCGACCAGATCCTGCGTCACCTCGCGGGTGCAGAGACCTGGTTCGTCAGCCGGCTCGATCCAACGGCGCGCTTCAACGGCTCGCGCGACGACATCTCCGACTATCTGCGCGCCAGCCGCGAATTCCTTGCCGACAGCCTGCGCCGCCTGCAAGCCGCCGATGTCGAGCCGAGGACGGACAGCAAAGGTGAGCGCTGGACGCTGGCCAAGGTCGTTCGTCGCGCGCTCTACCACTCGCTCGACCACCTTGACGAGCTTGACCGGCGCCTCGCGTTGGCCGAGCGGCGGGTCGAGCGAATCGAGCTGCGCGACGGCCCGGACATCGATCCCGCCGCTTTGCGCTATCTCTTCGCCGCGACCGGCCTGCGCCGCCGTGCCACGGATGACGATGAGCTGACGCGCCGCTGGCTGGCCTCGACGCCGGTCATCGTCAGTGCCTGGGACGGTGACGAGCTGGTCGGCTTTGCCCGCATGTTGAGCGACGAGGCAACCAACGCCTACGTCTCGACGGTGGCCGTGGCGCCGCGCTGGCAGGACCGCGGCCTTGGCACGCGGCTCATGCGCGCGCTGCTCGACGGCCGCGACTCGATGAAGCTCGTGCTCGAGGCCGCGCCGGGTGCCGAGCGCTTCTACGAGCGGCTGGGCTTCGAGCGCGCGCCAAACGCGTTCGTTCGGCAGCGCCGGAACCTATCCTGACCCAATGTCGAACGGAGAAGTGGTTCGCCAATACGCCGACGCGGTCACGCGCTGGGACTATGACGCCATCGCCAAGCTGCGCCACCCTGATTGGACGGCCGTCTGGCCCCAGTCGGGCGAGATCGTGCGCAGCACTGAAGCCGACCAGAAGATCACGCTCGGCTATCCGGGCGGCGCACCAACGCTGTTGCCCGGCCGCCTCGTGGGCAGCGAGGACCACTGGGTGACCTCGCCGCTCGGCGGCGCCTACCGCGTCGCAGGCGACGGCGACACGTGGCTGGGCGAGTGGCAGATGTCGTACCCGGACGGCCGCACGTGGTTCACGATCACGCTGATTGAGCTGCGCGACGGCAAGGTCTGGCGCGAGACGCAGTATTGGGCTGAGCCGTTCGAGGCGCCCGAGTGGCGCAGCAATTTCGTCGATCGGCTGGGGACCTCCTGATTCGCATCGTCCGCTAGGCTCTGAGGGAGCGCATCGAACAAGCGGAGAAACCGATCATTCGTTCTATAATGGGCACGTGCCCGCTGCCCGCATGACCCAGGAGAAGCTCGTCGTGCGCGGCGCGCGCGAGCACAACCTCAAGAACATCACCGTCGAGCTGCCGCGCGACCGGCTGGTGGTCATCACCGGCCTGTCCGGATCAGGCAAGAGCAGCCTGGCCTTCGACACCATCTATGCAGAGGGCCAACGGCGCTACGTCGAGTCCCTTAGCGCGTACGCGCGCCAGTTCCTGGGCCAGATGGAGAAGCCGGACGTAGACCAGATTGACGGCCTGTCGCCGGCAATCTCGATCGACCAGAAAGGCGCGTCGCGCAACCCGCGCTCCACTGTTGGCACGGTGACGGAGATCTACGACCACCTGCGCCTGCTGTTCGCGCGCGTCGGCCACCCGCACTGCCCCAACGGCCATGAGATCGAGCGCCAGAGCGTGCCCCAGATCGTGGACAAGATCCTGACGCTGCCCGACGGCGCGCGCATCCTGGTCCTTGGCCCGCTCATCCGCGATCGCAAGACGGAAGGCGACCGCGTCTTCGAGGCCGCGCGCAAGCAGGGCTTCGTTCGCGTCCGCGTTGATGCGGAGATGTTCGACCTCGACGAGGCGCCCACGCTGGACAAGTACAAGCGCCACACGATTGAGGTCGTCGTCGACCGGCTTGTGGTCCACCACGCCGACGATGACGGCAAGCCCTACGACGACGACCACCCCAACCCCGATCGCGGTCGTTTCGCAGACTCGGTCGAGACGGCGCTGCGCCTGGGCGAGGGAGTCCTTGTAGTCGCGCCCGCCGATGCCGGCACATTCGAAGAGCAGCGCTACAGCGAGAAGTACAGCTGCCCGTTCGACGGCTACACGATCGACGAGCTCGAGCCGCGCTCGTTCTCGTTCAACTCGCCCCACGGCGCCTGTCCGGCGTGCACGGGCCTGGGCGTGCGCATGGAGTTCGACCCTGAGCGGGTCATCAACCGCAGCCAGTCGATCTCTGAAGGGGCGCTGCTGCCGTGGTCGCGCATGACCATGACCGACTCGTGGTACGGCAAGGTCGTCGAGGCGGTTGCGAAGAGGCGCGGCTTCTCCGTCGACAAGCCGCTCAGCAAGCTCAAGCCGGAGGATCTGGACTTCCTGCTCAACTCGCCGCGCGGCGAGAAGGTGCGCATCGGCTATCGCCACGGCAGCAACACCAACTACTACGAGGCGACCTTCGAAGGTCTGCTGCCCAACCTCCAGCGGCGCTACCGCGAGACGGATTCGGAATGGGTCAAGACGGAGCTTGAGAAGTTCATGGTCGCCCGGCCGTGCCCAACCTGCGCCGGTTCGCGACTCAAGCCCGAGTCGCTCAGCGTGACCGTCAACGCGATGAACATCTCTCAGGTCGCCGCGCTATCGGTGACGGAATCCCTGCGCTGGTCGGAGCTGCTACCGAACAAACTTAGTGAACGCGAGCGCCAGATCGGCCGGCAGGTGCTCAAGGAGATCCGCGCACGGCTCGGCTTCCTGGCCGACGTCGGGCTCGACTACCTGACCATTGACCGCACCTCGTCGACGTTGAGTGGCGGCGAGGCGCAGCGCATCAGGCTGGCGACGCAGATCGGCTCGTCGCTGATGGGCGTGCTGTACATCCTCGACGAGCCGACTATCGGCCTGCATCAGAAGGACAACGCCAAGCTCATCGCGACGCTCGTTCGGCTGCGCGACCTGGGCAACACGCTGATCGTCGTCGAGCACGACGAGGAGACGATCAGGACGGCCGACTGGGTGCTCGACATTGGTCCGGGCGCGGGCGAGCACGGTGGCGAGGTCATCGCGTCAGGACCGCTCAAGGCCATCCTGGACGCGCCGCGCTCGATCACGGGGGCGTACCTGCGCGGCGAGCGCGCCGTGCCTGTGCCCGAGAAGCGCAGGAAGGGCAGTGGCAAGTCCCTTGTCGTGCGCAACGCGCGTGCCCACAACCTGAAGGGCATCGACGTCAAGTTCCCGCTCGGGACGATGACCGCGGTAACCGGCGTGTCAGGCAGTGGCAAGAGCACGCTCGTGACGGAGATCCTGTTCCGTGCGCTCGCGCGCGCCGTGAGCGGCGCGCGCGCAGAGCCCGGCGAACACGACGCGCTCGAAGGCACTGAGGCGGTCGACAAGGTCATCGAGATCGACCAGTCGCCCATCGGCCGCACGCCGCGCTCCAACCCGGCCACCTACGTCGGCCTGTTCACGCCCATCCGCGAGCTGTTCGCCGGCGTTCCTGAGGCACGCATGCGCGGCTACGGACCGGGCCGCTTCTCGTTCAACGTCAAGGGTGGCCGGTGCGAGAACTGCAAGGGCGACGGCATCATCAAGATAGAGATGCAGTTCCTCCCGGACGTTTATGTGCCGTGCGAGGTGTGCGGCGGCAAGCGCTACAACCGCGACGCGCTGGAGATCCATTACAAGGGCCGTTCGATCGCAGATGTGCTCGAGATGACCTGCGAGGAGGGTCTCGAGTTCTTCAGCGCGGTGCCCCAGATCAGAGGCAAGCTGTCGACACTCGTCGATGTAGGTCTGGGCTACATGCGCCTGGGCCAGCCGGCCACGACCCTGTCAGGCGGGGAGGCCCAGCGCGTGAAGCTGGCCACGGAGCTCTCGCGCCGCGCCACGGGCAAGACGGTCTACCTGCTCGACGAGCCGACTACGGGCCTTCATTTCGCCGATGTCGAGAAGCTTCTGGAGGTTCTCCATAAGCTCGTCGAGGGTGGCAACACCGTCATCGTCATCGAGCACAACCTCGACGTCATCAAGACGGCCGACTGGATCATCGATCTGGGTCCGGAAGGTGGCGCGCGCGGCGGTGAGGTAGTCGTCGCCGGCACGCCGGAAAAGGTTGCCGCGACCGCCCGTTCTGCCACAGGTGAGTACCTCGATCGCATCCTCAAGGGCCAGCCGCTCATCCCACTCGCGGACGTGTCCTTTGCGGAGGCAGCCGGCCGCGGTAACGGCAAGAAGCCACGGCCGCAGATGGCGGAGGAAGTCGAGCGCACGGCCACCGCGGCTCGTTAACATCGCGGCTGCCTAACCACAGCAAAAAGGAGCAGCGGTGACATTCGGGTTGCTACTGGTCTTCGTCCACATCAGCCTGATGTTCGTGGCCGTGGCGATGTCGTATGGAACGACGCTGCTCTATTTGCTGGCGCTGCGCCGCAGCCGCATTGAATACGTGCGCGCAGTAACGACGGCCGGACAACCATTGGCGCGCCTCATCCCAATCTTCTTCGGTCTTGCGGGACTGGCCGGTCTCAGCGCGGCACTTGTAACCGGGTACAACCTACTCGCGCCGTGGCTGGTGATCTCGTACTTCATCTTCGTGGTGCTGACGATCATCGGTGCCGCGTTCGTTGGCCCGCGTTTGGAGCGAGTTGGCAAGCTTGTCGCAACCATGCCTGACGGTCCGCTGACGCCCGACGTAAGGCAGGCGGCGACAGGAGGCGGGTTCCTGTGGATCGAGCTTGTCGACTGGGCGGGCCTTTTCCTGGTGATCTTCGTGATGGTGGTGAAGCCCTTCAGCTGATCGGCCCTAGACTGACGGACGTGCCGGACATCGAGTACGCGTTCCTCGCCGACGCCGCCGACGCTCGTCCGGGTCAGAAGTTCGCGGTCATCGGCGGCGGCATCACGCGTCTCGGGGGCGCGCAGTTTCCACTGCGGCATCCGCACCTGGCGCTCGTCTGCGGCATCACCGTCACTTCGCCCGAGTTCAACGTCGAGCACGACCTCCAGTTCGTGCTGCTCACTCCCGACGGCCAGCAGCTTTCCAACGCCACGGCCAAGATCGTCGCCAATGCCCCGCCCGACGGCCGCGACCAGGTGCTGACGTTCAGCCTTGACATGTGGAACCTGAGCTTTCCGGCGCCGGGCGACTACTCGATCCGCATCATGGTTGGCGGCTCGGAGCGCAAGCGGCTGCCACTCGTCGTCGAGCAGCACGCGGGCGAGCCCGGCGCGCGCCAGCTGGCCGAGCCGCCCTTCCCGCCGCCGACCGGCCAGGCCTGACGCCCGCGTAACAAATGCTTCACTTCATCGACCAGATCGTCATCCCGTTCCTCAACAGCCTGTACGACACGGTCGGCTATGTGGGCGTGGCCGTGGCTATGGCGATCGAGTCGGCCATGATCCCGCTCCCGTCGGAGCTGATCCTGCCCTTCGCGGGCTTCCACGTCGCGGACCCTTCGAGCATCGAGCCGCTCACCAAGGGACCGTGGAACTACTGGATCGTCGTGATCGCCGCGACGATCGGCAACACCATCGGCTCGCTGATCGGGTACGCGATCGGTGCCTGGGGCGGCCGGCCGTTCCTGGAGCGCTACGGCAAATACCTGCTCATCCGCCAGCACGAGATCGAGCTGGCCGAGCACTACTTCACCAAGTACGGCGCGGCGACCGCGTTCTTCAGCCGGCTACTTCCGATCGTGCGCACGTTCATCAGCTTCCCAGCCGGCGTGGCACGCATGGACCTGCGCAAGTTCATCATCTACTCGACCGCCGGCGCGTTCATCTGGTCGGCCGTGCTCGTCCAGGCCGGCGTGCTGCTGGGCGACAACTGGGTAGCGATACGCACCGCACTCGAGCCATTTGACCTGTTGATCGCCGTAATCGTCTTCGTGCTTATCGGCCTGTTCATCTGGTGGCGCATCGGCTTCCCAGGTCTGGGTCGGCTGCGCGGTGGTTCGGCAGCTGCCAGCGTCGCGCCAACGGAGGAGAGCGACCATGCCGACGCGTGACGACGCCTGGGAGCTGTTGTGCGAATGGACGCAAGGGGAGGCGCTGCGCAAGCACGGCCGTGCCGTCGAGGGCGCCGTTGGCTGGTATGCACAGAACAAGTTCGGCAAGACCGGCGAAGAGCTGGACACTTGGCGCTCCGCGGGTCTGCTGCACGACTTCGACTACGAGCGCTTCCCAGATGAGCACCCGCTGCGCGGTGCAGACGAGCTGCGCGCCCGAGGCTTTCCGGAGGAGCTGGTCCAGGCCGTGCTGGGCCACGGCGACCACACCGGCATTCCGCGCACGACCGACCTGGCGCACACCGTCTATGCGTGCGACGAGATGACGGGCTTTGTCACCGCCGTGGCCCTGGTGCGGCCGAGCCGGAGCTTGGATGAAGTCGACGTGCGCGCGGTGCGCAAGAAGATGAAGGACAAGGGCTTCGCCCGACAGGTGCCGCGTGACCAGCTTGAGAAGGGGGCGGACGAGCTGGGCATAGAGTTCGACGATCATGTTGCGAACGTCATCGAGGGCATGAAGACGGTGCGTGGAGATCTTGGACTATGACCGAACAGCCACCCGCTGAGGAAACCGCGGAAGTACAGATCGAGATTCACGATCCGGTTCGGACCGTGCGCGTCCAACGGCGCGTGGATGGCGAGCCCTATCGCGTATACCGCGCCTGGGCATCGCCTGATGCGCTCTCCGAGTGGTACCCGGACCGCGTCGAGGGCTCGCTCACGCCGGGCACGCGCAGCACGCTCGTGTTTCGGGATCACCGGGTCTGGTGGGAGGTCCTCGAAGCAGAGCCCAACCGGCGCTTCCAGTTCCGCTGGCCTTGGCTCGCAAACGATGCGTGGATCACCGTCGTATCGGTGACCATTTCGCCCAGAGGCTACGGATCGCTGATCACCGTCGAGGACGGGCCGTTCGACCTCACCCAGCCCGGCGTGCTCGAGGCCTACGCGTCCTCGCTGGCCGGCTGGGGTGAGTGGCTGGCCAATCTCCGCGCAGTAGTCGATTACTCGGTCGACCTTCGCCGCAATCGGTGAGCAATGCCGTGCGGGCGAAGGCCGGCGCGCTGGTTGTCGCGGCGCTCGTCATCCTCGCGGCATGCAGCTCCGGTGCCACCAACTCGACTGATCCGGTGGGCACGTGGAGCGTGACCTACGGAGCTCCGACCACGGTCGCCATCACATCCTCCGCCGGCACTTACACCATCACCGCCGCCGCACCTGTTGAAGTCATCGGGTCCAAATGCTTTCTCCCGGCCGGGACATTGTTGGCGACTTTCAGGGGTACCGCTGGCTCCTATGCCGGCCAGCACGGCCTGTGGTGGACGAGTGACTGCTCGTTCGATCGCCAGGCCTCGGTGACCCTGGCGCTCGATGCCTCCGGTCAGAAGCTGTCGGTAACCGGCGGCCTCGGCGGTCCAGTCGTCTACACGCGCACGGCGGCTGCCTCGACCAACGACACAATCCTGCTGTTGGTCATCCTCGTCCTGGCAGCTCTCGCGGCGGTCGTGGCCTTTCTCATCATCCGCCGGCGCCGACGTCAGGCGCGCATGAACGTTGACGGCAGGACGTGACACGGAGCTGATTTCTCGTGCTGTAAGGTGCCGTCATGTTATGACTGCTTCCGCCCGCTAAGGCCTCGTTGGTACGACGCCAGTTTCCGAGGCCAGCGAGCGCGAGCGCGTTCGTAACTGCCGCTCTGACGTTGGGGTTGGTTGCAACCCTCGTCGCTGGCACACGCGTCGTCGCACACGACGTTGCAGCTCAGCCGGTCGCGGCGCAGCTCAATCCGGCCGATGTCGCGCAAGTCAGCAGCCTGCTTTACGGCGCCCAATCGACGCCGACGGGCGCGTGGATGCGCAATCACGCCAACGACATCAGTGGCTCGATCGGGGTCTCCGGGATGCGCGTCGCAATCGACAGCGGTGACGTCACCACGACCCTGGTGGGAGTCGGCAGGCGATCTCAGATGACTGCCGTGTCCGCGGCGCAGCCGACCATCAAAGGCAACCGTGTGACCCTGCGGCATTTGGCGGCCGGCGTGGGCGTGACCGAGTGGTGGAGCAACGACCCGACTGGCATTGAGCACGGCTTCACGCTGGCCAAGCGTCCGGCAGGTCTTGGGCCCATGATCCTGAGGGTCGAGATCGGCGGCTCTCTGCGCCCCGCCCTTGGCGCCGCCGACCGCCTCGCGTTCGGGGACGGAGAACTCACATACAGCGGCCTCGTCGTCACCGACGCCACCGACCGAGCCATCGCGGCGCATCTCGCGCTCGACGGTGCCAGGCTCTCCATCGTCGTCGACGACATGAATGCCGTCTACCCGCTGACCATCGACCCGACCTGGAGCCAAGAGGCGTATCTCAAGGCATCGAACACAGGATTCGGCGACCAGTTCGGTGTATCGGTCGCAGTCAGCGGTGACACGATCGTCGTTGGTGCGCCATACGAAGACAGCAACGCGACCGGCGTAGACGGCAACCAGGCCGACGACAGCGCCGACCAAGCCGGAGCCGCGTACGTGTTCACGCGCAGCGGTACGACCTGGAGCCAGCAGGCGTACCTGAAAGCATCGAACTCCGGCGCCGTCGATCGGTTCGGCTACTCGGTCGCGGTCAGCGGCGACACAATCGTCGTCGGCGCATACGGCGAAGACAGCAACGCGACCGGTGTGGATGGCACTCAGGTCGACAACAGCGCGAGCTTCTCCGGTGCCGCGTACGTGTTCACGCGCAGCGGCACGACCTGGAGCCAGCAGGCGTACCTGAAGGCGTCGGACACCGGCGCCAACGACCGCTTCGGTTACGCCGTCGCGGTCAGCGGCGAAACAATCGCCGTCGGCGCATACGACGACAGCTCCATCTCAGGCGGTGCCGCGTACGTGTTCACGCGCAGCGGCACGACCTGGAGCCAGCAGGCGAACCTGCAGGCATCGAACGCCGGCGCCGGCGACCAGTTCGGTTACGCCATCGCGGTCAGCGGCGACACAATCGTCGTCGGTGCGCCCTACGAAGACAGCAATGCGACCGGCGTGGATGGCAGCGGGATCGACAACCTCGATGCCGCTGGTGCCGCGTACGTGTTCAAGCGCAGCGGCACGACCTGGAGCCAGCAGGCGTACCTGAAGGCATCGAACACCGCCTTTAGAGACAAGTTCGGCTACGCGGTCGCGGCCAGCGGCGACACGGTCGTCGTTGGCGCGCCGTACGAGGACAGCAACGCGACTGGCGTGGACGGCAACGGAGCCGACAACTCGGCCACCGACTCAGGCGCCGCGTATGTATTCACGCGCAGCGTCTCTACCTGGAGCCAGCAGGCGTACCTGAAGGCATCGAACACCGACGCCGGCGATTGGTTCGGTTACGCCGCCGCGGTCAGCGGCGACACGATCGTCGTCGGGGCGTACGGCGAAGGCAGTAGCGCGACCGGCGTGGGCGGCAACGAGGCCGACAACGGCGCCAGCTTCTCAGGTGCCGCATACCGATTCACGCGAAACAACACAACGTGGAGCCAACAGGCGTACCTGAAGGCGACGAATACGGGCGCCCTCGATCTGTTCGGCTTGTCGGTCGCGGTCAGCGGCGACACGATCGTCGTCGGCGCGTCGTTCGAGGCCAGCAGCGCGACTGGCGTGGGCGGCATCGAGGCCGACAACGGCGCCGGCCAGGCCGGCGCCGCGTACGTGTTCGCTCCATCGACTCCGTGCACGCCCGGCCATTACTCGGCTACCGGGAGTACGCCGTGCTCGGCCGCCGACGCCGGCTACTACGTCTCCGGTTCCGGTGAAACCTCGCAAACTGCATGCTCAGCAGGCGCCTACCAGCCCAACACTGCTCAGCCGAGTTGCCTTCCCGCCGACGCCGGCCACTACGTCGAGACGACCGGTGCAACCACCCAGACCGAGTGCGGGCTGGGTTATTTCGCAGCCACCACTGGACATATTGCTTGTGATCCTGCCGACGCCGGTTACTACGTCGACACGTACGGTGCAATCAGCCAGACCCCATGCTCCGCGGGTTACTTCACGGTTAGTGGTGGCCATGTTGCTTGTGATCCCGCCGACGCCGGCCACTACGTCGAGTCGACTGGGGCAACCACCCAGACCGAGTGCGGGCCTGGCTATTTCGCAGCGACCACTGCCCACATTGCTTGCGATCCCGCCGAACCCGGCCACTACGTCGAGTCGACCGGTGCAACAAGCCAGACCGAGTGCGCGCCCGGCTATTTCGCAGCGACCACTGCCCACATTGCTTGCGATCCCGCCGAAGCCGGCCACTACGTCGACGCGACCGGTGCAACGAACCAGACGGAATGCTCGCCCGGTTTCTACCAGCCCTATGGAGCACAACCGAACTGTCTCGCCGCGGACGGCGGGAACTACGTCGCTGGCACTGGCGCTACCTCTGCTAGCAGCTGCTCAACCGGGACGTATCAGCCCAACACGGGCCAATCTTCGTGCCTCAACGCCGACGCCGGACACTACGTCGATACGACAGGCTCACTGACCCAAACCGATTGCGCCGCCGGCACGTACCAGCCCAACACCGGCCAAGTCAGCTGCCTTGACGCTGACGCCGGTCACGCCGTTCCGCACGCTGGGGCCGCGACGCAGGTGGCGTGCAATTCGCTGGGCAGGTACCAGCCGTCGACCGGGCAGACGACGCTGCCGGGCCGCCGATAAGGGCAATTACGTAGGCTCGGTTGGATCTGACCACCAGACGAGCTGCGCGCTGGGTAGCTACCAGCCGAACACCGGCCAGCCCTCGTGTCGACTCGCCGCCCTCGGTTTCTACGTCGCGACCACCGGCGCGGTGGCGCAGATCGCCTGTCCGGCCGGCAAGACGACGGCTGCCACGGGCGCGACGTCGGCGGCTGCCTGTGTAGTGATCGACACCTCGATAGATACCGGCCCGACGGGCCTGACCAACGACGCGACGCCGACATTCACTTTCAGCGCCCCAGCGATGGCCGGCAGCTTGAGTTTCGAATGCCGAATCGACGGCGCGTCCGGGCGCCGCCTGCACGTCGCCCTTCACGACGTCGACTCTCGGGCAGGGAGAGCACACCATCTTTGTCCGCGCAGTGCGTAACGGCACCAGGGATACGTCGCCGGCTACGCGAACCTTTGTCGTTGACAGCGTCGCACCGCGATGGCTGCGATCGAGCCTTCAGCTGCCGCGCGGCGGCCAGCTCAACAGCATCCCGCTGCTCGTCAGCTGGTCCGCGAGCGACGCTCAGACCAGCGCGGCCGATCTCGTCTTTGAGGTCCAGCAACGGACCAGGCAGGCCGGTATCTGGGGCGCCTGGACTGTTTCAGGGACACAGACCGGCGTGATGGTGCGCACGATTTCCGTCACGGCCGTCGGGCACGACATCCAGTTCCGAGTCCGGGCCAGCGATGAGGCCGGCAACGTGAGTACGTGGCTCGAGAGCTCGATCAGCTCACTCCTTTTGCGAGAGTCGCCAAGCGCCGACCGTTTCGTTGGCAAATGGACGACGGTTAGCGACGCCAGTGCTTCGGGTGGCAGCCTGCAGCGCACCTCGGCCAAGGGTGCAGCCGCGTATTTCAATTTCACGGGCACCTCTGTCGGTGCAGTCATGCGCGCCGCGCCCGGCCTTGGCTCCGTCTCCGTGTGCGTCGATCCGGGTACGGCCGGCTCGGTGTGCGCCACGGTCGATCTAGCCGCGTTTGACAGTCCGGGTGCCCGCCGCCTCGTGGCCGTGGCCAACAATCTGAGCTCTGGCGATCACGTGCTGCGCATCAGCTGGCTTAGTGGCATCGTCGACCTTGACGCGGTGGTGATCCGGCGCTGACTCCCGGCCGTGGCTCGCAAGGGATGCGTTGATCACCGTACTGTCGGTGACCATTTCGCCGCGCGGCTACGGAGCGCAAATCACCGCGGTAGTCGATTACTCAGTCGACCTTCCCCGCAACCGTTGAAATCCGTGTTCGAATGGTGAGACTAGTGACTCTCAGGAAATCTTAATCTTCCGAATCTGACCGACCTTTTAGCATCCCGACGCAGACGTTGGGGCGGCGAGTTGTCGCCACGTATCGTCCGCGGAGAGGGAGTTGATCATGAGGCGTAATTGGTTCGCTCCGGTGGCGCTTGCCACGATTTCGCTTGCGCTATTTGCGGCGCCCGTCCAGGCAGCGCCGTTGCCGCGAGTGGTCAACATCTACAACTGTGATCAGGCAAGTCAGAACGTCTCGATCGCGGCTAACAAGCATGGCTTTCTCGACTATGGGTGGGAGACAAAGACTGCCAAGCAGACGCACCAGTATCTCGCCAGCGCCAAGACGATTGTCACTATCGACGGCGCAAGAATTGTGAACGCGGACTTCTACTGGAGCCGTCCGTACATTGATGAGTTCGGCTTTTGGAGTATTGATTGGCGCTACCCGTTGGCCAAGTTTGCTGTCGGCGAGACGCACATCGTAACTCTGCAGACGAAGTTCAAGGTGCAGGTAACAGACGGGTGGGGCGACTACGGACCCGGCAACCAGTTTCACCCAGCACTCTCGTGCACCATCACCGGTTCGTAGCCAGTTCGGCAGCGCTGAATGCGTCGCTCATGAACGGTGACGGCGCGGCGGGGTCGTAAACGAGGACGAGCGACTTCTTGGCCCGAGTCCAGGCGACGTAGGCCAGGCGCCGCTCTTCCTCCATCGCGCGGCTGGGATCGTCCGAGTCTTCCAGCGTCCGGCGGCTCGGAAAGACGTTCTCGTCCATCCCGATGACGGCAACGTGGTCGAACTCGAGACCCTTGGTGCCGTGCGCCGTGGCGAGCACGAGCTGCGCGTCGTCGCGACGCAGCTCGCCACGGCGAGTGCGGGCGCTGACAAGGGCTTGCCTCAGCTCGTCAACCGTTCGATACGCGAGCGACCAGGCGAGCAGCATCCGCGCGGCCGCTCCGGACGCTCGCGCCAGTGCCAGCGACGGCTGTTGGTCAGACGGCAGGCGATCCAGCAGCGCGTCGATGTGCGGGTCGTCGAGTGCCAGGCCGTCCTCCGCGGCTCGATAGGCAACGCCCAGTTCGAGCGCAACGGCCGCGAAAGGCGCCAGCTCCACGTTCGTCCGTGCCAGGACCGCGTGGACGCCGGGCTCGCGCGGTACCCACTCGCCGATCAGCCGCCGCGCGCGAGCCAGCTCGTCGCCTGAATCGGGCGCCAGCAGCAGTCGCCCGTCCGCGGCTGGCCCGGCGCAAATCGACTTCGCGAAACGTTCGCGGTTGACCTCGATCAGGCGCACTGCTCGCTCGACTACGGGCCGCGGACAGCGGTAGTTGGTCACCAGATCGACGCGCTTCAGCCCCGGCAGCGATCCGGCCAGGTCGAGCACACGTCGGACATCGGCCAGGCGCCAGGCGTAGATCGTCTGGTCGTCGTCACCGACGAGGAAGACGTCGCGCCGGTCGCCGGCAAGAAGCACGGCCAGGTCGAGCTGAGAGCGGTCGACGTCCTGCACCTCATCCACGAGTAGCGTGGTGCAGCGCTCTCTCCAACGCCCCAGCAGAGTCGGGTCTGCGCGCAGGACAACAAGCGCACGGCGTACCAGGTCGTCGAAGTCGATGGCCTTGTTGTCCTCTAGCCATCGCTCGTACGCGACATATCGACGCAAGAGGTCCGCCTCGTCGTCCAGAGCAGTTGCCAGGCGATCTCGCGCCGAATTCGGCATCGACCGCCTCGTCGAGCTTGAGGCGGGAGAAGCCGTCGTCGAGGCGCCGCAGCGCGGCAGCGTGCACTGGTCGGCCGCCGTTGAGCTCCCTGAGAACCACGGCCCTGTCCACCAGGTTGGCTACGGACACGCCCGCGTCGGCAAGGATCTCGCGCCCGAGTGCATGGAACGTCCGCACTCGTGGCAGCGCGTCGCCGTCAATGCCCAGCGGCTCCAACGCTATTGCGAGCCGCTCGCCCAGCTCGTCCGCGGCGCGCTTGTTGAAGGTCACTGCCGTTATGCGATCCGGCGCCATGCCGGTCGCCACCAGCCACGCGATCCGAGCCACCAGCGTCGTCGTCTTGCCGCTGCCCGCCGGCGCCACGCACAGCACCGGTCCAGGCGGCGCGGTGGCCGCGGCGCGTTGGTCGGGCGCCAGTCGCCCAAGGCGCTCTTCGACTGCCTGATGAACTGTCACACGGCTAACTCTGATCAGCGCCGCTTACTTGCCAGTTAGTTACGTCGCCGTAAACCGCGACGAATGTTCGGCGGCGCCGTGTTCGCATTTTTCGTTCATTTATTTGGACCTGCGCCTGATACGGTGCGTTCTGAAATAGCGCTCCGTCGAGCCCGCCTGCCCCCAGGACGCCGTCACGTTCTGCTCGTGGGGTCGCACCAGAATGGGGACCTTGCTGTGCGGGCTGTACCTTCGCGATTGCGTGTGCGCTCAAGTTGGCGCTGGTTGGCCCCGGTCGTGGTCGGCTTGGCAGCAGCCTCGGCATCGCCACTTGCGACGTCCGCTACTGGCGAGGCACAGCTCGCAAGAGTGAGCCTCACGCAATCAGGCGGCGAGATCCCATCAGAACCAGAGTTCGACTTGATCAGCGAAGCGCCGGCGATCAGCTCTGACGGAAGGTATGTCGCATTCGTCCATAGCTCATCTGCGCTGGTCGCAAGCGACACGGGCCACTCAACAGATGTCTTCGTGCGCGACACGCTCACCGGTACGAATGAGCTGATCAGTGTCGCTGCGGACGGGAGCCACCCCAACCCGTTCGTCAACGGCGAACCGGTTATGACGTCAGACGGTCGCTACGTGGTTTTCAGCGCTAGTTCGAGTTTGACGCCGGGTGCCTCGGGCTACGGCGACGTGTACCTGCGCGACCGGACGCTGGCATCTACAGAGCTCATCAGTCGGGGCCTGGGCGGCCAAGTGCCAGACGACTCCTCGGCACAGGGCATGCAGGCCATCACAGCTGACGGCAGATATGTCGCGTTCACTTCTTACTCAACCAATCTTGTCGCCGGTGACACAAACGGTGAGCCGGACCTCTTTGTGCTCGACCGCGTTACGGGGACCATGGCGCTCGCGAGCGTCTCGTCGGCAGGCACGCAGTCGAATGGTGAGACGTTGGACAGCGTGTATCTGGCCGTGTCCCCAGCCGGACACGTCGTCGTCGCGTTCCATTCCGATGCGACGAATCTTGTCGCCGGCGATGCGGGCAGTGGAGAGTTTCTGCGCGACCTGACCTCAGGGCAGACCAATCGTCTCGTCGGCCCTGCGAACGTCGCAAGCGTCAGGGTCACAGACCTGTCACCGGACGGCATGCTGGTCGTCTATCAGAAACTTGTTGGCAACGACTTGCAGGTATTCCTGCTCGATCGAAGTGACGACTCCGTGGAGTTGATCTCCGCGAACACGGTTGGGGCGCCGTCCAGCAGTGTTGGCGAGCTCCCTGAAGCCCAGAGCTCGAACGGCAATATCTCTGAAGATGGCCGTTTCGTTGGCTTCGGATCTACCGCCAACGACCTGGTTGAGAATGACACGAACACCTTTTGCGACGAGGGCGAAGAGTTTCTGGTGAGTTGCGGCGAGTCCTACGTCCGCGACCGACTTACCGGCATCACGACTCGCGTCAGCGTCGCCGATGACGGAACGCAAAGCGACGGACGCTCCTATCCCGCCCAACTCTCGGGCGATGGAAGCGCGGCTGCGTTTACTTCGTACGCCAGCAACCTTGTCCCCGGCGACGCCAATGACATGGGCGACGTGTTCGTAGCCCAGCTTGGAAGCCCAGGCAGTACGAGTGCGAATGTCGCTCCAGGCGGCACTCTCAGCAGCGGAGGATCGACGAGCGCCTCCGTGCCCCTCGTCGTCTCGGTTACGACACCTCAGGGAGGATTGGTCTCGATCGTCGTTGGCGACACCAGCCAGACGGCGCCGCAAGGCTTCACCTTCTTCGGTCAGCAGGAGACGATCAGCGCGCCGAACGCGACGGCGAGTGCACCACTCGCGATTGCATTCACCCTTGATGATTCATTGTTCTCGCTGGGCGATGACCCTCTGACGACACAAATCTTCCGATCCGAGCTACCCGGTGGCCCGAGTCTCGTCCCGGATTGCTCCGCGACGAGCCCCGCAATCTCGCCGGATCCATGCGTAAGCAGTCGCGTGCCAATCGGGGGCGGAGTGACGGTCACGGTTCTGACGACTCAGGCCAGCGACTGGAACCTCGGGCTGTCCGCCGGGCCACCCCCAGTTGAGGGATGGATGCAACGGGTCAGCGTCACTCAGGCCGGCGATCAAATCGAGCCTGGCGTGGATATCAACCCAGGCCCACTGGGTCCCGTTGTCAGCAGCGATGGCCGGTTCGTGGCCTTCTCGCATACGTCACCCGACCTCGTGCCGGGCGACTCCAGCAACTCATTGGACGTCTTCGTGCGCGACACGCTGACCGATACGAACGAGCTGATCAGCGTCGCCTCGGACGGCAGCCACCCCCTCTCGCCAATTACCGGCGGGCTCTTGGCGATGACCCCCGACGGTCGATACGTCGTGTTCACGTCTCATGCGGTACTGGCGCCAGGAGCGACCGGGATCGGCGACGTGTACGTTCGTGACCGAACGCTGGGCACAACCGAGCTGATCAGCCAGGGCCTTGGTGGTGAGATCCCCGATAGTTCTTCGGGAGACGAGTCGGCAATTGCCATCACCCCCGACGGCCGCTATGTCGCTTTCGAGTCGTACGCGACGAACCTTGTCGCAGGAGACACGAACGGCCAGCCAGATCTCTTCGTCTTTGACAGGGTCTCCCAGTCGATGGAGCGGGCCAGCGTGTCGACGAGCGGTGTCGAGGCGGACTCGGCCACCACCGGTCAGGCCGACTTCGCCATCACGGCGGCCGGCCATGTCGTGCTCGCGTTCTCGACCGGAGCTGCGAATCTCGTTGCCGGTGACCCCGGATATGGCATGTTCTTCCGAGACCTGACCACCGGCGAAACAACGCGGATAGTCGACCCGCCCGGAGATGGTTATGCACGATTGGTCGATTTGTCTCCAGACGGAACACTGGTCGTGTTCACAGTTGACGTCGACAACGGCTTCGGAAGCCAGGTCTTTGTGCTCGATCGCAGCGATAGCTCCATCGAACTCATCTCCACCAACAACCTCGGAGAGCCGAGCGCCGCGATCGGAAGGTCAAGTTCGGGCCTCAACCAGGCGGGCAATATGTCGGACGACGGCCGTTACGTGGGCTTCGCCTCGAACGCCTACAACCTGGTCGGCGGGGACACCAACGACTTCTGCTCCTTTACCCCTCAAGGACCTGATCCCCATCACCCCGGCCAGCCAATCGCGGTCAGTTGCCCGGAGGCGTTTGTCCGCGACCGTTTGAGCCACACGACGACGCGCGTCAGCATCGCCGACGACGGCACGCAGGGCAACAAGGACTCGTTCATCCCCTGGATCTCGGGGGACGGCAGCACCGTCGTTTTCCGCTCTAACTCGAGCAACTTCGTGCCCGGCGATACGAACGGGATGGCGGACATCTTCCTTCGCCCACTGCGCTCCCAGCCCAGGTCGGCGAGCGGCGTTGTCGCTCCGGGCAACTCGATCAACGCGGGTACGACCACCAACGCGTCGGTTCCCGTCGCAGCGTCGGTTACGACGCCTCAGGGTGGGTCGGTGTCGATCGACATTGGCGATTCGAACCAGGCACCCCCGCCAGGGTTCACGTTCTTCGGTCAGCAGGTGACGATCAGCGCGCCGGTTGCCACGAACGACGCGCCGATCGGGCTGGCTTTCGCCCTCGATGCATCGCTGTTTCCGCCAGGTTCGGACCTGATGGGCGTCCAGGTGCTCCGGAGCGAGCCACCGGGTGAACCCACAAACGTGCCTGACTGCGGGTTGACGAGTCCGTACATCACACCTGATCCGTGCGTGAGCGATCGATCACCGCTCGGTGGTGGGGTGGTCGTGACGGTGCTGACCACGCACGCGAGCGTGTGGAACTTCGGTCTTGGTGGTCCACCGGCGCCGACTTACCCAACGGTCGCATCATTCGTTGCCGACCCGGCGCCTGTCACAAACAAGACCAAGATCGACTTCGTTCTGACTTTCGACGTGGCCGTAACCAGCCTGGCAGCCGACGACTTCACGATCGGTGGAACGTCGACAGGTTGGTCGGTGACGGTCGTCGACGGCCCGATCGGCGGGGCGTACACCATCCAGCTCGATGGTCCGTCGTCTACGGAGGGCACTGTCGAGCTGACCTTGGGCGCGGATTCGGTGGTTGACGCCGAATCCGATTCCGGTCCGTCGCTGCCAGTGACGGCCACCGCGGTCGTCGACAGGACCGTGCCCATGGTCAGCGCGCAGCTGCTAACTCCCGGCTCCGTGATCGCCGGGAGCCCGGTTACCGCTACGTCGTCGGCGACCGACGCCGGAGGCGTCGCCTCCGGTCAGCTGCAGATTACGTCCCTCAGCGCTCCGAGCTACCTCAACACTCTCGCTCTAGACGCAGTCGACGGTGCGTTCGATGGGACGATCGAGGCTATGACCACAACAATCGCAGCGCCGCCCAACGCCGGCACCTACCTTGTCTGTGCCCTTGCGTACGACCCGGCTTCGAACGTCAGCGCTGGCACTGGTTGTCGGACACTGACCGTAACGAAGCTCAACCAGACCGTTAGCTTCGCCAATCCAGGAACGAAGACGATGCTGCAGTCTCCGCTGACGGTCAGTCCGACGGCGACATCAGGTCTGTTCGTCTCGCTAACGTCGAACACACCACTCGTCTGTTCGACGAGCGGCCACGACGTGACCCTGCTGGCGGCCGGCTCGTGCAGCCTCAGCGCATCGCAAACCGGCAACATCTCCTACAACCCTTCAAACACCGTTACCCGCGTGTTCACGGTGAACCAGGTTGCGCAGTCCATCACGTTCGCCAACCCTGGCAATCGAACGATGGCCGAGTCGCCCGTCACCCTGAATCCCACATCGAGCTCCGGGCTTCCTGTGACGCTTATCTCGACCACAGTTCCTGTCTGCACGGTGAGCGGCTTGGAGGTCACTTTCCTGGGTCCCGGAACATGCAGCCTCATGGCCTCCCAGGCAGGCAACGCTGCCTATAAGCCAGCCAGCGCGATCATCCGCACGTTCGCGGTCAAGAAGGTCAATCAGACGATCTCGTTCGCGAGTCCGGGTGCGACCTCGTTCGGGGCGTCACCGATTGTCGTCAGCCCGACGGCGTCGTCAGGTCTGACAGTGCTACTGATCTCCACCACGCCGACGGTGTGCACCGTGAGCGGCCACGCGATAACGCTGGTGTCGGTCGGCTCGTGTGGAATCCAGGCTCAGCAGGCGGGTGATGCGATCTACAACGCGGCCAGCACGGTCACCCGCTCGTTCAATGTGACCAAGGCTGACCAGACGATCACATTCCCAAATCCAGGTCCGCGGTCGATGGGCGCTCCCGTTGTCCACACCGGTGTCACTTCATCGGCTGGCTTGACGGTCACCCTGACTTCGTCGACCACGAGCGTATGCACTGTCTCAGGGACGGACATCACTCTCCTCAAGGCCGGCACGTGCACGGTCAAGGCCACTCAGGCCGGCAACGCTTCGTACAAGGCGGCGACTGCGGTCACACGCACATTCACGGTTTCCGCAGCACTTGCGCGGACGGCCAGACCTCGGAGGGATTTGCCAGGGTCCGCATAATCGATTCGCTGGAAGGTCACGGCGCCTGCTCAGACGCGGAGGGCTGATCTTCGCCAAGTGCGAGGTGACAACGTGGCATCGAAGCGACCCGCGGCTTTACTCACAGTCGTGTTGACGGCCGCTCTGTGGCTAGGTCAGGCCATGCCTGTGGCGGCTGTCAGCTACGTGTCGCCCCAGGCCTACTCCCAGACGACGGAGTCGACCGGCAAAAAGGTCGGTGCTCCGGGTATTCCCAGAACTATGTCCGCAAAACTTCTCTATGCGGGCACGTGGCTGATTACCGCAAAAGGCTCGTTCTTCACCACAGTCCCTGCAAAGCGAACCATTTCCTGCGTCCTCACCGCGCCCGGGCCGGCTGATCTCCTCGTCACCTCGCTGAACCCTGAAAGCTCGGTTGACCTCATGTCACATCGGGTCACGACGATCACCGGCAACGGCGCCTGGGTCGCGTGGAAGTGCTCCCTCTCAGCGGGCGCCGTCGGAGACGTTACGGCAGAGTGGGTAACCCTCACGGCCGTGTTGGTAGGCACATTCACCAACGTCAACCTGGACTTTGGCACACGGACCACGACCGGCACCGGTCGGCCAACGGTGGTCAGCGGCGTCCTCGGCGGACCAGTGGACGTTCCCGAGATCGACGACCCCCAAACTCTTGCATCGCTCGATCTTGATCGCGGGACGTGGGTCATCCTGGCCAAGGCCGTCGTCAAGGACTACAGCGCGTTTCCGATCGAGGTCGCTTGTCGGCTCAAACCGACCCACGACGACGCCGCGGTATACCTCGGACCAAAAGGCAAGGGACTCGAACTTGCGTCACTGGCCTGGATGGGCATTGCAACGTTCACCGCCACGGGGACACTTGAACTGATCTGCGAATCGAGCGGCAGCGCTGGGGACAGTCAGATCTCAAACATCCGAATCACGGCTATCAAGGTCGACGACTCATACGTAAAGCTGCTGCCGGCAGGCGCCATGAGCACGAGCACCACTCAGGTCTTCTGGCACGACGCGCAAATAAAGGCGAGCACTGACTACGCGTCACTCGATATCCCAGCTGGTGACTGGCTGCTGTTCGTGACCGCTCAGACATACGACCCGTTCGACGATACTGGAGGCATCGTCTCGTGCTGGTCCGACTTGTATTCCGATACCTCACACCAGCTCGATCGGAGCGCGTTGACGGTCAGTCCGGTCAACCGACCGTTCAGTGAGGGCGTGGTGAGCCTCTCAGCGGGCATCGAGGTGGAGCTCTTCTTTGACAACAGCAGCGGGCAACTGAGTGTGTCATGCAACACCGAAGACGCAGGGCTATACCACCGCGGACGAGCGTCGAGCATTCGAGTCGTTCTGCTCAGGGTGGGCGACCTGAACTTCGAAGGCTGACCCTCCAGTGAGCCCTCGCTTAGCATCGAGGGAGTGCCGAAGGTCGAAGTAACACCCCAACTCAAGGCGACGCTGGCCAAGCTGCCGACCAAGCCCGGCGTATATCTGCTCAAGGACGACCGCGGCCGGGTGCTGTACGTGGGCAAGGCGCAGAGCCTGCGCAACCGCGTGCGCCAGTACTGGCAGGCGAACCGGACCGCGCAGGCACCGTTGCGCATCGAGCAGGCGATGGATCGCGTCGCGGACGTGGAGTACACGATCGTCGACAGCGTCAGCGAGGCGCTGCTGCTCGAGGCGACGCTGATCAAGCGCCATCAGCCGCGCTTCAACGTGCGCCTCAAGGACGACAAGAGCTACCCGTACATCAAGGTCACGCTCGGCGACGACTTCCCGCGCATCGAGCGCACGCGCAAGCTGCCCAACGACGGATCGCGCTACTTCGGCCCGTACGCGAGCGCGAGCAGCGTGGACGAGGCGATGAACCTCATTCGCCGCCTCTTTCCGTTCCGCACGTGCACGATCGAGATCAAGGAAGGCAAGCGCGCGCTGCCACGGCCGTGCCTGCTGTACCACATCAAGCGCTGCCAGGGCCCGTGCATCGAGGCCATCTCCAAGGACGACTACCGCGAAGACGTGGACCAGGTGATGCTCTTTCTGGAGGGCAAGCAGGAGCTCGTAGTCCGCCGGCTGCGCGACGAGATGAACGCTGCGTCAACCGCCACCGACTACGAACGGGCAGCCGACATGCGCGACAAGCTGCGCGCGGTCGAGCGGACCATGGAATCGCAGAAGATGGCCGCCTTCGCGCGGACGGAGATCGACGTGCTGGGCTTCGCGCGGTCTGGCGGTGGTGCCGCGGTGCAGCTCTTCGCGATCCGCGAGGGCACGACCGTCGCGCGCGACGTGTTCCTGTTGGAGAACGTCGGCGACTCGTCCGACGACGAGGCGCTGTCGGCGTTCATCAAGCAGTTCTACGCGGCGGCGACGTCGATCCCGCCGCGCGTCCTCGTGCCGCGTCTGCCGCCTGACGCGGACGAGCTTGTCACGTATCTCGAGTCACGCCGCGGCCGCAAGGTCGAGCTGGCCGTACCGCAGCGCGGCGAACGGCGTGAGCTGATGGACCTCGCCGCGCGCAACGCGGCCGACACGCTCGGCCGCGAGCAGGCGCGCTGGCTCGCCGACGAGGGCAAGACGCTGGCCGCGCTCGAGCAGCTGGCCGGTGCACTCGGATTGGCCGCGCCGCCGCTGCGCATCGAGTGCTACGACATCTCCACGATCCAGGGCACGAACACGGTCGGCAGCATGGTCGTCTTCGAGGAGGGCCGTCCGCGCAGCGGCGAGTACCGCCGGTTCAGGGTCAAGACCGTCGTTGGCACAGACGACTTCGCCTCGCACCGCGAGGTGCTGCGACGCCGCTTCTTCCGCGCCCTCGAGGCAGAGGAGGGGGTCGCCGAGGAGCTGCGCTGGCGCCTGCCCGACCTCGTCGTCATCGACGGCGGCCTGGGCCAGGTCAACGTGGCGCGCGAGGTGCTCGACTCCCTGGGCCTGCACGACATGCCTGCGATCGGCCTGGCCAAGGAGCGCGAGGAGATCTTCCTGCCCGGCATCAACCAACCGCTCGTGCTGCCGGCCAACTCGCAGGCGCTGTACCTGCTCCAGCGCTTACGCGACGAGGCGCATCGCTTCGCGATCACCTACCACCGCAAGCTGCGCGCGAAGCAGCAAACGAGGTCGGTGCTCGATGAGGTCGCCGGCGTTGGCCCGGCGCGCAAGCGCGCGCTGTTGCGCGTCTTTGGCTCGACCAAGCTCATGAAATCGGCGACGATCGACCAGATCGCGTCCGTGCCCGGGATCAGCCGCACCCTCGCGGAGAAGATCCACGAGGGACTCAACACCTGATCTTTCCGTGCTCCCAACCATTACCGAACGCCTGATCGCAATTTCGTTGCTATAGTCCCGGCCGAATGCGACGCATCCTTCCCCTGTTAGTCGTAGTCGTAGCTCTGGCTGCGCTCGCGATCAACACCCTGACCATTCAAAGACCTTTCACGGACACGGCTTGCGCGCCCCCGAACGACACCTCGGGCTGCATCGAAACCAAGCTCGGCCTTGATCTCCAGGGCGGATTGCGCGGCGAATACCGCGCAATCGGCAGCGCCAGTCATCCGGTCTCGGCCGATGACATGGCCACCATCCGGACGATCATCGAGAACCGCATCAACCAGTACGGCGTTGCGGAGCCCATCGTCCAGACCCAGGGCAGCGACCGCATCACGGTCGAGATCCCCGGCGTCAATGACGTCGACTCCGTCCGCAAGCTGATCGGCTCGACCGGCCGCCTCGACTTCGTGCCCATCCCGGCGGGCACAACCGGTATCGGGCAGGGGACGGTGCTGGGCACGTCACTGCCGGATTGCGCTCCAAACACGACCACCTTCACCGCTCCGTGCGTCCTCTTCAGTGGCGATCAGGTCTCGTCCGCGGTCGCGGGCCAAAACGGGACGACCGGGCAGAAAGCCGTCGACTTCACGCTCAACGGCACCGGCGCGACTCGGTTCGCGACCTACTCGCGCAACAACGTCAACAACCAGTTCGCCATCGTCCTCGACGGCACAGTCCAGTCGGCGCCGGTGATCCAGAGCGCGATCACTGACGGCAAAGGCCAGATCACCGGCAGCTTCACGTCGGCGCAGGTGAACGACCTGGTCACTGTCCTTAAGTACGGCGCGTTGCCGCTGGCCGTCCAGGAAGTCAGCTTCAGCCAGATCAGCGCGACGCTTGGCCTCGACTTCCTGCAGCAGTCGATCTTCGCCGGCTTGATCGGCATCGCGCTGGTCTTCGTCTTCATGCTCGTCCACTACCGACTACCGGGTGTGGTGGCGTGCATCGCCCTGATCTTCTACACGATCGTTTCGCTGGCCATCTTCCGACTGATACCGGTCACCTTGACCCTCGCCGGAGTGGCGGCCTTTGTGCTCTCGGTAGGTATGGCGGTCGACGCCAACATCCTGATCTTCGAACGAATGAAGGAAGAGCTGCGGGCAGGCAAGACGCTCACTTCGGCCATGGAGGCGGGCTTCAACAGGGCCTGGAACTCGATCTTCGACTCGAACATGTCGAGCATCATCACTGCCACGATCCTGTTCTACTTCGGCTCGGCAACGATCCGCGGCTTCGCGCTCGTGCTGATCATCGGCGTGCTGCTGTCGATGTTCACGGCCGTCGCTCTGAGCCGCTTGATGTTGCGCTGGATCGTTCATCAGCCGTGGGCCCGGCATGCGTCCTACTTCGGTGTTGCTGAGGACGAGTTCGTCGTCGCGGCGCCGGTCACGCGTGGTCGCTCACGTCAGGCAGGGGCCAGTGTTTGACCTGATCGGGAAGCGCCGCTGGTTCTACCTGATCAGCGCGATCGTCCTCATACCGGGTCTAATCTCAATCCTGCTCACGCCGCTCACCGGCGGCAAGCTGGGCCTGCAATTCTCGATCGACTTCACCGGCGGCACCGTGTGGGAGATCCACTTTGCCAACGGCACGCCCACGCCGGCCCAGGTCCAGGAGGTCATGGCCGAACAGGGCCTGCCGGGCAACGTCGCGATTACTACCTCCAACGACAAGACTTACGTCCTGATCCGGACCGAACAGATTGGTTTGGCCGATTTCCCCGACGCGAGCGCAAGTCCGGGCGCGTCGTCTTCGCCGGGCGCGTCTGTCTCACCGGGCGCTTCCGGATCGCCTTCATCGGTCGGCACGCAATCGCCATCGCAATCACCGGGTCCCTCGGGCTCACCGGGTCCCTCCGGCTCACCCGGACCGGCGGCCTCAGCGTCGCCCGGGGCGTCAGCCGGAGTTGTTGGTGCAACCCCCGGCCCGTCCGCGTCGCCTTCCACAGGTAGCTCCATTGCGCTGCCCACGACCGGCAAGCTGGCCGACCTGCGCTTCGCGCTGGAGGATCAGTTCGGGCCGATCGACGAGGTCCGCCAGGAGTCGAACATCGGCCCGTTGATCAGCGGGGAGATCGCGCAGCAGGCGTTGCTGCTGATCGTTCTCGGATCGATCGGCATCCTGGGCTGGGTCACGTTCCGCTTCCGCGACTTCCGCATGGGCGCGACCGCAATCGCCGCGCTCGTCCATGACGTCATCGTGGTCGTGGGCATCTTCGCGATCTGTGGCGAGCTGTTCGGATTGCAGATTGACGCGCTATTCGTGACCGCGATGCTGACCGTCATCGGCTTCTCCGTCCACGACACGATCGTGGTCTACGACCGGATCCGCGAGAACCGCATCCGTCATGCGGGCGAGCCGTTCGACGCCATCGTCAACCACAGCCTGCTCCAGACCCTGGGCCGGTCGCTGAACACGTCGCTCACGACGATTCTGGTCCTGACCGCGCTGCTGCTGTTCGGTAGCGAGGCCACGCGCGCGTTCGTGTTCGCTATGGTCATCGGCATCATCTCCGGGACCTACTCGTCGATCTTCAACGCGAGCGCTCTGCTCGTGGATTGGCATCTTCGCGATGACCGTCGTCGCGAGCGCGAGTTCGCTGTCGCCCGCGGCCGCTGAGCGCGGCTCGGTCTACCTCGAGCGGCTGGGACGCCGCGTAGAGGCAGTTCGTACGACGCTTTGCCTTGGGGTCGATCCGGACCCTGAGACGCTCCCCGAAGGTTGGCCGCGCGACGTCAGCGGCGTTGAGCGGATGGCCAACCTGCTCCTGGACGCGGCGCTCCCGCGCGCGGCCGCAGTCAAGATCAACGTCGCGTTCTTCGAAGCGTTCGGCAGCGCCGGGATTGCGGCGCTCGAAAGGGTTCGCGCGCGCATCCCGGACGATGTGCCGTTCATCGCCGATGCCAAGCGTGGCGACATCGGTACGACCGTCGCGCGCCAGGCGGCTGCGTTGTACGACTCGCTCGACGCGCACGCCGTCACGGCCAGTCCATACCTGGGTGGCGAGGCAATCGCGGCGCTTCTCGAGCGCGCCGACCGCTTCGTGTACGTGCTCTGCCGGACCTCGAATCCGGGCGCGTCAGAGATTCAGAACCTGGATGTGAGCGGCGAACCGCTGTACATCCACGTCGCGCGGCGCGCGGCGGCGTGGGCGGCGGATCGGGCCAACGTTGGCCTGGTCGTCGGGGCCACAGCGCCGAGCGAGCTGGAGCACATCCGCAGCGCGGTGCCGGCGCTGGCGCTGCTCGTGCCGGGCGTCGGCGCGCAGGGCGGGGACATCGAAGCAGTCAGGCGCTTCGGCCCGGCCACCCAGGGCCAATCCGCCTCTATCCCGGGTGGCGGCCTGCTCGTCAACGTATCGCGTGGCATCGCCGGCGCAGCTGTCGGCAGTGCTGATCCAGAGGCCGCTGTGGAAGCGGCAGTTTCTCATTGGGCGCTCAGTCTCCAGTGCTAGGATTTGACCATGCCGTTCAACATCGGCCCGTTCGAGCTTCTGCTCGTATTGGTTCTCGCTCTGCTCATCCTGGGACCGGGCAAGCTGCCCGAAGTCGGCAGCGCGCTGGGCAAGACGATCCGCGAGTTTCGTAAGGCCACAACTGACGTCGAGGAGGCTGTCCGGATAGAGCCGGCAACGGCCGCAGCCGCGAGCGCCAAGCCAGTCGCAAACGTCACGCCGGCCGCTGAGGCGACCGAAGCGGCCGCCGAGGATCGCACGGCCAGCTGAGCGATCTTCCTGTCGTGGAGGACTCCTCCGCGCCTGTTCCAGACGGGAGCGCGAGGCCAGCCCGTCGATGGCCAGCCCGATGACGGCCAGACGGAGATGACTCTCGTCGAGCACCTGTCCGAGCTCAGGCGTCGGATATTCATCAGCCTGCTGGCCGTTGGCGCGGGCGCGATCGTGGGCTTCATCATCACGCCCCAGGTGATCACCATCCTGAAGGCGCCGATCGCCGAGCCGCTCTTCTTCACCTCACCCGGAGGCGCATTCTTCCTGCAGCTCAAGCTCGCGCTTATGGTCGGCATCGCGCTCGCGTCACCGATCGTCATCTATGAGCTGTGGGCCTTCGTCTCACCCGGCTTGACCCCCAGCGAGCGCCGCACGGTCCGGCCGTGGGTGCCCATGTCGCTCCTGTTTCTTGTGCTCGGCATTGCCGTGGCATACGTCACCCTGCCGTTTGCCATCGGCTTCCTGCTCAGCTTCGCAATTCCCGGCTTGGTCGAGCCGCTCATCACCGCGGATGCCTACTTCGGCTTCGTGACCACGCTCTTCCTGGCCTTCGGCCTGATCATGCAGTTCCCGTTCGTGATCCTGCTGCTCTCGAAGGTGGGCCTCGTCACGGTCGAGCAGCTGCGCAAGAACAGGCGCTACGCGATCCTTGGCATCGCCATCTTCGCGGTCGTCATAACGCCCGGCGGCGACCCGTTCAGCCCGACGATCATGACGGTGGTCATGGTCATCCTGTACGAGGTCACGATTCGCCTTGTCATCCGTTCGAATGCGCCACGGCCGGCGCCCACGCCAGTGACCGCTGAGTGACGGCCGACGAAGCGATGACCCCGGTCGAGGGCACCGCACTGCAGCCTCACGTGGCGATCATCAGCGGGCTGTCCGGCGCGGGCAAGACGGCCGCCAGCAAGCTGCTCGAGGACGTGGGCTACCGGGTCATCGACAACCTGCCCGCGGAGCTGCTCAGCCACCTGGCTCAGCTCATAGCGCGCGAGACGACCCAGTTCGAGCGCGTTGCGCTCGTGCTCGACGCGCGCAGCAGCGAGCCGGCAGTCGCCTATCGCGAGGCTGTGCACGCGCTCGAGTCGCGCAACATCAACCCCCAGGTCTTCTTCCTCGAGGCACGCGACGACGTGCTCATTCGTCGATTCAGTGAGACACGTCATCGCCATCCACTCGACAGCGACGAGGGCGGCGTTGCCGAGTCGATCGCGCGCGAGCGCGAATTGCTGTGCGGAGATCCGCTCAGAGGCAGACGTGATCATCGATACGTCCGAGCTTTCAGGCCGCCAGCTGCGCGAGCGCCTGTACAGCGCGCTTGACCTGCCCGATGACGGCCAGACGCTGGCGGTGCAGCTGATCAGCTTTGGCTACAAGCACGGCATCCCGCTTGAGGCGGACATGGTCTTCGACGTCCGCTTCATGGAGAACCCGTTCTACATCGACCGCCTGCGGCCGCTTACCGGGCTGGACGAGGAGGTGCGCGAGTTCGTGCTGTCAAAGCCGATCACGGAGAGCTTCGTGCGTGACGTGACCAACTTCCTGGCCATGGTCATTCCAGGTTTCCGCGACGAGGGACGCAGCCGGCTGACGATCGGTTTCGGCTGCACTGGAGGCCAACACCGCTCGGTGGCCATTGCCGAGGAGATCGCCCACACCCTCCATGAATCGAGCTCCGCGCCGGTCACCGTGTGGCATCGTGAGCTAGAGCGAACGTGACCGGCGCTCTGCCCGACGCGCCCGACAACGACGAAAGCCCGCCCCTGGACATGAGTCAGGTGGACGTGACGTTGAGCGCGCGTGAGCGCGGACTCGCGTGGCGCCGCTGGCTGAAGCCGGGCATCGGCGTCAAGCGTTGGCTGGTCGTGGCTTTCGTCGGCGAGATCCTCATCGCCATCGCCGCCGCGCTTCTCCTGCGGCCAATCCTGGCTCAGACACGGCCGGATGACGGAACGCTCGATCTCGTCGACATCCTGACGCTCCAATTCCTCGATCCCGGGGTGCGTGTTTTTATGTTCTTCGGCATCGGTGCGGCCCTCTTCGTGTATGGCGGTTGGCGCGTCCTGCGCGCGCTGGTCGAGCCGTATCGCCTGCGTGACGAGCCGCTCGCCGACCTGCTCTATCAGCGGCGCCTGCGCGCGCGCGGTCCGCGCGTCGTCGCGATCGGTGGCGGTACCGGGCTATCCGTGCTGTTGCGCGGCCTTAAACACGTGACCAGCAACATCACCGCCGTTGTCACGGTCGCCGACGACGGCGGCTCGTCGGGCAAGCTGCGCACGGAGCTGGGCGTGCCGCCGATGGGCGACATCCGCATGTGCATCGCAGCGCTCGCCGACGCGGAGCCGGCCATGAGCAGCCTGCTCCAGTACCGATTTCCAGCGGGCAACGGACATGACGAGCACTTCGCCGGCCACGCTTTCGGCAACCTGCTTATTGCCGCGCTGACGGACGTGACGGGCGATTTTGAGGAGGCAGTGCGTCAATCGAATCGCGTCCTTGCCGTGCGCGGCAGCGTCGTCCCGGTTGCCGGTCGGCCGATCACCCTGCACGCCGAGCTCGAGGATGGATCGACACTTGAAGGTGAATCGCACATCGAACGTGCCCACGGCATCAAGCGCATCTGGATAACGCCGGAGGACGTCCGTCCGTCGGCTGAGGCACTGACCGCCATTGCCGCCGCGGACGTGATCGTGATCGGGCCGGGCAGCCTGTACACGAGCCTGCTGCCGCCACTGCTCGTGCCGGGCATGCGCGAGGCGCTGGGCCAAACACGCGCCGCGCGGCTGTACGTCTGCAACGTCGCAACGCAGCTGGGCGAGACGGAGGGCTACAGCGTTTCGGACCACCTGAAGGCGCTCGCAACACACGGCCTGGAGGGCATGGTCGACGCCGTCCTGGTCAACAGCAACACGCATGCGCGGCAGCTGCCCAGCGACCCGGCCGCGCCCGTGACGATCGATGTCGAGGCGCCGCGTGCCGGCGCGCCCGTGATCATGTCGCGTGACGTCGTCGACGATGACAACGCCCACCGCCACGACTCGCGCAAGCTGACGGCCGCCATCGTCGAGATGTACGACGAACGGACCGAAATGCGCCGCGAGCCAGCCGCAGCCAACGTCGCTTAGTTGACCGGCGGGACACAGACAGACCTGGTCGCGGCGCTGCGCGCCGAGCTGGCCGCGATCGAGCCCGCGCGCCAATGCGACCGCAGTGCGGAACGAGCTGGGTTAGGTTCGGCCGCCCAGGGAAGGGCCAGAACGCCCTTGATCGGTCGGCTGGCTGTGCGTCTTGATAGCGCAGTGACAGACGCACAGTTCGATTGGGACACGGCCGCCGAGCATTGCCGCGTTGCATACCTGCGCGGCGCGTTCCTGGCGCGCGGCTCGCTCAGCCTCACATCGACGGGCACCCACCTTGAGCTCGTGGTAGAGCCGGAAGAGATGCCCGCGATGGCGCGCCGGATGGCCGCCTTTGGACTGCCGGCCGGGGCACGGACGCGGCGCAGCAAGGGCGTGCTGACGTGGAAGAGCGCGGATGCAGTGACAGAGTTCCTGCGCCGCATCGGCGCGTCCGCGGCGACGCTCGAGCTGGAGTCGCACCTCATCGGTCGCTCGCTGACCGGCCATCTGAATCGCGTCGTGAACGCTGAGAACGCCAATCTCAAGCGTGCCGTCGGCGCGGCGCGGCGCCAGATGGCGGAGATCGACGCGCTCGAAGCGCGCGGCGAGCTGCGGCGGCTGCCCAAGGACGCGCGCCGAGTCGCCCGGGAGCGGCGCCGCGCTCCCGAAGCAACCTTTTCTGAGATTGCGGCGAAACTGGACATGTCGCGCAGCCAGGTGCAGCGCGCCTTCGAGCTGATCGGGAGCGCGGCGCTCCACGACAGCACTGATGACCCTGATACCGCCCAGAGGTGGACATGAGCGTGCCCCGCCCGGTGATCATCGCCGGCAATTGGAAGATGAACACCACGTCGCTCGATGCGTCGCTGCTGGCCAATGACATAGCCGCGGCGACGGATGTGCCCGGCGTGGTGCGCGTTATCTGTCCGCCGTTCGTGTGCCTCGAATCGGTCGCCCGGGCGCTTGAGGACACCGCCGTGCAGGTTGGCGTGCAGAACATCCACGCGCAGCCATTCGGGGCCTACACCGGCGAGATCTCTGCGCCCATGGTCACGATGTTCGCGACGTGGGCGATCATCGGCCACTCCGAGCGCCGCCGCGACCAGGGCGAGACTGACGAGCAGATCGGCCGCAAGCTCCTGCGCTGTGGCGAGTTCGGGCTCCGACCGATCCTGTGCGTCGGCGAGCAGCTCGAGGACCGCCAGGCGGGCAAGGCGGAGGAGACGGTTCGTCAGCAGCTCAACGGCACGTTCGCAATGATCAGTGGGGCGTCGGCCAAGGTGCCCGACGATCTGGTCATCGCCTACGAACCGGTGTGGGCGATCGGAACGGGTCTGACCGCGCGCGGCAGCGATGCGGCGACCATGGCCCAGGTCATCAGGAGCGCGTTGTCAGATCACGGGATCCCATACGGCGCGGCGCACGTTCCGGTCCTGTATGGCGGAAGCGTCACCAGCGCGGCAATCGACGAGTTCCTGAACGAGCCGGACATCGATGGCGCCCTCGTGGGTGGGGCGAGCCTGAAGGTCGACGAGATGGCCGGCATCGTCGCTCGTGCAGGTCTGACGGCCCAGGCACGCTCCGGTGCGCCACGGGGCGCGGCGTGAGCGACCAAATCGCGGTGCGGCCGCGCCCTCTCGTGCTCGTCGTCCTCGACGGTTTCGGCGTCGGCACGCGCCCGGACGCTGACGCCGTCGCCGCGGCCAGGATGCCTGTCTGGCGCGACCTGCTCGCCAAGTGGCCGCACGCGCTGCTCGACGCCTCCGAGCAGGCCGTAGGCCTGCCAACGGGCCAGATGGGCAACAGCGAGGTCGGGCACCTGAACCTGGGCGCCGGCAGGCCCGTCGTGCAGGATCTGCCACGCATCGACGCGGAGATCGAGGACGCCAGCTTCTTCAAGAACGCCGCTCTGCTCGACGCAGTGCGCGAGGCCGCGCGAGGCCATCGCCTGCATCTGATCGGTCTGCTCGGTCCCGGTGGCGTTCACTCGGTCGATCGCCATGCCGTTGCCATCGCCAATCTCGCGCGGCAGGAAGGTGTCGAGGACCTTGTCGTGCACGGCTTGCTCGACGGCCGCGACACTCCGCCGCGCTCCGCTGACGAGTTCGTGCCCGACTTCGAACGTCGCCTCGTCGATGCGCATCCGTTGGCGCGCATCGCCACGATCGGCGGTCGCTACTGGGGCATGGACCGCGACAAGCGCTGGGATCGCGTCGCTCGCCACTACGAGGCAATCGTCTACGGCCGCGGCGCGCGCGCGACCAGCGCGACGCGGGCCGTACTCGACGGCTACGCGCGCGATGAAGGCGACGAGTTCGTCGCACCGACGGTCATCGACGGCGTTGACGGCACGGTCCGCGACGGCGACGTCGTCATCCATTTCAACTTCCGTGCCGATCGCGCGCGCCAGCTGACCCACGCGCTGGTCGACGGCGACGAGTTCGACACGACCTGTTTTGATCGGGGCGCGCGGCCGCGTCACCTGTTCGTGGTCACCATGGCCGAGTACGAGAGTGGCCTGCCGGTCGAGGTCGCTTATCCGCCGCTGACGGTGACGAGCCTCGCGGACATCTTCTCCAAGCTTGGCTGGCGCCAGTTCCACGTCGCGGAGACGGAGAAGTACGCGCACGTAACGTACTTCTTCAACGGCGGCATCGAAGAGGCCTTTCCCAACGAGGAGCGCCTGCTCGTGCCCAGCCCCAGGGTCGCCACGTACGACCTGCAGCCGGAGATGAGCGCGGCCGGCGTAACCGACGCTCTGACAGACGCGATCCGCAGCGACAAGTACGACTTCATCGTGGCCAACTTCGCCAATCCGGACATGGTCGGCCACACGGGCGTCTGGGACGCGACGATCCGTGCGCTCGAGTTCGTCGACGGCTGCCTGGACCGCATCGTGGAAGCGTTGCCGGACGCGGGCCTGCTGTGCATCACGGCCGACCACGGCAACGCCGACGAGCTCAGGGACGAGCACGGCGAGCCCATGACGGCGCACTCGCTGAACCGGGTGCCGGTCGTCCTGATCGGTCCGGCTGTGGAGGGTCGACACATGCACGACGGAGTGCTCGCCGACGTCGCGCCCACGCTCCTGGCGCTCGTCGGCGTTCCCCCGGCCGAAGGCATGACCGGCCGGTCCCTGCTCGATGGCTGAGCCGCCGCGGACGGCGCCGTTTCGGGCTCCGCTTGCGGCCCGCCTGCTATCCTGCGCGCCGTGACATCGTTAGTTCTACTCGCCCAAATCCTCATCGGCGTCGCGCTGATGGCGTCGATCCTGCTTCAGTCGCGCGGCGCCGGACTCGGCGCGACCTTCGGCGGCGACTCGAGCGTCTACCGCAGCCGGCGCGGCATTGAAAAGCGCCTGTTCCAGTTCACGGTCGTGCTCGCGATCGTGTTCTGCATCTGCTGCTTCCTGAGCTTCAAGCTCGTCTGAGCCGCCGTCCATAGCCTGCCTCGACGGGTTTGTCGGAGGCTCTGGCGGATCGGTCGGCCGTGCTAAACTCGCGGCTCGCCTGAGGCGCAGTGATGCGTTGCAGGCTGCGCGCCGAGGTGGCGGAATAGGCAGACGCGCTAGGTTCAGGACCTAGTGGCCGCAAGGTCGTGTGGGTTCAAGTCCCTCCCTCGGTACCAGGCCCAGGTGGCGGAATTGGTATACGCGTACGTTTGAGGGGCGTATGACGCAAGTCATCCGGGTTCAAGTCCCGGCCTGGGCACCAATTCGCTGAACGACGGCGGCACTCTTGCCGCCGTATTCTTTTGGTCGCGGCGCCCGGCGCTGCCACTCTCCGGGCGGTTAGCTCAGTTGGTCAGAGCGCCTCGTTTACACCGAGGATGTCGGGGGTTCGAGTCCCTCACCGCCCACCACTCACTCGAAGCGTTCGGCCCACGTCGACTTGTCGCGGCGCTCGTCCCGCGCCGATGTCTCTCAGGACTCGCGCCATCGACTGGACGCACTGAGCCTCCGTCGCTCCGGTGGCCGTCCACTCGTGCTCTCGCCGGCCGACCTTCGGGCGCTCGCGCGGATTGAACGCGTATTGCGACCACGGCCAAGCTCGACGCGGTTCGTAGGCCGGGCGGCCCACGTTCCACCGCAGCACGGCATTGGCTTCGTGGACGTCGATCCAGGCCGCCTCGAGATCGTCCATGCCCCATAGCTTGTTCATGGCTCGTGCCACGTTAGGCGGCACAACTCAACTGGCAATTAGCGCTTTCAGGTCAGTCCGCGTGTAGCCAAGTGGCGAATGGGCTCGCTAACTGACTTCGGCCAGACCTTCCAGGAGGTCAGTCATGAGCAGGAACGCGAACAACACCTGGACGCCGGGCACCGTGACGCGGATCTCGTTCAGGAGCTCGATCAGCTCGCGATTGACGCGCTCCCTGTGGTCCTCGCCGGTCATCGGCGCGATCGTCGTCCACGGGGGAGAGGTATTACCTTCGGTGTACTAGACGAGTGACCTTGATCGAGTCATCTTCTTGGTCAGGCATTGCTTGGGAATCTGCACATGGCGCACGTGGACTTCAGAGGGTATTCGGGGGACTGCCTCATCAGGGGCCGACTCGACGTACCCGATGACATTCGGCTGACCGACTTCCTGAACGGGTCCGACGCCTGGTCAGTTCACAATGCCGCCCTGTATGCGCTCGACGATGGGCGCTCAGTTCCGGCCGGCGACCAGGAGCTCGACGCGCAAGACGTGTGGGCCGTCGAGCCGACCGATTCGGGTGCGCGCGCTGACCTCCACGTCGCCACACGGGCTGTCCAGGTCGAGCTGGAGATGCCGCCGTACCGCGTGACGGGCTACCTGCATGGCATGAAGGCAGCCGACCCGTTTGCCGGTATTAACCGGCGGCGGCGCATGTTGCCGCTGACCGAGGCAGTCATCGAATTCTCCTACGCAGGCAAGTCCAAGACGCGCCACACGAGCGTCCTCATCGTCAACCGCGATCGCGCCACGAGCATGAAGCGCGTCGTGTACGAAGAGACGAAGCTGGACCAGATGCCCCTGCCGCCAGTAGATCCGCGCGCCGTCGACACGACCGGCACGATCACCTTCGACCACGACCTCTAGCGGGCTGCCGCAGGTCCGCTGCTAGACTTTTCGGGCTAGGCCGGCGTCACCCGGCGTCGTACAACGGAGTACTGATGAGCCCAATCGTCTGGATCGTCCTGATCGTCTTGGCGGTCGTCGTCGTCGGCGGCATCCTGATCTACAACGGTCTCGTTCAGAAGCGCCTGCGCATTCGCGAGGCGTATGCCCAGATCGAGGTCCAGCTCAAGCGCCGCTGGGACCTGATCCCCAACCTCGTCAACGCCGTCAAGGGCTACATGGGCTTCGAGCAGTCAGTGCTCGAGAACGTGACCGCGGCGCGTGCCAACGCCGTTGCGGCCGGTGCCCAGGGTCCTGCTGCATCGGCCGGCGCTGAGAACGCGCTGAGCGGCACGCTGCGCTCGCTGTTCGCGGTGGTCGAGAACTACCCGGACCTCAAGTCGAACCAGAACGTGCTCGAGCTTCAGGAGCAGCTGACCACGACAGAGAACCAGATCGGTTTCGCGCGCCAGCACTACAACGCGACCGTGCTCGACTACAACACCGGCATCGCCACGTTCCCCAGCGTGCTCATCGCCGGCCCGCTCGGGTTTCGCCCGGAGCAGTTCTTCGATGCGGAGCCAGAGGCGCAGCAGGTGCCGCAGGTCAACCTGAGCAACCTTGCCCCACCGCCGCCGGCCGCGCCGCCCGCGGTTCCGCCGTCGATGCCACCGACCAACCCGCCCGCGCCTCCAGCCGCACCGCCCGCCGGCTGACCTTAGGGACGCCTGACCGGCCGGCCATGAACGGCGCCGGCCCAAGAACATGAACCCTCCTACGGCACCGGTCTTCACACAGCCGGTCCAGAACTTCTACCAGCAGATTGCCGCCAACCGGCGGCAGTCAATCCTGCTCGTCTTCCTCCTGACCGCGTTGTTGGCGGTCTTCGGCTTTGTCGTTGGCTTTGCGCTGAGCGGCTACTGGCAGGGTGGCGTGGCCGCGCTCGTTATCGCCGTCGTCATCTCGATGCTGCTGTCATGGCTGTCGTACTCGTCTGGCGACAAGCTCGTGCTGTCCGTGTCCGGCGCGCGCGAGGTCACTGCGGAGAGCGCGCCGCAGCTGCTGAACGTGGTCCAGGAGCTGGCCATCGCGGCCAATATCCCCATGCCGCGCGTTTACATCATTGGCGACACGGCCCCAAATGCGTTTGCAACCGGGCGCGACCCCAAGCACGCCAGCGTCGCCATCACTGAGGGCCTGCTCCAGAAGCTCGACCGCGAGGAGCTCCAGGGCGTAATCGGCCACGAGCTCTCGCACGTGCGCAACCTGGACACGCGCTTCGAGCTGCTCGTTGCGACGCTTGTCGGCTCGATCGCGCTGCTCGCCGACTTCTTCCTGCGCTTCACGTTCTGGAGCGGCGTGACCGGCGGCGGCAGGCGCGGCCGTAGCAGCGGCGACAGCGGGGGTGGCGCAATCGTGCTGATCATGTTCGTGGTCGGCCTCATCCTGGCCATCATCGCGCCGATCATCGGCGGCCTCGTCCAGCTCGCCGTGAGCCGCCAGCGTGAGTACCTCGCCGACGCGTCCAGCGTCGAGCTGACGCGCAACCCGTATGGGCTCGAGCGGGCGCTGGCCAAGATCGCCGCCGACCGCGAAGTGCTCGAGGTTGCCAACCGGGCGACGCAGCATCTGTACTTCGTCAACCCGATCAAGAAGTGGGAAGCACGCTCATCCGGGCTGATGCAGACCCACCCGCCGATCGTCGACCGCATCAACCGACTACGTGCTCTGACCGGCGAGGCTCCGCTCGATGCGCAGGCAACCGCCGCGCTCGCGGGTCTCGATTGACTGTGGTTCAATATCGACTGGTCGTAGCCGCGATCGGGATCGGGTCTGGACGCGCCGAGATAGCTCAGTTGGTAGAGCACGCGACTGAAAATCGCGGTGTCGCCAGTTCGATTCTGGCTCTCGGCACCACCAAACCGCCGAGCAGGCGGACTACATGCGGGAGTGGCTCAGCTGGTAGAGCGTCACCTTGCCAAGGTGAAGGTCGCGGGTTCGAACCCCGTCTCCCGCTCCATTCTTCCTACGCCCAATCGGCCGACGAGGCCCGCTGGCCCTTCGTCTAGCGGTAGGACTGCGGACTTTGGATCCGTCAACCCTGGTTCGAATCCAGGAGGGCCAGCCAGAATCCATAGAGGCGCTGTCTAAGGCGCCGACCCGGGGCGACGTACCCAAGTGGTTAAGGGGGAGGTCTGCAAAACCTCTATTCACCGGTTCGAATCCGGTCGTCGCCTCCACCAAATTCTGGGAATCAAAAGGCCCGGGCTCGCAGAGCCCGGGCCTTTCTCTGTGCGCGTTGGGTGGCGCGGGACTCTACTGAATGGCCGTGAAGATCGCCGTCAGATCAGCGGGATCCGTGGCGTCGGTCGTCCAGATCGTGTCGCCGCTGGCGTAGTAGTAGGTCGTGGTCTCGGACGAATCGGTGAGCGTCGTGACCGTCTTGCCGCCGACTGACACCTGGCCGACGGTCGGCGCTGGCTCATCCGGCGAGAAGATAGCGGTCAGCCCCGGAAGGGCGCTGAGGAACTGGGCCGCCGAGTAGTTCGGTGTCCGAATTGCCGTGATCGTGTTGGTGTCGCTGAGCTCGACCGAGGCGGCGCCGTACGACACGGTGTTGGGATCCACGCCGATGGAGCCCATTGCGGCGGCGAACTTCTGCGCTTCGTAGGCCCCTCCGAACGAGGCGAAGAGCGACGAGTAAAGGGCCGTGGTCGCTGGGGTGACGGGCTTACCGCCAATCGTGGTCGGGAACTTGGCCGCCAGAGTCGGATCTCCGTTAAAGCTGGGGAGGACACCTACAGGCAGGCTGGGGAGCGCGATCGTAGGAACGGCGCCGGTCGGCACTGTCGGAACGGCACCGGCGGGCAACGTCGGCAGAGCCGGCCCGCTCGTAGCCGGCGTGCTACCGCCGCATGCGGCGACCGCAAATGTTGCGGCGACGAACACGCCTGCTATGGCTGAAAGTCTGCGCATTGGATACCTCTGCTAGTTGGGATCAAGTGACTTGTGAGATGACCGCACGGCTGCGTCGTGTGCATTGTTTAGCACGTTGCTGAGCAACGCGTGAGCGTTAGACTCGGCCGCACCAGCAGCCACGGGCCGAAGTGGCGGAACGGCAGACGCGGCGGACTTAAAATCCGCGGCCCGTTGAGGGCGTGTGAGTTCGAATCTCACCTTCGGCACCACTCGGCCGCCAGGTCCGTCAGGAGGCAAACCAGTTGGATCTCTTCGTGCTCCTTGTCCTTGTCAGTGGCATCGTCATGATCGCCGGCGCCATTGGCTTCGTGATCTGGTACATCCGCAACTGACCAAGGGGTGGGTCATGCGCGCGCTGACAGCGATCTTCGCCTTCGCCGTCGTGCTCTGCTCCGCGCCCGCCGCGTTTGCCGCGGCACCCGCCTCAGCGGGCTCAGGTGCGGCGCGCTCAGGTGATGCGGGCCTTGCGCCCGTCCCGCAGACGACCGACAGCGCCGGTGCCGGCGCATCGCCGTCGCCGTGCGGCGACGGCCAGTACAAGTTCCTGGCGGCGGGTGCGCGCTGGAAGCAGACGCTCAACTGGTCGTTCCGCGCTTCGTCAGTGCCCTCTGGCCTGGGCTCGAGCGCCGCGCTGAACACCATCAAGAAGGCGTTCAGCAACATCACCGGCGCGCGCAACGATTGCGGCCGTGCCGACACGGTCAGCGCCACGAGCGCCTATTTGGGCACCACGACGCGCAAGCCGAACGTGACTGTCGATGGCGGTTGTGGCACGCGCGACGGACGCAACGTCGTCGGCTTTGCCCCACTCAACGGCAGCTACGCCGGTTACACGTGCATCTGGTGGTCGGGCGACGAGATCGTGGAGGCCGATATGCGCCTCGCCTCCAACATCCGTTGGTCCGTGACGAGTTCATCATGCTCAGCCGCTCTGATGCTCGAGGCGCTTGTCACGCACGAGGCTGGTCATGCATTTGGCCTGGGTCACGTGGGCGAGGCGAACCACGGCCGGCTGACGATGAGCGTTTATATCGACGGCCTGTGCGAGAACCAGGAGGCCACCCTTGGCCTGGGCGACATGAAGGGACTCGAGGCGCTGTACTAGCGGCTGAGCAGCTCGCGAATGCGATTTCGGCGGACCGGAATGGACGACACGTCATCCTCTAGTCGCGTCTGCGCGGTCAACTCGGCCAGGTGTTTGATGGCTGCCCCGGCTGCGGTCCGCCGCGCGATCGCGATGAGTGGCTGGCCCTCGTTGACTGAGCGCAGGAAGGTGTCGCCGTCGTACGGCACCTGAAGGCCGATGTGGATGCCCAGGTGCTCTTCTATCTGCAGCGCGGAAATCGTGGGCCGTGCATGCGTGTGGTTCAGCACGAACATCGTCTTGTCGACCATGTGGCCGTTGTCGGACATCATCTGAAGCTCGGCGTGGACGAGCCGCAGCGATGGGATTTCGGGCGTGATGACCATGACGATGTGGTCCGCGTGGGCTAACACTGAGAGCGATCGGACGTCCGGCACGGACCCGACATCGGCGATCACAGTGCCGTAGGTGGTGCGCATCAGCTCGAGGAGCGAGCCGAGCTGGTCGCCGGTGATGTCGAGCGACTCGTCGGCGCGATACGGACCGCCGAACACTGTCAGCCCGCTGGAATGCTGCTTGCCCGCCTCGTGAACCAGATCTGGGGTTTGGCTGAAGTGATCCTCGCGAGCCATCTCCGCGGTCGAGTTGCGCGCATAGATGTCGAGATGGGTCGAGACCTGGCCGTGGTACATGTCGAGGTCGGCGATCGCGACACTGCCGGGGGCCATCTCGGCCAGCACAAGGGCCGTGTTAACCGCGAGGGTCGTGGTGCCGGAGCCGCCCTTGGCCGCCACAAACGCGATGACGCGGCCCGGCGCTGACGGCACGGCTCGGGGCAGTGCGACGGCTGTTTCAGTGGATACGGAGGGTGGCGCCGGGGCGCGCAACATGAGCGCATCGACCAGGGCCTGGAGCTCGTCTTGGTCGACCGGCTGGGCGACGACATCGTCCGCGCCAGCTTCGAGCAGGCTGACGCGCGACTCGACGTCCGCGGTGTGGGCCACGGCCAGGATGGGCGGGTGGCGGCTGCCTGTCTCGTCGTTGATGCGCCGGCACAGCAGAGCGAGCGACGACTCGTCGTTCGCATCGATGATCAGCAGCTGGTTTTCGTTGAGCTGAGACAGTGCCGTCGCCAGGTCGCGCGTAATGGACACGGTCAATCCATGGCGCTGAAGCGGCTCGACGATCGAGTCGCCCGCCAGGCCGTCGGCGTTGAGCAGCAGAACCTGATTCGACATCGGCGCCGAGTTTAGCCCTGAGGGCCGGCGTCCCAACCCCACCCAACGGCACCAGACCGGTATAGGACGTCCGGCGGCTATACTTGGGGCCAACCTTTCAGCTCCGCCGCGGACCAACGGACCAAATGAGCGGGGCACATCCCATGGGAAGGAGAACCATGCGACGCTATGAGCTGATGCTCGTTGTGCGCCCGGACACGCCAGATGAGCAGGTCCAGGCGCTTCTAGACCGTGCGACGCGGTCAATTGCCGCGGCCGGTGGGCAGATCGTCAAGGTCAGCCCGTGGGGCCGCCGCCGGCTGGCCTATGCCATCGGTCAGTACCGCGAAGGCTCTTATTTTCTGGTTTTGTTCGACGCTCCGCCTGAGGCCGTGCTCGAGCTCGAGCGTGGCCTGAACATCACCGAAGAGGTCATGCGCCACCTCGTCACGCGCGTTGAGCGCCCACTGTCGCGCCGGCCGCAGAGCGACTCAGGCGAGGACATCGATCTCGACGATGTGATCGTCGCCCCGCCGCCTGACGACGACGACATCGACCTGGACACTGAATTCATCGACGAGTCTGAGAGCGAAGCCGCTCCCGCCGCCGTCGAGCGTCCATAGGGACAGGAGGCCAGTGCTGTGTCGCTCAACAAGTGCATGATCATCGGCAACCTGGGCCGCGATCCTGAGATGCGCTACACGCCCAGTGGTCAAGCGGTGACCCAGTTCACCGTCGCGGTCAATCGCAACTACAAGGACGCGCAGGGCGAGCGCCAGGAAGAGACCGAATGGTTCCGCGTCGTGGCCTGGGCCCAGCAGGCGGAATTCGCCGCTGAGTACCTGCGCAAGGGTGCCAAGGTGTACATCGAAGGCCGCATCCAGACCCGCCAGTGGGAGGGTCAGGACGGCCAGAAGCGGTACACGACGGAGCTCGTCGCCAACACCATTCAGAACCTCGAACGACGTGCTCGCGAGGACGCCGGCGACGGCGGCAGCCAGCTTCCGCCTGAGCCCCGCGCGCCGCGCGCGGCTGCCGGCCAGCCCAAGGCATCCGAGCAGCCCGAGCCCGACTACGACGACCTGCCTTTCTAGGCACCGACTTCTTTTAGAAAGGATCCGCTGAGAAATGCCTCCCAGCCGAACAAGCAGCAAGAAACGCGATGACATGTATCGCGACCGTCGCCGCCGCAAGGTATGCGCCTTCTGCGCCGACAAGACGGTGCAGATCGACTACAAGGAGATCAACCGCCTGCGCCGCTATCTATCTGAGCGGGCAAAGATCGAGCCGCGACGAAAGACCGGCACGTGTGCCGCGCACCAGCGCCAGCTGTCCGTCGCCCTCAAGCGCGCGCGCCACGTCGCGCTGCTGCCTTATGCGCCGGAGCACCTGCGCGCCTGATCTGGCGCGGCAGTCAACCACGGCAAACCGCGGCAATCCGTAGGCGCTGATGGAGATATTCGAGCTACTCATCGCGCTTGCGGTCATCCTGATCGCGGCGGAGCTGTTCACCAACGGCATCGAGTGGTTCGGCCACAAGCTCAACCTGGCCGAGGGCGCTGTAGGCAGCGTCCTTGCGGCAGTCGGCACGGCTCTGCCGGAGACGATGATCCCGCTCGTGGCGATCCTGTTCGCCGGCGCCGGCAGCGAGGAATCCGCCCACGCGATCGGCGTCGGCGCCATCCTGGGTGCGCCGTTCATGCTCTCGACGCTGGCCATGTTCGTCACCGGCCTGGGCGTCATCGGCTACGCCAAGCGGCGCAAATCCGGGCGGACGATGACCGTCGACACCCACGTCATGGGTCTCGATATCCGCTACTTCTTCGTCGCCTACGCCATCGCCGTCGGAGCCGCCTTCGTGCCCGCCGAGGTGTCGTTCATTCGTTATGGCGCGGTGGTCCTGCTCATCGGCATCTACGCCTGGTACGTGAAGTCGCATTTCGAGGCCGACACGACTGTCGACGCCAGGGACCTTTCGCCGTTGCGCTTCCATCGCATGGACCGTCCCGGCTTCCGCAGCGATCCACAGACGCCACGCCTGCGCATCGTCAACATCCAGGTCCTCGTGGCCCTGGCAATGATCGTTTCAGGCGCCTACGTCTTCGTTGACGCGATCACGCATCTGTCGAACGACGCGGGCCTCGATCCTGCGCTGCTGGCGCTGATCATCGCGCCGATCGCGACTGAGCTGCCCGAGAAGTTCAACAGCTTGATCTGGGTCCGCCAGGGCAAGGACACGCTGGCGATGGGCAACATCACCGGAGCGATGGTCTTCCAGTCGTGCATCCCGACGGCAATCGGCGTCGTGCTCGCGGCGAGTGCATGGACCATCACGCAGGAGAGCCTGCTCAGCTTCGTGTCGGCGGGCATCGCCTTCGCCTCCACGGCGGTGATCTTCATCCCCATGGTCCGTCGGGGCACCCTGACCGGCCCGCACCTGCTCGTCGGCGGCCTCTTCTACGTCGTTTACGTTGCGCTCGTGATCGCGCGCCTGGCCGGCATGTGGTGATGGGCGTGATGGCCCGTTCATCCTGTTACCACTGGCAGTGGGAGCCACCCGCGCCAGACGTATACTCGCGCTCATGCTGACTCAGAAGCCCGCTGGTGTTCCGCTGGCGGCAAATGGCACGCGTCCCGCGGACCCGAACATCGTCGCTTACTTCGAGGGCAAGTTCGTGCCCTTGGCTGAGGCACGCATCCCGGTCATGACCCATGGCTTCCTGTACGGCACGGCCACGTTTGAAGGCATCCGCGCCTACTGGAATGAGGAGCAGGAACAGCTCTACGGTCTGAAATTGCTCGAGCACTACACGCGCCTGTGGCAGTCGGCCAAGGTGCTGCTGATGAAGCCGCCAATGTCGCCTCAGGAGCTCGTGGAGCTGACGGTGGACCTGCTTCGTCGGAACGGTTACCGCCAGGACGCCTACGTGCGACCCACGTTGTACAAGTCGACAGAGGCGATCGGAGTCCGGCTGCACAATCTCGAGGAGCAGCTGGTCATCTTTGCGGTGCCCTTCGGCGAGTACATCGCGACTGATCGCGGCATCAGCGCCCAGGTCGTCTCGTGGCGGCGCAACAGTGACCAGGCCATGCCGGCGCGCTCCAAGATCGTCGGCGCCTACGTCAACAGCGCCTTCTCCAAGACTGAGGCCGTCCTGAACGGCTATGACGAAGCGATCGTGCTGACCATGGACGGCCACGTGTCGGAAGGCAGCGCTGAGAACTTCTTCATGGTCCGCAACGGCAAGCTCGTCACGCCGCCCATCACGGATGACATCCTCGAAGGCCTCACCCGCGCCGGCATCATCCAGCTCGCGCGCGAGGACATGGGCATGGAAACGGTCATTCGCTCGATCGACAGGAGCGAGCTCTACGCCGCGGAAGAAGCCTTCCTGTGCGGCACGGGCGCGCAGATGTCGCCCATCGTCGAGATCGACCATCGGCCCGTCGGCGACGGCGAGGTCGGGCCGATCACGCGCAAGCTCGCCCAGCTCTATTTCGACACCGTCCGCGGCCGGCTGCCGCAGCACAGCAACTGGATCACGCCGATCTACTGATCGGCCTCTGCACTTAGCGACAGGGAAGCGGCGGCCGCTGACGCGGCCGCCGCTTCGGTATTCTTGAGGGCCCATGTTCGTGGAGTCGCGGGTGGATAGCCCGTTTCAGCCTGTATCCCGACAACCAGATCTGCCTGCACTTGAGCACGAGATGCTCGCGTTGTGGAACGAGCGTCAGACGTTCGCGCGTCTGCGTGCCCAGAACGCGGGTAACGAACGGTGGTCGTTCCTCGACGGCCCGATCACGGCCAACAACCCGATGGGCGTTCACCATGCCTGGGGCCGGACATACAAGGATCTGTACCAGCGCTTCCACGCCATGCTCGGCCAGGACCAGCGCTACCAGAACGGCTTCGACTGCCAGGGGCTGTGGGTTGAGGTCAACGTCGAGCGCGAGCTGGGCTACACGAGCAAGCGCGACATCGAGGCGAATGGCATCGCCAACTTCGTCAACCTGTGCAAGCAGCGCGTGCTGACCTACGCCGCGTTGCAGTCCGAGCAGTCGATCCGGCTGGGCATGTGGATGGACTGGAACGATCCGGACGAGCTGCGCCGGCTGCGCGACCTGCTTGCCGCGGATCCGTCACAGCAGGTGACTGTCCAGGGTCCGCACGGCCCGGTCACGGACACCGTCGAGATGATCGTTGGCCGCCTGGGCCTGCCTGAGATCGGTGGGTCGTACTTCACCTTCAGCAACGAGAACAACGACCTCATCTGGGGCTTCCTGGCCGAGTGCCACCGACGCGGCTGGCTGTACAAGGGCCACGACTCGATGCCGTGGTGCACGCGCTGCGGAACGGGCATCAGCCAGATGGAGATGAACGAGGGCTACCAGGACCGCGAGGATCCGGGCCTGACCGTTCGCCTCCCGCTTGTAGACAGACCCGGCGAGTGGCTGCTCGTTTGGACGACGACGCCGTGGACGCTGAGTGCAAATGTCGCCGCGGCCGTTGGGCCGGATCTGACGTACGTCAAGGTGCGCCAGGGCGACGACATCTACTGGCTGGGCAAGGGCACCTTGAAGAGCGCGCTGCGCGACCGGTTCGAGGTGCTCGAAGAGAAGCCCGGCAGCGAGCTGGTTGGCTGGCGCTACCGCGGACCATTCGACGAGCTCGCCGCGGTCGAGAGCGCGTTTGCCGCGGGCAGCGCCACTGACGGCGGTGCCGGTTACGAGCACCACGTCGTGCCGTGGTCTGAGGTGGGCGAGGAAGAGGGCACCGGCATCGTGCACATCGCGCCCGGCTGTGGCGCAGAGGACTACCAGCTGGGCAAGGCTCTCGGCTTGCCGGTGGTGGCGCCGCTCAACGAGGACGGCCACTACCTCGAAGGCTTTGGCTGGCTGACCGGCCTGGACGCGCACGCCGTGGCGGAGCCCGTGGTCGAGGATCTGGAGCGGAAGGGTTTCTTCTACCACCTCGAGCCGTACACGCACCGCTATCCGCACTGCTGGCGCTGCGGAACGGCGCTGCTCTTCCGCGTCGTCGACGAGTGGTACATCTCGATGGGCAAGGTCTACGACAAGCCGCGCAGCGAGGTCACCGCCGAGGAGAAGGAGCGCAGCCTGCGCTACCAGATCATGGATATCGTCGACCAGATCCGCTGGATCCCGGGTTTTGGCTACGAGCGAGAGCTCGACTGGCTGCAGAACATGGCCGACTGGATGATCTCCAAGAAGCGCTACTGGGGCCTGGCGCTGCCCATTTGGGAGTGCACGTCGTGCGGCAGCTTCGACGTCGTCAGTGGCCGCGACGAGCTGAAGCAGCGGGCGGTAAATGGCTGGGATGAGTTCGAGGGCCACACGCCCCACCGACCGTATGTCGACGCGGTCAAGATCGCGTGCTCGGCGTGCGGCAGCGAGACATCGCGCATCGCGGACGTTGGCAATCCGTGGCTTGACGCGGGCATCGTGCCGTTCTCGACGATGCACTATCGGACGGAGCCTGAGTACTGGAGCCAGTGGTTTCCGGCCGACTTCGTGACCGAATCGTTCCCTGGCCAGTTCCGCAACTGGTTCTACTCGATGCTGGCGATGAGCACCGTGCTGCGCCGCGAGCGGCCGTTCAAGTCGCTCTTCGGCTATGCCACGCTCTTTGGTGATGATGGGCGCCCCATGCACAAGTCATGGGGCAACGCGATCGAGTTCAACGAGGCGGCCGAGCGCATGGGCGTCGACGTCATGCGCTGGATGTACGCCAAGCAGCGGCCCGAGGACAACATCCTGTTCGGCTACCGCACCGCGGACGAAGCGCGCCGCGAGCTGCTCGTGCTGTGGAACGTCTTTGCGTTCTTCATGACCTACGCCCGACTCTCCGCCTGGCAGCCCAGCGCCCAATCCGGTGACGCGCCAACGGAGACGCTCGATCGTTGGATCCTGTCGCGCACGGCCGCCGCGGCAGCGGATACGAAAGCGGAGCTTGCGGACTTCGACGCGCGCGGCGCTGCGCTGCGCCTGGGCCAGCACATCGACGAGCTGTCGACCTGGTATCTGCGCCGCAGCCGCCGGCGGCTGTCGCGCAACCCGGATGCCGCGGACCGCGACGCCGCCTTTGCGACGCTGCACCAGGCGCTGGTGGGCACGGCCCGGATGCTGGCGCCGACTCTGCCGTTCCTGTCCGACTACATGTACCAGCGCCTGGTCGTCGCGCTGGACGGAGCATCAACAGAAGTCGATTCGGTCCACCTGACGAGCTGGCCGGATGCGGATTTCGCTGCCCAGCGCGACGTCGCGCTCGAGGATGCGATGAGCGTCGTCATGCGCGCCGTGGACCTGGGCCGCACGCTCCGTTCGCAGGCCTCGATCAATCTGCGCCAGCCGATCCGTCGCGTGTGGGTCGCCCTGCCACCCGGCTCGGACGTGCCGGCGGACGTGCTCAACATCCTGGGCGAGGAGCTCAATGCGAAGTCCGTGACGCTCATGGCGGACGACTCAAACCTGATCGAACGCCGTGTCAAGCCGCTGCTGCCCAAGATCGGCAAGCGACTTGGGGCTCAGACGCAGCACGTCCTCGCCGCGGCGCGCAACAACGAGGTCGAGTACCTGCCCGACGGCGGCGTCCGCCTCGCCGGGGTTGATCTGACCGCCGACGAAGTCGAGATCCTGGCCACGCCACGGCCGGGCACGGCCGTGGCCCACGATGAGGGCCTCGTGCTCGCCATCGACACGGAGCTGGACGACGAGCTGCGCGCTGAAGGCGATGCGCGTGAGCTGCTGCGCGCCGTCCAGGACCTGCGCAAGCAGGCCGGCCTGGAGCTGGATGACACGATCGAGCTGTGGCTGTCTGGCGCCGCCCGAGCTGATCGCGCCGCTTTCGCCCTACCGTGCGCGGCTCATCGAGGACGCGCTGGTCACGGATATCTCGCACGACGAGCCACCTGCGGACGCAGTCAGCGCGACCCAGCACATCGGTGGTGGCGACGTACGCATCGCGCTACGGCGCGCCGAGAGGGCTTCGTGAAGCTACCCGCGGACATCCGCTGGAGGTGGGTGGCCTTCATCGGCCTCGCCATCGGCGTGATCATCGTCGACCAGCTCAGCAAGCTGTACGTCGACGCCAACTTCGATCTCGCGTCCGTGCACCCTTCTGGCGGCGGCGCAGCACCAACGCCCGATCATCGGTGACTTCGTCCGCATCGCCAAGTCGTACAACGCCGGCGGCATCTTCGGCCTGTTCGGCAATTCGGCCATCATCCTGGCCGCGTCGAGCCTGATCGTGATCGGCCTGATCGTCGTCTACGAGTGGCGCGAGGGCAGCCACAGCTGGTTGCTCACGCTCGCGCTCGGGCCTGCTGCTGGGCGGCGCAATCGGCAACTTCATCGACCGCATCCGACTGGGCTGGGTGATCGACTTCGTCGACATGGGCATCGGCGACTCACGCTTCTACACGTTCAACGTGGCCGACTCGGCGATCAGCATGGCCTTGCTGTTGCTGATCCTGATAGCGCTCTTCCGCGAGCGTCTGCTGCGGCGGCGTGCCGCACAGCAAGAGCCGAGCCAGGGCTGATGCCTGAGCGCGTCTCAGTGACCGTACCGGCCACCGACCGTCCCAGACGCGCAGATGTGGTCGTGGCCGATGCCGTGGGTCTGTCGCGCAGCTACGTGCAGCGCCTGATCGAGGACGGTCGGCTGACGGCGCAGGGCCTGCCGATCAAGAGCAACACGCTGCTCGAGGCGGGCACGAGTCTCGAGCTCGACATCCCGGATCGCGAGGTGGCGACGATCGAGGCAGAGACCGTGTCGCTGCAGGTCGTCTACGAGGACGCCGACGTGCTGATCATCGACAAGCCGTCAGGCCTGGTCACCCACCCATCGCCCGGGCACAACTCGGGCACGCTGGTCAACGCGCTTCTGGGCCGCGGCGGCGCCGAGGCGTATGGCACGGTCGCGGGCGAAGACAGGCCGGGCATCGTGCACCGGCTTGATCGCGACACGAGCGGTCTGATCGTCGTCGCGCGCAACGACCGCGCCCAAACGGCGCTGATGGCGCAGCTCAAGGCGCGCCGCGTCAAGAAGACGTATCTCGCGCTCGTCCAGGGCCAGATGCCCGCGGAAAACGGCCGAATCGAAGCGCCCATCGGCCGCGACCCGCGCCACTATTCGCATATGGCCGTGCTCCCCAGCGGCAAACCATCCACCACCGGCTACCACGTGCGCGAGCGCTTCGCGGCCTGGTCGCTGCTGGAGGTTGATCTGCAGACCGGCCGCACCCATCAGATTCGCGTCCACCTCGCGTCGATCGGCCACCCCGTCGCGGGCGATCCGGTGTACGCCACCGGCGCCGCGCGCAGCGGGCCGGATGGCCTCGCGCGCCTGTTCCTGCATTCGTGGCGGATCGAATTCACATCGCCGTCCGGCGACCGTCTGATCCGGGCTGAGGCGCCACTGCCGGACGAGCTCGAAACGGTCCTCGAGACCCTGCGCGCGAGCAAGCCGTGAAGCACCCGCTGCGGCCAAACGTCTCGATCCTGATCTCCGGTCCGTCGCGCACGGGCAAGACGACCGCGGCCAATCTCCTCGCGGACCGCTACGACATCCCCAACTTCAAGATCGGTGAGAAGTTCCGCGAGCTGACCGGGATCGACACGTCCAAGTTCGTCGAGCGCGATCCGGCAATCGACCGGCAGATGGACTCGATCCAGGTCGAGAAGATCCGCTCCGCCAAGCCCGACAGACCGTTCATCCTCGAAGCACGACTCGCCGCCTATCTGGCCAGCCGCGAGCGCCTCAACGCCGATCTGCCCGTCGTGACCGTGCTGTTCTGGGCACCCGAGGAAGTGCGCATGGAGCGCCAGCTGCGCAAGGTGCGCCGCGACAACCCGGAGTCGACGGCGACGCTCGAGGATCTGCTTGCCGGTGAGCGCGAACGCGAGGCCAAGGATCGCGAGATCTGGAAGGTCGTTCATCCGGAGCTCGACGACAACAATGTCTTCAGCCCCGACCTGACCGACGAAACCGGCACGCCGGTATACGACCTTGTCGTCGACACGCGCGTGGGCATGCCCCAGACCGTGGCCGACATGGTCGATGACTGGCTCGAGCAGCGTGGAGCGTTCGGCGGCCACGACGACTAACCCGGTCTCGGTGCTCGCGGTGGAGGTGGCCGTTGATGCTGCCGGGCCACGCGGCGGACAAACGTTCACCTACTCCGTGCCCGACGCGCTGGGCGTCGTGGAGCCCGGCGAGGCCGTGCTCGTCGACTACGGACGGAGACGCGCGCTGGGCGTCGTTCTGGCAGCGACTCTTGAGCTGCCCGAGCGTGAGATCAAGCCGATCATCGCGCGGGTTCGTTCCGACGGACCGCTCCTTGCGCCGCTCCAGGTGGAGCTGTGCCGGCACATCGCGGAGCACTACCTTGCGCCGCCCGCGCTGGTGCTGCGCGCGATGCTTGCGCCCGGGATGCTCGAGCGCGTGGAGCGCGTCACGCGCCTGGCGGACGACGGCGCGGCGCAAACCGAATGGACCGTGCGACCACCGCGAGGCACGCGAGAAGCTCGAGCGCCGCGTGCGCCTGACAGAGGCCGGACGAGCAGTCGCCCATGGCAGCGCGTGATGGTGCTCGGCTCGGCGCGCGCCAGCGCGATGTGCTCGCGGAGCTGCTCGTCGGCTCCCGACGCGCTGCCCGCGCCCGAGCTCGCGCACGCGTCACGGCTCGAGCGCCATCCCGGGCCTCGCGAAACGCGGTTTGATCGATATCGAAACGGCGCGCGTCGAACGGCGACCGCTGGCCGACCGGGCAGCGCCCGCGCGCGGCTCACGGCCGCACGACGTGGCGCTGACCGCGGCGCAAAAGATCGCCTCGGAGAGGATCAATGCGCTGGTCGCGTCGCGCACGCACGAGACGGTGCTGCTCGAGGGCACGACGGCGAGCGGCAAGACGAGCGTGTATGCCGAAGCCATTCGCGTCGCGTTGGAGCAGGGCAGGGGAGCGTTCGTGCTCGTGCCCGAGATCGCGCTCGCCGTCCCGCTGCTCGATCGGCTGCGCTTTGACCTGAACGTGGAAGTTGCCCTGTTGCACAGTTCGCTGGGCGACGGCGAGCGCGCCGACGAATGGCGCCGCATTCGTTCGGGCGAAGTCAGGGTCGTGGTCGGCACGCGCATCGCGGCACTTGCGCCGCTCGCCGATCCGGGCGTGGTCATCGTCGACGAGGAGCACGACTCGTCGTACAAGTCAGACCGGACGCCGCGCTACCAGGCGCGCGACGTGGCCGTCGTCCTGGGCCGGCTGGCGAGCGCGCCGGTGGTGCTCGGCAGCGCGACGCCTGACGTCGTGACCTACGGCCGGGCGATGAGCGGCGAGATCGAGCGATTCGTGCTTCCGCGCGTCGCCGGTGCGCGGCCGAAAGTCGAGATCGTCGATCTCCGCGCGGAGCTCGCGGCCGGCAACAAGGGCCTCCTCAGCGAACGGCTTACTGAGGCACTCGCAGCGCTCAAGACGGACGAAGCGGAGCAGGCGATCCTGGTCATCAACCGGCGTGGCAGCGCCAGCGTGGTCATCTGCCGCGACTGCGGCTACGTCCAGATCTGTCCCGAGTGCCAGCGACCGCTCGTCTTTCATGCCAACACGCTGTCGCTGCGCTGCCATCACTGTGGCGCGACGGCGCCCGTTGCGCGGCGCTGTCCGGCGTGCGAATCGGTCCGCATCCGCTACCTGGGTGGTGGCACGCAGCGCGTCGAGCGCGAGGTCCTGATCAGGTTTCCGCAGCTGCGCGTAGCGCGGCTTGACCGCGACGTCGTCGAACGCAAGGGCGAGGCGACGCGCGTGATCGACTCGTTCGCGGCCGGTGACGTGGACGTGCTCGTGGGCACGGCGCTCGTGACCAAGGGACTCGACGTGCCCCAGGTGACGCTCGTCGGCGTTGTCTCCGCGGACGTGGCCCTGAACCTGCCCGATCAGCGCGCCGCCGAGCGGACGTACCAGCTGCTGGCGCAGGCGATCGGGCGCGCCGGCCGTGGCGACCGTCCGGGAACGGCCATCATCCAGACCTACCTGCCCGATCATCCGGTCATCGCCGCGCTCGGCGACGAGGATGCGGGCGAGTTCTACGCGGCCGAGCTCACATCCCGCCGACTCTTTCGGCGCGCCGCCATTCGGTGATGCGATCAAGCTCACGGTCGCTCTCGAGGATCGTGCGGCGGCCGAGAAGAAAGCCCAGGAGATGGCTGCGCAGCTACGCGAGCGTGCACGCGCGGCAGGCGCACAGGTCGAAGTGCTCGGGCCGCTGCCGGCGTACATCGCGCGGCGCGCCGGACGCTGGCGTTTCCATGTCGTGCTGCGCGGCCAGCGCCCCATCGACACCCTGGGTGGGGACCCCGGCGCGCCGTGGTCGGTGGATGTCGACCCGGAGAGCCTGCTCTAGCTGAGCGGCCGGAGTAGAGGACAGCTGGCTCGAGTCAATCCATATACTCCAAGACAATGTCCGTCCAACCAATCATCATGCTGGGCGACCCACGGCTGCGGCTGAAGGGTGAGCCGGTCGACTCCTTTGGCAAGTACCTGCACGAGCTGCTCGACGATCTGACCCACACGATGCGCGCCGCGCCGGGTGTGGGCCTTGCCGCGCCGCAGCTGGGCGTCGCGCTCCAGGCCTGCGTGGTAGAGGTCGAGGGCAACCTGCACGAGCTGGTCAATCCCAAGATCGTGCGCAGCAACGGCGACGAGAACGATCTCGAGGGTTGCCTGTCGCTCCCCGGCTATGTCGCTTTCGTGACGCGCCGCGAGCAGGTCTGGGTGGTTGCCCAGAATCGCCACGGCCGCAAGATCAAGGTCAACGGCAAGGGCCTGCTGTCGCGCGCGCTGCAGCACGAGCTGGATCACCTGCAGGGCAAGCTGTACATCGACTATCTCGAGTCGATGGACGAGCTGATCCCGGTCGGCCAGCTGCACGAGGAGACCGCCGAAGAGGAAGCGGCTCTCGCCACTCTCGGTTGACCGACCGAGCGCGGACCGTCTTCCTGGGGACGGGCGCGTTCGCCGTCCCGATCGGCTCCGCACTCGCCGACCATCCTTCAGTCGAGCTCGTGCGGTCGTCACGGCGCCGCAACGCATGGGCGTGCGCGGCAAACCATGGGATTCGGCCGTCGCGCTGTGGGCCAACGAGCACGGCCTACCGACGTTCCGCCCTGAGCGCCTGCGTGCGCCGGAGTCAGTCGAGCACATCGTCAACCAGGCGCCGGATCTGCTCGTCCTGGCCGATTACGGCCAGATCGTGCCCCAGGCGCTGCTCGACCTGCCCCGCCACGGCGCGCTGAACCTGCACCCGTCGCTTCTGCCACGCCACCGGGGCGCCACGCCCATCCCGGCCGCGATATTGGCCGGCGATGCAGCAGACCGGTGTGTCGCTGATGCAGATGGACGCCGGCCTCGACACGGGCCCGCTCATCGCCCAGACACGAGTGGCACTCGACGGACGCGAGACGGGAGCCCGCCTGGAGGAGACACTGGCCGACGAGGCGGCGCGGCTGCTGACGGCGACGCTCGCGCCCTGGCTCGCGGGAGAGATTGAGCCAAAGCCGCAGAGCGAAGCTGATGCCACGATGACGCGGCCGCTGCGCCGGGCGCAGGGGCGGATCGATCCAGACAGGCCGGCCGCCTACAGCGAGCGGCAGGTGCGCGCCTACCAGCCCTGGCCGGGCACGTTCCTCCAGATCGGTGGCTATCGGGTCCTTGTCCGGCGCGTGCATCCGATCGGAGCGCCGGACGATGACGTGGAAATCGGCGTCCTGTATCGCACGGCAGACGGAGAGCTCGCGCTTCGGACAGTGGATGGCGGACTGGCGCTCGACGAGGTCCAGCCGGCTGGCGGCAGGCGCATGAGCGGGGCCGATCTCGTGCGCGGGCGTCCATCGTTGATCGGCGCCCAGGTCAGCATCGGAAACTCCGCGCCAGCCGATACGGGGACTTGACGGTAGGATGCCGCGATGCGCTCCGAAACCGTGCCGGAGCAACGATCCGCGCCGCTGATCAGCCTTCCTCCGGCGGGCGTGCGCGATGCACGTCCCGGGCTGTCGGGCGTTCCGGCCGACGAACTCAACGACTGGCTGACTGACCGCAAGCAGCCCGCTTACCGCGCTCGCCAGCTGGCCGATCACGTGTGGGCGGGGGCAGCGCAGTCGAGCGATCAGCTCTCGACGATCCCGCAGCGACTGCGTGGCGAGCTGGACGACACCTTCCGCGTCTCAACCCTGGCCGCGACCGACATCACCGCGGCCGACAACGGCCTGACCCAGAAGGCGCTTCATCGCCTTGACGACGGCAGGCTGATCGAGTCTGTCCTGATGCGCTACCCGGCCCGCGGGTGGCGTCGCGCACGGGCCACGGTGTGCATCTCGAGCCAGGCAGGCTGCGCGGTGGGCTGCCCGTTCTGCGCGACGGGCGAGCTGGGCTTCAGCCGTGACCTTGACGTAGCGGAGATCGTCGACCAGGTCCGCTTCTGGCGCCAGTGGCTGGCAGGCGTCGGCCAGCGCCTGACCAACGTCGTGTTCATGGGCATGGGCGAGCCGCTGCTCAACACCGACCGAGTAATGGCCGCGGCAGCCGCGATCACGGACCCGCAGCGCTTCGGCCTTGGGGCGCGTCACGTGACCATCTCGACCAGTGGCGTCGTGCCGGGCATGGATCGACTGACCAGCGAGCGTCCGCAGTACACCCTGGCCGTGTCACTCCACGCGGCGCGCAATGAGCTGCGCGACGTGCTCGTGCCGCTCAATCAGCGCTACCCGGTCGCAGCCGTGCTAGCCGCGGCGGATCGCTACTCGGAGGCAACGCGCCGCCGCGTGACGTACGAGTACGTGATGATCGATGCGATCAACGACACGCTCGATGACGCTGCCGCCCTGGCGGACTTGCTCGCGAGCCGGTTGGCGCACGTCAACCTGATCCCCATGAACCCTGTCGCCCATACGCCCTGGCGGCCGAGCTCGATCGAGCGCACGGAGGTCTTTGCGACGCGCCTGCGCGAGGCAGGTATCGAGACAACCGTCCGGCGCAACAGGGGCGTTGACATAGGCGCGGCCTGCGGCCAGCTTGCTGCCGATCGCGCAGGCGCACCCGCGCCCGCGGCCGTGGCGCGCCGGCGCGAGCTGCTCGTCGTCCAGAGCGCTGCCGCGCTCGGCGTCGCGCAGCAGCCGCAGTAACGGACAGCCCTCAAGTGGCACAGCCGGTCGAAGTCGCGGCGAGCATCACCACCGCCGACTTTGGCAACCTCTATCGGGTCGTGCGCAAGCTCGAGCGTGGCGGAGTGGATCGGCTGCATCTCGACGTCATGGACGGCCACTTCGTACCCAACATCACCTTTGGGCCGGACGTCGTTGCCGCCATCAGACGCCTGTCGCGCCTGCCCATCGATGCGCATCTGATGATCAGCGAACCAGGGCGCTACATGGACCGCTTCATCGCCGCCGGCGCCGACACGCTCACCTTCCACGTCGAGGTCGACGCGAGCGACGAGTCCAAGCACGAGACGATCGCGCAGATCCGTGACGCCGGCCGCGTCGCGGGCCTGGCCGTGTCGCCATCCACGCCGACGAGCGCGGTTCGGCGTTTCCTCGATGAACTGGGCATCATCATGGTCATGACCGTCGAGCCCGGTTTCGGCGGCCAGCATTTCATGCTCGAGCCGGCGGCCAAGATCGCCGAGGCGCGCGCCATGTTCGGCGACCGACCCGGCACGGCCGTCCATGTCGATGGCGGTGTCAGTGCCGACACCGCCGGCATCGTGGGTGGTTATGGCGTTGATGTGTGCGTGGTGGGCTCAGCACTCTTCCAACGCGGCCGTGACACGGCCGACGAGGTCAAGGCGGTCAAACGCGAGGTGAGGGCGGCGCGGCTGCTGTAGACGGTAGATATACGGCCGAAGCCACATGATTCGGCCCTACAATCGCCCAGGGTTGTCGCTGGGAGGGGTGAGCATCAGCGCGTTACGCGAGCTCACGTTCGAAGCAGCCAGGTTTGCGGGCAAGGTTCTGCCGCTGACCGTTCTGCTCGTGCTGCTTTATCCGATCGCGCTGCTGCGCGCCGCCTTCGACACGATCGCACGACGAGGAAAATTCCTCACGCCGCGGGCATTGCCCCCGGTTGGAAGATCGGCGTCGTTCCGCGTCGAGCTGCGCGAACGGACATCGGCGTGGTTGAGCACGGCGGCCCTGCTCTGGGCAGACCGCTTCGCTCGGCCACCCTGGTCGAGTCGATTGGATGTCGGCGATCTGGAGCGCGTGCGCTCGACCGCGTCCACCAGACCGGTTCTCATCGCGACACTTCATTTCGGCGGGATCTTCCTCATGCCCACGCTCCTGCGGGCCTATGGCGTTCCAACCGCAGCAGTCGTCGGCGACAAGCTCTGGCCGGTTCGATGGTGGCGAGAACGCCGAGCACAGCTGACCAGCATCGACGGCCTGCCAACCCACCTCCGCTCAGGCGATGCGCGGGCGATGATGCGCTACCTGCAACCCGGTCGCTGTCTGCTGGTGGCGCTCGACTATCCGATCGGCGACCAGGTCGCGACGCCGTACGGTGGCTCCGCCATGCGCCTTTCGACGGCATCGTTTCGCCTGGCGCGCTTGACCGGAGCTGCCATCGTGCCCGTCCTCGTGCGTGTCGAGGGACCATGGCGCTACTCGCTCCACGTTGGACAACCGGTGCCCGACGAGCTGCTGGCGCGCGAGGATGACGCTGCCGTGCTCGCCCATATCGTCAACGAGCTCATGCCCGTCGCTGAGGTGAAGCCTGAGCAGGCGCTGCCGTTGCTGGTCAACGCGTTCGAGCGAGCGGTGCGAGCGTGAGCCTGCAGCCACTCGATGACCCCATCGTTGTGACCGGTATGGGCGCCCTTTCGGCCGGTGCCACGACTACGCACGAGCTTTTTGAGATCGCGCTTCGCGGCCGGTCGCCGGGTGAGTGGCTGGAACTGCCCGGGTTGCCCGGTCCGGTCGCGGTCAGTCGCGCGCCGGAACCGGATCTGCCCGGACATGAGTTGCGCTACGCACGCAGGCTCGACCGCTCAGCACGGCTTGCGTTCGCGGCAGCGCGGCAGGCAATTGACGCCGCGGGTCTCGTCGATGGTGTCGATCCCGCAGAGGTCGGAGTCATCATCGGCTCGAGCCGTGGTCCGCTCGCGCGCACAGTCGAGTCCGCCCTGGACGCGGGAAGTTCAGCGGTGTCAGCCACGACGAGTGCCGAGACGACCCCCGCGTCGTTGAGCGGGATGGTCGCTCAGGCCTACCGGTTTGGCGGCTCGACGCTTGTGGTCAGCGCGACGTGCGCATCTGGGGCGACCGCGATCAGCATTGGCGCCGCGCTGCTCGTCGCGGGCGAGCTGCAGGCGGTCGTCGTTGGCGGCGCGGAGGCGCCCCTCATCTCACTGATGGCGGCACAGCTGCAGGCCGCGCGCGTCACCGGCTGGGACGCAGACCCGGCACTGACGTGCAAGCCGTTCGATCGCGACCGCAACGGATTGATGATGGGCGAGGGTGCGGCCGTCCTGGTGCTCGAGCGGGCTTCATCGGCGGGCGGCCGCGGGGCTCCGATCCTGTGTCGGTTGAGCGGTTGGGCGACAGGTTCGGACGACGGCGGTCGCACCGGCGTCACAGCGGACGGTGAGGGTCTCGTGCGCGTGACGCGTAAGGCGCTCCTGCGCGCCGGGCTGGAACCCGGCGCGATAGGTCACGTCAATGCGCACGGCACCGCGACGCGGCTCAACGATCCGGTCGAAGCACGCGCGCTGAACGCGGTGTTCGGAAACGGCGGCGTGCCGCCGGTCACCTCGACAAAGCCGATTACGGGGCACTGTCTTGGTGCGACGCCGGCGCTCGAGGCCGTCATCGCGATCGAATCGCTGCGCGCCGGCTGCCTGCCGCCGACAGCCAACCATTCCGAGCTCGACCCGGAGTGCGCGATCGACGTCGTCGCCGGCGCGCCTCGCTCGACACGGACGAACGCGGTCCTGTCGACGTCGCTCGGCTTCTGGGGAGTGCAGGCAGCACTCATATTCGAGAAGGCCTGATTCGTGCGCCTGCTCCTACAGAGGGCGACGCGCGCCAGGGTGACCGTTGCCGGCGACGTGGTCGGCGCCATCGGACCTGGTCTCGTGATCCTCGTTGGAGTGGGCCACCAGGACGACGAAGGCGTCGCAATGACCTTGGCCAACAAGGCCGTCGACCTGCGCATCTTCCGCGACGACGAAGGGAAGACCAACCGATCGCTGATCGACGTGGGCGGTGAGGTCTTGGCGATCAGCCAGTTCACGTTGTTCGCCGACACGCGCAAGGGACGCCGGCCGTCGTTCATCGACGCTGCCCCACCGGAGCTGGCCAGCGCGCTCTACGAAAGGTTCTGCGCGGCGGTGGAGGAGCGCGGCGTGAAGGTCGCCAAGGGAATCTTCGGTGCGGAGATGGAGGTCGAGCTCGTCAACGACGGCCCGATGACGATCTGGCTCGACTCAGCCGCAGGCTGAGGAACCGGGCGCCGCGATCGCGGCGCGAGGGCTAGGCGGTCTTCTGGAGGGTGCGCTGGCAGCGCGTGCACACGAGCGCGCGGCGAGTCTTGCCCTTCTGCTCGAGCTGCATCGGCTGAAGGTTGGCAATCATGCGACGGTGCGCGCGGACACGGTTCATCCCGACTGACTGCGGGTTGAAGCCGCCCATCGATGTTTTTCCGCAGATTGCGCACATGCGAGCCATGATTCGGTGAAGACTCCAGATCAAGGGAAATTGGCGGGCCTGATCGGCCGCGCGGGCTGGCTACTATAGCACGGTGCCCAACGCGCCAGACTCGCGGCAGCCCGGCGGCCAGGCTGAGGTCGACCAGCGCCAGGTAGCCCGCATCGCGCGCAGCGCGGCGCTCAACGTCTATGGCGTGACCGACGTCGTCGGCGCGCGCTGGTATCAGCGCCTAGCCGACGTGTTCGGCTTCGGATCGCACGGAGTATCGGTCCGGACGGCGCCGGCGCTGGAGGTTGCACTGAACATCGAACTGGCGCCGGGCGTGCCGCGCGAGAGCGTCCTGTCGAACGTCGCCGACGCGGTGCGCTACACGGTCCAGCGTGACGCGGGCCGGCCGATCGACGCGCTGACGGTCACGGTCGACGGTAGGTGAACGGGACCCAGGTCTGGGACGGACACGGCCTGCTGGCCGCCCTGCGCAACTCGGCCGCAACACTCCACGCCGGCGTTGACGAGGTCAACGCGCTGAACGTCTTCCCGGTACCCGATGGCGACACGGGCTCGAACATGCTGGCCACCATCCAGGCCGCGCTGGGCGAAGCGGAGATGGTGCCCGAGATCGATCGCACCGTGTCACGTATCGCGGCGGCGCTGAGCCTTGGTGCGCTGATGGGCGCGCGCGGCAACTCGGGCGTGATCCTCTCGCAGCTCTTCCGCGGGCTTGGCGAGGCGGTCAACGATGTCGAGGAGATCGGCGGACGGGAGTTGGCCAACGCGCTCAAACAGGGCTGCGAGGCGGCCTTCTCCGCGGTTTCACAGCCGGTCGAGGGCACGATCCTGACCGTCGTGCGCGACGCGTCAACGGCCGCGGCGGAGGCGCTCATCGTCAACGGCACCCTCGAGCACGTCCTGGCCGCCGCCGTGACAGAAGCGACAGCATCCGTGGCGCGGACGCCGTCGATGCTGCCCATCCTCAAGAGTGCCGGCGTGGTCGACGCCGGCGGCAAGGGCCTGGAGCTGCTCCTGCGCGGCGCGCTCGCGTCAGTCCGCGGCGAACACGAGCCACACGTCTCGCGCCTGCCGCATGACATCGCCCTGCCCGCGCTCGACGCGATCGAGGCAGAGGGCTTCGGTTACGAGACGGTCTACGTCATCGTCCCGCGCGAGGGCGAGCGGCTTGCCGTCGACGACATCCGCGGTCGACTGGGCGAGATGGGCGCGTCCGTGCTCGTCGCCGGTGACCCGAGTGCGGTCAAGATCCACATCCACAACGAGCGTCCCGACGAGGTCATTGCCTACGGCCTGTCGATGGGCTCTCTGAGCCGCATCAGCGTCGAGAACCTCGACCGCCAGGCGACGGCCGTACGCGAACGAGTCCAGCAAGCCGAAGGCAACGGCGCGGCGCCGGTCGCGACTCCCGTGGCGCCGCTGGTGAGGACGACGAGCCCGTCCCTGGGACCTGTCGTCGTTGCGGTGTCGCCGGGCAAGGGCTGGACGCAGGTGTTCCAGGCGCTCGGAGTAGCGGCAATCGTCGAGGGTGGCCAGAGCGCCAATCCGTCCGCGGGCGAGCTCGCCGATGCGATCCGTGGGGCCAACGCAACCGAGGTCATCGTGCTACCAAACAACCCCAACGTGAAGCTCGCCGCCAAGCAGGCCGGCGCACTGACGCCGGACGTGGCCGTGGAAGTCGTGCCCAGCCGCAACCCGGCAGAAGGGGTCGCGGCGTTGCTGGCGCTCGAGTCGGATGTTGACGTCAAGACCGCGGCGAAGGCCATGGCCGACGCCGCCGCGCGTATCCAGACCTTGGCCGTGACAACGGCCGTGCGCGACGCGCGGCTGGGCCGCACGAAGGTGCGCCGGGGCGAGTTCATCGTCCTAGGCCCGACAGAGGGCCTCGTGGCCAGCGATCGTCAGCGCACGGCCGCGGTGGTGGCCGCAGTGCGCAAGCTCAAGTCCGGCTTCGAGCTGCTCACGATCTATCGCGGCCAGGGCGTCGACCACGCAGCATCAGAAGAGCTGCGCGACGCGCTAGCCGCGCATTTCGAGAGCATCGAGATCGAGCTCGTCGATGGTGGCCAGCCGCACTACGACTTCCTGCTCGCGGCGGAGTAGATGAGCGTCGAGCTGCTCGACGCGCCGCTCCGCGGCTCGGGTGTCGTCGCTCCCAGCACGGCCAAGAACCTGCAGCGGCTGGGCATCACGACCGTTCGGCAGCTGGTCTTCAACTTCCCGCGGCGCTACAACGACTTCAGCCATTCGATGACGTTGCGCGAGCTGCGCGCGGATCCGCCCAACGCCCCCGTCAGCGCCACGGTCGAGATCGTTGACCTGCGCGTCGAACCCGGCTTTCGCCGCCGCATTCAGCGCACCGTGGCGCGCATCCGCGACGAGACCGGAGAAGGGGAGGCGGTCTGGTTCGGCCGCCGCTACATCGAGCGCCGCCTGGCGATCGGCCAGACCGTCGCGTTGTCCGGCAAGGTCGAGCTGCGCGGCTGGCTGCCGCGCTTCCAGAATCCCGAGTTCGGCGACGCCGGCGGCGAGTCACTCAACGCCGGCCGGATCGTCCCCGTCTACCGCCTCACCGCTGGAGTCGCCGCACCGACGCTGCGCGCCCGGATCAAGGACGCGCTCGATCGGGCGCTACCGACTCAGGCCGAATACCTTCCCGTCGCGGTTCGCGACACGGTGGAGGCTGACGTCGGCCGCTTGATCGACGTCCACCAAGCGGTCGCGACGATGCACTTTCCGGACAGCTTCGAGCTGCTCAATGACGCCGTGCGCCGCCTGGCCTTCGATGAGCTGCTCGCACTCCAGGTGGGCATGGTCGCGCGCGGTCGCCAGCGTGCGGTCGAGAACGCGCTGCCGATCACGACCACCGATCTCCGCTTCAAGGCCATGATCGACGCCGTCGAGGCGGTCATCAGCGAGCAGATCGCGGCACGACGCGCACGCGCCGGCGAGGTGATCGAAGCCGATGCCGCCGTGCGCCTGACGGACGATCAACGGGCAGCGCTCGAGGACATTCGCGCTGACCTGGCCGGCGCGCGGCCGATGATGCGGTTGCTGCAGGGCGATGTCGGCTCGGGCAAGACTGCGGTCGCTGCAATTGCCATGGCCGTCGCCGCGGAGGGCGAGCATCAGGCCGCGCTGCTCGCCCCGACCGATCTGCTCGCCCGACAGCACGCCCAGACGTTGGCGCGCCTGCTCGAGCCGCTCGGCCATGACGTTGTGCTGCTGACCGGTTCGCTGCCGGCGGCGCAGCGGTCTGAGGCGCTCGAGCTGCTCGGGGCGCCCGCGCAGACCACCAGCGGCCGCATTCGCGGCCGGGTCGTCGTCGGCACGCACGCACTTGTCCAGGACGCGGTGTCGTTTGCCGACCTGCGCCTGGTCGTCGTGGACGAGCAGCACCGTTTCGGCGTCGCCGAGCGCGAGGCACTCACCAGCAAGGGCACCGCGCCCCATGTTCTGCTGATGACCGCGACGCCGATTCCGCGCACCCTGGGCCAGATCGTCCATGCCGATCTCGACGTCTCAGACCTGCGCACGCCACCCGCCGGTCGGCAGAGGATCGGCACGGGGGTCCGCCGCACCGAGCGAGCTGTCTCGCGTCGATCAGATGGGAGTCCGGGTGCGCTTTCGCCGATCGTGCGCGAGGTGGCCGCCGGTCATCGCGCCTTCGTCGTGGTGCCGCTCGTCGAGGACGATCCGGCGGCCGGGGCCAAATCTGTTGAGGGTGGCGCGGCGCTGGTCAGTGACAACTGGGCGGCCGCGGCGGAGGCCGTCGGCATCGACCTGGCCCTGCCCGCGATAGAGATCGTCCACGGCCAGATGAAGGCGTCGGAGCGTGACGCGCGCATGGAACGCTTTCGCAGCGGCGAAGTGCCCATCGTCGTCGGCACGACTGTGCTCGAAGTGGGCGTTGACGTACCCGAAGCGACGGTCATGATGATTCTGGACGCCGATCGGTTCGGTCTCGCGCAGCTCCATCAGCTGCGTGGCCGCGTCGGCCGCGGAGAAGCGATGTCGTACTGCGTGCTGGTCACCGAGCGCTATCCGGAGGTTGGCGACGACGGACGACGAGAAGGCGGCGGTCAAGGCCCGCCTCGACGCCCTTGCGATGACCATTGAAGAGGGCGATGAAAAGCGACCTCTGAATGGCTTCGAACTCGCCGAGCTCGATCTTGAGCAGCGTCGCGCGGGAGACCTGCTCGGTCAGTCCCAGAGCGGGCTGCCGCCGCTGCGCGTCGCGTCGCTGTCGCGGCCGCAGGATCAGGCACTGTCGCTCCGGGCACGGGCACTGGCCGAGCAGATCGTCGGCCCGGACGGCCGGCTGGATCCAGCATTTGCCGATCTCGACCACGAGCTGCGCGTCGGCTGGCTGGCCAGCATCGGCGCGGGCGAGGTCCTGGGCGAGGGATCAGATGCCTGACGCAGGCCGCGTCGTGGCGGGCACCGCGCGCGGCATGCGGCTCGAGGCGCCTTCGGACGGGACGCGGCCGCTCGCCGACCGAGTCAAGGAATCCCTCTTCGCCGCGCTCGAAGCAAGCGGCGCGCTCGACGGCCCGTTCCTGGACCTGTTCGCCGGCAGCGGCGCGGCCGGCATCGAGGCGCTCAGCCGCGGCGCGCCCAGCGCGACATTCGTCGAGCGCGAGGGCAAGGTCTGTCACGTCATCGGCGAGAACCTGCGCCGCGCGCACCTCGAGTCGAGCGGCCACGTGGTGCGCGCGGACGCCGTCAGCTTCCTGGCCGGTGGCACGCCCGAGACGCGCGCACCCTTCTTGGCGGTGGTCGTCGATCCGCCGTACGGCGACGTGATCCTGGAGCGGACACTTGAGCTGCTCGGCGACGCTTCGCGCAACTGGCTCACGGCCGACGCGACTGTGGTCGCCAAGCATTTCTGGCGTGACGATCCGCCCGAGCAATTTGGCACTCTGACCAGGACGCGTCAGCGACGCTTCGGCGAGACGATGCTGTCCTTTTACACTCGCAGCAAGCGACGGACGGACCACGGCGATACGCCGTGAGCCGGCCGCTTCGCGCGCAGCAGCGGCCGGAGGCCGACTGTGGAGGGAAATGATGTACCCATGACAGACCGCGCTCTACCCGGGATCGTTCGACCCGATCACCTTCGGCCACATTGATGTCATCGGCCGGGCCGCGACGATGTTCGACAAGATCGTCGTTGGCGTGCTCATCAATCCCAAGAAGTCACCGCTGCTGTCTCTCGACGAGCGCACGGACGTGATCGGCGAGGCGATCGCAGACGAGCTGCCGGACCTCTCCGGCCGAATCGAAGTGGCAGGCTTCGACGGCCTGACCGTTGACTTCGCTCAAGAGATCGGTGCCGGCTTCATCGTCCGCGGCCTGCGCGCGGTGAGCGACTTCGAGTCGGAGCTCCAGATGGCGCACACCAATCGCAAGCTCGCCCCTGCCGTTGACACGATCTTCTTCATGACCGCGCTCGAGCACTCGTACCTGTCATCGAGCCTGGTCAAGGAGATCGCGCTGTTCGGCGGCGACGTAAGCAAGATGGTGCCGCATGCCGTAGTGCGCAGGCTCGGGGAGGCGTCAGGCCGTACAATCGGCCGTTGAGAGCGCGCGCACAACGAGGGCGCAGGGTCCGCCCGGCTCGCGCTCGGAGGCGACTCCCATCGACATCATCTTCCTCATCGAACAGCTCGAAAGGCTGATCTCGAGCGGCCGCAACATGCCGCTCACCAGCAACGTGATCATCGACCAGGCCCGCGCGCTGGACCTGCTCGACCAGCTTCGTGTCGCCGTGCCCGAGGAGGTCCGCCAGGCAAAGCGGATCAACGAGGAGACAGAGCGCATCGTCGAGCGCGCCCAGGAGGAAGCAGAGCGCATCCTCGCCCGCGCCCAGGAGCAGGCCGCGTTCCTGATCGAGGAGCGCGAGCTGACCCGGGCCGCGGAGATCAAGTCAAAGGAGATCATCGCCGACGGTCAGCGCGAGGCCGATGAGATCCGGCGCGGCGCGGACGAGTACGCCGCAAGCGTGCTGGTCAATCTCGAGGGCATGCTGATCCGCGAGCTGCAGAGCATCAAGCACGGGCTGTCGATGCTCGACGAGCGTTACGGCGATGAGGCGAGCGACGGCAACGGTGTCGCCCCCGCCCAGGAGATCCCGGGCGCGGTTGGCGGACGTGCTCAGCTATAACGTCGCGAGCCTGCTCCGGTCCGCGCCGGGAACGGAGAAGCGCTACCCGGTCGACGACGTTCGCATCGATGTCGCCGATGACCTGACCCTGGCGCAGCCGATCAACGGCGAGGTGCGCTTGTCGCACACGGGTCGGAGCGTGCTGGCGCGAGCGCGTCTGAGCACCGCGATAGAGGGTTACTGCAGCCGCTGCCTGACGCTCGTCGTCGCGCCCATCGACCTCGATATTGAGGAGGTGGCGCTGCCGTCGATCGACATCGACACGGGCCAGCCGCTCGACCTCGATGCTGAGCCCGACGCGCTCCGTCTCGACGATCACCACGAGCTTGACCTGGCTGAACCCGTGCGCGAAGCGATCTCTTTGGCAGAACCCATTACTCTTCTGTGTCGCGAAGATTGCAAGGGGCTGTGCTCCACGTGCGGCATCGACCTCAATGCCGTCACTGATCATTTCCACACGCAAGATGCGATCGACCCGCGCCTGGCCCTGCTGGCCGAATGGCGCGATCAGGCCGAGCCGAACTAGACCAAGGAGAGACAACAGAGATGGGAGTTCCCAAGCGGCGTGTCTCGCACGCCCGACAGGGCGAGCGTCGCGCGCATCACGCGCTGACCACGGCACAGCTCGAGGAGTGCCCGCACTGCCACCAGCAGAAGCGCGCACATCACGCCTGCGCCAACTGCGGCTGGTACAACGGCCGCGAGGCCGTGCGCATCAAGGCCAAGACCAAGCCCGATAGCGCGTCCTAAGCGTCACTCGCTGACTGACGCTCCTCATTTCTTGGGGAGAGGGCAAATTGGACATTGACGTTCTGCGTGGCACTGACGCGCAGTCAGACGCACGCGTGCGCGTGGCGGTCGACGCCATGGGCGGCGACCATGCGCCGGAGGAAGTTGTCGCAGGCGCGGTCGACTGGGCCGCGGCCAACGCTGACACGGACGTCATCCTCGTCGGCGACGAGGCGCGCATCGCGGCACTGATCACGGGTCCGCGACCGGCCAACGTCAGCATCGTGCCGGCGAGCGAATCGGTCACGATGGACGAGCATCCGGCACAGGCGGTGCGGCGCAAGAAGGACGCGTCGATCAACGTGTGCATGCGCCTGGTCAAGGAAGGCAAGGCGGATGCGGTCGTCACTGCCGGGCACACGGGCGCCGGCGTTGCCGCGGCGATCCTCAACCTGGGCCGGCTGCGCAACGTGGATCGCCCTGCGCTCGCGGTCCAGATGGTGACCGACAAAGGCCCCATGGTCTTGCTCGACATCGGCGCGACGACGGACTCGACGGGCACCAACCTGTACCAGTACGCGCTGATGGGCTCGATCTTTGCCGAGCGCGTCCTTGGCGTTAAGAAGCCCAGCGTCGCCCTGCTGAGCATCGGCGAGGAGGGCGGCAAGGGCGAGCAGCGCGTCCAGGAGGCCACCGAGCTGCTCAACGGCAGCGACCTGAACTTCGTGGGCAATGCCGAGGGCAAGGACCTGCCCCATCACCCCGCGGATGTGGTCGTGTGCGACGCGACCGTCGGCAACGTCGTGATCAAGTTCTTCGAAGGCCTCTCGACGTTCATCTTCGACATGCTGCGAACGGAGTTCCGCCGCCCGCCGTGGGGGCCGATCGGCTACTTCTTCATGCGCCCCGGCATCTCGCGCATTCGCCAGCGCTTTGACTACGAGCGCCTGGGGGGCTCGCCCCTGCTGGGTGTCAAGGGCACCGTGCTGATCACCCACGGCCGCGCCAAGCGCCGGATGATCGGCTTCGCGGTCGAGGTCACCGCGGCAGCGGCCCGGGCGCGCATCCCCGACCGGATCGCCGATGCCCTCGCATGATCAGGAGCGCGAGGCCCGTCAGCTAGCGCTCGGCGCCATCTTCGAGGCCGATTTCGGCCAGCACACCGCGAGCCACGCTCTGGAGCGGCGCATCGCCGACGAAGGCACGGCTCCCGAGGCGGCCGAGATGGCGCGCCAGATGGTCGCTGCCGTGGTTGCCAAGCGCGACACGATCGATGCTGAGATCGAGCGGGCCGCGCCTCGATATCCGGTCGTGCAGTTGGCCCGAATCGACCGCGCTTTGCTCCGTTGCGCGATGGCTGAACTGCTACACTCCCGCACGACGCCGGCCCGGGTAGCCATCGCCGAGTGGGTCGAGCTGGCGCGCACATACAGTGGCGAACCGGCCCGTCGTCTGCTGAACGGTGTTCTCGGGAAAGTCGCCAGAGACCGCCAACAAGGAGGGAGCACTGAGTGACCGCAGATACCTATGAGCGCCTGAAGAAGATCGTCGTTGAGCAACTGGGCGTAGAAGAAGACCAGGTGACTCCAGAGGCGAACTTCGTGGACGACCTCAATGCGGACTCGCTCGATCTGGTTGAGCTGATCATGAGCCTCGAAGAAGAGTTCGGCGCGGAGATCTCGGACGAAGATGCCGAAAAGATCCGCACAGTCCAGGACGCCGTCGACTACGTCGAGGAGCACTCGAGCTAGTAGCGCTTCGACGCCGGACCACATGGCGCAGGCAGCGGAGCTTGCCGAGCGCCTTGGGCTCCAATTCAGCGACCTCACGCTGCTCAACCAGGCGCTGATTCACAGCAGCTACCTGCACGAGCAGCCCTCCGCGGGAATGTCCAACGAGCGCCTTGAGTTTCTGGGCGACTCGGTCATCGGCGTGATCATCTCTGAGGCGCTGTGGCAGCGCTATCCCAGCTGACGACGAAGGCTCGTTGACCACGCGCCGCGCCGCGATCGTTTCGGCGCGTGGCCTGTCGCGCATCTCTCAGCGACTCGAGCTAAGCGATTTCCTGTTTCTTGGACTGGGCGCGGCCGCGGCCGGCGAACGCCAGCGCAAGTCTGTGCTGGCGGCGCTCTTCGAAGCGGTCGCCGGCGCTATCTACCTCGAGTTCGGCTTGGCCAAGACGCGCGACTGGCTGCTCGCAGTCGCCGAGCCGGAGCTCTCCGAGTCGCCGACGATCGAGGCACTCAAGCCGGCCAAGAGCGTCCTGCAGGAGCTTTCCTACGCTCGGACCGGGCGCGCGCCGCACTACCGCCTGGTCAGCGATGAGGGTCCCGCGCACGCCCGCGAATATGTGGTTGAGGCCGTGGTCGGCGGTGAGCCGCTCGGCCAGGGCAGGGGACGCAGCCGTCGCGAGGCAGAGACAGAGGCAGCGGCCGAGGCGATTGCCGCGCTAGAGCAGATGAAGACCGACTGATGGGCACGCACTGATGGCAACCGCCCGACTGACCGCGCTGCGCCTGACCGGTTTCAAGTCGTTCGCGGAGAAGACCGTCGTCGAGTTCGGACCGGGCATCAGCGCCGTGGTTGGACCTAATGGCAGCGGCAAGAGCAACCTCGCCGATGCCCTGCGTTGGACGCTGGGCGAACAGGGCCGGACGCTGCGCACGCGCCGTTCGGAGGACGTCATCTTCGCCGGGTCGTCCTCGCGGCGCGCCATCGGCATGGCCGACGTGACGCTCGTCGTCGACAACGCCGACAGACTCCTGCCCGTCGACTATGGCGAGGTCGAGATCGGCCGGCGGCTGTATCGCTCGGGCGAGAGCGAGTACCTGCTCAACCGGCAGCGGATCAGGCTGCGCGACCTGGTCGAGCTGCTCGACTCCGGCAACCTGGCCGACAACGCGTTCCTGTTCATCGGCCAGGGCATGGTCGATCAGGCCCTGGCATTGCGCCCGGAAGAGCGCCGGCCGCTGTTCGAGGAAGCGGCCGGTGTCAGGCGCCACGAGCGCCGCCGCAGACAGGCAGAGGCGGAGCTGGTCGAGGCCGAGGCAAACCTGGACCGGTTGCGCGACGTGCTCGCGGAGCTTCGCCCGCAGGCGAAGCGGCTCGCGGCCCAGGCAGAGCAGCTCCAGGCGCGTCAGACCGCGGGCGTTGAGCTGGCAGAGGGGTTGCTGGCGGCGGCGCGGGCGCGTTGGGTGGTGGCGTCGGAGACCGCGGCACAGCAACAGAAGAGCGTCGATCGCGCCCGCGCCGCCGCCGACGCGGCCCTGGCTGCGCTGAAGGGTGCAGAGGACGAGTCCGCGACGTTGTCGCTGGCAATCGGCAAACGCGCCGAATCGGAACGAGTCCAGCGCGACGCGCTCGATGCTCAGCGCGCACAGCTGACGGAGCTGCGCGTCAACGCCGCGCGCGCCGAGTCGGAGCTTGGGGCGCTGACCGCGGACACGCAACGATTGACGGAGGAGCGTGGCGCCGTTGAGCTGCGCATCGCCGACACGGCGCGGACTCTGAGCGCACACGTTGCCGTGCCGCCGGCCGGGATCGATGAGGAGCTGGCGCTCGTCGAGCGGCAGCTGGAGCAGCTCGAGCCGGAGCAGGCGAGCGTGGATCTGGCAGCGCAGATGCGTGCCCGCCGCGCCGAGCTCGATCAGCAGACACGGCGGCGCGACTCGACGTCAGCGGCGCTCGACGGCGCCAAAGCTCGACGCGACGACCTGGCCGGCCGCGTCGCGCGCGCCGAGGCCGAACGCGATGAAGCGGTCAAGGTCGCGCGCGCTGCCGAGGAGGCCTCGACAGCGGCCGAGGCGGCCCTGGTTGAAGCGCGCCAGGCTGCCGAGCGCCACTCGGCTGAGCGAACCACTCACGGTCAACGTGTCTCGGAGACGGAGTCTGACCTCTCTGCCGCTCGTGCGCGTATCGCGGCGCTTGAGGCGCTGATCAGCGGCACGGACGATGGACTGGCGCGCGCCGCGCGGGCGCGCGGCGCGAAGCTGCTCGGCGAAGGTTTGGAGGTCGATCCCAGGTTCCGCGCGGCCGTGTCCGCCGCGCTCGGCGCGGCCGCGTCGGCGTACCTGGTGCCCGATGACGCCGTGCCCGCGCTCGTCGGCCGCCGTGGCACTCTGGCCGTGTCGGTCGCCCGGGCCAAGTCGGCCGGTGCGGCGGGTGACGCTGCGCTGAGTGCCGCGCGGGAAGTCGGCGGCGGTTCACTGTCTGAGGCTGTTCGGCGCGATCCGCAGTCAGAGGTGACTCGACTGCTCGAGCGCGCGCTGTGGGTACCCGACATCAACGCAGCGCTGAAGGCTTCGCCGCGCGTTGCCTGCTGGCTGGCGCGTCGTCACGCTGGCGGGGGATGTCGTCGCGGACGACGGCATCGTCTCGTTGGCCAGTGGCGAGTCGGTTCTTGATCGGCGCGCGGAGCGTGACGCGTTGGCCGGCGAAGTGGCCGAGCTCGAGCAGCGTCTCGACGCCGAGCGCATCAATCTGGAACGGTCGCGCAAGGCATACGACATCGCTGCGCAGGCGGCCCGGGAGGCCAGCACCGCCAACGACTCCGCCCGTCACGAGCGGCGCCAGGCGGAGGAGAGCGAGCGCGTGGCTCAGCGTCGCGCCGAGCAGTGGCTGCGCGAACGCGACTGGGAAGCGGCCCAGGTCGAGCGGCTGAACGGCGACGTGCGCGTCGTCGAGGGCCTCGTCGCCCAGATCAGCGACGGAGGTCACGCGTCTCGAGCAGGCCGCCTCTGCCCAACACAGCACGGCAAAGCAGGCCGCAGCCAACGCGACCCGGCGCGACGAGCTGCGCCTCCGCCGCGACGAGCTGCGTCGCGAGCGGGAGCGACAGCTCGGCCAGACGCGCGCCGCGGAAGATGCTCGACGGACCGCGGAGATCAGGCGCAGCCTCGACGAGACGCGCTTGGCCGAACTCGACGGGTTGATCGCCGTGCTGGCCAAGCGGGCGCACGATCTCGAGCTCAGGCGCGACGAGCTCGTGACACTTGCTGGCCAATGCCAACGCGAGCGTCCGCGAACAGAGCGGCACGCTCGACGAGCTGCTCCGCGCCGGTGCCGACGAGAGGTCCAGGCTGGTCGCGGCCGAGCGTGTCGCGATCGACGCGCGCGAGCGGCTGCGCCAGGCCGAGTCGACCAGCCGCCAGGCGGAGATGACGGCGATGGAGGCGCGCATCCAGCTCGAGCAGACGCGCGAGCAGCTGCTCGTCGAGCTGGCCACGATCGGCAACGACGGCGTGCTCGTGCTGCGCTCCTCAGCCGGGCCTGGCGTGACGGTGGAAGCTGACGACGACGACAACGCGGCGGACACGATGGAGGAGCTCCTCGGCGCTCGTCGTCGCGGGCTGGCAAGAACAACAGGCGCCCGATGAGCAGGCTCCCAGCCAGGGCCGGCTGGCCGGCCTGCGCCGGCGCTTCAATGAGCTCGGCGCGGGCAACCCGTTCGCCGTCCAGGAATATTCCGAGCTGCGCGAGCGGCTCGAGTCGCTCGACGCCCAGCGCGTCGACATGGAGACCGCGATCGTCAACACGCGCGAGCTGGCCGCATCGCTCAGTGCGCTGATCAACGAGCAGTTTCGGACGACCTTCGCCGCGCTCGAGGACGCCTTCGAGCGGCGCTTCCATGAGCTCTTCGGCGGTGGCGACGCGCAGCTGTCGCTGACCATGCCCGAGGACATCTCCGCCACCGGTATCGAGATTCACGCTCGACCGCCGGGCAAGAAGCGCCAGCCGTTGTCGATGCTTTCCGGCGGCGAACGGGCGCTGACTGCGGTCAGCCTGCTGCTGGCGATGCTCGAGGTCCGGCCCGGTGCCCTTCTGCGTGCTCGACGAAGTGGATGCCGCGCTCGACGAGGCCAATGTCGGCCGCTTCTCGAAGGCACTGCGCGGGCTCGCCGAGCAGACCCAGTTCATCGTCATCACCCACAACCGCGGCACGATCGAAGCGGCCGACGCGCTGTACGGCGTCACGATCGGCGACGACGCTGTCAGCCGGGTCGTCTCGCTCCGGCTGCCGGGCGTCGCCAAGAACGGCCACGCGCCGGAGATCGACGATCAGCTGACTGAGGCGGCCCTGGCTTGACCGGCTACGAACAGGGCGTCGCGAAGACGCGCCAGGGTGTCTTCTCGCGCCTGCGCGGCGTCTTCGGCCGGACCATGGACGACGAGGCATGGGAGGAGGTCGAGGAGGCGCTCATCGCCGCAGACGTGGGCGCCACGCTCGCGGCGCAGCGTCGTCGAGCGTGCTCGCGCACGGCGCGACATTCCTGACCCGCAGGACGCGGTCGAAGCTGAGCTGCTGGCGCTGTTCGCGCCGCGCGATCCAACGCCGTGGCCGCGCGTGCCGGCGCCTGACGTGCCTGCTGTCGTGCTCGTCGTCGGTGTCAACGGCACGGGCAAGACGACGACCGTGGCCAAGCTGGGCAACCGCTTCGCCACGCGCGGAGCAAAGGTGATCCTGGCCGCGGCGGACACCTTTCGCGCCGCGGCCACGGAACAGCTCGAGATGTGGGGCCAGCGCACGGGCCTGCCCGTCATTGCCCACAAGGCCGGCGCCGACCCATCGGCCGTGGTCTACGACGCATTGGACGCGGCCGCGGCCCGCCACGCCGATGTCGTGGTCGCCGACACGGCGGGCCGCCTGCATACCAAGGTCAACCTGATGGACGAGCTGGCCAAGATCCGGCGCACGATCGCGAAACGGCTGCCGGACGCTACGCCGGAGGTCGTATTCGTCCTCGACGCGACGACGGGCCAGAACGGCCTGAACCAGGCCAAGGCTTTTCATGAGTCGTCCGGCCTGACCGGGATCATCCTGACCAAGCTCGACACGACATCGCGCGGCGGTATCGCGTTCGCCATCGAAGACACGCTCAAGGTGCCGGTGTTGTTCGTAGGCGTCGGCGAGAAGATCGACGACCTGCTCGACTTCGACCCCAACGCTTTTGTCGAGGCGCTCTTCGCCTAGGCGCCCAGGTCTAGGCGGTTCCCTGGACCTCCTCGATCGTGCGGATCTTGCGCACCGGCGAGAACCACAGTGCGACGAAGCCCAGCAATCCGATCAGCGGCCCCAGGATCAGGGCGTTGCGCAGCCCGATTTCGACGGCAAGGAAACCGCCGGCGAGGGTCGTGATCAGCTGAGCCAGAAGAACCGCGACGGTCACGGTCGCGTTGACGCGACCCAGGCTGCGGTCGTGCACGATCGACTGGCGCAGCGGATGTGTCGGTGATGTCGTAAGCGGTCATGGCCGGGTCGGTCACGAGCTGCTGGCCGATGAGCACGGCCATCGCCGCCAGCGGCGCCCCAATGGGCGCGAGCGGTACGAAGATGAAGCCGAGCATGCCGATGAGCGTGCTGCCCAGCACCACCGGACCGACTCCGTAGCGACGGGTGACGCGTGACGTGAGCACGGCCGCGAAGAGCGAGCTGATGCCGCCAACGGCCGCGACGATGCCGATCGCGGCCGCGTCCAGGCCAAGCTCGTTGATCGCGAACAGGTACCACACGGCGCTGAACACTGCCCCACGCGCCGGCCATGGCCATCGACGCCAGGGTCGTGGCGCGCAGGATGGGGTTGCTGCCCACGAGCCGAAGCCCGGCCGCGATCTCGCTCAGGACCGGCTCACGGTCCGTCTTTTCTGGCGGCGGCGGCTCCTTGACCCGGATCGAGCCGAGCAGCACGGCCGAAACCACGAAGCTGACGGCGTCAACGAGGATCGCGATCGGCGCGGTCAGGATCTGGACGAGGAAACCGGCAGAGCCAAAGGCGAGGAACTCGGAAACGGAGCTTGATGCGGCCAGGGCGCCGTTCGCGCGGACGAGGTCGGGGCGCGGCACGATGGTGGGCAGGAACGCACTGTCGGCGGCATCGAAGAAGGTCGTCAGCACGGCCGTCAGCAGCGTCACGACGCAGCAGCAGCGGCAGCGACAGCCAGCCACCGAGCGCGGCCAGCGGGATGAGCCCCAGCAGCAGAGCACGGCCAAGATCGGCGCCGACGAGCACCGGACGTCGCCGCAGCCGGTCGACCCACGCGCCCGCGACCAGGCCGATGGCCAGCCCGGCGATGAGATCCATGCTGCGCACGAGCGACACGCCGATCGCGTCGGCGTTGAGCGTGATGATGGCCACGAAGGGCAGCGCGACGCGCGTGACGAGCGAGCCGAAGATGGAGATCGTGGCCGCGCTCCAGACACGCTGAAACGCGCCGTTACGCCATAGCGAAGGACCGGGCAGCTCGTCAGGCGGCGGGAAGACAGGGTCGAGAAGCGGGTCGGCCATCGGCGCGTCAGGGTATTCGAAGCGAGGCGCGTAAACTTGGGGCCCCGTGTTTGATGACCTTTCCGAACGACTGCGCGGCGTACTCGGCCGCCTGACCGGCCACGGCCGGATTACTGAGGCTGACGTCGATGCCGCGATGCGCGAGGTCCGCCTCGCCCTGCTCGAGGCGGACGTCAACTTCCGCGTCGTCAAGGACTTCGTCGCGCGGGTCCGCGAACGCGCCATCGGCCAGGACGTGCTCGAGTCCCTGAACGCGGGCCAGCAGGTCATCAAGATCGTGCACGAGGAGCTGACCGCGATCCTTGGCGTCGGTGACCGCACGTTCCACATCGGCGGCTCGCCCGCCGTGGTCATGCTCGTCGGCCTGCAGGGCGCGGGCAAGACGACGGCCGCGGCGAAACTGGCGCGCCACATCACCAAGCAGGGCCGCAGGCCGCTGCTCGTCGCTGCAGACCCGTACCGGCCGGCCGCCGCCGACCAGCTCCAGACGCTGGGCAAGCAGATCGATGTGCCGGTCTACCGCGCTCCGAACGGCACGAGCGTGCCCGACATCGCGCGCTTGTCGCTTGACGCGGCCAAGGTCCAGGCGCGTGACGTGATCATCATCGACACGGCCGGGCGCACCTCGATCGACGAACAGATGCTCGACGAGATCCGCGTGCTGAGCAAGCAGATGCAGCCAACGGAGACGCTGCTCGTGGTCGACGCGATGGTCGGCCAGGAGTCAGTCGCCGTCGCCCAGGCGTTTGTCGACGTGGCGCCCGTTACCGGCATAGTCCTGACCAAGGTCGATGGCGACGCGCGCGGCGGCGCCGCGCTGTCGATCAGCGCCGTGACCGGGCTGCCGGTCAAATTCCTGGGCACAGGCGAGCGGACCGACGCGCTAGAGCCCTTCCATCCCGACCGCCTCGCTGGCCGCATCCTGGGCATGGGCGACGTGCTCACGCTCATCGAGCGCGCCCAGGAGAACATCGACGAGAAACAGGCCGAGGAGATGGCGCGCAAGCTCCAGCGCAACGCGTTCACGCTGGAAGACTTCCTGAGCCAGATGCAGCAGATCAAGAAGATGGGACCGATCGGCGGGCTGCTGGAGATGATCCCGGGCATGGGCGGCGCGGCGAAGCAGGCCCAGCAGGCGGTCGACAGCGGCGAGCTGACGCGCGTCGAGGCAATCATCCAGTCGATGACGATTGCCGAGAGGCGCGATCCGGACATCCTGACCGCCAGCCGCCGCCGGCGGATCGCGCGCGGCTCGGGCACGACGCTCCAGGACGTCAATCGCCTGGTCAAGCAGTTCGCCGAGATGCGCAAGATGATGAAGCAGCTGAGCGGACCGGGTGGACGGCGCGCGATGCTGCCATTCGGCACGCGACGTTAGGTAACAAGAACATGCGACAAAGCGTCTGGCTCATGGGAGCATGACCGGACAACTCGTGGGGAGCTCTATTCGATGACCGCAAATCCAGGTGGCACGGACGGCGAGCAGACGCGCGTCGACCGTGAACCACCTTCCTTTCCGAGCGTGAGTGATTCGCCGGCCACTGCCGGCCCGAGCAATTCGGCAACACTCTTCAACCCGCCACCGGCGTCCAACGACGGCGCGCAGACGGCGCCCGTCGCCGCGACCTCGACTGACAACTCCAAGAACGGCCGTGGCGGACGTCTGCGCTGGCTCGTCGCCGGCCTCGCGACCCTGGTCGTGCTCGTCCTCGTCGGTGGCGTTCTGGTCCTCGCCGCGCCGCGCGCCGGCGCTCCGTCAGCGACGGCTCACTACGTGCCCGCGGACACCGGCATGTACGTCGAGGTCCGTCTCGATCTGCCCGGCGATCAGCACGACAACCTGGCCGCGTTCATGAGCCACTTCCCGGGCTTTGCCGACCAGGCCGCCTTCCAGCAGAAGTTCGACGAGACGCTCAACACCGTGCTCGCGCGATCGGGCTCGGGCCTGGACTGGAACACCGACGTCAAGCCGTGGTTCGGCGGCCAGGTCGCCGTGTTCGGCAATTTCCAGGCACCAAAGGTGGGGCTCACGGACATGTCGATGGGCGACGCGATGGCGAGCGCACCCGATAGCGTGATCGCGCTGACGGTGACGGACAAGGCCAAGCTTCAGGAGCTCATTGATGCCCACATCGGCGGTGCTCAGGTCGACTCAACCGATTACCAGGGCCAGCAGATCAAGACCATCGCGCAGCCCGCTGGAATGTCCGTTTCGGCGTCGTATGTCATCACTGACGATGCGCTGCTCGTTGCGCCAAGCGTCGATCTGATCAAGGAGGCGCTCGACGTCAAGGCCGGCAAGAAGCCGGCGCTTGGCCGACGACAGCTACTTCCTTCAGCAGCTGGGAGCACTGCACGCAGATCGACTCGCCACGGTGTATGTCGATCCGGGCAAGCAGCTCGCGGCAATGCCAATGCCGTCCGACTCGTTGCTGCCGGCTCAATGCACGCAGCTCGACGTCCACCGGTCGCGAGCAGCAAGCTCGTTGGCGAGGTTCGCGCCGAGAGCGACCATCTGGCGTTCAGCTTCCGCACCCAGATCCCCACGGGCGATAACGCTCCTCCGGCCCCGGCCAACAAGCAGACGAAATTGGCGCAGTCAATGCCGTCCGACACGCTCTTCTACCTGGAGGCACGCAACGCGGGCGACACCGTCGGCTGGCTGATCAAGAACCTGCTGACCTGCGCATCCGCTGCGCAACCTGGCGGCGCGCCGCTGCCCAGCGGTCTGGGCGACATGTCTCAGATCTTCGAACAGTTCCTCGGCGCCAAGCCGGAGAACTACTTCGACTTCGTCGACGATGCGGCGGTTGGGCTGACGTACAGCGGCGATAAGGTCAGTGGTGGCCTCGTCGGCACGGTCGATGACCAGGCGACGGCGACGCAGCGCGTCGACAAGCTCGTCGCGTTGGTCCAGATGCTCGGCGCCTTTGGTGGCGGGAATACGGGCATGCAGATCACGAGCCAGGATGCCGACCACAACGGCACCAAGGTCACGACCATCACCATTGTCCCAAGCGAGCCTGGCGCCACGCCTGTGACCCTCCAGGTCGCAACCGCGAATGGCAAGTTCTACCTGGGCATGAATGACTTTGTCACGGCCGCGCTCGACCAGTCGGCGAGCGACTCGCTGGCGACCAACGCGCGCTATCAGAAGGCGCTTTCAGAGGCCCCGGCGGACAACTCGGGCATCATCTACGTCGATGTCGCCGATCTCGCCAAAGCGGCTGAAGAGAAGATGACGGCCGACGAGAAGACGCAGTTCGAGACGAACACCAAGCCGTTCATCGACCCGCTCAGTAGCTTCTCGATCGTCGGCCATGTCGACAACGGGACACTCGTCAACAACGGCTTTCTGTTCGTCGAGTAACCTTTGCACGCACTTTTCAGGGAGGCTTTCTAAATCTGTGGCAGTAAGAATCCGTTTGACGCGCGTCGGAGCAACCAAGCAGCCGACATACCGCTTCGTCGTCTCCGATAGCCGGAACGCCCGCGACGGCCGCTCGCTCGACACACTTGGGCACTACAACCCGCGCACCGATCCAATCGAGATCAAGGTCGACGAGGCCAAGGCCAAGGAGTGGCTGAGCAAGGGCGCTCAGCCCTCGGACACCGTCGCGCGCCTGTTCCGCGGCGTCGGCATCCTGCCCGCGCAGCCCGAGAAGGCGAAGTAGCGCGATGACGGCAGAGTCGCTCGTCGAATACGTGGCACGCTCGCTCGTCGACAACCCCGACGCGGTCACCGTCAAGACACTCGACGATCAGGATGGTCGCGTGATCGAGCTGCATGTCGCTGAAGACGACATGGGCAAGGTCATCGGCCGCAACGGCAGCGTGGCCAAGGCGCTGCGCACCTTGCTCAAGGTCGTCGCGGCACGCGAGGGGGAGTCGGTCTCACTCGAGATCGTCTGAGCGCGCACAGGGCGCAGCCATGACCGACCGGTTGGTGGTCGGCCTCGTCCGTGGCGTGCACGGCCTGCGCGGCATGGTCCGCGTCGAGATCCTTTCAGACAACCCAGACCGTTTTGCGGCCGGCAACGTCCTCCATCGCGAGGGTGATGACCGGCCGTTGACGATTCTGAGCGCCCATCGCGACGGCCCGGGACTGCTCGTGCGATTTCGCGAGGTAACCGACCGACCGACCGCGGACGGGCTACGCGAGGTCTACCTGGAAGCAGACGCAACCGACCTTCCCGCACGACACCTTCTACTGGCACGACATCGAAGGCTGCGCGGTGGTGACCGGCGACGGCGAGGAGCTTGGTGTCGTGGCCGACATCTTCCGGGTCGGCGAGTCGGAGGTCTATGTCGTCCGCGGGCCGCGGGGCGAGACGTTGGTGCCGGCGGTCGCGGCCGTCGTGACGGTGATCGATCTGCAGGCAAAGCGGATCGTGGTCGATGCCGTCGCGCTGGGCCTGCGTGACGACCCCGTCGACGAGGGTGATTTGACGCCGGTGGAATCGACGTCGGTGGAATCAGGGCCCGTGGAATGAGCGCGCTGCGCATCGACGTGGTCACGATCTTTCCGGAGCTTTTCCCAGGTCCGCTCGGTGCGAGCATCCCCGGCCGTGCCCTGGAGCGCGGCCTGGCCGAGCTGCGCGCCCATGACCTGCGCGAGTGGGGCCTGGGCCGCCACCGCAGCGTGGATGACTACCCGTATGGCGGTGGCGCGGGCATGATCATGCGCGTCGAGCCAATCGCCGGGGCCCTGGCCGCGCTCGCGGGCCCGCAGACGACGAAGATCCTGCTCGATCCGGGCGGCACGCCATTTGACCAGGACGTGGCTCGCGACCTGGCCGGTCGCGAGCATCTGCTCTTCCTGTGTCCGCGCTACGAGGGCGTCGACGCGCGCGTGCGCGACATGGTCGATATGGAGATCTCGATCGGCGACTACGTGCTGTCCGGTGGCGAGCTGCCGGCGATGATCGTCATCGACGCAGTGCTGCGCCTGTTGCCCGGCGCGATCGACGAAGCCTCTCCGCTCGACGAGTCGTTCTCGCACGGGCTGCTCGAGTATCCGCAGTTCACCCGTCCCGCGGAGTTCGAGGGCAGGGGAGTGCCCGACGTGCTGCTGTCAGGCAACCACGGCGCGGTCGACGAGTGGCGCCGCGAACAGGCCCTTGCCCGAACCCGCGCCAGCCGTCCGGACCTGCTCGAGGACCTTGAGTAGGCCTCGTTGTATACTCCGTCGCCCGACGAGAAATTGGCCGCTGATACGGCGCGCCCAAGTCAAACAGTGAGTCAAACCGTGAGCGTCATCGACGAGATCAGCGCGGAACAGCTGCGCACAGACCTGCCGGAGCTCGCCTCAGGCGACACCGTCCGCGTTTCCGCTCGTGTCCGCGAGGGCACCCGCGAACGCATCCAGGTCTTCGAGGGCACGGTCATGCGCCTGCGCGGCGGCGGCATCAGCCGCTCGATCACAGTGCGCGCAATCCGCAGCGGTGTCGGCGTCGAGCGCACCTTCAAGATCCATTCACCGCGTATCGAGAAGATCGAGGTCGTGCGCCACGGCGTTGCCCGCCGCGCCCAGCTGTACTTCCTGCGCGACCGCGTGGGCAAGGCCGCTTCGCTGCGCGAGCGCCGGCCCAGCTAGATCGTCCTTCGCGCGGCACGCGCCGCGCACCGTCTGCTGACGGACTAACCTTCGCCCGATGGGGGTCATCACTCCAACCCGTCGTCTTGAGCTCCGCTTGTCGCGTGAGCACGGCTATCGAGGTCATCCTCGGCCTCGACGAGGTCGGCGTCGCCCCATCTTCCGGTCCCGTCGTCGCGTGCGCGCTGGCGATGCCGCTCGACAAGAAGCCGATTCCCGGCGTGCGCGACTCAAAGACGCTGTCTGCTTTGCAGCGCGAGCGGCTGGCCAAGAAGATCCTGCGCCGAGCCACGACCGTTGGCCTGGGCGCTGCCTCCGTGCGCGAGATCGACCGGCTGAACATCTACTACGCCACGGTGCTGGCCATGAAGCGCGCCGTGACGCGGGCCGGGGCGCACGACTTCGTGATCGTCGACGGTCGCCACATCCGCGGCTTCGAGGAGCACGCCGGGCCTTACAAAGCGGTCATCGACGGCGACGCGCTGTGCTACGTCATCTCGTGCGCGTCGATCGTGGCCAAGGTCACGCGCGACCGGCTGATGGCCAATCTCGCCGTGCGCTACCCGGGCTACGGCTGGGAGCACAACGCGGGCTACGCCACGGCCGACCACCGCGCCGGCATGGAGGCGCTGGGCGTCACTCCCCACCACCGCCGATCATTCATCACGACCAAGCGCATCCTCGAAGGCGAGCAGACCACCTTCGACCTGTTCCCGCCGACTGTGGACCGATAACGCCGAGCGCATCGCCATCCCAATTGACGTGGCCGCGGACGATCGACTCGACGTTCCGCTGCCGGCCTGATCCAGGCCGCGCCCGAGGCAATAAGCCAGCGCTAAGGCGGTATCACTAGCGTCGCTTGATGCGCACCTTGCGCCAACGACGGGGACGTCGGGCCGAAGATCTGGCCGCCGGATGGCTGGTCGACAACGGCTGGAGCGTCATCGGCCGCAACATCACGTTCGGGCGCGACGAGATTGACATCGTGGCGATCGCTCCCAGACCGGCGTCGGAGCTCGTGTGCGTCGAGGTGCGCTCGGCAACCAGTCGGGCATTCGGCAGTCCGGAAGAACGCCTCGATCGCCACAAGGTCGGCAACCTGTATCGCGCGGCGCGGGCCTTCAGTCGGTCGCAACAAGCGCGCGAGCTGGGTGTCCGTGCCCTGCCGGTCCGTGTGGACCTCATCGTCGTGGATCTTCGTGGTCGCCAACCCCAGATCCGGCATCTGCCGCGGCTGGAGCCCGTCTAGGCTCCCGAGTGGAAAAGAGCGGACTTGAGAGCAGCCGTCGCAGCTGGCGGTGACTAGACTTGCCTCCGTCCATGCTGATCTCGAAGCTTCTGCCGGCACTGCTGCTGGCCGCGCTCATCCTTGTTTATTACATGGCTATTTCCTGGGTCAGCCGTCGACTCTGGCGAGCCGGACGGATTTCGGGTCGAACCTTCGCCTTCGTGATCAGCGGCCGGCTCCCGTTCCTGGTGATCTTGGCCAGCCTTCTGTCTCCACTTGCCTTCGGAGCAACCCCGGCCGCGGCACTGATGGGGGTGGCAGCCGGAGCCGTCGTCTGGGCGCTCTATTGGCGAGGATCACTCGCGGCCCTACCCAACTTTGACGCCATGACCACCGACTCTCAGACGGACATCTTCCAGGGCATGTCTCGAGCGGAGAAGGCCGTTATCTGGGCCTTCATGGCGCTCTTTGCCGTTGCGGCAGTCGTGGTCGTGGCGCTTCTACTCGTTCTCGCTCCCGGAGGCTGATCGCGGCACCGGTGTAAACTTCGGCAGCCGTGAAAGCGGCCGCACGCCAAATCGGCGTGACATCACACGCGTGTCGCTCCCCGCAAGGTGCCTCACAGGCGACCAAGCCATGAGGTTGCGGAACCAGGACGCACGCGGAGGTCTAACCGAATCAGGAGGTCCCCGTCCCATGCCCACCGTGTCCATGCGCCAGCTGCTGGAAGCCGGTATCCACTTCGGCCACCAGACGCGCCGCTGGAATCCCAAGATGCGCCGCTACATCTTTGCCGAGCGCAACGGGATCCATATCATCGACCTCGCCCAGACGGTCAAGGGCCTCGACGAGGCGCTCGCGTTCGTGAGCGAGACCGTCGCCCGGGGCGACTCGATCCTGTTCGTCGGTACCAAGAAGCAGGCCCAGGAGCCCATCTCCGAGGAAGCCACGCGCGCGGAGATGCCGTATGTCAACCAGCGCTGGCTGGGCGGCATGCTCACCAACTTCGTGACCATCCGCAAGCGCCTCGGCCTGCTCGACCAGCTCGAGGCACGCCACGACAACGGCGAGTTCGAGCGGCTGTCGAAGAAGGAAGCCGGCAAGCTCACCGACGAGATGAACAAGCTCCAGAAGACGCTGGGCGGCATCCGCAAGATGCGCCGCCTGCCGGGCGCGATGTTCGTCATCGATCCGCAGCGCGAGCACATCGCGGTCGTCGAGGCACGCAAGCTGGAGATCCCGGTCATCGGCACGGGCGACACGAACGTCGATCCGGACATGCTCGACTACGTCATCCCGGCCAACGACGACGCGATCCGCGCCATTCGACTGCTGTGCCAGCTCGTCGCCGAAGCGGCGATCGAAGGCGCCCAGGAGCGCGCGGCGCGACCTGCGGACGAGCCCATGGCCGCAGCCGTCGAAGAGCAGGAAGAGGCCAGCGACGAGATGGTCGCGGCGCTTGCTGCCGGCGGCACGTTCAGCTTCGAGCCGGAGCCGGACGAGGACGAGCTGCTGCCGACGGAGGCCGCCGCCGAAAGCGACGAGCCTGACGTCGAGGAGACGGTCCCGACTCCGCACGCCCGCGCGGCCACCGCTCGGCCCGCCGCCACGCGACGAGCTGCACCGGCCAAGAAGGACGAAGAAGAACCGGCCGACTGACCGCTCAGCGGCCTATCAACCCAAGGAAGACAGCGCGACCGCCATAGAGCGGTCGCACGCAACACGAACGACGACGAAGGAAACAATGGCTGAGATCACCGCAACCGCTGTAAAGGAACTCCGCGAGCGCACGGGCGCCGGGATGATGGACTGCAAGCGCGCCCTCGAGGAGACGGACGGCGACCTTGAGAAGGCCATCGCCTGGCTGCGCGAGAAGGGCGTGGCATCGGCCGCCAAGAAGGCCGGTCGCGACGCTCGCGAGGGTCTCGTCCACGCCTACATCCACGCCGGCGGTCGGCTGGGCGTGCTCATCGAGGTCAACAGCGAGACGGACTTCGTTGCGCGCAACGAGGACTTTCAGAAGCTCGTCCAGCAGCTGGCGATGCAGGTCGCAGGACTTGCGCCGCAGTACGTGACGATCGAGTCGATCCCCGAGGACGTCCTTGCCGCCAAGCGCGCCGAGCTGCTCGCCGACGAGACCACGATGAAGAAGCCGGAGGGCGTCCGTGCGCAGATCGTCGATGGCCAGCTGCGCAAGTGGTACCAGTCGGTCGTGCTCTATGAGCAGCCCTTCCGCGACACTGATCAGAGCGTTGGCGGGCTGATTACTGACGCGATCGCACGAATCGGTGAGAACATTCGCGTACGCCGCTTCACTCGCTACCAGCTCGGGGAGGAGATTTGAGCGAGGCAATCGCTCGGCACCCTGACGTGACAGCCGTCCCGATCGTGTCGAACGGGGACGACCACGTCCGCTACAGCCGCATCCTCTTGAAGGTCAGCGGCGAGGCGCTCATGGGTCGGCGCCCGTACGGCGTCGATCCTGAGATGACCGTGTTCATCGCGCGCCAGGTGCGCGAGGTGCACACGCTCGGCGTCCACGTCGCCATCGTCGTCGGCGGCGGCAACATCTTCCGCGGCATGGCCGCGGCCGCCTCCGGCATGGACCGCGCCACGGCCGACTACATCGGCATGCTCGCCACGGTCATGAATGCTCTCGCGCTCCAGGATGCGCTCGAGCGTGAGGGTGTCCAGACGCGGGTCATGTCGGCAATCGCGATGAGCGAGGTCGCCGAGCCGTACATCCGCCGCCGTGCGGTGCGCCACCTTGAAAAAGGCCGCGTCATCATCCTTGCCGCAGGCACCGGAAACCCGTACTTCACGACCGACACGGCGGCGGCGCTGCGCGCAGTGGAGATCCACGCCGAGGTGCTGCTCAAGGCGACCAAGGTCGACGGTGTCTACGACAGCGATCCCATGACCAATCCCGAACGCCAAGCGCCACGAACGACTTGACTACGCGCAGATGATCAACGACCGCCTCGAGGTGATCGACGCGACAGCCGTGACCCTGTGCATGGAGAACTCCATGCCCATCGTCGTGTTCGATCTCAACCAGCCCGGGCACATCCGGGCAGCGGCCCTCGGCGAGCGGATCGGAACGCTCATCGACGGGGGAGACGGAGACAAGAAATGACCGATGACCTGATCAGAGACGCCGAGGGCCGCATGAGTCGCGCCCTCGAGGCACTCGAGCGTGAGCTTGCCGCTATCCGCACCGGGCGTGCCGCGACCGCGCTCGTCGAGCGCATCCCGGTCGAGTACTACGGCACGTCCACGCCGCTCAACCAGCTGGCATCGATCAGCGTGCCTGAGGCGCACTCGATCGTCATCCAGCCGTGGGATCGCAGCGCGTTGGGCGCGATCGAGAAGGCGATCCTGAAGAGCGAAGTGGGCTTGGTGCCCAACGTGGACGGCACAGTTGTGCGTCTGAACATCCCGACGCTGACCGAGGAGCGTCGCAAGGACCTGGTCAAACTCGTCCACAAGCGCATGGAAGAGTCGCGCGTTGAGATCCGCAACCATCGGCGCGATCTGGCCGAGGACATCAAGCGCCTCGAAAAGAGCGGCGACCTGACCACCGACGACGCTCGGCGCGAGCAGGAGGCGCTGCAGAAGGTGACCGATCGCTGGACGGCGGAGGTCGACCGCGTCGGAAAGCACAAAGAGACGGAGATCATGGAGGTCGGATGACCTCGGTCGAGCTGCGGCGACCGACGGACGTCACGGAAGCCGCTCAGCCGGACTCTGAGGAGGTGGGCGCGGACTCACCCGAGCCCCTGCCGCGCCACGTCGCCATCGTCATGGATGGCAACCGCCGCTGGGCCAAGATGCACGGCCTGTCGGAGGCGGAAGGCCACTCGGCGGGCGTTGATGCGATCCGCCCGATCGTCGAGCACGCTGCGGACCGCGGCATCGAGGCACTTTCGATCTACGCCTTCTCGCGCGAGAACTGGACGCGCAGCGACGAAGAGGTTGGCGCACTGTTCGCGCTCCTTGAGGCGGCCATCCGGCGCGAGACGCCGGACTTGGTCAAGCAGGGCGTGCGCGTCCAGATCCTTGGGCGGCTGCACGAGCTGCCGGAGACGACGCGAGCATCTATCGCGCAGGCGATCGAGGCCACGGCCGGCGGCCGGCGCCTGACGCTGAACGTCGCGTTCAACTACTCCGGGCGCTCGGAGATCGTCGACGCGGTTCAACGCGCAATAGCCGACGGCCTATCGAGCGCGGACATCAATGAACAGGCAATTGGCGATCGGCTCTACACCGCCGACGTTCCGCCCCTTGACCTGCTCATCCGCACCGGCGGCGAGACACGTATCTCCAACTTCCTGATCTGGCAGGCCGCGTACGCCGAGCTCTACTTCACGGACCTGCTGTGGCCCGACTTCGAGCCGGCCACGCTCGATGCGGCAATCACCGAATACGCGCGGCGAACACGACGCTTCGGACGCTAGTCCGCCCCACGATCGGTGTGACCGATCAACCGTCCGCCAGAGAACCTGATCTCGACCATCGCGACCTCTTCGACGGGCATTTGATCTGTGACACCACTACTTTCCTCGGCGAACTGCCATCAGACGGCCATTTCACACGTCGTCAGCCTTGCGAGCGCAGCCTCACCGGACGGTTGATCGGTGTGACCGATCGGACTCCAAGTTAGGCTGACGCCATGCGCCAGCGTCTGATCGGCGCGGCCGTGCTCGTGCCGGTCGTCGTCATCGTCTTCCTGCTCGGAGCACCATGGCTGACCATCGGCATCGCCCTCCTCGCGGCCGTGGCAGCGTACGAAACGACGCGCCTCGTTCAGCGCGCGGGTTTGCCCGCGTCGACTTGGATGCCGGTCATCACGGCGCCGATTGCCGTGCTTGCCTTTGCCTGGGTCGTGGGACCGGAGCGCTTTGCCACCGCGTGGACCATCGTTGCCCCCGGCATCGCGCTCATCCTGCTCATCGCGGCACTGCTCGCCTTTCGCCAGCGCGATCCCGCCGACGGCTTCAAGGCGTGGATCGGGACGAGCTTTGCGTGTCTTTATCCCAGCCTGCTCGCCTTCGCCTCCGCATTTGTCGGGCTCAGCGCGGTCACCCAGGATGGTCAGCTATTCGGTGTCCCGCTCGACACGGGCCGGCTGCTGGTGCTGTTCCTGCTGCTAACTGTCTGGACGCTCGACAGCGGCGCCTACCTGGCGGGCAAGTTCCACGGCCGTGGCCGGTTCATGAACCACATCTCGCCAAACAAGACATGGAGTGGCGCGATCGGCGGCGCCATCGCGGCCGTGGTCGTGGCCACGGTCCTGTTCGCGGGCATGGGCCGCTCACCGATCGGCGGAGCGCTGCTCGGCCTGGTGATCGCCGTGTTCGCCCAGGCGGGTGATCTCGCCAAATCGATGCTCAAGCGCGCCGCCGGTGCCAAGGACTCGGGCACGCTCATACCCGGCCACGGTGGCTTCCTCGACCGGGTCGATTCCTTCCTATTTGCGGCACCGGCCATGTACGGAGCACTGGCGGTCGTGTCGCTACTGCGCGCAGCTGGAGTGATGTGATCGAGCGCACGCGGGTCGCTCTTCTGGGCAGCACTGGGTCGATCGGGCGGCAGACGCTCGACGTCCTGGGCGGGCTCGGGGACCGTTTCGAGGTCGTGGCGCTCGCCGCGGGCCGGGACGAAAAGGCCTTCGACGAGCAGGTCGCGCGGTTCAAGCCACGGACGACGGCCCTCGCCCGGGACGGCATCGACGCGCTGACAGAGATCGCGACGCGCGACGACGTCGATGTCGTGGTGGTCGCCACGACCGGAGTCGTGAGCCTTAAGGCGACGCTCGCCGCGCTCGAGAGCCGCAAGATCGTGGCCACGGCCAACAAGGAGACGCTCGTCGCCGGCGGCCACCTCGTGATGCCTCTGGCGCGCCGGCTCGCGGCCGATGCCGGTGATCACGACCTTGCCGCCGGCGCGCTCAACTGGCTGCGGCCAATCGACAGCGAACACTCCGCGATCTGGCAATGCCTGGCCGGCGAGCGCCGTGCCGACATCCGGCGCCTGATCATCACTGCCAGTGGCGGTCCATTCAGGACGTGGCCCGCCGAGCGCTTGAAGTCGGTGACTCCCGAACAGGCGTTGGCGCACCCCACGTGGCGCATGGGCGGCAAGATCACGATCGACTCGGCGACGCTCATCAACAAGGCGCTGGAGGTCATCGAGGCGCGCTGGCTGTACGATTTCGGCGACGATCAGGTCGACGTGGTCGTCCAGCCGCAGAGCATCGTCCACTCATTGGTCGAGTTCGAGGACGGCTCGCTCAAGGCACAGCTCGGTCTTCCAGATATGCGCATTCCCATCCAATACGCGCTGACGTATCCGCAGCACATCGCTTCGCCGGCGCCGCGCGTCACGCTCACAGATCTGCCGCCGCTCAGCTTCGAAGCGCCCGATCTGGAGCGTTTCCCGGGCTTGCGCATCGGTCGCGAGGCGGGTCGACGCGGACCCCGGGCGTCCGCCGCGCTGATCGCTGCGGACGACGTGGCTGTCGACAGATTCATGAACGGCACGCTCGACTTCCTGGGCATCCCATCACTGTGCGCCGATGCAGTCGAACGATTCGGCGACGGCCCCGCGCCCGACCTGGATGAGCTCATCGCACTCGACGCCGAGGTCCGCGCCTGGAGCGCGGTCGCAACCATTACCCGCGCTGGAGCGTCTGCCAACTGATGTTCGACCTCATAGGCCTCGGCAACGGCCTGATCAATGTTGTCCTGCTGCTCGCCATCCTCGTCGCGCTCGTGGTCATCCACGAGTTCGGCCATTTCGTCGTCGCGCGTCGCGCGGGCGTGAAGGTGCACGAGTTTGGCATTGGCTTCCCGCCCAAGGCGGCGACCTACTACCGCGACAAGAAGGGCACTGCGTACACGCTCAACTGGCTGCCCATCGGCGGCTTCGTGCGCATGGAAGGGGAGGACGGCGACTCAGACGATCCGCATTCGTTCAGCCGTCAGCGCTTGCGCACGCGGCTCTTGATCCTGCTTGCCGGCGTGGGCATGAACATCCTGCTCTCGTTCCTGATCTTCACCGGCATCGCGCTGCTCGCCGATCCGATCTCCGTGGCCACAATCGGTAGCGTCGTGGACGACTCGCCGGCGGCGTCGATCAGCCTCACCGGCGGCCAGCAGATTGGCACAGATGCTGACGGCAATGCCCTGTACGACGACAGCGGCGACAAGATCGTGGCCATTAACGGCACCCATTTCTATGCGCTCGATCTGCTCGGCCAGGGCGTTACCGACACGCCCCAGGGCGCCTATCTGCGCGCCCATGCGGGACAACAGGTCACCCTCACGATCCAGCATGCCGACGGCACGCAGCAGGATTACCAGGTAACGCTGCGTACGCCGGCTCAGGCAGACCAGGGCGCGCTGGGAGTCCGCTTTGCCTCGATCAGCACGATCAACACTCAGCGGCCGCTGCTCGACGCGATCGGGACCGGTGCGCGACGCACGCTCGACGCGGCGACGCTCATCCTGCGCGGCTTGGGCGATCTGCTGAGCAACCTGACCAACCCGCCCATCGCCGGCCCGGTCGGCATCGTCGGCGCCATCGGTCAGGTGCGCTCATCACTGCCGCCGGTGTTCCTGGTCTGGTTCATCGGCTTGCTTTCGGCCAACCTGGCCGTCGTCAACGCGCTGCCCTTCCCGCCGCTCGACGGCGGTCGAGTGGCAGTTGCGCTCATCCAGAAGGCCACGGGCAATCGAATCGGCGTTCAGGCGGAGCGACTCGCATACCTGACCGGGTTCGTCGTCCTCATGGCGCTGCTCGCCTGGGTCACGTTCTTCGACATACAGCGCCTGGGCTGATGACCGTCGCTCAAAAGCCGCCTGTCGAAGGCGAGGCGCACCTGCCCGGTCGCCGGCAGACGCCCACCGTCGATGTCGGTGGGGTGAAGGTCGGCTCTCGTCATCCGATCGTCGTCCAGTCGATGACGAACACGGACACGGCCGACCCCGACGCCACGGCCCTGCAGGTCGCGGCGCTCGCTCACGCAGGCTCCGAGCTCGTGCGCGTCACGGTCAACAACGACGGCGCCGCGCGCGCCGTCCCGGAGATCCGGCGCAAGCTCAACGACCTTGGCGTGGCCGTCCCGATCATCGGTGACTTCCACTACAACGGCCACCAGCTGCTGATCGAGTTCCCGGACATGGCGCGGACGCTCGACAAGTACCGCATCAACCCGGGCAACGTTGGCGCCAAGCGACACGACGAGAACTTCGTGACCATCGTCCGCGTTGCTCTCGAGAACGACAAGCCGGTACGTATCGGCGTCAACTGGGGCTCGCTCGATCAGGCGCTGCTGACGACGTTGATGGACACCAACGCGCTGTTGCCCGCGCCGGCCGACTCGCGCGACGTGATGATCGAGGCAATGGTCCAGTCGGGCCTGCGCTCGGCCGAGCTGGCCGAGGAGACCGGCCTCGCGCACGACAAGATCATCATCAGCGCCAAGGTCTCGCAAGTGCGCGATCTGGTCGACGTATACACGTCGCTGTCCGCCCGGTGCGACTACCCGCTGCACCTGGGCCTGACAGAGGCAGGCATGGCCATGAAGGGCATCGTCGCGTCCACCGCCGGGCTAGCGCTGCTCCTGACCAAGGGCATCGGCGACACGATCCGGGTGTCCTTGACGCCTGCGCCGGGCGGCGACAGGACGGAGGAGGTGCTCGTCGCGCAGCAGGTGCTCCAATCCCTCGGGCTGCGCTCATTTACCCCGCAGGTGTCGGCTTGTCCCGGCTGCGGGCGGACCACGTCGACCTTCTTCCAGGAGATGGCCGAGCAGATCCAGGCCTACCTGCGTCAGCAGATGCCGGTCTGGTCGGGGCAGTATCCGGGCGTCGAGGAGATGCGCGTCGCGGTCATGGGCTGCGTCGTCAACGGCCCCGGCGAGTCCAAGCATGCCGACATCGGCATCTCGCTGCCGGGCACTTTCGAGGAGCCCGTCGCGCCTGTGTTCGTCGACGGAGCACTACGCACCACGCTGCGCGGCGAGGGCCTGGTCAAGGAGTTCATCGTCATCCTCGACGACTACGTCGCCAATCGCTACGGACCGACCTCCAACGCGCAGGCGGTCTCTACGAGTTGACCACTACGCGCACAAGCTGCGCGCCAGTCACCAGGACGACGACTGCAGTCAGGGCAATGAAGCGGTACACGCGAGAGCGCACAGTGATGCCACCGTGGAGTCGACGGTACGTGTCATCGCGAACGAACAAGTCGGCCATCGATCGGTTCGGAAGCGCGGCTCCGTGGTTGACGGCGAACGCTGCAGCGCGCTGCCTGTGGAGCACCAAGGCGTCCTCGACAGACGTTGCGCACGAAGTCACATCCAAGTTGGCTCGTCTGACCGTTGTGGTTGTCGGAAAGGTCGTGTCCACGAAGCCGCCATCGCCATAGGCGCTGGTCAAGCCAACGAGCGCGCCACCGGGCATCGTCCGGGCGGTCAATATCGAGGCGTAGGTTGTCGTCGGGACATCGACGAGGGTCCACTCGAAGACCTGCTTGTTTCCTAGCAGCATTAGCGACCGCACGCCGACGCGCGTGAAGCCGAGTGTTTCGAGGCGCTGGATAAGTGCCAGGACAGGCGGCGGAGCGGGTGGCGCAACCGAGGTTGCGTCCTGGAGCCGCCGCGTACGGATGCCGACGTATATCCGAAGGATGTTCCACGCGGCGCCCACCATGTACAACGCAACCAGCAACAGGACGCCGAGAACCAGGTAATCCACCAGCCGGATTGCACTCATCGGCGCACTTTGTTCCGCGTGCGACACCAAAGGCACTGACCCAGACGTCCCACGGTGTTGCGTTAGCATTACCGCCCCGTAACCCACTCAGCGCTCGGAGAGCCCGTGTCCAGCGAAGAGCAGCAGAGCCGTTTCGTCGCATCCATCAGGCCGCAGTCGGACGATTTCGCCGGCTGGTACAACGACGTCGTCCTGAAGGCCCAGCTCGCCGACTATTCGCCTGTTCGCGGCTGCATGATCATTCGGCCGTACGGCTTCGCGATCTGGGAATCGATGCGCGACGAGCTCGATCGTCACATCAAGCGAACTGGCCATGAGAACGTCTACTTCCCGCTCTTCGTGCCGCGCTCGCTCCTCGAAAAGGAAGCCGAGCACGTCGAGGGCTTCAATCCCCAGGTGGCATGGGTCACGCACGCCGGCGGCGAAGAGCTGACCGAGTGGTTGGCCATCCGGCCCACCAGCGAGGCACTCATCGCCGAGGTCGTCAAGGACTGGATCCAGTCCTATCGCGACCTTCCACTCCTCATGAACTTGTGGAACAACGTCGTCCGCTGGGAGCTGCGTACCCGGCTCTTCCTGCGCACGGCCGAGTTCCTGTGGCAGGAGGCGCATACCTTCCACGCCACGGAGCAGGAGGCGGCCGACGAGGTCGCCACGGGCCTTGAGGCGTACCGCGCAACGGCCGAGGATTGGCTGGCGATCCCGGTGGTCCGAGGCCGCAAGTCTCGCAATGAGACCTTCCCGGGCGCGGTCTACAGCGACGCGATCGAGGCCATGATGCGCGATGGCAAGGCGCTCCAGGCGGGAACGAGCCATATGCTCGGGCAGAACTTCGCCCGGGCCGCTGGGATCAAGTTCCTGGACAAGGACAACCTGCAGAAGGCCCCGTTCGGTACGTCGTGGGGTTTTTCGACTCGGATGGTGGGCGCCGTGATCATGGCCCACGGCGATGACTCAGGGCCTGGTCATGCCGCCCAACGTCTGCGCCAACGCAGCTCGTGATCGTGCCCATCTTCCGCAGCGACGACGAGCGTGCGGCGGTCGCAACCGCCGTGGAGACGCTCGAGAAGTCGCTCAGGGACGTGCAGACGGCCTCTGGTCCGTTGCGCTTCAAGACCGACTGGCGTGATGAGAAGCCCGGCTTCAAGTACAGCCACTGGGAGCTGCGCGGCGTGCCGTATCCGGCTCGAGATTGGACCGCGCGACGTGGCGGCCGGTCAGGGCGTGCTTGTCCGGCGCGTCGATCGGGACAAACATCCGATCGCCCTCAGCGCGCTCGCCGCGGAGCTGCCCAAGCTTCTGGCCGACTACCAGGCACTCCTCTTCCAGCGCGCCCTGGACTTCCGCGCGGCCAACACGCATTTCGCCGACACCTACGACGAGTTCAAGGCAGTCCTGGACAAGGAGGGCGGCTTCCTGATGGCGCCGTGGTGCGGTGACGGCGATTGCGAGAAGCAGATCAGTGCTGAGACTGGCGCGACGATCCGTGTGATCCCATTTGACTCGCCCGACGAGCAGGGCAAGTGCATGATCGACGGCAAGCCGTCAGAGCGCCGGGTCCTCTTCGCTCGGGCGTACTGAGCGAGGGACGCTCCGACTCCCACATGACCGACGAAGAGATCGGCGACAACCTCAAGACGTGGGAGGCGTGGACCCACATCCACGTGGCCTCCGACTTCTACGACGTCGCCTCATTCCGCGACGGGCGTGATCCAGTCCGCGTACGCGACTACGAGATCGCCGAGGTCGGACCGGTCGAAGGCAAGACGCTGCTTCACCTCCAATGCCACTTCGGCCTGGACACGTTGTCGTGGGCCCGACTCGGCGCGCAGGTGACCGGCGCCGACTTCAGCCCGGCGGCGGTCGAGGCCGCCACCGCGCTCGCGGCTGAGGTGGGCATTGACGCGCGCTTCGTCGTCTCGAACGTGTACGACCTCGCGCGCAACCTCGACGGCCAGTTCGACATCGTCTACACGTCACGTGGCGTCCTGGGCTGGCTGCCTGACATAAGACGCTGGGCGAATGTCGTGGCGCACTTCGTCAAACCCGGCGGTTTCTTCTACATCGCCGAGTGCCATCCGATCTCGATGGCCTTCGCGGATGAGGACGTGTCGCCCGGCGAGCTACGGCTCAACTATCCGTATTGGGAGCACGAACGGGCGCTGACGTTCGAGGTCAAGGGTTCGTACGCAGACCGGGATGCCGCCACGGAAGGACTGGTCGAGCACGGCTGGGATCACTCACTGGGCGAGATCGTCACTGCCCTTATCGACGCTGGTCTGAGCATCGACTTCCTGCACGAGTTCGACTTTGCGGAGTGGGACCTGGGCTACACCGTCGAGGCAGAGGACGGGAAGTGGCGCATCCCTGGCGAGCAGGGGCGGCTGCCTCTGTTCTTCACGCTCAGGGCCTCCAAGCCCGCCTAATCGCGCGACCGTGCGCGGCGAATGCCTGCCGCGCTACTGCCCGAGTGCGCTTCGCAGCGGAGCCAACAGCCAGACCATCAGCGGCGCGATGACGAGCGCGGGCAGCAGGCTCACGACGCGGATGCGCTTGAGCTCGAGCAAGCGGAAGCCGACTCCCAGCAGGATCACACCTCCAACCGCGCTGGCGGCCGATATCGCAACCGGATCCAGATTGGCGCCGAACAGGTAGGCGAGCGTCGCTATGCCGCCCTGGACGATCAGGATGGTCAGGATCGACAGATACACGCCCGCGCCAAGGGCCGCGGCAAAGGCAATGCTCGCGAAGCCGTCCAGGACGCTCTTGACCGCCAGCAGCTGGATGTCGCCGGTCAGTCCGTTCTGAATCGAGCCCAGGATGGTCAGCGGTCCCACGCAGAAAACGAGGCTGGCCGTTACGAACGCCTCGCTGATGCGCGACGGCTTGTCTTCATTGGCGAGGCGGCGCTGAAACCAGTTGCCCAGGCCCTCGACAGCCTCCTGGAGCTTGAGCAGCTCCCCGATCGCGCCGCCAACGAGCAGCGAGGCGAGCACGATCAGGTCCGTGCCCGCCGGCGCGGATCGATCCATCAGTAGCGTCAGCGCGAGCGCGAACGAGATGCACAGAGTGAACAGGCCAAGACCGTCGGTCAGCGTCTGCTGGATCCGCGCCGGCATGCGCGAACCGACGAGCAGGCCGATCGTCGCGCCGATCAGAACCGCCGCCGCGTTCAACAAAGTGCCGGTCAGAAACATGGCTTCTTACGCTCCGGCGGCGCCCAGGACGCGCAAAGCCCTGAGCGTCAGCATCTCGCTTGGTCCGCTGCGCTCCCAGCGCACGATGTCTGTGCGGTAGGTGCCGCTGGGCAGCCAGCGCGGCGCTCGCTCAAGGTGCCAGCGGCCGTCCCTGTGCTGTTTCGAGCGCAGCAGCGCGAGGGCGTCGGCTGTGCGCGGATCGCCCAGCCGGTCGGCGCGCTCGAGCGCAACAAGTCCGTGCAGGACGTCGTAGTAGTGATAGATCGGGTACTGAAGCTTGACCCAATCGGGATCGCCGACGCGGTCGCGACGATGCGACTTGAACACGCGATGGGTTAGGAAGAACTCGGCCGCGCGATCGCGGGAGTCCTTCGCCTGCTGGTCGGCGGTGGCGCTGGCGTACTCGGCGAGACCGAGCAGCGGAGTTATCGACTCGTAGAAGGACGAATGGATGACCTGCGGCTTGCGGTCACAGTTCCAGCCGCCGTCGGGCCACTGCCACAGCGCGAGTGATCGCGCGAGGCCAGCCACGCGTTCATCCTCAGCCATGCCAAGCCTGGTGCATACCGCGAGTGCGTTGCCCTGTTGCGACGCATGCACCCGGTAGCGACCTGCCGACTGGCGGAAGGCGGCCGGTTGGCCGAATGAGACCAACCAATCGAGCACAGTCCCGGCGGCAGCCGTGGAATGCGGCTCACCAGCCGGAATTCCAAGGTCGATCAGCGACACCAAACGCCAGTGCGCGCCGCGCCATTTGGTATACGGATCGACTCCGAATCCGCCATCGGCAATCTGACCATCCAGCAGGGCGCGGACGCGCGGACCACGCGTGATGTCATCCGCTGTGGCGTCGAGTTCCTCGCCCAGCAAGTCACGACGCGTTTGGAGGCGCACGCCCGGTTCGTCCGAGTCAAGCAGCCAGCCCACGGCCGTCTGATCGCGCGTCGATAGCGTCGAAACCACCACGTCCGCACGCTACCACCCGTCGGAGGGCTGAGGGGTGCGGTGTATACTTCCGTGGAGTCTTTTCGGCCGCCTCGTGAACGTGGGTGATGCCCACGTTTATTTGTGGGGAGGAGCCCGCGTCGGGGGAAACATAGCTCAGTGAAAGGAGGGCGCAGATGAACCGTGACTTTGTCGGTGCGCTCCTGCAGCTGAACGCAGAGAAGAACATTCCGCGCGAGCAGCTCGTTGCCACGCTTGCGGATGCGATTCAGTCGGCCTACCGGCGCGCCACTCCGAACAATGAGGACGTCTTCGTCGAGGTAGACCCCGATAGCGGCAAGTTCAATGCCTACCGGGCACGCTACGTGGTCGACGAAGTCGAAGACCCACTGACTGAGTTCACGGCCGACGAGGCCAGGGCATTTGACGCCGGCGCCAAGACGGGCGACCTCGTCCGCACTGAGCAGCTCGATCCGTCCAGCTTCGGGCGCATCCACGCCCAGATGGCAACTCAGCTCGTCCGCCAGCGCCTTCGCGAGGTTGAGCGCGAGCAGGTCTTCGGCCAGTACGCCCAGCGTGAGTCGGAGATCATCACCGGCACGGTTTCGCGCGTTGAGCCACGCGGCGTGATCCTCGACGTGGGCCGGGCAGAGGCGATCTTGCCCACCACGGACCAGAGCGCCACTGAGCACTACCGCATCGGCCAGCACGTCAAGGCGTTCGTGCTCGAGGTTCGGCGTACGACGAAGGGTCCACTGATCTACGTCAGCCGCACGCACAAGAACTTCCTGCGCCGTCTGTTCGAGCTGGAGGTTCCGGAGATCCACGCCGGCACGGTTGAGATCAAGGCCATCGCACGTGAGGCCGGCTCGCGCTCGAAGGTGGCAGTCGCCTCGCGCCAGGAAGGCCTCGACCCGGTCGGCGCAACTGTGGGCCAGCGTGGCGGCCGCGTCCAGGCCGTCGTTGCCGAGCTGGGCGGCGAGAAGATCGACATCATCCCGTGGAACGAGGACCCGGCGGTCTTCGTCGCCAACGCCCTCAGCCCGGCACAGGTCGTCAAGGTCGACATCGACGAGACGAACCGCATCGCCGCGGTGACCGTGCCGGAGCGCATGCTCTCGCTGGCCATCGGCCGCGAGGGCCAGAACGCGCGCCTGGCGGCCAAGCTGACCGGCTGGCGCATCGACATCCGCTCAGATCAGGCACCAGCCCGCGTGGCCGCTCCCGCGCCTGAGGCCCCAGTTGACGAAACTGCGGCGGCCGACGAAGCGCAGCCCGCCGAAGAGGCGACTCCCAAGAAGCGCGCCGCACGTACGCCAAAGCCCAAGGCTGAAGTTGAGGCCCCGCAGCCGGCGGCCGACCTGAATGGCAAGACGCCGGCCAAGGCAAAGACGCCGGCCAAGGCAAAGACGCCGGTCAAGGCACCGGCCAAGGCAGTGGTAAAGGCCAAGGTGCCAGTCACCGTGGCAGCACAAGCCGAGGCACCGACCAAGGCCGCCACGCCAGCCAAGGCAAAGGCACCGGCCAAAGCCAAGGCGCCAGCCAAGCCTGTTGCCGTCATGGTCGATGAACCCGCTCCGGCGCCGGTCGCGGTCGCTCCGGCGCGCAAATCACGCAAATCCGCCACGGCCGTCGCAGAGGCGGGCGAGTGACGGCTCAGGAACTACATACGAACCGGCAGCTGTTGCCTGCACGTCATTACCCGACGCGCACGTGCGTTGGGTGTCGGACGGAGCGTCAGAAGCGCGACCTGGTCCGCGTCGTGCGCGCTCCAGATGGAACCGTTTCTCTCGACCGGACGGGCAAGGCGCCCGGCCGTGGTGCATACCTGTGCGCCGACGGCTCGTGCTGGTCGAGCGCAATCAAGAAGAAGTCAATCGAACGTGCGCTGTCCACGTCGCTGACCGCTGAGCTCAAGGCAGAGCTCGAGCGCGGCAGCACGCCAATGAGCGCCGGGGGAGGTACAGCACATGGCCCGCAGTAGGAGCGGCACGCGCAACATGCGCGGCCCGCGCAAGCCACAGCGACGCTCGGACTCGAACCAGGCCCAGTCGTCAGTCCAGACACTCGAGCCCGCCGTACGCGGCGCGGTCGAGATCCCGAGCTCGATAACCGTCAAGGATCTCGCCGAGCTGCTCGGCGTCAACGCCGCGGATGTGATCCGCGAGCTGATCAAGAGCGGCATTTTCGCCAACATCAACCAGCCGATCGACCGCGACACAGCCTCGCTCGTAACCAGCGAGCTGGGCTTCGAGGTATCCGAGACGGTCAAGGCCGAGCAGGCCGGCGCCGACGCCAAGAACGGTGACGCGCCAACACCCCAGGCGACCAAGGAGATCCTCTTCGAGGAGGACGATCCTGCGCTGCTCCAGCCGCGGCCGCCGATCGTGACCGTCATGGGCCACGTCGACCACGGCAAGACCAGCCTGCTCGACGCGATTCGCAAGTCAAGCGTCGCTGCCGGCGAGCACGGTGGCATCACCCAGCACATCGGCGCGAGCGAGATCGAAAAGGACGGCCGGCGCGTCGTCTTCCTCGATACACCGGGGCACGAGGCGTTCACCGCCATGCGCGCACGTGGTGCGAAGGTGACTGATATCGCCGTGCTCGTGGTTGCCGCCGATGACGGCGTGATGCCCCAAACGCTTGAAGCGATCGACCACGCGCGCGCCGCGAAGGTGCCGATCATCATCGCCGTCAACAAGATCGACAAGGCCGACGCGAATCCGGACAGGGTCAAGACGGAGCTGACCGAGCGCGGCGTGATGATCGAGGAGTTCGGCGGCGACACGCCGTTCGTGCCCGTCAGCGCCCGCACCGGCGCCGGCATCGACGACCTGCTCGACACGATCCTGATCGTGGCCGACGTGCAGGAGCTCAAGGCCAACCCCAACCGCCCGGCAATCGCCACCGTCGTGGAAGCCGAGCTGGACAAGGGCCGCGGCCCGGTCGCGACAGTGCTCGTCCAGACGGGCACGCTCAAGGTCGGCGACGTGGTCGTCGTTGGCGACACCTACGGCCGCGTTCGCGCGCTCCAGAACAGCCGCGGCGAGCGCACCACCAAGGCCGGCCCATCTTCGCCCGCCGTAATCCTGGGCCTGGCTGAAGTGCCTGCCGCCGGCGATGTCCTGCGCGTCGTCCCGGACGAGAAGACGGCACGAACGATGATCGAGCAGCGCAAGGCCGGCGCCACTCCGGAGCAGACCGGGCGCGCAACGCTGGAGGACCTGTACCGCCAGATCCAGGCCGGTCAGACCAAGGAGTTGCGCGTCATCCTCAAGGCAGATGTGCAAGGCTCGCTGGGCGCCATCCGCCACGCCCTGGAGCAGGTCCAGACGGACGAGGTCAGGATCAACATGCTCCACGAAGGCACGGGCGACATCACTGACACGGACATCCTGCTCGCGTCGGCGTCAAACGCGGTCGTGGTCGGCTTCAACACCAAGGTCGACCCGCAGGCGCGGCGCACGGCAGAGGCTGAGGGCGTCGAGGTTCGGCTGTACGACATCATCTACCAGCTGACCGACGAGATGGGCGCAGCGTTGCGCGGCCTGCTCGAGCCAGATGTCATCGAGGTCATCGAGGGCCGCGCAGAGGTGCGCCAGATCTTCCGCTCGGGGCGCAAGGTCATCAGCGGCTGCTACGTGACGGAGGGTCACATCGTCCGCGGCGGCGCGCGCGTCTACCGTGGCGGCAAGCTGCTCGTGACCGATCGGATCGAGTCGCTGCGCCGCTTCCGCGACGACGTTCGCGAGGTTGCGACGGGCTACGAGTGCGGCATCGGTCTCGATGAGTTCAACGAGATCGAGGAAGGCGACATCATCGAGTGCTTCACGCAGCAGACGGTCTCTCGCGTCGCCTCTGCCTGAGCAACATGAGCAACCTCCGCAGGCGGCCTCGGCGCTGCTGCGCGCTACGGCGTGAGTCGCGGCCCAGCCGCCCCTCACGCCTCCGCTTGCGATGAGCCAGCGCACGGCGCGCGTCGATGAGCTGCTGCGCGAAGAGATAAGCGGCATCTTGCGGCGCGAGGTCGATGACCCGCGCATCGGCTTCGTGACGATCACAGACGTCGAGGTCACCCCGGACCTGCGCCACGCCAACGTGTGGGTGTCCATCATCGGCTCCGCGGAGGAGCGCAAGCAGACGCTCCGCGCCCTGTCGCATGCGATGCCGTTCGTCCGTGGTCGGCTGGGCAAGCTGCGTCTCAAGCGCATCCCGGCGTTGCACATCAAGGAGGACGATTCGGCCGAGCGCGGCACGCGCGTGCTCGCCATCCTCGACGACATTGGGCAGGGCGGCGGAGGCGAGGTACCAGCGATCGAGGAGACCCTGCCCACGCCGATAGGCGTCTCCGCGGTCGAGCCGGTCAAGCCGCGTGTGAAGAGGACCCGGAAGCCAAAATGAGCACGGTATCCGGGCTGCCGGCGCTCAACTCGCTGCTGCCTGAAGACGTGCACGCGGTGCCGGCAGAGGTCGTCGCCCGCATCCGCGACGCCAGGCGGGTTCTGACTGTGGGCCATGAGAACCCGGACGGCGACTCCCTGGGCTCAGCATTGGCGGTTGCACTCGCCGTGGAGTTGCTGGGCGGCATGGCCACGCCCGTGTCCAGTGATCCCGTCCCGCCGATGTACGGGTTCATGCCGCACATCGAGCGGATTCGCCACGACCCTGAGCCGGGCGTTGATTACGACCTGATCGTGATCGGCGATTCGCGGCGACCTGGCGCGCGTCGGTTCCGTGCTCGGACGCCACGCCGAGCTGTTTGCCCGAGTACCGATCGTCAATATCGACCACCACGTCTCGAACACCGGCTTCGGCGCGGTCGATTGGGTTGACCCGTCCGCCGCCGCGACGTGTGAGATGGACGCGCTGCTCATGCCTGCCCTGGGACTGCGCCTCGATGCGGCGGACGGGGCCATCGCGGCCAACCTCATGGCCGGTGTGGTCAACGACACGGCCAGCTTCCAGCACCCCAACGTCACGCCACGGACGTTGCGCGTGGGTGCCGAGCTGCTGGCCGCCGGCGCGCAACTCTCGGACACGGCGCGGAGCATCTACCGAACCAAGACAAACGGGCAGCTCAAGCTGTTCGGCCTCGTGCTGGCGCGCCTGGAGCAGGACCTCGACGGCCGGCTCGTGTGGGCGTCGCTGTACGAGGACGACTACAAGCAGAGTGGTGCCAGCGTCGATGACACGGAAGGCTTGAGCGACCTGATCAGCCAGAGCGCGAGCGGTCAGATCGTGCTCATGTTTCGGCAGGTGGGCGCCAAGACCAAGATCAGCGCCCGATCGCGCGAAGGCGGGCCGGACGTGACTGTCCTGACGGGCGCCTTCGGCGGGGGAGGGCACGCGCGCGCAGCCGGTGCCAGCATCGATCTGCCCATCGACGAGGCGATGCCCAAGGTGCTCGCGGCGGCGCGCGCCATGCTGGCTGAGGGTGACTGAATTGTTCGACGGCGTGCTCGTCGTCGCCAAGGAGCCCGGCCCGACATCGCACGACATCGTTGCCCTCGTGCGTCGGCTGACCGGCGTCAAGCGTGTCGGCCACGGCGGGACGCTCGATCCGTTCGCGGCCGGTGTCCTGCCTGTCTTCATCGGCCATGCCACGCGCCTGGTCGAATACCACATGACAGATGGCAAGGAGTACCGCGCCATCGCCTGTTTCGGCGCGCGCTCGACCACGGACGATTTGGAGGGCGAGCTGACTCCCGCCGACGCACCCGCGCCAACGCGCGCTGACGTCGAGAGCGCACTGCCGGTCCTGACCGGCGAGATCGAACAGGTACCGCCCGACTACTCGGCCGTGCGCGTTGCCGGACGCAAGGCGTACGAGCTTGCCCGCCACGGCGAGAAGCCTGGGCTTCGCGCGCGCCGCGTGACCGTCAGCAGACTTGAGCTGACCAACTGGGACGACTCGGATCCATTGCGACCGGTCGCGCAGCTCGAGATCGCGTGCTCCGCAGGCACGTACATTCGCGCGCTGGCGCGCGATCTGGGCGAGAGCCTGGGCTGCGGCGCCTACCTTGGCGCGCTGACGCGGACGGCCAGCGGCCCGTTCCGGATCGAGCAGGCCCATGCGCTCGACGAGGTCCGTGCCGCGCTGACAACTGGCCGCGCGCACGATCTGCTGCTGCCGATGGACGCCGGGCTTGACTTTCCCGAGGTGCATCTCAATGCGGCAGAGGTGATGCATCTCGCGCGTGGCCAGCAGCTGCGCCGCGCGGCGGACGACGGGCTCGTCCGAGTCGTCGACGAATCGGGCCGGCTGGTGGCAATCGCGCGCGCCGCCGCCGGCGTGATTCAGCCGGAAAAGGTGTTCGGCCAATGACCGCGGCGCGCTCCATGAAGGTCGTGCGCGGCATTGATGAGCTGCCCCACGGTTTGCACTTTGTGCTCGCCATCGGCACTTTCGACGGCGTCCATCGCGGGCACGCGCGCGTGATCGCGACGCTCACGCGCGCCGCACGTGAGCTCGATGCGACGCCGGTCGTACTGACCTTTGATCCACATCCCGCAGCAGTGTTACGCGGCAGCCCGCCGCCGCTGCTGTGCGACCTGGCCGAGCGCCTCGATCTGCTCGATCACCTGGGCGTCGAGCTGGCCGTCGTGCAAACCTTCGACGCGGAGTTCGCCGACCAGCCCGCGGAGGACTTCCTGGCACGGGTGAGCACCGGACGCGAGCTCCGAGGGCTGGTCCTGACCGCCGAATCGGCGTTCGGACGCGATAGATCGGCCGGTTTGCCTGCCATCCGCAAGCTCGCGCGCACGTTCGGCTATCGGGTCATTGAGGTTCCGCGTCTGGCCAGCTCCGGCGAAGTCGTGTCGAGCTCGCGGCTGCGCGGCCTGCTTGCCGAAGGTCGGCTGTCTGACATCCGGCGGCTGCTCGGCCGGCGTTACGCGGTCACAGGCACAGTGGTCAGGGGTGATCAACGTGGCCGTGAGCTTGGCTATCCAACGGCCAATCTCAGCTTCACGGAGCCCGTGGCCCTACCGCGGGACGGCATCTACGCGGTCCGGGTCGCATGGGACGCGCAGGACCCGGCCGCACAGCGCCAGCGCCGGCAGGGGGTCGCGTCACTCGGCGTGCGACCCACGTTCGACGATGGCGGCGCACGCATCCTCGAGGTTCACCTTTTCGACTTCAACGGTGACCTGTACGGCAAGCACCTGCGCGTTGAGTTCGTGCGCCGCCTGCGTGGCGAGAAGCGCTTCGCCAACGCCCAGGCACTGATCAAGCAGATGGACCGCGACGCCGCCCGCGCGCGCGAGGTGCTGGCTAAGACGTAAGCGGTGCCTCGGCGTGCAGGCCGCGCAGCATCCTGATCGACATCAGGCACATGTCTGCTTCGTGCGAGGCGTCCTTCCAGCGATGCGCCTTGAGCATGGCGTTTGAACGGAGCCTGTTGAGCGCCGACCACTCGGATGTTGGCGTTTCATACATCCCGCCGTAGCGTTCATCCAGCATTTCGTGCTCGATGAACGAGGCCATCCGATCGACCATGTCGCCGTATGCGGCAGTACTGGAAATTGACTTCGAGCAAGAGCAGGGCCTGCAGCGCTTCTGTCTGAACCCACCAACTGCGTGAGCTCGGGCGACCCTTGACGAGCTCATCGACAACGCCGTTGTTGCCGTGCATCCAACCGCTGGCCAGTGCACGATCAACGCGGCGGCGTGCATGCCCGATCGCTTCTTCCGTCGATCTGCCCAGGTACGAGGCCAGCTGCGGTAGCCGGTAGGCCAGTTGCAGGGCGTAGCCGGGACGTTCCGGACCGTCCACAGGCGTCAGGTCGGGCCGCAGCAGGTAATGCATGGCGTCGTCTGCGGCCGTGAAGTGCACATCGATGATGTCGTACAGCTCGCGTGCTCGTTCCTGGAGCACGGCATTCGGCCGTTCGGCGCACAGCAGTCGCAGGCTGTCAGTCAGATCCGAGTGAACGTTGATGTCCTTCAATCCGATCTGGTGGCCGAGCGGATCAGTCGTGTACGGCCAGTCGGGGACCTGTGCGCGGTCCAGGATCGGCCGGCCGTCGCGTGTTGCCCAGCCGTGGTAGCCGCCATGTTCGTTGTCGTGGAGCGCGCGCTCCAGCCACTCGAAGGTTTCCACGGCCAGATCGAGCGTCGCGCTGTCACCGGTCAGGCGGTAGGCCTCGACCAGCGCGCTGATCACGTAGGCCGTGCTGTGGGCGTGCTTGGTGGCGCTCGCCTGGGGCGCGCCGTGGCGATCGACGAGCCAGAACCATCCGCCACTTTCACCGTCGCGCATGACGTCGGTGAGGTAGCGCACGCCGTGCGTGGCGTAGTCGGCCCACTGCGGCTCAAGTGGAAACGCGCGGCCAAGTCGAGCGACGGTACGCGTATGACGGGCCTGGTACTCGAGCATCCGATCATCAGGACCCACCGGCCGCCAGCGTCGGTCAAGGTCAGTGCGAAAGCCACCCAGCTCGCGATCGACCGATACTGGATACCAGGCATCCTTGACGTGGCGCTGCAGGTCGCTCGTGAAGCGTGCCGCCAGGTCTGTTCGCCACGCCGGCGAAACGCGTGCGAACGCCTCGCTGCCGGCCAACGGCCAGACCGTCTCGTGCGCGTCTTGAACAGCATGAAGTGGAGTCACAGGCAACCGACGTTAGCAGCCGACGACACGGTCGATGTGCCGCGTAACCAGCAAACGCACTTCAGCGGCAAAACCGAACGCCTGTTAGACTCCAGCCGAAACTGAGAAGGAAACGTTGGAGGAACGGGTGCCCCTGGCGCGGGAAACCAAGGTAGGAATCGTGGCGGACTACGCCCGATCGGAAACAGACACGGGATCGCCGGAAGTCCAGATCGCTCTATTGACTGAGCGCATCGGGGGACTGAACGAGCATCTCGCTGCTTTTCCCAAGGATCATCATTCGCGCCGAGGTCTGCTCAAGCTTGTCGGAACGCGGCGGCGTCTACTTGCGTACCTGATGCGCAAGGATCCCGCACGATATCGAGCCGTCATCAACCGGCTCGGGCTGCGCCGCTAACCGATTTCACCCGTCCTCCACACAATGGAGGACTGATGCCAGTCACAACGCTTTCGACCGAGTTTGGCGGTCGTACGCTCACGATCGAAACCGGCAAGCTCGCTAATCTCGCCGGTGGTTCGGTCACGGTTCGCTACGGCGACACCATGATCCTGGGCACGGCCAACAGGTCGGATCCCCGTCCCGGCTTGGACTTCTTTCCGCTGACGGTGGATTTCGAGGAGCGCATGTACGCCGCGGGCAAGATCCCGGGCGGTTTCATCAAGCGTGAGTCGCGCCCATCTGAGGCTGCCATCCTCGCGTGTCGGCTGACGGACCGGCCCATCCGGCCGCTCTTTCCTGAGGGTTACAAGGACGACGTCCAGATCGTTCTGACAGTGCTGTCGACGGACCAGGAGAACAATCCGGACGTCATCGGCACGATCGCCGCATCGGCAGCCCTGACGATCAGCGAGATCCCGTTCAACGGCCCTGTGGCATCCGTGCGCGTCGGCCGGATCAACGGCGAGTTCGTGCTCAACCCCCTGTACAGCCAGCTCGACGAGTCGGAGATCGACCTCATCGTCTCGGGCACGCGCGAAGCAATCATGATGGTCGAGGCCGGTGCCAAGATCGTGCCCGAGGCCGTCATGGCTGAGGCGATCATGTTCGGCCACCGCTCGCTCGCGCCGATCCTGGATCTGCAGGAGCAGCTCCGCCAGCAGGTCGGCAAGCCCAAGCGCACCCCATACATCGAGCCCGGCGTCGACTCGCTGCTCGCGCTCGTTGATGCGGTCGGCAACAACCGTCCCTTCGTCGTGTTCGACGTCGAGACCACCAGCCGCGACGCCAAGCAGGGCTCGATCGTCGAGATCGGCGCGGTCAGGGTCAACAACGGCAAGATCGAGGATCGCTGGTCAACGCTGGTCAACCCCGGCGCTCCGATCGTCGGCCGTCAGCTGCACGGCATCACTGACGTCGAGGTCAAGGACGCGCCGGCGCCGCAGCAGGCCGCTCAGCAGTTCATCGACTGGGCCGGAGACGCGCTGCTCGTCGGCCACAACATCGGCTTCGACATCGGCTTCCTCGAGGCTGCCCTTGGTGGCGGCCACAAGATTGAGTCCGGCCGCTACCTCGACACCCTGGTCATTGCCCGCGAGGCTTACCCGGACACTGATCTCAAGCTGGGCGACCTGGCCCGCTTCTTCGAGCTCGAGGTCGAGCCCAACCATCGTGCCCTGCCTGACGCAGAGGCCACGGCACAGCTCCTGATTCGCCTGGGCAGCGACCTGCCCGACCGGATCAAGCAGTACCACGACACCGTCGCGGACGCGATCCGCTCGCAGCGCAGCGGCACCTCGTTCGAAGATGCCACTGCTCAGATCGACAAGGCGCGCAAGACAGCGCACTTCTCGAAGGGCCTGGCTTACCTGCTGCACAAGAAGACCGTCCGCGAGCTCGTGCTCAACGAGGGCATCCGCATGGACGGCCGCGAGCTCGACACGATTCGACCTATCTCGGTCGAGGTGGGCCTACTGCCCCGCGCACACGGCTCGGCCCTGTTCACTCGCGGTCAGACCCAGGCACTGTCAATCGCCACGCTTGGCCCGTCGTCGGACGTCCAGCGCATCGACACGATCGGCCCGGAGCTGTCCAAGCGCTACCTGCACCACTACAACATGCCGCCCTACAGCACCGGTGAGAACAAGCAGATGCGTGGGCCGGGCCGGCGCGAGATCGGACATGGCGCGCTTGCCGAGCGAGCGCTCCTGCCCGTTCTTCCCACCCAGGAAGAGTTTCCCTACGTGATCCGCGTCGTGAGCGAGTGCGTCACGTCCAACGGCTCAACGTCGATGGCCTCAACGTGCGGCTCGACGCTGGCACTGATGGACGCCGGCGTGCCGATCAAGGCACCGGTCGCCGGCGCCGCGATGGGCTTGGTCAGTGGCGAGAACGGCAAGTTCGCGGTGCTGACGGACATCCTGGGCAAGGAAGACGCCTTCGGCGACATGGACTTCAAGGTGACCGGTACCGCCGAGGGCATCACCGCCCTGCAGATGGACATCAAGGTCACCGGTATCAGCGAGGCGATCATTCGTGACGGCCTCGAGAAGGCTCGCGTTGCGCGCCTCTTCATCCTCGACAAGATGGTCGCGGTCGTGCCGGAGCCCAAGAAGGAGATGAGCGCTTACGCGCCACGCATCATCACGATCAAGATCAACCCTGAGAAGATCCGCGACATCATCGGCAAGGGTGGTGCCACGATCCGCAAGATCCAGGAGGACACCGGCACTGAGATCAACGTCGAGGACGATGGCACGGTCGAGATCGCCGCAATCGACGGCGAGAAGGCCAAGGCTGCGATCGCGATGATCGAGGGCATCACCCGCGAGGTTGAGGTCGGCGGTCTGTACCTGGGCAAGGTCACCCGGATCATGGGCTTCGGCGCCTTCGTCGAGATCCTGCCCGGCAAGGAAGGCCTCGTGCGCATCGGCGAGCTCGCCGACTACCACGTGCCAACGGTCGAGGATGTCGTCGCAGTCGGCGATGAGATCATGGTCGTAGTCGTCGAGATTGACCGCCAGGGTCGCGTCAACCTGTCACGCAAGGCTGCGATGCAGCGCCACCTGGCCAAGACGCCCGCCTGATCCTCAGGCCGTCGCGGCCCCAACCCAGACAACGGAAACGGCCCGCCGCAAGGCGGGCCGTTTCTATTTGACGCTCGTTGGATCAGCGACGACGTTCGCCGTTTATCCGCGCGCGCGGATCAGTCGGGCGTCACCTCGCCGCTACCGGCGCCGCCCGGGGTTGCGTTGTTGGACGTCGCGTTGCCACCGCCCCCACCGGCGCCGCCTCCTGGTTCTCCGTTGCCGCCCGTCCCGCCGGACGTGGTGCTGACAACTTGGCCGGTGACCCCGGCCGTGCCGTCGACGCCTTCATCGCCGCTCACGCGGCGATCGGAACCGGGCCCGCCGGTGACGATGCCGCCACCACCGTTGCCTGCGGTGTAGTCACCAGAAGTGGCAGCGCCGCCGTTTCCGCCGTCAGCGCCGACCGGGATGCCGCCGGCGCCACCCACGCCGCCGAGTGTCGATGAGACGACGTTTCCGCCGTCGCCGCCGTGCCCATCAGCGCCCACGCTGCCGATGACCTTGTCGGCGTTCGCGCCACCATCGAGCGTGCCCGCGCCACCCGAGCCTGCGGTCGACGCTTGTGCCGTGGCCGTTCCGCCGGCCCCACCGCCGACCGCGTCGCCGTCGCCGCCGTAGCCTCCGATCGCGGATGTGACCACGGCGCCGCCTTGACCGCCACCGCCGTCATTGCCGGTGCCGGCGCGGATGACGTCGTTGCCGCCATCGCCGTACAGTCCGCCACTGCCGCCATTGCCGCCATTGCCCTGCGCGACCGCCGCACCGCCCTTGCCGCCAACGAAGGCGGTGCCGTCACCGCCGCCGCCGCCGATGGCCGCCATCACAACATCGCCGCCGTCTCCGCCGTTGCCGTCGTTGCCCTTGTCGCCGTAGATGTGGTCGTTGCCGGGACCGCCGAACAGGCCGCCCGAGCCACCGTTACCGGGCTGAGCTCCGACGCTGGACGCGTCGCCGCCCTTACCACCGACTGCAGTGACGCCTGCGCCACCGGTGCCACCGATGGCCGCGATCACAGCGCCGCCACCCGCGCCACCATTCCCGTCGTTCCCCGGCCCGCCGGTGATCGTGTCGTTGCCTGGGCCGCCGTACAGGCCGCCATCGGCGCCGTTGGGAGTCGTCACGCCGTCGTCAGTTGCGGGGCCGCCGTTACTGCCGTCAGTACCCCCGGCTCCGCCCGTAGCGGCGGTTACGGCGTTCGCGGCGTCCGCCCCGTTGCCGTCGTTGCCCGTGCCGCCATCGATGTAGTCATTGCCTTGGCCGCCGTCGATGATCGGGTCGTCGCCCTCCTGGCCGTAGAGGCGGTCATTGCCGCCCATGCCGTGGATCGTGTCCGCGCCATCGCCGCCACAGATCAGGTCGGCACCCGACGTTCCCGTCAGGACGTCGGCACCTGAGGTTGCGCCACTGACGACGTTCTCGCCGGGAAGTGGCGCTGGACAGATATCAGTCGATGTCGGAACGGCCGCCGCGACAGCGTGTACCTGGAACGCGAGGAGCATCGCCGCGCCGAGCCCCACCGACACAGCCCTGGCCACAGCACGGCTGCGCAAAGCGGCCCCTGATCGTTGGATAGTCACGCCTTGTCGCTCTCCCGTGCCTGACGTTGCTCTGGTTCGGACGAGCATAGGGACACGGTCAATGGCGCGGCCGGGCCGTAGCGATCCGACGCCAGCGGTCTACCTGTTCACAGCTTCTTGAGCGTCAGGGACACGCGGACTATCGACTTCGAACGGTTACCTGAAGGCACAGCAATGGCCCGTCGCTGTGTGCGACGGGCCATCGAGACATCGTGACGGAGCCGAGCAGATCGATCGCACGCGGTGGTGGGGTCAGGCCGTCCGCTGCGCTCTTACCGCCCTCGGGAGGTGATTGCGACCCGCGATCACACCCCCGGCTCGGGCTGCGCGTACGTCACGCCACCGAACGGGAAGCGCTCCATCGAGCGCGTTGAGCCACCGCCGGGGGAGGCGGCGGTGGCTCGTTCGCGGCAAGGACATGCCAGCGCAGCTCAAGCCTGCGCATCTCGGCTTCGACCGACCAGGGTGGACTGTCCGGATCGCAAGTCGAGTACAGATCGCGTGCGGCGGCCAGCTCCTCGGCTACCACGGCGAGCTCATCTTCATTCGAGCTACGTGGCCCAGGAACTGGTCGGCGCGTGCGACCAGTGGCACTTTCCCTGCTGGGGATTGACGGAGTCATGCCCTGCATCCTGACCCCCGGCCATTAATGGAGCATTAAGCCCAGCTCTCACATGACGTTAATTCGCGCAGCGCGAGGATCTGGCCGGAGCTTCGCCGGAGGTGCGGCCGGCGGAGCGACATTCAAGCCACCCACGCACAGGAGAGCTCAACCATGAATCGATTGGCAATCATCGGCGCGGCGCTGGCCGTTCTCGTTTGCGCCGCCGTGGCGATGGCCGCGTCGCCCCTTCCCTCGACGTCTCCGGCCGCCTCACCCATGGCGTCACCCGGCGCGAGCACGGTTCCAAGCACTGCGCCGAGCACTGCGCCGAGCACTGCGCCAAGCACGGCACCGAGCTCGAACAACAGCGCCGGCGCGGCCACCAAGAACGCCGCGACCCAGACGTGGACCGCAGATGTAAACCCGGTCGACATCGCGGGCACTGCGAATTTGACCCGCAACTCCGACGGCACCGGAACGATCCAGCTTCAGCTGACCGGCATGGTCAACGAAGAGAACTGGACGGTCGACGTTGAGCCGGGCTACATCCAGCATCCGAACGACGCCAACACGATCGCCTTCAAGCAGGGCAGCGATGTCACGCGCATCACGCCCGACAAGATCCAGGTGACTCTGACCAAGTCGGAGATGAGCGACTTCGACCACGCACTCAGCTCCAATCCTGGCGGCGTGACGATCTTTGTCAGTGACGGTCATCGACTCTCAGCGGCCAACATCCCCGCGACAGCTCAGTAGCCGACGGGCAGTCCGCTGCATGGCCGGCGCGCTGGGGCGCGCCGGCCCTTTCGCATCCCTGGTGACTGACGTGAGCGGAGTTCTCGAAAAGTCCCACATGCCTGCCAGTCGGCACTCATCTTCGCTTAATGAAGACGGCCGAATATCCGGCGGCGGGAGGTCACAACCGATGCGCCTGATGCTGGTGGAAGACGACACGCGCCTGGCGGGGCTGTTAGTTCGAGGCTTTCGCGCCGAGGGTTACGCCGTCGACGTTTCGGGCACGGTCGAGGAAGCCCGCTGGCTGGCGACGGAGAACCCGTACGACGTCCTCATCTTCGACGTCATGCTGCCCGACGGTGACGGCTTCTCGCTCTGCCAGGAGCTGCGCCAGCAGGGCAACTGGACGCCCGTGCTGATGCTCACCGCGCGCGATTCAGTCAATGATCGCGTGCGTGGCCTTGATGCCGGAGCGGACGACTACCTGGTCAAGCCCCACTCATTTGCCGAGCTGGCCGCGCGCGTTCGGGCACTCGTCAGGCGCGGCCGGCCGGAGCGCCCGGCCGTGCTCAAGGTGGGCAACCTGTCACTCGATCCGGCGACGCACTCGGTTATCTCCGACGGCATACCGGTCGCTCTGTCGCCCAAGGAGTTCGCGCTGCTCGAGCTGTTCATGCGTCACACAGATCGCGTGCTTTCGCGCAGCGACATCCTGGATCACGTCTGGGATTGGGCCTACGACGGCACGTCCAACGTGATTGATGTCTACGTGCGCTACCTGCGTCAGAAGATCGGCGAGGGCCCGAGCTTGCCGCGCATCGACACGGTCCGCGGCGTTGGCTACGCGCTTCGCGCTCCCGCCAGCGCACCAGCATGAGCATCCGCCTCCGGCTCACCCTGTGGTACGGAGGTGTGCTTGCCCTGGTGCTCATCGTCGCCGGGATCATCGTCTGGCTCACCCTGGGCAACTCACTGCGCGCCTCGCTCGACGACGCGCTCCAGGTCCAGGTCACGGACGTCCGCGCCGGCTTCGACAAAGACTCGGATGTTTCGCTCGACGTTCGTGATCCCGGACGACCGGGCGTGTTCACGATCGTCTACGACTCCGCCGCCGAGCTTCAGCGCGATACCCCGAACGCCCCCGATCTACCTGCGGTGCCGCCCCTCGGCGCGTCAGAGACGACCGTTGCGGGACATCGCTACGCGCTCTTCGCCGCGCCCGCGAGCGACGGCTCGCTGATCGTCGCCGGTCAGACGCTGGCGGAGGTCGAACGCGCCGTCGACGGCCTGGCGCGGCTGATGATCGTCGTCGCCACGGGCTCGATCGTGATCGCACTGATCGTTGGCTGGTGGCTGGCCGGACGCGCGCTGACGCCGACCAAGACGCTCGCCCGTCAGCTTTCGTCGATCGGCGTCGGCGAGCTTGGCCGGCGCGTGGACACACCCAGGCACAACGACGAGGTCGGCCGGCTGGCGGGCGCGATCAACTCGATGCTCGCGCGCATCGACGACGGCGTTCATCGTCAACGCGCATTCGTCGCGGCCGCGTCACACGACCTGCGCACTCCCATCGCCGCGCTGCGCACTGAGCTGGAGCTCGCGCTGCGCGTGCCGTCATCAAAGGCGGAGCTGCACGAAGCAGTTGACCGCGCGCACGCCGACGCGGTTCGGCTGGGCAACCTCGCCAACGACCTTCTCGCGCTCGCGGAGAGTGAACCGGGTGGCCGCGACGTCGTACGCCAGTCCGTTTCCGTCGACCAGCTCGTCGAGGAATGCGCCGCGGATCAGTCTGCAGTGGCGCGTGCCCAGAACGTGACGGTGGATGTTGAAGCTCCCGCCGCACAGGTGGCGGTCGATAGATCACGCATCGAGCAGGCGATCCGCAACCTTCTGGCAAACGCCATTCGCCATTCGCCGAGCGGTGGCACGGTCGAGATTCATGCCCAGGTCGAGGACACCCAAGCGTCCGGCACGGGCAAGCGCACGCTCAAGATCGAGGTCCTCGACCGCGGACCGGGCGTTCCGGCGAATCTGCGATCGAGTCTCTTTCTGCCTTTCGCGGCGCGCTCCGGCGAGGGTCATAGCGGCCTTGGACTGGCCACTGCCGCAGCCGCGATCCGGGCGCATGGCGGCGCGATCAGCTATGCCGACCGACCGGGCGGCGGCGCACAGTTCGCGTTCACCGTTCCGGCCTAATTGCGCCGCCGCCTCTCCGGTGGCGGCCCAAGAACGGGTTCAAAGGACGCGAAATCATTCTCCAGCGACCCCTGACCAGACGTCAGTCCGGGCAGACGCTGCTTGACCTCGCCAAGGTTTGCAGTCGGTAGGCGCGCCGTGATCCGGGCGACATCGTTGGCCGAGAACTGGCCCTCGACGCGTGCCGTGAGGTGGCCCAGCATCTTCAGCACGCCAGAAGCAGAGTTGCTCGGTACCTCGAGGCTCACGCGGGTCAGTGGCTCACACACGACCGTGCCGGCGCGCTCGAGTGCCGTCCGCAGCACCATGCCGGTGAGCAGCCGGAAGTCGCGCGCCGTGGAGCCTGTGCGCGAGTAGCCCGAATCCCACACAGTCACCATGCAGTCGGTCACCTCCCAGCCGTGCAGGCCGGAGCGCAGGAAGTCGTGCACGTATTCGGTCATGGCAACGCGGAAGGCGCCGACCGTCTTGTAGATGTACAGGGGCACAAGCTGCACATCGACATCAAACCTGACCTGGACGCCGGAGCCGGCGGCGCCCGGCTCGACGCGTACGCCGAGCGTGGCCCGGTACGGATTCGTGCTGTCGGGCGAGGAGCGGCCGGAAATGTTGGAGTGCGTCGGCGCGCTGATGACCTGTTCCTCGGAGCCGATCGACGCCGGGCGCTCGATGCAGATGACCGTCGTGTTACGGAACGCCGCACGGATGCCGTAATCGCGCTCGAGCGTGGCCTCGATCACCTCGCGCTGCACGTCGCCGTAGAGCGAGACTGAGATCTCCTCGCGCTCATCGTCCTGGCGCAGGTTGATCAGCGGATCCTGTTCGGCCAGCGCCGACAGCGCGTTGCGCATGCGCGCCTTATCGGCGCTTTCGAGCGGAGCAACGACAGCCTCGAGCGTGGGCGGAGGAAACTGCCGATCCGCGATCTGGGCCGGTGGCGCGCCGATGAAATCGCCGACCCGAACTTCCGCGAGGCCGAAGAGCGCAGCGATCTGGCCCGGCCCGACCGTTTGCGCGGCGCGCGCACCGCCCGGCTGATAGACGGTCATCTGGGTGATGCGTCCCTCGATGCCCTGACCGTAGGTGACGTGGTCACGCACTGTCAGACGTCCTGCGAAGAGGCGCACCAGGGCGGTTCGGGCGCCGTCGGGAGTGCGCTCGATCTTGAAGACGCGGCCGCTGACCGGCGCATCGTCGTCGCCGTCCGCGGCGGGCAGGATCTGGCCGATCGCCGCCATGACTGCGTCCACGCCCGTGCCGGTCAGCGCCGAGCCGAACACCGTCGGCTGGACCTCGAGATTGGCGGTCTGGAGGCGGATCGCCGCCAACACTGCCGCGCGCAGCGGGATCGTGCCGTTGACCACCTGCGTCAGTAGCTCGTCGTCGTGCTCGGCCAGGACGGTGGCGGCATCTGACAGCCACGCGTCGTGGTTGCCGGATAGATAGGTTGCCTCGCGGGCGCCCTCGTTCATGGCACTGCCCAGCGACAAGGGAGCAAGCCCCAATCGATTGCGCAGCTGGTCCAGAACGCGCGTCGTGTCCGCGCCGGCTCGATCGATCTTGTTGATGAACAGCAGCGTGGGCACGCGCACGCGTTGCAGCGCGCGCATCAGCAGCGGCGTCTGCGGCTGCACTCCCTCGACGGCCGAGACCACCAGTACGGCCGCGTCCAGCACGCTCAAGGCGCGTTCGACCTCGGCGATGAAGTCCGGGTGGCCGGGCGTGTCGATCAGGTTGACCGCGAGGCCGTCGATCTGCGAAGCTCGCCACGGCCGAGCGGATGGTGATGCCGCGCTCGCGCTCGAGTGCCAGATAGTCGGTCTGCGTCGTGCCCTGGTCGACGCTGCCGACCCTGTTGATCGCTCCGGCGGCGTACAGCAGCCGCTCGGTCAGAGTCGTCTTACCGGCGTCTACATGCGCCAGGATGCCCAGATTGAGAGTTCGCACGTTCAGTCACGCCTTCCAACGCCGCGCAGCACGGTATCATCGGCAGGCGTGCCCTACGAAACATCAACAGCCGATACGACCATGTCCAATGAGGGTGGAGCAGGGCACGAATGGACTCAGCTGCAAGCGTGACGCCGGAAGAGCGTCGCCACGCGCTCGAGCAGATCGCCGCGGAGGTCGCCGCGTGCACGCGCTGCCCGCTCCACGAGGGGCGCACGCTGGCAGTGCCGGGTGAGGGCCACACTGAGACGGAGGTCGTCTTCGTCGGCGAAGGCCCGGGCTACAACGAGGACCAGCAGGGACGCCCGTTCGTCGGTGCCGCCGGCACCTTGCTCAATGACCTGCTGCGTCAGATCGGATGGAAGCGCCAGGAAGTGTTCATCACCAACGTCGTCAAATGCCGTCCGCCGGGCAATCGAGATCCGGAACCAAACGAGATCGCGGCATGCACGCCGTACCTGAAGCGCCAGCTGGAGGCCCTTGATCCTGCCGTCGTGGTCACGCTCGGGCGCCACTCGCTCGGTTATTTCAATCCCGGCGCGCGCATCAGTGGCACGCACGGCACGGTGCGGCCGGCTGACCCACAGACCGGCGCTCGCGACGCCGTGACCTACGCCATGTACCACCCGGCCGCGGCCCTGCGCCAGGGCAGCCTCAAGCAAACGATGCTCGAAGACATGTGCAATCTGCCTGACGCCCTGATCGAGCAGCGCAAACACCGCGCCTCGTCGGATGCACAGGTTCCGGCCGAAGATGCGGTCGAAGTCATCTCCGTGGCGGAGCTCATGCTCGACCCAACGCCGAAGCCAGAGCCGCTGACTGACGAGCCACTGCTCGATGAGCCAATCGCATTGGACATCGAGCCCGAGCTGATTGCCGTCGCGGTCGCACGTGATCCTTATGGCGCAGGCGACGACGAGATGCTGACGGAGCCTGTGGCCATCGACGAAAACCAGATGTCGCTCTTCTGATGGCCGACACGCTGCGCATCATGCCGCTCGGCGGCGTTGGCGAGATCGGCAAGAACATGTACGTGTTCGAGTACGGCGACGAGATCGTCGTCATCGACTGCGGGCTGATGTTCCCCGAGGAGGAGATGTTCGGCGTCGACTTCGTCGTCCCGGACGTCAAGTACCTGCGCGATCGCCAGCACATGGTCAAGGCGTTCCTGATCACGCACGCTCATGAGGACCACGTTGGTGGCCTGCCCTTCGTGCTGCCGTATTTCCCCGGCGTGCCGATCTACGCCTCGACGCTCGCGCGTGGCCTGCTGGGCATCAAGATCAAGGAGCACAAGCTCACCAACAATCCGCTCATGGCCTTCGACGCGGGCCAGACCGTGGAGCTGGGGGCGTTCTCGGCGACCGCGTTCCGGATCGGACATTCCATTCCGGACGCGATGGGCATCGCCCTGCGCACGCCTGTGGGCCTGGTCGTGCACACGGGCGATTTCAAGTTCGACCACACGCCGGTCGACGGCAAGCTGTCTGACATCCACGCGCTGGCGCAGTTCGGCAGCGAGGGTGTGCTGTGCCTCCTGTCCGACTCGACGCGCGCCGAGAGCCCGGGCTACACGCCGTCGGAGCGGATCGTTGGCGAGGTCTTCCGCGACATCATGGAAGGCCTCCAGGGGCGCGTCATCGTGGCCACCTTCGCCAGCAATATCGCCCGCGTTCAGCAGGTCTTCGACGCAGCCGCGACGTTCGACCGCAAAGTGACCGTCATCGGTCGCTCGATGGAGCAGAACGTGCGCATCGCAAGCGATCTGGGCTACCTGAAGTTCCCGCCCGAGCAGCTCGTGCCCAAGGACAAGATCAAGGAAGTCCCCGATAACAAGCTGGTCATCGCGACCACCGGTGCCCAGGGCGAGCCGATGGCCGGCCTCGCGCGCATGGCCAACCGCGATCACCGCTGGGTGGAGATCCAGCCCGGTGACACGGTCATCGTCAGTGCCAGTCCCATCCCGGGCAACGAAGAGGTCGTGGGGCGCACGATCGACAACCTGTTCAAGGTTGGCGCCAACGTCTTCTACCACGACATCAAGCGCGCCCACGTCTCCGGCCACGCCAGCCAGGAGGAGCTCAAGCTGATGCTCAACCTGACCCGGCCAAAACACTTCATCCCGATGCACGGCGAGTTCCGCATGCTCGTCCAGCACGGCCGCCTGGCCGCGGACCTGGGCGTCGCCCCGGACAACATCTACATCATCGAGAACGGCCAACCGATCGATTTCTCCGCCGATGGCACTGCGCGCCGGGGCACGCCCGTCGAGGCTGGCTACGTGTTCGTCGATGGGTTGTCGGTCGGCGAGGTGGGCGACGTGGTCCTGCGCGACCGGCGCGCCCTGGCGGCCGACGGCATGTTCCTCGTGGTGGTCACGGTCGACAAGCAGACCGGCAACCTGATCGGGCGCCCTGAGATCGTGACGCGTGGCTTCGTCGGCGGACCGGACGATCCGGTCATCGCCGGCGCCGCCGATCGCGTCGCTTCCGCGATTGCCAACCCGGGCGACCACACGAGCGAGATCACGCTGCTCAAGGCGCAGATCAAGGACAGCCTGTCGCAGTACCTGTACGACCGCACCAAGCGTCGCCCGATGGTCTTCCCCGTGGTGGTCGAGGTCTAGGCCTCCACGATGGCGACACGAACCACGCGCACGACGCGCAAGACACCGAGTCCGACGACGCGTTCGCGGGCAAAGAAGCCGACGACCGCCCAGACGGTCGCGCGCAGCTTCAGCCTGCCGCCGCACGTCGCCCGTTCGCTGATCGGGCTCGCGTTCCTCGTCGTCGGGGCAGTGACGGTCATCGCGCTGCTCTTCCCGCAGGCCGGCCTGCTCAACCGCTACGTCGACGACATCCTGCGTCCCGCCTTCGGCCAGGGCGCCTGGCTGCTGGCCGTCCTGCTCATCGTCGCGGGCATCGTCATCGAACGCCCGCCGGCCAAGGGCTATGGCTCGATGCTGACGATCATCGGCGGGCTGCTCGTATTCGTTGCCGGCCTGGGCATGATCCACCTGGTTTGGGGCCACGGCGCCTCCGATGCATCGCTTCGAGGCGGGGGAGGGCTGCTCGGCCAGGCCCTGTCGAGCATGTTGACCGCCCTGGTCTCGTCGATCGGCGCCTTCGTCGTCCTGCTCGGGCTGCTCGTCGCGGGTCTGCTGCTGATGTTCAACACGTCACTGCGCACGCTGCTCAGTCCGGCCACGGCCGGTGGCCGGATGCTGGCCGGAGCGGTGGCAAGCGCGGGTGCGCGGCGTACGGATGGCGCGATCGCCGTCGAGCCGGAGTCGCCGATCGAGCCTGCCGGTCGCGCGCGGCGTGAGCGGGCGGTCAAGGTCACGCCAGAGGCGCCGGATCTGCCAGTGCCCGAATCCATGTCAGCCCCGTTGAGCCAGACGATCTGGAGCGCGAGCCGCGCCGCGGCCGGTGCAACCGCGGCCGCTGCCACTGCCACGGCCGTCGCCGAGGCGCCCAGCGCGACGGATACGGACGACACCGCGCTCGAACCCGAGCGCATCTGGCGCCTGCCCACGTATCACATGCTCGACCCGGAGGTCACCGTCGCGCGCGGCCAGAACCTGGACCACGCGCGCAACATCCGCATCATCGAAGAGAAGCTGGCCAGCTTCCAGATCCCGGCCAGCGTGACGGCCACCAACACAGGCCCGGTCGTGACCCAGTACGAGGTCAAGCCGGATGCGCGCGTGAAGCTGTCGCGCATTGAGGGCCTGGCCGACGACCTGGCCATGGCCCTCGCCGCACGATCGATCCGCATCGAGGCGCCGATTCCCGGCCGTGACGTAGTCGGCATCGAGATCCCCAACCACTCGAGCGAGGTCGTGGCATTCAAGCAGCTGCTTGAGGACGCCGTCCTGAGCGATGCGGCCAGCAAGCTGACGTTCGCGCTGGGTCGCGACGTATCGGGCAAGGCCTACGCCGTGGACCTGGCCAGGATGCCGCACCTGCTCATCGCCGGTGCCACCGGATCAGGCAAGAGCGTGTGCGTCAACGCGTTGATCACGAGCATCCTGATGCGCGCCACGCCCGACGAAGTGCGCCTCGTGCTGGTCGATCTCAAGCGCGTCGAGCTCGCCGCATATCGCGATCTGCCCCACCTCGAGACACCGGTGATCGTCGAGTCGTATGAAGCGCGCGCCGTGCTCACGAACCTCGTGCACGTCATGGAGGAGCGCTACGAGCTGCTCGCCAACGCAATGGAGCGCAACATCACCGCCTACAACGCCAGCCCGCGCCGGCAGGGCAAGCCCATCCCGTACATGGTCGTGGTCATCGACGAGCTCGCCGACCTGATCCTGCGCGAAGGACGCAAGGTTGAGGATCCGATCGTCAAGATCGCCCAGAAGGCACGCGCGGTGGGCATCCACCTCGTCCTCGCCACGCAGCGACCGAGCGTCAATGTCGTGACCGGCCTGATCAAGGCCAACGTGCCGTCGCGCATTGCCTTCGCGATGGCGTCGAATGTTGACTCGCGCACCGTGCTTGATGCGAACGGCGCGGAGGATCTGATCGGCCGTGGCGACATGCTCTACCAGCCCGCCGACCTGCCCCGGCCGGTGCGCCTGCAGGGCGTCTTCGTCAGCGATGCTGAAGTGCATGCCGTGACCGAGTTCTGGCGCGACCAGGCAGAGCCGAGCTACAACCGCGACCTGCTCCAGGGCGCCGCCGACGACGAAGGCGCCGACAGCGGCGGGCGCTTCGCCTTCCTGATGGGTCCGGACAGCGATCAGATGTTGCCCCAGGCGGCGCAACTGGTGACGGAAACAGGCCGGGCGAGCACGTCGATGCTCCAGACCAAGCTCAAGGTTGGCTTCAACCGGGCGACACGGCTGATGGACGATCTGGAGAACCACGGCATCATCGGCCCGGCCGATCCACGCAATCCGGCCGTGCCGCGTCAGATCTACGGCCCGGATAACTGGCTGCGCGGTCCCAGCGACGCAGAGACCATCGATTAGGGGCGGGATCGGGCTGAACCTTTAGACTCGGTTCAGCGCGTCAGTGAATGGCGTCACCGGTGCCAGGACAACGAGGACAGCCCTACACAGATGACCGCCCGCCATCAACTGCGTCTCGGAAAGCGGCTGGGTCGTGACCGGTCGCCAATCGATGCGACCCCCGTACCTCTCGTCGGCGAGACGCTCCAGGCTGCTCGAGAGCGTAAAGGTGTCGATCTCTACCGCGCCGAGCGCGATACGAAGATCCGCCTGCGCTATCTCGCCGCGCTCGAGGACAGTGACTGGGACGAGCTCCCCGCGCCGGTCTACACAAAGGGCTTTCTGCGCAACTACGCCATATACCTGGGGCTCGAGCCGGAGGAGATCCTCGACCGCTGGCGTGAGGAGATGGAGCAGCAACGCACGGCGACGCGCGTGGCCGTAGCGCCCCCGCCAATGCCGCTCGCTGAGCCTGGCGGCCGGCGTTTCACGATCTCGCCGGCAATCATCGTCGCCGGCCTGGTGGTGCTCGTGATCGCCCTCTTCATCGGCTACCTGGGCATCCAGTTCCTGCGTTTCGTTGACGTCACGGAGGTCACGCTGACCTATCCAACGAACGTGATTTCGACCATCGACGCGAACGAGGTCACGCTCCAGGGCACGGCCGGCCGTGGCGCCAACATCGCGATCACCGGACCCGACGGACAGGTCTACACGACCAAGGCCAACGAGCAGGGCAACTGGAGTCAGCGTGTGCCGCTCGTGCGCGGTCGCAACAACTTCACGGTCGTGGCCACGGACACCGTCACGCAGCGTGATTCGACGCCGCTGCAGCTGACGATCGTCGTGCCGCTGCCGAGCGCATCGCCGGGTGCATCGTCAACGGTCGCGCCACCACCGCCGATCACGATGACCCTGAACAGCCCCAGTAACGGCTTCGCCACGACCAACCCGAACGTGACGGTCAGCGGCACAACGACCGGGACGCGCATCACGATCGGAACAACGTATGTCTCCGCGCCACCAGCAACGGCCCCACCCAGCGGCTTGCCCCAGGCGTCGCCGGCGCCAAGTCCGACACCCGTCGCCAGCTCGGCCCCGCCTGCTGGACCCACAGCCGACATCACCGTCGCATCTGGCGCGTTCTCGCAGTCGCTGACCTTCCCGATAGGGCATTGGCGCGTGACCGTGACCTCGTATGCAACCGGCCTCGCGCCAGTGGCGCAGGACGTGGAGATCCTCGTCCAGGCACCGCCCGTGACGGTCCACAGCCTCATGGTCCTTGTTGCGGGCAACCGCGTGACGCTCAAAGTGACTGCCGACGGCGTGACCGTGCCCGGGCTCGATGGCGTCGCCGTCAACGACCAGGACCACTTCACCGCCACGGCCGCCAACGAGTTCTGCGTGCGGACCAACAATGCCGGCGCAATCTCCCTCACGCTCGACTCGACGCCGCTCGGTCTGCTGGGCACCAAAGGCCAGAACGGCAGCTGGATCGTCAAGCCCGGCCAGACCCCGCAGCCGGCGTCGTCGCCCTGCTGAGATGGCGAACGTCGAGCCGGTCGACGAGCTCGCATCGCTCGTGGCGCTGGCGAGCACAATTCAGGTCACGATGCTTGACAGGGGTTTGACGCTGGCCACGGCCGAGTCGTGCACCGGCGGGCTGATCGCCTACTCGCTGACAGAGATCGCTGGATCGAGCGACTACTTCCTCGGCGGCCTGGTCAGCTACAGCAATGCGCTCAAGGAGCACGAGCTGGGCGTTGACCGCGACACCCTCGAGCATCACGGCGCCGTATCGGCTCAGACGTGCATCGCCATGGCTGAAGGTGCGCGCCGGCGATATGGGGCGGATGTCGCCATCGCCGTCACCGGCGTCGCCGGACCCGGCGGCGGTTCTGACGCGAAGCCCGTAGGACTCACCTACGTTGGTGTGGCGGACGCGGAAGGCGACGAGGTGCGCCGCTTCGTATGGGCCGATGATCGGCACGGCAACAAGCTGCGCAGCGCGGAAGCGGCGCTGACGCTCCTGGCGGATCGACTTGACGCGCCTCGCGACTGAGATCGGGAAGGGGCTCGCCCCCGCGCGCGAGGCGCGTGCGATCCAACGCGGTGAGCGGATCCATGTTCTTGGCGCCGCGGGCGCCGGCGCGTCGGCGGCAGTTCTGTTGGCACACCGCGCCGGCGCCCAGGTCAGCGGCTGCGACCCGGGCGGCCAATCGCCTTACACCAACGCACTTTCCGTGGCCGGTATCCCGCTCGTCTGGGAGCACGCCGCGGAGCACGTTCTGTGCGACGGCCACGTGAACGATCGGCCTGAACGCCTGGCAGTAACGAAGGCCCTGACCGCGATCAACCCGGACCATCCCGAGCTTGTCGCGGCGCACGAGCTGGACATTGCCACGGAGCCCTGGCAGCAGCTCATCGCAGATGCCGCCGCGACCACCCGCCAGCGGCTCGTCGCCGTCGCCGGCACGCACGGCAAGTCGACGACGACGGGCTGGCTGATCGACCTGCTCGTGCGCGCCGGGCGCGACCCATCCGCGTTCGTCGGCGCGCTGCTCGACGCGGATCTCATCGGCGGCCCACCCAGCACGGCGCGCTGGGGTCAGGGGCCCGAGTTCGTGGTCGAGGCGGACGAGTACGCGGGCAACTTCGACCCGTACCGGCCGTCAGTGGCGCTGCTCCTCAACGCAGAGTGGGATCACCCGGACGTATTCGCGGACGAAGAGGCCGTGCTGCAATCGTTCGAGGCATGGGTCCGCAACGCGCCCGCGAACGCCACGCTCGTGGCCAACACGCGCGACCGTGGCGTGGCCACGATCGTCGAGCGGCTGCGACCGGATTGGACCGGCACCATCGTCGAGGCGGACGATGAGCCCGCGAGCTACCAGATCGGCTTGCCTGGACCAGCCAACGCCGCCAATGCGATGGCCGTGGTGGCGGCGGCGCGCGTGCTCGGGATAGATGAATTGGTGGTCCGCGAGAGCCTGTCCGGATTTCGGGGAGTTGGGCGCCGGCTGGAGCTCAAAGGCGAGATCGCCGGCATCGTCGTGCTCGATGATTACGGCCACCACCCAACCGCTATCGCCAGGACGCTCGAAGCAGTCCGTGGCCAATACCCGGGCCGCCCCGTGTGGGCCGTGTACGAGCCGCTGACGTACCACCGCACGGCGCTCATGCTCGACCGTTTCGCCGACACGCTGGCCACGGCCGATCACGTTGCCATCGCCGATATCTGGGCAGGACGAGATCCGGACACGACGATCACCTCCGCGCAGGCGCTCGCCGATGCGGTCACCGCGCGTGCGCGGCGTCGCGAGTGCCGCTGTCGCTCCGGGGTCTGTCGAGGACACGGCCGACTACCTTGCCGCTCACGCTCAACATGGCGACGTCGTGCTGGTCATGGGCGGTGGCCGCTCGTACGTCATTGCTGCGCGGCTGGTCGAGCTGCTGCTCGGCCGGACGCCGTCCAACGCCTAGACTTCAGGCATGGCTCAACTGACGCCCGGCGACGGGCAGGATCTGCTCGCCAAATGGAAACGCGGCTGGGAAGGACGCAACCCCGACACGATCGTCGACCTGTTCGACGACGACGCGGAGTACCGCCAGGCCCCGTTCACAGAGCCGCTCAAAGGCGCCAACGCCATCCGCGAGCTGTGGAACGCTGTCGCGGCCAACCAGGCCAATGTCGAGTTCGACGCTGAGCACGTGTGGGTCAGTGGCTCGACCGTGCTGGCCAGCTGGCACGCGGCGTACACGCGTCGCGACGCCGGTGGAGAGCGGGTCCGCGCGTACGGCTTCCTGACCGCCGAGGTTAACGACGCGGGCAAGGTCTGGCGCATGCGCCAGTGGCCGGTCGAGCGCGTGGTGGGCCACGATTCGACGTTCAAGCCGGAGGTGGGTGAGTAGTGGCCGGGGAAGTTTCGTTTGACGTGGTCAGCGACTTTGACCGCCAGGAGCTGGTCAACGCGCTTGACCAGGCGCGCCGCGAGATCGCCACGCGCTTCGACTTCAAGGGTTCCAAGGCGGACATCGAGCTGGGCAAGGAAGAGATCACCTTCCACGCCGACAACGAGTCGCGCGCCAAGTCGATGCGCGACCTGGTCGAGTCAAAGGCGATCAGGCGCGGCCTGTCGCTCAAGATCTTCGACTGGGGCGATATCGAGGAAGCCGGCGGCAACACCGTGCGCCAGAAGATCGGCCTCAAGCGCGGCTTGCCTGACGATCTGGCCAAGAAGATCAGCAAGCTCATCCGCGACGACTATCCCAAGGTCAAGTCGCAGATCCAGGGCGACGCGATCCGCGTCAGCAGCAAGAGCAAGGATGATCTCCAGAAGGTGATCACCCGGCTGCGCGAGGAGTCGGAGTCCTATCCCGTGCCGCTTCAGTTCGAAAACTATCGCTAGCCAGGAATGAACACGGATGACCCGCGCGTAAGGCGCATCCTGATCGTCCTGGTCGTGGTCGTCGTTGTCGGGATGCTGCTGGCCGCCATTCCCAGACCTGGATGATCGTCGGTCGCCTGATCGCCGACGCCCTCGCCGCGGCCGGTGTGCGTTGGGCGTTCACGGTCCCGGGCGAGTCCTTCCTGGGCTTGCTCGACGCGCTACCCGCGGCCGGCATCCAGGTCATCGCCACCCGTCACGAGGGCGGCGCGTCGTTCATGGCTGAGGCGATCGGCCAGCTGACCGGTGCGCCGAGCGCTGTGTTGGGGACGCGCGCGGTTGGCGCGTCGAACATGAGCATCGGCATTCATACCGCGCGCCAGAACTCGACGCCCATGGTGGCGCTGTTGGGACAGGTCCAGCGCGACCATCTGGGGCGCGAGGCGTTCCAGGAAGCAGATCTGGTCGAGTCCTTTGGCCGCCTCGCCAAGTGGGCCGGCCAGCTCCACGACCCGGCCGACGCTGCCCGATTGATGGGGGAGGGCTTGGGCGCGATGCTCAACGGCCGGCGCGGCCCGGTGCTCTTCGCCCTGCCTGAGGACACCCTTGACTCTGACGTTGAGCCGGCCTCCTTTGCCTTCGATCTGGTGGCGCCGGCGCCACCACGCGTTGAGGACGTGCGCGCGATCCTCGAGCTGCTCGAAGGTGCCCAGCGTCCCGCGATCGTGGCCGGTTATGGCGTTGCGGCGTCCGGTGCGACTGACGCCCTGGTTGAGTTCAGCGAGCGCATGGCCGTGCCCGTATGCGCCGCCTGGCGCCGTCCGGGCGTCTTTCCCAACGACCACCCCAACTACCTGGGCGTGACCGGGTATGGCGCGCCGGCGGTCGTGCGCGAACGCCTTGCCGCGGCAGATGCGCTGCTGGTCATCGGCTGTCGCCTGAACGAAGTGGCCAGCTTCGACTACGCCATCCCGGCACCGACCACGCGCTGGGCGCACGTCGATCTGGAGCCGCGCACTGCCCACGCCGGTTTGCGCGCGCCCGACTATCCGCTGGTCGCCGATGCTCGGTCCTTCCTGGAGCTTGCGCTTGGGGTCGCGGGCGATGTGCCGCGAACGCGCGCCTCGGTCGCGGATGATCGCGCCGCGTATCTCGCGGCAACGACCATTCCCACGCGCGAGTGGAACGGCGCGGGCGTGGATCCGGCTTACGTCGTATCAGTGCTGCAGTCGACGCTGGACAGCGACGCGATCCTGACGACCGACGCGGGCAACTTTGGGCTGTGGCCGGCGCGCTACTTCAAGTTCGGTCGCGGCCAGATCCTGCTCGGCCCAACGTCGGGGGCGATGGGCTACGGCCTGCCCGCCGCCGTCGCCGCCGCGCTGGCCCAGCCCGAACGTCAGGTCGTGGCCCTGTGCGGCGACGGCGGCCTGGCCATGACCATGAATGAGCTTGAGACAGCCGTTCGGACCGGCGCAAAGCCGGTTGTGATCGTCTTCGACAACGAGAAGTACGGCACGATCGCGATGCACCAGGCCAACGAGCAGCGCCCCGAGGTTGCGACCGGCTTGGGTCCGATCGATTTCGCGGCAATTGCGCGCGCGTGTGGCGCGCACGGCGTCCACGTCAGCAGCAATCAGGAGTTCGAGCCCGCCCTGCGCGCCGCCCTCGCCGCCGATCGGGCCACGGTACTGCACCTTGTCCTGGACCCCGGCTGGATCAGCCCGGATCGGCCGCCTCCGTCCTGAGGGCGAAGATGTCAGTCACGCTGACATAACGAGAGCAAATCCGGGACAAGAGCCGCGCAGCGATGGATCTCGAGGCGGGCACGAGCGTGGATCTTGGAGGCGAGCGGCCCTTAAGGCGAGATTGAGGGGTTTACGTCAGCCACACTGACATTCCCCCGCGGAACGGCTGTCGCGGCGGCGGCGCGTTTGACAGATAGTTCATGTGCCATATACTTCTGGCGTGACATTGAACGTCAACCCACCGTTGAGTAGCGACGCGTCGCGTGACGAGACCATGGCCGCGGTGCTCGCCGAGCTCAATCAGATCTCCTTTCGCGACTTCCAGGGCGCCCTCAAGCGCTTTCACGAGGGCAGCCTGAGCATCGTCCACCTCAACCTGCTGATGCTTCTGCGCTTCAACGGGCCGCTGACCATGTCGCGCCTGGCTGAGATGCTCGATGTGTCGGTTGCCAGCGCGACGGGCATCGTCGACCGCATGGAGAAGAAGGGCGTCATCGAGCGCAAACGCAGTGATGAGGACCGCCGCGTGGTCGAGGTCTTCGTCAGCGACAAGGGCGAGCAGGTCTTCACGGCAATGCAAGCCGAGCGCCAGGCGCATATGACGCGGATGTTGTCCTACGTGGGCGACAAAGACCTGCACGCGTTGCTCAACGGATTGCGCGCTGTGCGCGAAGCCCGTGACAAGTGGATCAAGGACGTTCACCAGGAGAGCGAGCAGGCATGATCAAGCTGCTGCGCCAGTACCTGGCGCCCTATCGCAAGCAGATCTTCATCGTCATGATCCTGTTGGTTGCTCAGGCCCTGACGACGCTGTACCTGCCGGCCCTCAACGCTGACATCATCAACAACGGCGTGGCCAAGGGCGACACGACCTACATCATCGAGGTCGGTGCCGTGATGTTGGCCGTCACCGCGCTGCTCGGAGTGTGCGCCGTCACTGCCGTCTATTTCGGCGCCAAGGTGGCCATGGGCTTCGGCCGCGATGTCCGCCTGGCCGTCTTCAAGCAGGTGTCGACCTTCTCCCAGGTCGAGATGAACAAGTTCGGTACGCCATCGCTGATCACGCGCAACACGAACGACGTGCAGCAGGTCCAGCTGATCGTGTTCATGGGCCTGACCGTGATCCTGCTCGCACCGATCATGGGCATCGGCGGCGTGATCCTGGCCTACCGCGAGGACGGGCCGCTATCCGCGCTCCTATTGATCATCCTGCCGATCATGTTCGGCTTCATCTTCTTCATCACCAGCCGGGCGCTACCTCTCTTCCGGGCGATGCAGGTCAAGGTCGACCGCATCAACCAGGTCATGCGCGAAGCGCTGGCGGGAGTGCGCGTCATCCGCGCCTTCGTCCGCGTCCGACATGAGGAGAAGCGCTTCGACGAAGCGAGCAGGGACCTGTTCGATACCGGGTTGCGCGTCAACCGGCTCTTCGCCCTGACCTTCCCGGTGATGCTGCTCATCTTCAACCTGTCGTCCGTCGCGGTCGTCTGGTTCGGCGCATTCCGCGTCCAGAGTGGCGACCTGACGATCGGCGGCCTGACGGCTTTCCTGGCCTACCTCATCCAGATCCTGTTCTCGGTTCTGACGGCCATCTTCATGATCATCTTCCTGCCGCGGGCGATCGTTTCGGCAGGCCGAATTCGAGAAGTGCTTGACACCCAGCCGAGCATCGTCGACCCGCAGCAGCCAGTGCTGCTGCCGACGCTCTCGTCGAGCAACGGCCACGCCGGCGACGGCCGTCACGAGCAGCCGGAGGGTGTGCGACCCGCAGCCCGGGTCGAGTTCAAGCATGTCGAGTTCGGCTATCCCGGCGCCGAACAACCGGTTCTGCACGACATCTCGTTTGTCGCAGAGCCGGGCCAGACGACCGCGATTATCGGCAGCACCGGTAGCGGCAAGTCGACCCTGATCAATCTCATTCCGCGCTTTTACGACGCGACTGGTGGCTCCGTCATGGTCGATGGTGTCGATGTTCGCGAGCTTCGCCGCGAGGACCTGTGGCAGATGATGGGAGTCATCCCGCAGCGAGCATTCCTGTTTGGCGGGACGATCGCCAGCAATGTTCGCTACGGCGACGCCGACGCGACGGACGAACAAATCCACCACGCGCTGGAAACGGCTCAGGCCAGTGAGTTTGTGAGCGAGCTTGCTGATGGCCTCGAATCGCCCATCGAACAAGGCGGCACCAACGTCTCAGGCGGTCAGCGCCAGCGGCTGGCGATCGCGCGCGCGCTGGTCAAGCGCGCCCCGCTGTACATCTTCGACGACAGCTTCAGCGCGCTGGACTTCCGAACTGACTCACGGCTGCGCGCGGCGCTCAAGGGTGAGCTGGTCCAGTCGACCGTCGTGATCGTTGCTCAGCGCGTGGGCACGATCCTCAACGCCGACCGGATCATCGTCATGGACGAAGGTCGAATCGTGGGCGTTGGGACGCACGCGGAGCTGCTCAAGTCGAACGAGACATACCAGGAGATCGTCTACTCGCAGCTCACGGAAGCTGAGGCACAGGCGGCATGAGCGGGCAGAGCATGCAGCGCCGGCCGGAAGGGGCCGGCGCAGGCGCGGGCGCACCGCCAACTGGCGGTCGCGGCCGACCGGGCGGCATGGGTCCGGGCGGGATGATGATGGGCAGCCTGCCGCCTGAGAAGTCGAAGGACTTTGGCAAGTCGTTCAGACGCCTTCTCGGCCGGTTGCGGCCGGAGAGGTTGCGGATCGTCGTCGTCCTGATCCTGGCCGTGGGCAGCGTCACCTTCGCCGTGGTCGGGCCCAAGATCCTGGGCGACGCCACGAACATCATCTTCGACGGGGTCGTCAGCGCGCAGCTACCCGCCGGCACGACCCAGGCCCAGGCGGAAGCGTTCCTGCGCGCCAGTGGCCAGACGCAGCTCGCGGACATGCTCCATGGCATGACCGTGGTTCCCGGCGCGGGCATCGACTTCACCGCTCTGGCCAGCATCCTGGTCGGCTTGATCGGCCTGTACCTGGTCAGCGCGGTGTTCGGCTGGGCTCAGGCATACATCATGGCCGGCGTCACCCAGCGCACCGTCTACAAGCTGCGCGAAGAGGTCGACCAGAAGCTTGGCCGTTTGCCGCTCAAGTACTTCGACGACCACTCGCGCGGTGATCTTTTGAGTCGGGTCACGAACGACATCGACAACATTGGCCAATCGCTGCAGCAGAGCCTGACTCAGCTGATCACGTCGGTCCTGACTGTCATCGGCGTGCTGATCATGATGATCTCGATCGACGTGCAGCTGGCGCTCATCTCGGTCCTCGCCATTCCCCTGTCGCTCGTCGTCACCGTGCTCATCATCCGCCGCTCGCAGAAGCTGTTTGTCGCCCAGTGGGCATCGACCGGTGCACTCAACGGCCATGTCGAGGAGATGCACACCGGACACAACATCGTGACCGTATTCGGCCGCCAGGAAGAAGCCGCGCAGACCTTCGCGGAGGAGAACGAGCGCCTTTACCAGGCGTCCTACCGCGCTCAGTTCATCTCCGGAATCATCCAGCCTGCGATGAGCCTCATCTCGAACCTGAACTATGTCGCCATCGCGGTCATAGGCGGCCTGCGCGTCGCCTCGGGCCAGATGTCGCTCGGCGACGTCGTCGCATTTATCCAGTACTCACGCCAGTTCACACAGCCCATCGTCCAGGCCGCCAGCATCGCCAACATCCTGCAGTCGGCGGTCGCTTCGTCAGAGCGCGTCTTCGAGCTGCTCGACGAGGCAGAGCTTGTCGGCGACCCACAGCAGCCACGCGAACTGGACGATGTCAGAGGCGAAGTCGTGTTCGACGACGTGTCGTTCCGGTACCGCGAGGACACGCCGCTCATCGAGAGCCTGAGCCTGAAGGCTGAGCCAGGTCACACGATCGCCATCGTCGGCCCCACCGGCGCCGGCAAGACGACGCTGGTCAACCTGCTCATGCGCTTCTACGAGATCGACGCCGGCCGGATCTTCGTCGACGGTGTGGACACCCGCGACGTAACCCGCGAAGAACTGCGCCGCAACTTCGGCATGGTCCTCCAGGACACGTGGCTGTTCCACGGCACAATCCGCGAGAACATCGCGTACGGCAGGGAAGGGGCCACCGACGAAGAGATCGTTGCGGCTGCCGAGAGCGCCCACGTCGATCACTTCGTGCGCACGTTGACCGACGGCTATGACACGGTCATCGACGACGACGCGACGAACCTGTCGCAGGGCGAGAAGCAGCTCCTCACGATCGCCCGGGCCTTCCTGGCCGATCCGCGGGTCCTGATCCTCGACGAGGCGACGAGCTCCGTCGACACGCGCACAGAGGTGCTCATCCAGCGCGCCATGTCGAAGCTCATGAGCGGCCGAACCACGTTCGTCATCGCTCATCGCCTGTCGACCATTCGTGACGCTGAGTTGATCGTGGTCATGGACCGCGGGCACATCGTCGAGACCGGCACGCACGAGGAGCTGCTGGCCAAGCACGGCTTCTACGACGAGCTCTATCAGAGCCAGTTCGTCGAAGGGCTGGCCGCAGCCGCCTAGCCTCAGTCGGCCCCGGTCGGCCAACGCCGGCGCGCCGGTAGCCACTACCGGGGCCGCTCCGAACGGCCGACTTTTCAAATCATTTGCACAAGTCCGACGTGATTCGCACGGTAGGCGAGCTAACGGCGCCGACCTACCCAAGGACCACCCTCAAGTCACACGGTTTTGGCCGATCAAACGCCAAACACGTAGCTCCGACCGATCGTGGTGGGCTGGCCGGGTGCGAAACAGGAGCCGCGTGCACGCGTTGAGCGGCAACTTGTTCAAATCAATGGCAATGATGTCCGTCGCCGGGCGCTGTTCGGCTTCATCGTCCCTTAATCAAGGAGTCGCCATCCTGCGCACGGCTGCCCAGCGAACCAACCGACCATCAGATTCTGCGCGGCCTACATTACGAACAAAGACCGCCGTGCAGCCGGCCCCGGGATCCACCCTCCGGGGCCGGCGCCGTTTTGTGGGCCGCCGGGCCGGGCGCCGTTATGGGCCGCGGGATTTACGAGTCGTGCCGTGGAGACCGGCACGGCCCGGGGGGCACTAGCCTGGGATGGGCCGTTCCATGGCGAATGCGCCGAAGGACTTGCCCGACTCCGCGTCCGGTCCATCGGGCACGACGCTGAAACCGATGCTGTTGTAGAAATGATGCGCGCCATCGTTCGCGCCGAATACCCACAGCACGAGGCGGCGCGCGCCCCAGCCGCTCGCCCATTCGGCAACCGAATCGATCAACAACCGGCCGACGCCACTCCGGCGCGCGCCCGGCGCGACCCACATCGAGAACACGAGACAGTCGTCGGGCGCGCGCCGGCGGGCCTGGACCAGTCCCACGTCCGCACCACCATCGCGGCAGATGAGCCAGAGGCGCGCATCACCGCTGGCCGATGAACGCGCGACCTGCTGCCACTCGCCGTCCGGAATCTCGAGCGCGTTGGCATGCGTCTGACCGAATGCGTCGGGCGCGTCAAGCAGGCTCGCCAGGCGCAGCTCGCGCAGCACCGGCCACTCCTCGGGCGTGATGCGCCTGACGCGGGCCCCATGTGAGCCCGCTAATCGACTAGGCCGGCAACGCTTGCGTGCAGTTCGGGCAACGCGTGGCAGCCATGGGAATGTCAGTCGCGCAGAACGGGCACTTCTTGGTGTCCAGCGGCCTCGTCCGTCTTGGCTCGCCGCGCCTCGAGCGCGTTGCGCGGCTTGATCAGGAAGAAGAACAGCGCGGCCGCCACGATCACGAAATAGATCACTGCCTGAAGGAACAGTCCGTACATGATCTGGGCGCTGCCAACGTTGAGCGACCAGGTCGACATGTCCGGGATGCCAAGCAGTCCGATCAGCGGCGTGAGCAGGTTGTCGACGAATGACTTGATCAATGCGCCGAACGCGGCTGCGATCACGAACGCGACGGCCAGATCCACGACGTTGCCGCGGAACAGGAAATCGCGAAACTCCTTGAGCATCGTTGCCTCCACCATCCGCGGCGTCATGTCGCCGTCGGTACGGCGGCATTCTCATTCAGCGGCACGGACGCCGTCAGCGCTTCGTGCGCGCCGTCAGCGCTTCGTGCGCGCCGCGATGCGCTCCAGCGCGCCTTCCCAACCCGCATCGAGCGGCGCACCGGCAGCGTCAATGTCGATCAGCAGCGGCGCATGATCGGACGGAATCGGAACACCTTTGCGCGCCTCGCGGTCGATCTCCGCCCATACGAGCCGCTCGACAATCGGTTTCGTGATCAGCAGGTGATCGATGCGCATGCCCATGTTCTTGTGGAAGTTGCCCGCGCGGTAGTCCCACCAGGTGAAGCGGTCGGGCTCCGACCGATTCGCTCGGTAGCCGTCGACCAGACCCCAGGCCAGCAGCTCGGCGAACGCTTCGCGCTCTTCAGCCGATACGTGCGTGCCGCCATGGACGGCGCTCTCATCCCACACGTCCGCTGGCGTGGGGGCGATGTTCATGTCGCCACCGACCACCAGCGCATCGGCCGTCGACGTGCTTTCGTTCAGCCAGCGCAGGAGGCGGCCGTACCACTCGAGCTTGCCGGTGAAGAAGGCAGAGCCCACCACGCGGCCGTTGGGCGCGTACAGCGACACGAAGCGGATGCCGTTGATGATGGCGCTGACCATGCGCGCCTCATCGAACGGGTTGAAGTCCTCCTCTTCCAGGCTCACGGTCGCGCCGGCGCCGCTGTTGCGCACCGGTCCGTCGCCGAAGTTGGTGATGATCGACGCCGGGTCGGCGGGTGACCTGGAGGCGATGGCGACGCCGTTCCACCTGCCTTCGCCGTGATGCACGAGCTCGTAGCCGCGCATCCGGAACGGCATCACCGGCGCGTCCTCGTCGGACAGCTTGGTCTCCTGCATCAGCAGCACGTCCGGCTGGGCGCGGTCGAGCCACTCCAGGACGCGGTCGAGGCGCGCCTTGAGCGAGTTGACGTTCCACGTGGCGATGCGCATGTGCGTTCGATTATCGGCCGTGGGACGGCCGTGAGATGGTCGCCGCAAGTAGCTCGCGCTCGCCGCGCGACATTGATGCGATGCGCGCAGCGTCGCGCGTGAAGTTCGTCACGACCGTGGCGGGCACGCGGTCACCGGGGGCGAACGTCAGGTAGCGGACCTTCTTGAGCTTCAGATGGGCGCCGCGCAGCACGCCGTCGGGATCGGCCATGAGCGTGCCGTGCTGCCAGCCAACGTGAACGTGCTTCAGCTCCGGCCACACCCACGCGAAGTAGACCGTCCGCTTTGCTACGGGCAAGTCGTAGCCCAGCAGGCGCCAGCCGGGGCGCACGCGTTCGATCGCGTCGGGCACGGCCTGCCGTACGACAACGCGCAGGCGCTGTGCGAGCGCGGCAATGGCTGGCGGGTAGAACTCGAGGAACGCGTCGATCTCGTCGATCACGTCGCCGTCGGGCGCGGCATGGGCAGCGGCGTTCATTCGCCGGTCGCGGGCTCGATCGTCACGTCGTCGAGCAGTGGCTCAGCCTCCGCCAGGCGCTGCTTCAGCCGGGCAATGACCGCCGGGATATCCGTCCGGCCCGGCTGGAATCGCACGCTCGCGGTCATGACCACGTGATCCGGCCCCAGGTGCATCGTGCGCAGCTGCTCGATGCCCGCGACGGCCTCGTCGGCTTCGATCGTCTGGCGCGCGTGCTCGACGAGCGGCCCGGTCGCCGACTCGCCGATCAACAACGCCCGGCTTTCAGCGGCCAGGAACACGGCCACGGTGACGAGCACCGCGCCGACGGCCAACGAAGCGAAAGCGTCGAAGCGCGGATCGCCGGTCAGCTGGGTCAGGAGCAGGCCGACGAATGCGATGACCAGGCCGACCATCGCCGCGGTGTTCTCGACCAGCACCGCGAGCACGGACGCATCCTTTGTTTCGAGCAGGGCGCGCCACAGGTTGGGCGCGCCATTCGGCTCGAGCTCGCGCACGGCGACGATCGACGACGCGCCCTCGAGCACGAACGAGATGGCCAGGATGACGTAGCTGATCAGGACGTCGTCGATCGGGTGCGGATCGACGAGATGGGTCAGGCCCTCGTAGAACGCCAGGCCACCACCGATGGAGAAGAGCAGCACCGCGACGACGAGCGTCCAGAAGTAGATCTCCTTGCCGTGGCCAAACTGGTGCAGCTCGTCCGGCGGCTGGCGCGAGCGGCGCACGCCGATGATCAGCACGACCTCGTTCGAGGAGTCGACGAGCGAGTGGATGCCTTCTGCGAGCATCGCCGAGCTGCCCGTCATGAACGCCGCGAAGAACTTCGCCGCGGCGATGGCGAGGTTGGCCAGCAGCGCGCCGATGACCGCGACGGGCGACTCTGCGCGAGTCGACGCGGACGTGCTTGCGCGCTGTCCTAGAGTTCGCGGCAGAGTACGACGCGCCACGGCGCGAAGTCTATTGACTGGAGGGACTTTGACTCGCGCGTCCGGATCGCTACGTGCTTTGATCTTCGCCCTGGCCCTCGTGACGGCGGGCGCCGGCGCGCTGGCGGGTCCGGCAGTCGCCGTCGCGCACAGCCCTTCGGCCGCGAGCCTGCTGTTCGCGGCGCTGCGCGCGTTCCCGGGCCTTGCCTCCGTCGCCTCGAGCATCCTGGGCAACTCGATCAACCTGGGCAGCGACGGTCGCCTGACGGTGCTCATCGTGGGCTCGGACTTCCGCTACACGCGCAACATCGGCGAGCGACTCGACGCCATGATCGTGGCCACGATCAACCCTCAGACCAAGCAGATGGCCGCCATCAGCATTCCGCGCGATACGGGCAATCTGCCGCTGCCCGATCCGAAGGACACGTATCACGGCAAGGTCAACTCGCTGCTGGGCCACTACAGAAAAATCACCGCCACAAAGAGCGCGGCGCTTGAGAAAGTGCGCCAGACGGTCGCCTTCGCCCTGAATATCCAGATCGACTACATCGTGTTCAATCGTTTCCCGGGCTTCGACGCGCTGGTCGATGCGATCGGGGGCGTCAATGTCGACATTCCGTCAGAGATCCGCGACCCGCGCATCATCGATGCCCTGGGGCCGCCCAAGGGCGCGCGTTTCGCGGCCGGCACGGCCGTGCTCGAGCAGGGGACGAGTGCGACGAAGTGCTACGGCGTCCAGCCTCCGATCGACTGGAGCCTGGTCATGGATTGCCACCACGCGCTCATCTACGTGCGCAGCCGCCACGGCACGATCGGCACGGTCGGCAACAACGACTGGAAGCGTGACGCGCGTCAGCAGCAGTTCCTGGCCGCGGCCGTGGCCAAGGTCATCGCTAATGGCTCAGGTGCGGCGTTGACGAGTGCTCGCAACGCGGCACAGAGCCTGCCCAACGACATCTACACGACCCTGCCGATCGGCGACGACGCCAACCTGCTGGCCCTGTTCGACCTGTTCAACGGGGCTCAGAACCAGCCCTTGCTCACGGCTGTGCTCAAACCGAACAAGTACGCGCACCACGTCGCGGGCACGCGTCGATATGAGCTGAACCTGCCCATCGTCCGGGCGCTTACCGCACAGTGGTTCGGTCCCGTCTCGTGACCAAAGGCAGGCTGGAGGCATTCAGCGACGGCGTTCTGGCCATCGTCATCACGATCATGGTCCTCGAGCTTCGCCCACCTGAAGGCGACACGCTCGATGCGCTGGTGCCGCTGTGGCCCAAGTTCCTGGCGTACACGCTGAGCTTCGTCTACCTGGGCATCTACTGGGTCAATCACCATCACGTGCTTCACGCGGCGAAGACGATCAGCAGTGCCGTGCTGTGGGCCAATCTGCACCTTCTGTTCTGGCTGTCGCTCGTGCCCGCCGGCACGGCGTGGATCGGCCAGACCGGCTTCGCGTCGATCCCGGTCGCCATCTACGGGTTCATGCTGCTGATGCCCGCGATCGCGTTCACGATTCTCGTGACGACCCTTGTCAGGGCGCCGGGTCAGACGCCGCAGCTGGCAGAGACGCTGGGCAGCTTCACGAAGGGCAAGGTGTCCGCGACGCTATATGCGCTGTCGATCCCGATCGCCCTCGTCTTCCCGTACGTGTCAGTCGCACTCTTCGTCTTTGTGGCAATGCTCTGGTTCGTGCCTGACCGCCGGCTGGAGTCGCGCCCGGATACGCTGGCCGAATGAGCATCACGCACCGAATACCTGGCGCGGTGTTAACCGAGCGAGAGCACATCGTGCCGCTCGACCACTCCGCGCCCAGTGGGCAGAAGATCACTGTCTTCACGCGCGAGGTCGCCGACCCAGACGGGCTGGACAAGCCATACCTGCTCTACTTGCAGGGTGGTCCGGGTCAGGAGGGCCGGCGGCCTTCAAGCCCGCCGACGGACTGGCTGAGTCGCGCGCTCAAGGACTTCCGAGTGCTCCTGCTCGATCAGCGTGGCACGGGTCGCTCCACTCCCGTCGGCACGATCATTCCGGGCGATTCGGTCCAGGCCCAGGCGGACTACCTGGCCAACTTTCGCGCCGACTCGATCGTGCGCGACTCCGAGCTCATCCGCCAGGAGCTGGGGGTTGAGCGCTGGAGTCTCCTGGGCCAGAGCTTCGGGGGCTTCTGTTCACTGACATACCTCTCGTTCTATCCGCACAGCCTGCGCGAGGTGCTCATCACCGGCGGCCTGTCGCCAATCGGCCGGCCGGTCGACGATGTTTACGCGGCGTCGTACCAGCGCATGGTGGGCAAGAACATCCAGTATTTCGAGCGCTACCCAGAGGACCGCGCGGTGGCGCGAGAAATCTTCCAGCGCCTCGAGGCGGAGGATGTCCGACTACCGGGCGGAGACCGACTGACGGCGCGCCGTTTCCGCCAGATGGGATTGTGGCTTGGCTTCTCGGTGGGCTTCGAGCCGGTCCACCACCTGCTCGAGTTGCCGTTTGGCTCGAACGGCTTCCTGTACGACGCGCAGCAGGGCGGCAGCAACTTCGGCCGCAATCCCCTGTACGCCACGCTGCATGAGGCGTGCTACGCGGATGGCAGCGCGACGCGCTGGTCGGCAGCGCGGCTGTATCCGCACGAGTTCGACGAGCAGGGCTACTTCACCGGAGAGCACATCTTTCCGTGGATGTTCGAGGACTACGAGGCCCTCACACCGCACCGGGCCGCGGCCGAGCTGCTCGCCCAGCGCGAGTGGCCGCGCTTGTACGACCCTGCCGTGCTCGCCCACAACGAGGTACCGGTTGCGGCCACGGTCTACTTCAACGACCCATACGTCATTCAAGAGTTCGCGCGCGAGACCGCCGCAGCGGTGCGCGGCTTGCGTACGTGGGTAACCGACGAGTACGAGCACGACGGCCTGCGCGCGGATTCCGAGCGAATCTTTGGCCGCTTGCTCGATATGGTCCGCGGCCGCGCCTGACGGCGCCGCAGCGGCTAATCTTCCGCGTGCAATGACCAATCCCTTCAGCGCGCCCGCGTTGCGTGCCTGGTACGTGACCAAGACCAAGCAAAACGGCTGATCCGCCCCTTCCGCGAACTGCGTCGGAGGAAGGGGCGAGACAGACGCTTGGCCTTTGATCGTGCGCCGATGAGCGGTGCGCATGATGGTCGCGTCGTCTCGCAGGTGCGAGAAAACAGGAGTCGGTCATGCCGATGCCCCACAGGACGTTCGCCCAGGTGGCGAAGCGTCGACTAGTCGGAAAAGAGGGCCGCGAACGCATCCGTGCGGTGCGTGAGCTGCTCGACGAGCTACCTGATTACAAGAACGGCCCGTATGCCGACCTGCGCAAGTCGCTCCTGGCGGAGATAGACGACACGCGGGTTCGGTCCAAGGCGGTCCATCGTGACTCGATTGCCGTGCGCCGTGAAGGCGCTGCACAGATCGCGCTGGTCGGGCCGCCCAACGTGGGCAAGTCGTCCTTACTCCAGGCACTCTCGGAGATCCAGATCAAGACGGGCGACTACGCCTTCACCACGCTGCGGCCTGTGCCGGCACTGACACGGATCGGTGGCGTGCTCGTGCAGCTCGTTGAGATCCCGGGCCTGATCAGTGGCGCGAGTGACGACCGCGGCGGCGGGCGGCCGCTGCTGGGAGTCCTGAGGTCCGCCGACGCGATCGTGTACTGCATGCGTGCGACAGGCGATCCGGCGGAGCTGGACATTGTGCGCAACGAGGTTGCGGCGGCGGAGATCGGCGCGCCATCGTTCATCGCCGCCACGCGCGCCGACGAGGCCACTCAGGCCGACCTTGCGCTCTTGCGGCGGCGCTTTCCGGACTCTGACGTTATCGCGGTGTCAGTCCTCGACGACGCGTCCCTCGACGAGCTGCGCGACAGGATCTGGGGCCTGACCGGGCTGATCCGCATCTACCTGCGCAAGGACGGCGATGTCGCGCAGGAGCCCCTTGCGCTGACGCCGCCGGCAACCGTTCTGGATGTGGCAGATGCCGTCCACCACGAGCTCGCGTCGTCGTTCAGCGGTGCGCGACTGTGGGGGCCGTCAGCGCGCTTCGATGGCCAACGTGTGGGCCGCGACCAGCCCGTCCAGGACGGAGATACGGTCGAGATCCTGGCCTGATCCCGTGCTGATCGCTGGCGCCGGTCAGGCCGCGTCTATCTCAGCGCGCCGAATCGCCACGATCTGGCGCACCAGGTCCGCGGGGAGGGGCTTCTCCGGCGTGAATTGGAGCGTGCCCTTGCCCGTGAAGTACGTCTGCAGGTCAGGGCCCAGCTTGTCCATGACCGAGCCACTCGCCGGAAAGAGGCTCAAGTGACCCTTGAACGCGGCGTAGTAGATGAGCACCTTCTTGCCCAGCTTGAAGGCGGGCATCGAGTACGAGATTGCCTCGACGGCGTCCGGCGCGGCCGCGGCCACGGTCCGACGCAGCTCTGACAGCGACCGGGCCTGGTCATCCGGCAGCTGTCCGATGTAGTCGTCGATGATCACTGTCGCCGCCGCGCCCGTTTCACCCGTCATCGTCGCCCTCCGTCAGCGAGCCGCCTTCTTGACCAATTCGCCGATCTTGGCCTCGTCGGCCGCGCTCAGCTTGGTCAGAGCGTAGGAGGTCGGCCACATGTCGCCCTCGTCGAGGCGCGCCGACTCCTCGAATCCGAACGTCGCGTATCTGGATTTGAACTTGTCCGCGCTCTTGAAGAAGCAGATGAGCTTGCCGTCCTTGGCGTACGCCGGCATGCCATACCAGGTCTTTGGATCCAGCTCCGGTGCGGCCGCCGTCACGATCGCGTGGATGCGCTCGGCCATGACGCGATCCGCCGCCGGCATTTCCGCGATCTTCGAGAGCAGGTCGGCCAGCCCTGCCTCGCGATCCGCGCCACGCTTTTCCTCCGCCTTGAGCTCGCGGGCGCGCTCCTTCATGGCGGCCTTTTCGTCGCTCGAGAAGCCCTTCTTGGCTGTAGTCGTAGTCGTGTCGCTCATGATGCGTTCCCCTTGCTCTTGTCGCTCATCATCCTCGCCAGCAACTGGTCGAGCCGGCTGTAGGTGAAATTGGCGCCCTGCTCAACGGTGGGCAGAACCATGTCGCGCTGCTCTGTCGTATCGAAGCGCGAGGTCTGGACGAAGCGCGTCTGGCCGCCCATCTCCTCGAACTCCATCGTCTCGATCCACTTCATGCCGTTCATCCAGCCGTTGACATAGGTCTGGACGATGCGCTGGGGCGGATCGACTTCAAGGTAGTCGCCTTCGAACACGAACTTGCTGCCGTCGGGCATGTGCCCGCCCAGGAACTTCCAGCTGCCGCCTTTGCGCACGTCCATGTGCTCGACCTGGGCGCCTCCACCCCACCACTCAGAGATGAGCTCTGGGTCCGTGAAGGCGTTCCAGACGACGTCACGCGGCGCATCGAAGACGCGCTCGAAGCGGATCTCGTGCTCGCTCGGCGTCGTGATCGTGATCTGACGTGGTTGCTGCGCAGTTGTCACTACATCTTTCCTTTCTTCTTCTCGAGCAGCTCGGCCATACGCTCGAGCCGCTCTTCCACGGCGTTGCGGTAGTCATCAATCCATTGCTCCAGATTTTCGAGCCGGTTGGAGCCGAGCTCGCACTCACGCACCCGACCAACCTTGTGGGTATCCACGAGCCCAGCCTCCTCGAGCAAGCGGACGTGTTTCTTGACGCCCGTCAGGGTCATTCCAAGCGGCTCGGCCAGATCGCTGATCGACGCCCGGCCACGGCTCAGCCGTTCCAGGATCAGGCGGCGCGTGGGATCCGCAAGCGCCGCGAGGGTCGCATCAACCGGCTGATACTGAACCATGTGGTTCACTATTGCACCAGCCGGACGCGCTGTCAAGGGCAGGCGGCAAGACGCGCCATACTCGCCATCGTGGAGACGCTGCCCCGGCTGCTCGTGATCATCGGCTCAGGCGAGATGGCGCCACAGATGGCGCGCGTCCATCGCGCTGTCATCGCCCGCTTGGCCGCCGCGCGCGGCCGCGGCAAAGCCGTGCGCGCGGCGGTCCTCGACACGCCCTACGGATTCCAGGAGAACGCTGACGCGCTCAGCGCCGAGGCACTCGATTTCTTCGGGCGGCGCCTGGCTCTCGACGTGAGCATTGCCTCGTTGCTGCGCGCCGATGCGGACGCCGTATCGCGCGAGACCGCTTATGCGCGCGTGCGCGATGCCGATTTCGTCTTCAGCGGCCCGGGCAGTCCGTCGTACGCGCTGGGGCAGTGGTCGGCGACCGAGATCCCGACGCTCTTCGCCGACAAGCTGCTCAACGGCGGCGCACTGGTCGTAGCGAGCGCCGCGGCACTGACGCTGGGCCGCTTCACGGTGCCCATCTACGAGATCTACAAGGCAGGGGAGGACCCACGCTGGTTGACCGGCCTTGACGTCCTGTCAGCTGTGGGCATCAACGCTGCCGTGGTGCCGCACTGGGACAACAGTGACGGCAGTGGGCACGACACGCGCTACTGCTTCCTTGGCGCGCGGCGTTTCGAGATGCTCGAGCGGGCACTGCCGCCGGATGTGAGCGTGCTGGGCATCGACGAGCACACGGCACTTGTCGTGGACCTTGATGCAGGACAGGCGAGCGTGCGCGGACGTGGCGCCGTCACGCTCAGGCGTGACGGCGTGCAAACCGTCTTCCCGAGCGGCCATGAGATGCCACTCTCCGCCCTCGCCGCGAGCGCGCCGCACGCGGACAGGCAGGCCACGGACGCGAAGCCAACGACCGACTCTGACCTTGCCGCCCGACTCGTCGCCCTGGAGGACAGCACGAGTCGTTTGAACGCACGTGCGGCGCTGGTCGAGCCGCTCGTCGAGCAGGTACTCGCCATGCGCGCAGAGGCGCGTGCGATGGGCGTCTACGACGCGGCCGATCGGATGCGCGACGGGCTGACCAGCCTGGGCATTGAGGTCACAGACGTGGGCGACGGCACGACGGAGTTCCGACTCCCCGACTGATTGCTCCGAAATGACTAGCCCGGGCGCATAGCGGCAGGAGTAGGCTGCACGGCACAGGCAGCCCGTGACAGCCAAGCCGCGCACTTTGTTCGCGATGGGGGTTGTTCTCGTTGCGCTCGGATGCACAACGGCACCGCCGCCACCGACGCCCGGCCCGAGAACTCCGACGGGCACGGCCCCATCCCTCGACGACATCGGCACCCACGGCGGCTGTCGCGACTGCGTCAGCGTCACCCGCCCCGTCGCCGGCAGCAACGCCGGTGGCGATCGGTCCAGCGTGGCAATCGGTGCTCGACTCGATCAGCGACGACGGCAGCGTGTCAAAGGACACCGCGCTGCAGGCCTTCTCAGTCGCATTCGGCCCGCTGCCCGGTGTGTCGGTGCCACCTGGAGACGCTGGCTTTGTTGGCTCGGGCACGATGGCGGTCCATTGGCTCGTGAGCTACTGGGACCAGCTGACCAGCGACCAGCAGCAGGCCGCAATCGCGATCATCCCCGAGCTCGCGGGCCTGAACGCGCAGGCGCCGACCGTCTTTTTGGCCAGTCAGAACCGCACGAACGATGTGTACACGCAGATGGCCAAGGACTACCTGGCCAAGATCGGCCAGTTGCTCAACCCGGGCGTTCCTTTCACGTTGGCGGTCGAGGCGCGCGTTGGCATGCCGGTCAGCGCCGAGGCATGGGCTGAAACGAGCGTGCTCAACGCGTCAGGCGGATACACCGGGTCGGCTTCAAAGTGCGTCATCGTGGTCACCCCGACGGGTGATGCACTGAGCCCCGTCGATGCTCGGCTGATGATGGCCCACGAGGCGTGGCACTGCTATCAGGGCCAGATCCTGGGGCTGTTCCGCGACTGGTACGACCGGCCCGCGCCGTGGATCACTGAGGGTCAGGCCGAGTGGGTGGGTGACTCGCTCGAACCCGACGCACCCGTCGCCCAGGGCGCTTGGCCGGGCTACCTGCCCGCCCCGGACTGGCCGTTGTTCAAGCGTGCCTATGCCGCGGTCGGCTTCTATTCGCAGCTGGACTCGTCTGGGACCGACCCTTGGACGGTCCTCAAGGACATGCTCGATGCCAAGGACAGCGCGTCGGCCTTCACAGCCGCCCACGCCGACGGTGACCCTTTCCTTGATCAGTGGGCGTCCGGCTTCCTGCGCGACGCATCGCGCGGCCAGGCGTGGGACATCAGCGGCCCGGGCGTGACCGAGGATCGCGCCGATCCCGTGCCGATCATGCTCACCAACGACTTTGAGGTCACTCAGTCGATCCCGGCGTACACCGACGAGATTTCCGTGTTTGCTCAGACGCCGGACGTGCTCACGGTCTCATCAACGGGGCATGTCCGGCTGTCGGATGCGGCCGGCCACGACTACGTCGGCGGCGGCGACTTCTGCATGCTCGACACTGGCTGTGCGTGCCCCGGTGACACATCAGACGAAACGATCCCGGCGCTCGAGGCCGACACTGCGGCCTTCGCGCTCACCGCCGGCACCGCCGACGCCGTCGCAAAACTCGATGGCACCAAGCTCGACGACTTCTGCAACAAGGTCAACGTGACGGGCACCTGGACCGGAACGTGGGCCATCAGTGCCAATTTCGGCACCGCAAACGGCGGCTTCACGATGACGATCACTCAGAAGGGCTCGACCTTCTCCGGCACGACATCTGTCACGGGGCCAACGTGCGTTCGGACGGGCAACGTCAGCGGCACCGTGACCGGCAACAGCATTCAAGTTCGGTTGGGTCACGGAGGTCGCCAGGCCGGTCCAGTTCGAGGGAACGGTGAGCGGCTCGTCCATGTCCGGAACGTGGACGGCCATCTCGTGTGAGCCGCAAAGCATCCCCATCGACGGCTCGTGGGCCGCCAACCAAGGACGCATCGCCGCACGGCCAAGCCCTAGGCGCTCGCGGCGGATCACCACACGTCGCCCGGGCGCCATTCGCACGCGATCGGCGCGTCGAGACTGACTCGCAGAGTCGATGGCGTCAGCAGGACCATGATGTAGCCGTCTTCGTCGGGTGTGGCTGCCTCGTCGGCGCCGGTCCGAACCGATGATGGGCCGCGCCAGATCTGCCAGCCCAGTCGTTCGTAGAAGCCCTGGCTGCCCGTGCCCAACGCGCCAAGGTCGAAGTCGCGCTCGATGAGCGCGTTGACCTCCCTCATCAGCGCGGTGCCGTGCCCCCGGCCCTGTAGCTGTGGCGAAGTGGCCACCGCCTCCACGTAGCCGGTCCGGATGGGCAACCCGGCCACGTGGAGGGTTCGTTCGACAACGGACGCGTGGGCCACGATCTCGTCGCCGACTTCAGCGAAGAAATGGGTTCCCCCGATCGAGTGCTGCCAGTCGTCCTCAGTGAACGCGCCGTCCTCGTCCTTGGCGAAGGCTGCCCACAGGAGCTCGCGGATCGCCGCTGTCTGGTGGGCCGACAACTCCGCCGTGGCCAACCTGGTAACGACCCGTTCTTCAGTCACGCCTCGATGATCGGGCACTGACGGCGTAGCCGCCACCCAAGAGGGCACCAAAGAGGACCATCGAGAAGCCGAACACGCCGGCCAGCAGGCCCACGTCGACGCCGCGGCTCAGGATCACGCCGAAGCCGATGATGTCGAGCATGAGCGGCAGCAAGCCCAGAATGGCGCCGGCGACGATGGCGACGGCGTACGAGCCGCCGGCGGCGACGGTGCGGTAGCCCGCCCAGGCGCCGTACGAGAACAGGAGTGGCGCAAGCACTGCGGGCACGAACGTGTTGCGCAGGTCCGGCCAGATTGCCTCGATGGTGAAGTGCCACATGCCCGTGATGAGCAGGCTGACGATGGGCCAGACCAGCGCGTCGCGCAGCGCGGTCGCGACGCCGGTCGTTGGTGGGGCGGCCGTCTTGGCGGTCGCGGTGTCTGCGTAGGACGACATTTCCCCTGTACCTCCGATGACCACGCGTCGCCTCCGTGACGACGTTCGTGTCGGTCCAAAGGTGCGACTCGGCAGGGTGGCGCGCCAGTACGCACAGTGGAGTTGCTGGTGCAAAATCTGCACTTGCAAACGATGTTCACCGGTTGATACTGGGGCTATGGAGTACGCCCAGATCTGCCCGGTGTCACTGGCCAGTGAGGTGATCGCGGAGCGTTGGACGCCGCTCATCCTGCGCGAAATCGTGCTTTTCAAACGTCATCACTTCACGGAGATCCAGCACGGCGTTGGGCGCATCTCGCAGAGCCTGCTTGCCCAGCGGCTACGGACGCTGGAGGAGGCGGGCGTCATCGAGCGCCGACCGAATCCGTGGGGCAGGGGCTGGGAATACCACCCAACGCCAGCCGGTCAGGAGCTCGAGAAGGTGCTCAACGAGCTGGGCATCTGGGCACAGCACTGGGTCGAGCTGCGCCAGGAGCACTGCGATCCGGCGTACCTGATGACGATGGTCTACGACCTGCTGCGGCCGGAGAAGCTGCCCAAGTCGCCCACGACCGTTCGCTTCGAGTTCACCGTCCATCCCAAGATGTATTGGCTGGTCGTGGGCGGCGAGCGGCCGGAGCTGTGCTACTACGACCCGGGCCGGGACTCAGACCTGGTCGTGACCGTAGATGAGCAGGAATTCGGCAACGTCATCCTGGGCCGGGCACGCTTCGACGATGCGGTAGACGCCGGCAAGATCACCCTGGCCGGGCCGCCGCACCTGGTCAAGGCGTTCCCAACCTGGCTTTACCCGACGCGCTTCTCCAAGTACGCGCGGCCCACAAACTCGTTCGCCGCGGCTTAGCCGCCGATCAGCGCGAGCGTCTCGCCGACGACCTTGATCTGGTCGGGCGTGCGGTAGACGGTGTTGCCGAAGGTGAAGCCGGTGAATCCGGCATCGATGTACGGCTTGAGGCCTTCAGCACAAACCTTGGGTGAGCCCACGGTGAGCATCGCGCGTCGCTCGGGCGGAATTCTCTCCAGGAACGCCTCGCGCTCCGAGTCCGACGAGACCACGACGACGGGCGCGCCCATCGTCCGTTCGATCTCCGCCGGATCACGCCCGATATCCGCGCAGTAGCTGTCGACCAGCTGCGACTTGTGCATGAGCGTGTCCATGCCAATCGGGAACCAGTGGGTCATGTCGGCGTACTTGGCCGCGATGCGCAGCGTGCGCTGCTCGCCGCCGCCACCGACCATGATCTTGGGCCCGCCCGCCTGGATGGGCTTGGGCGACTCGATGATGTTGCTGACGTTCGAGTAGCTGCCTTCGAACGTGAACCGCTCGCCGCTGAACATGCCCTTGGCGATGGCCAGCGCGTCGTCGAGCCGGTCCATGCGCTCTTTGACCGGCGGAAAGTCATAGCCGAACGCGATGTGCTCATCCTCGTTCCACGCCGCGCCAAGGCCCAGGATGGCGCGACCCTTGGAGATGACGTCGAGAGTCGTGACCGTCTTGGCCAGGAACGCCGGGTTGCGATAGGTGACGCCGGTCACGAGCGTGCCCAGGCGGACCGTTTTCGTCTCACGCGCAAGGGCGCTCAGAACGGCGTAGCCCTCGAGCATTGGCGCGTCCTCCGTACCGACACCGCCGATCTGGAAGAGGTGGTCCATGACCGTTACGAGCGAGAAACCGCTTTCCTCGGCGGCGTGCGCCTGTTCGACTATTCGGTCGAAGAGCTGCTCGGGCGGGCTATCGGGAAAGGTGTAGTTGGGCAGGTGCAATCCGAACCATGGCTTCATTACCGGATGCTACCGCCGCTGTCGGACAGGGCTCAGAACGGGCCGTGACGAAGTACGAACCGCACGCCGACACGATCAGTCCGAAGGCGGCCATGGTGAACGCGCGCGCGGCAACGGGGCCAATTGTCGAGCGCGCCAGGACGCGGGCCACCAACAGCGCGACCAACACCACCGCGAGGGCGAAGTTGGCGGTTGTTGATGGGACGGCGGGAAGTTGTCCGCAGTCGCCGGTCGGCGACGGAAACTGGCCCGCGAAGTAGAAGCCGATCAGGCCGCCGATCAGCAGCGGGCCGACTACCCAGAACGCATCCCAGAACCGATGGCGCTGTTCCTCCACGCAGCCGATGCTAGCGACGACATCGACGAGGGCCACGACGCGGCTCAGCGCACATAATCCGATCGGGTCACTCGACAACGTGTCCTAAATCGTCCAGTCTGTCGCGGACCATGCTTCGGACCACCGCGCTCGCCTTGGCCGTCATTGCCTTGGCCGCGGCGTGTGGAGGTGCGAGCGCGACACCGCCAGCATCCTCAGGCGGCCCGTCCACCAGCGCTCCGAGCGTCGTAGCCGGCCCGAGCGCCGGCTCGACCGGCGCGGCGCCGACCGGCACCATGGGCCAGCCCGTGCCGTCCGTGGACGCAGCTGCGATTGCCGCGGCGCGGCAACAGATCTACGCGGCCAAGTTTTCAGATCCGGCATCGCTCGACGCGATCGACCGGCAGCTGCGTTTCACGGCCAAGGGCGAGGCCGCAGCTCGCGCACTGTTGGACAGCGCGGCGACGCTCGATGGCCAGACTTTGTGGACGGCGTTGTGGATCTACGCCTCGTCAGGTTCCGATCCGGCCCCACTCGAGCCGCTCGTAACCCATGAGGACGCCTCTATCCGCGCCATGGCCGCTGCGACTCTGGTGGCGCTGGGCTCGTCGTCTGGCTTCGCGGCACTCAAGGCGCTGCTGACTGAGCAGGGGCAGCTGCTTGGCTCGAGCCCACCATTGTCGATCGGCGGGTATTCGGTCGCCGCCCTGGCCCGCTACATCAGCGCACCGGGCACACCGGCCGAGCCTGCTGCAGAGGAGGACCTCACCGCGTTGCCCGGAGCCTGGAGCTCGTGGCTCGAACAGAACGCCGCATCACTCACCTTCGATGCTCAGACCGGAACGTGGACTACCTCGTGATGCGCCGGCGCATGGAGGCAGCGGTCGTGCTGGCGATGCTCGTCGGTCTGCTCGCGCCCACAACACAGCTGCCTCAAGCCCGCGTGGAGGCTTCGACGCCCGGTGGCGCGATCACGTGGACCGTCGATCACGTCAAGAAGACCATCGACGCGGTGGTCCGCATCCAGATCTACACGGCGTGCAGCGGTAATCCGTACGGCAATGAGGCGCAACGCGCATCGGCGTGCAATCTGCCGGGCTCGATGATCGCGGGCGCGACGCAGTTCCTGGCCGACAAGATCAAGAGTCAGATCGAGGGCGTTTGGAACAAGGCCTATCGGTACAAGTGCTACACGCTGCATTTCTCGGTCGACGTAAAGCTGGGCACTGATCTCAGCCACGTCGATGGCGATCGGATCGCCGTGCGCATTGATCCGTCCCCGGGCGACATCCGCGACTTCGTCTCGTCTGAGTCACACGACCCGACCCGGTGGCGTAGCGACGACCCAGCCGACCGTCTGAGCCCGACCAATGACAACGACAACGAGGCCACCTGGGGCGAGGAGTCGGCCATCCACCAGATCACCACCTACGCCCACGAGTTTGGCCACCTGCTGGGCCTTCACGATGGCTACCGCGACGTTACCGACGCACAGGGCCGGGTTACGAGCGAGCGATATCCCGATGCGCCCAACGACCTGATGTCGACCATGAGGAAAACCATCTCCCAGGAGACGATCAACCGCCTGGTCAAGCGCAGCCTGCCATTGATGAAGGACACCGCGGGCAAACCAGTCACCGACAAGGACTTCGCGTGCGACTACGAGGGCTCGTGGTCGGGCCAGCGCATCGTCGGAACGGTGCGCTATTGCGGCAGCACGGAGAAACCGTACTGGGGCGTTGAGGTTTCCGCGAACAACGGCGATCGTGGCTTCGTTGCTTACGACATCCCCTTCGGGTCGGAGGCGGAGGTGCCTGTGAAGATCGTGACGCCGTTCGTTGAGCCGGAATTCACGGCGCTGATGGATGGGACGGGTCGGTTCGTGGCGGCCGATCCGCCAAATCCGCAGCACTTCGTGATCACGTACGGCGAGGGCACGTACATCATCACGCTCAAGAGCGGGAGCCTGTGCGCGTACCCGGGTCAGTGACCGGAGAGGGCTAGGGCCAAACCAGGAAAGCGTCGATGTCGACCCGCGTGCTTGTTGCGCTCGCGTTCTTAGTCCCCGTGATGCGCACCACGACCGTGTGCGTGCCGGGCGCCAGCGGTGAATTCGGGCGTCCAGACGACCCGCTTGGCGTGCTTGGTCGACGAGTAGAGGTCGACCAGGTCAACAGTCGTGTTGTCGAGAGTTATCTCGGCGATGCCGCGACCCTTGGCCGTGGTGGACACCAGAGCCACGCTCGTTCCGTTGAACGTGAACGTGGCCGTGTCATCAGTCACCGACGACTGGAACACGAAGCCGCCCGCAGAGCCGCTCAAGGACGATCTCGTCCATGAGGCGTCGTAGACGATGCCCCCGGCATTCTCCTGGACCGTGCCCATGCTGGCACTCGCCGTCTGCGTCCAGTTGCCAACGTTGGCTACACCGTCAGTGGCGCGGACACGGAACGCGTAGCCCGAGCCACGGGTGACGGTCACCTGGGCGGAGGCCGATGTCGGAGTGGCCAGCGTCACCGGCGTCCATCCGCCGCCGCCCTGCTGCATCTGGAGCTCGTAGGCGGCGATGCCGGAGATATCTGTAGCGTCGGGCCACGACACGCGGATCGCCACCGCGGTGCCCATCTGTTGAGGCGCGACGATGTTGACGCCCGGAGCGCCGACGGTCGGCCCGGTCACATCGCCTGATGGCGCATGAGGCACGACCGAATTTGACGGACCTGACACGGGACCTGTCCCGACCCCATTGGTGGCCGTGACGGTGAAGGTGTACATGGTGCCGTTGGTCAGGCCGTTGACCGTGCACGACGTCGCGCCACCCGTCGAGCACGTCTCGCCGCCCGGGTTTGAAGTGACGTCGTAGCCCGTGATAGTGCTGCCGCCGTTTGATGACGGTGCGCTCCAACTGACGTCAGCGCTGGTATTGCCGGCCGTGGCGATGACGTTCGTTGGCGCCCCCGGAGCGGTCGCGGACCCGGCCACGGTCCAGCCGATGTCCTGGAAGATGGCGACGACGGCGGGACCCGGTAGGTGGATCACCTCTCCGTTGTTGAGCACGGGCGTCATCAGAGCGTTGACGGTGCCCGCGTACTTGCTCTCATCAAGATGCGAATTGCTCGATCCCGGTTGCCATCCTGCGGGGGCGTAGAGCTTGGCGCGTTCGCCCAAGGCCGCGACGACGTGCGCGCCGCCCAGGTACACGTTCCCGCTGGTCAGCTTTGTCTTGAGCTGCGCGGTGCCACTGGCGTAGTTGATCAGCTGCTGTCCGCCGGTCTTGGCATCGAACTCCTGCGCGTCAAAACGCAGCGGATGGCCGCTGTTGAACCCCCACGAGCCGCTATTGCCCGTGACGTTGAAGCTGCTGAGGAAGCCAAGACCGTGGCCCAGCTCGTGCAGGACGACGGTCTCCAGATCCCACTTATCGTTCGGGACATGGCCGTCAGTTCCCAGATACCAGTCCTGGAACTGACTGTTGAAGGTGGCCTGGATCTCCTTGCCCGTATCGCGGTTGCAATTGCAGCGGGCTTCTGCGAGCGGACCTGGGTACCAGTAGCCGCCGTCCAGGTACAAGTTGTTCGGGCCGGCTTCGCCGAGGATGCCCGCGCCGAGTGGCGACCAATGTGCGTCGACATGGATGACCTGGCTCGACACCACTATCGACTGCCACACGTTCACGGCAGCCTGGAAGGCTGCTTTCGCCGGGGCCGTGAATCCGGTATAGGTCACGGAGATCGTTGAGCTAGGCGCCAGCGTGTTGACCACGTTCGATCCGTCGCGCGGGGCGTGGCTCGGGGCAAGAATCGGACGGTACGTGTCGGGCGATGATCCGGCGTAGACCGGGACCATGAAGCCCGGCATGCTCGCGAGGGGCCCGTGCGCGGGCGTGCGCGCAAACACCACGTTGGGTATGAGCGCACCCAGGACGACGGCGACGACTGCGGCGATAGCGACCGATTTAGGCACGGATTCCCCCCGGCGCAGACCTGTATCCAGCACTGGAAAGATGTTCGCAACCCACCCCTCCAAAGCCTAGCCGTACTGTCGGCATCGCATCGTGAACTGTTGGTGGTCCGTTTACGGGCGGTTTGGCCCTCGTCTGATGCAGTTACGACGGACACGATGGCAGCGTTCCACCTCTACTCGAAGCGGAGTCGACGCCATGCCTTCGATCACGGAAGTTGCAAATGAGTTCTTGTCCCACCGGCGCATCGCTGTAACTGGTGTCTCACGCACGCCCGCGTCGCATGGCGGCAACGTCGTGTACAAGCGGTTGCGCGACCGCGGCTACCAGGTGTTCGCGGTCAATCCGAACGCCGAGTCGGTCGAGGGCGACAAGTCGTACCACGATCTGCGTTCCATTCCTGGCGGAGTCGACGTGGTCATCATCGCCACTCGGCCCGACCAGGACGCCGGAACGATCGCGCAGTGTGTCGAGCTGGGCATCAGCCGTGTCTGGATGCACCGCATGATGGGCGCCGGGTCGTGCTCGCCAGACGCGGCAATAGTCGGCCGTAGTGCAGGAATCACCGTCATCGAGGGCGGTTGCCCGTTGATGTTCGGGCCCACCGCCGACGGCGGCCATCGCATGTTCAAGATGCTCGGAACCTGGTTCGGTGGCGTGCCGCGCAACGTGGAGATCCCGACCGCGCACTAGTCGCTCCAGGCGGCCGCCCTCGCCGTCGCCGGAGTTTCTACGAGGACGACGCGTCGATTACGTCTGAAGATGCAGCGCTGAGTTCCACATCCGCAGTGGTCATCAGGCGCGACGTCAGGAACAGATCTGCGGCCGCGACATTGGTCGCGATCGGCACGTTGTGGACGTTGCACACGCGCAGCAACGTGCGGATGTCAGGGTCGTGTGGGTGCGCGCTGAGCGGATCCACGAAGAAGAAGACGGCGCGCACTCGACCTTCGACCACCATGGCCGCAATCTGTGCGTCGCCGCCGAGCGGGCCTGACTTCAGGCGCGTGACGCGCAGGCCGACCTTGTCGTGCAATAGGGCGCCGGTCGACGAGGTCGCGACGAGGGCATGCTGGGCGAGGAGCGACCGGTTGTAGGTCGCCCAGGCGACCATGTCCGCCTTGCGTCCGTCGTGCGCGATGACCGCCAATGCTGATCTCTGCCGTGCCACGCGCCACACCTTAGCGGCCGAAAGCCCCCAGTTCAGTTACCGGCTGGTTACGAGATGGGCACGTCGGAATGCTCCAGACGTGTTCGCTTGCTGCGTTGCGATTACCCTCCCGCGCGTGTCATTGAGCCTCGGCACGATCGTCGATAAGGCCGTTCCGCCACGTCTGGGGAGCAGCTTCCGCTGGTTGCTATCCGCGACGCTGGTCAACAACGCCGGCGACGGCGTGGTCGTGGCCGCCGGACCTTTGCTCGTCGCATCGCAGACGCGCGACCCATTTCTGGTGTCGCTCGCGCTGCTCATGGAGTACCTGCCCACGCTCCTGTTCAGCGTCTTCACCGGCGTCATCGCCGATCGCGTTGAACGCCGGCGGATGGTCTCGATTGCGAACGTGATGCGCGCCTTGATCCTGGCCGTGCTCGTATTCACGATCGTCAGTGGCACGGTCAGCATCGTGCTCATCCTGGTGACGTTGTTCGTTCTGGGCCTGGCCGAGAACTTCGCCGACGCGGCGAGCAGCGCGCTGCTTCCTGGAGTTGTCGAGCGCGGCGACCTGGGCATCGCCAACTCGCGCATGCAGGGCGCGTTCATCCTGACCAACCAGCTCATCGGGCCGCCGATCGGCGCCTTTCTGTTTGCGGTGGGCATGGCTCTGCCGTTTGCCATCAACGCAGCTGCGTTTGCGCTCGGCGCCGTGCTCGTAACGCGCGTCACCTTGAGCTCGAGCGCGGTCATTCAGCGCACCAGGTCAGAGATGGGCAGCTTTCGACAGGAGCTGGTCGAGGGCATCCGCTGGCTGCTCCACCATGCTGCGATGCGGACGCTCGCGCTCACGATCTTCGCCTTCAACGTGACCTACGGCGCGGCGTGGTCCGTGCTCGTGCTCTACGCCAGCGAGCGACTGCACATGGATGCGCTCGGATTCGGCCTGCTGACGACCGCCAGCGCCATCGGCGGGATCATCGGCATAACTATGTACGGCACGCTCGAGCGCCGCTTCGCGCTGGGCGACATCATGCGTGTGGGCCTACTGGTCGAGACGTTCACGCACCTTGCGCTGGCACTGACGACGTCGCCAATCTTCGCCCTGGGCGTGTTCGTCGTCTTTGGGGCGCACGCGTTCATCTGGGGCACGACGGCAACGGTCATCCGCCAACGCGCAGTGCCAAATGAGCTGATGGGGCGTGTGGGCGGCGTCTACCGCCTGGCGATCGTAGGTGGGCTGGCCATCGGCGCGCCCATCGGCGGCATCCTGGCCGCCAGCTTCGGCATCACCGCGCCGTTCTGGTTCGGCTTCTTTGGCTCGGCGCTACTCGTCGTGCTCCTGTGGGGCCAGTTCGGGCACATCTCCCACTCGGAGCCGTCAACGGCCTAGGCGGCGGCTGCGGCCTCAAGCTCGGCGATCTCGATCTTGCCCATCGCGAGCATGGCCGCCATCGCCTTGCGTGCACGCTCCGGATCCGAGTCGCCGAGCAACTCGCCCAACCGGCGCGGGATGATCTGCCACGAGACGCCCCAGCGATCCTTGAGCCAGCCGCACGGACCGGGCTCGCCACCGTCAGCGGTCAGTGCGCTCCACAGCCGATCGACCTCCGCCTGATCTTCGCAATCAACTGACAACGAGATTGCCTCGTTGAACTTGAAGTCCGAACCGCCATTGAGGCCCTGGAACTCCTGGCCGGCGAGCGTGAACTCGACGGTCAGAACCATTCCCTCTGGACCTGATGGCGTATCCGCTGGCGAGCGAACAACGTCGTTAACGCGGCTGTCCGGCAGCAGCGTGACATAGAAGTCGGCGGCCTCCTCGCGCCTGGCCATCGAACCACAAGCACGGCTTGATCTTGGACACGGGCACCTCCTGTTGACGAGTCGTGTTTGTGGGTCCAGCCTGACATGAAATGCCCGAGGACCGCTTAAACCGATGAGGATCGCCACTGCGCGCGCGTACGGATCCCCGGACGTGGTCCGCGTCGAGGACATCGACACGCCCACGCCTGAAGGCGACGAGGTGCTCGTGCGCGTGCGCGCGGCGTCCGTCAATCGTGCCGATCTCGACGGCATGTATCCGCGCTGGAAGTTCTTCCGCCTGTTCCTGGGTCTGCGCCGGCCGCGTCGGCCGTGGCTGGGGGTTGATGTGGCGGGGACGGTCGACGCGCTTGGGCCTGAGGCGAAACGCTTCAAGGTCGGCGCCGATGTCTTCGCGGACATCTTCAGCTACGGCAAGAAGGGTGGCGCGTTCGCCGAGTTCGTGTGCGTCCCGGAGAAGGCGCTGTCGGCGATGCCCGCGGGCCTGACGCACGATGAGGCCGCGACATTGCCGCACTCGGCCATCCTCGCGATCATGGGTCTTAACCCGCACGGTGCCACGGAGTTCGGCGCGGGCACGCAGGTGATGATCGTGGGCGCGTCAGGGAACGTCGGTCCCTTCTGCGTTCAGCTCGCGAAGTCGCGCGGCGCGGAGGTCACCGCTGTCGCGAGCGGTCAGAAGCTGGACTTCGTCCGTTCCCTTGGCGCGGATCACGTCGTCGACTACAAGGTCACCGACCCACGGCGGACAGGCGAGCGTTTCGACCTGATCGTCGACGTCGACGCCCATAACGGCGTGCTCAGCTGGCGCAACTCGCTCAAGCCTGGCGGCGTGTACCGCGCCATGGGAGGGTCAGCGGCGTGGCTGCTCAGCTGCCTGGTCACGATGCCCGTCGCGCGGATCGTCTTCCGCAAGCACATGGGCCTGATGCTGGGCTGGAGCCCGTTTCCGGACAAAGTGGTTGCGCAGCTCAAGGAGCTCGTGGCCGCCGGCCAGATCAAACCGATCATCGACCGGAGCTTCACGCTCGATGAGGTCGCTGACGCGCTGCGCTACGTCGACCAGGGCAAGGCCAAGGGAAAAGTCCTCGTCATTCCTTGAAGGTCGTCTCCTTGACTAGCTTGCCGACACGGTCGTAGGTCCGCCACGTGCCGATCTGGCGGCCGTGGTCGAACGATCCGGCGCGCATCAGCGAGCCGTCAGCGCGGAAGAACTCCCATGGGCCGTGCATCTGGCCGTCGATGTTCGCGCCGCGAAAACGGACGTTGCCGTTCGGATAGTGGTCGAGCGCCGGCTCGACGACCTCATCGCTCACGGCTTGATGTTCTGGTTCAGGCGAAAGACGTTGTCGGGATCCCACGCGCGTTTCAGCGCCCGCAGCCGATCCATCTTGCTATCGCCGTAGATCGACGACGTGACCTGATCTCCAGTCTCCTGGGTCTCGTTGACGTAGTGCCCGACGCCGGCATATGGCTCGGGGATGGCCATCGCCCGGCGCACCCAGTTGCTGCGCTCGTCGTCTTGCGCGGCCTGATCCCATTTGCTGTCGGCCGACATGTACAGCAGTGCGCTGCGACCGGTGAAAGCGGTCGCGTCGTCCGACACACGCGCCAGCGCGCCGCCCTGTGCCCAGGTGCCCCACGAGCCGATGCCCGCTCCGTCAGCGACGTGTTCCACGATCCGCTCGACGGCAGCGGCGGGCAGATCGTTGATGAATCCGCCCTTGTTGTAGTAGCGGTGGCCCCACGACAGCTCCGCGTCCTGGGACGTCTGCACGGCCACGTACGACTCAAGCCCCTGCGTCTCGAGCGCGGCGTCGCCCAGCACCCGAAGCGGCGCAATATCCGCGTCGACAGTTTGTGGGTCGCCCGAGTGGACGAAGCCGATCGACAAGACCGGTCCACTTGAAATTGGATCCGGGTAGCCATCCTCAGGCACGGCCCAGAAGATGTTCAACGCCAGGTGGAGGTGGTCCGGCGCGACCCGTGCAAAGTCACGGTAAGCGGCCCACACGTCAGCAGCGCGACTGGCCGGGTAGAAGCGCGTTCCGCGCGTGATCATTGGCTGCATCGGCTGGAGCCTGAATTCGAATGTCGTGACGACACCGAAGTTCGCTCCCGCCCCGCGCATGCCCCAGAACAGGTCCGCGTTGTCAGTCTCGCTCGCCCGAACTGTGCGACCGTCCGCCGTGACCATCTCGACCGACAGCAGGTTGTCGATGGTCAGCCCGAAGTGACGCTGCAAGCGACCCATCCCGCCGCCCAGGGTCAAACCGCCGACGCCTGTATGACCGACTACGCCGACCGGGCACACGAGACCAAATTCCTGCGCCGCGATATCCAGCTCGGAGAGCAACGCGCCGCCGCGCGCGCGGGCCGTGCGCGCGGCGGCATCAACCGTGACGCCGCGCATGAGCGACAGGTCGATGACCACGCCGTCGTCGCACGTCGACAGGCCGGGCAGGCTGTGCCCGCCGCATCTGATGGCGATGGCGAGATCGTTGTCGCGCCCGAAGCGAATGGCCGTGGCTATGTTGTCAGCAGATGTGGGCCGGACGATGAGCGCCGGCCGCTTGTCGATCATGCCGTTCCAGACGCGTCGTGCCTGGTCGTAGCGGGGATCGTCGGCCGTGATCACGTCGCCTGCGAAAACCTCGCGGAGGCGCTGCATCGCGGCCAATCGGTGCTCTGACATCGTCAGCCCTCCATACGCAGCTCTTCGAGGTCAAGCTCGCGCTCGACCTCGCGCAGAGTCTCGTCGTTTATCTCGCCACGGTCGCGCATCTCGATCACGGCATTACGTTGAGCGCGCACGATCGCCAGCTGTATCTGCTGATGCTCGATGCGCTCCTGGTGTCGATCGGCCGTCTCGCCCTCGTCGTCCGTGTCAATGGCCAGGTGTTCGCGGCGATCCTCAAGACTGGCCTGGATGCGGTCCATCAGCGGCACGTGATCCGGCCACAGTTCGCGCTGACGCTCGACCTCAGCAAGGCCGGCCTCGTACGCCGCGGCACGCGCGGCCGCGCCCTCGTCACCGTCCAGCTCCACGCCATCCCAGCCCGCCCAACGAACGGCCGCGGGCAGGGTCAGACCCTGACCGACGAGCGTGACGACGATCACACCGAAGGTCACCAGCAAGAGCAGGTTGCGTTCCGGGAAGTCAATTGGCAGCGCCAGCGCGGCCGCCAGCGACACCGCGCCGCGCAGTCCTGACCACGCCACCACGAAGGTCAGTCGGCTGGCCAGGCGCGGGTTGGTGCGCGCGATGATGCGCGCTGGCGAGTTGCGCAACCGACTCGCCGCCGAAGACCCACACGAGCCGGGTCAGCACGACGACCGCGCAGATGATCGCGGTGTGCACGACGAGATTGGTGATGTCGCGCCCGGCGAGGCCCTCGATGACCACGGGCAGCTCCAGCCCGATGAGCAGGAACAGGAAGCCGGTCAGGACGAAGTCGACCATCTTCCACGTGCTCAGCCACAGCACCCGACTCTGGGCGCTGAGTATCTTGCCCAGCTGGCTGCCTACGACGAGTCCCGCGGCGACGGCGGCGAGGACGCCGGATAGCCCGAGGTAGTCAGCCGGCAGGTACGCCGCGAACGGGATGACGAGGCTGAGGATGACTTCAACCGTCGGCGAGTCGAGCTTGCGCAGCACGAATGCAGAGCCCCAGCCAACGGCCAGGCCGAGCAGGATGCCGCCGACTGCGGCGATGACGAACGTGGTTGCGGCGTCGAACAACAGGAACGTGCCGCTCGCCACGGCCAGGAGCCCGGCACGGTAGGCGACGAGCGCGGTCGCGTCATTGAAGAGCGCCTCGCCTTCGACGAGCGTCACCGCGACGCGCGGAATGCCAAGCCGGCGGAAGACGCTCGTGGCGGCGACCGCATCAGTCGGCGAGACGATCGCACCCAGCGTGAACGCGGCCGCCCACCCGAGTGCCGGCACGAGCGACTGGGCGACGACCGCGACCGCGAGCATCGTGAACAGGGTCAGGCCGAAGGCGAGCCTGATGATCGGCGCCTTGTTCGCACGCAGCTCTCGAATTGGCGTGCGCGTTGCGGCGATGAACAGCAGGGGAGGGAGGAACACGAGCAGGACGAGGTCCGGCGGGAGCTCCACGCGGGGCACCTGTGGGACCGCAAGCGCCATGCCACCGACGACCAGCCCGCCGAGCACGAACAGCGTCGGGTACGGGACGCCGATGCGCCGCGCAGCCTCATACAGCAGCGCGATCGCCACCAGCGCGGCGAGGATCCCGACGAGAATCAGCACGCCGTCAGGTTATGGGTAGCGGGCCGTCCGTCGCCAGCCGGCCCACGCGCGGCCTAGCCCGGCTCTTCGTCGCTCTTGGAGTCCTGGACCCAGCCCAGATGCTTGCGGAAACGGCCGACCGTGCCGATGTGGTAGTCAGCCGACTCGTCGTATGCAGGCAGGGTGTGGAAGTCGGCCGGTGAGAGATCCACGGCCACAGCGCCGGTGGTCAGTCCGCCGATGTCCTCAGCGAGGAGCATCGTGTCCTTGTGACCGTCCGCGGCGACGCGAACGCCGTGGAAGATGTCCTCGTCACTTGAGCCCAGGACTTCCTTGACCGTGCCCAGCTTGGTGCCGTCGTTGGCCAGGACCGGCGTGCCGTAGACGATGGCGCGCCAGCTGATCGGATCGTTGTCTGTCATTGGCTGATCGTAAACTCCGCTCATGGGATCGTTTGAAATCGGAGTCTGCCTGCCCGTCTGGCAATACGGCCCGGACCGCGTCACTCCGCGCTGGCCGGAGATCCGCCAGGTGGCGATCAACGCCGAGCAGATGGGCATCGACACGCTCTGGATTCCTGACGAGCTGCTATGGCGCGGCGAAAACGAAGCACCACAGGGTTTCTGGGATGGCGTGTCCATGGCGGGCGCCGCGGCGGCGGTCACAACGCGCATCAAGATCGGCTCGTGGGTGTTTTCCGCACTGCACCGCAACCCGGGCATCATCGCCAAGACGGCTGAGACGCTCGACGAGATCAGCGGCGGGCGCTTCGTCTTCGGCCTGGGCGCCGGCCATGCCGGCAACCAGGGGCACACCTTCGGGTTGCCGGAGGACGTCGTCATCGGCCGCTTCGAGGAGGCGCTCCAGATCATCGTCCCGCTCATGCGCGGCGGCACGGCGAACTTCGAGGGCAAGTACCACGCGGCTCACGATCTTCTACAGCTCCCGGTAGGGCCGCGGCCGAACGCCATTCCGCTGCTGATCGGCGGTCAGAAGGCCAAGGGCATGCGCTACGCGGCGCTCAACGGCGACATCTGGAGCACGTACGCGACGGAAAACTCGACCGTCGACGAGTTGGGGCCACGGATCGCCACGTTCGAGGCCGTGTGCGCGGAAGTTGACCGCGATCCAGCATCGATCGGCCGTGCGGCAGGCCTGGGGATCGCGCCACTCAAGACGCGCACGGAGCCGGGCGGCGACATCTGCGGCTCAGCGGAGGAGATCGCCGACGCGCTGCGCAGCTTCCGTGAGGCCGGCTACACGCAGGTCGACCTGATGGTCACGACGGGTTCGGTCGAGGCGTTCGACGCGCTCGCGCCCGTCGTCGAATTGCTACGCGCCGACTGACAGCAGCAACGAGACTCAGTTGGGCGGTATGGCCGCGGCGGCCTCCAGGAGGTAGATAGCGGGCAGCATCGCGCTGAACAAGAAGGCGATCTTTGCCCACCTACCAACCTTGAGGCGCTGCAGCGCTGCCATTTCGTGCCGCTCAACCGCGGCCTGCATCTGACGGGTGCGAATGATGACCACGATGGTCACCAGGAACGCGACGACGATGTAGATCTTCGCGAACAGAGGCGTGCTCACGGGCGAGCCGCCGCTGAAGGCGCCGAGCATCGCAAAGAAAGCCACGATGAAGCTGAACTCCACGAACAGCTCCAGGAACAACGCGTTGCGCAGGTTGTGGCCGATGACCTTGTATTGCTCGTCGTAGCCCGGCACGCGTCGAATTCAACGACATTTCGGCTCGTCGCGTAGGCCCGTATGCTCACCCGCAATGACCGAAGTCGCCGTTGATCGCGTTCTGACGGCACCTGTGCCGACGTTCACGGCGGAGGAGGCCGCTGCCGTCGCGCACGACCTATTCGGCGTGTCAGGCGTCGCGACGGCCGTCCATAGTGAGCGCGACCAGGCGTTCCTGATCGACGGCGACCGACCCTCTGTGCTCAAGATCTCCAACGCCGCAGAGGATCCCGCCCGACTCGACCTGGAGGCGCTGGCGGCTCAACGTGTTGCCCTGGTCGACCCTGCTCTGCCTGTTGCGCTTCCGTGGTTGGTGCCCGGCGCGCACGACTACCGAGCAGCGCTCCTCCGCGGCGACGCCACGCACTGGGCGCGCATGTACGACCGGCTGCCAGGACGGGGCTCCGTCGACGGCGCGAGCTTGAGCGACGCTGCCATCCGAGACTGGGGCACGATGGTTGCGCGCGTCGATCGGGCGCTGCGCGGCTTCTTCCATCCGGCAGCGGCCCGAGTGATGCTGTGGGACACGCAGCACGCGCTGGAGCTGCGGCCGTTGCTCGATTCCGTCAGTGATGCACAGGCAAGGGCGCTGGTCGCGGCGGCGCTCGATCGATACGAGGCCGTGGTGACGCCCGCCTGGGCCGGCATGCGCGCCCAGCTTGTGCACACGGACCTTGATGCGGGCAATGTCCTTGTCGACGACGCGGGCCGGGTGACGGGCATCATCGACTTCGGTGACGCGAGCTGGTCGGCCCTGGCGGTGGATCCCGCGGCCGCACTGGCGACGATGGTCGATGGGCGCGACGGCGACGAGTTCTTCCGCGCGGCTCGTCTGATGATCGACGGCTACGAGAAAGTCACGCCGCTGGAGCAGCACGAGAAGCGCATCCTGGGCGAGCTGCTCGCCGCGCGCATGTGCGCATCGATCGTCGTGCCCGCCTCGCGTGCCGCGCTATATGCCGGTCCCGGTGCGCACACGCGCAGCGAGCGTGGCGAGCCATTCAGAGTCCTCAGCCTGCTCGAGTCGTACGGCTGGGACGAGGTCGCGCGCCGACTCGGCGGCCGCGAGCCCGGCGCGGGCGTCGCCACGCCAGCGCTCGTGGAGCGCCGGGCTCGCGTAATCGGGCCGGCGATGACGGCCCCGACCTACCGTGAGCCTCTGCACCTGGTCCGTGGCGAGGGCGTGTGGCTCATCGACGCAGACGGCCGCCGCTATCTAGACGCGTACAACAACGTGCCGGTCGTCGGACACGAGCATCCGCGCGTGGTCGAGGCGATCGTGCGCCAGGCGCGGCGCCTCAACACGAACATGCGCTACCTGCACGAGACCGCGCTCGAGGTCGCGGAGCGACTAATCGCCTCGACCGGCGGCACGTTGGACGTGGTCATGTTCACCAACTCGGGCAGCGAGGCGAACGACATCGCCTGGCGCATCGCACGTGCCGCAACCGGCGGCAGTGGCGGCATCGCCAGCGACTACGCCTACCACGGCATCACGGAGGCGATCAGCGCCCTGACGCCGGAGGACTGGCGGCCGGGAAATGAGCCCGACCACGTGCGTACGTGGCGGCCGCCCGACCATCTGCGCGGCACCGATCACGCCCTCGAGGATTTCACGCGGGCCCTGGGTGACCTGCACACAGCGGGGCATCCGCTGGCGGCGTCGATCATGGACGGCGTCCTGACCAGCGATGGGATCATCGATCTCGACCGCGTGCTCGCGCAGGAGCTGGTCCGGCGCACCCACGACGCGGGCGGCGTGTGGATCGCCGACGAGGTCCAGTCCGGCCACGGCCGCACGGGTGCCGCGATGTGGGGCTATCAGCGACTGGGCATTCAGCCCGACATCGTCACCGTGGGCAAGCCGATGGGCAACGGCCATCCGGTCGCCGCGGTCATCACCCACCGCGAGCTGGCCGAGCGCTTCTCGCCGGAGGGTGAGTTCTTCAGCACGTTCGGCGGCAACCCGGTGGCGATGGCTGCTGCTCTGGCCGTGCTGGAGGTGATCGACGACGAACGCGTTCTGGACAACTCGGCCCAAGTCGGGGCGTACCTGGGCGGTCGCCTGCGCGAGGTGGCCGCGCGCAATCCGCGCATCGGTGACATCCGCCAGGTGGGCCTCGCGATCGGCGTGGAGATCGTCACGCCGAGCACAACAGATCCTGATCGCGCGACGACCAGGGAGATCGTGGAGCGCCTGCGCCAGCAGGGCATCCTGATCGGCACGACCGGCCGCAATGGAAACACGCTCAAGATCCGTCCGCCGCTCGTGTTTCAGCTCGAACACGCCGATCAGCTCGTCGCAACGCTATCGACGGTTCTGGAACGTTGGTGATCGAGTAAGGCGGGCTCTTTACCTGAGCCGCGGTCGCCGGCGCCGATCGATGCCCACGCCGGCCAGTCCGCGCCGCACGACTGGGATCCAGGCCAGCGCGCCCAGCGCCTGTGCGGCGACGGCAAGGAGCAGCAGAACCCCTGGCACGGCCGTCGCGAGCGCCGGGTAGCTCCAGCCGATCCATCCGCCGGGCAGGTTTTCGAATGCGCTGGAGACGACAGCCTCGACTCCAAGCGCGGGATCCGGCGGGCTGCCGTCGTTCGCATCGTCCTTCGTCCGGGCAACGATGATTTGAGCGGCCGGTTCGGGCGACGGAGTTGCGTCAGGCGCAGGGCTATCCACCGGATTTGAAGGGTTCGCATCTGCCGTGGGCGTCGCTTCCGGCGCATTCGGGGGGCTCGCCGTCGGCGCTGGTGTCTGTGTCGTCTCGTGAGTCGGATTTGGCGTGGGGGTGACCGGCGTCGCAGTTGGGGTCGCACCGGGCTGTGTGGGGGTCGGGGTGGGCGACGAAGTTGATGGAGGCGTGGCGCTGGGGGTCGGCGTCAAGGTCGGAGTCGGAGTCGGTGTGGGAGTCGGCGTGGGTGTCGGCGTTGGCGGTCGCGTAGGTGTGGGCGAAGGCGTCGGCGTTGGCGTAGGTGAGGGAGTCGGCGTAGGTGTGGGACTGGGTGTAGGTGTGGGACTGGGTGTCGGTGTCGGCGTACGTGTGGGAGTCGGCGTCGGCGTCGGCGTCGGAGTGGCTGTAGGTGTCGGGGTTGGAGTGCCCTCCGAATCTATGTCGAAATACAGGTCTGCAGACGCCGATCTACCGGAGCAACGAGTCGAGAAAGGATCGTGGGCGTCGCTGAATGCCTCTACCTCCCAATCCGTCATCTCAGCATCGGCGTCTGGGATGCCCCTGATCTTGAATACAGCCTGATCTGTCGGTGAGTCGCCGCCGATCAGCGGAGCAAGACCAAGCGGGGTCTTTGAAGGTCACCAGATGGGATCCATGGCCAGACGGCTACCCATTGCGCGTATGCCACTCCGGTCGCGCCGTACACCGATTCGATCGACACGGACGAGACGTCGAATGCGTCGTCGACGAGGAACTGGACGCAGTTGATGACGTCGTGCCGGTCGGAATCGGTCGTGTTCGTTACCGTCAGAACGACGGTCGTGAACTGACCTCCTTCGAAGCTCGAGGGGTTCGCGTCGACGGTGAAGTCGCGCGCACCAAGCACGGGATAGGCGAAGAACGCGGCGAGCAGCAAGCCCAATGCGAGCGCCCACGCGCTGCGCATCAGGCGGACAGGCGCGGAATCCACAGTGCGTGCGCCGGAATGTCGGCGTTCGGGATGGGCGCGTCCGGCGCGGTCTCCAGCGCCTGTATGAAGGTGCGCACCAGCCGCTCGTCGAGCTGGCTGCCAGCGGCATCGCCCAGGCGTGTGATCGCCTCTCGAATGTCCAGCGCCTTGCGATACGGCCGCGTCGTCGTCATCGCCGAGAACGCGTCGGCCACGGCCAGGATCCGGGCAATGTGCGGGATATCTCTGCCGCTCAGGCCGTCGAGGTAGCCGCGGCCGTCCCAGCGTTCGTGGTGGTTGCGAATACCCGCGCGGACCGTACTGATGTGCGGCAGGTCGCGGACGATCATGTCGCCCAGCGCGACGTGCTGCTTGACGATGTCCAGCTCATCGTGCGTCAGCCGACCTGGCTTGCGCAGCAGGTGGTCGGGGATACCGATCTTGCCCACGTCGTGGAGCAGGCCGGCGATATGCAACGTCTTGAGCTCGTCCTCGGCAAGGCCGATGGTTCGCCCAAGGAAGACCGCGTAGCGGGCGACATCCTGCGAGTGGCGCTTGGTGTAGTGATCCTTGGTGTCGACCGCGAAGACGAGCCCCTGCAGGACATCGAAGCTGGATGCGACAGCCTGAGTGTCACTGCCGTTCGCGCCGGCGATGCGCACCACGTCACCGCCGCTGGCCCTGGCCTCAGCAAGCGTCTGTGCCGCCAACGAGACGAGTGCGGTGACAGACGTTGCGTTTTCCGGATATGAGCAGATGCCTGCGCTGACAGTCACCGGCAGCTGCTCGGTCGACTCGAAGCTCATGCTCATGTCCGCCAGCCGAGCCCGGATCCGTTCGACGATCACAACCAGGTTGGACTTCGAGCTGGGCGGCCTGACGATGAGGAACTCGTCCGGACCGTAGCGTCCCACGACCATGTCCGGCGTGAGCTCCGCGGCAATCTCGCGCGCGACCACGACGAGGATCTCGTCACCGGCGCGATGGCTGTACGTGGCGTTTACGAGCCCAAAGTTGTCAACGTCGAGCAGGGCGATGTCGAGCGCCGATCCTGACTCGCGGGCGCCCTCGATCTCCTGGGCGAGGTAGCTGACCACCGCACCGTGACTGAGTGTCTCGGTCAGCGCATCGCGTCTTTGTGCCTCGATCAATGCCGTCGCCTGGCGCGAGATGCGTCCCTGCGCGGCCCGAAAGATGAAGAAGAGCATCCCGGCAACGATCAGCGCCGCGGTCAGGATGATCACCACGACATCGCGGCGCAGGTCGTCGAGGGACTGCAGGATTGGCTGCGCGTCGCGCCACACGCCCACGACCAGGGCGACGCGCCCGCCGACGCTGAGTGGCACGTACTCGCGCAGGACGGTCGTCGCTGCGATCGTGCCCGGGCCGGCATCTGCCTGGTCGGCAGGCGCGACGTCGACCGCGACCGCGCCCTGGTCAACGGCCGCCTGGAACTGCTCGCTCGGTGGGACTGCCGCGCCGGCCGCGGCCGGATCCGTTGCGGCGATGATCGTTCCAGTCGGAGTGCGCAGCTCCACGCGCAGGATCTCGCCCTTGCTCGTGAGCGTGTCCATCAACGAGCGCAGACTGGCCTGCTCTTGTTCTGCGAGGGCAGGGTTGGAAACGAGCGCGGGATCAAGCCCCTGCTCGGAAAACCCGCGGAGCGTGGCCAGATCGCTGCCGATGATCGCGTCGAACGCCGTGCGCGACGAATAGACCGAGACCATCATGGCCTGGGCGGTCGCCGTTACCCCGATGATCACGAGGAAAACGCCGAGAACGATCAAGAGCAGCACCGGCCGCGGCGGGCGTGCGCGCGCGCCGAACGAGTCCAGACCCGGGTTCATCTCCCTCAACTCAGGCAGAAGTTGTAGGAGCGGAACCTACCTATCTAATAGGACTCGCCCAATTGCACAAAAGTACTCGGCAACCATTGGGGTTACTCGGGTAATTCGGCGGCGCCCGTGGACCCGATTCTGGTGAAGCCGGCGCGTTCGTAAACACGCGCCACGTCGTCGCTGTCAGCGCCAAGGAAGACTGTCTCAACGCCCTGATTGAGCGCATCTGCGATCAACGCGGACGTGAGTGCCGCAGCGATCCCACGCCTCCGAGCTGACGGAAGGGTGGCGATGCCCACGATTTCAGTCGTGCCCGCGACGGGCTGATGAGTTCCGACGGCGATCGGCCCCGATTCGTCAAAGGCGGCGTACGAGATGCTCCAGCCGCGACGAGCGCGGTCACGCATGAAATCGAGCGTTGTTGCCTTCATCGCGGCAGCGGCATCGTCGCGCTCCTTTATCCCCTGTGGTCCTACCTGCGTGCCCGCTGCGCCAAAGCCCACGTTCGCCACGGCATGCGCGTGCGCAAACCATTCGTCGTCCGCATCGACCCGCCGAATCTGTACTCCCGGCCGGGGCAGGAATGTCGGCGCCCTTACCGCCCAGCAGGGCGAGCATCGGGTACTGGTGGACCGACAGGCCGCTTTCCTGCGCGGCGGCGGCCAGCGTCGGTGTCATCTGGGTGAACCACTCGAGCTTCTCGCCCAGCTTCAGCTCGCGTTGTCTGGTGCGGAGCTGGTCGACATCCGCTCGCTCGATGGGCTGGTCGAGCCCCAGCCGCGGTCGCGCGTAGTAGCCCCACGGGCCGAGCGGCCGGAACAGGGTGAACTTGCCCACGGCCTCAGGCTCCGTCGCGGTCCGTGGCGCGGCGTCCAGGTAGACCTCGATGCGTTCCAGGAGTTCGGTGCTCATTGATTGGTTCACGATCGCATGGTCGCATCAAGTCGGCTTAGACTCCCAACGATGCCCAAAGTTAAGTCGCTGTCCGTCCCGCTCGCGGCGTTCTTTGCCGTGACACTCGCTACGGTCGGCCTCGCCCTACCAGCGGCCGTTGGCGCTGCGACGCCCATTCCCAAACACGTGTTCTCGCCGTACTTCGAGACGTGGACCGGTGACAGCCTCACTACGACCGCCCAGCAATCGGGCGCGCGCTATTTCACGATGGCCTTCCTGGAGACGCTGGGTCGCAACTCGTGCGTGCTGGCCTGGAACGGTGACAGCAGCCAGCGCGTCAGCTCGGGCGCGTACCTCAGCGACATCACGTCCCTTCGGAACATGGGTGGCGACGTCACCGTTTCGTTCGGCGGCTGGTCGGCCGATCAACACGGCACGGAGATCGGCGACTCGTGCAAGGACGCGAGCAAGATCGCGCAGGCATACGAGAACGTCATCACAACCTATGACGTCAGCCGCCTGGACATGGATATCGAGGGACGCTCACTCAACAGGACGAACGGGATCGATCGGCGCAACAAGGCGATCAAGCTCGTCCAGGATTGGGCCTCCGCGAACAACCGGCCGCTGACGATCTCGTACACACTGCCGACCACGCGCACCGGCCTCGAGAGCGACGGCTTGGCGGTCCTCCAGAACGCCGTCGCGAACGGCGTCCACATCGACATCGTCCAGCCAATGGTCTTCGACTACTACGACACAGAGGACCTCGACATGGGCAAGTCGGCCATCACCGCGCTGACGGGCCTGCACCATCAGCTCCAGACGCTGTTACCCGCGAAATCCGGCGCTCAGCTGTGGAGGATGGAAGGGGCGACGTTGATGATCGGGCGCGACGACTACCCGACGGATATCGAGACGACGACCGTCCAGAACGCCCGGGACGTCAAGGTGTTCGCCAAGTCAAAGGGCCTCGCGGTGCTTTCGTTCTGGGCCATCCAGCGCGACAACGGAGGCTGTCCCGGCGATGCTGGCTCCGACGATTGCTCCGGCATCACCCAGAGCACCTGGGCATTCTCGAGCGTTCTGAAGGGATTTACCGCGCCTTAGTGGGCTCACCGGGCGTCGGCATCACGTCCCGGTTATACTCCCGGTATGAAAACGGCCGTGTCAGTCCCCAACGATCTGTTCGCCAAGGCAGATGCACTGGCCAAGGCGAGTGGGCGATCAAGAAGTGAGATCTACAGCACAGCTCTGCGGGAGTACGTCGCTCGTCACTCCCCTGAGGAGCTCACGGACGCCGTCAACCGTGCTGTCGAGCAGCTTGGTGGAGACGTGGCGCTCGACCAGTTCACACGGTCTGCCTCCCGTCTGGCGCTCAACGAAGGCGAGTGGTGATCACACAGGGCGATATCTGGTGGGCGGATCTGGCGGAGCCGGCAGGATCGGAGCCCGGTTTTCGCCGACCGGTGGTCGTCGTGCAGGGCGATGCGTTCAACCGCAGCGCGATTCAGACCGTCATTTGCGTAGGTGTGACGAGCAATCTCAAATGGGCAGAGGCGCCCGGGAATGTGCTTCTTACGGCGCGAGCGACCGGCCTAACGCGACAGTCGGTGGCCAACGTCACTCAGATCGTGACGCTCGACAAGAACGCATTGCGCGAACGGGTCGGGCGGCTGCCGACGGCAAAGCTCGACCTCGTGCTGACGGGCATCGAACTGGTCATCGGGCGCTAGCCCCGGCCAGGGACGTCGGAGCTACTGGCTCAGTCGTTGGACCAATGATTGAGTAGGTCCGCACCGGCGCGTGACCGCGCAGCTCGCTGTCCGCCTTCGCCTCGCACTGGAAGTGGTCACGCACCAGCTCCCAGGTGGCCTCGCTGACGAGGATGCCGCCGGGCGCGCTGAGTCCCTCGATCCGGCTGGCCACGTTGACCGTGTCACCCCACAGGTCAAAGGCCAGCTTGCGCGTGCCGATCACGCCGCCAACGGCCGGTCCCGAGTGCACGCCGATGCGCATCCGCACAGGCTCGCCCAGCGCGACGTGGCGGGTTGCCTCCTCCTGCATCGCCAGAGCCAGGCTGACGATGCTCACGGCCTGGTCCGCGCTTGGCTCGGTGAGACCGCCGACAGCCATGTAGCTGTCGCCGATCGTCTTGATCTTCTCCAGCCCACGGGCAGATACGAGCTCATCGAACGCGGAGAACAGCCCGCTCAGCAGGCCCACGACCTCGCGCGCGTTCAGGCGCGAGGCCAGGGGCGTGAAACCGACGATGTCGGCGAAGAGCACTGACACCAGACCATACTCATCGGCGATCGTCTCCTCGCCGTTGCGCAGGCGCGCGGCAATCGACGCCGGGAGGATGTTGAGGATGAGGCGCTCGGACTTGGCGCTCTCCTCGAGTAGCTGCTCGCTCTGGTCGCGGATGACCAGCTCCTGGAAGTACAGGCGTCGGCGACTGCTCTCGAGGATGCGCAGGGCGAGCAACGTGCCCACCGCTGCGGCACCGAACAGAAGCACGTCGAGTGCCATGTTGTATGTCCCGGTGTAGAGCTCGACGGCGACGATGAAGCCAACCGCGATGACGGATGTGCGTAGAGCCGCGTAGATGAAGCGTGTGCGGGCGACGAATCCCCATGCGAAGAGCAGGGTGGTGGCGGCGACGCCGTAGCCGGGCAGTACACCACCGGCGAGCGCCAGCGTCAGGATCACGATGCCGTTGGCCGACGTCAGCACTGCGGCCAGGGCATGTTGACGGTCGAGCGTGACTGCCCAACCCGAAACGGCGGCGACGGCGAAGCCCGCAATGGACATCGCCAGGCCAACCCCGATGGCGAACGTATTGTCCAGATTGGTGGTTGCTGGTAGCAGCACAGTCGCCAGTGCCCAAACGACTCCCGATGCGAGGGCGATCGTCCGTAAGCCATTCAGGCTTTCGCTCCCAGCGGCAAGCTGGTACTGCTTCTCCAGCTCGTCGTCGACGAAGCGGAGCGTCAGAGGACGCTGCGCACCTCGCGTTTCCAAGCCCGACATGGGCCAAGCCTAAGGCCGCGCGCAGGGCGCTGCGTCCCTACGGGCCTAACCAACGCTGGAACCACGGCGCGAGCTAGATCGGATGCTGCGCTACTTGCGCGGCTATAGCGCGCTCGGCTCTAATTCCGTGCTGGGCACCCGTTGTCTTGCCGCCACGATCGAATTTCGAGACGCGGCGAGCGGTGCAACGTCGGATCGTTCTTGCGCCATGTGTCGAGATATGGCCACGGCCACACGACGCCACGCCGGATCCACCAGTCGCCCGTGCCCGCGCAGACCGGCGAGATGCCGAAATGCAGGTGGCACGCGCCGGCACGGCCCGTGCGGCCAACGTTGCCGATGCGCTGCCCGGCGCTGACCTCAACCCCTGGCATTAGGCCCCGCGCGACCTTCGACAGGTGTGAACCGTAGTAGCGAACGCCGTCCAAGCCCATGATGGACACGAACTTGCCGCCGCGCGTGGCACCGTCGTTCACTTTCGGATCCCACTTGTCAACGCGGCTGAGCTCGAGCACCACGCCGTCGACGGGCGAAACGACCGGGAGCCCGCATGCCGCGATGATGTCGCTCGCCGGGTAACCGTGGTGTTTGTGCGCGTAGCCTGAGTGGCCCACCACAGGGAAGACGTACGTGTAGCTGGTTGCAGCGGCGACCGGTCCGCTGCCGAGCACGACCCCGGCGATGGCCAGCGCTGCTGCGATAACCGTGGCCGGGCTTCGGCGCGACCAGCGAGCTCCCATGTTCCCCCTCCACGCGCTTTCGATCACCCGATTATCTTTCATTGAGCTCGACGGCTGCCCGTGCGTTTCGCTGATGTTCGGACCGTCGCCAGTGCATTCGCTGCCTAGGTGAGTCCCGCGCTGGGCGGCAACGTGCAGATCTGTGGCTCGTATTCTTCGTGAACCTTGGGCACTGACGGACGGTTCCACCTTGCGCAACTCAACATCGCGCGCGCGGTGGCGCCGATGGACGACGACGCCATGGCCGACTTCTACAACAGCCTCGAGGAGATCAACGGACTGGGGGAGCAGGGCCCTGGCTTTGTCTGGCGGCTCAAGGACGACACCGGCAACGCCACGAACTTCAAGGTCAGCGACGACCCGCTCGTATTCGTCAACCTGACCGTCTGGGAGTCGATCGATGAGCTGTACGAGTTCGTATATCGGACGCACCACAAGGACTACTTCGCACGACGCTTCCAATGGTTCAGCCGCTGGTCGGGCCCGAGCGTCGTCTTGTGGTGGCTGCCGGCCGGTGAGCTGCCGACGCTCGAAGCGGCGATGCAGCGCTTGAACCTGCTGGCGACGAATGGGCCAACGCCCGACGCGTTCACCTTCAAGCAGCGCTTCGCCCCGCCGCCCGCAGACACCTAGGGTTGTCCAATGAGCCTCGACGACTTTCCACGCGTTTCGCTGATGTTCGGTCCGTCACCGGTCCATCCGCTGCCGCGCCTATCCGCCGCGCTGGGCGGCAAGGTGGAGATCTGGGCCAAGCGCGAGGACGTCAACAGCGGCATTGCCTTCGGCGGCAACAAGGTGCGCAAGCTGGAGTACCTCGCGGCCGACGCGCTCGCCAAGGGCTGTGACACGCTCGTGTCCATCGGTGGCATCCAGTCCAACCACACACGTGCAGTGACCGGCGTGGCACGCCATCTGGGCCTCAACGTCGTGACCGTCCAGGAGCACTGGGTCGACTGGGACGATCCCGGCTACGAAACCGTCGGCAACATCCAGCTCACGCGGATCATGGGCGGTGACATCCGCATTGACGACGCGGGTTTCGACATTGGCATCCGCGACAGCTGGCGACAGGCGCTCGAGTCGGTGGAGGCGAAGGGCGGCACGCCGTATCCGATTCCCGCCGGGGCATCCGACCACCCGCTCGGTGGTCTGGGCTTCGCCAACTGGGTGCGCGAGGTCGGCGCCCAGGAGAAGGAGCTGCGAGTCTTCTTCGACACCGTGATCGTGTGCACGGTCACGGGATCAACGCACGCGGGCATGATCGCGGGCACGGCGCTCGAGGGGAGGGGAGACCGCCGAGTGATCGGTATTGATGCTTCCAAGACGCTTCGAGAAGACCACCGACCAGGTCACGCGCATCGCCCGAGCCACCGCCGCGGCCATCGGGGTCGACCGGGACCTGCGCGCCGACGAGATAACGGTCGTCGACGGCTACGCAGGACCGGCATACGGCATTCCCGACGAGCCGACGATCGAGGCAATCCACCTGGCGGCGCGGACGGAGGGCATGCTCACCGACCCGGTCTACGAGGGCAAGTCGATGGCCGGCCTCATGGGCATGGTCCGCTCAGGTGAGATCCCGGCCGGCTCTCGCGTCCTCTATGCCCACTTGGGCGGCCAACCGGCACTGTCGGCCTATGCGCACACGCCTGGTCTCGGGGGATAGGGGCTGCGGGCCGACAATGAGCGCGTCGTGACACCAGAGACGCGCTTCGCAAGAACGGCCGACGGCACGCACGTTGCCTATCAGGCCACGGGCAGTGGACCAGTGGACATCATGCTGATCCGCGCCTGGTACTCGGACATGGAGCACGAGTGGCAGGAGCCGGTGCTCGCGCGCATGTACCGTCAGCTCGAATCAAGCGCCCGGCTCATTCGCCTCGATCGCCGTGGACTGGGCATGTCCGACCGAGCCGCCGCCGGGACACTGGCCACCGTCGAAGAGCGCGTGGATGACATCCGCGCCGTGCTCGACGCCGTCGGATCACGGAAAGCCGTCCTCGCCGGCTTCGGCGATGGCAGCACCAACTGCGCCGTGTTTGCGGCAAGCCATCCTGATCGCACGGCGGGCCTCGTGCTGTACATGCCGGCACTCCAACTCAGGTCGGCCGGTGAGTACCCGCGCAAACGGCGGTCAGACGGGGACGACGAGCGGGTTGAGCGGATCGAGACTCTTCGGCGCCTCTGGGGAACGCGTGAATACGCCATGCAGACGGCGGCATTCGGGGCACCCAGCCGGGCACATGACGAGCGCCTCATCGATTGGTTCGCCGAGCAGCAGGCGCGTGCCGGCAGCGCCGAAGACGCCGTGGCGATGGCCAAGTGGTTCTGGGAGACAGATGTGACCGCAGCGCTGGGCGCGATCCACGTTCCCACGCTCGTTATAGGAAGAGCAGACGCGTCCAGCATCGACGAGGCACGGGAAACCGCGAGCGCAATCAAAGGCGCCCGTTTGGTTGAGCTGCCCGGCACCGATCCCTTCGTGCTCGCCGGCGACACGGGCGCGGTGGTGCGCGAGATCGAGTCGTTCGCCGAGTTGGTGACTGCCACCGCCGCCGACACGGCCGACGACAATCGCGTGCTGGCCACGGTCATGTTCACGGACATCGTCGACTCGACGGCGCTCGCGGCAAAGCTTGGCGATCGCGCATGGGCCGCGTTGGTCGAAAGCAGCGAGACAGAAGGCCGATCGATCGTTGAGCAATTCCGGGGCCGCGTCGTCGACACGACCGGTGATGGCCTATTGGCCGCCTTTGACGGGCCTGGTCGGGCAATTCGCTGCGCCAAGGCGCTGGTCGCGATCATGGGCGAGCTCGGGCTGCCCATTCGCGCCGGCCTTCACACCGGTGAATGCGAGCTCGCTGGCGACCGCCTGCGCGGGCTGGCAGTACATATCGGCGCCCGGGTCGTCGCCCTCGCTCAGCCGTCGGAGGTGCTCGTCTCCACGACGGTCAAGGATCTCGTCGCCGGCTCAGGCTTTGAGTTCGATGCGCGCGGCTCGCACACGCTCAAAGGCGTGCCCGGAGATTGGACGTTATTCGCAGTTCACTGAAGGTGCCCGTCCATCAGGATGGATTCCATTCGTAGTTAGGTGAGAGGCTGGAACTGGCCTGCCACAAACGAGGAGCCCCAAAATGCCGCGCTACTTGCTTTCCGTCCACAGCGTCGACGGCGAGGCCCGCGAGCCGATGACCGACGAGCAAATGCAGCATTCCTGGATGGCGATCCAGGCGCTCGAAACAGAGATGAAGTCGGCCGGTGCCTGGGTCTTCTCGGGCCGCTTGCATGACGCAGACACGGCATCGGTCGTACGAATGTCCGGCGACGAGATTCTGACCACGGACGGCCCGTTTGTAGAGGCCAAGGAGCACCTCGGCGGCTTCTACATCATCGAAGCTAACGATCTCGATGCCGCGCTTGCCTGGGCGTCAAAGGTGACCCGCACGATCTCGGCGCCGATCGAGGTCTGGCCATTCGCGGACACGGCCGGCGGCTGATCCTTGCCGGTTATTGACGACGCGCTGATCGACCGGATCTTCCGCGAGGAATCCGGTCGATCGGTCGCCACCCTGATCCGGGTCTTCGGCGATATCGATGCCGCGGAAGATGCGGTCCAGGATGCCTTCGCCATTGCTCTTCGGAAATGGCCCGCGGATGGACTGCCAGTCAACCCCGGCGGCTGGATCACCACTACGGCCCGGAATCGAGCGATCGATCAGTTCCGGCGTGAGGCGCGTGGGCGCGCAATCCTCGGAGAGCTGATCGATGAAGGCGAGGAAACGAATGGAGAGCAGGCGCAACCTGTGCAGGATGACCGTCTACGTCTCATCTTTACCTGCTGCCACCCGGCCCTGTCGGTCGAAGCTCAGGTTGCGCTGACACTGCGGCTGTTGGGCGGCCTCAATACGACGGAAATCGCGCGCGCCTTTCTCGTTGCTGAGCCAACGATGGCCAAGCGCATCGTCCGTGCCAAGCACAAGATCCGGGCCGCGCACATCCCTTATCGCGTGCCGCCGGAGGATGAGCTGCCACTTCGGCTACGCCCGGTCCTGTCGGTCCTATACCTGACCTACAACGCGGGCACCGAAGGACCTTCCGGCGACGAATTGCGCCGGGAAGCGATCCGACTCGCCAGATCGATCGCCAGCCTGATGCCCGATGAGGCCGAGGTCGCAGGACTGCTCGCACTTCTACTGTTGACAGAGTCGCGCTGGCACGCCCGCTTCGGCGGCGACGGTTCGCTCGTCCTGCTCAGTGATCAGGATCGTGGCTTGTGGGACCGCGCGATGATCGGCGAAGGTCAGGCGATTGTCCGCGCGTGCCTTCGCCGGAACCACCCTGGCCCGTACCAGATCCAGGCAGCCATCAACGCTGTGCATGCTGATGCCGAGTCGATCGAGACGACGGATTGGAGCCAGATCCTCGTCCTCTATGACCAACTCTTTGCAGTGGCGCCGACGCCTGTCGTTGCCATGAACCGCGCCATCGTCTTGGCCGAAGTCGATGGCCCGGAGGCGGCGCTGGCGATCGTCGACCGTCTAGACCTCGACGACTATCACCTCTTTCACGCAACTCGGGCGGACCTGTTGCGACGGCTAGAGCGGTATGACGACGCAACCCACGCCTACGCCAATGCAGCCCGTTTGGCCGCGAGCAGTGCGGAGCGCGCCTTCCTTCTGCGCAAGCTCAACGAGAACCGCGACGCCGCCCTTCGGCTGTAAGGCGCTAGTTCGCCTCGGGAATGACCGCGACCCAGCGTCCGTCCCATTCGACGGCACGGTTCCAGTTCAGGCGGTCGAACTTCAGCTTGAGCGTGGCGGCGCTGAGCCACGTGCGCGGGCCCGGATCGTATGGCCCGCCCGCGATCGTTCCGTCGGGATAGAGCGGCCCCATGACCTGGACGTCCGTGACCTGGTAGCTACTGGAGGTCTGTGGGTCTGCAGTCGCCATGAAGCCGGTCATGACCCATGCGTGGCCACCGTGATGGACGAACAGCCCAATCGGCCGACCCGTGGCGCGCATCGCTGCGGCGAGTGCGCGCAGCTCCGCCTGGTAGCTGGTCGACGTCTGGATCGAGTAGTTGCCCGCACCAAAGCGCTCGAGCGCGGCAACCCAGCCGACCGGATCGATGCCTTTGCCACCCGCGTAGCGCTCGTGAGCGTGGCCGTACTGCCAGTACTTGAACTGCACGGCGGCTGAGTGGTCGGCCTCGCCCTTGATCATGTTGCGCATCATCTGGACGCTGGCGCCCACGCACGTGTAATCGAGCTGCTGGGCGCTGAACGAATGGGCGGTGTAGACGCTGTAGCTGCCGGTCCAGGCCGTGGCCGTGGCCGCCGGCGCGGCGCCGGCAAAGACGCTGAGCGCCAGGATCAGGCCACTCAGTGCTTTTGCCGGGACTCGCATCGGCGTGATCTTACGGAGTCGACGGCTCGAGCGCGAAGACCGTGATCGGGACATCGAATCCTTTCACGTGATGCGTCCCGCGCTCCTCGAACACGAGGCCGCTGCCCGCAACCAGGTTGCGCGTCAGCTCGGAGGCCAATACCTCCGACGCGCCGGCCAGGGCCATGATCCTGGCCGCGGCGTGAACCGTGACGCCACGGACATCCTTGTCGACCAGCTCCACCTCGCCCGTATTGACACCGATGCGCACCTCGATGCCGAGCGATTTGACGACGCCCAGCATCGCGGCCGCGCAACGGAGCGCGGCAATCGCGCTGGGGAACGTGGCGATGAAGCCATCGCCGGTCGTGTTGACCTCCTGCCCACCGAAGCGATCCAGCAGCGATCGAATGAGCCGGTCGTGCTGGTCCAACAGGTGTCGCCACTGTGCGTCCCCAAGTCGCCCGGCCGTGGCCGTCGAGTCGACGATGTCAGAAATCAGGATCGTCGTCACCACACGTTGGTGCTCGGTCGGCAGCCCAACGTCGCCCACGTTGCCGTAGACGTCAAGCATCACGACAGGCTCGTCACCGACGATCCAGGCGTCGTGCCCGGGCGGGACGTCAACGAGGCTGTTCGGGCCGAACTCGGCCTTCTCGCCGTCCTGCATCTCAAAACCGATGCGACCCGACAGGACCAGCGAGAAGTGGTGGACCTGGCACCACGGATCTCCGGTCAGGGGCCCAATCGAGGTCGACCAGCGCCAGCCGGGCTCGATCGTGGCCATGCCAATGGAGACCGACCCGACCTGGGCGAGGCGCGCCTCCATGTGCGGAAAGTGCCTGATCTGGTCCGGCTCGTCGAAGCTCTTGCTGCGTATCGAACTCACAGGAACATGTCTAACACAGCGGCCAGCCCTAGTACGCTGCGGGGGTGATCGAACAGCGCAAGACGGTCAGTGTCGTCTTTGCCGACCTGGTCGAGTCCACGGCCCTCGCCGAGCGGCTGGATCCAGAGGTTCTGGCGGGGATCCTGCACAGATATTTCGCGTCGCTCCGTGCGGTCGTGGAGAAGCACGGCGGAACGGTCGAGAAGTTCATCGGCGACGCGGTGGTGGGCGTATTCGGAGTGCCAACGCTGCACGAGGACGATGCCTTGCGCGCGGTCCGCGCGGCGCTGGACATGCAGGACGCGATCAATACGTTGAGCAACGAGCTCGACGCCAATCACGGTGTCGAGCTGCGCATCCGGGTTGGTGTCAACACGGGCCAGGTCGTGGTCAGTGCGGAGAACGCGCTTGGCCACGCGATCAGCATGGCCGCGCGTCTGGAGCAGAACGCATCCGCCGGCCAGGTTCTGATCGGCAAGGAGACGTTTGCGCTGGTCGCGGCGGCCATCGACGCCGAGCCCACGGACGCGCTTACGGTCAAGGGCTCGAGCGAGCCCATCGCTGTTTGGCGCGTGACTGGACTGCGCGATCTCATCCCCCAGGGATCGCGCGCGGGTGGCGTGTATGTCGGCAGAGGCCGCGAGCTCGAGCAGATTGCCTCCGCCTTCCACAGTGCGGTCAGCCAGCCGGCATGCGTCACGGTCACCGTCGTCGCGCCGCCCGGTCTGGGCAAAACGAGACTCGTGGCGGAGGCCGTCGGTCACATTGGCGGGAAGGCGCGTGTGCTCCAGGGTCGGTGCCTCCCGTACGGCGAAGCGATCACCTATGCGCCGTTGATCGAGGCCGTCCGTCAATTGGAAACGGGGGAGGGGGCCAAAGCGCTCGATCGATTGCTGGCGGAACAATCGGATGCCGAGCAGGTAGTGGCCCGAATCCGGGCCACCATTGACGGCGCCGCTCACGGATCGCCGGACGAGGCCGCGTGGGCGTTCCGACGCCTGTTCGACGTGCTGGCTGCGGAACGCCCGCTTGTGGTCATCCTCGACGACATCCATTGGGCAGATCCGCTGCTGCTGGACCTGATCGAATACGTGGGGACGTTTTCCGTCGCGAGACCCATTCTGTTGCTCGCCGCCGCTCGGCCAGACTTGTTCGACACGCGACCCGGCTGGTCGGCGCCGCGCGACAACGCGCAGCAGCTGCGGCTCGCACCGCTCTCGAATTCGGAGGTGGAAGGGCTGCTGGCGGACGTGGCCGGCCACGGGCTGGACGCCGAAGCGCGCCGGCGGATCATCGACACGTCCGGTGGCGTGCCGCTGTTCGTCGAGCAGATGGCCGCGTTCGACGCGGAGTCGGAGAGCGCGGGGACAGACGTGCCACCGACCATCCGCGCACTTCTTGCCGCCCGTGTTGACCGACTGCCGCCCACGGAAAGGGCAGTCCTGGAGCACGCGGCGATCCAGGGACCGGTCTTCCGCCGGGACACCCTCGCAGAGCTGATGCCCGTCGAAGCGCGTGACACGATCGGGGCGTCGCTGATGTCTCTCGTGCGACGCGATTTCGTCCGTCCCGAACAGCCCAGCGACGGCCACGACACATTTGGCTTCAATCACGCGCTCATTCGCGATGCTGTCTACGAGCAGATGCCGCGGCGATCGCGTGCGGCTCTTCATGAGCACTACGCAGCGATCCTGGAGAGCGGGCCGGACCCATCTGACGAGCTTGTCGGCCGACATCTTGAGCAGGCATATCGCGAGCGATCGGCGCTTGGTGAATTGTCCGATCAAGTCGTCGGTTTGGCGCGCCGCGCCGGTCTGGCGCTCGCCGCCGCGGGGCGGAAGGCCACGGCACGGAAGGAGTCGGGGAGGGCTGTCGACTTGCTGACCCGGGCCAGCGATCTGCTGTCGGCCGATCCGAGCGTGCGCGTGACCGTATTGCCCGACCTGATCGACGCTCTCGTCGAGGAGGCGGACCTGGACAGCGCCGACTCCGTGCACTCGGAGGCCGTCGCGCTGGCTCGGACGGTCGGGGACGAGACGAGCGAGTTGCGTGCGGAGCTGTCGTGGGCGGTCACGAAGCCGCGACGCGATGCGACCGGCTGGCAAGAGGCAGCGCTCGTCCTCATTGAGCGCGCGATTGATCATTTCACGCCACTCAACGATCACGCGAGCATTGCGCAGGCGCTGATGTTGAAAGGCTTGGCACTCTCGCCGCGCGACCAGGTGGCCGCGATTGACACGTTCAAGCAGGCCCACATCCACGCGCAACAGACGGATGACGAGCGCATTCAGGTCGAGATCTGGGATGAGCTGGGCGGCGCGATGCTGTTCGGACCTGCGCCGTACAGCGAGACGCTCGAGTTCACCAGGGGTGAGGTCGAATGGGCGCGCGAGCGTGGCATCGCATTCGCCGTCGCCGACGGCCGCCTGGGTGAGGCCTACTCGCTTGCCGCGCTGGCCGAGTTCGATGCAGCCTTGTCAGTTCTCGACGAGCTGATCGAGTTCTTCGCCCAGCTGCCCGGAGGCGTATCGCAACACGGGGAGTGCTACACCCTCGCCGGCCGCATCGAACGAGATCGCGGCAACCCGGAGGCCGCGGCGATCCTCTATCGGCGCGCGATGGAGATATTCGAGGAGAGCGGCCACCGTCGTTGGTGGCGCAACGCCGCCCCGGGCGTGGTGCACGCGCTGCTCGATCTCGACCGTGTTCACGAGGCCAAGGGGGTCCTCGACGAGATAGCAATCCACGATGAGGACACGGATCCGCGGCCGGGCGCGTTCCGTCTGGACGCCGAGGCGCGTTATCAGGCGAGGATCGGCGAGGTGGTCAGGGGCATCGAGCTCGCACTGGGCGCGGTCGATGAAGTGGCCGGCACGGGCGCGCCCTTCTACGAGGGAAGGGCGCGCGAAACGCTCGCTGAGCTGCTCGCCTTAGCCGGTGATGCATCCGGCGCACAGCGTGAATACGACCTCGCCCGCTCGCTCTATGCCGCCAAGGGATACCTGCCCGGCATCACCCGTATCGACGATCGCGCGGGTACCCACGTGCGGTGATCAAACAACCGCTGCTGGAGACCAAGCTCCACGCTCCTGTGCGTCGGGTCGGAGTGATCTCGCGCCCGCTGCTCGTCGAGCGGTTGGACCGCGGCGCCGCATCAAAACTGACGCTTGTCTCGGCGCCCGCCGGATTCGGCAAAACGACGCTCGTCGCCGAGTGGTTGGCAAAGGCGCGAGCGGAGCACCGGTCCGTGGCATGGCTATCGCTGGACCCCGCGGACAACCAACCGGCGGTGTTCTGGTCGTATCTGATCGCCGCCCTGGACACCGTGCTGCCCGGCATCGGCGTGGACGCACTGGCTCTGCTGCACGAATCTCAGCCTGCGCCGATCGAGACAGTGCTCGCGACCCTGATCAACGAGCTCGCCGCGGCGCCCAACGATGTTGTGCTCGTGCTCGATGACGATCACGTCGTCGATGCGCATGACATCCAGACGGGCATGTGGTTCCTGATCGAGCACCTTCCGGAGCAGATCCACATCGTGATCGCAACTCGGGCCGACCCGGCGCTGCCGCTGGCTCGGTTGCGCGGCCGCGGCGAGCTCGTCGAGATCCGCGCCGCGGATCTGCGCTTCACGCCGGATGAGGCCATGGCCTACCTGAACCAAGTGATGGGCTTGACCTTGACAGCGCCGGATGTCGCGTCGCTCGAGAAGCGCACGGAGGGCTGGATTGCCGCCCTGCAGCTGGCAGCACTCTCGATGCAGGGCCACGCCGACGCGGCGGCCTTCATCGCCAGCTTTGCCGGAGATGATCGCTACATCGTCGATTACCTCGTTGAAGAGGTCCTGCAGCAACAATCGGAGCAGGTGCGGCGGTTCCTGCTGGAGACGTCCATCCTCGATCAGCTGACGGGTCCGCTGTGTGACGCCGTTACGGGCCAGGTCGGCGGCAAATCGACGCTGGAGGCCCTTGACCGGGCCAACCTGTTCATCGTCGCGCTCGACGACCGCAGGCACGCCTATCGGTATCACCACCTGTTCGGAGACGTTCTCCGCGCCCATCTCCTTGACGAGCTGCCGGACGAGGTCGCGCTACTGCACCGGCGCGCCAGCGACTGGTACGAGCACAACGGTGATCCCATTCAGGCGGTCGACCATGCCATCGCCGGTGAGGACTACGAGCGCGCAGCGGACCTCGTCGAGCTCGCATTGCCCGACCTGAGCAGGACGCGCCAGGAGCAGACCATGCGCCGGCTGCTCGATGCGATCCCGGACGAGCTGTTTGAGGCCAGGCCGGTGCTTGCGGTTGGCTACGTGGGCTCGCGCATGGTCAGCGGCGATTTGGATGGGGTAGAGGTGCGCTTAGGCCAGGCGGAGCGCTGGCTGGAGATTGCGCCGCCGGGGGGCCACGCGCCGGAGTCGCGGCCAAGCGGCATGGTCGTCGTCGACGAGGACACATTTCAACGTCTGCCCGCGCTCGTGGCCCTGTATCGGACCGCGTTGGCCCGCGCGTCCGGAGATGTCGATGGCACGATCACATACGCACTGCGCGTGTTGGAGCTTGCCGGCACGGACGACCATATGGAGCGCGGTGGAGCGGCAGGTTTCCTGGGGCTCGCGTACTGGACGCGTGGAGACCTGGCGGAGGCGGCATCCTCGTGGACCAGTGCGGCCACCAGCCTGCGCACGGCCGGCCACCTGTCCGACGCCATTGGCTGCTCGATCGCAATCGGGGACATCCGGATTGCGCAGGGCTCTCTGTCAGAGGCGATGCGGACCTACGAGCGTGGCCTGGCGCTTGCGGCGGAGACTGAGGCTCCGACGCTGCGCGGCGTGCCCGACATGCACGTTGGCCTGAGCGAGCTGTTTCTGGAGCGCAACGAGCTCGAGCTCGCCGCGCGGCATCTGTCGCTGGCCCAGGATCTGGGTGAGCGTGCGGGTCTTGCTCAGAACGCCTATCGGTCGCGTGTCGCCACGGCCCGACTACGCCACGCCCAAGCCGACCTTGAGGCCGCCCTCAAATTGCTCGACGACGCCGAGCGGCTCTACGCCGGCGACTACTACCCCAACGTTCGGCCAGTCGCCGCGCTGCGGGCGCAGATGCTGATCGCCGACGGGCGGCCGACTGAAGCGCTGAGCTGGGCACGCGAACGCGGACTAACCGCTACGGACGATCTGAGCTACGTCCGCGAGTTCGAACACATCACGTTCGCCCGGCTGCTCTTAGCCGGCTCAAGCCGGGATACAGCCGACGCGGAGTCGCGTAATGCGATCCAACTCCTGGAGCGCCTCCTGCTGGCGGCGGAAGAAGGCTCGCGGACGGGTAGCGTCATCCAGATTCTGGTGTCGCTGGCCGTCGCACACAGCGCGCGCGGCGACGGATCGAATGCTGCGGCGAGCCTCGAGCGCGCGCTGACCCTGGCCGAGCCGGAGGGCTACGTCCGCGTCTTCGTCGACGAAGGTCCACCAATGAGGTCCTTGCTGACATTCGCTGCAAAGCACGACAACGCGCGGGGCTACGTCCAGCGTCTGCTGAGCGCATTCGGCGATGCCACCGGCGGGCGCCCTCAACAGGTTGGTTTGATCGAACCGCTGAGCGAACGAGAGCTCGACGTACTCAGGTTGCTCGCAACGGACCTCACCGGACCGGAGATTGCCAGTCAGCTGTTCGTCTCGCTTCACACCGTGCGCAGCCACACCAAGAGCATCTTCGCCAAGCTCGGCGTCAATGGCCGCCGACCGGCGGTCAGTCGCGCGTATGAGCTCGGCCTGCTTCCGCGGCCCAGCCACAAATAACCGGCCCACCGCGGAATCACCACATCGCTCCCCACAGTTGGGGATGCTGGCTCACCACGTCCGTCTCTAGCTTCCTGCTCACGCCGGCTCCCGGTCTCACCGCCGGCGGAAAGGAGCAGATGAAACGATCAACACAGACGGATGGCGATCGCCATGAAGCCGGGCGGTATCAGATCCGGCTAAAAGGGCACCTCGACTCCCGTTGGGCCGCCTGGTTCGACGGCCTGACCCTCAGCCTCGAAACCGACGGCACAACCATCATCCAGGGCCAAATTGCCGACCAGGCCGCGCTGCACGGCCTGCTCCAGAAGGTGCGCGACACGGGTCTGCCACTGGTCTCAGTGGCGTGCGTCCAGCCGGGCTCTACGAACTCCGGCTCAATCAACTCATGAAAGGAACGACCACCATGGACTCAATGAGGAAAACCGCGCTTGTCGCGGGGGCGCTCTACCTGCTGACCTTCATCTCGATCCCAACCTTGTTTCTGTACAACTCGGTACTCATGGATCCGCGTTACATCCTGAGCTCAGGTGGCGACACCGCCGTGTTCTGGGGCGCGCTCCTGGAAGTGATCGTCGCTCTTGCCGGCATCGGGACGGCTGTCGTCCTCTATCCGGTCGTCAAGCGGCAGAACACAGCTTTCGCGCTTGGATTTGTCGGCACGCGCGTCCTTGAAGCTTCGATGATCTTCATCGGCGTCGTGAGCCTGCTTTCACTCGCGACACTGCACCAGGACCTGAGCGCCACGGCCGGCGTGGACCCGACGACGCTCGTCGCGATCGGAACGCCATTCGTCGCGACCTACAACTCGGCTTTCCTTCTGGGACAGACTCTGATGCCAGCGATGAACGCCTTCCTGCTGGGCTATCTGATGTACCGATCCGGCCTCGTGCCGCGGATCATCCCCACGCTTGGACTCATCGGCGCTGTTCTGATGACGTCCTCCGTCGTGGGACAGATCATCGGCATCAACGAGCACATCTCACTGTGGTCGGGCATTGCGCTGATCCCGATCTTTATCTGGGAGCTCTCGCTCGGCCTCTACCTGGTCATCAAGGGCTTCAAGAAGTCCGGAGTTCTCGCAATCGAGAGCCAAGAGCAGCGCAACACACAGGCATACGCCGCCGCCTGATCCCACTTCGATAGGCAGGACCCCGGAGACAAGATCTCCGGGGTTTTCTGCGTTTTGGGAAGAGGTGCGTCGACGGGCGCACGTAGGATGACGTCGATGGATAGCGTGAGGCTCAGGCTTTCCGAGTCGATGACCCGTGTCGCTCCCTATGCCGTGGCGGTCGACGGGGTCCTCTTGATCGTGGTCGGTGTCTACGCCCTGATCGCTTCCGCCAACACCTTCCAGGGTGAGGGCTTCCTGCTCGTCGTTGGCGGGCTCGCGCTCATCCTCTTCGGCTTGATGATCTTCCTTCGCTGGAACCTGTCAGCCGCGAGGACGGGCCTGATCGGCTTGACGGCCGGCTATTTCGCGTCAGCCCTGACCGAGTTCCAGGTCGCGACAGATCCGTGCGATATAGGCGCCACGCTCGAACGCTGCGCGGGCCATGTGCCGGGAGGCACGCCGTGGGTCGTATACCAGGGACCGCTGGTCATCGCGATGCTGCTGTTCGTGTTCATCGTTTTCGAGCACCTGCTCGAGCCGGGGCCGCCGGCAGCAGCGCCCCGACCACCTGAGCCACCTCCTGCGGAGTGAACTTCAGCGTCGCATCACCGACGGAGAGCTCGAGGCGCCGATAGCCCGGCGTGTCGGCAGCCACCGAGCCACCAAAGGCCCACAGCTTCTCTTCCCTGGCCAGACGGCGAATGCCAGCGATGACGGCGTCGGGGGTTGAGCGCAGGTAGATGTGCATCATGTTGGTGTGGGGTGGGTCGGGCGTCACCTCGACGCCGTCGATGGGCGACAGCGCATCCGCGATCGCCCGGGCGTGCGCCACGTAGTCGCCCATCCTTGGCAGCCGGAGGCGCAACCCGGCCAGACCGGCGGCCGCATACGGCCACAAGGCGGGCAACGTCCCTCCGTGGCGGTGGCGCCACTCGCGCGCCTGGGCGATGACATCCTCCTCGCCCAGCAGCATGCCGCCGGAGGTCCCGCCCAGGTCCTTGTAGAACGAGACGTAGACCGAGTCGAATAGGCCCGCAATCTCAGTCAGTGGCTTGTCGTAGAAAGGCCCGCACGTCCATAGCCGGGCGCCGTCGAGGTGGACGGCCGCACCCTGTGCGTGCGCCCACGCCACCTGCGCCTTGAGATCCTTCCACGCCGGCAGCCGACCACCGATCTCGCGCTGGGGCAGCTCGATCAACAGCGCGGCGATCGGCTCGTGGGTGTCCTGCAGGTCTGCCAACGTTATGAGCCCGCGCGGATCGCCGACTGGCCGCCCGATCAGACCGTGCAGACGCTGGTGGGCCTGGTCCTCGTGCAGCTCCATGTGGCAGGTCGGATGGAACGCGATGACCCGCCGATTGCGCTGGTCGGCGTGAATGCGCAGGGCGATCTGCTGGATCATCGTGCCGCTGGGCATGAACACCGCGGCCGGCTTGCCCAGGAGCGTGCGCACCTCTTCCTCGAGGAGCGCGACGGTGCCGCCGTTGCCGTATATGTCACCGGCAAGCTCGTCCGGACGCAAGGTCGCCAGCTCGTCGAGCGCCTCCGCCGGCGTCTGAGCGCCATGGCCCCACAGCGACCGATCGCATTTCTCGCGCAGCGCGATCCGCTCCGCATACGGCAGGAACTCCACCGACGCCTGGTCGTCCTTCCGGCTCTTGCCCTGATTCGGGCGCTTGCGATCACTCATGGCTGTTGACGTTACAGCCCCAAGGCCTGGATGCCGCGAGATCCGGCAATAAATTGTGCTGGCGGAGGGCAGGTTCGCGATAGTTCCGCCCAAGCAACACTATCGCCGGCGTTCGCTAGTTCTTCGGCGCTTGGCTTGTGACCCAAGGCCGGCGATCGTTCCCTGGTTCGCCCGGTTTCACGCACAACCACAACTAGTCGATGCCGATCGATGGTTCCGCATGGCTGGAACCATCGCGGAACTGCCAAATCCGGCGACACAAATCCACGGGCTTCACGGGCCCGCTTGACACGATCACCGATACAACCGTATGGTTGTATCAATGCAAACGGCAACGGACTTCGACCGCATCTTTTCCGCCCTGGCTGACGCCACGCGGCGCGACATCGTGCGCCGCGCGATAGCGGGGGAGGAGGGCGTCGCGGAGATCGCCACGCACTACCCGATGAGCTTTGCCGCCGTCCAGAAGCACGTGGCCGTCCTCGAGCGCGCAGGCCTCGTAGGCAAGGAGCGCATCGGGCGTCGGAAGGTCGTCCGCACCCAGCAGTCGGGACTGCTCATCGCCCAACGCCTTCTCAATGACTACGAGGAGCTGTGGCGCGGCCGAATCGAACGCATGACAGACATCCTTAACGACCCCAGGGAGTCCAACCCATGACCGTGACCAACGTTGACAAAGATCCCCAAAAGCTGACGCTCGCCCTCACAGCTGAGTTCGACGCATCGCCTGAGCGCGTCTGGCAGCTGTGGGCCGATCCGCGTCAGCTCGAGCGCTGGTGGGGTCCGCCGCATTACCCGGCGACCATGACCGCGCATGACCTGCGCCCGGGTGGTCGGGTCGAATATCACATGACCGGACCCACCGGCGACCAGCCCAACGGTCTGTGGGAGGTCGTGGAGGTTGACCCACCGCGCTCGCTCGTCTTCCACGACCTGTTTGCCGACGAGAACGGGCAGCCGAGCAAGGAGCTTCCGTCGACTACGGCGCGGGTGACGATCGAGCAGATCGCCCTGGGCAAGACCCGAATGTCCATCGAGAGCGAGTTCCAGAGCGTCGAAGCGATGGAGAAGGTGCTCGCGATGGGCATGGAGCAGGGACTCACGGCCGCGGTCGGCCAGATCGACGCCATCCTCGCCGAAGACATCGTCAAGCAACCCATGGAGGCCAACTCATGACCGTCACCAGCGTCCAGAAGGACCCCCACAACCTGACAATGACAGTCACTGCGGAATTGGACGCACCACCGGAGCGCGTCTGGCAGCTCTGGGCGGATCCGCGTCAGTTTGAGCGCTGGTGGGGCGCGCCAGGCTATCCGGCAAGGGCGACCGCACTCGACCTTCGAACCGGCGGCAAGGTCGAGTACCACCTGAGCGGACCCGACGGCGACACGCCCAACAACGTCTGGGAGGTGGTCGAAGCCGACCCGCCCCGACGTATCGTCCTGCGTGACGCGATCGTCGACGAGAACGACGTGCCGGTCGACGAAGGCCCGTCCTCGTTCACGGTGAGGTTCGACTCGATCGAACAGGGCCGAACTCGAATGTCCATCGAGAGCAAGTTTCCCAGCGCCGAAGCCCTCAAGGTTGCCCTCGACATGGACATGGACAAGATGCTCGAATGGTCGGTCGGGCAGATGGAAGCGGTCCTCGCGGAGTCGCCGGCGAAGGTCGGGGCTGCCTGATGAGCGAGACGGCAGCCGCGGTCGAGGCAGTCACGCACACCATCGAGGTGCCCGGCGCAACGCTCGCCTACGACGTAGCGGAGAAACCTGGCAGTTCGAAGCGAGCGCTGATGTTCATCGGGCAGCCGATGGGCGCAGGCGGCTTCACGCAGCTCGCCAGCCACTTCGACGACCGAACCCTCATCACTTACGACCCACGCGGCGCCGAGCGCAGCGTGAAAGAAGATCCGATGACCGCGACCGGCCCCGACACGCACGCGGATGACGTGCACCAGGTGATCCAGGAAGCCGGCGGTGGACCGGTCGACATGTTTGCCAGCAGTGGTGGGGCGATCAACGCGCTGGCGCTCGTGGCTAAGTACCCGAACGACGTACACACGCTCGTGGCCCACGAACCGCCGCTGGCAAGTGCTGTACCTGACGCTGAGTACGCCATGGCCGCCATCCGTGCCATTCACGAGACCTACGAGCAGCACGGTTGGGGCGCTGGGATGGCGCACTTCATCATGGTCACTTCCCAGCGCGGTCCAATCACTGCCGAGTTTGCCGCCCAGCCCGGCCCTGATCCACAGCTGTTCGGCATGCCCACAGCTGACGACGGCAAGCGCAGCGACCCGCTGCTGGGCCCCAGCATCGTCGCCATCACCAGCTACGAACCGGACTGGGACGCCGTGCGCGCGGCCGCGACCCATATCGTCCTCGGCGCCGGCGAAGCGTCAGAAGGCCAGATGGCCAACCGCGGTGCATCGGCCGTGGCGGAAAAGCTCGGAACGGAGCCGGTCAAGTTCCCAGGCGGCCACGGCGGCTTCAACACCAGCGAGTGGGAGCCGAGCGACCCCGACGCGTTCGCCGCCAAGCTGCGCGAACTCCTCGACGCGTAGAAGGCCCTCGCGGCGAGGAGCAGTTGCTACCCCCGCGCGGCGGTATGAAGAGACCCGAGCACCTTTCCAGTTGGATTGGTGCCCGGGTCCGGATCGCCTCGAGACGACTCGTTCGCTTCCGAGTTTGGCGAATTCGCGTCGTCCCGAAGACTTACTTCACGTCGCTAACTTAGTGCGGATTGGCGTGACCGTGGCCATTCCCGCTCGGGTGCGGTTTGGAGCCGTTGATCGCGGCGTTACCGTCGCCTGAGCTCGCGTACTGGCCCAGATAGGACAGGATGGACCCGGCCTTCGGCGTACCGAGCCCGGTTACCGCGTCCCAGCCTGAGCCGGCGCTGTAGCCGGTCACGTCTGTCACGCTGTTGTCTGCGTTGAACTCGAGCGACGAGTTAGTGCCGATGGTGACGTCGTGGAAAGACGCACCGTACTTCTTCTGGGCCTGACCAACCTTGTAGAAGGCGGCGTTAAGGAAGCCCAGATCATGTCCTGCCATCTGATCGGCGATGACCGACAGAGCCGCCCACTGGGGTGAACCTGCGCTGGTGCCGCCGAAACGGAACCAGCAGTTGGGACCGCTGCAGACGCCCGGAATCGCCAGGTAGACGAGAACGCCGTGCAAGACAGCGCCGTTGTAGGCAACGTCAGGAACGCCGGCCTGCTTGCCACCGTGGATCGTGCCCTGCTGATAGGAGGGCTCATCCCACACCGTGCTGAAGCCGCCGCCAGACGCGAGCGTGCCTGTGCCGAAGACGTTTCCAAAGTCACCGTACGGATCGCCCTCGTTCCAGGCAACCTCGCTAAGCCACGTGCCCGGCGCCGGGTTGGCGTTGGGATCGCAGCCGAGCTGCGTCAGGCAGAAATCGGCCGCGTGGAGCTCTGTGCCGCCGACCGCTGAGACGAGCGGGTCGCTCGCCGGCGAAGAAGGCGTCTTGACCCACGAGAGGCCGTCGCAACTGGGCTGAAGCGCGCCCTGATCACCGGACGAGGCGAACAGGGTGATGCCCTTCTTGGTCGCGTTGACGAACGCCTGATGCCAGGCGTTGGTCAGGTCCGCGCCGAGGCACGTGTCCGACTCGCCGAAGCTCATCGAGATCACGTCGCCGCGGTTGTTGTTGACCGCGTCATTTACAGCGTTGATGAGCATCTGGTCGGAGTTGTCCAAACCCTGCTCGAGCACGATGTTCGCGCCCGGCGCGATGGCATGGGCCCATAGGACGTCGAGTGAGATCTCCTCCGCCCAGCCCACGTCGTACGGCGGGACACCATTGGGCGAGATCTTGGTGAACGTTGGTCCACCAGCGACGTTCATCTGGGGCAGACCGTAGTAAGTGTTGAAGAAGCTCAGCTGCGCGTCGATGTTCGGATCCATGAAGGCGTCGACGATGACGATCGTCTTGCCCCTGCCATCGAACCCGTTGGCGATCAGCGCGTCCGTTCCGTACGCGGTACGCATCTGATACGGGTCATAACACTGCCCGACGGAGAGCCCGACCTGGCAAGTGCGGAGCTGATAGTCGTGACCGGGAGCGGCAGCTCCGGCCGCCGCGATCTTCGTGCTGTCCATCGCGAACGACGGCGATACATGCCCGCCGGCCCGCGCCACTGCGGCTGCGCCGGGAGCAAGGGCCAGGGCGAGAACGAACGCCCCGAGGAAAGGTAGAAGGCGTTTCCTCATGTCCTCCATCCATCATCTGCGGGGCGTACTCGGCCCACCCCGTACTCAACATTGCCCGCCCGAAGCAACGGCGCAGTGGGCCAGGGCGAGAGCATGTTGCTCCGGTCGGAGACAGGCCACAAGATGCGATTTTTGAGACCGCCGACAGCCAGCGTGAATCAGTTGACTGACACACTCCGGCAGGCATACGCTCGCCGCTCACGGAGCTCACAGATGCCAGGAGTGGGCCATGAAAAACGAGACCCGGTCCGCGAGACATCCCTACTCATCACGCTGGCGACTGATCGTGGCACCGGCGGCCATGGCCATCGTGCTGGCCTTGCTTGGTTCAGGGTCGGCGAGCGCGGCAACAACCGGCGGCGGCCTGACCTACGTGCAACACACCCAGGCGCTTCCTGATGACAGTGCCACGGGAACCGGCGTGACGGGCGACCAGGTTGGCTGTGCGACGGGCTCCAAACCGGTGGGTGGCGGCATCCGCATCGACGGATCTGACGCAGGGCTCGACCTTGAGGTCCACACGAGCGCTCCCACAACGGCTGGCTGGAAGGCAGAGGGCAACAACGACAGTGGCGCTGGCGCGCAGATGACCACGTTCGCGATCTGTGCCACGGGCACGTACCTCTACCCACAGAAAACGGTCACGATCAAGCCCAACCACACCAAGTCGCTCAAGGTCAGCTGTCCGGCGGGCACGAAAGTCATCGGTGGCGGCGTCGAAATAATCGGCGGCGACCATTCGGACGAAGTAAGAGCATCCGCGCCGGCGGACGGCAACGACACCGACCACGCGGTCGGTGATGCCTGGTTTGGCGCTGCCGGCGATGGATCTTCCGTCAAGGTCAAGATGAAGGTGCAGGCGATCTGCGACGGGAGCAGCTCCACCTACAAGTTCAAGGTGCATGCGCCGGTCCTGCTGCTCACGGGACACCAGAACTCGTCACAGGTGATGTGCCCGGCCGGCACACGCGTCGTGGGCGGAGGCGCCGACGTCGGCGGCTCGACGACGGCCAACGAGATCCTTGACATGTTCCCGATAGACAGCTCGGACGCGGACTCCATTCCGGACAACGGCTACAAGGCGATCGGCGCCAATGACGGAGATCCAGGAACCCGCCAGCTGATCACGTACGCCATCTGCAAGGACGTCTGACCCGGCTTGACGTCCCGATCGGCCACAATCGAGCCGTGAGCGAGGACGGCGCAACTGAAGAGACACGAATTGATCGGTGGCTGTGTGCCGTCCGCCTGGTCAAGACCCGCCCGCAGGCGACGCAGCTGTGCGAGGGCGGACATGTCCAGGTGAACGGCAACTCGGCCAAGCCGTCGACCAAGGTTCGTACCGGTGACGTGGTGCACGCTCTGATCGCGGAGCGTGAGCGGATCGTCGAGGTCGTGAAGCCGATCGAAACACGTGTCGGCGCGCCGGCCGCCGCTGAGTGCTACATCGACAACAGTCCGCCGCCTGTCGTCCGCGAGATCGCGCCGGGCATCAGGGTCGTCCGAGGGGAGGGCCGCCCGAGCAAACGTCTTCGCCGCGAACTCGACCGCATGCGCCGGAGCGCAGGCGCCTGACGCGATGAGGCCGACAGTCGTCGCCGGGCTGTAGCCTCTGCCCGGAATGGCAGTGATCGAGACGCAGGGCCTGACCAAGCATCTACGGGACAGGTCGATTTCCACCACGTCGACGGCACGAGACTGTGCGCGCGCTCCACGAGCTGACGGTCAACGTCGAGGAAGGCGAGATCTTCGGCTTCCTCGGGCCAAACGGCGCGGGTAAGACGACGACTATCAGGCTGCTGCTCGGCCTGCTCCACCCCACGTCGGGCCGGCGCGCGCGTGCTGGGCCACGACATCGTCGGCGGCAGCATCGCGATTCGCGCTGCAACGGGCTATCTGCCGGGCGGCATCGCGCTCTACGACACGCTGACCGGCGAGCAGATGCTCGACTACCTGGGCCGTCTCTACGGGCGCCCGACGACCGCTGCGCGATGAGATTACCGACCGCCTGGAGATGTCCGCGCGGACACTCAAGCGGCCGGTGCGCGACTACTCCCGCGGCATGCGCCAGAAGATCGGCATCATCCAGGCGCTGCAGCATGACCCGGAGTTGGCCATACTCGATGAGCCAACAGAGGGCCTGGACCCGCTCATGCAGCGCGCCTTCTACGACATGCTCGACGAGCGACGAAAAGCTGGCCGCACTGTCTTCTTCTCGTCGCACGTGTTGTCGGAGGTGGAGCGACTTTGTGACCGGGTGGCGATCATCCGCGCCGGAGAGATGGTGGCGCTGTCAAATGTGTCCGAGCTGTTGGCCCACCGCCAGCGGCACGTCGAGATGCGTTTCGTCGGCGACCCGCCGACTCTGGATGGGCGTCGCCGGCGTCTCGAACGTCGTCGTCCGTGCCACACACCTGTCGTGCGAGCTGGAGGGCGACGTGCGGCCCTTCCTGGCCGCCATCCACGGCGCTGCGATCACCGACCTGACCATCGAGCCGGCGCGCCTCGAGGAGGCTTTCCTCGAGTACTACGCCGACGAGGATGACGGCCGAGGTCGCCGCGGCTGAGCAGCTGACCGAGGCAACCAGTTGAGCGCGACCGTCTTTCGCCACGTCGTGCGCCAGCATCGTCTGCGGCTGTTGGTTGTCGTTGTCGCGCTGACCGGCTGGGGGATGCTGATGCCGATCGTGTACGCGACGTTCGGCGTCCAGATGCAAGACATCGTCCGGCAGTTTCCGACGCTGCAGCAGTTCATGCACTTCGGCGGCGGCGACATGTTCACGCTGTCCGGCTCGATCGCGGTGGGCTATATCCACCCGATAACGATCGCGCTGCTGTCCGTGTTCGCCATCGCCTTCCCGCTCAGCGGCGTCGCCGGCGAGCGCCAGCGCGGCACGCTGGAGATCGTGCTCAGCTCGGCCAATCTCGCGCCGGTCGTATTACGTGACGCTCCTGGTCGCCTCGATCCTGTTCATCGGGCTAGCCGTGGCGGCGACGCTGGTCGGCACGGTCATCGCTGCCGCGGCGGTCAACGTGCTCGACCAGCTGAAGCTGGAGAACATCCCGTTGCTGTGGCTGAACGGTGTTCTGCTCTATGTCGCGATCGCCGCGATCGCGTTTCGCCGCGTCAGTCAGCTTCGATCGGATCGGCCCGGCGGCGGGCATCGCTCTGGCCATCGTGCTGGTCGCGTACGCCCTGCAGATCATCGGCTCGCTCTGGCCGGACGCGCAGTGGCTCCAGGCCTACTCGCTGTTCCACTACCTGCAACCGGACCTGGTTCTGCGGGAGGGCCTGCAGGTCTTCGACACCGCGCTGCTGCTGTTGATCGGCGCCGGCGCGGTCGGGTATGCCTTGATTGTCTTTCCTCGCCGCGACCTGGCCGCCCCCGCGTAGTTTGTCGCCCGGGCCTGGCTCCATCTCACGGCTCGCGAGGAAAATCGGAACAAATTCGCCCGCTCGAGCCCCAGACTAGATAGCGCGACCTCTCGGTCGCCCACTAGCCGGTGCAAATACAAGATGCAGCGCGATCTGGTGATCAGGGCGCAAGCGGGCGATGTCGAGGCGTACTCGGCCCTTACTGCGCGCGCCACGGATCGATTGTTCGCAGCAGCACGTCTGATCCTGGGAGACAACGACCGCGCCGCTGACGCGGTGCAGGACACGCTCCTCCAGGCATGGCTCGATCTTCGCGCTCTTCGTGATCCAGAACGATTTGACGCCTGGATCCACCGCGTGCTCGTGCGGACGTGCTACTCCGCGGCAAGACGCCACAGGACACGCACGGTCGCCGAGATCAAGATCGCCACCACCGACGAGCCCAGTGCCAGCGACAGCCAGGCAGCCACGGCTCTCCACGATCAGCTCGACAAGGCCTTCGCCCGCCTCTCAACCGATCACCGGACGGTGATCGTGCTCGTCCATTACATGGGACTGTCCATGACTGAAGCGGCAGCCACCATCGGCGTCCCGCTGGGCACGGTCCAGTCCCGATTGAGTCGCGCCACACAAGTCATGCGCGCTGCCCTGGAGGCGGACGAGCGGCGAATGGCGCCGGCAGTGGAGGGCGCTCGATGATCCGCTCAGAGACTTCGACCGAGTACTGGACAGCTGGCTGACAGCCACCGCGCCGGTGACTGCCCCACCGAATGTGCACAAGCGAGCAATGGTCGCCGTCGCCGGGCGTCGTCAACGTGTGAGCTGGTCGGCAACGTGGCGCACGGCCACGACTGATCTCCGACTGGTCGGTGGAATTCGAGCCGGCACGGCGGCACGTTTTGCCGCGTTCGTGGCCTTGGCTTCGGTCGTACTCGTGGTGATCTCGCTCTTCGGAGGGGGTGGCCGGCCGTCGATCGGACCAAGTCAATCGCAGTCGCCCTCGCCTTCGCCCTCGCCCTCGCCGTCCCCTTCGCCCTCGCCGTCCCCGTCGCCCTCGCCCTCCCCATCGCCGGCAGTTGTGACGGCGTCGCTTTTCCTCACGCCCTTCACGTTCAATGAGCCGGACCCGTCCAATCTTGTCCGGATCACGGACACCGGCGACATACAGGAGTTCGTCGGCAACGGCATCTCAGGCGACAACTCCAGCGCTCGGCCGACTGATGCGTCGCGGGGAGTTGTAATCGGCGCGCTCGGACTGCCTTGGCTCCACGCCTGCGAGGGGTCGCCTCTAGACGACGTACGCGAGACGCCGGCCGAGTTCCTCGACGATCTTCACAATTTGGGGGGCCTGACGACCGACTCGGTCACGGCAACGACGCTCGACGGGCATGACGCCCTGACAACCGCATTTCGAGCCGGCGCGAGCCGGTGTACGCCGGACTTCCATGTGACGTACGACGACACGCATGCCTCGAAAGCCATCTCGGTGAGCGTTGCCTCTCAGCTCACCGTGCTCACGGTGGGCGGAACGACCATAGTGGTCGACGCCTGGGCTCAGTCCGACGACAGTCTCCAGGCCTGGCTCCCGACGGCGCTGGACTTCGTCGACTCGATTCATTTCCTGGACAAGCCTGCCCGGACCGTCGATCCGGGCGCTCGAGATTTCCTTGGGTACCTGCATGGCTACGCTCAGGCCTTCACGCCGAACGACCCGCCCACAGAAGCTGCCGATTGGCACGACGCTGTCCAAAACTTCCCGTTCGCCGGCGCCGAGGTCGAGACAGCCCAATACGGCACCGTCACGTGCCTTAATCCCGACCAGGGATTACGCGGCACGTGCGCACTGGGCCAGCCTGGCCACCCGCTCAACATCTGGCTAGTCACCTTTGCCGATGTGCCGGCGTTCCAGGGTTGTCCCGTGTGGGCGTCCGTCAACGCTGAAACAGGAGATTTCATAAACGGTTCGGGACCGCAATGTTGACGGGTCCAAATCATCGGTCCGCTGTAATTGCTGCGCTGATCAGCCTGCTATCACGATCGCGTGCGGCACGGCCCAGACAGCATCCCCACTAACTGCCTCGCTCGAGCCGACGATCGCGTCCACGCAACCGCCGGTTTCCACGCTGCAGTCGAAACCTTCCATCTCCGTGACCGCCGCACCGAGTGCTTCGCCGACTGCGATGCCCACAGCAACCGGCAGTCCAACAGCCATCGCCGGTAGGTGGACCGCCGGTCCACCCATGATCGAACCCAGATCCGACGACGGTACTGCCACCGTGCTGTTAGATGGCACCGTGCTCGAAGTCGGCGGACCGAACAAGTCGGCTGAGATATTCGACCCCAGCACCGGTACGTGGACCAGCATTGGCAAGACTCACGTGGTCCATGGCAGTCACACCGCGACGCTGCTGGCCGACGGAAGGGTCCTGGTTGTCGGCGGCAACTGGGAAGTCGGGGAACGGTCCGTGGAGATCTACGACCCGACCACGCAAGCATGGACGGACACGGCCCCGTTGGCGGAAGGCCGCTGGGCGCATTCGGCCGTGTTGCTCAAGGACGGCAGAGTCCTCGTCGTCGGTGGCGCGCGAGGCGACGGGAGCCCCATTGCGAGCGCCGAGATCTACGACCCCGCAAACAAAGGCTCGTGGAAGAGCGCGGGCACCCTCGACGACGCGGCCGCATACCGGCACGTCGTGGTCCTGGACGACGGCCGAGTTCTCGTCGCGGGCGGCCAGGACCAAAACAACACCGCCTTCGCGTCAGCGACCGTCTTCGACCCAGTGACTGAGACCTGGGCGGCTGTGGCCAGCATGGCTCACGCCCGTGGGTTCGGCGCCGCTGTCCTGCTCGACGACGGCAATGTCCTGGTCGCGGGGGGATCCGCCAGCGGAGATCGCCTGTCAAGTGCCGAGCTGTTCGACGCAACAACCCTGACCTGGTCCGATGCTGGCAACATGACCGAGCCCCGTAACCAACTCGGTGCCGTTCTCCTGGCTGACGGCCGCGCGCTCATCGTGGGGGGTGGCCAGACGCACAATCCCACCGCCGAGACTTACGACCCGTCTTCCGGTTCATGGTCCCTGACGGGACCTATGCAGGCCTGGCGCGCATCGCCCCAGATGGCACTGCTTGATGACGGCAGGGCATTCGTGCTCGGTGGTTTCACAGACGACGCCGCGTCAACCGAGTTCTTCGATGCGACGACCGGCGGGCCTGTCGCAACGAATCCGCCATGGTTCGACCGCTGCGAAACCGGCTGTCAGGGTCCCATATCCGCCGGTCAGTTCACGTCGCACGGATTTATCTCAGGCATGTCGATGACCGTCGAGGATGGTTGGTTCGACACGGCCGACTATCGAGACGAGCTCCAGCTGGAGCGAGGTAGCCAGGTCCTGAGATTTTGGAAGAACGCTGGAGCAATGTCACCAGATGGCGCCCTGCTGGAGGACATTCCGACCACACCGGACGGATTGACCCAATGGCTGGTGAATAACCCAAACATCGACACTTCGGCGCCCGAGCAGACGACCGTCGGCGGCGTGCCGGCGACGACTTTGACGCTCACGATCTCGCCTGAGAACGTCAATGTGGATCCTGAATGCCCGCCGGACGTGCGGTCGTGCCTGCGCTTCCTGTCGATCGCACGTGGCCATGATTTCGCGATCGGCTACGGCGAGGCGGTCAGGTTGTACCTGCTAGGAATTGAACGCGAGGGCAACCCGGAGACGATCGTGGTATCGCTCGACGCGCCAAACGCCCAGGAGCTGTCTCAGCTCACCGCGCTGGTCGAACCGATCCTCGACAGCCTTCGCTTCCCGTAGGAGAGCTAGGGCTCGTAGCGCTCCGCTATCGAGGCACGCCACGCCGGCGCCTCAAACGGGTTGGCGAAGTACTCGGTCATGCGTGCGACCTTTCCATCGCGGACTTCGCCGATGCCGACGTATCGGACGGGTACGCCATCGCCGTAGTCAACGGTGCCCTCAACGACGAACATGTCGCCGCCGCCCAACATTCGCTTGTATTTGAACACCGGGCGCGTGCCCGTAGCCGCGGGATACATGTCAGCCATCTTGTTGAGTGCCGCCAAGTTCAAGCGTTCGCCAGACTGGGGCCACTCATCGACGAAATCGTCGCTGGCGTACCTCTGCAGCAGTTCACCCATGTGTTGAAAGTCGCCGGACTTCGCCGCCTCTTCGTAGGCTGCTTTCATCTCGTCCATATTCGCCACGACCGAGTCCTCCAAGCTTCGAGTTCCCAGAGTGGACTCATTCACCGACAGTCGCAAGCCTCGGTACGGAGCTCGAGCCCGAGCCGCCGGTGACGCCGACCGGCATGGGCAAGCAGACACGGGGAGTCGAGCTGGCATCCCTCGATGATCTCGATGAACTCCAGATCGCGGCCTGGATGCAGCAGGCCGCTGCCAAGCCGTTGGCCGGTGGCAAGAAGCGCTGACGACCCTCAGGCGCGCTCGACCCCACGCTCTGACTGGTACGTGTCGCGCAGCCAGGCTATGTGTGCGCGGTGTTCGGCCTCGTGCTGCAGGATGTGATGGATCGCCCAGTCGGGTGCGACGTCGTACTGCTCGAGACTACGGACGCGGTGAAAGTCCTCGTTAGTCAGAGGACGTAGCTTGGCCAGGACCCATTGTCGGATGGCATCGAGACGCGCTCGATGCTCATCCAATGACTGCCCGTCAATGCGCGATAGGTGGTGATCCGCCTCGCGGTCGGGCCAGGGGAGAAGCCCAGCGAGGTCAGGCGGGTAGTCGCTCAGCTCCAGGATCTCCACGGCCACCCAATCGGCCTCGATCAAGGCTATGTGGTACAGGAGAGAGCCGATGCTATTGAGCGGAGCATCGGGATACCAATCGACCATCGGCGCGCTCACACTCTCGAGCTCGCGCAACGTGTCGCGGCGGCCGTCCTCGAGGGCCGCCAACCAACGGCCAACCTCGGGATCGTCAGCAATTGGCTCGAGAGTCAGGCGCTCCTTCATGCGGCAAAGTTAACAACGTCTAGCGAGGCGTCCCCGCAACCGGCCGATGAAGCTCATCGATGAGATTGGCCAACAGCGCCGTCCAGCCCGTCTGGTGCGATGCCCCCAAGCCAACTCCGGTCTCGCCGTGAAAGTACTCGTAGAACAAGAGCCGATCGCGCAGGGCGGGATGATCTCGCCAACGGTCGTCCGTCCCCATTGCGGGCCTCTTCCCGTCTGGCCCGGGCAAATAGAGTGAGATCAGCCGCCGCGCGAGGTCATCGCTGATCTCCTGCAGATCATGGGTCTCGCCGTCCGGCGATGGATACGCGTGGGGTAGAGATTGCCCGTAATAGCGGGCGTATTGGCGCAGGCTGTACCAGAGCAGGTAGTTGACCGGCATCCACACCGGCCCGCGCCAATTCGAGTTGCCTCCCTTGAGCCGCGTCGCGGTCTCGCCCGGTTCGTACTCGACACGGCTGGTCACGCCATCGAGGGTGATGTCGACCGGGACGTCCGGTCGGCTGTGACGACGCGAAACGCTGCGCACGCCGTGGTCGGACAGGAGCCGGTCCTCGTCGAGCACGCGATCCAGGATCGGATCGAGTCGATGCTCATCGACGAGCGCCAGCAGTCGGCGACCCGATTCATCCGGCCAGACGAAGCAGGTGCAGTCACCCAGGAATTCGGGGTGTTCAATGGCGAGCTGGTCGAGATGTGCGGCAAATCCCGGCACCGCGTCCATGAGTTGCCGATCGAGCACCCGCGTCGCGAACAGCGGGATCAAGCCCACGATTGAGAACGCCTTCAAGCGCACCGGCGCCTCGTCGGGTGAGCGCAGGAGATCGAAGAAGAACTTCTCCTCTGGGTCCCACAAGCCCTCGCCGCCGATGGTTGACAGGGCCTCACCAATAGCCACGAAACGCCCAACAAAATGCTTGGCGAGATCCACGTACACAGGCTCATCGACGGCCAGCTCGAGAGCCAGCTCCGTCAGTCCAAGCGCGAGAAACGCCATCCAGCCCGTCGCATCTGCCTGATCGAGGGTCCGGCCGTGCCGCTCAATGCTGCTGCGGTCGAGGATCGAAATGTTGTCGAGGCCCAGGAAACCGCCTTCGAACAGGTTTCGGCCGCTGCGGTCACGGCGGTTGACCCACCAACCAAAGTTGAGCGCCAATCCGTGCAGGATGCGCTTTAGAAAGGCCTTGTCAGCTACCCCGGAGACTGCCCGTTCACGGCGGTAGAGTCGGAGTGCAGCCCACGCCTGAAGTGGTGGGTTCGTATCGGAGAACTCCCACTCGTAGGCCGGCAGCTGGCCGCTGGGATGGAACATCCGATCATCAAATAGCGCCAGCAATTGTTCCTTGGCCCGGTCCGGATCGACCAGATCCAGGGTGAGCGTCTGGAACGCCAGGTCCCAGGCGGCGAACCATGGGTACTCCCATGTGTCCGGAACGCTCAACAAGCGACCCGTGCGCAGGTGGCCCCAGTCCGCGTTGCGCGTGGTCGCGTGAGTCGCGGGTGGTGCGGCCGCGTCGCCCGTGCGCCAGAGTGCGACGTCGTAGGCGTAGTACTGGAGAGACCACAGGATGCCGGCCAGCGCCTGACGCTGGACAAGCCGCTCGTCGAGGCTCGTGGTCGGCCAGGCAAGCGCGCCATAGAACTCGTCTGCCTCCGCAGCGCGTCGCTCGAAGATGGAGTCCGCACGATCGAGGAGCCGCTGCGGGGGCACGTCGCTGTCGGCCACCATCGCCAGCACCAGCTCGACCGTTTGCCCAGCCGGCACCACCCAACGTGCGTCGAGGGCGGCTTTGGTTCCGACAAATTTCGGATTCGCTGCGCCTTCGTCGCCGTCGACGAGCGTTCGATGGAAGGCATCCTTCGTGCCCGTCTCGTTCTCCGTGAACAGCCAGCGTGAATGCGCGCCCTCAGCGCGCGCAGCCAACCGGTAGCGACCCAGAGTGTCGTGCTCGGCGACAACCTCCTCGCCGGCGAGGCGCAGCGACGGACGTTCCGTTGTCGCGGTCGCGTCCCACGACCACGTGTTGCGAAACCACACTGTGGGCATCAAGTGGAGCGGCGCCGGATCAGGCCCGACATTCGTCGCCCGGATGCGCATCAGGACCTCGTCTGGGCCATCCTTCGCGTACTCGACCACAACGTCAAAGAAACGATCCTCGTCGAACACCCCTGTGTCGAGCGCCTCGTACTCCCGGTCCGCGCCGGTTCGCCGCGCGTTCTCCGCGACCAGGTCTGCGTAGGGAAACGGTGCCTGCGGGTAGAGATACGCCGCGCGCAGATACGCGGACGACGGCACCGCGTCCAGATAGAAGTACAGCTCTTTGACGTCCTCGCCGTGGTTGCCTTCCGGATTGGAAAGCCCGAACAGGCGTTCCTTGAGGATCGGATCGCGCTCATTCCACAGGCACAGTGCGAGGCACAGCCGCTGCTCATCGTCGGATATGCCGAGCAGGCCGTCTTCATTCCAGCGATACGCTCTTCGGCGTGCATCGTCATGGGTGAATGAGCCCCAGGCGTCGCCACTGGCGGAATAGTCCTCGCGCACCGTGCCCCACGCGCGCTCCGCGAGATACGGGCCCCATCGCCGCCATGGCACGCCGTTTCGTGCCTCATTGAGGCGATGGCGTTCAGCTCCGGTGGTGTTCGTCATGCTTCGGCCCACCATACCGACCGCGCAATAGTCTTTACGGCGCGCTCCACAGGCGGCGTCCGAATCGGTCTAGACACCAGGGATAGCATCGTCGTCGGCGCCACGAACGGAGAGCATCGGAGTTCAGATGCAGCTCTTGAACGCGGGTAGATCGGGCAACCTGGTTCGCTTGCGCCCGCTCGCCTTGCTGACCTCCGTCGCATTACTGACGCTCAGTGCCTGCGGTGGGGTCGGCCCCGCATCTTCAGGTGGGCAACCTTCAGGTGGGCAGCCAAGCGACGTGCCTGCGACCCAGACAGCGAGTACGCCGGTCGCGCCTGGTTCCCCCGCTGGCACGCTGATGCTGGTCAACCTGGCGGACGTCACGGACCCGGGCGCCGCCGCTGAGCACGAGCTTGTGCTCAATCACGAGGTGCGCGCGGATGGCGATATGGAGGCTGTCATCGGCGCTTACGGCGAGGCGGTCTTCCAGGAGCTCGATGCACAGGCATCAGCATTCAGCCAGGAGAGCCTGAAGCAGGTCGCGCACCTGGTCGACACCGGGGAGATGCCTCAAGGTGCGACCAGCGCCGCGTCTGCCCATATCGTTGCCAGGGTCCGGTCTGGGTTGCCGTCGCGGCAAAACGACCGACTCGATGACATCGATCTCAACGTGTTCGCCGAGACCGGCTTCACGACGTCCGCATTGCTCGGCGTGGCGGCCCTCGGCGTCGGGCTCGCCGACCAGACCATCAACGGCAGCGTCCCGCGCAGCGACCACAGCGAAAGCATCTCGAACGGCCTGCGCCAGGTCGTAGATCTGAACATGACGTGGTTCATCAACAGCGGCGGCGGAAAGATCATGTTCGAGATCCAGATGTCCGCCACGGACAACATCTCCAATGCCACTGATGGCTCGTTCGTGGCCCTTTACACGAGCACTTCTGACGGAAAGTTCGACGTCAATGCCTGTCCAGAGGAGGGCGGCATTGCACGGGGCACATACAGCTTCCAGACGAAACACGAGATGAATGACGTGAGCGGCGCAGCAAATGCACCCTCCGGAGGCGGACGGGCGGTCGATGCGCCGTTCACGTTGTACGACGGTGACGACGCTCACCTGCTGCGCCTGGAGACCACCTTCGACATGGCGGCAGATGCGCACGGTCCCGGCGGTGGCGGCTCAGGCTCAGCCAACGCGTTCGACTGGACCGCGACTCAGACCCTGCCCATCGTGATGACTCCGGGTGGTCCAACAACATCAACCGGCGGCAGCGGTCTGTCTGGCCAGGGCACAGGGGCGGAGCGGGCCGCCGGCAGCATGTTCAATTCGTCAGCCATGGCCCAGATCGTGCTGGCCCAGATCAGCAAGGAGACTGAGAGCTTCTGGCGCTCGGGCAAGTGCATCGAGCTCACGCCCAGCCGCGACACGGGCAAGGTGAACGCCAATGAGCAGGTGGATCTCTCGGTCACGGCCGCCGGCAAGTTCCAGCCGGCGGAGATCGCTCAACCCATAAGTGCGACCTTCAGCGGTGCCCAGTCACTAGACCCGGTCGGAGAGCCGGTGCCCTATCCGCCCACCTTCACGTTAATTGCTGGACCAAACAAGGGCGACAAGGGAACGATCGACCTCCAGCAGGTCTCAAACCGCGGCATTGGCAAGAAAATCGTCGAGTTCACGGTCGGGTCACCACCAGGCTTTGGCGGGACCATCCAGTACGACCTGGAGACGCACTTCCTTGAGGCGACGACCACGTACCACATCACGCTTTCGACGGTTCTGCACGTGGACGACAGCACCAAGGCGCTGACCGCCGACCCGGACGGGGCCAGCACATTCAGCTACGACTTCAATACGACGGGCGGTAACAAGGACGCAGGTTCCGATTGCTCAAACTGTCCCGTCGAGCCGCCGTGCACGAGCCACGGGGAAGGAAAGCTCATGGACCCGGCCGTTTTCAAGCAGGGCCAGGACGGGATCTTGGCAGTGACCGGTGCGTTGGGCGACGCGGTTCTCCACCTGGTGGTGGCAATCCCCATCTCGTGCTCAACAGTCAAACAGACCTACTTTCAGGTGGCCTGCGGCGATCCGGATGGTCTCAAGGCCGAGCTCAGTGGGGATCTCAGTTACAAGATCGACAGCTCATGCAAGGCAGACCTGAGCCGCCCGGGCTATGTCAACACCGCCGACGGCCACGTCGAAGGCGCGCTTGCGCCGCTGGATAACCCTTCCCCATCGCCTTGACGGCGGGTAGACGCGGACGGACCTCGCGTCGATGTAGATTGCGCATCCAGTTGCGGAGGAGGGTCCGAATATGTTCAGGGGGATCAGCGCCAAGTTGGCACGAGCTGCTTTGCTCGGGTTGGTGTTGGCGTTTGTTTTGTCGGCCGCAGCGACCGCTGCACCGGCCGTGTATTCGCACGGCACCAAGGTCGTCGCCGCGGGTTATTGCCTGGACTTCGACTCCCTCATACGACTGACCTGCAATGACGCCACGGCTGACATCGTCTACGCCAACGCCGGTGCTGGTAGCACCTCCAGCCTTGGACCGGTCGATGCGGGCGGCCACATTGGCGCGCAGATCAAGAAGATGGGCATGACCAAGCCGAGCTACACAACATGCTCACAAGCTGCTGTCGGCTGGAACGAGTACCAGCGAACGAGTATTCCCGTTGGCACATGGTTCTGCGCCCTTACCAATGACAATCGAATAGCGCGATTCAAAGTCCTCTCGATCACCAACCACGCCATCCAATTGAGGGTGACCGTCTGGTCCAATCTCGGCGGCGGCTGAGGACTGAACCGCCCGCCGACTGCGGAGTCACTCCTCATCTACTGCTAACCTCCCCGCCACGCGCCGGCAGGCGCAGCAGAGGAGAGTTGCATTGCCCGGTGCGCGTCTGTTCAAGGTTGTCCTGTTCGCAGCAGCGTGGATAGTCAGCGCCTGTGTAGGCGTGGGCCCTCCGGCGCAGACGGGCTCGCCCGTCGCCCTGCCCACCGGCTCCGGAACCCAACGGACGCCCGACACGACCACGACCCTGCCACCCATAGGCGAGCCCACCCTGGCGCCCGAGCCCACTGCGGCGCCCACGACGGAGCCTGAGACGCCCACAGCCGAGCCCACCGATCCTGGCCAAACGACGCCGACGGACAAGCCCGCCAAGACTGATCCGCCCGCGCCCGGACCCAAGCCGAACCTCAAGGTCTACAAGTTTGAGGCTGTGCAGGAGCCAGTCACCGTCGGCAACGCTGCGCCGTTGAAGGCCGACATCATCAACTACACCGATACCGCTGCCGGGCAGTTCGGGGTTCAGTTCGTTATCGCCCAGCCCGGTCAGGAGGAGGTCATTCTCGACTCGCAAGTGGTTGACCGTGGTCTCGCCGCCGGCGCCGCGACAACTCTGACCCTTTCATTCACGCCGGACACGGCCGGGAAGGTGAGGCTCATCGCGCGCGTCGACCCGATCGACCAGGTCAGTGAGTCGGACGAATCGGACAACGAGACGGTCCTGGAGATCGACGTCGTGCAGAACGACGTCAATCTGACGCTCCCGAACGACGGCCTCACTGTGTCAACTGCCGGCGATCCAGCGGCGCCAAAGGCTTATCTGTTCACGATCTCAATGACCAATTCGGGCCAGAGCACGGTGACAGGACCAATGAGCGTCAAGTACTTCGGCTACAACGCCGCCGGGGATTATGTCGAGTGGGGCACGTTCGATTTCGACATCGACTTGGCGCCCGGAGCTCCCTTCAACCAGCAAGTGGCGTGGTCCGTCGAACCTGGCACTTACCGCGCGTACGCCCTGGCAGACTCGACAGAGGTCTGGGCGGAGACCAACGAAGACGACAACGAGGCATCCGTCGACTTCACCGCGCCGTAGCGTCGAGCATCCAATCGAGGGCCGCCTCAACATGGATTCCCGAGGAGTCGAGGACCGGCAAGCCCGAGTAGCTCGGCTCGCGGAGGATCAGCGGGATCTCCGTTCCGGCAAGGATCACAGCGTCAATCCCGGAAGACGCAGCCATTGATTCGATGATCGATTTGAGGCGGTCGCGGGTCTCGTCCCGAACGATCCCGCGCACTAGCTCGCTGAAATAGATCTCATGGATGTACGCGCGATCGGCCTCGTCGGGACGGACCAGCTCGATGCCGACCTCCGCGAATGGCCGAGCGAAGAATGAGCCTTCCGTCGTCGGGCGAGTACCGATAATCAGCGGCCGCCGAACGCCGCGCCGCTGAGCCTCCGCAACCAGGGTGTCGATGATGCTGAGCATCGGAATTGGCGAGGCGGCGGACACCTGTGGAAACACCATATGGGTCATGACCGAGGCCACGATGGCCAGGCGCGCGCCGGCCCGAGCCAGACGCTCTGTGGACTCGTTGAACAACTGAACCAGCGGTTCGACGTCACCCGCAAGCAAGGCGTCCAATGCCTGGCGGCTGTTCAAGCTGTCGACGACGATCGGCGGATAGGTCCCGGCGGGGCCACGATCGCGCCAGCGGACAATCAGACGGCCGTAGTAGTCGGTCGTCGACTCGGGGCTGACCCCACCAACGATGCCAAGTCTGCGCTCGTCCGAGTTCCAGGTCATGGCGAGCACCATAATGACGGCCTAATGGCGCGCGATGGCCACGTTCGCGCGATTGGCCGGAAAGTGACCGGTTATGCTCGGCGCGAAATGATCCGATTTGTTTGGTCGGTCGCCGCGTTGGCTGCACTCCTCGTCGTTACGGCATGCGGCGGAGCGCCCGCCGCGACGCCCGCCAGGACGCTGACCCTGCCAACTTTGCGACCCAACCCGACGGAGCCGCCCGTCACGACCTTCTTGCCCATCACGACGCCCGAGTTCACCTTTGGGCCGCTGCCAACCCTCGATGACTCCACGGGGTCGCTGGACAACGGCAACGACTGGCCAACGACGGTAAGTACCACTCTGTCGCCCGGCAAATTCACACAAGAGTTCGCCAACGGGTCGTTCACGGACGCGGGGCCTGCCCGCGAGTGCGGGCCTAACCTCATATACCCGACCGGCTTTCTCTTCGGGTTTCCGCACGATCTCGGTTCGCATGCCATCGATGACATCACGTTCAGCGCGCTTGAGCTCACTCCCGGAACCACCGCGACGACGTTCTTTATCAGCGTCAACATCTCGGAAGAAGCCGGCGGCGGAGTCCATCCAGCGACGGTTCTTGACACGTCCGACACGCGATCCGGCGCCGCTGGCACTGCGCAGCTGTCCGAGGAAGGTGGGGTGAGGCACCTCGTCGTCCAGGCCTCAGATAGCGACGGGATCGAGATCCATCTGACGGCCACCTGCACGAAGCCCTAGGGCCGACTGCAGCCCCAGCTAGTGGTCCGGCTGGTACACCCCAAGGATGTTTCCAGATGGGTCAAAGAAGGTGAAGCGCCGCCCGCCGGGATAGTCGTGCAAGTCGTCGCGGATTCGGCCGCCGGCGGACAGGACGCTCGCCAGTGCAGCGTCCGCGTCGTCGGTTCGGACGAGGGCCAGGACTCCGCCGTCGCCGCGGGCACTTGACGGCTGCGCGTACATCCCGCCGAATTCGTGGCCCGGCCGCGTGGGATCTTGCATGCCGGCGTACTCCGGTCCGTAGTCGGTGAAAGTCCAACCCAGCGCCTTCGAGTAGAAGGCCTTGGCCGCCTCGAGGTCATCAACGGCCAGTTCCACGTAATCGATCACATGAGCCATGCCTGCAACCCCCGTCACGCTGTGCGCCGCGTAAGCGCGAAGACCGGGATCACTCGGCTCGTCTTGCCGGGGTACGTTGCGAACTCGGGGTATTGCCGGGCATGTTCGTCGTAGAGCCGCTGGCGCTCGTCGCCGGTCGTCTCGCGAGCAACGACTTGGAAGGTTTCGCCTCCGGCTTCGAACGTCGCCTCAGGATGCGCGACGAGGTTGTAGTACCAGTCGGGATTCTCCACTGAGCCGCCCTTCGTCGCCGCGATGACGTAGGCGTCCCCATCGCGGTGGTAGGTCACGATCACCGTCCGATCCTGGCCCGGTCTTCGCGCCCTTCGTGGTCATGATCGCGAGCGGGCGGCCGGCCAGCGGTCCGAACGATGGCGTGCCGCCGTTCGCGCGGAGGTCGGCCATCGTGTTGCGGGTCCAGGCTTCTCGGTCGGAATCGGTCACACCATCCTCCTGACTGGGGTTGCCCAAGGTTACGTCAGTGCCGCGTCGTACCCGGCGGTAACCTTCCAACATCGTGCCTGCCGAGTTCATCTATACGACCTACAAGCTTTCCCGGCACTACCCGCCCGATCGGACGGTGCTGGAGGACATCTCCATCTCGTTCTACCCGGGCGCCAAGATCGGTGTCATCGGGGCGAATGGCGCGGGCAAGTCGAGCCTCCTGCGGATCATGGCCGGGCTCGATGACGGCTTCAACGGCGAGGCGCGGCTGACGCCCGGGTTCAGCGTCGGTTACCTGAGCCAGGAGCCGCAGCTCGACCCCGACGAAGACGGTCAAGGAGAACGTCCTCGACGGCGTGCGCGAGGTCCACGGGCTGATCGAGCAATACAACGCGGTCATGGCCAAGTGGTCCGACCCGGACGCCGACTACGAACAGGTGGGCACCGAGCAGGCGGCGCTGGAGGACAAGATCAACGCCTCCGGCGCATGGGACATCGAGCGCAACGTCGAGATCGCGATGGATGCGCTGCGCTGTCCGCCAGACGACGCGGACGTGACCACGCTCTCCGGCGGCGAGAAGCGACGCGTCGCGCTGTGTCGGCTGCTCCTGCAGCACCCGGACCTGTTGCTCCTCGACGAGCCGACCAACCACCTCGACGCCGAGTCGGTCGAGTGGCTGGAGCGATTTCTCAAGGAATACAGCGGCACCGTCGTCGCCGTCACCCACGACCGTTACTTCCTGGACAACGTCGCGCAATGGATCCTGGAGCTCGACCGGGGGAGGGGCATCCCCTTCGCCGGCAACTACTCCAGCTGGCTCGAGCAGAAGCTGGAGCGAATGTCGGGCGAGCAGAAGCAGGTCGACGCGCGCCAGCGCACGCTCGCGCGTGAGCTCGAGTGGGTGCGCATGGGCGCCAAGGCCCGCCAGGCCAAGGGCAAGGCCCGACTAACCGCCTACGAGAAGCTCCTCGAGGAGGCGAACGACGCGCGCGGCGTCCAGCAGCGCGAGCTGGAGATCGCCATTCCGCCTGGTCCTCGGCTGGGCGAGTCGGTCATCGACGTCAAGGGCCTGCGCAAGGGCTACGGCGATGTGCTGCTCATCGAGGACCTGACGTTCTCGCTGCCGCGCGCCGGCATCGTCGGGATCATCGGGCCGAATGGCGCAGGGAAGACGACGCTGTTCCGAATGATCGTGGGCCAGGAGGCTCCCGACGCCGGGAAGGTCGAGATCGGCGACACGGTCAAGCTGAGCTACGTGGACCAGAGCAGGGACGACCTCGCGCCCGACAAGACGGTGTTCCAGGAGATCACCCAGGGCGCGGAGATCATCAAGGTCGGCTCACGCGAGCTGCCCGCCCGCGCGTACGTGTCCAGCTTCAACTTCCGCGGCACGGACCAGCAGAAGATGGTCGGCGCGCTGTCGGGAGGGGAGAGGAACCGCGTTCACCTCGCCAAGCTGCTCCAGTCGGGCGGCAACGTGCTGCTGCTCGACGAGCCGACCAACGACCTGGATGTCGACACGCTCCGCGCGCTGGAGGCGGGCCTCGAGACGTTTCCCGGCTGCGTCGTCGTGATTTCGCACGATCGGTGGTTCCTGGACCGCATCGCCACGCACATCCTGGCCTTCGAGGGCGACAGCCAGGTCCGCTTCTTCCAGGGCAACGTCACCGACTACGAGGCGTTCCGCCACAAGGAGCTGGGCACGTCCGCCGACCAGCCCCACCGCATCCGCTACAAGCGCCTCGCCGCCGCGTAACGCCAGCTCGTGCGATCGACCCATTAACCCCGGAACATCGTGTCGGCGTGCCACTCCAGGTACTCGCGCGCGGGGCGGGGATTGCCAGGCGCCGGTTCTCGAATGGTGCGACCGTCGAGGGCGTAGTAGTCACGACCGTTCTCGAACTCAAGTCCGGATCGTTTCGCTCACTCGCACACGCAGATCCGGCGTGACGGTGATGTAGCCCTGATCGAAGAGCGTGTGCACATCCGAGCGCAACAGCAAGCCGTTGTCGGCTGCATGCGGACCGAGTTGGCTGTACGGCTTGATGTGCGCCGCCTCGAGTACGGGCAGAGTTCGTTCGTTGGTGATGACGCATCGACGTTCGTAGGCGTCGATGATGGTCGTGCGAAAGGCTCCTTGTCCGAGGCGCACCGGTTGCAATGTCGGAGTTCCGTAGCGCGGCGCATCTGGGGCCGCGACTCGGGTCAGATCGGGCAGGGTCAGCTGCTCGGTCGCGACCGGCATGGCATCTTCAACCTGACGCCACAGGGCAGCGCCGTCTGGCTCGCTGGTCTCGTAGCGCCTTCCCACCTGGGTAGGACCGCGCCAGTTCGGTGGCGATGGCACCCAGCGGTCGCGAGGCAGGAAGAATGGCTGCACGAGCGCGCAGCAGCCGATCTGATCGGCATAGAGATCGAAGTCCGTGCGATATCGCTTGACGCGGGACGCCATCTCCGGAAGGACGCTGCGCCGTTCTTCTCGCCGAAAGCGTCCCAAGCCATGCTCGCCGGCAGCGTCGTGAAGTGGGCGTAGTACCCACCGCCGACGATCCAGCCGCCTTTAGCCGCGTGAAGCTTGAAGAGGAAAGGCGCTCCGACATCTAGGTGAACCGGCCTGCGGGCACTCGGCTGCCAGAAGTTCACCTCGTCGAGCGGCGCCCGTGCGGCCAGGAAGTTCGAACCAGTCCCAGTCGGTCAACCCGACCCAGAACCTCACGCGGGTGACTTTACCGCAGCGATTCCATTCATAAGACGTTCGAATGCACTCGTTGGACGCGAACCTGCGAAGAACCTCCCCTCGACGGACGGCCGTAGCGCGTGACGGACTGGTAGTCACCGCGTACCGTCTCAATGGCGAGTCGACGAATCACACACTTGCGCTTGCCACCGTCGAACTTAATCATCGGACGTGCGCCTGCTCAAATGCGCGGCACGATCCGTTCATTCCAGCTGCCGCCGGCGGCGGGGGGCGATGGGTGGACAGGGCATCGGCGTCGTCAGACCCGCCCAAGCTCGCGAACCGAAGGATCGCACTCGAGAGTTGGAACCCGCAGACGGGCGCTCTCATTCTCCTGTTCGGAGACGTCGAGGATCAGATGGCTTTCGAACGCTTGTACCTGGCGAGACACGAGCCTACGTTGCTTAAGAGTCCTGACGGCGGCGTCTGGAACATTGCTGTGTCGCGTCGGAGCGAGACCAATCTCACGAGGAAAGACAACCCTTACACAATTGCCGTTCAGTACGAGGTGACCATTCTCGAGACGATAAGCCAGCCGAAAGATGACCGAGACAACTGATGGCGTCGCGCATCTACTTTCCCCTTCGCTCAAACGTTACATCGCTGATGGTCGGACGGCCATCCCAACAGCTCGAAACACGTATGAAGGCAGCATCATTACACATGGTGAAGTCGCAGTCGGTTTCGGTGCATACGGCGTTTCATCTGGCCCAATGGGCGCAATGGAGACGATCGCACCCGCTGTCGACAAATGGGCGGTGTTTGATACACCTCGGTCGCGTCATAACCTAGACGCGGCGAAGTTCTCGATTGCAGGTGAAGGAGCGTCGCTCGAGATTCGACCTCATCACTGGTATGGCGTGGCACGTTCGAGCCGATCAAGAAGAAGATCAGGCCGACCTGGAAATGGATCGATTTCCTGGATATCGAGCTCGACGCAGCCGACAACGACGTCGCACAAACAATGGCTCGTGAAGATGCCGCCGATCCTCGGCTCCGCGGCTTGCTCCGCGATAAGAACTCACAGGATGTCGTCGCCAAGAGCGCGAATATCGACTTGGTAGCTGCATCACGCCTGGAAGCCTACGTAAGCATGGACCCTACCCATGCGGCCGTCGTCAGGGCCAGATCTCGACGGGGTGAGGCTGTCCTTGACGCGGGCGACCGCGTCCTGGCCGTTCGTGCTCCCCGAGGTCGCCGACCTCAGTTGGGATGACATAGCTGAGATCCGGGGCAAAAAGTACCTCAGCAGCGTTCGCTCACTGGTTCGCGAAGTTGAAGAAGCAACTTGGGCTGCTCAGCAGGAAGGCCATGACGTTGAGCAAGTTGCAATTGCTGCTTATGTTCGTCAGCTCGAACGAATGTCCGAGCGTGCAAGACCTTCAATCCTCAAGGCCGGAGCTGGCGTGATGATTGGTGTTGGCCTATCACTCGCCACCGGAAGTTTGACTCCCATTGCCGCCGCGGCCGTAGCCGCAGCGCCGGATGCGCTTGCGCTCATGTATGGCCACTATCGATATCGCACCAGCTGGGCAGCTGCACTGTTGGATGTGCGACGGCGTGTTACATAACTTCTCTTATCGGAAGTAGTTGCGCGCCGGCTTGGCCTGCTTCAGGTAGGAACCTGGGACTGATCCCGCGCCTCCCAGTGATATGGCCAGACGCGTGCCACGGACTCGGCAATGATCTCTGCGCCCCAACGGACGCGACCGCCGCATGTGCGGCACGTCGAGATGAAGCTCGACTCTTGGTCGCGGCCCAACGTGGCAGCCTCGATCCCTCGCAGATGAGGTAGTCGTTCACCCACTTCATACAGGGACGTGAACGACGCCAGACCACCGAGCCAGTGCGTCTGGAGTTGCCATAGCTCGGGCGATCCACACAGCGGGCAGTCGTAATCCACGCGCAGCGTCCAGTACTCGGTGCACATCAGGCGTCGGCCGGCTGCTCGGCTCTCGCTCTTGCGTGGCCCCTGACCCAGGCATCGATGGCCGGCCACTCCCAAATGGGTCCGGCAGCAAGTTGCGCGAGTGGTGTCGGGAAGTCGCTATTGCGCCTGCGCCACGACTGCACGGTATTGATTGACCTCGAAGCCCGCATCGCGATCTCAGAGACGCTGACCAACTCCGCGGCGACGTCACTGCCATACCCGGCGGATGCCTCGTGAACCTGGCGGGGCCGACGCGGGGCCATCGCGTCGCTCAGAAGAGCAAACCCCTCCAGTTCGAAGTCTTTGTCGAAGGCGAACGCATACGGGATGCCCTCGTTGCGCATCACCGCAAAGCTCACCCGGTCGACCATGGAAACTCCAGGCGTCAAGCGGTGTGCCGCCAAGGCGGAGGCATGCGTGCCCGGGTCTACCCAGATGACGCGCATAAGCGGTAGGAGCGAATCCAGCAGATCCGTCATGGCGCCTGCACCCAACCGTCGACGCACCACCGCAAGTGCCTCGACCTGGATGTAGCTGGTTGTGACCAGTTCAGCCGAATCGCGGAACGCCTCAAGGGTCGCCACGGCCTCGGCATGGCGCCGATCGTCGGCGTCCAGAAGGACGATCAAGGCCGACGTATCCACGAGGACCTTCACCATCCGGACCGGTCCCCAAGGTAGTCATCGTGGTTTTCGCCCAGGTCGCCAAGGCCGGAGTGGTATTTGCCTACTACCTCCATCGCCTGGTCCCATAAGTCGTCGCGCTTCGCTCTCGCGATCCACTCATCCAGCGCCTCGCGGACACCGGCTGCGATGCCCGCGCCAGTCGACTCAGCGTGTTGGCGCAGAGCCTCAAGCTGCTCTTCTGTCAGCTGAACTTGCACACGTCTCATGTGCAGATGTTACACGTTGGGCAGTCAGATACCACCAGTTTGGGGATCGAACCAGCGCAGGACTCGCAACGCGCGCAGTGTGACCCAGGGCGAGGGCTGACCCACTACGCCGTCGAATGTCATGGCGATGTCATCCGTGTGGAGCGCGTCCAGCGCCCACGCGCCATCCGGCAGCTGCCGGTCGCGCACGACCTTGATCGCCTCGTCCACGCGCGGGTCGGGCGTGCCACCGCTAGATCTGAAGTAATCGAGGCCACGCAGGACGTCGTAGTGGTAGCCGGTGGGGTAGGAGAAGCGTGTGAAATCGGGGTCGATCACCTCGCCCGTCGAAAGCGCCGCAATAGGCCTCGCTCGAGCAGGTACTCCTCCCCTCTTCGGCGCGCTCCGGCCACGTCGACACCGCCCAGGCCCGCGCGCTCGTACAGGAGCAGACCTTCGAGCACATTGATCGTCGAGCCGAACGATCCGCGCACCGAGCCTCGCTCCTGTTCGCAGTTCCAGCCGCCGTCCGCCATCTGCTCGCCAAGGAGCCGATCGACCACGCTGGAGACGTCTTCGCCGAAGTAGGCGCCCGCAGCGACGATGCGACCGTTGATGCACGGCTCCTCTTCGCCACTGAAGAACGGCCGGCCATGGAACGCGTAGTAGTCCGGCAGCATGGTCAGCCAGGTCTGGCTGTCCCGCAGCATGCCAATGGCGTGCCGCGCTTGCTCGCTGCCAGGATCCAGGCCAAGCTCACGCAGCTCCGTCACGACGCGCATCGTCACCATGTCGGGCTGCTCGCCTTCGTCCCGCCACACGCCGTCCGCAGTCCTGCATCGAGAGCAGCTGTGCGCCCCAACCTTCAGTCGCGATGCGCTCGCGCTCTGCGGCAACGTCTGAGGCCGGAGCGTCGGTCAGGTCGCGCATGACCTGCCAGCGGATCGCAGGATCGGAGTCGAGCAGCCAGTCGATCACATTCATGGCTCAATGATCCTCCCTGGGTTCGTGCTCACTGCTAGGTCTTTGCAATCTTTTCTAATGGCAATCATTCCGCGCTCGACAGTAGAGTGACGCCGCTGCGGAATGACGAATAGGAGCGCCTCAGATGTCCCTCACTGCTGCCCCATCCACGACTGACGCGCGCCCGTTCCGGGTCGATATCGCCCAGGACGCGGTCGACGACATGAAGCGCCGCGTCGCGGCGACTCGTTGGCCAACGCGCGAGAACGTCACGGACGAATCGCAGGGCGTTCGATTGGCCACCATGCAGGCCGTCGCCGCGCACTGGGCAACGTACGACTGGCGCCGATTCGAGGCGCACCTGAACTCGTTCCCCCAGTTCCTGACCAACATCGATGGCTTGGACATCCACTACATCCATGTCCGCTCCAAGCACGACAACGCACTGCCGATCATCATCACCCACGGCTGGCCGGGCTCGGTCGTGGAGCAGCTCAAGATCATTGGTCCGCTGACCGATCCCACCGCCTTTGGCGGCGATGCCTCTGACGCCTTCGACGTGGTCATCCCGTCGCTGCCGGGCTACGGTTTCTCCGGTAAGCCCACCGAACCGGGCAAATGGATCCCGTCATCGATCGCACGGGCGTGGGCGGAGCTGATGCGCCGCCTTGGCTATGGCCGTTACGTGGCCCAGGGCGGCGACTGGGGTAATGCCGTCACGGAGACGATGGGCATCCAGCGGCCGGCGGGGCTGCTTGGCATCAGCTCGAACATGTCGGCGACGGTGCCACCGGAGATCGCGAGCGCACTTGCGGCCGGATCCCCTCCCCCAGCGGATCTGCTGCCCGACGAGCGGCGCGCCTGGGAGCAGCTCGACTTCTTCTACAAGAAGGGCCTGGGCTACGCCAACGAGATGGCGTTGCGGCCACAGACGCTGTACGGCATCGAGGATTCGCCGATCGGGCTGGCCGCCTGGATGATCGACCACGACGCTGCCAGCCAGGCGCTGATTGCTCGCATCTTCGACGGCGAGCAGGCCGGCCTGACCAAAGACGACATCATCGACAACGTCTCCTTCTACTGGTTGAGCGGCACGGCCATCTCGTCCGCGCGCCTGTACTGGGACAACAGCGTCGTCCCCAGCGGCGGTTTCTTCGATGCGCGCGGTGTGCAGCTGCCCATGTCAGTGACCGTCTTTCCCGACGAGATCTATGCCGCGCCCGAGCGTTGGGCGCGAAGCGCCTATCACGAACCTGGTCTATTACAAGCGCCATGACGTCGGAGGCCATTTCGCGGCGTGGGAGCAGCCGCAGCTGCTCGCGGAGGACCTGCGCGAGAGCTTCCGTTCGCTCCGCTGATGGCCGCATCGGACGGCGGTCTGGTTCGATCGCTTGCCCATCACCTCGCCGGTGATGGCGTTCAGCTACCCGACGAGGGCGCGCTGGCGTCGTTCGCCGGCGCGACCGCGTGGCTGAACTCGGAGCCACTTGACTCCGGAGAGCCTGCGCGGCAAGGTCGTGCTGGTCGACTTCTGGACTTACACCTGCGTCAACTGGTTGCGCACGCTCCCGTACGTGCGCGCGTGGGCGACCAAGTATCGGACTCAGGGGCTGGTGGTAGTCGGTGCCCATACGCCCGAGTTCCCGTTCGAGCACGACCTGGACAACGTGCGCGACTCGCTGACGTGGTTCAAGGTCGATTGGCCCGTCGCGCAGGACAACGACTACGGCGTGTGGGGCGCCTTCAACAACCACTATTGGCCCGCGATCTACCTGGCCGACGCTCAAGGGCGCGATCCGCTTCCATCACTTTGGCGAGGGCGAGTACGCCTCCACGGAGATGGCCATCCAGCGCCTGTTGATGGACGCCGGCGCCAGGGACGTCGACCAGAACCTGGTCATGGTCGATCCGCAAGGGCTCGAGGTCTCTGCCGACTGGCGCTTTGTCCAATCTCCGGAAACGTACGTTGGCTACGGCCAGGCGAGTGGGTTCGCGAACGAGGATCCTGCGGCGTTCGATCGTCCCAGGGTGTACGGGCCGGTCTCGCTCGGGCTGAACGAGTGGTTCCTCTCTGGCAATTGGACGGTGGCGCGTCACGCAGGCATCGCCAACGAACCCGGCGCCAAGATCAGCTTTCGCTTCCACGCGCGCGACCTGAACCTGGTCATGGCACCCGCGCAACGAGGCGCGTCCCTCCCCTTCCGAGTCACGCTGGACGGCCAACCACCGGGCGACAACCACGGCGCTGATGCTTCCGCCGACGGCGCGGGGACACTGAGAGATCAGCGCACCTATCAGCTCATCCGCCAGGGCGGCACCGTCGTGGACCGAGTGGCGACGATCGAGTTCCTCGACGGCGGCGCAGAGGCTTACTGCTTCACGTTCGGTTGAGATAGGAATCGCTACTAGTACCTTCGGCTATTTGGGGCTAGCATCGGCGGCCTCTGGCGACGTCGAGGAGGCGACGCCGGAGGCGCCTCCTGGTGTGCCTGCTCGCCACCTGTGCGCCGATCAACCATTTGGTCTCGGTGGGCTGGGGCACAGCCACGCATAGGAAAGAGGAGGCATACGGTGGCCGTATCCACCATGCCGACGTCACACGGACGTCGGTCACGCCGCGCAACCCGCGCAGGCGCGCGTTTGGTCGTCATCCTGGCGCTGCTTGCGAGCGCGACTGTCGTCTTCGCCGGCGCCACAGAGGCCGCTGGGGGCAAGAAAACGTTCAACTCAGCGTCCTTACCCCAATTCATACCGGACCGAGTCGATGGCGGCGGCAACCTCGACTCGACGATCCCGGTCTCAGGCATCACCGATACGGTCACCAAAGTCGAGATCGAGATGTACGTCACCGGTCTTGATGCGAGCATGGACGCGGCGCTTTTGGGTCCGACGTATGACGGCGGCAGCGGACCGTTCGCGTACCTGTTCACCGTGAACGACCTGAGTGGCAGCGATCTGGGCACGAGCTGCGCTACAACCGACCAGACCAGGTTCGATGACTCCGCGGCGAGCACGATCAACACGGGTTCTGCGCCATACGTCGGCACGTGGCAGGTCTCGCCAAACGTGCCTACCGGCACGATCCCCATGAGTAGTTTCAATGGCATGAGCTCGACCGACGCCAACGGCGATTGGCATCTGAACTTTGCCATCGCGGGAAGTCAACCCGTGGCCATCCAATGCTGGTCCATCTACATCACGACGGTTGCCGATGGGCGGCTGGAATTCGACAGCTTTAACGTCGTGTCGACTCCCATCGCCGGTGACGGCGTGCTCGACAACACGGTCAACGTCAGCGGCGTGTACGGCTCACTGAGCAAGGTCACTGTCAGCCTGTTCCTCACCCATCCCAACGACGCTGATCTGAAGATCAAGCTCATCAGCCCGACCGGACACGAAGTCGTCCTCGCCCAGAACGCGGGCGGAACGGGCAACAACTTCGGCAACGGCTGTTCGCCATCGACAAGGACGACCTTCGATTCGACCGCGACGAAATCGCTCAACTTCTACAACGCCCCGTACGCCGGCACCTTCAAATCGCAGGGCGGGTTGCTAACGACGCTCAATGGCCTGAGCGGCGCCGACGTGAACGGCACGTGGCACCTTGAGATCACGGACAGCGTCGCGGGCAATACCGGCATGCTCAATTGCTGGTCGCTCAACCTTTGGTCGACCGCTCTCGATGTGCTGCCCGGCATCTCGCCGCAGCCGTTGCCTGACACCTGGAGCACGGCAGGTTTCTCCGTCACCAACACGTCCAACGACCCTATCGACAACGTGACGCTGACGGCGACGATGCCGAAGACGCTCTCGATCGTTCAGGATCTGATCGACGAGGGCACGAAGATCTACCCGAATTGCACGCTAGTTGGACGCAACCTGACCTGCACCTTTGACGAGATCGGCGCGCACACGACCGTGTTCGGCGGCGTGTGGGCAAAGATCAAGCACACGCTCCCGAACGGCAACTTGTGTCTGACCGGGTCAGTCCATGCGACTGACGTTGCGCCGGTCACCAAGTCGAAGTGCTTCGCCCAGCGCCACTACCCGACGCCCGACCAGGGCTCTGGCTATGCGATCGGCAAGATTGCTCACAACCTGAAGCTCAAGGATCAGGACGGCAACGTCGTTTCGCTGTACCAGTTCCGTGGCTCATACGTGCTACTTCAGTTCAGCGCTCGGTGGTGCGCGCCTTCAGTCTTCGAAGTTCCGCGCGATCGCGATGAGGTTCAGGCCTTGAACGACGCGAACACCATGGGCGTCCCAGTGGTCTATCTCCAGGTATTGCTCGACGGCAATACCCCAGGTGTTCAGGCCACCAAGGCCGACGCGACCTTCTGGTACAACCACTTCCACCTCACCTCACCGGTCCTGTACACGTCGATCGTCGACGCTGCTCACATCGCCGACAGCATGGACGATGCGCTCTCGATGATCGGGGGTCAGCAACAGGAGGACGTGCCCAACTCGCTGTTCATCAGGCCGGACGGCACGATCTTCGACCTGCGCATCGGCGCAGGAGGGATCGCCGGCGACACCACGGCCCGCTTCGAGGCCGACCTGCCCTAAACCCAAGTCCAACACAGACCACAGTGCCCCCGGCTCCGCGCAAGCGGACCGGGGGCATTTACTGACTTGCGACACTCAGAGTCCCACGTCCACCGACATTCGACCACGCCCGCTGCGCTTCTCTAGGGCGTGGCGCAACGACTAGGTGCTCGCCAGCGACAGCGACATTATGGTGTCGCCACGGACAGCAATCAGGACATCGCCGTCAACGACCACGGTCGGTCCGGAGCGGAAGAAGTCCACGAACCATTGATCCTGGCCGCGCTCAGCTTGCGGACAATCGGTCAGGTCGCTATGAGCGCCGTAGGGCTCGATCACCAGGCGATAACCCTCAATCAACCACGGGCCGATCGTCCAGCCATTGCAGCCACCGACACTCATGACATCGGGGCCGAAGTAAACGCCGGGCTGAACGTTCGGCAGCAGATCCATGGCCTGCCCGCCAACCACCACGGTATCAACTGTGAAACTACGTCCGACGAGCCCCTCGGGGTGATTAGGGTTCTGGGGAAATGGCGCCGCGCAACCCACGACGACAAAGAACAGGACGCTACCAACCAACCGCCTCATCCTGTGAAAGCGTAGGACAATGAGATGGACGACAGCGACCGATTCGACCGACATTCCGATGGCGTGCGCATGATCCCGATCCAGACGCCCAAGGGCGAATTCAACGTATGGACGAAGCGCACCGGCAACAACCCGCGCATCAAGCTGCTGTTCCTGCACGGCGGACCGGGTGCGACACATGAGTTCTTCGAGCCCGCCGATCGGCTACCTGCCCGCCGCGGGCATCGAGTACTACTTCTACGACCAGCTGGGCTCATGGAACAGCGACAAACCCACCGATTCATCGCTGTGGGACCTGCCGCGCTTCGTCGACGAGGTCGAGCAGGTGCGCGTGGCCCTGGGGCTCGACAGCAGCAACTTCTTCCTGCTCGGCCACTCGTGGGGCGGCATCCTGGCCATGGAATATGCGCTGCACCACCAAGATGCTCTGAAGGGCCTGGTCATCTCGAACATGGTCTCGAGCTGCCCCGCGTACAACGATTACGCGCGCGATGTGCTCATGCCCCAGATGGATCAGGAGAAACTGGCGGAGATCAAGGACATGGAGGCGCGCGGTGACATCACCAACCCGCGCTACATGGAGCTGCTGACCGAGCAGCACTACGTTCACCACGTTCTGCGCATGCCCGTCGAGGAGTGGCCCGAACCAGTCGTGCGCGCCTTCGAGCACATCAACCAGGACGTCTACGTGAAGATGCAGGGACCCAGCGAGCTGGGCCTGAGCGGCACGCTCGAGGATTGGGATCGCACGGCAGACCTGCACCGAATCGAGGTGCCCACACTGGTCATCGGCGCGCGCCACGACACGATGGATCCGGCGTACATGAGGATGATGGCCGGGCTGCTTCCCAACGGCCGTTACCACGAGTGCCCTGACGGCAGCCACCTGGCCATGTACGACGACCAAGAGACGTATTTCGCCGGCCTGATCGACTTCATCCAAAACGTGGACGGCGTCGCTTGAGCCCGGTACTCCGGACGGTTTACGGCAACTGGCCGCGCTACAACCGTGCCTTTCGCGATGTCGTCGCACAGCTGACCGAAGAGCAGCTCGCGACCCGGCCCGCACCAGAACGCTGGCCCCTGTGGGCCAGCGTGGGCCACGCGGCGTGCCAGCGCGTCTTCGCGTTTTGTGACCTTCTCGGCGCGCCTGGCGCCGAAACATCCATGTTCCCGAATGCAGGCTTCAACTGCCCCGGCGACGACGATCTCGAGACCGTGTTCAGCGCTGCCCAGCTCACCGAGGCCCTCGACTCGACCTTCAAGATCGTCGAGTGGTGCCTCGACAACTGGACCGTCGAGTCGCTCGCTGAGGAACTCCACAACCCTGACTGGACGGGCGACGACATCCCGTTCACGCGCGGGTACATCGTCCAGCGCAACTTCGCTCACGACATCACGCATATTGCCGAGACGAACGAAACACTCAGCCGATTGGGTCTCGCCCAGATCGATCTGTGGTCCTGAGCCTCAACCGCGACCAGATCGTCGCCTTCCGCAGGCATGCGAGTGCGCTCGATGAGAGGCTGGCGATGAGCGGCGAGTCGCTCCGACTCGCCGCCTGGGCGGGCCTTCAGGACAGCATGCCCCGGGCAGCACTGCTTTCCCTTCACGCGAGGGTTGCCGACACACCGCCTACGGTCCTCGACGATCCGGCGCTCATCCAGGTGTGGGGGCCGCGCTACAGCGCGTATGCCGTTCCGTCAGTAGACATGCCGATCTTCACGCTCGCACGCTTGCCTGACGACGACAAAGGGCGGCGGCGCGCCGAGGAGATGGCCGACCGACTGGACGGCTTCCTGGCCGGCCGTCGAATGAAGGATCGCGAAGTCCACGCAGCGCTGGAGACCGGCAACTCCATCCGCTATGCCACAACAACCGGCCGGATTGCAATTCGCTGGGAAGGAGCTTTGGCGCCGTGGGTGTGGACCGTGCCACGGCCGGAGATGACGCCGGCCCAGGCGCGGCTCGAGATGGCACGTCGGTACCTGCACGTCTTTGGCCCGACCACGGCCGCGGCTTTCGCGGAATGGGCGGGCATCTCTGGCAGCGCCGGACCAAGGACGTTCGCGGCGCTCGGCGACGAGCTCGTCCCGGCCACGACGCCGATCGGCGACGCGTGGCTGCTCGCGAGCGACGAGGCCGCGATGCGCGCTCCCGCTGGTCCGGCCGCCAGCCGCCCGGCTGCTGCCCAGTGGCGACACATTCTTCCTGCTCTGGGGCCGCGATCGCGAGCTGCTCGTCCCGGATGCGAAGCGTCGTCAGGAGCTGTGGACCTCGCGCGTGTGGCCCGGCGCTCTACTGGTCGATGGCCAGGTCGCGGGCGTGTGGCGCCGGTCCAACGAGAAGGTCGATCTCGACATGTGGCGTCCGCTGTCGAGTGCTGAGCGGGAGGCGGTCGAGGCAGAGGCACGCTCCCTGCCGTTGCCCGGCCTCACCCGGCCGATATCGGTGAGGTTCGCTCAGGCCGCCTGAAACGCGGTGTGGCGCGCCGGGGCAACTCGGTGATGCGTGCGGCAGCGTGCCTCGTAGCGATCCGGCTCGAGCCGGTCCTCCGTGCCGCCGATGACGATCAGTGGATCGTCGATTGCCGCGGGCTGGTTGTTGACCAGACGCTGAGTGCGCGTCGCCTCCTGGCCGCAGCCCGGGAACGTGCAGATGGCAGTCAGCTTGGCGACCGAATCGGCCAAAGCCAGGAGAGTGGGCATAGCCCCGAACGGTCGACCGGCGAAGTCCGTGTCGAGTCCGGAGACGATTACCTCGTAGCCCTCAACGGCGAGACGGTCGGCGATAGCGGCCAGCCCTTCGTCGAACATCTCAGCCTCGTCGATCGCAACGACCTCGCACGGCGACGCAGCGACCGCGGCGTGAATGTCGTTGGCCGTGGCCACCGTGGTGCAGGCGAAGCTGGTGCCGGAGCGCGACTCTGCTATCTCAGACGAAGTGCGCGTGTCCACGGACGGTCGCACCAGGAGCACGGATCTGCCGCCAACGGAGGCTCTGCGCAGCTGGCGGAGCAGCTCCTCAGTCTTGCCGGAGAACATGCAGCCGGTGATGACGTGGATGGAACCTGCGCGTCTCATGCGGGTCCATTTTCGACCAGATGCGGGACTCGTGCGCGGCCGGTCCGCAGCCGCGGCATTGACGGGCGAACGGAAAGGCCCGGCTCCCGCATGCGCGGGAGCCGGGCCTACAAACGACGGGAGTGTGTCAGGCCCTAGAAAGAGCCCTGAATGATCGGCCGGTTCAGGTGCACGACGGTCTTGTACAGCTGCGCGTACTCAGGACAGAGGAAGCCAATGCGATGCGGCGGGATGCCCGTCCACAGCTGGATGTTGACTTGGCCGGCGCTGCGGGTGACGTCGACTCTGCCCAGGCCGTTGCATGCCTTGGGGCCCATCCAGAAATAGATCACGAGGCGCTTGCCGTTGGCCGAGACCTTGATGTGGTCCCACGCCTGGCGATGGAGGTCAACGACCTTCGCACTGGGACGGATGCGCAGGGCGCCATCGCTCCACGGAGCGAGGTTCGCGCTGCCCGGAGCAGTCGACTGCGGCTGGGCCGCGGCCACGCTGGCGACCGTGCCAAGGATCATGAGGCCGCTCGCGAGGATCGAGATACCAACGCGCAGTGACGCGTTGCTGTGTCGCTTGGTGCTGTTGAACACTTTCGAAGTTCCTTCCAGTGGTGTGCGGGCGATTCGGCAATGCCAGATCGCGTTGATCAGCTCAGGTCACCGGCCGGTGTTGGGCGTTAGACGCGCGGTGGGTCACAAATGGTTCCGTGGCACGATCAGCACCCTTCGAATACCCTTCCGCGCAATGCGCGAGTTGGTCTGTCGCTACCGGCCCTATTGCTCCTGTCCCATGGCGGACGGGGTTCGTTCCGCCTGAGCCGGTCGCGCCGCTAGAGCGGCGCAGCAGTGGTGCCACACTCGGCGCCGCGCACGACATTCCCCGCTCCGCCTGCACTCCCTGACTCCCTTTCGAGCTGTGCCCTGATGGCATGGCCAGTGACCACGACGACGGAGAACCCACGAGAAATGACAACGACCGCAAACCCAACCCGTCGCCAGCAGGCGCTGGTTGATGTCAATTGGGCCCAGGAGCACCTGAGCGACGACAACGTCCGCTTCATAGAGGTCGACGTCGACACGTCGGCGTATGACTCGGGCCATCTGCCGGGCGCCGTCGGCTTCAACTGGACCACGCAGCTCAACGATCCGGCCTGCCGCGATCTAGCGTCACGTGACGCGCTCCAGGAGCTTCTGCGCGACGCCGGCGTCAACGACGACACGCTCATCGTCTTCTATGGCGATAACGACAACTGGTTCGCCGCGTGGGCGTACTGGCAGCTCAAGTACCAGGGTCTCGACAACGTGCGCCTGCTCGACGGCGGCCGCAAGAAGGTCGAGTCGGCGGGCCTGCCGATCACGACAGAGACCCCCGCTCACCAGCGCGGCAACATCACCATTCCCACGACCACGCGAACCAGCCTGCGGACGTTCCGCAACGACGTGCTCGGCGCGATCGACAACCCCAACACGAAGCTGGTGGACGTTCGTTCGCCGGCCGAATACGTCGGCGAGCTCGCGGCACCCGAGCACCTGCCGCAGGAACGTGCTCAGCGCAAGGGCCATATCCCCGGCGCGGTGAATGTGCCCTGGGCGAAGGCCGTCGCAGAGGACGGCACGTTCAAGTCCGACGCGGAGCTCGAGCAGCTGTACGCGTCCAAGGGCGTCACGCCGGACAGGGACGTCACCGTCTACTGCCGCATCGGCGAGCGTTCCAGCCACACCTGGTTCGTGCTCAACGAGCTCCTGGGCTACCCGAACGTGCGCAACTACGACGGCAGCTGGACCGAGTACGGCTCGCTCGTCGGTGTCCCGATCGAGGTGGGCGAAGCCGCGTAGACCCGATACTTCAGGGCGTGGTCACTGATCTGATCGCGCTCAATCTGGAGATCCTGTTCGTCGGCATTAACCCGGGTCTCGTGTCGGAGGCAACCGGCTTCCACTTTGCACGCCCCGGCAATCGTTTCTGGCCCGCGCTGTACGGCGCGGGCCTCACACCTTCTCTGCTCGCGCCTGCCGACCAAGGCCGGTTGCTCGACTTTGGCCTGGGCATCACCAACATCGTTGCCCGCGCCACGGCCGGCGCGGCGGAGCTGAGCGCCGCTGAGCTGCGCGCCGGCGCGCCCGTGCTCGTAGCCAAGATCGAGCACTTCAGACCGCGCAAGGTCGCGTTCCTGGGCGTGTCGACGTACCGAACCGCGTTTGACCGGCGCAAGGCGACTTTCGGGCGCCAGGAGGAGCGCGTGGGTGGCTCCGAGACGTGGGTGCTGCCCAACCCGAGCGGTCTGAACGCCCACTACCAGCTCCCTGATCTTGTGCTGGAGTACGCCCGATTGCGCGAATAGCCCTCGCGCCACTTTGCGATCGTGCATCATCGCGCGAAATGCCACGCAAGAGCACAACGGTGGTGTTCGCGGCGATCGTCATGGCGATTACGAGCGTCCTGCTCGCGTCCGTCGCGGTGCTCGCCGACGGCCTGCCCAGTCCCCTGCCCGGCGCGGTCAGCGGGCCGAGCACGCAGACGATCCAGGACATCGCGACGGCTTATGGGCTGACCTGCCAAGCGAGCTCTGCGCCGGGCGGTGCCCCCGAGTCGTTCTGCCTGCGCGTCGATCCGAGCGGACTCAGACTCAGCGCGACCTACTACGAGAACCCCACTCTGGTCCTTCAGGCGACCGTGTCTGGATCGCCGCCCTTCCCTGCAGAGGCCGACGAGTTCCTGAACGCCATCACAGCGCCCTTCTGCTCACCTGACGACGCGGTCGCCTTAGCCGACGCCATCCAGAAGGCGAAATCAACCACCACCACCGCTGCCCTCGAGACGAAGTTCTGCTCAATTTCCGCGGCGTATCGTCGTTTCCTCCAAACGCCTTTGAGGTCGTGACGGCGTTCGCCAAGACGACCGCGCCGTCGCCGACGCCGTCCACGTCACTTGCTCCGGCCACGCCGAGTCCAGCGCCGGCGAGCCCGACAGCAGTTCCGCCGCTGACTCCCGAGCCGGCTCCGATCACCAGCGCCGCCCCTGTCATCACCTCCGCGCCCAGCGTCCTGGCTTCACCAACCCCCACGCCGGTGCCCGTGCCGGTGCCCGATCAGTCCGGCGGCAGCGTCGCGCCGGGCGCCTTCGTCACGTCTATCCCGACACCGTCGCAGGTCTCGACTGAGCCGCTGGTGGTGGCCCAGAGCTTGGGCCTCGCCGCGTTGATCGTGCTGCTCATGCCCTTCCCGGCGCAGCTGTTCAACTCAACGCTCGAGGAACACTACGGGGAGGTGCGCCGCTGGTTCCGGCTCGATCGGCTGGAGAAATCGGCCGGAGCGTTCGGCGGCTTCTGGAATTCGGCGCTCGGCATCATCGTCTTCGTTGCCGTGGCCGCCTTGATCTACGCGCTGCTGGACCCCCAGTGGGGTCCGAGTGTCGCTGGACTGGTGACGTTCGTGGGCCTCGCGCTCGGGATCGTCTTGACGACCACGCTCGCGTCAACGTCGCGTCTGACCAGCGCCGCGCGACAGAAAGAGAAGTGGCACGTCAAAGTGCTGCCCGCCACCTTGCTCGTGGGCCTTGCCTGCGTGGTAATCAGCCGCCTGACCGGCTTCCTACCTGGTTACGTGTACGGCGTGATCCTGGGCTTCGCCTTCGTACGCGTCGTTTCCACATCTGAGCGCGGCAGAGCCAACGCCACTACGGCGGGCGTAATGCTCGTCGTCGCCGTCGTAGCGTGGCTGCTGCTCGCCGCGCTCGTGCCGGCGGTTGGCGGCGTGCTCGGAACGTTGCTGTCGACCGTGCTCGCGATGACCCTCGTGGCGTGCCTGGAGGGTGTCGTCTTCGGCCTGCTGCCGTTCCGCTTCCTGCCCGGTGAGCCGGTGTTCAGCACCAACCGCGTCGCGTGGGCGGCGCTGCTGGGTATCGGTGCCTTCCTGTTCTTCCACATCCTGATCAACCCGTCCTCGGGTTACCTGTCGACAACAACGCGCACGCCGTTCCTGACGATCGTGGCGCTGTTCATTGGCTTCGGGGTTCTGTCCGTGGCCTTCTGGGCGTATTTCCGAAGGCGCGGCCGAGCAGAAACGCCGTCGTAGAGGCGCTAACCGGCCTCGGCGAGAAACGCTTCGACCACGCCCGCGAAAAGCTCACCCTCTTCGAGGTGGGCGTGGTGCGCGCTGTTTTCGAAGACGACCATCCGGCTGTCGGCTATGCCGTCGCGCAGCGTCTCAGAGCACGCCGGCGTGATCTCGTCGTAGCGACCCACGGTGATCAGCGTGGGCACGTCAATCGCGCCCAGATCAGCCGTCCTGTCCCACGTCGCGAGCCTGCCAATGACATCGAATTCGGTCGGGCCGTTCATGACCAGGTAGACCCGATTTGTGGACGTCCTCTCACCTCGCCGCAGTAGCTTCCGGCCACGGATCCATGCGGTTCAGGTGCAGGTGGTAGAAGGCGTCGACCGCCGCCTTGTAGGCAGGGTCGTCGTACTCGCCCCGCGCGCCAAGCTCGATGATCGTGCTCCGCTGCGGCTCGGGCATGACCTCGATCAGCTTGCGGGCCTCGGCCATGAACTGCGGGATGCTCGCAGACGTGCTGGCCAGCACGAGGCGCTCTATGCCCTTGGGCCGACGGCTCATGTAGTCGATGGCCAGCCACCCGCCCCACGACTGACCGAGCAGGTGGCACCTATCCAGCCCGAGTCCGCGGCGCACCTGATCGACCTCCTCCACAGATCGATCGACCGTCCACAGGGCATCGTCGTCGGGGCGATCCGCCCGTCCGCAGCCCAGCTGGTCGTAGACGATCGCCGGTCGATGAGCTGACAGGCGTTCCGCCAATGGCTGCATGTAATCGCTCGCCGAACCCGGTCCGCCGTGGAGGATGAGCACGGGCATCTCCGGGCCGTCGCCGTAGCGCCGGTACCAGACGCGCCCGCCCGTGACATCGATGTAGCCCTCGTTTTCCATCACGCTGCCACCTCGTTGCGCTGAGCGAGGAACAGGCTCGTCTCATACGGCAGAGCAACAGGCGCGTCGCCGAAATGCTCCTTGATCAATCCGCGCAGATCAGCCACGAACTGTTCCTTGGCGTCGTCCGCGATGAACAGGCGGACCTGCGACGCCGTGAACGTCAATGCCACGAACTCGTCCGCAGTGACGGTGCGCTCGTGATTGAACGTGACGTACCCGTCAGACGTGAACTTGTCGCTCGTGCTGATGACCTCCGGCGGCTCGCTGTCGTCTCCGTCCTTCTTGCGATCGATGTGCTCGGCGGGCAGGTAGCGTGACATGAGATCTGTCTCCGCTTCCAGAAACGGGGACCGGGCGAAATCCGGCACGTTCCAGAACAGCGCGACGCCGCCGCCTGGTCGCACGATGCGCGCCATCTCCGCCACGGCACGCTCCTTGTCAAACCAGTGATACGCCTGCGCGGCCGTGGCCAGGTCCACGCTCGCATCGGCCAGGCCGGTGTCCTCAGCGCTCGCCAGGCGCGCGTCGATGACCAGCCCCTCTTGAGCGGCGCGGTCGCGCAGGACGTCGAGCATCCCCTCCCCCGGCTCGATCGCGGTGACGCGCCAGCCGCGGCGCGCCATCTGCCGCGCGGCCTTGCCCGTGCCTGCTCCCAGGTCAGCGACGCGCGCGTCAGCCGGCAGACCCAGGCGCGTCGCGATGTGGTCGAACAGCTGTTGCGGGTACGTCGGCCGATACGTGTCGTAGTCGAGCGCCCACGCGTCGAACGAGCGCGAGCGCAGCTTCATCTGCTCGGATAGCTCGTCCGTCACGCTCAGTCCCCCTCAAGCCGGCGCACGACGCGCGCCGGGTTACCGACGACCACGGTGTTCGCCTCGACATCACGCGTGACGACTGCTCCCGCACCAACGACTGCGTTCTCGCCGATCGATACGCCGGGCAGTATCAGCGCGCCACCACCGATCCACACGCCGTCGGCGATGGAGATGGGCTTGCCGTACTCCCACCACGCCCGTCGCCTGGCCGCGTCCAATGGATGGGTCGCGGTCAGGATCTGGACGTTCGTCGCGATGAGCACCTCGTCGCCGATGGTCACCGGTGCGACGTCGAGGATGATGCCGCCGTAGTTGATGAACGACCGACGGCCGATCTTGATGTTGTAGCCGTAGTCACAACGGAAGGGCGACTGGATGAGCGTGTCGTCGCCGATCGCACCCAGAAGCTCGCGCAAGCGCGCCAGTCGCGCCGGTTCGTCGACAGATGACAGCGCGTTGAGCCGTTCGCACAGCAGGGAGCAGCGTTCGCGCTCGGCTGTCAGCTGGTCGTCGGTGGCCATGTATTCGTCGCCGCGCAGCATGCGCTGCTTCATCTCGCTATCCGGCATGGCCAGAATGTATTCGACTCGCCCTAGACTCTGAGCAACAAGGAGGGTCCGCACACCAGATGCTGATCACGACGGCACCGTTCATCGCCAACTGGCGCGTCCAGGAGACCAAGGGTCACGTATTCGGCCTGGTCGTCCGCAGCCGCGGCATCGGCGGCAATGTCATGGCCGGCCTGCGCTCAATCGGCGGCGGCGAGATCCATGAGTACACGAGCCTGTTGGAGGACACGCGTCGCCAGGCGATCGACCGCATGGTCCAGAACGCGACGATGATGGGCGCCAACGCGGTCATCTCGTTCCGCTTCGACAGCTCGGAGATGGCCAACACGATGACCGAGATCGTTGCCTATGGCACGGCCGTGGTCGTCGTTCCGGACAACCAGGCTCCGCAGCCCAGGTCGGAGTAGCGGCCATGACACGCGGCCAATCGGTAGTCCGCGTCTTTCTTGGCGCAATCGGCATTGGCTTGATGGTCGCTGCCGTTGGCCTGCTCTTCTCCAACGGCCCGTTCTTCGGGCTGTGGTTCTGGCTCTTCATCGGTGGCGCAATCCTGCTCATTGGCGTGCTGATCGAGCGGACTCGCTACCGGTCGCAGGCCGCGGAGCGCCATGACCTCCGGCCCGGCCCCGGCGGTGGCGAACCCGGTCCAGTAGAGCCGCGGTTCAGACCGACCGACGAGATCTTCATCGACCCAACGTCAGATCACCGCATGCGCGTCTACGTCGACGCGCGCACGGGCGAACGGAGATACGTCGCCGAAGGCTGATTTCAACGAAAACTGAACGATGATCGGCAACAGGCGGGAAATCGGGCGTGGCTAAGCCGAGTACGATGGGCGCCTTCATCCCACGCGAGGAGATGTGACAGAGATGGGCGATAAGGGACCGGGCAGCAAGGGCGGCGGCAAGAAGCCCAAGACTTCGACCAAGAAGAAGGGCGTAGCTCCAAGGCCAGCCTAGCCACAAATCAGGGGCCGTCGCGGCCCCTTTTTTGTTGCCTACGACCAACTACCTGCGCGGCCTCACAGGGCGAACGCGGAGCAGCCATGCCCGCCGGCGCTCTGGGATGCCCAGTCGACGACCCCAGCCCGACGACAGAGCTTACCGCGTCGGATCGAGTAGCGGCTCGAAGCTCGAGCACCTCGAGGCCCGCGAGGCTGTACTGCACGGCGAGTTGACGGGCAGTCTCGGGATCCAGCTCCACGTCGCCGGCGACCCTGTCGCGCTCCTGCGCAGAGACGAGGACCGTTGTCGCGCCATCCGGCCTCAGGACGGCGGCAAGGCCGTTGAACGTCGGCGCCGGCCGGGTCCAGAACGGCCGTGAGCAGTGAACCCCACGGCAGGATGACCGTGACCTCGTCGGCGATGGCGCACAAGGCGCCCGGCAGTGCCTCTGCGGCAGCGACGAGAAAGATGACGTTGCCCAAGCCACCGCGGCGGATAGGGCGCGCGGCGCGCCGTGACGCGTCGTTCATTCCGCTCGGGTCAGCGTCGACGGCGATGAACAACGTTTCCGGCTCGCGCGCCGCGCGCCGTAGCACGGCCGATCCGGATCCGGTTCCTATATCGACGACCACCCGCTCGTGACGGGCGGCCAATTCGGCTAGTTAGCCGACGTCCACCTCGAGCAGACGCCTGCCGATTACCTGGCGCATCGCGGCATGTTAGCGGCCGGCGCGGCCCGACTACGGACCAAGGTCTGAGACCTTGGTCAATTGCGCACGCTGGCTACCGTAAGGACGTAGAACCTCAGCTGCGCCGTTAGCCCGTGATCAATAGGAGGAGTTCCACCTTGTTTCGTTTCAGATCAATGGCACCTGCGTCGTTGGTGCTTGTCGCCCTAATTGCGGCATGCTCCGGCGCCGGCAGCTCACCAGCCCCAACCACAGCGCCGGCAACCGCCGCGCCTTCAGCCGCTCCGGCCACGGCCACGGCGCCGACCCTGGCATTCACCGTGTCCCTGGCGCCGGCCGGCTTCTTCGTCAGCTCCAACGGCATGGCGCTGTACACGTTCGACAAGGACACTCTCGGACAGAGCAACTGCCAGACAGGTCAGTGCGCGACCAACTGGCCCGCGCTGGTGCTGCAGGGCGGCGTACAGCTCGCGATTGGTGCGGGCCTGAACGCGTCCGACTTCGCAACTATCTCGCGCGACGATGGCACCAAGCAGGTCACCTTCAAGGAAATCCCGCTGTACAACTTCGCGGGCGACACGGCCATCGGTGACACCAAGGGCGACGGCGTCGGCGGGATCTGGCACCTGGCGACGAAGGCGAGCACGCTGCCGGTGCCGAGCACTGCGCCGAGCACTGCGCCGACCACTGCGCCGACCACACCGGCGAGCGCGCCCGCCAGCCCGGCGGCGAGCTCGGGTGGCAAGATCTGCTACGACGAGTACAACACTGTTATTCCGTGCCCGTCCGGCTCGCCCGCAGGTTCGCCGGCCGCCGGCGGACCGACTGTCGCTGTCTCGACTGACGGCTACCTCGTCAGCTCGACGGGCTTGGCCCTCTACGAATACGACAAGGACACGACGGCGAACACGAGCGCGTGCACAGCTGACTGCGCAACGAACTGGCCGGCCCTGACCGTGACAGAAGGCGCAGTGGTGACCGTCGGCGACGGCGTCGACCTCGAGGACTTCACGACGTTCACGCGCTCAGACGACAGCACCTCGCAGGTCAGCTACTACGGCAAGCCGCTGTATATGTTCTCCGGCGACGCAGCTGCCGGTGACACCAACGGCGCCAACGTGAGCCCTTCCTGGCACCTGGCGATGCCCCAGTAATTGATCTCCGCGGAGCGCCGGCTGGGCCCGGTGCTCCGCGACCAGCCCACCAACTACGGCCGCAGCCTCGCCTCAGGTATGTGGCCGGAACACTCCCTCCTCGCCAGCCGCCGCGTTCACGCGGCGGCTGGCGGGTTTCTTCAGCCCTTGATGACTTCCTCGAATTCAGGGAAGTAGCGTTCGATGGTCGACAGCTCGAAACGGCGCAGGATCGATGACGGAGGCTCACGCTCGAGCAGAAACTGGAACGAACGCTCAACGAGCACGCGAGGCTCCGCCGAACCCGGCGCAAATCGTTCCAGCTCCCGGTGCGAGACGTCGACGACGTACGTGAACTTGCTCTCTACCACAACGCTGCACTGCCAACCGTCTCCGACCGGATCACAGCTGACGGTGACTGAACTGCCGTCGCGCGGCACGTCAGTGGCGGCCGTTGCCGCTCCACGCAGCAGCGCGTAGCTCGCTCGCGAGCGACGGCGCGACGCGGCCGCGCACGCGCACGTCGCGTGCGCGGTAGCCGATGTCGACCGTGCCGCGCTCCCTGACGCGCGCCAGAAGCTCGCCCTCGCTGTACGGCAGTGCCACGTCCACCTCTTCCCAGAGCGACGCGAGCAGGTCCGCCAGCCGCGCGCGCAGGATGTCCATGCCATAGCCGGTCGTCGCCGAAACGAGCACCGAGCCGGCGATCGTCGGCGCCGGCACGTCGCCATTACTTGCGGCCGGATCGACCAGGTCGGCCTTGTTGTACACGAGCAGGCGCGGCTTCTCGCCTGCCCCAAGATCGTCCAGCACCTGTTGCACCGTGTGGCGGTGTTCGGGAGCGTGGGCATCGGAGACATCGACCACCTCGAGCAGGATGTCCGCCCGATTGACCTCCTCCAGCGTCGCCCTGAACGCATCGACGAGCTGGTGCGGCAGCTTGTGGATGAAGCCCACCGTGTCGGTCACGACGGCTGACTGTCCGTCGCCCAGCTTGACCATCCGGCTGGTCGGGTCGAGCGTGGCGAAGAGCCGGTCTTCCGCCACGGCGGCCTGCGCGCCAACCAGGGCGTTGAGCATCGAGCTCTTGCCCGCGTTGGTGTAGCCGACGATGGCCACGGTGGGCACCAAGCGCCGGTCACGCGAGCGAGCCGCCGTGTCGCGCTGCTGACGCACGTGCTCGACGCGCTCCTTCAGCTTCTTGATCTTGTCCCGGATGATCCGGCGGTCCGTCTCGAGCTGCGTCTCGCCCGGGCCGCGCGAGCCGATGCCGCCCTGCGTGCGCGATAGATGCGTCCACAGTCGGGTCAGACGCGGCAGCTGGTACTCGAGCTGGGCCAGCTCAACCTGCAGACGGCCTTCGTGCGTGCGTGCGTGCTGGGCAAAGATGTCCAGGATCAAGCCGCTCCGATCGAGCACCTTGACGCCGAGCAGGCTTTCCAGGGCCTTTTGCTGGTTCGGCGACAGCTCGTCGTCGGCTACCAGCAGCGTCAGGCCCGTCTCGTGCTTGGCGCTGACAAGCTCCTCCGCCTTGCCCTTGCCCACGTACCAGTTGGGGTCGACGTGGCGGCGGTTCTGCCACTCGGCGCCAACAACCTCCGCGCCGGCGGTGTCCGCAAGGCTGGCCAGCTCCGTCAGCGACTCCTCAGCCGTCCAGCCCTCGTTCTGGCCGGTATCGACCGCGATCAGGAAGGCACGCTCCAGCGGCGGCGAGAGCTCGACCATCCGATTGCGCGCGTTCATGACCTCAACAGGATAGGTGGCGTCGCGTGGCAAGCATGGTGCATCATCGGCTCATGAGCAGCCGTGATGACGACCAGGTCTTCTATCGCCGAACCGATGAAGTGGAGATCGACCAGGCAACAACTCACCGACACCGAGCTTTACGAGGGCGAGCTGGGATCCTCCGACTCGTCCACGATCGAGGATCTGGCCGGCATGGACCTGCGCGACGGCGAGACGAACGACCCTGAGCTCGCTGCGCAGGAAGGCCTGGCCTACGTTGCGCCGAGCGATCCACCCGTGGTGTCCGCCCCGGACGACCCGCAAGGTGCGCGCGTCGCGGCCGGCTTTGGCTCAACCGCGGACGACGAACCGTACGACCGCAGCCACCACTCCGAGCTCCTGACGAACGAGGACGAGATGGTCGAGCGCGTACGCGAGGCTCTGCTCGCCGATGCGGCGACGACGGGTTACGCCAATTCGCTCGCCCTAGCCTCGCGCGGGAGCACCGTTGCCGTTCGCGGCGTGGTCGATGACATAGACGACACGGACAACATCATCGACGTCATCAGCCGCGTTGCAGGCGTTGACGAGGTCATCGACGAGCTCGAGATCCCGGGCATCACCGACTGAGTCGACTTTCAGGAGTAAGAAGAGGGCCGGGTCTTGCGACCCGGCCCTCCTTGATTCCCGCGTTGGGGCGCGGACTTCAGCTGCAGACGAGGCCGTGGATGTTGGACGTGGTGTTGTTCTTCACGACGTTGCCGTGGCAGACGCCATTGGGGACGCCTTCACTGGCGTAGATCCCATAATCATTGGCCTTTACGACGTTTCCGCTGATGGATGCAGGGCTGCCGTAGCCGACACCGTAGTTATCGAGCATCTCTATGCCTGAATCACTGTTGTGCTTGGCGGTGTTGTTGGTCACATGCAGGTCGCCTGGGTAGTCCAGATAGAACCCGTCGTCGCCATTGTCGTTGGCCGTGTTACCGGTGAACGTGGCGCCCACCGAGTAGTAGTCCTCAAAGCCACTGTCGCCGTTTCCATTGGCGGTGTTGCCCTTGATCAGCGAGTAGTGCTGGGCTCCGGGTGGATCAACGTAGCAGTAAGAAGTGTAGAAGCCGTCGCCGCCGTTGTTGTTGGCGGTATTGCCGGTCATCGTGACATGACCGTACTCGTCGCAATCCATGTAGAACCCGGTCTCGCTGCCACCGCTGGCCGTGTTGCCCGAGTAGCTATTGCCGCCGCCGTAGTCGTCGTAGAACCCGTACGGGGCATGTGCTGTGTTGTTGCTGAAGCTGTCGCGCGTCTCGTACTCGGAATAGACACCGTACTCGTCGGCGGTGAAGGTGTTGTTCTTGATGGCGTTGGAGGCGCTCTGGTAGAGCTCCATCCCGTAGTACTGCCCGTTTGTCGTCAAATGGGCGAACTTGTTGTTGGCGCCGTACTCGACATAGACGCCGTAGTCCGTAGACGCAGCGGCGTCGCCGTTGATGGTCAGCCAGCTCACAGTGGTCCCTGTGGTTCCGGCTACCTCAACGCCGTAGCCGGCGTCGTTGATGGTTCCGTTGGTGATGGTGGTGTTCTTGTACTCCGTGTACACCGCGACGTAGCTGTCGTCACCGGCCACCCCGGTAAGGGTGTGGCCGCCCAGGTTGAGCGTGATGCCGTTCTTGCCCAACGTGAGTGCGGTCCCTGCATATCCAGAGCAGTCGAGGTCCGCGTTCAGCGTCGTATTGCTCGTCAGCGTGTCCCCGCAGGCAGGCTGCGCGGCGAAAACTGCGGCCGGCACGGCCGCAAGCATCCCGATCGCGACCAGCAAGCCGAGCGCGGCACGTCCAAATCGCCTCATATCGCAGCAGCCCTCCTTATGGTCCCAGTTGGCCATTTGGAGCATAGAGGCCTGTCTATGGGCGTGCGCACGTCAGATACGCGTATTCCGTCATTTTGCAAGACTTGTTGCATGAGCCTTCGCGAGCTGCCTATCACCGGGGGGATACCGACTGACCATCTGGCCAGGCCCGCGATCAGGTTCGACGAGCGAACCCCTACCGTGGTGCCTGTCGGAGATCTCTCAATCACCGACGGCACGATCCAGATCGAGCTGGCGCTGAGCGGCGAGCGAGCGTTCCCAGGTTTGGCCTGGCGCATCGATGGCAGCACCTACAAATCCTTCTTCGTCCGGCCGCACCAATCGGGCAATCCGGATTCCGTGCAGTACACGCCGGTCTTCAACGACGTCAGTGGCTGGCAGCTGTACACGGGATCGGGCTTCTGGAACTCGATCGACCTGCCGATCGGGCGCTGGTTCACGCTCCGTGTCTGCTTCGCCGGAGATCGCGGCGAGGCGTACGTGGACGACCTCGACACGCCGGCGCTTGTCTTTAGCAGGTTGCGCGTCCCTGTAGCCACCGGTGGGATCGGCCTCCTGCCAGGTGGTACGGGCGCGCATTTCGCGCAGTTCTCGTATGACTCGGCCGTGCCGATCTTGCGCGGCGCGCCGCCGCCGGTTCACGAGCTGCAGCCGGGAACTGTGCCTGGCTGGTCGATCTCGAACATCGTCGCCGAAGGCGTGGCGCCGGCGGCGGCGCGCACATGGACGTATCTCTCGGTCGAACCGAGCGGTTTGGCCAACCTGGCCCGCGTGCATCCGCTGGGCACGACGCTCAATACGGTCTTCGCGCGCACGACAATCGTTGCGCAGAGCGAGGGCCTTCGCGCGCTGGACCTGGGCTTCAGCGACCGAGCCGTGGTGTTCCTTAACGGCCGCCCCGTATTCGCGGGACGCGACGACTACCGCTCGCGCGACTACCGCTTCCTGGGCTCGATCGGCTATTGGGACACCATCTTTCTACCGCTCGAGCAGGGTGACAACGAGCTGATCGTCGCGGTCTCCGAGTCCTTCGGCGGGTGGGGCGTCCAGGCGCGCTTCGCGGAACCGTCCGGGATCTCGTTCAGGCGCTAGTCCCCCAGGACGCGCGCCGCGATCTCGTAGGCGTCATCGATCAGCGATCGAGAGGTGGCGTCGAGCCAGGTGATGTCCGGTTCGGCCCTGAACCACGTCCGTTGACGCCGCGCCAGCTGCCGATTGCGCGCGATGTTGCGCTCGATCGCCTCATCGAGGGTGGCACGGCCGTCGAGCACGGCGAAGGCTTCCTGGTAGCCCGTGGCGCTGAACGCAGGCAATGACGGGTCGTAACGCGCGCGCAGTCCCGTTGCTTCGTCGATGAGTCCGGCCGCGAACTGCGCGCGGGCACGCTCGGCGATGCGCAGCGCGTTCTCCGATGGATCGAGTTTCAGGCCGATCCACACCGATGGCGCGGGATAGCCACGCGGTGCCGGCGGCGGCTTATCGCCGGCCACGGACACTCGCTCCAAGGCACGGACCACGCGCCGCGGATTGGCCAGGTCCGTGCGCGCCGCCACCGCCGGCGCGACCAGAGCGAAGCTCATCCACGAGTGCGGGCAGCCCGTCGCTCTCCAGGCGACGCTCGAGCGTGGCGCGAACCTCAGCGTCGCGGCCCGTATCGGCCAGTGGCACACCGCGCGCCACGGCGCGCAGATAGAGCCCCGTGCCGCCGACGAGCAGCGCCACCCCTCCACGTTGCGCAATCGCCCCCAGCGCGTCGAGGGCGCAGCGTTGGTAGTCCGCGGCCGTGAACGGTTGGTCGGGATCGACGAGATCCAGCCCGTAATGCGACACCCGCGCTCGTTCGGCAGCGGTGACCTTGGCCGTGCCGATGTCCATGCCGCGATAGACCTGACGCAAATCGGCACTGACGATCTCGGCGCCCGGGATCCGCTCGGCGAGCGCAAGCGATAGGCCGGTCTTGCCGGTGGCGGTCGCGCCGGCTATCACGACGAGGGGTGGTAACGGCTTCAGATTGTCGGACATTTCACAGTTCGACGACTCCGGCGCTGACTATCTTCGGTGGCCAAGCTCATCCAATGTCTCGGGACTGTCGCGGTGGCTAGCCGGCGAGCAACGACCCCGATAGCGAATACGGGCCGGCGTGATCGATAGTGACATCGACGAGGCGGCCGATGAGCTCCGGCTTGCCGTCAAAGTGGACAAGCTTGTTGTTGCGGTTGCGGCCGGCGAGCCGAGCTGTGCCTTCGACGGGCGGCGCATCCGAGTGGCTGGATGGCGGCCGCTGCTGATCGACGAGCACCTCAGTCGTCCGACCCAGCCACGCGTCGTTGGCGGCGCGGCCGATGCCTTCCTGGAGGTCGAGCAGGGCCTGCAGTCGGCGCTTCTTCTCGGCGCGCGGCACGTCGTCATTCAGCCGCGCGGCGGGCGTGCCCGGCCGCACGGAGAACGCGGCCGCGAAAACCGTTTCGAAACGCACCTCGCGCAGCAGGCTCAGCGTGTTCTCGAATTGAGCGTCTGTCTCGCCACAGAAGCCAACGATGATGTCCGTGGTCAGGCTGATGCCCGGAACTGCGGCGCGGAGCTTCTCCGCCAGCCGCAGGTAGGCCTCGATCGTGTATTGGCGGCCCATGCGCTTGAGCACGGCGTCGTCGCCCGACTGGACGGGCAGGTGCAGGTGCTCGCACACGGACGCAGACTCTGCCATCGCCGCGATCAAGCGCTCCGACAGGTCCCACGGATGCGAGGTCACGAAGCGGACGCGCGGGATCGCATGGACTCCGTCAGCGGTGCGCAGCTCGTCAACGGCACGCAGCAGCTCCGCGATATCCGGCCGGGCGTTCAGGTCGATGTTACGGCCCATGTCCCGGGCGCGCCGAATGTGGCCGAAATCGATCCTCCGCGGGCAGGTCGTGCCCATATGAGTTGACGTTCTGGCCCAGCAGCGTCACCTCGCGGTAGCCGACGGCGGCGAGCGAACGTGCCTCGTCGAGCACCTCGTCGAACGGGCGGCTGCGCTCCGGGCCGCGCGAGAACGGCACGATGCAGTAGGTGCACGTCTTGTCGCAGCCGTAGATGATCGGCAGCCACGCGGACGTGGCGCTACTCCGTTGCAGCTGGCTCGTCATCCGGCCCGGGGCCGTGGCTCCGGCCAGACCCAGGCGCTCGGTCAGCTCCGGCTCCTCGTCGGGGCGCAGGAAGAGGTCCACCTGCGGGTAGCGCTTGTGCAGCGTATGCACGTTGTCGGTGCGCACGGAACACCCGGTGAGCACCACGCGCAGCGCAGGATTTGCCTCGCGCAGACGCGCGAGGTGGCCCATCCGTCCGATCACCTTCTGTTCGGCCGCCTCACGAATGGCGCACGAGTTGATGACGATCAAGTCGGCCGACTCGAGGCCAGGAGCCTCCGCGCAACCCGCTGCGGAGAGGGCACCGGCCATCTCCTCGCTGTCGGAGTGGTTCATCTGGCAGCCCAGCGTCCAGACGTGGAAGCTGGGCAGTGCGACGTCGTCGGTCGTGAACTCCGCGAGCTCGTCGGCGACGACCGGGCGGGCGCCGGCGATCGTCGCTGGTCGAGCGTCGAACACCGGCAGCATGCGCGTGCTCATCAGTCCAGCGGGCTTTCTACCGCGCGTGGTTCCGCCATCGCGGCGCTGAGTCGGTCGGCCATTGCGCGCGGAACATACGTGGTGGCCATCGACTCGGCGTACGTGCCGGTATCGCCGTGATAGTCGCTGCCGCCGGTCATGAACAGGCCCATCTCTCCGGCCAGCTCCTCCATCGCTGTGACGGTTTCGGGTCGGAAGCGTCGGTAGTAGACCTCCAGGCCGCGGATGCCCCACTCGCCGAGCAGCTTCATCAGGGTGGGTTGCTCTGGCGCGGCGGGATAGTGGGCCAGAACCGGCACCCCGCCCGCGTCAATGATCGCGTCGATCGCGGCGCGCGACTTCATCCCCTGACGAGCGACATATGCCGGGCCATTGCGGTCGATCCACTTGTCGAACGCCTCCTGCACCGTGGCAACGTGGCCGGCGCTGACCATGGCCCGCGCGATGTGCGGACGACCGACCGCCTCCTCGCTGGCGAGCGCGGGCGCGATCTGCTCGTCGATGGGCACGCCGAGCTCGCGCAGCCGGTCGATGATCATCTCCAGCCGCGCCATGCGCGCGTTGCGCTGGCCGGCGAGCTGCAGCTCGAACGCCTCGTCGTCCGCATCCACGCCGTAACCCAGGATGTGCAGCTCACCCTCTTCGAGCTCCACGCCGAGCTCGATCAGGGCACGGTCGGCGATGCTGTTGATCTCGACGGCGGGGATGAGCTGGGGCGCGTTTGCCGGCCCCTCGCCGTCCTTGGCCGCCGCACGCAGCAGCCGGTAGCCGGCGAGCGTGTCGTGATCGCTGATGGCCGCAACCTCGATGCCCCAGTCGGCCATCGCCTTGAGCAGAGCCGTCGGCGTGAGAACGCCGTCCGACCTGTCGCTGTGGCAGTGCAGGTCGACGCGGTTGCGCTCCGGCGGCCAGCCCGGCCGCGGCGTGGGCTCGACGAAGCGACTCTGGACCTCTCTGCTCACGCGCGCTCCTCCAGGATGCGACTGAAGCGGAGCACGTTCAACGCGCGGCCGGTGGTCGCATCAATGTCGATCTGGATGGCGTTGAACAGCACCGGCCCGCTGCCCACCTCGAAACGGGTCGGCAGAGCGTTGATGAAGCGCGGCAGGACCGTCGCGGGCGCGAAGCCGATGACGCTGTACACCGGCCCGGTCATGCCGATATCGGTCAGGTACGCCGTCCCGTTGGGCAGGATCCGTTCATCGGCCGTGGCCACATGGGTGTGCGTGCCACACACGACGCTGACCCGGCCGTCGAGGTAGATGCCGAAAGCGTTCTTCTCGCTGGTGAGCTCGCAGTGGAAATCGACCAGGCGAATCGGAGGCAGCTCCATGGCGCCGTCATCGAGCAACGTGTCGAGCATCGTGAACGGATTCTCGATCTGGGCCATGTACGTCCGACCCTGGGCATTGATGACCGCCACTTCCGTGCCGTCGTGGGCGTGGAAGATGCCCCAACCGCGGCCGGGCACGCCCGTCTCGCCGTAGTTGATCGGGCGCAGGATGCGCTCGTCGCGATCGAGCTCGGCGTAGATCTCGCGCTTGTCCCAGATGTGGTTGCCACTCGTGATCACGTCAACGCCGGCGTCAAACAGCCCGGCCGCGGTCGAGGCGGTCAGGCCCATGCCGCCGGCGAGGTTCTCGCCGTTGGCCGTGACAAGGTCGATGTGACGCTCGTCGCGCAGGCGCGGCAGCACATCCTCGACCGCGACGCGCCCCGGTTTGCCGATGACGTCGCCAATCATGAGCACGCGCACGGAGCCGGCGGCCGGCAGCTCGGGCACGGGCGGGAGTCGATCGGCAGCTAGGACATCGGAGGGCAAGGAAGTACCTGTTTACTCAATTGTGGGCCTGGCCCGCGCGTCGCTGAGCGTGCGCGCATTTGGCGCTGTGGTCACCAAGCCGGCCGAGTGAGACTAGCATCGGTGCCGGACACCCGCGTCCCGACAGAAGAGCACGACAAAGGCCGGTAACACTTGCGCCCTCAGCGACATATCTCGGTGTGGCGAACACTGACGGCAGCGTCAGCCGCCGCCGTTGTGATCGCGGGCGCGTTGCTGGTGACGCCTGCGGTGCGGGGCGCGCCGACCGTTGTGGCCGCACCCGCTGCGAAATTCGAGCTGCGCGTGCCGGTTCTGTACTACCACCACATCCTGTGCCCACCGGCCGATGCGACGATTCCCAGCCTGTACGAGTGCCCGGACCAGTTCACGGCGCAGCTCAGCTATCTCAAGGACAACGGCTGGCAGGCAATCACGGTCGATCAGGTGGCGGACCTGATCGCCGCCCGTCAGTGCCCACAGCCCAAGCAGTTCGTGATCTCGATGGACGACGGCGCCGTTGACGGCTACGACAACGCCGCACCGATCCTGGAAAGCCTGGGCATGCGCGGCACATTCTTCGTCACGTCGGGCCTGCCCGGTGGGCTGCGGCCGGGCAAGATCGACTGGGACCAGCTGCGCGACCTCGTCGCCCGTGGACATGCCATCGGCAACCACACGGAGACGCATCTGAACCTCAAGGTCCAGCCACCCGCCGTCCTGTACGACCAGATCGAGGGCGCTCAACAGATCTTCGAGGATGAGCTGGGCTTCAGGCCGCGCACGTTCGCCTATCCCTATGGCCGGTACAACGACTCGGTGATTGCCCAGGTCGCGGCAAGTGACTTCGAGCTCGCGTTCACCGTCCACGCGGGGGCCAAGGAGGCGACCGACACACCGTTTGAGTCCAAGCGCATCGAGGTTCTTTCGACCGATACGGGCGCGGATGTGCTGGCCAAGATTCAGCCCTTCGCCAACGCCTGCCGTGCCGCAGCGCCGGACATCTCGCTGGCTCTGGCCAGCGCCGGGCCGTTCAAGGGCGACAACATCTACAAGCCGTCAGTGGCGCGGACGCAGACCATCCAGCGCACCGGCGTCAAAGTCGGCAAGACCTACCGCTATTGGGTCCGTCTCGAGAATGACGAGCAAAAGGCCGGGGCGTTCAGTGTCACGTCCACGGTTGATGGGACGGCCGGAATGACCGTCCGCTACAGCGTGGCCGGAACGGATATCTCCGCTGCGATGGCAGCCGGGACATACAAGTCACCCGTCGTCGAGCCGTGGACGGCGATCACGATCGTGGTGCGGGTGACGCCTACCCACCCTGGTTCGGCGGGGGCGTCAACGGTGGTCGTGCTGCGCGCAACCTCGCTCAGTGACCCGACACGCGTCGATGTGGGCCGGATCATTACCGCGTACTAACCAGGACTCAGACGCCTCGACCATAGCCAGCAGCTACTTGGCGTACTCCACGGCGCGCGTCTCGCGAATGACGGTCACCTTGATCTGACCCGGATAGGTCAGCGTCTCCTCGATCTTGTGCACGATGTCGCGCGCCAGTCTGGTCGAGGCGAGATCGTCGATCTCGTCGGGCCGAACGAGGATGCGCACCTCGCGGCCGGCCTGGACCGCGAATGACTTCTCGACGCCCTCGAAGCTCTCCGCGATTGCCTGGAGCTCCTCGAGACGCTTGATGTAGGTCTCCGACGATTCACCTCGGGCGCCCGGTCGGCTGGCGCTGATCGCGTCGGCAATCTGGACGATGGGCGCCTCGACGCATGCGTACTCGACTTCCTGGTGGTGCGCGGCGATCGCGTTGATCACCTTCATGGGCAGGTTGTTGCGCTGCGCGATCTGCGCACCGATCGCGGCGTGCGGTCCTTCCACCTCGTGATCGACGGCCTTGCCTATGTCGTGCAGCAGCCCGCCCATCTTGGCCGTCAGCATCTCCGCGCCGACCTCGCCCGCGATGACGCCCGCCAGGCGGGACGTCTCGATCGAGTGCTTGAGCACGTTCTGGCCGTAGCTGGTGCGGTACTTGAGCCGGCCCAGGAGCTTGATCAGCTCCGCGGGCAGGCCCGGTACGCCGGTCTCGTACGCGGCGGCCTCGCCGGCCTGGCGCATGACCAGCTCGACCTCTGCGCGCGCCTTGGCGACAACCTCTTCGATGCGCCCGGGGTGGATGCGGCCGTCCTGGATGAGCTTGGTCAATGCCAGTCGCGCGATCTCGCGCCGAACCGGGTCGAAGCCGCTGATGAGCACCGTCTCCGGCGTGTCGTCGATGATCAGGTCAACACCGGTGGCCTGCTCGAGCGCGCGGATGTTGCGCCCCTCGCGGCCGATGATCCGGCCCTTCATCTCCTCGGACGGAAGCTGGACTGCCGAGACGGTCATCTCCGCCGTGTGGTCGACCATCACCCGCTGGATGGCGGTGACAACGACGTCGCGAGCCTTGTCGTCCGCCTCTTCCTTCGCCTTGCGCTCGATGGCTCGCGCGAGACGCACCGCGTCCTGCTCAGCCTCCCCGCGAACCTGCTCGATCAGGACCTGCTTGGCATCGTCCTGCGACATCTGGCTGACGCGCTCCAGGGCGGCGATCTGCTCCTGACGCGCCTGCGTCAGCTCTTCCTTTGCCTGGTCCAGCTCTCGTTCGCGCGCAATCAGCTTGCGGTCGCGTTCCTCGAGTAGGTCTCCACGCTGGTCGAGTTGCTCGTCACGCTGCAGCAGGCGGCGTTCAAGGTTCGACAGCTCTTGGCGCCTGGCGCGCGCCTCGTCCTCCGACTGGCGCGAAAGCTTCACCTGCTCGTCCTTGGCCTGCAGGATCAGCTCTTTCTGCTGCGTACGAGCTTCGGCGACGATGCGTCCGGCCTTGTCCTGAGCCGCACGAATTGCCTGCGAGGCGAGCATGGACCTCGCCACAAAACCAATACCGAAACCGACGGCGATGGTCACTAATACCACCACCGCCAGTACGACGGGATCACTCATATTGGCCTCCCATCCAGCCCCTAACTGGAAGGATCTGGTTCAGGTTCGGAGGGCCCCTCCCTGGGCCCGACCAGTCCCGCTGGGTAGCGGAACAACCTATCAATTCGCCGTCACCGGCCGCTGGCTGGGCAGCCCTGCCGTTGGTGCGGGGACGGCACCTTTTAATCTGCCCGGAAGCCTACGCCGGTTTAGAAAGTCCGTTGGGTCAAACCGCCGGAAGCATGTGGAACGCAGTGACCGTGCGGAAACCGAGCGCGTCGCGCGGGAAGGCCCATCGCGCTCGACTGCAGGAAGACGCCGTCCACCGCCCACTCGTCGCTGTCCGCAATTGCCTAGGCGCCTACGCATTACTTAAGCGCGGGCGGGTAGTCGGTTGGGTGGACTTGCGGATGGTCGATCGCCGTTCGCCGCCGGACACTTGGACTACCTCGATCAGGCGCCTGCTGGTGTCTGGTCGTGCGTGGGAAGGAGGCCAGGCAAATGCTTGGTATACGTATCGGGGGAAACCTCACGGTCATCGCAACCGCATTGATCACTCTTACGTTCGGTGCGACGCCAGCCATCGCGCATGACGACTCGGTGGCAGGCCCGGACTTCCGCAACCCGGCCCAGCAAGGCGATTGGCGCCAGTACCGAGGGGATGCCGATCACCGCGGCTGGAACCGGTCAGAGTCAATCCTGTCGCCGACGACCGTGGACGGACTTCAGCTTCTGTGGCTTGCACATGGTGGCTTCAACTCTTCGCCGGCGGTCGCCAATGGCATCGTCTATAACGGAGATGCCGGGCCATCCGCGTACGCGATTGACTGTGCCACGGATGGTTCGTACTGCGCTCCTCTTTGGCACGGCAGCGCCGGTTACCCGGATTGGGCGTCACCTGCCATTGCCGGCGGCATGGTCTACATGCAAAGCACGAGTGGGCTCTTCGCCTACAAGGTCGGCTGCCGCGCTGATGGCGGACGGTGCGATCCGGTGTGGACCGACCCAAGCGCATATGTCGGCTATACCTCACCGGCAGTTGCCAATGGCCAGCTCTTTGCCGCGACCAGCTCCGGCGACCTGCGCGCCTACGACCTCGCCACGTGTGCTACCCAAGGCGGCATATGCCATCCCGAGTGGCGAGTTGACCTGGGCTTCGAGTCGTACTCCTCGCCCGCGGTTTCCAAGGGTGTCGTGTACATCGGCGGGCACGACGGCAAGATGTACGCCTTCAGCACCAAATGCTCCACCAACGGCGGGACCTGCTCACCGCTCTGGACAGCCGACCTTCCTGGGTCAACCAACTCCTCGCCCGCAGTGGGCAACGGCGAGGTGTACATGCCGACGGTTGACGGCCACATGTACGTCTTCAAGGTTGGTTGCGCCACGGACGGCGGCACGTGCCAACCGCTCTGGACAGCGAACATGCACGGCTGGAGCATCAACGGCTCGCCGGCGGTGACCAACGATCTGGTCTACGTCCCCGGTGGTCGACGCCTGTACGCATTCCCGGTTAACTGCCGGACAGACGGTGGCGTGTGCACGCCAACCTGGCGCTCGCACAAGACCGGCGTGCTCAGCGGCTCCGGCGTCCGCGGCACATTCGCCGCTTCGCCGGCGGTAGCTAATGGCGTTGTCTATATCCCGACCCAAGGGCCTAACCAGACCAATGGACGGCTGCTCGCGTTCGGCGCCACTTGCGCCAGCGCTGATCACATCTGTGGACCCATCTGGGTGTCACAGCGTCTGGGCGCGATGGTCAACTCGTCGCCGGCCGTTGCTCACGGCATGGTTTTCGTTGCCAGCAACAATCAGACCTTGTACGCGTTCGGCCTGTTGCCGACGCCGTAAGCGTCGACCTCGTCGGATTGGTGAGCCGCCGGCCCCGCAGGGGCCGGCGGCTCTGTCTATGGCTGCGGCTTGATCCGGTGGCGCCGCAGCTTGACGTCGTCACCCACCTCTACCAGCTCCCACCGTGGCGCCGGACGCTCAGTGGCACTGCCGTCGCGCGTCAGGATCTCAGTCACGCGGCGCACCAGCTGCTGCGCGCGCTCGCGTTCCTCCTGGGGTCGCTCGCCGACGAGCGCGCGCAGACGATGCTCGATGAGCGTCGTTGCAAGCACCGGCGTTGGAGCACCGCGGTGACGGCGGACCAGTGTCTCCGCATCCGGTAGACCCTCGTTGCCGAGAGCGCGGATGAGGTTGCGAACGTCCGCCGCCTCCTTCGCCGGTAGCTTGTCGATCCACGTTTTGGGTGGTGGCGGCGGCGCGGGCTTGCGGCGGCTGTGATGCGGCCTGTTTGGCGGCAGCTGGCGCACGAGTCCGGAGCAACGGCTTGAGCTCACGTGCTCCAGGAATCGCCGCGCGCAGGTCATCGAGCGTCGCCAGCGGTCCGTGGATCAGCGGTTGGCCGAACTCGTTGCTCTGCTGCGTGTCGACAAGAAACCAGCCCTGGTCCGACTTCTGGACTTCAAAGCGGTCGTCGCCGGTCCGGTACGCACCAGCTGACACGCGTACGAGGTCGTCCGGCCCGGGCGCAGGTTTCTCCTTCTTTGCACGTGCGGCAGCCACGGGTGGATTATCCGTTGGCGTTCGTGCCGTTGGCGACCCACGTCCTGACCGACACGACCACGACGAACAGCAGGTAGCCCAGCACCGCACCCGCGACGTTGACGATCACGTCGTCGATGTCCGCCGTGCGATATGCGAAGCCGAGTGCGATCGAAACGGCGAGCTGCCCGGCCTCGATCGCCATGGACAGCGCCAGGCCGACGAGAAATACGGTCAGCAGCGAGCGCTTGCCGGTGATCATGGGCAGCAGCAGCCCGAGCGGCACGAACGCGGCAAGGTTGCCGACAAGTACGAGAAACTCGCGCGAGCCCGGCCCTTTCCTGAGCGCAAAGTTGATCGTGCGAAAGGCCTGGAGTCGCAGATCAACAGGTTCCGACCCGTGAAAGCCATCGAACGGGAAGAACGTCAGCATCAGCAGCGCCGCGAGATAGGCGAGCATCAAGGCAGCCGGCCAGCGCGTCACGCGACCTCCACCTGGACCGCGTCGCGCAGCGCGCCGTTCGTCGCCTCGCGGCACGTCTCAGGATCGAAGCCATTTCGCGCCAGCAGCCCGTACGCCTTCTGACGGCGTCTGTTGAGATCCGGCTCGCGCCCCAGCGAGGCTCGTTTGCGCTCGAGTAGCGCTCGCGCCGCCAGAAGATCCGGGTCCTCCCCTGCCGCGCTCTCTTCGCGCCGGGCAAGGACATCGTCGATCACTTCGCGCGGCACCCCCTTGAGCGCCAGCTCGCGGCGCAGGCCCTGCTGGCCCCGCGGCCGTGCCCGATCCCGGCTCTCCACCCAGGCGCGCGCAAACTCCTCGTCGTCCAGGTAGTTCATCTCGATGAGACGCGTAACGACGCCATCCACGAGCGGCGCCGGATAGCCCTGCTGGACGAGCCGCTTGCTCGTCTCCGCCACCGACCGCGGCCGCGCCGCCAGAAACACCGCCGCAGCCTCCATTACCGGCTGTGGATCAGTCAGCTGCCCGCGCAACTCCCGCGCCGCCTTGACCGACTCCGGCGTACTCCGCTTTCTAACCACTCGCTACTTATGCCCGACAAACATCAACAAACCCTGTGAACCGCCCGAGTCCCGCCACAACCGATTACTTCCAACGATCAACGAAGGGCTGGTTGAGGTGGGTCAGCTGCAAGGCGCCGGCGAGGCGGCGGAGCGAGCGCACTGGTTGTGCGTGAGCGAGCGCACGCAGGCGGCAACGCCGCAGATGGCCCGCATCAGCCAGCCTCTACTCAGCTTCTGAGATGCCTTCAACGGGGATCGCGATAGTCGCCGTCTTCGAGCGAATCTCCGTTTCGAGACGCGATGCAACGTCCCCGTTGGTCTTGAGAAACTCCTTCGCCTGCTCCCGGCCCTGGCCGAGGCGCAGATCGCCATACGTGAACCACGCGCCGGTCTTGGTGACGATGTCCGAGGCGACGCCCACGTCGAGCAGCCCGCCCTCGCGGCTGATGCCCTCGCCGTACATCACGTCAAACTCCGCTACGCGGAATGGCGCGGCGACCTTGTTCTTGACGACCTTGACGCGCACGCGGCTGCCGATCGAGTCAGTGCCGCTCTTGATCGTCTCTATGCGCCGGATATCAAGGCGGACGCTGGCGTAGAACTTCATTGCCCGGCCGCCCGGCGTGGTCTCCGGATTGCCGAACATCACGCCGATCTTCTCGCGCAGCTGGTTGGTGAAGACGAGCGCGGTGTTTGACCTGCTGACGGCGCCCGTCAGCTTGCGCAGCGCCTGACTCATCAGCCGAGCCTGCATACCCATGGACGAGTCGCCCATCTCGCCTTCGATCTCTGCGCGCGGCACCAGGGCCGCCACGGAGTCGACCACGACGCAGTCGACACCGCCGGAGCGGATGAGCGTCTCAGTGATCTCTAGCGCCTGCTCGCCTGTGTCCGGCTGGCTGACGAGCAGCTCGTCGACATTGACGCCGCACGCCCGTGCGTATGCCGGATCGAGTGCGTGCTCGACGTCTATGAACGCCACGACTCCGCCGCGCTTCTGCGCCTCGGCGAGGACGTGCTGGCAAAGGGTCGTCTTACCCGAAGACTCAGGCCCGAAGATCTCCGTGATCCGGCCACGCGGGATACCACCAACGCCGATCGCCAGATCAAGCGCGATCGAGCCGGTTGGGATGGCGTCAACAGCCTGCCGCTCGGACGACCCGAGCTTCATGATCGATCCGCGTCCGAACTGCTTCTCGATCGAGAGGATGGCCGCGTCGACGGCGCGTGTTCGCTCCGTGTTCGGCTTGTTGGGCGAGCTGTGATCCACGCCGTTGCCCTCTGCCCCGATCTTGCCGGTCCCCGTTAGCGTCATGCCTGGTTTCCCTCCTGGCTCTGACCGGGGAGCACGAGGCTTATTCCTCGCCCGAACCCGGCTCCTGGTCCCAGCGCGGCTTGCGCTTGGGTTTGATCAATTCGACCGAAGGCGGCGGCGCCCCCATAAGAGACTCGAGATGCGGCTTCGTGTCCTTCGCCTTGGGCTTCTTCTTTGCCTCTTTGTGAGGCCGATCCTTCGTTGCCATTTCGTCCGCCTCCGCGGCTCGCCTGGCACGTTAGCCGGCGCCGCTTATCTGGAAGTTCACTCCGACTTTGCGACAGCTTGCTTGTCACGTCGAAAGTCCGTCAGCGGTTGAATTATCGCGCAGCGCGGCCTGCTCTTTGACGTACTCCGGGAACCTGCCCGCGGCGAGGGCGGTCCGCATCGCGGCCATGAAGTCGAGCACGTAAGTCAGGTTGTGACACGTCGCGAGGCGATAGAAGAGCAACTCGTCGGCGCGCAGCAGGTGCGCCAGGTAAGCGCGCGTGAACGAACGGCAGGCTCGGCAGCGGCAGCCGGCCTGAATTGGTCGGTCGTCGTCGAGGAAGCGCGCGTTGCGCAGGTTCAGGCGGCCCTCAGGCGTCCACAGCGTGCCGTTGCGCGCCACGCGCGCGGGCAGGACGGAGTCGAACATGTCGATACCGGCATCGACCGCATCGAGCAGGTCCGCCGGAGATCCCAGGCCCATCAGATAGCGCGGGCGGGGGTCGTCGGCCAGCAGCGGCACGGTCACGTCGAGCGCCTCGCGGCGCTGACGCGCTGACTCGTCGCCAGCCAAGACCCCCGATGCAGATGCCGTCAAACGGCAGTGCCGCGATAGCGCGCGTCGACTCGGCGCGCAGATCGGGCTCAAGGCCGCCCTGGATGATGCCGAAGAGCGCCTGGTCCGAACGCTGATGCGCATCAAGGCACCGTTCCGCCCACGCGTGCGTCCGGATCATTGCTGCGGCGACCTCGCGCCGCGACGACGAGTGCGGAGGAACTGGTTGATCAAGGCACACGGCGATGTCCGACCCAAGGGCCTCCTGGACCGCGATGGAGTGCTCGGGCGTGAAGCGATGGGTGGAGCCGTCGAGGTGTGATCGGAAGGTGACGCCGTCATCGTCGACGGCGCGCAGGTCGCCCAGGCTGACGACCTGGTAGCCGCCAGAGTCGGTCAGGATGGGTCGCTGCCAATTCATGAACTCGTGCAGCCCGCCCAGGCGCTCGACGCGCTCGTGGCCCGGTCGCAGATACAGGTGGTACGTGTTGCACAGGATGATCTGGGCGCCGATTTCGACGAGGTCGTCCGGATCGAGCGACTTGACCGTGGCGTTCGTGCCAACGGGCATGAAGACCGGCGTCTGTATGTCGCCATGCGGCGTGTGCAGGTTGCCCAGCCGGGCGCGCGTCGAACCGTCCTGCGGGGCGGAAAGCAGAACGTCGAAGGTGAGCGGCCGGTCCGTAGTCGGTGCCAGCCCGGTCTCGATCAAGAGATCTCCTGGCGGCGCAGGGCGATCAGGGCGACGGCTACCGCGACGATCATGTACACGAACACCCCGGTCATGGCGATCGGGAACGGCACGGGCTTAAGGAAGATCGAGCTGAGGTCAGTGGAGTTGATGCCGCCGCCACCGGGCAACGCGGACAGGACGTTGCCGCCGATGCTGACGGGCAGGAACTGGAACCACTCCGGACCGACCGCCTGCACGCCAAAGCCATTGCCGCTGCCGTCGCCGAAACCGCCGTTGCTGATGCTCGAGCCGAACGACAGCACGGTCAGGATCGTGGTCAGCACGGCCTCTACCAGGAAGAGCACGATGCCGACCACCGCGCCTGCTAGCTGACTGCGGAAGATTGCCGCGACCGCGAAACCGATCGCAGCGCGCTGGAGCAGCACCGGGAACCCGGCGACGATCCACACGAGCAAGTCCTGCAGGCCGTCGGCACGGAACGGATTGGCGATAGGAACGTTGTAGATCACGCTTTGCATGACGATGAACACGAAGCAGGCCGCGAACATGATCAGCATGGCAATCGCGAGGGTGATCGTGAGCGCGATGAACTTGGCCATCAGGTAGCGCTCGCGACCTTCGCCCCGGGCAACGATTGAGCGCAGCACACCCCAGTTCCAGTCGGCGCCGACATACGCCGCGGCGAACACAACCGCGATCAGGCTGCCGAGCTGGAAGATGGTCTGCTGGAAGAACGTGTAGTACGCCTGCGGAAATGAGATGAGGTCCGATAGCGTCCAGAAGCTGCCGCCGGCGAGGAAGATCAGCGCGGTCAGGATGATCTCGATGAAGAGCAGTACGTACGTCGCCTGACGCTTGCGGATCTTGAGCAGCTCGGCGCGGACGAGGCCCATCACTTGGCCTGCTCCTGCCCATCAACGGGCGCGGCCGCTGATGGCAACGGGCCGCCCATGTGGCCGACCTGGTCGGGTCGGTCGTGCACGGCCGTGCCCGAGCCGGTCAGCTCGAGGAAGACGGTTTCCAGGTCCGTGCCGGGCTCAAGGCCGGAGGCGTAGATCCCGGCCGCGGCTAGTGCCTGGTTGATCTCCGACGCCCGATCAGGCGACACGCCAATGGTGAACCAGCCCGCCTGCTCGCCGGTGTCGACACCGAACAGCTGTCGTTCAGGAGCGAGCCCGCGCAGCACTTCTGAAGCCCGGGCCATCTCGCTCGTGGCGACGCGGACCTTGACTCGGCCGGCATCGGCCAGCAGGTCATGCAGATCGCCCTCGCGCAGCAGCCGGCCGCGGTCGATGATCCCGACCACGTCCGCGAGCTGCTCGACCTCATGGAGCAGGTGGCTGGAGATGACGACGGTCTTGCCCAGGGTCTCCGTGAAGTAGCGCAGCGTCTCGCGCATGGCGACCATGCCGCCCGGATCGAGCCCGTTTGCAGGTTCGTCGAGCAGGAGCAGGTCCGGGTCCGACAGCATCGCCGCGGCAATGCCCAAGCGTTGCTTCATGCCCAGCGAATAGGTCTGCACGGCGTCCTTGGAGCGGCCGCCCATGCCCACGTACTCGAGCACCTGACCGATGCGCACCGGATCAGTCGGCGGACCGGCGGCGGACAGAACGCGCAGGTTGTCCTGGCCGGACAGGTACGGGTAGAACGACGGTGTTTCGATCAACGAGCCAACGCGGAATAGGCGCTTGCGATCGTGCCAGGTGTATGGCGTGCCGAACAGGGCGATCGTGCCGGCGTTCGGGCGGAGCAGGCCGGTGAGCAGGCGCAGGGCCGTTGTCTTGCCACTGCCGTTGGGGCCGAGGAAGCCGTACACCTTGCCGCGCGGCACGGACATGTCGAGGCCTACGAGCGCCTTGTGCTTGCCGTAGCTCTTGACCAGGCCGCGCGTGGCGACAGCCAGATCAGCACTGAGTGGCGGCGGCACGACCCCTGGCGTGAGAGTGTCTTCAGCTGTCATGCGATCGTTTCCGACTCCGTTCGACCCTCGGCGGTGACGCCATCCCACAGACCTGCATCGAGACGCTCAGAGCGTCTGGGCGGCGGCACCTCATAGCCCATCGCGCGCAAATGGTCGCGCGCGCGCTCTGTCGCGATGCGCCCCTGCGGTGTTCGATCCAGGAAGCCAAGCTGGAGCAGGTATGGCTCGTACACGTCCTCGATCGTCTCGACCTCCTCGCCGATGACCGCAGCGACGGCGGCTCCGCCAACCGGCCCCGACGCGAACTTCTGGACGATGGCAGCGAGCAAACGGCGATCAGTCGTGTCCAGGCCCTCATCGTCGATGTCCATCGCGTTCATTGCGTCAGTTGCTTCCTGCGCCCCGATACGGCCATCCGACCGAACCTGCGCGTAGTCCCGAACGCGACGCAGCAGCCGATTGACCACGCGCGGGGTGCCCCTCCCCCTGCGCGCCAGGACCTGGATCGCCTCCGGTTGGATGTCCACGCCCAGGATGCCGGCCGAACGCTCGATGATCGTTGCCAGCTCCTCCTGCGAGTAGTAGTCGAGGCGGTACACGGCGCCGAAGCGGTCGCGCAGCGGGCCACCGATGCGGCCCGCACGCGTAGTGGCGCCAACGACGGTGAACGGCTTGAGGCCCAGCCGCAGGCTGCGCGCGGATGGGCCGCGGCCGATCATGACGTCGATCGAGCTGTCTTCCATCGCCGGGTAGAGGATCTCCTCCACCGAGTGGTTCATGCGATGGATCTCATCGATGAACAGCACGTCGCGTTCCTCGAGGTTGGTCAGGATCGCGGCCAGATCGCCGGGCCGCTCAATGGCCGGGCCGCTCGTGGCGTGCAGGTTCGCGCCAAGCTCGCGCGCAATGATGTTCGCGAGCGTGGTCTTGCCCAGGCCGGGCGGCCCGTAGAGCAGGACGTGGTCCGCGGCTTCGCCGCGTTGCCGGGCCGCCGAAAGCAGGATTTCGAGGTTCTGCTTGACGCTCTGCTGGCCGATGTACTCGGCCAGGACGCGCGGCCGGAGCGACGTCTCAGCGGCTACATCCTCGACGCTCAGCATGCCGCCAACGAGCGGCCGGTCGAGCTCTTCGCTGGCGTCCTGCATCGGGCGTGAGTCTAGCAGGTTTGCGCTCTAATCGAACGTCTGTTCGAACCGAACGACGAGCATGCCAGGCGGCTAAGCGCTGGCGGGCTCGAGCACCACAACGGCGGTTTCGCGCGAGCGGTGGCTGGCCCAGCCGTCGAGGTTGTCACCATGGCCGTGGTCGCGCCACTTTGCCCACAATCGGTCGCGCTCCTCCCCCGTCGCCGCGTGGCCGATCATGGCGCGCCTACCCTCCTTGACCTCGACAACGACTTCAGGCTTGGCCTGCATGTTCAGCCACCACGCCGGCTCCGGACTGCCCCATCCGTTCATCGCCAGGGTGACGAGGTTGGAACCGTCCTCGTAGTAGCCAAGGATCACGTTGCGCGCCTTGCCGGTATGGCGGCCAACCGTCGTCACGCGCATCGTTCCCCACTTCCCGGGCGCCGGCTGCCACAGGCCTCGCCGCCCTCCGGTAGCCCGGAAATAGGCCCGGTGATAGGCCCACGCAAAGCGGATGAACCAACGCGGTGGTAACCATGGCGCCTTGGCCGTCCGAGTTTTCGGCTGAGTGGTCATTGCTCTTCTCCTCGATCTTGCTGCGACCTATACTTACGGTGTACGTTGTAAGACATACAGCGTAAGTTTGTCAAGGAGAGACCGCGAAGTGGCGCTGCATACAGAGTCATCGGTGTCCGAGCGGCTGCCGCTGACGCGGCAACGCGTCCTTGCCGCGGCCGTGGATCTCGCCGATGAAGCGGGGGTCGAGGGCTTGAGCATGCGCCGCGTCGGCCAACGACTCGGCGTCGAGGCAATGTCGCTTTACAACCACGTGGCCAACAAAGAGGACCTGCTCAACGGCATGCTCGATCTGGTTCTCGCCGAGATCGATCCGCCGATGCAAGACGAAGCGGACTGGCGCACGGTCTTCCACGAGCGCGTGATGTCGGCTCGACGTGCGTTTCTGCGCCACAAATGGGCCGCTGACGTCGTAGGTCAGACCGGTGCCAGCCCAGCCATGCTCGCCTACATGGAAGCGATGATCGCCATCATCCGGAGTGCCGGGTTTTCCATCGATCTGACTCACCACGCTCTGCACGCGCTGGGAAGTCGGACGATGGGCTTTACCCAGGAGCTATTCGATGACTCAACAGATGCGCCCGTGGATCCACAAGCGAGCGCGACCATGGCCAGCCAGATGGCAAGTCTGTTTCCCTACATCGGCGAGATCGTGACCCACATCACGCACGAGCAGGAGTCGGTCGTCGGCTCTGGGTGCGACGACCAGTTCGAGTTCGAATTCGGTCTGGACCTGCTGCTTGACGGCCTGGAGCGACTCCGCCTGTCGGCTGCGTAGTCGCGACGACACGCCAGGTCAGGAGTTGTCTAGACGCGCTTGTGGACCATGCGCTCGATGGCTTCGGCGGCATCCTCGGCCGCGTCGATCGCGTTCTCCATCTCGAGGTAGATCTCGCGCCACTTGATGACCTCGAGTGGGTCGTGGTTCTCGCGGAATAGGCGTCCGATGGCGGCGCGCGAGATGCCATCAGCCTGGTGTTCCAGCTCATGGACCCGCTCGAGGTGCCCCGCCAGGCCCTTCATCGACTCCAGCTTGATGAGCGCCTGGGCCAGCTCCGCCGTCTGAGTGGCGAGCAACCCGGCCAGCAGGCGGGCCTCGTTGGTGGGCTGGCGAACGTCGTAGATCGTCAGGCTCTCTGCCACGGCCTGGATGTAGTCGACCACGTCGTCAACCTGGACGGTCAGGTCGTGGATGTCCTCGCGGTCGAACGGGGTCACGAACGCTTGCTCAAGTCGCGCGCTGATCTCCTGATCAATCTTGTCGCCCTGCTTCTCGAGCGCCTGGATCTCTGCGATGCGGTCGTCGAGATGATCGAACTCCGTGACCAGGTCGCGCAGCTTGACGGCCGCCGCATTCAGGTTCTGGCCGGCGGCGGCGAACAGGTCAAGGAACTTCACGTCGCGGGGGATCAGCCGAAAGGCCATAGTCGGGGCTCCTTTGCTTAGCTCAGGCCGAGCATATTGAGTACGAGCCAGGCACCGGCCGCGATAAGGCCGGCCGCAGGCAACGTGATGACCCAGGCGGCGAGAATGCTGCGCGCCACACCCCAGCGCACGGCGCGCAGGCCGCGCGACGAGCCAACGCCCATGATCGCGGCGCTGATGACGTGTGTCGTCGACACCGGCGCACCAAAGTGCGCTGCGGTCAGGATGATGCTTGCCGCGGTCGTCTCCGCCGCGAAGCCATGGACCGGCTCGAGCTTGACGACTCGTTGGCCCATCGTGTGCATGATCCGCCAACCTCCGACCGCGGTCCCCGCTGACAGGGCCGTGGCGGAGACGACGATGACCCAGTAGGGCACGTCGACCGACCCGATCACCCCGGCAGAAAACAGCGCGAGGGTGATGATGCCCATCGTCTTCTGAGCATCGTTCGAGCCATGCGCGAAAGCCATGAAGCCCGCCGACACGACCTGGAGCCGCCGAAACCCGGTCGTCATCGGCCTGCGTTGTGCGTGTCGGAAGATCCAGAAGATGGTCACGATGAGCGCGAGGGCGATGAAGTAGCCCAGCAGCGGTGACGTGACCATTGGGATCAGGACCTTGTCCCAGATGCCCTGCGGATTGAGTGCGGATGGGCCGGCTGCGATCAACGTCGCGCCCAGCAGACCGCCGATAAGTGCGTGGCTGCTCGATGACGGCAGGCCACGCCGCCAGGTCAGGAGATTCCACGTGATGGCGCCAATCAGTGAAGCGGCCACGACCGCCGTTGTTGATGTCGCGTCGTTGACCAAGCCGGAGCCGATCGTCTTGGCCACCGCGGTACCGGCAAACGCGCCGATGAAGTTGAAGGCCGTGGCCATGATGATCGCGTAGCGCGGCGTGAGCGCACGCGTGGCGACGGACGTCGCGATCGCGTTGGCCGTGTCATGGAAGCCGTTCGTGTAGTCGAAGAACACGGCCAGCACCAGGACGGCGACGAGCATGACTGTGATGCCTTCCACGACCGGTTGTGCCTCTCCCTCTTGTCAGTGTTCGCGTCAGTCGCGACGCAGAACCCGCAATGCCGCCTTGACGCGCTCCTCGAGCGACGCTCCAACGGGCAGCGCGGCGACTGCCCCGCGAGCTGCCTCGCGCGCCTCCGACGCGGTGTAGCCGAGCGCCTGAAGAGCCGCGCTGACCTCCGATTCCGACGATCCCACCGTCGTTCCACCGGCGCCAACGGCTCCAGCCGCGGACACCTTTTCCTTCAATTCGAGCACGACCCGGGCGGCGAGCTTCTTGCCGACTCCGGACACCGCGGTCAGGACATCCTCGTCTCCCTGGAGGATGGCCAGCTGAAGCTCAGCCACTGGTCGTGACGAAACCATAGCAAGCGCGACCTTGGGACCCACGCCGGTCACCGTCGTGAGCAGCTCGAAGAAGCCCAACTCCTCCGTCGTGCGGAAGCCGTACAGCGCCTGCGTGTCCTCGCGCACCAGGTGGTGGGTGTACAGCCGCGCGTCGGCGCCTTCGCGCAGTGCTGCGAGGGTGGCCGGCCCACAGAAGATGCGATAGCCGACGCCGCCTGCCTGCACAACGGCCGAATCGGGCGCGAGCAGGACAACGCGGCCTTCGACGAACGCGATCACGAGCGGAGTCTCAGCCGGTCAGGCGGCGCGAGGATGGGCATGCGCGAGGCAGATTGCGACTGCCAACGCGTCGGCCGCGTCGTCCGGTTTGGGTAGTACGGACATGCCCAGCACCATCTGGACCATGCGCTGGACCTGGCCCTTGTCCGCGCGACCGTAGCCCGTGACGGCCATCTTGACCTCGTGCGGGCCGTATTCGAAGACGGGCAATCCGTGCTCGGCTGCGGCGAGCAGCACGACGCCGCGCGCCTGGCCGACGGCAAACGCGGTCTGGACGTTCTTGTTGAAGAACAGCCGCTCGACGCCGATCTGCTCGGGATGGTGGGTCACGATCAACTCGGTCACCGCGCGATGGATCTCGAGCAGCCGCACGGGCAGCTCCTGGGTGGGCAGCGTCTGGAGGCAGCCGTAGTCAACGAGACGGAGCTTGCTGCCATCGCGCTCGACCAGGCCATAGCCCGTTGCGGCCGTGCCCGGATCAATGCCCAGAACGATCAAAGGGCAGCGGCTTCGGCCAGGATCTCAGCAGGCAGATCGAAGTTGGCCGTCACGCGCTGGACGTCATCGAGATCCTCGAGCAACTCCATCAGGCGCAGGTTCTGGCGCGCGACGTGCTCATCGACCTCAATCGGTGCCTTGGCGTGCATGGTCACCTCGGCCGACTCGATGGGCATGCCCGCACCCTCGAGCGACTTGCGCAGCTGCTCGAGCCGGGTCGGGTCCGTGACCACCTCGATCGGATCGCTCTCCGTGTCGACGTCATCCGCACCGGCGTCGATCGCCGCCAGGGCGACCTCGTCGGGATCATTGCCTGCGACCGCGATGGCAACGATGCCGAGCGGTTCGAACTGCCACGCGACCGCGCCTGCGCCGGCGAGCTGGCCGCCGGCCTTGGTGAACATTGCGCGCACGTCCGCGGCGGTGCGGTTCTTGTTGTCAGTGGCGGCCTCAACGAGGATGGCCACGCCGCCCGGGCCGTAGCCCTCGTACGTGATCTCCTCGTATTGCTCCGCGGCGCCACCGCCGATCGCCTTGTCGATGGCGCGCTTGATGTTGTCAGCGGGCATGTTCGCCGCACGCGCGTTCTCGATCGCAAGACGCAGACGGTAATTGGCGTCAGGGTCGCCGCCGCCTGCGCGGGCGGCAATGGTGATCTCACGTCCCAGCTTGGTGAACACCGCCCCACGCTTGGCGTCGTTCGCGCCCTTCTGGCGCTTGATCTGGGACCACTTTGAATGGCCGGACATTGCTAACGATTCTATATGCTGGCCCCATGAGCACTGTCGAGATGCCGCGCCTCCGGAACGTCGTCCTCGCCGGTCATTCCGACTCCGGCAAGACCACGCTCGCCGAGCACCTACTTCACGCCACCGGCACCGTCACCCGGTTGGGCAAGGTCGATGACGAGACCGCCGTGCTCGACTTCGAGCCGGAGGAGCACAAGCGCAAGCAGTCGCTTGCTCTCGCCCTGGCGACGATGGACTACAACGGCCACGAGATCACCATCATCGACACGCCCGGCTACGCCGACTTCGCGGGCGAGGTCGTCGAAGGCTTTGAGGCAGTCGACGCGGCGATCTTGACCATTGACGCGTCCGGCGGCGTGGAGGCGGGCACGGAGCGCGCGGTTGCGCTCGGCCGCGAGCACGGCACTGCCGGCATCTTCGTCATCACCCGCTGCGAGCGTGAGAACGCCGATCCAACGGCGGCGCTCGACGCCCTGCGCGCCGCATTCGGCAACAAGATCGCACCGCTCCACCTGGCCATCGGCAAGGCCGACTCGTTCAAGGGTTATGTGGATCTTGTCCATCGCAAGGCATACGTCTGGCAGGGCGACAAGAAGACGGAGACAGACATTCCCGCGGACCTGACCGACGAGGTGGCGCGCAGGCGCGACCAGCTCCTCGAGGCTGCCGCCGAGGCAGACGACGACGTCCTGACCAAGTACCTCGAGGGCGAGGAGATCAGCGACCAGGAGCTGGAGGGCTGCCTCCATCGCGGGGTACGCGACTCGATCCTTGCCCCGGTCATGGTCTCCGCCGCGCATCGCGAGATCGGCGTTGACGGACTGCTCGACGCGATCATTCGCTACTTCCCCTCGCCGGACGAGGAGAAGCCCATCAACGCTTTCGACGGCGCAGGCAAAGAGGTCGAGGTGGCACAGGACGCCGGCGGGCCGCTGCTCGCGCGCGTGTTCAAGACGACGGCGGATCCGTTCGTCGGTCGGCTGACCTACTTCCGCGTGTTCAGCGGCAAGATCGCGTCGCACGACCACGTCTGGAATGCCGAGCGTGGCGAGGAAGAGCGCATCGGCCAGGTGCTGCGCGTCAAGGGCAAGGAGACTGAGCCGGTCGGTGTCATCTCAGCGGGCGAGATCGGCGCGGTCGCCAAGCTGGTCAACACGCACACGGGCGACGTGCTCTCGTTGCGCGACAAGCCATTCAAGATGGCGGCGATCGACTTCCCCCAGCCCACGCTGCCGGTCGCGATCGAGCCGCAGACCAAGGCGGACCTGGACAAGATGGGTGCCGCGCTCACCCGCCTCATTGAAGAGGACCCCAGCGTCAAGGTCGAGCGCCAGTCAGAGACGGGCGAGCAGCTCCTGTGGGCGCAGGGTGAGTCGCACGTGGCCGTGATAGTCGAGCGGCTCAAGCGCAAATTCGGCGCTGCGGTCGTCACTCATTCGCCACGCATCCCGTACCGCGAGACGATCCGCTCCAAGACCCAAGTGGAGGGTCGCCACAAGAAGCAGACCGGCGGCCGCGGCCAGTTCGGGCACGTGTGGCTGGAGATCGAGCCGAACCCGGGCAACGGTGTCGCCTTTGAGACTCATGTCGTTGGAGGTTCTGTGCCACGCCAGTTCTGGTCGGGCATTGAGAAGGGCGTCCACGACGTGGCCGACAAGGGACCCATCGCCGGATACCCGGTAATCGACTTCAAGGCCACGCTCTACGACGGGTCGTTTCACACGGTCGACTCGGACGAGCTCTCCTTCCGCCTGGCCGGCCAGCTGGCCACGCGCAAGGGCATCCAGGACTCGTCGCCGGTGCTGCTCGAGCCGATCATGGACGTCGCGGTGCGCGTGCCTGAGGCGTACATGGGCGACGTCAACCGCGATCTCAACACTCGCCGCGGCCGGGTCCTGGGCATGGACACGGAGGACGGCCAACAGGTCGTCCGCGCCCACGTGCCGCAGTCCGAGCTGTTCAACTACGCCACTGAGCTGCGCTCGTTGTCCGGTGGTCGCGGCTCGTTCAGCGCCACGCTCGCGCACTACGAGGAAGTGCCGGCCCACGTGGCGCAGAAGGTCATCGACCAGCACAAGAAGGACGAGGCAGCGGCGCACTCCTGAGCTCCGCCGGGCACGGGGGCTGGGCGTTACCCCGGCAGCGTCAAGACGAGCTTGCCCGGCACAGACCGCTCGCTCAGCCTTTCGAGCGCCGCCGGCATCTCTGTCCAGGGCATGCTGCCTGCTACCTGAGCGTCGATCTTGCCCTTGGCGACCAGGTCTACGAGATGACGGAGATCTGGGCCAAACGGCTCGTCGCCAAAGAACAGCTCGAACGTCTTGTACGTGCGCGCGCCGTCGAGGTAGATGTCGCGCACGTTGAAGGTCGTTGGTGTGTCGGACGTGTTGCCGAACATGACCAGCGTCCCGCGCTGCTCGAGCTTGGTGAAGAGCTTGCCCAAGGTCTCGCCGCCGACTGAGTCCAGGATCAAGTCGAAGCGGCCAGCGACATCGTCCGCTCCCGTCGCGACTTCGTCGGCACCCAGCTCGCGCAGCCCTTCCGACCTAGACGAGCTGCTGCCGACCAGCGCGGTCACGTGCGCGCCGCCCAGGTGCGCGAGCTGGACGGCGTACCGCCCGACTCCACCGGTGGCACCTGAAATCAGCACTCGCCTGCCCTTGATCGCAGAACCCATGCGCAGCATGCGCAGCGCCGAAACGCCCACCGTGGCCAGCGCCGCTGCCTGTTCAAACGAGACTGCGTCAGGCAGCGGCGCAAGAGATGCCGCTGAGACGGCCACGTTCTCGGCCCAGGTCTCCGTCGCTCGCAGGCCAACGACCCGCGTGCCCTGTTTGAAGCCAGAGGCGTCTGCGGTCACCGTGCCCGCGAAGTCCCAGCCGAGTCGCCGTCCGTCCGCGGCCAGGCGTACGGCGCGCATCTCGCCCCGGTTGAGTGAGAAGGCGCGCACGCTGACGAGCACTTCGTCGCGCGTCGGAACGGGCTCAGGCACGTCGTGGATTGCGATCCGACCCGGAGCGGAGCTATCAACGACCAACGCGCGCAACTGTCATCCTCCTTGCGTCCGTAGAGTGTGAGCCAAATGAACAATCCAGCGGCCCCAACCGGCGCATCGCAGGTCTACACGTGGGAACCGTCCAACGCGGCGATCGCGGCACGCTACGGCCTGCGGCCTGAGGACGTCCTGCGCTTCGACACGAACACGTCGCCGCTGCCGCCGCCGTTCGTGGCGGAGGCGTTGGCCGGGCCGTTCGAGCCGACGCTCAACGAGTATCCCGATTCGTCGTATGAAGAGCTGACGGCGGCGGCGGCGGCGTACACCGGGGTTGGGCCGCACGAGGTCGTTGTTGGCGCGGGCGCCGACGAGATCCTGGACCTCGTCGCCAAGGCCTACCTAGCCGCCGGCTCTGCGGCTCTCGTGCCCATACCCACGTACCCCATGTACGGCGTGCTCACGTCCCAGCGCGCGGCGCGCATCGTGGCCGTCCCCCGTCTTGGGCCGCACGACGGCTTTGCCCTGGACGTGCCTGCCGTGATCGCACGTCTGCCGGAGGTGGTCGATTGCGTGGCTCTGCTCGCCGAACAACCCGACCGGTGCTGTCGAACCCATGGAAAGCCTGAAGGTCATCCTCGACGCCGCGGCCGGCCTGCCGTCGTCGCCGCTGATCGTGGTCGACGAGGCTTACTTCGAGTACGCCGGCACGAGCGTCATCCCTTGGCGCGGGCAATACGGGAATCTGCTCGCGGTGCGCACCGTCTCGAAGGCGTTTTCCCTCGCGGGCGCGCGGGTCGGCTTCGCCGTCGGTGGTCGGTCGGTCATCGAGCGCCTCGAGCGCGTCCGTCCGCCCGGCTCAATCTCGACCGTCGTCGGCGCACCTGGCCACGCGAGCACTCCGCGCGCCCGAGTACGCGCTGGCCAACGTCCGGACCCTTTCCGCCGAGCGCGACTGGCTCGCCGGGCAGCTCGCCACTCACGGCTGGGTCGCCGCCCCGAGCGTCACGAACTTTCTGCTCGTCCGTATCGGCGATCACGAGGCCGCCGAGCGCGCCACTGACGCGCTGCTCCACTGCAGGCATCGTGCCGCGCACGTTCGGGCCGGCAAACCCGTTGCGCGGACACCTCCGACTCACCGTTCGAACACGCGCGGACAACGAACGCCTGCTCCGCGTCGTCGCAGGAATCCAGCGAGGCAGGGAAGAGATCTCCATCTCAGAGGCTATGTAGCAATCGGACTAGTTATGCACCAATCCGTCTGGATATGCACGGGGGGACATATCTAGTCCGATTGGAGCATGGTTAGTCCAATCGGCACATAGGCTCGCGGATGGAGCACAAAGGTCGACCGTGCTGTACTCGATTCGACGAGTCGGGCGTGGAGATCGGCCCTGCGAGCTAAGCGGACTTGCGGGCGATGAGCAGGCGCTTCTTGCCGGCGCGCAGGACCAGGTAGCGGCCGTCGATGAGGGCCGGCAGCGCCGCGGCGCCGTCAGTCACGCGTTCGCCGTTGATCGAGAGGCCGCCCTGCGCGATCTGCCGGCGCGCCTCTGAGTTGGACGGATACAGACCGCTCGCGACGGCAAACGTCAGCGCGTCGGCGGAATCGCCGTCCGCGAACTCGTGGTGGTCGATCGCCTCGTACAGGACGTCGAGCACCTCCGGGTCCGTGATCGGAGCTCCGGAGAACGCCGCGTCGGCGACGCGCACCTGCTTGTCGGCCTCCTCCTTGCCGTGCACTCGGGCGGTCAGGTCGTACGCGAGCGCACGCTGGGCGGGCCGCTTCTCGGGCGCCGCGAGGTGCTGTTCCTCGATCTCGTAGATCTCGACGGCGTCCTTCAGCGTCAGCCAGCGCAGATGCTGCGCGACAAGCTGGTCGTCGTCATTGAGCCAGTACTGGAAGAAGTCGTACGGCGAGGTCATGGTCGGGTTGAGGAAGACCGCGCCCTTCTCGCTCTTGCCCATCTTCTTGCCGTCGCGCGTCAGCAGCAGTGGCGAGCACATCGCGAACGCCGCCGGCTCCTCCCCTTCCTCGCGTCCCACAACGCGGCGGATCAGCTCCAGACCGGCGGTGATGTTGCCCCACTGATCGGCGCCGCCCATCTGCATCTCAACGCCGCGATTGCGGTAGAGCTGCAGGAAATCGGCCGACTGCAGGGTCATGTACGAGAACTCGGTGAACGACATGCCCGCGCCAAGTCGCTGCTGGACTGAGTCCTTGGCGAGCATGTACGGCACGGAGAAGTGCTTGCCTATGTCGCGCAGGAAGTCGAGCAGCTTCCAGTCGGCGAGCCACTCGCGGTTGTCGACCATCTGCGCCTGGTTGGCACCCGGCGAGAAGTCAACGAACTTCTCCAGCTGAGCCTGGATGGCGGCCGAATTGGCGCGGATCTGCTCGTCGTCGAGCAGGTTGCGCTCGCTCGACTTGCCCGACGGATCGCCGATCATGCCCGTTCCGCCACCAACGACGATGAACGGCGTGCCACCAGAACGCTGCAGGTGCGTGAGCACGAAGCCCTGGACCAGATTGCCAACGTGCAGCGAGCGGGCCGACGCATCAAAGCCCACGTAGGCGCTGATCGGGCCCTTGGCGAGACGTGCCTCGACACCCTGCGAGGACTCAGAGAGGAGCCCGCGCCAGGACAGTTCGGCTAGCAGTGATTGGGGCGACGGCACGCCCGTAATGCTAGAGTCAGACGCAGATGCAGGCCAACCGCGACGGTCGGCAGGCAGGGCGCACCTCCGATCAACGAGCCAGGCGCGGCTCCGGAACGAGGCGCTCACTGGCGGTCGCTCTCCCCATGCTCCTGTTCGCCGCGATGGCGATCGTGGCCCTGTTCGGGCTCGTCGGCGTCGTTGGCGCGTTTGCCCTGTACAGCCAAGGGCTGCCACCCGCAACTGACCTGGAGAAGATCCAGTTCTCGTCGCAGTCGGTCATCTACGACCGAACCGGCACTGTTCAGCTGGCCACGTTCGGCGCCGGTCAGAACCGCGAGCCGGTCACGTTCGACGAGATCCCGCCCATCCTGATCGATGCCACGACCGCGATCGAGGACAAGTCGTTCTGGACGAACACCGGCGTTGACCCGATCGGCATCCTGTCCGCCGCGCTCGACTCGATCCGTGGCGACAGCCGTGGCGCCTCCACGATCACCCAGCAGCTCGTGCGCCAGCGGCTGCTCGACCCAGACCTGGTCCAGGATCCCGGCCGCGTCATCGAACGCAAGGTCAAGGAGATCATCCAGTCGGTCCGCGTGACAGAGGCATATCCGGGCGAGGCGGGCAAGCAGAAGATCATGACCGCCTATCTCAACCAGAACTATTACGGCAACGGCACGTACGGGATCCTGGCCGCGGCGAAGGGCTACTTCGGCGTCGATTCGCTCGATCAGCTGACCCTGGGCCAGGTGGCGTTGCTGGCGGCATTGCCCCAGTCACCCTCGTCGTATGACCTCGTTCGCAACGCGGTCAAAGGCCCGGACGGCCGGCTGTACGTGCCGCTCAACACCGGTCTGCCCGTCGTCGAGCGGCGCAACTACATCCTGGACCTGCTCGCGAGCGACCCGGCGCGGCGCGTCCTGACCGGCGACAAGTACACCGCCCAGGATTTCGAGAACGCCAAGAGCGAGCCCATCTACCTCGCGCCCCAGGACACGCAACAGCAACAGCAGCAGTGGCTGGCGCCCCATTTCGTGTGGCTCGTGCGCGATGAGCTGGCCCAGAAGCTGTGCGGCGGCGCTGAGACGTGCCCCGATCTTGAACGCGGCGGGCTGAAGGTCACCACGACGCTCGACTGGAACATGCAGCAGATCGCCGAGAAGTGGGTCACCGCTGGTGTGCTCCTGCCCCACGCGCCCGATCCGCAGGCGTTCGCGGCCCAGATCGGCGTGCCCTTCCAGCCGTGGATGAAGAAGCTCGAGAAGCTCCAGGTCAACAACGGCGCGCTCGTCGCGATGGACTACCAAACGGGCGAGACGCTGGCCTACGTCGGCAGTGCCGGCTACTACCGCGACGACATCTCGTCGCCCCAGTTCCAGCCCCAGTTCGACGTTCTCTCAGACGGCTGGCGCCAGCCCGGATCGGCGTTCAAGCCGTTCAACTACGTGACCGGCATCAACAACGGCTCCATGACGGCCGCGTCGATGTTCATGGACGTGACCACGACCTTTGCCAACTCCGGCGGCTACACGCCCAAGGATTGGGACCTGCTCGAACGAGGTCCGGTGCGCATGCGCACGGCCATCCAGTGGTCGATGAATATCCCGGCCGTCAAGGCATTGGTCGACAACGGCGTCGGCAACGTGTTCCAGACCGCGCAGAGCTTTGGCATGACGTTCCAGGACGACACACCGGCCGCCGGGCTGTCGCTCACGCTGGGCACGGAGGTGTCGCATCCGCGTGACGTGGCAGAGGCGTACGCGACCATGGCCAACCAGGGCTCGTACATCGGCTACACCACGATCCTCACCATCCAGGACTCGAACGGCAAGGATCTCGTGCCGCCGTACGCGCCTGTTGCCGGCAAGGCGGCTGTCTCTCCGCAGGCGGCGTACGTCATGACCAACATCCTCGCCTCGAACACGGATCCCAGGCAGAACCCAATCTGGGGCAACTTCGCCGTCCGCGCCTCTGACGGCACGCGTCGACCGGCGACGCTCAAGACCGGCACGACCCAGGACGCCAACGACCTCGTCGCCTACGGCTACCTGGCGCCACCCACGGACGCGGGCCGTGCCGCCGGCGAATATGCGCTCGTCGTCGGCGTGTGGAACGGCAACTCGGATGGGTCGCCGGTGCTCACGCCCCAGAACCCGGTCCTTTCAACGGACGTCGCCGCGCCCACGTGGCAGGGCTTCACGCAGGAAGCCAGCCAGAGCTGGGGCGTAACGGACTTCCCGCGCCCGGACGGGATCGTGGAAGCCGACGTCGACGCCTGGAGCGGCGGCACTCCTACCCAGTTCACGACCCAGACGTACCACGAGGTCTTCATCAGCGGCACGGTGCCCGGCCCGGACACGACCAAGGTCGGCATCCAGGTAGTGCCCGACGTCAATGGCAACGACACCCTGTGGATCGATGGCTGCGCCGGAACGCCGACAACAAACGGCTTCCTGAACCTGGACAACGTCGAGGCGGATCATCCCGACTGGCACGCGGCGAATGCCGACTGGATCTCACGCGCCATGCAGGGTCCCGGCACGCCCGGCGGCCCCGACAAACAGATCCCGACCAAGACAAGCTTCATCTTCGACCCGCGCAACACGCCGTTCGGCAAGAGCTGGGGCGCGCCTTTCCCGCCGACCACGAACTGCGAGCAAGCTCCGCCGTCGCCATCGCCCTCGCCTTCGCTCGAGGTGTCGCCCACGCCGCTGCCCTCGCTGGAGCCGACGCCAACTACTGAGGTGACTCCGCCACCGGTTACTGCGCCTCCGACCGAGCCGCCTACCGCGCCTCCGCCGCCGACCGAGCCATCCACTCCCAAGCCAACACAGCCGCCGCCGACTGAACCGCCACCGCCGCCAACGGAGCCACCGACGGCTCCGCCACCACCGACGCCCGGCTCAACCTAGGCGCGTTCCCGCGAGCAATATTCGCCCTCTTGACAGTCTGCCTTGGGCTATACGTATATTGCTACGTATAGATACCCAGCTGGTCAGGAGCTACGATGCCAACGTGCCGAACAAAACGATCTACGTCTCAGACGGCGACCTCGCCCTCTATCAGCGAGCGCAGGAGCTCGCCGGCGGCAATCTCTCTGCGGCCATCGTCGCCGCCCTGCGCCGCTACGTCGACGTCCAGGAGGGCCGCCGCGAGGGTTTTGACGAGATCATCGTTCGCGTCGGCCTGGGCAAGGGCCGCAAGGTTCGCTTCGTCGGTGTCCTTCTCGGAGAGTGGCTCGACACCAAGCCCAGCCGGGTTGACGCCTATCACGTCTACAGGAGTCGAACCGGAAAGTACGTTCTCCACGTCGAGCACAGCGCCGACTACACGATGGTCAACGAAGAGGGCAAGCCGGCCGGTTGGCGCGGCTACCTGGGTGTCGGCAACATCAGCTACGGCTCGACGCCCGGAAGCTCAACGATCGAGATCGTCAACTCACTCGATGAGCTGCGCGAACGCATCCCCAAGCAGCTTTTCGACATGGTCGGCACAGCCGCTCAGCAGCCTGCGGTCGAAGACCTCGACATCTGATCTGCGCGGCGCGGGCCACGCGACGGGAGGTGCAGCGTGACCGCACCGGAGCCGCGCGTCGCCATCCGCGCCCGTGGCCTTCGCAAGTCATACGGCAAGCAGCTCGTCCTCGACGGGATCGACATCGAGGTCGCCCAGGGATCGATCTTCGCTCTCCTTGGACCGAACGGCGCGGGCAAGACGACAACCCTCCAGATCCTGACAACGCTCCTCGCTCCGGACGGTGGAACAGTCGAGATCGCCGGCCACGACCTCGCGACGGATCCTGACGCCGTACGCGCCGCCATCGGCGTAACCGGCCAGGCGGTTGCCGTCGACGGCTTCCTGACCGGCGCGGAGAACCTGTCCCTCATCGCCCGTCTGCGCCACCTCCGTTCTGAGGAGCGCAGCAGGCTCGTCAAGGATCTCCTCGAGCGCTTTGACCTGACTGACGCCGCCGCCAAGTCGGTGGCGACCTACTCCGGCGGAATGCGTCGCCGCCTGGATCTGGCCATGACCTTGATCGGAGAGCCACGGATCATCTTTCTTGACGAGCCGACGAGCGGCCTCGATCCGCGCAGCCGGCGCGTGATGTGGGACATCATCCGCGAGCTCGTAGCGGGCGGGGTCACGATATTTCTGACCACGCAGTACCTCGAGGAGGCGGACCGACTCGCCCACCAGATCGCGGTGCTGGACCATGGCCGGATCGTTGCCCAAGGCTCGCCGACAGAGCTCAAGCGCCTGGTTCCAACCGGCCACGTGCGCCTCGAGTTCGCCGATGAGCAGGACCTGGACCGGGCGGTCCGCGCACTGGGAACGGCCGAACGCGAGGACGAGGCGCTGGCCCTCCAGGTCGCCAGCGATGGCGGCGTCAAGTCGCTGCGCACCGTGCTCGACACGCTCGACTCGGCCGCGGTCGACGTCACCGCGTTGACCGTCCGCACACCAGATCTCGATGACGTTTTCCTGGCCCTCACGGCCAGTCCAGATGACGCGAAGGTGGCTACCCGATGACAGCTGTGCCCTATGTCGTTTCCGATTCGATGACGATGCTCCGGCGCAACCTGCGCCACATGCGTCGCTACCCGTCGCTGACGCTCTTCATTGCCGGCTTCCCGGTGGTGTTCCTGCTCCTCTTTGTGTATGTATTCGGCGGAACGCTCGGGGCTGGGCTGGGCGGCGCGGTCGGTGGCCGCGACGCTTACCTCGCCTATGTGGTGCCCGGCATCCTGGTCGTAACGGTGGCCGGCGCCGCGCAGGGCACTGCCATCTCGATCGCGATGGACATGGCCGCCGGGATCATCGCGCGCTTCCGGACGATGGCGATCACGCGCACTTCGGTCCTCACCGGCCACGTGATCGGCAGCATCATCCAGACAATGTTGGCCCTGGCCATCGTGTTCGCCGTGGCGGTGTTGATCGGCTTTCGAACAACAACCGGTCCAGTCGAATGGGTCGCGGCGATCGGCATCCTGCTGCTGACCGCCCTGGCCGTGACGTGGCTGTCGATCGCGCTCGGGATGTCGACCAAGAGCGTCGAGACGGCGAGCAACCTGCCCATGTTCCTGATCATCCTGCCCTTCCTGAGCAGCGGTTTCGTGCCCACCGAATCGATGCCCGGTCCCCTCGCCTGGTTCGCCGAGAACCAGCCGTTTACACCGATCATCGAGTCCTTGCGCTCGCTTCTATTGGGCACGCCGATGGGCAATAGCGGCCTCCTGGCCGTCGGCTGGTGCGTGGCGATCTCATCGCGCGTACCTGTGGGCGAGCCGCCTCTACGAGCGCAACACCGCCGGCTAGGACCGGGTGACGATGAACTTCACGGCATCGACCATCGAGATGTTGGTCACCGAGGTGAGGGTGACGAGCTTGGTGACGCTCGATCCCGCGAGAGCCCCTGCACCCACGTCGACCCGAGCCGTGTACGCCGCAACTTCGTTGGGCGCAAGGTTGGCGGTCACATATGTACCCGCCACGACGCTCGTCGTGATGTCCGTCGCTCCGAAGAAGTAGCGCACGGTGTAGCCGGCAGGCGCCCCGGCCGGCGCAGAAAGGCGGATCTGGTCGTATCCATCGCCATCGTTCTGGACGGTGATCTTGAACGTTCGACTGGAGCCGATTGGGTTCGCGGCTTGGCGCGTCTGATCGAGACCTGTCGTGTTGTAGATATTGTCTCCGCCCAGTGGCCGGCTCGCAATCCTGATTCGGCCGTCGGGTTGAGCGGCGGCCAGCGGCGGGGACGACCAGAGCGCAACGAAATCAGCAGCTTGAATTCCCGCCGCGTCTTGAAAGTAACCACCGGCCACGACGCCGCCGTCTGAAACAGCCAGCGCATTGACCGTGGCGTTGAGCGCCGCTGTGCTGGAGCCTTCCGTCTCGAAGGCGGTCCACGCCAGGCCGTTCCACCACGCGACGTAGTCGGCCTGGCCAATGCCGCTCGCATTCGTAAACTCGCCGCCGACGTAAGCGTTATTGCCCGAAACTGCGATGGATCTCACCGCCTTGTTGAGAGCACCGTTACCGGCGCCATTGGAACCAAGCGACGACCAAGAGCCGCCGTTCCATCGGGCGACATAGTCTGCCGTTGCGAGAGCGGCCGCGTTTGTGAAACTGCCCCCGGCGTATAGGTCGCTACCACTGACCGCCAGGGCGCGTACAACGCTATTCAATGCGCCGTTGCCTGAGCCGTTGGAGCCCAGCGCAGACCACGAGCTGCCGTTCCATTTGGCGAGATAGTCCGCTTCCGCCGTTCCGGCGGCGTTTGTGAAGCTACCTCCGACGTAGGTATTCGCGCCATCAACGGCGACCGCCCTGACAACGTTGTTCAACGCGCCGTTGCCGGCTCCGTCGGAGCCCAACGCTGACCAGCCTGAGCCGTTCCACTTGGCGACCCTATCGGCCTCCGGTATGCCCGCGGCGTTCTTGAAATCGCCACCAACGACAAGATCGCCGCCCGATAGCGAGACGGCACGCGCGACGTCATTGAGGGCGCCGTTTCCGGCTCCGTTCGAACCCAGAGCCGACCAACTGGTGCCATTCCAGTGGGCCACTCTGTCGGCTTCCGCAATCCCTGCAGCATTCGTGAAGCTTCCGACTGCGTAGACATCGTTGCCGGACACCGCAATTCCGAGCACAGCGCTGTTCAGCGCCCCGTTGCCAGCACCATTGGAACCTACCGCCAGCCATTGGGAGCCATCCCAGTGAGCTATGTAGTCGGCCGCCAGTTGTCCGGCGATGTTCTGGAAGCCGCCGCCAACGTACAGGTCGTTGCCAGAGACGGCGACGGCGTCAATGCGGCTGCCGTACGGAAGGGCTCCCTGGCCGGTGTCGAACGAGCCGAGGGCCGCAAACGTACTTCCATTCCATTTCACAACGGAGCTGGCGAGGCCGTTGCCAGCAACGTTGTATAGGTCGCCACCGAGGTACACGTCGCCTCCCGAGACGACGATCGACCTCACGCAGTAGTAACACGTCATCGCGCCATCGCCTGCGCCATTGGATCCCAGCGCCGACCAGCTACTTCCATCCCAGCGGGCTACTCCGTCAGCCTCCGGTATACCTGCAACATTTGTCAGTTGGCCCCCCACGTACACGTCGCTGCCGGAGACGGCGACCGCCAGCGCGCAGTACGAGCATGCGATGGCCCCGTTGCCTGCACCATTGGAGCCAAGCGCCGACCAATTGCTTCCATTCCACCGGGCTACTCCGTCAGCCTCCGGTACACCTGCAACGTTTGTAAATCCGCCCGCGACATACACGTCGGCGCCGGAGACGGCAAGACTCTGGACGACCTGGTTCAGCGCGCCGTCGCCGGCGCCATTGGATCCCAGAGCCGACCAGCTGCTTCCGTTCCATCGCGCCACGTGGTCCGCCTCGGGTATCCCGGCTGTGTCTCGAAACAAGCCTCCGACAATAACGTCGCCGCCCGACATGGCCATCGTATTCACGCGAGCGTAGTAGTCGCCGCCTAAAGCACCGTTGCCGGCGCCATTGGAACCGAGAGCTGACCATTCGTTTCCGTCCCAGCGAGCGATGAGGTCCGCTTCTGGGATGCCGGCTACGTCGTACATGTAATACCCGCCGACGTAGAGGTCAGTTCCCGACACCAGGAGTGCGTACACGTATCCGCCGGGGATGGCGCCGTCGCCAGCACCGTTGGAACCGAGCGCAGACCAGTCGTTGCCGTCCCAGCGCGCTACTCCGTCAGCTTCGGCGATGCCTGCGACGTTGCTCAGATATTCACCACCGATGTATACGTCGTCGCCCGAAATGGCAATCGAATACACGGCCCCTGCAACTGCGCCGTTGCCGGAGCCGTTGGATCCCAAGGCATTCCAACTACTGCCGTCCCAACGAGCCACGTTGTCGGCTTCTGGGATTCCGGCCACATTCATGAAGCTGCCACCGACGTAGACATCGCTGCCCGATATTGCAACGGCATTTACAGAACCTGCGACGGCGCCGGTAATGGTTGAGCCCAAAGCGGACCAACCGGCGCCCACGACTACCGCTTGCGAGGCCGGGACGAACCGGGGTGGCTCGCCAGCGGCCAGGTCGCTGGCGAGTGTCCACGCATCTGGGTCGATCGATCCAGCTGCGCCTGGCGACCCACGGAATACGCCGTTGGCGTCGAGGGCGGCTTCAAGGTCGAATGGAGCAGAGCTTGGTGCGGACGGGCGCGCTGCCTGAGGTGCGCGTGAGGCGGCGGATGTCGCTCCAACATTGGCTGCAGCGCTAAGAAGCACGACAAGGACAGACGCAGTGGCGAGCCGAGACATGGGACCCCTCATGAGTCGGCCCGGCGCTCGTTTTCTTGATTGCGCCTGCCAAACCTGACCTTAACAGGTGTCTCACAGGTTCCTTGCGCCTAAAACTCGACGATTGTGGCTCCGTCGCCGCCTTCGCCACGCTCTCCGGGGCGCCACGATTTCACCAGCGGGTGCGATCGAAGCTGCGCGCGCAAGGCGTCGCGCAGCGCGCCAGAGCCGTGGCCGTGGATGACTGTCACTTTTTGCGCCCCGGCGAGGGCGGCGTCGTTCAGGTATTGATCGAGCGACTCGAGCGCTTCGTCGACGCGCGCTCCACGCAGATCAAGGTTGGTCGGTATGAGGCGATGCACCTGCGGTCGGATCGTCTCGCCCAACAACGATGTCGGCGCGCTCGCCACGATCTCGAGCCCCTCGAGGGGGACGCGCACCTTCAACGGCCCGGCCGCGATCGTCGCTTGCTGGCTACCTTCATCTATTTCGGCCACGGTCCCCTGCCAGCCGTCGCGCGAACGGACGGTAGTTCCGACGGCGATCGGTCGCGACTCCTCGACCACGGGCTCGGCGGCGGGTGCGGGATCGGCGCTCAGCGTGGACAGGCGCTCGTCGAGTTGCTGAGCCAATTCCTCGAGACGAGCCTCGGTCAGGCTCGCGCGGGCCAGCAGCTCACGCGCGGCGAGTATCTCTGCCTGGACCTCTGACAGTGCACGCTGGGCTTCCGCGCGCGCGTCAGCCTGGACGGTTTCGCGCTCGCGCCGCGCGCGTCCACGCTCCTCTTCCGCCTCATGGCGCGCGATTCGTGCACGCTCCTCTGCCTCCGTCGCGCGAGCGAGCGACTCCTCCGCGGTCAGCTGCGCCTCCTTGATCGAGGCGAGCGTGCGTTCGAACTCCTCTTCCGCGCGGCCCAGGCGCGACCGCGCGTCCTGCACGAGGCCGGCGGACAGACCCAGGCGCTCGGCGATGGCAAATGCCTGGGACGTGCCGGGCAGCCCGATGCGCAGACGGTACGTTGGCGACAGCGTCTCTATGTCGAACTCGACCGATGCGTTCTCCGCGGCCGCCGTGTTGTGCGCGTACGCCTTCAGCTCGGGATAGTGGGTAGTCGCAGCGACCAGGGCGCCGGCGGCGATGAAATGGTCGATCAGGGCCTGGGCGAGGGCGGATCCCTCGGTCGGATCGGTGCCCGCTCCAAGTTCGTCGAGCAGCACCAGGGTGTTCTTGCCTGCCGCCGCGACGATGCGCACGATCGAGCGCATGTGGCCGGAGAAGGTGGACAGCGACTGGGCGATGGACTGCTCGTCGCCAATATCGGCGAAGACGTCGCGAAAGATGGGCAGGCGCGAGCCAGTTGCCGCCGGCACGTGGAGCCCGGCCTGGTGCATCAGCGCGAGCAGGCCCAGGGTGCGCAGCGTGACCGTCTTGCCGCCCGTGTTCGGGCCGGTGATGACGAGCGCGCGGAACTCGATGCCCAGACGGATGTCGATCGGCACCACGTTGCCGGTCAGGCCCGGGTGGCGCGCCGAGAGCAGCTCGACCTCGTCCCTCTTCGACGTGTCCGCGCGAACCCCGTCCATCTCGCCCGCCAGCCGTGCCCGCGCGATCCAGAAATCGAACGTGGCCAGCGCCGCCAGCGTCTCGTCCAGCGGAGCCGCCTGACCCGCGACCACCTCCGACAGCTCGTCGAGGATGCGCTCCTCCTCCGTCTCCACCTTGAGCTGCGCCTCGCGCCACTTGTTGCCCAGCTCGACCATGACGAGCGGCTCGATGAACAGCGTCTGGCCGCTGCCCGACTGGTCGTGGACGATGCCCTTGACCTTGCCGCGCGCATCGGCACGCACGGGGACGACGTAGCGGCCGTTGCGCAGCGTGACGAGCGGCTCCATCAGCGCGCCGCTGATGTCGCTCTGGTGGACGATCGTCTCGAGCTTCGAGCGCAGACGCTCGTAGGCGATCCGAACGGCGCGCCGCAGGCCGCCAAGCGCCGGGGACGCCGAGTCGAGCAGCTCGCCGGCGGGATCGATTGACTGCTGCAGTCGCGCGCGCAAAGCCGGCAGTGGCTTGATCGAGCGCCCCAGCTCGTGCAGCAGCGCGGGACGTTCACCGAGCAGCGCTTCGCCAACGCGCGCCGCGGCGGACAGCGTCTCCGATATGGCCAGCAGCTCCTGTCCGGACAGCCTGCCGCCACGCCGCGCGCGCAGCACGAACGGGGCAATGTCGTGCGCGCCGCCGACGCCCAGGTCCGGTCGCCGCGCGACCAGGTCGCGCGCCTGATCGGTCTCGTCGAGCATCCGCGCGACGACGAGCGCTTCGTCAGACGGCGTCGAGTGCCTCCGCCAGGCGCCGCGACGGCCCGAACGCGGTGTGCCCCGCCAGCCGCTCACGTATCAGCGGGAACTCCAGGATCTGCTGGCTGCGCGCGTCCATCGTCTAGCGCCGCGGCCGGTATGTCAACAGCGTTGCGCCGTTCCCGAAGCGATGCGTTTCTGCCATCAGCTCGAGATCGACACGGTCGCCGTGTGCCGGGAAGAACGGCGTGCCCGCGCCAAGAAGAACGGGGTGGACGACGACGCGGTATTCGTCGATCAGGTTGGCCGCGACGAGCGGCGCGGCCAGCGTTGCGCCACCCACATCGAGCTCGCCGTCGAACTCCGCCTTGAGCGCGGGCAGCGCAGCGCGGATGTCCTCGCGCACGAGCCGACAGTTGACATCGACAGACGCGAGCGTCGAGGAGAAGACCACCTTGGGCTTGTCGCGCCATATGAGAGCGAAGTCGCGCTCGACTGGCGTGGCATTGGGATCGTCCAGCGCATTCGGCCAGTAAGGAACCATCGTCTCGTACAGTCGCCGGCCGTAGATGAACGCGGCGGACTCACGGGCGCGGTCGTTGAACCAGCCGTGCAGCTCCTCGTCGACGTCGGCCCAGTCGAGCGAACCACTGGCTGAGTTGATGTAACCGTCGAGCGAAACGCTCATCGAGTACACGACGCGCGCAGTCATCGCGACCTCGACACGGACGGGTTGCCGGTCAGCCAGAAGCGCCACGGCCGATCGGCCCAGCCGGGACCGGCGTAGTCGACGCCGATCCTCGTTCCAACACTGATGTCGGCGGCGCTCGTGACCTGCGTCGGCGCAGCCAGCCACAGCTCAGCGCCGGCGGTGAGATCGTGGCCGACGAAAGCACGCGTAATTGCCATCGCCTGGCACAGACGGGCGGGTCCCGCGGCAAGTCTCGACGCGGGATCGCTTCGACCACCTCTGCGCACGCGCATCAGATCTACCCCGACTCGCGGCTCGAGCGCGCGAATCAGCACTGCGCCCGCCTCTCGGCTCTTGTACGTAACGACATTCAGACAATCGTGCATGCCGTACACAAGGTAGACGTACGCGTGGCCCACCTCGCCGAACATGGGCGCCGTCCGCTTGGTTCGGCCGGCGCGTGTGTGACTGGCCTGGTCCTCCGGTCCGCCGTAGGCCTCCGTCTCGACAATCGGGCCTCCGGTCAGTCCGTCGGGCGTCGAACGGAGCAGCCAGACACCGAGTAGGTCGCGGGCGACGGTTTCCGTATCGCGGGCAAAGAAGTCGCGCCGCAGGATTTGGCGCGGAGTCTCAGGCTCCACTGCGGACGCGGCCGCCGACTTCGCGCTCGAGCCCCTGCGTGACATCGCGCATCGCCTCATCGAGCGCGGAGTCGGCCAGCGGCTCGTCCTGGGGCTGGAAGCGCAGCCTGTAGGCGAGGCTGACCTGGTTGTCGTCGAGCGGCGGTCCCTGGTAGCGATCGAAAAGAAGCGGCGCTCGCGAGGTGGGCGCCGGCGTTGCGGCGGATGGCGGCCTCGACGTCTGCCGCCGGCGTGGCACGATCGACGATCACGGCTATGTCGCGCTCGACCACGGGCAGCGTGTGCGCAGCGCGCACTATAGGTGCGCGCTGCGCGAGCTCTTCGAGGTCTGCGAGGTAAAGCACCGCGAACTGAACGTGCTCGGAACGAATGTCGTAAGCGCCGAGCAGGCGCGGATCGATTTCGAAGACCCTCCCGAACGATCTTGCATGGCCGGCCACGACCGTGCCGATTGCCGCAGTGCGGCCGGGATGGTCAATGCCGGGCCGGACGTCAGTCGTGGCGAAGGTGACGCTCTTGATGTTGCAGCGCGCAGCAACCGCCGCGACCAGGCCCTTGGCATCCTCGTACGTCGCCGGCTCTGGCTGGCTCGGCCCACGATTGGTCGCGGACATTGCCGGCGAGCAGCACTGCGAGGACGGTCATCTGCCGCGGCCCATCGTCGCGCCACTCATGGAGGTTGCCGATCTCGAAGACGGCGACGTCGTCCCGCCGCTGGCGCTCGTTGCGACCGAGTACGCCGAGCAACCCCGGTAGCATCGAGCGACGCATCTGCGAGTGGTCGATCGAGATGGGGTTCTCGACGCGGATCGTGGCCGGATCGTCCGCGTCGTGGCCCAGCTTGGCGTGGTCGTCGGGACCGATCAGCCCGTGTGTGATGACCTCGTTCAGGCCGCGGCCGGCGAGCATGTCGCGTACGGTGTCGACGAACAGGCTGGGTTCGAGCCGATATGACGGCATCTCGGTCATGGGCAGGTGCGTCGGCACCGTGTCGTAGCCGATGACACGGATGACTTCCTCGGCCACATCCTCTTCGATCGTGATGTCGCGCCGGTACGGCGGCACGATCGCGACGAGCTCTGCGTCTGTCTGACCCGCCTCTGTCGCGATGCCGATGCGGCCGAAGCGCGTCGCGCATCTGCGTGGCGCTCGTGTCCGTGCCCAGCAGGCGATCGACACGCGCCGGGCGGAACGTCACGCGGCGCGGCTCGTCGTCAACCGGGTTCGTGTCAACGACGCCGACAGCGACTCGACCGCCGGCCCACTGCGCCAGCAGCTGCGCCGTGCGATCCGCGCCGACACGTGCGAGGCGCGACTCCTGGCCCTTCTCGAAGCGCAGGCTGGCCTCGCTGCGCAGCGCGTAGCGGAAAGCGGTGCGGCGGATCGCGACCGGATCGAACACGGCCGACTCCACGATCACCGCGGTCGTCGCGTCCGTCACCTCGCTGTGTGCGCCGCCCATGACGCCGGCGATGCCGATCGCGCCGCGCGCGTCGGCGATGACCAGCGTGTCGGGCGTCAGCGACCGCGCTAACGTGGTCGAGCGTCTCGAGCTTCTCTCCGTCGCTGGCCGCGCGGACGACGATCTGGCCGCCGCTGACCGCGGACGGCGTCGAAGGTATGGATCGGCTTGCCCATCTCGAGCATCACGTAGTTGCTGGCGTCGACGACGTTCGACACCGGACGCATGCCTGCGGCCGACAGGCGGAGCTGGACCCTGAATGGCGACGGGCCGACCTTCACGCCGTCGACATAGCGCGCGACGAAGCGCGGGCACAGGTGCTTGTCGGCTACCTCCACCCACACGTGATCGTTGGTCGCGTCGCCCGATTCGGGAACCGTGATGTCAGGCCAGCGCACCTGACCGCCGGTGATGGCCGCAACCTCGCGCGCCAGGCCGATCATCGACAGCAGGTCGCCGCGGTTGGGCTTGACGTCGACGTCGAGCACGACATCGCCGGCAACGTCGCTCAAAGGGGCGCCCAGGCGGGAGTCGGGCGGCAGGATCATGATGCCGTCGGCGTCGGTCGTGAGCCCGAGCTCCGCGCCGCTGCACAGCATGCCCTGGCTCTCCGTCCCCTGGATGGTCGAGACGCCAATCCGGCGGTCACCGGGCAGGACCGCGCCGGGCAGAGCGACCGGGACGCGCTGACCGGCTTCGATGTTGTGTGCCCCACACACGATGGACAGCGGCTGATCCACGTCCGTGACGCGCACCTTGGTCAGGTTGAGCCGGTCAGCGCGCGGATGCGGCACGACTTCGAGCAGCTCGCCGACGACGACGCTGTTCCAGTCCGACGCCGATGCGCTCGATGCCCTGGACCTCCAGCCCGAGCAGTGTCAGGCGCTCAGCAAGACGCTCGGGCGGCAGATCGAAGTCGACGTAGTCGCGCAGCCAGGAAAGTGGGACGCGCATGGCTAGTTCCTGTCCATGGCTAGAAGCTCTCCAGGAAGCGCAGGTCGTCCTGCAGGAAGACGCGCAGGTCGGAGATGCCGTGGCGCAGCATGGTGATGCGGTCGATGCCCATGCCAAAGGCGAAGCCCTGGTACTTCTCCGGGTCGATGCCGCCGTTGCGCAGGACCACCGGGTGGACCATGCCCGCGCCCAGGATCGTCAGCCAACCGGTTCGCTTACACGCGGCGCAACCGATGCCGCCGCAGATCAGGCAGCCAATATCGAACGCCACGGACGGCTCCGTGAACGGGTAGTAGCCGGGCCGGAAGCGCGTCGCGGTGTCCTTGCCGAACATGGCCCGGGCGAACTCGTCGAGCAGGCCGCGCAACGTGGCCAGCGTCGTGCCCTCGTCGACCATGAGGCCTTCAACCTGGAAGAACTCGAAGCCGTGGCTCGCGTCGACCGCCTCGTAGCGGAAGCAGCGGCCGGGCAGCAGAGCGCGGATGGGTGGCGACGTTGAGCGCATGACGCGGATCTGGCCGGGCGACGTGTGCGTGCGCAGCACGTACTTGCGCTCCGTGCCGGCCACGTAGAGCGTGTCCCACAGGTCGCGCGCGGGATGGTCGCGCGGGATGTTGAGCAGCTCGAAGTTGAGCTCGTCGCTCTCAACCTCCGGCGCGTCGTAGGTGACGAAGCCGAACTGGCCCCAGATGCGCGCGATCTCACGCTGCGTCTCGATGAGCGGGTGAAGTGACCCGCGCGCGAGCGTTCGGCCGGGCAGGGTGACGTCCGTCTTCTCGCGCGCCAGCCGCACGTCGAGGGCGATCTCGTCGAGGCGCGCACGGCGTGAAGCGATGGCCGCCTCGAGCTCCTCGCGGATCGGATTGGCCAGTGCGCCGACCTTGGGCCGGTCCTCACCGGGCAGCTGGCCGATGCCGCCGAGCAGCTTGCGCAGCTCGCCGTTCTTGCCCAGGTAGGCGCTGTCCACGCCATCCAGCTCGGCCGGATCGTCGGCTTTCTGGACAGCCGCGAGCGCGCGACTATGGAGCTCGTTGAGCTGAGCGGAGAAAGACTCCAGGTCCACGGCGTTGCGCCGCTACCTGGCCTTGGCGACCTCAGCGATGCTGGCAAACGTGGCCGCATCGCGGACCGCGATGTCGGCCAGGACCTTGCGATCGAGGGCGACGCCTGCCAGCTTCAGCCCGTTGATCAGCTTGTTGTACGACAAGCCATTCACGCGGGCGGCGGCGTTCAGGCGGACGATCCACAGCGCGCGCATCTGGCGCTTGCGCTGCTTACGGCCGACATACGAGTAGGCCATGGCGTGAAGCGAGGCCTCACGCGCCGGCCGAATGAGCTTCGACTTTGTGCCACGCCGACCCTCAGCCGCATTCAGCAGCCGCTTGTGGCGCTTGTGCGAGGTGACGCCTCGCTTGACTCGTGCCATGTTCTAGTTCGCCTCGTCCCTTACAGGTACGGGAGCATGCGCCGGACCTGACCCTCGCTGGTCTTGGTCACGACAGCCTTGCCCGCATAGCGCCGCGTGCGGCGCGACGACTTGATGTCCAGGTGGTGGCCACTCCACGCCTTGACGCGCACGATCTTGCCGCTACCGGTGGTGCGGAAGCGCTTGGAGGCGCCCTTGTGGCTCTTTATTTTTGGCATCTAACTGTTTCCTCCGCAGTTACCGTTCCGCGCTTATCGCGCCTTAGGCTCCTGCCGACTTTGCGACTGCTGCCGACGCGGTTTCTGGCGCTGCCGCCGCCACCGGTGCCGGTTGAGCCGCCGGAGCTGGTTCCGCCGGCGTGGTGTCCGGCTCCTCCGCTACTCCGTTTTGCTCGTCTTCTTCGCGTTTCTGGCTCTTTGGCTTGTGTGTCGAGGTCATCACGAGCGACATCTGCTTGCCTTCCAGCAGCGGCTGTCGCTCGACCGCTCCGTGCTCACCGACCTGCTCTGCAAAGCGGATCAACAGGTCGCGGCCCAGGTATGCGTGACTGACCTCGCGGCCCCGGAACTGGACCGTCACCTTGACCCGATCGCCTTCCTCGAGGAACTCGATTGCGCGCCGGACCTTGGTGTCGAAGTCACCCTTGCCGATTTTTACCTTGAGCCTGATCTCCTTGAATTCGACCGAGCGCTGATGGCGCCTGGCTTCCTTCTCACGGCGAGCCTGCTCGTACTTGAACTGGCCGTAGTCCAGCAGTCGCGTGACTGGTGGAGAGGCCATTGGTGCGACCTCTACCAGATCGTAGCCCCGCTCCTGCGCGAGCCGGAGGGCGTCCTGAGTGGGCATCACACCCGCCTGGTTTCCCTCTTCGTCCACGACCCGAACATTCGGGACGCGGATCATCTCATTGACTCGCAGCTCTCGACTCAGGCCAGATCCCTCAAGCGTCTCTCCAATGGCAGCGCGCGGGGCACGCGACAATCACTCGTCGCCGCTCCGTGGCCCGCGGGAATATAGCACGAAGCGTCGATTTTGGACCGACCGCGACCCTATCCCTGGGGAATGATCGGCCCGCCGTTGGACCACTGCGGATAGGTGTCTGCGTAGCTGCCGTCGAAGTCGGTCAGCGTGGACAGGATGTTGGTCAGGTCGTCCGTCCAGTCGAAGCGGATGCCCACAAACTGCGGTGCGCACTGGACTCGTCCGCCAACCGTGCCGCTGACGTCCCAGGTGGCCTCGTTCGGCCCCGTCTTGCACGATCCCTGCGACTCGACGCCGAAGGCATCGACCTTGTTCTGGTATTCAGCGTTCATACCGGCAGCATCAGCGAACTGCTGGTACTGCAGGATCTCCGCTCCTTTGCCACTGACCTGCTCGACGCACGTCACAACGAACTGGGCATCCGTATTCCAGACTGGGCTTTCGTAGCAGTTGTTCTGGAGATCCGTGGGAATGTGCGCGTAGAGGATCCGCGCGCCGTCCGACATTGTGCCGGTCGTGCCCATGGCGCCCCACGCCGCGAAGCTGTCAACGGCGACGCTGAAGTCAGCGGCCTGCGCCTCGCCGTAGATGCCCGTGGTGTCGAACACTGTCAGGCCGCCCGCGTGGCGAAAGACTGCCACCGGACCGGTATGCGCCAGGCCAACGACCATCGTGACGGCCCCATCGACGTTGACGGAGCATTCGAGCGCCACTGGATTTGAGGCGCCAACGTTGACTGTCAGGCCCAGGTCGTCGTGCTTCTCAAGCAAGTTGACGGTGCCGTTGTCCACGTCGAAGAACTCGAGCCCACCGTCGGCGCTGATGACGAAGCCGTATGACTTCGAGACGGTGCTATCGCCGCAGATCAATCCAAACACTCCCCCAGCCTGCGGCCAGAAGTCCGCGGCCTGCAGGACGGTCGTGCTTGGCGAGTCCAGGGTATGTGAAGAGATCACCCAGGCCGTGTCGGCCTTGAACTGCATGACGAGCGAGCCAGAGTCGTAGCTGACCTTCGCAAAGTCGGTGTCACCCGTATCCCAGCCACTGGAAGGATCCGTGAAGTCGTCGGCGAAGATCTCGTCACGAGAACTGGGTTCCGTGCTGGGCCCTGACGTCGCCGGCGGTTCCGTCGCGGGCGGCTCCGTGACCACCGGAGGAGTCGTAGCCGAGGGCGTGGCCGGCGGTGCGGTCGGGGCCGACGTCGCGGGTGGCAGAGTTGGCACCGCGGTCGGCGCAACTGTCGGGGCGGCGGTTGGAATTATTGGTGTGGCGACACTCAGCGTTGGAGCCGCGGACGCGGCAGAGCTGGGCCCACTGGAGCCGGTGGGGGCGACTGCGATGCACCCCACGACCAGAAAAAGGGCAGCGATGACGGCGGGCAATGTCTTCAAGACTCTCTCCTCCTCCAGCGCGCATCGTACGAAATCGCCAGCTCACGCTCAATTCGCGGCCAACAACTCCTGTCGGACGAGGTCCGTGGCGGCGAAGTCGCCGTCGAAGTCGATCATGCTCGCGACCAGGTTGAGGGTGCTGTCAGTCCATTCGAGACGAATACCGACGTCCTGCGCCACACAGCGCGTCGAGCCGCGCGACCAAGGTGCCGGCGCAGGCGCGCCCGGGCACGATGATCCGGAAGTTGCGGCATACGCCCCAGCCATCGTGGCGGCATCCGGGTACGTCGCGAGCGCGAGCAGCTCAGGGCCGGTGCCTTCGTCCTGGATGTAGCACTCGAGCGCGATCTGCTCGTCGCCGGCGCGCGGGGCCTGTTGGCATCCGTCGGGGGCCACGGGCGCGGCATAGTCGGCGACCGGGAGCGCGTCAAATGGCAGCGCGCCGGTCGCGCCACCGGCCGCGCGCGCCCAGACGTCCCGGACGGTCATCGCGAACCCAGGCTCAAGCGCCTCGCCGTACATGCCGACGACGTCGAAATGAGCGACGTCGTCAACCTCTTCCTCGTGGACCGCGATCGGCGCGCCGTCACCAAGAAACGCCTGGATCCAGAGCGTGCCGTGGTCGACGGCACATTCAATGCCCAGCTTCGTGGTCGTCCCGGCCAGGATCGGCGCGCCCAGATCCTCGTAGCGCTCGAGCGGCTCGACTCCGGAGTAGCCACCGTCGATGAACACGAGGCTGCCGTCCGTCTCAGGCACCGCGCCGTAGTAGCGGCCGCTGGACGAGTCGCCGCACAGCCAGCCGAAGTAGCCCAGCCCGCTCGATGTGAACGCTCCACCGACTCTCACGACGGTCTCCGGTGCAGCGAGCTCGCGCACCGCGTACGCCCACGAGCCTTTCTTTTCGTACGTTGACGCCAGGCTGCCGCCTGACAAATCGAAGGCGGCCTTCTTGACGTTCAACTGGCCCCAGCCACTGGCCGCATCGATCGACGGGTTCGTGAAAAGCAGGTCCGGATCAACTGGCGCAGCCGGCGCGGTCGGGGTGGCCACCGGCGCCGTGGTTGGCGGCAGCGTCGCGCTCGGACTGTTCAAGGGTGTGCCGGAGGCAAGCGCGATCACGCTCGGTCGCACCGTTTGGAGTGCTGTTGTTGGCGGCGCTGTGGTTTGGGTCGGCGCCGCCTCACTCGGCGCTGGAGCAACGCTGGGTGTGTCCGATCCGCACCCAGAACAAACCAGGACAACCGCACACGCGGCAGCACAAAGCAGCCTCACCCCAGTCCCCTTCCGCGCCATATCGTCCAGCAGACGACATGCCGGCGACCGTGTCAGGGCAGGTCACCGGCTCGCCCATATGACGCGGGAACGAGAGCGCGTTGCTATGCGCGTTGACAACGAGCTCGGGGCCAATTTCCGATTTCAAGTCGTCACCGCGTCCGGATTTCGTAACAGCAAGCCCTTGCTTTTCACGCCAGCGAGCAGGTACGCGTAACCAATTCCGAGAACCACATCGAAAACTGCGATCCCGCCGGCGCGAAAATGACCATTAGCCGACCGCACGCGGCCGCCGTGCCGATATCAAATCGGAATCCTTCCGCCTCAAGAAGCGCGGCGGTCGGCGGCCTCCTGGGCGAGGCGGTCAGCGAGCTCCTCCCAGCCGGCCGCGGGCTGCTGCTCCCCTGCCCTCGTCCGTGGCGCGGCCGTGCGTGCCTCGATCTCTCGATCGCCGAGCACGAGCATGTATGGGATCTTCTGCTCCTGAGCGAGGCGGATCTTGTTCTGCATCCGGTTCGACGAATCGTCGACCTCGACGCGGATGCCCTTGGCGCGCAACACGACAGCGAGCGACTCGGCTGCTTCGATGTGGCGGTCCGCGATCGGGATCACGATCGCCTGTACCGGCGCGCACCAGAACGGGAACGCGCCTGCGAAATGCTCCGTGATCACGCCGATGAAGCGTTCGAGCGAGCCCAGGATGGCGCGGTGGATGGCCACCGGCCGCTGGCGTTCGCCGTTCTCGTCGACGTAGTGCAGGTCGAAGCGCTCGGGCAGCATCAGGCGGTCGACCTGGATCGTCGCCGTCTGCCACTCGCGCCCAAGCGCGTCCTCGATCTGGATGTCGATCTTGGGCGCGTAGAACGCACCGTCGCCTTCCTTGACTCGGAACTTGACGCCCGGACGCCTTGAGCGCCTCGAGCATCATTGCCTCCGTCTCGCGCCACGTCTGCTCGTCGCCGAGCGACTTTTCCGGCTTCGTTCCGAACGTCAGCGTGGGCTCCAGCCCGAACCAGCCGTAGAACTCGCGCACCTCGCCCATCAGCGCCAGGATCTCGTCCTGGATCTGTGCGGGTGTGACGTAGATGTGGGCGTCGTCCGTGTAGAAGTGACGCACGCGCGTGAGGCCGGACGTGACACCGGACAGCTCGTTGCGGTGCAGCACGCCGTACTCGGACAGGCGCAGCGGGAACTCGCGGTATGAGCGCACCTTCGAGCGGTAGACGAAGGTCGACTCGGGGCAGTTCATTGGCTTGAGGCTGTACGTCTGGTCGTCGGACTCGACGATGAACATCTTGTCGCGGTACAGGTCCCAGTGGCCCGACTGCTGCCACAGCTTCTGGTGTACCAGCGGCGGCGTATAGATCTCCTGGTAGCCGCGGGCACGCTGGATGTCGCGCATCGCGTCGCGCAGCGTGTTGAACAGCGTCCAGCCCTTGGGATGCCAGAACGCGCCGCCGGGCGAAACGTCGTGGAAGCTGAACAGGTCGAGCGCGATGCCCAACCGCCGGTGGTCGCGCTTCTTCGCCTCCGCGCGCCGCCACAGGTAGTGATCCAGCTCTTCCTGCGTCGACCAGACCGTGCCGTAGATGCGCTGGAGTGGCTGGCGCTTCTGGTCGCCGCGCCAGTACGCGCCCGACACGGCGAGCAGCTTGAACGGGCCGATCTTGCCCGTCGACTCGACGTGCGGACCGCGGCACAGGTCGATGAACGGCCCGTGCTCGTACGTCGACACCTCCGGCTCAGGCTCGCCTGCGGCATGGGCTGCGGCACGCAGGTCGTCGAGGATCTCCACCTTGAACGGCTGGCCGTGCTGGTCGAACCACGCGCGGCCGTCGTCGGGCGGCAGGACCTTGCGCACGAAGGGATGGTCGGCCGCAACGCTCGCCGCCATGCGCGCCTCGATCGCGGCAAGATCGTCGACCGTCACCGGCCGGGGCAGCTCGAAGTCGTAGTAGAAACCGTTCTCGATCGCCGGGCCAATGCCCAGCTTCGTGCCCGGGAAGAGGTCCATGACCGCCTCGGCCATGACGTGCGCAGCGCTGTGGCGCATGGGATCGAGCTCTTCGCCCGCGTGCGCGTCGAGAAGCTCCTCCGCTGAGGATCGCTTGGGCGCCTCGAAGGCCAGCTCTTCTTCTTCTTCATCGGCCTGTGCCGGTGCGTTGATCGGCTCGGCAGCCATGGATCACCTCCGCTCAGAGAATCAAAACGCCTCTCGTCCGTCGATCAATTCATCGACAGGACGAGAGGCCGTTGCCTCCCGCGGTTCCACCCGCCTTCGCCGCCACGCTGGCGACGCTCTCAAGGATGCCGCGCTAACGGGCGGCGCCCGGACCGGTTCTCCGATCGCTCACGGGTGGTACGCCATTCGCCGATCTGACCGCCCGGGCTTGCAGCCCACCGACCCAGGCTCTCTGAGGTCACGGCGTCTTGCGCATGTCCCGCTCGACGCGTTTTCGTATTTCGTCGCCAACTATAGACGGTGCGTCCAGCCAGCCCCCCGGCTTGGTGTCACGGCAGCGGGCTGCCGGTGTACAGGTCAATACCCACGATCTCTGGCTCGCCCACGCTGACGTCCGTATCCCACTTCACCTTCGAGATGTCGATTCCGAAGTGGTGGACCTCCAGGTACGACAGCGGTCCGTCCTCATATCCGTCTGACACGACATCGACCGCGCCGGTATACGTGCCGTTGACGGTGACGCTCGCGGTGGCCCGCTCGAAACCCCAGGATGTCGGGAGATCGACGCAGTCGACCATGACGATGGCCAAACCGCTGGCAAATAGCAACGCCAGTTCCCATAGCTCCGCATGAGCCACGGTCCCATCCGTATATGTGATCGTCACAGTCTCGCCTGCGACCTTGTCCAGGAAGTCGGCCACGCTCGAGTCCGGGTCGATGAGCTCGATCATTGACTGATGAAGCTTGTACGCCCAGTTCGAGTTGCTTCGAAGATGACCGAGCGCCTCGTCGACGGCCTTTCCAGCGACATCGTCGAACATGTCCTTGAAGATCGGGTCGGCCTTCTCCAAGACCTTGAACGCCTTCCCGTAGGGGATGAGGTCAAAGATGCTCTGCGGGTCGAAGCAGTATCCCCACGATGCGTTCGAGATGTACTGGTTGTAGGCAGTATGTGAGTGGACGATCGGGTTGCCGGGGTCGGCACGACCTGAGAACCTGAGGAACGGGATGTTGTCTGCAAAGAAACCCGCTATCTCGGCGAGCGGCGTCGTCCCGTAACCCGCGTCAACGCTGTCGCCGTGGCCATCTATGACGTCGATCCCGGGACTGCCGTCGAGCCAATTGTCCGACTCGTCGACGAAGCCACCGCGGGTTACCACGATCTTGTTCCAGCAGTACCTGTACGACCCAGTCGAGTTCAGCAACGAACCGGTCGAGCCGGCTGGTGTGTCGAGCGAGGCATCTGTGACCATGGTCACCGTCGAACACCGTTCGCGCGGAGCGAGCACTGAGATCTTCAACGTGTAGATCGGCGATTGCAGTCCGTCGTAGTCGACGACTCGGTACCGGGCCGTGAAGGTCTTGCCCGCGTCTTCGAGTTCGGTGTCAAAAAACACCTCTCCAGTTGAGTCGACTTCGATGCGATCGTCCGATACAGACACAACATCGATACGCAGCTGCTGATGGTCTGCGTCGGTCGCGGTAGAGAGCAGGCCATCGTCTTCGTTCAGATAGAACGTTTCCTCCGCGTGCACCTTGTGGTTGGCCGCGGTGCCGGCCGGAATCTCCGCTCCGGCGGGTGGTGGTGGTGGCGGCGGCGATGTGGCGACAGGTGGCCGCACCACCGGTGATGGTCCAGCGACGACCGTGATTGTGACTGTCGCGACATTGGATCGTGCGCCGTGTGGATCGACGGCCTGGTAGCGGAACTTGAGCGTGGCCCCCGGACGCACGACGCTCGCCGGTGGCGCCTGTAGTCGGAAACTTCCATCTGGGTTGAGGCTGAGAGACCCACCCGCGAAGTCCTTGCCGACCAGCGTCGCCGTGAGCGAGGTCCGTGGATCGTCGGGATCGCTGTCGTTGCCGAGCACGCCCCGTGCCGGGAACACCAGCACGCCACCGGCGTGGACGTAGTACGAGTTGCCGGGGATGTAGAAGTTCGGCTGGGCAATTGGCGCCTTATTGCCAAATATCTCGATTCGGATCGGCGCCGTATTGGATGCGCACGACTCACCGACATCGTCGGACGGCAGGTATGTGACCTGGCGTATGAACTGGTTGCCCGGGCCGGGGTCCCGCACGGCCGTCGCATCAAACGTGACGCGGCCGTTCTTGTAGACCGTGAAGCCGCGCACGGAAAAGGCAACCGCGCCGGACGCGTTACCGCCGATAACGACCAGAGATTTCACCTGGCCTTCTCGATCCAGGTCATTGACGAGGACCCCTGGCACTCCCGTGTCAAACAGGGCGCCGGCGCGCACGCGGTACAGATCGCCCACCGGAACAGGGCAGGTGTTGTGATTGTCCACGGTGACGGTCACTGCGGCTGGATTTGAGTACAGACCGGCTGAGTTCCGGATCGAGTAGCCGAAGGTGTAGATCCCTTCGGCGAGCCCGACGGCATTGATCTTGACCTGGCCGTCGGCGCGCACTTGGACGCGTGCTAACGACAACGATCCTGCCGTGACGCGGACTGCGGTGAACGGAGGTTGGCCGAGGTCGTTGTTGAGAATGCCCGGAGCGGCGAGGACCAGCTTCTGGCCGGGATAGACGCCGATGCTGTCATCGATCGCGATCAGGGGCGCGACAGCGGCGACTGGGTTCCGCGTGAGGATTACGACTTCAATGACTGCGTCAGCCGTGTCGCCGTCAGCTTCGGTGAGGCGGTAGCGGACCACGTGACGGGACGGGTGGAGCGTGGTGGCATTGATCGTGAACGCTCCGGACGAACTGAGCGACCAGAAGGCGTTGGAGAGTGTGTCCGAGCCCAGCGCCGTCGCGTGTAGCGGTGCTCGACCACTGTCGTTCTCCAGCACGCCCGGTGCATCGAGCGTGACTGATTCACCTTCGTACACGGCCACAACGTCGTCGACCGCGGTAGGCGCCACTCCATCACTAACGGGGGCGTCTTCGACGATCTCAACCCGAATTACGGCCTCCGCCGTGTCGCCGTCCGCTTCCGTCAGGCGATACCGGATCTCGTGATGAGACGGATGTAGTGATGTCGCGTCGATGGTCAGCGCTCCGGACGAACTCAGCGTCCAGAAGGCGCTGGAGAGCGTGTCAGAGCCGAGCGCGGTGGCGCGTAGCGCGGGCCGGCCGCTGTCGTTGCCCAGAACGCCCGGTGCCGGGAGTGTGAGCGTTTGTCCCTCAACAACCTCAACGTCGTCGTCAACGGCCTCCGGCGGCACCCCATCGCTCACCACCGTCCGCTCAAGAATCGTGACTCTGATCGTTGCTTCGGCCGTGTCGCCGTCCGCCTCCGTCAGGCGATAACCAATCTCGTGAGTTGACGGCTCCAAGGACGTAGCGTCGATGGTGAATTCACCGGACGTGCTGAGCGACCAGAATGCACTGGAGAGCGTCTCGGAGCCGAGGGCGGTGGCGCGCAGCGCCGGTCGGCCGCTGTCGTTGGCGAGGACTCCAGGCGCTTCGAGCGTAAGCGTGTCCCCCGCAATAACGGTTACCTCGTCGTCTTGGGCAATCGGAGCGATACCGTCGCTCGGCGGTGTACCGCTGCCGTCGACGTCGGCACCACCGCCCACGGAGAACCAGTCGGGGGTATATCCAGTGTCGACAAATGTGGGATAGGTACCGTCAATGCCGACCGTGTAGACCCAGTTGTCACCGGCCGCGGGGGCCGCATAGGCGATGCGTGCACCGTCTGGCGAAAATGAAGGGAATCCCCCTGTGACGCCGTCGCCCACGAGGTGCTCGTCGGTGCCATCAGCGTTCACCAGCCACAGCTGCGGCACGCGGTCCAGGTTCCGGCTCACGTATACGAGCTTCGATTCGTCGGGCGACCACGAAGGACCGTAGGGAGCGTTCGCCAAATGGGTCACCTGGTGCGCACCGATGCCATCAGCGCCGATGCGCCAGATCTGCCCGCCCATAACAAACGCGACCTGACTGCCGTCTGGCGACCAACGTGGCTCCCTGGCGACGCTAGGCCGGGCGGATCGAAAAGCACCGATTCCAAACCAGTCGCAAGATCGCGGATGATCAACCGGGATTCGCTGCGTGAAACGGGAGAAGACCAGACTGTTGCCATGTAGGTCGGCGACGGTGTCATCCCTTCCGGGACCAGACGTTAGCTGCTGCAGGACTGCACCTGTCGTGACCATCCAGATGTCGTCAGATCGGCTGAACACGACTCGCGTGCCAGTCTCGTCCCATCGCGGGAACCCGTCGCTATCCGGTCCGACCGTGAGCTGGGCGTCCATCGGTGCTCCACCAAGGTCGTCGAAACCATCGTCAAGCAACCAGATGTCGTTCTGGAATGAGGCCACGATCCCGCGGGCGAGTCCCTCGGGCACAAACGAGCAGCCTTCGGTCGATCCGCCGGCGAGCGTGGCAGGGTAGCCAGTGTCCGGATCGACGCCGAGTACTTGGACTGAGTTTCCGCAGTAGCCGCTGTACAGGATCGAGATCTCAAAGGTCGGTACGTTTGATTGGACGAAGCCGTCGTCTGTAAAGATCTGGTAGTTGGTCGGTGGCAGCGCGAATGTTGACCCGGTGAAGTCGACCGTCACCGTGGCCGGCGCGGTACCGGTGCGCGGGTGAATAGCGGCGATCAGCTTGGAGATGTACGCCGTGCGCGTGACCGCCGGCGCGAGGTTGCCCGCAGCGTCCGACACGGTGACCGAGACGGTGAACGTTCCGGGGGCTGAATAGTTGTGGTCCAAGGACAGTTCGGAGCCTGCGACTGGCTTCTGTTCTGACCGACCCGTCGCCCCAGTCGATTTGGGCAAATTCAACAGTCCCGTCGGGATCACTGATGCCGCCCAGCGTGATGTTGGCCGCGTTACCGACCCACGAAATCAGAGACGAGCTCTGAACATAGAAAGTGGGAAGTTCAGGAGACTCGTCTCCGCCGCCCCCGGGTGGCGGGACGACCGCGCTGATCCACGATGTGGGTCGACCATTCACATTTAGGTTCGTTGGTGGCTCGGACCCATCGACTGGGGCGATCTGCAGTCCGGCGCCGGACGAGGACAAGCCCACCAACCACTGGCCGTCCGCGGATGGCTGCAGCTCATTCCATGAAGAACCGCTATAGGTGACAGACCCGCCGCTAGCTGAGATACGTGCAGTCTTCCAGCCAACACTGGAGTCGTAATACGGGACAATCAGAGACAGGCCGTCGGATGTCCAACCGAACTCGTCACCAAGCTGCGCACTTCCATCGCCCAAGGTGAACGTCGATACCGTACCCGCGGCGAGATGAACCACCCTTACGTCGAATCTGGTCCCCGACGTTCGGATGTAGGCGATCTTGCTGCCGTCAGGCGACCACGCTGGCTGGCTCACGAACTGCTCGCTGAGGTCCGGAAACTCCTGGGCGACGCGCTCGGGCGTCCCAGTGCCGTCGCCGCTCACGATGAGTAGATCAGCGGAATTTGTAGAACCCAGCGGAGGGTTAGCCATGACCGCGAGACGATCGCCGGTGGGCGACCAGTCGACACCAACGGCGTCGATGTCGTCGCAGGACCCAAGTCGGCGATGCAGCACCCACGCTGTAAACGGCGAGTGTTTGAATGCCGCCTCTGCGAATGAGGGCGACGCGGTCACCCGAGGGCTCCAGGTCCGGTAGGAATTCGTGGATCTCGTTCGGACTGCTGGTAAGACGGAACGGCGATCCGCCGGGGCTAATTGCCATGGCCTTATCTCGAAGACGGCGTCCCTCGCCCTGGCTAATGCGATTGTCCCGGTGGCTGGGCTGACCGCCCGCGCCGGGTGGGGGTCGGCAACGAGGCCGACGGCCTGGAATGCGATCGCGCCCACAATCGCCGCAACGGCTACCGCCAGCCTCATTGTGATCAGCCCCTCTATACGCGCTTGATGACGAAACGGACGGTGTCGGTCTCGGCACCATCACCAATAGAAGTGATGGCGACCAGACGCTCAATGTTTGAGTCGCGCGGCGTCGCGGCGCTGACCTGGGTCCTTACTCGGATGCGGAAGATCTCGCCGGGCGCGAGCTCGGGCGTCACGAACGTGCCGTTCTCGACAGCTGTTGTGATGTCGGTCGAACTGCGGCCAACGAAGTAGTGGATGCTGAAGCCCGTCGCTGATCCGGCGCTCGCGTCCACAGTGAAGGTGTCGGCGGTGTCGCCCTCGTTCTCGACGACGATGTAAGCAGCCCGGAAATCACCGACGTACATCTTCAGCTTGGCGGTCTGATGGACCCCGGTGTCGTTGTAGATGTCGTTGCCGCGTACGTGCCCGCCAACACGGCGGATCTGCCCGTCGGTTTGGAAGCCGGTCGCGCTGCAGACTGCCGGGACGTGGCCGGCCAGATTGTTCTGGCAGTCACCGATTGCGCTGGCGGCCGCCTTGCAGGCGCTGTCACCGTTGCACGAGTTGTTGCCCACGCTCGCTTCGGCCACGTCGCATGCGCTTTCGCCATTGCACGAGTTGTCACCGATCGTGCCGTCAGTACCAACGCAAGCCCGATAGCCCACGCACGAGCTGTCGCCGACGACGGTCGCCCGGTAGCACGCATCCTCGCCGTGGCACGAGTCGTCGCCGACGTCGCCAGCGGCCGATAAACATGGGCTTGGCCCCGTGCACGAGCCGTCACCAATGTCGCCGGCACTATTTGTGCAGGCTTCTTCGCCGTTGCAGGAGCTGGAACCGACATCCCCATCGGCGTCATAGCACGCCTGTTCGCCGACACACGAGTTGTCGGCGATGTCGCCCGAGGCGAGGTGGCACGCGGTGGAGCCGTTGCACGCGTTAGCGGCGATATTGCCGACGCTTAGCCAGCACGCGATGTAGCCGTTGCACGAGTTGTCACCGACGTTGGCGGACAAGTCCTGGCACGCGCTCTCGCCGTTGCACGAGTTGGCGCCGATGTTGCCGGTCGCGCCGGTGCAGGCGTTAGTTCCTACGCACGAGCCGGCCCCGATCGTTGCTGCCGACGCGGGCACGGCGGAAGGTGCCGGTGCTGTGGCGGCAAGCACTGATGTGACGCCAATCGACGTCATCAACATGCACAGGAATACGACTCCCGCAAGGCGGGAGGTGACATGGCCGCGCAAGGGCTCCCTCTCTCGTGGCCGAAGCCCCACGCGGCTATCCCCCAGTACTATCGACCCTACACCATCGGGTTTGGCGCTAATCGGGTCCTCATGGGACGCACAGGTCAGAGTTGCTCAGGCGGCCTCAGTTCGGCTCGCGCGGCGGCGCGCAGGTGTGCTGAACCAGATCCAGGCAGTGCCTGAGACGGCGAGCAATCCGACCATCGACCACACCGCGGCCTGCGGCGTGAGCAGTTCGGCAAGCACGCCTGCGACCAGCGTCGAAAGGGCAATGGTCAGTGTCACGAGGCCGTAGTCGAAGCTGAAGACCCGGCCGCGGATCGCGTCGGGCGTGTGGCGCTGAAGGCCGTATGTCGAGAGCATCCATTGGGCGCCACCACCCAGGTGCGCGAAAAAGACGAGCACAGCCGCGATCCAGATCGATGGTGCGAGCGGAAACAGTGCGTACGCCACCGCAACGGTGACGATCGAGAAGGAAATACCGACCAACAGCCCGCGGTCCGACATGCCCACCGTCGCGCGGGCAAGGAATGGTCCGATCAAGGCGCCAAGGCCGCGCGCGGCGAAGAGCAGGCCAATGCCAACGTCACCGGCTCGGAAGACCTGGTCGCCAAAGACGGCCAGCAGCAGGATCACGCCCGTGCCGACGCCGAACATCGTCTTTGACAGCAGCAGCGACGACACGAAGCGGCTGTGGCGCGCAAAGCGATAGACCGGGACGATCGAGCCGAGCAGGCCCGGGCTGTGCTCGCCCGCGGCGTGCGCTTCGCGCGGTTGCTGGAACGGGCGCGTGATGCCGATGATCAGCGCGGCGGAGACGGCGAACGTTGCGCCGTCGATGAGGAACGCCGCGTCGCGGCCAAGGGTCGCGGCGACGATCCCGCCCAGGGCCGCCCCGACTGCCAGCATCACGCCCCAGGCAGAGCCCTGGATCACGTTGGCCGTTTGGAGGTCCGCGTCGTCGACCAGGTTGGGCAGCGCCGCGGACGAGGCAGGCTCGAAGAACGCGCCACACGCGGACAGCGCCAGCGCGCACGCGAGCGCGATCCAGAGCGTGTCGGGCGTGCGCGCGAGCAGGAAGCCCAGGCAGATGGGCACGCGCGCGATGTCGGCCGCAACGAGCAGGCGCTTGCGGTCGACACGGTCGGCCAGCGCGCCGGCGAGGGGCGCCATGAGCGCAAAGCCGCCGGTCTGGAGAACGAGGACGAGCGAAGCGACGGCGGCCGACCCGGACAGGTCGAGCGCCAGCCCCAGCAGCGCGACGGAGGCGAACCAGTCGCCGGCAAAGCTGATCAGCTGCGCGACGTACAGGCGTCGGAATGCGGGATTGTTGCGCAGCAGTCGGATGTACGGCGCGAGTCGCGTCCTCATGGGACGCACAGACTACGGCGCTCAGGCGACCTCGCCGCTGGCCAGCCAGGCGCGCGCCGTGAGCGTGAACGGGCTGTCGTCGACGCCAAGAATGCGACGGTAAGCGACCTTGAACGCGGCCTGATTCGACTCGTCGAGCGAGCGCAGATAGAGGCCTGACGGTCCGATTCCGGCCAGTAACGGCTGCCACAGGTCGTCGAAGCTCTCGTAGCGCGCGCTGGGTTCAGCAGCATCAATGCTGGCGTTGACCAGGCCCACTTCATAGAACAGGTCGCGCAGCTCGTCGGGCTTGCAGTAGCGCATGGTGACCGCCTCGTCGTGCGCAGCACCCGCCGGATCGACCGCGATCGCGGCATCCCAAAACGCGCGCAACATGGTCATGTCCTGGCCGTAGTCCCACGTCGCGGCGGACACGCGGCCACCGCGCCTGGTGACACGCGCCATCTCCGTCACGCCGGCGCGCGCGTCGGTCATGAAGTTCACGACGAGCTGCGCCAGAGCGTGATCGAACGTGGCGTTGTCGAACGGCAGCAGCTCGGCCGTGGCAACGCGGACGTCGACTCCTGGCATGCGCGCCTGGGCCGCGGCGACGAACGACGGCGACGGGTCCACCGCGGTTACGTGCTCTGCCCCAAGGGTCGCAACGAGTTCGCGGCTGAGAGCGCCCGGGCCGCAGCCAACATCGAGCGCACGTTGGCCCGGGCGCACTCCGGCAAAGGCGATCAGGGCGCGTGCCAGCTCAGCGTTGTAGCGGCCAACGTGGCGGTCGTACTGGTCGGCGTCGGCGAAGTTAAACAATTGCGTGCCTACCAGCCGGAGCTTCCGGGCTCGCCCTTGAACGGGCCGACGATCCTCGACGTGACCCAGCCGCCGTAGAACCGACCCGGCTGCGGCGTGGCGCGCTCCTCACCGACCCACGCTTCGTCGACCAGACCGGCATAGAACGCGAGGTAGTCGCGAATCGACTCGTAGCCGGGCAGCGGTGCGTGGTATGTCCAGCTGACGTTGTGGATCACCCGATCGCCAAGTCGGAGCGTGTAGTACGAAGCGCGGCCCTTCCATTCGCAGTAGCTCGTGTGCTCGGTCGGTGTGAGCAGGTCCATGCGCACGTCTGCCGGCGGCAGGTAGTAGACCGGCGGTCCGGCAGTCTCGAGGACGCGCAGTGCTCGCGAAGAATCGGCGATGTCAACACCGTCGACGACGACCCGAATCCGCTCCGGCACGGGCTCAACCCGGGGCGGCCGTGGATAGTCCCACACGGACTCCTGGCCGACACCCGGCGCGATGCGTTGCTGCACGGCCGCAGCGTAACGCGGATGAGATGACAATCCGCGAATGCCACTCACTCTCCAATTCCTTGGCGCCGCCGCGACGGTCACCGGTTCGCAGTACCTGCTCACGACCGATCGGGCCAAAGTGCTGATCGACTGCGGCATGTTCCAGGGCACGCCCGACGAGCGCATCCGCAACCAGGTGCCGTTCGCTTACGAGCCGGCCGAGATCGACGTGATGCTCCTGACGCATGCCCACCTTGACCACTGCGGCCAGATTCCGCGCCTGGTCAAGGCCGGCTTCCGCGGGCCCATCTACGCCACGGCCGGAACGATCGAGCTCGCGGCACTGGTGCTGCTCGACTCGGGCAAGCTCCAGCAGGAGTTCGCCAAGCGCGAGATGCGCTGGGAGCGCCGCCATCCGGACAAGGCTGCCGCAGAGGACAAGGAGCAGCTGGCCGACTACCAGGCCGCGCTCGACCTGGCCGCTTCCGGCGAGGCTCTAGCGGGCAGCCCGGCGATGGGGCCCACTGGCAGCGAGGTGACGGGCGAGCACGTGCCGACCCAGATCGAGCCGGCCAACGGCGCTGGCGTCACGGACGGCGAGCCGCCGATTGACCTCGACGAGCCGCTGTACACGGAGGCCGACGCGCGCATCTCGCTGGCCAGCTTCAAGCCGATCCTGTACGACGAGGAGCACGCAGGTCGCGCCCGGCATCCACGTCCGCTACGTCGACGCGGGCCACATCCTGGGCTCGGCAATCATCGTCATGCGCGTCGAGGGCGACGGTGGCTGAGGAGGAGCGCACGATCGTCTTCTCGGGCGACCTGGGCAGGCCCGGCGCGCCCATCCTGCGCGATTTCACAGCGGTCAAATCGGCCGACTATGTCCTCGTCGAGACGACCTACGGCGGCCGCGAGCACCAGCCGGAGCAGGAAGCGCTCAACGTGCTTGCCGAGACCGTCCGCCTCGTTGCGCAGTCGAAGGGCGTGCTCCTCGTCCCTTCCTTCGCGATCGGCCGTACCCAGGAGATCATCTACGAGCTGGACCGGCTGATCGACGCGGGGCAGATCCCGCTGCTGCCGCTGTATCTCGACTCACCCATGGGCTCCAAGGCGACCGACATCTACCGCCGTCATACCGAGTACTACGACACGGATGCGGACGCGGTCCAGCGCGCGGGCGAGACGCCTCTCGATTACCCGAACCAGATCATCACCAACGACGTCAAGGACTCGCAGCAGATCGCCCGCGCGCAGCGGCCGTACATGATCGTGGCGTCAAACGGCATGCTCACCGGCGGCCGCGTCGTGGGCCACCTGCGCGAGCTGATCGGTGATCCCAACGCGACGATCCTGTTCGTTGGCTACCAGGGTGTCGGCACCTTGGGCGCGAGCCTGCAGGCCGGCGCCAAGACCGCTCGAGTCGACGGCGCGGTCGTTCAGGTGCTGTGTCAGATCAAGTCGATCTCCGGCTTCTCCGCGCACGCCGATGAGCCGCAACTGCTCGATTGGCTGCGCAACTTCGGCGCCAACGGCGTAAAGCGCGTCTTCCTGGTCCACGGCGAACCGGACGCGCAGGCCGCGATCGAGCCCAAGATCGACGCGCTTGGCCTACCGACCTACATCCCGCACTGGCACGAGCGCGTCACGCTCGACTGACCAGTCGTACGTAGCCGGAGACCAGTGGCCGGATAGGTGGCACCACTGTTTCGCGGTAAGGTCGGCCGTGGTGCTCTACTTCCTTGTGAAGGGGCAGTTGCCCCAAGGAGGGATCCGATGTTTCGCAGATCTGTCATTGGCGTCGCGCTGGCGCTCGTAGCCGTCGTCGCGAGCGTTACGCCGGCCGCGGCTTACTACTGGGACAAGTCAACCGGCATCACCGGCTACGTCGTGACGGGCAAGGAAGTCACCTGCAGCTACAACGCGGCCCGTCGCCTGCGCAGCTTCACGGTGCACCCGCCCACGATCAGCGGCATCGCCGAGGAGCAGCGCACGGTCGCCTGGCGCTTCCAGATCAGGGGCGCTCAGGAGTTCTCCTCCGGACCGCTTATCTACAAGAGCCCGTGGTACAAGGACGTGGCTACGGTTTCAGTGCCAACCGCCAATCTGAAGGCGCACACGCGGACCATTCCGGTCAACTCGACGATCCCCGACACGACCGCTTGGTATGCGCGCGCCATGATCATCTGGTACGAGTCAGGCAGCACGACCGTCGAGGCGGGCCGCATGTGGATCACCTATGGCGGCTATCAGCTGCACCGCGGCGCGGAGTCGCGTAATTCGAACGCGTGCGCGTTCAACTACGACTACACCTTCGGGACGTAGTGCTTGGTGGGCTTGGGCTGGCGTAGCAGGATTGCCACGAACCCGGCGAGAGTCACAACCGTCAGGATGGGAACTGCCGCCTTCGCGGCCTTAGGCGGTAGAACGAGCTCGAACATGGGCACTGGATCGCCCAGGCTGCGCTGAAACGGACCTAACGGACAGTTCCCGCGACCGATAACCAGGGCAACGCCTTCGGCCGCCAGAAGCGCCACGGAAGCGGTAAGCCAGCGGTCGCGTGAACGTCTTACTGCGGACAGCCAGACGTAACCCAAACCGGCCAGATTGACCACGCCAAAGACTGCGTGGGCGACACGGAACGCCCGGGCGCCGGCGGGCAGATCGGCCCACGACTCACGCCGGTCGGTCGACAGGTTGGCGGCCGTGTCGCTCATCTTGTCTCGTGATATCCGGGTGCGGCATCGACGTGAGACAGCCGTCGCGGCATCGTCGCCGCGTGCGGAGAGGCGGGGTTGGTGGGCGACACTGGACTCGAACCAGTGACCTCTTGCATGTCAAGCAAGTGCTCTAACCAGCTGAGCTAGCCGCCCTTCGAAGGGGCCAATGGTAACCGATCGCTCGGCAATCACTGACGAGTCCCGAGAAGCATCCAAAGGGCTCAATAGGTAATCAACGTCCGCTGGCCAAGACGGACACTTCCGCGCCCACCCGTACGCCAGTTTGGCGCCCTCTCTAAGGGCCCTCCCTGGACGTGCCTGGAAACGCATTTTCACTGGAGCAGTTGCCCGCTCAACGCACATCTTTCGAGATCGGGACCTTCGGCACTTCCGTCGAGAGCGACTCAAGGGCTACGGTCGATCTGGAGTTCATTTGGAAAGATACGAGGCAAAGTTCATTGGCTTCCCTCCCGTGAAGACCGTTTGGGTGGTGGCGTTGGCAGTGGGCTTGCTGCTCACCAACTCGATCCCGGTCAAAGCCGTTGTTTTCCACTACTTCTCGTCCGCCATCGAGAGCTCCTACAACTCTTACACGGCAGTGCGCGAATACCGTCAAGACAAGGATGTGTCGGGCATACCCTCCGATGGATGCTCAGGACCGATCGCCGGAACGCCCGTCTACCAGACGATGTACTTCTACCTGAATGGTGGGGGTGTATTTGAACTTGGAACCGGGCACCAGTGCGCCGACAGTTACGTGTACTGGTTCGAGGGTTGGACCAACACAAGCGGTACTTGGTCCCTGCTTGACTACCAGCCGGGGGTGACGGAAGGCGTCTCGCACTATTTCAAGGTGAAGCGAACCTCAAGTGTGTACAACTACTGGGTTGACAGCACTGTAGTCGGACCGGCCGTCGGAGCTAACACCGGTTACAACCTTGTCGCACTTCTGGAGAGTTACGCTCCGACAGGCCAGGTCACCTTCACAATGAGTGATCTCGCCTACCAGCGCAATGAAGGGTCCTGGGAAGGCTGGAGCGGCCAAGACGGCAAGAACGTCGATAGTGCCTACATGTGCGGACGATGGCTCAGCGATACCTCATTCAAGGCCGGCGAGCCTTACGGCACGTGCAGTTAGGGACCCAACCATGAGGCGACTGGAATTGCGAAACTTTGTCCGAATCGCTGCCGCCGTTGGACTGGTTTCGGTGCTCTCGATCTACTTCATCGCGAGCAGCGTGCATGCCGCAGGCGCGGCACCCGACGTCGCAGCTTGCATCGATGCACTCAATGGGACGGCTGGTGAGTACGGCACGGACATGACGGTATTCAGAGCGGAGGGTGCGACACCAAGCGAGATCGCGACTTGGCAGGAGCAACGTCTCGCCGGGGACGGCATCATCGGGATCAGGTCTAGGCTGCGTGACTTCCCGGACGCTGACCACCTGACGGTATGTTTATACCTAGGTAGTTTCGTTACTCCGTCGCAGCCGGGGGAGCCTACGCGGGACATATTGCGTGTTTTCGTCCTGGATCCAAAGACGGTCATCTTCGATGCCGCCGGCTATCGAGGACGTATGAAGCCTGAGATGCCGAGCGATCAGGTTGGATCTGGAGGCTAACAGCTTGAGGCTCTTGCGTAGCACGTGCCCTGTCTTGCTCACAGTTCTGGCTCTCGGGTGCTCAGCATCGAATCTAGCGGTGCCAACGCCGACTGCCGTACCACCCGTGACATCGCTTGCTCCAGCCACGGCGCTTGCTGCTCATTCGATCCCGGTGTCTCCAACACAAACGTCGTCCGGCCAATCCGTGTCGTCCGATACTGTCTGCGAACCGGCTGCTGCCTACTGGAATGGAACCGTGGTGACGGCCTTCGAGACCACGCTCGGATCGCTGCGCACACGGTTCCCTCTCGAGTCGACTAATCGATGGGAGTCGCTCCCCGATACAACCATCGCGCTGCTCTGCTACATCGACGGTGCCGTACCGAAGAGTGCACCCGGCCGCAGCGCGTCCTTTGATCGCGTCATTGCAGCCGTGGTGAACGGTGACGTTGAGCTACTGCAAGCAGGCTACGCGTCCGACCTTCCCGCGCCGTAATGCTGCCGAACGAGCCTTCCTCCCCCCGCCTCCAGATTCCTCGGTCCCGCCTCTAAATTCGTCGGTATTTGTCCTGATAGGCGCGAGTCAACTCGCCGGCTTCCAGCCGAACGTGGCCCAGAGCCGATAATGTTCAGACGATAAAACGGCCTTCGCCGCATGGCGGAGGCCGTTGGATTGTGAGTGGACTACGTCGCATTCGGCAAGGCGCATGTCAAGCAAGTGCTCTAACCAGCTGAGCTAGCCGCCCGGAGGTGCGCCGCGAGTTCCGTCGCGTCGCTGCGGCATTCTAGCGCAGGGTCGTTGGCGTCTCTGCGCGTCCCCTGGAGCACCGCGCACGCTAGGATCGCGAACAGGCGAGGGAGGGTGGCGTGAGCGTGGTGGCGACCTATCGACGGCTGCTCGGAAACGGGCCGCTGTCGCGCCTGCTGCTCGGCGAGTTCATCTCGTCGATCGGCAACCACATGTACCTGGTCGCACTCCTCGTGCTCGTCTTTCGCGAGAGTCATGACGCCACGGTGCTTGCGGTCGTCGGCGCGATCCGCCTCGTGCCCTATCTCCTGCTGTCGATCCCGGCCGGTGTCGTAGCGGATCGTTTCGACCGGCGATACGTCCTCCTGATGTCCGACATCGGGCGTGGCATCTGCATGCTCGTTCTGGCGGCGCTCGTCGTCACCGGAGGATCCGTCGTCGCCATCGGTGCGACCGCGTTCGTGGCTGGATCGTTCTCGCCGTTCTTCCACCCTGCGATCCGGGCCTTGATCCCCAGTCTCGTCCGCGACGAATCGGAGTACGGCCCGGCCAACAGCGCCTGGGCGACACTCGACATGGCCGCCCTGTTCGTCGGGCCTGCGCTCGCGGGGGTCATCATCGGGGTGGCGAGCGTGGAGGTCGCCTTTGCGTTGAATGCAGCCACGTTCGCGCTCATCGCGGTCATACTTCTGTCCATCCCTCCTGCACGGGCCAGACCGATTGCGCTCGCGACGCTGACTTCCGTCGAACCGGGCACTCGGCACGGCGCACGCGTGCGCGACGTCGTCAACCTGCCCGCCGTGACAGGCTTGATCGTCCAGGAAGGCGTGACCGGGATCGCGTTCGGGGCCCTCGACATCCTTGCCGTCGTCCTCGCGATCGACATCTTCCGCGGCGGCGAAGCTGCAACCGGATACCTGACGGCGGCAATCGGGCTTGGCGGCGTGATTGGGTCCCTGATCGCGGGCGTCGTCGTCCTCCGCCGACGGCTTCGTCCCGTCATTGTCGTCGCGGTCGGGACCTTCAGCGCATCCCTGGTCCTCCTCGGGATCGCCTCCGATCTTGCCATGGCCTTCGTCGCGATCACGCTCGTGTCGATCGGCAACCTTGTCATGGACATCATGCGGACAACGATCTTCCAATGGGTCGTCCCGGACGCCTATCGGGGCCGGTTCAGCGGGCTGCTGGTGACCACGGGCGTTGCGGCGGAAACACTCGGGGTGCTCCTCGTCCCGATCCTGGCCGCCGCATTCGGCCTCGCCGTCGTAATGAATGTGCTCGCCGTGGGGGCGCTCCTCGCAACGGCCCTGGCCCTTGCCCTGCTGGGCACGGCAACCAACCAGGGCACCGGCAAGCCTGGCCTCGTCGAGGGCCCCGGGCCGGCGCAGGACGAGGATCGAGCGATTGACCCTGTGCAAGCTGGTCCGCTAGCGTCCACCTGGAGATGACCGCCGAACCCGTAGCCGATGCAGAGTCCTTCCTGGCTCGTGCGAACGCTCGCATGCTCGACCTATCGGTCAAAGCCGATCGCGCCGCCTGGGTCCAGGCCACGTTCATCACCGCCGACACCGAGGAGCTGGCCGCCGACCGGCAACGCGAGAAGAACGCCTCAGTCATGGAGCTTGCCGCAGAGGCGGCACGATTCGACCCGACCGTCCTGCCCGCAGACCTGGCGCGCCAACTCGACCTGATCAAGGTCTCCGTTCGGCTGCCGGTCCCGCGCGCCTCCGCTGCGCAAGTCGAGCTGACGCGCACCGTGGCCGCGCTCGAGGGCGTCTACGGCAAAGGCCGGCACGACGGCAAGGATCTCGGCGAGTTGTCGCGGGTCATGGCCGAGAGCCGCGATCCCGATGCGTTGCTGGACGCATGGCGTGGCTGGCGCACGATCACCCCGCCCATGCGGGAGCCATTTGCGCGGTATGTGACGCTGGCCAACCAGGGCGCACGCGACCTCGGATTTGCCGACCTGGGCGCGCTATGGCGGTCGGGCTATGACATGGAGCCCGACCACTTTGCCGCCGAGGTGGACCGCCTATGGCTGCAGGTCAAGCCGCTGTACGACGCGCTGCACGCCTACACACGCGCCGGGCTCGAGCGGGCCTATGGACGGCGCACCGCGGAGGCCCACGGCCTGATCCCGGCACACTTGCTGGGCAACATGTGGAGCAGTGATTGGGGGAACGTCTATCCGCTGCTGGCGGTCGAGGGTGGCTCCGGTGGCGTGGACCTCACGTCGCGATTGCGAGCCATGGGTGTTGACCAGGTCGCAATGGTCCGCTTCGGCGAACGCTTCTTCACGTCCCTCGGCTTCGATCCGCTGCCGGCGACCTTCTGGGACCGCTCGCTCTTCACGAAACCGGTCGATCGCGAGGTGATGTGCCACCCCGGCGCATGGGACATCGACGCCGATGAGGATCTGCGCATCTCGATGTGCATCGATATCACCGGCGAGGACTTCATGACCATCCACCACGAGCTCGGCCACAACGTCTACTTCCGCGCATATCGCAACCAGCCCTTCCTCTACCGCGACGGCGCCAACGACGGATTTCACGAAGCGATCGGTGAAGCCATCACGCTCTCGATGACGCCCCGCTACCTGGTCGACGCAGGCATCCTCGACGAGGAGCCCGCGGACGGCCAAGACGTGCCGCTGCTGCTGCGCACGGCACTCGACAGGGTGCCCTACCTGGCGTTTGGCCTGATCGCGGACAAGTGGCGCTGGAAGGTCTTCTCCGGCGAGATCACGCCGGAGGACTACAACGCCGCATGGTGGGACCTCGCGCGGACGTACCAGGGCATCGCGCCGCCGGTGCCCCGCAGCGAATCCGACTTCGACCCGGCTGCGAAGTACCACCTAGCCGCCAACGTTCCTAGCGTGCCCTATTTCATCGCCGTGATCCTGCAGTTCCAGTTCCACCGCGCCTTCGCTCGCGGGTCAGGCTTCACCGGGCCGCTTCATCGATATTCCGTCCATGGCGACACGGCCGCAGGAAGGAAGCTGGGCGACATGCTCGCGATGGGCCGAAGCAAGCCGTGGCCGGACGCGCTCTTCGCGCTGACCGGCGAGCGGGAGATGGACGCCACCGCCTTGCTCGAGTACTTCGCCCCACTGAAGCTCTGGCTGGACGAGCAGAACAGCGGACAAACGGTGGGCTTCTGAGCCGGCCGATGCATGCGTCCTGGGGATGGACAACGCCGACACGCACGCGACCTTCCTCGTGGATGCGATCGACGACCGGCTAGCGGGCCGCTCCAGCGAGGGCGCGGCATTCGCCGAGGACGGCCGGCGTCGGGACGACCACGCGCTGGATCGTTTCAACGAGAGTGCCGGACTGGGCCGGGATCTCTCGCAACTCGCCAGTTAGACCGCGATAACTGCCTGATACGGTCCGCCGCATGAGTCTCCGCGACACCCGATCGCGGCCCTGAGGAGGATCGCCCAATGATTGCTGGGAAATGGCGATCGATTGCGCTCCTGACCGCGTGCATCCTCGGCCTCTTGGGTATGCGGAGCAACTTCGTCAACGGCCGCTCCGACTGCGGCCGTCTCGACAGCGCCGACCGTGGGTGGGGTCTGCGTTCCTGCTCCGCTTAAGTTCGACCCGAAGAACATTAACCTGACCGGTGCCTGGGCCGGTGACGATGGTGGCGTCTATTACGTGCGACAACTCGGAAACGTGGTCTGGTGGAACGGGATGTCGTCACGTGACGACACCGCCGAGCGCACTCGGCCGACAATGGAACAATGTCGGTCGTGGTGAGATCCAGTCGGACCTCACGATCGTCTCGGACTGGATCGACGTCCCTCGCGGCGGCAGCGACGGCGGCGGCACGGTCAACCTTCAGATCGGTGCCGACTTGTCAGGCAACATCCAGATCACCAAGATCAGTGAGACGGGCAGCGGCCGAGGCGACGCCCTCTGGACACGTTGCACGCCGGGCTTCCCCATGTATGTAGTCATGCCGGCGGCGCCTCAGGCATAGCGCCCGCTCGTCGGTCGGAAGTTCCAGTAGACCCGATAACGTTCAGACGATAAAACGGCCTTCGCCGCATGGCGAGGGCCGCTCCTTTGAGCGTGACCTACGGTATCTCGCCGAGGTCTCGTGGTAGACGTCGTCATCGTCGAGGTCCCCAGGCTCGGATCTCTGTAGCAACTACGGCGCTCCTTGGCCCTTGGGCGCTACAGAATTGCGGCGACCCAGTGTGCGCTCTGGCGGCCAACGGATCCGATCGAGGTGCCCGCATCCCGTCTGCCCGAACAGGACGCGGACCTAAGGAATAGTCGACGTTGTTTCTCCCTCGATCATCTCCCAAAGCGAGAAGAACGGCGGCCTCCGGGCTGCTGAATCCGGGCAATCGCCTGTCATGCGCTGCAGCCGTTTCAGCCTGCGCAGCTGGACGCACTCCAGTCCGGCTGATGTTCCGCACCCATCCCGTCGGTGACGTAGGTCAGTCCGGTGCCATCGGGGTGGATCGTTGCGAGTCCGCTGCTTATCGGAGTTCCGTCGTGTTCGTGGATGCCTTCGAGCATCATGATCAGGAGGCCGTCGGGACTCCAGACGGGATCGGAGAAACCGGCCCAATTCACGGACGTGTCCTGAGGATCAGTCAGGCTCCGCACGCCATTCCCGTCCGCACCCACGATCCAGGGACCGGCCAGATCCCCGTGCGTCAGGTCGGCTTCGAAGGAAATTTGAGTGCCGTCGGGTGACCAGGTGGCGTCGCCGGGATGGAGATCAAACGGCGAGATAGATCGAAGGTCTGAGCCGTCCACGTTGACGACGAAGAGCGTGGACACAGAATCGCTCGCCTCGCGCGTGAAGACGATCTGCTTCCCGTTCGGTGAGAAGCGTGGCGCCACGTCCGCCGAAAACCCTGACGGAAGCGTCGTGATGCGGCGGAGTCCGCTGCCGTCTGAAGCGCTTGCTACATAGATGCCCTGCTTGGCCGGACTGCCGCGGTCAGCTTCGAACGCGATGAGCTTGCCATCAGGCGACCACCCAGGATCGCCGCTCAGGCCGACCGAGTCGGTGAGCTTCCGAACGTCGCTCCCATCCCTGGCCATCGTGAATACGTCGTTTATCGAGGTCGCATCAGTTGTGTCCGGATCTTCACGGTCGGTGTCGATCGCGATCCGCGACCCATCCGGTGACCAGACCGGCCAACCGCTGGTATGCCCTGGGATGGCGGTCAGTTGCTTCTGCTGCGTCAGGTCGGCACATGCGACCCAGGTCTGTGGGGAGCCCTGTGCATCGTCACGCATGAATGCGATCGATCCTGTCAGCGCCGGTTTGACCACTGTCGGTGACGGAGGAGCGGGCGTGGCTGTGGAAACGGACACGCTTGGCGCGACGGTGGCTGAAGGTGTCGGTTTCAAGGTCGCGGCTGCTGTCGGCACGGCGGCCGAAGACGCGTTCGATGAAGGCGCACCGGCGGTTGGCTGGACGGGTGCATCGGTGCCGGCGCACGAGGCGATCAGCATCGCCGCCATCACACCCCCGAAGAACCGCCAGATCAGCGCGTCAGTCTTCATTTAACCAGCGACCTCACGGTCATGGCGATCGGCAGACCGCCTACGATCAGTATGGCTGCAATGCGGGAGCCCACGACGACCGAAAAGGCGACCGTCGCCATCGACCTGGATGCTTAGCCAACGCGGGAGTTACCAATGCACATCCGTCAGCCGTTTTTGTCCCGTTTCGCGTTGGCGACGGTGGGCGCGGACCTGATGTTGGCCGCCAACTTTGGCGTTGCCAGCGCCGCGCTCAACAACTCGGGCTACGCGACGGTCACCAAGGACGTGTCGGTGCCGCCTAACGACGAAGCTGGGGCAGCGACCGCGAAATGTCCGACTGGCTACGTGGTCGTCAGCGGCGGAGCCTACTGGCACGCTCCCAACTCGAGCACCCCGGCCGGTTGGCACGGCGCCTACCTGGAGAGCTCCGCGCCAACGAAGTCCGCCACCGGCTGGTACGCGTCGGGCAGAAACTTCAACCACACCAACACCTGGGTATTGAGGGTGACGGCGCAGTGCCTTCCCCAATCAGCGGTCGGCGCTTACACCGTGAAGACGAGGGAAGTAATCGTCGACGGACAGCGAAGCTGGCAACGCGACGGTCTCGTGCAAGCCCGGCCAATCGGTCGTGGCCGGAGGTGGTGTGTGGCACCTGGAGGGCCACAATCCCAGCGCGAGCCTGGTCGGTTACCTGACTGCTTCCTATCCGGAAACCAGCTCGTCTTGGACAGCGGCGGGGCGAAACGACAGTGTCACGTCGTATCACATGCTGGTCAGGGTCCTGTGCGTTCCTACCACGCAGCTCGACACTCCCTACACGACGAAGACCGCGCCAGTCGACGCCAACAACATCGCCGCGACGCTTGCGTGCGCGGCGAACTACCACGCGGTCGGAGGCGGGGCGTACTTCACGTATGCCGTTGACGGATCGATCGACACGGACACGCGCAGCTACCTATCCAGTTTGACCATCACGGCCGCTGGTACCGGCTGGTACCTGGATGGCCTCGCGGCAGATACGCGCGCATCCCAGGGAGTCGGTCGTGACCGTTCTGTGTCTACCCGATCCGGGGACCTACTAGGGCTGCCGGGAACCACGAACCATACGTAGCAATGCGAGCATCACTTTTGGCGCTGCTACGCGGCCATAACCGTGCCTACGCGCTGGCCGAAGATCGCTCGTCCAGAATCAGCGCGGACCCATGACTGAACTCGTCTTGGCTCGGTCCACAAGCTGATCGGAGTCGTGTGATGCCAATCAAACTCGTCGATTGTTGACATGCGCCGAAGCGAGCTGATCGATGCCCTTCGCCACGAGGGCGAGCGGATCCAGTGGTCGTACACGCGACATGGCCGCGGAGCTCGACCGGCGCACGAGCAAGCTCATGACCAGGGCGCTCGTGTTCGCCACGATCGCCAACTCGGTGCTGACCGGGATCCTGGCGATCGTCGCGATCGCCAATCTCCTGCACTAGGCTGGGCGACCCGCCGGTTAGCCCGCCGGAACGGTTGGCCGACCGACCCTTGTAGGCGCCCTGTAGGCGGACTAGGCTCGCGATCCACTTCGAAGCGATAGAGAGGGTGAGTCAAGTGCAGAAGTTCGTGGTTCTGGGCAAGTGGACCGACGAGGGCATCAAGAACGTCAAGGACACGACCGCTCGCGCCGCTGCCGCGCAGGCGTCGGTCGCCGCGCTTGGCGGCAAGATGGATATCTGGTGGACGATGGGCCGCTACGACATCGTTTCCGTCGTTGAGATGCCCAGCGAAGAGGCGGCCCTTGCATTCCTCGCCAAGCTCGGCGCGCAGGGCAACCTGCGCACGGAGACGCTACCCGCGTGGAGCGCCGCCGGTGTCGACGAGGTTCTCAAGTCCGTCTGATCGGAACACTTCCTCGCCATCGATAAAGGTAGCGACGGGGCGGATCTGAGCCACGGCGCGCGCGTCAAACGGCTGTAAGAAAGCCTCCGACGGCACGACGACCAGGTCCGCCACGTAACCCGGGAGCAAGCGCCCGAGATCCCGCTTGCCGGCAACCAACGCTGGATCCAGACACGCTGCGCGGATGGCGCGCTCGAGGCTGATCGCGTGATCGACGCCGACCGGCGCGGCTTCCGGGTCCAATGGGTCGCGCCGGGCGACGGCCACGGCAATGCCTGGCCACGGATCGGGCGGCTCCACGGGCGCATCCGTCCCGAACGGGATGAGCGCGCCGCCCGCGAGCAGGGCGCGCAGCGGAAACGTCTCCTCAGCACGCACCCCCCACGCGGCTCGCTCCTGGACCGCGTCGCTGCGCAGATGAACCGGCTGAACTGAGGCAGCCACGTTGAGCCGACCGAAGCGCGGCTGATCGTCAGGGTCAACGAGCTGAGCGTGCTCGATCCGGCGGGTGAGCGGCCCGCCTACCTCCGGCAGCGTCTCAAACACGTCGAGCGCGCTGCGCACGGCCGCGTCGCCGATCGCATGGACCTGACCGGTGATACCGCCGCCGGCCGCGAGCGTGAGCAGATCGCGCAGCTCGTCCGCGTCAGTGATGACCATGCCGCGCGGACCGCCGGTGGGCGGGTTCTCGTCCTGGTCCAGGTACGGCTCGAGCAACGCAGCGCTGCGCGAGCCGAGCGCGCCGTCGGCGAACAGCTTCAGCCAACCACTCGTGTAGCGGCCGACGAACTCGCCGCTGCGCCAGCCCATGTCGAGTGCACGGCCCAATTGCGGCGAGCGGATCGAACCGTGCACGCGCAGCGGCAGCTTGCCCTCCGCTGCCAGGTCGCGGTAGATGAGCGGCCCACGCTTCATCAAGGTGTCGTCGTTGAGCTCGCCCGGGTCGTGACAGCCGGTCACGCCCAGCGACGCGAGTCGCCGCGCGACAGACGCCAGCCCGGCGATGAGTACGTCGCGCGGCGGGTCCGGAATGAGCACGTCCACCAACGCGGCGCCGCCTTCGTGCAGGATCCCGGTTGGCTGTCCGCGCTCGTCGCGTCGAACGAGAGGGCCGGCGGCAGCGCCGCGCAGGCCGTCGATGTCAGCCCGGCGAATCGCCGCTCGACTCACCCAGCGCGAGTGGTGATCGTGGGCATATAGCGCGACCGGCCGCCCCGGCGCCACGCGCTGGAGCATGTCCGCATCCGGCCAACCGCCCAGGTCGTGCATCGACCAGCCGTGGCCCAGCAGCCAGCCATCGTCATCGCCACTCGCCGCGCGCTCGTTGTGCGCGGCGGCGACGGCCGCCAGCGCCGCGTCCAGGTTGAGCCCGGTCAGGTCGATCTGCGTCTCAGCCAGGACGAGCGCCATGAGATGCAGGTGCGCGTCCGTGATGCCCGGCAGCACGACGTGCTCCTCGCCGAGTCGCCACCGTTTCGTCGCGGACGTAGCCAGCGCCTCAAGCTCCGACTCGGGTCCGACCCCGAGCACCCTCCCGCCACCAATGGCGACGCCGGTTTGCCAGCCCCAGCCTGAGTCACCGGCCAGCGTCGCGACGCGACCGGTGATGATCATGTCCGCGCGAGTCGTCGCTTCCACGCGGGGCCTACCCCTCCCCGATCAACCCGGTCAGCTGCGCCCGATCCAAGCCCCGCCGCGAGGCCCAGCGCCAGAGCCACGCGCGACTTGGGCCCGTCGTAGCGCGACAGGATCGCCCCGCCGCGCTGCCACGTGGCGCCACCGCCGGGAAAGGCGTAGATCGGTTCGACGGTGCCGGTCGCGCAGCGCGTCGTGAGCACGACCGTCGTCCCGTCAGCCGCAAGCTCCATCGCTGCGGCAAGCATGTCCGGATGCGTGTTGCCCGAGCCGGTCGCGGCCACGACCAGGCCGCGCGGGTGCAGCGGCGCGAGTCCGCGGATGAGCGCGCCGTCCGTGCCCGCGGCGGCATATACGAGATAGACATCCTCAACGGCCGTGGCCGGAACAGACGGCAGAAGCCGCCGCGGACGGCGCGCCGCCACCATCTGGATCACGCCATCAACGACGCGCGCCAGCGGCTCGCCTTCGCGCGGCTGGAACGTGTCCATCGCGGTGGAGTGGCGCTTGACCACGACGTCGGCAGGAACCACGAGTCCGTTGAGCACGACCAGCGCGCCGTTGCCGCGCATCTGCGGGGAAACGGCAACGCGCACTGCGTCGGCCAGGTTGCGCGGTCCGTCGAAATCGGGCGCGGTCGAATCGCGCATCGCACCGGTCACCACGATGGGTTTGTCGGTCGCGAGCAGCAGGTCGTACGCGAAGGAGGTCTCCTCGATCGAATCGGTGCCCTGGACAACCACCACGCCGTCAATGTCAGGCCGCCGCAGCTGTTCTTCGAGCACGCGCGCGATGGACAGCATCTGGCCAAAGTTCAGGTGCGACGCGGGCACGAGGCCCCAATCGATCACCTCGACGTCGGCAAGCCGCGCAACGTCCGGCGCGAGCGCGAGGATCGCGGCCCCATCGAGCACGGGCACGTTGCCTCCGGCGGCGGCATCCGGTCGGGTCGAGATCGTGCCGCCGGTAAAGACGATCGCTGCCCTGCTCATCAGGCCACGTCGTCGTCGGCCGGTCCGGGCTGGCCGGGCACGACCGGTGAGATCAGGCTGACAGAGGGCCTGCCCTTGCCGTCATCGAGGTAGGTGACGGCCATCGGCACAGTTAGTGACCGGCCGGTCAATGCGACGGGGTCGATGGCGTCGACCAGGCCGCCCATTAACAGCGCTTCATTCGTCGGTCTGCCGCGCCGGATCGAGCCCACCGCAACGAGCAGGACGACGATGGCTGAGCCCGCTACGACCCACGACGTGCCGACCGAGTCGGCAATCGGCCCGACGATGATGATGGGCAGGAAGCTGGCGATGCTGACGAGCATGTTGAGCACGCCGAAGACGCGGCCGCGGACATCTGCCGGCAGCTCTTCCGAGAGCTGTGTCTGCGCCGGAACGGCCACGAACGAGTAGGCAATGCCGGCGGCGAACGCGACTGCGATCACGATCGACAGGAGCGAGACCGCGAGCTGCACGCGATTCACGATCGGCTGGACGAGCGACAGTGCCAGCAGGGTGATCCCGAGCATGACCAGGCCGAAGTTGATGCCGTTTCGGCGCGAGAAGTGCTTGCCGTAGACGTTGAGCACGAGGATGCCAAAGATCAGGCCCACGCCCAGCGGCAACACGACGACAACGAAGTCCGTCTCCGACAAGCCCAGAACCTGGGTCGCGAAGCCCGGGCCGAGCACGCCGAGCACGCCGATGAGCGACGCCGTCAGCGCGAGATATGTCAGGGGCCAGAAGACGGTCCGGTTGTCGAGGATGAAATGCACGCCGTCCGCGAGCTGATTGAACGTCGTCCTGACGGCGCCACCCGCCTCGCCCAAGTGCCTCACTGGGATTTCGTCCGCCGATGCGCGGGTTGTGACTGGGCAACGTCCAGCACAGCAGCGCGCCGATGAAGTAGCTCGCCGCGACGAGCACGAGCAGCACCTGCTCGTTCGAGATCTTGACGACGAGTGGACCGAGCAGGGCAAAGCCAATGAAGAACGCCGCCTGGAGAGTGACGATGTGTAGCGAGTTGGCCGGCAGCAGCTGGTGGCGCGGCACGACGTCGGGGATCATCGCGATCTCTGCCGGACCGAAGAACGTGGACAGCGTCGAGATGACGGCCGTGATCACGCAGATGATCCACAGCTCCTGGGGCACAACGAGCAGCAGCAGGAACAGGGCGCCGCGTGCGGCGTTGGCGACGACGAGGATGAGCCGTCTGTCGAGCCGGTCGACGTATACGCCGGCGATGGCGCCGAAGATGACCGCGGGCACGAGGAAGCTCAGGATGAGCAGGCTGACGCTGGTCGACTTGCCGGTCAGCTGGAAGACCTCGACGGTCAGCCCGAAGAGGACCATGTTGCCGCCGACCTGGGTCACGACCTGGGCAATCCAGAGCGACAGGAACTTGCGGTTGCGCAGAACCGCGATCGCCGATTCCTGTGGCACGGCGACGGTCATTCGGCGCTCCCCCGCTCGACGAAGCCCTTGAGGCGGCGTTCCAGCTGACGGCGTTCGATCAGCACGCGATGCTGACAGCCTTCACACACGAGCCCGATATCAGCTCCGATACGAACGACCTGCCAACCGGTGCTCCCGCACGGATGCGCTTTGGCCAGGGTGATCCGATCTCCGATCCGGAAATCAACCGGCGCTCCTGCCACGGCGCTCAAAACGAGCTGGGGCCCGGCGGCCCGGCAGATCTGCTGCGCAGCGCGATCCCCACCGCGATCGTGGCAACGATCAAGCCCCGCGACCAGGCCGAACAGCAAGCAGGATCTGGACCATGTCGGTGCCGCCACCGCCGCCGCTGCTGTCTCCGCCGCCGAACGGTCCAGACGTGGAACGCCAGGCTCGGTAGCCCCGCCCGAGCTTACCGGCCGCGCGGTCTCGCGCGGCGCTCCGCTGGGCGGAGGCGTCTCAGTTGGGCCGGTCTGTGGCGACAGGGTCGCCGGCGCACCTCCGGTGCTCGTCCAGTCGGACGGGACCGGCCCGGGCGCACCTTGTTGCGGCCCAGCCGGAGCCGGCGGCGTCAGGTTGTAGGACGAGAACCAGGCGGCGTTGAATGCCGCGACGTCAGATCCGGTCGCGGCCGTGAACGCCTCGTCGTCAGAGACGCCGGCGGCATAGCTGTTGACCAGCTCCCACAGCTTGGGCTCGCCGTATGTTCTGACGAAGTAGTCGACCGCCGCGACCGACTCGCCATATGCGAGGTAGAACTCGCTCGTCACGGACGGGAAGAGGCCGGCCAGGCCGTCGAGCGGGATCAGTGCCTTGTTTCCCACGGCTACGTTCACATAGCTCTGCCACTGGGTCGTGTAGCCCTCTGATTCGTAGACCGCGACGCCCTCGTCAAGCCAGCGCGGCACGCCGTGATACGGGTTGTCGACCGCGTGATGGAAGACGAGATGGGTCAGCTCGTGGGCGATGACGGTCTGGTTGTATGGATCGGCCGGCTGGTTGCTGGGCAGCCACGCAAAGATCGTGTCGATGTCCGGATGGGCCTCCGCCTGGACGTTCTCGCGGCCGGGGTTGACCGCGCTGCGCATGGCCTCCTCCGTGTCGTACACGAACATGTCGAAGGGCTGGTCGATCGTGACGCCAAGGGCCTGCGACGCCTTGTCGATCGCCGCGTTGGCCGAGTCGGCTGCTGAATTGGCAAAGGCCTGGTCGCCGGAATACCAGTGGATGACGACATCGCCCTTGGTCAGCGTCTGCCACTCGAAGCGCGTGTCCTCGACGACGGACTGGGCAACTGGGCCAAAGCTCGTCCCGCCGTCGCTGTTGGTGACCCGGAACTGGTAGTCGAAGTGCGTGTTCGGCGCGCTCTGGCCCTGGGCCAGACAGGCACAGCCCGCCGACGACGAGATATCGATGTTTGCCTGCGCCTGGTAGATGTTGTTGATCTGGATCCCGGAGCTGACCACGATCGACGTGGGCTTGCCGAGCTGATGGATGATCACGTCGACGCTGGCGATGTCGCTGCCGTCGATCGTGGAGGTGAACATCAGCGGCTCGACCCAGCTCGGCAGTCACGGACGGCTGTCCAAAGCTAGGCCCGGACGCGAGCACCATCGTCGGCGCCAGCACGGCGGCGAGGAGCGTCGCGCTCAAAGCGGCTGCCACGCGACGCGTGCGGCTCAGACGACCCGGCTCACTGGCCCGACCCCGCTGCCCATTGCAGCCCGGCGTAGCGGATCAGGCCAACGCCCGATTGGAGCGCGCCGTCGAGCCCTGTGCGACTGAGCGCCCACGACTCGTCGTACGCCACGGGGATGGCCGGCACTTCCTGCATGAGGATGTTCTGCGCCTGGCCGTAGAGCTGGGTCTGCTCGTCGGTGTCGGTGGTCGCGGCGGCCTCCGCCAGGAGAGCGTCGTAGTTGGCGTTGCTCCACTTGCCCGTGTTGCTCGTGCTGCCCGTCTCGAGCAGCAGGCCCAGGAAGTCATGCGCCTGTGGGTAGTCGGCGATCCACGACAGCGACCAGAACGTGGGCGTGGTCGCCGCGCCGACCTGCTCGAGGTAGTGCTCGAAGTCGAGCGCCTCGACGTTGACCGTGACACCCAGGTTGTCGTGCAGCTCCTGGGCGACGGTCTGCTCGTAGCCGACGCCGTAGGTGGCCAGCGTCACTGCCGGGAAGTTGGCCCCGTTCGGATATCCGGCCGCGGCGAGCAGGGCCTGTGCGTCGGCGACGTCGTACTTGGGGCTGTGGTCCGTCTCGTCGCGGCCCACGACGCCGGGCGGAACCATCGACGTCGCCGGCGTCCCACCGCCGAGCGACACGATCCGATCCCAGTTCACGGCCTCTGCAAAGGCGCGCCTGCACGGACGCGTTGTCGAACGGTGCCACGGTCGTGTTGAAGCCGTAATACGACAGGCCAAAGCTGTTCGCCTGGCGCAGCTGCGGCCCCAGGTTGGCGTCGTATGCGATCCATGACGCGTCGCCGGAGCCGACGCTCGTGTAGTCGAGCGTGCCGCCATCGAAGAGCTGCACGCCACTCGACGTGCCGTAGTCGGTCACGAGGTCGATGTTGGAAATGGGCGCCGCTCCGGCCCAGTAGTGCGGATTGGCGGTCAGATGAATCAGGCCGTCGCTGGGCGTGGTGGGCACGTACGCGCCGGAGACGACCTGCGGCGGCGCAGCTGAGATGCTGTTGACCTCCGACGGCGGCACGACCGCCAGCGAAGGCGAGGCCGTAACGGCCAGGAAGTACGACGCGGGGCGGCGCAGGTCGACGACAACTCGGTCTCCGTCCGCGTGCAGGCCGACCGCGTCGGCGCCGATCTTGCCGGCCTGGTAGTCGGTGGCACCCTGGACGTCCGACAGCAGGCTCGCAAGCGACGATGGATTGGTCGGGTCGATCAGTCGGAGCCACGAGTTGACCACGTCCTGAGCGGTGATGGGCGAGCCGTCGCTGTAGGTCAGGTGAGGTCGGAGCTGGAAGATGATGTGCTGGCCACTGTCGTCGACCTGCCACGTGCGCGCGAGCGCGGGCTGGACGTTGCTCTGCGCGTCGAACGTGGTCAGGCCCTCGTAGACCTGGGCCAGGACGCTGGCCGTGCCCGAATCGCTCTGCCGTGCCGGGTCCCACGTGAAGACGTCGCTCGAGCCGATGCGCGCCGAGCCACCGCCGGCGCCGGGGCCGCCCAGAGACACGCAGCCGGAGACGGCAACGAGCGCAGCAAGAGCGAGGCTGAGGAGCGCCCAAGCCGCAGCACGCGGCGCGGCTGATCGACGCTGTGAAAGCACGGGTGGGAAGTCTATCGGGCCACGGCGGGATCATCCGCGAGCCGGTGCTAGTCTCGATCCCAACCATGGACAAAGTCGATCAGAACGAGCTGCGTCAGCGGCTCACGCCTCTCCAATTCGCCGTCACCCAGAACGCCCAGACGGAGCGCGCTTTCACCGGCACGTACTGGGACAACCACGATGCGGGCACGTATCGCTGCATCGTGTGCCACGAGCCGCTGTTCGACTCCGGCACGAAGTTCGAGTCGGGCTCCGGCTGGCCGTCCTTCTACGACGTCCTGACCAAGGGCAACGTCGTCCAGAAGGAGGACGTGTCGCACGGCATGAGGCGCACGGAGGTGGTCTGCGGCAACTGCGGCGCGCACCTCGGCCACCTTTTCCCGGATGGTCCCAACCCGACCGGCCTGCGCTACTGCATCAACTCAGCGTCGCTCGACTTCGAGCCCCGCTCGCCGGACGCCGAACAGACACCCTAGAGCCATTCGGCACGGGCCGGTTGGCCCGCATCGTCCGCTAAACGGACCCCTCGTTCGGGTAGTCCTTCACATCCGTCCGGAGCCCTCTCTTGGCGAAGGTTGTGGCAGGCCAATCAAGGCAAGCTGCAAACCGCTGCGAAAGCTGCGAAAGAAGGAGAGGACTCCAATGGAAAAGAAGCTCACTCGACTCGGCATCATCATCTCGGTCTTCAGCCTGGCGTTCTTCTTGGCCGCGGGCTATGCGTTCGTTAAGACGCAGGAAGGCACTCGTGCGCTGAACGCGTTCAGCACGGCACAGAACGTCTCACTCGCCTACAACGATCAGGGCCAGCTGCTTGATCACGGTGACGCAGCTGCGGCCGCGGGCATCATGGACCTGTTGACCAAGGAATGGGGCTACGCGGTCAATCCGGGCGACTTCAACCCGAACGACCCGATCGTCAACACCCCGAGCGAGTACATGTACCAGATGGCCACCATCAGCGAGCACACGCTCAGCTCGACGGTCACCCTGCCGGCAGACGTCAAGGATGCTGACGGCAACATCATCGCCACTGCGGGCACCAAGGTCCCAGTCGACGGCCGCTACTACGCCGACTTCAACTTCGCGAGCCCAGTCGACCAGGTCGTCCGCGGCATCGCATGGTCACCACTGCCACTCGCGCTGATCGGTCAGCTGGGTGTGGGTGCGGTCACCGCCTCGACGCTCCAGCTTGGTCTGGGCATCGCAGGACTGTTCGCGGCAGTCGGGTTCGGCTTCCTCCTCGCCGGTGTCGGCCTGGTGTGGGTCGCTCGGCCCGAGAAGGTCAAGGTCCCCGCGACCAAGACCGTTCAGGCTCCGCTTCCGGCCTGACAGCCGGCAACCAAAGCAGTCTGACGGCTGGAGGTCCCTGAGACCCAGAGCCGGTCAGATACCAGAAAGGCGGCCCCTCCGCAGCGGGGCCGCCTTTCCGTTTACCCTCGGCACATGCCACGTGATCCGAACATCCCTGACGCCTTCGACATCTTCACGGTCGTCCTCCTGCGGCGACCCTCAGATGCGCCGCAGATGTCTGACGAGGACCTCGACGTCCTCCAGGCACAGCATCTTGCCTACCGTGCCGACCTCAAGCGGCAGGGTCTGCTCGTCGTCAACGGACCGCTCGGCGAGCAGTCCGACCCGACCATGCGCGGCCTCTCGATATTCGCGTGCGACCCCGTTGAGGCCGCGCGGCTCAGCGACGGCGATCCATCGGTCCAGGCAGGTCGGCTCGTTTACGACGTCATGGAGTGGTGGGTTGGCGCAGGCACGCTCGCATTCCCAGAAGCGAAGGCTCCCGTGGGAGACCGTCGCGCGATGCCCGACGACTGAGTCGCCCTGGCTCAGCTCGCTTTCACAGTCGCCTTGACCGCATCTTTCGCGGCTCCAGCTCCGGTCGAAGTTGTCGTCACCACGAAGGACTTGCTGCTCCCGACCACGGCGCCACTGCCCACTGTGACCTGAAGCGTCAGGGTCCTGGACGCGCCGGCGCCCAGGTTGGTGATCGTGTACGTGCCCGCCACGACCTGTGCCGTCACGTCCGTTGTGCCAGAGATGTACTTCACGGCGAAGGCCCCGCTCGAGCCGGCGCCCTTGATGGTCAGGCTGTCTGTGGCGAGACCGTCGTTGAAGATCTTGATCGAAAACGAGCCCGCCTGGCTGCGATGGACCGTGAGCGACTTCTTCTGCTTCTTTCCCGTCGTGTTGTAGATGTTGTCGCCTGCAAAGGCACTGCCGCCGGCCGCGATCTGCGCATCTGGCTGTCGGAAGCGGAATGACGCCGCGTAGCCCATCAGCGTGTTGTCGGCGATCGAGCTATCGAGACCACCCAGGTAGAGGAGCGGCCCGACAACACGCACGCACAGCATCTGCGTGTTGAGTGAGACGGGGCCATCTGTGCCACTGGCGCTCGTGCCGACGTTCGTCCAAGCAGTGCCGTTATAGACGGCGATACCGTCGACTTTTGCCAGGCCACCGGCGTTGTTGAAGTAGCCGCTGGCTACGACCGAGCCGTGATCTGCCCAGATTCCGTAGACCACCACGCCGGCAGAGGTGCCAAAGAAGGTGCTGCCGCCGATCGCGGACCAGCCGCTGCCGTTCCACATGGCCACCTTGTCGGCCCCCGATACCCCGCCGGCGACCGTGAACTCGCCCCCGACGTAGAGGTTGGATCCGTCCATGGACAGCGCCCGGACTCGAGCGTTGAGCGGGGTGGCTCCGAGCGCGCTCCAGGCGAGACCGCCAGTCCAGTGGGCCACGAAGTCGGCGTCATTGATGTGGTCGGCATTCGTGAAGTTGCCGCCAAGGTAGAAGCCGCCGGATCCATCGGGCACGATCGCCGCCGGCGTACCGCTGATGCTGTCGGTGAAGTTCGTTATCGACTCGAGGGCGTGGGTGTCGATGTTCCAGCGGACGATGCCGTTTGCCGGAGTGAACGGACTGGTCACATGTTGTTCCGAGAAGCTGCCGGCGATGTACAGGTAGCGGCCGATGACGGTGAGAGCGAAGACCGGGGCGTTCGGCGCGACGTTCGCGAGGTGCGCCCATGTTGTCCCGTTGAACACGGCGATCGAGTCTGCTGCCGCATCGCCGCCCGCGTCCAGAAATGAGCCGCCGGCGAAGACCAGGCCAGTTGTGGGGTCTGAAGCGATTGCATAGACCGCGCGACCGCCGCCGCCGAGCCCGCCGCCAAGCGCGCCCCATTTGGTCCCATCCCACGTCGCGATGAGGTCGCCACCGGCGAGGCCCCCGGCGTTGCTAAAGTCGCCACCGACGTACAGCTTGGTGCCCACGCTGTAGAAGGTCTCCACCTTGCCGTTAATGGCGGGCGTGGTCGAGGTCACGCCGTGACCCAAGTTGCTCCAGCCACCGGAAGTGGCGGCTGCGGCCTCGGTCGGCAGCATCAGCAGCAAAGCCAAGGTGCTGATGAAAAGAGCGGCGCGCATCTTGGAGCGCATCCGAGTTAGCGACTTCATCGTCCGCCTCCGCTGCCCGGTCCGTGACCGGTCAACCCCCGACAGCGGTAATGGAACGCCTTACAGCCACCTTTTGGCAATAGCACGAGCCATAGCCAGATGTGCCTAACGCCGCCAACTTGCGGCATCCCCTATTTCGTGGGCAGAACGATGGGCTCCGTGACCGGGAAGTCAGTGTTCGTCGGCAGATGGGACGGGAGTTCAGCAGACCAAACGTCAGGATCGGCAGTTTCACAACCGCCAATGAGCGAATCCCCTTCGTGACCAACAACGCGGCCCTCATCGTCGAGCAGCTCGAGATTCGGCGTGAAGCGAGCGCTGTAACCGACTGGCCAGCCGAGTTCAACGCGTCCGACACGGGTCATCCATACCAGCCGTGGATCGCTCGGCGAACCGTGCAGGATGGCCGTGCCCGACGGATATCCAACACCGCCGCACAGGAGCTGCCCCCAATTCGCAAGCGGCACCCACTGCTCGCCTGGCCCCAGCGTTCGGCTTGGAGTCGCTTGCGGCGTGCCTCCTGCGCAACCCGCCACGAGCACGAGTGCCGCCAGAAGGCGCAGCGATGTTTTCACCTGCCGAGCATTGGCCGCTCGTCGGTCTCCGTCAATGATCCAATCAGCGGTGAGCCCGCGAGCGCTGGCTCGGCACGTGGCGCTTGCGCCGACCGGGCCAGCAGCAATTCACGATATGTTGCCCTTGTAACGACAAGGGAGACGCATGAAGCTTCTACTCACCTCCGCTGGCATCAAGAATTCGAGCATTCACGACGCGCTGGTCGAACTCCTAGGCAAACCCATAGCCGAATCCACCGCCCTATGCATCCCAACAGCCTCGTACGCCCAGCCAATGCAAGGCCCGCTCCGAGCATGGGCCTTCATCAGCGGACAGGAACCAGAGACCCCCATGGTCGAGCTGGGTTGGAAGTCCGTCGGAAATCTGGAGCTCACAGCGCTGCCGAGCATTCCCAAGGACAGCTGGGTTCCATTGGTCCAGCAAACGGATGTCTTGCTGGTGAACGGCGGCGATCCCATGTACCTCTCCTACTGGATGCAGCAGTCGGGTTTAGCGGAGCTTCTGCCGTCGCTGACACAGACGCTTTACGTAGGCCTGAGCGCGGGCAGCATGGTCATGGCGCCCAGCATCGGGGAGGATTTCGTCAACTGGCAGACCCCTGATGGCGCCGATGAAACCCTGGGCCTGGTGCCGTTCTCCATCTTTCCGCACCTTGATAATCCGGACCTGCCCGACAACACCATGGCCACCGCCGAAAAATGGGCCGCCACCTTGTCCGCGCCGTGCTACGTGATCGACGACCAAACCGCCATCAAGGTCGTGGATGGCGATGTGGAGGTCATCTCTGAGGGGCATTGGAAGCTCCTAAACCAGTAGGAGGTCCCACATGAAGCTCCTTCTCACGTCGGCGGGGGTCAAGAACCCAAGCATCCGCGAGGCGCTGATCGGCTTGCTGGGCAAACCGATCGAAGAGTCCGACGCTCTGTTCATCCCCACCGGGGGCTACGGAAATCCGTATGGGAGTCCTGCTGGCGTGTGGCGCAATATCAGCGGCAATTCCCAGCAACCGATGGTCGAGCTGGGCTGGAAATCGGTCGGAGTGCTGGAGCTGACCGCGCTACCTACGATGGACGATCGTTGGATCAAGTGGGTTCATGAGACGGACATCCTGCTGGTCAGCGGCGGCGACGCCGCGTACCTGGGCCACTGGATGCGCGAGTCGGGGTTGGCGAACCAATTTCCATCACTGACCGACACGGTGTACATGGGTTTCAGCGCTGGGAGCATGGTGCTGACGCCCAGGATCGGGTCGGACTTCATGGGCTGGAAGCCACCCAAGGAGGGCGATGACACCACGCTGGGCGTTGTCGACTTCTCGATCTTCCCGCACGTCGATCACCCGGACCTGCCTGAAAACACGATGGCTGCCGCGGAGAAATGGGCGGCAGAGGTTCAGGTTCCGGCTTATGCGATCGACGACGAGACGGCGATCAAGGTGGTCGACGGCAAGGTTGAAATGGTGACCGAGGGCCACTGGAAACGCTTCAATTAGCGTCTGATTGGCGTAGCCCCACGCAGTCGAGATCCCAGAAGACGCGCGAGTAAACCAGCGTTCCGGTCATCCACGGCTGGCAATTGCGCAGCTTGAGGACCTGGAAAGCAGGCTCAGGAATGCGGAGCGAAGGCCGCCTGAATCCGAGATTGCCGGCGGCAACGAAGCCGAAACGCGCGTAGTAGGTCGGCGAACCCTCCAGGAAGACGAGCGGCTCGGGCCGTTGGTCGAGCTCACTGAGCCCGTGGCGGATGAGCGCGGAGCCGATGCCGCGGTTCTGAAACGCCGTGGCGACACTGACAGGGCTGAGCACGAGGACGTCGACGAGACGTCGTGGCGCATCGAGCAGCGAACGCGTGAACAGGATGTGGGCGACGATCTCGCCCTCGGTTTCGGCCACGAACGACAGGCCGTCGATCCAGTCAGGCGACTCGCGCAGCCGAGAGACGAGCGTGGGAACGATCTCGTGATCGCTGAAGGCATCGGCGACCACTGCCCGAATCGCGAATTCATCGCCCGGTCGCTCCGACCGGTGTGTGATCTGCCCAGCGGTTGCCGCATTCACAAGGTCCAGGCCGTGGCCTTCGTACACGCGAGCTGCACCCTCGTGCCCGTTGAAGTGCCGGCGCCAAACTTGTACAGCCTGAACGACTTCACCGCGGTGATCTGCTGGCCCATGCCCGCGAGAGTGACTTGCATGAAGGGATCCGTGATCCCGCCCTGCACGACGACGCCAAGGACGGGCTGCTGCTCGGTGACCTGGCCGCACGGCCGGACGCTTCCAACCAGCTGATGATTCTCTGCTCGCAGTAAGTCCGTGGAATGACATGGAGAGCTTCGCGTCGCCGGGCTGACCGTTCACCCCATAGCCATCGATGATGATGATCGCGTGGATTCCGCCTTGGACGACGACCCCGTTGACTTCGTTCTGCTTGATTGGCGCCGCAGCGACCAGCTGCGCCCCAATGATCATGGCCACGACGAAGGTTGCGACGAATCCCGCCAGCAGTCGAATTCGTGACATGTGACGCCTCCAGAACTTCGCGTCACCGGGAGCCGACTGACGGTTCCGGCCGGCTGCGGCCCGGCGGCACGGCGAGCATAGTCCTGCCGCGCGAGGCTCAACAATCGATACGTGGCGCCCCCCGAGAGGCGCTGAGCCCCAGAGCCCACGCACTCCGCTGGCCTGGTACGCAGCCTGAGCTCAGCGAGCCATGCGTCTGCGCCTTACCGCTGGCGCGCAGCCCGGATCTGGCCCAGCCAGTCGGCGGCCAGTTTGCGACCGTTCGGGAGTTGGTCGGTCCGATCCCACCGCCACGCCGTGATCATCGCCAGGACCAGGATGCGGCACTCGCGAAGCAAGTCCTGATCAAGACCTCGGTAGTGCTTGGCGACATCTTCCGGCGCATGGGCGACGTCGAACTCGACTGGCCCACGGCAGCACGTCTCAAGGTCTATGAATAGCGGCCCGTTCTTCGCGGCCAGGACGTTGCCCGCATGCGGCTCGCCGTGGAGCAGCTGCTCGGCCGCGTCGCGCTCGCCGATCGCTCGTCTCAGGCTTCGTAACGTGTCCCCGAGCAGCTCTCGGTCAAGTTCGGCGAGCGCAGGAGTTTGGTCGCGGTTCGCGACGAGTTGCTCGGCCTCGTCGACACGATCGGTGAAGTGCGGCGTCGGGACGTCGAGCCCCCGCATGCCGGCATGCAAGCGTCCCAACGCGTTGGCGTAGTCGGCCGGTGAGATCTGCGAGACGCCGGGTGGATAGTAGGTCCAGAGGGTGATGACGAACTCATCGCGCCCGTAGACGCGCGGCTCGACACGAGGTTCGAGAACGGCGGTGGGGCACCCGCCTGCGACCAGCTGCTGACCAAGATCAACCTCAAACTGTGCTCCGACTCGCTGCGCCTGCGGCGCCACGCGCGCGACAACATCACACGGCAGCAGACGCAGCGTGACCTTGTTCGAGTTGTGCAGAACGATCGAGCCGTCGACGGCCAGGCCGAGCGCGGAAACGGTCGACGTCGCTTCGGCCACCGCGCGCGAGACCTGTGACTGCTCCAAACCAGTCTCCACTCAAAAGGGGCAGCTCCTCCGCGAGCACGATCCTCTGTTCGGGGAGCACACCTTAGACCGCGACGAGGCGGCGCCAACTTGAGGCCCGTAGTCCCATCCCACAGCGTTGAAATGCCGAATGTGGAACGAACAGGCGTCTGCCCGCACTCCTGTTATAGACGGCCGCCACCGATGCGGCGCTAGCGAAAGGGATAGCGCGTGGAACCGAATCTCGTCGATCGGGCGCAGCCGGCCGGATCTTGGCGCAAACCCGATGAGCCGTTCGATGCGACCTTCGTCTGTAGTCGTGCGGGCAGGCGTCGCCGCCTTGGTCGCGATGTCAGTCGGAGGCTGTGCTTCAACGCCGACCAGTCCTTCGTTCCGCGAGGCCACGCCGGCGGCTTCCGCGAGCGTGTCAGCCACGAGCTCGACGAGCGTCATCGAGTCGCCACCGCCATCGACGATGGCTCCAACGTCGTCTGCGTCCATCCCGCCCGGGGCGACTGTCGACGCCCGAGTCGACGTCGGCCCACCGATCGAACCGCGCTGGTTCGCTTCCGACGGCCAGTCGCTCTGGGTCCACGAGCCCACGAGCCTGGTGCGTGTGGATCTGGCGACGTCCGCCGTCACGGGACAAGTCCCCCTGAATGCGATGGAGTACGGCTATGCGACGACCGGTGCTGGTTCCCTCTGGCAGACGGACTACGAGCGCGCCGCCGTCCTTAGGATCGACCCGGTCGCCGACGCGGTGGTTGCGTCGATTTTCGTCGGAATGCATCCGTTAGGCGTGGCCGTGACAGCAGGCTCCGTATGGGTGGCCGACGAGCAGGATGAAGCGATCTCGCGCGTTGATCCCAAGACCAACACGATGGTCGCCACGATCCCGCTAGGTCCGCCTGGATGGGCCGGGCCACAGGTCGTGACGGCAGGACCCGGTGGTGTCTGGGTGGACGTCCCCAACATGGGTCAGGTGGTGCGCATCGATACCGCGACGAACACTGTCGGACTGTCGGTGCCGCTCGAAGGCCCGGTGGCGAGTGACGGCAAAGAGGTCTGGATCGGCGTCCAAGGGTCGGGCAACGGGTCGTCGGCGGTCGTGCGCATCGATCCGGTCTCGGGCAATGTCATCACCTGGGTCGATCTGGATACCCAGGGCATCGGCGGCATTGCCGTCGGCCTCGGATCCGTCTGGGTTACCTCAGGCGGGCTGACCCGGATCGACACCGAGAAGGGACGCATCGTCGGGCACCTCGATGTCGATGGCGCGAGCGGTAATGTCATCGTGGCGGGTGGCTCGGTGTGGGTTACGGCGGACGATCACCCGTCCGTGCTGCGGCTGTCGCCCACATGGTCGTGGCCTATCGCCGCAGCCACGCCCGAGAAGTTGCAGGAGTTTGTCGCGCTGCTTCAGGAGTTTGTCGCGCTGCTTATGGAACCCCTCGAGACGGCTGACACGCACGTCGAAGTTGAGTCGTTGTACCGCCCCCGGAGAGTCGCGCGGGCGCGGGAGGGTGCGGAGGATCCATTGTCCGGTATGCGGCTTGAGTAACCAAGAGTGTGGACTTGGAATACTCCAGCCGTCACACTGAGTCGGCCCAGGAGGAATTGGGTGAATCGGATCCCGTTCGGAATCGTTTTGGCGGTTCTCGTCGTCTCTTGTACGGGAACGGCACCCTCGGCGACTACGCGTCCGTCGGGAAGCCCAACGGGGTCGCCGGCCTATTCCGCTTCGTCGTCGCCGGCGACAACTGCTTCCGCTTCGTCGTCGCCGGCTCCCTCCGCGTCGGCCCCTTCCCGGACGATACCGGCGCCGGCGACACCAGGCGCGACTAGTCCGTTCGACGGAGTTTGGGCGACTCCGCGCGTCACGCGGCAGGACATGGTCGCCGCACTTTCGAGGAACGACCTCGACCAGTCACAGGCCGATCTCGTGTACGGCGACCAAGCGGTCGTGGACTACAAGATCTATGAGATCGTGATCGGCGAGGGGCGCTGGAGCCAGTATTCGTACGACGAGGGCGTACCGAACGGTCTGGGCTGGGATGGCACATTCTCTATGGGTGACGACCACACCGTCGTTGCGACAAAGCGAACAGTCCCCCTGCGCGAGTACGTACAAGCTGGACCGAACCGGCGACTCCATGACGATTGATGTGGTTAGCGACGCCTGCTCCGATCCAGCCGATCTCATCGTACAGACGGCCATGTACGAGTCGGCGCCGTTTCACCTGGTCCAGGTTCCGGGGTGGGCGGCGCCCACCGCCACGCCCCGACCGACTTCGAACGGATCATCGGGCACCCCCGCTGCCACGAGTTCGACTTCTGGCGAGCGCCAGACAATGCAACCGATCGGGACTGTCCAAGGTGCACCGCTTGGGTACTTCGAATACCTGCCTCCCGACTACGGAAAGCAGCCCAGTCCGTTGATCGTTTTCCTGCATGGCTCCGGATCGAGCGGCGCCGGTGACCTAGGCTCGCTGTACAGCTTGGTCGGCACCGGACCGCCAAATCTGATTAGCCAGAACAAATGGCCGGACGATCGGCCATTCGTGGTGCTCGCCCCGCAGCACGCGGAGAACCCATCTTCGTCCTGCATGGAAGCGTCCGAAATCGAGCAGTTCCTGGCTTTCGCTCTCAAGCACTACGACATCGACCCCAAGCGCGTCTACCTCACCGGCTTGAGCTGTGGAGCCATCGGGCTCTGGAACTACCTCGGCGAGCACACCAACGAGGTCGTGGCCGCCGCCCTGCCAATGGCCGGCTACGGGCTGGGGGCCATCGATGAGGCTGGTTGCAGTCTCGCCCGCCTGCCCATTTGGGCCTTCCATGGAGCTCGCGATGACGACGTTCCTGTTTGGGGCGATGCATATCCGTTGACGTTCATTCAGTCGTGTACTGATCCGCCACCTAGTGACGCGCGTCTAACGGTCTCGGCATTCGCCGGTCACGACGTCTGGACGGACGCTTACACCGGCGCGTCCGGCTACGACATCTACGCATGGATGTTGAGCCACACCAAGTAGCGCCACGATCTTGCTTCGTGCGCCCCCGGAGGGGCGCGGGGGGCTTGGTACGCGGCCTAAGGGCCAGAGAGCCTAGCCTGCACCGCTCGTTGCTGCTGCAACAAGCATCGGCCCACAAATGGGACCCACAGCTACGGCAGCGAGCCGGCCATGCCCTGGCTCTCGCACGAGCGAATGGCGCACCCGTAGGTCGCATGGGCGTAGAGCGGTGTGGACCTCAGATGAGCGGTCGCGGCCGCGACCGTGGTTCCTCGAGAGAGCCGTCGAGGAGCGCGCGGTTGCCTATCGGTTCGCTCAGAGTGACTGTCGCTGGGTATTCCCCGTGGCCCAGGCAATCCCCCGAACCATTACTGACCAGCTCGACAGTGATCGTGATCGAGTCCGCACCGTAGAGGACTGTCGGGTTGAGCATGCGTCCACCTGGACTCGAACCGGCGGCGCCACACGACCGATCGAGGACAACGATATCCACGTTCGTCGCATCTGGCGTGACCTTGTGGGCCAGGCTCCACGGCGCCTTGTCGATCCAGCTCTGACCAAGAATGTCCCGCCCTAACGGGATGAACCACACCACAAAGACAACAACGAGCACAGCGGCGACCACGGCCAAAAAGAGCAGTGCCGCACGATTGTGTCGCGTCCAATCGTGTGACTGCGTCATCTATCAGCTGCCCTCGCGCCAGTGCGTCCGCCGCTCGCGGCGATGCTATCGGCGGGCAAGCAAGAAAACCCCGGCCAAACGTCCCGTGAAGGGCGCCTGACCCGGGTCAGTTTCTACCTGCGTTGGAAACTCACGTCCCGCGATGCACGGCCAAACCCGCGATCTAGAATGGCCGCGACTCGCTCGGCTACAGCGACGGCTCATTTGGAGGTCAGGATGGCTGAGCACAGCGGTCGCACGGTCGTCGAGCGCTATGCCCGCGCCATGCAGGACAAGGATCTCGACGCCCTGGCGACGCTCGTCACCGACGACTACGTCGATGAGATACCCCAGTCGGGCGAACGAGTCCGAGGCAGGGCGAACCTGCTCGCATATACGCGCAGCTACCCGGGTGGAATAGGCACACTCGATCCGACAAGCGCACGACTCGTGGGGTCGGAGGACCGCTGGGTAGTCACGCCCATGTTCGCGCCGCTGCGCATCGAAGGATCGGGCGACGTCTACACCTACGTTGGCACGGCCACCTATTCGAATGGCGAGACTTGGCAGATGATCCAGATCATCGAACTCCGCCAGGGCAAGATCGCCAAGACCACGTCCTGGTTCGCTGCACCGTTCGAGGCGCCGGAATGGCGGGCGCCGTTCGTGGAGCGCTTCCCCGCGCTGGGCGCCAAGGACACCTGAGGCGGCGCTAAGTGCTGGGTGCCTACTAGCGGCTCGCCGAGCCACCGGCCGTGAGCCGACGCAACCAGATCAGCGCCCCCGGAGAGCCGCGAAGGCTTGGCGCCACACGCAGTCGACCCACTGGCTTGGTACTCGGCCGAGAGCACCGTCGCTAAGGCGCTACCGTGACGGGCGAGTACATGCCGGCCTTGAAGTGGCCCGGGATATTGCATAGGAAGAGATAGGACCCAGGCTGGGTCAGATCCACGGTTCGCGACTGTGTCGTCCCTGGGTCCAAGTTATCGCCATCGCTTAGCAGGTTGATACCCGGACCGTCCTCGATGATGTTGCCGTCCTGATCGAGTGGGTAGCCAGAGGCCGGAAGATCACTCTTGAAGACCAGCAGTTCGTGCGGGATGGTCCCGAAGTTCGCGGCTTCGAGGACCACCGTGCCGGCCTTGATTGAGTTAGGCACGGCGACGTGCCACTCATTCAAAGAGGCCGGGATGTAGGCCTGTTGCTCGGCCAGAGCCGTCACCGTGACGACTCTGTACATGCCTGCCTTGAAGTGGCCTGGCATGTTGCACACGAAGATATAGGTGCCAGGTTGGGTGAGATCGACAACCTGTGTCGTTGTCTTACCCGGATCTATCGGGTTCGTTGTGCTAACGAGACTCATACCCGGTCCGTCCGGAATAACGTTGCCCTGGCTGTCGACCGGGATGGAGGCCGGTGCGAGATCGGTCTTGAAAACCAACAGTTCATGCTGGATGGACCCGATATTCGTGATCGCGAAGTTCACTTGACCAGCCAACATCGACGTCGGCAGTCCGACGCTCCACTCACTCAGATAGATCGCAGTTCCCGACGCCGGAACCCCGATCGGTCCGTCGCTCGGGGCGGAGGTGGGCACCTCCGAGGACAGAGGCGGCGACGTAGCTTCAGGGGACTGAGGTGCTGCGGTGGGCGTCGACAAGCCCGTGGGCGTCGACAAGCCCGTGGCCGTCGGCACGGCACTAATCGTGGCCGTTTGTGTCGGCTGACGCGATGCGGTCGCAGCTGTCGGCGTTGACGACGAAGGCGGCAAGGCCGAAGCAGGCGGCGAAGGAGACAACTTCGGCCGGGCCACGCACCCTGCCAGAACCAGGCATATGCCGACCGCCAAGATCAACTTGGCAGACCGTCCTCCCGTTGGCACTAGTGCGTCACCTCGGCGGGATGGTACTGCGATCCCACCGCGTTCGGAGGTCAGATTCACACGGTCTTCTGAAGAGGGATCAGCGCCCCCGGAGAGATTCGAACTCCCGACGCAGGCCTTAGGACGGCCTCGCTCTATCCTCTGAGCTACGGGGGCGGCAGGCACCGATTCTAAGCGGGTCGCCACCCGCGACTAGAATCGCTTCGTCCCATGACCCACTCCCCTGACCTTCCCACGCTCACCTTCTACGCGCGCGATGGGTGTCATCTGTGCGATGAGGCCAGGGCCGATCTTCAGGCAGTGCTCGAGGACCGAGTCAAGCGCGGCGAGCCCATCGCGCGTGTGCGTGTCGTGAATCTCGACACCCATCCCGAACTCAGGGAGCGCTACAACGACGTGATCCCGGTCATGAAGCTGCACGGCTCCGAGCTGCCGCTGGCAATGGGTCAACGGACGATCAACCGCTTCCTCGACCAGGCGCTCGGCCGGCTGGCCTAGCGCCGGCAAGTCTCAACATTGGATCTGACCATCGCCGCGGCGCTGATCGCGGGCCTCGTTTCGTTCATCTCGCCCTGCGTTCTGCCCGTGGTGCCGGCGTATCTGGGACAGATCGGCATCGTCGCCGCAGGGGCGACGGCGACAGCCACGGTGTCGCCAATCGCGGGGCCGCAGGTAACGCTACCAACGTCGCGCTGGCGGGTCATGCCCCACGCCATCGCCTTCGTCCTTGGCTTCGGAATGGTGTTCACGCTGCTCGGCGTGACCGTCTACGTCGCCGCCGGTCCGCTGCGTGACAACATCACCCTGCTCCGCCAGATCGGTGGCATCGTGCTCATCATCCTGGGCCTCAACCTGATGGGCGTCATTCGCATCCCCGTCCTCAGTCGGACCTACAAGCCCGGCCAACCGGAATTCGGCAAACAGCCTCTTGGCGGGGCCGCCGCACGCAGTCCACTTGGGGCGTTTGCGCTTGGCACGGTGTTCGCGATCGGCTGGACCCCGTGCATCGGGCCGACCCTCGGCGCGATCCTCACGCTGTCGGCCATCGCGGTCAGCCCGCAGGTGATCGTGCTGTTGATCGCCTATTCGCTCGGCCTGGGCATCCCGTTCATCCTGCTCGCGCTGGCGATCGACAACGCGGCGCGCTTCACCCGGCCGATCCTCAAGTACGGCCGGCAGATCGAGCTCGTTGGCGGCGCGCTGGTGGTGATCATCGGGCTCGCCATCCTGTTCGACTGGCTCGCGATCTTCGCCCGCGCGTTCAGCTTCCTTTGGCCGCAGGTGTAGGCGGTCATGAATTGGCGTAAGCCGCTGGTCGGCCCTTTCAGCGCGCTCCAACTGGTTAGCGTCCTGGCCGCGGTCGTGCTGACGGCCGGCATCCTGGCCGTGCTCAACCAACCCATCGCGAGCACGGCCGCGCCGTCGTTGCCGGCGCCCGGCGCGAGCTTCGTGGCGGTCGGCGATGCGGTCGAAGGGCTGCGCGTGGGCGATCTCGCGCCCGAGTTCACGGGAACAGCCAACGGCGAGGAAGTCCAGCTGACGGACCTCGACGGCAATCCGATCCGTCTTGCCGACCTGCGCGGGCGGCCCGTATGGATCAACTTCTGGGCGTCGTGGTGTCCGCCATGCCAGGCGGAGACACCGATCCTGCGCGACGTCTACAACGCGCACGCATCCGACGGGCTCGCGCTGGTGGCGATCAGCGTCCAGGAAACAACGCCCGACGACGTGCGCGCCTACGTCCAGCGCTATGCATTGCCCTACACGGTGGGCTTCGACGCAACTTCCGCGATCTTCCACACCTACCACGCGTACGGCCTGCCGACGCAGCTGTTCCTCGATAGAGACGGCGTGATCCGCAACGTGGTTCTAGGTCCGATCACGCGCCAGCAAGCCGAGGCCTACCTGGCGCCGCTTCTGGCCGAGCCGGCCGGCAGCGCCAACCCGAGGTAGCAGGTCTTACTCTCGCTCCTGACTTGCATCAAACGCACGACCCGTCCGGCACGAGCGCGAAACTCATGCGCAGGACCAGGGCCAACCGACGTTCCATGCGCCCGACGCGTACATACGGAGCTCGAGTGCCCTCGTCGACCCGTTTTCATGCGCCGGACGCACGCAATGACGATTAGGAGCTGTGCCACGCCGGAGCATCGTCGTGGACGCCGGCGGACGCAATCGCCGTGCGTCTCGCGCAAGTTCGGTGGGGCGGTTCGTGACTTAGGGCACTTGTAGGCGCCGAGCCGACGCATCGAGCATGGAACTGTGCCGTCCGTAGCGGGACGGAGAACAGGAGGCTCCTTCATGGATGCCGATTTCGATCGCGCGGCGACCTCGTGCGCGAGGTTTGGCCGCGGTACTAATCGCCCTTGCGGCGCTGGCGGTCGCGGCAGTTCCGGTCACGGCGGCAGGTTGGTCGACGCCGCAGAAGGTGGCCGGGCCGGGCACGTTCTGGATGACCGGCATCTCGAGCGAAGGCAAGAACATCGTTGTCGGCTGGCTCGAGAACGGTTCCAATCTGGTCTACCGGGTCAGCACCAATCGGGGCTTTACCTTCGCGCCACCGGTGAGCCTTGGCGCGGCCAATCCGGCCGCCGTTACGTTGTGCGGTGGTTTCGTGGCCGCGGTTCGCGTCAACACGGGCGCCGGCACGGTCGTGCTCGACCTGCGCACGCTCGATGGTGCGACCTCGACCACGCGCACGATCGCGTCGGGCCGGTACCCGAGCCTGGGCGGCATCGGGGCCGCCTGCGTTGGAGGGCACCAAATTGCCACGGTGTGGGACGAGTACGTGGGCGGCAAACTGCATCTGAAGGTGGCCGTAGTGCCGCTTACTGAGTCATTGCCGCCGTACGAGGTCGACCTGGGCACCGCCCACCTGTACCGGGCGCGCCAGATCGTCGCCAACGAAGGTGCCATCTGGGTTGCCTGGTGCAAGCAGCACACGATCCAGGTTCAGAAGCTGAACGTAGCCGACGACGCGACCAAGACGGTGACGCTCGGACGGCGCACACAGGTCGCCCGCTTCACAGATGCGCCGGGCGCCCTCGTGGCCGTTTCCGGGAATCGTCTCTACGTCGCGTACGCTCATCACGAGGATGCGGTCTACAAGATCAGCAACGACGGCGGGCAGACCTTTGGCCGCGCCAAGATGCTGTTCGACTCGACGCCAGACCAACCGGTCGACTTGGTCGGTGGCATCGCGGCCGCCGAGAACGTGTTCGTGGCGAGCGTCCATCTTGGGCCGTGGTGCGTCGGATGCGTGGGCACAAACATGGCCGTCTACAGCACGAATTGGGGCCACTCCTGGACGAGCGGTCCTCAGAACGTGGGCGGCTACATGGGCGTGGCAGTCTTTGGGTCCGGCTCCGCCGTGCGCATCGCCCAGGAGTGGGACAACCGGACGAGCCATGAAACCTATGGCGATCCGGGTTACGTGAAGTTCAGCACCGGCACGCCCTGATCGCGTGGTGCGTGCTAGATCGTCGGCTCGAACCTGAAACGGTCGCGGTCGGCGATGAAACGGCCGACGGGCTGGCGCGGCTCGTGTGACAGCACGACCGTCCAGCCCTCGTCGGCTGCCTGGCGAAAGAGCGAGGCCTTGACCTCGACGCTGGTCAGTGGAAAGTCGTCGAACGCGGGCACCCAGCGCGGATGGGCGCTCCACGGCCGCATGCACAGGTCACCGAAGAAGCCGACCGTCTCGTTTTGGCCACGGACGACGACCGCCTGGTGGCCGCCCGAGTGGCCGCCGGTCCGGACGACCGACACACCCGGCAACACTTCCTCATCACCATTCGCCGCCTGCGCCGCTGCCCACGGCTCGACCAGGCGCAGGTCGTCCTGCTCGTAGCTCGCCTGGAGTCGGGGGTTGCCGTCGAGCGCGAAGCGCCACTCGTCCTGCCTGCGCCACTACGCGAGCACGGGGAAAGGCCTTGTTGCGCGTCTGACGTCAGAAGGCCGCCCGCATGGTCGAAGTGGAGATGGCTGACGGCGACGATATCGATCGAATCGGGGTCGAAGCCCGCATCACGGAGGCTCGGCAGTATTGGTTTGCCGGTCACTCCCCGTTGAGCGCGGTGATGCTCGTCCATCCGCTCGCCGATCCCGGTTTCGATCAGCACGCGCCCGGCGGGTGTCTCGACAAGCAGGCAATTCAAGGCCTGGTTGAGCATGTTCGTTGGGCTCAGCTCCGCCTCGACGAGCTTCTGCCACATGATCCGCGGCACGGGGCCGAACGCGGCCCCCGCGTCAGTCGTGAACCAGCCGGCCTGGATCAGCCCGATGCGCGTCCCACCGCCCAACTCACGGCTCCAGTCGACGGTCTCGTTCAGCGTTTGGGTCCGCCCTTGGCAACCGGCCGACCCTTCGAGTCGAAGTCGCGGTAGAACATCGACTCGGTCGGCGTTGATTGGCCCTGGTACTTGGACCCGAGCTCACGCGAGCCGTAGGGCCGCTCGACGGCGCTGCTCATGCGGTAGAACGAGATCTGGCCGATCTTCATGCCGCGGTACAGCGCGATCGGCAGGTTGGCGACATTCGACAGCTCCAGCGTGAGGTTGCCCTTCCAGCCCGGATCGACGTAGCCCGCAGTCGAGTGGATGAGCAGCCCCAGCCGACCAAGCGAGCTCTTGCCCTCGATCCGCCCGACCAGATCGTCGGGCAGCTCCACCCACTCGAGGGTCTGGCCCAGGACGAACTCTGTGGGATGGAGGATGAAGGGCTCGTCCTCCTTGACCGTGACGAGCTCGGTCAGGTCCGGTTGCGGCGCGCGCACGTCGATGTATGCGTAGCGGTTGTTGCGGAAGACGCGGAAGTCGGCGTCCAGATGGAGGTCCACCGACGACGGCTGAAGGCAGCTCGCGTCGTACGGATCGATGCGCACGCGGCCAGCCTGCATAGCGGCACGGATGTCGCGGTCAGACAGGACAGCCATCGCGGCAGATTGTCGCAGGAGCGTCCGCCATTGAGGAAGTGATCGGTGACGCCGATCAACCGCCCGCCGACCGCCCAGCCAAGGCCCTACACCCCGCTCAAGCAGGGTCGCCGTGCCGCGCGACGAACTGAATTGGCATCGTTGGCGGAAGAATCATTGGCCCGACCGATCAGAAGTCGGTCGGAAGCCTCAGGCGACAGACCTGACGGTGGAGTGGTTGTGGCCCGCCGGACGGTTGATCGGTCTGACCGATCGTGGCGGAGGGGTTGGCCGGATCAGCGCTTGGGGTAGCGCTTGCCTCCGGCGCTGCCGCCCGGCGTGCGGGTCTGGTCGTCCTGGTCGATCTGCTCGCGCTCGGCGAGGAGCGTGTTGACCTCGCGCTGGAGCTGCTCGATGTCCTCGAAGCTCTGGTACACGCTGGCGAATCGGATGTACGCGATGTGGTCGAGCTGGCGGAGCTTGTCCATGGCCATCTCGCCGATCGCTCGCGACGGAACTTCAGATTGCCCACGGGCGCGAAGAGCGGCCTCGATCTCCTCGGCGGCTTTCTCCGCAGCGTCCGCAGGGACCGGCCGGCGGGTCAGTGCGCGGGAAAGGCCCGTGGCGAGCTTCTCGCGGTCGAACTCCTCGCGCCGACCGTCGCTCTTCATGACCGTGAGGCGCGCCGACTCGATCCGTTCGTAGGTCGTGAAGCGCGTGGCGCACAGGTTGCACTCGCGTCGGCGGCGGATCGCAGCATCGTCGATATCGCGCGAGTCGACGACGCGTGTGTCACGTTCCCCGCAGTTAGGGCAGCGCACCTACGGCATCCCTCCTGGTACCACTAGCGCTAGTGGTCTTGGCCAAGCGTACCACTAGATAGCGCACCAAAGGTGCGTTTGTGGCACCTTGGTGCGGTGAGCTTCGTCGTCATCGCCGGTATTGTCGGAGGGCTGCTGCTCATCTGGGCGGCACTCGTGGCGCTCTTCTGGCTGCTAAAGCCAAAGGATCTGGCGGCTCGCGAGCTCGTCCGCATCGTCCCCGACCTGCTGCGGCTCTTGAAGGCAATCATTACGGATCGTTCCGCCCCATTGGACGTGCGCATTGCGTTGATCGGACTCGCGGCCTGGATCATCAGCCCGATCGACCTCATCCCAGAATTCATTCCCGTCATCGGACCGCTTGACGACGTGGTGGTGGCCATCGTCGCCCTCCGATACACCCGCAGGCGGATGGGTCTCGCCGCGCTGCGGAGCCGATGGGTGGGCACGGCTGATGGCTTCGAAATCGTCGCACGCGTTATCGGCCGAGAATGACGGCGATGGCCATCGATCCGCCCGTCGTCGCACTCATTCTCATCATTGCGACCGTGCTCCTGTGGGCCGCGGCGATCATCCTGGGCCGCGTCGATGGTCGCGTCACGGCGCGTGGCTTGCGCAACGGCGCCCTGATCGCCACTGCCCTGTTCGCGATCACTGCCGTCATCGTCGCGCTCGTGTTCAACGGCCGGGCCGTGTTCCTGGTCACGCTCGATCTGGCCGGCGCGATCGAGCTTGGGCTGCTCGTCGGCCTCGTCGTCGGCCTGGGCTACCTGTGGCTGGGCAGCGTGCTCATCGCGATCGGGCTGATCTTCAAGTCGAAGCCGCAGTGGACGACACTCGGTGCGTGGGCGGCCGTGCCCGTCGTCGTGATGGCCGCGGGCTTCGGCTACGCCTCGTACAAATCGGTCACGTCAGAAGGCGCCGCGGCATCGAGCGCCAACGGCTCAATGCATCTGAACCTGTGCCGGCGCAGGCCGCATCAGCGCGGACGGTGCCGCCACGTGCGCCACGGATGCCACTGGCACGGCCACGATCGTGACCGGAACGGCGGCCGATCCGCACATCATCACGACCGACGGACGACTCACCAGCGCCCAGATAACGATCAGTCCCGATGCGCCTCAGGGTGAGCTGACTCTGTCGATCGCGGGGATCGACACCACGGATCCAGCCGCGGCGACCGCCGCCGGCTCAGGTCCTGGCTGCCGGGCAGATGCAGCTCAGCGCGCCGCCGTGGACTGGAACCATCAGCTGGTCGTGCAACCGGTAGCTGTCGGATCGGCCTAGGCGGCGAGCCTAGGTTTGAGCGCGTCGAGCTTGGCTCGCGCGGCGTCCTTGTCCTTGAACCACAGCGCGTTGATCTCTGTATAGGGCGCCCAGTCGGCGGGCAGCTCGTCTTCAACCTTGATCGCCTCGACCGAGCATTCCGGCTCGCACGCACCACAGTCGATGCATTCGTTGGGGTCGACGAACAGCATCCGATCGACGCCTTCCTCGTAGTGGATGCAGTCGACCGGACAGACCGCCACGCACGACAGCTCCATGACGTCGACGCACGGCTCGGCAATTACGTAAGTCACTTGAGCGGCCCCTCCTTAATGAGCGAGTTAGTGGAACGATCTTTCGCTCCACCCCTCGCGCTCGCTAGGGCCATGCGGACCTGTTTGAGGCGTTCCCTCGTCAGCCCGATTGACGTGCGCGGATCGCCTCCGTCAGCCGTGGCACGATCTCGAACAGGTCGCCCACCACCATCAGGTCCGCGAACTCGGCGATCGGCGCGTCCGGGTCGCGGTTGATGGCCACGATCGTGCCCGCCGTCTGGACACCGACCTTGTGCTGGATCGCGCCGCTGATGCCGCACGCGACGTACAGCGCCGGCTTGACGATCTTGCCCGTCTGACCGATCTGCTGGCCATAGCCGATCCATCCCGCATCGACCACTGCCCTGGTGGCACCGACTGCACCGCCCAGCGCCTGCGCGAGCTCCTCGATCATGCGGAAGCCTTCCGGGCTGCCGACGCCGCGCCCGCCACCGACGATGATCCGAGCCTCCTCGATGGGCGCGGCGGCTCCGGCCTCACTGATCGAGTCGACCACCGTGACCTTGGGCAGATCGCTGACGCCGTCCACGGACACCGTCTGCACGTCGCCCGGCGTCGCCGCGGGCTCTGCCGTAACGCTCGCGGCACGGACGACGACGATGCCGCGCGTGCCGTTGAACGTTGAATGAGTCACGAGCTTGCCGCCGAACGTGCTCATCTCGACGCGCGGCGCGGATCCGTCCCAGTCGACGCCGGCGCCGTTGTACAGGATGGGCAGGTCCGTCAGGCCCACGAGCATGCCCGCGACGTCCTTGCCGTCGTTCGATGCGCCAACGAGCAGGAAATCGGGCTTGTGTTGGGCGACCAGGGCGGCGACGCGCGGCGCGACCACGGCCGCGACGGGCCGATCGTTGAGCGCCTCGTCCGTGTCCGCGGCAATCACGACGGGCACGTACAGCGCGACATCACTGCCGGCGGTGCTCGCACCTTCACCGACGAGCACCGCGCCGCGCCGTGCCGCCGGATGCCTCGGCGAGCTTGCGCGCGAGCGTGGCGAGCTCCAGCGTCAGCTTGGTCGCCGCGCCGTCGACGAGCTCCCCGACGGCCCAGATGACGGCCATCAGATGAGCCTCCGCGCCGCGAGGAAGTCGACGATCTGGGCCACCGCGACATCCGCGGACTCGCGCACGAACGTCGCTCCGGCGCGCTCTGGCGGCTTGCTCGCGTCGAGCGTCTTGGTCGTTGAGGCGCCGCTTCCCACCGACTCAGCGCTGACACCCGAGGTCGGCCAGGGTCCACGAGTCCACGGGCTTCTGGCGCGCCTGCATGATGCCGCGCAGGGACGGGTAGCGCGGCGCGCCCAGGAGCTGCGTGCCCATGACCACGGCCGGTGTCGGTGCCTCGAGCACGTCGTAGCCGGTGGTCGTGATGCGATGGATGCGCACGCCGGTGCTGGTCGGTTCGATCTCCTGCGCGTACGACAGATACGGCATTCCCAGGCGTACGGCGACCGCGGCGCCAACGACGCCACCTTGTCCGTCGGACGTATCGGCGCCAACGAAGGCAAGATCGAAGGAGATCTTGCGCAGGGCTGCCGCGAGAACCTCGACCGTTGCCCGCGTGTCGGAGCCTTTCAGGCCATCGTCAGCAACGTGAACCGCGCGTGCGGCGCCCATCGCCAGGGCCTTGCGCAGCGCCTCCGTCGCACCCGCCGGCCCGATCGTGAGAACGGTGACCTCGCCTCCGTGCGTCTCGGTCAGCTTGAGCGCCTTCTCGAGCAGGTACTCGTCGTTGCCGTTCGCCTCGAGCTGCACGGCACGGTCGGTCAGCAGGTCGCTGCCGAGTCTTTCCGTGCCGACGACGGGCACAGCCTTGAGCAGAACGACGATATTCAAACAACGGCCTCCCTTGCTCGCCGAAGGTTAGCGAAACGCACAGAAACGGGGCCGGCACGAAGCCGGCCCCGTCGGACGCCGATCGAGGGGTGGTCAGCGTCCGAAGTTGACGTGCAGATAAGCCTTGAGCGGCACGTTGATTCCAAACACCCGTGGCGGCTGACACCGAAGGATTGACGAGCGCACTTATGGCCATCGGCTGGCCCCAACGGTTGTAGCCGTCGAAGATGCCGACGTGGCTACGACCTTGTGGCCGGATGCGCCCAGACAACCAGATCACCCACTTGCGGGTCGTGCGTGACGTGGCCGTGACTCTTGAACCAGTGGTAGTAGCCGCGCGCACGATGGTCACCACCGATGAGGTCGCCAGGCCGGTCTCTTCAGGAACGTCCGAAAGACGAGCCCTGAACAGTCGAAACGGCGCATCCCGTCGGCACCCAGCTTGTACGGCTTGTCGAGCTGGTCCGTGGCGAAGTTGAGCACTGCACCGGCTTCTGTCGGCGTCGCAGCAGCCGCCGCTGGTGGTGCGGTATGGAGCTGAATTGCCGCCAGGAACATGAAGACGGCCGTGGCGAAGAGAAGCAGCCTGAGCTTGGACATGCGTAGTCCCCTTCAAATTGCGGCTGGGGCCGCAAGTTGCCGCGTGGGCAAGGCGCAGCAGTGACGGTTTGGTCCGTGCCAGGCTGGGGCCTGGCGTGCCGGGCTGGGGCCCGGCGGAGGGATGTCTAGAGCGTGCGGGGCGGACTCGCCGAGTCGAGCGAGAAGGTCAGGTTTCCGCTCCATCTGAGCGCCCCGGGCTTGCGGGACGCGGCGACATATCGCCTCATCACACCCCTTTCGTGGCGTAGGCGGCGAGGGCGAAGAAGACGCAGACGACCGGTGCGGGACAGCGCAATGCACGGCACGCTGTCGCGGCGGAGGCCCGTCAGTTCACGGCGTTCGAGCCTCCCGGCTGCCGGCTCCTCCTCCGGCAAGGACTCGGCGAGCCTAGCCCTGGTGGTGCCCGCAGGCAACCACGACCATCGTCTGTTTCTAGTCGCGCAGCGACTAGTCGCGCACCGAGTTGAGCATGTCGCGGGCGATGATCAGGCGCTGGATCTGCTGCGTGCCCTCGTACAGCTGGGTGATCTTGGCGTCGCGCATCATCCGCTCGACCGGGTACTCGGTCGTGTAGCCGTAGCCGCCCAGGACCTGGACCGCGTCCGTGGTGACCGCCATCGCCGTGTCGCCGCAGAAGAGCTTGGCCATCGCCGCCCAGCGCGGCGCGCTCTCGTCACCGGCGTCGATCTGCTCCGCGGCGGCGTACAGCAGCTGGCGGGCGGCCTCCGTCTGCGTGGCCATGTCCGCGAGCATCGCGCCGACCATCTGGAACTCGCCGATCGACCGGCCGAACTGCTTGCGCTCTGTTGCGTACTTTGTGGCAACGTCGAGCGCGCCCTGGGCGAGTCCGACCGCCTGCGCACCGATGCCTGCACGCGATCGCTCGAACGTCTTCATCGCCAGTCCCCAGCCGTCGCCCAGGTCGCCGACGCGATTGGCGTCGGGCACGCGTGCGTCGGCGAAGGCGAGCTCCGCGGTCGTCGAGCCGCGGATGCCCATCTTGTGCTCGACACGCGGCGAGCTGAAGCCGGGCGTGCCCTTCTCGACGTAGAAGCAGCTGATGTGACGGTGCGCCTTGACCGCGGCGGGATCCGTGTCAGTGACGGCGAAGACGGCCACGACGCTCGCGACATCGCCCTGGCTGATGAAGCGCTTCTCGCCGTTGATGACCCACTCGTCGCCGGCGCGCGTCGCGCGCGTACGCATGCTTGCAGCGTCCGACCCGGCGCCTGCCTCTGTGAGAGCAAACGCGGCCAGCTTCTTGCCCGCGGCGAAATCAGGCAGCCAGCGTCGTTTCTGTTCGTCAGTGCCGCCGTGCATCAGCGGCAGCGCGCCCAGCTCCTGCACGGCCGGGATCAGGCCGCTCGTCGCGCATACGCGGCTGAGCTCCTCGATCACGAGCAGGTTGCTGATCATGTCCGCGCCCAGGCCGCCGTACTCCTCCGGAAAGGGCGGCGCGAAGAAGTCGTGCGCGGCGAGCAGCTCGACGATGTCCCAGGGGAACTCGCCGCTCTGGTCAATGGCCGCGGCGCGCGGCGCGACCTTGTCCTGGGCGAGCTCGCGGACTGCGTCACGCAGGGCCGTCTGGTCGGAATTGAGAACGGTCATCGCGCCCGATCGTAGCGTGGTTTGGCGCGTCGCCGTCGTGCGCGACCCGGTCGGGCTGCGCTGTCAGACGCGACGGAGGATGTCGACCTTCTTCTGTTCGAACTCATCTCTGGACACTGCGCCGGTGCGCCGCAGATGGTTGAGCACGGAGAAACCGGTCAGCAGCTCGACTGGGCTGACACGCTTGTCCTCGTCGTCGGAGCTGAGGTCGGCCATCTGCACTGGCACCAGCTCCGGCTCGGACGCGGCTTCTGTCTCCGGCTCCTTGTGCGCTGCCTCGCCACGGTCCCGCCGGCGCGTGGCGTCGAAGAAGACGAAGCCCATCACCGCACCGAAGAACCCTATGCGCAGCCCTTCAGCCCGACGCGGCAATGGGAGTACGGCAATCAGTAGACAGCCGATGAGGCCGAGTAGACCGGTCAACGAGATGTTCACCCGACAAGTCTCCTACTTCCGACAATGGGCTGAGCGCCGCGCGCGCAGTGCCCGCGGCATGCGACGATCGAGTGATGCTGCACGCGCGGGCCAACACGCTTGGCGAGGGGCCGCTGACCGTCCGAGCTGTCCTCGAAGACGCCCTTGGCATGCTGCGCCAGAACTTTGTGCGTATCTGCGGCGTGGCACTCCTCTTCTTCGCCCTGCCCGCGGTGCTGACCGAATTGGTCGATCTCTTCCTTGAGGGACAGCCAGACCACGGCCCGGTCCAGCTGGCGCTGGTGCTGGTCACCTTGTTCGTGGCCGTTCTGTTGCGAACGCTTGGGCCAATCGCTTACAGCGGTTTTCTCGATGAGGGCGTCGCCCAGGAATACCTGACCGGCCACCACAAGACCGTGCGCGAGGCACTCTCCTTGCTGCCGTGGCGGCGCCTGTTCGTGGCCGACATCATCGTCTCGCTTGCCGTCTCAGTCGGCCTGTCACTGTTCGTGATCCCCGGCCTGGTCATCTACGGCCTGCTCGGCTTGATCGGCCCGATCCTCGTGCGCGAGCGTTCCGGGCTGCGTGCATCGTTCCGCCGCACGGCCACGCTCAGCCGGACCGTCCCAGCGCTGGTCATCGCGCTCGTCGTCATTCCGTTTTCTGTCGAGCAACTGCTCCACGCAGTGGTGCTCGAAGAAATCCTGCACGACGCGGCGTCGACGATCCAGATCTTCGTCGAGTGGCTGTTCGCGGTCTTCCTGGGCGGCACGCTGGGCCTGATCGAGGTGGCTCTTGCGGCCGAGCTCATGGCACGCAATCCACGCCCCGATGCGCAGCCGGACGGCCCGTTATTGGACGACGGGCAGGCTCCGGCCGTTTGACGGGACGCTGCCACTGAGCGGCAGCCCCGCGGCGAGGATCTCGCTGATGTCCTGGACGAGGACGCCTGTGGCCGCATCACCGGCATCGGCGACGCCGTCGCGCATCATGACCAGGCAGAACGGACACGCCGTAGCGACGGCCTCTGCGCCGGTGGCGAGTGCCTGGCGAGTTCGCTCTGCATTGACCCGGGTGCCGCGCTTCTCCTCCATCCACATGCGACCGCCACCAGCGCCGCAGCAGAATGTCTGTCGGCCGTTGTTGTCCATCTCGCGCAGCTCGATGCCGGGCACGGCGTTGAGCACGTCGCGCGTCTCGCTGATGACACCGTTGTAGCGCGCCAGGTAGCACGAGTCGTGCACCGTGATCGTCTGCTCGCGGCGCGCGTCGACGCGCAGCCGGCCGTCACCGACGAGCTTGGACAGGAACTGCGAATGGTGGACGACGTTGTAGTTGCCGCCCAGCTGGCCGTACTCGTTGCCGATCGAGTTGAAGCAGTGCGGACAGGCCGTGATGATCGTCTTGGGCTTGTAGCGGTTGAGCGTCTCGACGTTGCCCGTGGCCAGCATCTGGAAGACGTACTCGTTGCCCATCCGGCGCGCCGGGTCGCCCGTGCACGACTCTTCCTGGCCCAACACCGCGTACTTGACTCCGGCGGCGGTCAAACAGGTCACCACCGCACGGGCGACCCGGCGGTTGCGGTCGTCGAATGACGCGGCACAGCCCACCCAGTACAGGCATTCCAGATCAGCGACCGCGTCAGCGCCACCCTCCTCCACCACCTGCGCGGCCGTCGGCACGTCGAAGGGCAGGCTCTTGGCCCAATCGAGTCGCGACGTCTGCGGCTGGCCCCAGATGTTTGAGTAGCGCTCGAGGTTGTTGAACGAGATCGCCAGCTCCTCCGGAAACCGCGATTCCTCGAGCACCAGGTTGCGACGCAGGCCGACGATCTTGTCGACGTGCTCGATCATCACCGGGCACGCCTCGACGCACGCGCCGCAGGTCAGGCAATCCCACACGCCGTCGTACGGGATGGCGTTGTCGACGACCGGCTTGGCCAAGCGCGTGGGCCGCGGCGGAATCCTTGACTCCGGGGGACGCGGATGGCTTGATCCACGGGATCAGCGGCACACCCGCCTCCGATTCGACGGCCATCTCGCGGATGCCCATGATCATCGTCTTGGGATTGAGCGGCTTGCCCGTGGCCCACGCCGGACAGGCCTCCTGGCAGCGGCCGCACTCGGTGCACGTGAAGCCGTCGAGCAGGTCCTTCCACGACAGGTCCTCGATCGTCTTGACGCCGAATCGGGCGTCCGCCGCCTCGAGGTCCATCATCGGCAGCTCGCCGCGCGGGCGCATCTTGCGCAGCCCGGCGTTGAAGAAGGCCGTGACGATGTGGAGGTGCTTGGAGCCCGGCAGGTAGATCAGGAAGAAGCTGACCAGCGCGACATTGGCCCAGAAGAACAGGCCGTAACCGGCCTCGAGCACGCCCTGCGGCAGAAGCTTCTCAAGCCCAATGGACAGCGGAAACGCCATGACCGCCCAGCCCGCGTCCGGATCGCCGAACGCCGCGATGCGGAAGGCCTCCGCGAGCCACTCTGAGAGAACCACGCCGCCGATCAGCAGCAGGATGATGACGCCATCGCGCGACAGGGTGGTGCGTCGCGGGTAGCGCCAGACGAGGCGACGGAAGAGGGCGTAGCCGACCATTACCAGCACGCCGAGCACGAACAGGTTCTGGCCCAGCAGCAGCAGGCGCCACAGCCAGCCGTCGAGGATCGAGACGCCGATCGTTCGAATGAGACCGAAAGCCACCCGATCGGCGGTGCCAACGGTCAAGATCACGAAGCCCCAGAAGATCGTGGCGTGCATGATCCCGGCGTCCAGATCGCGGAACATGCGCACCTGGACGATCGCGTACTTGAAGACCGAGGTGAGTCGCCCCGGCTCGTCGCGCACGCTGGTAGCGGGTCGGGCGTACGCCCACACGCGCAGGTGGCGCGCCATGAGCAGCGTGAAACCGACTACGGAGGTGAGGAAGAGCAGCGGCGCCAGCGGGTAGAGCGGGACGTGCTCGACCATCAGGGTTGGTCCGCGGCCTCCTTGTCGACGTGCTGGGTGTGTCCGCCGAGCGTTTCGAGTGCATGATCGAGCAACGGCTCGACTGCGTGGAGCGATTCTGTCGCGCCCGACGTGGAGCCCGGGACGGCAATCACCAGCGTGGAGCCGAGCACGCCGGCGAGGCTGCGTGACAGGTCAGCCATGGGCGTTTTGGTACGGCCGAACGCGCGCATCTGCTCTCCGAAGCCGGCAATCTCGAAGTCGAGCAACGCGTGCAGCGTCTGCGGCGTCCGATCTCTGGGGCCCAGACCCGTGCCGCCGGTCGAGACGATCAGGTGCATGGTCCGTGCGGCGTCCGTGACCGCGACGGCGATGCGCTCCATCTCGTCGGGCACTGTCTCGCGCTCGACGGTGTAGCCCAGCTCCTCCAGGCGCGCGCGCGAGCGCATCGCCGCTCGCGTCATCGCGCGTGCCGGCGTGCGACGCCGTCGCTGACCGTGAGCACGAGCGCGTGACGTGCCATCAGCGCTGGCCGCGGTGTGGCCCGCGCGCGCCCGGCGCGGGCTTGCTACCGGCGTGCGGCTTGGGACCGTCCGTCTGCCGGCCGGTGCCACTCCCCTGACTTGCCGCCCGACTTCTCGAGCAGCCGGATATCGCGCACCGCGGCGCTGCGATCGACGCCCTTGACCATGTCATAGACCGTCAGCGCAGCGACCGCGGCGGCGGTCATCGCCTCCATCTCAACGCCCGGTGCCGGCGACCGTCGCGGCCGTGGCGCGGATGCGCACGCCGCCCGCGTTGCGCTCGGGCGTGATCTCGACGACGAGGTCAGTGATCGGGATCGGGTGACACAGCGGGATGAGGTCGGAGGTCTTCTTGGCGGCCATGACGCCGGCCATCTCCGCCACGGTCAGCACGTCACCCTTGGTCATCTGGCCGTCGACGATGGCACTGATCGTGTCCTGCTCGAGCGTGACGAATGCCTCTGCCGTGGCACGGCGGGCGGTGGCCGGCTTGGTCTGAGACATCGACCATGCGCGGCCGGCCGCCGCGACTGACGTGTGTCAGCCGGCGCCGCTCGCGTCGTTCGCTGTCGTTGCGCCTGGTTGGATCGCTCATCGGAGGCGGATCACCTCAACTTCAGTGCCCGGTGCTGCTACATCAATCGTCTCGGGAATGATGGCGAGTCCGTCGGCGGCCGCAAGGGCGGAAAGCATGTGCAATTCCTGGCCGCCGGCGAGCGACGCGCGCCAGCCTTCGTCGCTCGCCGTGAGGCGTACACGGATGAATGCGCGTCGGCTGCGGTGCCTTGCGCACGCTATCGGTCAGGGTCGCCCGCACCACTTCGCGCCCGATGGTGTCAGTGTGGCCGCCCAGGCGCCTGATCACGGGCCGCACGAAGAGCTCGAACGTGACCAGGCTGCTGACCGGGTTGCCGGGCAGGCCGAAGAGCAGCGTCTTGCCCGCCCGACCGAACGCCAAACGGCTTGCCGGGCTGGACGGCGATGCGCCACAGGTCGATCTGCCCGACGGCCGCAAAGGCGTCCTTGACCACGTCGTGGGCACCGACGGACACGCCCCCACTGGCGACGATGATGTCCGCCCACTCGAGGCCTTTGAGCAGCGCGTCCTTGACCGATTCGAGGCTGTCGCGCGCGATGCCCAACGAGCGAACTTCCGCGCCGGCATCGCGCGCCGCGGCCATCAGCCCGGGCGTGTTGCTGTCCGGGATCTGGGCAGGGCCGAGCGGCGGCGCCGGCAGCGACGAGCTCATCGCCCGTGGCAAGGATCGCGACGCGCGGCCGGCCGTAGACAGGCAGCGTGGCGTGGCCGCCGGCCGCGGCGACGGCGATCGCGGCCGGTGTCAGTTGCGCGCCTGGTTCGAGCAGCCGCTGGCCGGCGCGCAGGTCGCTGCCCGCTCGCCTGATGTGCGCGCCTGTCGTGAATTCAGCACGAATCCGGACTTTCGCCGGCAGGGCCGCGACGCCCGGTTCCGCGTCCGTGTCCTCGACCGGCACGACCGAATCGGCACCCGGCGGCAGTGGCGCGCCGGTCAGGATGCGCAACGCCGTGCCCGGTGCGACGCTGACAGATGGCGCTGCGCCGGCCGCAACCTCGCCCGTCACGCTCAATTCGACGGGCGTCGAATCGCTCGCACCAGCCAAGTCCGCGGCAATGACCGCGAAACCATCCATCGCACTGTTGTCCCACGGCGGTAGCGTCGTGAGAGACATCGCCTCGGTCGCCAACACCCGCCCCAACGCATCGTCGAGCGCGACATCTTCAGCCGGCAGTGGCTGAAGCCCCTCGAGCATCCGCGCCCGCGCTTCCTCGACGGACAGCAGCGGCCGTGCCATCTGCTCCGTGGTCGTGCTCATGCCGTGGTCAGTGCGGCCGCGCGGCGGCGTGCCACGAACCAGACGATCACCGCGCCGATAACTGACAGGCCAAATAGCGCGGCCGAGCTCAACTCCCAGAACGGCTCTGGGTACAGCAGGATCAGGTTGCTGTCCGCGGGGAATGCCCAGTTGCCGCCCGGAAAGAAGATCTCGTGGAAGAGCGTGAAAACAGTGTCGAAGGCCACGAACGCGAACACGCCCAGCACGACCATCGCCACGATCAGCCAGATACCGCCGCGACCGACCGCCTTCCAGCGCGCCGCGTCCCGCGGCGCGCGCGACAGGGTGATGACGACGAATACGAGGCTGGCGACGGCCAGGATCAGGAAGCCATACAACACGATCTGCACGTCATGCATGTGGCCCTGCTCATCGGCGGTGAACATCGGCGATCCGTCAGCTGCTGCGAAGTCGAACGAACCAAACGTGATCAGAGCACTGATTGTCTGATCGGACGCCACAACGGCAGCCTGGCCGCCTCCGCTTGGCGCAAGGCTCCCGGCGGCGCCAAGCGCGAAGTGGGTCCAGATCGGTGTGATCAGTAGCACCAGCGCCACTGCCAGGATCGATATCGCTGTCGCGAGGGACAGCAGGATCCTCACTCCTCGCGGAGCGTGTGCGCCTGCTCCATCCACCCTTCGATGGTCAACTCGACCGGCATGTCCATGCCCAATGCTCGGGCGGAGCGCTGGAGTCGAAGCTTGAAGTCGGGCATGTCCAGCGCCAGGAGGTCGCTCAGCCCCACGATGCCGGCCTGCGTGAAGAGCGCCTGCTCGGCCTCACCGAAGTTGGCCAGGTTGAGCAGCAGCGCCTCGTCACGCCAGTCATTGACGTCGTTGGGCGTGGCGCCGATCTGGTCGGCCAGGTACTGACGGCGCGTCGATGTCTCGGAGACCTCGAGCAGCAGGCCCGTGGTGAAGATCCCCTGGCGCTCGAGCGCCTCGAGGTGGTATTCGGGGACGCGCTGAAGGTTGGCGAGCGGCGGCATGGCGCTGATTATCTCCGGCGGCTAGCTGTCGAGCGTGGCCTCGACGCTCAGCTCGACGTTGCCCTTGAGCGCGCGCGAGATCGGGCAACCGTCACGGGCACTCTCCGCAGCTGCCAGGAACGCGGCCTGATCGGCACCGGGTACCTTGCCGTGGACCGCGAGGTGGCTGCTGATGACCGTCCAGCCGGCATCGCGCTTGTCGGCGGTGACGGTCGCGGTCACGTCGAGCTGCTCGGCCGTGAAGCCGGCCTTGGCCAGCGTGTTCGAGAGAGCCATCGAGAAGCACGATGCGTGCGCGGCAGCGAGAAGCTCCTCAGGCCCGCTCAGGCCCTCCGGGTCGGCCGTCCTGGCGTTCCAGCTGACCGGCAGATCAGTGAATTGTGAGCTGGTGCCCGAAGAAACGGAGCCACTGCCCTCGAAAAGGTTGCCCCGCCAAGTTGCGTTCGCCGAGCGCGTAACCGCCATCAGGTCCTCCCACACAGATACAGCCGGGTTAGTCTAGGCCTGCAGTCTGTCCTGCGGCGGAACCGCTTCCTGCCACGGGGCGTCAGACGCGCGGGAGGGACATGAGCGGAACGGACCAGCCCGAATGCTGAAGCGCGCGATCTCCATAGTCGCAGTCGTCGCCGCGGTTGCCCTCATCGGCGGGCTGGTCGTCTATAGCGGCGTGCTCCGTGGGGCGAGCCCATCGCCAGCTTTCACCGCGACGCCTACCGACAAACCAGACCAATCGGCCTCCCCCACCGCCCGCCCGACTCCGAGTTCGAGCACAGACGCCACCCCAACGCCGGTGGCCACGCCGACTCCCGTCGCGACACCAATTGACACGGCGATCCACGCCAGCGCAATCGTCGTACCGGTGCGCAGTGCCGATCTGGCCATGTCCATAAGCGGGGTCGTGAGCACGGTCTACGTCACCCCGAACGCTCAGGTCATTGGCGGCGAGCTGCTCCTCAAGCTCGACCAGACGAAATACCTGGCCGACATCGAGCTTGCCTCCGCCTCAGTCGATCAAGCCCAGACGGCCGTCGATAGCGCCACGCTCGCCGTTGAGCAGCTGTCACCTGACGCCACGGCCGACCAGATCGCGGCTGCCCAACAGGCGCTCCGGCTGGCCCAATCGAACCTGGAGCTGGCTCACTCGGAGCAGAGTGCGGCCCAGGCAGCGCTGCGCCAGACGGAGCTGCGCGCACCGATCGCGGGCACGATCGCGAACATCGACGTGTCGATCGGAGAGCAGGTCAACGCCGGTCAGACGATCGCGTCGATCGGCGACTTCTCCACGTGGCTGGTCGAGACAACTGACGTGTCCGAGCTCGACGTCGTGCGTCTCGCAGTCGGCGATCGCGCGACGATCACCTACACGGCACTTCCCGGCGTCATCGCCACGGGCGTCGTCGACAACATCCAGGTCCGTGGCACGGACAACAACGGCGAGATCAACTTCGCGGTCACGATCCGGCCCGACGTATACCTCCCGCAGCTCCGCTGGAACATGTCCGCGGCCGTGAGAATCGTTCCCAGCAGCTAGCCGGCGGACTTTGCCGATCATTTGAACAAGGTGCCCCTCATCCGCTACTTTGGCCGGCCGCGCGCTCGATTGGGCCGGACCACATCGACAGCGGACGTCCAGCTTTGGCCGATCATTGGTCAAACCTGTCGGCTTGCGCTCCTAGGTCGACGACGATCACGCCCGGTTGGGTGCCATTGGACGGGCACTTGTTCAAGTGATTGGAAATGTTGACCGACGACCGGCCTAAGCGGCGACGCGGGACATGACCGCGAGGGTGTTGCCGTCAGGGTCATCGAAGGCCGATTGAGCGTGGGTCTCGAGCATGTTCTGTGGATCGGCGGTGCGCCCGGCGTTGGCAAGACGACGGTGGCGAGCATCGTGGCGCGACGCCACGGGCTGCGAATGTACTCGGCCGATACGCGCACATGGGAGCATCGCGATCGGGCGCTGACGGCCGGCATTGGGGCCGCGCAGCGTTGGGAGAACCTGACGCGTGAGGCGCGGCGCGAGCAGCCGGATGACGAGCTGCTGGCTCAGTCGCTGTACGCAGAGCGCGGCGCCATGGTCGTCAGCGATGTCGCGCGGCTGCCTGATTCGCCGCTGATCGTGGCTGAGGGATCGGTCATTCGGCCGGCTGACGTTTCCGCCGGTGGAGCGGCGGTCTGGCTGATGTCCGATGTCGAGACGGTCAAGCAGCGCATCGGCGAGCGTGACGGACAGAGCAATCGCCTGTACGAGCTGCTCGTCGACGTGATTGCCAGGGACGTTGGTGCGGCCCGCGCGCCAACGATCGACGCCACGGATCTGGCCGCAACCGTCGCAGCGATCGAGGCATTCTTCGCGCCTCAGCTCGCGCGCGGGCCGCTCGCCACGGACGCGAAAGAGCGCCGCGCCCTATTGCGCGAAGCAAACCTGGACATCGTGGAGCAGGTCCGCGGCTTCTACGCTCGGCCGTGGGCAGTCGGAGATCCGGAGGCCGTCGTGCGCGACTTCATGTGCGAATGTGGCGCTACGACGTGCGTGGCCTTCGTACGGGCCAGTGTCAGTTCTGTGGCCGTGGCCCCACCGATCGCGGCAGGCCATCCAGGCGGCTGACCACCTGTCGGAGCGGAGGCTCGGAGCCCTAACCCTCCGCGACGTTCGCGCTGGGAGTGCTGGCAGCACTCGTCACTGGCAGATGGTCGTAGCCCTTCCAGCGGTAGATGGCGGTCGAGATGACCCAGCTGCCGAGCAGGATGGCAATGATCCCAACCCCGATCAGCTCAAAGTCCAGGCTGGCGACCCAATCCCAGATGCCGCCGGTCAGGTTGAACTTGTCGCCGATGATGCTGAGCACCTCGATGCCGCCGATGACGAAGGCGATCAGGACCGACACGAGCGTGATGTTGAGGTTGTAGTAGAGCTTGCGGATGGGCTTGATGAACGCCCAGCCGTAGGCGCCCAGCATCAGCACGCCGTCCGTGGTGTCGACGAGTGACATGCCCGCGGCGAAGAGCACGGGCAGGATCAGGATGTACTGGATCGGGACTCCGCTCGCGCCTGACGTGGCGGCGAGGCCCAGCAGTGCCACCTCGCTGGCCGTGTCGAAGCCCAGGCCGAAGAGCACGCCGAGCGGATACATGTGCCAGCTCTTGCGGATGACCTTGAGCATGGGCTTGAACAGGCGCGCCAGCAGGCCGCGGTTGTTGAGGTAGTCCTCGAGCCCCGCCTCGTCGTACTCGCCGCCGCCGGCGACCTTGCGGAACATCTTGAAGATGTCGATCAGCACGATCAGGTTGATGAAGCCGATGATCAGCAGGAAAGCTGCCGACACGGCCGTTCCGATCAGGCTGCCGACCTCCTGGAAGGCCGGTACGTTGCTGATGAAGCCGGCCGAGATCGCGATCAGCAGCGTCAGTGCGACGACGATGGTCGAGTGGCCGAGCGAGAAGAAGAAACCCACGGCGACCGGCCGCTGCCCTTCCGCCATCAGCTTGCGGGTGGTGTTGTCGATCGCGGCGATGTGGTCCGCGTCGACCGCGTGGCGCAGGCCGAACGTGTACGCCAGGAAGGCGGTCGGCAGCAGGATGGGATACGCGGCGCCGATAGCCAGCGCGACAGCCCAGGCGCCGACGTTGAAGATGATCAGGAAGGCGTAGATGCCGATCAGCCGGTGGCGGAGGTTGCTCGAGCTTGCGGCAAGTCGCTGGACCGTTGAAAGCACGCGCTGAGGACCTCCTGTTGACCTTCGCCGCAGCCTAGACGACGAGATGGCGTTTTGCAACCAGTTGCAATAGCCGCATAATGCAGAAGCGTTACAAACTACCTTCTATACGCACGAGGGACGCCAGCGGATGCACAATCAGGCCATGAACGTCGAGATGACTGATGACATCGCCGATGTTCGTGATGCCCTACGCGCCGCCGGCATGCGCTGGACGCCGCAGCGCCGCGTCATCCTCGACGTCCTGTTCCAGTCGTCCGGCCACGTCGGCGCTGCTGAGCTGGTCGAGCGGGTCCAGGCGCGTGACCCCGACGCTCCCCCATCGACCGTCTATCGGACGCTGGACATGCTCGAGCGCCTCGGCTACGTGCGCCACTCGCACGGCCGCGACGGGCGCGAGGAATACCACGTGCTGCCAAAGGAGGAGCACGCCCACCTGGTCTGCGACCAGTGCGGTGGGACCTGGGAAGTGGCTCCGTCAGAGTTGCGCGGCCTCATCGGGACGCTCGCCAAGAGCCGCTCGTTCACGGTCAACCTGTCGCACCTGACCGTCAGCGGCCGCTGCGCCGACTGCGCCGCGCTGCGAACGCCCGACTAAACCCCGATGCGCGTCGCGACAGTCGTCGGCGTCGCCCTACTTCTCTGCGCGTGCACGTCGACTCCACCGTCGCCGACACCGCAAGCATCGGTCACACGTTCAGCTGCGCCGGTTGACACCGCTACTGCGGCAACGGCCACGCCTGCCGCACCACCTTCGCCTTCGCCGTCATTCAACCCAACTGCCGTTCCCAGCCCGATAAATCCGGGACCTAGCCCCAGCGTGACGTCGAGTCGGCTACCGACGACCCCCGTGGTCGAGATCTTTGCGGGCGGCGGCCAGCAATCGCCAAGCCAGGACCTGAACGTCCACGAGATCGCGCTCGCTCGTCCAGCAAGCCTGTTCGTCGGAAAGGTTGGCGACTCCACCTTCGTTGGGCGTGGCGACATCTACATCGTCGATGCCGGCTTGGGCGAGTTGCTCCAAATCGCGCAGGACGACACGATCGTGAGGCTGACGAGTGGGATGGACGATCCACACGGCATCAGCGGCCTGGATGGCGGCATGGCGGGCTACGTACCAGCCTTCGCGGACACCGGAAACAACCGGATCGTCGAGCAATCAAGTGATGCCAATCCGGCGATCTTGCTCGGCAAGGAGGCCGGCCTCGACTCTCCGCTCGGAGTGGCCGCCGGGTACGACGCGCTGTACGTCGCCGACACGGGCAACCAGCGCATTCTGTTCGCGCCCCACCTGCTCGACTCCGGCAATCCCGACATCGCGACCGTGGTCGGGACAGGCACCGATGGCTTCGCCGGCGATGGCGGTCAACCACAAGACGCCGAACTGAGCAATCCGTCCGCGCTCGCCTACGACCTTGCCGACTATCGGCTTTTGATCGCCGACTCAGGCAATCACCGGGTGCGCTCTGCCTCGCTCGGTGGCGGCACGATCGAGACGATCGCAGGGAACGGGGAAACGACGGCTCTGCCCTTCGACCCGACGCTCTCAGCGACGGCGACGCCTCTGTCCGAGATTTCCGCCTTGGCCGTCGATTCGATCGGCAGCGTCTACTTTCCCGTGCGCTGGAGCGATGTCGGCGAGACAGTGATGCGGCTCGACGCGTACGGGACGTTCACACGCATCGTGGGCGGCGGCGCATCAACGGTCGCCGGCGTGGCTGCGCTCGACTTCCAGCTACCGGACGTCCTCGCGCTCGAGCTCAATCAGTTCGATGGTTCGCTGCTGATCGGCGCCGCTGACGGAGTGGTCTACCGCGTGGCCGACGTCGGGCCTTTCACGGGTAATTAGGGCGTACGAGACTCGGTCATATCAGACTAAGACGCCATGCTCGGTCAGCACCTCGCGCGCCTCGACCAGGGCGGCAGTTTCCAGACCCTGGTCGAACGACCGATAGACGTCGGTCAGCGCCTGTAGGAGCGACTCTTCGTCGGCGGCCGGGTCTCTCACCTGGACACGCCGCGTCGCCGCGCGCAGCTTTGACGTGAGTGCGCCGATCGTCTGACGAGCGCTGGAAGGCGAGCTCGTACGCAGCCACGCGATCTGGTGTCGCGGCACCTGAATTCGGGGCACCGTCGCTCAGAAGGTCTCCACGCAGAATGTGCATCTCCCCCTTGAACGGCCCGCCTCCATCACCCTCGGCAATGGCCCGGTCCAGATGGGGCAGGCCCTCGTGTCCGCGACCCGCCCGACCGAACGCCCAGGCGCGCATGTACAGGAGCATGGGCCAGAAGACCGGCGGCGCCCTCAGGCCGCCGTACAGGGTCATACCCTCCTCGAGCCGGGCCAGCCCCTCCTCTGGTCTGCCCAGGCCGGCAGTGGCGACACCCAGCATGGTCGTGCCGATGGCGCGCCAGACTTCGAGACGATCCGCTTCGGCGATCGCCAGCATGTCCTCTGCCCGGACGCGAAGCAGCTCAGGCTCTGCGCGGAAGAAATGCACCAGGCCCACGTGGTGATGGGCGTAAGCGAGGCTGGTCGGATGCGCGAGCTGGAGCGCGATCTCCAGTGCCTGGTCGGCCCGCCGGCGGGATTCGTCGATCCTTCCGACTACCCACTGGATGATCGCCGAGGTCGTCCTTGCCGTTACTCGCGGGTCGTATCCGGCACGGTAGCTACGCACTCGGTACGGATGCGCCTCCAGGCCGTCGATGGCCTGTTCGAGCAGGTCAAGGCTTCCGTTCAGATCGGGAATGAAGGTCAGGTTCGCGCCCAGAATGAGTTGCGCCTCGACGCGCATGCTTGGATCGTTCTCCGACTCAGCGAGGGCAAGAATCCGGCGCCCGATGTCGGCCGCCTTGACGAACTCGGCGCGATACAGGTGGAACGACGCAAGAGCGCGCAGAACGGGAAATAGCCCGGGCGCCTCTCCGTCGCCGAAGAGTGCGAAGGCGCGGGCGTAGGCCTCCTCGACCGCCGATGTGTAGCCCTCCGTGGCGAGCAGCGCGCGGGCCATGCTCATGCGCAGGTTGACTTCTGCCCGGACGCGATCGGGGCTGTTTGGTGCGCGCGCCAGCACCGCCAGTCTGTCCGCACCAATCTCGAGCATCGCTCGATACCAGCCCCTCGCCTCGTACAACATCCAGAGTGGATCGAGCAGCGCGTCAAGTCGCTCCGGATTGCCCTCCTCGACCAGGTAGCGCCACGCGCCGGCGAGGTTGAGGCGCTCGACGTCGAGCGCTTCGAGAGCGTCCTCGCGCTCCGATCCTCCGAGGCGGGCGGCCAGCGTTACGGCGAGACCGGCGAAGTAGCTGGCGTGCTTGTCACGCACCTGGTCCGCGAGAGCGTCCTCTTCACGCAACTGCCCGTCCGCGTACTCCCGGATCGTCTCGAGCATGCTGAAGCGCGCGCCGCCCGCGTCCAGCTCCTGCTGGCGAACGAGGCTCTTGTTCGTGAGTGAAACGAGACCGTCGAACAGGTCCAGGCCGGCCATCTTGCCGTTCAACCCATCCACGACGGCCTCGACTGCGTCGAAGTCCGCGCCGTCGAAAACGGCAAGCACAGAGAACAGTCGCCGCTCCGCGGGTTCAAGCAGCTCATAGCTCCACTCGATTGCGCCGCGCAGCGTGCGTTGGCGCTCAGGCACGTCCCGGGCACCGCCCTTGAGCACGTCGAGCCGACTGGTCAGCCGTTCGAGCAGCTTCTGCGGCGAGAAGACGGCAATGCGCGCCGTGGCCAGCTCAATGGCCAGTGGCAAGCCGTCCAGGCGGCTGCAGATCTCGGCCACCGCCGCGGCGTTCTCAGATGTGAGCTGGAAGTCGGGGCGCACAGCCCGTGCTCTCTCCACAAAGAGCTGGACCGATTCGTAGCTCGCGATCCGCTCGACGGACAGAGAGGCGGCGCGCTCCGCGGGCAAGCCCATTGGCTGGACCTGGAAGACGTGCTCGCCGCGAATGCTGAGCGGCTCGCGGCTGGTGGCCAGGATCCTGACGCGCGGACATTCGACGAGGATCTTCGCAATGGCCGGCGCGGCCTCGATCGCCTGCTCGAAGTTGTCCAGGACCAGAAGGCGCTGCTGATCGCGCAGCAGGGTCGAGATCTCGTCGAGCTGCTCCAGCTCGCTGCGGTCCGCGACGCCAAATGAACGCGCCATGGCCAGCACCACGGCAGCGGTATTGGTAGCGGCCGACAGATCCACGAACGTCGCGCCATCGCCAAAGGTGGGCAGCAGATCGGACGCCGCGCGCACGGCCAGGCGCGTCTTGCCGATGCCGCCGGGTCCACTCAACGTGACCAGGCGGGCCGTCGCTGTGGCGAGGAGCTCTTCGATTTGGGCCAGCTCGGCTGTTCGACCAACGAACTCCGAGAACTCGGTCGGCAGGCCCGCGATCTGCTCACTGGGCGTCATCAAGGTGGGGAACTGCTGAACAGGTCGGGGTGAATCACCTGGAAGACACGCTCGGGACGCCCCATGCCCTTCAGCCGGTACTCACCCAGGTCGAGCAGCGACCAGGCGGCCGGCAGCTCGCCCTGGACAAGGGCGGCGGTCGTGCTCGACAGCAGGATCTGGCCGCCGTGGCCGGCGGCCATGATTCGTGCTGCTCGGTTGACTGTGGGGCCGTGGTAGTCACGACTCGATTCGGACGCTTCGCCCGAGTGGATGCCCATGCGCACCTGCAACGCGCCGGTATCCGGCCAGGTCTCGCGTTTGAGGTGCAGCTGGGCAGCGACACCTGCGTTCAGCGCTTGCTGCGAGGATTCGAATGCGGCCATGAAACCGTCGCCGGTGGTCTTGACGACCTGTCCGCCGACGGACGTGATCGCATCGCTCAGGATCGCGTCGTGTTTGGCAAGGGCGCCACGCATGGCTTCCGGGAAGCGCTCCCACAGCGATGTGCTGCTTTCGACGTCAGTGAAAAGGAAAGTCAGCGTCCGGGCAGCTGATCCAACCTGGGCCATATTCCCCTTGCTCTGTCCGCACCAGTCTCGGTAGGCAACCAGCATACGGAGCGCGCGGACGAACCGGGCAGAACAGCGTCAGCAAGGGATGGTCGGGGCGAAAGGATTCGAACCTTCGACCTCTTGAACCCCATTCAAGTGCGCTACCAGACTGCGCTACGCCCCGACGCGGATGAGTTTATCAGCGGGGCAGGCGGGTCCGACCTTCGGACCCTGGAGACGGAGGGAGAGAGGGGGGTTGGGGACAACCGGGGCCTGCCTCGACGCCGGCGGCTCTAAAGCACACGCCCCGACGGAGCGAAGCCGGAACCCAATAGCTTCCGTAACTGAAGCGGCACCCCCACGGCTGGGGTTCACGGCGCTGCTTCTGGGTTCCCACCTGGCTTGTCCGGTTGCCTGGCCCAACCGCTGTTTATGCACGTCAATATGACACGGCCGAACCACGAATCACAGATCACGATGATCTACACCTTTGGGAACCCGGGTACTGCTCCGGATGCCGCTAAGTACTGTCTGGGGGGGTCTGGTGCGGTTAGGAGCGGCTACCGGCCACCGCTGACACCGCCCACACCGGCGAGCGACCACTCACCGAAGCCGGCGAGCTCATCCTTCTGCTCGCGCGAGAGCAGGTCGATCAGGCAGCGCTGGACGCTCTTGCCCTCGTACAGCGCGTTCGACACCTCCTGGGCGATGGGCATCTCGACGCCCAGCTTGGTCGCCATCTGAAGGGCCGAGGTGACCGTGTAGGCGCCCTCCGCGACGCCCGGCAGTTTGTCCGCGATGTCCGGCCACTTACCACCCTTGGCGAGCTCCACGCCGAGCGTGTGGTTGCGCGACAGGTTGGAGTAGCACGTGGCGATGACGTCGCCCAGGCCGGCCAGGCCCGCGAACGTGAGCGGGTTCGCGCCGGCGGCAATGCCCAGGCGCGTGATCTCCGCCAGACCGCGCGTGATCAGGCCGGCCTTGCCGTTGTCGCCGAAGCCAAGCTGCTCCGCGGCACCCGCGGCAACGGCGATGATGTTCTTGAGGGCGCCGCACAGCTCAACGCCGATAACGTCGCGATTGCGGTACAGCCGGAACGAGCGGGCGCCGATCATCTCGCTCGCGCGCAGGCTGACTGCTTCGTCTTCTGCGGCGATGACGCTGCTGGCAGGCAGGCCACGTGCAATCTCAAGCGCCAGGTTCGGTCCGGACATGGCCGCGATCCGCTGCGCCGCTGCCGGGATCTCCGATGCGAGCACCTCTGTCATGCGCTGCAGGGTGTCGTGCTCGATGCCCTTGGCCACGGACAGCAGCACCGCGTCCTCGTGGACGGCCGGCGCGACCCGGGCCGCAGTCGAGCGCATCGCGCCGGCCGGGACGGCAAATATGACCAGCTCGTCGGCCGTTGCGGATCGCTTCCGGATCGGCCGTGATCTCTACCTCGACCGGGATGTTGACGTCAGGCATATAGCGCGCGTTGCGCCGGTCAACGGCGAGGCTGCGGGCCTGCTCGTCGTCGCGCGCCAGGAGCAGGACCGGGCCGCGTCTGGCCAGCTGCAATGCGAGCGTCGTGCCCCACGCGCCGGCACCAACGACTGCCCGATGCGCGTGTCGATCCAAGGTCAGGACCGCTTCGCCGGCGATGCGGAGCGCGATCGCGACTTGTGAGGCGCGCGACTGTTGCCGCGCTTGCGGTCCATCTCCTCGCGCGCCCGCTCGCGGATGAACAGCCGCAGAGGTGTGCCGGCGAAGCCGAATGCCTCGCGCAGCCGATTCTCCAGGTAGCGCCGGTAGCTGAAGTGGATCAGCTCCGCGCCGTTGGCGAAGAGCACGAACGTGGGTGGCTCCGTCTGCACCTGGGTCGCGTAGAAGAAGCGCGGCTGCTTGCCACGCGCGTTGGGCGGCGGCCGGCGCTGGGTGACGTCGCGCAACCACGAGTTGAGCGCTGCGGTGGGCACGCGCCGGCGCCGCTCGGCGGCAATCTCGAGCGCGGCCTCGATCACGCGCTCGACGCGCTGGTGAGTCTTGGCACTGATCGAGACGATCGGCGCGAAGCTCAGGTACGGCGCGTCACGGCGCAGGCCAACGACGTACTCGTCGAACGTGCTCTGCGTCTTGTCCTCGACGAGATCCCACTTGTTGATCGCGACGACCAGGCCGATGCCCTCGTCGAGCGCGTAGCCGGCCACGTGCGCATCCTGCGCCGTCAGCCCTTCCGTGGCGTCGAGCACGAGCACGGCCACGTCCGCGCGCGACACGGCCTTCAACGCGCGCAACGTCGCGAAGCGTTCCGCGGCCGGCCCCGACGCGACCTTGCCGCGGCGCTTGATGCCTGCCGTATCGACCAGTCGGACGATGCGTCCGGCCCACTCAACGGACGTGTCGATCGCGTCGCGCGTCGTGCCCGGGATGTCGCTGACGATCGCTCGTTGCTCGCCGAGCAGCGCGTTGAGCAGCGAGCTCTTGCCAACGTTCGGACGACCGATGATGGCGATGCGTGCCGGTCGGTCGTCGAAGGCGAACGCGGCCTCCTCTTCAAGGTTGGGCGCAAGGTCGGTGTCGGCGGCGTCGGCAACCTCAGCCTCCACTCGCTTGCGCTCGCGCTCAGACGCCAATTCGGGCGGCAGTGCCCAGACGATCACGTCGAGCAGGTCGGCGACGCCGCGGCCGTGGATCGCGCTGATGGGGTGTGTCTCTTCCCAGCCCAGGACGTGGAACTCGGCTGCCTCAAGCTCGCGCTTGGGGTTGTCGGCCTTGTTCGCGGCAACGATCACCGGGGCTTTGGCAAGACGCAGGACCTCAGCCGCTTCCTGGTCGGCCGGGGTCAGCCCAGTCTCGGCATCTACCAGGAAGATGATCACGTCCGCTTCGTCAATGGCGAGCCGCGCCTGCTCCTGGACGCCCTCCTCGATCGGGTCGCCCGGACGCGTCTCGAGTCCGCCCGTGTCGATGACGATGAAGCGCCGCCCGTTCCACTCGCCCACCTCGTAGAGCCGGTCACGCGTCGTCCGCGCGCGGTCCTCGACGATCGCCACGCGCTCGCCGACGACGCGGTTGAAGAGCGTGCTCTTGCCCACGTTGGGGCGGCCGACGAACGCGACCACGGGCAAGCCCTCAGTGGGCAGGTCCGCGCTGCGTCCCGACGTAGGCCGGCTGCGCTTTGCCATGTGCCGCGCCGCCTACGCTGCGCCGGCGGCTACGGTGCGGCGCGGCCGGCCGTGCTCGTCGAGCGATGAGCTGCGATAGGCAGGCTCCGCAACGGCGGTCAGCGCCTCGCTCGCAAGATGCCGGGCATTGGCCTTTGCCAGATCCGTCCCGGCCATCTCGAACACGCGCTGGGCGACCTTCTCCAGGTCCTCGATTGGCGTGCTCGTGCCACCGGTGACGCCGACAACTCGCGCAGCGCCGAACGCAGCCGCATCGGCAAGGTCGTGCTCACTCTCGATCTGGATGACCGGCTTGTCGGCGATCTCGCACAGCCTGGTCAGCTCCTTGGTGTTGGCGCTGTTGCGACCACCAACGACGACCATCATGTCGACCTGGGCGGCAAGATCCATGGTGTCCTGCTGTCGCCTGATCGTGACGGGGCAGACGGTATTGACGATCTTGAGCTCATGGCTCCGACTGACGAGATACGCAGCAAGCTTCTCGAACTTCCACGGCGGCTGCGTGCTCTGGCTGATCAGCGCCATGCGCTTGGTGCGCGGAATGCGCTCCCAGTCGTCCTCCTCGTCGACCACGATGGCATCGGGCGCGAAGCCGAGCAGCCCTACGACCTCCGGATGGCGTGGCGTGCCCAGCAGGACGATCGAGTAGCCCTCCTCGACGAGCTTCTTGAGCTCCTTCTGCTCCTGGATGACCCAGGTGCACGTGCCGTCGATGACCTCCAGGCCGCGCTGCTCAGCGCGCTCCATGACCTCCGGCGTCACGCCGTGGGCACGGATGACCACGGCACTGCCCTGATCGACGTCATCGAGCGTGTCGACGGTCTTGATGCCCTGCGACTCGAGCTGCGAGATGACGCCTTCGTTGTGCACGACCTGGCCCAGCGTGTGCGTCTGCTTGCCCTGTGCGGCGGCGAGGCGCGCATAGTCGATCGCTTCACGCACGCCATAGCAAAACCCGGTCCGGCGTGCGATCCGGACCTCTTCGACGGTACCCATCCACAGAGAAGTATGCGCGGGCTGTGGTGATGCCGCCTGCCGCGGCACAAGGTCAGGTGTGCGCTGGTGCCGCCGGTGCAGCTCGTACCGAGGCGTTGAGCTTGGTGCCGTCGGTCCTGCTGATGTAGCACGTCACCGCGCGGTTGCCGTCGCTCCAGCTCGACGACAACGGGTAGAAGTACGAGTACGACAGCCCCGCGGCATCGATCTCTTCGAGCGTTCGGGCGGTGTACACCTGGACCGCGGGCAGGCATTGCGCACGCACGAAATCATCGAATGCGCTCGCGCCCGGATAGGCCGTGTCGGTGGTCGTCGGGTAGGTCAACGCGGCGAAGACCTCGCCATCGTGTGGATCGGTGCATGGCTGGTGCTGGACATCCGTGATCGACGTCGTGCCGACCGGCTCATCGATGCAATCGCCCACCTGGAGCGATGTCGCCGCGCCGCTGATCCGATCGCGGAACAGCCAGTAGCCGCCGGCGATGACCACGATCAGCGTCACCAGCACGGCCAGCGCTACCAGCCCGGAGCGCCGGCTCTTGGCCGGCGGTGGAGGCGCGGGCTGCGCGTAGGTCGGCGGTCCCGGCGGCGGATAGCCACCCTGCGGCCCATCGGGCGGATAGCTCTGGGGCGGATAGCCGGGCTGCGCGCCACTTGGATACTGGCTTGCGGGCCCCTGGTTGCCCGTTCCGTCAGGCATCGTCATGCGGTTGTCCTCCTCCACTTCCCTCGGGCCGCGATTTTGTCATACCGGGCCGGCACCGAATCTGCCGCGCTGACGCTCATCAACGAGTGCGGCAATGTGGCGCATCAGATCGTCTGAGGCCGCATTCATCGCCTCGCGTCGCGGAACTGACCGGTCGAGCTCGAGCGTGAACGGCTTGCCGACGCGGAGCGTGACGCGCGTGCCGAAGCGCGGCATCCTCTTGCCCCGGCCCAGGAACATGTCGCTGCCGCTGATGCCGACCGCGACGATGGGCACGCCCGAGCGCGTCGCGAGCATGGCCACGCCCGGTTTGGGCTCCTGCATCACGCCGGTTGGACTGCGCGTGCCCTCCGGGTATATGCACAGCACCTCGCCCTCGTCCAACACTCCCTTTGCGACACGGAACGCCTCGATGTCACTGCCGCCCGCCTTGACCGGCGTGATGCCGTTGCGACGAAGGAACCAGCCAACTGGCCCGACGAACAGCGACTCCTTGGCCAGGATGTGCATCTGCCTGCCCAGCGCCGGGCGTCAACCAGCCAAATACGAGCGGCGGATCAGCGTTCGAGATGTGATTGGCGACGAGGATGAGCGGCCCGTCGAGGGGCAGATTCTCAGCGCCTTCCAGCCTCACCCGTGCAGTCGAGCCGAGCACGAGCCGGCAGATGAACGCGGCGACGCGGGCGATGAGTGAGGCTCGCTGGCGCTTCACGCGCCGTTCTTCTCCGTTTCGGCGCGCCGGACGATGGCGACGACCTTGGCGACTGTCTGTTCGAGCGTGTTGCCCTCCGTGTCGACGATTCTGGCGTCGTCAGGGACGCGCAGCGGCGCCACCTCGCGCGTGCTGTCGATGCCGTCGCGCTTCCGTAGCTCGTCCTCGATCAGCGCGACGGCGCGCGCGTTATCGGCGACACCGCGCTCCACTGCCCGGCGCCGCGCGCGCTCCGCGATGGACACGTCGAGGTACAACTTCAGATCCGCGTCGGGTAGCACGACCGTGCCGATGTCGCGCCCGGCCATGATGATCCGGCCGTCCGCGGCCAACCCGCGTTGGACCTTGAGCAGCGCCGCGCGCACCGGCGCGTGCTGCGAAACGCGGCTGACCTGTTGGTCGACCTGGGCCGTGTGGAGGCGCTGGGTGACCTCCTCGCCACCGACCATCATGCGCACATAGCGGTCCTGGTCATCCGGCTGGAGGCTGATCTCGCCCACGAGCGGCACCAGCGAGTCAGGATCGTCCAGGTTTGCGCCGCGCTCCATGGCCAGCCACGTCAGACCGCGGTACAGGACGCCCGTGTCGCAGAAGCGGTAGCCCAGGCTGCTCGCGGCGCGCATGCCGACCGTGCTCTTGCCGCTGCCGCCGGGGCCGTCGATGCTGACGACCAGCCCCCGCGGCGATTCCCTACGCGCAGGCGATGTCCCGGACAGGGCGTCGAGCTGCTGCTTCTCCAGCGTCGACAGGTCGCGCACGTCGCCCAGCTTCATCGCGCTCAGGCGCACGGTTCCGAAACGAAGCCTGACCAGCCGACGAACGGGCACGCCGACAGCGACGAACATGCGCCTGATCTGGCGCTTCATGCCCTGGCGCAGGGTGACCATGTACCACGTCAGGTCGCTCGCCGGTCGACCGACGAGATCGCCCAGCAGCCGCAACTCCGCCGACGTCGCCACGCGCATGTTGGCCAATCGCGCGGTCCCCTCCTCCATCTGAACGCCGCCTTCGAGCGTGTCGCGCTGGTGCTCGCTGAGCGGCAGCTCGATGCCCACGGCGTACTCGCGCTCGACGCCGTGGCGCGGATGGAGCATGCGCTGCGCCCAGTCGCCGTCGTTGGTCAGCAGCAGCAGGCCCTCCGATTCGCGGTCGAGCCTGCCGACCGGAAACAGACGTTGGGCGCGATGCTTCAGATCGTCGGGCACGAGATCGAGCACCGTGCTCGACGCGTGGCGGTCGCTGACCGTGCTCGTCACGCCGGCGGGCTTGGCCAGCACCAGATAGACGCGCTTTTCCGCGGACGCGATCGTTCGGCCGTCGACAGCGAGCACGTCGCGCGCTGGGTCGACGAGCTGGCCGACGCCGGCAGGCGTCCCGTTCACCGTGACGCGGCCGTCGATGACGAGCTGCTCAGCCTTGCGCCGTGAAGCCACACCGGCGTCCGCCAGCGCCTTGTGGATCCTGACCGTTTCACTCAACGAGCCGCTCCGCCGCTTCGGCGTCGAGCGGCGGCAGGTCGTCGAGCGAGGTCAGGCCGAAGCGCTCCAGGAAGTCGAAGCCGGTGCCGTACAGAATTGGTCGGCCGGGGGTGTCGGCGCGGCCCTGCTCGACCACGAGCCGGCGATGCAGCAGCGTGCGCAGGACATAGTCGCTGTCGACGCCGCGAATGCGTTCGACGACGCCACGCGTCACGGGCTGTCGGTACACGACGATGGCAAGCGTCTCGAGCGCGGCGGGCGACAGCTTTGAGCCCTCCGCGCCGGTGTAGCGCGCGATCAGCGACCCGGCATCCGGCGCGGTCACGAGCTGGACCTGGTCGCCTGCCGCAACGAGGCGCAGTCCGCGCTCGCGCAAGGCGACCTCCAGATCGCCGAGTAGGTGATCCACCGTTTCGCGGTCGACTCCAGCCAGTGTGGCGATCTCGCGCCTCGAAAGCGGACGCTCAGCGACAAAGAGCAGCGCCTCGAGCTGCACGACGGTCAGCGCGCCGGGCGCAGCTCCGGGCTCAGCATCCAGCTCGGCAACATCGTCCGGCTCCTGAGCATCTGTTCCCTCCGGTCGGATCGGGATCGCGACCAGCCCGTCATCCATCGAGCTTGACTCGTGGCGTGACAACCAGTGGCGTGACGCGGATCGGCCCCCACGGCTCACTCTGCTCGATCGTGAGCTCACGCCCCTTGGCCAGCTCGAGCAGCGCCAGGAACGTGACCGCCACCACTATGCGATCGGTGATGTCGTGGAGCAGCTCCTGAAGGACGAATTGGGGCGCGCGTCGAAGCGCGGTCCTGATCACCGCTGCGCGCTCGTCGATGGTGATGCTTCGGGCCACGATCTCTGCCGGTGGTGGCGCCGGCGGCACGAGGCTGATCGACACGGCCAGCGCCTCGGCCAGGATGAGCGCGTCGAGTGGCGGGCCGTCGTCCGGTCGCGCGCCGGCTTTGCCCGCGGCCTGCGCGATTGCCGGCTCACGGTGGAAAAGCGCCCGGCCAATGTTGAGCCGCTCGCCCAGCGCGCGGCCGGCATCGCGGAACATGCGGTATTCGATCAGCCGCCGGCGCAGCTCTTCTTCAGGATCTACCTCGATCGTCGACGCTCCGTCAGCCGCGGCCGCCTGTGGCGGCCGCGGCAGCAGCGCCCGGGACTTGATCAGGATCAGCTGCGAGCACACCGTCACGAACGAGCTGAGCAGCGGCAGGCGGCCGCGTTCGATGCGCGCCAATGCGTCCAGGTACGCGCCGGCCAGATCGCCCAGGCTGACGGTCAGGACGTCGAGCTGACGCTGCTCGATCAACGCCAGCAACAACGCCAGAGGGCCGTCGAAGGATTCGAGACGGACGTGCGTCGCGTCTTCAGGCCGGCGCGCGTCGGCGAAGCGGATCTCGACGCCGGGAGCGATCGTCAATTCTGTTGGTCCGCGAGGAGCAGCGCTTTGCCCAGAACCTCGTCCACGGGCTCAGCCTGGTGGCGGATGAGGTCGGCCGTCTCCGGCGAGCAGCCCGCCTCCAACGCGAGCTCGGCCGACCGCTGCGCGTGCACGGCGATCGTCGCGAAGCCCTTCTTGAAACCCGGCAGACGAAGCAGAACGCGCTCCAGGCCGCGACCGTAACGCTCGGAGAGCGACCAACCGACTCGGTGCCACACGTGGAGTGCTCGGCCCTTGCCGCAATCGTGGAGCAGACCCGCGAGCAGCAGATCGGGATCCTTCTGTCCGTCAGCCTTGAGGGCTCCGACGACGTCGAGTCCGTGGCGTTGGTCGGCGCGATGCATCGACTCGAACAACCGCAGTTGTGCCGGAGTCAGCCAGTCCGCCAGTGCCGCACGCTCCGCCGCCCCGACGCGGCCGAAGAAGTAGAGCCAGAACCGGCGGACCTTCGCCGCCCACCAGCCCACGGTCAAATGCCCAGCAGGAACTTGGTGATGCCGCTGCCGAGCTGGCCGATGAAGCTCGGTGCGAAGAAGATGAGAAGGAGCAGCACCACGAAGCCGTACTGTTCGAACGGCTTGAGACTGTAGGCCGTTCGTGCATCGACCAGCCCGAGCAGCGCCCGCCAGCCATCGAGTGGCGGGATGGGCAGTAGGTTGAAGATGAGCAGAAGCACGTCGACCTGCACGAACGTGATCGCCACGTTGAAGATGAACCGGGCGATGTCGTTCGACGTCACGGTCACATAGAGGCTTGGGCTGGCAAAGATCAGGCGCAGTGGTAGTGCCACGGCCGCGGCCATGATCAGGTTGGAGATCGGGCCGGCCACGGCCACGATCGCCTCGCCCTTACGGCCGTAACGCAGGTTGTACGGGTTGACCGGCGTCGGCTTGGCCCAGCCGATGCCGAATCCAGCGACCAGGATGCTGAACGCCAGGATCGTCCCGCCGATCGGGTCGAAATGGACGATCGGGTTGAGCGACAGCCGTCCCTGCCAGCGTGCAGTGGAGTCGCCTAGGCGGTAGGCGACCCAGGCGTGACTGAACTCATGAACCGGAAACGCCACGAGCAGGAAGATCGCGACAACCGTGGCGCCCTGGACAAGTTGGTCAAGCGTCACAGACGGCCGAGGAGCTCCTGCTTCTTCGCCTCGTAGTCCTCTGCCGTGATCGCGCCGCTGTCGCGCAGGTCGGCCAGGCGTGCCAGGGTCTGGGTCACGTCGAGCGACTTGTCAGCGGCAGTTGTCTGTGCCGCGACGACGTCAGCTGCTGCCGCTGCCGCGGCCGGAGCCGGATCGCTGGGCAACACGGCGGGTGCCACGGGCGCGGCCACGGGCGGCGGCGGCCATGACTGGGCGCCATCGCTGGCCGCCATCGGCGGCGGTGGTGCCTGCGGAGCAACCTGCTGGGAAGCGACCGCTGAGGCGCCACTCGGCGGAGGTGGCATCGGGACGTCGGCGCGCAACGGCGGTGTCGGCGGCATCGCGCTATTCCCGTAACCCGACTCAAGCTGATGCTTCTGGGTGAACATCGTCTTCTTGAACAGCACCGGGTCGTGGAGCATGTGGTACGTGTCGACCGCCTCTTCAGCGGCGGTAAGGATGGTCAGGTCGCCGTAGTTGAACATCCGGCCCAGAACCGGCTGGTCGAGGATGGCGTCGTTGATCTTCTCGAGCTCGCTGTCGGCGCTGTGCTTGCTGAAGATGCCCGTGACCTTGAGCAGGCGCCGATTGGTGATCACGTAGTCGTGATTCGACCACTGCCACCAGCGATAGAACAGGATGACCACGGCGATGATCAGCAGGATTGCGCCCAGACTCAGGCCTCCCTGCTGCTGAAGCGAGTTGCTGGGAAACAGGCCGGGCAGAACGAAGACGACGACAAACAGCAGCACCCCGACGATGAGCAGCCCGAGTGCACTCCGACCGCGGATGATGAGCGATAGCCAGTGCTGCTTGGCGCGTAGTACGACGTGTTCGCCCTCAGTCAGAAGGCTGTCGGCGTAGCGAGCCATTCGTCCTCCTCTTCTCTAGGCACGGGGATGCGCCCGCGCGTAGACCTGCTTGATCCGCTCCCCCGTCAGATGTGTGTACAGCTGCGTGGTGGTGATGCTCGCGTGTCCGAGCAATTCCTGCACGACGCGTAGGTCAGCGCCGCCCTCGAGCAGGTGCGTGGCGAAGCTATGGCGCAACGTATGCGGAGTCACGTGGCCGTGCACCCCACCAACGAGCGCCGCGTTCCGGATTGTGCGCCACGCGGCCATGCGCGTGAGGCGCTCGCCGCGCTGGCTCACAAATACCGGACCGCCACGCACGGGCACGGACTTTGCCCCCGACGGCTTAACAAGCTGCGGGCGGACGTCGTCCAGGTACCGACCCAGCGCGCTGACGGCGACATCGCCGACGGGCAACCTGCGCTCGCGGTCACCCTTGCCGATCACGCGCACGGTGGCTTCGTCGAGCGACAGGTCCTCGAGGTCCAGGTTGAGCGCCTCGCTGACACGGAGGCCGCAGGCATAGAGCAGCTCGAGCAGGGCGCGATCGCGGATGCCGGTGGCGGTTTCCGCATCGGGGGCCTCGAGCAAGGCCTCAACATCGGCGACGTCGAGCGTGTCGGGCAGCACTCGCGCCGCGCGCGGCAGGTCCAGCAGGCTGGCAACGTCGCGTTCGATAAGCCCCTCAGAGAAACAGAAGCGATAGAAGGCACGGACGGCCGCGGCCTTGCGCCGATGAGTCGCTGGGCGCATCACTCGCGGAGGCTTCGACAGTGACGCGAGATAGTTCGTGGCCGGCGTGGCGTCTGTTCGCCAATCGGCGCTGGACGTTGCGGCACTGGCCGCGAACTGGCGCAGATCAACCGCGTAGGCAGAGATCGTCGCGGGCGACAGGCCGCGTTCGACGCGCAGGTAATCCAGGTACGACGCGACCGCTTCGCCGAGCGGGTCGTCATCGGCGCGCGTCATGCCACGGCCGTCGACGAGGCGCGGACCTGCTCAGCTGCGGCCAGCAGGGCGTCGGCGGCGCCCAGAGCCGCGTCTGCACCAGCACTACCGCCGAGCATGTGCGCAAGCTCCACGCGCCGGGCCTCCTGGACGAGCGGCTCGATATGGGTCACGGTGCGCCCGTCGCGTTCCTGCTTCTCGATGCGCAGGTGGTTGTCGGCATAGGCGGCAATCTGGGGCAGGTGCGTGACACACACGACCTGGTGATCGCGCGCAAGGCGCCACAGCATCCGGCCAACCGGATCCGCCGAGCGCCCGCCGATGCCCGCGTCGACCTCGTCGAAGATGAGCGTGGGCGTCTGGTCGGCCCGCGCCAGGACGGTCTTGAGCGCCAGCGCGACGCGTGACATCTCGCCGCCCGACGCGATGCGTGCCAATGGGCGCGCCGGCTCGCCCGGATTTGGCGCGAGCAGGAACGAGACGCCGTCCGCGCCGCTTTCGTCGAGCGGCGCGTCACTGACGTCGGCGTCGAACGCGGCCGATGGGAAGCCCAGCTCGACGAGTGCGGTCGTGGCTTCAGCCGACAGTCGCTTGGCCGTTGTCTTGCGCGCCGCCGACAGCTCGGCTGCGGCGGCGCGCGCAGCGCCGGACAACCTGTGCTGCTCCGCTTCGCGCCGTGCGCGCTCCGCGTCCAGGTCGCGCAGCCGATCGACCTCTGCCCGCGCCCGCGCGCCGTACTCGACCAGGGCCTCCTCGCTCTCGCCGTACTTGCGCATCAGGCCGTAGAGCACGCCCAGACGGGTTTCCAGGACGGCCGAATCGGAAGCGGCATCCGCGACCGACTCCTGACGTCGACGCAACTCAAGCGCGATGTCGTCCAGCTCCGCCTCGACGCCGGCGAGCCGCTCGGCGAGGCCGTTCGTCTCTGGATCCAGGCGCGCGAGCTCCGTCGCGCTGTGTACGGCCAGGGCGATGCTGTCGCGCGCGGAGGCGCCCTCAGAAACAATCAGGTCGTGCGTCTCCGCGAGCAGAGCGACGATGCGCTGGGCGTTGCCGGCAAGCGTGAGTCGGGCGCGCAGCTCATCCACCTCGCCTTCGCGTGGCGCGGCGGTCTCGATCTCATCGGCCGCATGTTCGGCGAGCTCAAGGCGGCGTTCCAGCTCGGCGGGTTCGATGGCCAGCTCGCGCAGCGCGGCATCGTTGGCGCGCATCTCGCGCACGGCGTTCGCCACGGCGTCACGCAGCGCCGCGTGCCCGCCAAAAGCATCGAGCACGTCGCGTTGCCAAGCGGCGGAGAGCAGCCGCTGTTGCTCGTGCTGGCCGTGGATCTCGAGCAGCGGACCAACGACCTGGGCCAGGCGTGCCGCGGTCACGGTCTCGTCGTCGATGCGCGCCAGGCTGCGTCCTTCGGCGGACACCTCGCGCACGCAGATGAGCGGCTCAGGCGCCGCGTCAACGTCGAACAACGCCTCAACGCGCGCACCCGCGGCGCCGTGGCGCACCAGGCCTGTGTCGGAGCGGGCGCCCATGACCAGGCCCAGGGCATCGATCAGGAGCGACTTGCCGGCGCCGGTCTCACCGGTGATGACCGTCAGGCCCGGCTCGAATGCGACGCGGACGCGGTCGATCAGCGCAAGGTCGCGGACGCCAAGCTCGCGCAGCATCAGGTGATTCTGATGCCCGCGCGGGTCACGCGAGCGGCCGCGGCGTCACGCGGGCAGCAGCTCCGCTTTCTGGCGCAACAGCTCCCAGAACGGCAACGCGTGGGTCGGCTCGATGAAGCGCATCGGCCGCTCCAGCGCGCTGATCTCCACCTCGTCACCGGGCTCGATCGGGTAATCATCACGGCCGTCGATGCTGACGATGCCCGCCGGACCATCGATGATCCGCACGCGCACCTTGTGCGACGGGCTCACTACGACCGATCTGACAGACGCGAGATACGCCGCGATCGGCGTGACGACGAGGTTGCGCGCGGTGGGATCAAGGATCGGGCCGCCGGCGCTGAACGAGTAGGCCGTCGACCCGGTTGGAGTGGCGACGACGATGCCATCGGCGCTGTACGTGGCCAGGTGCGAGTCGTCGATCAGCACTTCCATGCGCATCACGCGGGCCTCGCCGCCGCGCACTATGGCGGCATCGTTGAGCGCCGCGAACTTGCCGCTCTGCCCTGCGCTGTCCGAATGCGCAGCACGAATCATTGAGGCCTCGAGCATCATGCGCGGCTCGATCTTGTACTCGTCGCGGAGCAGCTCACCCAGGGTCGATTCGAGCGCGGCAGGATCGATCTTGGACAGGAAGCCGACACGGCCGGAGTTCACGCCAAGCACGGGGACGTCGACGCGCGCCAGTGCCCGCGCTGCGCGCAGGAAGGTGCCGTCGCCGCCGAGCACGATCAGGCATTCCGTATCTGCGAGGCGCGCGACCAGGTCCTCCGTGTCGCCCGACTCGGTCGCCCAGGCCGTGGCGCCGTTGTGCTGACACCAGTCGGCGGCGCGTTGGGCAAGCTCGATCGCGGCCGGCTTGGTCGGGTTGAAGGCGAGGCCGAAGCGCTTCATCTAGGCCAGCGCGAGGTGGAGCAGGTACTCGACGTTGCCGGCGGGGCCTTTGAGCGGTGACTCGATCTCGCCTCGGACGTCGAAGCCGAGCTCGCGCGCGAACTGGGCAATGCGCTCGACGGTCGCCCGACGGACCTGCTCGCTGCGCACGACGCCCTTTGGAGCGTCCGCCGGATCCGCCTCGAACTGCGGCTTGACCAGCGGCACCACCTCAGCGCGATCCGCGAGCGCCGCCTTGACGCCGGGCAGTACGCGCGTGAGCGAGATGAACGACGTGTCGATGACCGCCAGGCTGACTCGTTCGGGAAGCGCGACGTGCTCCGCGTCCGTGGGCTCAAGGCGCGCCGCGTGGGTACGCTCAATCGACACGACCCGCGGATCGGTGCGCAGCGCATCAGCCAGCTGTCCGTGGCCCACGTCGAGAGCATAGACGCGCGTCGCACCGCGGCGCAGCAGGACATCGGTGAAGCCACCGGTCGAGGCACCCACGTCGAGGCAGATCAGGCCGGCTGGATCGATGCGGAACGCGTCGAGCGCGGCGGCGAGCTTCTCGCCGCCGCGCGATACGTACGGCGCGCGCTCGGCGAGTGCCAGTGAAACCTGGTCGCTGACAAGCTCCCCGGGCTTCATGTTGCTGCGCGCGCCGTCGCCCGTGCCCACGCGGACCTTGCCGGCAAGCACAAGACGCGCGGCAAGATCGCGGTCAGTGGCAAGGCCGCGGGTGACGACCAGGTCGTCGAGCCGGACGCGGCGCGTCCGGGCAGGCTGGCTCAGGCCGACCGAGCCTCTATCGATGTAGCGCTGTGCGGCGGCGCCGCAGGTGCAATCTTCATCTCCGCCGTTGTCTCGCGCACCTGCTCGTAGATGCCGTCGCTGTCGATGCGCAGGTAGCGGCGCAGATCTCCGACGGAGCCATGGTCGACGAAGTGGTCGGCGGGGAGGCCCACGATCTTGACCGGCAGGCGCAGAGTTTCGTCGTCGAGCGCCGCGTCCGTCAGCGCCTCGAGCACGGCACTGCCGAAGCCGCCGGAGACGACGCTCTCCTCGAGCGTCACGACCAGCTTCTTGCTCCGCGCGTGGTGCGCGATGAGGGCCGAGTCGAGTGGCTTTGCGAAGCGCGCGTTGATCACGGCGACGGACCAGCCGTCGGCGGCGAGTCGGTCGGCAACTTCCAGCCCGCGCGCAACGATCGGCCCAAAGCCAACGATCAGGATCTCCGTGCCCTCGCGGAGTAGCTCCGCCTGGCCGACCGGGATCGGATCGGGCTCAACCGCGGGCAGGTTGAAGCCTGGGTCGCGCGGGTAATGGAGCGCGAACGGGTGATCCTGGCTGAAGGCCGTGCGCAGCAGTCGGCGCGCCTCCTGCTCGTCCTTGGGCGAGGCCACGATCAGGTTGGGCAGCTGGCGCTGGGCCGGGATGCGTGAACATGCCCTGGTGGCTGGTGCCGTCTTCGCCGACGAGACCGGCGCGGTCCACGCCGATGACCACCGGCTGGTCGTTCTGGCAGACGTCGTGCACGGTCTGATCGAACGCGCGCTGCAGGAAGGTCGAGTAGAGCGCCACGAATGGACGCATGCCACCAATGGCCAGACCCGTCGCGAGCGTCACCGCGTGCTGCTCGGCGATACCCACGTCGTACATCCGCCCGGGATACGCGGCCTGGAACTTGGCCAGCCCCGTGCCCGTGGGCATGCCCGCGGTGATCGCAACGATGCGCTTGTCGTCCTTGGCCAGAGCGATGAGCTCATCGGACACGACCGACGTGTAGTTGGGCGGCTTGGAGCGCGCGGCGACCGCCTGCGCCATGGACGGCGTGGCTTCACCGTCGCCGTTATTGACAGAACGCGCGGAGGGCGCGCCGCTGCCCACGCCGGGGACAACGGTCATTGGCGGCAGAGCCGCGCCGTGGAAGCTGACCTGATCGGCCACGGCGGGTTGATAGCCGCGGCCCTTCTGGGTGCGCACGTGGACTATGACCGGGCCGTCCATGGTGCGCAGCGCGCGCAGGAACACGTTGCGCAGCGCGTGGAGATCGTGGCCGGCGACCGGGCCGACGTAGGTGATGCCCAGGTCCTCAAAGAGCTGCCCTGGCTGAGCGAAGTTGACGATCGACTTGCGGAAGCGGCGCGACCAGTACACGAGCCCTGGGCCGACGATCGGGACGCGCTCGACCGAGTCTTCGTAGACGCGCTTCGAACCGCGCCATGTGCGCGACAGCTTGATGCGCGACAGGTAGTGGCTAATTGCGCCGACCGTGGGCGAGATGCTCATCTCGTTGTCATTGAGCACGATGAGCATCTGGGTCCGGCGGTGACCGATGTCGTTGAGCGCCTCGAGCGCCATGCCGCTCATAAGTGCGGCGTCGCCGACGACGACGGCGATGCGCTCCTTGGTGCCGCGCTGCTCGCGCGCCAGGGCCAGGCCCTCGGCGATGGACAGGCCCGTGCCGGCGTGGCCGCCGTCGAACATGTCGTGTTTGCTCTCACTGCGGCGCGGAAAACCGCCGATGCCGCCCAGCTGGCGCAGCGTGCCGAACTCGTCGAGCCTGCCGGTCAGGAGCTTGTGGGCGTACGCCTGGTGGCCGGTATCCCACACGATCTTGTCAGTCGGGCTGTCAAGCAGCCGGTGCAACGCGACGGTCAGCTCGACGACGCCGAGTGAGCTACCCAGGTGGCCGCCGGTCTTGGCCACGGTGCCGATGATCGTGCCGCGGATATCGGCACACAGCTCCGCGAGCTGCTCGTCATCGAGCTTGCGCAGATCGCGTGGGCCGTTGAGGCTCGCCAGCAGGGACAAATCTTGCTCCGCGTGTGGGTTTCGCATCAGGGACGATCGTGGCCGGGCACTTGTTGTGTGCGCCGGCTCCCGACCCTCCGCGCACCACCGATTCTACCGTTCGCGGACATCCAGACTGCTTATTGCCAGTCACGCCGCCCCACAGCTGAGGCGGCGCCTGGTCGTCCTAGACCGGCTCCTCGCCCTCGCCAAGTGAGAGATCGAGCGCCCGGACCTTGCCACCGGCCGACTCGACCAGGCGCTGAAAGCGCAGCTCGGCTTCGCTCAACATCCGTTCGCAGCGCCGCTGGAGCAGCACTCCCTGCTCGAATAGCGCGATCGAATCCTCCAGCGGCAGGTTGCCTGCCTCGAGCTTCTCGACCACCTGGCGAAACTCGGCCAGCGCCTTGTCGAACGGCAGCGCCGCGATGCGCTGACGCTCAGCGTCCGATGCGGCGCTCGTGCCGGTTGGCGGCGCTGCAGCGGCCGGGACTGCGGGTTCGGTCATCGGCCCGAGTCTCGCACCAATTCGACACGCGCGCCAAGCTCGCCACGCTCGAGCCGCACGCTGATCTCCTCGCCCGTAGCGACGGAGTTTGCGTCGCGCAGCACGGCGCCGTCCGGGCCACGGACGATCGAGTAGCCACGTTCAAGGGTGGCGTACGGGCTGAGCGCCGACAAGGCAGCCGACTGACGGCTGAGCTCGGCGCGCGCGACGCCCAAGCGACCTGCCGCAAGGGCGGGCAGCATCTCGCTGCTGCGCGTCAGGACCGTGCGCTCGATTTCGAGCCGACGGGCGAGGTTGCGTGCCGCTCGATCAAGGAGCACGCCGATGCGTTCGCGTTCTGCAACGAGTTGCGCTGCGGGATGGTTGGCCTCCAGCGCGCGCTTCTCGTTGTTGAGCACTGTTCGTCGGTCGGATAGCGCGCGCCCGGCGGCGGCATGCAGGCGTCCGGCGTAAGAGTCGAGGCGCGCCTGCTCGTCGGAGCGTGCCGGAACGACGAGCTCCGCCGCCACTGACGGAGTTGCGGCGCGCACGTCGGCGGCGAACTCGGCCAGCGTCACGTCCGTCTCGTGACCAACGCCGACGACAACCGGGCAAGGGTGGGTGGCAATGGCGCGGACGACCGCTTCGTCATTGAACGGCCACAGATCCTCGAGCGAGCCACCACCACGCGCAACGATGACCACGTCAGTGGCCCGTCCGGTTTCGTCGTCCGTCCAACGTGCCACGCGACGCAGCGCGGCGACGATGGTGGCCGCGGCCCCCTGGCCCTGCACCTGGCAGGCGGAGACGACCACGCGCGCCATCGGCCAGCGTCGGGCGAGCACGCGCCGGATGTCGTGCAGCACGGCGCCCTGGAGCGACGTGACCACACCGATCGTCTGCGGATAGACCGGCAGCTTGCGCTTGCGCGTGCTCTCGAACAGCCCCTCAGCGGCGAGCTTCGCCTTGAGCGCCTCGAACTGGAGCGCCAGATCGCCGAATCCGGATGGCTGGAGCGTGCGCACATAGAGCTGGTAGACGCCCTGCGCGTCGAACACATCGATGTTGCCCTGGGCCACGAGGCGCAACCCTGTCCGTGCCTCGAACGGCATCATCAGCCGGTCGTCGCGGAAGATGACGCACTTGATCTGGGCGCGGTCGTCCTTGAGCGTGAAGTAGCAGTGGCCGGCGGCGCTGATGCTGACCTGGCCGACCTCACCCTCAACCCACACGTCGCGCAGCCGTGGCGCCGCGCGCAGCGCGCCCTTGACCAGCTGGGTGACCTCAGCCACCGTCAGGATGGGCAGGTTGGCCGCGGCGCGCTCCTTCGCCATCGCGTCGGGCTCCAGCGGCATGATCGGTTCCCTCACGCGCCTACCCTACCGCCCGCTCCCGGCGCAGTTCGTGCGCACGGCTTCCGATGTCATATCGGCACACCCTGCCCCACGAAACGTGTTTCCACCTTCTCGACAGCCGACTTCCGACGACAACATCAAAGCCTGTCGGCGAAACACGACCAGGGCCACCCAACTCGGCACAGCGAGCAGCACCGTGCCGATATCAAATCGAAACAGCGATCGATCTGCCTGAGGTTTCGCAGACGCTGGGCGGTCAGACGCGCGTTTGGTAGTCGCCTGTACGGGTATCGATGCGGATGGTGTCGCCCATCTCAACGAAGATCGGCACCTGGACTACCAATCCACCCTCGACCGTGGCAGGCTTGCGCGCGCCTGACTGCGTGTCACCGGCAAAGCCGGGCTCCGTCTCGATGACCTTCATGTCCACTGTCACGGGCAGTTCTACGCCGATCGTCTCACCCTCGTACGAGGTGCGATCTAGGAGCAGGCCCTCAATCATGTACGCGGCCGCATCGCCAAGTGTTTCCCGAGTCATCGAGAACTGCTCGTACGACTCCGTGTCCATGAAGTTGTAGTCGTTGCCGTCCTGGTACAGGAACTGGACCTGGCGATTGTCGAGGTACGCGCGTGGCCACTTCTCGCCCGCCTGGAACGTCTTCTCAACGGTCTGGCCGCGGCGCACGTTGCGCAGCTTGATGCGCACCTGGGCAGATCCGCGACCCATCTTGATGTGGTTGTACTCGAGCACCTGCCAGATCTCGCCATCGATCTGGATGACTAGTCCCTTTTTCAAATCCCCTGTCGAAATCACGGGCGCATCGTAGCCGACACTCCTCGCGATCGGTCACGAGTGCCCGCCCGGAGACTTAGCCGACGACGGTGACCTCGCGCGGAAATAGCGTCAGGCGCTCGAGGCGGTGCGCTTCAGCGTCGAATACGACCAGATCCTCGATGCGCACGCCCATCACATCGTCGAGGTAGATGCCCGGCTCAACGGAGAAGACGGTCGGCGAGGGCAGCGCCACATCTCCGGCGGACAGACCCAGCGACGGCAGCTCGTGCGTGGCCAGGCCGATGCCGTGACCCAGGCCGTGGCCAAAGTTCTCGCCGTAGCCAGCCGCGTCGATGACGTCCCGGGCGATGATGTGAATCGACTTGCCGGTGGGGCGCACGTCGTCAGCGATGGCGCGTGCCAGCGCGTCGATCGCCTCTTGCTGAGCCCGCGCAACGATTTCGTAGATCTCACGGTCGTGCTTGGTCGGCTCGCCCACGAACAGTGTTCGGGTCATATCCGAGCGGTAGCCGCAGACCTGTGCGCCAAAGTCGAAAAGCAGCACCTCCCCTGCCCTGACCTTGCGCGGACCAGGCGAGCCGTGCGGCAGTGCCGCGTTGGGCCCGGACAGCACGGTCACGGGGAACGCCAATGCCTCCGCGCCGTGAGTGCGCATCTCCCATTCGAGCTGGAGCGCGATCTCTTCCTCAGTCATGCCCGCCTTGATCGACGGCAGCAGCCGCTCGAGCGCGAGATCGGCCACGGCGCTCGACGCCGCGACGCGTTCCAGCTCGGCTGGCTCCTTCACTTGGCGCAGCCCTTCTATCCAGCCGTCAGCAGCTACGAGCTCAACATCTGGCGCAGCCGCGGCCAGCTTCTCCCACATGGCGTGACTGACGATGGCCGACTCGACGGCGATGCGTTTTGGTGCGCCGATGCTCGCCAGGAGCTCCGGCCAGCGGCTATACAGGTCGTTGTAGACACGCTCGAGACGCGCTTCTGGACACTGATCGCGGACCTGCACGGTGTAGCGCGAGTCGGCCATCACGACCAGGTCATTTGGGCCAACCAGGAAGTGCCCCGAGTAGCCCGCGACCTTTTCCTCGCCATCGCCCAGCTCTAGCCCGGTCAGATAGCGGACGTTCTCACGCCGGATGCCGAAATAGGCGTCGACGCCTTCTTCCGAGAGCCGCGCCCTGAACGCCGCGAGCCGCAAGGGCCGCGCGGCGCGGTCGGCTGCGCGCCACCGCCCATAGTCGGCCGCCGTCGGTTCGGCTCGCTGCGCAGAAACGTCGATCACGGGGTCGCCTCCGGATGCTGGGTGGCGTCGGGAACTCCGAACGTCGGCTCCGCCGACGGCTCGGGCGAGCCGCCCAGGTAGAGCTGGATGTTGTGCAGATGCTCTTCGTAAGTCTTGGCAAACACAAGATCGCCGGTGCCGTCGTTCTTGCCCAGGAAGTACAGATAGCCATCTTGCGTATCCGGGTTGAGCGCGGCCTGCAGCGAGGCGAGGCCAGGCGTCGCGATGGGACCAGGCGGCAGGCCGCGGGAGTGCCAGACCTGGTAGCCCTCCAGATCCGGCGTGACCTCGAAATCGGCTGCCGAGCCGATGTCGTTGTAAGTCCAGAAGACGTAGTCGGGCCACTGTGTGATGTGCAGGTCGCGCAGGTTCATCGTGTCCTTGGCGTAGATCAGGACGGGGTCGGAGTTGAGCGTGCGCACGCCCTGCAGGCCGTCCACACGGTTCTGGTAAACGCCGGCGACGAGCGGCTTGTCGGCGTCGTGGAGCGCTTCGCGCTCAACGATGCTGGCCAGGATGACCGTTTCGTAGAAATCCTTGCCTTCTGACTGCGCCTGCTTCATGACGTCATACGAGGCGCTGTCCTGCCAGCCCTGCAGCAACGTGTCGAGGATGGTCTGCGCGTCTGCGTCGGTGGGCACGTTGAACACGCCGCTGCCCAGGAAGCCCTCGACACTGCGTCCATCCGGAATCACGCTCAGCCATGGGAACTTCTGCTTGAGCGCGTCATTTGGCGAGGTGGCCAGGTCGTAGAACTGCTGGGCATCGAAATTCTCCAGCGGCAGAGTCTGGAGATAGGCCACGATCTGTTCGACGCGCAGTCCCTGGCGCAGTGCGATCTGGACGGTGTCACCCGTCGTGGTCGGTTGGTTCTGAAGCGCAGCGGCCACCTCGCGCGGCGACATCGTCCGATTGAGCGAGTGCGAGCCAGCCTGGAGCTTGTTCAGGCCGCCGTCAGTCACGAGCACATAAGTGAAGGCAAGGCGGTCGGTAACGAGACCGCGATTGACCAGGTCCTGGGTGATGTCAGCGCTTGATTCGCCCGACGCGATAACGAACTCGACCGGCGTTGGATCTGTGCCCGCGGGCTTGTCGGGCCGGTCGTCCATGACTGACGAGACGGCGTCGGAGATGAGTCCGACGCGCATCAAATCCGGATTAGCCTCAGCCAGAGAGCGGAAGAAGCCGCCCGCGAGAGGCGGCACGAGCACGGCGCCAATGAGAAGGACGGTGATCAGCGAGGCGATGATGATTGCCACGCGATTGCGGCTGCGCCGCTTGCCGCGCGGGAGGTAAGACGCGCTGCGCGGGTCGCCCGAGGCGCGTGCCCGAGAGTGCTCCTGGGCCTGATAGAGCGTCTTCTCGCGCGACGCCGCGTTCTTCTCGCGCTCCTTGAGGTGCTGATCGACGGCGCTGCGGTCATGATTGCGGACCTTGGCGTCGATGTCCGATCGATCGCGGTTGCGCAGCTGCGCGGCGACCTCGTTCGGGTCGCGCCGCGGACGCTGACTGTTGCCCGGCCGATTGGTCGGGCTGCTCACCTCTCCCCCTCCACCGCGACAGTTTCGGGCATTGCGCGGGCATCGAGCTCCGCCTGGACGATTGCCGCTGCCGCAAGCCGGTCCAGACGCGCCCGATAAGACCTACGCGCCTTAGGCGACGGAGGACCGCCCGACTTTCCGCGGGGCGGCGGACCGACGCTCTCGATCGCGTTCTCGGTGGTCAGCCGCTCGTCTCGCCAGCCGAGCGCCAGCCCACAGGCAGCGGCGATAGCCAGTGCCCATTCGCGTGTTTCCGTAGCCTGGGCACCCTCACTGCCGTCCATGTTCAGTGGCAGACCAACGACAAGCTCGTCGATACGCTGTTCGTCACGGATGCGCGCGATCGAGCGCGCATCACGCTCAATGTCGGCGCGGCTGATCGTCGTCAGCGGCACGATCGATCCGCTGCCCGTATCGCCCACCGCGAGACCAATCCGCTTCGTGCCCAGGTCAACGCCCAGCAAGCGCGTCACGATGCGGCCGAGCTCGGTGCGCTGGACGGCGCTGGGCTGGTCGGCGCCGGGCCGGGCGCAGGAGTCGGCGCGACGACCGTCACGCTGATGCGCGCTATCTGGTCGGGCAGGCGGTCGACGAAGTCCGGCCAGACGGTTATCTCGGCCGTGCCGTAGCCGGCCAACGCAGCCCGCGCGTCGACGAGCGACTTGCCCTTCACGGCGGCGACGATCGCGCGCGGATCCGGGTCCGTATAGCCCATGCCGGATGTAGTGACGTTGTAGACGACGACTCCGTCCATGACCGTGCCGTCGTCGTGCGCCGCCATGACATTGGCGCCGACCAGCTTCTGGCCCGGCGCGAGCGCGCTCTGCACGCGGGCAGCCGCGATCTGGTCGATCTGCGACTCGTTGACGGCCGTCACGTCAGCGGTGGCATCCAGCCCCAGAGTGAAGCTGGGCACGGCGGTCCCAACGACGCTCGACGCGGGCGTGTCGGGCTGGCCGGCGCTTATCTGGGCGGTCGCGGGGAAAGCGGTCAGTCCCTTCGGCACGCTGTTCGGGTCGGCCAGAGCCTGGCCGAGCGCGGTCTCCAGCTGGCCGCTGAGTGACTCAAGTGCGGCGTCGTAGTCCTGCTGGCTGACGACCTGCGCCTCGACGTGCTTTCCGCCGCTCGTGGGATCCGGGTTGGTCACCGACACGACCGCGTCACCGATGGCTGCGGGCACGACGGTGATCGTGTTCGCGTCGACGTTGCCGACCGTCCCGCCTTTTACGGCGCGGACGTCGACGCGCATCGTTGTCGGACCCGTGGCGAACGATGCCTGGGGCAGGACGATGTCATCGAGGGTGACGAAATCGACGCCATCGGCGGTCGAGACGACCGTGTTCTTGGGCACGGAGACGGGGTTGACCGTGTTCTCGCTCTTGAACGTGACGCTGCCTCCCGCGCGAACGTCGTGGGCGTCGATGCCAGTGGCTGGGAATGTGCCGTCGACGTGGATGGGAACGCTGATCGTCTGCGCCGGAATCGTGCCGGTGCCGGGATCGACGACTGCTGCGTGTGGGTCCGCTGTCACCGTAAACGGCGCCGGCGCGACCTGTGCCGTGGCCGGCTTGATCGTGATCGTCGCAGTGGGCAGGAACGTATATGCGCCATAGGCGACGCCACCGACAAGCAGCACGATAAAGGCAAGGACGAGCAGCGGCGCGATTGCGATACGGCGCTTCTTGCGCGGCCGCCGACCGGCGGCCGCCTGCTGTGCCGGCAGGACGGCCGTGTCAATCGGCACCCCCGTTACGGCAGCGGCTCTGGCCACTTGGGAGGGCGGCATCACCTTCGTATTCGTCGCGGGGTCGCCGCCAGCAGGGTGCTCACGGGGCATGGTTCGGTCGATTCGTTCGGCGAGTCGGCGGTCCTGCTCGCGAAAAGTCGTCAGCGCCTGTTCGGCAGTCGAGATCGAGTCATACGCAGGCAAGCCGGCGGAGATGGCGAGGGCGCGCACCTGTGGCTCATCGCTGACCGCGACCACGTTCATGCGCCGCTCGGCCGCCTCGCGCGCCAGCAGCTTGAAGTTGATGCGCGACGTGGCGATCTTCGAGCCGGGTGGCACGACCAGGATCGCGTCCGTGCCGCCCACCGCGCGGATGCGTCCAATAGCCGTCGTTATCTCGTCGTCCGGCTCGAGGTAGACCGTTGTCATCAGCAAGCGGAGGTGAAGACCCGCGTCAGCGGTGCTTCACCGTATTCGCGCAGCAGCGCCCGAAGGGCGCCTGCGGAGGTTGATTCCATTCCTTAGACCTTCATCTGGCGCAATACGCGCTGAAGCGCAGCGTCCAGGGGCGACTCCGGACCGGTCATCTCGAGCACCTGATGAGCGAGCGCCATCGGCGTGATGTCCTGTTCGTCGACGAGGAGGCCGGTCGCATCGGTGACCTGCGCGACCTGGGCGACCTTCATCGCCTGCGCCTGCGGCGGCCGCGCAAATGGCAGGTTGCGCGCCAGCGTCGGATCGCGCAGTGCGGCGGAGATCTGCGGCAGGCGCGAACCGCCACCGCACAGGTAGATCCGACCGGGCAGCATGCCCGACTTGGCGAACTCCTCGAGCACCAGCTCGATGCCTGCCTGCCAAACCGCGACATCCTCGTCGATGATCTGGCCGATCTCAGCGCCGCGCTGGACCTTGGCGCCCTTGGCAAAGTCGACCTTGAGCTCCTCGGCGCGGGCGAAGGGCATGTCCAGCCGATCAGCGAGCGACTTGGTGAAGGCACGGCCGCCCAGGGCAAACATGCGCGTGCCCTCGATGCCACCCTGACGCACGAGCGCGACGTCCGTCGTTCCGCCACCGACATCAATGAACAGCGCGCCCGCCTGCTGAACCTGCTGATCATCCAGGCAACGCGCCACGGCATACGGCTCAGCCACGATGGCGACGAGCTCCAGATCCAGCATCTGGGCGACTGTCTGAAGCGCGCCCAGGTGGATCAGTGGCGCAAAGGCATTGAACACGCTGATGCGCACATGACGCCCGTGAAAGCCGACCGGGTTCGTGACGGTGTAGCCGTCGATCGTGGCGCCCGTAACGGCGGCGTGAACGAGCCGAATGTCCACGTTGGGCAGGCCTGTCTCCCACGTAACGGTGCGCTCGGCCTCGCGCAGGGCTTCCTTCTGGACGGTTTCGATGAGCGAATCAAGCTCTTTGGCGCTGAGCTGCTGGTCAGGCTTCTTACGCTCCTGGCTGAGGCTCGTCGTGAAACCCTTAACAAGCTCGCCGGCAATGCCGATGATGACCTGGGTCGACCGGAAGCCGGCCATCTCCTCTGCTTCCTGGAGCGCGACCTGGCAGTTGTCCACGACCGCGTTGATGTCGGCGACAGTGCCCGACTGCATATGAGCCAGACCCTGGCGCTTGCGGCCAACGCCACGGACCGTGGCCGTGCCGTCCTCGGCGATCTCGAAGACGAGCGCTTTGGCGAACTCAGTGCCGACGTCGAGCGCGGTGCAGGCAGCGAGCCTCTCCCCTTCCGCGCGTTGGAGGAAGCGGCGCCAAAAGGCCACGCTAGGCGGCGCCGTCGCTCAGCATGTGCTCGAGGCTCTCGCGAATGGCCGTGAGTGCGCTCGGCAGCCGGTCACGACGCGTCCCGCGCGCCTGGGCCATCTCCGCCCGGCCGCCACCGCGGCCATCGATCACGGGCGCGCCGTGGCTGACGAGCGTGCCGGCGGACACGCCGCGCGTCACCAGGTCGTCACTCACCGTTACGAAGAGCTGCGGTTCGTCCGCCTCAAGGCCAAGGGCGATTACGCCGTCGCCGAGCTCGGCGCGCAGCGCGCGCGCAAACGACTGGAGATCCTTCATCGAGTCGAACTCGCCCGAATAGGACACGAACTTGGTGCCATCGACGGGTAGGGCGCTGCGCGCCAGGTCCCCGGGTTGACGGCCGCTGCCGCCAGAGCGCAGGCGTCGCTCCAGGTCCTTGTTGCGCTCCTGCATCTCGCGCACCCGGTCGGGCAGCGCATCAGGTGAGCGCGCGCCGGCTTGCTCCGTGGCGCGCTCAAGCAGGGCCACGCGCTCGTCAAGGTAGGCATCCGCGGCATCGCCAGTGAGCGCCTCGATACGCCGCATGCCACTGCCGACGGAGCGCTCGCCGGTGATCACAAAGCCACCGATCTGCCCCGTCGCGGCACAGTGCGTGCCGCCGCACAGCTCGCGGCTGAAGCCGTCGACGAACATGACCCGGACCTTCTCGCCGTACTTCTCGTCGAAGAACGCGTCGGCGCCCTCACTGATCGCCTCAGCCATGGTCATGAAGCGTGGAGTGACTGTGCGGTTGTCGCGGACGACGCGACGCACCTCGGCCTCAATCTGACGCTTCTCGTCGTCGGTCAGCGCCCGATCGCCGTGGTAGTCAAAGCGCAGGTACTCGGGCGTCACGAGCGACCCGGCCTGGCGCGCCTGCTCGCCGACCGTGTTGCGCAGCGCGCGGTGCAACAGGTGCGTGCCGGTGTGATTGCGCATCGTCCGCGCACGCCGTTCGGCGTCGACCTCCGCACTCACCGTCTCGCCAACGGCCACTTTGCCGTGCAGACGTCCGCGGTGGACGATCAAGCCGGGCACCGGCCGCTGTGTGTCAGTGACCGTGAATACGACAGTGCCGTCAGCCGCGCGCAGCTCGCCGTGGTCGCCGACCTGGCCGCCACCCTCGGCGTAGAACGGCGTCTGGTCCAGGACGATCTCCGCCTCGGCGTCCGCGGCCGTCCGCAGCTCGGCGTCGGGCTTGGCCTCGAGCGTCTCGAATTCGATGCCGTCGCGCAGGATGGCCACCACGCGACCGGCGGCGATGGTCGTCTCGTAACCCAGGAATTTCGTCTCGCCGGCCTTGGCTGCAATCTGTCCGTACAGGGCGTGCATCTCAGCTTGGCCGGCCATGTCCGCCTTGCGTCCGCCGCGTGATCGTTCGCGCTGCTCGGCTAGCGCGCTCTCGAAGCCATCGCGGTCGACGCGCACGCCGTACTCAGCGGCGAGCTCCACCGTCAGGTCGATGGGGAAGCCGTATGTGTCATGCAGGCGGAAGGCGATATCTCCGGGCAGAACCGGTGCGTCGGTGCTGAGCTCTTCGGCGCGCCGGCCGACTACCCGCTCGGCGGAAGTCAGCGGGATCAGCGCTTCCTCGAACTGGACGATGCCGGCATCGAGTGTGCGCTGGAACTGCCGCTCCTCTGCAGCGATGACGCTGTAGATGTCGTTGCGGCGGTCGTCGAGGTACGGGTACGCGCTGTTCATCGCGTCGACGACGACTCCGGAGAGATCGGCCAGGAACGGCTCATGCCGCCCCAGCAGTCGGCCGTGCCGCGCCGCACGCCGCAGGATTTTGCGGAAGATGTATCCCCGCCCGTCGTTTGACGGCCGGATCCCATCCGCGGCAAGGAAGGTCAGCGCGCGGACGTGGTCGGCAATGACCTGGTAGCTGAAACGCTCGGCCTGGAAAGTCTCCGGATCATGGCCGAGCAGATTGCGCATCCACTCGTGGATCGGCGTGAACAGGTCGGTGTCGTAGTTCGTGTTGACGCCCTGGAGGACGCTCGCCAGACGCTCCAATCCCATGCCGGTGTCGACGCTCTTGAATGGCAGTGGGGTGCGCGTGCCGCTCGGTGGCTGGTCGTACTCCATGAACACGAGGTTCCAGATCTCGAGCCAGCGAGGACAGTTCTCGGAGTGGTCGGGCACGCAGTGCGGACCCTCACTGAGGTGTGCGCCGCGGTCGTAGTGCAGCTCGCTGCATGGCCCGCAAGGGCCGGTGTCAGCCATGCGCCAGAAGTTGTGGTCGTCGCCCTTATCGGCGTCGCCCCAGCGCGCCATGCGCTCTTCGGGCATGCCGATCTCGTCGCGCCAGATGTTCCACGCCTCGTCGTCGTAGGTGTAGGTGGTGACGCCGATCCGATCGAATGGGATCTTGTAAACCTGCGTCAGCAGCTCGATGGCCCAGTGGATCGCCTCGCGCTTGAAGTAGTCGCCGAAGCTCCAGTTGCCGAGCATCTCGAACAAGGTGTGGTGGCGGGTCGTGCGGCCCACCTCTTCGAAATCGTTGTGCTTGCCCGCCACCCGCAGGCAACGCTGAACGTCAACGGCACGCGTGTATGAGCGCTTGTCGACGCCGGTCAGGACGTCCTTGAAAGGGACCATGCCGGAGTTGACGAAGAGCAGCGTCTGGTCACCGGCAGGGATCAGCGACCCACCTGTCACAGTCGCGTGCCCACGCTCGGCGAAGAAATCGACAAAGTGCTGTCGGATCTCCGCGGCGGGCATGCTCGGAATGCCCGCGCCCGCGTCGCGAAGCTCGTCGTTCGGCATGGCTTAAGAGTACCCAAAGCGAGAGCGATGACTGGCCACTCGAGTCGAGGCCCGCGAGCGCCGCCAAAGCCGGCAATCGGTGACACCGATCAACCGTCCGCCGAACGCCCAGCACCACGTCGCCCGACCCACAATTCGCCTGCCGACGGACCCTATAACTCACTTCACCGGTCGGTTGATCGGTCGCACCGATCGTCCATCCGGCGCGAGACCTAAAACGGGGAGCCAAGCGCGCCTCTTTCGCCAGCTCACCGCGGCAACTGGACCGTCGTCGGACGGTTGATCGGTGCTACCAATTCCATCGCGCGGCTTCTAGATCAGGATCACTCCCGATGCAGGCAAGGGCTGACCTGATCGCAGCGCCTTCAGCAAGAGTCGAGGTGACGCCGCATAGCGAGCGCCGAGAGCTTCGCGCAGTTCGTCGACCACGAGGCGATTGTGCGCCGAGTCCGACAGCACAATCAGGATCTCGTCCACGCCGCCATCGGCCTCGCGCTGGCGCACGCGGCGGACGAGTTCTTGGATGTCTCGGACGCGGGTCTCTGCCTCGACCCCGACCAGAAAACTGCCCAACTTGAGGACAAGGTCCCACGAGCGAAGGTCATGCACATTGGGAAAGGGCACCTCGCGAGTCTTCTCAAACAATGCGTGAACATGCATCTCAAGGCGGCTCAACAGAGCCTGCTGGCCTCTGTCATGCAGTCCCGCGCCGATCGGATAGAGGTTGGCGCTGAGCTCATACCCGAGAACGGAGGCTACGGCTGCAAGGCGGGGCAGTGAGACGCTCGAGAATTCGTGGCGCTCGAGCCGGTGTAACTCGGACTGCGTCCAACCGGCATCGCCCGCGACGGCCTTTTGGCTCAAGCCGGCTGCCTGTCGGGCCGTTCGCAGCTCACTGACCAGCCTGCGCAGGACATCGTCACCGCGTCGCCGCCCGCGTTCCTGCCGAGTCTCGCGCGAGGCCACGGCTTGCAATTCTGATCTGCTTCGCTTTGCTGCCGCTTAACGGCTGACCAACTACGGCTTTTGCACAACGGCGTAGAGGGTGCGCGGGCCGGGCAGGCCCTTGAGCTCGAACTTGCCGCGCTCGACGAACTCGTATGGCGCCCCGGCCGCCAGCATGCGCGTCGCCTCTGAGATCAGGATCTCATCGGGTACGGCCGCGGAAGCGACGCGGGCGGCCTCGTGCACGGTCACTCCGGCAACGTCGTCGCCGACCAGCTCCACCTCGCCCGAGTGAACGCCGGCGCGGATCGACAGGCCTTCCTCGAGCGCCCGGTCGCGGATGGCAATGGCCGCGGCAATGGCTCGACCGGCGCCGTCGAAGCCGCAGATGAAGCCGTCGCCGGCGGTCTTGATCTCGCGCCCGCGGTAACGATCGAGGATGTTGCGCACGCTGCGGTAGTGCCCGGCGAGCAGCTCGCGCCATGCCCTGTCGCCGAGCTCCAGCGCGCGCACGGTCGAGTCGACGATGTCGGTGAAGAGCAGGGTCATCAGCACGCGCTCGCCGGCGCGCTCGGCCATCCACGTCCGCGCTCCGGCCCAGTAGATGGCCAGGAATGGATCCGGTCCGACGGAGGCGCCGTCGTGCCCGGGCGGAATGTCGAAGACATCGTTGGGCGCGACGTCGAGCGTCGAACCGTCCTGCATCTGCACGTGCAGGCCGCCGGTGAGCGCGTAGCCCGTGTGGTGGGCCATGCAGATCGGCTTGCCTTCAATGCTGATCTGAGGGCAGTGCATCCCTGGATCGAAGACGCTGCGCGTGATCGTGGCATCGGCCATGTCCACGACGTCGGCCTGGATGCCGGGCAGGTCGACGCGCTCGTCGGGGGTCGAGAAGCTTTTCTTCGTGGGCGCGGCCATGACGCCTCAAATCTACGCCTGTCCGGGGCAGGTGCGTGCGGGTCGTAAGATGGAGGCAATGTCGGTCGAGTCCGTCGGGCTTACGTGCCCGCGCTGTGAGACTCCGGTGCCGGCGGACGCCCGGTTCTGCATGAGCTGCGGCCAATCGCTGGACACGGACGCCCTGGCCGCCGCGCGTCAAACGCGCCTGACGGCTGCCGCGCCCGCGCCGCTCGTCGAGAAGATGCGCAGCGCCAAGCTGACCGGTGAGCGCAAGCCCGTGACCGCGTTGTTCGCCGACATCGTCGGCTCGACCACGCTCGCCGAGCAGATGGATCCCGAGGACTGGACGCAGATCATCAACGAGGCGTTCGACCTCATGTCCAAGGCCGTCTTCCACTACGAGGGCACGATCGCGCAGCTTCAGGGCGACGCGATGCTGGCGTTCTTCGGCGCCCCGATCGCGCACGAGGACGATCCCGAACGCTCAGTGCGCGCAGCGCTCGAAATGATCGAGCAGTGCAAGGAGTTCGCGCGCCAGCTGAAGGTCTCGCACGGCATCGACTTCCGCATCCGCGCGGGCATCAACACCGGCCCCGTGATCGTGGGCAATGTCGGCTCCGATCTGCGCTACGAGTACACGGCGCTGGGCGACGCGGTGAACGTCGCCGCGCGGGTCCAGACCGCGGCTGAGCCCGGAACCGTCCTGGTCACCTCGATGACGCAGCGCTTCATCGTCGGCTCGTTCGAGTTCGAGGACCTGGGCGGGGTTGAGGTCAAGGGCAAGGCTGAGCCGGTCCATCTGTACCGCGTCAAAGGCTTGCGCGCAGAGCGAGCCAGCAGCCGCGGCCTGGAATCGGTCGGCCTGTCCTCGCCGCTCGTCGGACGCAACGCAGAGCTCGAGGCGCTCACGAGCCAGTTCGAGGTCGCGCGCGCCGGTCACGGCCGGGTGGCGGTGCTGCTCGGCGAGCCGGGCATAGGCAAATCGCGCCTTCTCGTCGAGCTGCGCAACGCGATTGGGGCCACCGGCGACAACGGCGAAGTGGCCTGGATCGAGGGCCGCTGCGTGTCGTATGGACGCTCGGTGCCTTATCACCTCGTGTTCGACCTCGTCCGATCAATGCTCGGGTTGCCCCAGACGGGTATCGACGTCCTGCCTCGACAGACGCTCGACGAGCAGCTCACGGCACTTCTTGGCGCTGATGCCGCTGATGTGAGCCCATATTTCGCCCACTTGCTGGCAATGCCGCTGACAAAGGCCGAATCAGATCTGCTCCAGGTCGATCCGGAGACGCTCCAGCATCGCTACGTTGCAGCGATCTCGCGCGTCATCCGCCAGATCGCGGAGCAGCGGGCTGTAGTGGTGGTATGCGAGGACATCCACTGGGCAGATCCGGCATCGGTCGATGTCATGTTGCTGCTGGTGCCGTTGATCACCCAGCATCGTGTGCTGGTGCTCTTCGTGGGACGCTCCGAGTCGGACGCGCCCGGCTGGCGGCTCGTGTCGCAGCAGCGCTCGGCGCTGGGCGACGCGCTGACAGAGGTCCGCCTTCAGCCGCTCAACGAGAACGACAGCCGTGAGCTGGTCGCCAACCTGCTCGAGATCGAGTCGCTGCCTGAAGCGGTTCGCCAGCAGATCCTGACCCGCTCGGAAGGCAACCCGTTCTTCTGCGAGGAAGTCATCCGCATGCTCATCGGCCGCGGCGCGATCGTGCGCTCCGGCGATCGCTGGATGGCCGACGACATGATCTCGAGCATCGAGATCCCCGACACGCTGCACGGGCTCCTGCTGGCGCGCATCGACCAGCTACCAGATCAGGCCAAGCGCAGCCTGCGCGTGGCATCGGTCATCGGCCGCCAGTTTCCTGTCCGAGTTCTAGAACGGGTGCTCGAGTCAACGAGCGAAGATGGAGCGCCAACACCGTGACTTCCGACCTTCAGCTGGACACGCTCGAGGCGCGCGGGCTGATCCGCGTTGCCGCGCTTCAACCTGAGCTCGAATACCTGTTCCGCCACGCGCTCCTTCAGGACACGGCCTACGGCTCGCTGCTCAAGCAGGAGCGTCGCTCGCTGCACCAGGTGGTTGGCAACGCGCTCGAGGAGCTCTATCCGGAACGGCTCGGCGAGCTTGCCGCGGTGCTCGCGATGCATTTCGAAGCTGCCGGCGACACGCCCAAGGCCATCGAATATCTCGTCTCCGCGGCCACGTTTGCCGTGGCCCGCAACGCGATTGTTGAGGGCTACGACCTGTACACACGCGCCGCGGTACTGCTGCCGGATCCGGCAGAGGACGAGGACGACGCCCTGCGCCGACAACGGGTGGAGATCCAGCTGGGAAGGGCGCGTTCCGGTTTCACGTTCATGTCCGAGGAGCAGGCGCTCGAGATCGTCTCGTCGGCCATTCCCGACGCCGCACGACTGGGCGACCTGCGCCTGGAGGCAGACGTCCTGCTCACGTCAGCGATGCTGCGTCAGTTCCGGCGCGAGACGCCCGAGGACAGCGTGGAACTTCAGGCACAGCTTGCGCGCATCTCCGAGATCGGTCGCCAGCTCGACGATCCGATCATCGCGGCGCTGCCCGATTCGATCGTCGGTCTTGTGCGGGTATTCACGGGCGACATGCGTTCAGGTGTGGAGCTGCTTGAAAGATCTGCCCCGCAGCTCGAGCAGAAGCACGACTTTGTCGGCTCTTCCTTCGCCCTCGTCGCGCTCGCGATCGGCTACGCCCGCCTGGGCGAGTTCGAAAAAGGCGATCGAGCAGCGAAAAACGCTGCCGCTCTCGCGGAGAAGGGCGACGTGATCGCCCGACTGGACTCGATGATCGGCCAGGCGACGGTCCATTCGCTGCGTGGAGACCTCGATCTCGCGGTACCGATCGTTACCCAGTGCGCTAGCGACGCAGAGACAACCGGTGCGATCGCGTGTGTCGTCGCGAGCAACTACACCCTTGGTGATGCGTTCATGCGCCAGGGCCGGTTCGAGGACGCGCAACGGGTTCTGCAGCGCGGCAACGAGGTCGCGGGCGCCATCGCCGAGCGTCAGTTCCGGCCGTCAATCACGGCGTACCTGCGCGCGAACGCGGCGAGCATGGGCGAGTTTGGGCCCAACACGGATACGTTCGATCAGGCTCTTGGGCAGGCTCGTGCAAGCGGCGACCGCTGGAGCGAGGCCAACGTGATCTGGAAGCGCGCGGAGGTGGCATCAAAGCGAACCGCGCTGGGCATGCCTGTTTCAGAGGCGGATCGGCAGCAGATGCTGGACGACTACGCGAGCGCCGCCGCTGCGTTCGAGCGGATGGAAGGTCGGCCGTACACGGCGCGCACCTTGCGTGGCTGGGGCGAGACGCTGCGCTCGCTGGGTCGTGCCGATGAGGGCGACGAGAAGCTGCGCCAGGCAGTCGCACTGTTCGACGAGATGGGCATCGTTCGTGAGGCGAACGAGGTGCGCGCGGAGCTCGCGAGCCGTCCCGGCTAGTCCGAGGTCTTGTCGGCGTCCTCGTCAGCTGACGAGGACGCCTCTGACGGTGGCGCCTCGCCCGCGCCGAGCAACATGGGCTTAGCCGGCTCCGCGTCGTCACTGTCATTGCCGCCGCCCATGCCGGTCCTGCTCTGGACGCCGCGCCTGATCCGGTCTGCGCCACTCGAGAGCGCGCGGCCGGCAGCGCCGGCCGCGCGCTTGGCACGGTCCATGGCCGCCGACGGGCCGCGCACGATGTCCTCTGCCGTCTCAACGGTTGCGCGCAGCGACTGCAGAGTCGCCTCGCTCTCGTCGAGCAGCAGATCGACGCGCAGCAGGCGCGGCCCCAGCTCGTCCGACAGGCGGTTGAGGTTGGCCGACGTCTCGCGCATCTGCCTGAGCGTCTCGGGCAGGTCGTTGCGCAGCGCGCCAACGACCTCATCGAGCGAGCCGCTCACGCGGCGGACGTCGCGCGCAACGCGCCACAGCGCGATGGCCGCGATCAACGCGGCGAGCGCGACAGCGATCAGCGCGGCGACGGCCGCCGCGGCAACGATCGTGTTGGCTGATTCAGTGTTCATTGACTGCGGCCTCCGCGTGATGGCGACAACGTGCTCGCGGCAACGATCAGGATGATGCCCAGCCACGACAGCAGCGCGGACCAGACCAGGCCGAAGTCACCGATTTGGAGTGGATCGCCGAGCCGCAGCGCGAGCGCCTGACCGGCGAACGCGCCCAGGACCGCGGCCAGCGCCACGAACGGCAGGCGCAGGCCCGCGGAGCCGCGGATGAACAGGTACAGCCCGGTGTTGAACAGGCCGAGCAGCAGCGCCAGGACCGGCGCCGGCGAGATTTCCACGCGCGTCAAACCTGGCTCCGGGGCGGCGAGTCGGCGATGCGGCCGCCGCCGATGACTTCGTCTGCGGCGTAGAACACCGCGGCCTGGCCCGGCGCCGGCGCCCACGCAGGCTCATCGAGCCGAACTTGCCAGCGACCATCGCCAGAACGGCTGACCGTGCCCGGCACCGGCGCCGCGCGGTGGCGGATGCGCACGGAAGCGTCAAATGTGTCAGCCGGCGGCCGGCCGCCAACGAATGAGGCGCTTTCCAGCGCGAATTCGGTTCGGTAGAGGTCCTCGCGCCGGCCCAGGGTGACGATGTTGGCCGTGGCATCGATCGATGACACGTAGCGCGGCTCACCCAGCGCAACGCCAAGGCCCTGGCGCTGACCGACCGTGTATGCCGCTGCCCCGCGATGCTCTCCCACGACAGCGCCACCAACATCAACGAGTTGTCCGGGCTGCTCGCGCCAACCGGCCTTGGTCTTCAGCGCGGTGCGATAGTCGCCGCCGGGCACGAAGCAGATCTCCTGCGACTCGGGCTTCTCTGCCGTGGCCAGGCCGTGGCGCCGGGCGACGTCGCGGACCTGTGGCTTGGTCAGCTCGCCGAGCGGGAAGATCGTCCGTGCCAGCTGGTCCTGGCGCAGTCCGTACAGGAAGTACGACTGGTCCTTGTCCGCGTCGAGTCCGCTCAACAGTCGGTATCGTCGGCCGCCCGGAGCGTCGGCATCCTCGTGTGCGTCAACTCGGGCGTAGTGGCCCGTCGCCACCGCGTCGCAGTCGAACTGGCGCAATGCGCGCCCGAGCAAGGCACCGAACTTGACATACGAGTTGCAGTCAATGCACGGACTTGGCGTGCGGCCCTCGAGATAGTCGTTCATGAACGGCCGCATCACGCCTGCGTCGAACTCGCGCTCCAGGTTGAGCACGTAGAACGGGATGTCCAGCTGAGCCCGCAACGCGACGCGCGTCATCGGCCGCGTCGAGCGAGCAGCAGCTCTTCTTGAACTCGCTGTACGAATCGGCGACGTCATGCAGTCGCAGCCAAACGCCGACCGTCTCGACGCCCGACTCGGCGAGCAGGGCGGCAGCCACCGATGAGTCGACGCCGCCGCTCATGGCGACCAGAACACGCCCGCTCATGACTCGACGCGCGTACCGAGTGGGTCGTGCGCGATGGCGCTCGACGCGGCGCGCATGCGCTCGATGACGGCCGGGATGATCTGTGCCGCCTGCTCGATGTCAGCGTCAGTCGTCGTACGGCCGAGCGTGATGCGCAGCGAGCCGCGCGCCTCGTCGTCGGGGTAACCGAGCGCGGTGAGGACGTGCGATGGCTCAGTGGAACCGGTTGTGCAGGCCGAACCGGTGGAAACCGCGACGCCGGCCAGGTCGAGGGCACGGATCAGCGCGTCGCCGTCCGTCTCGCCGCAGATCACGGACAGGTGGCCGGGCAGGCGCTTGCGCGGGTGACCCGTCAGCTCGACATCCGGTGTTGCAAGGACCGCGTCCCGAAGACGGTCGCGTTGCGTGGCGAGTCGGGGCACGACGTCGTTGCGCTCAGCGTTGGCGAGCTCGTAGGCCACGGCCATGCCCACGGCCCCGGCCACGTTCTCAGTTCCAGCACGTCGGAAGCGTTCCTGCGAGCCGCCGTGCGTCTGAGGCAGCAGGATCGTGCCGTGCCGCACGTACAACGCACCGATGCCCTTGGGACCCTCGAACTTGTGCGCCGCGATCGACAGCAGATCAACGTCGAGCTGACGCACGTCGATGGCCACGTACGGCGCGGCCTGGACCGCGTCGAGGTGGATGACCACGTTGCGGTGAACTCGAATGCGCCTGACCAGCTCCGCCATCTGCTGGATCGTGCCCACCTCGTTGTTGGCGAGCATGAGCGAGACGAGCGTGGTGCGGTCGTTGATGGCGCCATCGAGCTGGTCCGGATCAACGCGGCCGTAGCGGTCAACGGGCATGACGACGAGCTCGAAGCCGAACTTCTCGAGATGCCGCAGCGAGTGGAGCACGGCGTGGTGCTCGACGGCGCTCGTGACGAGTTGATGGCCGCGTGCCTTGCCTGCCCAGGCGGCACCCTTGAGTGCGAGGTTGATCGCCTCTGTGCCGCCGGCGGTGAACACGATCTCGCGCGCCTCGGCGCTCATCGTGTGCGCAACGGAGTCGCGCGCGTCGTCCAGCGCGGCGCGCGCTCGGCGCCCGTACGCGTGAACGGACGACGGGTTGCCGAAGTCATCTGTCAGCAGCGGCAACATCGCTTCGAGCGCCTCGCGCCGCAGCGGCGTCGTCGCGGCATGATCCAGGTAAACCGGCACGAGCCGATTGTATGGATCGCGAGCTACTTCGAGGGCGATGCCCTTGGCCGCATGTGCCGCCCGAGCAACACGCCCGCGAATATTGCGAACGCGATCACCAACAACCACACCACGACGGCCGACGTGGCGCCCGTTGACGTATCCGTGGACCCGACCGCGGCTGTGTCTGGGGCCGTCGTTGGGTTGGAGGTCGCTCCCTTGCCCTGACGCGGCGTCTTGCCCGCGCTGGGTGCTGGTGTCGCGAGTGCAGGCGAGGTCGGGCGTGGCGCTCGACGATCCGCGCTGCCTGAGGGCGCGACGGTCTGCGACGGGACCGCGGTCGGCGTCTGCGGCGGCGAATCCGTGGGGTCGGCGTGGGCAATGGCGTCGGCGTCGGAGCCGGCGTCGGCGATGGGATCGGGCGGTCCCAGATGCCCCTCGAGCTGCTTGACGACGTCGGGGTGCTCGGCCGCGACGTCGGTCATCTCCCACGGGTCAGCGTCCAGGTCGTACAGCTGTATTCCGTTCCACACGATGAGATGCCAGTGCGGCGTGCGCACTCCCCACCACGGTCCGGTTGCAACATCACCCTCGCCCGTCGGCCCACCGACGGGATGGTCCTCGAGCATTGCCTTGCGGCCGCCGCCGTCACCGTGCAGCACACCAAGGAAGCTCTTGCCGTCGGCGAATGACATCGTCGTTCCCGCGGCGCTTGCCAGCGTAGGCGAGACGTCGATGTTCGACACCAGCGCATCCGTTCGACCCTCAACGACACTCGGCCCGGCGAAATAGAGCGGCACCTTGTCGGCTTGGGGAACGTTCTTGAGCAGGTAGCCGTCGGCGCCCCAGGCCATGCCGTTGTCAGATGTGAAGACCCAGATGGGGTTGCGGTTCTCAGCGCTCACGATGTCGCGCAGGTTGCCGACCATGTCGTCGACCGTCAGTAGCGAGCGACAGATATCGTCCAGCGGGTAGCCATCCGGTTCGCCGGCGAAGAGATAGTTCGGCGGGTGCCATGGCGGGATGCCTGAGCAACGCGAGTCGCCAACGTATTGCGGCTCGATATCCGGCTCCCAGTCGGAAGTCGTGCTGGCCGATTTGTGCGGCGCGTGTGGCGCGACCCACATGAACACGGGTTGGTCGGCCGGCGCCGCCGTCAGCCATGACGCTGCCTGCTCGCCGATGAACCGGTCGAAGTAGCCGGCTACGACCGGTTGGTCCTGCACCCACCAGTCGCTCGAGAGGTTGCTCGACCAGTCGTTGAGCATCGCGACCTCGTCCCAGCCCGGTGGCGTGTGATCGGTCAGCTGCGCCGCGCCGTTGAGGTACTTGCCGATCATCATCGTGTAGTAGCCCGCCTCGTGGAGCGTGGTCGCGATCGTGTGGCTTGGGTCAAGCAGCCGCGCGTCGTTCTGGACGACGCCGTTGCGGCGCGTGTGCTGGCCGGTCAGGAACGACGCTCGACCGGGGCAGCACAGGGGCGTCTCTGAGTACGCGGCGTTGAAGCGCAACCCATCATTGATGAACAGCGATTTGATGTTTGGCAGCCGGTCGAGGATGCGGTCGTCGATCGCGCCCAGGTCGTCGACCATGACCACGATGATGTCCGGCTGCGAGGCGGCGACTGACGTGCTGCGGCGCGTGCCACGCGAGGACGCCAAGGCAGGCGGCGATGACGCATAGCGCCACGACCACGCGTCTGGTCAAGTTAAGTCGTTCCCCTTCACCCGATTGGCCGTCGGGCTCTCGTTGCGCGCCAACAATCAGACGTTCAGGCCGCCGTCGCAGTTACTCCGCGTCGTCCTTGCGGCGGAGCTCGTCGTATGCCCGGCCCGCCTCGCGTCGGCGATCGTGCGTGGATAGCAGGCGTTTGCGCAGGCGCAGGTTGTTCGGCGTGACTTCGACCAGCTCGTCGGCCCCGATGAACTCGATCGCCGACTCCAGCGTGAGCGGTGGAGGCGGCGTCAGGCGCAGCGCCTCGTCGTGCGAGTGGGTGCGGATGTTGGTCAGCTTCTTTTCCTTGGTCGGGTTGACGTCCATGTCATTCGACCGCGCGTTCTCGCCGACGATCATGCCCTCGTAGACCTGCTCGTTGGCGCCGATCAGCAGGCTTGAGCGCTCCTGGAGGTTGAACAGGCCATACGCATTTGATTCGCCCGCCCGATCGCTGACCAGGACACCCGACGTGCGGTGGGTGACCTCGCCCGCCCACGGCCCGTAGCCCGCGCCGATCTGGTGCATCAAGGCGGTCCCGCGCGTCTCGGTCAGCAGCTGGCCGCGGTAGCCGACCAGGCCGCGGGTGGGAATGATGAACTCCATCCGCGCCCGACCGTCGGCGTCGGTCGACATCAGCTCCATGCGCGCCTTGCGGTCGGCGAGTGACTGCGAGACGGCGCCGATGAACTCGGGCGGAATGTCAATCGTGATGCGCTCGTACGGCTCGTGAGTCTCACCGTTGACCTCGTGGAGCAGCACCTCCGGGCGCGAGACCTGGAGCTCGAAGCCCTCGCGGCGCATCTGCTCGATCAGCACCGCGAGCTGGAGCTCGCCGCGCCCCCTGACCTCGAACGTGTCGGGCGATGGCGTCGGCATAACCTCGATCGAGACGTTGCCCAGCATCTCGCGGTCGAGCCGGTCCTTGATCTGGCGGCTGGTGACGAACTTGCCGTCACGCCCGCCGAGCGGCGAGGTGTTCACGCCGAAGGTCATGCTCAGCGTGGGCTCGTCCAGATCGAGCCGCGGCAGCGGCCGTGGATCGGCTGGGTCTGTGATCGTGTCGCCAATCGTCACGTCGGGAATGCCCGCGACGGCCACGATCTCGCCCGGGCCGGCCTCAGTGAGGTCAACGCGTTCGATGCCCTTGGCGGTCGTCAGGCTGGTGACCGTGCCCGTGAGCGTGGTCGTTCGGCCCGGCTCGACGGTGCCATCGGTGGCGTCAGGGTCCTCGCGCACAACGGCAATGCGCTGGCCCATCCGTAGCGTCCCGTTCCAGATCCGGCCCACGGCCATGCGGCCAACGTAGTCGTTGGCGGAGAGGTTGGTGACCAGCAGCTGGAGCGGATGGTCGGGGCTGTACACGGGCGCGGGTGTGGTCTTCACCAGCTGGTCGAACAACGGGCGCAAGTCGGTGCCGGGCTGATCCAGGTCCGTGGTCGCGGTGCCCAGCTTGGCGTTCGTGTACAGGATCGGGAAGTCCAGCTGCTCGGCGCTCGCGCCAAGGTCGATGAACAGCTCGTAGATCGCGTCGATCACTTCCGCCGGGCGCGCGTCGCCACGGTCGATCTTGTTGACCGCGACCACGACGGGCAGCTCGCGCGCGAGCGCCTTCTGGAGCACGTAGCGCGTCTGCGGCAGTGGCCCCTCCGCGGCGTCGACGAGGAGCAGGATCGCGTCAACCATCAGCAGCGTCCGCTCGACCTCGCCACCGAAGTCGGCGTGCCCGGGCGTGTCCACGATGTTCAGCCGGATGACGTGGTTGAGGTCGCCGGTCGGGTGGTACTCGACGGTGGTCTGCTTGGCGAGGATCGTGATGCCCTTCTCGCGCTCCAGATCCATCGAGTCCATGACCCGGTCGACGAGCAGCTCGTTGGCGCGGAAGACGCCCGACTGACGGAGCATCGCGTCGACGAGCGTGGTCTTGCCGTGGTCGACGTGGGCGACGATCGCGAGATTGCGCAGATCGTCACGTACAGCGGTCGGGGTGCCGGCGGGCACACGTTGAAGCAGGGTCGCGGGGGGTGTCATGGGGAGCGTCAATTCTCGCATAGGATGCGCGTAATGACCGTTGCCGCAGTAATCCTTCATTCGCGACCAGAGGGCGCCGTCGCCGATGCGGCCGGTCGGACGGCAGTGCGCCGCGCCGTCGAGAGCGCCTGGGCCGGTGGCGCGACGCCCATCGTGGTCGTGTCGTTCGACCCCGACGGCGCGGTTGCGGCAGCGCTCGCCGGCTCGCCCGGCGGTCCTCGCCGAGCCCGCGCCGGTCGAGCGAGGCCCGGTCGGGCAGATGGTCAACGGCATGCAGGTCGCGCGCGACCGCGTCACGGAAACGGACGCGGCGCTGATCTGGCCGGGCCGCATGGTGTGGGTCGACGCGGAGACGGTGACGAGCCTGATCGAGGCGCATGGCGCGCAGCGTGACGCGCTACTGCGGCCACGCTACGACGGTGACCTGGGCTGGCCGGCACTCATCCCAATGTCAAGACTGGAGGCGCTCGCCGCGCTGGGCGTTGAGCGCATGCCGCCCGACCTGATGGACGACCTGGCGGCCGCGGGCGTTCCGTTGGTGCCGATTGACACGGGCGATCCCGGCACGGCCCACGACATAGGCACGGCGATGGAGGACCTGCCCGAATACCAGGGACCACCCGAGCCGGTCAACGGCCCTGCTCCTGAATGGGGTTCAGCCGCGGCCGAGATGCCCGACGACGCCCCATTGGAAGGTCCGTCGCTTGCCCCGTACGGCCAGGCCTCCGACGAGGACGACTAGCGCACTTCTGTCGTCATCTCAATTGCCGGCGAAATCGATCGACTGCACGATCTGATCCGCAGTCTCAAACCATTGGTCCTCGGCCGGTCCGCCTGACCAGACCTGGATGACAAGCGTCGTATCGCGAATCGGCACGAAGTAGATCCTGTCTCGGTACCGTGCCAGCAAGATCGTCGCCGCCGTGCTTCCGTCGGCCAGATTGACGACCAGGCCGTCGGAACAACTTGTGGGGGGCGGGTCCGATTGAAGTGATATCGCCGTCGTCACACTCGCGGCATACCCGTCAACGCTTGTCGGCGTCGTCTGGAACGCGAAACCACCCAACTCGCGGAGCTGAGAAGCCACGTCGTTTGTGGGAGAAATATGGACGCTGGCACCGAGACCGACATGCGGACATCCGTAGATGGCCGCGTGTGTGGTCGACGCGATCACCAATCCGTTGGACTCCGGTGGGTACAGGTCCTGGTTGGCTGGCCAGGTCGTGCCCAAATCGGAGGTCGACGATCTGGTAATCAGAGCAAACATGTCGGTCCAATCGCGAGTGATCAAAGGACTCACACCAGCAGGCAGCTCGTACCTGAACGGCAGCTCGAAATTCGACGATGACACTGCCGCTGCGGGTGCGACATAGTCATTGAGCAGCTCCATCGAGTCGATGAACGATCGCGCTTGTGGAAGCCAACCCTGCAGTTCGTCAGCCGACGACGCCCACACCTGAATCATCAGCGTGGTGTCGCTGAGAGGGACAACGAACAGGCGGCTGTTAGGCTGAGCAAGCAGGAACGGTTGCGCCAGATCCGGCACGTACAGATGATCCAGGCACTGTGGCTATGACACTCACCTCGATGGCCGGCTTGCCCGCGACTGTCTTGACCAACGACGCGGGATTGGTGACGAAGGTCATGCCGGCCTCGTCGTGCAGTACCGACATCGCATCGTCACCTGGAGCCATCGGCACGTCAGCGCTGCCCAAGTGATGCGGACAGTGATCGGCAGCGGCGAGGGCTGTTGACACGACGATCAACCCGTTGGAGTCTGACGGGTACGCGATCGAGGAATACATTTGGGCGCAGGCTCGGGATGGCCGGGGATACAGGTCGAAGAGATTCGGCATATCCGAGCGCACGCTGGCTTCCAGTCCCGACGCGTCGAACGAGAAGGACCTCGAGAAGTTCGTCGTCCGGCTCACGGCCGGAGTTGTCGACGGAGTGCCGGACGCCTCCGGCCTTGAAGTCGGCGCCACCGACGACGTTGGCGCCGTCGGCGATGGACTGGACAGCACCGGTTGCGTCGCGGGAGGCAGATTGTTGGGCAGCCGGCTGAAGACCTGGGCGAGCACGACCAGGATGACCAACCCGGCGAACGCAGCTCCAGCCGCGAAGGCCGCGCGAGAGATGCGCCACTCGCGAACAGGCAATGACGAACTTGGGATCCATCCGCGACGTTGTCGCGTCGTCGCCACGGTCGTCAGGGCGCTCCGTACCAGCGTCTCCGGGGCGCGGGTCGGAAGCGACTGCATGTACGCAGAAAGCTGGCTCAAAAGCTGGGCGTCGTCGGTCATGCCAGCTCTCCTTCTGGAATCGCAGTGCGCCCATCGGCCTCTATCGCCGCGCGCAGTGTCTTGAGGGCGTAGTGCAGTCGCGAGCGGGCCGTGCCTTCAGCGATGCCCAGGACTTCGGCCGTCTCCTTGAGCGACATCGACCGGTAGTGATGCAGGACGACCACGGCACGTTGCTCGATGGTCAATCGTCTGAAGGCACGCTCGATCTGGTCACGGTCGGCGAGGTTCGCGCTCGAATCCGAGTGAGACGGTTCGAGTCGCAGTTCGTGAACTTGCGTGCTGAAGCGTCGGCGGCTGCCGGCGTGCTCGTAGCACGAGCGGATCAGCAGCCGGTACAGCCAAGCGTCGAAGCGATCCACGTCGCGCAGCTTGGGCAGATCGCGCCAGGCATCGACCAGTGCCGATTGCACCGCGTCCTCAGCGTCGTGACGGTTGTCCAGGACTCGGACGGCAATCGCGAACAGGCGGTCGATAGCCTCCGCGGCCACTGCCCCGAAGGCTTCTCTATCCCCTGCTCGAGCCCGCTCGATGAGATCGTCGCGTCCCAACTGCCTCTCGCCTCGGACGGTTTACGTCATGTATGGCTGGCTCGGGCAGTCAGACGTTCAAAGATCGTGCGCCTCAGGTCCTGCCGGCTTCCTTCCGTGGCGGCGCAAGGGCCAAGCCAAGCTCGGCTAGCTGGGGCAGTTCGACCGGCGATGGCGCGCCCAGCATCAGGTCGCTGCCACTGCCCGTCTTGGGGAACGCCTGGACTTCGCGGATGTTGTCCTGGTTGGTCAGCAGCGCGATCCAGCGGTCGATGCCCAGGGCAATGCCACCGTGTGGCGGCGCGCCGTACTCGAACGCGTCGAGCACCGCGCCGAACTTCGCCTGCGCCGCCTCCGCGCCATGGCCCTGGAGCGCGAACGAGCGTGCCAGCAGGTCGTGGCGGTGGATTCGGATGGAGCCGCCACCCAGCTCCCAGCCATTGAGCACGAGGTCGTGCTGGAGCGCGCGTGCCTGGCCCGCGGGATCCTCTGGTGACGGCTTGGACAGGTCGCCCGACACGGTCGTAAGCAGCGCCTCGTCCTCCGGGTTGACCCCGCTGAACGGGTTGTGCGTGGCGTCCCAACGCTGGTTGTCGGTGTCCCACTTGTACATCGGGAAGCTGTACACCCATAGGTACGACAGCTCGTTTGTGTCCTTGACTAGGTGGAGCATGTCGCGCAGCGCGACGCGCACGTCGCCGAGCGCCTCCTGGGCGTGGATGTCCGCGTCGGCGACGATCAGGACCAGGTCGCCCGGTGTCGCGCCGACGGCCTCCGCGATCTGCTCCGCCCGACTTTCACCCAGGAACTTGAGCACCGGCGAGGTGATGCCCTCGTCCCCGACGCTGAGGTGGACGAGACCCTTGGCGCCGGCGCGCTTGGCAACTTCCGTCAGGTCGGCGATGTCGCTCCGGCTGGCGCCGCCAATGTTCGGCGCGGCCAGGCCCACGACTCGGCCGCCGGCGGCAAGCACGCTGTTGAAGACCCCGAAGTCACTGCCCGCGACGATCTCGCCCAGGTCGTGCAGCTCCAGGCCGAAGCGGATGTCAGGCTTGTCACTGCCGTAGCGGTCGATTGCTTCTCGATATGAGAAGCGTGGCCATGGCGTGGAGCGAATCGGGCGCTCCGGGACGACCTGGCGCGTGACCTCAGTGACCGTTTCCTCGACGAAGGACATGACGTCCTCCTGCGAGACGAAGCTCATCTCGATGTCGAGCTGGGTGAACTCCGGGCCGCGGTCGGCACGCGCGTCCTCGTCACGCATGCAGTGGGCGATCTGGTAGTAGCGATCGAAGCCGGCCACCATGAGCAGCTGCTTGAGCTGTTGGGGCGACTGCGGCAGGGCGTAGATGTTGCCCGGCTGGAGGCGCGACGGGACGATGAAGTCGCGCGCGCCTTCCGGCGTTGACTTGATCAGGATGGGCGTCTCGACCTCGACGAAGCCGTTCGCGTGATGCACCTCTGACAGGGCCTTGAGCAGCTTTGAGCGCAGGACCAGGCGATTGTTGAGCTGCTCGCGGCGCAGGTCCAAATAGCGGTACTTCAGGCGCAGCGTCTCGTCGGCGTCGGCGGCGTCGTTGATCGGGAATGGCGGCGTTTTCGCCGACGACAGCACGGTCACCGACTTGGCCCGGACCTCGATCTCACCGGTCGCCAGTTTCGCGTTGTCCGTGCCGGCGAGCCGCTTGGTCACGGCCCCTTCGACACGGAGCACGAACTCGTTGCGTACGCCAACGGCGATCTCGTGGGCTTCAGGCGCATCAGTCGCGTCGATGACGACCTGCGTGACGCCATATCGGTCGCGCAGGTCGATGAAGATGAGCTGGCCCATGTCGCGCCGGCGGTTGACCCAGCCGGCGAGCGACACCTCCTGACCGACGTTCGACGCGCGCAGCTCGCCGCACGTGTGCGTGCGGTATGCGGTGGCCAGACCGGCGGATGTCTTATCGCTCATCGGCTAGGTATCGTAGTTGAAAGGACCGTCTGGACCCACGGCGCGCGCCAGAGGGCGCGCGCCGCTGCCACAACGCCTTAGTGGACGTTGGCCGTAACCATGAGGCTGCGGACCCCTGCGAAAGCGTGATCGCAGCCACCGCCGCTCAGCCATTGGATCTTGACCGTATGCGCACCGGTGCCCACCGTCCTCATCCAGGTGAAGCCGTGAGCTTCCGCGCTGCCACCGGTATGCGAGAAGAGGAGAGCCGCCCCCGGAGCAGCGATGCTCGCCGAGGTGTCGACGATTGCTCGTGCGTCAATCGGACCGCAGCCGTTGAGCTCAGCACTGAAGGTGATGAACAAATCGGCCGTCTTGTCGGCCGGAATCGACACGCTGACCGACATTCCCGGTAGGTCTACGAAAGTGCTTGATGTGGTGGTTACCGGACTCGAACTGTTCACGCTCGCAAAGGCATACCGGGTCGTCCCTTTCGATACGAACGCACCCAACGCAGTCGCGGCCATGGCGAGGCATGCCACTGCGGCAACCAGGACCACGAGTAGACGGAGACGCCCAACTTGCTGGACCACGATCCACCTCCGACGCCGATGGCGTCACTCGCCCCCCAAACCCCCACGGACAGGTTGGATCGTGTGCACAGGCGCGTCAACAACCGAGCGCTGTCTGAGTCGGGCATCGCGGCCACGTCGGGTGGCCACGTAGGCGGCTTACGTAGCGCGTCGGGTGATCGCACGGTGGCAACAAAGGGCGTTCGAGTGTTTACTAGCAGCGCTGCCCTGATGAACGGTGGGAAGGGATCTACTCGATGCGATCTTCTATGTGGCGCGCGGCGCCAATCATTGGTCTGAGCCTGATGGCAGTCATGCTCATGCCCGGCTCCGCGGCGGCCGCGTCACGGCTGGCGATCTACGTGCCCCGTCTGGAAGGCGGCTGCATGTTCATCACTGCGCCGGCCAACGAGACAGTCAACCTTCAGTGGAAGGACGCGATGGGCGGGCTCAAGGAGAGCACGTCGATCCCGCACAGGCAGCGCCGGCGAACCCCTCTACTGCTCACCGGACAACGTCGTCCAGGTAGGCGACTCGCTCAAGGTCACCGATACATCAGGCACACACAAGCTCAAGGTGCCCAACCTGACGGCGACCATCGATCGTGTCACCGACACCATGAGCGGTCGCGGCCCGGCCGGATCCAAGCTGCGCATCGAGTGCGGCGGCAGCCCGTTCGGCCAGTTCGAGCCGTGCCAGTACACCAAGAACGTGACTGCAAATGGCAGTGGCAATTGGAGCCAGCACATCCCGATCGACCTTTTCGGCGGCTTCACGATGTCCGTCAAATGGCACAACGACTTCGGCGACATCGTCTACCGCTGGGTTACGACACCCTGGTTTGAAGTTTTCCTTGGCCAGGCGCAGTGGTCGGGAGTCGGGTCCGCAAATTCGTCCCCGAGCATCCTGGTCCAGGACGCGTCATCCGCCCAAAAGGGCACGGATACGGCGACGGCAGGGCCTGACGGCTCTTTCAGCGGGTTCGTGCGCGACAACGCAGATCACAAGGTCAACATCCAGCCCGGTGACCACGTCACCTCCGACATCGCCTCAGATGCCGAGTTCGTCGTCCCTGACATAAGCGCCACGGCGAACGCGGCCAACGACCACGTCCGCGGCCAATGCGAGCTCACCGACACGTACGGCGGCGTCTTCGTCGAGGTGTACAGGAGCGGCCAGCTGGTCGGTGCAGCCCTCGGCGGGGCGAGCGACGGAACGTTCAACATCGACTTTGGACACGCGTCCCCGACGACTCACAAAGCCAACATCAAGGTCGGCGACCAGGTGCTGGTCAAGTGCATCGAGGGCTCGGGTGATTACGCCGTGAAGGTGATCGTCGCCTGATAGCCAGGCGCCACGAAGAGCCAACGGCCGCGACGAATGTCGCGGCCGTTCTCTATGTGCGCTTAGCCGTGGCGATGGCTGCCGTGCGCGCGTTGGAGCTCGCGCGCAAGGTCGGTGACCTTCGTCAGTCGTTGCGTGCCGGCTTCCAGGTCGCGTAACTGGACCTCGCCTTGAGTGAGCTCGTCGCCAAGGACGACCGCAAAATGCGCGCCCTCGCGCGCCGCCCGCTCCAGTTGGCGCGACAGCGTCCGTTGCGCCAGATCCGCGGATGCGGCCACGCCGGCGGCGCGCAGCTCCGTGGCCAGCTTCAGACGAGCAGCGGTAGCGGCCGGATCGGCGCCGACGACCATCGCTACCGGGTGTGGCACGGCTGACGCAGCTTCGCGCGCCTTGCTGGCGAGCGCTGCGATGCGGTCGACACCCAGGCCAAATCCGATGCCCGGCGTTGGCTTCGACCCGAACAGCTCGATCAGGCCGTCGTAGCGCCCTCCCCCGCCCAGCGCCGACTGCTGGCCATGGGCGCCACGCTGGTAGAACTCGAACGCGGTGCGCGTGTAGTAGTCGAGGCCGCGCACCAGCAGCGGCGCCGGCGTGACCGGGATGCCCAGCGCGTCGAGGTGCGCCAGCAGCCCATCCCAGTGAGCGCGGCAGGCGTCGCACAGGTAGTCGACGATCTTGGGCGCGTCGGCGAGGCGCTCCAGCGTCCGCGGATGCTTGGAGTCGAGCACGCGCAGCGGGTTCTTGTCGAGCCGGTGGCGCTCCAGCTCGGGCAGCTCGTCGGCGAACGTGGTCATGTAGTCGACCAGCGCCTTGATGTACGCCGGACGGCAGTTGGCGTCGCCGATCGAGTTGAGATGCAGCTCCAGGTTGTCGACGCCGGCTTCGGTGATGAAGCGCCAGCCGAGCTCGATGATCTCCGCGTCGATGGCCGGGCCCGCGTCGCCGATTGCCTCCACGTCGAACTGCCAGAACTGGCGGTAGCGGCCGGCCTGGGGACGGTCGTAGCGGAACATCGGCCCGAACATCGTCACCTTCACCGGCTGTGGCAGCGTGTGCATGCCGTGCTCGACGTACGCCCGGGCGATGCCTGCGGTGGGCTCGGGCCGGAGCGCCCAGCGGTCGGCGTCGCCACCTGGCGTGCGGACGCGGAACAGTTCCTTCTCGACGATGTCCGTGACCTCGCCAACGCCGCGCTCGAAGACGGCGCTGTCCTCGAACATGGGCGTCTCGATCGGCTGGTAGCCGTACAGCGCGGTCAGGCGGCGGCCGCTGTCCTCGAGCGCGCGAAAGGTCGCCATCTCTGTTGACAGCAGGTCGCGGGTGCCGCGCGGCGCCTGAAATCGGTTGGGCATTGTCGGCCGAGTCTAGCGACGGCGGAGGACAATCAGCGCGTGCCAGTGACTGAGTCGAAGCTGCCCTACCGCGTGATCATCGTGCCGTTCATGCGCCACATCGGCGACCGCTTCATCCTCAAGAACTGGCTGGCGATCACGATCGCGCGCTGGATCTTTGCGTGGCGACCCCTTGATGACGCGGAGCTGGCCCACGAGCTGTGTCACGTCCGGCAGTGGCACGACCTCGGCTTCGTCGGCTACATCACCGCGTACCTGGCGAGTCGCGCCGCGCTTCGCAAGGCCGGAGACGACCGGTACCGCGACAACAAGTTCGAGGTGGAGGCACGTGCCGCAGAGGACGCTGTCGCGACGCACAGGCCGCAAACCGACCCTTAGAGCCGCGCGCTGGCCGTTTGATCGGAATTTCGTGCCAAGAAGCCGAGCCGCTCGACCAGCTGGCTCGGCCTCTCGGGCGAATCTCGAACATCTGGCCACGGCGTGTCCGTAAGGGTCGATTTTCGACCACGCGGGGCGTAAATTCGCCCCATGAGCGGTTCGTTCACAGGCTTCACGCCTGACGCGATGCAGTTCCTCGTGGATCTCGCCTTCAACAATGACCGTGCCTGGTTCCAGCCGCGCAAGGCCGACTACGAACGTTTGCTCAAGGAACCGCTGGAAGCGCTGATCGCGGATCTCGCCATCGAGTTTGACAAGCGTCAAATCAAGCTGCGCGCGGATCCGAAGGCGTCGCCGTTCCGGATCTACCGCGACACGCGTTTCTCCAAGGACAAGTCGCCGTACAAGACCAACGTGGCGGCAAGCTTTCCGTGGGTCGGCGACGGCGACGCGACGAGCGACGGCCAGTCAGAGCGCCACGGCGGCGGCTATTTCCACATGTCGCCTGAGGGCAGCTACATGGGCGGCGGCATGTGGCACCCGGAGCCTGCGCGCCTCGCCGCCTACCGCAAGGCAATCGACGAACACCCGAAAACGGCTCTGGCCGCGCTCCAGGACGAGACCTTCCTGGCCCGCTTCGAGCCAGTCCACGGCGACGAGTACAAGCGAATTCCAGCGCCCTACCCGCCCGACCACCCGCACGCCAGCCTGCTCAAGCTGAAGGACGTCACCTTCGGTCGGGAGCTCGCGAACGACGAGATCTACTCCGCGGAGCTGCCGGCCAGACTGGCCGAGGACTTCGCCGCGGCCGTGCCAGTCATGCGCTGGCTCGCGTCACTGGGAGTGGAGAGCGCCTAGCTAGCTCATCTCGCGCATGACCTGGTGCACGTCGCGCACCTGCTCGATGCGCTGGAGCACCTTGGCCAGCTGCGCCACTGACGAGACCTGCAACGTGGCCTGAAGGGTTGCCGTGTGGTCCGGGATTGGCACGCACGTTGGCCGACGTGATGTTGACCTTGTTCTCGGCGATGACGTTGGTTATCTCTGACAGCAGGCCGGGCCGGTCGTAGGCCTCGATGCGGATCGCGATCGGGTACGTCTGCTGGGCGCTCTGCTCCCACTCGACCTCGATCAGCCGGCCCACCTCGCGCTCGTTGACGACGGTCGGGCACGTTGGCAGATGGACAGTCACGCCGCGACCGCGCGTGACGAAACCCACGATCGGGTCGCCCGGGATTGGCGTGCAGCAGCGCGCGAAGCGGATCATCAGATCACCCACGCCCCTGACCCGCACGCCGTCCGTCCGCGTCGGAGGCGGTGGCGCCACCTGCGGCAGCACCTTTTCAGAGGCGTCATCGACGATCTCCAGCCGCGTGACGACCTGCTGCGCTGAGACCGCGCCGTAGCCGATGGCCGCGAAGAAGTCGTCCACCGTCGGGTAGCGGTACTGCTCGGCCATCTCCTCGATGCGGTCCGGGCCAAGCTTCTCGATCGACGTCCGGGCCAGGCGCCGCAGCTCGCGCTCGAGCGCGTCGCGGCCGTGGACGATGTTCTCCTCGCGCTCCTGGCGCTTGAACCACTGCCGGATCTTTTCCTTGGCGTGTGGCGTGGCCACGATCTTGAGCCAGTCGCGCGACGGCCCGTGCACGGCCTTGGTCGTGACGATCTCGACGATGTCGCCGTTCTTGAGCTTGTAGTCGAGCGGCACGAGGCGGTTGTTGACCTTGGCGCCGATGCACGAGTGACCAACGTCCGTGTGGATGCGATACGCGAAGTCGAGCGGCGTGGCGCCGGCGGGCAGGTCCTTGACGTCGCCCTTTGGCGTGAACACGAAGACCTGGTCCTGGAACAGGTCCAGCTTGAGGCCCTCGACGAACTCGTTGGCGTCGACGACCTCGCGCTGCCAGTCGAGCAGCTGGCGGACCCACGCAAGCTTGGCGTCGTAGTCGCGGTCGATCTTGCCGCCTTCCTTGTAGCGCCAGTGGGCGGCGATGCCCAGCTCGCTGACGCGATGCATGGCGTGCGTCCGGATCTGGACCTCGAGCGGCTTGCCGTCGATCGCGATTACCGCGGTATGGAGCGACTGGTAGCCGTTCGCCTTGGGCACCGCGATGTAGTCGTCGAACTCGCCCGGAATCGGGCGCCACATCGAGTGGACGACGCCCAGGGCGGCGTAGCAGTCGGCAACCTCGTCGACCAGGACGCGCACGGCGTGCACGTCGTAGATCTCATCGAAGCGCGCGCTCTTGCGCTGCATCTTTCGCCAGATGCTGCTGATGTGCTTGGGCCGGCCGCTGATCTCCGCCTTGATGCCCGACTTGGTGAGCGACTCGCGCAGCACGACCATGGCCCGCTTGACGAACGCTTCGCGCTCGCGCCGGTGCGTCTCGAGCTGTTCCGCCAGGTGGCGATAGTCGTCCGGATCGAGGACCTTGAAGCACAGGTCCTCCAGCTCCCACTTGACCTGCCAGATGCCCAGGCGCTCGGCCAGCGGGGCGTAGATCTCGCTCGTCTGGCGCGCGATGCGCTCCTGCTTCTCGCGCGGCAGGGCGCTGATCGTGCGCATGTTGTGCAGCCGGTCGACGAGCTTGATGAGGACGACGCGGATGTCCTCCGCCATCGCCAGGAGCATCTTGCGGATGTTCTCGGCCTGCTGCTCCTGGTGGCTGCGGCCGCCGAAGGTGGAGAACTTGGTCACGCCGTCGACGAGCGAGGCAACGCGCGGTCCGAAACGCTCTTCGATATCGCTCAGCGAGTAATCGGTGTCCTCCGGGACGTCATGGAGCAGCGCCGCCTGGACAGCTTCAGGGTCAAGGCCGAAGTACTCGACCAGCAGCCGCGCGACGGCCAGCGGATGGCTGACATAAGCCTCGCCGCTGGCGCGCTTCTGCGTGGCGTGCGCCTCGACCGCGAAGAGCCACGCCTCGCGCACCTTGGCCAGGTCGGCGTTGGGGTAGAGCTCCGTCAGCTCCTGCTCGAGCTTGCGCTCCGACGCATTCAGGGCACGTCTGGAGAAGCCGAACGGGATTGCCTGGGCGACACGGTGGCGCGCCCCGGCGCCCGCGGCCTGATCGCGCGGAGGACTCAGGGGCTCAATCGACATCTGAAAGTCAGTGTACCGTGATGCCAACGTCGGACCGGAGCGCGCGCCGGCGGCGTTTCGTGCGGATCAAGAGGACCAATTCGACCTGACTGACAAGAGATTGTCTCGACTGCTGATCACGCTGCTCGCGGCGCTTGTCATCGGCTGCACGAGCGCGACACCCACTCCAAGCCCGACCTCCACGCAGGTACCGACTCCGGCGCCGAGCGCGAGCCCCGGACCGACTAGCCGGCGCGCCCAGCGCTGCCCCGACCGCCGTAGGTCCGAGTGCGAGCCCCACGCCGAGCACGGTGCCACCACCGAGCCCGGAGCCGCCGGCAACCCCGACCACGAAGCCGACACCGCTTGGCTCGTTCTCACCGCCACGGACGCTGACGCCCGACACGGGCATGGCCGCGCAGCTCGGGCCGCAGCTTCAGGCCGTGCTCGATCAGACAACGCGAGACAGGTGGAGTCCCAGGCATCGGCGCCTCGATCGCCTTTCCCGACGGCAGCATCTGGTCGAGCGCGAGTGGCGACGCCATCGTCGACCCGCAGGAACCGGCTAGCGGCGATACACCGTTCGTGGTCGGCTCGATCTCCAAGACGTTCGTGACCGCGGCGATCATGCAGCTCGCCGACGAGGGCAAGCTGTCGCTCGACGACCCACTGTCGACGTACCTGCCCGACTACCCGAACGCCCAGAACATCACGTTGCGCGAGCTGCTCCATCACACGAGCGGCATCTACGACTACTTCACGGCGCCCAACTACGACGCGCTCGTGTTCGGCTCGATGACCGGTCATGCGTGGACGCCGGAGGAGATCCTGACGACCTTCGCCCACGAGCCGTACTTCCCGCCGGGCACGGACTACCACTACAGCAACACGAACTTCATCCTGCTCGGGATGATCATCGAGCAGATCAGCGGCCAGCCTCTGGGCGACGTCTACCGCCAGCGTTTCTTCGCCCCGCTCGGGCTCGACAACACCTACTTCCAGGGCAGCGGACCGCCGCCGCCGACGGCCGCGCAGGGTTATCTCGAGCGCGCCGCCGGACTCAAGCTTCAGTCGGACGGCACCGACTACCGACCCGGCATCTCGCCCGCCACGGTTGCCTGGGCGGCAGGGGCGATCGACGGCAGCGCACGGGACCTGACTGTGTGGGGCGACGCGCTGTACGGCGGTCACCTGGTCAGTCCTGAGCTGCTCGCCCAGATGGAGGACTGGACGTACTACCCCAAGACCGACGAGACGTACGGATTGGGCACGCGCAGCCGGGTGATCGAGGGCGAGCGCGTGTTCGGCCACACCGGGTCAATTCGCGGCTTCGACGCGGCGATGTGGCATTTCCCCGATACGAACATGACCATGACCGTGCTCACCAACCTGGGCCGCATCGACGCGAACCCAATCATTGACGCGCTCGCGGCAGTTGCCTATCCCGCGGTCAACGGCACGGGCGTGGCGGGACCGGCCGGCCGGCTAGACCTGGGCGCGGCGCTGGCGGCACGCGTTTCCCACTCGCCCGCCGCGCCACTCGCGGTGACCGACTCAACACTGCTTCAGCAGGTGCTCGACGAGCAGCGCGTGGCACTCAACATCCCCGGCGCCGCGGCGGCCGTGATCTTTCCCGACGGCAGCATCTGGAAAGCCGGCAGCGGCCTCGCGCAGCTTGCGCCGGACGAAGTGTCGACCCCGACGGTGCCGTTCGTGGTCGGTTCGCTGACCAAGACCTTCGTTACGGCGACGATCATGCAGCTCGCCGACGAGGGCAAGCTGTCGATCGACGACCCACTCGCGAACTGGCTGCCCGACTACCCGCGCGCCGACCAGATCACGCTGCGTGAGCTGCTCGGCCACACCAGCGGCGTCTACAACTACTTCGAGTACCCGACCTACAACAAGCGCGTCTTCCAGACCGACAAGACGCATTACTGGACGCCACAGGAGATCCTCGACAACTTCGTGGGCGCCCCGTATTGCGACCCGGGCACGTGCTACCACTACAGCAACACCGGCTTCGTCCTGCTCGGACTGGTCGTGGAGCAGGTGACCGGCCTGCCGCTCGGAAAGGTGCTCAAGCAGCGTTTCTTCAAGCCGCTCGGCCTGCGTCACACGTATTTCCAGGGCACCGCAGCGCCGCCGGCCGTGTCCGCGGACGGCTACCTCTTCAGTAAGGGAACGTGGCACGAGTGGGCCGACGCGACCAACTACCGGCCCACCATCTCATCCGCAAGCGTGGCCTGGTCTGCCGGTGGAATTGCCTCGTCGGCACGCGACATCGCCAAGTGGTGCGCCGCTCTGTACGGCGGTCACGTTGTCAGTGCCGACGCGCTGGCACAGATGGAGGACTACACCTACTCCCCTGACTCAGAGGGCACGTATGGCCTGGGCACGTACACGCGCGTCGTGAGCGGGGTGCGCATGTTCGGGCACACGGGCTCGCTGCGCGGGTTTGACGCGGCCATGTGGTTCTACCCGGGCACGGGCCTGACCGTGGTCGTGCTGACCAACCTGGGCCGGATCAACATCAATCCCATGACAGACGCGCTGGCCGCCGCGGCCCTACCCGCGGCCCGCTCCTACCGCGATCGGTTGAACTAGCGGCGGTAGCCCAGATCGTTTAGCGCGGCGCGCGCGACGTCTGCCTCGCTCCACGGCTGCGGGCCGCCGGCCAGGGCAATCGTGGGCTCGTGGCCCTTGCCCGCGAGCAGGACGATGTCCGCGGGTCGGGCCAGCTCGAGCGCGCGGCGAATGGCCGCGCGCCGATCGGGAATCAGGAACAGGTCGCGGTCGCGGCGCTTGCCGGCGTCCTGTCCGCGCCGACAGCGATCTCCTCGAGGATGGACATCTCGTCCTCGTCGCGCGGATCGTCATCAGTGAGCACCACGATCCGCGATCGTTCGCCGGCGGCGCGGCCCATCATTGGGCGCTTGGCGATGTCGCGCGCGCCGGGTGACCCGAACATTGAAATCAGTGAGCCACCGCGCGCGGCCGCGACCGGAGCGAGCGCGTCGAGCGCCGCGGCCAGGGCGCCGGGCGTGTGCGCGAAGTCGACAAAGACGTCGAACGGCTGCCCTTCGTCGATGGGCTCCATCCGCCCGCTGACTGAGCGCACGGCGCCCAGGCCGCGGCGCATCGCGACAGGATCCAGCCCGAGCAGCTCGCCAACTCCGATCGCGGCGAGCGCGTTGAACGCGTTGAACCGCCCGGGCAGCGCGATGCGCACCTCGTCGTCCCAGCGCTGCGGTGCGGACTTGCATGCGCAGCGCGCGGCCGTCGTCGTGGACGCTCGTGGCCACGATGTCGGCGCCAACGTCGGCGTCCACGGCGTATGTCAGCACGCGTGCCCCGGCCGCTCCGGCCGCGGCCGCCATCTCCGGCCCACGCTCGTCCTGGGCGTTGACCACGGCACCCTTGGGCCACTGCTTCTGTGGATTTTCCTGCGTGACCTCGAGGCGGTCGAACAGCGAACGCTTGGCCGAGACGTATGCCTCGTAGGTGCCGTGCAGGTCCAGGTGCTCGTGGGTCAGGTTGGTGAAGACCGCAATGTCGTAGGCGATCTCGGCAACGCGCTCGAGCGCCAGTCCGTGCGAAGTGGTCTCGACGACCGCGAATTGGTCGCCGGCGTCGAGCATGCGGCGCAGGTCGGCCTGGATGACCGGCGCCTCAGGGGTGGTATGCCCTGTGTAGCCGACACTCTGTCCACCGATGATCACGTCGATCGTCGTGATCAGCCCGGCCGCCAGGCCGCACTCGACGAGCATGCGCTGGACCAGGTACGACGTCGTCGTCTTGCCGTCAGTGCCGGTGATGCCGACCACGCCCAGCTCGTGGCTGGGAAAGCCGTTGGCCCACGCCGCCGCCACGGCCAGCGCCGAGCGCGCCGAGCTGACCAGGATCTGCGGCACATCCACGCCGCCGACTGCCCGCTCGCCGACGATCGCGACAGCGCCGCCGGCAACGGCCGCCTGGGCATGATCGTGACCGTCAGTGATGTCACCCGGCACTGCCACGAACAGATCACCCGCCTGCGCCGAGCGCGAATCGAAACACACGCCACTGACGTTGACCGTCGCCACGGGTGTGCTCGCCGGTGCCAGGACCGTGCGCAACATGCCGCGCGACTCCAGCTCGCGGACGAGATCGCCAAGCAGGTGCCCGGTCACACTTCACCTTCATTGGAGAGTTCGGCGACCTCTGCCGCAACCTCCGCGCCGGTCTCAACCGGGCCGCCGGCGCTCGCACGCACCGCCCGCCGCACCCCCACCGCTTCCGCCGCGACGCACGAATGATCGCGCGATGTCGATCGTCTGCTGCAGCTCGGGAATGCGCAGCAGCCGCGTGTATGCGGCATAGGCCAGCGCCGCGGCGCCGCTGGCGAGCGTGACCTGCACGAGCAGCACCAGCCGGCCTGGCTCAGCGCCGATGGCCGGGTCCGTCAGGCGCACGACGATCGCGGCCACGAACGCGGCCAGCAGCGCGCCGATGGCGAATACGAAGAAGGGCCGGATGACGGTCTCCAGGCCGCTGCCCGGCGTCCGCCTCCAGAGCAGCACGCCCAGCGCGGTCGCCTCGGCGAACGCGCCGCACGAAAGGCCCAGGGCGATGCCCGAGAGACCCAGCGTGCCGACCGTCGCGACGCCCACGACAACGCTCGTGGTCATGTCGAACAGGCGCCGTGATGACCGGCGTGCGCGTGTCATGGCCGGAGTAGAAGGCGCGCGCGAAGACGATCACGACCGAGTAGGCGCACAGGCCCAGGAGCAGGAACGAGAGCGTGTCGGCGGTCTGCGACTGGGCGTGCTCGTCGAGGCCGACGAAGAGCATCGCGACCACCTGGCGGCGGATCACGATGCCGACGGTGGTGACGAAGAGCATGATCCACAGCAACAGGCGCACAGAGCTCACGATCAAGCGGCCGAACTCGCGCGTCGAGCCCGATGCAACCGCCCTCGACAGCGATGGCAGGAGCACCACGCCGAGCGGGAAGCCGATCACGCCGAGCGGAATCTGCATCAATGTCCAGGCGATGTTGTAGCTCGTAACCGCGCCAACGCCAACGCCCGTAGCAAGCATCGTGGCCACGACGAAGGTGATCTGGTTCGCGCCAAGGCCGAACGCGCGCGGCGCCATGAGCAGCAGCACCTGGCGCGATGATGAGTCGTCCAGGTCGACGCCAAACGACAGCTGGAACTTCTCCTGGATGAGCGGGAAGATCTGGACGCCCAGGTGCAACAGCGAGCCGAACACGACGCCGATGGCCAGCGCCTCCACTCCCAGGTACGGGCCGAGCGCGATGGCCGCGACGATGATCGCGATGTTGTAGACCGACGGCGCCACTGCCGCGGCACCGAATTGGCCGCGCGCGTTGAGCACGCTTGAAGCGACGGCCGCCAGGGCGAGCAGGATCGGCGAGAGCAGCATGATCCGCGTCAGACGCACGGTCAGCTCTGTTGCGACCGCGTCGAAGCCGGGCGTGATGATCGGCACGATCTCCGGCGCGAAGATGGCCACGATGACCGACGCGGTGAAGAGCACGATGAGCATCACGTTGAGCACGGTCGACACGACGCGCCACGCGCGATCTTCCTCGTTGCGGCTGAACAAGCCGGCCAGGACCGGGATCATGGCCGAGCTCAACGCACCGGCAGCGACGAGCTGGAAGATCGCGTCCGGGATCCGGAACGCGGCAAAGTACGCGTCGAGCTCCGTGCCCGCGCCGAACTGGTTGGTGATGATCACGACACGGACGTAGCCCAGCACGCGCGACGCGAGGAAGGCGATCGCGACGACGAGCCCGGCCCGGGCCATGGTTCGTCCGCTCACGGATTGGTTGAGCCGGCCGTCCCCGATGACCGCGGATGTGCCTGGCGGTACGCGCTGCGCAGTCGGGCGCCGGACACGTGCGTGTAGATCTGGGTGGTGCCCAGGCTGGCGTGGCCGAGCAGCTCCTGGACGACGCGCAGATCGGCCCCGCCCTCGAGCAGATGGCTGGCGAATGAGTGTCTCAACGTATGCGGAGACGATCCGGACGGCAGTCCTGCGGCGCGCATCAGTCGATCAATGCGGTAGCGGACGCCACGGACACCGAGCGGCGCGCCGCGCGAGTTGAGGAACAGGGTCCCATCGTCGAGCGCGCCGGTGTCGGCCTTGGCCAGGAGCGCCGGCCGGCTGACCTGGAGATAGCCCTCGAGCGCCTCTCGGGCCGGACCGCCAAGGAGCGTGGCGCGTTCCTTCTTGCCCTTGCCCATCACGCGCAGCTCGCCGCGGCCCAAATCGAGATCCTCGAGCTGCGCGCCGGCAATCTCGCTGATGCGCAGCCCGGCGGCATAGGCCGTCTCGACCATGGCCACGTCGCGGATGAGCAGCGCTTCCGACGTGTGTTCGACGTGCGTCGCGTCGAGCAGCCGCTCCACGTCAGCCACGCCCAGCACCTGCGGCAGACGGCGCGGCAGGCGCGGCGTCAGGGCCGCCGACCATGGATCGGCCTCGACCAGGCCCTCGCGCCGCGCGTAGCGGTAGAACGAGCGCAGCGCGGCCAGGCGGCTGCTGATCGAGCGCTTGGCGAGGCCGCGCTCGGTCAGCGCCCCAAGGTAGGCCCGAACGGTGGCGCGGCCGGGATCGCGCCAATCGGCGCCGCGCTCGTCGAGAAAGTCGAGGTACTGGGTGATCGCCGTGCTGTACGCGCGGCGGGTGTTCTCGGACGCGTCGCGAGCGGCGAGCCGGCCGAGGAACGCATCGAGCGCCTCGGCGCCGGTCACGCGGCGCGCCGGGTGCGCTTTGTCGTCGGCGTGCGACGCGTCGGCGTCGAGCCTCGTTTGGCCGGCGTCCTGGGCCGCCCGCCGCGCCGCGGCGAGGCCAGCGCCTCCGGATTCGGCGGACCGCCGGCGAGCTTCTGACCGGGCACGTACGTCTCCGGTAGCTCGATCGCCGCGCCGCACTTCAGGCACAGCGCGCCACTCTCGCCGCGCGCGACAGGCCCATCATCAGCGTCGTGCAGCACTCCGAGCGGCTCGCGTGACGAGGTGAAGTCGCACTTGGGGTAGCGCGAGCAGCCCCAGAACACGCTGCCCGTGCGTCGCGCACGACGACTGACAAGCTGGCCCTCGGCGCACTTTGGACACGTGACCTCGAACGGCAGCGGGTCGGGCGGTGGCGGACCTGTCTTGCGGATGTACTTGCAGTCGGGATAGCGCGAGCAGCCGGCAAACGGCCCAAAGCGGCCGCGCTTGGCGGTCAGAGTGCCAAGGCCGCATTCGGGACACGTCTCGCCCACGCCCTCGACTGCGGGCATCTCCGGCTCCTCGCCGGGCAGAGGCCGCGTCTCGCGATGCTCCGGATAGAGCGAGCAGGCCAGGAAACGGCCGTTGCGACCCAGGCGAATGACCATCGGGTGGCCTTCTGAGCAGACCTCGTCCGTTTCCTCGGTCGTGAAGTCGCTGCGCTTGAGCTCCTTGCGCTTGAGGTCCACGAGACCGACGAACGGGTCGTAGAACTCGCGCAGAAGCGCGACCCAGTTGCGCTTGCCTTCAGCGACCTGGTCCAGGTCGTCTTCCATGCGCGCGGTGAAGTCGTAGTCGACGAAGTCGCCGAAGTGCTCCACGAGCAGGTCAGTGACGACATCGCCGACGGGCTCGGGCCGCAGCCGCCGTTCGACGACAGTGACATAGCCGCGATCGACGATCGTTGAGATCGTGGCCGCGTATGTCGAAGGCCGGCCGATGCCGCGCTCCTCGAGCGCCTTGATCAGCGATGCCTCCGTGAAGCGCGGCGGCGGTTGGGTGAAGTGCTGGCCCGGCGTCACGTCATCCACGGACGTCATGTCGCCCTGCGCCAGCGCCGGCAAGGTCGCCTCAGCCTCTTCCGAGGCGTCATCCGATCCCTCTGTATAGACCGCCGCAAAGCCGTCGAAGATCGTCCGGGTCGCGTTTGCGCGAAGCGCGTAAATGTCGGCCGTGAGATCGACCGTCGTCGTCTCCAGCTCCTTGGCGGCCATCTGCGACGCCAGCGCGCGCTGCCAGATCAGGCGATAGAGGCGCAGCTGCTCCGGAGTCAGCCCGGCCTCCAGCGAATCGGGATGGCGTTCGAACGAGGTCGGTCGGATCGCCTCGTGCGCCTCCTGAGCGCCCTTGGACTTCTTGCTCTCGCGCTTGGGTCCGCGATAGACGTATTGAAGGCCGTAGCGCGTGGCCACCACTTCCCTGGCCTCGCGCTCTGCGACAGAGGCCATGTTGGTCGAGTCGGTGCGCATGTACGTGATCAAGCCCACGCGACCGTCTTTCGTGTCGGCGCCCTCGTACAGGTCCTGCGCGATGCGCATCGTCCGCTTGGGACTGAAGCCGAGCTTGCGACTTGCTTCCTGCTGGAGCGAGCTCGTTGTGAACGGCGGTGCCGGGTTGCGGCGCGACTTGCGTGTCCCAACCGAGTCAACGACCGGCCGCAGCTTGCGCAGCGCGGCGGCGTGCTGATCGGCCGTCTCGGCATCGTGGACGAGGTACTCGCCGTCGTCGTTCTTGAGCGCCTTGCCATCGATCTTGATGACCTCGGCGACGAATTGCTCGCCCGTGTCCGTTTCGAGCAGCACCTCGATCGACCAGTACTCGCGGGCGGTGAAGGCGTTGATCTCGCGCTCGCGTTCGACGACGAGGCGCACGGCGACCGACTGGACGCGGCCGGCGGACAGCCCCGAGCGCACCTTGCGCCACAGCAGCGGACTGAGCGTGTAGCCCACGAGGCGGTCCAGGATGCGGCGCGTCTGCTGCGCGTCGACCAGGTTCGTGTCGATGCTGCGCGGATGCGCGAAGGCGTCACGGATCGCGTCGGGCGTGATCTCCGAGAATGTCACGCGGCGCGCCTTGTCCGGACCGACGTTGGCCGCCTCTGCAACGTGCCACGCGATGGCCTCACCCTCGCGGTCAAGGTCAGTCGCGAGGTACACGGTCTCGGCCACCTTGGCCTCTTTGGTGATCGCGGCGACCTGCTTCTTGCGGTCCTCGGAGATCACGTACTCGGGCTTGAAGTCGTGCTCGACGTCCACGCCCAGCTTGTTCTTGCCGGGGTTCTCAGGAAGGTCACGAACGTGACCGTAGGAGGCCAGGACCATGTATCCGGGACCCAGGTATCGCTCGATCGTGCGCGCTTTTGCAGGTGACTCGACGATCACCAAGTTCTTTGCCATCTATTTCGAGCCTAGCACGGGTCGGTCCATTCGCCGGGCCGGCCCGACGCGCTCAGATCTGGCGGATGCGCGCGAGCAGGTCCTCTTCTGCCTCTTCGTCGTCCACTTCCGGCTCCGGCACGACCTCGTGCGAGGCGGCGTAGCGGTCCTCATCCTGCTGCGGTGCCAGCGCCGTTCCGTCCGACATCTGGGGCACCTCGATGACGCGGATCATGTGCAACGGCAGCAGAAAGGTCGAGTTGCGGTCGTGCACGAACGGCGGCCGCTTGCCGTCGACCGTGCGCACGTTGGTGCACATGATGATTCGATCGGCCGCTCCGGGCATGTCCGCGAGATCGACGATGACGGGCAGGTCGTTGGCGAGATGGATGGTTACGCCGCTTATCACCTGTTGAGGGTGGCGGATGCACCGCACCACTGACAACGGTACCTATGTCCCCTTTGGCGGGGTTCATCGCGCCACGCTCATCGCGCCCTCTCAGCGCGCCAGCGCACCGGCAACCGCGTAGGCGGGGCCGACTGAGTGCGCCCAGCCACGCAGGAGCAGCAGCGTGACCGCGCTGGAGGCAACAGACGGCGGCAGATCAGTGTCCGCAACGATGGCGTCGAGGCCGGCCGGGCCCCTGAGCAGTCGTCGCGCGACGATTTGTTCGGTCGAGCCGAGCGTAGCGACAAGCGCGTCAACCGTGGCCGGCGGTTCCCCTGCTGCGGCGTCCGCGGTGGGCGACAGAAGCTCAAGATCGTCGATCATCTCGTCGAGGCCCACGAGTGGCCTGGCCGGCGTCTCACGCAGCAGCGCCAGCGAGCCCGCCACTGCCCAGTCGCCGATGCGGCCGGGCGCCACGAGCACGGTCCTGTCCAGCTCCAGCGCTCGCGTGGCGGTGATCCGTGCGCCGCTGTTGATTGGCGCCTCAATGACGATCGTGGCGTCACCGAGCGCGGCAATGATCCGGTTGCGGCGCGGAAATGTGCCCTTGCGCGGCGATGCCGTGGGGAAGTACTCGCTGATCATCGCGCCGCCATGCGCCACGACCTCCTCTCGCAGCCGGGCGTGAGCGCGCGGACCGGGAAAGTCGTGGCCGCCGCCGATGACGCCGACGGCACGGCCGTCGGCCGCGAGTGTCGCTGCGTGGGCGGCGCCATCGATGCCGATCGCCAGACCCCGACACGACCACGGCGCCGCATTCGACCAGACGGGTCGCCACCTTTGCCGCGAGTGCCCGGCCGGCGACGGTGGGCGTGCGCGTTCCGACCACCGCCACGGCGCGATTTGTGCGGAGGTTGTCAGCGTCGCCCAGGCCGTGAATTGTTACCGGCGGCGGATCCAGGTCACGCAGGCGGTGCGGATAGTCGGAGTCGAGCGGCGTGAGCGTCCACAGCCCGCGTCGATCAAGCTCCTCCTGCGGCCGACGCGGCTCAGCGACCGTGTTCCGGAACTTCTTCAACGCGTGCGAGTTGAGCGGCACCAATCCGTCCCTGGCGCGCCGATCCTTGAGCCACGCCTCAAGGCGGACGTCGTCGGACGTGGCCGCGAGCGCGGTCGCGGCGTCGCCGAAGTCGGCGAAGAGCTTGGCCCATGTCTCCTCGCCAACTCCATCGATCGAGGCAAGCGCGATCCAGGCGCTGCGCTCATCCACGTGGGCGTTGCTCGTCTCAGTCAGGCGGCCAGGCGGTCGTACAGAGCCGCGCCTGGATCGCGCAACGAATGCGCGCTGAGCACATCCAGCTTGCTCACAGCCTCGTGCCCGGCGAGGTCGGCGATGGTGCGCGCCACGCGCAGCATTCGATGGATCGAGCGCGCGCTCATGTGGTCCAGCTCAGCCAGCTCCGCCACGGTGCCGTCCGCAGTGCGGTTCAGCGCGCAGACTTCGAGCAGCGTCGTCGCCGGCAGCAGCGCGTTCGTGGGACCGTCGTTGCGGTGCTGGGCGAAGGCGCGCGCCGTCGCGATCCGGTCACGAACCGCAGCGCTTGATTCGGGTTTAGGTCCGCTCAGCAGCGCCTCCGGCGGCACGCGGCTCATCTCGATCTGGAGATCGATCCGATCGATAAGCGGACCGCTCACCCGGCGCACATATCGCTCTGGATCCCCCGCTGCGCAGCGACAGCGCACCTTCTCGTCGTTGTGGTAGCCGCAGCGGCACGGATTCATCGCGGCCACGAGCTGGAAGCGGGCTGGATAGCGGATGTGGCCCTTGGCCCGCGCGATGGCGATCAAGCCCTCTTCGAGCGGTTGGCGCAATGCGTCCAGCGCGGGTCGATCGAACTCCGCGAGCTCGTCGAGGAACAGCACACCCAGGTGCGCCAGCGTCGCCTCGCCGGGCAGCAGCGCCGGGCCGCCACCGACGAGCGCCGCGTATGACGCCGTGTGGTGCGGCGCGCGGAACGGCCGCTCCCTGCGCAGACCCTCACCGCCGCGCGCCGGCAGCAGCCCGGCGATGCTCTCGATGACCGTCGCTTCGAGCGCCTCGTCGTCATCAAGCGGCGGCAGCAGACCTGGAATCGAGCGTGCCAGAAGCGTCTTGCCGGCACCGGGCGGCCCGACCATGAGCATGTTGTGGCCGCCGGCAAGCGCCACCTCGAGCGCCCAGCGTGCATGGGCCTGGCCACGGACGTCGACCAGATCGACCGGCTCGAGCTGGCCCGCCAGCGCGGCACCGCGCGCGCCGGCGCGCGCGTCCGCCATCCGTGGTCCGGACAGCTCGACCGGCGTGCGCCGCGCTGCGCGCCCGGCCGTCCGTCCGCGCGGCCCGGCCACGAGCCGGGCCGCGTCATCGAGCCCGTCGACGCCGATCGCTTCGATATCCGCGACGAGTCGCGCTTCCGCGACGTTTGCGGCGGGCACGATCACTCGTTTGTAACCCTGCCGCGAGAGCGTCGCGACCATTGGCAGAACTCCGGGAACCGGCTCAACCGTGCCCGACAGAGACAGCTCGCCGAGCAATGCCCAGGCGCCGCCGCCGCGCCGGATCTGGCCCGACGCGACGAGGATGCCAACAGCGATGGCCAGGTCGTAGGCCGAGCCGCGTTTGCGTCTATCGGCCGGGGCGAGGTTGACCGTGATCCGGCTCATTGGATACTCGAAACCGGAGTTGCGCAGTGCGCCGCGGACTCGCTCACGTGCCTCTGATAACGCCGCGTCCGGCAGCCCAACGATGTGGCACACGGGCAGGCCCGGCGCGACATCTATCTCGACGCGCACGAGCTCACCGCGCAGGCCGTTGATGACAGCGGTGACGAGCGTCGCGAGCACAGGTGCACGCTACGCGGCGCACATTTACAGACGATTAGCGCTGGCTTAGCACGCGCTTATCAATGAGCGGCCGCGAACTCCAGCTCTTCGAGCTCCACGCTCTGTGCGGCACGCTCGTCGACCAGCCGCGCAAGCTCCACGACAGCCCTCGCCAGAGCGGAATCCGGTCTGTTGGCCATGAACGGCGTACCCGAGTTGAGTGAAGAGATTGCGCTGCGGTAGTCGTTCACGATCTGCTGCGCGATATGGCGCTTGAGCACGGATTCAACGGACCTTGCCGAGATGCCGGTGAAGGCGTTGGCGCGGTTGAGCACGAGCATCAGCCGCTCGTTGGGCACGCCCAGCTGAGCCATCGTCTCGAGCACGAGGCGAACGTTCTTGAGACATGACAGGTCTGCGGTCAGCACGACCACGAGCATGTCGGTCATGCCGATGACATCGAGCATGTGATCGTCGAGGCGCTGATCCATGTCGACCACGACGTAGTCATACATCGTGCGCAGCTGCTCGATGACCTTCAGCAGGTGGTGCTGCTCGCCGCTGACCAGCTCTGCCAATTCCGGGGACGGTGGCGCCAGCAGCAGGTCAACGCCCGACTCGTGGTGGACCATCACCCGCCGCAGGATGTCGGCATCAATTGCCGTGGCCGTGACCACGTCCACGATCGAATGCTGATCGCGGCCAAGGTCGAGGAACACGCGGTGGTCGCCGAACTGGAGATTGGCGTCAACCAGTGCCACGGAACGCTTCATCTCGCCGTGGAGCGCGATCGCCGTGTTGATCGCCAGCGTCGTCGTGCCAACGCCGCCCTTGGCGCCGTAGTAGGCGTGGACGCGGCCGAGTGCCGGACGCTTTGGCGCGGCAGCCTGCTGTGGTCGGGCGAAGCGTGAAAGCAGCCCGCGAACCCGCGCGGAAAGCTCCTGCGGGTGGATCGGTTTGCCCAGGTAGTCATCGGCGCCCGCGCGGAGCGCTCGGACCTTGGCGTCGACGTCGGTTGTCCCGCCCAAGAGCACGATCGGCGTGTGGGTTCCAGCCGGCTCGGAGGCACGGATGCGGGCGAGTAGCTCGAGGCCGGTAGGCCCGGGCAGGTCGTCATCGAGCGCGATCAGCTCAGGTCGATCGGCAGCCCAACGGCGCAGGCCTTCCTGCGCATCCGTGGCGGTCACGATCTCGTGGCCGTCGTGGCGCAGCATGTTGCTTATCTGAAGCTGGAGCGCGGGCTGTGCGGCTACGACCAGGACTTTGGCGGGCATAACTCTCCAGTTCTCTGACTTGGAGCGATGCTATGCACGCTGAACGCGGTTACACAGCCTTCGGACGTACCACCCCGGTCCTGCCCGGAAGGACCATTCAGTGCACCGAACCTGTGCTTACTGCATAGGACCTTCTAGCCAGTCGGAGCCGACGGAGGTGTCGCAGGAGGTGTCGCCGCGGGCGCTGAGGCTGCCGCCGAGGCGGCGCTTGCCCGTCCGGACCGTGCGCCGGCGTCGATGACGTCTCCAGCCGCCAGGCCACGCTGGGTGAAGTTCGCGATTCGGTCGGCGAGCTCAACGAACTCGAGCGGGATGACGAATTTGGTTGACGGTGACTGACCCAGGGCCTTGAGTGCCTCCAGGTACTGCAGGGTCATCGTCTTTTCGTCGATCTGGGTGGCCGCCGAGAAGATGCGTTCGAGCGCCTGGCCGAAGCCTTCGGCGTTGAGGATCTCCGCCTGGCGCGTGCCCTCGGCGCGCAGGATGTTGGCCTGCTTCTCGCCCTCGGCCACGTTGATGTTGGCCTGGCGTGTGCCTTCGGACTCGGTGATCACCGCGCGCCGGTTGCGTTCCGCGGAAAGCATCCGGTTCATCGCTTCCTGGACATCGCGCGGCGGGATGATCTCGCGGATCTCGACCGTGGTCACCTTGCCGCCCCAGCGCTCGGTCTGCTCGTCGAGCTTGGCCCGGAGCACCTCGTTGATCTGGTCGCGCTTGGACAGCACGTCATCGAGCAGGATGTCGCCGATGACCGCGCGCAGCGTGGTCGTGGCGATGCCCTGCAGCGCTCCGGCGAAGTTCTGGACGTTGACCAGCGAGCGCAACGGATCGCTGATGTACCAGTAGATCAGGAAGTCGATGTTGATCGGCGCGTTGTCCTTGGTGATCGTCGTCTGCGACGGCACCTCGATGAACTTCTCGCGGATGTCGACCTTTTCCGGGCGGTCGATAACCGGGATCAGGAAACGCAGGCCCGGGCCGCGCACCAGGCCGGGTCCGGTCTGGCCGAGACGGAAGATGACCATCCGCTCGTACTGCTGGACGACGCGCACCGAGAGGTACAGCACGACCAGCACGACGACGATGACGACGACGATCGCCGCAAGAGAAATGGTGTCCAACTCCGCTTCCTTTCAACTTGGCCGTCGCCTTCAGGCGCCGACCGTTCCCTCGGTGGTTTCGACGATCAGGGTCAGCCCCTCCTGGCGCACGATGCGGACATGTGTGCCGCGCCTGAGTGACCGCTCATCTGACGTGCGCGCGGTCCATTCCTCGCCGCCAGCATAGACCGAGCCCATCGGCGTGAGCGGGAGGCGCACTTCGCCGAGCATGTGGGGCGGTAGCTGCGCACCAACCAGCCCTGGCGCAGTGGCGTGGTTTCTGCGCGCGCGCACCGCGACCCACGCGACTCCGAACATGAACGCCGCGGTCAGAACGGCCATGACCGCGATGACCGGCCACGCAACGGCCACGTCCGGCGCCGTTGGCGTGCCCGGCTCCGTGTACAGCGCCGCGGCGCCCAGGATGAGACAGATGATGCCGCCGATCGTGAGCAGGCCGTGGCTGGTGATGGTCAGCTCGAGCACGAACAGGATCACGCCAAGGCCTATGAGCAGCAGCCCGGCAAGATTGAGCGGCAGGCTGCCAAAGCCGATGAAGGCCAGGATGATGCTGATGCCGCCGATGATCCCGGTCACGAAATTGGGATGAGCGAGCTCGAAGATCAGGCCGTAGAAGCCCAGCGTGAAGAGGATGAAGGCGATGTTCGGGTCGCTCAGCAGGTGGAGCAGCGACTGAAGAGGGTTCATCGCGACGTCCAGCACCTGGGCGTTGTCGAGCGCGAGCGTGACGGGCTGTCCGTTGACGGTGACGGTGCGGCCGTTGGCAAAGGCCACGGCGTCCTCTGGCGAGTTGGCGATGCCGTCGACGATGCCGGCGGCAACGGCCTCATCGGCCGTGAACGAGGTGGCGTCCGTGACCGCCGTGGCGGCAACGTCGTAGTTGCGGCCGCGCGCGTCGGAGATGCTGCGCAGCATCGCCAGCGTGTCCTGCATGACCTTGGCCTGCAGGTCCGTGCCGATGTTCTGGCCGCTGCTGTCGATGGGCGTCGCCGCGCCAATGTTCGTGCCCGGCGCCATCGTGGCGACGTGTCCCGCGAGGGTGATGAACGTGCCCGCGCTCGCCGCCCGCGCCCCGCTCGGACCCACCCACACGATCACCGGCAGTGGCGCGTTGAGCAGTGACGTGACGATGTCGCGCGTTGCCGTCAGATCGCCACCGGGGGTGTTGAGCTCGATCACGACCGCAGCCGCGCCCTCAGCCTGGGCCTTGGCGATGCCGTCGTGGATGTAGCCGGCCATGACCTGGTCGACGACGCCGCTCGTGGGTAGCGCGTAGACCTTGGGTTGTGCGTCGTCCGCGAGCGTGGGCGCAACGAGAACCAGCACCGCGGCGACGGCGAAGCACAGCCGAGCGAGCCCGCTCAACAGTGACGAGACCCGCGCTAGGTTCATGGTTAGGTACTTATTATCGGCGCTCCACCAAGAAATCGAAGAGCAACGCGCTCCACGTCTCAAGCTTGTCCGCCACGTGCGTGACCTCGTCCCACGTCGCGAAGCTGCCCTCCAGCTTCTCGCGTTCGCGAATGGCTACCGGCCGACCGTCCGCATTGGCGCCGTACACGAGGCCAAGGTGAACCGCGCCGACTGCGTTGTCGTCGTCGTTGAGCACGCCAAGTGGCTCGAAATCGGGCACGAAGTCGGCCTCGATCTCTTCTTGCCATTCGCGCCGCAGCCCGCCGGCGACGTCCCCGTCCTCTGGATTGACGTGCCCGCCGATGCCGATCGAGTAGCGATCGTGCAGTCGGGCGTCAGCGCCGGCACGCGTCCGTCGCATCAGAAAGAGGAAGTCACCATCGCGCAGCACGACGTACGGGATGACCTGCTTCCACGCAGGATCGAGCTCGGCCTCGTCGCGCGGCCTGAAGCTGCCGAGCTCGCGCACCGCGTCGAGATACGGCCCGAACGGCCGCTCGACCATGCCGCGCCAGTCAGTGCCGCCCGGGACGTTGGCGCGCGCCAGCCCGAGCACCCGCTCAGTCAATTTTTCTCATGACCGCGAATGTAGATTGATGTGGCCGCCTTCGGGCGGCGGGCCGGCCGCCCGGGCAGGCGGCCGGCCCCTTCGCGCCCGTTTGAGGAGGCTGCGGATTTACGCGGCCGCCGGAGCGGGCGCGTAGTCGTAGTCCTCGAGCCGGCCGGCCAGGTACGCCTCGTACGCGGCCAGGTCGAAATGGCCGTGGCCGGAGAGGTTGAACAGGATCACGCGTGGCTTGCCCTCTGCCTTCGCGGCGAGCGCCTCGTCGATCGCCACGCGCACTGCGTGGTTCGACTCGGGCGCGGGCAGGATGCCTTCAGTGCGCGCGAACTGGACGCCCGCGTCGAACGTTGCCACCTGCCCGACCGCACGGGCCTCGATGATGCCGTCGTCGACGAGCTTGCTGACCAGCGGCGACATGCCGTGGTAGCGCAGGCCACCGGCGTGGATCGGGGGTGGCACGAAGTTGTGGCCCAGGGTGTGCATCTTGACCAGCGGCGCCATCTCGCCGGTGTCGCCGAAGTCGTACTCGTAGCGTCCTTGCGTCAATGACGGCGCCGCGGTCGGCTCGACGGCAAGGATGCGGTAGCTGGCCTCGCCACGCAGCTGGCGCCCGATCCACGGGAAGGCCATGCCCGCGAAGTTGGAGCCGCCACCCACGCAGCCGATGACCACGTCGGGTTCTTCACCCGCAAGACCCATCTGCTCGATCGCCTCCTGGCCGATGACCGTCTGGTGCAGGAGCACGAAGTCGAACACCGAGCCGAGCGAGTACTTGGTACCGGGATGAGTGACGGTGTCCTCGATCGCCTCGCTGATGGCGATGCCCAGCGAGCCGGTGTTGTTCGGGTTCTGGGCGAGCAGCTTCTGCCCGTACTGGGTGTCCGGGCTGGGGCTGGGCACGATCTGCGCGCCGTACGTCTCCATCAGGATCCGTCGGTACGGCTTCTGGTCGTACGACGCTCGGACCATGTACACCTTGAGCTCAAGCCCGAAGACCTGAGCGGCGAAGGCCAATGCGCTGCCCCATTGACCGGCGCCGGTTTCCGTGGCGAAGCGCTTGACGCCCTCCTGCTGCGCGTAGAACGCCTGGGCAAGCGCAGTGTTGGTCTTGTGGCTGCCCGACGGGCTGACGCCTTCGTACTTGTAATAGATGTGCGCCGGCGTATCGAGCGCCCGCTCGAGCCGGTGCGCCCGATACAACGGCGACGGCCGATAAAGCTTGTACGCCTCACGGACGGGATCGGGGATCTCGATCTCACGCTCCTGGCTGACGACCTGCTTGATCAGCTCCATGGGGAAGAGCGGAGCAAGGTCACCGGGGCCGATCGGTTGGCCCGTACCGGGGTTCAGCGGCGGAGGCGGCGGCTCCTTGAGATCAGCCGCAATGTTGTAGAAGGCGCGTGGGATCCGATCCTCGTCGAGGACGAACTTCGTGCGCTCCGTGTGGTGACTCACCGGTGGTACCTCCTGCGCCTGGCCTCGTTCCGGGGCCAGAAATACGTAACCGGCCTTTGTCCTGCCGGGACGAAAGGCCGGTCCTTCCGCGGTACCACCCGTGTTCGACGGTCGCTGCCGTCGCGCTCATTCCTACTGGCTCCTGGGTCCATTCGTCGTCGCCTCCGCCCCGGCTCGCACCAGCCGCCGGGTCTCTGTAGCGGAGGATCAAGGACTACTCGTCCCGATCACAGCCTCTATTCGCTTGGCGGCAGTCTAGGCACCCAGCCGGTGCGTCGCAAGCGGCTCGTAGCGCGAGCCGCCGGGCTCAGGGTGGCTGCGGAAGAGGACGAGGTCGCTCGTCGTCCATCCCAGATGCAGCTTTGGAGCGAGGTCGCGCAGGGCAGCGAGCACGAGCACGTCGAGAGCGCGGGCCACGGTCAGGTGCGGCCGTGGACGGCGGCGCTCGTCATACGTGCGCGCGTCGATCGTCGCGTCGGCATCGAGCGAGAGATCGGTGGTCTGCCGCGCGCCATCGGCGAGCGTCAGCCACGCCACGCCCCCGGGTCGCGCGCCCGGTCGATCGTCAACGTGGCCGCCGGCACCGTTGACGGTCGTGGCGAACGCCTCGTGGCGGCGCGCGACCGCAGCCAGACCGTCGTTGATGTCAACGATGCGCGCAACGTCGACCTGGCCCATGAAGACGAGCGTCAGATGCAGCAGATCGGGCCGGATCCAGCGTGTGCCGGTGAACTTCGCGCGCAGTGGCGCGAGGCCGTCCCAGACGGCCGCGGACGCGTCGTCAGGCAGTGGCGCAGCGACGAACAGACGCCACGATTCAGGCAGGTGAGAGTGCCGGGCGATCGATTTCGAGCAGGTCGAGCAGCTCGAAGAGGTCAGTGATGACCGTCAGCGCCGGATCCTCGTGCTGCTCGCGGGCGCGCGCCGGGTCGTTCCCGGACCGATCAATGAGCACGCCGTTGAGGCCGACCCGGCGCGCGCCGACCACGTCGGCGCGATACGAGTCGCCGATGTGCCACGCGGCGTCGGGCGCAACGTGCATGCGCTCAAGTGCGACGTTGAAGATGCCCGGATTGGGCTTCTGAAAACCGACCCGCGCGCTGACCACGAGCGACTCGAAATGGCCGGCCAGCTCCAGGTCGTGAAACAGCTCGGGACCACCCCACACGAAGTTGCTGATCACGCACAGGCGAATGCCGGTGTCGCGCAGCGTGTCGAGCGCCGGCATGACGTCCGGATAGACGTACCACGCTGAGCGTCGGGCGAAGGCGTCCTCGATGTGCTTGAAGACATCGTCGGACAAGTCAGATTGGCCGGCGCGCTTGAGGACCGCGGCATCGAAGGCCAGGATCCGCTCCCACGAGTTCTGCTCGGTGGGTTCGAACGGGTCCTCGATGTTCCACCAGGCGCCGGCCTGCGTCTCGTGGAGCAGCGCGCGTTCGAGGTCCTTCTCGCTGATGTCGATGCCCGACTCGAGCAGGCCCTGGCGATAGACGCCGGCCCACGACGGATGAGCGCGAATGAGGGTGTCGCCGACGTCCAGGAAGATGACTTCCGGCCGGGCAGCGTGCGACGGGTTCACCGCCCGCAGTCTAGCCGCGGGACGAGCGGTCAGTCGTTGTAGAGACGCTCCTCGATGAGCTTTTCCTGCACCTGGCGGCCGTTCGGGTCGAAGCACGAATATTCGAAGTGCTTCTCGAACTCCAGGTCAACTGCGTCCTTGCCGGAGCGGTTCTTCTCGACGCTCAGGATCGTCCAGTCGCGGAAGCGCTGCGCCTGGTACGGGTTGAACTCGATGTTGACCTTGGCCACGATCTGGTACTTCTCGTTGAGGATGATGATCACGTCCGATTCGTAGTTGAGCGCCGATGAACCACGCAGGTGATGGTTGCGTAGGCGAGCTGCCTTGAGGCCCTCTTTGTCGGCGGCGACGATGCATATGACCGCCACGCCCAGTGACAGTGCCATGTCCTTAAGCCCGGCAACGACGTGAGTCACCTTCTCCGATTCGGTCGCGGGCTCCGGGAAGATGGGCACGCGCTGGAGATAGTCGACGAACACGACCAGCGGCCGCGTCGGGGCCGTCTTGCGGTATTCCTCGACGAGCGTGCGCAGGTTCTGCGGCGTCGTGTTGCTGTTCGAGCCGCGCATCAGGAAGAGCTGCTGGCCGTAGCGGGAGATGCGCTCGATCGCCGGGCGCAGGCGCGGGTTGGCGCGCAAATCGGCGGTCGAGGCGCCACCCTGGGCCATCCACGTGCCCAGGACCTCGCGGCGGACGTCCTGGATCTTGATCGAGCTGTTGGGCGACGGCGGCATCGCCCCGGCCAGGGCCGACTCCATCGCCATCATGCGATTGAGCAGGTACTCCTCGTCGTGCTCGAAGCAGATGTAGAGCACGTTGGCCTGCCCGCTCTGGGCGATGTTGCGCGCGATCTGCAGCGACATGGTCGTCTTGCCGGCACCCTGGGCGCCACCGATCAGGACCAGCTCGCCCGAGCGGACACCGCCACCAAGCGTTCGGTCGAGAGGCGTCATGCCCAGCGGGATGGGCTGGTATTCAGTGACATCGCCCTTGTTGACCTTGCTCGACAGCTGCGTGAGCACCTCGGACGCGCTGCGCGGCTTGAGCGGCGTCGCGGCGGTCTCTGCCTGCCAGTCGGTGGGCTCGTGGGATCCGTTGGTCGGCGCAGGTCGCGCGGCAGTCTTGGCGCCGAGAGGGGCCAGCGGGGCCGAGCGGCGGAAGGGCCGGGCCGGAATGGCCGTCGGTCATTTCGGGGTTGGCGGGCAGTGCGGGGGCATCGGGAAACTGGTCGGCAGGTTGCCAGCGGCTTGACACCCAGCGAGGTTAGTCACGACCGCTGACGCTGGGCACCAGCCGAACCTCCTAAACAGCACCGCACCAGAGGTCCGGTGTGAGGCACGGCAGAAAAGCGGATGGGCCGCCGCGAGACGGCCCATCCGCGAGGATCTGATCGAGCCGGAGGCTCAGCGAGCGTCGCTATGCTCGCTGTTGCGGAACTCGATCAGTGAGGGTTGGCTGAGCGGGTCGCCGGTCCACGGCTTGGCCACAGCGGCAGCGTGCTCGCTGTTGCGGAAGTCGATGACCGCGGTCTGTGCGAGCTGATCGCTGAACGACGAAGTCGTGACATGCTCGCTGTTACGGAAATCGATGAGGGACGGCGCGCTCAGTGGATCGCCAGTCCAGGGCTTGGTGGCGGTGGCATGCTCACTGTTGCGGAATGCGATCACCGACGTCTGTGCCAGTGGATCGCTCACGGAAGCAGTGGCTGGACGCGACGCGAGTGCGCCTGCGACGACCACTCCGCCGTAGATAAGTGCTCCGGCGATCATGACGATCGCGACGATGGTGCCGAAGATGGCCATCGCGCGAACCACAGCGTTGTTCGCAGAGGAACTTGTGCGCTGATCGACTGCCTGCATTGGAATGCCTCCTGTCCGTTGCCCGCCTGTTTGCCTGGCTGAGCGGGCGTGTCTGAACTGGAGGCGTGACATTTATCTGCACGGCTGTTCATCGGGAGCGAGTAACCGAGGAGCCAGGCAATGGGGTCGAACGTTACGGCTGTACGGTCTGTGGTCCCGCCTGTGTTAACAGCGGGCATGGAGCAATGTGACAGCGCGTTGCTCGGTATGCTGCGCGCGAAAGAGGGGACGCGGCTGCCGTGGTTGACGCTCACACTCGAACGCAGTTCGTGGGTCGCGAACGCGAGCTTCGCGAGCTTCTTGACGCACTGGACACGAGCCGTTCCGGCCACGGGCGAATCGTTCTCATCGGCGGTGAGCCGGGCATCGGCAAGAGCCGACTTGGCGGACGAGCTGTCGTCGATCGCAACGGAGCAGCGTCAGCTGGTGCTCTGGGGTCGCGCTTGGGAAGACGCCGGAGCGCCGGCGTACTGGCCGTGGATCCAGGCACTTCGCACTCTGATTCGTTCGTCGACGCCCGATCAGGTCCGCGGCAATCTCGGCATAGGCGCCTCTGATGTAGCCCAGATGCTGCCCGAGTTGCGGGTGATGTTTCCGGATCTATCACGCACCGCCCGGCGCGGAGTCAGAGTCCGCTCGCTTCCAGCTCTTCGATTCGACCACGAACCTCCTGCGCAACGACAGCCGACGACCGGCCGATGCTTATCGTCCTCGACGATCTCCACGCGGCCGACACACCAACGATCCTCCTGCTGCGCTTTCTGGCCAGCCAGCTGAGCGACATGGCCGCCCTCGTTGTCGGGACTTACCGCGACCTTGAGCTGACGCCCGATCATCCACTGACGTCGGCGATTGCCGAGATTGCGCGAGAGCGCTCCACGCGCCTGGTCATGCTCGGCGGCCTGGGATCGGGCGCGGTGAGCGAATACATCAGCGCAACCGCGAATTTCCAACCGGACGAGCTCACGGTTGCGGCCGTCTGGCGAGCGACGAACGGCAACCCGCTTTTCGTCGGTGAGGCGGTCAGGCTGCTGGAGTCGGAGGGGCGACTTCGGGAGGTCGCCGACCTGACCAGCCTCCGGATGGCCGTGCCGGCTGGTGTGCGCGCGGTCATCGCCCGTCGTATCCGACACCTGAGCGAGCGCACCGCGGACGCCCTGATTGTGGGCGCCGTGATCGGCCCCGAGTTCAGCGTCGACGTCCTCAGCCGAATCGGCGAGCTTCCTGCCGGCAGAAATGGTCGACGCCGTCGACGAGGCCGTTCGCGCCGGCCTCCTGCTACCCGTCTCGGGCGGGCCTGGGCGGTACCGCTTCTCGCACGACCTGGTGCGCGAGGCGCTGTACGACGAGCTTCCGCCGGGTCGTCGATCGCGCCTTCATCGGCGCATCGCCGAGACCCTTGAGCTCGTTTACGCCGGGACCGGCGATGCGCACCTGGCCGAGCTTGCGTTCCACTTCGTTATGGCGACGCAGATGGCGGATCTCGACTCCGGCGTTGCGTCTAGCGCGGACACGCGTAACAAGGCGATCGGTTACGCGCGGCGGGCAGGCGAGCAATCGTCGCGGGCCCTGGCCTACGAGGAAGCCAGCCAGCAGTTCTCGATGGCCCTCGCCGCACTGGACGCGGGCGATGATGCCGAGCCACAGCTTCGTGCCGAGCTCCTGCTCCAGCTGGGCGATGCAGACGCGCGCACCGGGGATCTGGACAAGGCACGGACAAGCTTTCTCGAGGCCGCCCGACTGGCACGCGAGCTCGGCTCGAGGACGCTCCTGGCGCGCGCTGCACTTGGCTTCGGCGGACGGCACCAATGGGCCCGCGCCGGCAACGACACCGTGATCGTCCCGTTGCTCCGCGACGCCCTTCGAGCTTCTCGGCAAATCCGACGATCGGCTGCGAGTACGGCTCCTGACGCGCTTAGCCGGGGCGCTGCGAAGCGACCCTGCTAGTCGCGACGATTGTGCGCGCCTCAGTCAGGAAGCGGTCGATCTAGCCCGTCGGATCGGCGATCCGTCGAACCTGGGCTACGCGCTGGCAGGCCGTTTCTGGGCGACCTGGTGGCCCGAGAATCCTGATGAGCGTGAACGGCTTGCCGAGGAGATCGGCGCCGTTGCTGATTCCGTCGGCGACGGCGAAAGGATCGCTGAAGCACACCTGATGCGCTTTCTCAGCTTGTTCGAGCTTGGCAAGCTGGACGCGGCGCGACGCCAGATGGACCGCCTGGGCCAGGTGGTGCGCGAGACGCGTCAGCCGGCGCACCTTTGGCTGGAGCCGGTGAACCGCGCCGAGCTGGCGCTATTTGAAGGTGATTACGCGCTGGCCGAGACTCTCATCGCCGTGGAGTTGCGCGGTGGTTACCGCGTCACGCCGGGTCGCGACGACCTTTCGGCGGCACGGATGCATCAGCTTCCTGCTGCGCCGCGAGCAGGGCCGTGTCGCGGAGGAGGAGGCGAACGTTCGCGGTTCAGCACACGAGTTCCCGTGGTACCCGATGCACAGGGCGGCGCTGTGCTTGCTGCTGGTGGACGTCGGCAGAGTCGGCTGAGGCGCGCGCCGTGTTTGCCGAGCTCGCCGCCAACAAGTTCGAAGGCATCTACCGGGACAACGAGTGGTTGCTCGGTATATCCCTCGCCAGCCATGCCTGTTCGCTGCTCGGCGACGGCACGGCGGCTCTGGTCCTGTACGAGCAGCTCGCGCCATTCGCAGGCCGCCACGCCCTCGGCAACGCCGAGGGGTCGGTCGGTAATGTCGATTCGTACTTGGGCCTGTTGGCAGAGACGCTGGGCCGGCTGGATGATGCCGAGCGTCACCTTCAGGCCGCGATATTGATCCTGGACGAGCAGGGTGGCCGTCCGTGGACGGCACATGCTCAGCACGACCTGGCGAGGGTGCTACGACGCCGTGGCGGCGACGACAACGCAGGACGCGCGGCAGAGCTTGACGCCGTGGCGCTGCTGACTGCGTCAGAAATCGGAATGGCCCTGGCTGACGAGATACGCGCCGCCGCGCCGCCCGTATCAACCGACGCGCCCGCTGCGACCGTTTCTCGAGCCGAGTCGCGCGAAGGTGGAACGTTTCGGCGTGAGGGAGACTCCTGGACGATCGAGTTCGGCAGGGAGGCTTTCCGCGTCCGCGACTCCAAGGGCATGCATCACCTCGCGCGCCTCCTCAGTTCCCCGGGGCGCGAGGTACACGCACTCGACCTCGTCCGTGCCGATGCGCCCGCCGCAGCAGTCGTCGAACCCGCTGGCCGCGGCACGGTCGCCGATCTTGAGCTCGGCGACGCGAGCGCCGTCGGACCCGCTCTCGATGGCGCAGCGGTCGCTGCCTATCGCTCCCGACTGGTAGACATCCGCGAAGAGCTGGACGAGGCGGAGCGATGGAACGACCCTGAGCGCCTGGCGCTATTGGAACGGGAACAGTCGGCTCTTATCGCCGAACTTTCGTCGGCGTTTGGGCTCGGCGGCCGCGAGCGCGACGGTCACTCCAGCGCCGAGCGAGCGAGGGTCAGCGTTACTCGGGCGATACGAGTTGCGATGGATCACATCGACGATTACAGCCCGACTCTGGGAGCGCACCTGACGGCGACCATCCGTACCGGAACTTACTGCGCTTACGTTCCAGACCCGCGCGCGCCGATCGACTGGCGCAGCTAGTCCTCTAGAGCGTGGTCTCCGACAAGCGCTGCCAGTAGCGCATGATCGTGCGCAGGCCGCCCTCGAGATTGTCCAGGCGCATGCTTTCGTTCGGAGCGTGGGCCTGGTCGTCCGGTGGCGTGAAGCCCATCAGCACAACGGGTAAGCCCAGGACCTTGGTGAATGAGGCACCGGCCGGGATCGAGCCGCCCTCGTGGAGATAGACCGGCTTCTCCCCGAAGACCTCCTCCAGGCATGCGGCCGCGGCCTTGGTGGCGGGGTGGTCAATCGGAGTCAGCACCCACATGCCGTCGTTGATGAGCCGGATCGAAACATCGACGCCGGCTGGCGCGATCGACATCACGAAATCGTGCAGGCGCTCAAACGTCTTGGCCGGATCCATGTCCGCGACGAGGCGGCACGAGACCTTCGCATGGGCGTGCGCTGGGATGATCGTCTTGGAGCCCTCGCCCTGGAAGCCGCCCCAGATGCCGTTGACGTCCAGCGTGGGCCGCGCGCCACGTCGCTCGATCGGACTGAAGCCCGGAGCGCCAAAAAGCGAGTGGAGTCCGTGCTCCTCGATGAAATCCGCCTCGTCGAACGGCATGCGCGCGAACTCGTCGCGGTCGCGCGGCGTCAGCTCACGCACTTCGTCATAGAAGCCGGGCACGCCGACTGACCCGTCATCGTTCTTCAGCCGCGAGATGATCGTGGCCAGTGCGTTTGCCGGGTTCTGGACATTGCCGCCGAATACGCCCGAGTGCAGGTCCAGCTTCGAGCCGGTGACATCGATCTGGGTGTAGATCAGGCCGCGCAGCCCGACGGTCAGCGCCGGGTGGTTACCCTCGTAAAAGCCGGTGTCGCTGATCAAGATGAGATCCGCCGCCAGCCGGTCCGCGTTGGCGACCACCCACGGCTCAAAGTTGTCAGAACCGGACTCCTCCTCGCCCTCCATGACGATCTTGAGGTTGACCGGCAGCCGGCCGCGCGTCTCCAGCCACGCACGAGCGGCCCACAGGTGCAGATGGACGTGACTCTTGTCGTCGCCAGCGCCGCGCGCGTAGACGCGGCCGTTCTCTATGACCGGCTCGAATGGCGGCCGCTGCCACAGCTCGAGAGGGTCGACGGGTTGCACGTCGTAGTGCGCATAGACGATGACTGTCGGCGCACCCGGAGCATGCAGCCAGTCGGCGTACACGATCGGATGGCCGTTCGTTGGCGATACCTCGACGTGCTCGAAGCCCATCGCCGCGAAACGATCGGCTACGAAATGGGCAGCAGCGCGTACGTCAGGGGCGTTCTCCGTGAGCGTGCCGATGCTCGGAATGCGCAGCAGCTCGAGATAGTCGGCGATGCGTTCGTCGTGGGTGCGCGCGGCAAACGCATCGAGGTCGGCGAAGTCACCTTCGCCGACCTGCGGATGTGCGTCCGGGGTTTGAGTTTCTATGCGGGTTGAGCGGCTGGCTTGGGTGCCGTCGCTGGACCGGGGGCAGCGTCCGCGGCAGGAGCGCGGCGGACGATGGGGCCATCAAGCGGTTGGGGCGTGATGTGGGTGCCGGCGCGTGGATCGGGAATGTCCGCGAAGAGCTTCTCGAACTCTTCCTGCTCGATCGTCTCCTCGGCAACGAGGATCTCGGCGAGCTGAACGAGACGATCCTTGTACTGCACGAGCACGTCCATTGCCCGCGTGTAGCAGCGGTCGATGATGGCGCGAACTTCCTCGTCGATAATCTGGGCGACCTCGTCTGAGTAGTCACGTTGCTCGCCCATGCTCCGGCCCAGGAAGACCATCTCGTCGCGCTTCCCAAAGGACAGCGGGCCGAGGCGTTCGCTCATGCCGAATTCGGTGACCATGCGACGTGCGACGCCGGTGGCCTTTTCGATGTCATTGCTGGCACCGGTGGTCGTGTCGCCGAAGATGAGCTTCTCGGACGCGTTGCCACCAAGCATGGCTGCGATCTTGTCCTCGAACTCGCTCTTGCTCTGCAGGTAGCGATCTTCGGTGGGCAGACCCATCGTGTAGCCCAGGGCCATGCCGCGGCTGATGATGCTGACCTTGGCCACCGGGTCGGCCTTGGGCAGGATGCGTTGCACAACGGCGTGGCCGCCCTCGTGGTAGGCGATGATCGCCTTCTCGGCATCGCTGATGACGCGGCTCTTGCGCTCCGGTCCGGCAACGACGCGTTCGAGCGCCTCCATGAACTCGGACGTGTTGATGACCTTCTTGTTGCGCCGAGCAGCGAGGATCGCCGCCTCGTTGACGAGGTTGGCCAGATCCGCGCCACTGAAGCCCGGTGACTGACGGGCGATGAATCCGAGATCGACGTTCTTGTCGAGCGGCTTGCCCTTGATGTGGACCTTGAGGATTTCCAAGCGTCCCTTCATGTCCGGCCGGTCGAGGATGACCTGGCGGTCGAAGCGGCCCGGGCGAAGCAGGGCCGGATCGAGCACATCCGGCCGGTTCGTGGCGGCGACGACGATCACGTTCGTGTTCGTATCGAAGCCGTCCATCTCTACCAGGATCTGGTTAAGGGTCTGCTCGCGCTCGTCGTGCGAGCCGCCCAGGCCGGCGCCACGCTGGCGGCCGACCGCGTCGATCTCATCGACGAAGACGATGCACGGGGAGTTGCGCTTGGCCTGGTCGAACAGATCGCGCACGCGGCTAGCGCCGACGCCCACGAACATCTCGACGAACTCGGAGCCTGAGATGCTGAAGAACGGCACGCCTGCCTCGCCGGCGACGGCACGCGCGAGAAGCGTCTTGCCCGTGCCTGGCGGGCCGACGAGGAGCACGCCGCGCGGGATGCGCGCACCGAGCTGATTGAATTTCTCCGGGTACTTCAGGAACTCGACGACTTCCTCTAGCTCCTGCTTGGCCTCATCCACGCCGGCCACGTCATGGAACGTTATGACCGTCTTGTTGCCCAGGAACATTCGTGCGCGGCTCTTTCCGAAGCTGAGCGCCTGGTTGTTGGTGCCCTGCGCCTGGCGGAACATGAAGAAGAGCAGCCCGCCGATGAGGAGCATGGGCAGCAGAGCGGTGATGAGCACGCTCAGCCACTGGCCGGAGTCGCTCGCGACGCCGCCGAAGACCTGTGGCGCAGCAGCGCACGCGGGCGGCTGACATGCGGCATTAATGTCGGTCTGGACGTTGGTCGCCAGCTCGGACGGCACCAGCGCCGTCTTGACCACGGGCTTGCCCGTCGCCGGATCAGTCTGGGTGAGCTCGATCTCGAGTGTCTGACCCTTCTGGGTCACCTGCGAAACGTCGCCCTGGGCGACGAGCTGCAGAAATGAGGTTGGTGTGCCGGATCCGCTGTAGGGGATCGCCTCAGTCTTGTTGTCGGGGAATATGAACATGTACAGCAGCGCCGCCGTGCCTACGACGAGTACCAGGGTGACGATGCCGTTGCGGAGAAAGCGACTGTTCAAAGAGAGGGAGCCTCCGGTGACCGGGAGCGCACGCGCGCAAGTCCACTGATTATAGGCGCGAGATCAGCAGCACCCACCATTTGGATAGGGCAAGAAGTCTCTCTTGTGTGACGCGATGGTCGTGGCGCGTGCTACGCGGCCCGCCTATAGGTCGATTGGTTGGCTGGTAGCGGAGGGCGGATTTGAACCACCGACCAAGGGCTTATGAGTCCCCTGCTCTACCACTGAGCTACTCCGCCGCCGTCGCTGAATTCTAACGGCCGCACCGACTCAGTTGCCTCCGGGCCACACGATCACAGCCGACGGGCGTAGGATGGGTGAGCCGTGACAATTGAAGAGCGCCGGCCGCGCAAGGCCGTCCGTCGACGCGTCCGTGCGCGTGGGACGGGTCCGATTGAGCTTGTCATCGTCGATCAGCATCCGGTGCTGCGCGCCGGCGTGCGAACTCTCCTCGAGAGCGACGATCGCGTCGCCGTGGTCGCCGAAGCCGACAGCGTCGCCGAGGCCGTGGACATGGTCCGCGCCAATCATCCCGACGTCGTCCTGTTTGACGTCGATGGCACGACCGCCGACACGATTGACGACATGCGCACGTTGCGCCGCGAAGTGCGCGATGGGGTGCTCGTGGTCCTCGCTCGCCAGGAGGATGACGAGCAGGTGTACCGCGCCGTGATGGGCGGCGCCGACGGCCACGTGGGCGAGAGCGCCCAACCCGAAGAGCTCGTTGACACGATCAAGCAGGCTGCCGACGGCGAAGAGCCCATCCAGCGCACGCTCGCGGAACGACCGGCCGTGGGTCGACGCGTGCTCGAGACATTTGCAGAGCTCTGGCAGCGAGCGCCTGGAGGACTCGACTCGGACGTCTCCGCGCGCGAGATCCGCATCCTCGAGCTTGCCGCCGAGGGCAAGACGAACTACCAGATCGGGCGCGAGATCGGCCTGTCCGAGCACACCGTCAAGGGCGCCATCTCACACCTGCTGGCTCGGCTCACGTTGCGCCACCGCACTGACGCGGTCGTGCACGCGCTGCGCCTGGGCTGGATCTCCCCTCCCCGCGCCGCGCCGCAACGGATTCGCGACCGGGACGACCACGACCTACAGGGCCGTCGGAGCTAGTCACAGCCGGTACGGGTTCAGGCCTGCCGACGCCCAGTCCATCACGCCGCGCACCCAGTCCGGGACGATCAGCGCCAGTAGCGCCGCGCCGCCGACGAACACGGCCAGACATAGCAGCAATCGACGTGGATCGGCGGCGCGCTCCCAGCCGGGCGTGGCCGCGGCACGGTCGCCGCGACGCAGAAACGGAATCGCCGCCAGGGCCACGGTCAGGCCGTGCGGCCAGATGATGGGCAATGCCAGCGTCGCGGCGATGGGCACGGTCCACGGCCGGTCCGTCCGCGCACCCCAGACGACGAGCACGATGGCGATCGGTATCCGAATGAAGGCCGGCGGCGGAATGCTGAACGTCTGCGGCTCGTTCAGGTTGCTGAGCAGCGAGTTGACGAACTCGGCCCAGTAGTGCGGCGCGACGACGAGCGTCACGGCCACGATCGCGGCGGTCACGCCGGTGGCGATGAAGAACGAGCGCCACTCGCGCCGCACGGCAAACCACAGCACACCGATACCGGGCGTGATCTTGCTCAGGATCACGAAGGACCACGTCCACGGGAAGCGGAAGCCCAGCGCGATCGCGGCGGCGATCAGCAGATGGACGTTGCCGTGATACAGCTCGAGCGCCACGGGCGGCAGGGCCAGGACGACGATCGTCCAGCGCCCGCTGAGCCACGTGATGATGGCCAGGCTGAGCGACGTCCATAACCACAGGAAGAGCCACCACGGGAAGAACATGAGTGGCGCGAACAGGAACGCGATCGGCGGCGTGTAACGGAACCCGCCCAGCGTGTAGTTGTTGGCGATCGATCGGCCGTACAGGTCGTTGAAGTCGAGCGACCAGTAGGCGTACGCGTCGTAGCCCACGCTATGCGCGATGTTGGTCACGACAACGAACAGGAACAGCGTCGCGAGCAGGCCGGACACGATCAGCCCGTCGCGGACCGCGCGCAGGCGTAGCGCGCGCTTGTCCGCCGGCAGCGCCTCGAACGGAGGCGGCAGGTCCATCGAAGCGCAGCGTAACCGCCCTACACTCGGCACATGGCCCACCCGGTGCACCTGTCATCGCCACCACCGCCCCCACCGCAGTGGCCGGAGGTCACGCCAGCCGCAGCAGTATTCGCCGCCGGGCGGCATGGCCGGTTTCTACCCGCTCACGATGGGTCGGGTGGTGTCGCTCGCGATCAGCCTGTTCAGGTTTGGATGGAAGACATTCGTCGCCATCAATCTGATCGTGGGGGTGCCGGTCGTGCTCGTCACGACGCTGCTGACCGTGATCACGCTTGACCAGATGGGCCGCTGGGAAGAGCTCCTGATCAGCGGCTCGTCCGACTCGGTCACCCTGACGGCCAACGCGGCCGACCTGGTCGGCTCATTTCCGTGGGGAGTGGCAGCCGCCACCTTCGTCCTCAGCCTTCTGCTTGGATCTATCACGGTCATTGGCAGTGCCGCGCTGACCCATGCGATCGCAACCGCCTTCGCCGGCGGCAAGCTTTCGACGCGCGAGTCATATCGAGCAGCGCTCAGTCGCCTGCGCGACGTGTTCGACCCTGTACATCCTCCTGACGGTCGCCGGAGCCGCACTCGCGCTGCTGCTCATCCTCCTGCCATTGCTGCTGCTCGACGGCCCCAGGCTGCTCGGTGGTGGCGGAGTGCTTTCGTTTGTGGCCCTGCTCGGGATCGTTGCGGTCGTCTTCGTGACCATCTTCCTGGTCATCAGGTTCGTGTTCGCGATCCAGGTACTGGTGCTCGAGAACCTGCCCGCTCGTGCCGTCGTTACGTCGCAGTTACCTGCTCGTGGGAGGCTCGATGCTGCGCGTGATCGGCTATGCGCTGGTGTTCGGGCTGATTCTGGGCGTCATCGGGCTTGGCATCAGCTTCGTCTCACTCTTCCTCGGCCTGTTGATTTCACCGCCCAACCTGAGCACCCTCACCCCGACGTTCAGCCCGGCGTCGACATTCGCCCAGTCACTGGTCACCAACCTGCTGGCGGAGGTCTTCGCACCCATCTTCACGATCGGCTTCGTGCTGCTCTATTACGACACGCGCTTCAGGAAAGGCGAGCAGGTGCCTGGGCCGGGCGGCAAGCTCGTCGCCGCCCCGACGCCGCGACAGTTTGAGACGCCGCGCTAGTTTCCGAAGATCAGCTTCAGCCAGGCGTCGAGCGGGCTGGCCTGCGTGGCCGACGTCGCGCTGGACGCGCCGCCACCGAGGGGCGTGATGGGTGCCGGCGCGGGTGCGTCCTGCGGGAGCGTGAAGACGACCTCACCCGGTGCGCCCATGCCGTAGGCGCGCGCCTGGAGGCGCTGAAAAGCGTCAGTCTGGACGAGCGCCAGCTCGCGATGATCCGCGTCGAGCCGTGCCTGTAACGCAGCGGCCTCAGCGGCAACGCCGTTTTGCCTGGCCGTGGCCCGATCGACATCACCCATCGCCCGGGCAAAAACGAAGACAAGCCACACCGCGACGAGGGCGATGGCGATCAGGACGAAGTGCATCCGACGCAGCCGGAATGAGCGCGGCGCGCGCGCGCTCGCACCCGGATTGGGGCTATCGAGGGCCACGGCTGCTCTCGCCATCACGACGAGCCTAAGCGCCCCGATTCCACCGTGTCAAACCAGCGCCATCCGCGCAGGGCGCTATTTGGCGGAGTGGTGCTCGCCTTCGTCTTCGATCTGGAGCGTCAGGCGCACCAGCAGGTCGTTCAGCTCGTCCTTCTCTGACTCGGTCAGGGCCGAGGCGATAAGCGCCTCCTTGCTGGCCTGGACGCCGACCGAGTCCTGCCACGCCTGCCAGCCCGCGTCGGTCAGCTCGACCTGCACGCCGCGCCGGTCTGTGGGCTCCGGCAGACGCCTGATCAAGCCACGCTCCTCGAGGTGGTTGAGCCGGTTGGTGATGGCCGCCGCCGACATGTTCATGTAGCGCGCGATCACCCCCGGTGCGAGTCGGTATGGCTTGCCCGTCCGGCGCAGGGCCATGAGCACCGCCCACTCGCCGTGGTCCAGGTTGAACTCGGCAAGCGTCTCGTCGAGCAGCCGACTGATGTGCTTGTTGATCTTCTGGATGCGCTCGACGATGCCCTCTGTGCCCAGGTCGAGCTCAGGCAGCTCGCTCTTCCACACGGGCAGCATCCGACCGACGCTGTCCGTTGGCCGGACGTCGGCGTTGGTGCTCTTGGTCCGGGTGCGCGCAGCCACGGCCAAATTCTAGGCGCGGTACTTGGATACGAAACGCACTCAGAGTGCCACCCCCTCAGCGGTCATGGCGGGTTCGTGTCCGGCCGCCTCGTGCGTTCTGGATCGGCCGCGGATCGCGCGCACGGACGGTACAAAGGCCACTATCGCCAGCGGAACGCCACCGATGAGCGCCAGTGCGATCAACGCCGTCTGGGTGCCCAGGGCCGCGGCCATAGGCCCGACGGCAATGTTGCCCAAGGGTGCGATGACCATCGACACAGTCCAGTCCACTGAGCTGACGCGCGACAGGTGTTCGCTGGGGATCTGCTGCTGCAGCGTCGTGTGCCAGATGGTGTCGGTCAGCGTCGTACACGCCGACGCGATGAACGCGCCAAGGGCCAGCACCGCCAACGGCGGCGAGACGCTCAGCAGGACGAGCATGAGCGGCATTCCCAGCCAGATCAGAAACGCGGCGGACAGCGGCCGTGCAGGACGCACGCGCATCGCTCCTGCCGCCCCGATCAGACCGCCCAGCGCGAACAGGCTCATCGAGCAGCCCCCAATCGGCGGCGCCGTTCGGACTGCTGCCGACGATCACCGGGCCGAGCACGAACAACCCTGAGAAGCCCAGGTTGGCGAGCGCAAATGCGACCAGGGAGATCATCAGCCAGCGGCGGTCGGTGACCTGGCGCCAACCGTCCTTGAAGTCGGTCATGAAGGGCTGCCGCACCGCGCTCGAGACCTTGCCCACCGTCAGGCGCGAGAGCATCAGCGCGCTGAACAGGAACGACGCGGCGTCGATGACGAACAGCGGACCGAGCACGCCGGCTGCGACAGCGAGGCCGGCAATGATCGGACCGCCGAGCCGGGCGGCCCACTGCGACATGCCCAGCAGGCCGTTGGCGTCCTGGAGCCTGTCCGGGGTGATCGTCTGCGGGATCAAGCCCACGACGGCGGGCTGGAAGAACGCCGATGCAGCGCCACTGATCGCGGCCGCAACGACGAACGGCCACAGCTCGTGGGTCTGGCTGAATACCGCGACCGCGAGCATCAGCTGGGCGCCGGCCCGGACCAGGTCGGAGCCGATCATCACGTAACGGCGCGGCAGCCGATCCGCCCAAACGCCACCCACGAGCATGAACGCGACGCGCGGGATCAGGAACGCGGCGAAGACGATGCCAAGCTCCGTGGCCGAGCCACTGATGGCCAGGACGGCGAAGGTGAGCGCGACGCCGGTCAAGCCGTCACCGGCCGCAGACGTCGTCTGGCCGATCCACAAACGACGGAAATTGGGCTCTGTCAGTGCTCCAAATCGAGATCGCAAGGCACAACTCCGTTCGACATCAAATAGTTCGACGTCAAACGATACTGCCAGCGATTTGGCGCGTCAAGTCGCGCGCAAGAGCTATTCGGGTCGTGCTACGCTCTGTCGTCCAAACCGAACGTTTGGTCTAAAAGGTGGACAAGATGCGCCTATATCAGCCACAGGGCACGATCGAAACCCTCGAACACCTGCTCACTGACCCGGAGATTGCCCGCGCCGTTGTTGCTCATCGCGTGCTGCCCGAGCGACCGGCGCAGACCGCGCCGTTTCCGGGCTGGCTCGACAAGCGTCTCGTGCGCGCTCTTCACGGCCAGGGCATTGAGATGCTCTACACCCACCAGGCGGAGTCGCTCGACGCGCTCAAGCGGGGCGAGGACATCGTCGTGGTCACCCCCACCGCGTCGGGCAAGTCGCTGTGTTTCAACCTGCCCGTGCTGCAGTCGGTGGCGGAGGACTCGGCCGCGCGGGCGCTGTACCTGTTCCCGACCAAGGCACTCAGCCAGGACCAGCTGGCGGCCTTTCGAGAGATCGCGGATGCAGCGGAGATAGAGGTCGCAGCGGGCGTCTACGACGGCGACACGCCCAACCCAATTCGCCACAACATCCGCGCCGCCGGGCAGGTCGTGGTGACCAACCCGGACATGCTCCATTCGGCGATCCTGCCCCATCACACGAAGTGGTTCCAGCTCTTCGAGCAGCTGCGTTACATCGTCATCGACGAGACGCACTCGTACCGCGGCATCTTCGGCAGTCACGTTGCCAACGTGATGCAACGACTGCTGCGGCTGTGCGACCACTACGGCTCGAGACCGCAGATCATCTGCTGCTCGGCGACGATCGGCAATCCCAGGGAGCTCGCGGAGATGCTCACCGGCCGGCACATGACGGTCATCGATCGCAACGGCGCGCCGGCCGGCGAGAAGCACGTCGTCATCCTCAACCCGCCGGTGATCGACCAGCGCCAGGGCATCCGCCCGGGTCCGCTGGGCCTGTCGCACAAGACGGCCCTGGCCTTCCTGCGCGCGGGCCGCCAGACGATCGTGTTCGCCAAGGCGCGCGTCGTCTGTCGAGCTGCTGCTGACCAGCCTGCGCGAGTCGTTCCGTGAAGGCCGCGGCCCGCTCAAGCGCATCCGTGGCTATCGCAGTGGCTACCTGCCCACGGAACGGCGCGATATCGAGGCCGGGCTGCGCACTGGCGACGTGCTTGGCGTTGTGAGCACCAATGCGCTCGAGCTGGGCATCGACATCGGTCGGCTGGACGCCTCGATCCTGGCCGGCTACCCAGGCACGATCGCGGCGACGTGGCAGCAGATGGGCCGCTCTGGTCGCCGCCGTGAGGCAAGCGTGGCGATCCTCGTCGCCGGCGCCGGCGCCGTCGACCAGTTCGTGGCCACGCACCCGGACTACCTGTTCGACGCGTCTCCGGAAGAGGCGCGCATCGACCCGACCAACCTGCACGTGCTGCTCGCCCATGTCCGTGCCGCGACGTTCGAGATGCCCTTCGATGTGGGCGATTCGCTGAGTGGCGTGCCCACCGACGATCTGCTCGCATTCCTGTCAGAGGAAGGCCACGTCCGCCTGGCGGACGACGACCGCTGGTACTGGGCGAGCGAGAACTTCCCGGCATCGGAGGTTTCATTGCGCGTCGGCGCGCCAGAGAACGTCGTGATCATCGATACGACCGGCCAACCGCGGCCGATCGTCATCGGCGAGGTTGACCTATTCGCCGCGCCCGTGCTCGTCCACGACCAGGCGATCTACATCCACGAAACGCGCCAGTACCACGTCGATCACCTCGACTGGGACGAGCGCAAGGCTTATGTGACGCCCGCCGACACGGACTACTACACGCAGGCCCTACTCGCGGTGACGCTCAAACCGCTCGAGACGTTCGCGTCCGCGCCCGTGCCCGTGGCCGAGCGCGCCCACGGCGAGGTGATGGTTTCGTCGATCGCAACCATGTTCAAGAAGCTGCGCCTGGAAACGCACGAGAACCTGGGCTGGGGCAAGATCCACCTGCCGGAGATCGAGCTGCACACGACGTCCTACTGGGTGGCCCTGGGCCCCGACTTCGACTCATGGCGCCGCGACGACCTGGACATGGCGCTGACCGGCGCGGGTCGCGCGATGCAGACCGTCGCCAGCGTCCTGCTCATGGCCGATCCGCACGATATCGGCATGGTTGCGCAGGTCCGCTCACCCCACGCGGAGAAGCCGATCGTTTACCTGTACGACTCGGTGCCCGGCGGAGTCGGATTGGCGGCGCGCCTGTACGACCGCCACGCCGAGCTAATCGCGGGCGCGCTTAAGCCTCGTCGAGACGTGTGCGTGCGAGGACGGCTGCCCGGCGTGCGTCGGCCCGCGCGTCGATTCGAACGGCGGCGCCAAGCGCGTCACGAACAAGCTGCTGAAGATGCTGGCGGATGAGATTGCCGACGCAAAGAAGCGGGCGGCGTGACAACCTAGCTGGCAAGGTCGGCACGCAGGCTGCGGCGCTATGGAGACCGGAGTTCTCGCTCGGCGACTGGAACGCTTCAGATCAGCGCCTGAGCGGATCGTTGTCGAGCCGCGGCCGCGCATAGACCATGCGGCGGCTCTGGCGCGCGAGCTTGGGCGGCTTTGCCGAGCGTGGCATTGCGGTGTTCGACTTCAGGACGGAAGTAAAGGTCGATCGGGACGCCTTGACTGCCCTCCCCTACGGCGTGCCCGTTGATCGGCCGCTCTTCTGTTTCGACCTGGAGACGACCGGTCTCGCCACGGCCGCGGGGACTCTCGCCTTCCTGGTCGGCCTGGGCTGGTGGGAAGGCAGCTCGCTGCACGTTCGCCAGCTGCTGCTGCCGGATCACGCGAATGAGCGAGCGCTGCTCGATGTCCTGTCTGAGACGATCCCGGCTGATGCCTGGCTGGTGACCTACAACGGCAAGTCGTTTGACTGGCCGCTGATCGTCGCCCGCTACCGCCTGCATGGCAGACCCCCGCCGCCCACGGCCGGCCATCTCGACCTGCTTCCCATCTCACGCCAGCTCTGGAAGCACAGGCTGGGCAGCGCGAGGCTGGCCGCGGTGGAAGCCGGCGTATGCGGAGTGGAACGAACCGGCGACCTGCCCGGCGCGTTCATCCCCGACCGATTCTTCAGCTACCTCCGATCACGACGGGCCGGCCTGCTGCGCGACGTGGTCGACCACAACAGACAGGACATCGTTTCGCTCGGGTTGCTGGTCAGCGAGCTGTCGACAGGCGGGCTGGACCGGTTCGAGCCGGGCGACCTGCTCGGCCTCGCGCGTGCCTACGATCGTCGCAAGCGGCGGGGCGACGCGCTGCACGTCGTGGAGCACGCGCTGCGGCCTGAGGCGTGGCTCGTCAGGCGCCCAGCGACAGCGGTCCTGCATCGCCAGCTCTCCGCGGAACGCGCGCGGCTGTTGGCACGCCTTGGACGCCGTGACGAGGCAATGGATGCCTGGCTTGACATCTGCCGGCGCGGTGGCCCGGGCGCGGCGGCAGCATGGCTGCACGTCGCGCGCTATCGCGAGCACGTCGAGCGTGACGTTGCCGGTGCGTTAGCGGCGTGTCACGAGGCTGCTGCGGTCGCGGGCCGTGCGCGGGCATGGGGTGAGCCCATGTATGCAGTGGAACGCGACCTTGAGCGACGGTTGCCGCGCCTGGCGCGAAATCGCTTCAGGCGTCGCGTCGCGAGTCCCGCAGCGTGACCAGCTCGCGGCACAGGTCCGCCTGGGTGGGCATGTCCGCGAGAGACGTGCTCAGCACCGCAAGGCTGGACATGACGGATGCGACCACGAGCGGTCGCCACCCATCGCCGACGAGCATGCGCGCTGCCAGCCACGCGGCAATGAAGGTGTCGCCGGCGCCGGTCGGGTCGATCGCCTTGCGCATTGGCAGCGGCGGCGTAAATCGGCCACGGAGTCCGGTATCCGTGCGGGTAAGCGCGAGCGAGCCGCGCTTGCCGTGCGTGACCAGTACGTGCTGGCCGGGGCGGGTCCAGTCGCGGATCGGCGGTGCACCGGCAGCCACGTCCTCGCGGCTGAGCGCGATCGCGTCCGCGCGATGGATGACCGGTCCGTGCTCGAACGCGAGACGGACGACCTCCTTACCCGGATGGAGTCTGCGCAACAGGCCCTGAGCGGCGAGCGGTCACGAAGGTCGCGGGCGCAAAGGCCGCCGACCAGTCGTGGTCCAGCTCGCCCGCGACCGGCGCGAGCAGCGCTGAATGGGGCGCGTGCCAGGCCGGAGGCAGCGAGGCAACGGACAGTAGGTCGCTTGCGGCCAAGGCGAACTGCTTGCGGCCGGTCGGCGTCCGGCGGTTGTCGAATACGGGGCCGCTGTCGAGCGGCACGAGGTGCACGTCGACGCCGGCCATACGCAGCGTGTCCAACTCATCGGCCGTCGCAGCAACGTCATCGACGCCGATCAGAGCGCGGACCTGGACACCCACGCGCGCCGCAGCCATGGCCGAGTAGGTCACGCCACCACCAAGCTTCCAGCCGCGGGCATCATCCGGTGCGACGTCGCGCGTGGCCGCGCCAACGACGACCAACGTCGGCCGTGGATCTGGCTTCTCTATACTCGAATCAGCCATTTCGCACCGGAGAAACCGTGTACTTCTACGAGCTGTCCGAGTCGGACGACGAGATCCTGGCCAACCTGCTGCTCGCGCACGACAGCGAGTATGACGAGGCCGAATTCCTGGAGCTGGTGCTCGAGGCGCGCGGCGCTGTGTTGAGCAGCTTTGAGGAGGACTCGCTCATCGAGGCGATCGCATCGGAGTTGGAGCGCCGCCACGGTTTCGTACACGTGGACGCGAACCTGCGCGCTGCTGTGCGTGTCTCAGTCGAAGAGGAAGAGACGGTCGTGATCCCGGTCGACGAACGCGTTGCGTCGCTGCCCGAGGAGGAAGACAACTTCCGCACGATGCTCGTCGAAGTCGAGAGCGAGGACCGCCCCTACCGCGACTGACGCCGCCTCGCGGGGCTCAGACGTTGAAACGTATCTCGACCACGTTTCCGTCAACGACTTCATAGTCACGGCCTTCAGAGCGCAGCTTGGCGTGCTTGCGCGCCTCGGCAAATGAGCCCAGCTCGATGAGGTCCTCGTATTCGACGATCTCGGCGCGAATGAAGCCTCGGGCGAGATCGGAGTGAATTGCGCCGGCGGCGTCGACCGCGGTTGAGCCCGCGGGAATGGTCCAGGCGCGCGTCTCGTCCGGACCGGCGGTGAAGAACGAGATCAGCCCCAGCAGTCGGTAGCTGTCGCGGATCACCCTCTCCAGGCTCGATTCGGTCAGACCCAGGTCGGCGCGAAAGACTGCCGCTTCCTCGTCGTCGAGCTGGCCGATCTCCATCTCGATGCGCGCCGAGAGCGCCTCGACGCCCGAATGCTTGTGGCTGTAGCCCTTGGCGAAGTCGGCCACGATCTGCGCGCTGCGCGCGACGTCGTCCTCGCCGACGTTGAGGAGGACGAGGACCGGCTTCTCCGTCAGGAAGCGGAAACCGCGGATGAGCTTCGCTTCGTCGTCGGACAGCTCAACGTCGCGGATGGGCTTGCCCTCGCGCAGCGGCGGAGCCAGCGTCTCGAGCACGGCCAGCTCACGGTCGTTGGCCTCCCGTTCGGCCGGCGTCCCGTGGTGGCCCTGCGTCTTCAGCCGCTCGATGCGCTTCTCGATAACACCCAGGTCGGCCAGGATGAATTCAAGCTCGAGTGCCTCGACGTCGCGCGCTGGGTCGACGGAGCCATCGGGGTGGGCCACGGCCGGGTTCTCGAACGCGCGAACCACGTGCAGCAGCTCGTCCGCGGTGCGTAGCCGCGCGAGCTGGTCGGCGGGAATCTCGGCCGCCTCGCGACCGTCAGTTGAAAGTGGCGGCGCGGGCAGGTCGACGTAGGTCACGTCGGCGGGAACCTCGCGCTTTGGCTTGAACAGCTCAGTCAGCTTGGTCAGCCTCTCATCCGGGACCTTGACCACCCCAACATTGACGGTCATGCCACCGAAGCCGCCAGTGTCGGCCTCGCCGCGTGTGAGCGTGTTGAAAACAGTTGTCTTGCCCGACCGGGCAAGCCCGACGATCGCTACCTGCACCGGGGCAGGTTAGAGGTCATCAATATCCGGCGCGCGGATCCACCAGGTTGAGCAGCGCCTCGCCGCGCTGGAAGCGACCAAGGTTCTGGCAGAACAGGTCGATGCTGCGTTCGAGGACGCGACCGCTCGACCACGAGGTGTGCGGCGTGACGATGATGTTGGGCGAGCTGTACAGCGGCGAGTCGGCCGGTAGCGGCTCGTCGCGGAACGCGTCCAGGACCGCCCCGGCCAGCGGGCCGTCGTTCACCGCGCGAAGCAGCGCCCGGTCGTCGACCAGGGCACCACGCGCGACGTTGATCAGCCACGAGCCCGGCTTGGCGAGGGCCAGCAGGCCGGCGTCGAACATGTCCTCCGTGCCGGACGTCAGTGGCAGTGCCAGGACAGTGAAGTCGCTCCGGCTCATGAGCTCTGGCAGCTGCTCGGGCGGCAGAATCTCGATCTGGCCGGTCAGTGCGCTGTAATTGTCCGGTGAGCGGCGCGTCGCGATCACGTGCGCGCCAAATGTCAGGGCAAGCTCCGCGACGCGCCGTCCAATCGACCCCAGACCCACGATGCCGACCGTGACATCGGCCATCTCGCGGCCCTCGAGCGGTTGCCACGTCCGTTCGCGTTGCAGCTCGAGCAGCTGCGGCAGCCTGCGGCTGATGGTCAGGATCATCATCAGCACGTACTCGGCGATCGGGTCGCTGAAAACGCCACGGGCGTTAGTGATGGCGATGCCACGTTCGAGTGCCGCGGGCGTAAGGACGCGTTCGACACCGGCCGTGGCGGAGTGAACCCACATCAGCCGCGGGCAGCGACTCAGCAGGCGATCGAAGATGGATTGGGGCATTGGCCCGCGGAGCAGCACCTCCACGTCGGACAGGTCGCCGTCGGCAAGGCCCTCAAGTGACACCGTGACAACGCGCGAACCCGGCGCGGCATCGGCGATGCGCGCCATGTGCTCCGGCTTGTAGCGCGCCGACAGGATGGGCGAGAGGCCGATGGCCGCGGGCACGCCGGCTGGGCCGCTGCCCGGGCCGCTGGTCCGTGGGGCCGACGTCGTGGTGTTCATAAGTTGCTCAATTGTCGGACGCGGCTACTCCGATTGAAGTGCCAGACGGCACAACCCGGCGCACCCACGCCGCAGGATCGGCCAGCTCCGCCTCCGTGGGCAGCGCCTCCGGTCCACTCCATAGCGCGTTGATCGCCTCGCGGCCGCCCGCGGCCGCTACACCGGAAACGAAGCGCTCGCCGCGCCGGTATTGCTCCAGCTTCATGTCGAGCCCCGTGATGCGCGCGATGATCCGATCGAGCGGACCGCGACGCATGCTCCGGCGCGCTTCGAAGCGATCGCGAATGGTGCTCACGTTGGGCAGCACCTGGGCACCGACTTCGTCCATGACCCAGTCACTGAAACCCTCGAGCAGGGACATGACGCGCTGGGTCTCCTCGAACAGCTGGCGCTGCTCCGGTGTCAGCAGCGCTGCGATGGGATTGTCCTTGGCCTGCCTGACGCGCTCGATGAGCGCCGACAGCCCGCCCTCCTGGAGATCACGCGCCTGGTCAAGGACGCCCGCGAGCTGACGCTCGAGCCGATCACGCAGGTACGGGCGGATCCAGGTGTTGGCTTCGAACTCGAAAGCGTGAGTCGCCTCGTGCAGCGCAATCCACGTCCGGAACTCGGACGGGTCCACACCCAGGACTGCGGCCGTCTGACGGATGTTTTCCTCGACGAAGAGGAGCTTGCCGGGTGTCGCCTCGGCCGACAGGATGGCAATGTCGTACTGGCCCAGCACGCGCGTGCCCAGGTAGCCGAGCAGAAAGCCGAGCTGCTTGGTGGTGATGTAGCGGTTCGCGGCGCGTGTCAGGCCTGAGCCCATGCCACGTTCGCCGGCTGCCGCCCGGACATGCGGCTCAAGGCGGTCGATGAGCGACTGGAAGGTGACGATGTTGGCGCGTGCCCAGCCGGCGCGATCGACGACTTCGTGACGCTCCACGACGCCCGGCAGCGGACTTCCCAGGTGCTTCTCGAGCAGCGGGATGGCAAGTGCCATCGCCCGCGCGTAGTCAGCCTCCGAGGCGCGCAGCTCGGCCTCGCTCAGGGCGCCGGCCGCGGTCGCCAGCCGCGCTGCGGCGATGTCCTCGACGCGTTTCCAGTCGACCAGGCCGGCCGGCGTGGTGCGCTCCGCCCGTCTACTCAGAAGACGAGTCGCGATGGCCAACCCAGCGCCCAGGGCAACTCCGGCGAGGACCGCCTTTTCGTTGCCGCTTAGGCCACGCCGGTCCCGGTCGTTCGTTGCGACCGTCACTCGCCGACCGCGGCCGCTGGCGCGCCGACTGGTATTGCAATGCCGGCGATCTGGATGTGCTCGACAGTTGCCAGGGTCGGCTCGAAGAGGCGGCCGGCGACGCGCGAGAACGCCTCGACGGCACCGGTCGTCAACTGAGTATGGCTGGGTCGTTGCTCGGCCGGCGCCTCGAGCGAGTGCATCTCCAGCAGCGCCGCAAGCGCGCTTGCCGTGGCGGAGGCGGAGTCGATCAGCGCGACCTCAGGCCCGATTGCGCGCCTGATGACGGGCGCGAGCAGCGGGTAGTGCGTACAACCCAGCAGCAACGTGTCTATGCCGTGCTCAGCATCCAGGATTGGTGCGATCTGCTCGCCGACCATCTCCTCGACCAGCGGCCCTTCGAGCTGGCCCGCCTCGACCAGCGGCACCAGCTTTGGAGTGGCCAGCTCGACAACCTCGACGAACGGGTCTTCCTCCTTGATCGCCTGGAAGTACGCCCTCGAGCGAACGGTGGCCACGGTAGCAATGACGCCTACTCGCTGATTGCGTGTGGCCAGTGCCGCCGCGGTAGCGCCGGGACGCACCACTCCGAGCAGCGGCCGACCGTAGCGCAGCCGAAGATGCGGCAGGGCAATGGCGCTCGAGGTGTTGCAGGCCACGACGATGGCCTTGACGTCGCGCGCGGCGAGCTCGTCCAGACACTGGGCGCTGAAGCGGTTGACCTCGTCATCCGAACGAGGCCCGTACGGGGCACGCGCGTTGTCGCCCAGATAGATCGTCGATTCATTCGGCAGCCGGCGCATAACCTCGCGCAGCACGGTCAGGCCGCCCACGCCTGAGTCGAAGAAGCCGATTGCTCGCGGGTCGCTCATTGCCCGCCGGCCGTGCTCGCCTGACTGGGATGGTGGAGCGGAGTGGGCTCCATCGTCCGCGTCAGGTCAGCCGCGACGTCGGCGACATTGCGGGAAATCGGTGCATCGGGCGCCAGCGTCGTGAATGGTTGGCTCCGGTTGTTCGCTTCGAGCACGAGCACACCATCGCTCACAACGCCGAAATCCGCTTGGCGGCCCAAGGCCCTTTGGATCGCGTCGCGCGGCATGCCGCCGGTTGAATCGGCGCGGTTGACGAGGTAGCGCACCCGATCGGGCGCGAAGCTGATCGCGGCGAGGGTGTCGGTCATGGCACGCGCGCGCTGGAGCGAGGTCCACTCGTAGGTCACGATCTGGACCATCCCGTCGCTGTTGTCGATGTACGCGAGGACCGTGTCGTCGACGGTCGTCGCGGTGTCGATGATGACCACGTTGTAGATCTTCCTCATCAGCGACAGCAACCGTTCTATGTCGCGCGGCGTGACCATCTCAGCCATCTCGATGCGCGGCGGAGCGAGGAGCACCTCGACGCCAGACGAGTCGCGGTGCATGACCTGTTCCAGATCGGCGCGCTGGATGTGTGCTGTCGGGAGTTGGACGATCGAAGGCACATCGTCGGTGACGCGCAGCAAGGCGCGGACGTCGCCGAACTGGAGGCTGCCGTCGATGAGTGCCACGCGATAACCCGTGGCGGCGATGGACGCGGCCACGTTGTACGCGAGCGTCGTTGTTCCGACACCGCCCTTGGCGCCGAAGAACACGTAGATCCGCGAAAGTGATTCGGGCGCGCGCGCCCGTTGGGCATCGTGCATGTCCTGAAGGAGGCGCATGAAGTCGTACCCGCTGAAGGGCATCGAGAGCACTTCAGTCGCGCCCATGCCATCGCCGATCTTGAGCGGCTTCTGAGGCACGGTCAGACAGATGATGGGCAGGTCGAGACCCGCCTCGCGCACTTCCTGCGCGACGGCAAGACCGTTGATTTCGGCCCTGGAGGAGGGCGTCGACAATCAACACGTCAGGTTGGTGCTCGCGAATCTGGTCGAGCACTGCCCTTCCGTCGCGGATTACGTCGAGAAGCTTGATCTTCGATTGAGTGTCGAGCAGGCTGCGGATGTAATTCGCAACCTGGGGCATGTCCTCGACCAGCAGCAGTCGAATCTGCGCTTCGGTCTGTGAGCCGGACACCGTTCGACTATATCAACGACTGAGCGGGCGAAGGACCATTACGACGCGCTCGCTGTGGGTACCAAATGGGCCCATGTCGTAATCGCCGCCGATGTTGTTGACCACCAGACCGGCGTCACGCGCAAATCTTTCAATTTCGTCCGCCGAGATGAAGCTGAGCTTGTCGGTCCGAGCGGTCCTGGTCACGGGCTGGCCGTCGCTCCACGCATCGAAGAAGCTGGTGACGTGTGCCGTGCGCGTGGCGGAGTCGTAGCGCGCAGCCGTCGTCTTGGAGACTGACAGCTGCGTCTCGACGTCGTTCTTGACCCAATCAAGGACGGTGCGGCCGTCGTACAGCGCCAGATCCTCCGGGGTTGGCAACCAGATGTCGATCACGGCGCGGCCATTGGGCGCCACGTGCCGACGGATTGTCTGGAGGGCGTTTGCCATTCCGTCACCGCGGTCGAGCAACAGCATGCTGTTCAGGGCCACGATGACCAGGTCGAACCGTTCCTTGAGCTTGAGCGTGGCTGACTTCCGCCTCGATCAGCTCGAGTGCGCCGCCCTTTGCCGCGCGCCGCTTGACGCGCTGCCAGTAAGCGGCCGCGCGCCCGAGCATGTGTGAGTCACGGTCGACCGCAACCACCTTGTGTCCGGCCATGGCGAGTGGCACGGCCACGCGGCCGGAGCCGGCCATCAGCTCCAGGATCGATCCGTCCGTGGCGTGCGCCAGCGCGACATACATGTCGATGTCGCCGGGGTCGTCGGCAAGGTCCAGGTCGTAATAGCGGGCAAGCGCCTCCGCCGCTGACGAGCTGGCCATCGCGCGCGAGTCTCCCGCCGCGCGGGTCACTGCCCCGAGGGCGCGGTGGCCCCCACAGGCGTCAGCGCCTCATCGGCAGATCGGAAGCGAACTTCATAACCGTCACGCTTGCGCGCGGCCAGAGCGCTGATCGCCTCGAGCGCACAGCGATGCGCCGCCATCGCCGTGACCTCAGCGTGGTCATACGGCGGCGAAACCTCGACGATGTCCATGCCTGCGATCGGCACGACGCTGGCGATCCGACGGATGGCGCGCAAGAGCTCGCGCGTCAGCAAGCCGCCGGGCTCTGGTGTGCCCGTGCCGGGCGCCATGCCCGGGTCGATCACATCGATGTCGACGGAGATGTAGACCGCGTCCGGACCGTCGAGCGCCTCGCTGATCGCATCGTCGACGACGGCTTCTGCGCCGCGTTCCTCGATCTCGCGCATCAGGTGCCAGCGCATCTTCTGCTCGCGCATCCACTCGAATACCTCAGGTGCCGGCCAGTAGCCGCGCAGGCCCACCTGGACGAAGTTGCTGCCCTTGACCGCGCCCGACTCGATCAGCCGACGCATGGGCGTGCCGTGCCCGGCGAGTACGCCAAAATCGCGATCGGCCGTGTCTGCGTGCGCATCGAAGTGGACCATGCCGATGCTGCCCGGACGCCGGACGGTGGCAACGGCGCTCGCCGACGGCCACGTGATCGAGTGATCGCCGCCAAGGACGATCGGGATCGCGCCTGAGCTGGCAACTGCGAGGACCTTGCGATAGATCATGGCGTGGCTGCGCGCCGGTGCCGCCGGCACGACATTGGCGTCTCCGGCGTCAACAACATCGAGCACCTTGAATGGCTCAATGCCAAGCTGCAGCGAGTGCTCGCCCGATGTGTAGCTCGCCTGGCGGATGGCGCGCGGGCCGAAGCGCGCGCCGGGCCGATAGCTGACCGCTTCGTCCATGGGCGCTCCGACGATGGCGATATCCGGAGCGCGCCGAACGAGCTCGACCGGGTCCTCGACCAGCTGGCGATGGGCGAACGTGACACTCGTGCCCGTGTAGGTGGGAATCTCCGGCGGCACGAACACTTCGTACGGAAGATCCCAGCCATTGAGATAGGCGAAGTCAACTGGAGCGTGGTCGTTGCTCAACGCACGTCCCTCGGCGCGAGTCGCCGCCGGTTTCCGCAACAGGTCCAGCAGGGCGCCACGGGCAATCCTACCTTGGCGAGCGAGAGGTCAGCGACGGACCGTTAGCGTCACCTCTACCAGTACCGGCATGGCGACAACAAATATCGCCATTGGCGTGCTCAAGGCACCCTGCGCGCGCAGGATGATGAGCAAGGCGACGACGAGACCGCACAGACAGGCACGGCGCGAAGCGCGGACCCAATCCCCGCGATATGCGATGCGCCGCTTTCGAGCGAAGCCTGCGATCCACAGCACCGGCGCAACGGTTAGTGCGACCGCCACGCCGATCAGCACGGCACCGGCGACAACGACCGAGCTGTCCGTCGAGGGATCGATCGTCGTCAGCACGTAGCCGACGGCCGCCCACGACAGCGCGGCGAGGACGAACAGAAACGTGTTGGTGAGTCGATCTGCGCGGTTCAGGCATGGAGACTATGCCGCGCTTGCCTGGCAGATCGTCCGAAACGGGCAGTAACCACAGGTGATGGGCGACGGCTTGGGCACGAACTTGCGCTCGCGGATGGCGTCCGCCGCCGCGCCCAGCTTTAGGCGCGCCTTGGCCAGCCCTTCCGGTGTCGGTTGCGCGCTACCGACCACGCCTGACTCGACGAAATGGAGCTGGACGCGCTTTGGCAGCGATCCCGTGCGTGCCTCATGCGCAAGCGCATAAACCTGCAACTGGAGCGATTCGCGCGCCTTGGCGTCCGCCCGCTTCTGGTCGCGCACGTCAGACGACTTGTAATCCGTGATGACCGCGCCGTCCGGCTGCTCGTCGATGCGGTCGATGCGGCCGCGGATCTCGTCGCGGCCGAGCCGAAAGTTGAACGGCCGTTCGACACCATCCGGGGCGCCGGCGCCAGTCGCCACCTGCTGGGCGCGAAAGAGACGCAACGCATCTGCGCCGGCCGCGAAGCGCGCATCCTCGTGCTCGCGCGAGAGGTATCCGTCCGGCTGCCAGGCGTTGCGCAGCTCGTCGACCAGCTCGTCTTCTGTGAGCGTCACGCCTCGGGCCTGCGCGCCATGGAATGCGGCGATTGCCTGGTGGATCGCGGTGCCGTAGCTGAGCGCGTGATGGGCGGGCGTTGGAATGCCGATGTCATAGCGCAGCCGGTAGCGCTCAGGACAGCTCAGGTATTCGTCTATCTGGGAGTAGCTCAGCGTCAGCGGCCGACCAACGGCCGGCGCCGGATCAACGGGCACGACCGGCAAGAGGGCGTGGGCGATGCGTTCCTCTGAAACCGGGCTACCCGTCGTAGGCGTTGAATTGGCAACGGACGGAGCGTCGATCGCCTCGGCTATGAAAATCGACGGACGACGCCGTCCCCGGCCGTGCGGACCAAACTCGTGCGACGTGAGGATCACCTCATCACGCGCCCGAGTCAGCGCGACGTAGAACAGCCGGCGCTCTTCAGCCAGGGCGCGCTCGTCCGCGGCGGGGTCCGCCACGAGCTCTACGGGCAGGCTCAAGGCGGGCGGCCGTGATCGGACGGGGAAGCGTCCGTCCACCAGACCGCAGATGAACACCGTCGTGAATTCCAGCCCTTTGGCGCGATGGATGGTGAGCACCTTGACCGCGTCGCGGTCATCGTCAGAGGCGTCGCGCTCGACGTCGACGCCGTCGAGCTCCAGCCCCGCGACAAGGAAGGCGACACGATCCTGGGCAAGCAACGTTGACCTGGCTCTGACGAGCTCACAGAAGCGTGCCAAAGAGCGCGCGTCGCTCTCGTCAACCGCATCCGCACGCGCGAGTCGGCGCAAAGCGCCGCTCCGGCGCAAATAGTCGTACAGGACCTCGCCAGAGGAGTTCGTGGCAGCGAGGTCGATGCCAGCGCGGATGTGCTCAAGCAGCAGCATCACCGACTTGCGCGTTTTTTCAGAAATGCCCGGGTCGCTCGCGTCAGCCGCATCCTGCAGTGCCTCCAGCAGTGAACGGTTGCGCCGCCGCGCTCCATTGAGCAGTCGCGCCAGGATGTCACCGCCAAGTCCGTACGGCGCGTCCGCGGCGAGGGTGAACGCCTCCAGGCTGTTCGAAGGGTCTGCCACGACGCGCAAGAAGGCCAATAGCGAGCGCACCACGGGCACGTCGCGCAAACGCGCGGTGGCACCGTCGTCCGCGTTTATGCCGCGTACGCGCAAGCTGCGCACGAACTCACCGGTTTCAGAGTTGGACCTGACCAGGACGGCGAAATCCGACGCCTGTCGTCCGCTGCTGATGCGGCGCTCAATTTCCGCGGCGACCCCGTCCGCTTCCGCGTCTGGACTGGCGAATGACACATGGCGCACAGCCGTACCCCGGCCGCGCCGATTGGATAGCTGGCCCCCACCGCTGAAGGATGTGTCCCGGGAGCCTGTCCGCAGCACCCGATCCGCGGCGGCTATGACCGGCTCGAGGGAGCGGTAATTGCGTCGCAGCGCGATTGTTGCCGCATCTGCAAACGAGGCACGAAAGTGATCCACGTTGCCTGCCCGTGCGCCACGGAAGCCGTAGATGCCCTGGTCCGGATCGCCCACGGCCATCACGTTCTCGTGATTGCCGGCCACCGCGAGAACCAGCTCCAGCTGCGCCTTGTTCGTGTCCTGGAGCTCGTCCACCAGGACAAAGCGGAAACGCCGCCCGATTTCCGCCCGGATCAAAGGCCGGCTGCGCAGGAGCCGGAGCGCCAGCGCAACCTGGTCCGAGTGGTCGATGTAGCTGCGGCTGGCCATGATCTGCGTGTAGCCCTCGAATGCGGCGGCGATCTCAGCGCGCGCAGCAGATAGGTCCGACAGCTCTGCACGCGAAGCCTCGTCCGCGGCGCCTGAAGCAAGTGCGCGGAGCCTCTTGGCGTCCTGGGCGAGCCCGGCCGGAGAGAGGTCCTCGTCCTTGGCCCGGCCGAAAAGGTCAACCAACGCGCCCAGGAACCTGGTCGGATCGCCGAGCGGCCGATATCGCTCCAGGCCTAGGTCGAACAGGTGCTCGCGCAGGAACAGGATCAGCTCCGGACGAGACAGCAGGCGCAGATTCGAGGCCAGGCCTAGCTCGAAGGCGTGCTCACGCAGCAGGCGGTCACCGAACGCATGAAACGTGTGGATGGCCGCATCTGCCTGGCCGTAGGGAACGAGCACGTCCACGCGCGCCTGCATCTCCTGGGCTGCGTTGTCAGTGAAGGTCAGCGCCAGGATCTCGCGCGGCAATGCCCGTCGCGTGGCGATCAACCAGGCGACGCGCCGAGTGACGACCTCCGTCTTGCCCGTGCCCGGCCCGGCAACGACCAGCGCGGGACCGTCCATGTGGGTGACTGCTCGTCGTTGTTCGCGGTTGAGACCGCGCAGCAGTGCCGCGCCGGCGCCCGGGTTGGGCGCCAGACGGCGCGGAGTCAGGACGCGGAGCAGCTCTGCGCGAGGTTCAGCAATGGCCATGAGCCGAACTTATCGGCCAGCTGTGCCACCTTGTGTGACACAGCTCCAGGACACATCAGGCTTTGGCTGGACCGCCCGCGAGTGCCTGTCGGATCGCCTCCGCCTCCTCGTCACCGAGCTGCGCGTCGCTCTTGCCGTCGGTGACCTGCTTGAGGTACAGGCGTGTGGCCTGGCGCGAATGAAGGCTCGAGATCACGAAGCCTGAGCCGCGCGAATCGAGCAAGGCGACCGCAAAGCTCTGCTGGCCCCCCGTGTCCGCGAACGGGCTGAAGCGCACTATGCCGACACGCTGAAGCGAGACGGTGGACCGACCTTCGACGGCCGGCAGCCGACCGCCGACATCCTGGACGCGGACGGTCAGCTCGTCGAGGCGCCGACTCTCACGCTCTACCTTGTCCTGGAGGTCAGCCGGCATGTCGGGACGGAACCTGGACAGAGTCGCCAGGCGCCGCATCCGGAGCACGATCCAAAGCCCGAGCAGAAGCGCCAGCAGACCCACGAGGAAAGCGGCGAGTGCGATGTAGACGGCAGTCTCGGACGTCAAGCTGGCTCCCTCTCACGGATGTGGAATTGGCCGAATTCTATGTCCCACGGCCGCTCCGCCGACCGCTGATAAACTCGGGCCGATGAGCAAGAAGGTTCGCGGAACAGCCCGCGCCCCGCACCGCCCCGGCGCCCGACCTGCGAACCAACGCACGGGCGCGCCGCGAGCCGCTCCGACGAGCCAGCTCGAAGCTGCTGAAATCATTGCCGAGGACGTGATCGAGCAACGCCCGGCGGAAGCGGCGCAGGAACTCGAGATGGTCGCGACGACCGTGCCGGCCCGTGCAGGCGTGCGCGCAAAGCCGGGCAGCCTGTTGGCGGCCAAGGCCGCGACGGAATACATCTACGTCGCGCAGGACCTGCGTCGGATCCTGTTGGTCGCCTCGATCCTGTTCGGGACGCTGATCGTGCTGTGGCTGCTGATCGTCGTCTTCCACATCATCCCGCTGCCCTTCTACTAGACCCGGGCACTAACCACCGGAAGACGCGTCTCGCTTCTGACGCGCGGCCGTCGAGCGCTTGCGCTCCTCGCGCTGGGCCATGACATTGCCCGAGACCTTCATCGCATCCGACTTTGCGCGCGACTGTGGATCTCGCTCCGGTCCGCCGCCATCGGCCGCGGCCTCGCGGGCCTGCCGGCGCGCGGCCATTCGGTCGCCAATGACCTTCTCGTAGCCGTGGTCTGACGGGTTGTAGTAGGTCTGGCCCGCGAGGCGATCAGGCAGGTATTGCTGCTCTACGTCAGCACCAACGTAGTCGTGTGGATAGACATAGCCCTTGCCCGTGCCGAAGTCGCGCGCCTCCCTGTATGTGGCGCTGCGCAGGTGATTGGGCACGGGCAGCGAGCCGTGCCTGAGCACGTCATCCATGGCCGCGAAATACGCCGCGCCGGCCCGGTTCGACTTGGGTGCGGCCGCGATGTACGCGGTCGCCTGGGCCAGCGCGAACTGGGCCTCCGGCAGTCCCACCCAATCGAGTGCCTGCGAAGCCGCAACGGCAACCTGGAGTGCATGCGGATCGGCGTTGCCGACGTCCTCGGACGCGCTGATGATCAGGCGGCGCACGATGAAACGCGCATCCTCGCCGGCGGCGACCATTGCCGCCAGCCAGTACAGCGCCGCGTCGGGATCGTTGCCACGCAATGACTTGATGAACGCGCTGACCGTGTCGTAGTGGCCGTCCCCGGCCTTGTCGTACTGAAGCACGCGCTGCTGGGCGGCCTGCTCGATGTCCTCGATCGTGGGCGAATCGGACATCACCGCCGCTGCCTCGAGGATGTTGAGCGCCGCGCGCGCATCGCCTCCGCTGATGTCGACGAGGTGCTCGAACGCGTCCTGGGCAGGCGATACGCGGCCGCCAAAGCCACGCTCATCGGAAAGCGCGCCACGCACCACACTGCGCAGGTTGTCATTGGTCAGCGGCTCAAGACGGAAGACGCGCAGGCGCGACAGCAGCGCGGAGTTGACCTCGAAATACGGGTTCTCCGTGGTTGCGCCGATGAGCGTGATCGTGCCGTCTTCGACCTGCGGCAGAAGCGCGTCCTGCTGGCTCTTGTTGAAGCGATGAATCTCGTCGATGAACAGCACTGTTGATCCACCGCCCTGGTCGATCCACTGTCGTGCCGTGGCGATCACCGCGCGCACGTCGGCGACGCCGCTCATGACCGCCGAGAGCGTGGCAAAGGGCGAGTCGACCTCCTGCGCGAGCAGTCGGGCGAGGGTCGTCTTGCCTGAGCCCGGCGGGCCCCACAGCACCATCGACGCGAGATGGCCGTGCTCGATCATGCGCCGCAGCGCGCCACGCTCGCCAACGAGATGCTCCTGGCCCACGAACTCGTCCAGCGTCCGCGGCCGCATGCGCGCCGCCAGCGGCGCGTGCGCGCCCTTGCCCGACAGGTCGAGCGCTTGCTGCGGCGCCTGGGTTGAGCTCGCGTGCGGAGTGCTTGGTCGGGCGGGCATTGTCCCGGTGATCATCCCACGCCCGAGGCCTCGACCGTCTAAGATCTGACCGTGCCCGCGAACGTAAACCTGCGCATTCCAGGTCCCACTCCCCTGCCCGATCAGGTGCGCGAGGCGGGCGCCCGGCAGATGGTCAACCATCGCGGCCCTGAGTTCAAAGAGCTGATCCAGCGCGTCACCGGGCGGCTCCAGACCGCGTTCGTGACGCGCAACGACATCCTGATCCTGACCGCGTCGGGCACCGGCGGCCTGGAAGCCGCGATCGTCAACTTCCTGTCGCCCGGCGACCCGGTGCTGGCCGTCTCCATCGGCTCGTTCGGCGATCGCTTCGCCAAGATCGCTACTACCTATGGCGCCGATGTGACCAAGGTTGACGTCGAATGGGGCCACGCCGCCGACCCTGCACCGGTCGTCCAGGAGCTGCGCGCCATGGCCGCCAACGGCAAGGCCGCGAAGGCAATCCTGCTGACCCACAACGAGACGTCAACCGGCGTCGAGAATCCGCTGCGCGAGATCGCTGCGGCCGTCCACGACGCGTCACCGGACACGCTGCTGCTCATCGACGCCATCAGTGGCCTTGGCGCGGTGCCATTCGAAACCGACGCGTGGGGCCTGGATGTCGTCGCGACCGGCTCGCAGAAGAGCTGGATGTCGCCGCCAGGGCTGGCCATGATCAGTGTGTCTGAGCGAGCGTGGAACGCCGCCGCGGACGCCAAGATGCCGCGCTTCTACTTCGACCTGGCCAAGGCGCGCAAGTCGCTGGCCACCGGCGAGACGCCGTGGACACCCGCGGTCGGCGTGCTGTTTGCCATGGACGTGGCACTTGAGATGCTCGAGACAGAGGGCTACGAGCACATCTTCGCGCGCCACGCCGCCTGTGCCGCAGCGGCACAGGCCGGACTCACCGCACTTGGCTTCGCGCTCTTCGCGGACCCGGCACACGCATCGCAGACAGTGACGGCGGCGTGGCTGCCGGAAGGCCTGGACTGGTCGGCGTTCAACAAGGCAATGCGCGCCAGGGGCCTCGTCCTCGCCGGCGGCCAGGATCGCCTCGCCGGACAGATCATGCGCGTTGGCCACCTGGGCGACGTAGTTCCGGATGACGTGGTCGCGGCGATCGAAGTCATTGGCGAGTCGCTCATCGAGCTGGGACGGGAAGTGGACGTCCCGGGCGCTGTATCCGCGGCGAGCCACGCGGCTGGGGGAGCTGCGCCGGCGGAGGACCGCTCTGTCGCTGCCGTCGCTACGGGGGCGTGAGGGTCCTCGTCGCCGAGCCCCTCTCGAACGAAGGGCTGGAGCTCCTTCGAACTGAGCACGCAGTCGACTACAGGCCCGATTTGACGCGGGCAGACTTTCTCGACCTTGTACCGGATTACGACGCACTCGTCGTGCGCAGCGGCGTCAAGGTCGACGCTGAGGCGATCGCCGCCGGCGCACGGCTGCGGGTAGTCGGCCGAGCCGGCGTTGGGGTGGACAACATCGACGTACCGGCGGCGACCGCCGCGGGCATCCTCGTGGTCAACGCTCCGACCGCTAATACGATCGCCGCCGCGGAGCTGACGGTTGGCCTGATCTACGCATTGGCGCGCCATATTCCAGCGGCGGAGGCATCGCTCCGCGGCGGCGAGTGGCGTCGCGCGGACTTCGTTGGCACGGAGCTGCGTGGCAAGACGCTCGGCATCGTGGGCCTGGGCAAGATCGGGCTGGCCGTCGCGGAGCGCGCGCGGGCGATGGAGATGAAGCTCATCGGCAGCGACCCGTACGTCAGCGCCGACGCGGCCGCCGCGCGTGCGATCGAGCTGGTCGCCGTGGATGAGCTGCTGACACGCGCAGACGTCGTGACTCTGCACGTGCCGCTCAACGATGCCACGCGCGGACTGATTGATGCCGACTCCCTGCGCCTGATGAAGCCCGGCGCGTATCTGATCAACGTCGCGCGCGGCGGTGTCGTCGACGAAGCTGCGCTCGCGAATGCCTTGAGTGAGGGCCGGTTGGCCGGGGCCGCGATCGACGTATACGAGCACGAGCCGCCGCGCGAATCGCCGCTCCTGAGCGCTCCGAACACTGTCCTGACGCCGCACCTTGGCGCCTCAACGCGCGAGGCGCAGCAGAAGGCAGGCGTCGAGGTCGCCGGGCAGGTGATCGACGCTCTCGCCGGGCGCGACGCCCGCTACGCCGTCAACTCAGTGGGCACAGCCGCCTCGCGGACCTGATTTCGGTGGACATCCCGAGCGCGCTCGACGCGACGCTCGTCCTCGTACGCCACGGCGAATCGACGTGGATCGTCGAGGGCCGCTTCCAGGGCCGCGGCGACCCGCCGCTATCAGATCTGGGCGAACGGCAGGCCACGCTCGTCGCGAGCCGCCTCGCGCAGCGCGACGAGCCTGTACCGCTTCCTGTTCCGACCGGACCGCCTGTCGCGATCTGGCACTCGCCGCTCAGTCGTGCGGCGCAGACGGCCGCCGCGATCGCCACGGCGCAACCCGCAGGCGTGCCGCTGATCGCCAGCGACGAGCTGACCGAGCTGGCCCAGGGCGAGTGGGAAGGGCGCACGCGCGACGAGATCATGGCTCGCTGGGGCGCCGAGCTCGATGCTTGGCGGCGCTCTCCGGTAACGAGCTACGCTCCGGGCGGCGAGTCGCTCGTCGAGGCGGCCGGGCGGGCGGAGCGCGGGCTGACCGCCATCTTCAGCGCGCTCAGCCACGCGGCGCTGGAGCCAGCACGGATGAACGGCAACGTGGCACGCGACCCGGTGCCCGGCTATCCGAGCGCCGCCGGCGCCACTCCCAGCAACGACCCGTGGGCCGTGCTCGTTGCCCACGACGGGATTTTCAAGATCGTGCTGCTGACGCTCCTCGGCCTTCCGCTGGAGCGCTTCTGGTCATTCCCGTCCAACCTGTGCGCGATCGGCGTCGTATCGGTCCATAACGGAACGGCCGCGCTCCGCGCGCACAACCTGACCGACCACCTCGCGCCGCTCGCTGCGCAAGATCGAGCTGCTGCAGAGGCGCGCGGCGACCGCCGCGGAGCGCTCTGACCTAGAGCCCCAGGCTAGGTCGGCGGACCCTGGTTAGTCGGCGCCTTGGGCCGCACGGACGGTTTGCGAACGACCAGGCGCAGCAGGCCAAGGCGGGCGCGCCGGTAGGCGGCCCCGATCATCGTCAGCGTCCCGGCCTCAGCTGTCCGCCGCCCATACGTAGCCTCGACCTTGGCCGTGGCAATCAGGTGGACATCGCCGCTTGCGACCGGAACGAGCTCGCCCAGTCTGTCGGCGAATTCGTACGGCGTCTGTGATGGCTTTGGTCCGTAACCCAAGCGCGCGGCCAGGCGTGACAGGCCGCTGAAAGCAAGCTCCGGCTCCGACGAAGGCGTGCGCTTGATCAGCACCACGAACAACATCGCCGCTCCGCCTATGAGCAGGAGCATGGTCAGGGCGAAGTAGAGCGGGAAGTCGGGTCCGGACGGCTTGGCCAGCTCCGGTGGCGTTTGTTGATTCTGGCTGTCGAGGCACTTGGGCGACACCTTGTCGCCGATGCAGTCCGGATCCTGCTTGTTGGGCGGCGGTGATCCTGGCAGCGGGCTGCCGCCGACCACGATCGGAGCACCCTCGGCGAGATGCGTCGGCGCCTGACCGTTGACCGCGTTGCCCGGCGTTGGATCGAACTCCAGCCAACCCTGGGACGCGAAATACACCTCTACCCAGGCGTGCGATGCACTGCGTTCGACGCGCCACGTGCCGTCGCTCTGTTGCTGTCCGGGCAGGTATCCGACAACGTATCGAGCCGGGATGTTCAACTCGCGCAGCAGCATCACCATCGCCGATGCGAAGTACTCGCAGTAGCCCTTCTTGATCTGCAGGAAGCAGTCCACCTTCTGCTTCGTGTCGCACAGGCCGCGCAGGTCCGTGTCGTAGGTGAAGCCGCCGCTGGCGTATAGAAAGTCCTGGACCGCCTCCGCGACGTGATACGGGTCGCGCCTGTTCTGAGGCAAGCTGTTGTAGATCTGGTGCGCGGTGGAGACGACGAGGTCGCCCACGGAGTCTGGTCGGATATCCAGATAGCGCTGCACCCACGACGGATAGGTGTAACCGGATGTCGCGAGCTCATTCGCCGTCAGCGCAAAGGCACCCTTCGTCCTGCGCACCTGCGAGGTGACCGTGTACGCGTCGCCTTCCTGGACGCCATATGACAGCTTTGCGGCTGCAAACGGGCCTTGTGCCCCGTTGGTCACCAGCTCCGTGGGTTGATCGACCTTGACCGGATCAGCGGGCGCGACGAAGACGTCACCGCCGAAGTTCGCCGGCGTGATCGTGGTCGTGACGGTTTCGAAGCCCTGGCCAATGTTGTCGGGCTCATCCGACTCAGCGAGCAGGTCTCCGTTGGTGTCGATGACGCTCGATTGCCGATCGAGCTGCTGCCATTGCTGGCCGTCGAACGAGTCGTACGCGGCGCCCCGCCAGCGCCGGCCCTGCTTGTCGCTGACCGTGGCCGTAAAGACTTCCTCGGTCGAGGACTGCCAGAAGTCTCGGATCGTCTGACTGGGCGTGAAGAGGACGTTCGGCCCGCGCGCCGGGCCGGTCACACCGCCCAGCCAGCGATTGACGTCGTAACCGATCTCGAGGAGCTGATCGTCGACGTTGTTCCAGGCGCGCGAGAGCGGCGCGGAGCTCGCATTTGCGGCGAGCACGAGCGACGCGCCGATGGCCAGCGCGACCATGATCGCGCCGTTGCGCAGAAACGAGCCTGAGATGCCACCCAGCTCGCTCATGCCGCGCGAACGCCACTCGCCCATCTGCTCGAACAGGTTCAAGCGCATGACCAGCAGCAGCGCCGCGAGCACAAAGACCACGAGGTGGATGTATTCCTCGTGGACCGTGATCGAGACGTTGACCAAGAGGAGCAGGCCGGCGAGGACGATGCCCGGTGCGGCCTGGTGGCGGCGGAAGACGTTGAACGACGCGAAGTAGCCGGCGCCCCATACCAGGGCGCCGATGATGATCAGGAATACCGACGTTTCCGTCGAACGGGTGTCCTCCACGAAGACCTGCTGGACGAAGGTGGAGACAGAGACGTTGAGCTCCTGGAGGCGCGTGATGACCGACGACGCATGGGAGATGGAGCCCGATATGGCGTAGAGCAGGAACACGCCTCCCACCAGCGCGTTGATGGTGTGCGCAACCATCGGCTGGATGGGCCGTTTGGCCAGCCAGGCGCCCAGCAGGACGCTGATCAGGGCCGCGACCGGCAGGAACTTGGTCTGGGTGTCGTGACTGCCCGGCGCCAGACCGGCCCACACGGCATCGTCGATTGACACGGCGACCGCGCCGATCATCACGATCAGGGCGAGCAACGTCAGCCAGCCCTCGCGCGGCGCGAGCGGCAGCTCGTGCTCGACCTCGCGCGCCGGGTCGTCCGTCCATGGCCGTTTCTGGGCGCGGCTGGTGGAGATAGAGCTCATGCCACGCTCGCCAGCTGCCGCTCGCGGCGCGAGATGAGCTGTCCGGAGATGGGCTCCATCGGCAGAATCGTGTGCCAGCGCAGGTCGTGCTCCGCGAGTGCATGGCGCAACGCGCGTGCAGCACGCTGCTCGGACGCGATCACTTCTTCAGAGGGCTCGATGCGGCCCGTCTCGCGCCGCTCCTGGCTGGCGAAGGCGGGCGCGTCGAGCAACATCACCTCGACCTCCACGCCGCGCGCGCGCAGCGACGACAGCGGCCGGGCCCAGTCCTTCTCGAGTGAGGGCGTGATGATCAGCGCCGTCATGCCGCGCCGCAGCCGGGTCACGCCTTCGACCAGTACGTGGCTGAACGCTTGCGTGCCGTCGGCCTGTACCGCAGCGAGCGTCTGCATCACCTTCTGATACTGGCGCGGACCGCGGTCGGCGGGCAGCGGCCCAAGATGGGCCCCCGACGCACTGAGCGCCACGTTGCGATTCTCGAGCAGGCCGCGCGCCGCGACCGATGCGGCCAGGCGAACGCCGTACTCGAGCGTGGACTCGTCACCTATGCCTGTGTGCACCGTCCGTTGCAGGTCGAGGAAGATCCACACGTCGGCGGTCTGCTCGAGGTCGAACTCCTTGACCTGCAGGCTGCTGTTGCGCGCGGTGCTCTTCCAGTGGATTCGGTTGTACGGGTCGCCCGGCGTGTACGGCCTGATGCCCGTGGCGTGGGGCGTTGTGTGCGGGGTGCGCACGGGGCTCGCGTGTGAGCCCTCGATGAACGCCGGCGGCAGCTTCCAGCCCGGCAGCGCCTCTACGCGCGGATAGACGATGACATTCGAGGCACTGCCGACCGACGCCTGCGATTCGAACATGCCCAGCGGGTCGCCCGTGCGCAGCAGCACGGGCTCGACGCGGAAGTGGCCGCGGCGTGTCAGTGGCACGCGCACCGACCACGACTTCTCACTGCGCGGGCCAAGGCTGACCGCCTGGGCGGGCAGCTCGACGGGCAGGGTCGATGGATTGCGCAGCTCCAGCCACAGCTTGGGCAGCCGGCTCGTGTTGCGCACGGTGTAGCTGGCACGCATGATGTCGCCGGTCTGGGCGTGAAGCCTGTCGAGCACGTAGCCCGCCTCAAGATCGGCCAGGCCGAAACGCGTGACGACGTACGAACCGCCGACGACGAGTATCCCCAGGTAGACGAGGAAGAACAGCCATTGCGCGCCCGTGGATAGCGCCGCAACGATGATGACGAGGGCGATGACGGCGAGCTCGATCCGTCGGACCATGGTCGCTACTCAGCTCGGCCGGACGGCTGGCCGCTCCGGTTGTTTGATCCTGGTCTCCACAGGCACCGTATCGAGCAGCTCACGCACGATGAGCGCGGCGTCAACGTCGCGCACGGTCGCCGCGGTCTTGACGATCGTGCGGTGCGCGAGCGCCGGCACCGCGACGGCCTTGACGTCGTCGGGGATGACGTAGTCACGTCCGGCAAGCGCGGCGAAGGCCTGGCCGGCGCGGTACAGCGCCAGTGACCCGCGCGGCGAGGCGCCCAGGTAGACATCGGGATGGTTGCGCGTCGCGTTGACGAGCCGAACGATGTAGTCGCTCACGATCGAGTCGACATAGATCTCGCGCACGCCTGCCTGCATCGCGCGCAGCTCGTCGTTGCTGGCGACCTCCTCCAGCTCCTCGATGGGGTGCGAGCGCTTCTGCTCATCGAGGATGACGATCTCCTCGAGCGGCTCGGGGTAGCCCAGGTGGAGGCGCAGCAGGAACCTGTCGAGCTGTGCTTCAGGCAGCGCGAAGGTGCCCTCGTACTCGATCGGGTTCTGCGTGGCGATGACGAGGAACGGTGAGGGCATGGGATATGTCGTGCCGTCGACCGTGACCTGGCGCTCCTCCATCGATTCGAGCAGCGCCGATTGGGTCTTTGGGGTGGCCCGGTTGATCTCGTCGGCGAGCACGATCTGGGCCATGATCGGGCCGGGCCGGAACTCGAACTCCTGCGTCTTCTGATTGAAGATCGACAGGCCGGTCACGTCCGTTGGCAGCAGGTCCGGCGTGAACTGGATGCGCCGGAATGAGCAGCCAAGACTGCGCGAAATGGCCTTGGCGAGGACGGTTTTGCCCGTGCCGGGCACGTCCTCAATGAGCAGGTGGCCCTGGCAAAGCAGGGCGACAAGCGCGAGCCGGACCGCCTGGTGCTTGCCGACAATCACGCGCTCGACGTTGGCGATTACCTTCTCGCCCGATTCCTGGACTGTAGCCACTACCCGCAATCCTCCCCGGGTGCGAACGGTTGCGTTGCCCCTCTCCCCGTCTGGGCCCGGTGATCGGCGTTGCGGGATATTACGCCCGACATTTCGAAAAGGTTTCCGATGCGCCGATTGGCGCCCGAAGCTCACGCTCTCTCCTGCTACGGCTTGACGCCAAGGTAGTCGGCCATGAGCTGACCGGCCATGGGCACAGCGCGCTGTGCGCCGGCACCGCCGCCCTCGACGATGACCGCGATCGCGATCCGGGGCGCGTCGGCCGGCGCGTAACCGATGAACCAGCTGTGCGGCGCGGCGTCGCCGCCAAGCTGGGCCGTGCCGCTCTTGCCGGCCGTCGGCACACCGGGCACCTTGGCCGCGCCCGGCGAACAGCTTGCCGTACTGGCCCTCGACGGCCTGCTGCATGGCCTGGCCGATCACCGCGGCGACTGACGCGTCGCATACCTGCGACAACGGTTGTGGGTTGATCTGGGTCACCGATCCGCTGCTCGTCTGGATGTAGTCGACGAGCTTGGGCTGCATCTCCACGCCGTGATTGGCGATCGTGGCCGCGACGAGCGCCATCTGCATCGGGGTGACGAGCACCTCCGCCTGGCCGTACGCGGCGTTGGCCAGCTCGACCCGATCACGAAAACCATCGAATGAGCCGTCGCCGCTGGTGACCTGGCTGGGCGAGGTGGGTAGGTCGAACGGGATCTTCTGGCCAAAGCCGAAGCGCGCCGCCCATTCGAGCAGGTTCGTCGGCCCGGTGTCCAAGCCGGCGTGAGCGAACCAGATGTTGTCGGAGACTTCAGTCGCCTCGTAGAAGTTGAGCGGGTGGTCCGTCTGTACCTTGCGCGGGAAGTCGTGGACACGGAAGCCATCGACCAGGAAGCCCGTGTCGATCTCTCCGGGCTGGTCTTCATAGGTCGTGTCGGGCCTGATCGCACCTGACGAGAGTCCGGCCGTGGCAGTCACGATCTTGAACACCGAGCCCGGCACGTACAGGCCCTGGGTGGCACGGTTGAGCAGCGGCGAATCGCTGTCGGCCTGGAGCGATGCCACGTATTTGCGGCCCTGGTCGGGATCGACGATGCGGTTTGGGTCGTACGTTGGGCTGCTGACGAGGGCCAGGATGCGACCGGTGGATGGCTCGATCGCGACGACCGCGCCGTGCTGGGCGCCGAGGAGGCTGGCCGCCGCCTGCTGCAGGTCGATGTCGATCGAGGTGTGCAGATCGGCCGGGTCGTACGCCAGAGAGCGGAACTTGCGCAGCAGGTCCTCGCCCTCGCTGAGCGAGCCCAGGCCGGTCAGCTGCGCGTCGTAAGCGTGCTCGAGCCCAGCCGTGCCGAAGATCGTGCTGCGGTAGCCCACGATGGGCGCGGCAACCGCATACGGATATTCGCGCTGGCGCTGGTTGCCGCGGACGTTGTCGGCGAGGACGTCGCCGTTTGAGGCGTAGATCGTGCCGCGTGGCGCGTCCCTGGCCGCGGCCAGAACAATCGGGTTGAGCGCATCGCTCGTGAGCGCGCGCGCCTGCATGACCTGCCAGTAAGTGAGGCCCGCGGCCAGACTCCCGTACGCGACGGCAAGTGCGATCGACAGGCGCAGCAGGCTGCCCGCGATACGCGGCGGGCCTTTCGGCCGGCGCGGAGCCACTGCCGGTGTCGAGCCACGCACGCCCAGGCGCGGACGAACGCGGAGCCTGACGCGCAGCCGGCGTGGATCGAGCGGGTTGACGGGCGGCTGGTCCGTGACGGACATCGGCGCGCCGCTTTGGTCGGTCATGTCAGGGCCGACTCGACCTTGCCGCCGAGCTTGCGCGCTCCGCGGCCGAGGCGTTCGCCAAGGCTGCGGCGCGCCCGTGGCACAGGCTGCTCGGCGCCTCGGTCGCTGAGCGCGAGGAGCAGGCCGATGACCGCGCCGTTGACCAACAGTGACGAGCCGCCGTAGCTGACCAGCGGCAGGGTGATGCCGGTCAACGGCACCACGCGCAGGTTTCCGCCGGCGATGATGGCCGCCTGGACGACGATGACGAGCGTCAAGCCGGTGGCGAGGAGCGCGCGGAAGTCATCTACGGCAAGGGCGGCGATGCGGAAGCCACGCTCGGCGATGACGATGTAAAGCCCGAGCACAGCCAGGGCGCCGAGCATGCCCAGCTCTTCCGCGATGCCGGTGAAGATGAAGTCGGTGTGGATCGCCGGAATTGACGGGATGGTGCCCACCTGCGGCAACCCGGCGCCGATGCCGGTGCCCAGGACTCCACCTCTGCCGTACGCATACAGGCCGCGGATGATCTGGTAGCCAGCGCCCTGCGCGTCCGCCCACGGGTTGAGCCAGATATCGATCCGTTCCTGGACGCGCGGCACGAGCTCGTACAACACGAAGCCACCGGCAATGAACATGCCCATACCCAGGACGACGTATGAGATGCGCCGTGTTGCGACGTAGAGCAACCCCAGGAACACCAAAAAGTAGAGCAGCGCGGCGCCAAGATCGCTCTGGATGATCACGATCGCGAGGGCGATGCCCCACATTGCGAGCATCGGCAACAGGTACGGCAGCGGCGGCAGGCGCAGCGGGCCGACCTTCGTGTTCGCCTCTGTCAGCAGCTTGCGGTTCTCGGCCAGGTACCCGGCCAGGAACACAACCAGGATGACCTTGAGCAGCTCCGACGGCTGACCAGACACCGGGCCGATGCGCAGTGTCAGTCGAGCTCCACCGGTCACATCGCCGAAGATGAACACGAGCAAGAGCAGGAAGATGCCCGCTGCGGCCCAGGTGTACTTGTAGCGTCGCAGCCAGCCATCGCTGCGCACGAGCAGTGCGATCGCCGCAAGCAGGCTGAAGCCGAACAGGATCCAGGCGAGCTGCAGCTGACCCAGACCCAGATCGCGGCCGGCGACCTGCTGCTGGACCAGATCCTGGGGCAGGCGCTGCATCATCAGCAGCGAGATACCCGCGAGCATCGCCGCGGTCGGAAAGAGCACCTCGTCCATGCGCCGGCCGGAGATCGTGAACAGCGCGTGAATGACGAAGAGGGCGACGAGGTAAGTCGTCAGGATGCCGGTGTCGGCCAGCTCGAGGCGGTTGTCTCTGAACGAAACGTAGCTGATCCAGCCGATCGTCAGCGCGATCGACACGAGGATCAGCAGGCCAAGCTCCCGGCGCCGCAGGCGCGGGCGAATCCCGACCCGGTGCAACGCCCGCGCCGCGGCGGTCACGCTGCCTCCTCCGGCGGTCGGTCGAGGCGCATCCGGACCTGGCCGATCTGAATCTCGTCGCCATAGCCCAACGGCCACAGACCGTCGATGCGCTGGCCGTTGAGCCACGTCCCGTTGGTGCTGCCGCGGTCCTCGACGTACCAGGCGCGGCCGCGGAACGTGAGCAGCGCGTGCTCGGCTGAAACAAACGAGTCGTCGATGACGATCGAGTTGTTCACGTCACGGCCGATCGAATTGACAGCGTCGAGCGGGATGGATGTACCCGGCTTGGGCCTTCCTTCGACGGCTGACCATCACGACGAGGCGCGCCAAAGGCCGGCCTGCGCCCGCGACTCCGGCGCGCAGATCGCGCCACAGCGCGCGCGCCACAAAGAAGAAAAAGGCATAGACAAGAAACAGGAAACCCAGTCGCAGCGCCCAGAGGCTCAGAGTGAATACGTCCATCCGCGGACGTGAAGGTTAGGAGACTGGCTCGATTGTCACCGTGGATGAGCCCAGCTGGAGTACATCGCCCGGGTCCCAGGGCGATCTCGGTCACGGCGCTGCCGTTCAGGAACGAGCCATTCGTGCTGCCCAGATCGGTGTACACGAGCATGCCCAGGCGCACGCCGATCTGACCGTGATGGCGCGAGACCTTGTCGTCGGAAAGCACGATGTCGTTGTCCAGCGAGCGGCCCATGTGCAGCGTGCCGGGCTTGACCGGCACGCGCAGCACCTGATGGCCGGGCGCCCGCACAGCCAGCTGCGCACGCGGTGTGGCCGTCTGCGGGGCAGCGTAAGTGGCGGTCGGCTCGCCGATGTCGGGCGGGGCGGGCGAACGCGCTGGGATGTTCGGCGGGCGCACGAGAGCGCCCTGTCTGTTGCCGTGACCGTTGCCGTTGCCATTCCCGGCGCTGGCGGGCAGAACCAGGGGCTCTGCATACGCGCGCACATCACTCTGCGGAACGGTTGACGACGTGCCGATCTCGATGCGCGGCTGCGCCAGCATCGTGTAGCCACGTGAGCGCGCGTAAAGGCGGAGCGACTCGGCCAGCTCGGTCGTGAGCGCGCGCATGTCCGTGCCCATCGCGGCCGCATCCGCATCGTTGAGCAGCACCCGGAATGTCGTCGGCACGTAGCTGCGCCGCGATTGGACGCGGCGCTCGGATTCCATGACGCGCTCCAGCGCACGCTGTATCTGTACGACCTCGACTTGCGGCTGGAAGAGCCGCGCGGCGGGCCGCTCGAACAGCCGTTCGAAGAAGCGCTCGACGGCGGCGAGTGGGCCGGCCATGGGCGGCGAGTCTAGCAAAGGCATATGTGCACCCGACTTACACCGACCGGAGTAAGCGGTACGGGACGATCTGCCTTGCCGTTCGGTACCGATGACGATGCCCAGCAGCCCGCGCGTGGGGCATCCTTGGCACGTGCGGGGGATTGAGGTCTTCTGCGAGCGCTGCGGTGCTCGCCAACCGCTCGAACGCAGAGAGAGTGCCGCCTCCGGCCCGGCTCTCGCGCGTCGTCTGCGATCAGCCGTCACGGGCTCGAAAGCGGACAGTGCAAACGCGCCCTACGGCAACGAGTTCCTGCGACTGTGTCTTGAGTGCCGCGGTTATACGTGTCCGGCGTGCTGGAACGATGAAACCGGTCTGTGCCTGACGTGTACGCCTCTGCCGGAGACCGTCACTCAGCAAGCTACTGAGCTGCCGTTGGTCTACGCCGAGGCGCCGCTCTTCACAGACGAGCCGTGGCCGGCGTTCGACCTCGAGCTTGACCCGGTTGTCCTTGCCGCTGCCGCCGCAAGGCCAGAGCCTGAGCAGGAGCCGGTGTCCGTCGCCGAGCCGGAGCCCGAACCTGTTTTCGTCGCCGCGGTCGAACCCGAGCCAGAGCCCGTCTTCGTGGCCGAACCGGAGCCGGAGCCAGAGCCCGTGCCAGCGCCGGTCTTCGTTGCCGAGCCGGAGCCAGAGCCAGTTCCAGCGCCGGTGTTCGTTGCCGAGCCGGAGCCCGAGCCGGTCTTCGTCGCCGGTGTCGTGGCCGAGCCGGAGCCAGAGCCCGAGCCGGTCTTCGTTGCCGAGCCGGAGCCAGAGCCCGTGCCACGCCGGTGTTCGTTGCCGAGCCGGAGCCAGAGCCAGTGCCAGCGCCGGTGTTCGTTGCCGAGCCGGAGCCAGAACCAGTGCCAGAGCCGGTGTTCGTGGCTGAGCCCGAGCCAGAGCCGGTGTTCGTCGCCGCGGTCGAACCTGAGCCAGAGCCCGTCTTCGTGGCCGCGGTCGAGCCCGAGCCGGTTTACGTTGCGCCGAGCCCGAGCCCGAGCCGGTGTTCGTTGCCGAGCCAGAGCCAGAACCAGTGCCAGAGCCGGTGTTCGTGGCCGAGCCCGAGCCAGAGCCGGTGTTCGTGGCTGAGGCCGAGCCGGAGCCAGTCTTCGTCGCTGCGGTCGAGCCGGAGCCCGAGCCGGTGTTCGTCGCCGAGCCGGAGCCGGTTGTTCGTTGCCGCGGCGAGCCTGAGCCTGAGCCTGTCGCGGTTGCCGAACCAGAGCCCGAGCCTGTGCCTGAGCCGGTCGCGCCGCCTCCTCCCCCGCCACCCGCGCCGGTCACACGTCCGACGGTCACGCAGCTGCCGCCACCTCCACCGCCGTTCAGTCAGCCAATGCCGCTGCCTCTTGCCGCGACGCCGGCGCCGACACCGCCGTGGCCGTTGGACCCAGTCATGCCCCCACCGGCAGTCGCCCCGCGACCGCGGCCACAGATCGGCTTCGACGCACCCGTGTCAGCCGCCGCCGCAAACGTGGTTCCGCTGTCCTGGACCGTGCCGCCACCACCGCCGGTCCAGATGACCGCGCAGCCCAGCGCGCAGCCGTATCACCTGCCCATTCCAACGAGCCAGCAGGCAGGCGCCGTCGGCGTCAGACCGTGCCGCAACTGCAACCTGGCCGTCTCGGCCAAGGCTCACTTCTGCCGCCGCTGCGGCTCGGCGCAGCTCGCGAGCTAGATCGAGACGACGCTCGCCTCTTCCTTCTCGATGTCACGCCGCAGACGCGCCCACGCGGCCCCGTAAAGAAGCATCTGGAAGCTGAAGTTCAGCCAGATCAGCACGGCGAACGCGGTGGCAACAACGCCGAACGCGGATAGCCCGCCGATCAGCCACGGTGCCAGAATGCCGAACAGGTTGGTCAGCAAACCGATGCCCACGCCGGCCACGACGGCCGGCAACACCGCGGCGCGAAAGCTCGGTGGAGCAGTCGGTACGAGCTTGTAGATGGCCAGCACCACGAGCACGAAGATCGACCAGCGAGATGATCGGCACCAGGTAACGCCAGATCGAAAGATCAGTGAGATAGTCGCTGAAGATCGCCCAGACGCTGCTCAACAGCACCGTGCCGATGAGCAGCAGAATCAGCCCGACGATGGTGATGAGTCCGCGAGCTCGGCGGTCGAACTGGCCGCGTATGCCCCCGCCCACGAAGATGCGCCGCATGACCTCGTCCAGGCCGGCGTAGAAGCCGCTCGCGCCCCACAGCAGGCCGACGAGGCCGATGATCGATAGCGCGCCGCGCGCTGACACAAGGCCGTTGATCGAGGACGAGAAGAAGTCCTCAAGCGGTGGGAAAATTCCGATCAGCTTGGTCAGCAGCTCCTGCTGCTGGGCCGGATCCTCGACCAGCCAGCCCACCACGCCGCCGGCCAGAAACACGAGCGGAATGATCGCGAACATCGTGCTGTAGGCGAGGGCGGCCGCGAACAGGCCGACGCCGGCCTGGCCGGCGATGTCCACGACCCTCAGTCCGTGCGCGACGTACCTGTTCGCGGTTACCTTGCCAACGACCTCTGTCGCCGCCGCGACCGGAGCTGGCACGGCCCCACCAGCAGCCTTGATGCGTATCGGCTCCGGCGGCCGCGCCGGAAGCTCGTAGGTGGGTCTAGGCGGCGGGGTCGGCTCCGCTTGGCTTTGAGTCGGATCCGCTCGATTCCGTCTTCGGCGGCTCGGACTTAGCCGATCCAGTATCGGAGTCAGTGTCAGTGGCACTCTTGGCAGCTCCTGATGGCCGCGATGAACGAGCGTCGTTCTTGGCCCAGCCACTGCCCTTGAAGACAATCGCCGGCGTTGACATAAGTTTGCGCATCTGCCCGCCGCAGCGTTCGCAGAGTTGCGGTCCCTGATCGTGGACGCCGTGCATCACCTCGAGAGAGTGCCCGCAGCTCTGGCACTGATAGTCGTAGAGGGGCATGCCTCCTAGTTTCCAGCCATGCGCATTCCGCACTTGGGACAGTAATGCGCGCGTCGGTCGATCTGCCTGAAATCCGCAATGCGGACAGGAGAGACGCTGCTGCCCGGATACGGCCACCGGACGTTCGACACGGCCGAGCTCTGTGGCGCCCTGACTGGCCAATAGGTTCGAAATCAACCGGGCCAGCAGCTTCTGCGAAGCGCGCTGCGTGTCGCCCTTGACGCCTTCGCCGCCCCAGCACAACGCCATGCGCACGATCAGATCGCCGCTGCCCTCATCCCAGTAGCTGATCGGGCCTCCGACGACGGCGTCGAAGCGCGGGAATCCCTCGCCGTCCACGTCGCCGGTCAGCAGAGCCACGGCAAAGGTTTCGTAGGCCAGGTCGATCGCGTCAAGCGACTCGAGGATGAACAGCGCGTGGCGGCCGATATTGCTGCGGCTGTGATGGGCATTGATCCACTCCAGCGCGACCTGCGGGCGGAGTATCTGTGGCGCCGCGTTCTGGAAGCTCTCGTCGAGCGGCTCGATCAGCTCGACCTCCTTGGCGAAACCTTCGAGCAGCTGGGGCAGCAGCACCGGCACGGAGTCGTTGTGAGGCAGGCGCACGCCGTGGCTGCTCATCGAGTGGTACTGGAGGCGCAGTGACGCCTCCTCGAACTCGAGCGTGTCGGGCGGCAGGTTGACGCGCGGCGCCGGCGCGTTGGACTTCTTCTTGTTGCGTGACCCTAGGAATGGCAGCGGCACTGTGGTTCTCTCCCTCTACTCGACTTCAGCCAAGACGAGCCTTAAGCGCGGCTATCTGTTCGCGCAGCTCGGCCGCACGCCGCTGCGCCTGCTCCACAACTGCCGCGGGCGCGCGGCCGGTGAAGTTGGGATCTTCCAATCGCTTGTCGGCGGCCTCGAGTGCTGACTGGGCCGCGCCCAGCTCCTTTTCAAGCCGCGCCCGCTCTCGCGCCACGTCCGCATCAGAACGCGTCAGGCGCGCTTCACCAGAGGCGGTGACAACTCCGATTGAGCCCGGACCTGCGGCATCCAAACCTGCACGATCCTCGACGACGGTCGCGCGAATGCGCGCCAACCGCTCCGTGACGGCGTGCAAAGACTCGAACGCTTCGCGCGCCGATTGTTGTTTGAAAACGATCCAGGCGTCGACCGTATCGCCTGCAGCGATGCCCGCCTCCGCACGAGCCGCGCGAATGCCGGTGATCATGTCCCTGAGGAGCTCCACGCCGGAGCCGTCACCGGTGAGCGCAGGTGCATCGGTGGATTGCGGCCATCGCGCCACGATGAGCAGGTCAGGATCTGTCGCAAGGTGTGGCAGTCGACTCCAGATCTCTTCCGTGACGTGCGGCATCAGCGGATGAAGCAGGCGCAGGTAGCGATCCAGCACCCACGCCAGTGTGCGCCATGCCGCCTCGCGCTGTTGGGGCGTCGCGTCAGCCGCGAGCGAGGTCTTGGCCATCTCCAGGTACCAGTCGCAGTACTCGCTCCAGATTGCGTTGTACAGAAGATGCGCCACGCGGCCGAACTCGAACTCCGCATATGCGGTCTCGACGGCCTGAGTCGTGAAAGCGCAGCGTGCCAGGATCCACTCGTCGGCCGCGCCAAGGGCACCCAGGGCCGGCGGAGCGAGCGGCTCATCTTGGGCCACCTCCGCCGGCCGCGACGCGACCACGAAGCGGGCTGCGTTCCACAGCTTGTTGGCGAAGTTGCGGCCCTCCTCGAGCCGCGGCCGCGACATCTTTTGATCCTGGGAAGGCTCCGGGCCGTTGACCAGGGCAAAGCGCAAAGCGTCGGCGCCCATCTCCTCGATCACCTCCAGGGGATCGAGCACGTTGCCTTTTGTCTTGGACATCTTCGCGCCGTACGGATCGCGCACGATGCCATGCAGGTACACGGTGTGAAACGGTGGCAACCCGGTCAGCCACTCTCCGAGCATCATCATCCGCGCGACCCAGAAGAAGATGATGTCGTAGCCCGTTTCCATGACGCTCGTCGGGTAGTAGGCGCGCAGCTCGGGCGTGTCGTCGGGCCAGCCCAGGGTCGAGAACGGCCACAGGCCGCTTGAGAACCACGTGTCGAAGATGTCCAGCTCTTGCGTCAGATCGGCGGCTGGTCGCCCGCAAACGGCGCATGCACTCGGTCCTTCCAGAGCATCGGAGACCGTGACATGTCCGTCAGGGCAGTACCACGCGGGGATTCGGTGTCCCCACCACAGCTGCCGGCTGACGTTCCAATCGTGGATGTTCTCCATCCAGTCGTAGAACACCTTGCGGTAGCGCTTGGGAACGAAGTCCGTCCGACCTTCGCGCACGGAAGCCACGGCCTTGTCGGCCATCGGTCGGACATTGATGAACCACTGCGTCTTGATGCGCGGTTCGATGATGTCGTTGCTGCGCTCGCAGCGACCGATGACCATCTCGTGCGCCACTTCGCCGGCCAGGTCGCCTGCCTCGGCCAGGTCGGCCAGGATCCGCTGGCGCGCCTCGTCGAGCTTCAGACCGGCGTAGGCCACCCCGTTGTCGTTGATGCGCCCGTCGTCGGTCATGACGTCGATCATCGGCAGGCCGTGGCGCTTGCCGGTCGCGAAGTCGTCAGCGTCGTGTGCCGGTGTGATCTTGACCGCGCCGGAGCCGAAGTCGCGGCGCACGACATCGTCGGCAATGACGGGCACGACGCGGTTAACGAACGGAATCAGCACGTTGCGGCCCACTGCCGCGCTGTAGCGCTCGTCCTCCGGGTGCACGGCAACCGCGGTATCGCCCAGGATCGTCTCCGGACGCGTCGTGGCAACCGTGATCGTGTCGTTCGGGATCGATCGTGCCGTCGTCGCGCACGTAGTGGTAGCGAACCGACCAAAGCATGCCGTTGGTCGGCGTCGCAATGACCTCGAGGTCACTGACGCTCGTACGACAGCCGGGGCACCAGTTGATGAGCTGTTCGGCGCGGTACGCCAGGCCATCGTCGTAGAGGCGCTTGAAAGCTACACGCACAGCCTTGGCCGAGCCGTCATCCATCGTGAAGCGCAGCCGGTCCCAGTCGACAGATGCACCCAGACGACGATGCTGATCACCGATGACCGAGCGCGTTGCATTGATGAACGCCCACATCCGCTCGAGATAGCGCTCGCGACCCAGTGACGCTCTCGATTCGCCCTCCTTGGCAAGAATTCGATCGAGCACGACCTGGGCAGAAATGGATGCGTGGTCCACACCGGGAACCCAAAGGGTCGGATAACCCTGCATCCGCGCGCGGCGGATCATCGCGTCCTCGATCGTCGCCGTCAGCGCGTGGCCAACGTGGAGTCCGCCGGTGATGTTCGGAGGCGGCTGGGTGATGACGAACGGTTTCTTGGCCGGGTCCGCGCGCGAGCCCTTGCCGTCCGGAGCGAACACGTCGGCATCAAGCCAGCGCTGATAGATGCGCCGCTCCACCTCCGCCGGCTTGTAGGCCGGTGGCATCTCCTGGCCCAACAATTCCTCCGCACAATAAGAACGCCCCGATCGTCCAGCGGACGAACGGGGTCGTGGTACCACCTGCTGGTTCGGCGCCGGCCGTACCGCGGTCATCCCGCGTGGGTGTCTGCCGGCACCCTCTTCGCGCTCTATCGGGCGCACCCGCCTGGCTCGCGGCTGACGTTCGCGTCGTCGTGACCAGATCCGGCTTTCAGCCTGGGCCGGACTCTCTGCCCTGGACGAGCGGCGCTACTCCTTCCGGTCGCTGCCGTGGACCCCGAGTGTAGCAGTCGCACCTCGCGTGAAGACGCTCGCTGACATGCTGTTCTAGCATCACGAGCATGTGCTTTGACCTCGATTCTCGACCTCCCATCCCGCCCATTGCCGGAGCTGCGGTGGACAGCCAGCTGGTCACCCTGCACGCCGCCGACGGCACCGACTTCTCGGCCTTCCACGCCGTGCCCGCCGCCCACTCGGGCGCGGCAATGCTGATCCTGCCCGATGTGCGCGGGCTGCATAAGTTCTACGAGGAACTCGCGCTGCGCTTCGCAGAGGCCGGCGTTGAGGCACTGACGATCGACTACTTCGGCCGGACTGCGGGCCGAGTGGAAGGCCGCGCAGGCGACTTTGACCACCAGCCACATGTGGGCCAGGTTGCCTGGCCATCGCTGCTGGCGGACATCAGCGCCGGTCGCGAATACCTTGGCCGCTCGACAGCGGTGCGTGGGTGCTTCAGCGTGGGCTTCTGTTTCGGCGGCAGGCTGTCGTTCCTGCTCGGCTCGATCGACAGCCTGGCCATGAGTGGCGTGATCGGCTTCTACGGTTGGCCCGTAGGCGAATCGCGCGGCGTTCCGGCGCCGATCAACGAGATCGACAAGCTGCGTGCGCCCGTGCTGGGCATCTTCGGCGGCGCGGATCCGGGAATCACGGAGGAAATCGTCGATTCATACCGCCAGGCATTGGCCGGGGCAGGCAAGGATGCGGAGATCGTGACCTATCCGGATGCGCCGCACTCGTTCTTCGACCGCAAGGCGGCCGATTTCAACGACGCGTCAACCGACGCATGGCGCCGCGTGCTCGAGTTCATCGGCGACAACACGCCCCAGGAGAACGCCGCGGCGGCCTGATCAGATGTGACGCTGGCTCAGGCGGCGAAGGCTGCGCTGATCTCCGCGTGAGCGGCTAGCGCAGGGTCGGCCGACTTCTCCTCGCGCAGCTGAAGACAGACCGTGTCCGCGCCGGACTCAAGGTGGGCGCGGATGCGGCTCGACGATCGCGTCCACGTCGCCGATCGCGACGACGGCGTCGACCATCCGATCACTGCCGTCGTTGGCGATGTCGTCGTCCGACCATCCCATTCGGCGCAGGTTGTTCGCGTAGTTGGGCAGCGCCAGGTAGTTCTTGGCAAAGGCGCGGGCGATGTCGAGTCCCCTGCCCCGATCCGTGGTCAGAACGGCCGCCTGCTCGACGATGAGCGCCGCGTCCGGGCCAAGGTAGCGGCGCGCGTACGCCGTGTGCTCGACCGGGACGAAGTACGGATGCGCGCCGTCGGCGCGCGTGGCGGCCAGCTCGAGCATCTTGGGGCCGAGCGCGGCCAGAACCAACGGCACGGGTGGATTTGGCTGTGGGGCCGCGTATTGCGCCGCGTCCATGGCATCCAGGTATCCGCGCATCTCGGCCAGCGGGCTGCCGTAGTTGCCGCCTCGTGATGCAACGCTGGGGGCGTGGCTCACGCCGATGCCCAGCACAAAGCGGCCGGGGAACTGCTCGCCGAGCGTCTTTGCCCCGTTGGCCATGGCCATCGGATCGCGGGCGTGGATGTTGGCGATGCCCGTGGCGATGACTGGCCTTGCTCGTGGCGCCCAGCAGCAGGGCCGACTGAGCCATCGCCTCTTTGCTGCCCAGGCTCTCCGGGAACCAGATGGCCGGGTACAGCGTCCTCTAGCTGTCGAGCTACGTCCGACTCTTCCGCCGCCGACAGACGCTGGAGAGCGAAGCTCCAGACATTGAGCGGCCCCAGCAGGTTGGCGAGCTTGCGCCCGCCGAACCCGCCGAGTCCCGTTTGTGGTTGCTGTGCGCTGGCGTCGTTGGTCACGCTCGCATCAGGATGCCGGGCGGAGGAGCTCTCGGGTCATGTGCAGATGGCCCACGTGCTCGCCAAGGTGCGCGAGCGCATGCGCCACGGAGTAGGCCGCGGTGCGCGGCTCGGCGCCAAGTCGAGGGTTCCAGTTGGGCACGCCGGTCCGGGCCGGGTCCCACGTGGCGCCGTCGAGAACCGCGAGGCAGCGTGCGATGGCAGCCTCCGTCCACGCGCCAAAGTTGGCGTCGGCGACGGTTCGGAACTCGGCATCGCGGTCGCGCGCGGGTAGTGGCTTACCGAAGCCCAGGCTCAACCACGAAAGGGTGCCACCCAGCGACGTGCGTGACGATCACGGCCACGGAGTTCGTCTCGCCGCCGGCAGGTCGCGCGTTCAGCTCGTCGACGGTCAAACCGGCAACACCGCGCCGGATCTCGTCCAGGCTCTCCTCGAGCACCTCGCGGGTGCCCTCGATCGTCGCGATCGGCCATGTCTACGCGGACGTGCGCTCCGCCAAGATCGGGTAGGTTGTTCTCGTCAAGGCCGCGGTCAACTTCTGCCTTGGTCAGCAGCAGGGGCGCTCGGCCGTGGCGAATCGTCTCCTCGGTGATGATGCATTTGCGCACGTCGGTCCGCTCCGGGATGTCGAACATCACTTCGAGCAGCGACTCCTCGACGATCGAGCGCAGCGCGCGTGCCCCTGTCTTGCGGTTGAGCGCCAGCTCCGCCGCGGCCTCTATCGCTCCGGGCGTGAAGTGCAGCTCAACCTTGTCGAGCTGCAGGAACTTCTGGAACTGCCGGCCAACGGCCCCCTTGGGCTCCATCATCACGCGCATCAGGTCGTCGCGCGTCAGCGCGGCGAGCGACACGATCACGGGCAACCGGCCGACGAACTCGGGGATGAGGCCGAACTTCAGAAGGTCCTCGGGCATCATCTGCTCGAGCACCTTGTCGCGCTCGAACTTCACGATCTGCGCCTGCGAACCAAAGCCCATCGTGCGCTTGCCGACGCGCTCCTCGACGATCTTCTCGAGGCCTTCGAACGCGCCGCCACAGATGAACAGGATGTTCGTCGTGTCGATCTGGATGAAGTCCTGGTGCGGGTGCTTGCGGCCGCCCTGGGGCGGCACGTTCGCGACCGTGCCCTCGAGGATCTTGAGCAGTCCCTGCTGCACGCCCTCGCCACTGACGTCGCGCGTGATCGACGGGTTGTCAGACTTGCGCGCGATCTTGTCGATCTCGTCGATGTAGATGATCCCGCGCTGGGCGCGCGCGACGTCAAAGTCGGCCGCCTGGATGAGGCGCAGCAGGATGTTCTCGACGTCCTCGCCGACGTAGCCCGCCTCGGTCAGCGACGTTGCGTCGGCGATGCAGAACGGCACGTCGAGAACGCGGGCCAGCGTCTGTGCCAGCAACGTCTTGCCTGAGCCAGTGGGACCGACGAGCAACACGTTCGACTTCTGCAGCTCAACGTCGTCAACGACGTGGCCCGCGGCGACGCGCTTGTAGTGGTTGTAGACGGCGACCGAAAGGACCTTCTTGGCGCGGTCCTGCGAGATCACGTACTGATCAAGCGCGGCCATGATCTGACGCGGGTTGGGCAGCTTCGTCTGCTGAGGCTTCGCGCGCGGAGCCTCGAGCATCTCCTCCTCGATGATCTCCTGGCACAGGTTTATGCACTCGTCGCAGATGTACACACCCTGACCGGCGATCAGCTTGCGGACCTGCTCCTGGCTCTTGCCACAGAAGCTGCAGCGATAGGGAACCTTTGTGCCCTTGCTGCTCGTTGTGCTCATCGAGGACCTAACACGCCTCCGATTCGGCCGCTCGTCTCAGCCGCGGGCGCAGAGCGTACTCCCACCGACAAGGCCCGTTGTGCCGATTTGGACGCGAATTCACCAGACCGAACAAGACCTCAGCCCTTCGCGGGCGACGGTCCCTCCGACTCGTCATCCGCGGGTGCCGGAGCGACGTCGCTGCCCAGCAGGCCGCGCTGCTTGGCCTCAGAGATGAGCGACTGGTCGGGCACCGCATATACCTCGTCGATGATCCCGTATGCCTTGGCGTCCTCAGGCGACATGAAGTTGTCGCGCGCGGTGTCTTTGGTGATCTGCTCCACGGTCTGGCCGGTGTGCTTGGCCAGGATGCCGTGGTTGATGTCGATCAGTGCCTCGAGCTCCTTGACCTGGATCAAGACGTCAGGGGTGTTGCCGCGGAAGCCGCCACTGCCCTGGTGGATCATGATCCGGCTGTTGGGCAGCGCGTAGCGCTTGCCCTTGGCGCCGGCCGCAAGCAGGACCGCGGCCATCGAGGCGGCCATGCCGATGCAGATCGTCGACACCGGGGCGCGCAGGTACTGCATCGTGTCGTAGACAGCCAGGCCGGCCGTCACGACTCCGCCGGGCGAGTTGATGTACAGAGAGATGTCGCGCTCGGGATCCTCTGCCTCTAGGAAGAGCAGCTGGGCGATGATCAGGTTGGCCATGTGATCTTCGATCGCGTCGCCAAGGAAGATGATTCGGTCGCGCAGCAGCCGGCTGTAGATGTCGTAGGCGCGCTCTCCCCGACTCGAGGTTTCGATGACCATGGGGACGAGCATCAGTCCGCCTCCTGTGTGTGGATGTCGTGCATGTGATCGTGTGGCTGGCCGTCCGACTCGATGTGCTGGACGTGACTGAATTCGGGATGTTCTGCGATCCAGTGATCGATGAGCGACTCGACCACCTTAGACCGGCGTAGCAGCGAGCGAGTGTAGGTTCGACCACGCGCCGACTCGAGATACGAAACCAGGCGTGGGTTGTCCACGTAGCGCTCGCGGGAGTGCTCCAGCTCGGCGGCGAGCTCTTCGTCGGTGACTTCGACCTTTTCCTTGTCGGCGACGGCGGACAGCACCAATAGAGTCTTGACGCGCTTCTCCGCGTCCGGTCGCATTTCCTCGCGCACCTTGGCCTCGTCACGCTCGGTCACGCGCACGTAGTCGTCGTAATTGATGCCCTGCTCGGCGAGGCGCACCTTGAGCTCGTCGAGCATCACCTCCTGCTCCAATTCGATCAGCAGGTCGGGCAGATCGACCGTGGCATTGGCTACGGCGAAGTCGATGATGCGATCGGCGAAGACGTGCCGTGCACGATCGAGCGCGTTGCGCTCGAGGCGCTTCTTGATCTCCGCGCGCAGCTCGGCCAGATCCTCGTACGTGCCCAGGGCTCGGGCAAAGTCGTCGTCCGCTTCCGGCATGCGCTTCTCGCGCAGCTCGAGCATGCCAACGTCGAAGTCGGCGGGCTTGCCGGCCAGCTCCGCCTCGCCGTAGTCGTCGGGGAAGGTGACGGAGAAAGTCTTCGAGTCGCCCTCCTTGAGGCCGATGAGGTTGTCCTCGAAGCCCGGGATGAAGCGCTCACGGCCGATGATCAGGGGCATGCGCTCGGTCGAGGCGCCGTCGATGGGCGAGCCACCGCTTGAGCCGGTGAAGCGGATCACCGCATAGTCGTCCGTCGCCGCTCCCCTGCCCTCGACTGGCACGAGCGACGACTGCTGATCGCGCAGCTGCTCGATGACCTTGTCGACGGACTCGTCGTTGATCTCGTCGATGGTGATCCCGAACGGGTACTCGGCGTACGCGCCCAGCTTGACGTCCGGACGGAGCGGCAGGGTAACGGTGTACGTCGCGCCGGCGTCCTCGCTGAAGCCTGTCCAGCTTGGATCAGGAATCTGGAGCACGTCCAGGTCCTTTTCGCGCACGGCCTCCAACACGGAGCGCTCGAAAAGATGTTCCTTGGCATCGTCATAGATGGGGTTCTGCGCGTCCGGATCGTCGCGTCGGACTCCCAGCGCGCGCTCCAGCAGCGGACGTGGCGCCTTGCCCGGCCGGAAGCCGGCAACCTTGGTCCGACGCGCCAGATGGCGCACGGACTCGTCAACCTGACGGCGAACCTCGTCTGCCGGGAACTCGATCTCCAGTACCACGGAGGAGTGCTCCGCAGGCCGCGTTGTTACGTTCATCTGCCCCGTTTCGGCACTAAACATTGGAAGCACTGAGTATAGGCGGGTGGGGCGCTTTCTCCGTTTCGTGGCCTTTCTCGTGCTGCTCGCGGCAGCGTTCGTGTTGATCGCATTGCCACTGCTGCTGGGACCGTTCCTTACCCAGCTGGTGCGCAACGGCGGTCTGACTGCTGACTCGCTGAGCATCAACGTGGGTCTGTTCGATCCGACGCTGCTGTTGGGCAAGGCGCACAGGATCACCCTCGTCGCATCCGGGCTCGACGCGTCGCCGGCACGCATCGGCGAAGTGAACCTGACGATCGGCGACGCGTCGTACTCAGACCGTTCGTTCCAGACCGTGACCGGCAACCTCAACGATGTCAGCGTCACGGTCAACGGCAGTGACAACGTCCACATCGGCGATATCACGGTCGACGGCCCGTCTGACGCGGCCAACGCGACGGCGCACATGTCGGCTACCGATACGGACCGACTCATCCGCCTCGCGGGCGAACGCGCCGGGCTGACCATTGACGATGTCCGCGTCAGCGACAGCGGCGTGACGGTCAAGGTCGGCGGCCTGGACACGACCGCAAAGCTGGCGGTCTCGGGCGGCGCGCTTGTCCTCGATCCTGGTGTCGGCGATGCGCTCGTATTGCTTCAGCCGGCGCCGTCCGACCCGTGGAAGCTGCAGGAGGCGTGGGTTTCGGCAGACGGGCTCAACGTTCGCGCGGTGGTGGACATCGCCCGACTCACCCGCAACATCACTTCCTCCGGCGAGGCGGCCACGACCAACTGAGCCGGTGCAGACGAATAGGTTTGGTGGGCGAGGTCGGATTCGAACCGACACGCCGCTTACGCGGCACTGGGTCCTAAGCCCAGCGCGGCTGCCTTTACGCCACTCGCCCGGGCTAGGAGTCTAGCCGCCGCTTGAGGTACTCCCCGGTCAGCGAGCCCTTGGCTTTGACGAGCTGTGAGGGCGGGCCTTCGAAGATCACCCGCCCGCCGTCGTGGCCGGCGCCGGGGCCAAGGTCGATGACCCAATCGGCCCGAGCGACGACATCGAGGTTGTGCTCGATGACGATCACCGTCCGGCCCGCGTCGACAAGTCGATCGAGCAGGTCGATGAGCTTGTCGACGTCCTGCATGTGCAGCCCGGTCGTTGGCTCGTCCAGGACGTACACCTCCGTCGCGCCGGACATCTCGATGGCCAGCTTGAGGCGCTGGAGCTCGCCCCCGGAGAGCGTGTCGAGCGCCTGGCCAAGCGCGACATAGCCCAGGCCCACGTCGGCGAGTCGGTCGAGCATCTCCTTGACGGCCTTCTCGGTGAAGAAGTGGCGCGCCTCCTCCGCCGGCATGCGCAACACGTCGACGATGTTCTTGCCGCGCAGCTCGTAGCCCAGGACCTCGTCCGTGTAGCGACGGCCCTCGCACACCTCGCACTCGCTCGCGACGGTGGCCATGAAGCCGAGGTCCGCGTAGATCAGGCCAAGGCCGTTGCACGCCGGGCACGCGCCGTCCGAGTTGGCGCTGAAGAGCGACTCCTTGACGCCGTTGGCCTTGGCGAACGCCTTGCGAATGGGGTCGAGGATGCCCGTATATGTCGCCGGATTTGAGCGTCGCGAGCCACGGATGGCGGACTGGTCGATGACCGTCACTGACGGATCCGTGCGCGGCATGCAGCCGTGGATGAGCGAGCTCTTGCCCGAGCCGGCGACGCCGGTGACCGCGACGAGAACGCCCAGCGGCACGTCCACGGACACGTCCTTGAGGTTGTGCAGTCGCGCGTTGCGGATCGAAATCGAGCCACGCGCCGTGCGCGGCTGTGACTTGATCTGCTGGCGCACGTCGAGATAGCGACCGGTGGCCGTCCCCGCCGCGATCAGACCGTCGACCGTGCCCTCAAAGACGATCTCGCCGCCCGTGCACCAGCTCCGGGACCCATGTCGACGACGTGGTCGGCGACGCGAATCACCTCAGGGTCGTGTTCGACGACGAGGACGGTGTTGCCCTTGTCACGCAGTCGCTCCAGCAACGAGTTGACCTGCGTGCACGTCGTGGGCGTGGAGCCCGATGGTCGGCTCATCGAAGACGTAGGTCATATCGGTCAGTGGCGAGCTGACGTGGCGGACCATCTTGGTGCGCTGCGCCTCGCCACCCGACAGCGTGCCCGACGGACGGTCGAGACTCAGGTAGCCCAGGCCGATCTGGACGAACGCGTCGAGGCTGTGCTGCAGCGTGCGCACGAGCGGCGCGACGGCCGGCTGATCAAGGCCGCGAACCCACTCGGCCAGATCGTTGATCTGCATCGCGCAGGCATCGGCGATGTTGATGCCGCCGATCCGTGACGACCTCGCCGACTCGCTCAGACGCGTGCCGCCGCACTCCGGGCAAGAGCTGAACGTCACGGCGCGTTCGACGAACGCCCGGATGTGCGGCTGGAGCGTATCGACGTCCTTGGCCAGGAACTGCTTCTGGATCTTGGGAATCAGCCCCTCGTAGGTGAGGTTGATGTGGCCGATCTTGACCTTGACCGGCTCCTTGTACAGAAAGTCCTTGCGCTCTCGTTCGGTGAAGTCGCGGATGGGCTTGCTGCCATCGACGAAGCCCGACTCCGTGAATATGCGCACGTACCAGCCGTCGGTGGTGTAGCCGGGAATGGTCAGGGCGCCCTCGCTGAGCGACTTTGTGTCGTCGTACAGCTGGGTGAGGTCGATGTCGTTGACGGAGCCCATGCCGTCGCAGCGCGGACACATACCCCCTGTGAGCGTGAACGACCGACTGACCGTCTGGCCTGCTCCGCGTTCGACCGTCACCGCTCCCGCTCCGCGCACGGACGGCACGTTGAACGAGAACGCCTGCGGCCCGCCGATGTGCGGCTGCCCGACGCGGCTGAACAGGAGCCTGAGCACGGCGTTGGTGTCCGTCACGGTGCCCACTGTCGAGCGGGCGTTGGCGCCCATGCGGTCCTGATCGACCACGATCGCCGCCGACAGGTTGTCGAGCGAGTCCACGTTGGGCCGCGCCGGCGTGCCGATGAACGACTGGACGAAGGCGGTGTATGTCTCGTTCATCAGCCGGCGCGACTCGGCCGCGATCGTCTCGAACACGAGCGAGCTCTTGCCTGAGCCGGACACACCGGTGAACACGGTCAGGCGCCGCTTGGGGATGTCCAGGCTGATGTTGCGCAGGTTGTTCTCGCGCGCGCCACGCACCTTGATCGCGCCCCAGTCGGGCGCTTGCTCGTCTTTCATGCCGATCAAATCTAGCCCACAACGGCTGGTTGGCACGTTCTGTGACCGGACTACCATGCGGCCGTGACCACGCAACAGCGGCGACCGCGTTTCCAATTGCCACCGCGCCCGGGTCGCCGCCCGCGCAACGCGCAGACCATTGCCACTGCGCCTGAGGTCTCGATGGAAGCGCGTCCGGAGGACGTGGTCGAGCCGGTCGAGAAGAGCATCGTCGATGCAGCGCTGTATCGCGACGGCCATCGGATCGAGACCCCGACGACCGTCGCGGAGATAGCTCGGACGCTGCGCGAGAACCCGGAGACGATGGGCTGGATCGGCATGTACCGCCCGACAGAGGCGCAGTTCCTGCCCGTCGCGGAGGAGTTCGGCCTGCACGAGCTGGCCGTCGAGGATGCCATCGTCGCCCATCAGCGGCCCAAGCTCGAGCGCTACGGCGACACCCTCTTCGTCGTTCTCCGTGCAGCGACATACCTTGACGACGTCGAGGAGGTCGAGTTCGGCGAGATCCACGTCTTCACCGGTCCGAACTTCGTGATCACCGTGCGCCATAGTCGGACGCCCGATCTGTCGGCGGTGCGGCGCCGCATGGAAGACGATCCGGAGCTCTTGTCGATGGGTCCTGAGACGGTCATGTACGCCATCCTCGACTCGGTCGTGGACGGCTACGCGCCGGTCGTTGCCGGTGTCCAGAAGGACATCGACGAGATCGAGATCCAGGTCTTCCGGGGCGACTCAGCCGTGTCGCGGCGCATCTATGAGCTGTCCGGCGAGGTCGTCGAGTTCCAGCGAGCGACGCGACCGCTGCTGACGATCATCGATTCGCTGGCGGCGGGCTTCGACAAGTACGGCACCAAGGAGGAGCTGCAGCGCTACCTGCGCGACGTGGCCGACCACGCCACGACCGCGGCGGAGCGCGTCGCCGGCTTTCGCCAGGGCCTGTCGGACATCCTGACGCTCAACGCCACCCTCGTCAGCCAGGCGCAGAACGAGGAGATCAGGCGCCTGACGTTGACCAGCATCGAGCAGAACGAGGAGGTCAAGCGCATCTCAGCGTGGGCCGCGATCCTGTTCGCGCCGACCTTGATCGGCACGATCTACGGCATGAACTTCCGCGACATGCCCGGCCTGAACTCCGAGTACGGGTTCATCTTCTCGGTCGTGCTGATGATCGGCGTGAGCGCCTCGCTGTGGGTCATCTTCCGACGCCGAGGCTGGCTCTAGGCGACTGAAGGCGCACGGCGCTGGCGCGCGCCTTGCCCGTTACTCGGTGGGCTTTGCGTCGTCCGCCGCTGACGAGACGTCGAGGGCGTCGGGCGGCACCGCGAGCGCCCGCCTGACCAGCTCCTTCGTGGCCGCTGCACCGACGACGCCCACGAGCAGGTCGTATGTCTTCCAGAAGGATTGACGCCCGGTCGCCGCGTCGGTGACGTGCTCCTTCTGCAGGTACGCGGCAAAGTCGCGCTCCAGGTGACCGCGGATCTGATCGGCATCCTCTTGCGGCAGACGGCTGAGCGTCTTGTCGAGATCCTTCGGCAGCAGCGTCGGCGGCCGATTGGCGCGCGTCGGGAAGAAGCGCCGCTCAGCTGGCCTTGGCGACGCGCTTTGGGCCGCCCAGGATCATGAACGCCGCACCACCCAGCACGCCAACCGTCTCGACCGGATGGCGCTTGATCTTGGCCGGGAAGTCCACCGCTGCGCGCGCGCTCTTGCCGAGCGTGTCCAGCTCGGCTTCCGTCGCGCGCCGCGCGTCGGCTACTTGCTGCCGCGCGTCGGCCGTCGCGTCTGCCATTGCTCCTCCAACCACGCTTTGGTCTCATTGGCGGCCTCGATCGACTGGCGCGGGTAGAGCCGCGCGAAGCGCTCCGCTGGATCGAGGCTCGGGAACGAGAAGATCACATTCAGGACCGGCCACGCCACGAGGCCGATGAGGATGGCGAAGCCAACTGCCGGCGGCCACGTCCATGGCGCGCCCGCGATCAGCCAACCGGCAAACGCGCCAAGGAAGGCGCCCAGGAACAGGCCCGCCGATTGCGCCACGCACACCGGCCACGAAGGCGAGCATTACGCCGAAGAGCAGCGCACCGACGACGATAGCCGCCGATCAGCGCGACAACGCCCGGCGTGCCGAGCGTTCCGCCCAGGCTGGGCGCGACGTTGGCCGCCGCGGTGTAGGCAACGTTCGCGCCACACAACAGCGCGACGGCGACGGTGATCACGAGGGCGACGAAGAAGCTGAGGACGGCATAGCGCGCACGCGCGCCCGACGATTGCCAGGGCGAGGGCGACGATCATCCCGATACCGAGCACGAGGCCGTGGCCCAGGCCCCAGCCGATCGAGCCGAACAGCCACTCACCCAGGAACAGGAAGCCACCGACCCACAGCAGGGTCGCGGTCATGATGGCGATGCCGAGCGCCAGCCCGGCTTGAGTGCCAAGGACCTTGACCTCGCCCAGGATGTCGTTGAGCTCGGCGCGCAGCAGCGCGATGTGTGCCTGGAGAAGGAGCATGAACGATTCACGCGTCTTCTGGAACTGGTCCAGCAGGCCGTTCTGATCTTCGCCCTTGGGCTGCTCGCTAGATGTCACGTGCTGATGATGACCTACGCGGCCGGAAATTGGCTGGAGCTGATTCGCGCGGCCGTATCGAAGAAGCCGTAAGTGCGCCGATAAGCCGCGTCAGTCAGGCGCGGTTGATGGCGCGTCGCGACGAACCACAGGGATCGTTCGAGCTCCTCGATCCGCTCGGCCAGCTCGGTCGGCCGGCGCGGTGCGGAGATATCGGCGTACGTGCGCCGGCCGGAGGGATAGTGAACTTCTTCGGCTGGCGTGTGCGGCAGGAGCGCGAACACGAGCCGAGCATGTCCCAGAGCGGCCAGTGCGCGCGCCGGTGCAGGCACGAGTTCCGCGCGACCGGTGATTGCCGTTTCGTGCATCGTCTCGATCAACGCCGCGCGCTGCTCTGCCGCGCCGTGGCGTTTCCGACGCGCCGACGCCGGCGCGGACCAACGAGCGCGCGCAGCTCAGCGAGATCAATCGCGCCGGCGCGCAGCCAGACGCGGAAGCCCTCTTCGATGTCCTCCACGTGAGGCAGCGTCTGCGTCGCGATCAGCTCAGTCGCCTCTGCGGAGACCTCGTTCGTGGCACTCACGTCGTGAAGCAGCTGGAGCGTGCGCCGAAACAGCGCGGCCATGCGGTCGAATTCGGCGAAGCCACTCGTCGCGAAGGATTCCATCACGGCAGATGGTCAGCGCCCGCTACCACGATCGGTCAAGCGTCGATCGCCTATAGGCCTTGCACCTTAATTTGCGGCGCACAACAATCGCGCCAATGCCAGCACAGCGGATCAAAGCCCATCGCGAATTCTTTGGTGTTCCGCTCGATGGGCAGGCGCTTGCCGACGGCTCAGCTGGCAGCAGGTCGAGGGCTTCGAAGGCAGCATCAGCGAGCTCGTCCTATCGGACAACCTCGACCCGGCACGCGCTCTGGCTCGCGCACGCGCCTCGCGCGCTGGGCGCCCGGGACGTTGCTGGACATGCCGGTCGAGCACGACTACCACGAGGAGATCCTCGTGCTCGAGGGCGACCTTGTCGTCGGCTGCGACGAGAGCGGCAACGGCGGCGAGGCGTTCCACGCGTACACCTTTGCGGGCCGACCGCCGGGCGCGCTGCACGGTCCGTTCACGACGCGGACCGGCTGCCTGATGCTCGAGTTCGACTATCTACGACTGACGCGCAGAAAGAGAAGAGCCGCCGGCTTGCGACCGGCGGCTCTCGTCGAGTTTCTGGAACCGGGAGGTGAGCGGCTAGAAGTCGCCCATCCCGCCCGGGGGCATGGCCGGCATTGCCGACTTGGGCTCGGGCTTGTCGGTGACCATGACCTCTGTCGTGAGCACCATGCCGCCGATCGAAGCCGCGTTCTCGACTGCCGAGCGCGTGACCTTGGCCGGATCGACGATGCCCGCCTCGAGCATGTCCGACGTAGGCGTCCTTGAGGACGTCGTAGCCGATCGTCTTGCTCTTCTTCTCTGTCTGCGCGCGACGCACGTTGTCGAGCACGACCGAGCCGTGCAGACCGGCGTTCTCCGCGAGCTGACGCAGCGGCTCCTCGAGCGCCGCGCGCACGATGCGCACGCCGATCTGGGCGTCGCCCTCGAGCTTGAGCTAGTCGAGCGACGCCTGGGCGTTGATCAGCGCGACGCCGCCGCCGGGCACGATGCCCTCTTCGACCGCCGACCGCGTCGCGCTCAGCGCGTCCTCGACGCGGTGCTTCTTCTCCTTGAGCTCCGTCTCCGTGCCGGCGCCGACCTTGATGATCGCGACGCCACCGGACAGCTTGGCCATCCGCTCCTGGAGCTTCTCCTTGTCGTAGTCGGAGGTCGTGTCCTCGATCTGGGCCTTGATCTGCTTGATGCGGCCCTGGATCTCCGATTCGGAGCCGCGGCCCTCGATGAGCGTGGTGTTGTCCTTGTTGGCGACGACGCGCCGGGCGTGACCCAGGTCCTCGAGCTCGACGGAGTCGAGCTTGCGCCCGACTTCCTCGCTGATGACCGTGCCACCGGTCAGGATGGCGATGTCGCGCAGCATCTCCTTGCGGCGATCGCCGAAGCCCGGCGCCTTGACGGCGAGCACGTTGAGCACGCCGCGCAGCTTGTTGACGACGAGCGTCGAAAGCGCCTCGCCATCGACGTCCTCGGCGATGATGAGCAGGTCCTTGCGACCCGCCTGGAGCAGCTTCTCGAGCGCGGGCAGGATGTCCGCGATGGCGCTGATCTTCTTGTCGGTGATCAGGATGTCGGGGTCCTCGAGGACCGCTTCCATGCGGTTCGTGTCGGTCACGAAGTAGGCACTCGTGTAGCCGCGGTCGAACTGCATGCCCTCGACGTACTCGGTCTCGAACTGCATCGTGCGCGACTCTTCGACGGTGATCACGCCGTCCTTGCCGACCTTGTCCATGACCTCGGCGATGAGATCGCCGATGGCCGGGTCCGCGGCGCTGACGGTCGCGACCTGGGCGATCTCGTCGCGGCCCTTGACCGGCTGCGCGGCAGCCTTGATGGCCTTGGCCACGGTCTGCAGCGGCCTTGTCGATGCCCAGCTTCATCTGCATCGGGTTGGCGCCACTGGCGACGTTCTTGAGACCCTCGGTCACGATCGCCTGGGCGAGCACGGTCGCGGTCGTGGTGCCGTCGCCGGCGACGTCCTCGGTCTTGGTCGCGGCTTCCTTGAGCAGCTGCGCGCCCATGTTCTCGAACGGATCTTCGAGCTCAATTTCGCGGGCCACGGTGACACCGTCGTGGGTCACGGTCGGCGCGCCGTACTTCTTGTCGAGCGCGACGTTGCGGCCCTTGGGCCCGAGAGTCGTCTTGACCGCGTCAGCAAGCGCGTCCATGCCGCGCTTCAGCGACGCGCGAGCGTCTTCGTCGTAGTTGATCAGCTTGGACATGTCTGGTCGGATTCCTCTCGCGATCTGGGGCGCCGGCAGGGCGAAAAAGTGGCCCCGTGCCGTTAGCACTCTCGGTATGAGATTGCTAACAGATTTGACGGCGCTAGTCAAGGCACGAGCGCCACTCTCCGCTAGCCTGAGGGCGTGGCCCAGCGACTGATCACGACCGCACGTTTCCTTGCCGTTGGGACGGAGCTGACAACAGGCGTGACGCGCGATACGAACAGTGGCGACCTCGCTCGCGAGCTGACCGGCCTGGGCGTCAAGGTGGTGGCGAGCACGGCACTCCCCGACGACCTGCTACGCGTCAGCGCAGGCGTTCCGCGAAGCGCTCGCCGACGTGGACCTGGTCGTTTCAACAGGCGGCCTTGGGCCTACTCCGGACGACCTGACCCGTGAGGCGATCGCGGCCGCGTGCGATGTCGACGTCCATGAGGACCCGGCGCTGCTCGCGTGGCTCGAGGAGATGTTCACGCGCCGCGGCGCCCCGATGCCGGACGCCAACCGCAAGCAGTCGTGGCTGATCGACGGCGCCAGCGCGCTGCACAACGCGCACGGCTCCGCCCCGGGGTGGTGGGTCGATCGGCCCGATGGGAGGATCGTGATCGCGTTGCCCGGTCCGCCACGTGAGATGTGGCCGATGTGGCGCGAGCAGGCACTCCCCCGACTCCAGGCCGGCGCCCTCGGCGTGGATTGGGCCACGCACACGCTGCGCCTGACCGGCATCGGCGAGTCGGCGCTGGTCGCATTGATCGGCGAGGAGGCTTTGCGCACTGCCGAACCCACAGGTCGCGACCTACGCCCGCGCCGACGCGGTTGACGTCGTCGTCTCCGCACAATCAGACGGCCGACACGACCGCCGCGGAGATCGTCGACCGAACGGTCGGCTTGCTACGCGAAAAGATCGGTCGGTACGTCTTCGCCGAAGGTGACGAGACATGGTCCGATGCGCTGGCAACGGCAATCGGCCCCCGCTCGCTGTCGATCGTCGAGCTGGGCACGGCCGGCCAGGTCGCGGCGCTGCTGGGTAACGCGCCGTTCGTGCGCTTCGCCGAGCTGTTGCGTGACGAGCACGACGTCGCGCACGCCTCGACCAATCTGGGCCACTACGCCGACCGAGTGCGCGACTTCGGCCATGCCGATATCGGCCTTGCCGTGCACGTCCGCCAGACGCGCGACACGCACGTGCGCATCTCGATCTGCGTCAGAGACGGGCACGACGGACTTGCAGCGGACCGCGTTTCTGGCCGGTGACGAGGGCCGCCGCCGCGCTGCGCTCGCGGCGGCCGCAGCACTGTGGGAGACATTGCGCGCGGAGGAGGCCAAGTGACCGAGCCGGAGCTGGCACCAACGGAGCGCTCAGCCGAGGCGTGTCCCGTGTGCGGCGAGCACGCTTTGCACCTGCTCTACTTCCCCGCAGTCGACGTCACGGGGGCTCGGCAGTACGACGACATGCTGGGCTTTGGCGACGTCAAACCGGACCAGCCGCCGGCGATCGGGTGCGCCAGCTGTGGCGCGCAGTGGCCGTCGCTGGACGCGTTCCGCGCGGCGCAGCCGAGCGATTCTTCTGGAGATGGAGACGACGCCATCTGACGACCTTCCGCCCTACGCGGTCGCGGACCATCAGCAATGCCGCTGGCGCTGAAATGCACGTTCCAGATGCTCGGGTGGTCGTGATAATCCCAAGGTGGAGCTCCACGCGGGAGATCATTTCGACCGGTACGTGATCGAGTCCGTCATCGGCCGTGGCGGCATGGGGGTCGTATATCTCGCGCGCGACGACAGGCTCGACCGACGCGTGGCGCTGAAGCTGCTGGCGCCGGAGCTGGCCAACGACGAAGGCTTTCGTGCGCGCTTCGACACGGAGGCGCGCATTGCTGCGTCGCTCGAAGAGCCCCACGTCGTGCCGATCTATGAGGCCGGCGAGCGCGACGGCCAGTTGTTTCTGGCGATGCGCTACGTCGCCGGCTTTGACCTGTTCACGCTCCTCAAACGTCACGGGCCACTGCCGGCGCACCGAGCGGTCGCCATCCTCGAGCAGCTCGCGAGTGCCGTGGACGCGGCTCATGCTGCAGGCCTGGTCCATCGCGACATCAAGCCGGCCAACATCCTCGTTGCCAGCGCTACCTCGGGTGGCGATCACGTCTACCTGGTTGATTTCGGCCTTGCCCGCACGGTCATCCCGGGTGGGCCAACGCGAACGGGCCAGTTCCTTGGCTCGCTTGAATACGCGGCGCCCGAGCAGATTCAGAGCGGCCCAATATCGGCCCAGACAGACATCTATGCGCTGGGCGAGGTCCTCTTTTCATGCCTGACGGCACGGCCACCGTTTGAAGCGGATGCGGACGCCGGGCTCATGTATGCCCATCTGTACACGCCGCCACGCGCACCCAGCGCCCTCAACCCAGAGGTGCCCGTAGCGATGGACGCCGTGGTCGCCAAGGCGATGGCCGTCAGTCCGGAAGGGCGCTACGGCGCGGCGTCGGAGCTCGCCGCGGCAGCCCGGGACGCCCTCGCCACAACGGTCAGCATGACGGTCCCTGCCGGCCGGCCACCTGAGATGGCCACGAGCGTCGGATCCGGGCGCGCGCGCAAGACCGTGACGGTGATGTCCGTCGGCCTGGTGGCTGACACCGCCGCCTCGAGCGCGGATCCGGAGGCGATCCTGGCCAGACTGGCCCGAGGCGAAGCGCACGTTCGCTCGGTCGTGGCCAGGCACGGGGGAACGGTTGACACGGTCATCGGCGAATCTGCGAGCGCGATTTTTGGCGTACCGCAGCTGCATGAAGACGACGCCCTGCGCGCCGTCCGCGCGGCGCACGAGCTGATCGGTGGCGCGGGCGGGATCGGCATTGCGACCGGCGAGGTACTGGCCGGTGAATCCGCGTCACGAAGCCTCGTCACGGGCGAGCCCGTGAACGTGGCGGCGCGCCTCGAACACAGCGCGACTGCGGGAGAGATTCTGCTGGCCGACAGTACCTACCGCCTCGTGCGCGACGAGGTCGAGGCTCAGACTCGAGCGGTCAGTGGCTTGGGGCCGGAGGCCACCGCGATGGTGTTCGTTGCGCTGCGCGAGACAGAGACGCGGCCGTCTACAACGACGCCCCTCGTTGGAAGGGACGCTCAACTCGGCCAGCTCCGCGACCGCTGGCAGGGCGTCGTTGCTGAGCGCTCCCCTCACCTGGTGACCATCGTGGGGCCGGCGGGGATGGGCAAGAGCCGGCTGGCGTTTGCTCTCGCGGATGCCATCGACGGCCGCCTCGTCTCCGGTCGCTGCCTGTCATACGGTGAGGGCATCACCTACTGGCCCATCCGCGAGATGGTGCTGTCACTCGCGGGCGTGACGGATGCTGACAGCGTCGAAACCGCCCAGGCACATGTTGCCGAGCTGCTGGCAGCGAACGCGGACGGTCCGATGCTGGCAGCGATCGTCTCGACGGCTATCGGCCTGGGACAGGCTGAGGCGCCTCAATCCGAGGTGTTTTGGGCAATGCGCCGCCTGTTCGAGGAGCTCGCCCGCGGCCAGCCCACGCTGATCCTGATCGAGGATCTCGAGTGGGCGGAGGACACGCTGCTCGACCTGATCGAGTACGTCGTCGATCTCGCCTCGGACGCGCCCTCGCTGATCGTCGCCACGACTCGTCCTGAGCTGCTCGAGCGACGGCCGGGCTGGGGCAGCAACCGCGACAACGCCGACGTAATCCGGCTCGAGCCGCTCGTCAGCACATCTGCGCTCGAGCTCGTCCACGCCCAACCCGGCGGCAGCGCGATACCCGCTGAGCTCGCTGAGCGGATCTGCGCCACGGCAGATGGCAATCCGCTCTTCGTGCAGGAGATCGTCGGCGGACTGCGCGATTCGCAGGCATTGCGCCTGGTCGATGGCGCCTGGGCTTTCAACGGCAGTGCTGAAGTGGTCGAGATACCGGCGACCATCCGGGCATTGCTTGGCGCGCGCATCGAACGGCTTCCGCAAGAAGAGCGGGACGTCCTCGAGCGCGCCGCGGTCCTTGGGGGCAGCTTCGAAGCAGACGCGCTGCTCGAGCTGCTTCCGGATGTTGATCGAGCGGCGCTCGGGACGAGCCTGCGCTCTCTCGTACGCCGCGAGCTGATCCAGCCGGACCGAGCACAGATCTCAGGTGGAGACGCGTTTCGTTTCAAGCATCTACTCGTCCGCGACGCCGCCTATGCGTCGCTCCCGAAGTCCGAACGGGCGGAGCTGCACACAGCGTGTGCCGCCTGGCTGAGGCGAGCGTCGGGTGCTCGCCTCGACGAGTACGCAGAGATCATCGGCTACCACCTGGCAGCGGCGTATGACTATCGCGCGGCGCTCGACGCAGATGCCGCGGGTCTTGGGGAGCTTGCGCTCGAGGCAGCCGGATACCTGCGCACGGCCGGCCAGCGAGCCACAGCGCGAGGCGACCTACATGCCGCGGGCAAGCTGCTGGCGCGCTCCATCGCCCTTACGCCTGCAGGCAATCCGGCGCGCCCGGAGATGCTCGTGGCTCTTGCCAACGTGCGTCGCTCGATGGGCGAGTTCAAGTCGGCGCGGGAGACGCTGGCGTCTGTGCTCAGCTCTGCCGGACGTAGCGAGGCAATCGAACTTCGGGCGCGAATCGAGGTACTGCTGATAGGCCTCCAGACTGCGCAGCTTGACAGTCAGGGCGCGGCGCTCCAGATCAAGGACTTGCGCGCCCGGACCGAGGCAACGCAGGACGACCACGTGATTGCGCTGCTGGACATGGCCGAAGGCGCCGTCGCGGAGCTGGAGGGCCGCAACTCCGACGCCGCCCAGGCCTTCAGCTCCGCGCTGGAGAAGGCAGCGCGCGGCGACCTGGGACGGCTCCGCGGCGAAGCACTCTCGAGGCTCTTGCTCAACGAGCTGCTCGGCACGACTCCGGTGCAGCTTGTGCTGGGACGGTGCGAGCAGGTACTTGGGCAGCCGAACGAGCCGAACGTGACTGCTTCGACGCTCGACACGTACGCGCTCCTGCTCGCCATGGCCGACCGAAGCCAGGAGGCGATCCAGCACGAGGAGCGAGCACTGAGCATCGCGGCCGACCTGGATGACAGACTTGCGGAAGGCCTGTACCGCGGCCAAACCCTGGCCGTGGTGCACGCGCTGTCGGGTGATCTGGACGCCGCGTACGCGGAGGCGCAACTGGGCTGTGACCTTTTGTTAAGCCTTGAGGCTCAAGCGTGGCTGTCGTCAGCAGCGTGCGTTCTGGGCGAGATCGAGCTGGCGCGGGGCAATACCGCCCGGGCCGAACATTGGCTGACAGTCGCTGAAACGTCGTCGGTCGCGACCGACTTTGACGCTCGCACCCGCGCCGCCGTGCTCAAGTCGCGCCTCGCGGTCATCTCCGGACACGCGGACGAGGCACGGACACTCATCGGTGCCACGGTCAAGCTGGTCGACGGGACCGAGCTCCTCTATTTGCACGGCATCGTCGCAGCTGCCGACGCGTGCGTAGCCGCGGCGACGGGCGACACGCCGATTGCCGTGGCGCGGCTCGCCGAGGCGGCCCAGATCCACGACCGCAAAGGCGATGTCGCGCGCTCGCGCAGAGCCACGGAGCTGGCCGCGCAGCTCACCACAGACCCGCAGGCGTGGCGGACCGTCGCGCTCGTTTAAGTCCCGGTCAGGAAATAGTGATCGCCGGCGCCTGTTGAGCCGCGCGCACGCTCATGCGTGCCGCGACAGTCCGCGCCAGCGTGCGCATCACCTCTGCACCAGCACCTGGCTCGCGCTGAGCGACTGCTGGTACGCCGGCGTCGCCGCCCTGACGCACCTTCACGTCGAGCGGGATGCCGCCGAAGTACTCGATCTCGTTGCGCTGCGCGAAGCGCTCGCCACCGCCACGGCCGAAGATCTCCGTCACCTCGCCGCAGTGCGGGCACACGAACGTGCTCATGTTCTCGACCAGGCCCATGACCGGCACGCTCATGCGCCGGAACATGGCCAGTGCCTTGGCAACGTCGAGCACCGCGACATCCTGCGGTGTCGTGACCAGCAGCGCTCCCGAGATGGGCACTGCCTGGGCCAGCGTCAGCTGCGCGTCTGATGTGCCCGGCGGAAGGTCGATGACCAGGTAGTCCAGCTCACCCCAGTCGACGTCGCGCAGGAACTGCTGGATGGCACCGCCGATGAGCGGGCCGCGCCACACGATGGGCTGCCCTTCAGGCACGAAGAACTGGATCGAGATGATCTTCACGCCGTAGCGCTCGAGTGGCGTGATCTTGCCCTCCGGCGAGGCCACTGGCGCACCCTCGACGCCGAGCATGAGCGGGATGTTCGGGCCGGTGATGTCAGCATCCAGCAGCCCCACAGAAGCGCCTTCCATGGCCAGCGCCACGGCCAGGTTGGCCGACACGGTCGACTTGCCCACGCCGCCCTTGCCGGAGGCGACGGCAATGATGTTCTTGACGCCGGGCAGCAGCTGCTGTGCCTGGACGGGCTGGGCGCGCCGAACCATTGCGCCCCAGGTCACGGTCACTTCCCGCGCGCCCAGCGCCCCCAGGGCGGCGTGCACGTTGCGCTCGATCTCGTCCTTCAAGGGACACGCCGGCGTGGTCAGCTCAATCTTGAGCGACACGTCAGCGTCACTGATGACAACGTCCTTGACCATGTTGAGCGTCACGATGTCGCGGCCCAGCTCCGGTTCCTGGACGTTCTTGAGCGCGTCGTAGATCTGCGTCTCAGTCAGCATGTTGGTGGTACCGAGCGCTAGCTCGCGGCCTCCGCGCGGACGGCCTGCCGGCCACGGACCTGGTCGCCGGCGCCGCTGCCGTGGCGCTGCCGGTAGGCGCGGCCCTTCATCCGGTTGCCGCACGTCGCCATCGAGCACCAGCGCCCGGAGCGGTTGCGCGACGAGTCATAGAAGGTGCGCTGGCACGCGTCGTTGGCGCACACTTTGAGCCGGTTCCAGTTGCCCACGGTCATGGCCCCTGTGACGCTCATGAGCAGCTCGCCGATCGGCCGATCCACGCCGACACCCTCAGCGACGAGCCGGTAGCCGTCGACGGGGTGGAGTCGTACGCCGAGGCGGACGCGACGGGCTGATTCGTTGAGCGTCGTCACAGCGCGGCGCGGCACGTCCGCGCCGGCGTTTGCGGCGACGAGCTCCTGGAGCGCGTGGCGGACGTCGCGCAGCTGGCGCAGATCGTCGTCCGCGTAATCGGTGCCCGGCGAAGCGAGCTTGTGCGTGACGAGCCACGAGCTGGCAGATGCCCGATCCGCGAGCTCGTCGCGACCGGACTGGAGATCAAGGCTATTGACGAATGATTGGACCAGCCCGAGCTGGCCCGGGGCCGCGGATGGGCGCGCGTCGGCCACGCGAAGTTACCCCTTTCTGGGAGTCGAGGGTGGGTGTCGAGACCAGTCTAGCCAGAGTCGGTCGTTTAGCCCTTCAGAGCGCCTGCCGCGGCGAGCGCTTCAGGCACCGGGTGGTGACGCTCGATCGAGACAACGTACTTGGCCACGTACTCCTTGGTGCCGGCCACCTTGAGCTGGTCGAACAGGAAGGCCAGCTTCTTGTGCTGGTCGGCCAGGATCTCGTCCTTGGTCGGCAGCTCCCAAAGCTGGCGCTTGTACGGGCCGAGGGCCTTCTTGCGCGTCTTGTAGATGAACTGGATGTCGTCATCGCTTGGCTTGCGCTCGTCGAGCGCGTTGCTGAAGCACCACGACTCGATCTCGGCGAGCAGGTCGCGTGGGAATGCCGGGTGCTCGTAGAGCGCGTTCTGGAAGCCGGTCGCGAGGTGGATCTCGGCGGTCTCAACCGCGGGAAAGCGATGAAACAGCTCGTCGGGCAACGTCGAGGCGCCGTGCTGGACGGCGCCGGCAAGCCCATATGAGCGGGCCACCTCGCCGAGCCGTTCGAGCGTGCCAAAGTCGAGCTTGACCTCCGCCACGCCGCCGTCGGGCAGGGGCACGCCGCCGTGGCTGGTGCCCGTCTGGACGCTGACCTTGGAGATGCCCGGAACGCCCGGTCCGGCGCGGCGCTCGAGCTCGCGGTAGTAGCCGTCGAGATACGCGCGCAGCTCCTCCTCTGTCGAGTTCTGCTTGCCGACCTCGCCGATCTCACCGCCGATGCTGACCATCAGGTCCGTCGTCTGGAACTCGCGGATCAGCGCGGAGATCTCTGCCGCACGCTCGTAGTTCGTGCGCTGCTGGTCATCGACCGTGGGCCGGGCCAGATCGACGAGCGTCGAGGAGTCGACGTCGATGTTGCCGTAGCCCGCCGCGAGCGCATCGCGCGTTGCCTTGCGGATGGCCTCCGTGGTCGCGTCCGCGTCGGCCGCGTACTTGGCAGCGTTGAATTGGTAGTGGTCGCCCTGGACGAAGACCGGGCCGCGCCAGCCGGCGGCGATGCAGCCGGCCAGGACGCTGGTGATGTACTCGCCCGGTCGCTGGAACGTGTACTCCTGCTCGCTCCGGGCGAGCTCGAAGATCAGCGTGCCAACGTCAGTCGCCTCCGCCGCGCGACACATGGCGATGGCCATGTCGAAAACCTGTGTGCGCAGATTGCAGGCCGGAACAGTGAAGCCGTGGATCTCGCCGCGGCCGCGAGCCATGTACAGCTCGTGGATGCTCGCCGAGCGCGCGCCCAGATCCTGTGACGCTTCCCACACGATCCAGCGACCGACGTCGATGACATCCTTGTCCATGCTGAAAGTGGCCGACCAGACGGCCGCGCGGACGCCCTCGTCGCGGAAACGCTGCTCGTCGTCGATCACGAGCCGGTCGCCGTCGACGTGAGCGATGCCATCGAGAGCGGCCATCAACTCGGTCACCGAGCCTGCCGGCGTGGGGTAAGCCATCGCGAAGTTCTCCTGTTTCGTTGTTGGGCGGCGTGTGTTACTGGTCTGGGTTATGGCGTCGAGCAGATGTTGCGCGACCCACGGTCCGGCTCGAAAGGGACATCTGGCCTGTAAAGGCCGAGTCGAGGCGCCTGCGGCGTTTGCTCGGCTGCAGCGCCAACCAGCCGATGGTAGGCGCGCCTGCAATGTAGCGCGCCGTGTAGGTTGGAGCCTCGCGCGCGCTCGGCTAAAGTGTCGCGGTGAGCGAGCGAACTGAACTCCTGATCGGCACCAAGAAGGGGTCCTTCATCCTCGACAGCGACGCGGCCCGGGGCGAATGGCGCGTCCGTGGCCCGTTCTGCGATAAGTGGCCCATTCACCACTTCGTCCGCGCCGCTGACGGCACGCTCTACGCAGCGGGCGGCAACGCCTGGTACGGCCCGAGCGTATTCCGCAGCGACGACGACGGCGCTACCTGGTCGCAGTCCAGCGCCGGCCTGACGTACGGCGACGACGAACCCAAGATCACGACGATCTGGAACGTCACGCCGAGCGCGGACGGCAAGACGCTGTACGCAGGAGTCGAGCCAGCGGGCCTGTTCCGTTCGACTGACCGCGGCGAAAACTGGACCCACGTCGCGGGTCTGCGTGAGCACCCCAGCCGGCCGGAATGGCAGCCGGGCGCCGGCGGCCTGATCCTGCACTCGATCGCGCTTGATCCGAGCAACCCGGATCACATGTGGGTCGGCATCTCATCGGTCGGGACGTTCGAGACGAGCGACGGCGGCACGACGTGGCAGACGCGCAACAAGGGCGTGCGCGCGGATTTCTACCCTGGTCCCGCGCCTGAATACGGCCAGTGCGTCCACAAGCTGCTGGTCGATCCGACCGATCCCGAGCGCTTGATCCAGCAGAACCATTGCGGCGTCTACCGATCGGACGACGGCGGCGCTTCGTGGACGGAGATCACGAACAACCTGCCTTCCGACTTCGGCTTCCCGATGGGCGTCAGCCCACACGCGCCCGACACGCTGTGGGTGATCCCGCACACCGGCCCCGAGGCGGGCCGGCACATGATCGACGGCCACGCCGCGGTGTGGCGCAGCCGCGACCGCGGCGACTCATGGGAGCAGCTCGACACCGGCCTGCCGGGGCAGAACGCATACGTCACCGTGTTACGCGAGGCGATGGGCGTCGACCGGCTCGATCCGGCCGGCGTCTACTTCGGCACCAGCACCGGCCAGGTCTTCGGCAGCAACGACGAGGGCGATCACTGGCAGCTGCTGGCCGACTTCCTGCCCGATGTCTGGTCGGTCGAGGCGGCCGTCGTCGACGGCTGACAGGCGTGGCCAAGGTCTATCTGCCGCGCTCACTGGTAACACTCTTTCGCGATCCGCCGCCACGCCATCTGACCGTTGAGGCTGCGACGCTGGGTCAGCTCGTGAGCAACCTCGACGCGCGTTGGCCGGGCATCGCCGACCGGCTGCTCGAGCCTGGCCCGCGGATCCGCGAGCACATCAACGTATTCATCGACGGCGAGCGCGAGCGTGACCTTGCTGCGCCGCTGCTGGATGGGTCAGTAGTTCACGTCATCCCCGCCGTAGCCGGCGGCTGTGCGGTCAGTCGCGGCGCTGGCGGCGGTTGACGTAGTCGACGAGCACGTACTCGCCCAGCTCGTCCGGATCAGCGTAGAAGGCACGGCCGCGGTTCATGCGCGTCATGCGGTCGACGAACTCTGCCAGCGGCCGTGACTGCTCGAGCATGAACGTGTTGATGGTGATGCCGGCGCGCGTGCAGCGGCCGACTTCCTTGAGCGTCTCGCGGATGGTCTGGCGCGTAGGCGGGTAGCTGAACTCGACCTGGCCGTTCTCGAAGTGCGCGGTGGGCTCGCCGTCCGTGACGATCACGATCGACTTGTTCGCCGCGTGGCTGCGGCCCAGCATCTGCCGACCCAGCAGCAGGCCGTGCTGCAGGTTCGTGCCGTATTCGTAGCCGTGCCACGACAGCGTGGCGAGAGCCGTCGGCGCGATCTCACGCGCGTAGTAGGCAAAGCCGACGACATGCAGCTCATCGTGCGGATACTTGGTGCGGATGAGCATGTCGAGCGCGAGCGCGACCTTCTTGGCTGCCAGGTAACAGCCGCGCAGCAGCATCGAGCGGCTCATATCGACGAGCAGCACGGTCGCGGCCCGCGCCGAGTCCTCCGTCTCGTGGATCTCGAAGTCGGCCGGCGTCAGCTGGATGCCCGGCCCGGGCTGCGGCCGGGTAAGGGCGTTGGCCAAGGTGCGCGGCAGGTTGAGATCGAACGGCCGACCGAACTCGTACGCGCGGCTGCCGACATCGCGCTCACCGACAGCGCCCGACGCTCGGTTCTGGTGACCTCCGAAGACGTCGCGGCGGAGCTTCCCGAACAGCTCGTCGAGGACGCCCTGGCCCAGCCGTCGGGCGCCGCGCGGCGTCAGCTCGAGTCGTTTGCCACTGCGCTCTGCATAGCCGGCTTCCTCGAGCTTCCGCGCCAGCTCCTGGAGCCGGCGCAGGTCGGCCGCTGACTCGGCGTCGAGCAGCTGGGCGATCTCGTCGGGGTCGATGTTGGCCAGCTCGTCCGGTGAACCAATGGAGTCCATCTGGCGTGCCAGCTCCTCGAGCCGATTGAGCTGGCCCATCTGGGCGAGTGCCCCTTGGAGAGAGAGCTGCTCGCCTCCCTGGAAGTCGTAGCGCTGGCCCAGTCCCTCGGGCAGCAATGCATCGAGCGTCGCGGCGAGCTGGGCCAGATCCCAGCGCAGTCGGTCATCGCGCAGCAGCGCGTCCATCATGTCCTGCAGCTCCTGGCGCTGCTCGGCGCTCATCGATTGCATCAGCGACTGCATCTGGGACATGCGCGCGGCGAGCTGCTCGATGATGTCGTCGAGCGTCTGCGCGCCCGGGAAGGCGCTGCCGTAGCGCGACAGGAAGTTGGACACGTCCGGTTCGCCGCCGGCCAGCCGCTCCTGGAGCAGCCCGTTCAGCTCGCGGACCATGTCGCGGTTGGTCGAGAGATCGTCCGGCGTCATGCCCTTGAGCGCGTCGCTCAAGCCCGCGAATTGGGCATCGAGCACCTGCTTGCGCAGTCGCTCGAGGAGCTCGTCGAAGCGCTGACGGGCGTCCTGGTCCATGAAGTCGTAGTCCGTCAGCGCCCGGATCCTGCCGCCGATGTCCGTGGGCAGCTGCTCGAGCTGCTCCTGGCGCTTGGCGGCCATGTCCGACGCGAGCTGGCGCAGCGTCGGATCGACGGGCTGCTTGGTCTTGGCCGAGTCGCGCGCCACGCCCGCGATCTGGCGTTCAAGCGTGCGTCGCTCGCTGTTGACGATGTCGTCCAGCTCCTGGCGCACGTCGGCGAGCACGTCGCCAAGGTCGTAGCGGCTGAGGAGGTCCTCGCGTTGCTCGGCCAGACGACGGAGAAGCTCGTTCAGGCCGGTGAAACGCTGCTCCCCCGAACGGTCGCCGCGCATGCCCCGCGCCAGCAGTCGGGCCAGCGCCGACGAAAGGTCCGACTCAGCCAGGATGTCGTCCGACAGCTCCGCCAGTAGATCGTCGGCGCTGACCTCATCGAGCCGCTGACGGCCATCCCAGCGCGCGTAGCGATAGGGGCCGACAGATGTCCGTCGGGGTGGCTCGAGCTGCGGATCCTGCTCGGCTGCCATCGCGGCTAGCGGCGGTAGCGGCCTCCGCCGCCGGATCGATCCTTGTTCAGCCGTCGATTGAGATGCAGGCCCTCGAGCACGAACTCGATCGCGCTCGCGGTCACGGCCGCGGAGCCGTTGCTGCCGCCCAGGCGCGCCACCGCCTCGTCCAGTCCGGGTGCCTCGCGCATCCAGCGCACGTAGTCGGCGGAGCGCACCATGTCGCCCGTCTCGAGCACGAGCCCGGCCTCGAACGCCTCGACCAGATCGTCCAGCTCGTGGACGTCGAGAAGACGCGCAAACACATCGTGGATGGCGCGCGCGAGGAGCCGGTCGACGACGCGTTCCTCGGGCATCTCGTCTGAAAGTGTCTCGAGCTCGATCTTGCCGGCGGTCGATGCGACGAGCGCGGGCAGGTCGCTGATGCGCGGCGCGGCTTCCTTCTCGCCCAGGCGCACGGCGCGCTTGACGGCACTCGCTGACACCGTCTCGAGGTTGGCGATGCTGACGCGCACGCTCACGCCGGAACGTTGGCTGACCTCCGGCGAGCGGCGCGCAAGCTGCGACAGCTCGGCGATCAGCTCGAGCATGAAGACAGGCTCGACCAGGTTGGGGATCCCCTCCCCGCGCAGCGGGGTGCGCTCCTGGAGCATGATCTGGATCTCGTCCTCGATCGTGTGCGGGTAGTGCGTCCGGATCTGCGAGCCCAGGCGGTCCTTGAGCGGCGTGATGATCCGGCCGCGGCTGGTGTAGTCCTCGGGGTTGGCGCTGGCGACGACGAACACGTCGAGCGGCAGTCGCAGCGTGTAGCCGCGGACTTGGACGTCACGCTCCTCGAGGATGTTGAGCAGGCCGACCTGGATGCGCTCGGCCAGATCGGGCAGCTCGTTGACCGCGAAAATGCCGCGATTGGCGCGCGGCACGAGGCCGTAGTGGATGGTCGTCTCGTCGGCCAGGTAGCGACCCTCAGCGACCTTGATCGGGTCCACCTCACCGATCAGGTCGGCGATGGTGATGTCCGGAGTGGCCAGCTTCTCCGTGTAGCGCCGGTCGCGCGCCAGCCACTCGATCGGCGTCTGGTCGCCCTCGGCGACGACGAGCTGTCGGGCGTACGGCGAAATCGGCGCGAACGGATCGTCGTTCAGCTCACCACCGGCAACGACGGGGATTAATTCGTCGAGCAGATTGACCAGCGATCGCGCGAGACGCGTCTTGGCCTGGCCGCGTTCGCCCAGGAAGCAGATGTCCTGGCCGGCCAGGACGGCGTTCTCAATCGCGGGCAGGACGGTGTCGTCGTAGCCCACGATCCCGCCAAAGACCGGCTCCTCGGACGCGAGTCGCGCGAGCAGATTGGCACGCATCTCTTCCTTGACCGGCCGGGTCGCGTAGCCAGCCTCGCGCAGCTCTCCCAGGGTCGTCGGGCGGCCTTGTTCCTTCGGCGTCGCAGCCACTGGCGCGAGCGTACTACTTGCGCGCGCAATGCCTCGATTCGTGCGCTTCGATGCGGCATCATTCGGCATGGCAATGAGAATCTGGCACGTGGTCGCGCTGGCAATGCTTGCAGGCTCGTGTGCGGCTGCGGGCGGCACTCACGGCGACCCTTGTGCGTTGCTGACATCCGACGAAGTGGCCACCGCGTTGCAACAGCCTGCGGTCGACGCGCCGACGAATACGAGCTCCGGCGACGACCGTTCGTGCCTGTGGACGGGCACGAACAATGGGCTCTACTTCTTGACAGTGACCCTCTACAAATCGTCAGTTTTCACGTCACTGCACAACAACGGGGATCAGGAAGTACCGAATATCGGGCAGAGCGCCTATTGGGATCCAGTGAACGGACTGACGGCGTCGGTCGATGGTGAGACCCTGAACGTTGTGGCCTTCGGAGGCCAAGCGACCTCCCAGACTTCCGAAACGGACCTGGCGCGCTTGGCTGCCAGCCGCCTCTGACGCGTCAATTGCGTCCGGCGGCTCCGGACTCGCTTTGCGGCGCCAGCTGTCGCGCTCGGGCATCGCGATCATCCTCGAGCTGCTCGCGCGTCATGCCCGGCGCGCGTGGCGAGCTCCTCTGTGAACGCCCAGTAGAAGTGATCGAGGACACCGGAGGTTCGGTCGCGCGCCGATAAGACCGCCGGCGGGCGATGCTGGAGATGTCCGGCCGCGTCGCGCTCGATCGGCCGCACGTAGTGCGCCACCGACAACCGACCGTCCTTGAACACGAGCACGACGCCCAGGTCACGTGTGTCGTCTGAGATCTCCGATGAACCGCCGAGCACGCGCAGGACATCCTCGAGCGAGCCCGCGAGCACGACCCCGCCTGCGATCGTGTCGCGCGCCGGCTGATCGACGCGGATGTGGTCGGCAAATCCTCGACGAGCTTGCTCGGCATTGAGCCGATCCAGCGACGCAACGACAAGAGGCACGCCGTGCTCGGCCAGGACGACGACGAGCGCGGCCAGCTCGGCGTCGAGAGCATCCGTGGCGACGAGGGTTCTGAGGTCCGTTGGACTGGGTCCGGTGTCAGTCGGTGGTCGTCGGTGGTTGGTGGTCGGCTAGATGTCGGACGTGCGAGCTTCGTCGACGCCCATATCGGCCGCGATGTCCATGCCCGTGTCCACCTCGCGGGAGTCTGCGATCGCGGCCTCGACCTGTGCCTGCCTGACGGCCCGGCGCCGCGCGCGCCGCTCCTCGACGTTGATCCCGGCCAGGCGCGCGATGCGGTCACCGCCGGGAATGGCTTCGAACGCGACGGTGGTCACTTCGCGCACCAGGGCGCGTTCGAAGAGGAGCATCGCCGCCAGGTAGACAACGAGGCCGAGCAGAACCAAGAGGGGCAACAGGACGAGGGGGTGGATCTGGCCAACGAGCACAGAGCGGACAGCGAGCACCGCGGCAGCCATCAGAGCGGTTGATACCGCGATCCAGCGCAGCTGCCACAGATGGTCGAAGATCGAGATCCCGGCGTACTTGTGCTGGAGATACAGGTTCCACGGCAGCAGCAGGTAGCTGCCGATCACGAACGCGGCCGCAACGGCCACGATGTTCTGGAACACCAAGACCGCGATGAAGAAGCCCACGATGTGGACGATCGTCGTGACCAACCTGAAGCGGAAGACGACGTTCGGGTAACCGGCGGCGTTGAGCAGGGCGCCACTGAAGACCTGCAACGTAAGCACAGGCCCGATCAAATAAAGCGTCGCGGCGACCGGTCCGCTGGGCGCCCATTTCTGGCCGAACAGGACGACGATCGCCTCCTGGGCAACGATCGATAAGCCGATGTAGCCGGGCAGGATGACGACGCTCACCGCGCGGTTGACGCGGCCGTAAGCACGCTTAGTGCGCTCACGATCGTGCTGGATGCGCGAGAACACAGGAAAGGCGAGCTTGCGCGCGGCGTTGACGAGCAGGGTCTGGGTCGTGTCGAGGATCTTGTAGCCGACGGCATACAGGCCAAGCGGCCCGGCGCCCAGGACGGCGCCTACGAGCAGGTTGTCCGAGTTGCGACTCAGGAAGTTGAGCACGTCGCTGGCCACGACGTTGCTGCCGAAGGCGAACAGCACGCGGAAGTCCGCGCGCGACCATTGGAAGCCCGGGCGCCACGGGCTGACGGTCCAGAGCATGAACACGGATACGATGCCGTACGAGATCTGCTGCGCCACGAGCGACCACACGCCCCAGTTCAGGAACAGCGCGGCACCGACACCGATGACGCCGCTCGCCGCGACGGCCACGAGCCGGCGCAGGGCGAGGCTCTTGAAGCGCATGTCGCGGCGCAGCAGTGCCAGCTGGACGCTGCTCAGCGACGTGACGATGAAGTTGAACGAGAGGACGACGAGGATCGGGGCTAGTCCCGGCTCGTTGACCAGCACAGCGATGGGGACAGCGAGGGCAATGCCCAGCACGGTCATCCCCGCGCCCGTCACCACGGCGACCCAGAAGGCCGTGTCGATCTGGAGCCGCGTGATGGTCGTGCGCTGGATGAGCGCGTCGCCCAAACCCTGGTCGATGAACAACTGAGCGAAGGCGATGAACACGGTCGCCAGGGCGACCAGGCCGAAGTCGACCTGCGTCAGCAGGTGGGCCAGGATGGCGAAGATGAGCAGCGAGATGAACTGGCTGCCCCACGTGTCGATGAACGTCCACGTCAGGCCGCGCGCTACGCGCTTCTGGAGCGCCCCCTTCTCAGTGCCGTGCTCCGGCGGCACCCACTGGTCGTCGGCGCCCTGGCCTGACGTGCCAGCGCCCTGGCCTGACGCGGCAGCGTCCTGCTCGTTCTTGTCGATCTGCTGCCCGTCATCCACGCCCGAGGGAGTGTACCGGCGGTGCCCCTTTCCGCTCGCTGGCAACGGCTTCCGAAAATGTGGTGCATTGAGTGCTTGACCGCCTGCATAAATGCCGCCACACTGCCGCTACTCGATGGTTAACATCGAGCGGTAACGAGCCCGTCGATACGGGCGCCCATATCGCCGGAATGCCACGACACTCCTCTCACGGATCTTCGCGAGAAAAGTCGCGAAGTCCGGCCCGAGAAGGAGTGTTTCTCTTTGCAGACAGATCGAACGCTGACCTGCGCCGATTGCGGCCAGGAGTTCGTCTTCACGGCGAGCGAACAGCAGTTCTACACCGACAGGGGATTTTCCGATCCCCGTCGCTGCCGCAACTGTCGTGCTGCCAGGAAGGCCCAGATGTCGAGCGGTGACTCGTCGATGGGTGGCGGCGGCTACAGCAGCGGTGGCTCCGGTGGGTACCGCGAGCGCCGTCCGCGCGAGATGTTCGAAGCCACATGCTCGAACTGTGGCAAAACGGCAATGGTGCCGTTCCGTCCCACGAGCGGCAAGCCCGTCTACTGCGACGACTGCTTCAGCCGCCGCCGCGCCTAGCTTCTGACTCCTTCGCGACGCGAGTTTCGCGTCACTCGGGACGAAAGATCGAGCCCCGGCCCGCAAGGGTCGGGGCTCGTTTGTGGCGCGCGCCAAGGTAAGGCCGCGGCCGTATGAGTGGGAGATAGCCGGATGCATCCGTGGAACCTGACAGCGGCACAGCACGAGCTGGCGACAACCGCGGCCGAATTTGCGCGATCTGAGATCGCGCCGATCGCGGTCCAGTCGGATGAAGATCGATGCCTGATACCGGAGGTGGCGGAGCGATTCCACGCGACCGGCGTCGGCCAGAGATTCCTCGATCCCGATTTCGAGGACTTCGCCACATGTGCCAGCCTGGTGACGGAGGAGCTCGGTTACGCCTGCGCGGCCTACTCCAGCTATCTGATGTTGCCCGTTTTCTTCAACCGCCTGGTGGGCGGCTATCTCACTGGGCGAGAGCGCGACAAGTTCCTGGCCGAGTGCCACGACCGACCGGTCGTGACCTCGTTCGCCGCATCGGAAGCGGACGCTGGTAGCGACATGATGGCCCTCGAGACACGAGCGACGGCGACTGACGGCGGCTACGTCCTCAACGGCAGCAAGGCCTACAGCACCAACCTGGGCATTGCCCAATACGTGATCGTCGTGGCGCGCACCGGAGCGCCGGATACCCGCGGTACCGACACGATGAGCTGGTTCCTCGTGCCCACGAATGCGCCGGGCTTGGTCATCGGTCCGCGTTGGAACACATTCGGCCTGCGCGCCCTGACGGTCTCACCAATGGAGTTGAACGACGTCCACGTCCCCCTGGCCTACCGCTTGGGCGAAGAGGGGCGCGGGTTGCCGATGATGGCCAACAGCCTGTCGCTGTCGAGGACGGGCATCGCCGCCCTTGGCGTGGGCATCGCTCGTCGCGCACGCGACCTGGTCATGGACTACGGCCGCAAGCGACGTATCTACGGCGACAAGCTCAACCGTCTCCAGGACTACCGCTTCCGGATCTCGCAGATGGAGATGGAGATCGCCAGTGCGCGCGGGCTCGTCTGGGCTTCATGTCAGCGCGCCGACTCAGGACAGGATCCAACCAAGGAAGCCAGCATCGCCAAGCTGTTCTCCGGCCAGATGGCGATGTCGGTCACGGTCGCCGCGTCAGGCATGCTGGGCAGCAGCGGCTATACGGGTCAGACGCAGGTCGAGAAGCTGCTCCGCGACGCCCGCCACGTGGGCATCGTCGAGGGCCCCGAACCCACCCACAAGGAACTCATCTTCGCCCACATGCTCCGCCACGGAGCTTATTGAGCGATCCAGCTGGGGCTTAGCGGTAGACGCCGTTGTGTCCGATTGAGTAACGGCCGGGCTGCGGAAAGTAGGTCAGTCCGTGCGGCGCGTTGCCGACTGGTATGAGCGCGATCACTTGGCCGTCAGAGGTGTCGATGACGCTGACGCTGTCATTCCATCGATTGGATGCCCACAGCTGGGTTCCGTCGATCGAGACGTTGAGCATGTCCGGGCTACCGGCCACATTCCATGTTGAGACGACGGTGCGCGTCGCGAAGTCAATGACGCTGATCGTGCCTGCTCGCCTGTTGCTCACATATAGCTGTTTGCCGTCGCGACCGACCGCCATGCCGTGCGTGCCGGCACCGGTGGCCAGAAACTCGAGCTCCGTCATCGAGACCGGATCGATGACGGATACGCCATTCCGACCCTGGTTGGCCACGTAGAACACGGCCCCATCGGCCGACAGCTTGACGTCGACCGGTTTTCCGCCGACGTCCAGCGCGCCAACGATCTGGCGAGTTGCGACAGAGATCTTGTACACCCAGCCGCCGTACTCGGTGCTGACCAGGAAGTAGCTGCCGTCGGCGGAGAAGTCTGCGTGATCCACGCCTCGTGACGGGATGGACAGGCTGCCCAGCTTCGTCCATGTGACACGGTCGTAGAAGACGATCTTGTTCAATGGCTCAGCGATGTCGATGGCGGTTGTGCCGTCGGGCGTGAAATAGAGGTTGTACGGCGCCGCGACCTTGATCGATCCAACTTTGTGCACAGACCACGGATCGATCACGGTCAGCAAGCCGGAGTTCATGTTGTTGACGAAGAGCCGGCTCATGTCCCAGTCGGGCGTCACGTGATGGGGATAGCTACCGACACGGATCGTCTTGATCACCTTGAGCGTTTGAGCGTCGATGACCGTCACAGAGTGCCCGTGCTCGTTGGGCACGTAGACCAGCGGCGCCAGGCTCGCCAGGGCCGGAGCGAGGTTGCCGGGCCCAATGAACGCGTACACGTTGACCTCGTCGGCACGGACGGGCGCCGAGGCAAGCAGCACCATGCCAATGGCGACTAAGGCAACGAACCTGGCGGGTCGCACCCTTACCTTTCGCTCAGTGGCAATCGACGAAACGCCACTACTTGTCGCGCTCGCCCATCGCAATGGCTGCCTGCGCGGCGGCGAGCCGGGCCACCGGCACGCGGAAAGGTGAGCAGCTGACGTAGTCCAGGCCGACCTCGTTGAAGAACGCGATCGACGCAGGGTCGCCGCCGTGCTCGCCACAGATGCCGATCTTGAGCCCCGGACGGGCCGCACGACCCTTCTCGACCGCAGTGCGGACGAGCTGGCCGACACCCTCCACGTCCAGAGTCTGGAACGGGTTCGTGGGCAGGATGCCGCGCTCGACGTACGCGAGCAGGAAGCCGCCCTCCGCGTCGTCGCGCGAGTAGCCGAACGTCATCTGCGTCAGGTCGTTCGTGCCGAAGCTGAAGAACTCGGCATGCAGCGCGATCTGGTCGGCGGTCAGCGCCCCGCGCGGGATCTCGATCATCGTCCCGAACATGAAGTCGACGTCCGTGCCGGCCGCTGCCTGCACTGCCGCCGCTTCCTTGTCGAGGATCACGCGCGTCGCGGCGAGCTCGTTCACGTGGCCCACGAGCGGGATCATGATCTCCGCGTGCGGATGGCCGCCGGCCTGCTTGCGCCTGATGGCGGCGTTCAAGATCGCGCGCGTCTGCATCTTGATGAGGTCCGGGATCATCAGCCCGAGTCGGATGCCGCGCAGACCCAGCATCGGGTTCTGCTCGCGCAGCGCCTCAACGGCGCGCAGCACCTCGCGCTCCTCGACGAAATGCGGATCGTTGGGATCCGTGCCGTTGACCTGCATCGTCGTGACGTCGACGAGCACCTCTGAGTGGTTGGGCAGGAACTCATGCAGCGGCGGATCGATCAACCGGATGACGACCGGCAGGCCGTCCATCGCCTCGAAGATGCCGTAGAAGTCGCCTTCCTGGAGCTTCTCGAGTTTGCCCATTGCCTCGTCGAAACGTTGCACCGCTTCGGCGTCGTCCTCGGCGAGCGTCCCACCAGCGGCCAGCTTCTCCTTGGCCCGCGTGGCCTGGAAGGCGACGAGGATCGCGTCACGGACGATGTCCAGCCGCTCCCCCTCGCGGAACATGTGCTCCGTCCGGCACAGGCCGATGCCCTGCGCGCCGTAGCGCCGGGCCATGGCGGCCTCTTCCGGCTTGTCGGCGTTGGTCCAGACCTCAAGGCGGCGGGCTCTGTCGGCCCATTCGAGCACCTTCTGGAGCTCGGCCTGATCCTCGAAGCGTGCCGCGGTCGTTGGCAGCGCGCCGATAAACACCTCGCCGGTCGTGCCGTCGAGCGAGATCCACTCCCCTTCGCTGAAGCCCAGGCCGTCAACGCGCGCGCTCTTCGTGCCGTAGTCGATGATCAACGAGGCGCAGCCGGCGACGCACGGCTTGCCGATCTGGCGTGCGACGACGGCAGCGTGCGATGTGGCTCCGCCGCGGGCGGTCAGAACGCCCTGCGCCGCGGCCATGCCGTGGAAGTCGTCGGGCGAAGTCTCGATGCGGACGAGGATGACCTTCTCACCCTGCTGAGCCATCTCAAACGCACGATCGGCGTTGAACACGGCCTTGCCCACGGCCGCACCCGGCGATGCGTTGAGACCCTGCCGTGAGACGCGTGCGCGGACGCCTTGGCGGTCGAGTCGAACTGGTCGCGCAGCAGCTGGTCGACATGTGCCGGCTCGATGCGGCCCAGCGCTTCGCGCTCGGTGATGATCCCTTCCTCGACCATGTCCGCAGCGATCTGCACCGCGGCCGTCGCGGTGCGCTTGCCGGAACGCGTCTGGAGCATGTACAGGCGGCCACGCTCGATGGTGAACTCGAGGTCCTGCATGTCGCGGTAGTGGCGCTCGAGGCGACCCGCGATCTCGTCGAACTGAGCGTAGATGGCGGGCATCTGATCGCGCATCTGGCTGATCGCCAGTGGCGTGCGGATGCCGGCCACGACGTCCTCGCCCTGGGCGTTGGTCAGGTACTCGCCGAAGAGCACCTTCTCGCCGGTGTTCGGATTGCGCGTGAACGCGACGCCGGTGCCGGAGTCGTCGCCCATGTTGCCGAAGACCATGGTCACGACGTTGACGGCCGTGCCCAGGTTGTGGCTGATCTTGTTGTACTCGCGATAGTCGTGGGCGCGCTTGCCGAACCACGACGCGAAGACGGCCTTGATGGCCAGATCGAGCTGAGCCAGTGGATCGGTCGGGAAGTCCGTCCCCGTCGACTCGCGCACGATCTTCAGAAACTCCCCGACGAGCTCCTGAAGCGCTGCGGCATCCAGATCCGTGTCCTGGGTCACGCCGCGGCGCTGCTTGGCACCATCGAGGGCGTGGTCGAACTTCTCACCGTCGACGTCCATGACGATGCGCCCGAACATCTGGATGAAGCGCCGATATGCATCCCAGCCGAATCGATCGTTGCCGGTCAGCGCGATCAGGCCGTGCAGCGTCTGCTCGTTGAGGCCCAGGTTGAGGACGGTGTCCATCATGCCCGGCATGGAGAACTTGGCCCCCGATCGGACGCTGACGAGCAACGGATTCGCGGCGTTGCCGAAGCCCTTGCCTGTTTCCTGCTCGACTTCCTTGACGGCCGCCAGCACGTCGTCCCACAACCCTTCGGGCAGCTTCTGGCCGGCAGCGAAGTAGTCGTTGCACGCCTCGGTCGTGATCGTGAAGCCGGGCGGCACGGGCAGACCTGCGTTGGTCATCTCCGCCAAGCCGGCGCCCTTGCCACCGAGCAGATCGCGCATCGTGGCGTCGCCCTCGGCGTGACCGGCGCCATACGCGTAGATGTAGCGCTTGGCGGCGCGGTGCGCGCGCTCGGCAGGCAGGGGTGCAGTCTGTGTCATCGGAAACCTCGAGCGTGGCTGGGGGCGCGCCGGACCAATGCGCGGCGATTGTTTTCTCTCAGGCGCCCGATTGTACGCGGGGAGGCCGCTCCCACTCCCGTTACGGCCACCGTGCATTTGGCCCTTCCGGCCAGCGCCCGACGTGCCAAGATCGGCGCGTGATGTTCGAGCGCTATGACGAACCAGTAATCCCGCTCCGTGAGTTCCTGCGCCGCATCGCCCGCACCGGACTGCTGGCGATCGTCCTGCTCCTCATTCCGTTGATCATCGGCGTCGTCGGGTACATGGGCCTGGCCGGTCTTGGCCCGGTCGACGCATTCCTGAATGCGTCGATGATCCTGGGTGGCATGGGCCCCGTCGATCCGCTGCCAACCGACGGCGCCAAGATCTTCGCGGGCGTCTACGCGCTCTTCTCGGGCGTGTTCTTCCTGGTCGTGGCAGGTGTTGTGCTCGCGCCCTTCCTGCACCGCGTGCTGCATCGGCTCCACCTCGCGGAGGGCGACGACCAGGACAAGGGCTCGAGCTAGACGGCCATCCCCTGGTCTGACAGGGCGATCCCTACGGCCTCACGCAGCTCGTCGGGTGATGGCTGGCCCGCGATCGGCGTCACCCGGTGCGGACCTTCCACCTCAACCCAATCGATGCCCGGCTCGACCGATGTGAGCACGATGGGCAGGTCCGGGTAGCTCTCGCGCACCTCCGCCACGAGGTCGCGCGCCGCGTTTCCGCCACCTACGACCCAGGCGTCATAGACGAGCACGTCAGCGCGATCGGCAAGTGGACAGGGCAGGCCGCCGAGCACCGGGCACGGATCCTGGTCCGGCCCGCCGCACATCTCGACCTGATAACCGCCGGCGCGCAGTGCCTCCGCGTGTTGCTCCGCCAGTCGTGGATCGTGGTTGACGACTACGGCTTTTACCATTGCGCAACTTTCCGCTCGCGCGCGCGGCGGAACAGCATCCGTCTGACCTACATTGACGGGCCATGTGGCCCGCTACCATCGTTGCGACGCGCCGCGCACCGTCGGCGCCAGGAGAACATCGCCCAGGATGACCGACCAGACGGCAGACGCGCGCCTCATCGCGCCCGAGCACGAGACGTACAACGCGCGCTTGATCAAGCGCGTCGACCACACTGACGATCTGGCCACTTTCTGGGTCAGGTTCGACGGCGAGCCGACCCACTTCGATCCGGGCCAGTACATGACCATCGGGGTGTACGCGGACGAAAAGATCGTGCAACGGCCGTACTCGGTCGCGTCACCGCCGGAGGTCGCCGCCACTGAGGGCTACGAGTTCTACGTCCGCCTCGTGCCCATCCTGCGGTTTACCACGCTCCTCTGGCGCCTGCCCGTGGGCCACGGCATGCGCATGATCGGGCCCAAGGGTCGTTTCCTGCTCGAGCCGGAGGACAAGCGCACGCACCTGTTCGTCTCGACCGGCACGGGCATCGCGCCGTTCATCGCGATGATGCGCCAGCACCTGATCGAGGGCGCGCCGCGGCGGGTGGTGATGCTCAACGGGTCCTCTTACGTGGACGAGCTGGGCTACCGCGACCTGCTCGAGGGCTGGCAACGCGACGGCACCTACCCGGTCACGTACGTGCCCACGATCTCGCGCGCCACCGACCCGAAGAACGCGGGCTGGGAGGGCCGCACGGGCCGCGTCGAATCGACCGTGCTTGACGTGTGTCGCGACCTGGAGCTGCGCCCGGAAGAGACTGTCGTGTACATCTGCGGCAACCCCGACATGATCCTCAACGTCGAGGAGCTGCTCATGGGCGCGGGATTCCCGGAGTTCCACGTCAAGAAGGAGCTGTACTGGCCCAAGGGCAAGACAGTCGCCGCCGCGGACATGCTCCCCGCCGCTGCAGGTTAGCGCCGCGCGGCGCTGGCGCCGCCACTCCCGCTCGCGGACGTGACATTCGGCCCGTCTATTAGGGCCGCCACGCTGCTTCTGAGATAGCTCTCCGCCGCCGAACATGAGCATGTTCGCTGCGTATTGGAGAAACAGGATGTACCCGATCGTCGGGAAGGCACAGCTTTCGCCCAACGTCACGCGCCTCGTCGTGGAGGCGCCGCGCATCGCCCAGATCCGGAGACCGGGTCAGTTCGTCATCGTTCGCGGTGACGAAGGGGCTGAGCGCATACCGCTCACAATCGCCGACGCCGATCCCGTCGCAGGCACGATCACTCTCATCATCCAGGCCATCGGCAAAACGACCGAGGACCTTGTCGCGCTCGAGGTGGGCGGCGCCATCCGCGACGTGGCCGGCCCCCTCGGACGCGCCACTGAGCTGCTCGAGGCGGGTAGTGCGGTGTGCGTCGGCGGCGGAGTCGGCACGGCCGTGATCCTGCCCATCGCCCAGGGCCTCAACGAACGCGGCGTAGCCGTCACGAGCATCATCGGCGGCCGCTCGCGCGAGTGGGTCATCCTCGAGGAGGAGCTGAGCGCCACCGGCCGCGTCATCACCTGCACCGACGACGGCTCGTACGGCCGGCCGGGCTTCGTGACCCAGGCGCTGTCAGAGGTGCTGGAAAACGAGCGGCCTGACACGGTCTTCGCCGTAGGCCCCGTGCCCATGATGCGTGCCGTCGTCGAGCTGACCCGGCCGGCCGGTGTCCCGACGGTCGTGTCGCTCAACCCAATCATGGTCGACGGCACGGGCATGTGTGGCGGATGCCGTGTGAGTGTCGGCGGCCACACGCTCTATGCGTGCGTGGACGGACCGGAGTTTGACGGACTTGCGGTCGATTTCGCCGAGCTCTCGGACCGACTCGGGACATACCGCGACTTCGAGAAGGCAGCGTTGGATTCGCGTCATTGCCTCGTGCGGCGTGATGAGCCTGTGATCAGGCCGGACGCGCAGCCGGCGACCGCGGGAGCCTCGTGATGGACGAAACCGAAGCCCATGCCCACACGGTCGTCCCGCCCGTGTCCGACGTCCCGATTGAGGATCGACTCGAACATCCCGTAGGCGAACGGGCACCGATCAATCCCAAGGAGCGGATGACGATCATCCGCCAGCTCATGCCCGAGCAGGATGCCGATCAGCGCGCGCACAACTTCGGCGAGGTCAACCTGGGCATGACGCACAAGCTGGCCATGCTCGAGGCCGAGCGCTGCCTGATGTGCAAGAAGCCGACGTGCATCGACGGCTGTCCGGTCCGCGTCAACATCCCGCGCTTCATCGACCTGATGGCCCGCGGCGACATGCGCGCTGCCGCCGATTCGCTGCTCGATGACAACGCGCTGCCATGCGTCACCGGCCGAGTCTGCCCGCAGGAGACCCAGTGCGAGGGCGTGTGCCTGCGCGGCAAGAAGGGCGACCCCGTGGCGATCGGCTATCTCGAGCGCTTCGTGGCCGACTGGGCCAACCAGCACCGCGACGGTCCCGCGGCAAGCAGCGCGACTTCGTCCGGAAAGTCCGTCGCGGTCATCGGCTCCGGGCCGGCCGGGCTGACCGCGGCCGGCGAGCTGGCCAAGCGCGGCCACGACGTGACCGTCTTCGAGGCATTCCACGCTCCGGGCGGCGTGCTCATCTACGGCATCCCGGAGTTTCGACTGCCCAAGGACATCGTCCGCGATGAGATCGACCGGCTGGTGGGCATGGGCGTCAAGATCGAGCCCAATGCCATCATCGGCAAGACGTACACGCTCGACGAGCTGCACGAGCAGTTCGACGCGGTGTTCATCGCCGTCGGCGCGGGCTTGCCGGTGTTCATGAACGTGCCCGGCGAGAACTACAAGGGCGTCTACTCGGCCAACGAATATCTGACGCGCGTCAACCTCATGGGCGCATCCGACCCGAGCAGCGACACGCCGGTGCTCAAGGGCCAGCGTGTGGCCGTCGTGGGCGGCGGCAACGTCGCCATGGACGCAGTGCGCACCGCGCGACGGCTGGGCGCCGACGACGCGATCATCGTCTACCGCCGCGGCGAGGACGAGCTCCCCGCGCGACGCGAAGAGGTCCACCACGCCAAGCAGGAAGGCGTCCGCTTCGACCTCCTCGTCGCGCCCATCGAGGTCATCGGTGAAAACGGCTGGGTGACCGGTCTGCGCTGCCAGCGCATGGAGCTTGGCGAGCCCGACGAATCCGGCCGCCGACGGCCCGTGGCCATCGAGGGCTCGGAGTTCACGATCCCGTGCGAGATGGTCGTGGTTGCCATCGGCACGCGTTCGAACCCGCTGCTGACCACGAGCAGCGCCGGATTGGCAGTCAACAAGTGGGGCTACATCGAGACCGACGGGGCGGGCATGACCTCCATCCCGGGCGTCTTCGCAGGTGGTGACATCGTCCGTGGCGCCGCGACGGTCATCCTGGCCATGGGCGACGGCAAGCGCGCCGCGGCGGCGATCGACGCTTACCTAAGCGGCGCGCTGCCGGCGGAGGTCGCACCGACAGCCTGAAGCACGTGATGTGGTGCGCGCGGACAACAGAGTCAGGTCTGGGTAGGAGGTGGGGTGTTGCGACAGGTTTAGCATCGGCGTCCGGCTACAGTCGGTCGGTCTGGTGCGGTTTGGGGTGGTGGAGGTCCATAACGTGACTCGGATTACCCGGCGACGCGGAGTGAGCGTCGCGATTCTGACGGTCGCGACCCTGGTGACGGTGCTGGCTGCGACGACCACGACGGCCGCACCCTCGCGTGCGTCGAGCCGCTGGAACCACGTTGCCAACTCAAAGGGTGGCACTAACGTCGTCGCAACAGACGTCGGCAGTGAGCCAGGCGTGAGTCGGCCGATCTGGAAGACATTCCATCTGATCGACCAGTTCAGCCCACGCTTCACGTTCGTGGACGTCGCCCCCAAGGGTGACTCGCCCGGCGACTACGGCGTATTCAAGGACGTCGTCCTGAGCAACGGCGGCATGCGCCTGGGCACGATCGACGCGCAGTGCATCGCGGCCTATTCAGACCAGTGCTCCGGCTCCATCCGCATCCCGGGCCGCGGCCAGATCACGTTCGCCGGCATCACGCCGCTCGGCGTTGATCCCGACCACTACGCAATCACGGGCGGCACGGGCGAGTTTGCCGGTGTCGGTGGCGTGCTGCTGATCGAATTCCCGTTCATCGACGCGGCCAAGCTGACCGTCACGCTCACGCGCTAGGCGCGGGCGCGAGGCTCACGCGCTGGGCGCGGGCGCTAACTTCAGGAGTTGAACGCAGGGCGAGCCTCCGAGAGTCGATCGAGGATCAGCCGCTTGACGCCCTCAACGGGCACGCGCTCCTGGGTCATCGAGTCACGATCGCGCACCGTCACCTCGTTGTCGTCGAGAGAGTCCACGTCGACCGTGACGCACCACGGCGTGCCGATCTCGTCCTGGCGCCGGTAGAGCTTGCCGATCGAGGCCGTGTCGTCATACACGGCCATCACGTCGCGGCGCAGGTCGGCGAGGATCTTGTGGCACAGCTCGACGATCTCAGGCCGCTTCTTCAACAACGGCAGCACCGCGACCTTGTACGGCGCAAGCTCCGGATGCAGTGCCAGTGAGACGCGCTTCTCGCCGCGCACCTCTTCCTCGCGATACGAGTCGATCAGGAACGTGAACGACGAGCGATCAGGACCGCCAGCGGTCTCGACGATCCACGGGATGAAGCTCTCATTCGTTACCGGATCGAAGTACTCGAGGTTTTCGCCACTCTCCTTCTGGTGACGTGACAGGTCCCAGTCGCCACGATTGTGGATGCCCTCGAGCTCCTTCCAGCCGAACGGGAAGCGGTACTCGATATCGATCGCCTTCTTGGCGTAGTGCGCCAGCTCATCGGGCGCGTGCTCACGAAAGCGCAGGCGCTCCTCAGTCACGCCGTACGCCGTGTACCACGCCCAACGCCGCGGCAGCCACTCCTCGAAGATGCGCGCAGCGTCCGCGGGTGGGACGAAGTACTGCATCTCCATCTGCTCGAACTCGCGCATGCGGAAGACGAAGTTGCCCGGGCTGATCTCGTTGCGGAAGCTCTTGCCGACCTGGGCAATGCCAAAGGGCAGCTTCTTGCGCGTCGACTGCTGGACGTTCTTGAAGTTGACGTACGAGCCCTGGGCCGTTTCTGGTCGCAGATAAATGACCGCTGCGTTCTCCTCGACCGGACCCATGAACGTCTTGAACATCAGGTTGAACTGGCGCGGCGGACTCAACGGGCCGCCGTCGACGGGGCACTTGAGGCCCAGGCGCTCGACGATGTTCGGATCGCGCTTGTCTGTCTCAGTCAGACCTTCAGTGCCGGGCAGCTCGTCCAGGCGGAAGCGCATCTTGTCCGTGGCGCACTCGACCAGCGGATCGCTGAAGGACTCGACGTGGCCCGACGTGACCCACACCTGGGGATGCATCAGGATGCCCGCGTCGAGACCCACGATGTCGTCGCGTTCCTGGATCATCGCTCGCCACCAGGCGCGCTTGACGTTGTTCTTGAGCTCCACACCCAACGGCCCGTAGTCCCAGACGGCGTTGATGCCGCCGTAGATCTCGCTGCTGGGGAATACGAAGCCGCGTCGCTTGGCGAGCGACACGATCGTGTCGAGCGACGCTACAGAAGGCGCTGGGTCAGTCACGGCTGGGAATCTCCTCGGGGCGCACGGGCCTGGCATGGCCGGTCGCGGAGGCGGATTGTCGCAGAGCTAGCCGGCGCTCGACCACGGACGAGGAGATGCCGACGAGAGCCAGCGATCGTCGCGTTTCTCTAGACCGAGATCCAGCTGCTCTCGAGAACCCACCTCGCGTTCCGCGCCGGCGTCACGAGACACTGAGTGACGCCTCGATCTCGACCGCCATCCATGCCGAAAGGCAGTCAGCTGCAACTCGACACGTGCGGCGGCCGCCGGTCGTCCCACGCGCTGTAGCGAACGGTCGCGAAGTAGGCCGCGAAACGCTCACGGATCTCATCGCGACTGAGATGGTTCAGGTCGCCGCGACTGGCCTCCCAGACGAACTCGGCCATCCCGCTCGTGAGCAGGTCGGCGTCTCCGTCGAGATGAGCGCGCCGGTCGCCGAGCGTGCAGCTCGAGCAGCGAGTCTAGGTCGGCTGACCGCGGTGGATCGGCCGTGGCGGCCTACTGGCCGGGCAGGCAGTGCATGGGGTTGGAGACGTCGGGATTGGGCGGATAGGTGACTGTGTACCAATCCATGAGCCAGTTGACCTGTCCGCTGATCTGCGTCTTGGAGCCCGGCTTGTACCAGAACATCAGCAGCTTGATGCGCCAGAAGCGATTGATGTGATTGCCGGCGATCCATTTCTGAGTTGTGAAGGCTCCGGCCTGGCTGGTAGTGGCGGTCGACTTCATGACCGGGCTCTTGTAGTAGGTCGTCCATGCGGCGTCGGAGCCGGCCATGGTTCCGTGCTGAACCGAGAACTGCCAGCCCACCCACTGAGTGCCGCTCTTGGCGTACATGAGCGGTGCGTGGATCTTGATCTTGGCCAGGTCGTTATTGGACTGGTTGACGCCTGGATAGATGCACTCCGCACCTGGGCTGGTTTCCGTGTCTGTAACGGTGTAGTTGCCCGGACTGCCACTCGTGTGAACGGCGTGGCCAAGGACGGGCGCGGCGCCCATTACGAGGGCGAGGAACGCCGCGGCGGCCACGTAGGTGGCGCGGGCGGCTGAGGAACGAAGCATGTTCAGTGACTCCCGTGGGCTGTAGGCAGCAAATCTGGGTCGCGGCCCATTGGCTGGCATGCCAATCATGACCTGAAACCACAGACCGCGGGAGTCGCCCAACACCTTGATCAATAGGCCTGCAGGCAGTAGTTGGGTTGAGTGTCGGTGTCGCCGCCACGGATGCGCTTGTACCAGTCGTACTTGAGCGACAGGGTGCCCTCGACCATGTTGCTCTGACCCCACCACTTCAGGTCGAGCGTGACCCGCCAGTAGTAGCCGTGCGAGTTGTTCGGACCGTTGTAGCTGCGCCGGGCAAAGCCGTGCCCCGTGTACGCGGGAACGGCGTTGTCACCCTTGGCGGTCTGGTACGAGCTGGTGTAGAAGGTGCTCCACCCGCCGCCGTTGACGTTCTTGCGCTGAATGTTGAAGCGCCAGCCGACCTTGGTGTCGCCGTTGTAGTAGCCATGCATGAGCGGAGCGCGGACCGTGATCTGCTTGAGGTCGTACAGGCCACTCGACTGATAGACGCACACGGCGCCCTTCTGGCCGACGCTTGCGTCATTTACCTGCCAGTCACCGCAGGTGCCACTGCATGGGCTCAGGACCGTCTCAGCGGACGCCGGCAGTGCAAAGGCAGCCAAGCTCGTCAGCGCGAAGACCAGAGCCACCGGGATGCGGAATCTCGAGACCATCAAGTCATACCCTCCTATGCCCGTATGCCACGGCATTGAATGATGCGCGCTGAATCAACCCGTGGGAAGCACCTCCGCATCAGCCGTTCGAACCATTACCCCCACCATTCGACGCCGCGCCCGAACCTCGTCGAGGAAAGCCAGCGACCGAGCGTCGCGCTCGAGCACCGTCCGAATGAACCGGCGCAGCGCCGACTCGACCTCCGCCTCCACCTTGGCGGGCAAGCGCAAAGCGGCGATTGCCTCGATATCAAATCGGCGGTAGGCGCGCAACAGCTTGAGGGCATCGAGCGATAGCGCCGATTGCTCGGCGTGCGGCGCTGGGTGTCGGGCGCACATCACGCCGCCAAGAACGGGCACCCAGCGAAAATCCTCTTCCTGCTCCAGAACGCGGTCGCACTCGACGCAGCGCTCGACCTCCGGGCGCATGCCCAGGGCGTCGGCGAGGCCGAATTCATACCAGCGCGCAACGCGCCCGGGAGCCATGCCGTCGTCCAGAAGCTGATAGGCGCGTTTGAGCAGCGCGTAGACCGGATACGCGAAGGCACGCTCCTCGACGGCGCGCTCGGCGAGCTCCGCGAGGTACCACGCCGTGGCCGTCGACTCGAGCCGGTCACGCAGGTTGAGCCAGGCATGGCCGACGCTGGCCGAGGTGACGACGTCGAAGGTTCGTGCTCTGGCGAGCACGAGGTGCAGCTCCGCGAACGGCTCCACCGCCCCACCCAGGCGGCTGCGCGGCCTGCGCACCCCTTTGGCGATCGCCTTGAGCTTGCCGTCGTGAGGCGTGAGCAAGGTGAGCACTCGATCGGCCTCACCCAGCTCGAAACGCGAGAGGACGATGGCCTCCGTGTGGTAGATCCGCGGCATCGGCATGCCGGGCTAGCCTACGCCGCGTCAACGATGGCCGTTGGGTGCAGCGCCGGCGGGCTGCAATACTTGATACTGGCCGGTATCATGTAACGGAGATGACGACCGCCCGCCCGACCAGGCCTGAAATCGACCCGCTTGTATCCTCCGCCCGTGCTCACCTCGCCCGACCTCGACCTGCTTATCGCCGACACGGAGGCGGAGATTCTGCGCGTGATCGAGCGTGTGCAGGACGAGCGCACCCACGCCCTGTACGAAATGGTCCGCTACCACCTGGGCCTCGACCATGACGGCCCGCGCGGCAAGCGCATCCGGCCGCTGCTGGGCTTGCTCGCGTACGAGTCGCTGACCGGGGAGCACAGCCCGGCACTGCCCGGCGCGGCCGCGGTCGAGCTGGGCCACAACTTCTCGCTCGTCCACGACGACATCGAGGACCGCGATGTCGAACGACACCACCGCGCGACCTTGTGGATGGTCTTCGGCCAGGCTCAGGCGATCAATACGGGCGACACGCTGTTCACGCTTTCGCGCATGGCGCTCTACCGACTGACGGAGCTGGGTTTCTCCGACGCCAAGGTGCTGGCCCTGATGCGCCTCTACGACGAGACCTGCCTCGCGCTGTGCGAGGGCCAGTTCATGGACATCTGGAGCGCCGAGCACGACGACCGCTTGTCCGTTGACTTCTACTTCGACATGATCGGGCGCAAGACCGCCGCGCTCATCGCCGCATCCGTCCAGGCCGGCGCAATGCTCGCCACGGACGATGATCACGTCGTCGACTCGTATCGCGGCTTCGGGTGGTCGCTGGGCATCGCGTTCCAGCTCAACGACGATCTGCTCGGCATCTGGGGCGACGAGCAGACCACCGGCAAGGAACCTTCCGACCTGGCCAAGCACAAGAAGACGTTGCCCGTCATCTACGCGCTGGAACGCGCGCCCGCTCAGGACGTTGCTTTCCTGAAGACTGTGTTCTCAACACCCGAACCTGGCCCTGAGCTGGTCGCGGAAGCCCGCGCCATCCTCGAGCGCTGCGGCGCGCGCGACTACACCCGGGCGCGGGCGCGTGAGGAGCGCGAAGAGGCGCTGCGCCGCATCGAATCGGCCGGTGTGGTGAGCCAGGACGCCCTCGACCGCCTGCGCCTGATCGTGGTCTCAGCCATCTCCGCGTAGGGCGAGCGTCGATTTCGGCACAGCGCGTTCGTTGTTCAGGCAAAGGAGGACACGCTCATGAATGACGGACGACGCGAGATCGAGATCTTCATCAGGACCACGCCACAGGATCTGTGGGACGCGATCACCAACCCGGACAAGACGCGCCAGTACTGGTTCCATGCGCTCAACCACTCGACATGGGCGCCGGGCGCACGCTGGACGAGCGAGTCGGACGATGGCGAGGTCTATCTCGACGGCGAGATCATCGATGTCGAGGCGCCTGGTCGGCTCGTGCACACGATGCACGTCTGCGAAGGGGCCGCTGCCGCCGAGCCGGCATCGACCGTGGCCTGGGACGTCACGCCGATGGGCGACGCGTGTCGCCTGCTCGTCGTCAACACGGACCTGGGGCCTGAGACGCTCGATTACGTCACGGGCGGCTGGGAGATCATCCTGTCCGGCCTCAAGACGCTGCTCGAGACCGGCAGCCCGCTCGAAATCGGTGCCGAAGGCTCGATGTAGGGCGATCGCCAGGCACTGACCCTGGGCATATCGCCTGCAGCATTACCGCAGGGGCCGTTTTGGCTTAGTCGCACTGAGAGCGGCGCAACGACGTGCGATCCACTCAGGGTCCCGGCGGATCTGAGCGTGGGCGGCCCTGACGACACGACACATCGACCGACTATGGACCCGCAACCTGCCAAGTAATGCTGGTGGCGATATCTCAGCTGGCTGCGGGCGCCATCGCTCGCTCGGACCGCGAGGCCTGGTTAGCGGTCGGAGTCGGCGTCGCCGTTTTCGTCGTTGGCGTCGGGGCGCTTGACCACCAGAACCTTGCCCACCCGTCGGCCGTCGGTCGACTCGACGGTCAGCGTCAGGTCGCCGACTTCGACCGTGTCACCCACTTGGGGCACGCCACCGATCTCGTGGTAGACCAGTCCGCCGACGGTGTCGTACTGGTCCGTGTCGTTGGCGTTGAGCTCGACACCGAAGGTCTCAGTCAGGTCGTCGACCGACGCACGTCCGTCGATGCGCGCCTCCGTATCTGAGATCCGCTCGACCATGGGCTCCTCGACGTCGTACTCGTCCTGGATCTCGCCGACGATCTCCTCGATCAGGTCCTCGATCGTGACCAGGCCGGCCGTGCCGCCGTACTCGTCCAGGACGATCGCGATGTGGACCTTGCGTCGCTGGAGCATGTGCAGCAGGTCGTCGACTGAGATCGACTCGGGCACGAACAGCGGCGTGCGCAGCAGCGGGCGTATCTCGAAATCCACGCGCTTTGCCAGCACCGGCAGCAGGTCCTTGGCATACAGGATGCCGATGACGTTGTCGATCGACTCCTGGTAGACCGGGATGCGCGAGTGACCCTCCGCGACGATCATGTCGATGACCTGGTCGAGTGGCGCGTCCTCCGCCAATGCGGTGATGTCGATGCGCGGCACCATCACCTCGTGGACGCGCTGCTGACCCAGCTCGAGCACCGCGCCGATCATCTGCTGCTCCTCCGCCTCGATGATGCCCTGCTCGCCGCTGCGCTCAACGAGGATGAGCAGCTCTTCAGTCGTGATCCGCTCCTGGTGGGTGCCGGTGATGCCGAACAGGCGCGTGATGGCGTTCGTCACGGTCGTGAGAAACCACACCAGCGGCGCCAGGATCCGACCCAGCAGGTCGATCGGGCCGGCAAACAGGAACGCCATGCGCTCGGCGTAGGCATACGCCAGCGCCTTGGGCACGAGCTCGCCAAAGACGATCGTGAAGAGCGATACGAGCGAGGTGATGATCAGCAGCGCGACCAGCTCGGCGTTACCTGCGAACGCCGGACGCAGCGTGTCGGCCACGCCACCGACGAGGCTGGCGCCCGCGAAGGTCGCGGCCAGGAAGCCAACGAACGTGAGCCCGAGCTGGATCGTGGCCAGGAAGCGCGCCGGCTGTGACACGAGCTTCTGGACGCGGCGCGCGCCGCGGTTGCCCTCGTCGGAGAGCTGCTCGAGACGGGTCCGACGCACACGGACAAGCGAGAACTCGGCGGCGACGAACAGGCCGTTGAGCACGATGAGGATCGCGATGATCAGGATTTCCACGGTCAGGCCTGTGAGCCGTCGTCCTCCGGCGGCGGACGCCTCTCACGGATACGCGCGGGCATGCCCACGGCAAGCTTCCCGGGCGGCACGTCCTTGGTAACGACGGAGGCTGCGCCGGTGTACGAACCCTCGCCGACCGTGATCGGCGCGCGCAGAATTGTGTCGCTACCTATAAATGCGCCGTTGCCGATGATCGTGCGGTGCTTGCGCCGGCCGTCGTAGTTGGCCGTGATGGTGCCCGCACCGATATTCACATCGGAGCCGATCTCGGCGTCGCCCAGGTAGCTGAAGTGATGCTGCTTGGAGCGCGCGCCAAAGTGCACGTTCTTCTGCTCGGCGAAGTTGCCGATCTCCGCGCCGTCGGCGATGTCGCACCCGGCGCGCAGGTGGGCGAAGGGACCGATCCTGACGTCGTTGCCCACTTTCGAGCTTTCGATCACGCTCGCCCACACGACCGACCGCTCACCGATCTCCGAGTCGAAGATCTGGCTGCCCGCCCTGATCACGGTGTCGCGGCCGATCCTGGTGTTGCCGCGCAAAACGACGTCAGGCTCGACCGTGACGTCCTCGGCGATCTCGACGCTGGCATCGACGATGACCCGGGCCGGGTCCGTGAAGGTGATGCCCTCCTCCATCAGCCGCTGCAGGATCGCGTACTGGAGCATCAGCTGGATCTCTGCCAGATCCGAGCGATCGTTGATGCCGGCGAGCTCGCTCTCCCAGTCCGCATCGTCGGGCGCGTCGACGGCCACGGCCGGGGTCCCGGCACTGGCTGCGATCTCGACCAGCTGAGTCAAATAGAGCTCGCCCGTTGCCGCACTGGGCGTCAGCTTCCCGAGCGCACCGCGCAGCCACGCGGCGTCGAACGCGTACAGCCCGCAGTTGATCAGGGCAATCTCGCGTTCACCCGCCGTCGCATCCTTGAACTCGACGATGCGTTCGACGCCGCCATCAGCGGCCATGACGACGCGGCCGTAACGCGCCGGATCGTCGAGCTCGACCGCGGCAAGCGCCATCGGCGCGCCACTCGACCGCCGATCGTCGAGCACCGCGCTGACCGAGTCGGCCTCGATCAAGGGCACGTCGCCGGACAGCACGACGATCTCATCAACGTCCGCCGGGAACGACTCGACTGCGGCTCGCAGCGCATCACCGGTGCCGTTTGGAGTCTGCTGGAGCGCGAAGTCGGCTTCATCCGCGAAGACTCGGGTGATCTCTTCGACGGGCGTCGAGTAGACGACGAGCGGCTTTTCGCCGGTCGCGGCCCGCGCCGCGTCAATGACATAGGCGAGCATGGGCCGGCCGCAGACGGTGTGCAGCACCTTGGGCGTGCGTGACTTCATGCGCGTGCCAAGGCCGGCGGCAAGGATGACCGCCTTGATGCGCGTGGGTTGTTTGGGCGACATCTGGTGTCCACTGAGGTTATCGGGTCGAGTACATGGCCCGCAAACGGTCCGGCCACCGAGCGCGAACGATCGGGCGTTTGACAGTCTGGCGCAGGCAGGTGACGATTTGCCGACTGCCCCCGACCCTTTCGCTCCTGAGGTTTTTCCACCCGATGCGACTCTCCCCACAGTCCGTGCGACGCACGGCCGCGCTCAGCCTGACGCTGCTCGTCGCGGCCATCGCACTCCCCGCGCCCGCAGCGGCATCAACGACCGAGACCTACACCATGGGCGGCTACGAGGTCTACTTCGGACCGGATCATGCCGTCTTCGTCGGCACGGGCTCCGGCTACGACGGCCCACGCGAGCTGTCCGGCTGGTACACGTCCGTCTATCACTCGCTCGTGGTTGTGCCAACCGGCGACGTCACCGGCGGCAACGCCGTCTTGCAGCGCATCGACGGCGTGCAGATTCAGGGCGACATCAGCGGTGGCGAGGCCGTCCAGACCAATCCCGGGGCGAACTGCACGACGGAGACGCACCAGGTGACGGCGCAGCTGATCAACGTGACGCGCACGGACGAGCCCGGTGTGACCGGCACGGCGGTCCTCAGCGCGACCCTGACCCACTACCACGTGTGGATCTTCGGCAGTTGCTATGCGTACTCGGCGCGCGTCGACGGGACGATCACGGTCACCGTCTAAACGGACCTTCGGCTCTCGAAAATCGAGTGAACCTGACCGACACTCCGTGCATCTAGGGATGTAGAGCGACATACGGAGGGTGGATGGACGGCGGCCTGGTCGAGCGTGCTCGGGCGGGTGACGCCGACGCCTTCGACGAGCTCGCGCGCTCGAGGATCGATCAGGTGTATCGGACGGCTCTCGCAATCCTTGGCTCACCCGCGGACGCGCGCGACGCGACCCAGGAGACGCTCGTCTCGATGTGGCGCGGCCTGCCGTCGCTGAAATCCGTCGACGCGTTCGACGGCTGGCTGCACCGGATCACCGTCAACGCTTGCAACATGGCCCTGCGCCGCCACCGCGGCGTCCGCGAAATCCCGATTACCGACGAGACGACCGACTCACCCGCTCCTGCGGTCTCCGACTTTGATCGGGCGTTCGACCGACTCAACGTCGACCAGCGCTCGTTGCTGGTAGCGCACCACCTGGATGGACGGTCGGTGGCTGAGATGGCCGTACAGCTGGGCATCCCGGAAGGCACGGTCAAATCACGGCTCTTCCATGCGCGTGCGGCGCTCGATAAGGCGCTCAAGTCATGAACGACGACGAGCTCCGCGCGGCGCTGGCGCGTCGCGCGTCCGGCCAGCTATCGGCCGACGACAGCAACGACATTCTTCGAGCGGCGCGATCGTCTGCAGTCGCTCCGCCGCGACGCTCGTTCGTGCCGCGCGTATTCGGTTGGGTGGCAGCGGCCGCGGCGGTCCTCGTCCTCGTCATCGTCGCGCTCCCGATCCTGCTTTCGCCGCCACGTCCCGGTGCCACATCATCGAGCGCCGCCACCGCCGAGTCGACGCCGTCGCCCACCTCACCCGCGCCGACCGTCGAGACTCCGCAGCCGTCAGAAACGGCCGGCGTCCTCCCGATTGCTTCCGCGCAGGCGCTCTCGGACCTGATCGGTGACCCTCAGTGGGTCGGCCGAACGGTGCTCGCTGAGGTTCAGATCGATGCGGCGCGTCCGGTCGGCTGCACGACAGGCATCCCGTGTCCGCTCGGACTCCTTCATGGGGTGTCTGGGCAGAACACCGTCACGATCGGCTGGCGCGACGCGACTGCCGATGACGGCGTGCAGTACGACGACGGCAACGGCTACCGCTGGGTCAAGCAGCTGGAACTGCCTACTGGATCCGGCTTGTTTGCCTTCACCGTGGGTCAGGACGCGGTCGAGTACCTCGGTCCGGCGTACCTGACGCCCGCCGGTGAGCCCGTGACCGTTGCTGATCTCCAGGGAGTGTCGAACACACTCCCATCCGATGGCGTCATCGCCGTCGGTGGCTGGCTGGCCAAGAACTGGCCGCCTCCGCCTTGCGCGGCCCCGCCGGAGATGCTCGAGTCGCCGCCGCCCGCCCTGGACTACTACTGCTATGGAACGTGGATCATTCCGTCCGAGAAAGCGTCTCTTGACTCCGGCGTTCGGGCCCAGAACGACGCTTACGAAATGTTCGCCCCGTCGCCATTCCAGGACGAGCACGGCGTCAGACCGGAGCAGGGCATCTACCTGGTCAGAAATGCGGGCTGCCCGATCCAGGCACCGTGCCCCGCGTGGCGCATGGTCGGCCGCCTCGACGAGGCGCGGCGCACAGTGGCCCCGCCTAGCGCGCCGCCTCGCCCGGCGCCACCCGCGACACCGGTCTCGACGCGTCGGCATGCAGTCGTTGGTGCCGATCCATGACACGAGCGCGCCAACTCGACCGCTTGCGATGTCACGCTGCTGAACCGGCGAACTCGTCGAAGATGCCACTTGGCGGCTTCGGACCGTGTCGCAGACCCGCTCAGGCCAACGCGGCTCTGGTCGGTGCCGATCGGTCCAAACGGGCTACACGGCCAGGGGTGTTCAATCGCATCGCTCCGAGCCTCTCGCGACCGTGTCTGGACGATACACGGGCGACGCCGAGCCGTGACCAGATACGACATGCCCGTGGGCGCGGTATCACAGATCCGACACGTCTGGGGCCCAGCCATTGCGAAGCATCAGTCGGGATTGAGTTCGATCCCCGATCGTACACGTCATCAACGCAACGACCTTGGACGTCTGAACGTCTTCGATCAACGGACAGTCAGCCGGCAACCTCAGAGCCCGACGGCACGTGGTCGACCCGAGCGACCTTCGAGCGCGCCGTGGCACGTTGACGCACACGACGACGGGTCGACAGATCACCGGTCAACGTTTGCGTACTCGACCAGCGATGGTCGACGACCGCGCCTGGAGTCGAACAGGGCGTTGCCTTGGCGCGTCAGATCTGTCGTGCGGACGATCTCGACATCTGGGCCGGACCGCCGTTCCAGGCCAGCGGCCCGGCGCCTTCGAGTAGCTTCCCGCCGGGCGACTGCGACCCCTAGCTAGTCCGTCGCTGCGGACGGCGATTGCCTCGATTTCGACCCGCGCGCCCTTGGGCAGGGCTGCCACCGCGAACGTCGAGCGCGCGGGGGGCGGATCCGTCACGAACTTGCCGTAGACCCCATTGAACGCGGCGAAATCGGCGATATCGGCCAGGAAGCAGGTCGTCTTGACCACGTCCGCCATGGACAGCCCGGCCGCGTCCAAAACGGCCATCAGGTTGCGCAGCGCGCGCTCTGCCTCCGCCTCGACGCCACCCGCCACCAGCTCGCCGGTCGACGGATCAAGCCCGACCTGCCCGGCGCAGAACAGGTAGTTGCCGGTGTCGATCGCCTGGCTATAGCTCGCCACCGCGGCCGGTGCGTTGCTCGTCTTGATTGCGCGACGGGTCATGGGTACCTCCAAAGTGGGTCTGGGCCAATGAGATCGACGGCGTTGATCAACGCCCCGCTTAGTTCCTCCGATTCTGACGCCACGAGCGCCCGACCGGAAGCCACCGCCAGCGATGGCGATTTGTAGATCGCGAACAGTGTCGAGCCTGAGCCCGACATTAGCCACGGCCGACCACTCAGGCGCTCCAGCTCATCCCGCAAGATGCCCAGCTGCGGAGCCAGCGAGACTGCCGCGGGCCATAGGTCGTTCGCTTCCTCATGGTCGTCAGCTGGTTTGAAGTTCATCAAATCGGGCAAACACAGCCGCCGTCGACATGTGAATTGGCGGAGTGACGAGCACGAGGCCGATGCCGGCTGGTGGCGGCTGTGGCTCGATCGTCTCGCCACGGCCGGACACGAGCGCCGCGTCGACGTTGTGGGCAAAGAAGGGCACGTCGGCACCGAGCTCCAGCGCAACCTCGTCGCGGGCGGCCGGCGAGAGGCCGGCGCCCCACATCTGCAGTGCGCAGTCGACCGCGGCCGCTGCGTCGGCACTGCCCCCGCCGAGGCCTGCCCCGACCGGGATGCGTTTGTCCAGATGCGCGACCAGAGGCGGCAGGTTCAGGCCCAGCGCGTGGCGCGTGGCTCGGAATGCGCTCAGGACAAGGTTGCCATCGCTGTCCGCACCGGGCAGGCCACTGACGGTGAGAACGTCGGCGCCCTCGTCGTTGCCAAAGGCGACGGTCAGGTCGTCGGCCAGGCCGATGCGCAGGAATACAGATTTGAGCGGGTGGTAGCCGTCGCGGCCGAGCGGGCCGACTGACAGACTGAGATTGACCTTGGCGCGCGGCCGGGCATGCATCAGGAGATCTCGCCAACCGCGTCAGATAGCGCCATCCACTCGTCGACGCTGACCGTTTGCGGCCGCCGATCAGGCGTGATGCCCACCTGCGCCAAGGCCGCGTCAAACCGCTCGCGGCCCACCTGCGGCAGCTGCCGCGGAAGGACGTTGTGGAGCATCTTGCGCCGTTCGCGGAAACCGGCCTGGACGAGGCGCCACAGCTGCTCCTCGCGCTCTTCCGTCAGCCGCCGCGCTTGCGTCTCACCGACCAGCACCGCCGACTGGACCTCCGGCGCCGGTTCGAACGCAGACGCTGGCACCAGCAGCGCCACGCGCACGTTGGCGTGGTACTGGACAAAGACGGACAGGTAGCTCATGCCACCGGCTGGCGACGCGATCCGCTCGGCGACCTCGCGCTGAACCATGAGGACGAAATGCTCGGGCCGTGGCTCCTCGCCCAGGAGGTAATGCAGCACGGGCGAAGTGATGTGGTACGGCAGGTTGGCGACGACGTCGTAGGGCGCCGCAGCTATGTCGACCAACGGCGTGTCCAGAACGTCTGCCTCAACCAGGCGCAATGCGTCCGCTGGCGATCTCCGGCTCGTAACGCGAGCGCAGATGGGCCGCGAGCCGATCGTCGACCTCCACGGCCGTGACGCGCGCGCCGGCAGCGAGGAGCGCGCCGGTCAATACGCCGAGCCCCGGTCCGATCTCGAGCACGCTCGACCCGATCGCCGGCTCGGCAAGCGCAACGATGTCCTCTATGACCTGGCCGTCGACCAGGTGGTTCTGCGATCGATGCTTGCGCGCCGTGAGCCCGTGGCGCCTCAGGTAGCGCTCGACGCCCTCCGCTGAGAGCCGCTGCGGATCGAGCTCGTCCGTCTGCCTGGGCTCGGTCACGCAGCCTCTGGAACGGCGAGCTTGAGCGACGGCTTGGCCGCGAGGTCCGCGCCGGCGCGGGCGCCGGCGCGGGCGCGGAAGAACCCGGCCGCGCCGATCATCGCCGCGTTGTCCGTGCACAGGCCCGGCCGTGGGACGATGACGCGAATACCGCGCGACTTCGCGCCGTCTTCGATCCTGCCGCGCAGAACGGAATTGGCGGCCACTCCCCCGCCCACAACTATGGTCTTGGCGCCTATCCCCTCGGCCGCGCGCAGCGTCTTGGACGAGAGCACATCCACGACGGACTCCTGGAAGCCGTAGGCCAGCTCGGAGACCGCGGCTTCTGGTAGATGCTGAGCTTCCGACGACATCACCCTTACGTCGGTGCCCAGCTCGCGCGCGACTTCGCGCCGCGCCGCCGTCTTCAGCCCGCTGAACGAGAAGTCGAACGTGTCGCCCAGCCAGGCGCGCGGGAACACGCGGTCTCGACCCACCGCTCCAGCCGCAGCTTTCATGATCGCCGGGCCGCCCGGATATGGCAGCCCGAGCAGCCGCCCGACCTTGTCGAACGCCTCCCCCGCCGCGTCGTCGACGGTCTGGCCCAACAGCCGATAGGTCAGGCTGTCGTTCATCTCGACCAGGAACGTGTGACCGCCACTGACGACGAGGGCCACGAGCGGAAACTCCGGCTCAGGCTGGTCGTCTTGGTTGGGGTCCAGCAGCCACGCGGCATAGATGTGGCCCTCGAGGTGATTGACCGGGACGAGCGGCAACGAGTGGACCCAGGCGAGCGTTTTGGCCATCGTGATGCCGACCAAAAGCGAGCCGGCCAGCCCCGGACCCTCAGTCACCGCGATCGCTTCGAGTTCCGACCAATCGCGTGATGCCCGATTGCTCGCGCGCCTGTTCGAGCACGGGAATCATCCAGCGCAGATGCGCCCGAGCCGCGACCTCAGGCACGATGCCGCCGGTCGCCGCGTGCAGCGCGACCTGGCTGGCCACGACGTTGGCGACGATGCGCCGCCCGTTCTCGACCACGGCCACGGCGGTCTCGTCGCACGAGGTTTCAATCGCGAGGATGCGCCCTGTTTGCGTCACTCGGCCGTCTCCACGCCGTCTTCGCCATAGATGCGCTCCAGCTCCGCGATACGTGCCTTCATCTCTTCCGACGCGATCGGCGGTGTGGTCATGATCAGCGCATCCTCGTTGTTGTCCGAGTAGTAGCGCGGTCGAATCCCGACCGGCTTGAAGCCGAAACGGCCATACAGCCCGCGCGCGGCGTGGTTTGACAGGCGTACCTCGAGCGTGACGATGCTCGCGTTGAGATCGCGCGCGACCTGCATCAGAACGAGCATCAGGCGCGCGCCCACGCCGCGGCGCCGCCACTCCGGCAGCACGGCAAACGTCGTCACGTGGGCCTCGTCGACCATCAGCCACATGCCGCCATAGCCGATGGTCTCGTCGCCGGCCCTGACAACCATGTAGTGCGCCAGGCGGTTGGTCTGGATCTCTTGCCTGAAGGCATAGTCGGGCCACGGCGTCGGGAAGCTGGCCGACTCGATCCGATGGACCTTCGGCACATCCTCCAGGCGCATCGGCTCGATGCGGATCCTTACCGGAGGTCGGGCGACCATTCCATCTCCGCGGCCGCTTTGGCGATGCCACGTGGCAGAGCAACGTACGCAGGCACGAGCTGGGCGACATCGTCCGACTGTCCGCTCGCGAGGCGCTCCGCACCGAGCCGTGCAAGCGCGCCGGCGAGGTTGGCGACGGCCTTCTCGCCACGCTCCCTTGCCCCGGCCGGAACGCCGTCCATGTCGATGGCGACGTCGTCGATGCCAACGTTGGCGTCGGCGACCAGCTTGGGCGCCTGCTTCTCCGTGGCTCGGCCGTGCGCAATCTTGATTCGGTGGATGTATCGGTCGGATGCACCGGCTGGCAGCGTGACGACCACCTCGCCGTCCGCATCCGCGACGCCGGCGGCCATCGCCAGCGTCGATGAGACGCCTGCGATCGGGATGTTCAACGCGTATGCGACCGTCTTGGCAGTAGCGAGGCCGATGCGCAGGCCCGTGAAGCTGCCTGGACCCGTGCCGACCACGACCGCGGTCAAGTCCGCGCGCGTGGCGCCGGCCTCAGTCAGCAGATCGTCGATCTGCTGGAGCAGCTCCTCGCCATGTCGATGGTGGCTCTGCCAACGCCTCTCGCCTTTGAGCGTGCCATCTGCCTGCGCGAGCGCCACGACCGGTGTCTGCGTCGACGTGTCAAGGACCAGGATCATCGGCCCGACCACGAGCCTGCGGCGCGCACGTAGCGACCCTGCGACGGATGCGTCGCGCTGACGGTGATCGTCCGCTCGTCGTCATTGCCCACTTCAAACGTCACTGTCAACCTACGCGCGTCCAGTCGCTGCGGCAGCCGCTCGCCCCACTCGATGAGCGTGACGCCGCCTGTCTGTCGATCGTCGACCAGGCCACCGCCGAAGACGTCGTCTGCGCCACTCAATCGATACAGGTCCTGATGGAAAAGTGGCAACCGGCCGGCGTACTCGGACATGAGCGTGAAGCTGGGGCTGTTGACGATGTCGCGCACGCCGAGCCCGGCCGCGAAGCCCTTGGCGAACTGCGTCTTGCCCGCGCCGAGCGGCCCGAGCAGCGCGATGCGGTCGCCGGGCTCGGCGACCGCGGCGAGGGCCGCGGCAAAGGCCCGCGTCTGTTCAGCACTCGTCGTCTGGACGGCCGCGCTCGCCAGCGGACCCCTCGTGTACACCGTCACGGCGTCACGTTAGCGGAAGTCGGTGGCTCAGTCGTGCGCGGACACGGCTGCCCCCGGTAAACTCGGGTGCAAGCTGAGGGAGGGGCTGAACTTGAGAATTCTTCGACTGACTTCACTGGTCATCGCGCTGGGCGTATTCCTGTCGGTGCCCCAGCTGACGAGTGCCACGAGCGACTACACCGCCTACGTCGCATGCGGCTACCGGGTAGACAAGCCGCCGGCGACGACGTGCCCCAAGAGCGGCCGCATAGGGGCCTTCTTCCAGTCAAACAACGCGGACGTGAGCTTCAAGACATGCGTCACGTTTCCCAACGGCCAGGCCCTGTGCAGCAAGAAGGGCACGGCCAACCAGAGCCAGGTCTATGTGAACCACATCACCGTCGGCTCGAAGGGCAAGCTCAAGGTGCGTTGGAAGGTTGATGGCGTCGTGGTTGCGAGTTATACGATCCACGTCACCTAGGAGCGCGAGCGCGGCCGCTGGCCGCGGTCAATCAGGCGTCGAAGCCCGCCTCTTCGTCGATCTCTTCGAGCCGCTCGATCAGGCGGTCAATGCCCGACTCGTCGGACAGGACGCGGTACATAGCGTCTGAGCCACTGCCGAAGATGGTGCGCAGGACGGGGTCGAAGAAGAGCATCGCCTGGCTGCCGAGCGCGCGGTAAGGGCGGCTGGCTTCGAGGAACATCATCGCCGGTCCAGTCATGCCGTAGAGCTGGATTTCGCGGGCGACGTCCTCGACCGGGTCTTCGTAGCGGATCTCGTCCGCACCCTGTCCGCTCATGCTTGTTCGGCCGCCCTCACTTCCCCATCGAGTGTTCGGATCCCCATTAGTACCGAGCCGGCATGGTACACCCGGGGTAATCGGAAAGACATGCTCGTGACGACTTCCCAGGGAATGGTGTTGCGGAGGCGCGACAGTGCTAGAGCGTCGATCGAATCGGTTCCCTGGCGGCCCATCAGAACGAACTCGTCGTCGAGGCTGACGCCCTCGATTTCAGTCACGTCGGCCATCACCGCGTCCATCGCCACGGTGCCGACCAAAGGCACTCGCCGACCGCGAACAAGTGCCTGGGCGCCGGGCGAATACGAGCGCGACCAGCCATCGCCGTAGCCGATTGGAAGGGTCGCGATGACCGACTCGCGCGGTGTCACCCAGCGACCGCCGTAGCCGACGGGCGTTCCCGCCGGAAATGTCTCGATGCGCAGCGCCTGACACTTGATAGCCATGGCTGGCCTGAGGTTGGCCGCGGTCCCTGTCTCGTGCGGGCCGATCTGGAGCTCCGGCAGCAGGCCGTAGAGCGAGATGCCGGGACGGACGCCCTCATAAGTCGGCGACCACTCAGTGAACAGGCCGCCGGTGGCCGACAGGTGGCGTGGCGGCTGGGCAATGCCCGCTTCGCGCAGCGCCGCGAGCGCCTGTTCGAAGGCCTGATCCTGCAGCCGCGTGGCTTCGATGCTCTCCGGCGTGGCCAGGTGTGACCAGATGCCCGCGAGGTTCGTGCGTGGGGTCGCCTCGATGAGCTGCGCGAGCTGCACCACCGAGTCCGGCTTGACACCGCCGCGCGACAGGCCTGTCTCAACCTCGAGGTGGACGTTCAGCTCGGCGTCGTCGCTGATGCCGGAGGCATCGTTGCGCCACTGCGCGAGGGCCGCGGCCGTGGTTTGGGCGTCCGCGGCGACGATCTCGATGCGTTGCTGCGCGGCGCGAGCCACGGCACGGACGGGGATTGGAAACAGGACCAGGATGGCTGTAGCTATCCCTGCGCCGCGCAGCACGATCGCCTCATCGAGCGACGCGACGCACAGACGATCGGCGCCGGCCTGTTCGAAGACGCGCGCCACGGGCACGAGGCCGTGGCCGTAGGCATCCGCCTTGACCACTGCGTTGAGCGCCACGCTTGGCCCGACCAGCTCGCGTATCGCGTGCAGATTGCCGCGCAGCGCGTCGACATCGATCTCCAGCCAGACCTTGCGGGGCAGTGGCGGCAACCCGGCCGCCATCAGCCGCTCGTCAATCGACTCCATCACTCCGAGTGCGCGTCGAGCTCGTGCCGCGTCGCCGGAAGCTCGGTTGCCAGGTCGCCCGCAAGAACACCGGCATTGCCCATGTGCATTGACAGTCGCTCGCCACTCCGAGCGTGCAGGTAGACGCCGAGACAGGCAGCGTCGAACGGCTCGACGTGCTGGGCGATCAGGGAACCGATCAGACCGGCAAGCACATCTCCGCTGCCAGCGGTGGCCAGCGCGGGGTTGGACACGCCGGATACGGCCGAACGGCCGTCAGGTGCGCAGATGACGGTCCGTGCCCCCTTGAGCACGACGAATTGGCCAAACCGGTTCGTCGCCTCGCGCGCGGCGTTTTCACGTTCGTCGTCGGAGCTGCCGGCTTCCCGGCCCGTCAGCCGGGCGAACTCGCCCGGATGCGGCGTCAACACCAGCGGCCGCTTTACGTCGCGCCACCATTCGCCGCTCTTGGTAAGGAGGTTGAGCCCTCCCCCATCGACCACGATTGGCGGGCCTGGACGCACGAGCAGCCCGGCGAGCAGCTCCGCGTAGCCGTCCGACTCCCGGATGCCACTGCCGAACACAAGGGCATCAGCCTCCAGCGGCTTGAGCGTGTGGCCGGAGCCCATCGCGTCTATGTCGCTGCCGTCCGCGGTCTCGGGCAGGCCGAGCGTCACCAGCTCCGGCACGCGACCGGCGAACAGCGTCTGAAGCGACGCAGGTACGGCCAGGGCAACGAGTCCGGCGCCGCCACGCAATGCCGCAGTCCCCGAAAGGAGCGCCGCGCCGGCGTAGTCGAGCGAGCCACAGATGCATACGACGGTCCCAAACGTGCCCTTGTGGCCGTCAGCCGGACGCCGCGGCAGCAGGCGCCGGCAATGGGCCGCGTCGAGCTGCGCGGCAACCTCGTTCAACGTGTCTCCTGGTCGAGCTTGCGCAGGCGCTCCATGCGCGCCAGGATCTCGCGCTCGCGCTCGTCGAGCCGGTCCTCAATGTCCGGCGGGAAGATGTACGCGCCACCGGCCGTACGAATCCCGAACGCGATCGCGACGGCGTAGTCGCCCTCGTGCGATATCGAAACTGCGATGCGGCCCATGCCCAGCTGCTCGGCGCGCCGGGCGGCTCGACGATGAAGCTTTACAACCGGCGCGCCGGTCGGCAGTCGCTGGATCTCGATCTCAGTCCAGCCGACCCCGCGAACGCCCAGGCCGAGCACCTTGGACACGGCCTCCTTGGCGGCCCAACGGCCGGCGAAGTTCTGTGGTCGATTGCGCACATAGCGCTGCTCGTGCTCCGTGAGCACCCGTTTCGGAAACCGATCGCCGTGCTTCTTGAGCGCCGCCGCGATGCGATCGACCTTGATGATGTCGATGCCCAGCTCTGTCGTGCCCTCGGGAACGGGCGGCGTCACCACGCGCTAACTGTAACGGCGGGCCTGCAGCAGCCGGCTGTGACCGTCCGCTCTCCCGATTCGACTCCCAATTCGACACATTCCAGATCCGTCCACGCAAACAACACTATCGAAGCCATCGAGGGGTTCTGCAGGAGCTCCGGGTCGAGATCAACGCTGACTGCTCGACCGAAAATCCACGGGTCCCAGCCTCACCATGAACCACCGATTGGGTTCGATGATGCCGCTTGGCCGGAACTATCCGGAATCCACCCGATTTCGGGTTCTGGTTGGAATCCCGATAGTGATTCCGGCGGACGCCTACTCGACTGTGACTGACTTCGCGAGATTGCGCGGCTGATCGACGTCAGTGCCGCGGGCCACGGCCGTGTGGTAGGCAAAGAGCTGGAGCGGGATCACGGCCAGGATGGGCGAGAGCTCCTCGATCGTCTCCGGCACCCACAGGATGTCGTCGGCGTAGTCACGCATCTTCTCGTCGCCCTCGGTCGCGACAGCCAGCACCCGCGCGTCCCGCGCGCGGCCCTCCATGACGTTCGAGATCAGCTTCTCCTGGACCGACGAGTAGGTCGCGATGGCAACGAGCGGCACTTCCGCATCAAGCAGCGAAATTGGCCCATGCTTGAGCTCGCCCGCGGCATAGCCCTCGGCGTGCACGTAGCTGACTTCCTTGAGCTTGAGCGCGCCCTCGAGCGCAACCGGATAGGAGATGCCCCGGCCAACGAACATGAAGCCGCGCGAGTTGACGTAGCGCCGCGCGAGCTCCTTGGTCGGCTCGGCCATGTCAAGCGCCCGCTGCGCCTTGTCGGGCAGCGCGCGAAGCTCGCGAATGAGCTGCCGCTCGCGCTCGCGCGGCAGGCGGCCGCGTAGCTTGGCCATCGCGGCCGCGAGCAGGACGAGCGTCGTGACCTGGGTGGCGAACGTCTTGGTCGCCACGACCGCGATCTCCGGCCCTGCCTGGAGGAACAGAACCGCGTCTGCCTCGCGCGTGATCGCCGAGCCGACCGTGTTGGTCACCGCGATGATCGGACAACCCTGCTGGCGCGCGTAGCGGGTCGGCGCGATGGTGTCGGCCGTCTCGCCTGACTGCGTGACCGCGACCACGAGCGTGCGCTCGTCGAGCGGTGGTGGCGAGTAGCGGAACTCCGAGCCGATGTTCCACCTGGCGGGGATGTGCAGCCAGTCCTGGAACAGGTACGCGCCAACGGCACTGGCGTAGTTGGCCGTGCCACACGCGACGAACTCGACCCGATCGATGTCCTTGAGCCGCTGTGCGATTGGCTCGAGCTCGTCGAGCTCGATCGAGTTGTCGTGCACGCGGCCGGTGATGGCGGCCAGCAGCGCAGCGGGCTGCTCGTACATCTCCTTGAGCATGAAATGCGGGTAGCCGCCCTTCTCCGCGGCCTCGATCGTCCAGTCGATCTCTGTCACGAGCCGCTCGCGCGGCGCGCCGTCCACTCCAGTCACGGTCACGCCCTCTGCGGTGATGTCGGCGACGTCACCCTCCTCGAGGAACATGACTCGCTTGGTGTGGGCGAGCACCGCGGCGACGTCGGAGGCAAGGAAGTTCTCGCCCTCGCCGATGCCCACGATGAGGGGCACGTTCATGCGTGCGCCGATAAGTCGGTCCGGCTCCTTGGAGTGCATGACCGCGACCGCATAAGCGCCGTGCGCCTGGCGCAGCGCGACGCGCACGGCCTCAGCCAGGTCTCCGTCGTACGCCTCTTCGACGAGGTGCGCGAGCGCCTCCGTGTCCGTATCGGAAGCAAGGACGTGGCCGCGTTCGCGCAGTCCGTCGCGCAGCACCTTGAAGTTCTCGATGATGCCGTTGTGGATGACCGTGATCTCGCCCGTGCAGTCCGTGTGTGGATGGGCGTTCAGGTCGTTCGGTCGGCCGTGCGTGGCCCAGCGCGTGTGGGCCAGACCGACGACGGCTGACGGGGTGCCGTCAAGCAGCGCGGTGCGCAGGTTGTTGAGCTTGCCGGCGCGCTTCTCGACGAACATGTCGCCACTCGTCGTGACGAGCGCAATTCCGGCCGAGTCGTAGCCGCGGTATTCGAGTCGGGCGAGGCCCTCCAGGAGAATGGGCGCCGCTTCGCGCGGGCCTATGTAGCCGACGATTCCGCACATATGGAGTCCTGATCCCTTCCCCGCTCCGCGCACAGCAGTCCCGAAGGACGGCAGCGGGCTAGTTTAGACGCTCCTCCGCAAGCGCCGAGAGCGAGTCGGCCAGAGTTCCGATGAACTCGGCGTCCTCGCCCTCGACCATGATCCGCAGGGCCGGCTCAGTGCCTGACGGTCGAACGAGGATTCGGCCGCCCCCAGCGAGCGACCTCCGCGCCTCCTCGACGGCCCGGGCAAAAGTCGGATCTGCCTCCCATTGATCCTTGTGACGAACGTGGATCGTTCTCTGCTGCTGCGGAAAGAGAGGAATTTGCGCTGCGAGCTCGCTCAACGGCCGGCCGGTGCGAGCGATGATGCTCAGGATTTCGAGCGCCGTGACGATGCCGTCGCCGGCGTTGGCGCGATCGCGAATGATGACGTGGCCGCTCTTCTCGCCGCCCAGCCCTGCGTCCATGACCATCATTCCATCGAGGATGTACTTGTCGCCGACCGGCGTGCGCGCAAGGCTGCCGCCCGCGTCCCGGAGCGCCTTCTCGAGGCCGCCGTTGGACAGGACGCTGGCCACGACGATGCCCTGCGGCAGCGCGTCGCGCTTGAGTCGATCGAGGGCAATGATGCCGATCAGCTGATCTCCGTCGACCACGTCACCGTGCTCGTCGACGGCCACGCAACGGTCGGCGTCGCCGTCGAGCGCGAAGCCGATGTCTGCCTTTGAGTCACCGACCATGCGCGCCAACGCCTGCGGCGCGGTCGCTCCGCACTCGAGGTTGATGTTGATGCCGTCCGGCTCGCAGAAACGGACGTCGACATTGGCGCCGGTGCCCTCGAGGATGCGGCCCGCGACCGTGCATGCCGAGCCGTTCGCGGCGTCGACGATGATCTTGACGTCGGTCTTGAACGAATGCGCGAAACGGAGCCGGTCCGCGACGTACTCGTCGAGCAGGTTCCGAGCGTCTATCTCCCAGCCCAGGCCGTCGTTCTCCGGGCTGGCGATCTCGTCGGCGCGCAGGAGCAGTGACTCGAGCTCGTCCTCGACCACGTCGTCGAGCTTCATGCCGCGCTCGTCAACGACCTTCAGGCCGTTGTCGCGGGCCGGGTTGTGCGAGGCGGAGACCATCACGCCGGCCTTGAACGGGCCGGTGCCGGTCAGGTGGGCAAGCGCGGGCGTGGGGCACACGCCCAGGCGATGGACCATGACGCCGAGCGACATCGCCCCGGCCGCGACTGACGCGGCGAGCATGTCACCCGAACGGCGCGTGTCCTGGCCGACGAGGATGCTGCTGCCGGCACCGGCCAGCTGCGCCGCCGTCGCCCGTCCCAGGTCGTAGGCAAGCTTGGGGTGCAGATCTACGTTGGCGACGCCGCGTATCCCGTCCGTGCCGAAAAGGCGCGTCACGGCGACGCGATTGCGGCGGTGGGCTCGGGGGTCGGCGGGGCAGTGACCGTGACGGTGACCTGGGCCGGATCGACCGAGACGAGCTGTAAGCCGTCGGGCGGCTGGAACTCGAGCGTGACGGTGTGCGTACCCGGCGGCAGATCGGCGACGTTGGCGGTGCCGACGAGCAGGACCGGATCAATCGACGCCAGGCTCTGGGTCGGCCCGCCAAGGGTCACGATGGCACGGTCGGGCGCGACCGCATACGTGAGGCCGGGTAGCTCGCCCGCGAGTGACACGCCGACGCTGTATGTCTGAGTGCCGGTCTCCTGGGCGATGGTGAGCATGATTTTGACCTTATCCGCTCCGCTGATGGTGATGCCGGCGGGTAACGCAAAGCCGACCTCCGCCTCCAGATCGCTCGTGCGGCCGGTGATATCGACCGGTGCGGTCGGCGCGTTTTGCAGCTGCGACACTATCGACGCCTCGCCACTGACGGTCACGACGAGTGGGTCCAGGGTGACCGACGTGATCCGGTAGCCGGGCGCCGGCGCGCCGACGAGCTGCGGCACGATTGGCAATGTTCGCGTGGCCAGCTCCTGAGCCACGGCAATGGTCACGTGAACGCGCTGCGGGTCGATTTCCACGTTGGGCACCTGGTTGCCGTTGATGTCGACCGCGACGACGTCAACGTCCCTGTCGACGTTGAGGGCACTCGCGTCGATGGGCACGCGCGCCACGGCCGCCGACACGCTGCTGACGCGCGAGCTTGCGCCACGCAGCGTGACGGTCTGCGGATCGACCAGCGGCGGGCCGACGGTGATCGTGTCGGGCACGGTCCCCAGGGTCACGGTCACGGTCATGACGCGTTCCTGGACCGGATCCAGCTGGACCTGTTCCTCGCGTGGCTGAAAGTCGATGATCTGGACGCGCTGGTCGAGCGCGATGAGCGTTATCGGCACGGTCGCGGGTGGACCGCCGGGCTGTGCCTCAACGCGCGACAGATCGGCAGTCGCGCGAAACGAGTCCGGGCCGAGCACGCCCACGTCGAGCGGCGCGCGATAGCGGATGACAGTCACAGGCTCGAGCTCGCTGATCAGCGTCGCGCCGGCCGGCGGTCGGATCGCATCGACCGGCACCTGGCCGGTCCACGTGCGCACGTTCTGGGCGAGCACGAGACCGGAGTACAGGACCGTGGCGAGCACGATCGCTCCCAGCTTGAGCGGCCAGTTGCGCAGTAGAAAGGCGAGCGCGCGCCTCACTCCGCCCGGCCGCCGGTGTTCGTCGGGCCGGACGCTGCCGCTGCAGTGGCCGGCTTGGAAGTGGCGGTGGCGGTCGCAGCAGTGCCCGCCGCGGCCGTTGCGGATGTGGCGGCAGCTGCCGCCGGCCCACCGCCTGCGCTGGCGGGCGCCGCGGTCGTTGCGCTCGTGGCGCTCGTGGCGCTCGCCGGCGGCGGTTGGGGCGCGGCCGAGCGCGCCAAGCGCGATCGGCCGCGCCTGGCGGCCTGCGGAATGGTCCGGCGCAGCGCAGTGGCGCGCTCCGGCAGGCGCGCATTGGGCAACTCGTCATGCTCGAGCAGGTCGACCAGCGCCTGGGCGAGTCGTTGCTCATCAAGGTGGCGCACTATTCGGCCGCGCTCGACCAGGCTGATTGCACCGGTCTCTTCGCTAACAACAACAACCACTGCGTCGGTCTGCTCGGTGATGCCCAGGGCCGCGCGGTGACGTGTGCCCAGGCGGCCCTGATAAGCGCCGCTCTCCGACAGCGGCAGCGTCACGCCTGCGGCAATGACGCGTTCGTGGCGAATGATCACCGCACCGTCATGGAGTGGCGCATGGGGCGTGAAGAGCGTCTCGAGAAGCTCTGCGGAAAGCTCCGCGTCGATCTTGACGCCGCTCTCTGCCGTGTCGGTCAGGCCCGTGTCACGTTCGAGGACGATCAGTGCGCCGATCTTCTTTGCCCCAAGATCGGCCGCGCTCTGGGCGACGGCAGCGGCGACCTGTTGGACCGCGCGTCGCGCCCCGGGGACAAACAGCCAACCCAACGAGCCGACACGGCCGATTCGCTCGAGCCCACGGCGCAGCTCCGGCTGGAACACGACCACGAGGGCGAGAAGACCGACAACCGCGCCCGCCTGCAGGATCTGCGACAGGAGCTGCAGGCCCAGGTACTGGGCGACGACGTAGATGACATAGAGCACCGTCACGCCGATGACGAGGCGCACCGCGCGCGTGCCCCGAATCAGGCTGAACAGGAAATACACGAGCAGCGCGGTCAGCGCGATGTCGAGGATTGCGACCGGCTGGACTTCGAAGCCCTTGACCAGTTCGATCAGCTGGTCCACGGCCCTAGTGTAGTCACGCTCACCGATCAACCGGCGGTCGGCCGGCAATGGCGGTTGAAGCCCCGTGCGCCCGGGGTCTGGCCGTCAGCATCAGGGGCGCCAGCTAACGGTCTCTGGCGCTGCCGGCGAACTCGCGCTCGAGCTGGTCGAGACCCGAGCTGACCTCGTCGTCCGGCGCCATATGCAGCAGCCGGCGCAGCGCTCCGGCGCGCTGGATGGCCTCTGCGTCCCAGCCGCGCTCGAAGTACAGCCGCGTGAGCGCTAGATGTATCCGCGCTGAGCCCGTGTCAAGGACCAGCGCGCGCATGGCCGCATCGAGCGCGGCGTCATATTTCTGCGTCGCGGCGTGCTCACGCGCCTCGGCCAGGAATGCATCGATGGCAGCGTCCCGTTGGCCCGCGTCGCGCGCCTGCTCGCCGGCGATGGCCAGCGTCTCCGCGCGCGACAGCGGCGTGAGCATCTCCGCCGGGACCTCGACCTGCTTGGCTGGCGCATCCTGTAGCGCACCCATCTGCTGCTGCACGCCGGCGGCCTCGCCACGCCGGCCGGCCGCGAGCAGGGCCGCGGCACGACCGCTCATTGCGTCGAGGTTGTCAGGCTCCAGGACGAGCGCCCGCTCGTAGGCCGCCAGCGCGTCCTTGGCGCGGCCCAGGCGCATGTTCATGCCGCCGATGCCGATCAATGGCAACGGCCGGTCCGCGAGTTGCGCCGCCTCCTGGTACTGGCCCAGGGCGTCCTTGAACTTGCCCTCCGCCGCGAGCTGGTGGGCCGAGCGCAGGGCAGCCTGGTAGCGGGCGAAGACGTCGTCCATCGGTGCCTACGTTAACCCGGCCGCCGCTTCAGCCAGAAACGCTCTGATCGGCCGGACACGGCCTCAAGGCCGCTTCAGGCGATCGAGATGCAAGGCGCCCGCGAGTGAGCGAGGCGAGCGCACTCCTGTGCGGGAGCCGAGCAAACGAGCGGGCAACGCAGCAGATCGACCGCATC
>CAVQDZ010000002.1:0-93561 GCA_963711405.1 uncultured Chloroflexia bacterium
GAAACGTCATCTCAGCAAACGGCCATGCGGGCGTGGCGCTGGCGGTCGGCGGAGTCAACCTGATCATTGGCAATTACATCGGCACCAAGGCCGATGGCACCGGGAATTTGGGTAATGACATCGGCATCGCGATCGCCGACGATCAGGACTCGATCGGAGGGGCCAACGCAGGAAACGGCAATGCACTCTCGGGCAACGACACGAGCGGGATCAAGTTCAGCCCGGGCGCCGATTTTCACAACGTCGTTCGGCAACGTGATCAAGCAGGAACGGTGACAGCGGCAGCTCTTCTTCGACGGCGGCAACACCGTAACGGTCGTCTACCAACCAGATTTTCTCAACGGGCGCGACGAGATTCCGTGTCGGTCGTTGGCGGGCGACATCAAAATCACGGCAACCAGATCTTCTCGAACGGGGCGTTGGGCATCAACCTGGTCGGCGGGACTAGGATGCGTTCGGCACACCTCCAACGACACCGACGACCGGATCGAGCCAATCTGCTTCAGAACTACCGGTCTTGACGCTGCGCAGAGGGACTTCAGTGACGGCACCGGCATCGTGAGAGGGACTCTCGACAGCACCGCCAGCAGCAGTTCGAGTCGTATCTATGGCGCATGGGTCGACGCCTCGGGCCACGGTGAGGGCCAGGTCCTCCTCGCCAGTGGGACGGTAACGACGGACTCAGGCGGGGATAAAAGCTTCTCCTTCACGATCAACAGCCTGACCGTCGGCCAAATTGTCACGGCAACGGCAACGGCAACTGGATGTACCTCGGAATTCTCAGCGAACCGGACTGTGACGCTCGTTCCGTAACAGTTCGGGCGAGCTGCTCAGGCGGGAGGTTCGCCGTATCCCAGGACCGCGACGTCGAACGCCTCAAAGTCCCTGACGTTGCGCGTTACTACGGTGGCGCCGAGCGAATGAGCCAGTGCCGCGATCAGCGCATCCGTCGTGCTCGGTGCGCGACGACCCGACGATCTGAGCTCTCTTCGCTGCCCACCTGCCCATGCGGCGTCGTCGGGCGCGATCGCCACGTAATCAAACGCGTCGAGGAGCCGTCGTCGGAATTCGATGACCGCCGCGTCCCCCTTCGACAGCGACTCGCAGGTCACGACGTCACACACGTACAAATTGCCTGTCTCCGAGAAAAGACGGCCGAGAAGGTCAACAGCGGGCGCGTATCCGTCCACGTGATCGATCACGAGCGTGGTGTCCAGGACGTAGCTCACTCGTCGTTGTCCTCTTCGCGCATAGAGCGGACCCAGCGATAAGCCTCGTCCGGAGTCATCCATGAGGCTGTTCCGATCGCCGCACCACGCGCTTCATCGATCGCCTTGCGCAGGCGCTCGCGCTTGACCTTCGTCTCGACCGCCTCCGCGACAAACTGGCTCCGACCGCGCGGACCGGCGAGCGCGTCGACCTCGTCGAGCAGCTCCTTGGGCAAGGTGACATTCGTGCGGGTCAGCTTCTTGAGTGGCGGTGAAGTGTGCATTACAGTGTGCAAGATTAACACACCGACAAGCGGTGGCGGGAGTCGGCGCTAGAGCGGGTGCACCAGAATCACGCGTTCGGTCGCATCTGATAAGCGCTCATTGAAGATGCATTCGGCGACCAAATCTTGGTCAGAAAGCTGGATGGCGAACTGCCCGCAACTCACGATGTAGCCATCGGCGGGCAACTGCTCCAGCTCGGATCGATTGCCGTTCCGGATGACGGTGACGAAAGGGCGGCTGTCGCTGAACGCGGTATCCCACATAGCCACGGTCGTGCCGTCCGGCGAGTTAGCAACACGGCTGCCCACGTCATCCCAGCTGCCCAGGACACCTCCGACAACGGACATCAAAGTGGCCACGCCGCGCGCCGGCGTCACAATCAGGTCGTGGCCCTTTGAGTCGGTCAGCCAGGCTGGATCGACCTGTGGTGCCCCAATGACGAGGTCGGAACCCTGCCAGGCCGTGTTCCAGGAAGTCACCGGCAATGGCGTAGACGTGCCCTCCCTGGTATCGACCACGTACAGGCCGTCGTCGCCCAAGAACGTCATGTACCTACCCGAAGGGTCAATCGTATGAAGGTCGTCGTTGACGGTGATGTCCTGGTACTGCGCCACGGACTGGAGTCCAGGCCATGAGACGACCTCGAGCCAGCCCACCGTCGCCGCCCGCCCAGGCGCACCAACTGGAGGACCGTCATGCGAGGGCGGCCAAATCATGAAGAGTCGCTGCCCGTCCGGCGACCAGCCGATCGGTTCGCCAGGCAGGCGCTGGCTTGATCTGTCCTCGGGCGTCCAGACGGCGTACGTCCAGTTGTCGCAACCCAGATCGCAGCCGCTCGACACGAACGCGATCGCACCATGACCACTGGACAAAGCTTCGCCGTACGGGACGTCGACCGCATCGACCTTGGCTGACGCAACGGACGCGAGCAGTCCCTTTGCCTGCTCGCCGCCCTCGCCATTCGTGTACGTCAAAAGCACGAACCGGTCGGAGTCGAGCCAAGCGCCGAACGTCCCCTGGTCGTACTGTCGGACGACCGAGCCGTCCGCGTCGGAGAGCACCGCGGGCGGATAATCGTTGTAGTTGAGGATCAACAGGTGAGCGCCGTCCGGTGACCAGCTCTCGTCTCGGGTAGAGGCTCCCTTCTGAACGGAGACGATCTGCCAATCCGTGTCGGCAAGCGGACCCGGCGTGAGCGGTGCCGGCGCCGGAAATGACGGTGGCAGAGTCGGAGGCAACGTTGGACTCGGCGTAGCCGTCTGCGTAGGCGCTGGGGACGCGAAAGTCGTCGGAGAGGTTAGGGCGGCGGGAGTCGACTTGGGCGTTGCAACGGACGCGGACGCTACCGCTGATTGAGTTGCCGCCGCCGACGGAACGACCGAAGCGGGCGACGGCGTTGGACTCGTCGATGTGCAGGCCAGCCCGAGCGACGCCACGAGTCCAAGCGCGAGGAACCTTGAGATCGCTGCACGTGCCCACGCCCTCATCGAGCGTTAGGACGCGGATCCCGGGCGTCTTGTGTCGGTCGGGCGGGTTAGTCCAGCCGTGCGGCCAGGCGCTCGACGATGTTGCGCGTCGTCTTCCAGGCGACCTCCGGGTCGCGCGCCAGGCGGATGCGCATCTGGTTCGAGCCGTACGTCACGGAGCCTGGCGCCACACCCGGCACGCGATCGGTGAGTGACGTTGGCGCCATGGCCCGCATCGTCGCCGAGCGTGACCAGTCGGAATGGAAGCGGACGATCAGCTCGTGGCCCTCGCGGGCGAGCGAGGCGATGCCCGCGCGTGAGGCCTCTATGCGCAGACGCGCGACTTCCAGCAGCCGCTCGACTGGCGCAGGAATGGCACCGAAGCGATCGATCAGCTCCGCCCGAATCTCGGCTACCTCGCCCTCTGCGCCGGCCTTGCCCATCCGTCGGTAGAGCTCCAGCTTCATGGGTTCCTCGGCCACGTAGTCGTCGGGCAGGAATGCGTTGACGGGTAGGTCGATGACCGTCTCCGCGCGTGGCTTGACCGGCACACGCTGGTCGCGGATCGCCTTCTGTTCCTCGACCGCCTCAGCCAGCAGGCTCGTGTACAGGTCGAAGCCGACGGCCGCGATGTGGCCGCGCTGCTCGGCGCCAAGGATGTTGCCGGCGCCACGGATCTCCAGGTCGCGCAGCGCGATCTGGAAGCCGGCGCCCAGCTCCGACGCGTTGAAGATCGCCTGCAGCCGCTTGCGCGCGATGTCGCTCAGCTGGCCGCGCTTGCGTAGAGCAGGTACGCGTACGCGCGCCGTGACGCCGCGGCCGACGCGCCCGCGCAGCTGGTAGAGCTGGGCAAGGCCGAGCGCGTCGGCGCGGTCGATGATGATCGTGTTGGCGTTCGGGATGTCCAGGCCGGACTCGATGATCGTCGTGCACACGAGCACGTCGAAGTCGCCGCGCGCGAAGTCGAGCATGACCTTCTCGAGCTGGTCCTCGTCCATCTGGCCGTGGCCGACGACGACGCGCGCGTCGGGCAGCAGCTGGCGCAGCTGGTCGGCCTGCGCCTCGATCGTCTGGACACGGTTGTGGACGAAGAACACCTGCCCGCCGCGATCCAGCTCGCGCAGTGATCGCGTCACGCACGAGCCGGCCGACGCCTCTGCGACGTACGTCTGGATCGGCAGCCGGTCCTCCGGCGGCGTCTCGATCACGCTCATGTCGCGCACGCCGGCCAGCGCCATGTTCAACGTGCGCGGAATCGGCGTCGCGGACAGCGTCAGCACGTGCACCTCCGTGCGCATCTGCTTGAGGCGCTCCTTGTGCGCGACGCCGAAGCGCTGCTCCTCGTCGACCACGACCAGGCCCAGGTTGCGGAAGTCGATGTCCTTCGACAGCAGCCGGTGCGTGCCGATGACGATGTCGACCGAACCCGCCGCCAGACCATCGACGATGTCCTTCTGGTGCTGCGGATCCACGAAGCGCGACAGCATCCCGACCGTGAACGGGTACGCCGCGAAGCGCTGGCGGAACGTCTCGAGGTGCTGCTGCGCGAGCACCGTCGTGGGCACGAGGACGGCCACCTGCATGCCGTCGGACACGGCCTTGAACGCGGCACGGATGGCGACCTCCGTCTTGCCGTAGCCAACGTCGCCGAACACCAGGCGGTCCATCGGGCGTCCGCGCTCAAGGTCGGCCTTGACGTCCGCGGTCGCGCGCAGCTGGTCGACCGTCTCCTCGTACGGGAAGGCGGCCTCCATCTCCTGCTGCCACGGCGAATCGGGCTGGAGCGGCCGGCCGTCGGCCTTCTCGCGCGCCGAGTACAGCTCGAGCAGCTCCTTGGCCAGGTCCGTGACCGCCTTGCGCACGCGCGATCTTGGTGCGCTGCCACTCCCCGCCGCCCAGGCGCGACAGGTGCGGGTTCTCGCCGCCGGCGTAGCGCGAGACGCGCTCGATCTGCTCGACAGGAACCCAGATGCGGCCGCCCTCGGCGAAGTGCAGCTCAAGGAAGTCGCGCTCCTCGTTGCCGTCGCCGCCGGCGTTGCGCCGGGTCATGCCCGCGTAGCGGGCGATGCCGTGGTCGATGTGCACGACGAGATCGTTGGGTTGGAGCCGCTCGAGGACGTCCTTTGGCACGACGCGCCGAAGGACACGCGGCCGACGGACGCGCACGGTGCCGAAGAGCTCGCGATCGGTGACCAGCACCATGCCCTCAGGGCCACCGGCGAAGCCCGAGTTGAGGCTGCGTTCGATCAGCGCCAGGCCGCCAGGCGGCGGCGCTTCGGGGAGCGCGGAGATGGGCGCGGCCATGACATCTGCCTCGCCCAGGATCTCCGACAGGCGCGCGGCCTGATCGCTGGCGAGAACGACGCGCTCACCCTCGCGTCGCCAGCGGGTCACTGTCTCGGCGAGATCCCGGATCGCCTGTGGCGGCAGGACCGGGTCGTGCCAGCCGAACGGATTGCCGCCCGGGGGCGCGCCGTCGATCTCGCTCTCCCAGGTCAGCTCCAGGGTCCGGGCCGCGTTGAGGCGCTGCTTCCATGCGCGCCGGTCGGGATACGCATGAGGCCATGATTTGGGCACGACCGTCGCTCGCTCGAGCTCGGCACGGCGCTCGTCCGCTTGGGTCCACAGGAAGTCGGCCGCGGCGTTGGCGTCCTCCGGTTCGTCGATGACCCAGATCTCGTCAGCAATGTGATCAAGGCCAGTGGTTGGGGCGAGGACACCGGCCCAGACTTCCGCCGCGTCGGCGAGCTGGCCCTGCTCCAGCCGTGCCAGGTCAGTGGCGAGCTCGGCGGGCAGTTTGTCAGCGGCCTTGCCCAGCTGGTCGCGCAGTCCCTTGCCCGCTTCACGTCCGAGCAGGAACTCGCTCGCCGGCAGCAGCTCGACTGCGTCGATCGCGCGGATGCCGCGCTGGTTGGCCGGGTCGAACGCGCGCAGCGACTCGATCTCGTCGCCGAACCACTCGATGCGCACGGGCAGCGGCTGACCGGCTGGAAACACGTCGACGATGCCGCCGCGGTGGGCGAACTCGCCCCGGCCGGCCACCTCCGGCAGGGCCTCGTAGCCAAGGTCGATCAGCTCGCGCAGCACCCGTTCCTGGCCGATGCGCTGACGCACCGTGAGCGCGACGGGCTGTGCGGGCAGCTCTGTCGGGGCGAGCGTGTGCTGAAAGAGCGCCTGGACACTGGCCACGAGAACCTTCGGGACGCCCGATCGCCACGCCGCGAGAGCCGCCACGCGGGCCGCCGATTCGTCGCGGATGAGCTCGCTCCGCTCGTAGGCGAGCGAGGTGCGCGGCTCGAGCGTCACGACCGCGTTGGCGTCACCGAGCCACGCCGCGAGCTCTTCTGCGACGCGGTCGGCGATCTCCGAGTCCCTGGCGATCCACACCAGACGCTCGTTGCTGGCGATCGCGAGGGCCGCCGCCAGGAATGACTTGGCTCCGTGCGGCATGTGCGCATACGTGACGTGGCGCAGGCTCTGGCCGACTCGTCCTTCCTTGACGGTGCGATAGCGCTCGGCGAGCGCCTGGAGCTCGCCGCCCGTGGCGAGCAGGTTGGTCAGCGCAAACAGGTTCGGGAGACGCGCGCGCGGCGTGCCGCTCGAGGTAGGTGTCCGTGGCGGCCGCGCGCGCCTCGGCTCGCTCGGCGGCCTGCGCGAGCGCCTCGTCGGCGATGCGCCGCTCGCGCGTAGTGCGGCCGCGAATGCGCGTCGAGGCCGTGTCAGCCACGATGGAGCAGCTTTCGCCAGCCGGTCGTGGTGCGCACGATGCCGTTCTTGTCGGGCCCAGCTTGTTCGATCGCCTCGGAAGCAGTCGGTCGGCTCGGGCTCTGGGTCGGTGGTCGGTGCCCACGAGTTCCAGTGGTTCGCTGAACGCGACACGCCCTCGCTGCGCCCACTCCTCGACCGCGTCTGCAGCAGCCTCCAGAACCTCGTCGAGCACCCGCCGCTCGTCAGCGCCAAAGCGCGTCAGGACGTGCTTGATCGCGTGCTCGGCGGGCTCGCCAATGCCAACGCGTAGCCGCGCGAACTTCTGCGTACCCAGCTCTCCGACGATCGAGCGCATGCCGTTGTGCGTGCCGGCACTGCCCTGCTCGCGCATGCGCAGCTTGCCCAGCGGCAGATCGAAGTCGTCGTACACGACGAGCAGATCGTCGAGCGGCGCGTGGTCGCGCGCGAGCGCCTTGCGCACCGCCAGGCCGGACTCGTTCATGTACGTCATCGGCTTGACGAGCACCAGGTCGAGGCCCTTGTAGCGGCCGCGCATAGTGGCCGCCGCGTCGCGCGACTTGGCATGGCCGGTCAGACCGGCTCGCTGCGCGAGCCGGTCGAGCACCATCCAACCAACGTTGTGGCGCGTTCCTTCGTATTGCTTGCCCGGGTTGCCCAGGCCGACGACGATCTTCATGGCCCTCGTAGGACACGCGAACAGGCCGATCGGAAGCCCGACCGGCACTTCGCAATGCTACTTCTGCGCGATGACTATCGCCGTATCGCCGGGCCAATCCCAGAACAGGCCGTCCTCAGATTTCGATTCGAGCAGCGCTCGAGCCTCGGCCACGAACTCATCGAGCCGATCGCCGTAGAGGTGCGGCGCCGACCACGACATCGACAGGTAGCCGGAAATGACGCTGTCTGTGTCGCGCAGCAGGTCGGGAATGCCCGGTGCCCACGTCTCGCGTGATGGGCCGAAGCGCGTCTGGACGAGGATGTCCTGCCACTGGTGGTCGCGGAATGGTGCGACGCCCTGGCCGTTTCTCGCGGTCGAGCCCAGGTAGCGCGTCACCAGCTCGCGCATCTCGTCGTGCGGGATGGGAGGGTGGCGCGGACTGTCCGGCACGGGGCGGTCTTCAACGCTGTGCGCGATCAACACGATCGAGCCACCTGGTTCGAGGATGTCGTAGACGGCTCCCGCGACAAGCAGCTCGTCCATTCGGTGGAATGACTGGCCGAAGGTGACTGCGCGGAACGGACCTGGCGCGGCCGCCGGTAGGTCCTCGGCGGTTGCCTGAACCCAGGCGATGTTCGTCAGGCCGGCGTCTGCGGCCGCAATTCGTCCCTGGGCGAGCATGTCCGGATCAGGATCGAGTCCGACGATCTCCTCGAACAGCCCTGCCAGGCGAGTCGTCAGGATTCCCGGGCCGCAGCCCACGTCGAGCAACCGGCCGTGCCCGTCGAGCCCCAGCTCATGGACGAGCGTGACCTCCAGCTGTGGCGAGTACGGCGGCCGCCCGCGGCGATAGTGCGGCGCGGAGCCGGCGTATTGAGTCGGGTCGTAAACAGACGGCAAAGCTAGAGCGGCGATCCAACCGAGTCCGGATGTGGGACCGCGACGACCGTCAAACCCTCGATCCCATCGAAATCGCCCGGATTGCACGTGAACAGCGGGAGCTGATTGGCGATAGCCACGGCCGCGATCATCGCGTCGAAAGTTCGCGATGACGGCTTGCGCCCGAGACTTCGCAGTGATGCCGCCACGCCTGCAAAAGCGCGGGCTGCATCCGAATCGAACGGCAGAGCATCGAACGATGCTTCCGCCTCCTGAAGTTCCTGCAGACGCGCGGCACGTTCGGTTTCGTCGGTTGCAACCAACGGACCAACGCTCATTTCGGCCAGCGTGATAGTGGAAATCAGGATGACCTCGGGCAGAGCTGCCTCGTCGGTCAGCCGCGGCAGCAGGATGATGGCGCTGGTATCGAGGAGGCCAGGTCCGGCTACCACAGGCGCGGGTCAATGACGGCGTCAAGGTCGGCGCGCAGCTTTTCCGGATCAACCGCCGGCAAGCGCCGCCACCGCGCGAGCAGACGCGAAGTCGGAATGGGTCGCCGCGAGATCGGTACCAACTCTGCCACCGGGCGACCATCGCGGGTGACCGTGATGCGCTCACCCGATTCAACGCGGCTCAGCACTTCGCCCCCCTTGTTCCGCAGATCGCGCACGCTGACTGTCGCCATTGGTAAGCAACTGTATCACGCGTGAGACTAACGAACTAGGGAGCTGCCTGTCTCGTGGCGAGAAGCGCCAGGCCGAAGATGACGAATGCGACGGGAAGCACGATGGCGAGCTCGTAAGGCAGCGTCTCCCACGACAACGACAGCCACGGAATGTCGATGTCGATCCGGGTATGCGTTGGTGAGTAGTACCTGGCCATCCAGATCCAAAGACCGGCCCACAGAAAGCCCAATCCTCCGGCGACAAGAACCGCAGATCCAAACGCCGCACCAATTGAGGACCCTTGGGGAACTCGACGTCGTCGCCCGCTGAGCCAGAGCACTATCGCGAAAGTGGCGGCTCCGGCGATAGAGCTCACCAGGAACTGATCTAACTGTGTTACCAGGAAGGGAAGGTCATATCGACCGGAGTGATATGCAGCTATGAACAGCCACAGCCAAATCAGGCCAACGACTGTGGCCGCGGCGATCGCGGCGAGACTGGCAAACGCGAGCGGCTTCTTCATGTCTACGCAGTTTCCTCCTCGCGGACTAACGAGAAACTGACCTATTTGGCATAACTCGCAAGGCCTAGACTCGCGCGGTGACGGCGGATTCGACGCCCACTCCGGCCCCGGCGGCCAAGACCTATCCGCGCCGTACTCGCGTCCCTGACTGGTTCACTGACTTCGTTCTTGTCCTGACGGCCGTCTTCGGTGTCTGGGCAGTGGCGCTCGTGATATTGACTTTCATCAGCCTTGCCGCGCCGGCGTACAACAGCACCGACCAGAAGGCGGCGATCAAGGCCGCCGGCTCGACCGTCGTCGTGCTGCTGGTGTTCAGCCAGCTGTACACGATGGAATCGGTCCTGGGCCACCTGCCACGCGGCCGGATCAAGATGCGCTCGATGATGCGCGTGCATCGCATCGGCGGCCGGATCACGATCGTCCTGGCCGCGGTCATCGCGTTCTTCTGCATGGTCGACATCGGCGCGCCGCACGATCCGCTCCGAGTCGGTGTCCACGTCGTCGCCGGCGCAACGGCGTTCTCGCTGCTCGCGGTCAAGTTCGCGCTGATTCGCTTCAAGCCGTCGCTCGCCTATGACACGGCGCCGTGGATCGGCCGCATCGTCGCCATCTGTTTCGTGGCGATCTGGATCACCAGCGGCTTCGCCTACTTCAGCGGCAACCTCTAGCGTCGTCGCTTAGTGCGCCTCGTCGTAGGGCAGGCGCTCACCGGCACGGACCGGCACTGACAGGCGGTTCTGAGGTGGCGGAAACGGGCAGTCGTAGGCCGGGCTGTAGACGCATGACGGGTTGTAGGCGTAGTTGAAGTCGAGCTCGACCGGATCTGTCGGAGTCTCCGAGTCGTACGGCGCCTCCAGGTAACGCCCGGCGCCATACGTCTCTGATCCGGACGTGGCGTCACGGAACGGGATGAACAGAACTTCGTAGCCGTCGCGCTCGCTGACGAAGGCCGTCAGCCGATGCTGCGCGCCGTTCGCGTCGAACACCACATCACCGGCGATGTGCATGTGGCGCACCTGCCCCGTCGATGTGGCGATCTCGGCGTGGTCGCCCGCGGTTGGGGTCGACGCGTCGAGTCGGGCGACCAGGCGCCAGTCGGTCGTCGGCGGGAAGTAGCGCGGCCCCAGGTATCCGGCCGGCGGCTCGTGGCCGCGCCAGTCGAACTGGTGCTCGTAGTAATGGGTCGCCGAGTCGCGCAGCTGCATCAGCTCCGCCAGCCAGTCGTAGGCGTGGTGCTGGTGCTCATGCTCGTCGTGACCGTGGTCGTGGTCGTCGTGGCCGTGTTCGTGCTCGTCGTGGCCATGCTCGTCTTGGCCGTGGTCGTGGTCGTGGTGCTCGTCGGTCATCAGTCGCCTTCTGGCTCGCTTAGCAGTTCGTTCTCGAGCTCGCGCATCGCATCTCGCTCGTCGACATCAGCATGATCCCACCCGCAGACGTGCAGCACACCATGAATTACGAGAAGCCGTAGCTCGTCCGCGACGGACCAGTGCACGTCGCCAGTCTGCCCTCCCCGGCCTGTCTGAGCTTGTTCCGCTGCGCGCTCGACGGAGATGACGATGTCGCCCAAGTGTTGGCGCTTGCCCGGTGGCAGGACAAAGTCCGTGTCCTTCGCGGTGCGCGTGCCGGCTCGCTGGCCGGGATGAGGCGGATAGGCAGACGGCGTGAGGAGCGGAAAGGACAGGACGTCGGTCGGCCCGTGCTCGCCCATGTGTTGCTCGTTGAGCTGGGTCAGCTCGGCGTCGTTGGTCAGGACCACGGCGATGCTTGCCGGCGACGGCGCGCCGGCCGCGTCCAGCGCCCGTGCCGCGACCCTTGCGACCGCGCCCGCGCTCAGCGGCGACTTGATGCCTGGGCGCGGCGTGACGTCGATGCGCCACGGCGCGACATAGATTGATGTCACGTTAGCGAGCGTAGACCGTTCGTTGGCGGGCGGGAAAGTGGTTTGAGCGTGAGAAAAAGTCTGCCTTCCATGTTTGAGTCTGGTCTATAGATTCCAGACTGGGACCGATCAGCGCTGGATGCGTCAACCGAGACCCGGCCACGGTCAGACCACGCCGGCGCCGCTCTTGCCGGCAACGGCGGCGAGGGCGCCGAATTCATAGACCAGACTCGGAACCGGGACGCGACAGGTTGACGGCGCGCGCGGCTCAGCCGGCGCGGCGCGACTCGATCTCGACGATCTTGTTCTGCGGGTACTCGATGCGTCGGTGGTACATGCCCAACAGCTGGGCCACGAACGCCTCGCGGATGCGCTCAAGATCGCGCAGGGTGATGTCGCATTCGTCGAACTGGCCGTCATCGAGGCGCTCATGGATGATGCGGTTGACCATCGCCCGGATCTGGGCCTCGTCGGGCTGCTTGAGCGAGCGCACTGAGGCCTCGACGCTATCGGCCAGCATCAGGATGGCCGCCTCGCGCGACTGCGGCTTGGGGCCGGCGTGGCGGAACTTGCGCTCGTCGACGGCCGCCTCAACCTCGCGCGCGGCGGGCGTGTCGGCTCGGAGCCCGGACTCCTCCACCGCCTGCTCCTTCGCCCGGGCGTAGAAGTAGCTCATCAGCGCGGTGCCGTGGTGCTGGGGGATGAAGGCGATGATGGGCCGTGGCAGCTTGTACTTGTAGGCGAGGTCGATGCCCGCCGCGACGTGCGACTTGACCAGCTGCGCGGACTGCTCGGGCGTGAGCTCGTCGTGGATGTTCTGGCCGTCGGCCTGGTTCTCGATGAACGCGAGCGGGTTTGAGAGCTTGCCAACGTCGTGGTAGTAGGCAGCCACGCGCGCCAGCAACGGATCGGCGTTGATCGCCTCCGCGGCGCGCTCGGCAAGGTTGCCGACCATCAGCGAATGGTGGTATGTGCCCGGCGTCTCGAGCAGCAGCCGGCGCAGAAGTGGTTGGGACGGGTTGGCCAGCTCGAGCAGCTGGTACGACGTGGTGATGCCGAAGACGTTGCCGATTACGAGGAAGGAGCCGACTGCCGCGACGCCACTGCCGATCGCGGACGCCAAGCCTGCGCCGGCCAGCTCGGCCAGTCCGGTGGCATCACCGTCGCCGAGCAGGGTGAAGACGGACACGACAACCACGTTGGCGATGGCGATGGCAATCGCGGCCTGGACGAAGTGGCTCAGCCGTTCGCCGCGGCGCACGACGACGATGCCGGCCATGCCGCCGAGCAACACGTAGCTCGCGTATTCGACGTTGCCGACGATCGCACCGCCGAGCAGCGCGAGCATGCCGGTCACGATCAATGCCGCGCCCGAATCGAGCAGCACTGCGAGTAGCAGCCCGACGGCCGCAGTGGGGATGACGTACGGCAGCACGGACCGGTCGCCGGTCGCCTTCATGGCCAGGACCGTGGCGATGAGGACCAGCGCAATGAGCAGCAACGCCGGCGTGCGGTGCCAGATCTGCGGCCGGAAGCGCCAGATCCAGCCGAGTAGCAGACAGACGGTCAGCGCGGCGAGCAGGAGCCAGCCACCGGCACGGGCGATGTCCGGCTGCGGATCAAGCAGGCCGAACGCATCCAGCTTTTCGCGCGCCAGCGCATCGATTGCCTGGCCGCGTTGAACGAGCACCTCGCCTTTGCGCACGGAGAACTGGATGGGGTCGATGCGGTTTGCCGCGTCGTCGCGCGCGCGCTGGGTGGCCGCCGCGTCGTAGGTTGAGTTGGCCAGGACCAGCGGTGACAGGATCTCGCCCGCCAGCGCGCGCTGATCGGCCGGAAAGCGGTTCACAACCCTGTTGCTGAGCGAGCCGCGGACGTCGGCGAGCACGACGTCGCGCACTTCCTGGGTCTCTGTCGCGTCCAGCACGCGCGTCATCTCGCCGCGCAGGGCCGTCCATTCGACCTCGTCGAGGGAGGCCAGAGTGTCCATTGCCCCGGTGCTCAACGTCGGAATCGCGGCGCGCAGCGCTATCTCGCGCGACGTGTCGTCGAGCACCGCCGTGAATGCGGCATCGACCGGCGCGACAGAGGCGTCGAACGCGGCTTGCTGCTGGTTCGCGATGGCCTTGGCACGCTCGGTTGAGTAGTCGTACTGCGGCCCGACCTGCTGGCTCGCCTCGTCGCGGCGCTGCTGCGTGGCCACGGCGCTGGTGTACGTGAGCGCGCGCGGCGCGCGAATGTCAACCGTGGCAACGCCGCCGGCTATGCCCGTAGACGCGCCGAGCGAGCCGGGCAGCGAGTCAACGGCCAGGATCGCGCCGAGCGCGACGATGACCATCACGCCGATCACGACGAGACGCACGCCATCGCGGCGAGTGAAGGCGCGGATCTGCGCCGAGCGAGCAATCACGAGGACATCACGAGTCGCGGGCCGCTGTCAGCCGCGCTTCGCAAGCTCGGCGTTGACCATGGCAGAGACCTGCTTGCCGTCGGCGCGACCGCGGACCTTGGGCATGAGCACGGCCATGACCTTGCCCATTTCGCGCGCGCTGGTGGCACCGCTCTCATCGACCGACTCGCGGACGAGGCGCTCCAACTCTGCCGCATCGAGCTGCTCAGGCAGGTAGGCGCGGATGATCTCGATCTCCGCGCGCTCCTTCGCCGCGGCCTCGGGCCGGTCGGCTTTGGTGTACGCCTCGACCGACTCCGCGCGGGTCTTGACCTCGCGCGTCAAAACCTGCACAACCTCGTCGTCGGTCAGGTCCCGGCGCGCTTTCTTCGACTCGTTGTAGGCAGCAGAAATAACCATCCGCAAAGTGTCCCGACGAAGGTCTTCGTGGGCGCGGATGGCGGCAGTCAGGTCTTCCTGGAGCCTACTTGCGAGAGTCACCTATTTGGCGTTCCTTGGGCGGGGCATCGCCCTTTGGGGCCGCCGGCAATGCGGGGAGCCATGCTTCCGACCTGGTGGTCGGAGCTCGACTACTCGGTCCGGGCAGCCTTCTTGCGCTTCGCTTCCTTGCGCTTGCGCTTGACGCTGGGCTTCTCGTAGTGCTCGCGTCGGCGAGCCTCCGCCAGAATGCCGCTCTGCTGGATCTTCTTGTTGAAGCGTCGCAGGGCACTCTCGAAGGTCTCGTTTTCGCCTACGCGGACTTCAGCCAATCCGGAATCACCTCCCGCCGGCGGATTTGCATGCCACACCGCGGCTCGGCTACCGGGGTTCCGAGCGGGATGTTGGCGGCGTCAACGAGTCACACGACATGTCTCTCAAGCCGCCCTAGGGCCCGCGCAGTGTACCCGCAGCGTGCGTGAGCAGCAAATGCCACTCGGCTAGCAGCGTTCAGCCGCCCAGAGCCCCGTAGCACAATCCTGCATCGCTGACGAAAACGTGCGTCCCGTCGAGGCGGATCTCCTTGTTGTAGTAGTACCCGATCCGAGTGAAGCCCTCTACGGCTCCGTTGTGCCACCACTGCATCTCGACCGCGATCCGGTAAAGGTCCTGGACGCTGCCGTGATTGTTCGGGCCGAAACCCGTCAGCCACGTGCCTTTCGAGAAGCCGTGGCCGCCTGAGGCCGGGGACGAGTCGCTGGCAGCAGTCACCTGGTAACCGCTCGTGTAGATCGTGTGATAGTGCTGCGAGTATCCGCCCAGCTTCTTCGTCTGGATCAAGAACCGCCAGTCGACGGTGGTGGCGCCCGAATGCGCGCCATAGATCACGGGCGGCCGGATCGTCATCTCGTAAAGATCGTGGGGGCTGCTGTTGCGAAGTATGCAACGTACATCCTGCTTAGAAGGGATGTCGCGCACGTGCCAGACGCCGCACGTGCCCGTACAGTCGACCAGGACGATTGCGGCGCTCGCCGGCAATGCGCCGACCATCAAGAACGAGCCGATAGCCACGAGCGTGGCCAGGGCAACGCGCAGCCTCCGTAACGCATCCATCTTGATTCCTCCAGCACGGCTCAGACACCACACGGCAAGTGGCCGGACCTGGATCGAGCATACTCGCGGCTGATCACGTCGCGCCCTCCCCATTTGCTGGAGATGGCGTCGTCGAGATCCGGTCGGACGTGGCCGGAACGATCCTCTCGAAGGGGACGCCTGCCCGCTCAGCGGCGAGCCTGACGAGGTCCTCGGAGCCGTCGAAAAGGAACAGGACCACCTCGTCGGTGGGCATCAGGATCGAGCCCGTGTAACGCAATGGCTGCCCGGCGGGAGCGACCTCGGAGACGACCTCGGAGACGGCGGTCCGAATGCGCTCGTCGAGGGCACTCACGTCCCGCTCCGTGACCCCGGTCCAGAAGCACTCCGCTACGTAGCTGTGCGGCTCTCTCACAACGGGGAACCTAGGCCGTCACCCGCGCGAAGAAATCGGGTAAATCCCTACGTCTCGGCTGTTCGCTCCCGGTCGGCCATCGCGCGACCCAGCTCCGCGCGTGAGCGGATGCCCAGCTTGGTGTAGATGCGCGTCATGTTCGCCTCGACCGTCTTGGGGCTGACGAAGGCGCGATCGGCGATCTGCTTGTTGGTCAATCCTTCCGCTGCCAGGCGGGCAATCTCAATCTCAGTCATTGAGAGCGCGCCGGCCGATGGGTGGGAGGGCACTCTGGCGAGCTCGGCGCGAGCGCGATCAGCCCATACGCGTGCGCCAAGCCGCTCGAATTCCGTGAGTGCCTCGTGCAGCACCAATCGCGCTTCGCGTTTCTCGCGCCGGCGGCGCAGAACCTGTCCCAGCGCCAGGAGAGTCCGAGCACGTTCGAACGGCATCTCGAGATCGTCGTGATGGCGCAGCGCTGCACGCATCGCAAGGAGGGCGCCATCCGGATCTCCGCGCGCCGACAGCAGCAATCCCCGGCATCGAGCAGTCGTGGCCAGAATCCACGGTCTCGGGAATGCCCGACTCCGCTCCTCCAAGCGCGCGATCAGCTGCTCGGCGCGATCCAGGTCGCCCAGCCCGATCGCGGCCTCAGCCTGATCCGGATGGAAGCGACACCTGACCGGTTCGCGCTGACCCATGCCATCGATGACTTCGGCAGCGCGCCCGAACTGCCGATCGGCCTCGATCAGGTCGTGGACGGACAATGCCACGACACCCAGCAACCAGTGACCAAACGCGAGCTGAGGCTCACGTGTGGCGCCGAAGATCTCCACGATCCTGTGACCGGCCGTTCTGGCCTCGTCAATGCGGCCCATGTGCGCGTCGACGTATCCGCGAGCGAAGAGCGCCGACCCTAGATACGCGGGCGAGGCGATTCGATCAGTGACTTCGATGGCCCTTGATGCGTACTCGTCCGCGAGTGCCCAGTTGCCGGTCCAGCATTCGATTGCTGCGAGGTGGCCAAGGAATGTCTGGACGCTTGTCTCGTCACCCAATGCAGTCGCGCCGGCGACCGCCGCGACGAGGCGCTCCCGAGCGAGCGCGAACTCGTCCATGAACATCGGCCACACCATCGGCACGGGGCTGATGTCGTCTCGTTCTCCGAGTGAACCCATCCGCATCCCCATATCGATGGCGTCCCGATCAGCGCCCTGGCCGTTGACCAGACGCAGATAGGCGCGATACATGAGCGCGTACGAATAGGGCCCCGGGCCCGGATCGAGCAGCTCGAGGACGGCGTCTTCGTGAGCAATTGCTCGGACAAGGTCGACTGGCTCAGAGATCCAGGCCGCCTGATTGTGGATCCTGGCCACGAGCCAGGGGTCGTGCGCATGCGCGAGCGCCGCGATGAGATGGTCATAGCCGCCTTCGAAGTCGCGCTCGTACCAACACACGTAGCCCAATTCGAGGAGAACCTGTGCGCGCAGCTCGCCGGTCGGATGAGCCTCCAGGGCTCGCTCCAGCAGCACCTTCGCCTCCTGAGTCTGGCCAACGTCGAGCAGGTTGCCGGGCGAGGACAAGGGAGCGGCGCACGGCACGCTCGCCGTTCGGGTCCTCGGTCAGCTCGAGTGCTCGGCGATACAGGTCGCACGCCGAGGTGACCGCGCCACGGGAGGCCGCGCGGTCAGCTGCTTGCTCCAACGCCTGCGCAATCTCCTCATCCGGTCGATCGGCTGCCAGACCCAGGTGACGCGCCCTTTCCTCTGCGTCGGTCACGCGGGCGGCGAGTTCGCGGTGGACGCTGCGTCGCTTTGGACCGGAGGCGGATTCGTACACGGCCGACGCGAGGAGCTGATGCGTGAAGCTGATCCTTCCGCGCTCTCCGATCACGATGATGCCTTCTTCCTCGGCCGGCGCCAGTGCGGCAGCATCGACCAGGCTCACGGTTGGCTGTGACAGGCATGCGGCGACGAGCAGGGCCTCACGCGTGCGCAGCGGTAGACGCGAAACACGAGCCCGGACCAGCGTCCTGAGCTCATCGGGTACGGGCAACGGCGCGCCCACCGCGAGTGGCCCCGTCCGGTCCAGCTCGCGCGCGATCTCCACGGCGTACATCGGGTTCCCGCCACTCGCGCCCGCGATCTTGACTACGAATGGGCGCGCCAACGAACGTCCCAGCTCGCGCTTGATCACGTCGTGCAGGGCGGCTGTCGAAAGTGGGCCGAGCGGAAGCTCGCGCCGCTCGTCGATCGGTAGCGACTGTTCGAAAGTCGCGGGTCTGTGGCCCTCGACGCGCACCGACACCAGGATGCGGACCGGCAGCCGGTCCAGACGACGCACCGCGAAAGAGAGTGCCTCGGCCGTTGCATCGTCGAGCCACTGGGCGTCATCGACGGCCACGAGCAGGCTCTCGTTTGCGGCCAGGTCGCGCAGCACCGACAGCAGGGCCGTTGCGACGACCCGGCCGGGGTGGCCAGAGGTTGCCCTGTCGCTCCGGAGAAGTGCCGCTTCGAGGGCCTCCCGCTGCACCATCGGCAGCGCGCCAAAGACCTCCGGAGAAACGGGCTGCAACAGGTCGGTCAGTCCGCTGAAGGAAAGTCGGGCCTCGGTCCCTGTTGGCTGCGCCGTCAAGACCCGATAGCCAAGCGTCTGAGCGAGGCGGACGCCTTCGCGCCACACGGTGGTCTTTCCGATCCCGGCAATCCCGGTGATCGCCAGGGCCGTCGCCTCGGCGGGCATGGCATCGAGGAAGGCCCGGATCTTCAACAGCTCGGGTTGTCGCCCAAAGGCAGCGTCGCTCGGCATCGTCTTTTGTGATCGGCCTCCAACCGCATCGTAGTGCGCCTTGGCTGCGTGGCCGAATAGACTCCGGCGCGCATGTGGGAGTTGCCTGATCCGCGGACATTTGACTCACTCGTCGATCTGATCGAGGACGCGGCCGTGCGTTACGGCGGCCGTGAGCAGATGGCGCTGCGCACGGACGAGGGCCTGGACCTGCAGTGGTCCGCGCAGGACATCAGCCACCACTCGAAGCTCGTCGCGTGGCGCCTGCGCGAGCTGGGCATCAAGCCCGGCGATCGGATCCTGACGTGGAGCCCGTCGACGCCGGCACTGCCGGCAGTCTTCTTCGGAGCGATGCGCGCCGGCGCGGTGGTGGTGCCGCTCGATCTGCGCATGGCACCGGACGTGCTTCAAAGAATTGCCCAGAGCGCCGGCGCGCAGTGGCTGGCAATAGGCACGGGCCTCGACGCGCCGGATCCTGCAGCGAGCGGGCTCGAGCATCTCAGCACCCGGACCGTCGAGTGGCTCGCCGCGCCACCGTCACACGAGAACGCCGCGGGCACGGACGAGGGCGGCGACGACGTGGTCTTCCCGGCCGATTGGGAAGCCCAGGTCAACAAATGGCCAAAGCCCACGCGCAAGACCCTGTTCGAGGTCATCTACACCAGCGGCACGACCGGCGTGCCCAAGGGCGTGATGCTCCTCCACGGCACGGTCCTTGCCACGCTCGAGGCGATCGCCAAGATCCTGCCGCCGCGCGAGCACCGTGCGGTCAGCCTGCTGCCGCCGTCGCACCTGTTCGAGCAGGCGCCGGTGCTGATGTTCGGCACGATGATCGGCGCGCACATCCTCTTCGTCCGTTCGCGGACGCCACGCGTCATCTTCGAGGCGCTGCGCGAAGAGCGGGTCACGACCATGGTTCTCGTGCCGCAGCTGCTGGAGCTGTTCTGGCTGGGCCTGGAGCGCGAGGTCAAGCGCCAGGGTCGCGAGAAAACCTTCAACCGCGCGCGGCGCATCGCGCGCCACCTCCCCTATTGGGCGCGCCGGCGCATCTTTCGTCGGGTTCACGACCAGCTCGGCGGCGCACTCACGTTGATGGTCAGCGCCGGCGCCTACCTGCCGCCCGCACTCCAGCAGAGCTGGGAGGATCTGGGCGTCATCGTGCTCCAGGGCTACGGCGCGACAGAGTGCGGGCCCGTTGCCGCCACGCGCGTCAACGACCATCCCAAAGGCAGCGTGGGCAAGCTGACGGAGCCGGTTGAGCTGCGCCTGGCCGAGGAAACGAACGAGATTCTCGTCGGCGGCCCAACCGTGTTCGAGGGTTACTGGAACGATCCGGCGGCCACGGCCGCGGCCAAGACAGATGACGGCTGGTACCGCACCGGCGATGTCGGGCGTTTCGACAACCGCGGCAACCTCGTCCTGATCGGCCGGACCAAGAACATCATCGTGCTGCCCAACGGCCTCAATGTTTACCCGGAGGACATCGAGAACATCCTCTCCGACGCGGGACTCGAACAGGCGGTGGTGATCGAGACCAAGCCCGGCCGGCTTGAGGCCGTCGTCCTCTCGCCCGACGCTCCGCCGATGATCACGCCCAACTCACCGGCGCCCGCGCCGCCTGCCAACGACGCAGAGACGGCGCAATTGCGGGCGCGCATCGAGCCGATGATCCGCGCAGCGAACGCCAGACTGAGCCAGTTCCAGCGCATCGATGACTTCCGCATCTGGCCGGAGGCCGACTTTCCGCGCACCCACACGCTCAAGATCAAGCGCTCCGAAGTCCAAAAATGGGCCGGCGCCGACACACCGCTGGCGATCGTCGACAGCTAGCGCCCGAATTCCGGACAAACGAAAACGCGGCCGAGAGGAGTCGGCCGCGTTTCCGCGTGAGAGGGCTGTTACCGGGTTAGATGTTGAGGCTGCCCTGGCAGGTCTCGCCCGTCTTGGTGTTCGTCGCCTTGGCTGAGATCGTGTCCGTCCCAGCGTTATTGCTCGTGAGGCGGTGGACCGAGAATGAACCGCTGGGCGCATGGGTCGTGCGCTGACCGGTGAAGAAGGCGGATCCGTTGTCCTTCAGCGTCACGTTCCAGACCTGTCCGTTCTTGTTCGAATCGACCTCGAACTCGACCTCGAGGCTGCCGTTGTCGGGCTTCGCCTTGAGCTTCCAGTCGCTCGACATGCTGCAGTTGCCGGTCTTGATGACGGCCGACCCCTTGGCTGCGATCGCAGGCGCCGTGGCGAGCATGCCACCGGCCAGAATGCCGATGCCCAAAGTGCCAAGTGCTGCGCGGCGGATCAATTGCTTCATCGTTCGTCTCTCCCTGTGGCGTTTGCTTGTGGTGGTTCACATGGTCCCCGCGATGGGTGCCGCGGCGCCACGGGCACAGGTCGGGAAACGCGCCAGACCAACGCCCACAAACGTTTCAGACGAAGGTCCGTAGGACGCCTGACGGACCCGGGTCTACGATGCATCCGATGTCTGACGCGGTCGATGAAGCGCTGCGCCCCGCGCCGGCCGGCGTCCGCCCGCAAGAGGGGACGGCGCGGCCGCGCCTAGCGCGTCCGCGCCGCGTGGCGCGTCGGATCGGCAGCTTTTTCGGACTCAACCAGTCGACCTCGCTCTCGCGGCGTTTCCTGTTCGCGAGCTTGCTGGTGCTCGTGGTGGGTGGCTTGTTGGTCGGCTGGTGGGTCGGGACTCAGCTCACGCGCGGAATCATCGACCGCACCGCGTCGGTCACCGGGCTGTACGTCGAGAGCTTCATCCAGCCGCACCTTCAAGGTCTCGACTCGGGAGCGTGGCTGACCAAGGCAGACGTTGCCAGCCTGGACACGCTCCTGACCGACACGTCGTTTGGCGAGAAGATCGTCGCGCTCAAGATCTGGCGCCCCGACGGCGTCGTGGTTTACAGCCCCGACCGGTCGCTCATCGGCCAGCAGTTCGACGTCGATGGGGACCTCCAGCAGGCACTCAACGGCACTGTGGTTGCGGACATCAGCAACCTCGACAACCAGGAGAACGTCGACGAGCGCGCGCGCGGCTTCGATCGCCTGCTCGAGATGTACATACCCGTGCGTGGCAGCGGCCCTGGGCAGGAGGGCGACCGGATCATCGGCGCGGCCGAGTTCTACCAGCGCCCCAACGACATCGACCAGGAGGTTCAGAGCGCGCAGTTTCAGTCGTGGCTGGCCGTGGCCGGCGGCGTCGCGCTCGTCTTCCTGTTCCTGTTCGGCATCGTCCGCCAGGGCAGCAACACGATCCGACACCAGCAGGTCGCGCTCCAGGAGCAGGTCACTGACCTCCAGGAGCTGCTCGACCAGAACGAGCAGCTGCGCGACCGCTCCCGTGCCGCCGCCGAGCGCAACACGACCCTGTCAGAGAGGCAGCTGCGCCGCATCAGCAGCGACCTGCACGACGGCCCGGGCCAGATGTTGGCCCTTGCCGCGCTCCGTCTCGACGAGGTTAAGACGGCGACGAAGGATGGCGGCTCGGCCGCGGCCACCGCGGACGTGAAGAGCGCGCTGAACGACGCGTTGCGTGACATGCGCTCGATCGCCGCGGGTTTGCGCCTGCCCGAGCTGCGCTCGATGTCGACTGCGGACGCGGTGCGCCGTGCCGTGGACGACCACCAGCGCCGGACGAATGTGCCCGTCGCGCTCGATATCGGCGAGCTGGCGAGTGAGGCGTCACTGTCGACCAAGATCGCGCTCTTCCGTGCCACCCAGGAACTGCTCTCCAACGCGACGCGCCACGGCCAGGGCCGCGACGTCTCGGTCATGCTCGACGGCGACAAGCGCGAGATCCGGCTGACCGTGGCCGATGGCGGCCCGGGCTTCGATTCGTCGCGCGTGGGCGTGGAGGGCAGCCTGGGACTCGCCGGCATTCGCGAACAGGCCGAGCTGCTTGGCGGGGGCTTCGAGGTGGGCGCCCGGCCTGACGGCGGGGCAAGCGTGACCGTGCGCTGGCCGCTCTAATGGCTGTTGTGACCGAGCGCATCCGCATCGTCGTGGCCGACGACCACCCCATGTTCCGCGCCGGGGTGGTCGCGTCGCTCGCGGCCAACAAGGACTTCGAGGTCGTCGGCGAAGGCTCTTCGGCAGAGGAGGCCGTCCAACTCGCAGAACAATTCGAACCGGACGTGTGCCTGCTCGACATCGCCATGCCCGGCGGCGGCCTCATCGCGGCCCACGACATCACCGCGGCGCTGCCACAGACCAAGGTCGTGATGCTGACCGTGTCGGAGGACGAGGACGACCTGCTCGCGGCGATGAAGGCCGGCGCTTCTGGATACGTGCTCAAAGGCGCGGCCGCGTCGGAGCTGATGAACGTGCTCAAGACGGTCAACGCGGGCGAGGTCTACGTCGCGCCCGGCCTTGCCTGGGGTCTGTTGCGCGAGATGAGCAAACCGCGCTCGGCGCCGCTCGACGAGCTGTCCACCCGTGAGCACGAGGTGCTCGAGCTGGTCGCGGCTGGCCTGTCGAACCAGGAGATAGGCGATCGGCTGGGTCTCGCCGAAAAGACGATCAAGCACTACATGACCAGCATCCTGGGCAAGCTGCGCGTGCGCAGCCGGGTGGAGGCTGCATTGCTCGCGTATCGCGAGGGCCTCGCTCCGCCGATGCCGGTCGAGGAAGAGGACTAGCCGCGAGTCATCCGTGCTTGACGCGGCGAGCAAGGCCAGCCAGAGCAGCTTGACCGTCCGGTTCGTCAGCGCGCGGGGGGCTCAGCAGGGTAGATTTCGCGACATGTCCGAGCTGTACATCTTTGGCTATGGCTCGCTGATCTCACGTGTATCTCGGCTGAGCACCGTTGCATCCATAACGGACGCGGCACCAGTTGTCGTCAAGGGCATCTCCCGGGGCTGGTTCGACCAGTGGGGCCCGACGGACTCGCCGAGCTGGAGCCCGACCTGGCTCGGCGCGGTGGCCGATGTGAACGCCACGTGCAACGGCGTGCTCTTCCCGGTCACGCCGGCCGAGTTCGACGCGTTCAACAAACGCGAAGCCGGCTATGTGCCGACCATGATCGATGCATCGGGCATCACGATGCTCGACGGCAACCTATCCCCGCCCGAAGCAGACGTGTGGTTTTACGCGACCCGTCAACGGAAGTGGCCAACCGAGGAGCAGCCGATCGTGCAGTCGTACGTCGACGAGTGCCTTACCGGCTGCCTCGAAGTCGAAGCGGAGTATCCGCTGGCGAAGTCGGCTGGCTTCGCCAGGCAATTCATCGAGACGACGAGCAATTGGCAGACCCCGTGGGTAAACGATCGGATCTACCCTTGGCGGCCGTACATCTACCTGCCCCAGGCGTTCACGATCGATGCCCTCCTGCTCGAGGTCCTGGGCCGGGATCTACTCGACCGGATCAAGCTGCCTGGGTCCTAGGCCGCGTTACTCGTCATTGGCCGCACCTACGGCCACTAAGCCCGCGGGCAGGTCGTTCTCGTCGCGCGGCAGCATCACGTATCCAAGGGCAGTGCCGACCACACCGAACACAACGGCCACGAGGATTGCGGACGGCACCGAGTCGCGCGCCAGCCATCCCCCGAGCACGGCGCCGATTGGGAAGCCTGTCTGGTTGAGGGCCATCGAGATGGCGAACGCGCGACCCATCAAGCGCGGATCGGTGCGGCGCTGGCGAACTGTGAAGATGCCTATGTCCCACGCCCCGGTACTCGCGCCAAAGAGGGCCATCGCGCCGAGCACCCACAAAGTGCCAATTACGAGGTCGGCGGTCAGCGACGGGTAGAGCAGCGCGACCGTCAGGGTCAAGCCCACGTCCGCGGCGATGATCAGCGCTCGCTCTCGGCCGCGGGTATCAAATCGGCCGAGCACTAGCGCGGTAGCGACGCCAAACACGCCAGACAAGGCAAAGGCCAAGCCCACGACGATATCGGGCGCGACGAGCTGATCGATGAGGATTATCGGGACGAGAATCGTCGTGACCCCGAAGCAGACGTTCACCAGCGAGACGGAGATCGCGATGCCGCGCAGCGTCCTGTTGCGCCAAACGTAAGCGAGCCCCTCCCACGTAGAGCGGGCGATCGGCACCGGCTCCGGCCGCGCCCATTCCGGCTCCGCGGTGCGCCAGATGACGAGCGCGGCGGCGGCACACATCAATCCGATCACCAGCATCGCCGCCGCCGCGCCAAACACAACAAAGACAGTCGCCGCGATGGGTGGGCCACCTATCGTCGCCAGCTGATACCCGGTCGAGTCGACCGCGTTCACGCGCTCCCACATCTCGGGCGGAACCATGCGCGGAAACAGGCTGCGCAGACCAGAGTCGCTGAACATCTGGGTCACGCCAAGGACGAACGTGACGGCAATCAGGAAGGTCTCCGGCGGCGGCGCGCTGATTGCGGCGCCAGCGATCACGACGCTGCCCATGGCGGTCACGATGTAGTCCAGGCGGATCAGGCTGATCCGTCCGAAACGGTCGAGCAGAGCGCCCACCACAGGCGCCACCACCAGCCCTGGAAAGATCGTCAGGAACGTCAGCAAACCTGCCAGCGGGGCCGAGTCATAGTCGTTGAGCGCATAGAGCACGAGCACGATCGGCAACATCGCCTGTGCCGTGCGATTGAGCTCCATGGCCACGATGACGCGGCCGACGGCCGGCGTCCGTAGCAGGGCGCGGTACGAAAGATCGGCCGAGCCGGTCACAGTGCGGGCGTCAGCGTGCCGGGGGTCAGCCCGGCGGCCAGCCCATCTGGCGGCCGCCCATCAGGTGGAAGTGAAGGTGGAAGACGCTCTGTCCGGCACCCGCGCCTGAGTTGGTCGTGACGCGGTAGCCACTGCGCGCGATGCCCTCATCGCGCGCGAGCTGGGCGATGACTCCGAACAGGTGCCCGAGCATGGGGCCGTTGTCGTCGCTCAGGCTGGCCGCGGACGTGATGTGCTGGCGCGGGATGACCAGGATGTGCACCGGCGCCTTTGGCGCGATGTCACGGAACGCGATCACCTGATCGTCTTCGAAAACGATGTCGGCTGGGATTTCCATCGCAGCGATACGGCAGAAAAGGCAGTCGTCGTTGGGCATCGGCGGATGTTAACCGCGGCCTCAGAGCGGCGGCTCCGACGGTCCGACGGTCCGACGGCGCCCTCACCGCGAGTCGATCTCTGCAGCCAGTCGACATCACCGGCCAGTCGATATTTCCTTTCATTTGAACAACTCGCCTGTTGTGGCAACCGCTGCCGCGGCCTGGGACGGCGATAGCCGGCCAGAGATGGGCAGCCAGAGGTGCGACTTTGACCGGTCAAACGACAAAGGCGTCGCACCTGATGCGCTGAGGCGTACGTCGAACTCGCGATCGAGCCCGGACTTGTGCAAATGATTGGAAAACCTGCCCGATTGGAACGCGCCGGGTTCAGAGCGGCGCACGTACGGGATAAGGGTGCCGCGGTGCGGGGTCAGAGCGGCGGCTTGGTCATCATCAGGAAGCCAATGGCGCCGATCAGCCCGGCCATGACGTAGCTGACGTAGCGCTGGCGGGTGCCCCAGCGCTTGAGCCGTGTCCTGGCCGCGTCAGAAGTCTCGCCACGCAGGGTCAGCAGACGCGCGACACCGGGACGCTGGATGAAGAAGGCGATCACCAGATTCGACCGCGTAGAGGACCAGCGCGAGGAGCAGCCATGGCTGGCTCAGCAGCTGCGTGCCCAGGATCGCGACAAGAAGGATGCCGGTCAGGGCCAGCCCGCACCGATGATCAGCGTGCCGTTGCCCTGGAGCCAGATCAACGCGCGGGTAATGCGGCCAGGCACGCGCTTGCGCATCGTGAACGGCAACAGGAGGCTGGGCAGGAACAGCGCCACGGCGAGCGAGATGTGGACGACGAGGATGATCGGCACAAACGACGCGAGCGACATGTCAGCCGGCCCGCTCCGTCTCGAGCGCCACCCAGTCGCCTTCACTCTGGCACCGACCACGCGCAGGCCAACCGACTCGAACGCCGTGCGTACCTCCGACTCTCGGTCGGCGAAGATGCCGCTCGCGATCAGCCGACCACCCGGCCTGACCGACTGCGCGAGCGGCTTGGGCAAGGTCGATCAGCAGCGACGCCACGAGGTTGGCCAGCACGACATCGAAGGTCGCGTCGTTGTCGCCGAGCGGAACGCTCCCCTGCCGGGCGCTGATGCGCCCGCTCCAAACCGTTGAGCGCAGCGTTCTTGAGCGTCGTCTCGACCGCGAGCGGATCCGTGTCGACGCCGAGCACGGGTCGGGCGCCGAGCAGCGCCGCGCAGATGGCCAGGATGCCTGAGCCGCAGCCCACGTCGAGCACGCTCGCGTCGCGCACCAGACCGCGCTGCGTCGACGTCTTCGATCAAGCGCCAGGCACAGGCGCGTGGTCGGATGGAGGCCTGTGCCAAAGGCCATCCCCGGATCGAGGCTGATGACCACGTCGTCGCCGGTGGCTTCGTGCTCGCGCCACGTGGGCCGGATGACGATGCGTCGCCCACGCGCAGGACCGGGAAGTGCTCCTTCCACGCCTCGGCCCAATCCTCCTCGTGCACGACGCGCGTCTCGACCTCGCCGATGTGACGCAGCTCGAAGGCCTGCAGGTGGGCCAGGTCGCGACCGCGCGGCGTCAACGGCCGCGCGGGCGGCGGCCGGGTCATTGGCCGCGACGTAGCCACGGACGACGGCCGGCCGCCGCGGATCGAGCCGCGCGGCGAGACCCTCGTCGAGCAGCTCGAAAGGCGCCTCCACCGCCACTCCGCCCGGGACAGACGCGCGACAGGATCTCGCTGACCTGCTCGACGGCCTCCTGGTCGGCACTGACCGACAGTTCGAGCCACGTGCCGGCCGCGGACAGCCCCTCGTCCGTTGTGCCGATCCCCGCGCCTTTCAGCTGATCGCGTCGCGCAGCCGGTCGCCCAGGCCGCGTTTCCGTGGCGCGCCGGCGCGCGGCCCGCGACGTCGGCTTGGCGGTGCTCGCTCCATCAGACGCGCCCGCTTCACCGTCCTGCTGGCTCGACGTCGCCCAGCTCCACGGCCAGCTCCTCGAGCAGCTCGCGCTGGCGCGCTGTCAGCCGTGACGGGACGCGCACGTCGACCATGACGTGCAGGTCGCCGCGCGAATTCTGGCGGCGCAGGTGGGGCACGCCCTTGCCGCGCAGCCTGATCTCGCTGCCGGCCTGCGTGCCGGCCTTGATCTCGATCTCGTCCTGGCCATCGGCGGTCGGGACCGTCACCCGCGCGCCCAGCGCCGCCTGGGTGATCGACAGCGGCAGGTCGTAGTACAGCTCTGTGTCGCGCCGGCGCAGCAGCGGATGTGGCGTGACGTGGACTACGACGTACAGATTGCCCGGCACGCCGCCACGCGGCGCGCCCTCGCCTTCGCCGGAAAGTCGGATCTGGTGGTCGTCGTCGATGCCCGCGGGGATCGTCACGCGCAGCTTGCGCTTGCGCTCGACGCGGCCGTCGCCGTGGCACGTGTGGCACGGCGTCTCGACGATCTTGCCCGTGCCCCTGCACCGGTCGCATGGGCTGACGTTGACGATCTGGCCGAGCATCGTCGATCGGACGCTGCGCAGCTCGCCCGTGCCGTGGCACTTGGGGCACGTCGTTGGCTCCGTGCCGGGCTCGGCGCCGTTGCCGTTGCACGTCTCGCACTTGGCCAGCGAGGCGAACTCGATGTTCTTCTCCGCGCCCGTGATCGACTCGGCGAAGGTGATCTGGATGTCGTAGCGCAGGTCGGCGCCGGTCGGCACGCGCGGCCTGCGACCGCCGGCCGCGGCGCCGCCGAAGAACGCGTCGAAGATGTCGCCGAAGCCCTGGAAGCCGCCCTGTTGGCCGCCGCCGAATGGGTCGAAGCCACCCGCGCCGGCGCCGTTCGCCGCGTGGCCGAACATGTCATAGGCCTGCCGGCGCTGTGGGTCGGACAGCACCTGGTACGCCTCGTTGATCTCCTTGAAGCGCGCGTCGGCCTCTTGGGAGGTATTCACATCGGGGTGCCACTGCTGCGCGAGCTTGCGGAACGAGCGCTTGATGTCGTCGTCCGCGGCTCCGCGGGGAACGCCCAGTACGTCGTAGTAATCACGCTGGGTCGGCCATCTGCGACCGAGTATAGGCAAGGGATACAGTTCGGCCCGCTGTGCCCACCCTGTCATCGAGCTGTCGAACGAAGCCGCGCGGCGCTACCTGGTCGACGCGCCACATGCTCGCGCCGTCGCGCTCGCTGCCGGCGGAGCCGGACAGCGTGCTGACCGTCGTTGAGCGCCTGGCCGTGCTCCAGTTCGACCCGCTCGAGGTGCCCGGCGCGCGCAACCACGACCTCGTGCTGCACGCGCGCATTGCCGGCTACCGACGCGGCTGGTGCGAGCAGTGGCTGTACGGACCGGATCGGCGCCTGTTCGAGATCTACAACAAGAGCCTGAACATGGTTCCGATCGACGAGCTGCCCCACTACCGACTGACCTGGACGCGCTACGGCGAGTACTACGGCGGCCGGATCCTGCGCGAGCACGCCGATGTCGCGACGGAGATCCTCGCGGAGCTCGAGCGAGCGCGGACCGCTGACGACCGCCGACTTCGCGCAGCACTCGCACTCGATCGACTGGTGGTGGGCGCCGACTCGGGCGTCGCGGGCGATTCTCGAGGCGCTCTTCGTCAGCGGTCAGGTGGGCGTTTCACGTCGTGAGGGCAATCGGCGCTACTACGACCTGATCGAGCGCCTCGTGCCGGCGGAGATCCTCGCGCGCACGGAGACAGAGGAGCTGGCCGCCAAGCACCGGCTGCTGTCGCGCTTCCGCTCGATCGGGCTCTAGCGGCCGGGCGCGACCAACGACGTCATGATCGGCACCGGATCGAGCGCCGGACCGAACCAGGCACACGAAAGAGCTCGTCGATGCGGGGCTGCTGACGCCGGTGCGACTCGAGAGCCACAAGCAGATCTGGTACGTACCGGTGCCGAGCGCACCGCGGCTTGGCTGCGGAGACGGCGATCCGCCCATCGATCCATCGGGCGTGACATTCCTCGCGCCGCTCGACCCGTTCATGTGGGATCGACGGCTGATCGAGCACCTGTTCGGGTTCGAGTACTTGTGGGAGGTGTACGTCCCGGAGCACAAGCGGCGCTGGGGCTACTACGTGCTGCCCATCCTGTTCGGCGAGCGGCTCGTCGGCCGGATCGAGCCGCGGCTCGAACGCAAGACTGGCGTCCTGCGCATCCTGGGCATCTGGTGGGAGACCGGTTTCGCACCGCGGGCAGAGGAAGGCTTCGTCGAGCAGATGCGCGCGGCACTCGGCGAGTACATGGACTTCGTCGGCGCGAAGACGGTCGAGTGGGCGCCGGCGACGAGTGGAGCGAAGCGATTGTTCGGCACTCCCCGCCGGCGCCCGGGCTGATCAGCGACGGCCTACATCAGGCCGACGATGTGGCCCTCCGGGTCCGCGAACAGGGCGACGATCGTCTCCGGCGCCACCTCTGTCAGCGGCATGATCACGCGGCCGCCGCTCGAGGCCGCCTTGGCCAGCACGGCGGCCGGATCGTCGGTATGGACGTAGAACGTCACATGCCCGGCACCGCCATCGTTGGCCGCGCCGATGCCGGCGGTCATGTCACCCTGGCGCTCCATGCCGTAGCCACCCGGATTGTTCGTGTCGAGCGACCAGCCAAAGACGTCCGAGTAGAACTTCTGAAGCTTGGCCCCGTCCTTGCCGGTGACCTCGACGTGAATGATCTTGGCACCCATTTGTTGGCCTCCTGCCAATCGCTTGTCACGGCACGCTCTTCGACCGTTTCAACACAACTACGATCGGCACACTCGAGAATCGACAATGGGAGACGCGAACTTGGTCGACTCGTTCCTCGGCGCTGTTCTGGCCAGCGGATCACAGCCGCATGGCGTCGGTCATTCCGGAAGCGCGCCCGCGCCGTTCGATGCGGTCGATGGCGGCAGGCTCGCTGGCCCGCAGGGCAGTCACCCACTCGCGGCTATCTCGATGGCCGAGCTGGTCAGGACGACGAGCAACGGCCTCGATGGCGAGATCACCATCAAGGATCCGGTGCGCATCGGCGAGGCCATCGGCGGCCACCTGCGCATCACGGCGCGCAAGGACATCAACGCGCGTGGCGCCAACGTCCGCCTGGTCGGGGTGCTCCTGTCGGAGAACGAGGAGTCACGCGAAGAGCGCAACAGCAAGGGCGAGGTCGTCAGCAGCGAGCAGTGGGTCGAGGTCCACGGCTCCGTCTTCGACGGGCTGCCCTTCACCGAGCCGGCGCTGCCCGCGACGCTGTCCGCTGGCCAGACATTCGAGACCGACTTCAACCTGCCTGCGCCGCGGCTTGGGCCGCCGTCGGCGCACATGGGCAGCGCCATCCTGGCCTGGGCGCTGGAGGCGCGTTGGGACATCTCGATGGGCGGCGACGAACGCGTCAGTGCGCTCGTCGACGTCAAGCAGAACATCGACTACCTCCGCTCGGGCGCGGTTCGGCTGGACCAGGGCGCGCTGTTCGACGCGTGGTCGGTCGGTGACGGGACCATCGCCGTCACTCCCCTGCCGCCGATCGTCGCCGGCTCCCAAATCGACGTGACCGTCACGTGGCCGGGCGCCGGCTCCGGCCGGGGCGGTCGGCTCGAGCTGCAGGCGGACGTAAAGTCGGCCAACTCCCTGTCGGGCGTAGTGCTCTATTCGGCGGTCGTGGACCCCAACGCCTTCCGTGGCGGAACGACGTTGCGCATCCCCGTCCCTGCGTGACGCGCCGCCAACGCTCGACGACAAGGGCGTCAAGGTGTCGTATCGGATCCGCGCGATCGTCGATCGGGCGTTCCGATCAGATCTCGCCCTGGAGCGCGCCCTCGCAGTGATGTAGCCCGCGCTCGAGACGGCGCGGCGCTGCCTCTTGCGTGTGAGTCGATGGCACGTAGCGCAGATCAAGGTCGACTGGAATGCCGAATGTGCCGGCCAGTGACCCGGCCAGCTGACTGTGGATCACCCGGTGCGTCGGGTCCGATGAGCGTGAGATCAACGTTTCCGCCGGTGATCGACCAGGCGCTGACGGTGAGGTCGCGGTCCCCGATCCACGTGCGCACAATGGGTGCGCCCTGGTTGGCCCGGATCGCCGCCAAAGCCGCGATCGATGCCGGTCACGAAGAGCGGGATGGCGATGATGCCGAGTGCGATCACGGCGATGATCATTCCGTTGCGGACGCGATGCCGTTCGCGCAGCATGGCTCGATCCGGTGTGGCCCCGGCGAGTGCGAACACGACGCACGCCGCCACGACGATCGCGGCGAAGTTGGTGATGAAGAGCAGAGCCGCGCCGGCCGCATCGCTCACGCGCCCCAGCTCCAGGCAGATGCCAACCGTGGCGAGTGGCGGGACAAGGGACACGGCAATGGCCACGCCGGGCAGGGCGTCCGTGCCGGTGCGGCGGACCGCGACATACGCGCCCGCCGCGCCCGCGGCGAGAGCCACGCCCAGGTCCAGGATGCCCGGCGATGTGCGCGATTGAAGCGCCGGCGTCAGTACGAGCAGGTCGGGCATGAACAGCGAAACGATGAAGCCGATCGCGACCACCGCAGCCGCGCCGACGACGACTTCGATGAAGGTGATGACCATCCACCGGTCGCGCGCGGTCACCAGCGCGCCGCCGAAGGCCATGATCGCGCCACCCAGCGGCGCGACGACCATGGCGCCGATGATCGATGCGACCGAGTCCTGGTACAGGCCGAACGAGGCGATGAACGCCGCCAGGCCCAGGAGCACCGTGAACGTCCGCAGCGACCGACGAAAGATCGGCCCCTCCGGAAAGAGATCGTCCAGTTGCGCCGGACCAAGCGACTGGCGCGCATCGGCCAACACGGCCGTCGTCATCACGCCTCCGGCATCACTCGCCATGTCCACCCATCCCCTTTCCTCTTGCGTTGAGCGCCGCCAAGATAACGGTCGACAATCCGCCCAGGGCACCAGTTCCGTAGGAGGCACACATGCTCGCCAACGCGATGGCCGTAACAACCATTCCGGTCACGGACCTGGAACTGGCCATGCCCTTCTATCGCGACGTGCTCGGGCTCGCGGTCCTCGAGGAAACGCCATTCGCGATCCGCTTTGACAGCGGCGGCGGCACCCAGATCTCGACCTACAAGCGGCCGCCGGTCGATCGCGGCCATACCGTGTGCCACTTCGAGGTCAGCGACATTGAGGCAGCCGTCGCGGACATTCGCTCGCGTGGCGGCGTGTTCGAGGAGTACAGCGGCGGACCGCTGACAACGGTCGGCGGCATCGCGCCCATGGGCCCGGTCGCACGCGGTGCGTGGCTCAAGGATCCGGAAGGCAACGTCATCGGCCTGCGCCAGGGGCCACGGCCCGGTCGCTGAGCGCGACGCAGACGCGGCGGCCTACTTGATGAGCATCTTCCCCAGGCGCCGGGAAGCGAGCCAGATGAACACGACGCCGAAGATCGACAGGTAGATGACGTCGATCACCTGGCTGATGCCGACGATGCCCAGGGTCAGGCCGCGGACGAGGTCAACGCCGCGATACAGCGGTGAGAGCTCGACGATCGTGCGCAGCGGCTCCGGATAGGTCGTGACCGGAAAGAACGTGCCGCTGAACAGGAACAGCGGCAGCGTGATGACGAAGAGCAGATCCAGGTCCTGCCACGAGCGCATGAAGGTCGTTGCCGCCAGGCCGGCGGAGGCAGTGGCAAAGCCGATGAGCATCGATGCTGGCAGCGCCAGCACGCCGAGCGGTGAGGGCACGAGCCCGAAGGCGAACATGACGACGAGGAAGCCCAGGCCGTACAGCGCGCCGCGGCCGAGCGCCCAGGTGACCTCGCCAAGGGCAATGTCACCAACGTTGAGCGGCGTGGCGAGCATGCCGTCGTACGCCTTCTCGTAGCGCAGCCGGAAGAACATGTTGGTCGTGTCGTAGACCGCGCCGTTCATCGCCGACGTGGCCAGCAATGCCGGTGCAACGAACACGGCATACGGGATGGCCACGCCGTTGGGACCCGGGACAGTGCCGATCAGCGAGCCAAGGCCGAAGCCGATGCCGAGCAGGAAGAAGACCGGCTCGAAGAAGCCACTGACGATGACGATCCAGCCGCGGCTGAAGATGAACCGATTGCGCTCGAGGATGTGCACGGCATGGCGGCTGCCGAAGGGCAGGACGCGGGTGATGCTCGACTGGGCGACGGGCCGCGGCGGAAGTGGTGCTGAGGCCATCGCCTAGACCACCAGCCGCTTTTGGAAGGTGCGCAAGGCTATGAGCGTGCCGACGGCCGTCAGCGTGATGAGCACCGCCGCGTGCAGGGCCAGCACATACGGATCAAGCGGATGCCCGATGGCCAGCGCGCGCGTGAGTGCCACGCCGTGATAGAGCGGCGTGAACCACGCCAGCGTCTGCAGGAATGGCGGCAGCTGCTCGATCGGGAAGAACGTGCCGCTGAACAGGAAGAGCGGCGTCAGGATGAAGCGGAAGATGATCGAGAACGACTGTTCGTTCTGGCGCGTCGCCGTCCATGCAGCCATGGGCATTCCGAACGCGAGGCCGGTCAGGACCGCCGCGGGCCACGCGAAGATGGCCGTCGGCGAAGTGATCGCGCCGAACAGCCACGAGACGATCAGGAAGACGCCACTGACGATACCCAACCGAACAATCAGCCAGTACAGGTGGCCCAGGACGATGTCCCGGACCGTCTGAGGGGTGCCGATCATCGCCTCGAATGTCTTGTTCCAGCGGAAACCGGCGATGAGCGGCCACGACGATTCCTGGGTGCCGGTCTGCATCGCCGTGGAGGCCATCAGCCCGGGGGCCAGAAAGACGATGTAGGGCACGCCGCCGAAGGTCGTCATGCTCGGCACGAGACTGCCCAGCGCCACGCCCATCGCGGTCAGGAACAGGACGGGCGAAACGAGCGTGCCGAAGAGAGTGCCGCGCCACACCCGCCGATAGACCATGAGCGAGTGCTCGAGCTTGCGCTGGCCGGGCAGCCGGAGCGCAGTGCGGTGAGTCGGAGGGCTTATCGCCGCCATCGTCGCTACTCGATCAACGAGCGGCCGGTCAGGCGCAGGAAGACGTCCTCCAGGCTGGAGCGGCGGACGAGGGATGTCTCCGGCCGCAGCCCGCGTTGGTGCACAACCTCAGCGGCAGCCTCGCCGTCCGCGGCATATACGAGCACGCGGTCGGGCAGCTTCTCGACGCGCTCGCCGATGCCCTCGAGCTTGCCGTCGAGCGTCTCCTGGACCCCGATCGGGAAGCGCATCTCGAGCACCTCGCGCGTCGAGTACTGCTCGATCAGCTGGCGCGGCGAGCCCTCGGCAACGATCTTGGCCTTGTCCATGACCACGAGCCGGTCGCACAGCTGCTCGGCCTCGTCCATGTAGTGCGTCGTCAACACGAGCGTCGTACCCGACTGCTTGAGGCGGTACAGCCGGTCCCAGACCAGGTGGCGTGCCTGCGGGTCGAGGCCGGTCGTGGGCTCGTCGAGCAGCAGCAGCTGGGGCTCGTTGATCAGTGAGCGAGCGATCGTCAGGCGCCGCTTCATCCCACCCGAAAGCGGCTCGACCTTGTCGTTGGCCCGATCCGTCAGCTGCACGAAATCGAGCAGCTCCATCGCCCGTCGGCGACCTTCCTTGTAGGTCAGGTCGAAGTAGCGGCCGTACAGGAGCAGGTTCTCCATCACGGTCAGCTCCGTGTCGAGCGTGTCGAGCTGCGGCACGATGCCCAGGCGCGAGCGGATGCGCGCCCCGTCCTTGTCCGGGTCGATGCCGAGCACGCTCAGCTCGCCGCCCGGAACGGGGCGAGACGGCGCTGATCATGCGCATCGTCGACGTCTTGCCGGCGCCGTTTGGGCCCAGGAAACCGAACGCCTCGCCCGGCGCAACGTCGAAATCGACCGCGTCAACGGCCGTGAAACGTCCGCCTTCGGGCCGACTTCAGCGTGAAGACCTTGGTCAGGCCGCGGGCATGGACAAGCGAGGTTCCGGGAGCCGGGTCGGGCATCGCCGAATGGTAGCGCGGGGCGTCGATTCAACGGTCGGGAGGGAAAGAAAAGAGGCCGGCACCTTGCCCGCGGTGTCGGCCTCTTCGAGTGTCCGTCGAGCGGACTGTTACTGGTTGCCGAGCGTGACCTGGATCGTCTGCTGCTGGTTGTCGCGCTCGATCCGATCGGCGACGTGTCGCCTGGAGCGTGCTGGTGCAGGACCGCGATCAGGTCCTCGACCTGGTTCATGGTCTGGCCGTCGACACTCAGGATCACGTCGCCCGGCTTGAGGCCGGCCTGCTGCGGCGGGCGAGCCCGGCTCGACCTGCATCACGACCAGGCCGTGGTCGGAGCTTGATGCCGTACTGCTGGGCGATCTGAGGCGTCAGCGTCCCGTAGCGGATGCCCAGGAAGGCGTGCTGGACCGGCTTGCCGGCGATGAGGTCGTCGGCCACGTTGGTCACCGTCTGGGCCGGGATGGCGAAGCCGATCGAGACGGCCGACTGCGGCCGGCGGGATGTAGGCGACGTTCATGCCGATCACCTTCGAGTCGGCGTCGACCAGCGCACCGCCGGAGTTGCCGGGCGAGATCGCTGCGTCGGTCTGGATGAGGTCGACGAGTGCCTGCGACTCCTGGGCGCTGCCCGGGATGGTGCGCTGGAGACCGGAGACGATGCCGACGGTGACCGTGTTCTCGAAGCCGAGCGGGCTGCCCAGGGCGACGGCGAGCTGGCCAACCTGGGGCAGATTGGTCTCGAACGTCGCGGCCGGGCAGACCGGTCTTGTCGACCTTGAGCACCGCGACATCGGCAGCGGATCCGTGCCAACGAGTGTGGCCGGAAGCTGCTCACCGGACGCGAAGGCGACGGTGTACTGCGTGCCGCTGGCGACGACGTGGTTGTTGGTCACGATGTAGCCGTTGGAGTTGTAGATGATGCCGCTGCCGAGGCCGTTCTCCGTGAGCACGGTGACGACCGAGGGCTGGGCCTTCTTGACGATGTCGACAACGGGGCCGAACGGGTCGACCGGACCGGTCGAGGCCGGCGCCTGGGTCGCTGTCGGCGACGAGACGCTACTGACGGGAGGGGTGGTGGCGCCCGCGAGGGCGGTGTTCGCTCCGTGTCGACGCGGGCGCTCCGGTGGGCGCCGTTGACGCGCTCGATAGCGTCACGCAACCAGTAACGATTGCGGCTATTAGTGCCAGTGATGACAGGAACAGGGTTGCTGGGTGCCTGGACATGGGGGCGAATGTCACTCCGCGATCTGGTACAACGCAGCCGGTGCTTCTCACTCGGTGTTTACTGGTTGTCTCGGAAGACGATCTTCCCTGCCGGGTCTGTGGGGTCCCTGTGAGATCGCGGAGAATTGAACTGTGAGAGTCTCGGCCAAGGCTGACTACGCCGTACGAGCTGCGCTGGAGCTCGCCTCGGCTACCGATTCGAAGCCACTCAAGCGCGAGCAGATCAGTGCTGCCCAGAAGATTCCGTCCAAGTTTCTCGAGACGATCATGCTCGAGCTCAAGCACGCCGGCATCGTCAAGAGCACGCGCGGCGCAGGCGGCGGCTACGCGCTCGCCCGCCCGGCTGAGGACATCAGCGTCGCCGACGTGATCCGCGCCGTCGATGGACCGCTGGCCAACGTCCGCGGCGAGCGCGTCGAGACGGTCGAGTACGTTGGTGCGGCGACGTCGCTGCGCGACGTGTGGGTCGCGGTGCGTGCCAGCCTCTGCGCCGCGTGCTCGAGTCGACCAGCCTCCAGGACGTCGTCGAGGGCCAGCTGCCCGCTGCCGTGCTCGATCTGACGGCCGATCCTGAGGCGTGGATCTCGCTGAACCGTCGGCGGCGCCCGCCGACGGACAAATAGTCGACAATCCCTGTCGACATGAGGGTTTCTGCCAAAGCCGACTACGCGATCAGGGCGACCGCCGAGCTGGCTGCCGCCGAGGGCACCGGGCAGATGCGTGCTGATCGCATCGCAGAGGCGCAGGACATCCCGATCAAGTTCCTCGAGTCGATCCTGCTCGAGTTGAAGCACGCCGGCATCGTCCGTAGCCAGCGTGGCGCTGACGGCGGCTACGCGCTCGGGCGGCCCGGGACTGACATCTCGCTGGCGGACGTCATCCGCGCGGTCGATGGGCCGCTGGCCAATGTCAGGGGCGATCGGCCGGAGAACGTCTCATACAAGGGTGCGGCCGCGCGCCTGACAGATGTCTGGATCGCCGTCCGCGCCAACCTGCGCGCCGTGCTCGAGTCAACGTCCGTGACTGACCTCGCCAGCGGCAAGCTGCCTGAGGTCGTCGAGGAGCTCTCGGGCAATCCCGACAACTGGGTCTCGCTCGGTCGCATTCGCGGCACTGGGGTCCGCTAGGCCGGAACCGGTTGCTCCTTTGAGTCGGCCGTGGTCTCGGCCGCGGCCGTTGCATCGGCTGGGAAGGTGCGCGCCTCGCGTGCTCGGGTGTTGACGATCTGGCCCTCGCGCAGCTCGAGCTGCTCGGCCTGGTCGCGCGGCACCTGCGCCCAGACGTGTGAGCCGTCGCGCCGGACCAGCTCGACGCGGACCTCGAAGCCCAGGTACACGACGCGCTCGATGAGCGCCTCGACGGAGCCCGGGACCTCGTCGAGCAGGATGTCAATGTCGTGCGGCCGTACCCAGCCACCGTCGAGCCGGTTTACCTCACCGATGAAGCCCATGACGAACTCGTTCGCGGGGTGCTCATAGAGCTCGCGCGGCGGTCCGATCTGTTCGACCTTGCCGTTGTTCATGACCACGATGCCGTCCGCGACATCCATGGCCTCTTCCTGGTCATGGGTCACGAACACGGTCGTGACGTGCGTCTCATCGTGGAGCTTGCGCAGCCACACGCGGAGCTCCTTGCGCACGCGTGCGTCGAGCGCGCCAAAGGGCTCGTCGAGCAGGAGGACTTCCGGTTCGACCGCCAGGGCGCGCGCAAGCGCCATGCGCTGGCGCTGGCCGCCCGACAGCTGGCTTGGAAAGCGGTCACCGAACTGCTCGATCTGGACCAGGCTCAGCAACTCGTGCACGCGCGCCTTGATCTCGGCCTTGGGCCGCTTGCGAATGGTCAGGCCGAAGGCGACGTTGTCGCGCACGGTCATGTGTTTGAACGGCGCGTAGTGCTGGAACACGAAGCCGATGCCGCGCTGCTGCGGCGGCACGTTGGTGACGTCGCGGCCGGACAGCTCGATGCGTCCCGTGTCGGGCAGCTCGAGTCCGGCGATGATGCGCAGGAGTGTCGACTTGCCACTGCCCGACGGCCCAAGGAGAGCGGTTAGCTCGCCGTCCGGCACGGTCACGCTGACATCGTCAACGGCGACAAAGTCGCCGAAGCGTTTGCCGATGTGGTCGATGATGATGGCCATTGAGATCAGACCTCAGTGCTGCTCGTGGAGATGGAGGGATGGTCGGTATCTGGTGTTGGCGGACTGTTGCGCCGATCCAGGCGCAAGAAGCTGGTGACCCAGTCGCGGGCTCGACTGCCGCGGCTCGACTGGAGTCCGTTCATGGCCAGCAGGACAGCCACTGCGATCATGGCCAGGACGACCGCGGCCGTGTATGCACCGATCAGGTCGAACTCGCTGTAGCGCTCTTCGACGTACAGGGTCAGCGTCTCCGTCTTGCCCGACAGCCGGCCGGACACGACGCTGACCGCGCCAAACTCGCCCAGCGACCGGGCCGTGGTGAGGACGACGCCGTAGATGACGCCCCACCGAATTGAAGGCAGGGTCACGCGCCAGAACGTGCGCAGCGGCGAGGCGCCCAGGGTGTAGGCGGCCTCCTCCTGGTCCGTGCCGATCTCGCGCAGCACCGGCATCACCTCGCGCACGACGAACGGCAGCGATACGAAGACCGTGGCCAGGATCATGCTGGGCATGGCGAAGATGACCTGAAAGCCATGTTCCTTGAGAAAGCCGCCCAACAGGCCGTTCTGGCCGTAGACGAGCAGCAGGGACAGGCCGATGACCACTGGCGACAGGGCGAACGGAAGGTCAATCACGGAGTTGAGCAGGCCGCGACCGGGGAAGCGGCGGCGGACGAGGGTGATTGCGGTGATGACGCCGAAGACCGTGTTGATCGGGACCGCGATCGCCGCCAGCGTGATCGTCAGCCAGAAAGCATGTTGGAAGTCCGGCGAGCGCAGGACCGTGAACACGGGCTCCAGCCCGTTCGCAAACGTGCGCACGAAGATGAGCAGGACGGGCAGGGCGAGCAACAGGAAGAGATAGGTCAGGCCGATGAAGCGAATGAGCAGGCGCGGCCAGCGCCGGCCATAAGTGGCGCGCGCGGCGACCGGCGCCTTGCCCGTGCTCATGCCCGCCGGCGACTCGAGCATGCCGCGCTCGCCGGCAAGTTCAGCGCTGGTCACAGCTCAGCGTCCGAATCGTAAGAACGGCGGCGGCGCACGAAGTCCATCGCCGCCAGAACCGCCAACGAGATCAGCAGAAGCACGACGCTGATCGCGGCGGCGCCGGCTGGATCGTCGTTCTCGATCTGGTTGAAGATGGCCACTGAGGCGATCTGGGTCTTGAACGGGATGTTGCCCGAGATGAGCACGATCGAGCCGTACTCGCCGATGGCCCTGGCAAAGGCCAGTCCCGCCCCGGTCAGGATCGCCGGCAGCAGCGTCGGCAGCAGGACGCGGCGGAGGATGGTCGGTGACGAGGCGCCCAGCGAAGCTGCGGCCTCCTCCATGTCCCGGTCAAGCTCGAGCAACACGGGTTGCACGGAGCGCACCACGAATGGCAGCGTCACGAACAGCAATGCCAGTCCGATGGCGAACTGGGTGTAGGCCAGGTTGAGCCCGAACGGGCTCTTTGGGCCGTACAGGGTCAGCAGCGTCAAGCCGGCGACCACGGTCGGCAAGGCAAAGGGCAGGTCGATCAGGGCATTGATCGAGCGCTTGCCGGGGAAATCGTCGCGCACCAGGATCCAGGCGATGAGCGTGCCCATGACCGCGTCGACGAGCACGACCAACAGGGCCGCGATCAGCGTCAGCAGCAACGCGGCCATCGTCGCGGGTTGGGTCACCGCCGCGATGAACGCCTGCGGTCCGGCCGCTACGGCTGTGAACGCCAGAGCTGCCACGGGCAGGATCACGATCACGCCCAGATAGGCGACCGCGATGCCTGGCCCAAGCAAGCCTGAGCCCGGCCTCAGGCTCCTAGAGGAGGAAGGAGCCTGGCCGGGCGTTGAGGCCGTGTCACTTGGTCCGCCGCCCGGCAGGGCCGGGCGGCGGATCCGGGCAGTGAGACTCAGGGGTTGACTCCGATGCTCTCTTCGATCTTCGTGACGATGCCGTTGGTCGGGTCGAAGAACTTGGTCGCCACTTCCGGCCAACCGCCCAGCTCGTCGATCGTGAACAGACCGGGAGGATCAGGGAATGTGTACCCGTCAGGCGGCGTGGTCCCATCGATGACCGATCGATAGCCGTGGTCGGCGAAGGCCTGCTGGCCGGGCTGCGAGAGGGCGAAGGCGAGGAACGCCTTGGCCTTGTCAGTTGCGTCACCAACCGTGGTCACGGCCGCCGGGTTCTCGATCAGGATCGTGCTGTCGGGCACGACATAGTCCAGGTCCTGGCCGCCCTGCTTGGCGGCGATCGCCTCGTTCTCGTATGAGAGGAGGACGTCGCCCTGGCCGGCGAGGAATGTCTGGGTTGCGTTGCGTGCGCTCGAGTCCTGGACGAGGACGTTCTTGAACAGCGTCGTCAGGTTGGCGACCGCCTGCTCTTCGGTGAGGCCGGCTTTGATCCAGGATCCGTAGGCGGCCATGATGTTCCAGCGCGCGCTACCTGAGCTGAACGGGTTCGGCGTGATGATGCCGACGCCGGGCTGGAGCAGGTCGTCCCAGGTGTGGATGTTCTTGGGATTGCCGGGCCGCACCGCGAGCACGACGACGCTGTCGGTGATCATGCCCTTGTTCGCGCCGCTGTTCCAATCGGCGGCGACCATGTTCGCCTTGACCAGGCGATCCATGTCCGTCGACAGCGAGAACGCGACGTAGTCAGCGGGCAGGCCCGCCGCGACGGCACGACTCTGGTCGCCGGACGCGCCGAACGATTCCTCGAAGTTCACGCCGCTTCCATCCGATGTCGCCTGGAAGAGCGGGATGATCGCGTCGTACGCGGCCTTGGGCGTGGAGTACGCAACCAGGGTCACGTCACCGGGCGTGGTCACGAACGGAGTCGCCGTCGAGGTTGGGGAACCAGCGGGTGCGCTGGCAGGCGCGCCCGAGGCGGCCGACGTCGGACTGGCTGCTGCCGACGTGGCGGCCGCGCTCGGGGCGCTGGTGGTGATTGACGTCTGTGGAGCTGTTGAAGTAGTCGGTTTGGTGGTGGCGGCGGTGCCGCCGCAAGCGCCCACGACGACCGCTGTCGCCAGGAGCAGCGCCGCGGTGCGGCGCGAGGTGTAACGGACGGATTCGAACACGTCTTACCTTTCCGGTCTTGTCTACTAAGTTACTTGACTTGATGGGTAGACTAGACACGGTCGACGGGCTTGTCAAACGTGCCGTTCGGCCCCTTTCGCGCCAATGTGCGCCCCAAAAAGTGCCCTGCGCACGGCAACGCGCCCTGTCCAGCCCGACGCGCCGATTTCCGGTTCTACCGACCGGTGACCGCGCCTCGCTAGCTCTGGACCCGACTTTCAAACGCTCCCAGGCGCTCCCGATGCGGTTTTCAAACGCCTTTGCCGGCCGCCGCAACCGCTGGGCGACGGGCGCGACCGGAGATAGCAAGTCACAGGGCTGATGGTGGTTGTTGGACGGCTGCGGTGGCTGGCGGTAGCAGTCGGTTACCGGTCCTTACGACCGATTACCGGTGCGGTCGACGCACCCTTCCGCCGTTCCGCTGGCAATAGCAGAAGGCCGGAGCCTTGCGGCCCCGGCCCTCAGATCTGTCAGCGCTGACTTGTGCGTCGCGCCGCGCTCAGACTTCCTTGAACTCGCCTTCGACGGCTTCCTCGGCATCTGCCGCCTCAGCCTCGCCCGCCTCGCCGGCATCGTCCGTGCCTGAGCCGTTGCCCGACTCCGCGCCGGAGCCGTCAGAGGCGCCCCCGGCAGAGCTGGCCTGATAGGCCGCGGCGCCAACCTTCTGGAGCGACTCGGCCAGCTCGCTCGACCTGGCGCGCACTGCCTCCAGATCGTTGCCCTTGAGGGCCTCGCGCAGGGCGGTGACCTTGTTCTCGACGTCGGCCTTGTCCTCTGGCGCGACCTTGTCGCCCAGGTCGCGCAGCGTGCGCTCGGCCTGGAAGGCCAAGGCGTCGGCCTGGTTGCGTGTCTCGACCTCGTCGCGCCGCTGGCGGTCTTCCTCGGCGTGCTCCTGGGCGTCGCGGACCATCTTGTCCACGTCGTTCTTGGAGAGCATCGAAGAGGCCGTTATGCGTACCTGCTGCTCGCGGCTGGTGGCACGATCCTTGGCCTTGACGTCGAGGATGCCGTTCGCGTCGATGTCGAACGTCACTTCGATCTGGGGGATGCCGCGCGGGGACGGCGGAATGCCGTCGAGGATGAAGCGGCCGAGCGTCTTGTTGTCACCGGCCATCTCACGCTCGCCCTGCAGCACGTGGATCTCCACCTGCGGCTGATTGTCCGAGGCGGTCGAGAAGACCTGCGACTTGGAAGTCGGGATGGTCGTGTTGCGCTCGATCAGCTTGGTCATCACGCCGCCGAGCGTCTCGATGCCCAGCGACAGCGGGGTCACGTCGAGCAGCAGCACGTCCTTGACGTCGCCGGCCAGGACGCCGGCCTGGATCGCCGCGCCGATGGCCACGACCTCGTCCGGGTTGACGCCCTTGTGCGGCTCCTTGCCGCCGAACATCTTCTTGACCGCGTCGACGACGGCGGGCATGCGCGTCTGGCCGCCGACGAGGATGACCTCGTCGATGTCCGTTGGCTTGAGGCCCGCATCCTTGAGCGCCGCCTCGACCGGGCCGCGCGTGCGCTCGATCAGGTCCGCGACCAGATCCTCAAGCTTGGCGCGCGACAGGGTCATGACCAGGTGCTTGGGGTTGCGCTCCGCGTCCACCGTGACGTAGGGCAGATTGATCTCAGTCTGAGTCGTCGAGGAAAGCTCGATCTTGGCCTTCTCCGCTGCCTCCTTGAGGCGCTGGAGAGCCTGCTGGTCCTTGGACAGGTCGATGCCCTGGTCCTTCTTGAACTCGGTCAGCATCCAGTCGATGACGCGCTGGTCGAAGTCGTCGCCGCCAAGGTGCGTGTCACCGTTGGTCGCCTTGACCTCGAACACGCCGTCGCCCAGCTCCAGGATCGAGATATCGAAAGTGCCGCCGCCCAGGTCGTAGACGGCGATCTGCTCGTCCTTCTTCTTGTCCAGGCCGTAGGCCAACGCGGACGCCGTGGGCTCGTTGATGATGCGCTTGACGTCGAGGCCCGCGATGCGGCCGGCGTCCTTGGTCGCCTGGCGCTGGGTGTCGTCGAAATAGGCCGGGACGGTGATGACCGCCTCCGTGATCTTCTCGCCCAGGAACGCCTCGGCGTCCGCCTTGAGCTTCTGCAGGATCATCGCGCTGATCTCAGGCGGGGTGTACGTCTTGCCGTCAGAGATCTTGACCGCGACGCCGTCGCTCTTGGGGTCCTTCTCGATCGTGTACGGCACGAGAGGGCGCGTTCGCTTGACCTCAGGATCGTCCCAGCGACGGCCCATGAAGCGCTTGATCGAATAGACGGTGTTGGCCGGATTGGTGATTGCCTGGCGCTTCGCGACCTGGCCGACCAGCCGCTCACCGGTCTTGGTGAAGGCCACGACCGACGGAACTGTGCGTCCGCCCTCAGCGCTGGGGATGACGGTCGGCTCGCCGCCCTCCATCGCGGCCACGACAGAGTTGGTCGTGCCCAGGTCAATACCGATGATGCGTCCCACTAGTTGATTCCTCCGGAGTTGTCATTGAAGTTCGTGTTCGATGGGTTGACGGCCACGGCCACCATCGCGGGCCGCAGCACGCGATCGCGGATCCGATAGCCACGTTGGAGCTCGGCGACGACTGTTCCGTCGGCCACGTCCGTGCGCTCTTCCTGCACGACCGCCTCGTGCTCGTGTGGGTCGAACGGCTTGCCGACTGCGTCTATTGGAGTCAGCCCCTCAGAAGTGAGGAGCAGGTCCAGCTTGCGATCGATTGCGGCGATGCCCTCGACCCAGCCCAGGTTGCGCAGCTCGACCGGCATGTTGCTGATGGCGCGATCGAAGTCGTCGACGATGACCAGCAGCTTGGCCAGCAGCATCTCGTTGGCCAGGCCGGTCATCTGCTCGCGGTCCTGCTCCGTGCGGCGCTTGAAGTTGGCGTAGTCGGCCGCGGTGCGCTGCCAGTTGCCCTTGGTCTCCGCTAGTTCCTGCTCAGCCGACAGAAGCTGCTGGCGGAGTTCGTCGAGCTCTGCGCTCAGCGCCTGGGGCGACGTGTCCAACTCCGCAATGCGTTCTTCAGCGCGAGTCCTGTGTTTTGGTTGGGTCATCGATAGAGCTGCTCCACGAGTTCGTTCATCAAACCGCTGACGAAGCGAACGGTGCCAATCGCCTGCGGATAAGCCATGCGTGTTGGGCCGAGCACGCCGACCACGCCCATGGCGCGGCCCGGCTGCCCGTATGTGGCAAGCACGAGCGAGACGTCCTGCATCTCCGCGGCCTCGTTCTCAGTGCCGATCAGGACCTGGACGTCATGGGCGTCCGACACGCGGCGCACGAGTGAGCCCAGGTAGTCGCGGTTCTGAAGCGCCACGAAAACACGGCGCAGCTTCTCGCTCTGGCTGAACTCCGGCTCCGACATGACGTTGAGCAGGCCGTCGCTGAAGACATCCTCCACGCCGGCAGAGTCGAAATCGCGCATCAGTCGCTCGATGCGCTGGCAGATGCGCAACATCAGCGGCGGGATATCGCCGCTCTCAGTCAGCAGCGCGATGCGATTTCCGACCTGACGCGCGGAGCAGCCATTCAGCTCCGCGTTGAGCAGGCGCGCGATGTCGTCAAGATCGTGCTGGTCATACGGCTCGGAGATGGGGATGAGCTCCTGCTTGACCGAGCCCTCAGCGAGCACGACGACGAGGCTGGCGGTCTGTGTTGCTGTCGCGACAAGGTCGACGTGGCGCAGCCGGCACGAGCGCGGCTTGGCCGGCGTGGCCAGGCCGGCAGCATGCGTTGCGGCGGCGATGGTGGCCGCGGCGAGGCGGAACCACTGCTCGCTGGCGAACTCGACCTGGCCGAATTGATGGCGAATCATGAGCCGCTCGACCGGCGCGACGTTCGTCTGCGGCGCGATCGTTTCGACATAGACCCGGTAGCCCGCGTCTGTTGGCACGCGCCCGGCGCTGGTGTGCGGGTGGCTCAGATAGCCCGCCGCCTCGAGCTCAGCCATGACGTTGCGCACCGTGGCGGAGCTGACGTCCAGACGATAGCGCTCGACCAGCGTCTGACTGCCGACCGGCTCAGCGGTGGTGACGTATTCCTCGATGACGGCGCGCAGGATCTGTTGTGTTCGCTGATCGAGCGGGCCGGAAGGGCGGTCCTTGCGACGCGCCATTGGCTGCTACTCCGCTGTGTGCGGCGTTAGCACTCTCATGGGTGGAGTGCTAACGATATGTGCGCATCTTACGCCCAAGCACAGCGCAGGTCAACGCATGCAGACGACGTGGCGGTCAACAATTCGCAACCTGGGTGGTCGCTGGGAGGTCGGCATGAAACGGTCGTATTTGTTCATCGCGGCGGTGCTCGCCGTCGCATGCGGCGGCGTCGCGCTGTCGCCGAGCCCGTCGTGGAGTCGGTAGCGATCACAGACTAAGCGCGAGGTTCGCGCCAACTGCGCTCTCCAAGGCGATGCATCGGTTCTATGCTTGGCCCAATCAACTCTGGGGGCAGGTGGAGGGTCGGAAAGAGGATGTCGCTCGAAGCGATCGTGCTGGGCCTGGTGGCCCTGGCGGTCGGTGCTGCTTTCACGTTCTGGGGCTTCAGGTTCTTCCTGTTGCTCCTGCCCCTGTGGGGCTTCGTATTCGGATTCATTCTTGGCAATGACGTCGTGTCATCGCTCTTCGGGAACAGCTTCCCGTTCCTGGGCACTGCTACGGGCTGGGTCGTCGGCTTCGTAGTCGGACTGCTTTTCGCGGTGCTGTCGTACCTGTATTACTGGTTCGCGATCGTCTGGATCGGCGCCACGGCAGGCTACGCGCTGGGCGCGGGCATCATGGCCTGGCTGACGCCCAACCACGACATCATCAGCTTCATCGTCGCACTCGCGCTCGCGGCGGTCTTCGCGGTGATCTTCATCGTGTTGCGCCTGCCCAAGTTCCTGGCCATCGCGTTCACCGCGTTCGGCGGAGCGTTTGCGGTGATGACGGGAATAGCCCTGATATTGGGTCGAGTGCCGGAAACGGCGATCGCGGGTGGCACCGTAGGTGCGTATGTCAAGGACGACCTGTCCTGGCTATGGGTCGGTGCCGCAGTGCTGCTGGGAATGGTCGGCTTCGTGTACCAGTGGATCGCGACCTCGAGCTCGGAGTTCGTGTCATACAGCGACTACCGCAACCCGGGCATGCCGGCTGAGGCATACGCCGGCGACGACAACAAGGGCACGCGCGATCGGCCCATGTAACGCCGCCTAGGCGGCAACCACCGCCGGCGCCAGTAGCCGGCTGAAGAGCTCATTCGACAGGAGGCGTCCGCGCCGCGTAAGCCGGACGCCTTCTTCGTTGTCTGCGTTGACGAACTCTTCGAGCAGGCCGTTATCTAACGCCCAGGCAATGGCCGACCGATACTCCGGGCGCTCCGACCATTCGCGCGGAAGGCCGGCAACGGTGCGCAGGCGCAGGATTGCGCGCTCGGCGTCGGACTGCTCCGCCGTAGTCGTCTCCTGGCCGCCCGGCGGCAGACGGTCGGCGGCGAGTGCGGCGACGTAGTTGTTCAGGTTGGCCGCGTTCCAGCGCCGCGTGTTGACACCGTCGTAGGCGTGAGCGCCGGGGCCGACTGCTTCCCACGCTCCGCCGCGCCAGTAGACGTTGTTGTGCCGGCTCTCGTGTCCCGGGCGCGACCAGTTGGAGATCTCATACCAAGGCTGGCCTGAGCGCGCGAGTTGTTCGTCGGCGAATTCGTACATAGCGGCGGCGGTGTCGTCATCCTGCTCGCGCCTCGCTCGCGCGCGCCACTGCGTAGCGCCGGGTGTGGGCACGAGGTGATCGTCGCTCGGTTCGTGCTCGTCGAGCGTCAGCGCGTACGCGGAAACGTGATCCGGCTCAAGCGCGAGTGTGTCAGCCAAGGTGGCACGCCACGATGCGAGTGTTTGTCCGGGCACGTCATAGAGCAGGTCGACGGAGACGCTCGCTATGCCGGCGTCGCGCGCGTCGCGGATCGTGGCGGTGACGTCCGCCGGCGTGTGGCGGCGGCCAAGGGTGCGCAGCTCGTCGGTGTTCAGGCTCTGGACGCCGATTGAGACACGGTTCACGCCGGCGGACCTGAAGCCACGCAAGTCGCCACGATCGGCTGGCCCGGGATTGACCTCGAGCGTTATCTCGGCGCCTTGGGCTATGCCGAATGCGGCGTCTGTGGCCGCAAGCACACGCCCAACCTGTTCAACGGACATGAGCGAAGGAGTGCCACCACCCATGTACACGCTGCCAAGGCGCGCCGCGCGCCCGCGCAGGCCGATCTCAGTGATGAGGGCATCGACCAGGTCCGCAACCCGGTTGTCCGGCCCGCGCGCGGCGCGCCCGCCGTAGACGACAAAGTCGCAATACGGGCAGATGCTCAGGCAGAACGGGAAGTGGACATATAGCGCGACCGGTGCCGGCGCAACGGTCGGCGCCACGGCAGCGGTGTCCGTCGCGGCAGTGGCGCCAGTCGCTGGCTCAGCCTGGTTCAGCGTCCGCGGTTCTCGCCGACTACTTCCCATCCGGCGGGCGTGGTCTTGGTGTCCTCTTCGGCCACCTCCTCGTCGAACGCGGCGGATGGCGTGACCTGGCCGGCGTGACCGGTCGCGACGAAGATCGCGAAGCGCGTCACGGCGTGAGCCAGCAGGATGGCGCCGATGCCGCCGGTGATGACCGTGATCCAGCCACCGGTGAGACCGATAGCGAGCGACAACCAGAGCAGCGCCCGCGGCCGGCCCGGCGCGCCCAGGCGCGTGGCGAGCGCGTAGAGCACGGCCTGGAAGCCGATCGCGCCCCACACCGGCCAGCCGGACTGGAGCAGCAGGCCGAGCAGGATGCCGCGCCAGGTCGCCTCGTCGATGAAGGCCGTCGCGAGCGAGTTGAGGATCCCGGCGGGATATCGGTGCGCCGGTGGGAATCGGAAGTCGCCGTAGCGCCACCAGGCGTAGACGGCGGCGTAGAGCATGCCCAGGAGCGCGAGGCCGATACCGGCGACGAAGACGAGGCCGCGCGGGTCGCCTATCTGGAGGTGCAGCTCGCTCAACGGCTGCGGGTAAAGGAAGTAGACGACGATGACCAAGAACGAACCAAAGATGTACCAGGACAGTCGTCCGAGCCGGGTGCGGATGCCGCCGGGCGACTCCTCGTCGTCGTAGTCGGCAGCCCCAAAGCGCGCGGCGTCGAAACGCAGCAGCACCAACAGGCCGACCGTGGCCAGGATGATCAGGTTCTCAAGCGTCAGCGCCACCTGTGGCTAGCTCGCCTCGCTTGAGCGCAGCACGGCCAGGAACGCCTCCTGCGGGATCTCGACGCTGCCCACGCGCTTCATGCGCGACTTGCCCGCCTTCTGCTTCTCGAGCAGCTTCTTCTTCCGGGTTATGTCCCCGCCGTAGCACTTGGCGAGCACGTTCTTGCGCATGGCGCGGATCGTCTCACGGGCGATCACGTTCGAACCAATGGCCGCTTGTACCGGCACCTCGAACATCTGGCGGGGTATCAGCTCCTTGAGCTTGTCGACCAGCGCGCGTCCTTCGCTGTGGGCGCGCGAGCGGTGGGCGATGAGCGACAAGGCATCGACCGGCTCGCCCGCGACGAGCACGTCCAGGCGCACGAGGTCGCCTTCGCGGTAGCCGATCTCCTCGTAGTCCATCGATGCGTAACCCTGGCTGCGGCTCTTGAGCTGATCGTAGAAGTCGACGATGACCTCCGCCAGCGGCAGCTCGAACGCCAGCATCACGCGATCGGTGTCGAGGTATTCCATCGTTTGAAAAGCGCCGCGGCGGTTGGTCGACAGCTCCATCAAGGTCCCGATGTACTGGCTCGGCGTGATCACGCTGACCTTCACCCACGGCTCGGAGATCGTCTCGATATCGACCACCGGCGGCAGCTGGGCGGGGTTGTCGACGACGACCTCGCCGCGGTTGTTGGTCAGCTGGACGTGGTACTCGACCGACGGCGCCGAGGCGATCAGGTCCAGGTCAAACTCGCGCTCCAGGCGCTCCTGGACGATCTCCATGTGCAGCAGGCCCAGGAAACCGACACGGAAGCCGGTGCCCAACGCGACCGAGTTCTCCGGCTCGAAGCTGATCGATGCGTCGTTCAGGTGGAGCTTCTCGAGCGCCTCACGCAGGTCGGGGAAGTCCTCGCCGACGATCGGATACAGGCCGGCGAAGACGAGTGGCTTGGCTTGCTTGTAGCCGGGCAACGGAACAATCGAGGGCCGCGCCGCGCTGGTCATCGTGTCGCCCACCTGGCAATCACGCACTGACTTCAGGCCGGTCGCAACGTAGCCCACCTCGCCCGGACCCAGCTCCTTGACCGGCACAAGCTGCGGCCGGAAGACGCCGATCTCCAGGATCTCGCTCTCCGCGCCAGACGCCATGAGGTGCACCAGCTCATGTTGGCCCAGGCGGCCGGCGAATAGTCGGACGTAGGCAACCACGCCCTTGTACGGGTCGTAGTGCGAGTCGAAGATCAGTCCCTGGAGCGGCGCGGTCGGATCGCCCGTGGGCGGCGGCACGCGCTGAACGATCGCTTCGAGCACCGCCGGGACGCCCGTGCCGTCCTTGGCGCTGACGAGCAGGACCTCCTCGCGCGGGATGGCCAGGACGGACTCGAGCTCCTCGATGACCAGGTCCGGTTGCGCCGAGGGCAGGTCGATCTTGTTGATCACCGGGATGATGACCAGGCCCTGGGCGAGCGCGAGATGCACGTTGGCCAGTGTTTGTGCCTCAATGCCCTGGGCGGCATCAACGACCAGGATGGCGCCCTCGCACGCCTGCAGGCTGCGGCTGACCTCGTAGCTGAAATCGACATGGCCGGGTGTGTCGATCAGGTTGAGCGCATAGCGCAGTCCGTCGCTCGCGTCGTAGTCGAGGCGCACTGATCGCGCCTTGATGGTGATGCCCTTCTCGCGCTCGAGGTCCATCGAGTCCAGCACCTGGCTGGTCATCTGGCGCGCCTCGATCGTGTGCGTCAGCTCGAGCAGTCGGTCGGCGAGCGTGGACTTGCCGTGGTCGACGTGGGCGATGATCGAGAAGTTGCGCACGCGCGACTGCGGGATGGACACCCGTGGAGCATACGGGCGGGCGGCGCAGCCCGATCTAGTAGGTCAACGCGACCAGCGCCTTGTACAGAAACAACAAGCCAGCCTATAGCGGGCCGGTGCGCCTCTGACGTTCAACTGCTACCATCCAGCGTCGCGCCACTGCGCGCGAGCAAACGCCTGACATCTTGCACCAGACACCCTGAGGTTTCGACTTGGCCCATTCACCGCGCGGCTGGACCGGCGCACGCACACCATCGGCAATAAAGCGCGTCCGCCAGACCGAGCGCCGTCGGGCAATCAACCAGCCCCGGCGCACCCAGGCCAAGACGCTTGTCGCTCAAGGCGATCGATGTCGCGACAGAATTCGGCCGCCAGCGGCGCTACGACCGCAGAGGTCGAGCTCGCCGTGCAGCGCGCCGTCTCGTCGCTTGACCTCGCGGCCAAGAACGGCGCCATTCATCGCAACGCAGCCGCGCGACGCAAGAGCCGGCTGATGCGCAAGGTCAATGCAGCGCTCGGCGGCGAGGGCGTGGCGGCTCCGTCGAAGAGCGCACGTCAGGTCGGCAAGGCCGCCGCGGCCAAGCAGGCCAAGGCACGCATCGCAGCCGGCCGCGCGACAAAGGCCAAGGGCGCTCAGACAGCGGCGGGCAAGGCGCGCGCCGCCCTGGCCCGAACCTCGCGCTCGGAAGGCGCGGAGACTGCCGCACCAGCAACGACGGCCGCTGCCGTGACCACGGCCGCGCCAAAGGCGGCCAAGACTCCGGCAAAGGCCAAGGCTGCGACGACGAAGTCGAGCGCGACCAAGACGGCCAGCAAGCCTGCGGCGAAGACAGCCGCCAAGTCGACAACGGCCAAGTCAGCGACTGCCAAGTCGACGGCCGCCAAGTCGGCAGCGGCAAAGTCGACAGCGTCCAAGTCGACGGCCAAGAAGAGCTAGTCACCCGGTAGGCAGTGGCAGCGCCGGCGGGGGTCCGCTAATGGCGTTTGCCACCATGCCGCGGCGTTCAACGTTCGACCTATATCAATCCGCCTGCGGCGATCGCCAACCCGTCGCCTGCGGGTGGCCGCGGTTGGTCGGTCGGCTGGCCTAACGACTGCCCTGCCGCCGCGGCTCGGACGCGTCTACAGGTCGTGCGACCGAGCGACGGGCACATCTTTCGCTTTTCCATCGATACGCGCCTGGCCGGGCTATTCGGGGACTTTCTCGACCTTGCTCAAGCGGACGGCCGCTATGAGCTGCGCACCCCGAAGGAGCTGACCGCCACCGGCCTGGCGCAGGGTGGCACAAGCTCGTTCATGTGCCGCGCGATCAAGGGCAGCAACCCACCGGTGCCGTCAAATCACTCGAGCGCGACGGCGATCGATCTGTGGACGCGTGCCAACCCGATGGTTCGAGGCGGCAGATTTGTCTCGACCATTCATCCGGAGGTGGTCGAGCTTGCCGCGGCCGCATTGATCTATTGGGGCGGCTGGTACTACGACACCGACGGAACTTACGTGGACGCGATGCACTTCGAGTTCATGGCCACGCCCGAAGATGTGGCCGGCGCGCGCACAGCCCTCGCCGCGAAGGCCGACGAGATCCGGCACCGACATGACCCGCCGCCGCTAGCCATCGCCGACCCGCCGCCCGCTACGGCCGACCCGCCGCCGCCTGGCACGGCCGACCCGTCCCTTGCTACAGCCGACCCGCCGCCGCCCACGGCCCCGCGCGAGGTCGTCGCGACCACCCCGGCCGGGACCTCGGCCGCGCAGTCGAGCACCAAGAAAGCCAAAAAGACGAAGAAGAACAAGAAGCGCAAGAAGAACAAGAAGAGCTAGCGCTCCCGGCTCGTTTCCGATTTGATATCGACGCCCACGGCAGCCAGTCCTGCGCCCTTTCGGCCACGTCCGACGTTTGCATGGGACCGACAAGCTCCGCGGAGGGTTCAGGTTCCGACGTGATCTTCGAGAGTCGCGTCGCTACTAGGCCTCGAACGAGCCAGACCCTGCCGATACCGAGGCGAGGTCCGATATCAAATCGGATGGCGTTGAGCGTCGGAGTCGTCGCGGGCCGCGGCCCAGGACGCGGGATCCGGGCGCTGGACCATACATGTCAGTCAGACTGACAAACAGGGGCAATTGGGGCTTAGACCCGTTGAGGCTAGGCGGGATGAGCCGTCTATGTCAGCCTGGCTGACATCGCGAGCGGCTGCGCGCGGTCGGCAGCGGCGGCGTTCAGCCGGACCGCGGCGAGCCGTCGAAGCTAGACGGAGTCCTGGGTCTGCGGGCGCGGCCGGGCGGTCGGCAGTGGCGCCGACGAGGGCAGCTTGCTGAACGAACGGATCGCACCACCCACGGCGCCCCCAGCGACGGTGAGCACGATCAGGCCCGTGCCAAAAACGAACAGCTCGCGCCACGCGGCCGCGGCCAGGGACGCACCATCAGTGATGCCCAGTGGCGCGAGCTCGTCCGCCTGGCCCGCGTTGACGTAGCGCGCATAGATGCAGTCGGGCCCGGTCTGGCACGTGAGCGACGTGCCATCGGGCAGCGCGCCGGTGTCGCCGTAAATGAACACCAGGCGCAGCGTGACATACAGGAGTGCGACGGCAACACCGGTCACCAGGCCCGCATACAAAGCGTTGGCCATCACCCGGCCGCGGGGCCGCCAGCGCTCTGATCGGACGTTGGCGTAGACGCCGATCAGGACGCCCATCAGTGGCGCCAACAGGAACACCACGGTCTGGACCGGGATGATCAGCTCGAAGGCGATGGCGAGCACAAGCGCCATGCCAATGCCGACCCAGCCGGCAAAGCGAGCACCCTGATCGATGAAGCGGCTCATTGCCGCGAGCGTATAGCGAAGCGCGTCAACGCGAGTGCGCCAGCGCCTCCGCGCCTGGGAATCGGGCGGACGTACCCAGCTCAGCCTCGATGCGCAGCAGCCGGTTGTACTTGGCCACGCGCTCGGAGCGCGACGGCGCGCCGCACTTGAGCTGTCCGACGCCGGTCGCGACGGCCAGGTCGGCGATCGTGGTGTCCTCCGTCTCGCCGCTGCGATGGCTGATGACCGCGCCCCAGCCTGCGTGCAGGGCCATGTCGATCACCGTCAGCGTCTCAGTCAACGTGCCGATCTGGTTGAGCTTGACGAGCACGGCGTTGGCCGAGTCCTCGTCGATGCCCCGCCGCACCCGCTCAGGGTTCGTGACCAACAGGTCGTCACCAACGAGCTGGATCTTCGCGCCGAGGCGCTCAGTGAGAACGTGCCAGCCGGCCCAGTCGTCCTCCGCGAGGCCGTCCTCGAGCGACACGATCGGATAGCGCGCCGCCCAGTCCTCCCAGAACTTGATCAGCTCGCCGGTTTTGAGCGCGCGGCCCTCCTTGGCCAGTCGGTAGGTCAGCTCGCCATTCGAGTCGGCCGGCGTGTCCAGGTCGACCAGCTCGCTGACCGCCGGATCCAACGCGATGGCCACATCCTGACCCGGGTGATAGCCGGCCAGCTCGATCGCCTTGAGCACGGCCTCAACCGCGGCCTGGTTGGACGCGAGTGAAGGCGCAAAGCCGCCTTCGTCGCCCTGGCCGACAGCGAACCCGGAGTCGTGCAGCTCCTTCTTGAGCGCATGGAAGATTTCCGAGCCGGCGCGCAGGGCATCGCTGTAGGTCGGTGCCCCGATGGGCATGACCATGAACTCCTGGAAGTCGGTCGAATCCTCGGCGTGCTTGCCGCCGTTGAGGATGTTGAACATGGGCACGGGCAGCGTGTTCGAGCGCACTCCGCCCAGGTACCTGTAGAGCGGCAACCCGTATTCGGCGGCGACCGCATGCGCGCACGCGAGCGACACGCCCAGGATCGCGTTGGCGCCCAGCTTGCTCTTGTTGGGCGTGCCGTCGAGATCGATCAGTAGCTGATCTATGGCCGCTTGCTCGGACGCATCCTGGTCGATCAGCGCCGGATAGATGATCTCCGTGACGTTGGCCACGGCCTGGCGCACGCCCTTGCCGCCGTAGCGGTCTTTCTCACCATCACGGAGCTCGACGGCTTCGTGGGCGCCGGTTGATGCGCCCGACGGAACCGCCGCCCGACCCACCGCACCGGAGTCGAGCACGACGACTGCCTCGAGCGTGGGATTGCCGCGCGAATCGAGGATCTCGTGGGCGTCGATGAAGTCGATCGCGGCCATCAGGCGGCCACGGGCGTCTTGTCGAGCAGGACGGAGATGCCGGGCAGCTCGCGGCCTTCCATGAACTCCAGCGACGCGCCGCCGCCGGTCGAGATATGCGTCATCTTGGACGTCAAGCCCAACTCCTCCAATGCTGCGACAGAGTCGCCACCACCGACTATGACCGTCACGCCGCTTTCGGCCAGACGGGCCAGCTCGCGCCCGATGGCGCGCGTGCCGTCGCCGAAGGTGGGCACCTCGAATACGCCCAGCGGCCCGTTCCAGAAGACCGTCCGCGCGGGCTGAAGCGCCGCGATGAATGCGGCGGTTGAGTCGGGACCGATGTCAACAGCGGACCACGAGTTGGGGATCTTGTTGACCTTGACCACCTTGTGCTCGGCGCCACGCGTGACCTCCTTGGCCACAACCACATCCGTCGGCAGCAGGAACTCGACGTTCTTGGCCTGCGCCTTGTCGAGGATCTGCTTGGCGTCGTCGACGAGGTCGCGCTCGAGCAGGCTCTTGCCCACGCTGTGGCCCTGGGCGACGAGGAAGGTGTTGGCCATCCCGCCACCGATCAGGAACGAGTCGCACACGGTCAGGAGGTGGTTGAGCACGGCCAGCTTGCCCGACACCTTGGCCCCGCCGATGATCGCGGTGAAGGGATGCTCGACGTGCTCGAGCAGCTTGGAGAGCATCTCGATCTCGCGCTCCATGAGCAGGCCGGCATAGGCGGGCAGGTACTTGGTGATGCCCACGGTTGAGGCGTGCGCGCGATGGGCCGTGCCGAACGCGTCGTTGACATACACATCGCCGTACGACGCGAGCGTCTTGGCGTACTCGTCGTCATTGGCCTCTTCCTGGGGATGGAAGCGCAGGTTCTCGAGCATCAGCACCTGGCCGGGCTTGAGGCGAGCCGCGGCATCACGAGTGCCGATCCCCAATGGATCGCCGGTGATGGGCACGGGCATCTTGAGCAAGGCGCTCAGCCACTGCGCCACCGGGCGCAGGCGGGCCAATTCGACGACTTTGCCCTTGGGCCGGCCCAGGTGGCTCATCAGTACGACTGACGCGCCGTTATCGAGCAGGTACTTGATCGTGGGCAGCGCGGCGCGGATGCGCGAGTCGTCCTTGACCCTGCCGTCCTCGATCGGGACGTTGAAATCGACGCGTACGAGGACGCGTTTGCCCTGCGGATCGAAATCCCGGACGGTCATCTTTTCCATGGCGGTCTCTCTGGTGCGGGGGCTGGCAATCGGCGGTTTGACCCGCCTGGAGCGGCGCGACGGCTAGGCGGCGCCGGCGGCTTCCATCTGGCGCGCGCCGGCGGGCAGTCGCTCGGCGACGAACGCGGTCAGGTCCGCGATGCGGCAGCTGTAGCCCCACTCGTTGTCGTACCAGGCGATGACCTTGACCAGGTCACCCAGAACCATCGTCGACTTGCCGTCCACGATCGACGAGCGGCTGTCGCCCTTGAAGTCCATCGACACGAGCGGCTCGTCGGTCACGCCCAGGATGCCCTGCATCTTGCCGCCCGCTGCGGCGCGGAAGGCGTCGTTGAGCTGCTCGGCAGTGACTTCAGTCTTGAGCTCCGCGGTGAAGTCGACGACGCTGACCGTGGGCGTTGGCACGCGCAGGCTGAAGCCGTCGAACTTGCCCTTCAGCTCCGGGATGACGAGCGCGAGGGCGCGCGCCGCGCCGGTCGTGGTCGGGATGATGTTCTGGCCCGCGGCGCGCGCGCGGCGCGGATCCTTGTGCGCGACATCGAGCACGCGCTGGTCGTTGGTGTACGAGTGGATCGTGTTCATCAGCCCGCGCACGATGCCGAACTCGTCGTTGACGACCTTGGCCACGGGCGCCAGGCAGTTCGTCGTGCAGCTCGCGTTGCTGATGATCGTGTGCTTGTCAGGGTCGTACATCTCGTCGTTGACGCCGAGCACGATGGTCACGTCCTCGCCCTTCGCCGGGGCGCTGATGATGACCTTCTTGGCGCCACCCTGGATGTGGGCCGCCGCCTTGTCCGCGTCAGTGAACAGGCCGGTCGACTCGATCACGATGTCGACGCCAACGTCGCCCCACTTGATCGCGGCCGGGTCCTTCTCCTTGAAGACCTTGATCTCGCGGCCGTCGACGATGAGCGAGTCCGCCGTGTAGTCGACGCTGCCCGGATAGCGACCGTAGGTCGAGTCGTAGCGGAACAGAAGCGCGTTCATCTCCGTGTCGACCAGGTCGTTGATGGCGACGACCTCGACGTTCTTGGTGCGCTCGATGATGGCCTTCAGCGACTGGCGCCCGATGCGCCCGAAGCCATTGATTCCCACGCGGACAGCCATTGACCTCAAGTCCTCCGATCTACCCGCGCGGCGCGGGCCTTGGGCGCGAGACGCCTTTACTGGGCGGCGTCCTCGACTCTGTATTGCTCGATTTGATCGTGCGCGGCGGCCGAGTCAGGCATAAGTGCCACCTGGCCCGCAGCGCCAGTGTCAAAGTTCAGGTGTCTATCTTCGCTGACGCGGGCAAGACGGACCAGCGACAGGGCTCCGATCAGCCCCACGTCGTCTCCGAGCAGCGCCGGCACGACCTCCACGCGCGCGGCCTGGCGTCGAAAAGAGAGTCGCTCCACGGCTTCGCGCGCGGGCTGCAGCAGCCGATCGCCCTGGCCGATGGCGATGCCGCCACCGACGACGACGCGCGTCGGGTTGAACACGTCGACGATGCTGACCACGGCCGCCGCGAACGTGCGCCGCGCGTAATCCATGATCTGTGTCGCGGCCGCGTCACCGGCATCCTCGAGCGCCGCCACCTGGGCCGCGCTGATGTCGCCCAGTCCACGGTCGCGGGCCGCGCGCGCGATCCCGGTGCCGCTGCTCGTCGCCTCCAGGTGGCCGCGCGCGCCACAGCCACATTGCGGCCCATCGAGATCCACGGTCAGATGGCCCAGCTCGCCGGCGAGCCCGTCCGGGCCGCGCATCAGCCGGCCGTCGATGACCACGCCGCCACCGATGCCCGTCGAGACCGTCAGATAGACGTAGTCGCGCACGCCGCGCGCGGCGCCGAATTCGCCCTCAGCCAGCGCCGCGACCTGCGTGTCGCGCTCGAGATAGGCGGGCACGCCGAACGCGTCGCCGAGCGCATCGGCCAAGCGCGAAACCCCATAGCTTGCGATCGAGGTTGGGCGGGTCGATCAGGATGCCGTGCCACGGGTCGAGTGGCCCGGGCGCTGAGATACCCAGCGCGGTTGGTGGCGGCTTGCCGGCTGCTTGTGCCGCGTCCGCCACGGCTCTCAGCGCGCGACTGGCGGCCTCGACCATGGCGTCGCCGTCGCGGGGCGTCGACTCGGCACTTCGGGCGAAGAGCGTTCCATCGGGCATTGCCAGCGCGGTGCGCAGCTGGGTGCCGCCCAGGTCGAGCGCGAGCACGGGCTGCCCGTCAGTCACAACTGCCACAGAAATAGGAAAGGGGCCCCGGCTTTCACCGGGACCCCTCGCTCCGTCGAATGTCAGTTGAGGTCAGCCGGCGCCGATGCGGAAAACGCTGTTGCCGCACTTGGGACAGGTCCCCTTTGTCGCCGGCTTGCCGTTCTTCATGGTGATCTTCTGTGGGTTCTGGATCTCGACCTTCATCTTGTCCTTGACGCAGTAGGCTTCCGCCACCCTCTCCTCCTTTTAAGTCAGTTTCATGGTGTGGGAAGGGGTCGTTCGCCCCGCCTCCACGCTTGTACCACGCTCAGGATGCCACGACTGACGACCACAGGGAGGGTCGCCAGCGCACGGATCCACTCTTATTTACAGCATCATCCATCTCGGCGAGCAGGCAAAGTGCCTCCAAACCGGTCTCGATGCATGCCATTTCACCTCGTTTTCGCTGGCTTTCGTCGGCGAAAACGCCTTTGACACGCTGAGCGTACGCCGTGCACACGACGCCCGCACGGCATCCTGCCAATCCGGCGAGCACCAGCAGAGCCGAAGCCTCCATCTCGAAGTTGGCCACACCCTGGCGCGCCATCTCGTCGGCGAGGTCCGGCCAGCGGATGGGAATCTGCGGAATCGGCCGGCCCTGGCCGCCGTAGAAGCTGGGCGAGGTAGCAGTGATGCCCAGGTGCGCGGGGTAGTTGAGCCGGTGCGCCGCCTCGACCAGACGCGCTCACGGCCTGATAGTCGGCCACGGCCGGATAGCCGTCAGTGACGTAGAACTTGGTCGTGCCCTCGAGGCGCACCGCGCCGGTGGTGATGACCAGGTCGCCGACGTCGATCTCCTCGCGCAGCACGCCGCACGAGCCGATGCGGATGAACGTGGGGTGCTTGGTGATGGCCAGGATCTCAGCGATGACGATCTCGACGTTGTCGGTGCCGATGCCGGTCGAGATGCACGACAGGCGGCGGCCCTTGTACATGCCCGTTGCCGTGGCGAACTCGCGGTGGCGATGCTCGTATTCGACGCTGTCGAACAGCGCCGTCACCTTGGACGTCCTGTCCTGGTCGCCGGGCAGGAGGATGTACTCGGCGATGTCACCCGCGGCGGCATCGATGTGGTACTGGCGATCACTGTCCGGAACGGCGACCCGACGGTCCGCCTGCGCCAAGTTGGCCTCCTCTCGGCGCGCCCATTGGCGAGCACGCTTGCCCGTTGCGGGCGCGCCGAGACGATAGGGTCACGCTTGGCGCAGCGTCAACCACGTCCGGCAGTGGCACGAATGTGCACGAGACGCTCCTTGCCGCTGGCGATGGCCCGATTGAGCTGGGCGACAAGCCGCGCCCGACGCTCGCGGCCGGCGGCGGCGAAGCCGACCAGCCCGGCACCCGTGACGGCCAGGAGCAACGCAACTCCGATCAAGGGCGACGGCCCGCCGTCGTTGCCAGTCGGCAGCGCGTTGCCCACCACGGTCTCGCCGCTGCCATCGCTCGAAGCGGGGCTTGCTGCGATTGCGGCCGCGAGCGTGGCCGGCGCTGGGATCACGGACACGTCCGCGGGATCGTCGACTGTGACTTCGATGCCACCGGCCGCCGTCCGCCCGACCACGCCTGTGACGTTGACAAGCGTTCCGGGTCTGAGCTGGTCGACGACCGTGGTGGCGTCTCCGGTCAGGCGGACGGCGGCCTCGCCGGTCCCGTCATCAACGGTGATCGTGCCGTCACCCACGGTGGCGACGCGACCGCCGATACGGACCGTGATGCCCACTCGTTCCGCCAGGGACGAGATCACCGCGTAGATGGCGCCCGTGACCGGCAGCCCGCTCGGTTGCCCGGGCGCCGGATTGCCACCGCCGCTGCCGGGCGTGAACGTGGCGCTGACCGAGCCGCCGCCGCCGCTGATCGGCTTCATCGTGTGGACCGGACCTGAGGGGTTCGGACGCGGGCTGGCGGTTTGGCCGGGCAGCGGCGACGCGACAGGTCCGCCGAGCGTGATGTCGCCGCTGCCGCGGGGCACGACCGCAAGCCGTTGGTCGGTCGCGGTCGGGTAGGCGCGTTTGACGATGCCGACGATGGTCGCGGTACGGCCCTCAACCAGCGCGGTCGAGGCGATGCCGCTGCGATCGATGCCCATGATCGGGATCGTGCTGCCACCCACCTTCAGCTCGGCGCGCCACGCGACGCCATCCTTGCGAACGTCTTCGACCGTGCCCGCGACCGTGACCAGCCGCCATTCCAGTCCCGGCGCGATCGGCGCCGAGTCGACCTTCGTCGAGGCAACCGTGCCTTGACCGCTTGAATTGAGCGTGCTGGCGGTGAGCTGGGGCGCGCCGTAGTACGTGCCCATCACGCCGGTCACGCGCACCTTCTGGCCGACCGAAACGGACGTGTTCGCGGGTAGACGGAGCAGGACTGCTGCGGTCGAATCCTGGATCGTGACTCGCTCTGCCGATGAGTCGAGCAGTCCGGGCTTTGTGGTCACCACTCCTTCGACCGTCACGGTCTGGCCCTGGCGGCGGAGAGCTTCGGCAATCGTGACCGGCTGGCCGGGCGTCGCCGATGGACGAGGCGTGGCACTGGGTCGCGGCGTGCTCGTCGGCCGTGGCGTGGAGGTTGGCGTCGGCCTGGGCGTCGGTGTTGCTGTCGGCCGTGGCGTTGGCGTCGCAGTTGGGCGCGGGGTCGGAGTGGCCGTAGGTCGTGGCGTCGGGCTGGGCGTGGGAGTCGGCCGTGGCGTCGGTGTCGGCGCCGGCGCGGTCACGATGACGTCGCCACGTGAGCGCGGCCAGATCCGATACAGACCCAGGCGGTCGCCGACCAGCCCCGTGACCTGGAGCTGCTCGCCGACTGCGAAGTCCGTGCGCAGCGCCCCGAGCGGCTCGTGGAAATAGACGCGGCCTTCGCCGCTGGAGTCCGTGACAAGCAAGGTCAGGCTGCCTGACGTGCTCGCGTCGATGCTCGCGACCGTGACGTTCGTTCGCAGCCAGCAGCCCTTCTGTGCCTTCGCCCAGCTCAGCCACGGTCAGTGCGCGCGGTTCCGGTACAGGTGCCGAGCCGATGACGTGCACACCGGTCGTCGTCGGGCGAAGCTCGAGATTCCCATAGGGCGCGGCCGTTGGCGCCGATGACGTCGACGACGCTGCCCAGGACCAGGCCGGGAAGCGTGACATCGGGCACGCGCACGTAGATGCCGCCGCTGACGTCCTGGATGGCGATCGTCGAGTCGCCCAGGATCACGCCCGGCACAGCCGTGATCGTGCCGACGACGTGCACTACGGCGCCGATCGGTTGGCTGCGGACAGCTGAGATGGACATCGGCGGGGCCGTCGGCGTCGGCGTCGGGCACGGTGTCGGCGTCGGAGTCGGCGTCGGGCTGGTGTGGGCGTCGGCGTCGGTGGGTCGGGTCGGGGTCGGGCGTCGGCGTCGGTGTCGGGCGTCGGCGTCGGGGTCGGGCTCGGCGTGGGTGTCGGGCTGGGTGTTGGCGTCGGCGCCGGTGAAATCAGCGTGACGTCGTCGATCGACCGAATGAGCAGCCTGTAGATGGGCGGATCCTCCGAGATCTGACCCAGAACTCCGACGAGTCGGACGTGCGCGCCAAGCGGCAGATCGCTCGTGGATACTCCCGCCGCCCACGGTGCGATGAGCGGCAAGGGACCCGATCCGTCGTCGACGACGCTCAGGGCGCCGTCTTCGCCACTGCCCGGCTCGGCGATGAGCGTGCCTTCGACCTCGATCAGGCGCGCCTCGAGTGGCTCGCACGCGAGCGAGGTCGCGACGGAGATGGGCTCGGGCAAAGTCGCCGTGCCGAACACGGTCATATCGGCCGGCCCACCCACGACGAGCGTCAGCTCGCCGGAAATGCTGGCCAGGACGCCGTAGGCACCTATGTCAGTTCCTGCGGGCAGGATTGGCGCGTCGAAGGACGTTGCGATCGAGATCCCGCCGGTGCCGTCGTCCACGTACGAGTGGCGAGAGCCGTCGAGCAGCCCGAAGGGCGCGGTCAAGACGCCGCGGATGGTGACGGTCGAGCCGACCGCGAGCGTCCGAGCCGCGCCGATAGAGGTGACGCCAGGTGTAGCGACGAGGGTCGGGCTGGGCGTCAGCGAGGGAGCTTCCGTGGCGGGAGCGTCGGTGGCTGCGAAAGTGGGCGCGTCAGTGGCAGGTGGCACAGGCGTGTCCGTCGGCGCGGCTGTAGCCGTTGGCGCGGCGGACGACGGCTCGATCGTGGCATCGGGCGAGTCAGTCGGAGTCAGCGTCTGTTCCGGCGTGATTTCTGGAGTCGGCTCGGGCGTCGACGGTTCCGGGGTGGGTGACTCCGGCGTGCACGGCGGGGTCGGCTCGGGCGACATCGTGGGTTCCGCGGTGGGTGCCGGCGTGTCGGTGGCTGTCGATGTGGGCGTGGCGGTGGCCGCAGTGGTCGGGGCAAGAGTGGGCGCCAAAGTCGGTGTCGGGACCGCGGCCGCGGCGAGAGGCTGCGCAATCGGCGACGAATTCACGGACGCGTCTGCGCTGTTGTTGTTGGTGTCCGTCGCGTTGCCCGCGGCGCCGCCTGGTTTGCGCTCGAGACTGGCCGATGCAGGCGGCGCCGCGCCGGCACTGCCCTCGACAAAGGAGCTCGATGCATCTCCCCAGCTGAGTGAGTCGATGACGGCGCCACCGACGACGCGCAGGGCCATGCTGCCGCCCGTCGCGGACATGCCACCGCTGTACAGGCCGTCCGCGCCCGCGGCCCAGATGCCGGCCGTGTTGGCGATGAGCAGATGGCGATGCGCCGGCAGCAGAAGAGCTGTCCAGGTCTGCTTGCGTGTGACCGTGGAGCCGGTCGATGTCGCGTACACAAGCTCAAGGCCGCCAAGGTCGATGCTGCTCGCGGACGCGTTGTAGATCTCGACGAACTCGTCAGAGGCGCTCGCGCCGCCGGTCACGACCTCCGAAACGAGGAGACCGGCGGACGGCGGCCAGGTAACTGCGGCCAGCGGCGCCGCATCCAGCTCCTCGACAGTCTTCGACTCTTGCGCGTTCGTCGATCCGAGTGCAATCCCAAGCAGCGACAACACGAGCAACGAGCGCACAACGAGTCGCGCGCGCATTTGACCAGCCACATCCGCCTCAGGTGCGCGGCGGATATGACGGGCAATGCGGAGTTTCGCTCGAGCCGCTTAGCGCGCGCTCAACGCACCGTTATCAGTCACTTATCAGGGGGCCCTGCGAGCCCGGTGCGCTACGATGAACCGACCGCCCCCACGTCACGACAGGAGTTCTGACTTTGGCACGCGCCAAGAACACATCACGTTCGGAAGCTCGCCGACGCACCCGCGAGCAGGAGCGCGCCGAGATCGCCGCCCAGCAAGAGCCGGAGGACGGCGGCGAGCCGGCCGCCGCCACGGCAGTCGCCGCGAGCGCCATCCGCCCCCGGCCGCGACTCTTCCAGTGGCCCGATATTCGTGGCGACGCCCGCGCAATGCCGGAGATGTTCCGCACGCGCAAGCTGCTGTGGGTGCCCTTCGGCCTGCTCGCCGTGGGCTTCGTGTTGGCCCTCGCGTTCACCGCGATTCCGCCCGAGATTCAGCAGTGGGTGCTGCTCTACTTCCAGTACTTCTTCGCGCCGCAGGCGTTGTTCACTTACTTCATCGGTGGCTTCGTCGCCACCCGCGGGTCGTATCTGGTCGGCCTGATGCTGGGCACGCTCATGGGCGTCCTGTGGGCGATCGTGCTCGTGGCCAACACGGTCGCGGACACGGCCGTTGCGCCGGTGGGCACTGACCTGGCGTCGACTATCGGCACGGTCCTCATCGCTTCAATGGTGCTGGGCACGTTCGCCGCGGGCTTCGCGGGCTGGTACCGCGACTTCCTGCGCGGCATGCAGAACCGCAGCAAGGATCGCCAGCTGCAGCGCGAGAACGAGGCCAAGGCCAAGCGTCGCGACGAGCGCCAGGAATCACGCCGCGCAGCAAAGTCAGGCGCCAAGTAACCAACCCGCGCTAACCCACGCCGCGGACCAGCGGCGAGCTCGGCGATCTGACGCTTACCGCCCGCCAGGCGTTCGGCGCTGTGGCTACTGGCGTGCCATGTGCATCCGCAGCTCCGCCTCCGAATCGACGATGAGCTCGCCGCTGACGTCGACGACCACCTTTTCGAGGCGGCCCGTGAACTTGAACGGGCTCGTGTACTCAGGTGTGACCGGAGAGCCGGGGTTGTGGCCACAGCTCACTGCACCTGGGTTGAAGGTGAACGGCGTGGTGAACGGGGCGTCGGTGCTCGCGACCAAAGCGCCGTCGACGTAGAGCTGAAGTCGCGCCGGAACTCCGTGGCCGTGGGCCATGTCAGGCTCGCCAGTCGGTTCGAACTCGAAGCGCAGCTCGTGCCTGCCGGTAGGTAGCGGATCAGGCGACGACACGCTGAACAGGTTCCTGGCCACGTAATTGTGGACGAAGTGAAGCCGGCCATCCTTGACATATAGGGAGAAACCGCCGGCCGCCGTGCCCTGGCACATGAGCACCCCTTGGGCGCCTGACTCGGGGATCTCAACGAAGGCGGTGATGCTGTGCGGGCGGTTGAGCAGGCGCGGTGCCGCGAAGTTGGGGATCGATTGGGTGCCCGGGACGTACGTGTACTTGCTGCGCGGCGGCGCGGCCGCGGGCTTCTCGGCGACCATCCGCGCAAGACCGCTGCCATCAATGGGCATCACTCCATGCTTGCCTGCCTCGACGTACCAGGTCGCGATCATCGCGATGAGTCGATCGCGGTTCTCCGCAGCGAGGTTGTGATTCTCCGCGGGGTCCTCGGCCACGTGGTACAGCTCCCAACCAGTGGCGTCGAGCTCCGACAGCTGGTCGGCGGAGATCGGGTTGCCAAACCCCGTGCCGGCCTCAGCGAACGACGGACCGGGCCACGGGCAGACTGCCCGCCATCCGTCGTGGTCGACGGCGCGGTGACCCATCATCTCGAAGTACTGCGTTCGATGCTTGGTGGGCACCGCCGAATCCGACAGTGCCTGGGCGAAGCTGACGCCCTGGATCGGTGACTGCGTTACGCCGCCGATGGCGGCCGGCGGCTCGGCACCGAGCAGTTCGAGTACGGTCGGGACCATGTCGACAATGTGCGCGTACTGCGAGCGGATCTCGCCGCGTGCCTTCAGCCCGGCCGGCCAGGAGACGATGAACGGATCGGTCGAGCCGCCGCGGTAGGTCTCGCGCTTCCAGCGTCGGAAGGGAGTGTTGCCGGCCCAGGTCCAACCCCAGGGGTAGTGGTTGAAGTGGTCGGGGCCGCCGATCTTGTCGATGACCGCCAGGCTCTCCTCGAGCGTTTCCTGCGCGTTGTTGAAGAACTGCGCCTCGTTGGTCGTCCCGGTCGGTCCGCCCTCGGCGCTGGCGCCGTTGTCGGAGATGGCCATCACGATCGTGTTGTCGAGCTGGCCCTGCTCGCGGAGGTAGTCGAGCAACCGCCCCAGGTGATGGTCGGTGTGGCTCAAGAAACCCGCGAAAACCTCCATCATCCGGGCCGAGAGCCGGCGTGCGTCGGGTGACAAGGACTCCCATGCGGGCACGTCCGGGTCATGGCGCGAGAGCTCGGCGTCGGCGGGCAGGATGCCCAGCTCCTTCTGGCGAGCGAAGACCTTTTCGCGATATGCGTCCCAGCCGTTGTCGAACTGGCCCGCGTACTTGTCAGCCCACTCCTTGGGGACGTGGTGCGGCGCGTGGGTCGCGCCGAAGCCCAGATAGAGATAGAACGGCTTGTCAGGGTCGATCTGGCGCAGGTCGGTGATGAACTCGATCGACTTGTCGACCAGGTCCTCGGTCAGGTGGTAGCCCTCCTCGGGCGTGCGGGGCGGCTCGACCGTGTGGTTGTCGTAGACGAGATCCGGGTACCACTGGCTCGTGTCGCCACCCAGGAAGCCGTAGAAGCGCTCGAAGCCCCGGCCCAGCGGCCAGCTGGTGTACGGGCCGGCTGCTGTTTCCTGGTTGCTGGGCGAGAGGTGCCACTTGCCGACCATGAAGGTCCCGTACCCGCGAGCGAGCAGCATCTCCGACATCATCCCGTTCTCACGCGGCACGACGCCGTTGTAGCCCGGATAGCCGGACGAGAGCTCAGTGATCGCGGCCATGCCGTTGCTGTGGTGATTGCGGCCGGTGATGATGCACGAGCGGCTGGGCGAGCACAGCGCCGTCGTGTGCATGTTGCTGAACCGAACTCCGCTTGCCGCGAGCGCGTCGAAGTTAGGAGTGGCGATCGGGCTGCCGAAGCACCCGAGCTGTCCGTAGCCGGTGTCGTCGAGGACGACGAAGATGACGTTCGGAGTGCCTTTAGGGGCGCGCGTAAGCGCGGGCCAGGCGGGGCTTGATTCGTCCACTGTTCGGCCTATGACGCCGGGAAATGGAGAGCCGCTGGGGTATTCGACGACGGGCATGATCGTTCTCCTGGGGCTGAGGCACCCAGAGTATTCCTCCGGCTAGCCGACGCGGCAGACGGTTAGCCGACGCGGCGCATGCCGGCGTGACCCATATGGCGGACGCCCTGCGGCGAGCTGGGGCCGCCGGCCGGCCGAGCCACCTCTGACAGCGATTCGACCCGGTCGGCGATCAGGTTGACCACGTTCGACTCGCGCTCCAGCCGGCCCTCGACATAGAGCAGCGCGTGGCGCCGGACCGTTGACCTGAAACGCGCCCATACGTCCGGCCAGAGCGTGACATTGACCATGCCGCTCTCGTCCTCGAGTGCCAGGAAGACGGTGCCGCGCGCGGTCATGGGGTGCTGCCGAGTGACGACCAGGCCACCGATCTTGACCCGTCCCGGCTTCGCATCCGCGAGCTCGCCGGCGCGCAGAGCCCCCAGCCGATCAAGCGCCGGCCGGTACAGCTCGATCACCTGGCGCCGGGCATCGAGCGACAGGATCGCGTACGAGTCGCCCAGCCTTTCCAGCTCAGACGGTGGCGGAAGATCCGGCGCGTCGGTCGGTGGCAGGCGCAGGTCGAGCGTCTTGGTCGTCCGTGTGGTCGGTCGGGCGCCCTGTTTGCGTGCGCTGCCCGCGATCTCCTTGAGCTGCCACAGGAGCTTGCGCCGCGGCTCGCTCAGCGCGTCGAGCGCACCGCCACGGATCAGCCGCTCGACGATCTCCTCTGTCAGCTCAGTGCGCGCGACGAGGTCCGCGAGCGAGGTGAACGGGCCGCTGGCGGCCACCTCCGCGTCGAGCGCCTCGCCTTCCGCCTCGCCGATGCCCTTGACCAGCGAGAGCCCCAGGCGGATGCCGTATCCCTCGGACGTTGGCGCGGCCCAGCGATCGCGTGCCGCGCGGTCGGGCACGACACAGGCCGATGAGTCGACGATCTCCGGCCGGTGGTCGATGCCCGCGTCGTCCGGCAGTGGCTCCGTGGGCATGCCCACCCACTCGGTCGTGGTCCGGAAGCGGCTCTTGTTGATGTCGACCGGCAGCACGGCCACGCCGTGACGCTTGGCATCGTTGATGAGCACCTCAACCGGGTAGAAGCCCATTGGCTGGGCGTTGATCAACCCGGTCACGAACTGGGCCGGGTAGAAGAGCTTCAGGAAGGCTGACTCGTACGCCGTGCGTGCGAAGGCCGCCGCGTGGCTCTTGTTGAAGCCGAAGCTGGCAAAGGCCGCGACCTGGCGAAAGAGCTCCTCCGCCTGGTCCGTGGAGAGGCCGTTGCGCTCGATGCAGCCGTCGACGAAGCGCTTGTGCAGCTTCTCCATCTCTTTGCTTGAACGCCACGTTCCCATGGCTCTTCTGAAGCCGTCCGACTCTGCCGCGCTGAAGCCCGCGACATCGATCGCGATCTTCATGACCTGCTCCTGGTACAGGATCACGCCCATCGTCTCCTCGAGCGCCGGCTGGAGGCTGGGATGGAGATACGTGACCTGTTCCTTGCCCTGGCGCCTGCGCAGGTACGGGTGCACGGCATTGCCCTGGATGGGGCCGGGCCGGATGATCGCCACCTCGACGACGAGGTCGTCGAGCGTCGTGGGCCTTGACCGCGGCAGCGTCTGCATCTGCGCGCGCGACTCGATCTGGAAGACGCCGACCGTGTCCGCAGCCTGGATCATGCGGAAGACCTCGGAGATGTCCTCCGGCAACCGGTCAAGCACGACATGTGTTGCGCAGTCAGCGGCGATATCTCTTAGCGCATCGTCGATGGAGCTGAGCATCCTGAGGCCCAACAGGTCCAATTTGATGAGTTTTATCGTCTCAATGTCGCGTTTGTCGTATTGCACGACGACACGACCGGGCATCGTGGCTCTTTCGAGCGGTGCGATGTCAATCAGCGGCGCCGCCGTGATGAGCATTCCGCCGGTATGGATGGACAGATGTCGCGGAAAGCCGTCAATTCGGCCGGTCAGCTCCAGCCAGCGCTCCCAGGGCGACATGTCCACGGTCGACGGCCGATCCACAGCGCTCGCCGCGGCGCCACCGCCGCGCCCACCGACGCCACCTCGTCCGCCGGCTCGTCCTTTACGAATAGTGGCAATACCGGCGCCAGATGCGGGGGGCGTGAGGCACTCGACGCGCCGTCGATGGGCCGCGGCCGCCGAACCAGCACGGGATGGATCTCGCCGTCTGCCTCCTGCGCGTCACGCTCCGCCTCGCGCCGCTGCCACCGATCGTCGCTCAGCCAGCGCACGGAAACGGGCGTGTCGCCCGGGCCGCCCTCGTCGTCGGACGTGCCGCGCGGCGTGCGCCCGGGACGTTTGACGTCGACCGGTGCGAGCGCCATGGGCAGGCGCGCCGCGCCATGGGCAGTGCCGCCCGGCCGCGGCCGTCGTTGAGCTGACCCATGCCATCGACGAAGCCGCGATCCTGCGCGAGCTTGGCCGAGGCATCCTCTGCCAGGGCCGCCGACACGACCGCCGACACGGACCCGCCCACGGACCCACCGGCCGCGGGAGACGCCGTGAAGAACTCGGCGAAGCCGCCCTCTGCCTCCAGATCACGGCGGACCATGACGCTGTCGTAGGTTTCCAAAGCTTTTGCCACGCGATCGACCAACGGCCGCGGAAAGCCCAGCGCATAGCCAACCTCGCGCACGGCCGAGCGTGCCCGGTAAGTGACCAGGTTGCAGACCATGCCCGTGTGCTCCGGGCCGTAGCGCTCGTAGCAGTACTGGATGACCTCCTCGCGCCGCGACGAGGCAAAGTCGATGTCCACGTCCGGGTACGAGGTGCGGCCCTCGTTGATGAAGCGCTCGAACAGGAGCTTGTGGCGGATCGGGTCGACGCGCGTGATGCCCAGCACATAGGCCACGATCGAGTCGCCCGCGCTGCCGCGGCCCTGCGCCGGGATCCTGCGCTCGCGACAGAAACGCATGATGTCCCAGCAGATCAGGAAGAACTCGGCCAGGCCGGTGCGCTCGATGACATCCATCTCGTGTGCGAGCTGCTTCACCACAGCCGGTTTCAACGGGTGGTAGCGCGCACGCATCCCGGCGTGGCACAGCGTCTCCAGGTACGAGAACGCGGTCTCCCCGGATGGAATCGGAAAGCCTGGGAATCGGTATTGCTCGAAGTCGAAGTCGACCGAGCACGAGGCCGCGATGTCCACCGACGTCGCGATCCCCTCCGACCATGCCGCCGCCACACGCGAACCCAGCGCACCGTCCGCCGGCGGCAGCGTCCCAACCTCAACAATTCCCTTGAGGAAGTACTCGCCGTTTGCTCTGCGCAGATGGCCGCTCTCGTCGAGCGGTTGGCCGTGACGGATGCACACCAGCACGTCCTGCAGCTCGCGATCGGCGGGCAGCGCGTAGTGCGCGTCGTTGGTCACGACGAGCGGCAGGCCCAGCTCGTCGCCCAGGGCGACCGTCTCCGCCACGAGCCAGTCGTCGTCGGGCAGCAGGTGATGCTGGAGCTCCAGATAGAAGCTGCCCGGAAACACGCCGGCCAGCCGGCGCGCGGCGTCCTTCGCCCCATCCCGATCCCCGGCCAGCAGCCGCCGCGCGATCTCGCCGTGGCGACAGCCGGACAACGCGATCAGGCCTTGCGTGTCGGCGCGCAGTCGTTCATGGGTGAAGCGTGGCGCGCCCTTCGTCCCGGCCAGATGAGCGTTGCTCGCCAGCCGGCACAGGCTCCGATAGCCGCTCATGTCGCGCGCGAGCAGGACGAGATGCGGACCCAGCTCGCGCGCGCGAACGCCACGCATGTCCTCGCGCCGTGGATCGCGATGACTCGGCGGCCGGAGGCGCTCAACCAGGGGGCGGACGGCGCGCCCATCGACCTGCGGCTCTGGCGCCAGGGCCGCCGACGCCCCACCCGCAACTGACCCTGAGCGCGACTTGCGCCGGCGACGGGGCATGACCACGCCGTCCCCGTCCGGAGCGATCGGGTCGAGCAGCTCAACCTCCATGCCCACGATCGCGTTGAGCCCCGCCTCATGCGCCGCGCTGGCAAAGCGGACAGAGCCGTACAGGCCCTGGTGATCGGTCAGGGCAAGACCAGTCAGGCCCAGCTCCTGCGCACGCTCGACCAGATCCTCGACGCTCGAGGCACCGTCAAGGAACGAGAAGTTGGAGTGGCAGTGCAGCTCGGCGTACTTCTCCGTCACGCGACCGATATTAGAACGTATGTTCTAGATATCAAGGAGTGCGGATCCGTCCCACGCCATATCCGCATTTCGTGCAACGATTAGCAGCGATGCCCCGTCTCAGAACCATGCTTCAACGCGCCCCAGCCCTGTGACACTCGCCCGCCTGGCCGTCCTGGGCCTGTCGCTCGTGTTGATGTTCGCCGCCGTCTGGGTGGTGTTCGTCGGCTTTCCGAACACGCCGGCACCCGTTCCGACCAACGTCGCCAACGTTCCGACGGCGGGCACACCAAGCTCGCAACCATCAACCAGCGGCCCCAGCGGCGAGCCCGCTTCACCCGGGCAGAGCCTGGGTCCCGACCAGACACCAGCGCCAAACCCGGGCAATCCGCTGCTCAAGGAAGTTGCCGCGCACAGCGTCGATCCGGCCCAGCTGACGGGCTACATCTGGCCGGTCAAGCACGGCCTGATCACTACCCGCTTCGCGCCACTGCCCCCGACCGATGGCGGCTTCGTGATGATCGACGGCATCCCCTACCACGACGGTCTCGACCTGGCGACGCACTGCGACGATCACGTCCGCTCGGCGCACGACGGCACGGTCCTGTACGCCGGCCGCGACTTCGATCCGTACATCGGCTACCAGGGCAACGCGGAGGCGATCTACGACCGCCTCAAGCAGCTCGGGCGGACGAACGACCAGCCCATCGTCGTCGTCATCGATGACGGCAACGGCTACCGCAGCATGTACGTCCACCTCAATGAGGCGGACGTGGAACCCGGCCAGATCGTCAAGGCCGGCGACGACATCGGCCTGGAGGGCGCGACCGGCTTCGCCAGCGGCTGCCATCTGCACTACGGGATCATCCGCATGGATGGCGGCTGGCAGCCCGTCGTCTCGCGCCTGCTCCAGTTCGGCTATCCGCCGCTGGTGCGCGAACGCGTCAACCCGCTCGACATCCTGCCGTGGGGCGACCCGGATGCACCGCAACGACTCCAGGACAAGGTCAACCCACCCTCGCCGACACCCATCTCCAGCACGGAGCCGAGCGCCCTGCCAACCGAACCGACTGAAAGCCCGAGCCCGACTTCAACACCCGCAACCAACTAACAGCACGGAGACCGACCATGCCCACCGGCCCCGCCAGCGCCGAACCAGCAGTTCGTCACACGCCACGGATGTTGGCCGTCCCACTGACGATGCAGATTCGTGCCGCGATTCCATTTATCCGCGCCCTGATCCTGGCGGCCATCGTCACCCTGCTGATCATGGTCGGCCTGCCACAGCTCCTCGCCGCAGCCGCAGCAGCCTCTTAACGACAGGTCCCCTGCGCGGCCGGACGCGGCGCGCCTACCCCGCTCGCCACTTATGCTTCTTTCGATGCGTCCGCCCCGGAGACAGATCCTCGCTGCCGCGCTGCTCTTCATCGCGCTGGCCAGCCTGATCGTCGCAATCGTGGTCCTGACCGTTCCGCCGGGTGGTCCGCCAACTCTTCACTGATCCCGCGTCACAGCCTGCCGGAGCGCCTCGTCCAACGTTCGACGACGCGGTCACGGCCCGGGAGGCTCCTCCTCTCCCTGCCGGGTAATGACCTGCTCTGCATGCTCGGCCCCGGTTGTGCACCGGGGCCGAGGTGCGTCCAGAGCTCGTAGCGAACGGCTCAGTCGTAGACACGCTCCAGGTGCCACGTGCCGTCGACTCGGTCCAGATAGACCAGCGCGAGCAGGTGCAGGCCGACCAGCTTGTAGTAGTCCCGACTGACCGGTCGGCGCCACCACGCCTCCTCTATCCGCCAGCGATTGCACACCTCGACTTGCTCCGATGCGCCGTCCCAGCGCAGGCGCGCCGGCTGGCCGCGCGCGTCGAGCTCGACGTCGATCAGCGGGTGATGGCCGAGCAACCTGGTCATTGTTGAGTGGCGGGGACGAGCTCCGTCCTTGACTCGGGCACGACCGCTTCCGGATCCAGAGTCCGGGCACGCAGGACGCGATCCGGTCCAAAGCGCAGCGCCAGGCCGACGAGCTGCCAGTCCAGTCGTCCGGCGCGGGCGAGCTGCGGCGTGAACAGGCCCAGCTGCTGACCCGCCTCTACCTGTTCGCCGCGCAGCTCGAGCACGAGTCGGGTGACCGGCGCGGCTGGCGGCGAAGCTCGACAGCCGCGCAAACAGCAGCCGCTCCAACAGATCAGGTGCAGCCGCGGGCTCAGGCAGCTGCTGCTCGAGGACGATCGGCGTCAACCGTGGCCGGTTCCAGCTCGAGCGTCATCAGCGCGCGCGTGGCGCCTGCGCCACGCGCGCTCAACTGCTCACACAGCGCAGCGCACAGGTTGTGGAGCATGAAGCGCAACGGATCGAGCGTGTCGACCGGTGGCTCGAGCTCCGCTTCGGCGCGCAGGTGCTGAACCGGCTTCCTGGGCTGCAACGGCCGGCCGTCCATGCCCCGTGCCAGCTGGTGGAGCAGCTCGCCATGCGCGCCGAAGCGCGCCACGACCGCCGATGCAGGCAGGGCCGCAAACTCGCCGATGCGCGTCAGGCCAAAGACGCGCAGCCGTTCGCGCGTGTCGTCCGTCGCGGGCAGCAGCACGATGGGCAGTGGCGCCAGGTATGCCGCCTCCAGCGTCGCGTCGCCGCGGTCGATCTTCTCCAACCGGCCTCTGCCAACGACCGCGGCGACCTGCGCGCCGAAGCGGGTGTTGCCGATGCCTATCCGGGGCTGGCCGGGCAGCAGCTCGCGCACGACCGCGAGCACGCGCTCGACGAGCCGCTCGTCGTCGCCCCACAGCCGGTGCAGCCCCTCAATGCCCAGCAGCACCTGGCCGAACGCGCGCGCGTCAGGATCAGCGTCGGCCTCTATGCCCGGCGTGAACGCGGCCAGCGCGTCAAGCGCGCGCTCCATCGTGCGCGCGTAGTGCTCGCGATCCGCCGCGATGAAATGCGCTTCCGGCGCCAGCCTGTGGGCCGTGCCGAGCGGTTGTTCGCGGCGCACGCCGAGTCGGACCGCCGCTGGACTCGCGTCGAGCACCGACGCGGGTTCCCAGGGCTGTCCGCCAATGACCGTCAGCTCTGGCAGCGGCGCAGTCGCGCGGGCCGCCTCAAGCCGATGGGGAAGATGAGGCCAATCGAGATACAGGAGTCGCATAGCGTCAGGGGGCACGCCTTCCGCTTCAGGTTGTGGGTGGGTGGTTCAGTGCGGAGTCAGGCGATCGCTGTTCTCAGTTCGTAGGCGTGGCCTCGTTGGGCACATACGGCTGCAATGCCGATTGATCGGCCGTGCCGTAACGCTCGAGCGCGCCGGCATGCTCGCCGTCCGCCAGGTAGCGGATCTCTATGTCCGTCTGGCGGCCGGGCAGGCCGAAGCGGCTCTTGGCCACGTTGACCCTCACCTGGCGGCCGACGACATCACGCCCGGCACGCAGCCAGGCGCGCTGTTCGAGCTCCAGGCGCAGGCCGACCGACTCCGCCAGCGCGCCGTGAACGGGCGCGGCCAGATTGACCGGCTCGAGCACGATCATGCGCACGTTCGACCGCCGGGCATGAGCGGCCAAACGGCGCAGGGCAGATTCGTGACTGGCGCGCAGACCCTCCGGCAGGTCCATGACGAGCAGGTCCACCTGGCGGCCGGAGACGAGCGCCGCGGCCAGCGACCAGCCCTCATCAATGTCATGCGGCCGGCACACCAGCAGCCAGCGCAGGTCAACGCCGCGTGCCGCTGCCTCCAGCGGATCGAAGATCCGGCACAGGTCCAGGAAGGCGACGATCGCGCCGCGCGACTGGGCCTGGGCCAGGCAGTGCAGCGCGAGCGCAGTCTTGCCGCTGGAGCGGGCGCCACGGAAAGAGGCACTCACGCCGCGCGGCAGGCCGCCGGTGCCCAGCAGCGCGTCCAGCCGGGCAAAGCCGGTGGGCACGACCTCATCACTGTCGTTGTCTACGCCGGCCGGCGCATCCTGGGCCTGGGCATCAGCCGCAGGAACGCCTAGGCCGACCTTGACTGCCGCGCTTCCCCAACGCGACTCGAGCCGGGCAAGAGCCGAGCTGAGTGCGGGTTCTGCGGACATCTGTCGATGATAGAACAGATGTTCTAATCGTCAATAGGCACGGCCTGAAGATCCGAGCCCTCGTCTACGATCGCGCCCGTGTCATTCGACCCCAACAACCCGCGCGGCACGCCACCACCGCCCACGGGCAAGCCGCCCAGCTACATCCCGCCCCAGCCGGTCAATCCGGGGCCGTCACGCCTGTTGATCGCGGGAGGCGCGGCGATTGGCGTCCTGATCGTGGGTATCGTCATCCTCTTCGTGCTCAACATGGTCGCGAAGCCGACCACGCCGGCACCGACCAACAGCCCGGCAGCCAGCGCTGCACCCGGCACCCCAGCAGCGACTGTCCCCGGCAGCCCGAGCGCAAGCTCGGTGCCCTCAGTCGGTCCCTCGTCGGCAGCAACCAATGCGCCGCCCACACCCGGTTCATCGGTCGTACCGCCGAGCGCGGGCACGCCCGCGGCACAGCTCCTGGCCCATGTCCCTGAGGCAATCCGCGCGACGTGCGCCACGTCGGACGGCAGCGGCGGCGTGCTGGTCAGTGCCAGCTGCACGGCCGATGGCGGCACGATCAGCGTCACCTACGACCAATATGGCGACGCCACATCGATGGATGCTGCCTACGAGGACGCCTTTGGCAAGGAGCAGATCGACGCGGATTCGGGCTCGTGCGAAGACCACAACACGTGGCCCGCGGAGGGCGCGATACAGACGTCGAGGATGTTCCGGCCGGTCGTCGCCTATGCACCGACCGGCCAGGCTCACCGACGATCTATTGGACGGACGATCAGTTGACCATCCTGAGCAGCGCGACGTCGAGCGACGCCGCGGCCCTTGTCCAGTTCTGGACGAACGAGGCGGGACCGATTTAAGTTACGGCCCCGCCCGTCAGGTCAGAAAGGGTTGGGTCAGATGGCCGGTGAGGTCTCCACCTGAACGTCGCCGTTGAGGCTGGGGATGTCGATCTGCGGCTCGTGCGCGCCGGTCGGCTGGTCGGCCGACAGCTCGCTCGACGCCTGGTCGATGTGCGGGTCGCTCGGCGCGATCCTTGATGCCCAGCATCTGCTTGCGGGCCATGAGCACGATGCCGGTGCTCATCAGCTCCTGCATCATCGCGTTGGCCGGCACCTTGCCGTCCGCCTTGACCCGGAAACGCTCAATGAGGCGCGTCTGGCCGTCTTCCGTCGGCTTGAGGATGAACGCCCATGTACCGCTGAAGTCAGGGTATGAACGGCCGCGCTTGGCGTGGGCCTCCTCGAGCTGCTCCTCTGTGACGAGACCGGCAGCCTTGGCCTGGCGCTCCATGATCTTGGTGTCGGTGTAGAGCACGAGGGCCTTCTCAGGATCGACCGTGCGAACCTCGAACCCGCCACCGTTGTAGATGGGCAGGATCTCGCCCGGCTCCAGCTTCTGGAACTCAGGCAGGATCGCGTCGGCGCTCTTGTAGCGCTTGTCCATCGAGTCGAAGCTGTACCAACCGGCGCGGCCGAAGCCCATCTGGACGAGCCACGGCCAGACCTGCGCCACGGGCGCGTCGATCGTCACACCGCGCGTCTCCGTTGCCATTGGCTCGACGATGATCTCGTCGCCGGCGAGCGCCTCTTCAGCCTCGACGGGGTCGACGCCCCACGCCTTGATGCGCGGACGAAGGACGACCATGTACGTAACGGCGAGCGACGCGATCGCCCCGACCAGGAATATGAAAAGAGCTCTAACGGCACGCATTTGCCACCTCCATGAATAGGGTCCAGCGGTCACCGTGGGCTCTGAAGGGCCGAAGGTCACCAACCGAAATGGATGAGCATGCGAGCCGCACGGCTACGGCTCTGCAAGTCAATTCTCGTCTATTGACGAGCCAAAGCCCGTTTTTCGTGACGGCGGCTAGGTAATCGTCAGGGTTATGGGCGGGCTGGTGACCTTGCCATAGGCGCCGCCACCGCGGTAGCGGACGGTGATCGTGTACACGCCCGGGTCGCTGAAGCGGTGCGTGATGGATGCCTTGCCGTCGATCAGGCGTTTGAGGCCGCCCACCGGGACGCCGTTGATCCGGAAGCGCACGACGCTGTTCGGCGTGCCCGAGCCTGGCGCTGCGGCAAGTCACGGTCGCGGTCAAGGTCACCTTGTGGCCAGCGGTTGCTGGGTTGGGATCCGCCACCACCGACACGGACGTGGGCGACTTGCGCACGACCTGCTGAAGGAGCGTCGCGCCGCTGTTGGTGAAGCCGCCCGTTCCGACGAAGTCCGCGCCGATCGTCCGACCACCGTGAGTGTTGAACGTCGTCGTCAGCGTCGCCTGGCCGGCGCCGTCGACGGGCACGGGCGATCCGACGGGAACGCCGGCGATCTTGAACTGGACCGCGCCGGTGGGCACGTCACTGCCCGAATTCGGGTTAACGGTCGCAGTGAAGGTCACCGATTGCCCCACAACGGATGGGTTGACGCTCGCAGCCAGCGCCGTCGTGGTGTCGGTCCGGCTGACGTCGACCGACTCGTGGTCGGCGGTGCAGTCACTCGATACGGCCGCATTCGCCGGGTTGCCGGTGTCGCCCGAATAGGACGCCGACCAGCGATACGTGCCCGGCTGGGTCGGCGTGAAATCTGCGCTCGTGTAAGTGCCGCTGCCATGGACGATGAGCGTGTCCGCGAAGACGGACACCAGGCAGGCCGTGTCGTTCGGGCCGTAGGCGTTGAACTCGATCGTGCCGGTTGGATTGATGCCGGCGAGCGTCGCGCTGTCGTGGATCGGCTGACCCAGCCGCGCGGAGGCGGATGCCTGGGTGGCCAGTGTGGGCGTGACGCCCGGTTGATCGCAATCCGCGTCGGGTGGTGGAGGCCCGGGCAGATTGGAGTTGGCGCGGATGCACAGGTTCATTGACTGGAAGCCTGCCGCGCTGATCTTGATCACGTAGTCGCCCTGAACGTCGGTCACGAAGTTGAGCGTCGACAGAGGCCCGCCAACCTTGCACGTGACGAAGGAGTCGCCGATCGGGCCGGGGCAGGCCGGCGCCGACGGTGCGCCGGTAAATGTGCCTGCTACGCCGTTGGGATCATCCGGTCGACCCGTGATCTCGTACGTCACGAGCTGGGCCGGATCAGCCTCCGTCACGTCCCTGCCACATGCGTCGAGCAGCGCAAGCTGGCTGTAGTTCGTGGGATTAGGCAAGTAGTCGCCGATGTTCTTGACGATCTCCGAGCCGACGATCGTCTGGGTCCAGTTGCTGCGGATGAAGGTTTGCGCGGCGATCCCGTCGTAGTAGGCGACGGTGGGCAGGTTCCCGCACGCAGCGTTCATCGCAGTCGTGGCCGCGCCGCAGGGGGTCTTGTTCGGCGCATTGTTGGCATCGCCGGCGTACGAAACGAACCAGCGGTAGATGCCCACGGCCTGGGGACGTAAAGCCGGCGGTCGAATACGAGCCGTTTCCGGACGCCGACACGGAGTCGCTGAAGACGGCCGTGCCCGAGCAGTTGGTGTCGTCCGGACCGTAGGCCCTGAACGTGATCAAGCCCGTGGGGTTAGTGCCGTTTGCGAGCGTCACGGTGTCCCACAGAAGGCCGCCCAGCGGCGACATCCGCAGATGCCTGTGTCGTGAGCGTCGGACCGACCGGAGTGGCCAGGACCATGTCCGGACCGGCCACGCGCGACAGCCATCATGAAAGAGCGCGACACAGGACCCGCGCGAGGCGCTCGGCCATCGTTTCCTCCCACAAAGCGCCGGAGGTGACGGCTCCGAAGCGGACGGAGGATACAAGGCCAGCCGGAGGTACCGGACTTATACTCTGAGCTCCCGTGGGGATGTAGCTCAGCTGGGAGAGCACTGCGTTCGCATCGCAGGGGTCAGGGGTTCGAGTCCCCTCATCTCCACCATTTGATTCCTCGGGCGCCCGAGCCTTAGTCGAGCGCGCTCCGGATCTCGTCGTGGTGATCGCGCAGCCATTTGCGCGCCGCGGCCGCACCGCTGTAATGGGCGGCGACGAGTGCCCAGAAGCGCTTGCCGTGGCCGGGTACGCGCAGGTGCGCCAGCTCGTGAACGACGACGTAGTCGAGCACCTGTGGCGGCGCCAGGATCAGACGCCATGAGAACGACAGGGTGCCGCTGCGCGAGGCACTTCCCCAGCGCGTGCTCTGGTCGCGGATCGTCAAGCGCCGCGCATCGATGCCCATCTGGGCGGAGCGCGCGGCGACACGTTCGACGAGTGCCGCTCGCGCCGCGCGCCGCAAACGTCGTTCGAGCGCGGCACGCTCGGCGTCAGTTACGGCACGGACGATCTCCGCTTGGCCGTTGATGGTCAGCACGCGTCCGTGGGCAAGCGACGGCCGCAGCGCGAGCGCGCGCCGGCGCGCCGTTATCCGCGCTACGTGGCGCTGAATCCAGGCTGTATGCCGCTCGACGAGCGCGGCTGCCTCACGCGCCGGCGCGCGCTCGGGCAACACGACCACGACTGCACCGTCGCCCTGGATCGTGATGCGCGAGTGCCGCGCGCGCGTTGATCGGCGCACGGCAAACTCGATGGTTGGCAGCGGCTCCGCGCTCACGCATTGATCGTAGGCGCGTCGCGCGCCGCCCGAGACCCCTGTTTGTCAGGGGCGAGGGTAGCCGCCAAGAGTCAGCCGCCGAGGGTCTTCTTAATCGAGCCCATCAGGCCGCTGCCGGCGTCCTTGGCCTTACCCGCCGCGTCGCCAGCGGCACCACCGGCGGCACCGGCAGCACCACCGACCGCGCCCAGCCGCTCCGCTCACGGCACCGGTCGCCGCGCTGCCAACCGCGCCGGCAGCGCCGGTCACGGCACCGGTCGCATTACCGAGCATGCCGCCCAGGTCCGGCATCGCCGACGTGAGTTGGTTCATCAGGTCAGCAGGAAGCTTGTCCTTGAGGAAACCTCCCACGACTCCAACGGCCGCCTTGGCCTGATCGGCCGACAGGCCCGCCTTCGATGTGAGCTGTTGGATGAGCTCGTCCACGGCTGGACTCCTTCGTGTTTGTACCGCGCCGGGCAGCGCGGGGGCGGGCATCCTAGCCGCGCTCGACGTCATCAGGCAAACCATTCCCCTCATCTCCACCAATTGAGCCGCCTGCGTCCTTGGCCGGTGTTTGGCTAGCCGCGCAGGAGCATCCCGCGCCAAGCCCGACTGATTGCCAGGCAGCCAGAGCCGACCCGGACGACAACCGCGCGCGTGCCGCCGGTCGCGGCGCGAGTCAGTTGTTGGTGAAGGTCGCCGTGATCACATCCACATAGCCATCCGCGAACACAAGCAGCGCTGTGATCGTGTGCTTGCCCTTGGCGAACTTGACCGGATTGGCTGATCCGTTGGCCTTTGAGCCGCCGTAGTCGAACGGTGCGTCAAGATCGATCCGCTTGGGCAGCCCACGACTCTGAGGGTCGTCCAGCCAGAACGTAACGGCTACCAGATCCGGCTCCGTCGGAACAAAAGCGGCTATCTGCGTGGTGAGCGTCGCGCCGTCGAGGGCAAGAGCTCCCGACCGATCGAGACTGGTGCTGAACATCAGGACGCGGGCGGCGGGGCGCGGGTTCGAGGTCGTGAACGTCGCTTGCTGGTTCTCGATCTGACCGTTCGCCAAGACGATGCGCGCCTTGATGATGTGTGAGCCGTCCTTAAGAAGACGCGTCGAGAACAGGCGCGCATTGCCGTTGCCTGTGGTCCCAAGGAGGTCGAACGGCGCGCCCGACTCGTCGTTGACCGTCAAGCCGTCGATCGAGTAGCGGACACTCCTGATCTGGGCGTCAGTGCCGGCCACGAAGATCGCGACCTTGCCGGTTAACGTCTGGCCGGCCAGAGCAAGCGGACTGGTTCGGTGGTCGTTGCCGCTCACTCGCAGCGCATGTGCGGCGACGATTGCCGGCGCACCCGGATCGACGATGATGCCGTTGGCGACGCCGTCCGCGTCACCTGGACCGCCATCGACCAAGGTCACGTGCAAGGTTGTGCCCGCAGCGAGAGCCTGGGCGAACTGCGACCACGTTCCGTTTGAATTGATCTTCCAGTAGCTGTCGGCTGGATTCGGCAGCTGGTACTCGACGTCGACGGGGGAACCTGGCACCAACGGCGCGAGAGCGAACGAGAACACCCCGAACGGGAACGTCACGCCCGGCGGCGGAGGTGGCGTGATGCCTGGGGACGTGGGCACGATCGTCATACCGTTCGGCACGATGATGTGGATCGGCCCTGCGCCCACAACGATGTCTATGGCCGAGTCACAAGCATCGCCGGTTCCGTCGCTGTCACCGTCCGCCTGCGAAGCGTTTGCGACCGTCGGACAGTTGTCCGTGCCGTCGACGACGCCGTCGCCGTCAGAGTCGGTAACGACAACGTGGAACGTGTACGTCGCAGTGGCATCGCCCGTTGGGCCGAAGGAGAGCGTCACGTCGTTGCCGGGGGTCAGGCCTGTTGGTGCGCTGAGGGCACGGGCCACGAGACCGGGCAGGGACAGCAGGTGGGCGAAGTGGATGACGCCGTCAGTCGCGCCGTCGGCGCCGTCGCAGCGGTTTGGCTCACCGATGAGGCTCAGCCCGTTGTAGACATACAGGCAGGCACCGGTGACCGACCGGCCGGCGGTGTCGATGGTTGTGATCGTCGCCGTGGCCGCCGGATCGAGGGTGTAGACAACGACCGGGCTATTGCTGGCGCTGGTGGAGAAGTCGGAGCTCCTCGTGGTCCAGGCATAGGGCCCGGGCGGGAAAGGCGACGGCCGTGCCGACCAGAAGCCGGCGGGGATGGTGAAGACGGTCACGCCATCGCTCTGGCCGTCGTCCGCGTCACACGGACTGAGCGGATGACCGCCACCGGCACCGGCGTCCGAGACGTTCCAGCACGCGCCGCTGACCAGATGGCTGGGGATCGGCGGGCCGCCGCCGGCGCCACCACCGGTGGCCGGCGCGATCAGCTTCAGCGCAGCCAGGCCCGAACCCAGGTTGAACGTGTACGTCGCAGTGGCATCGCCCGTTGGGCCGAAGGAGAGCGTCACGTCGTTGCCGGGGGTCAGGCCTGTTGGTGCGCTGAGGGCACGGGCCACGAGACCGGGCAGGGACAGCAGGTGGGCGAAGTGGATGACGCCGTCAGTCGCGCCGTCGGCGCCGTCGCAGCGGTTTGGCTCACCGATGAGGCTCGGCCCGTTGTAGACATACAGGCAGGCACCGGTGACCGACCGGCCGGCGGTGTCGATGGTTGTGATCGTCGCCGTGGCCGCCGGATCGAGGGTGTAGACAACGACCGGGCTATTGCTGGCGCTGGTGGAGAAGTCGGAGCTCCTCGTGGTCCAGGCATAGGGCCCGGGCGGGAAAGGCGACGGCCGTGCCGACCAGAAGCCGGCGGGGATGGTGAAGACGGTCACGCCATCGCTCTGGCCGTCGTCCGCGTCACACGGACTGAGCGGATGACCGCCACCGGCACCGGCGTCCGAGACGTTCCAGCACGCGCCGCTGACCAGATGGCTGGGGATCGGCGGGCCGCCGCCGGCGCCACCACCGGTGGCCGGCGCGATCAGCTTCAGCGCAGCCAGGCCCGAACCCAGGTTGAACGTGTACGTCGCAGTGGCATCGCCCGTTGGGCCGAAGGAGAGCGTCACGTCGTTGCCCGGGGCCAGGCCTGCCGGGGCCGAGCCGTAACTGCGAACCGAGCTACTACCAGCTGGCCGCGGCAACTGCGGGAAGTGGACGATGCCGTCGGTCGTGCTGTCGTCGATGTCGCAGGCATGAACGTTTGCTGCCACGGAGCCGGTGTCGACGATCTGCAGGCAGGCGCCCAAGACCGAGCGGCCGGCCGCATCGTTCGTCGTGATGGTCGCGGACCGCGCGAGATCGATAAGCAACGTAACGTTTTCGGTGAGGGCGTTGCCCGTCACGGTCAGTGCTTGTGGAGTAGGCACCTGATATCTAGCAGGCAGTCGCGGGCTGGGCGGGGCGGGTGGCAAAGAGGAGAGATAAGCACCCGACACCGAGTATGAGCCCAGCGGCACGGAGTCGAACACCAGTGCCTGGGTCGCAGGATTGGCGCAGCGGGTAGCGAATGTGCTCCCATCCGAACGCAGCAGATCGAAGCAAGCCTGCTCTCCGAGCAAGAGGCCACCGTCCTCGAACACCAGGTTCGCACGGACCGACTCCTCGGAGACCTGCCACACATAGGTCGCGTCGGCGTGGCCGCTGGCATCGAAGACGAGCGGCACCGGTGGACCGGGCACGTGACCGGGTGGCAGCGGGATGACGCTGCCCTCGGCGCGCAGGCCGGGCGTGTCGATCAGGTGGAAGTAGTGCACGACGCCATCGACCACGCCGTCGTTCTCGTCGCACAGTGACTGGGCGTTAACGGGCAGGACATCGACGCAGGACTCGAGGATGCGCCGGCCGGCCGAGTCGACCATCGTGATCGCCGCCGTGCGCGCCGGCTGGAGCTGGAAGGTCAGGACCACCCCCGGGCCGCTCGCGTCGACGGTGAACGGGCGACGCTGGGGATCCCAGCCATAGGGGCCATCGGGGAACGTCGACATCCGGATGTAGTGGGTGCCCGGCGTCACGCCGAACGCCACGCCGGAGAAGAAGGTCAGGCCGTCGAGCACGGCGTCGTAGGTGTCGCAGCTCATGACCTCCGGCAAGTTGGACGTCTCGGTGGCGTAGATCGCGAAGCAGGCGAACGGCGCGGCAGTGCCGTCGGGCTTGAGCGTCCGGACGGCCACGATGCCCGTCGCCAGGTCCCACACATAGGTCGCGTCGGCGTGGCCGCTGGCATCGAAGACGAGCGGCACCGGTGGACCGGGCACGTGACCGGGTGGCAGCGGGATGACGCTGCCCTCGGCGCGCAGGCCGGGCGTGTCGATCAGGTGGAAGTAGTGCACGACGCCATCGACCACGCCGTCGTTCTCGTCGCACAGTGACTGGGCGTTAACGGGGCAGGACATCGACGCAGTACTCGAGGATGCGCCGGCCGGCCGAGTCGACCATCGTGATCGCCGCCGTGCGCGCCGGCTGGAGCTGGAAGGTCAGGACCACCCCCGGGCCGCTCGCGTCGACGGTGAACGGGCGACGCTGGGGATCCCAGCCATAGGGGCCATCGGGGAACGTCGACATCCGGATGTAGTGGGTGCCCGGCGTCACGCCGAACGCCACGCCGGAGAAGAAGGTCAGGCCGTCGAGCACGGCGTCGTAGGTGTCGCAGCTCATGACCTCCGGCAAGTTGGACGTCTCGGTGGCGTAGATCGCGAAGCAGGCGAACGGCGCGGCAGTGCCGTCGGGCTTGAGCGTCCGGACGGCCACGATGCCCGTCGCCAGGTCCCACACATAGGTCGCGTCGGCGTGGCCGCTGGCATCGAAGACGAGCGGCACCGGTGGACCGGGCACGTGACCGGGTGGCAGCGGGATGACGCTGCCCTCGGCGCGCAGGCCGGGCGTGTCGATCAGGTGGAAGTAGTGCACGACGCCATCGACCACGCCGTCGTTCTCGTCGCACAGTGACTGGGCGTTAACGGGCAGGACATCGACGCAGGACTCGAGGATGCGCCGGCCGGCCGAGTCGACCATCGTGATCGCCGCCGTGCGCGCCGGCTGGAGCTGGAAGGTCAGGACCACCCCCGGGCCGCTCGCGTCGACGGTGAACGGGCGACGCTGGGGATCCCAGCCATAGGGGCCCTCGGGGAACGTCGACATCCGGATGTAGTGGGTGCCCGGCGTCACGCTGAACGCCACGCCGAGAAGAAGGTCAGGCCGTCGAGCACGGCGTCGTAGGTGTCGCAGCCTCATGACCTCGGCAAGTTGGACGTCTCGGTGGCGTAGATCGCGAAGCAGGCGAACGGCGCGGCAGTGCCGTCGGGCTTGCGGTCCGGACGGCCACGATGCCGTTGACCGGCTTCAGGCCGATGTTGAACGTGACGATCTCGGCAAGACCGTCTCGGGTAACAGCAACCTGTATGGGCGCAGGTACCTCGTAGCGGGCCGGCAGTCGCGGCACCGGCGGGAACGTCACGGTGTATGCCACCGCCACCGAGTAATCGCCGAGCGGTACGTTCGAGAAGACAGCGGTCTGCCCGGCTGGGTTGAGGCACTGGACCGAACCAACTCGGACGTCGCCGCCGTCCAGAAGCTCGAAGCAGGCTTGCTCGCCGATCGCCAACCCGGAGTCCGCATATAGCACGTTGGCACGCACCGAACCAATGCCCGGCGTCACGGTGATATTCACGGTGGCGGTGGCGGTTTCGCCGGAAGAATTGGAGATCGTGTAGGTAAACGAATCCGTTCCCAAGTAGCCCGGATTCGGTGTGTAGTTGAACGTGTCCTCGCTGAAACTGTCGAGATGTCCGTGTGCCGGCGACACATAGGTCGCGTCGGCGTGGCCGGCCGTGAAGGTCAACGCAACGTCGGGCCCGGGCGAGAGGCCCGTCGGCGCGAGACCGTAGCTTCGCGCGACCGAGATCCCTGCCGCCGGCGGAACGTATGGGAAGTGAACTACTCCATCTGTTGCGCCGTCGTCCTTATCACAGCTGTGCACGCTCGCCGCAACAGAGGCGGTATCGGCGATCTGCAGACAAGCGCCGGAGACAGACCGCCCGACTGCATCGATCGTCGTGATCGCCGCAGTCCGCCGGAGATCAATTCGTAGAGTCACGATCTCGGCCAGTCCGTCTCGCGTCACCGTGACGGCGAGAGGCGTGGGTACCTCGTACCGTGCCGGGAGCCTTGGGCTGGGCAACGCCGGCGGAAGGGCGGCCGTATAAGCGACCGCAACTGAGTAGTCGCCAAGGGGAACATTCGAGAAAACGGCCGTTTGACCAGTCACATTGAGGCATTGGACCGATCCAACTCGGGCGCCACCGCCGTCCAGCAGCTCGAAGCACGCCTGCTCCCCGATCGCCAGCCCCAAATCCTCGATAGACCACGTTGGCGCGGACAAAGCCGAGGCCGGCAGTGACGGCGATGTGGACCGTCGCCGTCGCTGTGGCCCCATTGGCGTCTTCAATCGTGTAGGTGAATGAGTCGTTACCCAGGTAACCGGCGTTTGGCGTGTAGTTGTAGGTATCGACGGCGAAGCTATCCAGGTGCCCGTGGGCAGGCTGAGTGCTGCTGACCACATGGATCGCGTCTCCATCGGGATCGCTGTCGTTGGCCAGAACCGCGACATCCACGCTGTTTGTCTGCCGCACCGTCGCCGAGTCATCGACGGCGACGGGCGGGTGGTTGTCGCCCGATACGACCGTGTAGGCGGCGCCCAGCGTTGCGGACGCGAGGCCAGTCAGGACCAGGTGCTGCGCGTGCACATCGCACGCCCCGAGCGGCATAGGCGGCGTCGTGACAGTCAGCTGAGTGAGCCACACCGCCGTAATCGGCGCCGGATAAGACACGCCACTGCATATGAACTGGACGCCGACGGTGGGCATGAAGTTCTGACCGTTGACGATCACCGATTGACCGCCCACAGGTGGTCCTGAGCTGGGGTCGACCGAGTCAATCGCCATCTCGGGGTGGTCGACCGCGATCCAGTAAGTGGCGGAGGCGGCACCACCGCGACCGTCGGAGATCGTGTAGGGAATTTGATCGACGCCGCGGAAGCCGTCGTCGGGCGTATAGCGGATGCAGTCGAGGTGCGGGCTGTAGCCCGCAACAAAGTCGATGCAGCGAGCGACGCTGGCCACGCCGTGTGCCGGGTCGGCTGCGTTGGTGATCGCCAGGATGTCGTTATCGGGGTCGTAGTCACTGACGAGTGCGTTGAGCGTGACCGTGTCCCCCGCGAGGACGTGGGCCACATCGTCTCCTGCGACAGGATCGGAGTTGGGCGTACCCGGCGGGACGGGCGGAGCGTCACTACCGGTGAGGCTGACGATCGCGAGAACCTTGTCGGTTTGAAGGTCTCGGATGGTCAGCCTCGCTGGGCTGGCGGCACCGGCCCCATCGACTGACCAGAAGCGGATCGTCTGCGTGCAGCTGTTTCCTGGAGCGATGGTCGAGGAGGTGCACGGGCTCACGGCCGTCGCATCGAATGGCGTCGGACCAGTCTGTTCGACGGTCATCGCCAATGGGCCGACCGGGTCAGCGCCGACGCTTGTGATCGTCAAGTCGACAGTGCGCGTCTTGCCCCGCGGGACAGCGCCAAAGTTGATCACTGCGGGATCCACTTGGATCTGGGTCGTGCCCGGGATGGGCAGCCCCACGTATACCCGAACTGTCGCCTGGTCAGTCCCGCCGCGGCCGTCGTCGATGTCGTAGGTGAAGCTGTCGACGCCGACAAAACCCGATGGCGGTTCATAACCGACGAGATTGCCGCCCGTGAGACTGAGTGAGCCGCCTTGCGCGGTGTCGCCAAGGCCGACGATCTGGAGCGGATCACCGTCAGCGTCCTCGTCGTTGGCGAGCACGTCGATCGTGACCGGCGTGTCCTCGTCTGTTGCCACGTCGTCGTCGTTAGCCACCGGCGGCGCGTTTGGTCCATCCCAGCTCAAGGTGAAGCGGCCGGCGGCCGAGTAGCCGTACTGGCTGACCATCGTGCCGGTCCCTCCGGCGGAGAAGATCGCGACCAGGTACTCCGTGCCCTCGACCACCGGAACGGTCACCGAGCCGCCTGTTCCGCCACCATCCTGGGGAGCGACTCCGTCGCCACCAACCGCAAGCGGCACGGACATGTCGGCGGGGTCGAACACCGCGACGCCGGCGCTGGTCACACCATTGCCGGCATCAAGGATGCCGCCGCTGTTGTGCGGATCGACCGTGAAGGTGGCATTGCCGGTGAGGCCACTCCAGCGGTACCAGACGGTGCGCAGGGCATCCTCGGTGGGCATCGGCTCCGTGTCGTCGATGACCGCGGCTCGCGTTGTTCCCTCTATCTCACCGCTGGATCCATCGAGCAGTTCCGCGTCGCCTACCTTGTCATTGGTCGGTATCGCGTCAACCGCATAGTTAACCTCGCACGAGGAGGAAGGCGTGCTCGTGACGTGGATCGAGTAAAAGCCATCCTTGAAGACGCGCACCCAGAGTCCGCCAGCGGCGTGCTCGATCTCCAGCCCATCGGACGTGTCCACTTGCGCGGGATGCTGGGCGTCGAACACGGCGACGCCATCCATAGGTGCGTGCCACAGAAATTGTGCGTGGCCGAGAGCGTCCGTCACGCAGCCGACACCGCCCTGTTCGCGGTCAGGCACGTTGGCCAGCACGGGCATCGGAACGGTGAGCGTTACGACCACGCTCATCGTGAGCCCAACCGCGACCAGCCTCCCCGACCGGTTCATCGCGAGAGTTTGCACTTCATCCGAGCCGTGATCAACTACAGAAAACCCCACCCGTTTGCCCATGGTCTTCCGGCCCTGCTGCTAGAATCCCGCCCCGCACACGGGGCGATAGCTCAGCTGGGAGAGCATCTGCATGGCATGCAGAAGGTCCGGGGTTCGAGCCCCCGTCGCTCCACCAACTTCCCAAGCCGTTCTGGCATCTGATGGTCGTAGGCACAGGCGCATCTAGCCCCGCCAAATCGAAGCTCGCAACGCGTGCCGTAGTCGGGCGCCTGCTGGAGCTCGAGGCGATCGAGTCGGCGATCGACGCATCGCTCGAATCGCTCGTCGGGATATGTCTCGAGGGCGAACCCGGCATCGGCAAGACGACGCTGCTCAACACCGCGGCCGATTTCGCCGCCGCGCGCGGCATGTCATCCGTGCGCATCGTCGCCGACGAAGAGATCCGCGGCCCGCTGCTGCTGGCCCGGGCGATCTACGACAACGACGAGCTGCGCGCAGATATGTCCCCTGAGACAGCCGCAGCCATAGACCGGGCACGCAAGGCTCTACGTGGCGAGGATGAGACCGGCCTCGCCGCCCTGCCTGCCGACGAGCGCTTGCTGCGCGCCTTCGATGTGGCCTCCATGGCGATGCTCGCCATCGCCCGCGAGAAGCCCATGGCCCTGCTGCTCGACGACTTCCAGTGGGCCGACCTGGACAGCATCCGCCTGCTGCGCTACGTGGTGCGCGCGAACTCGTCGGCGCCGATGTACCTGATGATGACCATCCGGCCGGAGGAAACGGCGCAGGTGAGCGAGATCGTCAACCTGCTCGCCGACCTTGAGCGCATGGGCCTCCTGCGCCGGCTGCGGGTAGAACGGCTGCATCAGACGGAGACGACGCAGATGCTGCGCGGCATCCTGGGCGGCGAGCCCACTCCGGCCACCGCTGCCACGATCCATGCCCAAGCTGAGGGCGTGCCTTTCATCATCCAGGAGCTGACTCGGACCTATCGCGAGGCCGGCCTGTTGCAGCCCATCGGCGGCACGTGGAGCCTGGGCCGCCACGCAGAGCGGTTGGTGCCGTCCGCAGTCCGCACGCTCATCCAGCGCCGCGCCTCGTCCCTGCCGCCGGAGACGCGCGAGATGCTCGCCACGGGCGCGGTGCTTGGCCGCGCATTCCGCATCGACGACCTGTGCGCGCTACGTGCGCGGCGCGGTGAGCAGACCGGCTGCCAACCCGAACAGGCCTTTGAGCTGCTCAAGCCGGCGATCGCCGCGGGTCTGATCAGCGAGGCCGGTGACGAAGCCAACCGCCATCTGACCTTTTCGCACGAGCAGGTCCGCGCTTTCGCCCTCGACGGGCTGTCGTCGGCCCAGCGCCAGGGGCTGCATGCGTCGATCGTTGAGATGCTCACTGCCGATGGCGAGCCGGACCCAGCAGCATTGCCGGTCGTGGTTCGCCACGCGCTCGCCGCCGGTGACAGCGCGCTGATCGCTCGCTATTCGCTCGACGCTGCGCGCGCGGCCCTCGCCGCCAACGCACCAGAGGAGGCGCTGCGCATCGTCGAGGAGGCGCTCGTTGTCGTCGCGCACCCGGCCCAGCGCGTCCAGCTGCTGTGCATCCGCGACGATGCGCTGCTCGCGGTGGGCCGCGCGTCCGAGCGGCTCGAGGGGATGACCGAGCTGAGCGCCCTGGTCGAGGCCCTCGGAGACCCGACCGCGGAGCTGGATGTTCAACTTCGCCGAGCCGCGGCTTTGCGTGGCGACAAGCGCTACGAGGCGGCAGCGGACGTCGCGCGCAGGATCAAAGCCAAGGCAGCGACTGACGGTGACCGTGCGGCTGAGCTGGCCGCATGTCTGGAACTGGGCCAAAGCCTGCTGCGCGCACCGCTCGGTGAGGGCTACTCGCCAACGCCGACAGAGTGCGACCTGGACGGTGCGCAGGCCGCGTTTGAGCGAGCGCGCGTGCTGGCTGAAGAGACCGGCGCAGATGCCCAGCGTGCCCAGGCACTGCGTGAGCTAGGCGCGATCACCGTGGCCAGGATCAGGGCATGGTTCGTCGAGCGCATCAAGCTCGGCGAGCACATCCCCATCCTGGTCAGGATCGCCAACGGCGAGTCGATCGTGGACATAGAGCGTGAGCTGCCCATCTACGACCAGGGAATTGAGGCCGAGCGACAGCTCACGCAGGCGCTCGAGCTGTTCGAAAAGGTCGGCGACAGACGCGGCGCGATGTCGGCGATCGTCAGCCTGGCGTACCTGAACTGGGGGCCGGAGCTGCACCTGGGCACGAACCCGGCGCAGCGCTTCGAAGGCATCCGTCAGCTGGCCACGGCGATGGCCACGCTCGTGCAAGGCAGCGCGCGCGAGGCCGCGGAAGGCCAGATGCTCTACGGCGCGCACGTCTTCGCCAGGGCAAAGGTGATCCCCGACCTCGCCGTCGAGCGCGGTGAGCAGGCCTACCGCTCGGCGCGCGCGATGGGTGACAGTGGGCTCGAGTTCCTGTCGGCGATCGGGCTCATGCACGTCGCGCTCGATTTGGACGACACCGACGAAGCACAGCGTTGGCTCGAGCGCGCCTCCGCGTGCGCGGCAATGGCGCCGACGCCTCACCGCGCGCGGCTGGTGGCGGTCGGTGCGGCGCTCATCGCCGGCGCGCGCGGCGACTCGGACGCGATGGTCAGCGGCCTGCGCGAGGTCGCGACCATGGCCGCCAACCAGCGCAGGCCGGCGGCGCAGGCGGAGGCGCTCGCGTTGTTGGCCCTCGAAGCGGGGCGCCGTGGCGCGCAGAGCAAGGACGAAAACCTCCTCGACGCGGCCACCGCCGCCGCACGCGACGCGCGCCGACTGACCAGCCAGCTCGCCGGCAGACCGCCGTGGGCGGCCCAGGCGGATGCCGCCGAAGCGCGCGTGGCTCTCGCCCGTGGCGACAGCGCGGCGGCGCTGCTCTTTGCGCGGAGCGCCATGGAGTACCTGCACACGTCCATGCGCGAGGACCCGCATCTGGAGATCCTGCTGCCGGCCGCGCGCGCGATCCTGGCCTCCGACGATCCTGAGGAGAAGCAGCAGATCAGCGGCGAGCTGTACTTCTACCAGGCCTTTGGCGCGTCGCGCATGATGGATGAGGAGACCCGCGTGCGCTGGTTCCGCGGTCCGGTCGGCAGCGAGCTTGCTGAGCTCGCCGGGCCGATCGCGGCGCCTGGCTCTGGAGCGGCGGCGCCAAGCCCACACGATGAACTCGACGAGAGCCAGAACCAGCTGCTGCGCATGCTCGCCCAAGGCCGCACCAACCGCGAAATCGGCGAGGAGCTGACCCTCGACGATGCCGGCGTCAGCGGCCTGTTGAGCGCTCTGTATGCGCGCATCGGCACGAGCTCGAGGGCGGAGACCACCGCCTTCGCGTTTCGCGCGGTTTAGAGGTCAGCTTCTGCCATGCCGCTTCGCGTCAGCATCGACCGGCCGGTATGCATCGGCGCGGGCAACTGCATCACGATTGCGCCGACCGTCTTCGACTGGCTCAAAGGCGACTTCGCCAAGGCCGACGTGGTGGACATCGACAGTGTCGATGAGGAGGTCATCCGCGAGGCCGCGCTCGCCTGTCCAACGCTCGCGATCATGATCGAGGAAGTCGGCGAGGTGCTCGCGTGGAAGCTGCCCACGCGGCGCGACGAGGCGCGCCGCGTGGTCAAGACGTTCATGTTCACAGACATCGTCTCGTCGACGGGCCTCGCCGAGCTGCTCGGAGACGAAGCGTGGTCAACGTTGATGCGCGTGCACGACGAAATGCTTCGAACGCTGTTCGCGACACATCGTGGGCAGGAGGTCGTGGCCACCGGTGATGGCTTCTTCGTCGGCTTTGACTCGCCCGACGACGCCCTGGCGTGCTCGATCGCCATCCAGCGCACGCTCCAGGCGCATCGACGCGACCATGGCTTCGCGCCGCAGGTTCGGATCGGCATTCATCTTGCCGACGCCACTCAGGTCGGGCAGAACTACCAGGGCAAGGGCGTCAACCAGGCGGCGCGCATCGCCTCGATCGCGGGCGGATCGGAGATCGTCGCCAGCAGCGAGACCGTCGCCGGCGCGAAATACCGCACGTCGGAAGCGCGCAGCGTCGAGCTCAAGGGCATCTCGCAGCCGGTCGACGTGGTCACCGTCGAGTGGCAGTAGCGACACTTGGACGCGCGACGGAAATCGCGTTGGTTAAGATGTCCATCTCATGGCTCATATGACGGATCACATCAGCCGCTCTGGCGCGCGCCTCGCGCTTATGTGGGTCGCCGGCGCCTGAGCGCGCACGCGCGACCCAGATCCAGATCCGTCCCTTCCACTCGACACCCCTGAGGGCTTTGCCATGACCACCGAACGGTCGCGCGACACGTACAACCCGACTGAGATCGAACCACGCTGGCAGCAGCACTGGGAAGCGATCGGCCTGCACCGGACCGATCTCGACAACGATCCCCGTCCGCCCTACTACCTGGTGACGATGTACCCGTACCCGTCGGGGGACCTGCACATCGGCCACTGGTACATCGTCACGCCCACGGACGCGATCGGCCGCTACCAGACGATGAACGGCAACAACGTGTTCTTCCCGATCGGCTTCGATGCGTTCGGCCTGCCCGCGGAGAACGCGGCGATCAAGAACGGCGTCCATCCGCGCGAGTGGACGTACAAGAACATCGACAACATGCGCCGCCAGTTCCGGTCGATGGGCGCCCGCTTCGACTGGGACAAGGAGCTGGTCACCGCCGACCCGTCCTACTACCGCTGGAACCAGTGGATCTTCCTGAAGTTCATGGAGAACGGGCTGGCCTATCGGCAGATGGCCCCGGTTGATTGGTGTCCAAAGGACCAGGTCGTGCTCGCGCGCGAGCAGGTGCTGGGAACCGATCGCGTGTGCTGGCGCTGTGGCACGCAGGTCATCAAACGCGACCTGGAGCAGTGGTTCTTCCGCACGACCGCGTATGCCGACGAGCTGCTCAACTACGACGGCCTGGAGTACCCGACGCCGATCAAGGTCATGCAGACCAACTGGATCGGCCGATCCGAGGGCGCGGAGATCGACTTCACGGTCGCGGCCGATGAGCACCAGCACGGCGGCCAGCAGATCCGCGTGTTCACGACGCGGCCGGACACGTTGTTCGGGGCGACATTCATGGTCCTGGCGCCGGAGCACCCGCTCGTCGACGAGCTGACCAATCCGGACCGGAAGGCGGAGGTCGACCAATACCGCTTCAACGCCCGCCGCAAGTCGGAGATCGACCGGCTCTCGACTGACCGCGACAAGACCGGCGTCGATATCGGCGCGCAGGCGATCAACCCCATCAATGGCGAGCGTGTCCCGGTCTGGATCGCCGATTACGTGCTGATGGGCTACGGCACCGGCGCGATCATGGCCGTGCCCGCGCACGATGAGCGCGACTTCGCCTTCGCTCAGAAGTTCGGCCTGCCCATCCGCCAGGTCGTAGCGCCGCGCCACGCGGACTCTGGACGCGT
>CAVQDZ010000003.1:0-31420 GCA_963711405.1 uncultured Chloroflexia bacterium
GGGCGTGCCGGCGGGCAGCGCCGAGCAACCAGCCAGGCACAGGCACACGAACGCGGCGAGGGATCTCCCTCTGCTCAACTGACACCCCCGACAGCCAGATCGTTAGCGATGGATTAGGACGCCCGACCTAGGAGACGAACCGCGCGGGCCCCGTGCGCCGCACGACGGCCTACAGTGTCAGGCCAAGGCGCACGAGTCGGTATTTCTTGAGGTTCTCGCGCACGATCCATTGGGCGTCAGCGTCGTCCGGATGTGATGCGGCCCATGCGACGAAGTGTGGCCATGCCTTTGCCTGGTCCGCGGCAATGACGACGCTCCAGGCGTAGCCGAGTGCCTGGCGCAGGACGCGCACGGGCTCTGCTCGACCATTCGCCGCGTCGACGACCAGCTTTGTTGCCGAGTCCATGACGTCCAGCGCCGCATCCACCGGCGCCGCGGAACGCAGCAGGCGGGGTTCTGCGACGGCCGCCACCGCGGCGCGCGCAACGAGTGGGTCGCCGGAACTCGACCATTCGCGGGCGATCCGGCCAAGCTCATCCGGTTGGTCGTCGCCCAGCCGCTGGAGGGCCATGGCCACGGCCTCGCGGATACGCCAGCTGCCGTCAGTGGCGCGTTCGCGGAGCAAGTCCAGGACGCCCGGACTGGCTGTGAAGCGTCCGAGCGCGACGAGTCCGACCATTGCCACATAGCCGGCCCGGTCATCTGAGCCAGCCTGCGCGGCCGCCCAGCGTTGCGCGACGGCCTCATCAACTTCGTCTGCTGCAGCCCACATCAGCTCAAGGTTGGCGCGTGGCCCGGGCAGGTTTGAGTTGGCGCGCAGGAATGCTTCGCGGTCGGATGCCGCGACGAAACCTGCGCGCCAGTCGGATCTCGAAGTCAACGATGCAGGGCGATCAGCAGCCCTGGCGGCCTGGTGGGGTGATCGGAGCGGGCGGCGGCGCGGTGTCGGATGCGACGTTGGGCAGTTGCGCCGTCCAGACGACGCCCGCCGGGACGTCGTTGCCCGACCAATGGATGCCGACACCGAACAGCGTGCGACCGCTCACGAAGAGCTGATCGATCTCGCGCCCGAGCCAGCCCGCGGTCGACATCTTGCGCCAAATGGAACCGTCGACCGACGCCCACGTCAACGCCACGCGTTGCGCGGGGTCAACCACACAACCAGGCGGATCCCGGTGCGCGGCGACGATGAAGCCAGACGTGTCAGCGACGACCGCGTCGACCCAGACCCGGCCCTGAGCGGTCAACGTGGGCGTGTTCGTGGCCACGTGCCAGTGCACGGCGTCGTGCGAGTACCACGACTTGGCGCCGGCGATGACGACTCCGCCGAGCGGACCGAACGCTGCGCTCAGGAACGCGACGCGCTTCGAGTTGGGCAGCTGGGCCGTATTTGCCCAGTGCTGACCGTCTGACGTCATCCAGACTTGGACAGGCGTGTCGCCGCCGCCATTGAAGTTGCGGCCACCGGTCAGTGCCCACAGGCTCGTTCCGTCGCTGGCCATCGTTACTGGACGCGTTGGGCCGCCGGAGATGGCATTCCAGTTGTGGCCGTCAGCAGACCAATAACCGTGGCCGGAATCCGGAAACGCCACGACCACGCTGCCGGTGCTGCCGAGCTCGGGGAAGTCCGAGTTCATCAGTTTCGCCGGCACGCCCGCGTTGGCCTGCGTCCAGCTATGACCGCTGTGCGAAAGCAGGATTCCCGATGACCAGGCGACGAAGCCGGGTCCACCGGGGACGATGTACGAGGGCGGGCTGTCGCCGCTCCAGACGACGTTCCAGTCGAGGCCGTTGGACGACGCCCAAATGCGGCCACCCTCGTTCGCCCACGACGAGACAACAAACGTCCCGTTGGCGTACGCACCGGCCGGAAATGCTTCTGGCTTGCCCAATCCTGTCGATTGAGCTTCGTGCCAGTGGATTTTCAGGCCGGTTTGCTGTGCGGCCGTTTGCGCTGCGGCCGCGCCAGGCACAAGGAGGAGCAGCAGGACCACGGCTGAAAAAGCGACAAGTGAAGCGCGCATGGACGGCTTCACGGCAAGCCTCCTTCCGGCGGCCCGCCCAGTTCGATGGCCCAGGGATCCTGTCCGAGTCGGGCCCGCCGCCGACTGTCTTACACCTTTCGCGCAGCACGCGCCATAGCCCGGGCGACGTACTTCAGGTGTTGCGCCGCGATCCGCCTACAGGCGCACGCTGGGTGGGCGGTCGCGGTCGAACATGTGGACTGTGTCGACGAAACGGATCTGTTTCGCCTGATAGCCCATGACCAGTGAGTGAGTCCGCGCCCCACCACCGAAGAAGCGCACGCCATTGAGCAGGTCGCCGTCGGTCACGCCCGTGGCGGAGAAGACGAGCGTCTCACCCGGCGCCAGGTCCGTGGTCGTGTAAACGCGCTCCTCAGACGGGTCGATGCCCATGCGTACGCCACGCGCGCGTTCCTCGTCGCTGCGCCAGCGCAGGCGCGCCTGGATCTCGCCGCCCAGGCAGCGCAGAGCCGCTGCCGTGAGCACGCCCTCCGGCGCGCCGCCGATGCCCATGACTGCATGCACGCCCGTGCCCATGACTGCGCACGAGATGGCCGCGGACAGATCACCGTCGCTGATCAGCTTGATGCGTGCGCCGTTCGATCGGATCTCGTCGATCAGCCCTTCGTGGCGCGGTCGGTCAAGGCACACCACGGTCAGGTCGCCGATCTTGCGGCCCAGCGCTTCGGCGATACGGCCAAGGTTCTCAGTCGTCGATTCACGGATGTCGACATGACCGGAGGCCACCGGTCCCACGCACAGCTTCTCGAGATACGTGTCCGGAGCGTTGAGCAGGCCGCCACGCTCAGACGCGGCGAGGACCGTGATCGCATTGGCCAGGCCCATCGCGACGAGGTTCGTACCCTCGAGGGGGTCAACGGCGATGTCGATCTCAGGCTGGCCGGCCATCGCGATGCCCACCTGCTCACCGATGAAGAGCATGGGCGCCTTGTCACGTTCGCCCTCGCCGATGACGATCTGGCCGGAGATCTCGATGTCGTCGAAAGTGCGCCGCATCGCCTGTACCGCCGCCCGGTCAGCGGCCATGCGATCGCCGCGACCCATGAAGCGGGCGGATTCGATCGCCGCAGCCTCCGTGACGCGCACCATCTCGAGCGCGAGCAGAGTTTCCATCGAGCCGCCCTCAGCCATCGTCAGTGCGCGATAGTGCCGGCGGCCGGTGAAGACCATCGCCATGTGATGCCGGTCGGCGACCTCGATCGCCATCTGGTCGCGGACGGAGCCGCCGGGCTGGATGATCGCGGTGATGCCGCGCTCTGCGGCGAGCTGGATCGCGTCGGCGAACGGGAAGTAGGCGTCTGACGCGAGGACGGACATCGTCGCGCGGTCGGCCGCCTTGTGCAGCGCGATCTCAACGGCCGTCAGGCGCGATGCCTGGCCCGCCCCGACACCAACCAAGGCGCCATTGCGCGCGAGCACGACCGCGTTCGATGTCACGTGACGCACCGCGCGCCAGCCGAAGAGCAGATCAGTCAGCTCCTCGAGCGTGGGCCGCCGCCGCGTTACGACCTTGAGCTGCGAGCGGTCGAGCTCCGACCGATCGCGCGTCTCGACCAGCAGGCCGCCATCGATGCGCGCGAAGTCGAGCCGCGCGATGCCGTAGTCGCTCAGGCCTTCGAACGGCGCGCCCTTGACCGCGATCACGGCCAGGTGCTGCTTCTCTGCCAGGATCTCGCGCGCGGGTTGCGAGAACGCGGGCGCGACGACTGCCTCATAGGCATTGCCCGCAACCGCATTTGCAGTCTCCGAGTCGACCTCGCGGTTGAACGCGACGACGCCGCCGAAAGCCGACACCGGGTCGCCCTCGAGCGCCTTCTGGTACCCGTCGACGAGGCGGTCGTTGGACGCCAGGCCAACGGGGTTGCCCTGCTTGACGATGCAGCAGGTTGGCGCCGTGAAGTCGGTCGCGATCCGGTATGCGGCGTCAAGATCGAGCAGGTCGTTGAAGGTGGGCTGGTCGCCCTGGATCTGGAACGCGTCGGCGAGCGATCCGGAGCGGTGCGTCGTCTCGCGGTAGAACGCGGCCTGTTGCTGGGGGTTCTCGCCGTAGCCAAGGTCGCGCACCTTCTCGACGACGACGGCAAGGCGGTTGGGGAAGCGCATGCCGGCGATGTGGTTGAGGTACGCGGCGACCTCCGCGTAGTACGCGGCGACATCTGCCAGGGCGTCCGCGGCCAGGCGCTGGCGAAACTCGGGCGTCAGCGAGCCCATCTCGCGCAGCTCGCTCGTCAACTGCGCATAGTGCGCAGGCGACGAAACCGCCGCGACCGACGCGTAGTTGCGCGCGGCAGCCGTGATCAGCGCGGTGCCGCCAACGTCGATCATCTCGATCGCCTCATCGAGCGGGACGGCGCGCTCGCCGACTTCCGGCGCGAAGGGCTTGACGTTGACGATGACCAGGTCGAGCAGCTCAATGCCGCGCGCGGCGAGCTCCTCCATCTCGCTCGGCGACTGGCGGCGAGCGAGGATGCCGGCGTAGACGTTGGCGTGAAACGTCTTGACCTGTCCGCCGGCCAGTGATTCGGAGCCGGTCAGGTCGCTGATCGGGTGCGATTCGACGCCTGCTTCTGCGAGCGCAGCACGAGTCCCGTCAGTGGCATACAGCTCAACCTTGAGCTCCGTCAGGGCACGCGCCAGATCGGCGATTCCCTCGCGATTCGCGACCGAGAGCAGGGCTCGCAAATCTCCTCCTCAAGCCTCTCGGTGGAACTCACGCGCGCCCGTCGGGAATGGGCGCTGCACGGCAGCCCGAGTATAGCAACGGACCGCTTCAAGGCCAGCAGTCGAGTGGCTTGTTATGCTCGGCCCGCAACACCGGTCGGACCGCTGGACAAGAGAGGGATTCGCGTGCATCTGGGACCGCTCGATTACCTGGGACGCGTCGCGTTCACGCAGGACAACTTCCCGGATATCTATGCGCCCATCTGGTTTGCGTCGCTGGTCCTGTTCATCGGCACGATCGTCCTGTACAACGTCCAGGTCCGGCGTCTGCATCGTTACGAAGTGCTGCGCTCGATGCAGGAGTGGCTGCTCTGGGCAGGTCTGATCACCTTCGGCTTCGTGCTCATTGGCACGCTCTTCAACTTCTACTTCCTGTTCATCCTGATCGGCCTCATCGTGGGCATCTCCACACTCGTCTGGATCCGCTTCTTTCGCTTCCCGCCGTACATCCAGGCGTACAACGAGCAGCTCCGCCGTGCGCGGTTCTTCAGCCAGTCGAAGTACAAGGCGGCAGAGGCGACCGTTCGCACCAAGCGCTCGCGCGGGGGCCAGCGCCGGCGGCGCAGCTGACGCACTAGCACTGCCCAATGGAGATCCTGCGTTTTGGTCCCGGACACCGGCGGCTGGGCGGGCCGCCGGGCACCCAGAACGTGGAAGGCGCAGTGATCCTGGCCGATGACCGCGCCGTCGTCAGTGAGCTGGCCTTCGGTCGCTACGCGATGGTCGTGCCCCACGAGAACCCCGACAACACCGCGCTGTTCGTGGTCATCTCCGGCGCCGGATGGGTCCAGGTGGGCGATGAGCGGGCGCGCATCAACCACGGCGAGGCAGTCGTCTGGCCGCCGGCCATCCCGCACGGCGCCTACACCGACGGCACGGAGATGCGCGCGATCGTTGTCGAGCTGACCGGCGCTTCAGGCGTGGCGATTGAAGGAACGGCCCACGCCGCTATGGAAACGGGCTCCGAAACTGACGCGGGGGCCGCCGTGGCGACGGGTGCCACGGCCGAGCCGGCGGACGGTTCGCTCGCCGAGCGCACGGTCACGCGCGACGAGTACGACGTGTCAGAAGGCGAACCCTGGTAGATCTGCGCGTCGAGCCGCTCACGCCCGAGCGTTTCGCCGATCTTGCTGCGCTCTTCGAACAGGGTGGCGACCCCAAGTGGTGCTACTGCATGTACTTCAGGATGCGCGGCCTGAACTGGTCGAACTCATCCGCGGCACTAAATCGCGCAGGGCTGGAACGGCTGGCTGAGAACGAGCTCGCGCCCGGCCTCGTTGGTTATCGCGGTGACAAGGCAATTGGCTGGGTCAGCCTCGCACCACGGCCGGACTACGGACGCCTGACGACCGCCAAGCTGCTCGCGCCGGTCGACGACAAGCCGGTCTGGTCGATCGTCTGCTTCGTCGTGTCTCGACACGCGCGCGGCGAAGGTGTGGGCAACGCGCTGTTGGAGGCCGCGATCGCATTTGCGGCGGCACACGGCGCGACGACGCTCGAGGCGTACCCGGTCGCCGCCGAACGCGGTCGCGTGCCCGTCGCGGATGCCTATCACGGCACACAGTCCATGTTCGAGCGCGCCGGCTTCGAAGTCGTCGAGGTTCGGCAATGGAACGCCGCGAGCCCGCCGCGGCCGATCATGCGCCTCGAGCTGTCGAGCGCTGGTCAGCCGCCGGCGCCCACCTCGCCCAGGTAAGCACCGAAGCGGCCGAGCATCATCGCCGTCGCGCCCCACACGTGGTGGCGGCCGATCTGGTAGCCGCCGTAGCGCAGGTGGTAGCCATCGCGCTCGGCCGTGACCGTCTCGATCGGTGCCCCGGGTAGAAAGGCCGCAATGGGAGCGCTGAAGACTTCGACGACCTCGTAATCGTCGGGCTTGAGCACTGGTTCCCGCTCCGCAAACGCGACCACGGGATGAACCAGGAAGCCCGACACGCGCACGTCGAAGACGGGCAGGACACCGACTACGCGCACGTGCGCCTGCACCGGGTCGAGGCCCACCTCCTCGTGCGCCTCGCGCAGCGCAGCCGCCTCCGGCGTGGCATCTTCCGGATCAATGGCGCCGCCGGGCAGGCTGATCTGGCCGGCGTGGCGGTGGCCGCCGGCTGCGCGCTCGGTCAGGATCAGGTTGGCCTCGCCGGCATCGTCGGCGTAGATCAGGATGAGCACGGCCGCGGGGCGACTCTCCGTCTCGAAGCGCGGCGGCCTCGTCAGTGCCGTGCCGTTGGCGTCGATGACGCTCGGGATGATCTGAGCCGGGATTGCCGGCAGGTGGCGCGGAAACGGGTCGAGCCGGGCCCGGACCAGTTCGAGCTTCATGCGCTGCGCTTCAGCTGCGCGAAGCCCCGCAGCGGCGGATCAGCGGGCACATCCTTGGCGAGCACCTCGACCAGGTAACCGCCGAGCGCGTTCGAATCGAGCAGGCGCTGGATGGCCGAGCGCAGATTTAGCGCCCCGTCCCAGTCGTCGTCCGTCTCCGCGCGCGCCTGCTGGTAGGTGTCGTCAAGCCCGCACGCGAGCAGGAACTCGTTCGACTTTCTTTGACCGGCCACAACCAGGCCGACGGCGCGCGCCTGCCGCTCGACGGCCTCGAAGTCGACATGGCTGGTGATGTCGCGCGTGCCTGGGTCACTCAAGACGTCGCTCGACACCCTGTTCGCCGCGAACGCGCGAATCGTGCCCGTCGGCCGCGATGGCCCGTACAGGTCCGCGGCGGTGGCGCCGTAGTCGATGATCAGGGCGTAGCCCCGCTCGATGACCCGCGCGAGCTCGGCGACCCAGGCGAGCATCGCCAGGTTGACCTCCGCGCGCTGGTTCTCGTCAAGCTCCACCCCGGCATCAGCGAACCACGGCGCGAGACGATCATCCGTCAGTGGTCCGGCCACCTCGACGAAGCGGCCGTCGATCCAATCGACGTGTATCTCGCGTAGCTCGCCGTTGAGCTTGATGACGCGGTGAACGGGCAGCGCGTCGAGGAACTCGTTGGCAATCACGACGCCGCTGAGCCGGTTCTCGCGCTCCGCGATGGTGACCAGCTGCTCAAGTCGTCCCGCGTCGCGCAGACGATCCGTGATGACGGCGCGCTGCCTTGCGAAGTCGACAGGCTCGTAGCGGACGATGTCGGCCAGAGCCGAGCCGATCCGGACCAGTCCGTCGACGATGGCCAGGAAAAGCGCGCCACTGCCGGCGCCGTACTCGCGGATGACGAAACCTTCCGGGCGGCCCATGCGCTGCCACATCTCGTCTACCTGGAGCGCGAGCGTGCGGCCGAAGATGGGGTGCAGCTCCGGCGCGGTCAGAAAGTCGCCGGCGCGCGTTGGTCGCGTGACGGCAGTGGCGTAGTAGCCGCGCTCAGGGTCGTACAGCGCGCGCTCCATGAAGCGCACAAAGGTGATAGGTCCGCCGCGGGCTATCTCGGCGCGGATCAATTCGGCCAGAGCCGCGTCGTCGCCGCCAGCCGTCGATTCGACCGGCGATCCATCGTCCAGGCGCGATTCGACGCGCATCGAATCGGGCGCCGTTGCCTTAGTTGAGGCGCGTGCCGCCGTCGCCGCCGGGCGGCACGGAGACTGGCTCTGCCACGGGCTGTTCAGCCCGGCCGCGGACATCGCGCCGCTCGTCGGCGGTCGTGGTCACGATCGTCTCGCCGCCGTCGCTGAAGACGAGCGTGCCGCTGACCGGATCGGCGTCGACCTTGATGCGCGTGCCGGGCTTGAAGCGGCCCTCGAGCAGTGCCCGCGCGAGCGGGTTCTCAACCAGGCGCTGGATCGATCGGCGCAACGGCCGTGCCCCATACGCAGGGTCGTGGCCCTCACGCGCGATGAGCGTCCGCGCCGCGGGCGTGATGTCCAGCTCAAGGTCGTGCTCGGAGAGGCGCCGGGCCAAATCGGCCAGGAGCAGGTCGACGATGTGCGCCAGGTCCTCCTCTGTCAGGGCGTGGAAGACGATGATCTCGTCGATTCGATTCAGGAACTCCGGCCGGAAGACCTGGCGCAGCGTTTCCGTGACCTGGCTCTTCATCTGCTCGTACGAGGTGTCATCGCGTTGGCCGGCGTAGCCCGTGATGAACTGGCTGCCCACGTTGCTGGTCATGACGATGACCGTGTTCTTGAAGTCGACCGTGCGGCCCTGGCCGTCCGTCAGCCGCCCGTCGTCGAGTACCTGGAGCAGGACGTTGAACACGTCCGGGTGCGCCTTCTCGATCTCGTCGAGCAGGATGACCTGGTAGGGCCGGCGCCGAACTGCTTCTGTCAGCTGGCCACCTTCGTCGTAGCCCACGTAGCCGGGCGGTGCGCCGATCAGGCGCGAAACGGAGTACTTCTCCATGTACTCGCTCATGTCGATGCGTGTGAGTGCCTGCTCGTCGTCGAAGAGGAAGGCCGCAAGCGCGCGGGCGAGCTCTGTCTTGCCCACACCGGTCGGTCCCAGGAAGATGAACGAGCCGATCGGACGTCGTGGGTCCTTGAGACCCGCCCGCGCGCGGCGCACCGCATCTGAGACGGCAGCGACCGCCTCTTCCTGACCTACGACGCGCTTGTGCAGCTCGTCCTCCATGCGGATGAGCTTGGCCTGCTCGCCCTCCATCAGGCGCGTAACCGGGATGCCCGTCCACGACGACACGATGCCCGCGATGTCGTCCGCGTCGACTTCTTCCTTGAGCAGTCGGCGCGCACCGGAATCCGCTAGCGCAGCCTCCTGATCGGCGAGCTGCTTCTGGAGCTCCGGAAGCTTGCCGTACTTGAGCTCGGCGGCCTGTCCATAGTCCGCGGCGCGTTCGGCCTTCTCTACGTCCAGCTGAAGATCCTCGAGCTGCTTCTTGGTCGAGCGCAGCTCGGCGATCTTGGCCTTCTCCTGCTCCCACTGGCTCTTGAGCGCATTGGCACGCTCGCTTATGTCGGCCAGCTCCTTCTCAAGTGCGTCGAGGCGCGTCTTCGATGCGTCGTCGCGCTCCTTGCGCAGCGCCTCGCGCTCTATCTCGAGCTGGATTCGACGGCGCTCCAGTTCGTCCAGTTCGACGGGCATCGAATCCATTTCCATGCGCAGCCGACTGGCTGCCTCGTCGACCAGGTCGATCGCCTTGTCGGGCAGGAAGCGATCCGCGATATAGCGGTTGGATAGGACCGCGGCAGCGACGAGCGCGGAGTCCGTGATGCGCACGCCGTGGTGGTTCTCGTAGCGCTCGCGCAGGCCGCGCAGGATCGAGATCGTCTCCTCGACCGTTGGCTGATCGACGAAAACGGGCTGAAAGCGACGCTCGAGCGCGGCGTCCTTCTCGATGTGCTTGCGGTACTCGTCGAGCGTCGTGGCACCGATCGTGTGCAGCTCGCCGCGCGCGAGCATGGGCTTGAGCAGGTTTGATGCGTCCATCGCGCCTTCCGCCGCACCGGCACCAACGACTGTGTGCAGCTCGTCGATGAACAGGACGACCTGACCCTCCGAGTCCTTGATCTCCTTGAGTACGGCCTTGAGGCGCTCCTCGAACTCGCCCCGGTACTTGGCGCCGGCGATCAGCGCGCCCAGGTCGAGCGCGACGACGCGCTTGTCCTTGAGGCCTTCAGGCACGTCGCCACGCACGATGCGCTGGGCGAGCCCCTCGACTATCGCCGTCTTGCCCACGCCGGGCTCGCCGATCAGGACCGGGTTGTTCTTCGTCCGCCGGCTGAGCACCTGGATGACGCGCCGGACCTCCTCGTCACGGCCGACGACCGGGTCGAGCTTGCCGTCGCGCGCGTCACGGGTCAGATCGCGCCCGTACTTCTCGAGTGACTGGTAGGTGCCCTCCGGGTCCTGCGAGGTGACGCGCTGGCTGCCGCGGACACTCGTCAGCGCGGCCAGGATTTGCTCCTTGTTGGCACCTGCGTTGTCCAGGACGCGCTGCGCCTCACCGCCCGCCTCGGCAGCGGCGATGAGCAGGTGCTCCGTGGAGACGTACTCGTCGCCCAGGCGCCTGGCCTCGTCCTCAGCACGTTCGAGGAGCTGACGAGCGCGCGCGTCGATCGACATCGAGCCACCGGCGATGCGCGCGCGCCTGCCCAGCACCGCGGCGAGCTCGACACTCACCTGGGCCGGGTCAGCCCCCAGCTGACGGAGGGTCGCGGCAGGGACGCCCTCAGCGTCGGCGAGCAGCGCGGCAAGGATGTGCTCAGCGTCGAAGACGGGGCTGTCCTGCTTCTCCGCCAGCTGCTGAGCGGCCTGGAGCGCCTCCTGCGCCTTGTGGGTATATCGGTCGAGCTTCATGTGTCGCTGGGCATTCCTGTTGCGTGCAAATTCATGGTTGGTGCGGTTCTGGCTGATTGGCCAGGTCGAGGAAATGTTCCGCGGCTTGCCTGGCCTCTGGCGAGAGGCCGCTCGGCAGCACGACCTTGACCCTGGCGTACAGGTCGCCGCGGCCTTCCTTGCGGAAGTGCGGCAGGCCTTGCCCGGTGAGCCGGAACATGCGCCCGTTCTGTGTCTCGGGCGGAATGCGCAGCATGAGCCGTCCGGTAAGTGTCTTGATCGAAACCTCGCCGCCGAGTAACGACTCGCGCAGCGTCAGTGGCACATCACGGTGGAGGTTGGCGCCGTCACGGGTGAAGACCGCGTGCGGCTTGACCTTGATCTTGATGTACGCGTCGCTTCCGGCCGCGACCTTCGAGAAGCGGATGCGCTGACCGTCGGCGACACCAGCCGGGATGTTCACCTCGAGGCGCTTGCCGTCGATGTCGAGCAGGCGCTTGGTTCCGGTCATGACCTCGTCGAGGGTGACATCCGCCTGTGCCTCAATGCGTGGCGCGCTGCGCGCAGTGGCGCGGCCGTTCCCGGTCTGGCCCAGATCGCCGAGCAGGTCGTCGATCGAGCCTGCGCGCACGCGCGTCTGAGTCTGCGTTCGCGCACCGCTGCTTCTGGCGGCGCCGAGGTCGTCCATGTCACCGCCGGCGAAAAAGGTGCGAAAGAAATCGGAGAAGCCGGCGAGGTCTTCCGGATTGCCGGCGTACTCAAAGCGAACGCGGCCGCCGGCGGGGTTGAAGCCACCGAAACCGGCGTACGGGGAGCCCTGGCGAGCACCGCCAGAGCCAGCGGGCTGCTGGTATGACTGCCAGTTGCTGCCCAGCTGGTCATACAGCTTGCGCTTCTCTGGATCCGACAGGACCTCGTTGGCCTCGCTGACCTCCTTGAAGCGCTGCTCGGCCTTGGCGTCGCCCTTGTTGACGTCTGGATGGTGCTGCCGGGCAAGCTTGCGAAAGGCCTTCTTGATGTCGGCCTGACTCGCCGTGCGTTGAACGCCGAGCGTCGCGTAGTAGTCGCGGTACTCCATCGGCAGCTAGCGGAGGCGACCTTGGAGGTCGCCTCCGTCTCCTATTGAGGGGGCTCTAGCTTTTACCGCCCGCGATTGCCGGCGGTTGGTCGGCGCCTGGGAATCCACGCCGAATCTTGTCCGGCGCGGCGGGCGTCGTCTCGTCGAGCGGCTCGCCCTTGTCGATAACTTCGGCGGGCTTGGCGTCCAGGCTCTTGGGCGAGCGCACGAGCGCGTGCTCAAGCACCTGGTCCATCGTGCCGACGAGCACGAGCTTCATCTGCTTGCGGATCTCCTCGGGGATGTCCACGAGGTCCTTCTGGTTCTTGAGCGGCAGGATCACCGTCTTGGCACCCGACAGGTGCGCGGCGAGGATCTTGCTCTTGAGTCCACCGATGGGCAGGACGCGACCACGCAGCGTGATCTCGCCGGTCATCGCGATGTCCTTGTGCACCGGGATACCGGTGAAGGCACTGACCATCGCGGTGGCCATGGTGATGCCTGCTGACGGACCGTCCTTGGGAATGCCGCCGGCCGGAACGTGGATGTGGAGCGTGTTCTTCTCGAACTGCTCGCGTTCGATACCCAGCGACGGCGCATTGGCGCGGATCCATGACAGGCCGGCTCGCGCCGACTCACGCATGACCTCGCCCAGCTGGCCGGTGAGGATGAAGTCCTCCTTGCCCGGCATGCGCGTTACCTCGACTGAGACGACGTCACCGCCGACCTCTGTCACCACGAGGCCCGTGGCCGCGCCGGTCTGGTCCTCAGACTCGAGCTCGCCGTACTCCCAGCGTGGTGGGCCAAGCAGCTCTTCGAGCTTCTTGGTGTCGACGACCGTCTTGCGCTTGCGACCCTCAGCCACCTGCCGGGCGGTCTTGCGCATGATGTTCGCGATCTCACGCTCGAGATTGCGGACGCCGGCCTCCTTGGTGTAGGCCTGAACGAGCTCGACCATGGCCTCATCAGTGATGGTGATGTTCTTGGGCGTCAGGCCGTGGTTCTCCATCTGCTTGGGGATGAGGAAGCGCTTGCCGATCTCGATCTTCTCTTGCTGGGTGTAACCGGGTAGCTGGATGACCTCCATCCGGTCGCGCAGCGCTGCCGGGATGGGATCAAGCAGGTTGCCCGTGGCGATGAAGAGCACCTTGGACAGGTCGAACGGCACCTCGAGGTAGTTGTCCTGGAAGGTGTTGTTCTGCTCCGGATCGAGCACTTCCAAGAGCGCGGACGACGGATCGCCACGGAAGTCCATGCCGATCTTGTCGACCTCGTCGAGCATGAACACGGGGTTGTTCGTGCCCGCTGTCTTGATGTTCTGGATGACACGGCCGGGCAGCGCGCCGATGTACGTGCGCCGGTGGCCGCGGATCTCCGCCTCGTCGTGGATGCCGCCCAGGCTCATGCGCACGAACTTGCGGTTCATCGCGCGCGCGACGCTCTTGCCGAGCGACGTCTTGCCCACGCCTGGCGGTCCCACAAAGGCAAGGATTGGGCTGCGGATCTTGTCCGCCAGGGAGCGCACGGCGAGGTACTCGAGGATGCGCTCCTTGACCTTCTCCAGGCCGTAGTGGTCCTCGTCGAGGATGCGGGCCGCTTCCTTGAGATCGAGGTTGTCCTCCGTGGTCACGTTCCACGGGAGGCCGACGAGCCAGTCGACGTACGTCCGGATGACGCCAACCTCAGGCGAGGCTGACGGAATCCGGCTCATGCGATCGACTTCCTTGATCGCCCGCGTCTTGATCTCCTCAGGCATGCCCGCCTGCTCGACCTTCTCGCGCAGCTCGTTGATCTCTGCCTGTTGCGGATCGTCCTCGCCCAGCTCGCGCTGAATCGCCTTGAGCTGCTCGCGCAGGATGTACTCGCGCTGGGTCTTGTCCATCTCGGACTTGACCTCGGACTGGATCTTGCCCTTCAGCTCGAGGATCTCGATCTGGCGGCCGAGGAAGCTCGAGACGAGCTTGAGCCGCTCGTGGACGTCGATCGTCTCGAGCAGCTCCTGGCGCTGCTCGGTGCTCATGTCCGGGCTGTAGGCGACCATGTCGGCCAAGAGGCCGGGCTCCGTGATGTTGCGCGCGGCCACGGCCGCCTCAGGCGGGACCGGTGCGCCTGACTGGACGTACTGCTCGATCTGGCCCTGGACGGTGCGCACGAGCGCCTGGACCTCCAGGCCCGACGCGGGCTCTTCTACGACCATCTCGATGCGCGCCTGGATGAACGGATCCGAGCCCACGAATTCGAGCAGGCGGACGCGCTGCTGACCCTGGACGATCGCACGCACGGTGCCGTCCTGAAGCTGGACGACCTGGGCGATCTTGGCCAGCGTGCCCACCGCATACAGCTCGGACGGATCAGTCACGTCCTCGAGATCGGCCTGGCGCTGGGTAACGAGCACGATCGGTGCGCTGTCGGCGACGGCTTGGTTGAGGGCCTGGACCGACTTGTCGCGACCGACCTGGAGCGGCACGATCATTTCCGGGAAGATGACCGTCTCGCGCAACGGCACGAGTGGCAGCTCGCGCACGCTCTCCTTGATCGCCTGCTCCGTCTGCTCGGTCTCTTCGACCTGCTCTTCGGGGTTGATGGTTTCAGTCATTTCGCTCCTTGGTGAATGCCTGACCGGTCAGCGGCGCGCGGCCGCTTGGTTCTCGTCTTCAAAGGTGGTGCTGTCGGTGGTTGACTCGATGTCGTGGTTGGCCTTGTTCGTGGCGGCGATGTTGTCCTCGTAGAGCGTCTCGAGGATGCGCATTCCCAAGCGCTCCTCAAGCTCGAACAGCACCCGCACTCCAGCCAGGTTGACGCCTAGGTTGCGCGTCAGGTGGCGGATCCACAAGACGCGCCGGATGTCGTTCTCTGAATACAGACGGTTGTTGCTGCGCGTTCGCGCCGGGCAGATCAGGCCCTCCAGCTCGTAGATGCGCAGCGTTCGCGGGTGGACGCGGACTAGCTCCGCGGCCACGCTGATGACGTAGACCGGTCGCTCAGGGTCGCGCCCGACGCGCTCGCTGATGGTCTCTTCGGTCATGGCCGACAATTTATGCCTTGACAATCATGTTGTCAAGGTAGTTAACGAACCTTCGCACAGTGTGTTGCCAACGGTCCACACTGGTGCCTTACGGCCGAGGCCGCTCCAGGGGCCGTGTCTCGGCCTCTCCGTTTGAATTCGAGGTCGAGTGTCCGTCGAGCTCCGTTGACGCCAGTCGGATTGTCTCCAGCATTACGCCCGCGGGTCCCGATCACTTAGCGCCGGTTTGACTTAGCGCGAACGCAGTGTTGGCCGCCGACGGGGCTTTTCAGCCAACCTACCAACGCGCACGGCGACCCTGGGCAAAGCTGGAGGCAATACGCGCTGGTTAGCGACGACGGCGCCAACCCTAACCCCGCGCAAGCCCCAGGAGTAATGCTGGAGGCGATACCACCGCCCGTTGGCCCGGCCGCGACCCGTGCACGCTGGCTCGGCCGCGACGCCTGGCTGCGCGCTGGCAAATGAAAAGCGCCACCGCTCAATCGCGGTGGCGCTCCAAGTTGGCGGTCGTGGACCGTCATAGGCGATCAGGAGACCGGCGGTGGCTCCACCAGGCCGAACGCCCTCTTAACGTCGCGCGAGTTCAGGTACAGGATCAGCACGAGCGGGAGCAGGCCGGCCGCGAAACCGAGGCCGCTACCGAAGGACTGGAACATGAGGATCGCGGCCTCGAAGAGCGAGATGCCGGCCACGACCATCGCGAACGCCCATGCCCATGGCCGGAGCGCCCACAGCCCAACTGCGGCCGCAAGCCACAGGATGCCGGCAAGGATTGCCAGCCAGCCCCACAGGCCGACGTGCTCGACCTGAGGCAGGTCGCCGAAGATGCCGAACCAATCGAAGCCGATCAGGCGCATCCCAAAGAACAGCCATGCGAACCCGGCCATGGCCCCGAAGAAGCCTATGACCGAGATCAGAATTGGCGGGTTTTTCACCTTGCTTGAACTCTCCTCTCCCTGTTACGACGCTACATCAGCGAGCGTCAATCATTATCCCAGCAACTTGGCCTTGGCGGCGGCGAATTCCTCATCGCTCAGGACACCGGCCGTGTGCAGCTCGCCGAGCTGCTTGAGCTGCTCCATGTCGATCCCGGAGGACACTGCCGGCGCCGCTGCCGGCGCTGGTGCTGCCGCGGCCGCTGCCTGGCCGGCCTGCACACCCTGCTCGTATACGTCCTGTTGCTGTGCCTGCTGCTGGGCATCTTGGTTGGCGTACTTCTGCTGCTGATGGTGGCTCACCGCGCCGGCCGTGCCGGCGACGACGGCTGTTGTTGCGGCCATCCTAACGAGAGGCCTACCCCTTCGTCGCATCATCATTGTCTGATCTCCTTCGTAGTGAACAGTCTGTATCAGGCGCGCTTCAGGCTGCGTCGAGCTCGGCGCTGACCTCTTCGACCACCTCCGGCGGGATGACCGTCCTCGAAACGAGGAAGCCGCCCGCGTTGAGAACGGCCTTCTTGATGTCCACTGCCCAGCGATGCTCGAAGAGCAGCACGAGGCCCGACGTATTCTCTGGCAGGTCCTCCGCGATTTCCAGCACGTCCTCCGGTGTGAACAGGCCCATCGTGCCGGCCACGAGGCTGTGGAAGCCCGCGAAGCGCGGATCATCCTTGTTGTCCAGCTCCAGGACGACCGGGTTGCCGTCGCTATCACGGGAGACGAGCACTACGTCGACGAGGGCGATTGTGCCGTTCTCTACGACCTTGGCGATCTCGCGGGCAATGCTTCCATCGAAGTTATTGCCCTCGAAGCCGATGACCGTGTATTCCAGCGGTCCGAGCACCATTAACAAGTCCTCCGAAGTGTTTCAGCGCATATTGGTACGCCTCGATCAGACCAGCCGGGAGCTGGCGGAACATCGTCCAATCGGGGTGACAGAAACCCAATCATCCCCCACGGGTGACGCGCCCCAGGCTCCGAGGGGAGGAAAGTTCATACGCCGCGTTCGCGTGCTGGCGGTGGCGTATGGGGTTAGGTCATGACGTCCGTTGAAGAGGCGTTCCGCCGGCTGACCATCGGCGATCCTGAATTCGTCGCTGCGGTGGCCGACCGCGAGACGCGCAGCGGACGCGTCCCGCATCTGGACGCGCGCACGGAAGCTCTGCTCCGCGTCGCCGCGCTGGTCGCCATAGGCGCCCCGAGCTCCGCATTCCGGTCGGCCGTGGCCTCGGCGCTGATCTGTGGCGCGCGGCTTGAAGACTTGTTTGCGGTTCTCGTCGCGATCAGCGACGACGTTGGCTCGGCGCGCGTCATCTCCGCCGCGCCGCGCATCGCGCTCGCCGCCGGCTATGACGTCGAGGCTGAACTCGAGTAGAGGGCTCATTCCGAGCATCGGCATAGGGCTCTCGCGGGCGTCAGTTGCGTCGGGCAAGTAGAGTCTCCTGACCAGCGCACTCGCCCGGGGAAAACTGCCCGATATGTCTCTGGCAAAGCCGTCGACCCGGGAACGACAGGTGAATCGACGCGCGTCGAAGGGGAGCGACGCGCCTTTTCAGCCCGCGTTCCCCGTTATCGACTCCAAGTTCAGCGCTCCGCCACTCCGCCCCGGCATGGTTCGGCGCGAGCGGGTGCTGCGCGAGCTGCTCACCGGCGGTCCTCCGATCGTGTCCCTGGTAGCGCCTCCGGGATACGGCAAAACAACTCTTCTTGCTCAATGGGCGTCGACCTGTCCCGAGCCGGTCGTGTGGCTGACCATCGATGCACTCGACAACGACCCGAATGTGCTGATGGCCTACCTGGGCGCCGCGCTCAACCGCGTGGCGCCCATCAGCAGTGACACAGCCACCGCTCTCTCAGGCGGCACTCGCCGTGTGCTTGTGTCGGCCGTGCCGCGCCTCGTTTCCGAGCTCCATGGTTGGCGCAAACCCGGCCTGATCATCCTTGACGATGCCCATCTGCTGACTGATCGCCTGGCGCTCGATGCTGTCAGCACGCTCATCGACCACTTGCCCGCCGGCTTCCGGATGGCGATCGCCGGACGCCACGAACCGCTCCTGCCGTTCGCGCGACTTGCGGCACATCGCCAGCTCGCCGCCCTTGGCCCGCGTGAGCTTGCTCTCGACGAAGCCGAGACATCAGCGCTTGTCGCATCCGCTGGCCACGCGCTCAGCGCGGAAGAGATCAGCATGCTCACGGCGCGCACGGAAGGGTGGGCGGTCGGAATTTACCTGGCCACCGTCGCTCTGGGCCGCGGCCGACCGGACATCGGACCACTGTCGTCGTTCAGCGGCGCCGACCCGCACGTTGCCGCATACCTGCGTTCGGAATTCGAGGACGAGCTCGACTCGGACGACATGACGTTTCTCACGCGCTCGGTGGTCCTCGAGCGCATCACGGCCTCCGCGGCAGAGGCCGTCACCCAGACACCGGAGGCCGGCCCGCGTTTGCGCCGGCTATCCCAACGAAGCCAGCTGATCCACGAGTTGCCCGGGGCTGAGCCGACATACCGCTACCACAACCTGCTGCGCGATTTCCTCGCGGTCGAGCTGGAGGCACGCGAGCCGGGAGCGACGCGACGGGTGCACCGACGCGCGGCGGTGTGGTTCAAGAGCATCGACGCGACCGAGCTGGCCATCGAGCACGCCCTCGCCGCGGAAGACTTCGACATCGCTGCCCGTTATGTAACGGCGGTTGCATATCCCGCCCACCAGCGTGGCCGAACAGCCACCCTTGAGCGCTGGCTGGCTGCGTTTGACGAACAGACATTCGCGACGCACCCATCACTGGCGGTCATCGCGTCGTGGATCCTGCTGTTGACCGGAAGCGGGGACGAGGCAGACGCCATGGCGGACATCGCCGAGCGCGCCGAGTACCACGGTCCGCCGGGCGACGGCTCTGCTTCGTTCGCGTCGCAACGCGCCATGCTCCGGGCGGCAATGACGCGCTCCGGCCCGCGCGACGCACTGGCCAACGCCAAGATCGCGGTCGCGCTCGAGCGGCCGGGCAGCCAGTGGCGGCCCACGGCGCTGATGCTCGCGGGAAGCACGTACGAGATGCTCGACGACGCCGAGGCCGCGGACCTGGCCTACATCGAGGCGATCGGCACCGGCTCGAACGGTGCCTGGGCAACCGTCATGACTTGCCTCGCCAAGCGCGCTCAGCTGAGCCTGAACGCTGGCGATTGGGCCGGAGCTGAAGACCTCATCGAACGAGCGGACGAGTTGCGCGAGCTGTGGCAATTCGACGGCTTCGTGTCTGTCCTGTTTCTGCACGCGATCAGCGCGCGCATCGCCATCCAGCGCGGCGACTTCGAGCGCGGCCGCGCGAGCCTGGTGCGCGCGCAGCTGCTCCGGCCGGTGGCCAACCACGCCGCGCCGTGGCTGTCCGTGGATGCGCTGCTCAACCTGAGCCGTGCCTATCTCGCCATCTCGGACCCGTCGGGCGCGCAGCTCGCCCTGCGCGAAGCGGAGAACATCGTCCGGCGTCGGCCGTCTCTGGGCACCTTGACCACGCAGCTCGTCGAAGTGCGCGCGCGCCTGGCCGACGCGACCTCGACCTTGCTCGGCTCGTCGGCCTTGACTTCGGCAGAACTACGGGTGCTGCCGTTCCTGCCGACATACCTGTCGTTCCAGGAGATCGCGGAGCGGCTGATGATCTCGCGCAACACGGTCAAGACCCACGCGATGTCGATCTACGGCAAGCTCTGGGCATCATCGCGTGGCGAGGCCGTCGAGCGGGCCGTGGAGATGGGCCTGCTCGAGCCGTATCCGGCCTTGACCCAGACCGCTGCGCCGGGAGCCAGCAGCAGCGGCCCGTATCTGAGACTCTTGCGCCTCGACGATACGGAGGACGAGGCGCACGACAGCGACTGAACAACGCGGCGAATTCAAGAGCGCCGCCTATGAGCTCTTCATCCTGCTCACCTCTCTCCTGTCCGTCGTGAATTTGGCGATCGCCGCTGTCTCGCTTGGGCCGTCGTACATCGCGGATCCAACCGCAGAAGTCGTCGTGGTCATGGACGCTCTGCTCACGCCGGTGTTCCTGGGCGACTTCGTGTTCCGGCTGCTGACGGCTCGCTCGCGCCGCGCCTACTTCTTTCAGTACTCCGGCTGGATCGACATGATCGCGGTGTTGCCCGTGGTGCGCGTGCTGCGACTGGTGCGGGTTGTCCAGGTGTCGCGCTGGATGCGTCGTCGTGGGGCCGCGGACGTCGTCAGCGAGCTCGACAGGAACCGCGCCGGAGCGACCTTCCTGTTCACGATCTTTCTCGTGTTCCTCGTGGTCGAAGTTGCCGGAGCGACGGTCCTGATTGCCGAGAGCGGTGCGCCGAATGCAATTATCACTACCGCCCAGGATGCGATCTGGTGGGGTCTGGTGACCATCACCACCGTCGGCTATGGCGACATGGTGCCCGTCACAGGGATGGGGCGGATTATTGGAATCTTCCTGCTCTTCGCCGGTATCGCTCTCTTCTCCGTCCTGACCGGCTTCATCGCCAACTTCTTCATTGCTCCGCACAGAAACCGTCTGCGCCGTGGAGCGCGCGATGAGACCAGTGCCACGCTGCTGTCGATGCACCAGCTGCTCGCCGAGCAGGATGAACGGAGCCAGCTCATGCACCAGCGCTTGGACGAGTTGGAGCGCCGCCTGATCAAAGACCGCGAATCGGACGGTACGGCGCCGAGCCCGGCGACACCGTAGCCCGGCGGCGGCTGGATAGAACCCTAGGCGACCGCGGGCTTGGCCTGCGGCCAACGGCCGCGGTTGTGCAACGCAGTCGACAGCAGCCACGCCGAAACGGCCGCAAATACGGCCGCCGGAATGGTCTCCACGCCCGCCTGGCCAACGAGCAGTGACGAGAACAGAAGTGGCGCAAAGAGCAAGCGTGACTGCGCCGCCATGCCCGCCGCCGTGCCGACGGCGATGGCCAGGGTCGGCGACACGCCGAAGGCGGCGACGAAGATCGATGCCAACGCCACGCCGAGGAATATCGCGGGAAAGATCGGCCCGCCGCGGAAGCCGGAGCCCAGGCTGATCCCGTAGCCCAGGACTTTGGCCACGAGCAGCAGCAGCACGAGTCCGACCGACTGGGCGCTGATGAGATCGGGCAGCGCCGACTGCCCGGAGAACAGGACGTCGTTTGGATTGGCGCCCAGCAACTCACACACAAGTGCGATCGCGCCGATGGCCAGGCCGCCGCCAATCAACACGACAGGCATGCCGATCTTGGGCACGAGTCCATCCGTGCGCACGGCGATGTACCTGGCGATGTACACGGCAATCACGGCTGCAATCCCGACGATCACCGCGATGAGCAGGTCGCCCGGATGGACACCGGTATAGGTGGGCAGGCTCGGGACGGTCAGTCCGGCCTCCGGAATGCCGCCGAAGTTGCCGAACCCGACGAAGATGAGATAGCCAACGGCGGCTGCCACGAGGCCCGGAAGAAGGATCGGGATGAGCATGGCGCCACGGCTGAGCCCGCTCTCGACCAGCAACATGCCAGCGACCAACGGCCCGCCGAAAAGCGCAGAGATAGCGGAGAACGAGCCGGCGTTTGCCAGAACCGCCGATTCCCGCGGATCGAGCTTGATGAAGCGGTTGACGGCTACGCCAACCGCCGAGCCGATGGCGATGACCGGCATCTCCGGACCCAGGATCACTCCGAACGGCAACGTACCCAGAGCAGCAATAAACACGCCCGGCACGTTTCGCGGCGGCGTCGCACCGGCCTCGAGCCCGAGCAGCGGCTGTCCGCCGCCGTCGCCCGGCAGCAGCTTGCGCGCCAGGATGACGATCAACGCACCGGTAACCGGCAAGCCGAGCACGAGGAACCAGGGCAGGTCCGTGTAGCCGAGCATCTTGGGCAGGTCGTCCCACAGCCACGACTCGAGCCAGTGGACGATCGCCAGGAATATGGCCGCGAGAAACGCGGCCGGAATGCCGATCAGCGCGGCAAGCGCGATCAGGCGCAGATACGCCTCAGGGGTGATTGGTGCGGGCGTCGCGGGCGCCCCTGCCTGAGGCGGCGCAGCCTGAGGAGTGCGTTCGTCAGCCACGGCGGACATCGTACGGGCCTAAACGGCCCACGATGGCGCGCCTCCGCGCCCCGATCAGTCTGGTGCGTCGTCGACTGAGCTGATCTTCCAGGCATAGGAGTCGAGCCCGTCAAAGGGCAGCCAGTCCGGTGCCGCCTGCGGCTCCTGCGCGAGCCAGATGGTGAGGTCGCGCTCGACGACGACCTCCTGTTGGCCGGCCGTGGGGATCACGCCCAGGACGGTCGTCTGGACGCTCTCAGTCCGGACCAGCTCCACGGTCACCGAGACGTGGCCGTCGCCGACCTATGACCGGGTCGCGGAAGCGCAGGCTGTCGAACGGGTGGTCGGGATCAAGTCCGCTCTCGGCGCCGTAGCTGATATAGGCGGCATTGATGTGGTCGGTCAGCGAGTCGTGTTGGGCGGCCCACATCGTGCTGACAGCGTCGGCGGTCCGGGGAGTCGCGAAGAGCGCTGCAGCCGCCTCCGGCTTGTTGCGCATCCACGCCTCGATGTACTGCTGCAGGGTGGCACTGGCCGACCCGTGCCGGCCGCCGACCAGCCAGAAGAGGGTCAGCACGGTCAGCGCGACCGGCAGCAGCACGACGATGCCCATGGCGCCGCCCGGCTTTGCGCCCAGCTTCAGCGCGCGTTGGTATGCGTCGACCGCCTGTCCGACCCAGAAGACCAACAGTGCCAGGAGGGGCGGGAAGACGACCAGCCAGCGCGTGCCATCGAGCAGGGTTACGGCCAGCACGATCACGGCCCCGATCGCGATCGGCTGAGCGATCAGCAGCAGCCAGCCGCGCCGATCGCCGAGCAGAATGTGGCCAAGCCCCCAGCCGATCAGGGCGCGGTGCAGCACCTTGGCCGCGGAGGGCACGGGCCGCGCGGCGGGCTGTGCGGCCGCGGCGGTCATCTGACCAGACAGTGTTCTGTGACGCCGGCGGCGGTCAGCGGGTCAGGGACGGTTCGCCGACCCCATCGCCCTCGCCGATCAGCTCGCGTCGAAGTGCCGGCTCAACGTCTGCGCGCGATACCGCGAGAACCTTGTCGCCGGACTGGAACACCGTTTCAGGCCGGATCTGCTGGACGGCATTGCCACGCAGGAGCAGGAACAGTGAGCAGCCCTCAGGCAAGGTGATGTCCGTCGGCTTGCGTCCGACCGCGGGCGAGTCGTCGTTGATCTGTGCCTCGACAAGATCGAGTTCGCCGCCCTTGAGCTTGGCGATGTGGAGCAGCTCGTGGACCGGGATGTCCTGCTCGATCGCCGACAGGACCATGCGCGTGGGGCTGATGATCTCGTCGACGCCAAGGTGGCGGAAGAGCTCCTCGTTCTTGGGATTGTTGACGCGCGCGATCGTGCGCGGCACGTCGAAGTGGTGCTTGGCCATCTGGCACACGACGAGGTTGTCCTCATCATCACCGGTGACCGCGGCCACGATCGATGCCCGGTTCGCGCCCGCCTCGGCGAGGTGCTTGCCTTCGCAACCGTCGCGATTGAGGACGATGCTGCCCAGCTCGTCTGAGATCTGGCGGGCGCGGGCACTGTTCTTCTCGAGGATGACCAGCTCATGGCCCGCGGCGAGCAGCTCCTTGGCCAGGTAGTAGCCGACCTTTCCGCCTCCGACGACGACGATGTACATGGCTACCGCTCCGTCCGAAGCGCGGGAACCGTGTCGTCGTGGTGGTCGTGATGACCTTCCGCGACGCGCACGCCGGCCGCGCCGGGATCGGCGGGGAGCCCTGCATGTGTTGCCAGGGCATCGACGAGCAAACGCGTGCGGCAGATCGTCGACAGGCCCAGCATCGTGTACGCCTCGGCCCGGACCGGATCGTTGATCTTGGCAACCACGTTCTGGACGCCGAACGTCTCCTCCGCCAGCTGGGCCGCGAACGCGTTGCGGTTGTCGCCTTCTGTCAGGGCAAAGAACCACTCGGCGTTCTCCGTGCCAACGCGGCGCAACACGTCCTCGTCAGTGCCGTCGGCGCGAATTGCCTGACCCGGAAAATCCGGCTCGAGGCGGTTGAACGCATCCGTGTCGATGTCCACAACGGTCACGTCGTGGCCCGCGCGCGCCAGACGCTCGGCCAGCCCCGCACCTACGCGGCCGCAGCCGACTATCACCGCTCGCACTGGGTCATCAACCTCCATCCCCCTCGTCCTTGTGGCCGTTGCCGCGCGACCTGTTGCGGAAGCTCCAGCCCGTCTTGCCCGAGCCGCTCGTGCTCGCCACGGCCACTTTCGCCGGAACCTTGTCCGCCGGCGCGGGTGTCTCCACTGTTGTCACGCTGGGCATTGGCTCGCGCGCCACGATGACCTGGCACGGCGCGTTCTGGAAGACATACGGAATCGTGCCACCGATCACGAAATCGCCGCCGAAACGCTTACGGTAGGGCAGCCCAAGGATGATGGCGTCGGCGCCGATCTCGATCGCTTCGTCGACGAGCGCCGCCGCAACCTCGCGCGCCTGGAGCAGGTCGCCGGTCAGCTTGACCTTGTAGCGATCGGCGATTCCTTCGGCCTGGTCGAGCACGCCGGAGGCGGCTTCGTTCTCCTGCGTCAGCTCGTCGGAAAGCTCGTGGCTCCAGTCGACCTCGATGACGTGGATTGCCACAAGCTCGCCCATGCCCGGCCGTGCCAGCTGGCAGCCCAAGGTAACCACGAGCTCGTCAGTTGGGCCGCCATTGAGCGCCAGCGCCGCTTTGCGGAACGCCGGTTTGCCTTCTCCCATACAGCGCCGAAGGTTAGCACCGGCTCTCGATCAGGCTGGCCCGCCTGGCTCGCCCCGAGCTAGGCGGGCGGTTGGTCGGGCGGATCGTCGTCGTCTTCTTGCTCGGGCCGGTAGGGAACGTTGACGACGACGGTGTGAGGCCGGCCGATCAGCGCGGCGCGCAGCCGATTGGCGGACTGGTTGTACAGGATGCGTTCCCACCAGCTGCGCGCGACGTACTCGGGAATGACGACGAAGGTGATGGGTTCCTCCTTGTCGTCGGGCCACGTCTGGGTCAGGACATCCAGGTACGCGAGCATCGGACCGACCAGCGCCCTATACGGCGACTCGACAATGACCAGCGGGACGTCGGGCAGCTGCCGCTCCCACCGCTCGCGGAGCTTGGCCGCCTCCTCTGGTTCGTCGGAGATGAGCACCGCCCGAATGTCAGGCGCGATCGAGCGGCCCACGTTGACGGCCTGGACCACGGCGCGCGAGATCCCGGGCACGGGCACGATGACGCGTTCCTCGCGTCGCGGCGGCGGGATGACGATGTCGTCGCGCACCATCAGGCTGGCCGTGGATGCCTGGTACTGGCGGTGGATGAACAGCATCATGAACACGAGCAGCGGAATGATCACGGCGATCAACAGCGAAGTCGGGGCCTTGGCCACGAAGACGACCACGGCCACGATCGTGGTCAGGACCATGCCCAGGCCGTTGAGGCCCAGCTTGAACTTCCAGTTCGCGCCCTTCTCGCGGATCCAGTGCTTGACCATGCCCGACTGGCTGATGCTGAACGAGATGAACACACCCACGCTGTACAGCGGGATGAGCGCGTGGGTGTCGCCCTGGAACAGGATGATCAGCGCGATGGCAACAACGCTGAGCACGACGATGCCGCCGGTGAACGCGAGCCGATCGCCGCGGAACGAGAACTGGCGTGGCATGAAGCCGTCGCGGGCGAGGATCGCGCCAAGGCGCGGAAACGCGTTGTAGCTCGTGTTCGCGGCCAGGAACAGGATCAGGGCCGTGAACGCCTGGAAGAAGTAGAACGCGATCGAGTCCTGGCCGAAAGCGAGCGCGGCAACCTGGCTGATGACGGTCTTTGGCGCGTCGCCATCGATTGGAACTATGCCGAACGAGTCGGCGACGAAGGTGATGCCGATGAACAGCACGGCCAGCAGGATTGCCATCGCCGTCAGGGTCTGGGCGGCGTTGCGCGGCTCGGGCTTCTTGAACGCCGGCACGCCGTTGGCGATCGCCTCTGTTCCGGTCAGTGCCACGGAGCCGCCGGCGAAGGCGCGCAGTATGAGTAGAAGGCCGACCGGCTCGAGGATGCTGGGCTGGCCCGGGACTGGATTGGGCGGCGGGACGCCGTCGCCGGCGAGCACCCGGGCAACGCCGATGGCGATCATGAGCAGCGCGCTGAACACGAACAGGTAGGTCGGGATCGCGAAGATGTTGCCCGACTCGCGCAGTCCGCGCAGGTTGCCGACCATGATCAACAGGACGGCCACGACACCTATCTCGACGCGCCAGTCGTTGAGCCCCGGTGCGGCCGAGATGACCTGCTCCACGGCCGACGTCGTGGACACGGCCACAGTCATGATGTAGTCGACAAGCAGCGAACCGGCCGCGATGAGCGCGAAGATTCCGGGGAGGTTGGCGCGCGCCACCGCATACGCGCCGCCGCCGGACGGGTAGACGTAGCCGATCTGGCGGTAAGAGGTGGACACGACCGCGAGAAGCAGAGCAATGGCGATCGCCACCGGCAGGGACAGGAACAGCGCGGCGGTGCCACCAAGGACGAGGACTCGAAGGATCTCTTCCGTGGCATACGCAGACGAGCTGATGGCGTCGCTGCTGAAGATCGCGAGCGCCTTCTTCTTGGACAGCCGTTCGTCGATCTCCTCGTGAATCGACAGGGCGCGGCCCAGCAGCGCGTGGCGCGCGTCGCTCAAGATTCGCCCGGTCCGCGTTCGCGGTGTTGACGCGGCTTCGCGCGCGATCAGCGTGCCCGGGCCTGAATAGCGGAAGTACTGCGCGTGGGGGCGATCGACGCGTACGCGGCGATCGCCCGGCTTGCGGCCGTGCAGCCACGGCTTCATCGAGCCGGGTGGCTGTGGTCGCTCCGGGTCGCTCACAGGCCGAATGACAGCCGGCGGATGAGGCGCGGCGGCAGCTTGCGTTGGGTCATCAGCTTCTGGACTTGGTCGATCGGATACTCGACGCGGTGCCACTCGAGCGTGTGCTTGTCGGTGTCGAAGATCATCGCGCTGGCGCGCGGGTCGCCGTCGCGCGGCTGGCCGACGCTGCCCGGGTTCGCGATCACGCGCTGACTGCCGAGCTTGAACTTGTCGCCGTCGTCGATCTGGATGCTTTCCATCCGGCCGCCCTTCTCGCGATAGACGACGGGAACGTGGGTGTGACCGGCAAGGCAGTGGTCGGTAGCGAACGACGCAAGGTTTGCGCGCGCGATGCCGGCCGTGAAGATGTACTCCCAGGTCGGATCCCGCGGGCTGCCGTGAACCAGGGTGAACGGATCATCGACAGTGCGCTGAGGCAGCTGCGCCAGCCAATCGCGCGTTGAAGGCTCGATGCGGTCGGCGGTCCATTCGACGGCCGCCCGCGCATCATCGTTGAAGCTGTCCGTGTCGAGCTCGCCCAGGGCAGCAGCGTCATGGTTGCCGCGCACGCCTGTCGCGCTCTCCTCCGCCAATCGTGCGACGACCTCGTCTGGCTGCGGGCCGTAGCCCACGACATCGCCCAGCTGCCAGACGCCGTCGTACGGCTTGAGCGCCTTGAGCACCGCCTCAAGGGCGGGCAAGTTGCCGTGGATGTCAGACAGCACGGCGATCCGCATCGGCGGTCAGGGTAGCGTCCCGCGCCGCCGCTCGCCCGGAGAGCGTGGATACCGATCCGGCGTTGGACGCACTTTCTTGATCACCACCAGGCAGCTGCCGGGCAGCCCGACACGGTCACCGGCCTCGAGACCGACGATGCGAACGCCTGCGCCGCCGACGGCCTGGACGATGCGGCGCGCCTGGCTGATTTCGGCGTCCAGAGCCGCGCGCGCCGGAGCGTCACTCGCGCGCTTCCAGATGACCAGGTGGCCGTAGCGGTGCGCGAGCGGCAGGCCGAGCTCCGCACATTCGGCGACAGTGCCAACGGCGCGGGCCACGACCAGGTCCCACGCCTCGCGCTGGTCCGGCTCGTCGGCGAGGTCCTCGGCACGTTCGGCGAGTGCCGTGATCTCCGGCCCGACGGCCGGGTCGACACTCGGCTCGCCCTCCGGCGCGGCGCTTAACGCGGCACTCACAACGGCAGCTGCCACCTCGAGGAATGCGGCCTTCTTGGCGATCGAATCGACCAGCGCCGCGCCGCGCGCCGGCAGCGCGATGGCCAGCGGCAGGCCCGGAAAGCCGCCGCCACTGCCGATATCGAGCAGCGTCACGCCACCACGACTGCCGCCGCGCGCGAGGTCGCGCAGCGTGGACACCGCGAGCAGTGCGTCAAGGACGTGGCCGCGCGCGATCGCGACCGGGTCCCGTAAGCCGGACAGGTTGATGTGCTGGTTCCAGGCGAGCAGCAGCCGAACGTGGTCGTCGATCGCGGCGCGCTGAGCGTGGCTCAGCTCAAGCCCGATCTCGCCCAAACCCGCGTCGACAACATCCTTGTAATCGGCGTCGACGACCGGCAACTCGCGCACGTCGCGCGGCAACGGCTGACGCTCGGACGACGCGGAGGGTCGCCGTGGGAGCGAGGACCGATCAGTGACGTCCATGCCCGAACGCCCCTGAAACGTTGCGCTGTCCCCGCTCCCATTGGCGTGACGTTTCCGACACCACCGGCCTTTCAGTTTTCCCCCGCTGGCCGGCTGATCTGACCGGTTTTACCCGGTCGCCGGAGCCGGCGAGGTTACCGTACTCGGCCTGGGACGCCTCCCCGCTAGGGCGCGCCAGTGGTGTGGTGGGCGCGAGTCTCGCCAGCGTGGAGCAGAGGGTCAACCATGTTTTCCACGACTTCCCTCGGCCAATCGTGGATTGTGGAGAAAGCGTCGCGCTCGGCTTGCGGTTGTGGAAGAAGTGGGCGGTCGCTTCGGCGTCCGGGCGGTCAGTCGGCCGGCCTGTCAGTCGGCTGGACGAGCCCTCACCGGGCGGCCCATGCTGCGGCGCACGACTTCCATGACCTCTTCTGTGTAGGCGGTCGCATCGCCTGTCTTGACGGCGGTCGCGAGACAGCCGGCGACGTGGTCTTCCATCAGCATTAGCGACACGGCATCGACCGCCGCGCGCAGCGCCGCAGTCTGCTGGAGGATGTCGATGCAGTATTCGTCGCGCTCGATCATGCGCGAGATGCCCCGAACCTGGCCCTCCATGCGCGCCAGGCGACGCAGCAGCTGTGCCCGGTCCTTGGTGTAGCTGTGGCGCGACGGCCCTTCTGGAGCGTCGGTCCGCGTTGGCGTACTCATACTGTGGGGGAGTATACCGCGCACGCATGTCGCGACACTCGGCCCAGATGCCGCTAACGGGCTAGACTTTGGCCAGATGGACAGTCCCGACTGGCTGCGAACCCAGTTGACTTCGTTCACCTGTCCGGCCTGCGGCCGCCGCTACCGCGGCAGTCGCATCAAGCTGCTAGCGGAGCGTGAAGGCCTGTTCTTCGTCGACCTGGATTGCTCGCGCTGCGGCAGCCACACGGTTGCGATCGTGACCGTCGAGTCGGACGAGGCGCAGCTGTCGATCATCGACGCGTCGGACATCGAGTTGGCTGTTGACCTTGAGCCGGAGCACCTGGGCGAGGACCTGCCGGCCAACGCGACGCTGGTTACCGCGGACGACGTGCTCGACATGCACGAGCTCCTGACCGCCTTCGAGGGCGATATGCGCGGCTTGCTCGCGGCGGGCCGCGGCGGAACGGACGGCGCCGCGCGCAGGTGACGGACGAGACCGAATTCGCCCATGCCAGCGAGGCCGAGCTGGCTCGAATTCTCGACTACTACGGCGTTCGCTGGGAGTACGAGCCGCGCACCTTCCCGATCATGTGGAGCCTCGATGGCAAGGTCGTCGAAAGCTTCTCGCCCGACTTCTTCCTGCCCGACATGAACGTCTACGTCGAGCTGACCACGCTCAAGCAGAGCCTCGTGCGGCGCAAGAACCGCAAGCTGCGCCGACTCCGCGAGCTATACCCGGACATCCGCGTCAAGCTGTTCTACGGCAAGGATTTCCGCGCGCTGATGCTCAAGTACGGCCGCTTCGATCTCGCCGCTTCGCTCAGCGGCCTCGAGGGACAGGTCGCGGCTGATCGGGCCAACAGCCAGGTCAAGCTGGCGCTGGTTGTACCCCCGCAGGTCGTTGCTGCACAGGTCGCATCGGCGCCAACGCCCGTGCCGGAGGTTCCGGCACATACCACTTCAATGTTCGCTGCGCGCCGGCGCGTCTCGCGCGGCTCGCGCCGCCGGCGCGGTCGGCGGGCATTTCACGCCGCGCGATCGCTTTCGTGACTAGAGGAGGGGCATATTGATGGTTGAGGGCGAGCGCCAGGCTCGGTTACCGGATCTCAACGCCGACATCGGCCAGATCCTGATCAGCGAGGAAGAGATTCGGGCCAAGGTGGGCGAGTTGGGCACGCTTATCTCAGCCGATTACAACGGCCGCGCCGTGACTCTCGTCAGCGTGCTCAAGGGCTCCTTGCCGTTCATGGCCGACCTGATGCGCGCGATCGACGTGCCCGTCCAGATCGATCTGATGGAAGTCTCTTCGTACGGCGGCGCCACGACAGAGACATCCGGTCTGGTGCGCATCCTCAAGGACCTCAGCTCATCGATCGCGGGCCGCGACGTGCTCATCGTCGAGGACATCATCGACACGGGCCTGACGCTGAACTATCTGCTGCGCTACCTGCGTGGCAAAAGCCCTGCGTCGCTGCGCATCTGTGCGCTGCTCGACAAGCCCGCGCGGCGCCTGGTAGAGATCCCTATCGACTACACCGGCTTCACGATCCCCGACGAATTCGTCGTGGGCTACGGCCTCGACTTCGGCGAGTTCTACCGCAACCTGCCGTTCATCGGCGTGCTGCGCAGGGAGCTGTACGAGACGACCTAGTTTCCCTCCGCGGTCCGCCTTGGGCGACTGCTGCTGGCGTCGCTTGCTAGAGGATCTTGGATAGGAAAGCCTTGGTGCGCTCGTGGGTCGGCGCCTCGAAGAAGTGCTCGGGAGTGCCTTCTTCGATGATCTGGCCGTCATCCATCATGACGACTCGGTCGGCGGCCTCACGTGCGAAGCCCATCTCGTGACTGACGACGATCATCGTCATTCCCTCGTGAGCGAGCTCCTCCATCACCTTGAGGACCTCCCCGATCATCTCCGGGTCGAGCGCGCTGGTGGGCTCGTCAAAGAGCATCAGCGCCGGGCGCATGGCCAGCGCGCGGGCGATCGCAACGCGCTGCTGTTGACCGCCTGACAGCTGCGCCGGGTACGCGTCGATCTTGTGCCCGAGTCCGACGCGGGTGAGGAGCGCGCGACCGATCTCGGTGGCGGCTTCCACTTTCTCGCCGCGAACCTGCACCGGCGCCTCGATCACGTTCTCGAGTGCCGTCTTGTGCGGAAACAGGTTGAAGCGCTGGAACACAAAGCCGATGTCACGGCGCTGTTTTGCGATCGCCGA
>CAVQDZ010000004.1:0-414861 GCA_963711405.1 uncultured Chloroflexia bacterium
GGCCTCTATGCGACCTCTCCCAATCCGGGCTGCCGATGATCGCATCGGAAGTCTTCCCGCCCGCTCTGTCCGGGCCCGATGGATCGGTGTTTCGGCATGCCCAAACAGGTCGTCCTCGTCGGCCATCCGGTCTCGCACTCGCTTTCAGGTGAGCTGCGACAGGCCGCTTTCGACGATGCCGGCGTCGACGCGCGCTACGAGCCGCTCGACGTCCCGTTCGATGACGCTGCCGAAACGATCGAGCTGCTGCGCGGCGACGACTACCTGGGCGCCAACATCACGGTTCCGTACAAGGAACGCGTCGTGCCGATGATCGATCGGCCGACCGATGACGCAGGCAACCAGCGCGGTCGACACGATCACGCGCGAGTCAACGCGCCTGGTCGGCCACGACGCTGACGTGGTCGACTCCGCGCGGCATTGGATGCTCTCGTTGGCCGCCAGAAGATGCCCCGCCAGGCTGTGATCATTGGTGCCGGAGGCGGTACCCGAGCCGCGGTGTACGCGCTTCCTGACGGGCGGCTTCCAGCGTGATCATCTTCAACCGGCACCTCCATCGAGGCGAGGGGCTGATCGAACACCTTCGGGCGCAGCGCGGCGCACATGGAGCTGCGTGCGATACCGGTGGCGCGAGTCGGTCATCGAGTCAGAGCTGGCCAAGACGAAGATCCTGATCAACGCGTCCGCGCTGTCCAACGCGGGCGAGACGATCACCCATCCCGGCGGAGTTGCTGCCACCCGACCTGATGGTTCTTCACCTGCTGTACATGCCGCGCGAAACAAGAAGCTGATGGCAGCGCGCGCCGCCGGCGCGGCCGAGGTAATGAATGGCGACACGATGTTGCTGCACCAGACGGCCGCGGCATTCAACCTCTGGACGGGACGCGATGTCCCGCTCGATGTCCTCCAGCAGCGCCTCGACGACGTGCGCAGAGCAGACCTCGGCGGAGGAGGCCGAGGATGACGTGCCACACCAGGCCGCAGCGGTGGCCGACTGACCAGGCCCTTCTCTCCCGAGTCGTCGACCGGGCGGTCGACCCGCACCAGGACGCACTGGCTGGCCATTGCCGGGCGCGGACGTTGGTTGCGAACGCCCGACCGATTGATCTGCTCGTGGGCAGCGCGCTGTTCCGCGATTCATTCGTGCACGGCGGACGCGGCCATGTCGATCTGCCGCGACTCCGATCGGTCGGCTATGGCGTGGTGGGCTTGACGGTCGCGACGACCTGGCCCAACATCGGCGGCTCGCTGTCGCGCTGGCAATTCCGCTCGCTCGGGCTACCCGGGCCGGCTGTCGGCTCGCGCATGGCCATCGCCAACTGGGTCGTCGATTGGATCGAACGGTGGTGCGCTGAGTCGGACAGCAGGCTGGTCGTCGTGCGCTCGGCTCGGGACGTAGAGGTTTGCCTCGCGGAAAACGGTCCGGTCGGTGTCCTGCTCGGTGTCCAGGGCGGGCATGTGCTCGAAGGTGATGCCGGCAACGTGGCTCTATTGCGCGAGCGCGGCATCAGCTCCGCGCCGGCGCACGTGATGGACAACGATGTCGTGGGTTCGGGCACGGGCCGCGTTGCCGGCGGGCTGAGCACCTTGGAGGCGAGGTTGTTGCGGAAATCGAGGCGCACGGCGTGATCGTGGACCTGGCGCACATGTTGAGCTCGCCGGCATCGAGCAGACGCTGCCGCTGCTCACGCGTCCGTTTGTGCTCAGCCACGCGGCGCTCCGTGACGAGTCGGCTCGGTCGAGGCCGGCAGGGCGCCTGTGGCGCTACAACGCGGCGACGCGCAATGTGCCTGAGACAGTGGCGCAGGAGGTTGGCGCGCGCGGCGGGCTGTTCGGCGTCGTGATGGCCGCGCGGACTGCTGGGCGGCACGACCCTCGAACTCCGCAGCGCGCATGATCCGCCGCGCGCTTGATGCGGCCGGCGACGGGAATGTGGCCATTGGCTCGGACATCGATGGGCGCTGAAGATGTTGATGAACGCGGAGGGCTTGCCCGCACTGGCGGACGCGCTGCTCGCCGCCGGCGTCAGCACTGACGTCACCAGTGGCGTCATCGGCGGCAACGCCGCGCGCTTCCTACGGGCTAGTCTCAGCCAATGAGCATTTCCGCCTTTCGCGACGCGTTCGCGCATCACGTGTGGGCCACCGGCGTCGTGCTTGATACGTGCGCGACGCTGACGCCCGAGCAACTGGCCACGCCGTGCCCGGGAACCTACGGCCCGATCATCGACACGCTCCGCCACATGGTCAAAGCGGACAGCTTCTACCTGTCCGTGATCACCGAAGGGCGGATCATGGAGATCGACGAGGATGCTCGGCTCAGCATCGCGCAGCTCGGGTCGGCGATGGCCGGCTACGCGGCCGAGTGGACGAACCTTCTGGCAACGGACACCGACGCAGAGACGGACTCGGTGGAGCGCGGCGAGGGTTGGGAGTTTCATGCTCCTCTGGGGCTGCGACTGGCTCAAGCGATCCACCACGGGACCGATCACCGCAGCCAGATCTGCACCGCGTTGACGAGTCTGGGCGTAGAGCCGCCCGACATTGACGTCTGGGAGTACGGCTCGATCACTTGAGGCGCACGCGCGGAGTTGACCTGCGCTGAGAGGCTGCCCCGTCAGCCTCCTTCGCGCCAAACGAAGCGGACGTCGGGCTCGCGCTCCGAGTTGCCCGCGCCGTCGGTCAGCTCCGCGACGACAAAGTCGTTGCGCTCGTGAAGCAGCGCGCGCGGGCGTTGACCTGGAACGTCCACAGCTGCAGCTCGCCGTCGCTGCGCTCCTTGGCCAGGTCCAGCAAGACGCAGGCCAATCCCCTCGCCCTGGCGGTCGGTGGCCACGTACAGCTGTTCGACCCACCCCGGCTTGAGCGACATGATGGCGAGTATCTGATCGCCGTCATGGGCGAGCCAGCCTTCCGTCTTGGCTATCAGGATGTCGCGCACATAGCCCCGAACCGGAGTTCGATCCCGTATACGGGAAATTCACCGTTGGCAGGGCCGTCCGTCGCGACGAGATGAAGACGGGTGCCGCGGACGGCGTCGGCATCCGCGACGGAAGCCCGGCGCAACTCGACCGCCATCTCAGGGATCCGCGACGAAATGCGTGCCAGGCTCGGTCACGAGCGCGTTGGGCAGATCTGTAATCGTCCGTTGCCGGATGCGCCGCGTGACGTACAGCACGATCAGCCCTCCAATTACGTAGCCGCTGCCCTGGAGTATGAGCAACTGGACGATGCCGACTGAATTCCCGAACAGGCCGCCGAGCAGATTGCCGAAGACTATGCCTGCGGCACCGACGGTCATCATCAGTCCGACCACGCGGCCCGATGCGTATCCGCTGTTTCCGTCTGTTGCATCGTCGTTCCGCCGACGCCCATCGCGGCGGTCGGGACACCCACGATGACCATGCCCACGACAGCCGGCCACACGATCGGGGCGAGTAGTGGATAGGTGAACAGGACGAGGTCGATCAGGCCGAAGACGACTGCGCCGATCCCGAGCAGCATGCCCGGCGCGGCATTGTGCAGAAACCGAGCGACGAAGAAGGCGCCGATGATGCCGCCGATCGCCTGCGTCGAGAGAAGCAGTGCGTAGGTCGCGTTATCGCCATGCAGGGCAACTGACACCCACGGCACGAACAGTGCCGACGTCACTCCCTCGCCGACCGCGGTGATCAACGTGAAGAGCAACAGGCCGCGCAAGCGCGAGGCTCGAGCGCGCACGGGCGAAGCCCTCACGCCACTCGCGAGTAAGCCGTTCGACAGCCGTACCGGCCGCCGCAAGCGCACGTTCCTGGGCCGTTTGCACCGCTCTGAACGATGCGTTGGGGGAGATCAGCATGATCAGCACGGCCGTGGCAACGAACGACGCGGCATCAACTGCCACGACCAGCCCAAGTCCACCGGCCGCAACAGAAACGGCGCCGATGGCCGGTCCGATCAGTCGCGCGAGGTTGCGATTGAGACTGCTGAGCGAGTTTGCCGCGACGAGCTGGTCCTCGCCCACCAGTCGCGGCAGCATCGCGACCTCCGCGGGGATGAAGAGCTGGTCGAGGGCGGTCGCCGTAAACAGGACGACGTAGACGATCCAGATGCCCAGACCGTCAACCAGAAGCAGCGGCAGCAGCGAAAAGGCCTGGGCGACGCTGACCCAAACCATCAGCCGGCGCCTGTCCCAGCGATCCGCGAAGACGCCCGCTGCGGAACCAAAGAGCAGCTGCGGCGCGATGCTGGCGAGCACCACGCCGGCGGTCGCCAGGGTGGATCCAGTGCGTCGGTAGACCTCGAACGGCAAGGCGGCGACGAGCGCCCAGTCGCCGATCATCGAGACCAGGCCGGCCAGCCACAGCAGCCGGAAATCCCTGTGCCTCAGAACTTGGAGCACTCAGCCGCTCTCCTGCGATGATGGTGCGATCGTGTCTGACGGTCTGCTAGCCATCATTGCCCTCGGCGCTTTGATCGCTGTGACGCTGATCCTCGTCGACACGCTGATCTTGCGCAGGATCCGCCGTCAGCGGTAATCGGCGTCCGGGACGTGCTCGCCCCACTCTGACTCGGCGCCTTCCTGGGGCGCCTCCCACATCGCCAGGTGAGTCATGAAGTGGTCCGGCGCGGCGCCATGCCAGTGCCACTCGCCCGCCGGCGTGTATATCGTGTCGCCCGCGCGGATCTCCTGAATTTCTGCGCCCTTGGCCTGGACTCGGCCGACGCCGTCAGTCACGTGGAGGGTCTGACCCAGCGCATGAGCGTGCCACGCGTTGCGCGAACCGGGCGCGAAGCGCACCACGTTGACGCGCAGGTGTTCACCGGGCTGACCGCCGGCAAGCCGGTCGATATACACCTCGCCGATGAATCGGTCGGGCGTGCCCTTCGTGCTTGGTTCCTTCTTGAGGATCTCCACGGTGACCTCGAGCTACAGGTGCAGCAGGAATACGGGCGCAGCCGCTGCCAGACCTGCACCGAGCTGGGCAGCGAGAACGATCAGACCTGGGCGTGGCGCAGTTGGCAGCCAGCGCAGGGCGAAGTAAAGGATCACGGGCAGTTGCCCGGCCATAAGGAGCTGCCAGAGGTGGGCGGCCGTTCCCTCGTCGGCGCCGGGCGGGTGGGCAGCTCCGAACAGGAGCGCCCAAGCGAGCACAGTCAACGCGGCAGTCGACATCATGATCGGCACGAAGGCACTGGCGCGGGTGGCCACGAAACGGAGCGTCACGCTAGGGCCGCCGCGATTGGATCGCGTACCAGCGGTACATGCCCCAGAACACCATGCTGAACGCGAAGCCGATCGTCCAGATCCCGAAGCGCACAGCTCTGGCGGTCAGCACAGCAGCCTCGTCTGTGCCGCTGTCGGGGACGATGAACCAGGCCACGAAAAGCACGGCCCAGAGCACGATCATCCCGATCAAGACCCACGTCGACACGCGCCACTGACGCAAGCTCAAATCTCCGATTGGCGGAGAGGGAGGGATTCGAACCCCCGGACCTTTCGGTCAACGGTTTTCAAGACCGCCGCCATAAACCGCTCGGCCACCTCTCCCGCCTCAAGAGCATACCCGCGACGGGCCGGTCGGACACCGATTTGGGACGTTCGGCCTGTTCCCGGTCAGACCCGGTTCGTCGAACCTGAGGGCATGAACCGAGTTTCACCTGACAACCTGTACCGCTGCGATCTATGCCACAGGTCAGTCGATGCCGACACCCGCGACCGCGCCCGGCGCGCCTGGCAGCCTTTGATCGTCTGCGAACGATGCATTCGCGAGGCCGACGCGCAATGGTCCAGCGAGCGCCGCGTCTCAACGGCGGCCGCGGCCTGACCTAACCGGTCGGGCTGAGTGGTCCGACTTTCGACGCGAGCGGCTCCGGGAGAGCCACTGATCCGTCGGGTTGCTGATAGACCTCGAGCAGCGCGGCCATCGTTCGCGGCAGAGCCAGGCCCGATCCGTTGAGCGTATGCAGGATCTCCGGCTTCGCGCCCGGCTCCGGCCGCCAGCGGATGTTCATCCGCCGCGCCTGGTAGTCGCGGAAGTTCGATACCGACGACACCTCGAGCCAGTCCTGCACGCCTGGCGCCCAGACCTCGATGTCGTATTTCTTGGCCTGCACGAAGCCCATGTCGCCGGTGGCCATGAGCTTGACGCGGTAGGCCAGGCCGAGTCGCTGGAGAACCACCTCCGCGCGCTCCGTAAGCCACTCGAGCGTCTGTTCCGAGTCGGCGGGCTTCTCGAAGCAGACCATCTCAACCTTGTCGAACTGGTGGACGCGCAGGATGCCGCGCGTCTTTGCGCCCGCGGCACCCGCTTCGCGTCGGAAACATGGGGAGTAGGCGACGTAGCGAATCGGTAGTCGATCGGCCTCGAGGATCTCGTCGCGGTGCATGTTCGTGACCGGCACTTCCGCGGTCGGGACGAGGTACAGGTCGTCGCGCGTGACGACGTACATCTGGTCTTCCTTGTCCGGGATCTGACCCGTGCCGCGCGCGGAGGCCTCGTTGATCACGGCCGGTGGCCAGACCTCTGTGAAGCCATGCTCAGTCGTGTGCAGGTCGAGGAAGAAGTTGATCAGCGTCCGTTGGAGACGGCTCCCGGCACCGACATAGATCGGGAAGCCACTGCCGGACACCTTCGCTCCCGCGGCGAGGTCGAACATGCCCAGCCGATCGGCCACTTCCCAATGCGGCTTCTTGCCTTCCGATGACGCGGGTTCGCCCCAGGTGCGAACGATGATGCTGTCCTCCTCGCCACCCACGGGCACGTCCGGGTCCGGGGGTTGAGGAATGCGCAGCAGCAGGTCCTCGAGCTGTGCCTCCAGCTCGCGCAGCCGTTCGTCACCGGCCTCGATGCGCGTGCCGAGCTCAGTCGAACGTGCCTTGAGTTCGTCCGCGCCGGCGCCGCCGGCCTTCATGGCCGCGCCCACCTGTGCGGAGATGTCCTTGCGCTGGGCACGCAGACCATCGACGTCACCCAACAGCCGGCGGCGCTCCTCGTCCGCGGCGATCGCCTGGTCGACCAGCGCCGGATCCTCGCGCTTGGCAATGGCGCCCTTGCGGATCGTGTCCGTGTCGTCGCGCAGGCGCTGCAGACCGACGCTCATCGCTGATCTCCCGTCGCGGCCGACTCGCGCAGACGCGCTACGACGAACGCTCCGTTGAGCGAGGCGAGCAGCCAGCCAGCGCGGGGGCCGTTAGGTCGGCCCAGAAACGCGCGGTAGATCGCGCTGAATGCGTCACCGGGCCTGAGCTCCATTGCACGAGCAGTGTCGAAGATCAGCGCCTGCCACGCCTCGCCGCCAACGGGTGACTGATTTCCGGCACTGTCGCCGAGGGCGGCGAGGTACGCCCGCTGCGCGTCGCTCAACTCGTCGGCCGCTGCGGGCACGGCATCGAAATGAACGCTGAGTCGCGCTGAATCGGGAGCCAGCGTCTCGAGCCACTTCTCAGCGCTGGTCACGCGCTCCAGGGCGACGTCCTGCTCGGCCGCGTCGAGGGCACTCCCCTTCTCTGCCGCGAGCCGATCCATGATGCCCGGACCGGGGACCTGCAGGAGGAGAGCGAGATGCCCGAACGGCGGCCGGAAGCGTGCCGCCTCCGTTTTGATGTCTGCATCGGCGTCGACCAGGGACATGGCCAGGATCCGATCCGGATCGGGCGGCAGCTCACCGCGCGACGGACGATCGGCGACCGCGTCAGCAATCCGGTCGAACTCGTCGAACAGACGCGGGATCGTGTCGCCGGTCGGGTCGAACTCGATCGCGCGATTGGGCCTGTGGCGCATGAAGAGGAAGCGCGTCAGCGTGGGTGGCAGGATCTCCGCGATCTCATGTGCGGACGCGCCTGAGCCCTTCGACGTGCTCATCTTCTTGCCGCCGATGTTCAGAAACTCGTACGGGATGTTGAGCGGCGGCTCGCGCTCGAAGACCCGGCGCGAGATCGCGTCGGCGCGGTCGCGCGAGCCGCCGGCCGTGGCCAGGTCTTTGCCGCAGCCCTCGATCGTGGCGCCAACAAGGCCCCAGCGCGCGGCCCAGTCCACGTTCCAGACCATCTTGGCGCGCCCGCCGAAGGGCACGACGCGGCCGCGAAAGCCGCAGCCCGTCGCCCACTCAACGAGGTCAGGGCGGCACTCGTAGGAAACCTCCTTGCCGTCCCAATCGCGCGCCGCAGTGGTGCCAATTCGGCCGCAGTTCTCGCAGATGACGCTGATCGGCAGCCAGCCCTCCGGATGGTTGACCGTGCTGACCGTGCGGTAGATCTCCAGGATCGTCTCTGCCCCGTCGAGCGCGCGCTCGATGTATGGGTCCATCGCACCGGACGTGTAGTTCTCGGACATCCAGTACAGGCGCGGGTGGATGCCCAGGTCGGCAAAGGTCTCGAGGAAGAGCGTCGCGAAGTGGCGCGCGTAGCTGGGATGAGGCGAACCCGCAGGCGCAGGCACATGGGCAAGCGGGACGCCCATGTACTGCTCGACCGCGTCGGGCGTCAGCAGCGCCTGCGCGTCCATGGGATCCAGGTCCTCGATGCCGTAGCGGAACTCGACCTCAGTGCCGTGTTGGGCCACGGCGCGCCTGACGGCGTCGTGCAGCACGACGCCGCGCAGGCTGCCCACGTGGACGGTGCCTGACGGTGTCTTGGAGTCATTTACAACCTGCCGACCGCCAACCTGGCCGGCAATCTCGTCGGCCCAGTAGGCCTGCGCCGGCCGGTCTTCAGCCGGCATCACGCGCTACGCCTAGGAAATGCTGAGGATCTTGTACTTGGTGTCACCGGCAGGGACGCTGACGACAACTTCGTCGCCCTTCTTGCGTCCCAGCAGCGCACGACCGACGGGCGACTCGTTCGAGATCTTGCCTTCCGCTGGTGCGGCCTCCGCCGAGCCAACGATCTGGAAGCTCTCCTTGCCGTCGTCTGACTGGAGCGCCACGGTCGAGCCGATCTGGACGTGGGTCGAGGAATGGTTCTCCTCGATCACGACGGCGTTCTTGACCAGCGCCGATAGGGTCTGGATGCGACCCTCGACGAAAGCCTGCTCGTTCTTGGCGTCTTCGTACTCGGCGTTCTCAGTGATGTCGCCGTGTTCCTTCGCCTCGTGAATGCGCGCGGCTACTTCCGCACGCTTGACGTTGACAAGCTCCTCGAGCTCGTGGCGGACCTGCTCCAGGCCTTCTTTCGACAGATATGCAGGCTTGTTGTTCATGGCAATCAGAAAACCCGTTAAGAAGTTCGGAAATCCGTGTGCTCACACGCCTAAAAGCACGCCGGTGGACAGGAGTCCGCGGATTGTAGGCGCGCTCAATATGAGCGTCAAACGGGGCAGGAATGCGGCACGCTGCGGCAGAAACAGTGAAGGAGCGGCTGCCGCGGCCGCTCCTTCACGAGGTGCGAGGGGAATGCGAGATTACGGCCGGCGACCGTTCGATCGGCGGCTGCGCGCATCCTTCTCACGCACGGGGTCGGCCGGTATAGGCCATCAGATTGGACGCGCCTGGCACGGACGTACGGGGTCGATTCCCCCGCAGCCGACCCGTCCGCCCCAGACCCAACCCGAGCCGTCCGGTACCGCAATACCGGTGTTGACCAGTACCGCGGTCTATTCGTTGCCGGTGCGCAACTATCGGCCGGTCATGACCACTCAGACTACGGGCGCGGCGAGCCTTTGGAGGCGCTTCAGCAGTCGATCGAGCGCGCCACGATCGGCGCACGCCACGAACACCGTGTCGTCGCCGGCGATCGAGCCCGCAACCTCAGGCCAGCCGGTTCGGTCGAGCGCGGCGGCGATCGCATGTGCAGATCCCGGCGTCGCGCGTAGCACGAGCATCAGGCCGGCGGGGCGAATGTTGATGGGCAGGTCACGCAGGATCATTGCCAGTCGTTCGTCGGCGCTCGTCTCCTGCTGGCCGCCGCGCTTGGGCACGGCATAGGCGCGCTCGCCGTCGTCGCGGCTGACCTTGACCAGGCCCATCTCTGCCACGTCGCGGCTGACCGTCGCTTGCGTGGCACGGAAGCCGCGGTCACGCAACGCCGCGGCGAGCTCGTGCTGTGTCCGGATGGCGCGCGTGCCGATCAGGTCGCGGATCTGCTGCTGACGCAGCCGCTTCATCACTTCCATCGCTGTCCGATTGTCTACGGACTACGCGATCAGTGCATAAACGGCGCGATCAGCGCATAAACGGCGCGATCAGCGCATCAACAGCAACGCTGCCACGACCACTGCGAAGGCGATGCGGTAGGCCACGAAGATGTCTGTGTTGTGGTTCTGCAGGTAACGAAGCAGGAAACGGATGGCCAGAACGCCCGAGATTGCGGCGGCGGCCATGCCCGCCACAAGCGCGAGCACCTCGTTTGAGCTGAGCGCCAATCCGCTCAAATCGCGCAGCTTCCAGAGCGTCGCGCCGGCGATGACCGGGATGCCCATCAGGAATGCGAAGCGGGCGGCGGCGGGCCGCTCCATACCCAGGAATAGGCCGGCGGAGATCGTGACGCCCGACCGCGAAATGCCCGGGAACAGGGCAAACGCCTGGGCGATGCCGATGATCAGAGAGTCGAGCCAGGTGATCTCCCAGATCTTGCGCGTGTGGCTGGCGATGCGCTCGGCCACGTAGAGCAAGAGCGCGCCAGCGATGAGCAGGACCGGGATGTACAGAAGGTTGGCCCTGAAGTACGTATCAAAAAAGCTCTCAAAGAGCGCACCCAGCAATGCCGCCGGGATCACGCTGATGAGCAGCAGCCAGGCCAGGCGCCGATCGTGATCGTCCTTCAGCGAGCGATCACGAATGGAAGCGAAGAACGCGCCCAGCAGGCGCAGCACGTCGCGCCAGAAGTAGATCAGCAGCGCGACCAGCGTGCCCGCGTGGAGCATCACGTCGAACGTCGCCGTATTCAGGAGCGGGTCGTTCCAGTTGAGCAGCTCTGGAATGAGAATGAGGTGCGCCGAAGACGAGATCGGCAGGAACTCCGTGAGTCCCTGCACGATCCCAATGACGATCGCTTGAAAGACGATGTCCATCGATGGTCAGGCTATCGGCGCGCCGGCGCCGGGTCGCTTGTGACTTGCTGTGAGTTGCGCGTCGCGGACGTGCCTCAGCGGATGAACAACGGCGCGAGCACGAGCGAGATCGTGGCCAGCAGCTTGACGAGGACGTGCAGTGACGGGCCGGCGGTGTCCTTGAATGGATCACCGACCGTGTCGCCGACGACGGCCGCGGCATGCGCGTCCGAGCCCTTGCCGAGGACGTTTCCGTTCTCGTCCTTGAGGTGACCCGACTCGATGTACTTCTTGGCGTTGTCCCACGCACCGCCGCCGTTGTTCAGCACGGTCGCCAGCAGCACGCCGGAGATGGTGCCCACCATGAGCATGCCGGCCACGGCCTCAGCGCCCAGGAGCAGTCCGATGACGATCGGGAACGCGACGGCAACGAGGCCCGGGAAGATCATCTCCTTGAGGGCTGCTTGGGTCGTGATGTCAACGACGCGCGCGTAGTCGGGGCGCTGGGTGTAGTCCATGATGCCGGGCATCTCGCGGAACTGGCGGCGGACCTCGACGATGATCGTCTGGGCCGTCTTGCCCACCGCGCGAATGGCCAGCGAGCTGAAGAAGTAGGCAAGCATCGCCGCGAGCATCGCGGCGATGAAGACGTTGACGTTCTGGAGGTTGACCGAGTTGAGCAGCTCCGCGCCCGGGACGCCGGCCGCAATGCGCCGACCCTGGATGACGTTGATCTTGTCGATGTATGCCGAGAAGAGCAGGAACGCGGCCAGCGATGCAGAGGCGATCGCATAGCCCTTGGTCAGGGCCTTGGTCGTGTTGCCGACAGCATCCAGGCGGTCAGTAATCTCGCGCGCGCCGCCTTCGGCCTTCGCGAACTCGGCGATGCCACCGGCGTTGTCGGTGATGGGGCCGAAGGTGTCCATGGCCAGGATGTAGGCCGTGGTCATGAGCATGCCCATCGTGGCCACGGCCGTGCCGAAGATGCCACCGACGTTCACGCCATCAGCGTTAAGAAGGTTCGCCTGCTGGCCCAGCCAGAAGCTGACGAAGAGAGCGATGCTGATCGTGACCGCGGTCACGAGAGTTGTCTCGAAGCCGACAGCCGTGCCGCTGATGATGTTCGTGGCCGGGCCGGTCTTGGAGGCTTCGGCGATCTCGCGCACCGGGCGGAACGAGCCCGCCGTGTAGAACTGGGTGATGTACACGAATGCGACGCTGGTCGCCAGACCGACCACGCCGGCCAGGAAGAAGTAGACCCAGGTGGGGAAGCCAAACGTCGTGCCGACGGACCCGTTGGTCTGCATCATCACGTTGGTCACGATGGCCAACCCGACTACGGACAGAAGGGTCGTGACCCAGTACCCGCGGTTGAGCATGTTCATCGGGTCCTCGGTCTCCTTGCCGCGCACGAAGAAGATCGCGACGATCGTGGCCAGGAGCCCGAAGGCGCGGATTACGAGCGGGAAGAAGATCCAGGCCTCAGGGTTCGGCCAGCCGGCCGTAAGCGCGATCGCGTAGACCGCGACGCCCAGGATCATCGCGCCGATGTTCTCGGCAGCAGTGGACTCGAACAGGTCGGCACCGCGACCGGCGCAGTCGCCGACGTTGTCGCCGACGAGGTCCGCCACGACACCCGCGTTGCGCGGATCGTCCTCGGGGATGCCCTTCTCGACCTTGCCGACGAGGTCAGAGCCGACGTCAGCGGCCTTGGTGTAGATACCGCCGCCTAGCTGGGCGAAGAGGGCGACGAACGATGCTCCGAAGCCGAAGCCGACGATCAGGAACGGCGCCTCCGCGACGGTAACGTCGGCGACGAGCGTGTCGTACAGGGTGAAGATGCCCCACACGCCCAGGAGCGACAGCGCCACGACCAGGAAGCCGGAAACAGCACCGCCGCGCATCGCGACCTGGACCGCCTCGACGAGGCTGCGCCGCGCCGCGGAAGCGGTCCGGACGTTGGCCTTGACGGCGACGAACATGCCGATGATCCCCGACGCCATCGAGCACGCCGCGCCCACGAGGAAGGCCACGGACGTCATGAGGGCGATCGGAAGACCGGCCAGATTCGGCACGTCGGCGACGTCCTTCGTCTCGACGAAGTAGATCACCAAGCCGATCACGACTGAGCCTAGAACCGCGAGAACCGCGATCGTGGTGTACTGACGGCGAATGAAAGCGACCGCGCCCTCATTGATCGTGCCCGCCACGTCGCGCATCGCGTCCGTACCGGTATCTCGTCGCAGGACGTTTCGAGCCAGGTATCCGGCGAACGCGATCGCGACGAGACCGGCGATCGGAATGATCCATAGGATGGTGGACGCGGCGTTCACGCTTCGAAAGGCCTCCCCGGTGTATCGCTCGTGACGGGCGCGAGGTCAGTCAAAGACCCCGAAGTCCGCGAGGTAAGTCCATGATCGGACATGAAAACGATGCCGGACAGGGCGAAAGCGCCGCTGCCGGAAGCGGCGGGAGTGTAGCAGAGCGGCACCACTCAGCGGAGGTGGCGGGGGCTACGGACCCCGATCCGGGAGCCGTCCCGGCCGCGCAGGCCGAGGACGGCAACGCCGACTACACTCCGCCGTCTGTGACCAAAAAGCCACTGGGCTGTCTCGTCGAGATCGCCGAGACCCTCATCCTGACCATCGTCATCTTCTGGCTCATCCAGACCTTTGTTGCCCAGCCATATCGCGTCGAGCAACAGTCGATGGAAACCACTCTGCTGCCCGATCAGTACGTCCTGGTCGACAAGCTGACGCCGCGCTTCGACACCTTCTCGCGTGGCGACATCGTCGTCTTCTATCCGGTCCTCCACGCCGACGACGTGTGCGCCAACCCGCTTGAGGATCCTTCCGAGCCGACGCCAACGCCGTACATCAAGCGCGTCATCGGCGAGCCGGGCGACAAGATCAACCTTCAAGGCGGCGACGTTTATGTCAACGGCGTGATGATCGACGAGGCGTATGTCCACGGTCAGGCCACGCATCCGTTGAGCGGCCAGACGGCGTGGACCGTGGAGCCCGGCCGCCTGTTCGTGATGGGCGACAACCGCAACAACTCGACCGACTCGCGCTCCGATCAGATCGGCGAGGTGTGCGTCAACGACGTAATCGGTCGTGCCGTGCTGCGCTACTGGCCGCTGAGCACGATCGGCATCCTGCAGACCCCGACCTATCCAGGCGTTCCGCCCGCCTCACCGAGCGCTTTGCCCGTCCCGACTGCCACGCCCTAGCCCCTCCGCGCGGCATCGCCCCGCAACGGTTAGAGAGTCAGTCACGCTGACATACAGCGCCCTCTTCGGCTCAAAGGGCACCACGGGCGCAAGCTGACCGCGCCGCGAGCGTGCGCTGACGCCCAGTCAGCGGCCTTAAGGCCGATTGGCTCCGGTATGTCAGCAGGCTGACATGCGCGCGGGCAGGTGGCCCGGCGGGCTGGTATCGCCCCTGGCGGGTCAGTCGGTGTCGAGGATCCAGCGATCCAGGTCGCGCTCGTAGTCGACCAGCTCGTCGGGCTTGAACCACAGCGCGATCTCGCGCGCGGCGGTCTCCGGCGAATCGGAGCCGTGCACGAGGTTGTGGCCGGTGTCGAGCGCGAGATCGCCGCGGATTGAGCCGGGCGCTGCCTGTGACGGGCGCGTGGCGCCGTTTATCTCGCGGCACACGGCGATCGCGTTCGGGCCCTCGACGCACATGGCCACGAGCGGGCCCGACGTGATGAACTCGATCAGGCCGGCAAAGAAAGGCTTGTCGCGATGCACGTCGTAGTGCTGCTCGGCCAGCGCGCGCGGCACGCGCAGCAGCTTCAGGCCCGCGATGCGCAGGCCGCGCTGCTCGTAGCGCTCGAGGATCTTGCCGATCAGGGCGCGCTGGACGCCGTCGGGCTTGATCAGGATCAGGGTTCGTTCGGCCAAGTCGGGATCTCCTTATTTGGTCAGGGTGAGCGCCTTCTCAAGCCCGGACGTTGTCCGCGGCGTCGAGATGACGGCGAGGCACAGCCCGTCGTCGCGGAAGAGCTGCTGGGCGAGTGACTGGATGTCGTCAGGCGTGACCTTGGCAAGCTCGCCGAGCGCGTCATCGAGCGTGAGGACGCGGTCGTGGAGCGCTTCCTGGATGCCCAGCCAGGCCGACAGGTGGCGGCTCTCTTCGAGGCGCAGCTCGAGCCGGCCGCTGGCGTAGGCGCGGGCGCGGTCAAGCTCATCCTGGGGCACGGGCTCGTCGCGCAGCCGGCGCAGCTCGTGCAGGATCGCCTCGAGCGTCTGCTCCAGATCGGTCGGGTCGACGCCGGCGTAGATCTGCAGCGCGCCCGTGTCGGCGTAGTCGACCTGGAACGAATGCACGTCGTAGGCCAGGCCGGCCTCTTCGCGGACCTCCTGGAAGAGGCGGCTGCTTGAGCCCTCGCCAAGGACCGTGTTGAGCAGCTCGAGCGCCCACTGGTCGGGATGGTCGCGGCGCAGCGCGGGCAGGCCCAGGCAGATGTGCGCCTGGGCGAGGTCGCGCTCCTCGACGACAAACCGTTCGCAGGGCGAGTCGGGCGCAGCGACAGCTACCGGAACATCGGCCGTGCCCGTCCCGAACAGGCGGCTGATGTGGCCGACGAGCTCGTCGTGCTCCATATCGCCGGCCGCGGCAAAGACCAGGTTCGACGGCTTGTAGGCGCGCGACCAGAAGTCGCGGATGTGCTCATCGGTCAGGCCGCGGACGCTTGCCTCGTCGCCCGCGATCTCCCAGCCCAGCGGCGTGTCGCCGAAGTACGCTCGGTCGAACAGGTTGAAGACGTACTGGCCCGGATCGTCGCGATAGGAGCGAATCTCCTCGACGATGATGTCGCGCTCGCGCGCGATGTCCGCGCTGCGCAGCAACGGCCGAACTGTCAGCTCTGCCAGGACGTTGAAGGCACGCTCTGCCTCGCGCGAAGGGACGCGCGCCCAGTAGACCGTCGACTCGCGGTCCGTTGCCGCGTTCGACGACCCGCCGTAGCCCTCGATCGCCTCAGACACGGCGCGCGTCGTTGGCAAAGCGGTGGTGCCCTTGAACGTGACGTGCTCCATGAAATGCGCGACGCCCGCCTCGCCGCGGCCCTCGAGGCGCGAGCCGGCGAGGACGTACACGGCGGCCGACATGGAACGACAGCCCGGTATGCGGGCCGAGATCACACGCGGCCCGTTGGGCAGCTCCGTCCTGTCGAACACGGCCGGAATGCTACGCGGTGCAAGCGAAGCGCGACCTGCGGCTCGTAGAGCCGACGGTTGCGAGTAGCGCGCAGCAGCGGCCGGCGGCCGACTGCGAAGCAAGAACGAGGCAAGCGAAGCGCGACCTGCGGCTCGTAGAGCCGACGGTTGCGAGTAGCGCGCAGCAGCGGCCGGCGGCCGACTGCGAAGAAAGCGCTTGAAATGAAATGCCGGGCCCGGTGCAGCCGGGCCCGGCCTGAGGTTCGAGTTATTGGCGGGTGAGCGCAGCCACCCGCGGCGCTACTTGGGCAGTATCGACTGGATCGCCGCCTGACCGAAGTAGATGGCGAAGCCGATCGCGACAACCCACATGAGCGGGTGAATCTGCGACCACTTGCCCAGGACGATCTTGATGAACACGAACGCGACGAAGGCCGCGCCGATGCCGACGGTGATGCTGAACGTGAGCGGCATCAGGATCAGGCCGAGCAGCGCCGGGAAGCCGTCCTCGAAGCTCGAGAAGTCGATGTCCTTGATGAGCGAGCACATCAGGAAGCCGACCAGGATCAGCACCGGTGAGGTCGCCTGGGGCGGGACCAGCGCCACGAGCGGCGACAGGATGATCATGAACAGGAAGAGAACGCCGATGACGATCGAGGTGAAGCCGGTCCGGCCACCCTCGGCGACGCCGGCCGCGCTCTCGATGTAGGTCGTGTTCGAGCTGATGCCCGCCGCGCCGCCGGCGATGGCAGCGACGCTGTCGACCAGCAGCACGCGCCCGATGTCGGGCACCTTGCCGTCTTCGGTCGCGAGTCCGGCCTGCTCGGCAATCGCCGTGGCCGTACCCATCGTGTCGAAGAAGTCGGTCAGCATGAGGCTGAAGATGGTCAGGATCGCGCCCAGGATGCCGAGCGTGCTGAACACGGTGGTCAGGTCGAACTGGCCCAGGGTCGAGAAGTTCGGCGCCTGGATCAAGTTCGCCGGGACCGTCGTAACGCCAACGACCAGGGCGATCACGGACGTGATGACGATGCTGATGACCAGCGCGGCTGGCACCTTGCGCGCGTACAGGACGATCGTGATCGCAAGTCCGATGACGGTCAGCCATGTCGCCCAGCTGTTGGGAAAGACGAACGCAACGGGGACCGGTCCGCTATCGGGGCGGATGATGAGGCCGCCGTCGACGAAGCCGATGAACAGGATGAAGAGTCCGATGCCGACACCGATGGCACGCTTGAGCGCGATCGGTACGGCGTTCATGATCGCCTCGCGCAGGCCGATCACCACGAGGACCAGGACGACAATGCCTTCCCAGACGATGACGCCCATCGCGCCGGCAAGACCAAGCCCTGCTCCAAGGGCGAGGCCGAAGGCAACGATGCCGTTGATGCCCAGACCTGCCGCGATCGCCAGCGGGTAGTTGGCGAACAGGCCCATCAGGATGGTCATGACGCCCGCCACGAGCGCGGTTGCCGCCGCGGCCGCGACGAGGAACGCCTGGGTGTCAGACCCCGGTGGTAGCGCGGCACTCAGGATCTGCGGGTTCACGGCGACGATGTAGACCATCACCATGAACGTGGCGACGCCCGCCTTTAACTCAGTCCTGAGCGTTGTATCGCGCTCGCCGAACTTAAAGAAGGAAGCGATAGCTTCCATCCCCTCCTCTACCTCCCTCTCTGGGCCCGCTGCAGCTAGACGAGCCCAACCCTCTCCCGCCGCGACCGATTCAACGGCCGCTCAGCTCCCTTCGGAACCCTCCCCGGCCTGATCGGAGCCATCGCCGCTCTCGAGCGTGCTGAGCTCCATCTGGACGTAGTCCGCCGAGTCGGGAAATTCGAGACGCTGTTGCTCGGGCTCGTCGGCATCTCCCCGGCCGACGGGCGCGAACTCGACCACGATGCGCTCGTCTGTCTGCACCAGGGTGTAGACGATGAGTTGATCGGGCCGCGTCTCGAATTCGAGATGCTCGAACGAATCGATGTTCAAACAGATCGAGAGGGGGGTGAAGAAGGTCGACACCTCTGGGCGGTCGACGACGATGCGTTCGACCCAGCCGGTGCCGCTGGAAACCATCTGCTGACCGCGGAAGTAGCGGTACGAGACAGTCTGCTTGAGGAGCGGGCGCAGGAGGTTGTAGATATCTGTCGGACTCGAGACAAGCCCGCTATTCACGAAGAACTTCGCGGGCGGCTCGAGCGACACGCTCCTCCTCAAATCGCCTTACGTCGCACGCCGGAGGACACTCCCGGCGCTCGGACCGCGCGATGTTAGCGCAGCCCGACTCGCGTGCGTAAGCCAGATTCGCATCGGCTCCGGGCCACGATGGCGCCCTAGCAACGGCTGCGCCTCAACTGATCAGAGATGGCTGATATCGGTGTTGTACAAAAGCTGCCAATCAGAGCACCCGAGGACCGTGCCCGACGGTGTGGCCGTGCCGGTGAGTCTCATTTGTCCCGCCATCTGGCTGATGGGACTTACGCCATCCCAACCCACCGGGCTGACGTCCACTTCCTGACTGACCGTGTAGGCACCGCTGCTGCCCGAACAGGTGTGCCCTTGGTTGTACGTTCTGGGGCCGTAGTGGAACGAGCTGCCGTTCCAGTGGTAGACCACCGTGATGCCGTCGTTGGTAAGGAATTTGTCGGTGCAGTCGGAATCGGTGAGGCAGCTGTAGGTCGAGAGCGTGTACGTCCGAGAAATGGTCGTCGGCTGATAGTCGGGACTGCCGTACACCACCCCGCTGAGAGTGTGAACGACGCTCCAACTGCCGGCGGCAAGGGTCACACCAACACCGCCCGGGGGTGTGGGCGTGACGGGCGGCGACACCGATGCGGTCGGTGTTGCCGGAACCGAAGACCAGATCACTGTTGTTGTGGCCTGAGCGACAGCGGGTCCACCGGGCGGACCGACTGTGGCCAGGTACGTCGTGATCCGGGGCACGCCGGATGCGCCGACCGTCTGACACGTCGTCCCGGAACTGCACATGTTGAATGTCTTGCCAGTAGACAGGTTTGATATCTCTATGACAAAACCCGCGCTTGCCACGTCTGCATTGACGACCACCCGGATGGTCACTGGCTGACTGACAGGTACTGAGGTTGCCGAGGCGCTGATCAAGATCGCCCACGGGACGGGAGGCAGTGTCAAGCCCGGGATGGGCGGCTGGGTAGGAGGCAAGGTCGGAACGAGGACCGCGTTCGTGGGCACGCCCGTGACCTGGTCCGTCGGTTGAGTGCTCGGCGCACCTGCGACGAACTGGGTCGGCAGGGCGCCTGTACCCGGTGCCTGGGTCGACGGTTGCGAACCCAGGAGGTTGATCGCCAGCACCGCGCTAATACCGATCAGTACGACGAGCAGGACGACGGCGAGGGCGATGGCCAGAGGTCGGCTGTTGTCGCCCTTTGGCGCACGAGGTGCGCCGCCCAAGACGACGCCTTGATTGGGTGGCGCGGGGGGCGCGGGCGGCGCCGCACTCACGACGGTGGGCTCACCTGCTAAGGCGGCGATGGTCGCCGCGTCAGAGGCAGCGACGGTGGCCGCCATGGCTGAGGCTGCGACCGTCGTCGCCGCGCCTGGGGCGGCGCCGGTCGTCGCCTGTTCGATCGCGTCGGCGAAGGCGCCGCAGCTCTGGTAGCGCGCCGCAGGATCCTTGGCCATCGCCCGCGCGATGACGAGGCCCACTCCGGGAGGTAGGTCGGGGCGTACATCGGAGAGCAGCGGCGGCGGGGAATATAGGTGTGCGCTTATGAGAGCCAGCTCGCTCTCGCGGTGGAAGGGCGGCGTCGCGCTGAGCGTCTCGAAGACCGTGCACGCGAGCGAGTATTGGTCTGCGCGGCCGTCGACGTGGTCGCCCTCGAGCTGCTCGGGAGCGATGTAGTCGAGAGTGCCCAGAAAGGTCCCCGCGCGCGTCATCTGGGTCAACCCTGTCGAGCGAGTCAGCCCGAAGTCGGCCAGATAGGCATAGTCGTCGCCGTCGGGTGCGCCGTGCTCGAGAAGCAGAACGTTGCCTGGCTTGACATCGCGATGGACGATGCCGTGAGCGTGCGCGGCATCGAGCGCGCTCGCGACCTGTTCGACGATTCCCGTCACGCGAGCCAGCGCAAGCGGCGCGTCGCGCTTAATGACCTTGGCCAGATCGGGCCCCTCGACGAGCATCATCGCGAGGTAGAGCTGACCATTCCACTCGCCCGCGTCGAAGACGGGCACGATGTTCGGGTGGCGAAGGCCGCCGGCAATGCGCGCCTCGCGCTCGAAACGCGCCCGGAATGAAGCATCCTCGGACAGTTGCGGCGCGAGCAACTTGAGCGCCACGTCGCGCTGCAGGCGCTCGTCGTGAGCACGATAAATGGTGCCCATGCCGCCGCCACCGATTAGCTCGGTCAGCCGGTAGCTGGCAACCAGCTCGCCGATATCAGCCACAGCACCCAGTGTGATGCTGCGTGCCCCAAATCGGCAATGCCTCCGTAGGTGAACCCACGCCCGCGTATGATCGAGCGCGTGATCGTGGCAGTTGACGTGGGTAACACCAATGTCACCGTGGGCATCGTCGGGGGCGGCGACGTCGTCTCGTCACGCCGCGCCGCGACGCGGCCGACGGCTACCGCGGATGAGCTGGAGATAGCGCTCAACGAGCTGCTCGCGCTGGACGGCGCGGCTCTCGCGGACGTCGAGGAGATCGTGCTTGCGAGCGTGGTGCCGGCAGTGACGACGACGCTCGTCCATGTCGCGGCAAGCTACGGCATCCCGCTCCTGATCGCCGATTCGACGACCGTGCCCATCCCGGTCCGCATCGACCGACCGGCAGAGGCAGGCGCCGACCGACTCATCAACGCTTATGCCGCGCTGCGCCTCCACGGCGCGCCGGCGATCGTCGTCGACTTCGGCACCGCCACCAACTTCGACGTGGTCTCCGCGGACGGCGCGTACATCGGCGGCGCGCTCGCGCCGGGCCTTGAGCTGGGCCTCGACGCGCTCGCGGCCAAGACGGCAAAGCTGCCAAGAGTGGCACTCGTCATGCCGCCGCGCGCGGTGGGCCGCGACACGGTCAGCGCCATCCAGAGCGGCGCGGTGATCGGCTACATCGGTCTCGTCGGTGAGCTCGTCCGAGCCATTACCCGCGAGCTCGCGCTCGACTCGCCCGCCACGCCGAAGGTCATCCTGACCGGCGGGTTGTCACAGGCGGGCTGGGCCAACGCGATCCCCGGCGTGGACCTGATCGATCCGCTGCTCACGCTGCGCGGGCTGGCCCTCTTCCATGCGGAGGTCCGACGCACCGAGTCGGTCGCCCAGGCGTGAAGTCGGTGGCGTTTTCGTGAGCGCCGGTCCGCTCGAGGGTCGGCTGATCCTGCTCGGCGTGACGGGCTCGATCGCGGCGTACAAGTCGGCCGAGCTGGCCCGCGCGCTGACCGCCGCGGGCGCGGATGTGCAGGTGCTCATGTCGCACACGGCGCAACAGTTCATCGGGCCGCTGACGCTGCAGACGCTGACGCGCCGACGGCCGATGACGGACCCGCTCGAGCTGCTGCCCGACCAGCGCATCGCGCACATCGTCGCCGCCGACACGGCCGACCTGATCCTCGTCGCGCCGGCCACGGCCCACTGGCTGGCATCGATGGCTGCCGGACTTGCGGGCGACGTGATCACGGTCACGTGCCTCGCGTCCGCCGCGCCGGTCGTCGTTGCTCCGGCGATGGATGGCGACATGTATGCCCATCCGGCGACACGGGCCAATGTCGAGAAGCTCGCGTCGTGGGGCTACACGATCGTGGAGCCGGAGATCGGCTCGCTGGCGTCGGGCGCGGTCGGCCAGGGCAGGCTGGCGGAGCCCGCGGCGATCCTGAGCGCGGTTGGTCGGGCGCTCGAGGGCAAGCCGATCAGAGAGCCGGATGTTTCGCTGCGACCACCTGTTGTGGTCGCCGAGCCGACCCTGGATCTGGCGGGCTGGCGCGTCGTCGTGACCGCCGGCGGCACCGCCGAACCGATCGATCCGGTGCGCTACATCGGCAACCGCTCAACGGGCAAGATGGGTGTCGCGATCGCGCAGGCGGCGCTGGATCGCGGCGCTGACGTCACGCTCATCCACGGCATGACGACCGTGCGGCTGCCTGAGGAAGCGAACCTCGTTCACGCGCCCAGCGCGGCGGAGATGCGGCTGGCAGTGCTCGACTGCGCTGCGCGACGCGGACGCGTTGGTGATGGCCGCCGCGGTGGCCGACTTTCGACCGCGCACGGTGGCGGAGGGCAAGATCGCCCGCGATGGATCGGGGCTGACGCTGGAGCTCGAGCCGACGAGCGACATCCTGGCAGAGGCCGTGTCAGTGGCCCGGGGTTTCGCGGCGCCGCCGGTGATGGTCGGGTTTGCCGCAGAGACGGGATCGCTGGCCCGTGCACGCGACAAGGCAGCGCGCAAGGGCGTGGATCTGCTCGTGGCGAATGATGTGGCAGAGGCAGGCAGTGGCTTTGGGACAGACACGAACCGCGTCACTTTGGTCGTCCCCGGCGGCACGGACGAGCAATGGCCGCTGATGAGCAAGCGCCAGGTCGCGGATCGTCTGTGGGATCGCGTAGTGGCGACGCGCGCCGCACGCGGCGCAGCGGGTGCAGAATTGGCAGCCACATGAGCGCAACATCGCAGCCCGCACCCGCCGCCGACGGCAAGCCGGTCCGCCGCATCACTGTCGCGGACATCGCCAAGATGCATGCCGAGGGCAAGCGCATCCCGATGCTGACCGCGTACGACTACCCGACGGCGCGCATCGTCGACGAAGCGGGCATCCCGATGATCCTCGTGGGCGACTCGGTCGGGACTGTCATGCTCGGCTACGAGGGAGAAGTCCGCGTGACGATGGACGACATGCTCCATCACACCAAGGCCGTCGTCCGCGGCACTCGGCACTCGCTCGTCGTTGGCGACATGCCTTTCCTTAGCTACGGCGTCAACCACGACACTACCCTCGCCAACGCCGGCCGCTTCATCAGCGAAGGCGGCGCACAGGCCGTCAAGCTCGAGGGCGGCGTGCGCAGCGCGCGCACAATCGAGGAGATCGTGCGCAGCGGGATTCCGGTCATGGGCCATATCGGCTTGACGCCTCAGTCGGTCAACGGCCTTGGCGGGCACCGCGTGCAGGGCAAGACGATCGAGTCCGCGCGCCGGCTGCTGGCCGACGCCTTCGCGGTGCAGGAGGCCGGCGCGTTCGCGGTCGTGCTGGAGCTGGTCCCGACCGAGCTGGCCGCGGCGATCACCGAGCGGCTGAAGATCCCTACGATCGGCATCGGCGCCGGTGCCGGCTGCTCGGGCCAAGTGCAGGTCATCACGGACCTGCTCGGCCTGACGTACGGCTTCATTCCCAAGCACGCCAAGCAGTACGAGCACCTCGCCGATCGCATGAAGGACGCGATCACCGCGTACGCCACGGACGTCGGGTCGGGCGAATTTCCGACTGCAGCCAATTCGACATCGATGGACGCCGCCGTGCTCGAGGAAGTGCTGGGTGGTGGCGTGCTCGATCGGCCGGCCGCGGAGGTTCTTGCCAGCGCGGACACGCTCCCCCTCGACCGCGACCTCTAGCCGGCGGCCCGTGGGCGGTTGGAGCGGTTGGAGCAACTACCGATTTCATATCGGCACGTGACCCGCGCCAGAGCTCCTTTCCGCCGCGATCGCGTACAAGATTCGATGTCAAGTCGAAAGTCGACTGGCTCGCACGCCAAATCGCCCGAATGCGCTGCGGTGGTGCCGGCAAGCGCCGATTTCAAATCGGAAGGCGTCTCGTGAACGTCGTACGCACGGTTGCGCAGCTGCGCGAGGAGCGCGCGGCACTGCCGGGAGTCGTCGGCTTGGTGCCGACGATGGGCGCGCTCCACGAAGGCCATGCCTCGCTCGTCAACGCGGCACGCGCGGGCAGCGACTCAGTCGTCGCGAGCATCTTCGTCAACCCGACCCAGTTCGGGCCGAACGAGGACTTCAACCGTTACCCGCGCGACGAAGTCGACTGACCTGGCGACCTTCGAATCGCTTGGCGTCGACCTGGTGTTCGTGCCCAGCGTCGACGAGATGTACCCACCCGGCGACTCCACGTTCGTCGACGTCGGCAAACTGGGCGAGGTGCTCGAGGGCGCGGCCCGTCCCGGCCACTTCCGCGGGGTCGCGACCGTCGTGGCCAAGCTGTTCACGATGGTCGAGCCAGATCGTGCTTACTTCGGCCAGAAGGACGGCCAGCAGTCGGTCGTCATCCGGCGCTTCACGCGCGACCTCGCGCTGCCCGTTGAGATCGTCGTCTGCCCGACCGTCCGCGAGCCCGACGGCCTCGCGCTTTCCTCGCGCAACCGCTACCTGACCCCCGAGGAGCGCGCTCAGGCTCCAGCTCTATACCGCGCGCTGCAGACGGCGAAGTCTGCGGCGGCTGATGGCGAACGGTCGGCCGACAGACTGCGCGAGCTCATGCTCGAGGCCCTCGCGCCCGCCACGCTGGGCAAGCCCGACTACGTGAGCATCGCCGACGCCGACTCGCTCGAAGAGCTAACCATCCTGGATCGACCCGCGCCCTCGCCAGTCTCGCCGTCAGGTTCCCGTCAGCGCGCCTGATCGACTGCCAACCCCTGCAGGTCGGCGGCTAGTCGGTCGGGTTCAGGCAGGTCATTGGCCGAGCCTTCCGGGCAGACGCGTGATCCGTGAGCCAAGGCTGCGGATGGTTCGGACGGGCAGCGAGGTGGTGCCGTCTGGTCGGCCGCGACGGCGGCGAACCCGGCTCGGTGAAGCGCGACAGGATGTGGTCGATGTCGAGGTGCTCGCTGATCAGCTGACGGGTGAGCTCGATCTTCTGCCGGTCGGCCGGATGGGTCTTGACGAGCAGATCGTGGACGCGTGAGGCCGCCTCGTATGTGTCCGTGTCAACGAGCATGGCAAAGAGCCGCTCGCTGCGAATTGCCTCGAGATCACGCGGTCGCGGCCGGTAGCCGCCGGTCAACACCAGTCCGGCCAGCTCCGCAGAGCTCTCATCGTCAGTGGCGCGCCCAAAGACCTGCTGTCGCCGCGCGAAGATGCGCCGCCGATCGCCTCGTTCACGCGCCGCGCGATTGGCCGCGACGACCGCGTGAATGACGTCCGTCCGATCGCCGGGCACGATCAAGAGTGATCCCGGCCCGACGCGCTCGATCAGGTGGCGTGGCTGCATCGCGCCGATGGCAACGTGCTGGATGACGCGATCCAGGTCGTCTGTGTCGCTGAGCTGCTCGCCCGGCATCTGCTCGACGAGCATGGCCAGCGTCGGGTTCGAGAGCAGCGGCCGATAAGGCAGCAGCCCGAGCAGCTCGATGCCGTGCCGCGCCAGCCCGTCGCGCAGCACGTCCGGCAGTGTCGGGTGCTCCTCGGCGTTGACCTTGTTGATGATCGCGCCAACGACCTCCACGCCGTGGCGGGCGAAGAGCGCCCGGTTGAGCACGATCTCGTCGATCGGACGCCCGACTCCCGCCTCCGCCACGATCGCCGCGGGCGCCCTGAGCATGCGCGCGACCTGCGCGTTCGAGAGCCCGACGACCGAGCCGACGCCGGCGTGACCAGTGCCCTCGATCAGGAGCAGGTCGTGGACGCCGGCGAGGGTTTGATGCGCCCGACGGATACGGGCGCTCAAGTCCGGTGTCACCTCGCCGCGGATGTACGCCTTGGTGAAGCCGCGCGGGATATGCACCGGACTCATGACCGACAACGCGTCGGACAGGCCCAGTGCGGAGCGCATCAGGATCGCGTCCTCGTCCGCGGGCTGCTCGTCGACGATGGCGTAACGCTGGCCGACCGGCTTGGTGAAGCCGACGTCGAGCTTGCGCTCGGCGAGCGCCGCCAGCAGACCAAGGGCGACGGTCGTCTTGCCGCGGTTCATGCCCGTCGCGGCCAGATACAGCTGGCGCATCAGCGTGTCGCCGGAGCGTCGCGCCACATGCCGGTCACGACCTGACCGGCCGGTAGCTCGAATTTCTGGATCGGCCTGTAGCCCACTGACTGGTAGCGCGCGTCGTTGCTGGGGTTGGACGACTCCAGGTACGTGGGCTGTTCCAGTTTGTCGATCAGCTCAAGGTTGGCGCGCAGCAAACCGATGCCAAGACCGTGGCCGCGCCAATCCGGGTGTGTGCCAAGCAGGCTGAGATAGAAATGGGGTTGCGTGGGTCGCGTTCTACCGAAGGCATCGAAGACGGCACGGACGACGTTGAGCCGCGCCACGCCGAGCTCATCGCGGACAAAGTCGAGGAACGCGTGCTCGTCTTCCTCTGACAACTCGACGCGGTTCGGTGGGATCCAGACAGTGACTGCGGCCGCGTGATCGAGCATCCAGACCCATTCGTAGCGCACGGTCGAACTTGTTACCGCTCGCCAGAAGCGCTCCATGACAACCTGATCACCGGGCCGTCGAGCCAGCGTTGGTCGCCACACGGGATCGTGCGCAAAAGCCAGCGTCAGCGACTCGACGAGCGCATCGAGATCGGCGGCAGTGGCGCGTCGGGCCGTGGCGAGCAGGCTGTCGGGACCGTCCACGGCCAGAGGTATATCAGCCGAGGACAGGTCTGAATTGCGCGCCGCGCGAGATCAGTTGCCGGCCGGCGTGACTCCGTTGGTGACGGGCAGCTGCTCGCTGACGCCGGCAGGTGTGACAAACGCGGTCCGCCCGGCGCTGTCCGTACCGGTCAGGAACGGTGCGAACGGCGGTGGCGCGGCCGGGTCGTCAGTCCACGTCCAGGTCAGGGATGGCGCGCCATGCAGCCCGTTGGCCGCCAGTGCGCCGGCGAGCTGGTCGGGTGTTGGCAGACGGAAGCCGCTGGTGGTCGCGCGCAGCTCGCCAAAGATGTAGCCGCCCGCGACCTCGTCGACCAGCGCGACGGCGCGTGTCAAACCGTTCACGCGCAGCTCGACCAGGTCGTACGACGGCACACCCCCGACGAGCGAGCGCACGTGCACGCTTGTGCCGATCGTGTAGCCAGCGGGCAGGTTGCCGAGCTCAGGATCGCCCAGCAACCCGTGCGCGCCAAGTCCGGCCGACACGGCCGTTGCGATAGTCGAACTCGCGGTTGGCGAGAAGTCCAGAGCCTGCGCGCCAAAGCTCGAAGGCGACGGGCTATCGGTGGGAGATGGCGAATCGGTGGGACTGGGCGTGGGAGTCGCGCCTGGTCCACCGCCCGCGGATTGAGCGTATTGGTAGTCGCCGTAGCTCTGCGCGGGCGTGTCGGACGGTGGCTCGGCAACAGAGGACTGGGCGACGATCACGTACTGGCCGGCAAAGTACGGCCCTTCGTTGTGATCGTCGGTGAAGTACTTGGTGTTCCAATCACTCAGCGCGACGTACGAGTTGGGCGCAAAGCCGCCCGCCGGCCAGCCCGACCAGTTGCCGAAGCCGGCGTTGTACCACGGGTCCCAAACGCGGATGCCCAGGATCTTGTTGGGCTGTCCGCCATCGTTGAGCGGATCGAGCACGGTCTGGTAGCCCACGGCCAGGATTGCGTGTCTGACCGTGCACAACGATCACGCCGACCGGGTCGCCGGTGGCGCGAATGCCACGCACGATCCGCCAGTTCATGGTCGATTGCGACGAGCCCTCGTAGTCGCTGAAACCGACGCTCTGATCGGGCGTCGCGAAGTGCCACAGCGCCCAGGCCATGCCGCGGGCATCGTGAGCGTAGGCCGGGCTGGGCACGCCGCCGGTGCACTTCATGTAGCTGCTGAAGGTGGGGTCGGTCCAGTCGTTCTTGTCGTGCGCGGTCATGTAGTCGTTCACGTCCGTCTGCGCAACGGAGTTCGCCGCATTGATCGACTCGATGAGCGCCTGCGATGACGCAACCGCGCACCAGCAATTGGTCTGCTGCGGGTGAACCGCGTCTGGGTTGTAGACCGACTGCGAGTAATACTGCTGATTGGACTCGTTGCCACAGTACTTGCCGCCCAGGCCAGCGGCCGCATACGGGCATCCCGCCTGCTGCAGCGACCACAACACGGCGTTCAGGTTCTGGCTGTTGAACTTGTTGACTTCCGAATGCGAGGGGTAATAGCGCTGAGCCGCGCCCTTGGGCAGCTCGATCGTGATGGCGAAGATGCCATGCGCGCCGTAGGCCCAGTCATCCTGATCGCCACTGACGATGTACAGGTCGCTGCCCTGCTGAGGTTTGTAGCCGTCGCGGCTGGCAATGCCCTTGCCCAGGGCAACGAACGCGGCATGGTCGTCGGCGGTCATGTCCGACGGCACATCCGTCCGGGTGTACGAGTACGGCCAGAGCACTTCGCGGGCTGCGGAGTGGAGGCTGAGGATCTCCGTGATCTTCGATTTGCCATTGACCACGCGGCTGTTGACGAAGTCGCGATAGGCCTGGTCCTCGGGCGTGTAGAACGCGGACGGACCCTGGTAGTAGTCGCTCGACGGCTTCGTGCTCGCGCCTGCCGCACAGCAGTTCCACGTGTAGCCGAACTGGCGGTTGAGGTCGATGCCAACGTAGCGCGGGTCCGGCGTGGGCTGGCGGTTCTTGCGCCACTTGTGCCATCTGCCGCCGGACATGTCGAACTCCGCACCGTCCGGATTCATCATCGGGATGACGTACACGACGGTCGTGTTGAGGATCTTGGTCACTTTCGCGCCGAGCGTGCCCGCCAGGCCGTAGTTGTTGCCCAGGACCTGGAGCATGTACAGCGCGAGCTCGTTCGAGGCTCGCTCGCGCGCGTGCATCAGGCCGTTGATCATCACTTCGGGCTTGCCGTTGGTCCCGCCGCTGACGTTCTGGGTCAGCTTGATGGCCCAGATCTGCCGGCCTTCGTAGCTGCGGCCGATCGAGAATTTCTGGGCGATGTTGGGGTGCGCGGCCACGACGTTGTCGATGATCTGTTCGTTCTCGGCGTACGTGTGGAAGTACTCGAAACCCGCCGGCTCAGCGGCCGCGACCGGCTGCACCGTGGCCAGCAGCAGGCCAAGCATGCTCAGGGCGACGGAGACAGGAAGGCCGAAACGGGCAACACGACTTGCCATCGGGGAAATGGTGCCCGGCTGCACCGTGCGTCGGTATGCCCCTTTCGCAGAGGAAACCCGTACTAATGGTTGCAGCCAGGCTTCATACGATGGTCGGGGTCACCGACCAATCTACGAACGATCGCGCGCGGCCTGCTTGCGCTCGATCACGGCGATGGCGTCCTTTATCCGCGTCAGCGTCTCCGGATCGATCGTCTCATCGTCGGTCTGCGGAACAAGGCGGTCGAGCACGTCCGCGATCAGCCCGTAGAACACGGCCGCGTCGGCAACGAAGAACTGCGGCTCGTTGTTGTAGCGCACGAGAGTTAGGCGGCCCTGAAGAACGCGACGATCGTCGACGTGGGCGATCTGGGTCGAGAAGTTGTGGCCCTGGATGCCGTCGGGGTTGTTCAGGAAGTTGAGCGCGTTGTCGATCGCCAGGCCGAAGCGCGCGCGCCATGCCACGAGGCGCTCGTGGACCTCCGGCGCGATGCGCACCTCCGCGACCTGGTCGAAAACGTCGGGGGTCACGGTCAGCAGGCCGACGAGCGTGGTTCCCGCCCGGGCGCCGAGCATGACCTGCAGGCTGCGTTCGAGGGTGAAGACCTCCGAGTCGAAGCGCGGGCTGGTGATGACGTCGGTCAGCAGGTCCTCGACGTTGTCGAGCATGGCCCCGTCACCCAGGGCAGTGGCGAGGTGGAGGATCTCCTCCTTGAACAGGAACTGTTCTTCGTGATCGAGCATCGCCACTGAGCGTAGCACCGCTTCATGGCGTGGCTTGCGCCGGGAGCGTGGCTGTGGCCGAACTGCCGACGCGCCGGGCCGGCGATATCGCCTCCAGCATTACCGACGGGGCTGCCGCTGCCCAGCGCTTCCGTTTGTCGCCGACAGCCACCGCTGTCGACTGGATATCGCTCGAGGCGATGCCACGAAGCGCCGCGCGCGTTTGTCCCGGCCGTCGAGGGCCTGCCAACGGCGCGGGAGGCGCGCTAGCGACTTTGCTCCTGCTCCGGTAATGCTGGAGGCGATACGGAAATGGACAGCGGTCAGTACTCGCGCAATACCGGCCGTGTCAGACACGTTGGGCCGCCACTGCCGTTGAGCCCGATCTCGCTCGCCGCGAAGGTGTGGACCTCGCACCCGGCCGCGGCAAGCGCGCTGCTGATGAGCGGATTGCCGTCGGCGACGATGACGACGCCGGGACGCACGGCGAGAACATTGCAGCCGAGCGTCCCGAACTCCTGCTCCGTGACGGCGAGCGTGCGAATGCCCAGGTCGCCGAGCAGATCGTGCAGGCCAACGGGGAGCAGTGGCTGAAACACGACGGCGAGGTCGTCGGCCACGGGCGAGATGACGCTGAGCAGGTGGAGCACCTCTGACGGGCCGTGCCACCAGGGCAGGTCGAATACCTCGACGCGGCCACCGACGATGCTGGCGAGCTGATCAATCCCCGCGGCGTTCGTCCGAAGCGAGCGCCCTACGCACAGCAGATCCGGCCTCAACCAGAACGTGTCACCGCCCTCGACGGTCCCGGGCGGCTCAATTCGAGCGAGCGTCGGAATGCCGGCGGCGACCGTCCAGCGTTCGAGCGCAGCCTCCTCGCCACGGCGCGTGATCTTGCCCGGCCGTAGCGGCACTGCGCCTCGATCGGTGACCAGCAGAGGGTCGAAGACATAGACCAAATCCGGCCCGAGACCCTCGTCGCCCAGGAGCTGGACATCTACGCCCAGTCCGGTGAGCAGCTCCGCGAGCGCTGCGTGCTGGCGCTGCGCGAGCTCAGAGTCAACGGCATGGAGAAAGCCGTGGGCGGGGTCGTCGAACGCCCGCCCAAACGACGGCCCCGGCGCGCGCAGAAGCACTTCGCGCAGCGGCGCGGTCATTGACTGTGCCCCGTACCGTCGCTCGCTCATCTGCCGCTACGTCCGCCGCAAACGCTACGGGCCGGCGTTACCGCCGGCCCGTGCCAAATTCGTTTTCCGCCGTCCGGATTACGGATAGAGGCCGCGCATTGCGGTGGCGTCGGCCACGCGCTGGACGGCCAGCAGGTAGGCGGCCATGCGCATGTGGACCTGCTCGCGCTCGGCAATTTCCAGGGTCTCGCCGAAGGCCTTGGTCATGATCTCGTGCAGCTTGCCGTTGACGACCTCTTCGCTCCAATGGTCGCGGTTGAGGTCCTGGACCCACTCGAAGTACGAGACGGTCACGCCGCCGGCGTTGCACAGGATGTCGGGGATGAGGAAGATGCCGCGCCGGTAGAGGATCTCGTCCGCGTCGGGCGTCGTGGGGCCGTTGGCGGCCTCGGCGACGATCTTGGCGTGGATCCGCTCGGCGTTGGCGGCCGTGATCTGATTCTCGAGCGCGGCCGGGATGAGCACGTCGCACTCGATCTCGAGCACTTCCGGGTTGGTCTTGGCCTGTGCGCCGGGGAAACCGGCGACCGTGCCGTGCTCGGCCTTCCACGCGACGACGCGCGAGATGTCCAGGCCGTTGGGGTTGTAGATGCCGGCAGTCGAGTCGGAGACGGCGAGGATCTTCGAGCCTTCCTTCTCCATCAGCTGCGCGGCGATAGACCCGGCATTGCCGAAGCCCTGGACGACAACTGTCGCCTGCTTCAGATCCATGCCCAGGTGGCGCGCCGCCTCGACGACACAGAAGACCGTGCCACGCGCGGTGGCCTCGTTGCGGCCCTCTGAGCCGCCGAGCGAGATGGGCTTGCCGGTCACGACGCCGGGGACGGTGTAGCCCATGTGCATGGAGTACGTGTCCATGATCCAGGCCATCGTCTGGGCGTTGGTGTTGACGTCCGGGGCGGGGATGTCGCGCTCAGGCCCGATGAGCACCTCGATCTCCGTCGCGAAACGACGGGTCAGGTTCTCGAGCTCGCGCCGCGAAAGCTTCTTGGGGTCGACGATCACGCCGCCCTTGCCGCCGCCGAAGGGAATGCCAACGACCGCGCATTTCCAGGTCATCCACATCGCGAGCGCCTTGACCTCGTCGATGCTCACGTCCTGGTGGTAGCGGATGCCACCCTTGGCCGGGCCGCGGCCCAGGTTGTGCTGTACGCGATAGCCCTCGAAGACGCGGACTGAGCCGTCATCCATCTTCACCGGGAAGTGGACGTGCAGCTCGCGTCGCGGCCAGCGCAGTACCTGGCGCAGGCCGGGGTCTAGGTTGAGTCGTTCAGCAGCCTGGTCGAACTGCTGTTGCGCGACGTGCCAAGGATTGATGGCCGGCGCGGCTCGCTCGGTGGTCATCTGGATCGAGATCCTCCAGGAAGGTAGTCGGTCGAGGGCCCGGGAGCACTGTGGGCCTTCTCAAAAAGCGTCCGAAGTCTACATCCGCAAAGGTGGCAGTCGGGATGGGCCGGAGGTCACTATCCCAAGGGCCGCTCGCCGCCTAATCCTGGACCACGTGCCATAGCGAACCGTCCAGGGACGTCATGTAGATCTCGCCGCCCGGCCCTTGGCCGAAGGACGTGATCAGCTTGCCGGTCACGAGTGGCTCAGGCAGCGCGTCGCTCAGCGCGACGGCGGTGGGCACGGCCCAGATCGAGCCGGTGCAGTAATCGCCGAAGAAGTAGCGACCCACGAGCGCCGGTTGAGCCGTGCCGCGGTACACGAACCCGCCGATGACCGAACAGTGGCCGTCGTCGTGACTGAATTCAATCGTTGGCGGGGTTGTCGTTGGCTGATCGCACGACGCAGGTCCCAATTCGGAAGGTGGGAAGGCGTGGCTGCCCTCGCACAGACTCCAGCCAAAGTTCGCGCCTTTGCCGGCGGTGTATGGCGCCAAGTGATCAACTTCTTCCCACGACACCTCGCCCGGATCACCGATCCACAGATCGCCGGTGAGGCTGTCGAAGCTGGCGCGCCATGGATGGCGCAACCCGTATGCCCACACCAGGTCATCGCCGTCGACGCCAACGAACGGATTGTCGGCTGGCACGAATCCCGTGTCGCCATTCGCCTTGTGCGCGTCGAAGCGCAGCACCTTACCGAGCTCGAGGTTGATGTTCTGAGCGTTGACGGCCGGATCATCAGCCCCGTCTCCGATCGTCGCGTACATGTATCCGTCCGGACCGAAACCGATCCAACCGCCAAGGTGGTATGTCTGCGGATGGTCGACTACAAGAACGAGGCGCGCCGACGATGCCTTGGCCCTGGTGCTCGTTCGGCGGTGATACGCGACGATGACGATGTCGCCATTGAGATCAGGGTTCGCGTCTTTGCGCGCGTAGAAGACGAAGAAAAGGCCGTTGCTGGCGTAGTTCGGATCGAATGCCATGCCCAGCAGGCCGCGGCTGCTGAAGGGTCCGGTCACCTTCGAGCGCAGGTCCAGAAAGACGCCCGCCTTCTGCCACGGAGACGTCGCCGAAGCGCGCTTGAGAACCTTGATCAGACCCCTCTGCTCGACAACGTATAGCCGGTTCGGGGAGCTGCCGGCGGCGACGTAGAGCGGCCGGCCATAACCGCTGGTGACCAATTCGAGATGAAAACCGGGGCCTTCCGCAGCGACGGGAGCCACCGGCATCATGGCCGCGACCAACATCAAGCAAGCGACAATTCGCGCAAGTCGGCGCATGTGGCGTTACGTCTCCCACTCCGGCAGGCCCACCGCTCCGTAAGCACGGGAGCCGACATGCGGGCCAACAGACTCCCCGATCAGCTGAGTGCTCATCTTTAATCCTGGACCACGTGCCACAGCGTGCCGTTGTGACCTACGACGTACAGCTCGCCCAAAGTGTCCGTGCCGAACGAGTTGATATGCAGGTCCGTGTCAAGGGCTGTGCCCAGATCGGTCGACGTGCCGTCCGCCGGAATGCTCCAGATGTTGCCCGTGCAGTAGTCGCCGACGAAGTAGCGACCTACCTGAGCCGGCTGCGCGGCCCCGCGGTAGACGTAGCCACCGATGACGGAGCAGTTTCCATCGGCATGCGGATACACGATCAGTGGGGCAGTCATGCCTGCGGCGGCGCATGGCTGCGGCCCGCCGACATCCTCTGGGTACGCTTGCGTGCCCTCACACAATGGCCAACCCAGGTTCGCGCCGGCGCCGGACGTGTACGGAGCGAACCGGTTGATTTCTTCATAGCGCGACTCGCCCACGTCCGGCAACCACAAAGCACCGCTCGACGTGTCGAAGCTCGCGCGCCACGGGTTGCGCAGCCCAGACGCCCAAATCAGGTCGTCGCCGTCGATGCCCACGTACGGGTTGTCGGATGGGGCAAAGCCAGGCTGGCCGTCGGCTTTGTGAGGGTCAAAGCGCAGCACCTTGCCGTGACGGCTGGTCATGTCCTGCGGGCCGGCGTCCGACACCGTTCCGTCGCCCGTGGTCATGTACATGTAGCCATCGGGCCCAAAGCCGATCCAACCACCGAAGTGATAGGACGACGAGTAGGGCACGACAAGGACCTCGCGCCACGAACCGGATTTGGCGCGCAGGCTGTTGCGCCTTTGGAACTCGGCCACCGTCACGAAACCGTCCGGCTTGCGCGTGTAGAAGACGTAGAACTTGCCGAAGTGGCGAAGTTCGGGTCGAAGGCCAAACCCAACAGGCCACGGCCGACGAGCGGGCCCAGGACGCGCGCCCGAATATCGAGGTAGACGCCGCCGTTCTGCCACGGCTGATCTGTCGAAGGGCGCTTCAGGACCTTTATGACCCCGCGTTGTTCGACCACGAACAGGCGCAGCGGGTTGCCGTTGGCAGTGACATACGTCGGCCGTTTGAAGCTGCTCGGGATCTGGTCAAGGTGGAAGCCAGGACCGTCCGCTGCGACGGGAGCGGCCGGCACGAATGCCGTCGTGAGCAACAAGCACACGACCAGGCGCGCCAGGCGCCCGGTCAAGATCCGTCCGGGGCGAGGAGGACGACAGCACCGTAGGCGCCCGGACCGACGTGCGGTCCGACCGATGCGCCGATCAAATGGGTACTCATCTGATCTCGTGGGAAGCCAGTCGCCTTGGACAGGTCCGCCGCGAACTCGTCCATGCCCTGCGCATCGCCGTGCAGCAGCCAGACCTGCTCGACCTTCTTGGCGCTGAGCAGCTCCAGCAGGCGAATGCGCGCCTTTCCTCGGGTGCGCGGCCGGTCGGCCGTCTCAACAATGCCGTCCTCGACGGTGATGATCGGCTTGACCGACAGGACATTGCCGATCGCGGCTCGCGCCGGGCTGATGCGCCCTCCACGCTTCAGATACTCGAGGGTTTCCAGGACGACGTACAGCTTGACGTCAGCGCGACGGCGCTCGATCTCGGCGACGATCTCCGGCGCCGACTTGCCCTGGGCGGCCAGGTCGACTGCCATTTCAGCGAGCAGCGTCACGCCCATGCTCGCCGACGCGCTGTCGATGATGTGGATGTGCTTCTGCCGTTCGGCGGGCAGACCATCGCGGGCGACCTTGGCACTGCCAACGGTCGCGCTCAGCTTCGCGCCGACACCGACGTAGATGATGTCCTCCGCCCCATCGGCGAAGAGCCGTTCGAAAGCTTCCCGAAAGGCGCCCGGCGGTGCCGCGGCCGTCTTCGGGAACGCGGCCCCGGCCGCAGTCAGCTCGCGCCAAAAGTCGGTGCTGGACAGGTCGACCCCGGCCTTGAACTCGCGCGCGCCGAACGTGACGTAAAGCGGGACGACGACGATGCCGTGCTCGGCCGCTTCAGCCGGCTCAAGGTCGCTGGCCGAATCGGTTACGACGCCGATCCGGCTCATGGTTGAGAGCTCGCGCGCCGCGCTCGGTACCCGCGAATCGCGCTAGACGCGCTCGAAAGCCATGGCGACCGATCCACCGCCGCCCAGGCATAGCGTTGCCAGCCCATATCTGCCCTCCCTCCGCCGCAGCTCGTGCAACAGAGTGGCCACGATACGCGCTCCGCTCGCACCGATGGGGTGGCCGAGTGCAATTGCTCCGCCGTTGACATTGACCTTGGACCAGTCGAACCCGAGCTCCCGACCATCGGCCAGGACCTGCGCCGCGAAGGCCTCGTTGATCTCGACCAGGTCGAACGCCTCGATGGGCATCTCGATCTTGGCCAGCAGCTTCTGGACGCCCTTGACCGGCGCCAGGAACAGCCACTTTGGCTCCACCTCTGCCTGGGCGTAGCCCACGATGCGCGCCAGCGGCTTGAGCCCGTAGCGCTCCACGGCGCGCTCGCTGACCACGACTGTCGCTGCGGCACCGTCGGTGATGCCCGGCGCGTTGCCGGCAGTGACTGTGCCGTCGGGCATGCCCGCGACAGACTCGGGCTCAGGGTCAGGCAGCGCAAAGACCGGCTTTAGTCGGCCGAGCGCCTCAAGGGACGTGTCCGCGCGCGGTCCTTCGTCAGTGTCGAACGAGATCTCCTCGCGACCACGGCGGACGGGGACCGGCACGATCTCGTCGCGGAAGCGCCCGGCTTCGATTGCCGCGAGCGCCTTCTGGTGGCTCTCCAGCGCGAACTGGTCCTGGTCGGCGCGTGAGACCTGATTCTTCATCGCCACGCGCTCGGCGTGCGTGCCCATGTGGCATGACTCGGTGCTGCACCACAGGCCGTCGTGGACGGTCGCGTCGATCAGCTCGGCGTTGCCCAAGCGGTAGCCGAAGCGCGCCTTGGGGATCAGGTACGGGCCTTGATTCATGCTTTCCATGCCACCGGCGACGACGATCTCGGCATCGCCCGCGCGGATCTCTGCCGCGGCGAGCATGACCGCCTTGAGCCCACTGCCGCACACGCGGTTGATGGTCGTGGCGCTCGTTGAATCGGCAAGGCCGCCCTTGAGGGCCGCCTGGCGCGCCGGCGCCTGGCCAACCCCGGCTTGAAGAACCTGGCCCATGAGCACTTCATCAACCTGGTCGGTGGGCACGCCGGCGCGCTCAACCGCGGCGCGGATCGCGATGCCGCCCAGTGTCGTCGCCGGGACGTCGGCCAGAGTGCCGTTGAACTTGCCAATCGGCGTCCGCGCCGCCGAAACGAGAAAGACCTGCCCATTCGAACCGTTGAAGCCGCCGAGGCGGTTGCCGTTATCAGTCACGCCGCCATGTTACGTCCGACACCGCCCTAAACTGCCGACCGTGGCCAGGCTGCAGCGACGCAAGTTCGACGACACGCAGGACATCCGCGTCACGCCGCGCGGACGGGTGGAGGTGGTCGAGCTCGACGATCGCGTCGTGGCGAAGATCACGTGGCAGCCCGGCTGGCGCTGGTCCGTCGACGTGAAGCCGATCGCGGGCACGCAGTACTGCCAGTCGCACCATTTCGGAATGACAATCGGCGGCCATCTCCGCGTGCAGATGTCCGACGGCATAGAGCTGGAGATCGGGCCCGGCGATATCTTCGAGATCCCGCCCGGCCACGATGCCTGGGTGATCGGCGACGAGCCATATGTCACGATCGACTTCGAGGCCCTGCGCGGTTTTGCCAAAGCGGATGGGCGCGCCCGGCGACAGTTGGCGTCCGTGTTGATGACGGACATCGTTGACTCGACTGCCCAGGCCGTGGCATTGGGTCCGACGCGATGGCAGGAGGTCATCAGCGGCCACAACAAGATCGCGGAACGGACGATCGCGGCGCACGAAGGCCGAATGGTCAAGACAACAGGCGACGGCGTCATTGGGCTGTTCGATAGTGCCGAGTCCGCGGTGCGCGCCGCACTGGCAATGAGCGAAGCCATCGCGCCGCTGGAAGTCGGTATTCGCGCGGCAGTTCAGACCGGCGAGGTAGAGATGAGCGCCGGGGACGTACGCGGGGTGGTCGTGCACATGGTCGCGCGAATGATGGCTCTCGGAGGGGCGGGCGATGTCGTCGTCTCTACGACCGTGCGCGACGTCCTCGACGGCACGGATCTCGCCTTCGAGGATTTCGGACGCCATGAGCTGAAGGGCCTGCCCGGCGAACGGCAGCTCTTTCGGATCAGCCAGTGACCCGCTTGAGGACCTGCTCGGCGACGATCAGCCGATGGATCTGGTTGGTGCCTTCGTAGATCTGGGCACCCTTCGCGTCGCGCATCAAGCGCTCGACCGGATACTCGCGTGAGTAGCCGTTGCCGCCGAAGAGCTGCACCGCGTCCGTGGTGACGCTCATCGCGGCGTCCGAGGCGGTCCATTTGGCCAGCGACGACGCCTCGACGATTGGCTCGCCACGGTCCTTGGCTTCCGCGGCGGCGCGCGTCAGCGCTCTGGCCGCGGCCACCTTCTGGGCCATCTCCGCGAGCATGAAGCGCAATCCCTGTTGATCGGACAGCGGCCCGCCGAACGCACGCCGCTCGGTCAGGTACTTCGCCGCCGCGTCGAGTGCCGCCTGGGCAAGGCCGACGCATGCGGCCGCGATCGAAATGCGCCCCTCGCTCAGTGCGGACAGGGCGATCTTGTAGCCCATGCCCTCCAGGCCGAGTCGGTTGTCGGCGGGCACCTGTGCGTCCTTGAAGATCAGCTCGCCGGTCGAGTCGGAACGGATGCCCAGCTTGTGCTCGAGCGCGCCGAGCGTGAAACCGGGTGTGTCCTTGTCGACCAGGAACGCGGTGATGCCGCGTGATCCCATCGACGCATCGGTCACGGCGAAGACCACGAAGCGCGCGGCCTGGGCGGAGTTGCTGATCCAGATCTTGGTGCCGGTCAACGCATATGAAATCGGCTCATTGGCCGTCCCGTTGCGCACGGCACGGAGCTTCAGGGCGGATGCATCGGAGCCTGCCTGTGGCTCGGTCAGAGCGAACGCGCCCATGTCCTTGCCCGTGAGCATGTCCGGCAACCAGCGCGCTTTCTGCTCGTCGGTGCCCCAGGTGATGACCGGGTACTGCGACAGGATGTGAACTGACAGCGAGACCGCGAGCGCCATGTCGGCGTACCCGATCTCTTCCATGACCAGCGTCCAGGCGCGGTAGCTGAAGCCGGCGCCGCCAATCTCCTCGGGGAACGGCACAGCGGTCAGGCCGAGCTCGCCCATGCGCTCGAAGAGCGAGCGGTCGTAGCGCTCCTCTTCGTCACGTTTGGCGGCGCCAGGCGCGACTTCGCGTGCCGCGAAGTCGCGCACCGTCTGCTGGAGAAGGCGTTCCTCGTCCGTCAAGTCACCCGTGGCGGGGGCCGGCGCGGTCGCGACCACGACCCTAACCGCGCGGGTAGGTGTAGAAGCCGCGCCCGGTCTTCTGGCCGAGATGCCCGGCGTCGACCATCTGGCGCAGGATGGGCGGCGGTGCCATGTGCGGCGCGCCGAAACCGTCGTGCAGCACTTCCATGATGTGCAGGCACACATCGAGCCCGATGAAGTCGGCCAGCTCAAGCGGACCCATGGGGTGATTGAGGCCAACCTTGGCGCCGGTGTCGATGTCCTCGGCGCTGCCGAGTCCCTCCTCGTACGCTCGCATCGCCTCGCCCAGGTAGGGCATGAGGATCCGATTGACGATGAAGCCCGGCCGATCCTTCGAGACGATGACCTGCTTGTGCAGCTCTGCGGCCACGCTGCGGACGTAGGCCTCTGTCGCGTCGTCTGTCTCCGCCCCGCGGATGAGCTCGATCAGCGGCATGACCGGCACGGGCGAGAAGAAGTGCATGCCGACGAAACGAGCGCGACGTGCTTCCGGCAGTGCCGCGGCGAGTCGCGTGATGGAAATCGAGCTGGTATTGCTCGCAAGCACGGCCGTGGCAGGAGCCGCCGCAGCGACTTCGGCAAACAGCGCGCGCTTGACCTTTTCGTCCTCGAAGACGGCCTCGATGACCAGCTCCGCCGCACGCGCGGCGTCGGGCAGAGATGTAGCCACAGCGATGCGTCCGAGCTGCTCGCGACGTTCGTCGTCGGTGATGCGGGCTTTCTCAACGGAACGCTCGAGGTTCGCGCCAATGCGTGCCCGTCCGGCCTCTGCGCGCGCCACCTCCGGCTCGAAGATCGAGACGTGATGGCCGGCCGCCGCCATGACCTGGGCGATGCCGTGGCCCATCAGGCCTGCGCCACACACCAGCACGTTCCTGGATCGCCATGGCCAAAGGTTAGCGGCGCGTCGTCCGACCCTGTTGGTCAGGCGCGATCGGAACCGCTGAGCGCGGCAAGGAGCTCGTCCGCGCCAGAGAACGGGTCGAGCTCGTGCTGCGCGATGCGGCGCAGGGTTCGTTCCGTCGCAGCGCGGTGGGCGTCATCGTTGAGCCGCGCGCGCAAGCGCTCGGCGAGGATCCCGAACACCTGCGCCTCTGCCCGCTTCAGCAGCGGCTTGCCGCAGCTCTGCGACTTGGCAGTCGCCTGGCGGCGGTCGAGCGCGGCCAGTAGCTTGGGCACCCCTGCGCCGGTCATCGCCGAGGCGAGCATCACGTCCGGCCGCTTGGGCAGCGGCCGACCGGCGGCCGCTGCCGCGCGATCGTGCTGCGCGCCAACGGTCAGCATCGCGCGCAGCTGCGCCGCGGCGCGATCCGCGCCGGGCCGGTCGGACTTGTTGACGACGACGATGTCGGCCACCTCGAGTAGCCCGGCTTTGATCGCCTGAACCTCGTCGCCCATCTCCGGCGCCTGAACGACGAGCGTCGTGTCCGCGATCGCCGCGACCTCAACCTCGCTTTGCCCTGTGCCCACCGTCTCGATCAGGATCAGTGGAAAGCCACTCGCGTCGAGCACGGCCGCGGCCGCGACGGTGGCCGTGGCCAGTCCGCCACCGTGACCGCGCGACGCCATCGAGCGGATGAAGACGTCGCGATCCGAGGCGTGAATCTGCATCCGGACCCTGTCGCCCAGGATCGCGCCGCCCGTGATCGGCGACGATGGGTCCACGGCGATGACCGCGACCGGGCGTGGGCCACCTGGCGCATCCGGCTTGCGCGCCTCGCTGACGAGAGCCGCCACAAGCGTTGACTTGCCGGAGCCGGGCGCGCCGGTGATACCGACCAGATGGGCGCGGCCGGCGTGCGGGTAGAGCACGCGCAGCGCCTCCTCCCCTTTCGGCGTCCGGTTCTCGACCTGGGTCAGCAACTTGGCGAGCGCGCGGCGGTCGCCGCTGCGCGCGCGTTCGGCGAGCGTCTCCGTCAGCCACGCTCGAGCTGTCCGTCACTCCTCGTGCCGGTGGACGTTGCCGCGGATGTAGTCGCCGACCTCGCGAATGGTCGTGCCCGGGCCAAAGACGCGCGCGACGCCGGCCTGCTCGAGCGCGGGAATATCGTCGTCAGGAATGATCCCGCCGGCCGTGACCAGGACATCGTCCAGGCCCTGCTCGCGCAGGCCGGCCGTGATCTTGGGCAGCAGCGTCATGTGCGCGCCGGACAGGATCGACAGGCCGACGACGTCGACGTCCTCCTGGAGCGCCGCGGACACGATCATCTCCGGCGTCTGGCGCAAGCCTGTGTAGATCACCTCGAAGCCCTCGTCGCGCAGACCGCGCGCGAGAACCTTCGCGCCGCGGTCGTGGCCGTCCAGGCCGGGCTTGGCGATGAGCACCTTGATCGGTCGAGCGGACGCGTCAGTCATGCGCGCGAAGAATACTCAGCGCCGATTTCGGCCACCGACGGGAAGCTCGGGCGTGTAGATCTCCGCCCAGTGCTCGTCGTAGTGGCCGTACGTGTTGCCACCGATGACCCACGCCGCCCACCAATCGGCGGCCTCGAGCTGAGCGTCCGTGAGGCGCGCCATCTGGCGCCGCAGCCGATTGAACGTCGCGTCCATGTCCTTGAGCACTTCGCCGGAGGTCTTGCCGATCGCCCGGCGCGCGACCGCGGCGTTGAACGCGTCCGTGTCACGGTCGAGCGGCGCGGGCGCGCCCGTGTTGATCATCTTGATCAGCCGATCGGCGGTCAGATCGTGCCACGCGGCGATGTGCTCGAGCATCTGCTTGACCGTCCAGCCATCGCACTCCAAGGCGCTCGTCCATGCGCTCGGATGGGAAGCGCATCGCGATCGCGCGGAACGCCGCCCATGACCCATCGACGCGCCACAGCGTTTCGCGCATGGTCCTGGGGAATTCGAACTGCGGCGGCTCCGGCGCGGGCGCTGCCGGCGTGGAGGGAGACTCGACCAGGGCGGGCGGTGCGCGCGACGGGCTGGTGGCGCGACGGGCGGTGGCGCGACTGGTGGTGGCGCGACGGGCGGCGCGGGCTGAACCATCACCGGTGCCGGCGGTCGAGGTGCGGGGGGTCGCGGCGCCGCCAACTCGGGCGCTGGAATGTCGGCGCAGTGGCTCGGGCGTCGGGGCCGACACCTCGGACCCGACCGGCTCGGCCGCAACAGGCTCGCCGGCGACGGGCTCAGGCTCAACCGAGTCCGGAACGAAGGGCAGCGGTTCGAAGGCAGGCGGCGGCGCCGGCCGTGGCGTGTTCATCGGTTGCGCCATCTGCGGGTTGGCGGGCAGCCGCCGCCGTGGAGCGACCGGGCGGGCTGGCGTCAGGTTCGACTCTTCGTCGGTCATGTCCGGGCCTTCTTCGCTCATATCGTGGGTGGCCTTCGTTCCAGGTGGCTGAAGAACTCAGCCCGCGTCCGATCGGCCGTTCGGAAGAGCCCCAGGACGTGCGAGGTGGTCATGATCGTGCCCGGTTTGCGCACCCCGCGCATTACCGCGCACAGGTGCGATGCCTCGACGACCACGCCAACACCCTTTGGCTGCAGGCGCTCCATCAGGAGGTCGGCGATCTGCTTGGTCATGCGCTCCTGGACCTGCAGCCGGCGCGAGTACATCTCGACGATGCGTGGGATCTTGGACAGGCCGATGACGCGGCCGTTGGGGATGTACGCGACCGCGGCCTGGCCGAAGAACGGCAGCAGGTGGTGCTCGCACAGGCTGTAGAAGGCAATGTCCTTGACCACGACCATCTCGCTGTAGTCGACCTCGAAGATGGCGTTGTTGACCAGCCGATCAGGCTCGACCCAGTAGCCGGCGGTCAGCTCGCGATACATGCGCCGCACGCGCGCGGGCGTCGCGGCGAGGCCTTCGCGGTCGGGATCCTCGCCCATCTCGAGCAGGATCTGACGGACTGCAGACTCGACTGGCTCAGAGCCGTCCGAGGGCGTCAACGCATCATCGGGTGCGCCCGCGTAGCCATCCTCGCCGACTTCGTGCTCCATCTCGTCGACGAGCTGCTGCACGCGCTCGGGCAACGTCCGATCCATCGCGACGATTGTGACACGGGGTTGCGCGGAGGCGACAATCACGCGCTGTGACGAGTCACGCCTTGAGCCTGCAGGAAACGTACGGCCCCGATTCCGTGTGCTACGGCTGCGGCCCGGCAAATCCGCGGGGCTTCCACATCCGGAGCTTCGCGGATGGCGAAGAGGTGGTCGCCGACTGGCAGCCCGAGCCGCACCATCACGCGTTTCTCAACGTCCTCAACGGCGGCGTGATCGGCACGCTCCTCGACTGTCACTGCAACTGGACCGCGGCCTACCACCTGATGGGGCGGCGGGGCGCCGACTCGCCACCGACCACCGTTACCGCCGACTACCAGATCAAGCTGCTCAAACCGACGCCGACGGACCACCCCGTCCGTCTGCGCGCCCACGTCGTGGAGTCGACCGACGATCGGGCCACGGTCGAAGGCACGCTCGAGTCTGACGGCGTCGTAACGGCCACCTGCCGCGCGACGTTCGTTGCCGTCAAGCCCGGTCATCCGGCCTACGGACGCTGGTGAGCCGCTTCCTCGAGTAGCGCGAGCAGCGCCGCGCTGAGCCGATCGGCGCGGTAGCGCATCAGGTTGTGGCCGGCGCCCGGGAACCGCTCGACCCGGGCCTCAGGGGCGCCGGCTGCGGCGCGAGCGCGCATCACGTCGTCGAGTGCTGCGAGGCGCTCGCGCCCCGTGTCGTCGTCGGCGGTGCCGCTCTCGGCGACCGCAATCAGCACGGGCGATCGGACCTCGACCAGCGCCAGCGGGTCGTAGCTGAACATCGCGTCGACGCTGGCATGCAGGGCAAACGGCCGGAGCACAGGCGCGACGTGGCCGGCGTGCTTCTCGTCGACCGCGGCTCGGGCGGCGCGTTCCTGGTCGGCGTCCCAGGTCGGTGGGTCGAATTCCCGCCGGTCCGCGAGGTATGCATCCATCGACGCAAGCACCTCCGGCGGGTCGCCAATCGAGCGCTCGAACTCCGCGGCGCTCATGCCCGTGGCCTCGGCCAGGCTCTCCCAGCCCGTGTCGATCAGTGCCAGTCCCGCGATCGAGTCGGGCTGGATCGTGGCCATGCTGACCGCGACCAGCGCGCCAAGGCCGTGACCGGCCACGACCGCAGCCGGGCCGCCGACGTCGCGGCCCCAGCCGTTGGCGACCATGACCGTGAGCGCGTCGTAGGCGAGCGACTCCAGGTCGTAGCCCGTCCGTGGTGAATCGGACAGGCCGTGCCCGCGCAGGTCGAGCGCGATCACTCTGGTGTGTTTTGTGAGTCGGTGCGCGATCGGGGTCCAGGTCCAGGCGGTCGCGGCCAACCCGTGGATGAGTACGAGCGGCGGCAAGTCGGCCGTAACGCCGGCCCAGTCGAGGAAATGGATCCTCTCACCCGTATCGACCGTGACGACAAGTGATTCGGGTTCGGTGGTCACGCTCAATAGCATAGGAACGTGCCTCTTCGACGCCGCGGTTCGCAGGCTCGTCGCAACCCGTCACGGCGCGCGGCGCTGCCGTCCGAGCTTGGTCCTGCCCACCAGCGCTTCGAGGCGCTCGTCGAACAAGCCCTCGACGGACTGCCCGAGCAGATCCAGCGGCTGCTGGAGAACGTGGCCATCGTCATCGACGACGAGCCGTCGCCGGAACAGCTCCTTGATGAGGAGCTGGACGACGACGAGACGCTCTACGGACTGTACGAGGGTGTTCCGGCGACGGCGTGGGGCGCCGATTGGGCCGCCGTACCGAACAAGATCACGCTCTTCCGGCTGCCGCTCGAAGAAGACTTTCCGGATCCGGCCGAACTGACCGATGAGGTGCGCCGTACGGTGCTGCACGAGCTCGCCCACCACGCCGGGATCGACGATGATCGGCTGCACGAGCTCGACCTCGACTGATCCACGAGGCGCGTACCATCCGCGCCAGATTCACCGTCCTTTGTGACGCAAGAGGCTCTGGAGGGCTACATCTGATGGCCGGCTTCACGCCGTTCACTGACAACTACACGGACCTTTCTGACGAGCATGGCTACCAGTTCGAGTTCCGTTGCGACATCTGCGGCAGTGGCTACCGGAGTGAGTTCCAACGCTCCGCGATCGGCACGGCCAGCTCCCTGCTCGGTGGGGCGAGCAACCTGATCGGCGGGCTGTGGGGCGCGTCGAGCGCGGCCAACACGGCCAAGAGCATCACCGACCGCGGCGCGCGCGACGAGGCGCTCAAGAAGGCCGCGAACGAGATCATGCCGCTCTTCAAGCAGTGTCCGCGCGACCATCTGTGGGTCGACGAGACGTGCTGGAACGAGGAGCGCGGGCTGTGCGTCAACGACGCGCCCAAGCTCGCGTCCGAATTGGAAGCCGAGCGCGCCGCAGTCCAGCTCAACCAGATGCGCCAGACGATGCAGAACACGACCCAGTTCAGCGGCGACGTGTCCACGCGGACGACGGTGTGCACCAACTGCGGCAAGCCCGTCGGGTCGGAGAAGTTCTGCTCGAACTGCGGCACGCCAGTGGGCATGGCCAAGTGCGCCAACTGCGGCAACGACCTGGCGCCCGGCACACGCTTCTGCGGCAACTGCGGAACTCCCGCCCCCGGCGCGTAATCCCAACCGCCGGTCGCGCCGCCGCCGCGGCGGGTCGCGCCGCTTCCGCCCGCCGCGCAACTTCCCCGCCCGCGCCGCCCGCGCCCCCCGCCGCCCCGCGTCCGCCGCGGCTCCCCGCTTGCGCGCCTTTCGCGACTTTCCGGCCTGGCCCCTGCCCGACGCTCCAACCGCCTAATAGACGCGCTGCCACCCATATTGGGCCGACTGGAAACCAGCCCTGGACTGAGACCAGTCGGTTTGACCCGACTGAACGGTGGGTGCGCCACGCTCAGCTAATGCCGATTGGAGCCAATCTCCTCAGGGTGACTGGCGCAGTCGCCTCAAACCGGTTGAACACAGTCGCCTTTGGCTGAGCGTGGACAGCTGCCCTATCAGTCGGACAAGACGACTCATTTCAGTTTTGGCCGCAGATGTAGTCGCACTGGCCGACTGACACGCCGTCTTTTAGGCGGTTGGCCACTGGCACGTACATCGGCGACGAGACCGGTCGTGAGCGAGACGCACTGGTCGTGAGCGAGACGAAATGGTCAGCCGGCGGGGGCGCCGCACACGGAGCAGAAACGAGCGCCCGCAGCCAGCGGAGCGCCACAGCCGGTGCACTTCGCGGCGGCGGTCGCCGCGGAGACCGTGGCCGTGGCCGACGGTCGGGGTCGGGGTCGGGGTCGGGGTCGGGGTCGGCGAAACGGTCGACGGTGGCGGCGGGACGTTTGGATTGGTGTATGCCTCGGCCGGTGGCTGGTTGGCCGACGGGATGGTCTGTGGCGCGGCGGTTGTCGCTGCGACGGTCAGCGCTTGCCCGCAGCGCGGACATGCCACCCACGCCGGATCGTCGATCGGGGTCCGGCAGTTCGGACAGCGCGCCGGCGCGAACGGATCAGCGGTCGCGCAATAGGGACACTTTGCGACGTCGCGGTTGATGAACTTGCCGCAGTGCGGACAGGGATGCTTGAACGTGGGCATCAGCTGTTCTCCATCGGCGCGATGGTAGCGAGGCGGTCGGCGGGCAAACACTTGCGTCTTTGCGCAATAACTGAGAGAATTGCAGGTGAATTGACGAGCGCAACCATCGCAGCCACCGAATCAGACCGACAGCGCACGGCGAATGTCGCCCGCGCGCTGTCGGATCCCAAGCGCCTGTGCGTGCTTGAGACCTTGGCCACCGGTGAGCGCTCCGTCGGAGAGCTATCCCGCGATGTCGGTTGTCAGGTCCCGAACATGAGTCAGCACCTCGCCGTGCTGCGCTCAGCCGGGCTGGTGGCCGCGCGCCGCGAGGGATCCACTGTTTTCTATCGGCTGGCCGATCCGCGCGTCATCGACGCATATCGGCTGATGCAGAACATCTCGCGCTGACCGAGGAAAGGGACTTACACGCAATGTCAGAGATCAAGGTCGCGACCGACGCCAACTTCCAGGAGCTAGTGCTCGGTAGCGACAAGCCGGTCGTAGTCGACTTCTGGGCCACCTGGTGTGGTCCGTGTCGGATGGTCGCGCCGGAGATGGAGAAGCTCGCCGCCAAGTACGACGGGACGATCCAGGTCGTGAAGGTGGATGTCGACGCCAACCCCATGCTGTCGCAGGCGTTCAACATCATGAGCATCCCCACGATCGCCTTCTTCCGTCCGGGCAACGATGAGAACGGCAAGCCGTTCACGCCGCAGGGCGTCGTAGGCTTCCGCCCGCTCGAGCAGCTCGAAGCCCAATTCAGCCTCAAGCAATTCACGCCCGCGCCGGCCGAGCAGAGCACGGAGCAAACCTCCGCCGCCTAACTCTTCACTTCGGCCACCACGCGAGGCCCCGACCGCAAGGTCGGGGCCTCGCTATGTTTGGGCGATGACACAGACGCCACCGACGGCCATGGACCCGGAGCTGACCGATGACGAGTTTCACCGCATCTACGGCCCCGGCGCGCCGCCGACGCTGTCGGAGGTGGGCGCGATGTTCGCCGGCGCGCCGTTCCGCTGGTGGATCTGCGGCGGATGGTCGCTCGAGCTTGGCGACGAGCCGCGCCGCCACCACGACGACGTCGAGGTGGGCATCGTTCGCACTGAGCTACCGACTGTCCGCGAATGGCTCTCCGACTACCACCTGTGGGACATCCATGCGGGCGCTCTCGTCTATCTCAAGCCGGGCCTGGAGCTGGCCGACGACCACGAGCAGCTATGGCTGCGGCGCGACGCTTACTCGCCCTGGCTGATGGACCTGATGCTGACGCCGGTCGAGGGTGACGTTTGGTTGTACAAGCGGGATCGGCGCCTGTCGCTGCCGTTCGACGAGGCCATCCGCGTCGGCGCCGACGGGATCCCGCGGCAGCGACCGGAGATCGGGCTGCTGTTCAAGGCGCGCCGCCGCGCCCCACGTGATGAGGAGGACTTTGCCGCGGTCGTGCCGACCCTGTCCGCGCAGGATCGCGCCTGGCTGAAGGCTGCGATCGAGCTGACCGAGCCGCCCGGCAACCCGTGGCTCGTACGCCTCTAACTCCGACCCCCTACGAGCGGCTGCTGGCCATCCTCCAGGCAACGCGGAACCACGCTTCGAGACGGTCGAATGCGTTGTCGTCCCACTCGGCCGGAGCAAATCGCACCCAGTCGGGTCCGCGGCTCGATGGGCCCGCATCGGGCGTGCGGGTAGCCGCCTCGCCGATTTCCGCGCCCAGCTTGACCTCGATGACGTTCTCCTCGGGGCGCGTGGCGAAGACGACACCGTCGCGGGCGTATTCGCGATCGGCGGGTGTCTCGACGTCGCCGGCCTCGTCGAGCAGCGCCGCGAGTACGTCGCCCAGGTTTGGCTCAGTGTTCACTGCCGTCTTCCTTATTGCTCCTGGAAACCGACCAAGCGTTGACCTCGAAGCGGCCGGCGAGCAGCAGATTCCATGCGTTCTGGGTGCCGACGATCAGGAATAGCAGGATGACCACGCCAATAACGTAAACGGCAAGCACGGCGTCGAAGAGCAGCAGCAGCGAGGCACCGATCAGCACCAGCGAAGCGATGAGCGGCACGCCGTAGCGCAGGAAGTCGCGCTTGCGGTGCGGGCCGATCCAAGTGGAGCGCAGGTCCGCATCGAAGATCGGTGCTCCGGATGACAGCGTCGCGAAACCCGACAGAATGAATAGCGCTGCGGTTGGCAGCCACGGCTGCGCGGGCGGCATGAGCAGCAGCAGGCTGACGACCACGGGATAAAACAACGTCGTCGCACTGCCGATCGCCATCGGCACCAGGATCGGCTGTTCCTCACGGCCCTCCAGATGGATCGACAGGCCGATGAACACCAGGCCCAGGAGCACGGCTCCGGCACCGGCCGCTGCGACGAGAAAGTCGTGCCACGGCCCAATGGCAACGACGAGCGACTCGGTCACGTTCGCAGCGTAATCATCCGGCCGACACCGGTGCGCGATAGATGATCGTGATGCCTGCGCGCATCGACCTGGGCACTATCGGCTCCACGCGTCGGAAGAGCCGATTGGAGCCCTTCATCGTCCCGAAGTAGTTCGCGGTCAAGACGTCGGCTATCTCCAGTTTGGCCGCCTTGCCCTCGACGATGAGCTCGTTGATGGTGTATTCACGGAAGTGGCCCGGTAAGTCGCGGTCCGCGCTCAGCATCTGGAACGGCTGGCGGCCGACGAGCATGCGCAGCCGGTTTGGAAGAGCCACGGCATTTGGCGTCTGGATCAGCAGAAAGCCGCCGGGCACGAGGAGCGAGCGGAGCCACGGCAGGACCACCGATGGGGGCATGGGGACGTGCTCGAGCACCTCGGCCATGACGATCAGCTCATACGGTCCGGCCGGTGGCCGAGCACCCTCGTCGTCAGTGTGGCTCAGGTCGAACTCGAAGTACCGCTCGCCGTCGCGAAGCGGATAGAGCCCGGGGTTGATGCCGAGCGTATCGATCCGCGCGTGTGGCGCGACGCGACGCATCAGGTCCACCTCGAAACGAGGGCCGATATCCAGGATGCGCGGAGGGTCCCCGGCCGTCGGCGCCATGGCTAGCAAACGCCTCACCTGGCGAATCAGGAACCGGTAGCGCCACGGGTGAAGAGACAGGAACCTGCCCAGCATCGGGTCGTCAAAGGAAGCCCTGTATTCGACCAACGCCTCGTCGACGATGGCGTCCGTGTCCCGTGCGCCCAGACTTGGCTCAGCCGGAGCCAAACACTCTCTCCTTCATTCGATTGATGACCGCTCCTACGGGACCACGAAAGACGTCGCGACGATATCGCCCGTGTCGTAGTAGCAGTCGATCGTCACCGTGTCGCCGGGTTTGATGTCGGCTGGTCTGTGGAACGGAACCGCTCGGCCGTTGAAGTCGGCGACGAAGCTGCCGTCAGCTTCAGTGCGGGTCAGGTCGACGCCGCGTGATTTGCCGGCACGAAAGGTGCGTACCAGTGCGTCTGTGGCTGAAATCCCGCTTGCCTCGCACACGCCCGGGACGAGGTCCTTGGCTACGTTGGCCGTACCTGTAACGTCAGGCACGAGCCAGTCAAGGTCCGGGGCAAGCCTGGATACGACGCGATCGCCCGCGTGCACTGCGACGGGGTTGCCGAGCTTGTCCATGAACTCGCCCTTGGCGCTACCCCATACATCGAAGGCGACTGCCGCCTTGCCGCGTACCGAGTCGTCCGATGGATCGAGCAGCTTGACGATAGCGCTCGACCCGCTGGAGCCGCCGGTCTCCATCGCCGCCTCGTTCAGCGAGATCCTGACGTACGGCGTGTACATGCGCGCGATGAAGGTGTCGCCTTGCGCTGTCTGCCAGTACACCTCAGCGAAGAGTCCGCCCATCAGACCGTCGGGAATGACGACCGACCACCGGCCGTTGCTGTCGCTGGTCACGGTCGCTGAATCCTGATAGTCGGCGAAGATGCCGGCGCTGTACCACAGTTCACACGTCAGATTGGCCGGGCCCCGTCCGTGAAACTCGGTGCGGCGATCGGATGCGACCGACACATCGATCATCGTCAGCGTCCGGCTGGTGCCCTCGACAACGGCTTTGATCGTGTCGCCCGCTCGCAGCTGCTTGGTTTCCGAGCAATACTCCCAGGAGCCGCCAAGGGTCGTCGTCATGTCGACGCGCGCCTTGAGATGCCCGGAAGCGCTCTTCCAGACGATGCGAATCGGCTGAGTAACTGCGGCCATGCCGCCGATGCACGGATTGCCGATCATGAGTCCGCCAAAATCTGAGATACCGAACGTGATCGGAGTCGCAGCCCGCACGCCAATCGCGGGCACGAAAACGAGAATCGCGGCGGCCAGTGGACCAACGAAGAGCCAGGCCAGCCGAGAACGTAACGCGGGCACGTCGGCCCCCTTCCGAGCTGGCCCGCCTGCGAACGCTTAGCCACCATCCGGTCAAGTTATGGGCCAGCCTCAGCCCAAGACGTTAACTACGTCTCGACGAGAAGCGATAGGGCCGTATGGATTGATTCGCTCAGACCGCGACGGGCTCGCGGTACTCGCCAAAGACGGCGCGGAAGACGCCGCACATCTCGCCCAGAGTCGCGTACGCGTTGGCGCATTCGATCAGCGCGGGCATCACGTTGGCCTCGCTCGAGCCCGGCCGTGACGACAGGTCGCGCAGGTGTGCCAGTGCCGCTGCGACGCGCGCTGGGTCGCGCTCGGCGCGCGTGCGCGCCAAGCGCGACAGGTGGCGCTGCTTGGACTCCTCGGAGACCTCGAGCAACGGGATGGCCAGCGCCTCGTTCGCGTCCTCGTAAACGTTGACGCCCACGATCTCGCGCTCGCCGGCATCAAACTCGCGCTGGAAGGTATAGGCCGAGTCGGCGATCTCCTTCTGCGGGAAGCCTGCGGCGATGGCCTTGACCATGCCGCCGAGCGCGTCGATCTCGTCGAGGTAGCGCCACACCTGGCGCTCGGTCTCATTGGTCAGCGACTCGACGAACCACGAGCCGCCGAGCGGGATCGACGGTGTTGGCCACGCCAGTCTCCGCGGCGATGATCTGCTGCTGACGAAGGGCCAGCAGCGCGGCCTCAGCGGAGGGCACCGCCCACGCCTCGTCGTACGCATCCGTGTGCAGCGACTGCGTCCCACCCAGCACCGCGGCCAGTGCCTGGATCGCAACGCGGGTCAGGTTGTTGAGCGGCTGCTGCGCGGTCAGCGACACGCCCGCGGTCTGGGTGTGGAAGCGCATCCACGTAGAGCGTTCGTTCTCCGCCCGGTAGCGCTGGGTCATCAGCTTCCACCAGATCCGCCGCGCCGCGCGGAACTTGGCAATCTCCTCGAAGAAGTCGTTGTGCGAGTTGAAGAAGAAGCTCAAGCGCGGCGCGAACTCGTCAACGCGCAGGCCACGGCGAATTGCCTCTTCGACATAGGCCATGCCGTCGGCGATCGTGAACGCGAGCTCCTGCACCGCCGTCGAACCGGCCTCGCGAATGTGGTAGCCGCTGATCGAGATCGTGTTCCACTTGGGCAGCTCGCGCGTGCCGAACTCAATCGTGTCCGTGACCAGGCGGATCGACGGCTCGGGCGGGAAGAGGAACTCCTTCTGGGCGACGAACTCCTTGAGGATGTCGTTCTGCGTCGTGCCCTCGAGCTGAGCACGCGGAAAGCCGCGCTTCTCCGCGGCTGCGATGTACATCGCCCAGATCGGCGCGGCCGGCGAATTGATCGTCATCGAGGTCGAAATACGATCGAGCGGCAGACCGTCGAGCAGGACCTCCATGTCCGCCAGCGACGAGACTGCCACGCCGCACGTCCCGAACTCGCCCTCCGCTTCCGCATCGTCCGTGTCGTAGCCGTACAGCGTGGGCATGTCGTAGGCGATTGAGAGTCCGGTCTGGCCGGCATTCAGCAGCTGATGGAAACGCTCGTTGGTGTCCTCCGCAGACCCGAAGCCCGCGAACATGCGCATCGTCCACAGTCGGGCCCGGTATCCCGCGGCGTGAATTCCGCGGGTGAAGGGCGGACTGCCGGGGTCACCGACATCGCGCGATGGATCGAACGCTGACCATGGACCGGCGTCCTGGCGCAGCCGATCACCGAGGTGATCGACCTGCGTTGGCCCTCCCCCGCCGGCGTGGTCGCCGTGCCAATCCGACGGCGTGTAGAGGCTCTCGATCTCCACGTCGCTGATCGTGCTGAAGCGCGTCTTGCGACTACTTGATCTCTCTTCGCCGGAGCCCGCCGACTCCCGCTGCGCGTTTCGGACGGGCTCCTGCGAGGCGTGGTCGCGCCCTTCACTTGCACCCACGGCTCGACTCTAGCACCTGCGTCTGGCGCGTCCACGCACCAGTCGATGAGGCCAGTTGCCTGCGCGCCACTCGAAATCGTCCGCCGCCAAACCGTACTGAGGCACGATGCCGACGCGGCCGGAGATGGGTCACAGTTGGCATCGCCGGTGAGATCGAATGAGTGCCGAAATCACCGGCCCGGGGCGTCGTGCCAACGGGCTCGCCAACGAAAGCGACCTTCAACAATTACGAGGCGGGGACCACCACCGCAACGTGAAGGCTGCCGCAGGCGAGAGACGAGCCGAGTAACTGGACAGAGCCGGCCCCGGTGGGATTCATCTTTCTTGTGGTGAGTAGGTCAGCCGGCGGCGGCCCGGGCATCAGGCCCGGCCGCCGTCGCTGCACGTGAGGGCCTCCCCGCCCCCGACCGATCCATCTCCTCTTCGATCAGCCGCGCCCGGATGACCATGTCCCGGTCGCGCGTGATGGTGCGTGCGATCCAATCGATGTACGCCGGATCGAGCAGCTCAACCTCGCCCATGGTGTAGCCGTGGAACTTGCCGAAGTTGAGCACGGTCTCGCGCGCTTCCTGGAGCGTGGGGATGGGAATGCCACGTTTGCCCGCGCGCCGTTCGACAGGACCTGTGGGAGTGGAGGCGCGCAGATCGCGCTCCTCCGGCCCGCGCCGCGGCCGTGGCGGGTTGCCGCGCAGCGGACTCGCCTCGTTCAGACGCGCGTTGCGTGGCCGGTATGCCGTCGTCGTATCGAAGCGTGCCGTGACCGGCGCGGTGCGAGGCGGTGGAGGCGGGCCGGCCCGCCCACCGGCGGCTGTCGCTTCCTCGAATTCAACTCGATCCCCGGCGGAGCCACCGGCGTTGGCTCGGGCGGTGCGGCCCGCCGGCGACGAGTCGTATGCCGCGCGCCGGAGCGGGTCTCTGAGCAGGTCGTACGCCGCGTTGATGCGCGCCATGCGCGTGGTCAGGCGGGCGGTTTCCTCGCGGTCACCGGCGGCTCGGTCGGGGTGATGCTCGCGCGCGAGCTCGCGCCAGCGCCGTTTGATCTGGGCGTTGCTGGCGTCATGGCTGAGGTCGAGCTCGGAGTAGGGATCGCCGCGGAAGCGTTCAACTGGCATTCAACCTCCGACGCTACCACACGCACCTTAAGGGTCGCGACCCGTATAGTCGGATCGATGCCCTTGCCCTTCGATCCACCGCTCGAGCCGATGCTGGCCAAGCTCTCAGAGGACATCCCCCAGGGCGAGGGCTGGCTATTCGAGCCAAAGTGGGACGGCTTCCGCGCGATCGTCTTTCGTGACGGCGACGAGGTTTACATCCAGAGCCGCGATCTCAAGCCGTTGAACCGCTACTTCCCGGAGCTGCTCGGGACGCTGAAGGCCAACCTCCCCGAGCGCTGCGTGGTGGACGGCGAGATCGTCATTCCCGGCCCGAACGGGCTGGAGTTCGAATCGCTCCTGCTGCGCATCCACCCGGCCGAGTCGCGCGTCAGGATGCTGGCCGAGCAGACGCCCGCCTCGTTCGTGGGCTGGGACCTGCTCGCGCTCGATGATCATGATTTGCGCGGCACTCCTCAGGGCGAAAGACGCGACATGATCGCGAAGCAGCTCGCGGGCGCGCAGCCGCCCATCCATCTGACCCCGGCCACGTTCGATGCCGCCATCGCGCGCGATTGGTTCGAGCGCTTCGAAGGCGCCGGTCTTGACGGCGTCGTGGCCAAACCGCTGTCCGCGGCCTACCAGCCCGGCAAGCGCGCGATGCTCAAGATCAAGCACGCGCGCACCGCCGACTGCGCCGTCGCGGGCTTTCGGTGGCACAAGAACGGCCATGGCACCCATATCGGCTCTCTCCTGCTGGGCCTGTTCGACGAGACAGGCCAGCTCCACCACGTGGGCATCACGTCGTCGTTCTCGTGGGACGGTCGCGCCGCGCTGGCAAGCGAGCTCGAGCCACTGCGCGCGAACGCCATGGACGGCCACCCGTGGGCCGAATGGGCGGAATGGGCCGGATTCGGTCCGGCCGACGCGAGCGGTACGCGCATGCCCGGCGCCACCTCACGCTGGAACAGGGGCAAGGACCTCTCCTGGGAGCCGCTGCGCCTGGAGCGCGTCGCCGAGGTGGGCTTCGATCATCTCCAGGGCGATCGGTTCCGACATGCGACGACATTCAAGCGCTGGCGTTTGGACAAAGAGCCGCGCTCATGCAGCTACGACCAGTTCGAGACGACCAAGCCCTACGAACTCAACGAGATATTCCGAACGGGGCGCTGAAATCAGGCGTGATTCACGCACGCTGACCGGTAAACTCACGCGCAGCAACCCAGAGGGAGCCCAGGGAGACTCGAGGAGGACCACATATGGATCAACCGCCCCCACCCCAAGCGCCAATGACGCCGCCACCGATGCAGCAGCCGCCGCAGCAGCCTCAGTGGACGCCGCCACCGCAGCAGCAGCCCAACTGGGGAGGCGCCGGTTACGGCGGCCCGCCAGTGCGTCCAATGGGCGTGACGCTCGGGTCGATCTTCCTCATCGTGATGGGTGTGCTCGAGGCGCTCTTGGGCGGCTGCACCGTCATCGGTGGCTCGGCCGTGAGCCAAATCGGCAACGGAACTGACTCGAGCGGTGCGTTCGGAGCCTTCGGCGGCTTCCTCGCCGGCATCGGCATCTTCATCCTGGTGCTCGGCATCCTGCAGATCGTTGCCGGATCGGGCGCCCTGGGCGGCCGCGGCTGGGCGCGTTGGCTGGGCATCGTCGTCAGCGTCATCTTTGCCCTGCTGGCGATCCTGGGCGGCATCGGCTCCATCACCGCGACCAACGGAATGACCAGCGGCCTTGGCGGCCTGGTCCTCGGCGTCCTGTATGCGTTGACCGCATGGGCGTACATCGCGGCCGGGGCGTTCTTCGCGTATCGCCGGTAGCGGCTCCAATTTCGTCCGTAGACGCCGGCGAACCCGCAGGTTCGCCGGCGTTCAACTTCCCAAACTCCGGCCACGAGGGCATGTGAGCGATGACTGAAGACACGACCGGGCAGCCGGGTTCTCCGGCGCCGAGCGAGCCGTCCGACTCCGCGATGGGCTCGGACTTGTCGAACGCTGCCGGCGTGCCGGCGCCGCCCGACATGCCCGCTGCGGAAGCGCCGGATCCGCCCGCGCGCATGCCCGGCGCTCCAGTCCCGGCCTACGCGCCTCCGCCCCCGGATCCGGTCATCCCACCAGTGGTTCCGCCCAGCCCTGACACGATCGCAGCGGTGCCGGATGCTGCGCCGGCAATGGCACCGATTCCGGCCAGCGCGGCCCCTTCAGATGACACCAACACCTGGGAGGTTCCGCCTGCCGCCGTGACCGCTGGCGCCGCCGCGGCGAGCCAGTGGAACCAGCCGACCCAGCTCGGTCAGCCCGCTCCGGCACCGCCACCGCCTGCCCCGCCCGCGCCGACCTGGCAACAGCCGACGCAGGCCACCCCACCACCGCCGCAGGCCGCTCCCCCGCCGGCGCAGACCTGGCAACAGCCCGCGCCGCAGCAGCCTGCTCAGCAGTGGCAGGCGGCTCCACCGCCCCCGCAGGCCTGGCAGCAACAGCAAGCGCAGCAACCGCGACCGCCGCAGCCATACCAGCAGCAGCCCTATGCGCAGCCGCAGCAGTACCAGCAGCCGTATGGGCAAGCGCAGCAACCGTATGGCCAGCCCTACGCTCAGCCGTATGCCCAGAACGCCGCCTACGCGGCCGCGTATGGGCAGCCCGCCGTGAAGGCGCCGTTTGGCAATTCACCTTTGGCCGCCTTCGCAGGGCTTCTCCTGCTCATATTCGGGATCGGTGTCGCAGCGCTGGGCGTGTTCAGCCTGACCCAGGGCAGCGAATTCGCGCGTTTTCTCGCGCGGCCGGAGGTGACCTTCTCGATCCTGGGCAAGGAGCAGGTGAGGACGATCCTGTCGGCGATGCCGGGCATCCTTATCGTCAGCGGGTCGCTGATGTTGCTCGCCGCCGTTGGTGCGCTAGCCCATCGAGGCTGGGGCCGTTGGCTCGGCGTCCTCTTTGCGCTCATGGGCGCCGTAGCCGCTGGGTATGTGATCTCCGTCGCGCTTCAGCTGTCCAGCGCGTTCACCGTCCAGCTGCTGATCACCGTGGTCGCCCTCGTCGGCTTCATCCTGATCGTGCTCGGACTGCTCGCCGGTGGAAGCCACTTCCGCAGGCGTACCCCAGCCCCGGGCTGATCTGGCGGGACGCGGCCTAGTGCAGCATGCCCTCGATACGTTGGAACTCGGCCACGACCTCCGTCTCGAAGTACTTGGTGATCTGGTCGTCTGACCACACGTCGCGGTCCATGCGCCGGTTCAGCTGCGAATAGACCATGCCCAACCAGCCGCGCGCTGACATGAGCGTCGCGTGGAGCAAGGGATCGCTTTTCTCGTACGCGTTCTGATAGTTCATCAGCGGCATGCCGATTGTTTGCAGGATGGAGAGCGCCTTTTCCCAGTCCTGCTCTTGGACCGCGGACAAGGTGGCGCGCAGGGGCTGCATGATCGAGATCTCGTAGACGACGCCCTCGTTCTCGCCTGATTTGCCAGGCTCTGGGCCCGTCGAGGCGTCGGGGTCGACCGCCGGGTTGAGCAGCTCCTCAGCAGTCACCTTTGGCTGAGCCGGGTCGGACACGGCCGCGGTCTCGTCCACGTCTTCCTTTTCATCGACCGCTTTGAGATGGGCAATGCCGGCGGGCGCGGTCGCCACGGGCTTCATAGCGGGCGCGCCCAAGCCCGAGGCTGCGATCTGGCGGGCCTCTACCTCCGCGGCGCTGCCGCGCGCGCTTAGCGCGCGCGGCTGCTCGATCACGTCGCTCGGCGACTGTGCCACGTGGACCAGCTCGTGCAGGAGCGTCCGGCGCCCTGCGGACGTTGAAGGATCCGCGTCTCGGGCATAAACGTGACGACCGACCGTGACGGCCTGCGCACCGAGACCCGCCGCGTACGCCGCCGCGTCCGCGTCGCGATGCACCCGAACACTGCTCATGTCAGTTCCGAGTCTCGTCTCAGCAGCAGCCTGGAGCGACGGAGGCAGACGCTCGCCGCCCGTGGGCGCGGCACCAGGTGCATTGCTCCGCAGCAACTGCCCGACCGCCGCGTTGCCGGCCGCGCGCTGGAGTGCCTCGAGGACCTCGTCAGGGGAGCTGTCAGGGACGGGCCTCGACACTGGCGACTTCCGTGCGTCGACATGGTCCTCGCCCGACACACTCGAAACTTTGTGGACGCGGCCCATGGAAGCAATGGTCGTGTCCCCGAGACCCGGGTGGCGCGCACGCTCGGGTGTCCGGCGAGGCCGTCCAGGCGGATCGATCGGGCAACCGGCATTGCCCTTTCGGGCAAATCAGGCGGGACATGAGATGAAATTGCGTATGGACTTCACTTCCGGCGAATCCGACAATTCAGCATCCCCGGACGGGCCACGAGAGGCTGCCGGGCGACTGAACAAAGGACTGCCGGCCGTGTCCAGTCCCGTAGTCGCAATGAAGCTGCGCATACCCAATACGCCGTCGATGCCGCTGGAGCGGCTCGACCGGCGACTTGATGCCGTGTTCGAAACTCGGCTCGCCGTCATCACTGCGCCCGCCGGTTCAGGCAAGACCGCGCTGCTGACGCGGCTCGCCAGTCGCGCCAAGGGACCAGTCGGTTGGTACCGGGCGGAGGGCTGGGACGCCGACGAACAAGCCCTGCTACGCCATCTGGAAGCAGCCCTTGCGCCGATCCTGGATGGCGTCGGCAGAGACTGGGCGACTGTCGAGGAAGCAGCCAACGCACTCGAGGCGTGGACCGGTGAGCGGGCGTTGCTGATCATCGATGACCTGCACACGTTGCAGGGGACGGCGGCTGAGGCGGCGCTCGAACGCTTGATCGGCTACGCCCCTCCCTCAATGCACTTTGCCATCGCGTCGCGAGACACGCCGGGCTTGAACCTGTCGCGGCTGCGTGTCGCCGACGAGCTGCTCGAGCTCACAAGTGACGACCTGCGCTTCCGCTCGTGGGAGGTGGAGCGCCTCTTCCGTGACTTCTACAGCGAGCCACTGCCGCCCGAGGAGCTGGCCGGATTGGCACGGCGAACGGAGGGCTGGGCCGCCGGACTGCAGCTCTTCCACCTCGCTACGCGCGGCAGAACGGCCGATGAACGGCGGCGGATGCTGGCCGAGCTCAATGGCAGCACCCGGCTGATGCGCGAGTACCTGGCGCGCAACGTGCTGCATCAGCTGCCGACGGACCTGCGCCGTTTCCTGATCGACACATCCGTCCTGGGGCGCCTGAGTGGTCCGCTGTGCGATCGGTTGCTCGAGCGCAAGGGCAGTGCGGACATCCTGCTCGACCTCCAGCGCCGCCGCCTGTTCACCCAGTCGTTGCCCGAGGAAGGCGAGTATCGGTACCACGAAGTCTTGAGGACTTACCTGCTTGGTGTGCTCCTCGAGGAGCTCGGCGAGGACGACCTGCATTCACGCTTCAGCGCCGCGGGCAAGCTGCTGGCCGATGCCGGGGCCGCGACTGAGGCGCTCGAGGCCTATTGCAGAGGCGAGGATTGGGACGGCGCTCGTCGTCTTCTCGAGCAGCGCGGACCGGTCGTTGCCGAGAACTCGACGGAATGGCTCGAGTCGCTGCCGGGTTCGATCATCCGCCACGATCCGTGGCTCCTGCTGGCCGGAGCCCGCCGCGCACGGGCGGAGGGCCGCCTGCGCGCGGCGGCAGAGCTGTACCAGCAAGCAGAGTCGGCCTTTGGGCGGGCAGAGGCGGCGCAGCTGTGCCGCGATGAGCGCCAGGCCATCGTGTCGTGGCTGGACAACCAGACGGCATCGCGCGCGGACGCATTCAGCGCTCGTGCGAGCTTCTCTGCGAGACCAGCCAATGACCGTTCGGGCGCACGTCGAAGCGTTGACGCCAGCCCTCGGCTCGCTCGTCGTGGGACTTGGCGCGCTCTTCGCCGGCAACGTCGCCGCCGCCAGAAGCGAGCTGATCCACGCTGCCGAGCGCCCCGATGCGTCGAAGTCGGTGGTCGTCGTCGCATCGCTCGGCGCCGGCGTGGCAGGCGCGCTGATGGGCCAGCCACATGCCGCGTCTGGAGATCGACGGCGCGGTTGCGGCGGCGGAAAGCGCCGGCATCGAGTGGCTTGCGCGCATCGGGCGTGCCGACTCTGGCGCTGACCGGCGAGGCTGACGCGATCCGGGAGGCAGAGGTCGTCGCGGCCGCGAGTCAGTCAGTCGGCGACGAATGGGGAACAGTTCTGGCGCAGTCTGGCGGCTGGTTGGGGTGCACTGATCGCCCAGCAGGCGCCCGAGTCGCTCGACGAGCTCGTGGCAGCGACGCGGACGCCTGGGCGCGCCGGTGCTGGAGGCGTGGGTCCGCGCGGTCATTGCCCTCGCCGCGGTCCGCGCCGGAGAACCGGAGAGTCGCGAGGACGCGCTTGCGGCGGTCCAGGTCGCGCGCTCCTTGGTGTTGACGGGGCTCGTCTGATCGCACATCTCGCGCTCGCTGAGACGGCTGCCGAACCAATCGAGGCCGACGAGCAGCAGGCAGAGGTCATCGCCCTTGCACGCGAGACCGGGCTACGCCTACCGGGCGGACTCGTCGACAGTCGCGGACATCCGCGCCGGCCGGTGCCGCCACAGCTCGAGCCTGCGGTCGTCATGCGCCTCTTCGGCGGCTTCGAGCTGGAGATGGGTGGACGGCCGCTCAACCTGGCCGCAATTCGGCCACGAGCCCGCGCCCTATTGCGACTGCTGGCGCTCAACACGGGCCGTCATGTACATCACGAAACGATCGAGGCCGCGCTGTGGCCGGACGCTGACGCGCAATCGAGCGCGCGCAATCTGCACGTCGCCATAGCTGCGTTACGTCGGACGATCGAACCGGCCGCGATGCGCGGCAGCTTCCAGCTGATCAGACGCGACGGCGACGCGTACATCCTGGCCGTGCCGGACGGCAGCCGGATCGATGTGCTCGAGTTCGACGCCGCACTGGCACGCGGCCACCGTGCACGATCAGTCGGCGACGATCCGACCGCCGAGCTCGCTTTTGAACAGGCGCTGTCGCTGTATCGCGGTGACCTGTTGCCGGAGGACGGGCCGGCCGAGTGGGTTGCCGACCGCCGTGAGAGCTGCAGGTTGGCGGTCGTCGACGCGACACAGGCGCTGGCGGAGATCCTGCTCGCGCGTGGTGACGCGGCAGGTGCCGCGCGCGCGTGCAACACCGGCCTTCGAATTGAGCGCTATCACGATCCACTCTGGAGGCTGCTCATCGAAGCGCGCGATGAAGCCGGCGATCAGGGCGCGGCCAAGGCCGCACGGCTGGGCTACGACCGGATGCTCAGCGAGTTAGGGGTATCGCTTCCTTAGAGCAGGCTCCAGTCTGGCCGATGACGTCGCGCAGCGCGACCAGTTTCTGGGTCGGATCGGCCGGCGCATAGCTACTCAGGATTTGGATCGTGAACTCGCTGACCAGGTCGTGATGGGGCAGACAATAGGCCTGCACCGCCGAACTGTCAGCAAGAGTGACGGTGTAGGTAGAGTCGCCAGGAATCGTGATGGCGACCTCCCTGGGCCGTCCGTACGTGGCAGTGTCGGGATCCGGCGCGCCACTGTTGAATGACACCTGGGCCAGATCGACAGTGCCCTTGTAGCCCGTCGTTACGCGCGCGTTGCCGGTCGAGAGGTCTACCAGCCAGTAGGTGCTTGGCTTGCTGTCGGTGGCATCTCCCGACGGGTGCTGAAGCAGGAGGACGTTGTTCCCTCCCTGGCCGATCAGCGAATTCACCCTGTCGTGGAAGCCCTGGTCCACAAAGTAGCCGACCACCGGAATAACGATGGCGAGGATCAGGACGATGACGACGACGCGCTTTATCAGCCAGCCGGCCGACCTTCCGCGCCGACCCAGCCCCGACGGACGCTCGCCCGCGACCATCACTGCGGACGACTTGTTGCGCCGGAAGATGCGCCTGTACCACGGCACGTGAACCGCGACGGCGATCGTGGCCGCCGCCAGGCTGTTGCCACACCGTCGGCAAAAGCGCCGATCAGGTGAGTTGCCCGCGCCGCACACGGCGCAAATCAGGTCGCCGGGCTTTACCTCCGGCTCGACTGACAGGGTCTGACGCGGCTGGGGCGCGGGCTTGGGCGGCGGCTCCAGCGTTGGCCGTCGCGAGAGCGGCTCGTCGGAAGAAATCTGCTGGGGCGTTCGCGCCGGCGGCTGTGCGGAACCCGGCTTGACGGCTGCGGGCTCCTGCGGCTGCAGGGGCGCCGGCGGTGGCAGCGGAGTCGGCGTCTTCGCCGGCTTCGAGGTACCAGGCGCGGGATGCTGAGTCGACGCAGGTGCGGCTCGGAAACGGTAGCTCGGCGGCGGCGGTGGCTCCGGCGCAGGCGGTGGAGTCGCGGGCGCGGGCTCCGGAGCTGGGACCGGCTCGGGGACAGACGGAGGACTTGGCGGCGGAGTCGGCTGCGGAGTCGGCTGCGCCGACGATGGCGGTGGGGCTCCGCCAAACGGGCCTGACTGGGCCCCGAGGTCGACCGGGGCCGGCCGCTCCGGAGCGGACGTCGGTGGTGGCATAGGTGTTGGCGGCGGTGGTGGCGGCGCCGCCGGTACCGGCGGCGGTGGCGAAGGCGCCGGCGGAGCGACAGGTGGCGGTGGCTCGGCGGGCGCTGGCGGCGGGGTCGCCGCTGGCGGAGATGCCGTCACCGCTGGCGACGGTGGCTCGGCGGGCGCTGGCGGCGGGGGTGGTTCTGGCGGTGGCGGGGTGGCGGGTGCGTCAGCCTCAGATGGGTCGATCTTGACACCGGTCCACTCGAGGAAGCTGGCGCACTTCGAGCAGAAGATGTCCTTCTCGCCGTTGATCGTTCCGCACTTCGTGCAGCGAATCAACTAACACCCCTCACGTAGTCGCGCGATGCCAGAGCCGCGATATTAGGGCGAAGGTTGCGATCCGAGTCAGCCTTCGACGATTTCGATCGTGTGCGGCACGTGGGCCGGCTTGGCTGCGGCGACGAGAGCGTCGAGGCGCACGCGGTCGACGCCGCCCTTTTTGGCCGGCTTGACGCGGACCGTCAGGCCCAGGGTAGGCTCGCCGGGAATGGCCGAGTTGGGCTGGGTCGACCACGCCGCGCCGCCGTTGTCGAGGATCTCCACCTCCCCCGCCGCGAACAGCTTGACGTGCATGAGCAGGCCGTTGACCGTGCCGCGGTTGCGGTACAGCTGTGCGGCCAGGGCGACGATGGCACGGCGCCGCTCGATCGGCCAATTCTCGTCAGGTAGCAGGCCGACCCAGCCGGCCAGCCAATCGAGGAAGTCCTCCGGCGTCAAGGCCGGATCCAGGTAGGCGGAAAAGTTGTCGATCGTGCCCAATGCCGGCGCCAGTACCTCATCGAAGGCTGAGGTCAGCTCGCGCGCGAGCATGTCGTCCTGGTACAGGCCGGGCAGGTGCTCGATCAGCGGCCAGGGCACGCCGTAGCCTTCGACCAGGCCCCGGTTGCCCGCGCTGGTGGCTCGCTGAACCGTCATTTGGCACCCTCGACGACAACCTGGTGGTCGTACGAGAAGACCAGCGCGTGTGGCTCCACCTCGAGCCGATCGGTCTGCTTGCCACGTTCGCCGGTCAGCGGATCTGCGCCAAAGACACGCACGTCCTCGACCTGCTCCGTCCCGCGCAGGCTTTGCAGTACGGCAAACACCTCGCCGCTCAGGACGGCGCGGCCGAAGGGCCAGCCGGTGCCGTCGGGGCCGCCGACGATGGGGTGGAAGTAGTGGAAGAGTGCGTCCAGCGCCTGCTCCTGGAGCCGGCTGGGGTCGCTCCGCGACCGAGCGCGCAGGCGCGCCACGACCGTGACACCACGGTAGATGGGGGGCTCGACCAGGATGCGGGTCCCGATCAGTCGTGTCTCGTCGAGCCGCTGGGTGATCTTCTCCATCGTGCTATCGGCGGGCACGAGCTGGTCGAACTTGATGCGGAAATCGTCGGTGGGCAAGGCCGGCACCACCAGCAGACGCACGAAGCCCGGGTCAGAGCCGTCGCCGCCGGAGAGGGCGCGAACGCGCGCTACCTCCGGCGCGGCCTCGCGGGCGATGTGCTCGAAGTCCTCCGCGGTCACCGCACGATCGCGCGTGCGCAGCAGGATGGGACCGCGCACTTTGGCCAATTCGACGTCCTCGCCATCCACGCCGCCCTGCCCCGGCCGGCGATTTTCGACGCGGCCGACATACGGAATGGAGGCTTTCAGGACGGTCAACGCACGCGTCGCCACGTTGCCGCCCGCACCGCCACCGGCCCTGTACGCGGGCACGCGGATGTTGGCGCTCTTGGGCGGAACGGCGCCGTAGCTGCGCAGGGTGCCGTCGGCTAGACGCACAGCCGGTCCGAACTCGATCTCGCCACGCATCGCGTCGAGCACGAAGTGGCGATCTCCAGGGCCGCTCGTGGCGAAATTGGGACGCTCGGTCCACTCCGTCCAGTCGTCGCCGACCTCGTTGATCTCGATCGTCAGTGGGGCGTCGCCGGCAATGACCGGCGTCTTCTTGAGCTGCACGCGCTGGCCCGGCGCGCCCTCTGCCGTGCCCACGAACTCATTGCGGACGATCTCCGCGTTGACCCCCTCGGCCGTGCCGCCGATGGTGAAGGCGGACATCTCGATGATCTCCGGCGACGCGCTATAGACGGGCTGCCCCTCCGCGGCGTCCACAATGCGCGCCCGCAACCAGCCCGCCCGGACGCGGTTGATGGCGAATGCGGTGTGGTCGCGCGGAACGTGGATGATCACGTCACCGGCGCGGTTGAGGCCGCCGGTGGTGTCCCTGTCCAGATCGCATCTGGACCAGTCCTCACCCGTCCACGCTTCCCAAATCAGCGGCGGGTTGTTGGGATCGACACCGACACCCTCAATGCGGCAGTTGAAGCGCAGGTTGACGGCGCAACCGGGCACGGCCGCGCTCAGACCCACGAGCAGCACATCGCCAGGTTTGGGCGGACTGTCGAAGCAGAAGAAGCCGGCGCGGATGGCCAGCGCATCGTTGTGGTCGCGGACCTGGTTGGGTCCGATCATCGACGCCACGTTCTGCAGCGAGCAGGCGATGATCGGCCGGTCCTCTGTCGTGCTGAACACGACCGGCTGCTGGGTGCCGGTGCGGACGGTCGCGACCTGCGTCCCGGCCGGGATGGTGACGACGTCGGGCTGCGGCGCGGTGAGCCAGAACGTCACTGGCGCGCGTGCCCCGGTCGGCGGGAAGAGGCGCACCCCGATCAGGTCCAGAAACTTGATGTAGTTGAGCTCGGGCACACGGTTGAGCCGGTAGAGCATCTGATCCGTGATCCAGGCGAAGGCCTCGATCAGCGTCACGCCCGGGTCGGACACGTTGTGATCGGTCCATACCCTGGTTCGCTGTTGGACCAGTCGTTTGGCGTCGTCGACGAGATCCTGGAAGCGGCGATCGTCGAGGTTGGGGGCAGGCAGGCTCATGTGCTGGCTCCTTGAGCCTTGGGCTCGGGCGGGATGGTGTAGAAGGGAAAGACCAGGTTGCGCGAGTTATTCGTGGTGCGGATGCGATAGCGCACGTCGACGTACATCAGGTTGCGGTCGTAGTCGTCGACCGTGACCTCGACGTCTTCCACCGCGATGCGCGGCTCCCAGCGATACAAAGAGGCGCGGACCTCGTACGCGATCCGGCCGGCCGTGGTCCCGTCCGCGGCGGCGAATACGAAATCGTGGATGGCGCACCCGAAGTCCGGACGCATGGGGCGCTCGCCGTAGGCCGTGCCGATGATCAGGCGTATGGCTTCCTGGATCTCGCGGTCGTCGCTGACCAGAGGCGAAGCCACCGGTCTGATCGAGCTCCAGCGGAAATGCCCAGCCGGCGCCGATGAACTCGTTACCCATCTGGCTACCCGATCTGGACCGTGTTGACGCCCGGCCCCACGGTTGTCGCTGGGGCCACGCACATCTGGCCTTGCGATTGGGTCGTGGCGGCGGGCTGGCCGCCGATGAACACCGTTGAGCTGCCGGTCGTGATGCTGCCGAGCTGGTTCGTGGGCGTCGTGAAGGGTGCGTCGACGATGCCCGGGTGAGGTGGCACGTTGTAACCCGACGAGGCAAAAACGGCAGCTGCCCGGCCGCCAATAAGGACGGAGCTGACCAAACCACTCGTGAGCGTCGCCGTGAACGGCAGCGGTCCAGCGGGCTGGGTCCCGGAAGCTGACGGAATCAGGTGGTTGTTGCACGTGCCGGTGATCTTGTCGCCGGCGACGATGGCCGCTGCTCCCATGGGCGCTTCTCCTAGTTGAGCTGAATGATGCTGCCGTCGATGTCGACGACACCATCGCTCTTGATCGACAGCTTGCCACTCGACTGGAGCGACAGCGTGCCGTTCGACTTGAGCTCGATCGCCTGCGCCGACTCGATCACGACCTTCGAATCGCCGTAGATATGAATTTCGCCGCCAGTTTCCTTGAGCGCCACGCGGACCTTGTTGTCGCTCGAGAGGAGCGCGATGCCCGAGTCACCATCGGCGTCGAAGAAGACGAACCGGTGGCCCTTCCGTGACACGAAGCCGCGCCGTTTGACCTTGCCGTTATCGAACAGGCCGTCGCCCAGCTTTGGTTTGTCCTTTCCGTTGTGCAAGCCACCGATCACGTACGGGTGGTTGACGTCGCCGTGGTCGAAGGCGACCAGGACTTCGTCGTCGACCTCGGGCAGGAACACGGCGCCACTGTTCCGGCCCGGCGCCGGCCTGGACGACCGGCGCCCAGTTGGTCTCGTAGTCGGCGGACAGCCACGGCATCTTGAGCTTGACCCGGCCCTGCTTGTCCGGATCGTCGTTGGCCGTCACCAGCGCCGTCACGACGCCATAGACGTGATTCGAACCCACGCGTCCGCTGCTATTGGCCGGCACGGCCTGGCTGCCATGACACCAGGCCCAACAACGTTCGGTGCTGCTGGCCGCTGATCTGGAAATGGGTCCAGTAGCCGGATCGGTTCCAGCGGTGGTGCGTGTGCGACAGGACGAAGCGTCCGTTGAACTCCGGCGCTACGCCGGAGATGTTGACGCACACGCCAGCACGTAGGATGCCGTTGCCGCGCGTCAGGCCCTCAGCCTCCGCGAATCCGCCGGCAATGTGTTCAGCGACTGAGCTTGCTGCGGCGTCGATCTCGTCCGAGGTGGCACCGGGATGGCCGGCCTGGACATAGGTGTGGCTGCCGAAGGGTTGGGCGACGCTTGCCGGCGTCTGATTCTGGATCTGGGCCGAGGTCGTCGCCGCGGCGGCCTGACCCACGAGCTCCTGCTTGTTCTGGCGATCCCAGCCACGAACCTCTACCTGGTCGACCTGGCCCGCCGAGCTGAGCCGCGGCCTGTACTCGATCAGGTCCTGGCCGAAGACGAGCTTGTACTCGACGGTCTGCATCAGGTCGCCTTCGTCGGGCGCCGTTGCCGAGTCAGGCGGACGCTTGAAGTTGAGCTTGCCATCATCGACATCGACGTGGTAGCCGATGGACCGGGCCCTCGCCTTCAGGAAGTCCCAGTCGCTCAGATTGGCCTGCGACACGTGGTCGTGGGTCGTGTCTGTCGAATCGATCGTGCCCGTCTCGATTCCGGCGGCCTGGGCGATACGCCGACATATGTCGCTGTCGGTGACGTTGACGAAGGTGCGCGTCTGGCTGCCACGGTGCAGTCGGTGTGAGACGTCATAGCCGCGCAGGTGGATGCGCTGACCGCCATGGTCGTAGTCGCCGGTGATCGTCGTGATCTCGCCGGACAGAATCGGACCCTGGCTGTGGAGGCCGTGAGCATCGATCTCAACTCGGTCACCGATGCGATACGGCCTCACATCTGGCCCGCGGACGGTAATCGCGAATGACGCCGGCAGCTGCAGGTCGTCGTCGACGACCGCCTCCTCCATATAGCCCTCCCCTCCGGACGAAGGGTTCAGGGCAATGCCGTTGATCTTGATCTCGGGCCAGTCAACGTAGCTGTCGGGCATGGCGCTGCCTACGACAGCTCGGCCGCGTCGCGCGGAGCCGGCAGGAGCAAGGTCGTGCCGGGCGCTACGCGGAGCGGGTCGTCGATGCCGTTGAAGTCGGCGATCGCGCGCCAGTAGCTGGCCTGGCGATACTCGGTCCACGCGACCGAGTGGAGCGACTCGCCTTCAATCACGACGTGCATGCGCATGCCCGGTCGACTGCGCGATGTCGGGTTCTGAAATGGGCGGCCGAACGGCACTTCTTCGAGCGAGATGTTGCACGTCGCGCGAATCGGAGTCCCATCGACGCGGAAGAGCGTGTAGCGCACCGATACGCTGCGGAGAAAGCCACGGAACCCGCTCAGCGCCGAGCGAGCTCCCCACTGAAACCCGAGCAGGGGCGGACATGGCTTCCCGGTTTCACGGCTGATCGACGTGGGCGTGGTCCAACCGAACAGCGTCCCGACGTCATCTGAGACGTCGCCGGCCAGCTCCTCGAAGGCGTCGAAGAAGATTTCCATCGACACGGTCGCCGGGCCCGTCGACACGTACTGCGGAGGTGGAGTTGACTCCGCACCCGTGGCCTGCGGACGGTCCCATTGGGCCGACTTCTCGATCGAATACTGCTCGGGGTTGTACCCGAAGCGAAGGAACATCTTGTCGCTCACGCCATCGACGACGACCAGCATTGCTTTCTCGAGCGCGCTCAGTGCCTGCATCAGCGTGGCCCCAGGAAGCCGTTGTGGACCAGTTCGAGCGTCTCCATGGCGACCTGGTTGCCATTAACGTCGAGACTTGGTCCACTCCAACGCGATGGAAAGACACCCATCAGCGACCACTCGGCGACCGGCTCGCCGGATGGGTCGAGGACCGTGATCTGCGCTGTGCCGCGCACGACCCGGGCCTGGATACTGGCCAGCCAGCCCACGACGCCCATCGTTGAGGAATCGACGGGACGGGTCAGCTTGATGTTCTCGTACTTGGCCCTGCCCGGAAGGCGATGGACGTACCCGTTCTGTCCGCCCTCGCGATACTCCTGGACGTCGTACTCGACGTTGAGGCCCTCGCACTTCTGCCAGTTGCCCAGCTCGAACTGACCGTCGACGACAACTTTGAAGCGCAGTCCGAGTGCCGGATCAGCCATTGCGCATCACTCCGTTGTCACAGTGCATCGATCAGCGTGCCGCCACGCTCGCGCTCATCGAGCAGCAGGCGGCGCAGGCGGCGTTCAAAGCGGTCGAAGAGGTACTGCTCGTTGTGGTCGAGCTGGTCTCTGAACTGGTCATCTGGGTTGCTGAAGGTGGCGTTTGCGGCAGCGGCGCGCTGGGTTCCGGCCGATCCGCTGTGGGCCGGCGAGCCGCTGGACGCCGAGATCAGCCCGGGTCCCGAGCCGTCTGACGAGGATGATTCATCGGGCTGGATTTCAACTTTGCCCTTGTCGCCCGACACGGCCAGCGGAAGCCGGGTGCCGCTCTCGGCGGCGACCGCTTGCGCTTCGAGCTGCTGGCCGTGGGGCGAGTCCTCTGACGGCAGGCCCGAACCCAAGCGACGCTGCTGCGTGACGTGCGTAATCTCGTGCGCCAGCAACGAACGCGCCTTGGTGCCGCTCAACGGTCCGTGGCTCTGCGGCAGGTAGATCTGCCCTTCGTGGGTGAAGGCGCGCGCATCGAATGACTCGGCCAGCTGCGAGGCCTCGCTGCCGCGGTGTACGCGTACTGCACCGCCATCCACCCCCTGGCCAGATTCGGACTGCGCGACTGCGGTGGTCGCAGCCAGCGGTGCGCGCTGGATGACCGGGCCGATGGATCGCGCGCCGATGAGGGGCATGGAGGGCGAAGTCGGCGTTGAATCGTGGCGCGGAGCGCGCTGCACGCCTCCGCGGGCTGCTGCCGGGCGTGCCACCAGGGCGGTCTGCGCCGGTCCATGGGCTGCCGATGCTGTGCGGGACCCGGCCGGCCGAACGGTCGCCGGCGCAGTGGTAGGCGCTACGGCCGCCGTGTTGCCCGCCGCCTGCATCGAAGTAGCCGCGTGAGGCTCACTGGGAGTCACCTGCGCCGCACTCGGCGTCAGTTCAGCAGCTGCTTTTGGCGTAGCCAGTGGAAGTTCAGTTGAGGATGGCGTCGGCTGAGTGCTCGGCGAAATGGGCTCGTTCGCGGGCGCGAGACTGGTGGGCGATAACGTCGCGAGTGCCGTGACATCGAGTGGCGCGCCCAGGCCGAGGCGACGCGACTGGCCCAGCGTCATCCGCTCGCCCCCGGCGCCAACCGATCCTCCTCGTGACGTGCTGTCGCCATGCAAGCCGGCTGCTGACACTGCCTGCGCAAGGGTTGTGGCATCGCTCGGTGTCGGACTCGGGGCCGCAACGGAAGAGAGCGGAGCGCGCTGAGCTCCCGTTGCCTGGGCTGTACCGATCCGGCCCGTCGGCGGCAGAGGCAGCGATGACTGGCTCGCGGCGCTGACCATCGATCGTGCCGGCGTCATTGGCCGCGCGCGAACGTTCTCCGCGCCGCTCGCACTGCTGCCAGCCGGCGCGGAGTCGTGGCCTGCCGTCCACACCGGTGCCGCTGCAACAGACCCTGACACCGTCGTTTCGGGCGTAGCCTCGCCATCGCTCGCAGCGCTGCCGAGGCTACGGCGTCTATGGGTGGAGGGCGCAAGCTGGGGCCGCTCACGGCCCTGGTTCACAGCTGCGGCGGAACCGCTCGACGGCGAGCTGGTGGCAATTCGGACGAGCCCGGACGGCGCCTCGAGACTATGGCCGTGGGTCAGCGGCGCCAGCGCGATCGGCGCTGCCGCCGAGCCCGCCAGATCCGCCTTGAACGGCGGCGTCGGTGCGATCAACGGTGGCGCGCCGACGGTCGTTGAGAGCGTCGGCAGATCGCGCCACGCCCCGGGCCCGCTCGACGCTCGCAGTGAAGACGTCCGCGCTTGGGGGCGCGTCGGGCTTGCGGAGTCTGGCGCGCGCTGCGACCGGGTGAACGGCCAGGGCAAGCGCATGAGCGTGCTACTCCTCTTCGCTCAAACGTCGATTTATCGAGGCGATCTCGCTGACGAAGCGCTGTCGATCGGGATGCTCGAGCTCGAGAATCTCGTCAAGCGACCAGTGCAGGTGATAGGCCACGTACGCAACCTCTTCGTACAGCCTGTCGGCTGCGTACGTCAGGACCCCCCCAGGCGATCACCAGCCAGTTCGACTGTGAACTCGTGGTTGCACGCCGGACAGGTCACTGCGGCCTGGCTGGTGCCCTCCTGGTTGACCCGCCGATACAGGTCCTGGAGGAAGGCGAGGTCGCTGGCGAACATGTTCTCGATGATCCCGGGATGGACCTCGCCGACCCGGCCCAGGCGGGTGATGACGCGCGACAGGAGCAGCACGGTCAGGTACGCCTCGTTGTCGCGCACCCGCGGATCGCGCAGGGGGATGATCTCGTCCTTGGCCGTGGCCAGGCGCATCACGCCTTCGCGATGGATCGTGCCGCTCGAGTCGACGTAGCCACGCGGCAGCAGGAACGGAAACTCCGTGCGCAACTCGCCGCTGGTCATCGCGCCTGGAGCGACGTCGGTCGAATTCGGCGCGTTGAGCATCGCTTGCTACACCCGCTCGATCGACTCGGTGACGATCGAGACCTCTTCCATCAGCACCTCTGTCGCGCCCGCCTTGAGCGTGCCCGTGCTGATCTTCGAGACCCACGCGTTGGTGAAGTTGTAGCGCCCGACCTCTGTGCCGTCGTACGACTTCATCACGACCGAGCCATTGCGCCGGGCATCGCCGAGCTTGCCCTGGATCGCCGCCTCATGCCAGTCCCACAGGGCCTTTGACGAGTTCTTGGCGCGCTTGAGGGTCAACGTCGCCGGCTTGACCGCGCCGGGCGCCTTGTGGTGCACGAGCTTTCCGTCGGGCGTGTTCTCCTTGAGCTCGATCACGTCGACCTCCGAGGCGAGTCCACTCACCTCGGAAAACTGGGCAATCTCAGTGCGGTCGATTTCGATTGCGAACGTGTACGACGCGAGCGCGTCGCTGGGCAGACTGGGCAGGCCCTTGGCCATGAGTTGGTCCTCCTCGTCGATCTATGTCGCTGGGCTTCAAAGCTCGGCTATTCGGTCAGCGCCGTGCCGCCCGAGAACTGAGCGATGCGGAAGATCACGAACTCGGCCGGCTTGACCGGCGCAATGCCGATCTCGACGATCAGCTGACCGGCGTCGATGACCTCCGACGGGTTGGTCTCAGCGTCACATTTGACGTAGAAGGCCTCCTGCGGCGTGGCCCCGAACAGAGCGCCGTCGCGCCACGTCCGGACCAGGAACGCGTTGAGCGTTCGCTTGACGCGCTGCCACAGGTTGATGTCGTTCGGCTCGAAGACGACCCACTGCGTTCCATCGAGAACCGACTCCTCGATGTAGTTGAAGAGCCGGCGCACGTTCAGGTAGCGCCAGGCCGGATCGCTCGACAGTGTTCGCGCACCCCACACGCGGATGCCGCGCCCGGGGAAAGCCCGGATGCAGTTGATGCCGGTCGGGTTGAGCTGGTCGTGCTCGCCCTTGGTGAGCTGGAGCTCGAGCGACAGCGCGCCGCGAATCGTTTCGTTGGCGGGCGCCTTGTGGACGCCGCGGGTCTCGTCGTTGCGCGCCCAGATACCCGCGATGTGGCCGCTCGGTGGCACGAACACGCCCTGCGCGGTGATCGGGTCGAGGACCTTGATCCACGGCCAGTAGAGGGTCGCGTACTTGGAGTCGTAGCTGACCTTGTCGACGCGCCACTCGCGCACCTGCTGCGCGTTCAGGCCCGGAGGTGCGTCGAGGATCGCGACACGGTCGCCCATCAGCTCGCAGTGGGCGATCATCGCCAGCTGCACAGCCTGGACGCCCTCAAGATCGATGATGCCCTTCTGGTACACGGCCATCAGGTCCGGTACCGCGAGCATCGTCACCTGGTCGACCGCCTCGAGTCCGCCAAAGCCGGTCCGGTCGGCCGAGTCGCCGATGTAGTCGTCGGGCGACAGGCGCATGGGCTTGGCCGACTCGGCGCCAGTGAGCGAGACCTTGCCCCGCGCGGGAACGCGCTCCAGCGCGCCGGCACTGCCGATCTCCTCGATCTGGATGAGCTTTGACTGCTCCTTGACCATGGTCACGACGTTGTTCTTGCCACGCTTGGTGGAGACGTTGTCGTACGTCTCGGTGTCCTTGCCCGGCGCGCTCACCGTCAGCTTGAACGTGTCTTCAGCTGGCTCGCCGGCGTCGCTGACCTCGACGCTGACCTGGTTTCCACCTGGGCCGGCATCGAGGGCCATCACGCGATAGCCGCTCAGCTTGCCGTCCTTCTGGGTCGCGATCTCGGCGCGCGCCGTGGAACCGGGTGCATCTCCGCCAACGCGGACGACATAGCACGAGCCGCCGCCGTTCAGGAAGAAGCCGTACACAGCGTGGGCGAGGTACGAGCCTTCCTGGAAATCGCCAAAGGCGTTGACGAATTGCGACCAGTTGGTGATCAGGGTCGGCGCGTTGGTCGGACCCATGGCGGCCAGGCCGACGAAGGCGGCGGTCGCGGTTCCGACACCTTCGATCGGACGCGAGCCTGCCTCGACCTCTTCGACATAGACGCCTGGCGACAGATAGTTAGGCATGCGGTGACGGTCCTCCGGATGTGCAGAGCGGACGTTGCCGAGGCTCGTATCGCGCGAAGGCGCCAACAAGGCGTCGTCGGCCCGCAGTTCAGGAAGACAGCGCTGCCCGATCGGGCAACGCCGGGCGCCCCAATGGCTGCCCGGCGCCCGGTTGCCGCGCGGGTCGCGCGCGTACACGCTCGGCAACGCGATGATCCATGACGTCGACGAGTCCCTGCGCGCCCTGGTCAAGCGTGACGCGCTGAACGGCTCAGGCGTCGACGTGGCCTTTGACGCGCCGACGCGCGAGTGGGTCGCCAAGCGCAATGCACCGGTCGTGGACATGTACCTGTACGACATCCGTGAGGACACGACTCGGCGCCAGACGTCGTGGGAGGACGTGCGCGACGAGAGCGGCCGCGTGACCGGTCGCCGCCTTCCGCCCCGTCGCTACCGCCTCTCGTATCTCGTGACAGCCTGGACGAGCCGGCCGGAGGACGAGCACAGGCTGTTGTCGTCCCTGCTCGCTTGCTTTGTGCAGCACGAGTACATGCCCGCGGAGGTGCTCGCCGGTTCGCTCGAGGGCGAAGAGACACCGATATTGATCACGGTCGCCCTGCCTCCGACTGAGGATCGCTCGATCGCCGACACATGGTCGGCCATGGGCGGCGAGCTGAAGCCGTCGCTCGACGTCGTCGTGACAGCGCCAATGAACATCGATCGCTTGCTGGCTGCCGGGCCGCCCGTTCTCGAGGCGCCCAGGCTGCACGTCGTCCAGTCCGAGCCCGCTGAGTCCGCACGATCGGGCAAGGGCAAGCGCGCGAGTGAGCGCGGCGTCACGCGGCTGCCGGCCGCCGGCGCGTCGCCGGACGCGGTTGAGGGTGTCGCCGACGAAACAGTCGTCGCTGGCGGCACCGAGCAATCCGGCCGCCACATCAGGGTCCGCTCGCTGCCTCGGCCGTGAGCTGCCTCCGCGCGGACGGGCGAACCCCGGTCGATCACTCGATCATCTTCTCGCCCGGCTCGACGTCCTTTCGGCGCGGGTTGAGGAGCAGTGGCCCGACGACGTGCACTGATAGCGACCCAGACGACCGTTTTCGCGGCCTGTACCTGGCCGATGCGACGGTCGACGAGCTGCTCGCCGGTCGTCGCGCGCCGCTGTGGAGCCCGGCCTGAACGAGGTCTCGGATGCGATCGAGCACCGCGCCGACGAGTGGGAAGCGAGGGCTGCCGAGCTCCGTCTGCGCGATCGCTAGGCGGCAGTCTTCGGACTCGACCTGTCTGACGTCGACATCCTGCTCGTCGCACTGGCGCCCGACGTCGATCCCCGCTTCGAACGCCTGTACGGGTACCTGCACGACGACGTGACCCGTCGGCGAGCGAGCGTCGGCCTGGCTCTCGAGCTGTCCGGGGTCCATCCGTCGAGCGCGGAGGGTCGACGCGCGACTTGGACCTTCCGCCGCGCTTGTCGCGGCCGGGCTGCTGGTCGTCGAGGACCGCGATCGGCCGCTGCTGACGCGGTCGCTGCGGGTTCCGGACAGGGTGTCGGCCCATCTCCTGGGCGACGACACCCTGGAGCCGGCCGTCGCCGAGATGGTCGTCGACCACCCGGCGACGAAAGCCGCGCGTGGCCTCAGCTCGAACGGCCCAGTCGCTGGCTATCTCACCGATCTATCTCCACGAGCCCCTCGGAACGTCGGCCGCCTGGGCAGCTGCGTCGGCCGCCGCGCGCGCGGGCCATGACTCGATCATCGTGGACTGGCGCGCGTGCGCAGCCTCGACCCGGCCGCAGCGGCGGCGTTGTCGTGAGGGAGGCTCGACTGCGTGGCAGTGCTGGTCGGGATGCACGTGGACGCGTTGCTCGAGCGAGCCGCCATGTCGTGCGGTTCATGCCGACGCCTCTGGCCGGTCGTGCTCGGTGGCTCACGATCGTGGGATCCAGGTTGGGCGCGCGCGGTGCCGCTCCTTCTGGACGTGCCGCAGCCACGTGCCGAGGACGAGCGGCTCAATGGGCGAAGGCGCTCAACGGCCACGGCGCGGATCCGGCTGTCCTGCACGCGACGCTGGCGTTCCGACTCACGCCTGTCCAGATAGCGCGCGCCGCCGCTCGGCCCAAATGCGAGCCTCGCCGTCGACCGACCGATCGAGCCGGACGACCTCCAAGCCGCCGCGCGCGCACAGAACGCGGCCGGGCTCGATCGACTGGCTCACCGCATCGAGCCGCGCGCGACATGGGAGCAGCTCGTCCTGCCGGCCGAGGTCCGCGGCCAGCTCCGCGAGCTCGCGGCACGCGCCCGGCACCGTGAACGCGTCCTCGACGAGTGGGGCATCGGCGGACGCGCGTTGCGCGGCCGCGGGATCACGGCGCTCTTCGCGGGCGATTCCGGCACCGGCAAGACACTGTCGGCGGAGGTGATCGCCGGGGAGCTCGGACTCGAGCTGTACGTGATCGACCTGTCGACTGTCGTCGACAAGTACATCGGCGAGACCGAGAAGAATCTCGATCGGATCTTCGCCGAAGCGGACCGGGTCAATGGCGTGCTGCTGTTTGACGAGGCCGACGCCATCTTCGGCAAGCGCTCCGAGGTACGCGACGCGCGCGACCGGTACGCAAACGTCGAGGTTGCCTACCTGCTCCAGCGCATGGAGCGCTTCGACGGCCTTGCGGTGCTTACGACGAACCTGCGCGCCAACCTCGATGAGGCATTCACGCGTCGCATCGACGTCATCGTCGACTTCCCGATGCCCGAGGAGGACGATCGCATGCGCTTGTGGCGACTGCATCTGCCGCCCGAGGTGCCCCAGGCCGACGACCTTGACCTGCGCTTCATGGCCGACAGGTTCCGTTTGTCGGGCGGCAACATCCGCAACATCTGCGTGACGGCAGCGTTTTTCGCGGCCGATGAGGCGCGCCAGTGTCGATGGCCGATCTGGTGAGGGCCACTGAGCGCGAGTACCGTAAGCTCGGGCGACTGACAGTCGAGTCTGAATTCGGTCCCTACTTTTCGATGGCGGCCACTCAGCGATGAGCGCCGTCGACGTCGAGCGCACGGAAGCACCCGACCGGCAGACGGGTCAGCGCCTGCCCGCGCCCGAGGCCGGCGGAGCCGGGCCTTCCGTCGACATGTCGATCGCCGCCGCGTTGTCCGATCCGGGCAAGGCGTCGCCGACGCAACTTCTGGATCTCCAACGATCTGTGGGCAACAGGTCGGTGGTCAAGATGCTGTCCGCGCACCGCCGCGGCATCCAACGTGCTCCCGGTGACGATGACCCGCGGCGCAATTCGGGCATGGCTCACGGCCCGACGCTCGACAGCTCGGGTGGCGTCGCGACGGCACCCACGGTTCCAGGACCGACCCCGACCCTCGGCGCAATTCGGGCATGGCCCACGGTCCGACCCTCGACAGCTCCGGCGGCGTCGCAACGGCGCCAACGATGCCGGCCGACGCCGGCCCCGCCGTCTCCCCCGCGGGCGCTCCCGTGCCGGCCCCCGCCGGCAAACCGCTCAGTGGGCCGCCGACGATGGCCGGTTCGGAGGAAGAAGGCGACTTTCCTGATGCGCCTCCCCCGCGACGAGGCAAGCACCCGGCGAACATCAAGCCGGCCATGCCCGCGACTCGCGCGGATGCCGAGGCGGCCTACCGCGCCAACCCGGGTAGCGTGTATCGCAGCAAGAACGAGTCTGTGCACGGCCAGTGGTGGCGCATCGATCCGGGCACCGGCGGCGGTCCGCCGCCGGTCTACAAAAGTCTGGCAACACGTACATCATCGCCCACGACCTGACAGGCCCGGGTCTTCCGCCGCCACATGCCCAGCCGATCGAGGCGGACGAGGGTGCCGAGGGCGCCAACGTGCGCGCCATGGGCAAGCACCTCGACGACCAGCTGCGGGCCAAGTCGAGCATTCCCCAGGCGCCAGCGACCCCCGCGAAAGCGGCACCAGGCAGTACGCCCCTGCCGCAGACGCCGGGGATGGCTTATGGTCCGACGCTAGACAGCTCCGGCGGCGTGGCGACGGCGCCCACTGTGCCCGGACCGACCCCTGACCCGCGTCGCAATTCGGGCATGGCTCACGGCCCGACTCTCGACAGCTCCGGCGGCGTCGCAACGGCGCCCACGGTTCCAGGTCCGCAACCCGATCCGCGACGCAATTCGGGCATGGCTCACGGCCCGACGCTCGACAGCTCCGGTGGCGTCGCGACGGCACCCACGGTTCCAGGACCGACCCCTGACCCTCGGCGCAATTCGGGCATGGCCCACGGTCCCACGCTCGACAGCTCCGGCGGCGTGGCGACGGCACCCACTGTGCCCGGACCGGCAGGCACTCCAGCCGGACCAGGAGGCGGTCCGGGCCCCGCGACCCCGCCACCGGGACCCGCGACCCCGCCGCCGGGCGCCGGGCCCGGCACCACTGTCCGGCCCGACCAACGTCGGCAGCGAGGAAGAGGGCGACTTCGACGCCTCAGCTCCCGCTCCCCGACGCGGCAACCACCCAGCGAACATCAAGCCGGCCATGCCTGCGTCCCGAGCGGATGCCGAGGCGGCCTACCGCGCCAATCCGGGCAGCGTGTATCGCAGTAAGAACGAGTCGGTGCACGGCCAGTGGTGGCGCATCGATCCGGGCACCGGCGGCGGTCCGCCGCCGGTCTACAAGTCTGGCAACACGTACATCATTGCCCACGACCTGACGGGCCCTGGTCTGCCGCCGCCACATGCTGCGCCGATTGAGGCGGACGAGGGCGCCGAGGGCGCCAACGTCCGCGCCATGGGCAAACACCTCGACGATCAGCTGCGCGCCAAGTCGAGCATTCCGCAGGCGCCGGCGGCCCCATCGGCCCCAGCACCAGCCCCTGCCAACGCGCCGCCGCCCGACACCAAGTTGCCCAGCACACCAGGCGCACCCACGGGCGGTCCAAAGGAGAGCCACGCGCAGGCGGCCGACACGCCGACGACGCCCACCGATCCGGTCCAGGACGTCAGGGCTCGACGGGTCGAGGAAGGGCTGAAGGACATGGGCGCACGGACCGCGGCGCGCTCGGAGCGAACCAAGGTGGAGCGGATCGACGACCCGGACGTTGCCGCGCGCATGTATGTCGAAGGCAAAGGCGCGGCCGGGGGCAATGTGCCGATGACTCGACGTCTCTACGAAGAACAATGGCGGAACACCCATCATCAGAACACCGACCCACCGGCTGGCGGTTGGCGCAAGGCCGACGGCACGGTCGTTGTTGATTCCTCGAACCCCAAGGTCCGAGAGGCCGTCGAGCGAATTGCGAAGGAGAGGGCGGTCAGCGCCCAGACGGCTGCGCCACAGGCGGCTGCGAAAGCGGCTGCGCCCCAGAAACCACTCGTCACCACAGGTCCCGTGCACGGCGCCCGCGCCCACGCCCACGCCACCGTCGCGAAGAAGGCAGACGTCCCCCACACGGATAAGGCGGCTAAGGCCGCAACCTCGCCGCAACCGTCCGCGCCGGATCAGGCATCTGCATCGACCGGTCCTGTCACTGGCCAAAGCTCCCAGGGCCAGGCACCGGCACGGCCGAAGATCGCCGCGACTGCCGACGTCAACGTCAACCAGGCCAAGGCCACCGTGAAGCTCGGGCCGCCGCCAGCGCCAGCTGAGCCAACCGGTGCAGACGCGCCGAAACCCAAGACGGCACCCAGCGTGGCGGTCACTGTGAGCCCAAAGGAAATCGGCGCAAACGTCGACGTCATGAGGCCGACTGCCGGCGGGGGGCAGCACGGCGCAACAGCCGGCGGCTCCTACGAGTTCGCCACGGGCAACACCCAGGCATCGCTCGGCTACAAGGTGGCGACCAAGGGCGGCTCAGGCGGAAGCATCGCGCTAACCGGCGGCAACAGCGTCACTGCCGATGAGCCAGAGGAAGTCCAGGAAGGGGTTTGGGTCGTCTCATACGTCGTGACCGACAGCTCCGGTATCGCCGCGGGTGGGACGGCAAAGGTCGGGGCTTTCGAGGGCGGAGTGAGCGGCAGCGAGACGAAGGCCGAGTTGCACACCGGATCGCGGAAATTCAATTCCAAATCTGAGGCTCTCAAGTTCAAGAAGAACATTCGGGACGAGCTGGCGGGCGAGTCGTACCGTCAGGCCTACTTCCCGCCAACGACCGCTAACGGCGCTTTGATGATCCCGCCCGGCGAGTCTCGCGGCGTCGGCGCCTCCGACACTCTGGCCGGCAGCGTGTCCGGCGGTGTGGCCACGGGATCAATCGCCAAGAGCGGCTACAAGAGTTCGATGCACATGCTCTCCGTCTATCACGCTGCGGGTTTCAACGTACAAGTCACGACGACCGTTTCGACCGAAAAGGGCAGCGCGTGGACGGCCAGTGGGCTCGGGCTGTCGAACGAGAGCGGCGGATCGGAAAGCGCACTTTACGCAGTCACTTTCGCCTTCGATCTGTCCAATCCTGCCGACCAGCGGGCGTTCGAAGCATTCTGCAAGCGCCCCCTCCCATTCGGCGACCGCAAACCGCACAGCCTGCGCCGCCTCACGACACAGGAAGATCACGACAAGTACACGCTGGCGGGCGGTGAGAGCAAATTCGGCGGGGAGACGTCTCAGGAAAAGATCATCGACGCTCAGGGTGAGCACGACAAGTACACGGGGCGGCAGACCGAGGACCACACCCCCGGCAAGATCCTGGGCCTGTTCGAGGACGAGAAGCACGCGAGTGCAGAGATCGTGTCGAGTCTCGAAAACGGCAAGGAGGCGGGCTTCGCGGCCAAGATGAAGGTCTCCGGGGAGTCCGGCGACTTCAATCGCCGGCAATTCGGCAAGATCTTTGCGGGCGCGACGTTCAGTGGCGACGCGCAGGCATCCGGCAAGTGGACGCTCACGGCAGCGATCCCCAAAGAGGCCGTGCACTCGTTGGAGCAGAACTCCGACGCGTTCAAGAACGCCAAGACCCAGGACGAGAAGCTCAGGATCTACAGCGAGTATGTCAAGAAGAACGGTGCTCAGATGCTCGGTGGGCAGGTCGGGATAACGAGCACCGCCTGGAATCTCGAGCTGAAGGGCGACGACAACTTCCCTGGGGAGCGCGGGCGAGCGAAGCTCAACGACCTCCGCCTACGGTTGGCTAAGCAGTTGAACGATAAGCCGGACACGGCGTACACCGTCGCCCGGGAGGCAAAGGAGACCCTCGAGAAGCTCGACCTGCGCTACAAGGGCGTCTCCGACGAGAAGAAGTACACAGATCTCCCCACCGGGCTCCGCGACGAGCAGCTCCAGGTCATCCGCATGCACAGGAGCGAATTCATTCAGCTACGGCAGCGAGCCCTCAGTGTCGCGGGCCAATTCGATCCGAACGAGAAGATCGAAGACGTCGAGAAAAGGGCGACGTCCGGCCACGGCTACGACAAGATCGATCCCGACAAACAGGAGCGCGCCAAGCTTCAGGACAGCATCAAGCTCAGCGACAACGCGATTGCCAAGAACAACTCTGCCATCTGGAGTGCCTCGAAGGCCATAGGCCAGGTCAGGACGAGCCCGGGCGCCATCGCCTTCCACGATGATGTGGACAAACAGAAGATGCTTGGCGTGACGGCCAGTGTCGAGGGCAAGATCGGCGAGGCATTCGCGCTGCAGAGGCAAGGGAACGCCCTCGACGCGCAGGTCAAATTGCTGCGCGAGAAGTGGGATCACGAGCTTGACCCCGAGCCCAGGCTGCAGGCGATGCGACCACTGGAACAGAAGCTCAGGGAGCGCGTCGCAGTGCTCACCGAACAGCATGACAAGCTGGTCGAGATCGGGCGGGAGCTCTATCCGGTCGCAAACTTCAACGCGATGATGAGGAAGCCTGGGAATGTGTTCTGGGGTTCAGTCAGCTCGGCGCGCGAGGAAGCCCAAGAACCAACGTCGATGGCCCTTCCCAAATGAGTCGCGCAACCGCAGAACTCGCTTTAGATCAGGCCCTGCTTGATCGCGTAGGCGACCGCGTGTGTGCGGTTGCGCAGCTCGAGGCGGCTGGTCACGTCGTGAATGATGTTCTTGACCGTCCGCTCGGAGTAGAAGAGCTGGCCGCTGACCTCGTTCGTGTCGTAGCCGTCCGCCAGTAGCCGCAGGACGCTCAGCTCGCGCTCGGACAGGCCGGAGAATGTCAGGCCACGCGGCGCAAGGACCTGCCGCTGCAAGTGGCCGACCTGGTCGAGCAGGCGCGCGAGCATGTCGGGCGGCACGGTCCCCTCCCCGGCCGCGACGGATCTGATCGTGGCCAGGATGTTGGCCGTCGTCGCCTGGTTGCGACGCAGGATGCCCGCGACGCCAGCCTCGATCGCCGAGAGCAGGCCGCGATCGTCCAGGCGCGTGACCAGGAGGGCAATGCCCAGGGCGCCGTCGCGACGCAACGTCCTGATCTGAAAGAGCGCCTCGACGTCGACCTCGTCGGCGACGACGAGGGCGACGGTGTCGGCCACGGGCTGGCCGTCCTGGACGACGCGAACAGCCGCGTTGTTGCGCAGCTGGGCGACGGTCCCGGCGCGCGACAGCGGGTCGGCGGCCCAGACGGAAACGGTTATTCGCTCGGTTGCATCAGCCAACGCGTACATGGCGCGCAGGATGCCGTGCCCGACTTAGCAGCGACTGAACGCCGACTTAACGCCCGTCACAAAGACCTGGAGTTCGTCCGACTACTGGCTCCCGCAGTTGGCGAAAGTGCACTGGTAGACGGTGAACTCATAGAGGTTGTAGGTCTGTGCTGGGGGCTGGTTGAAGTCGACCTGGATCAGGCTCTGGGCCGGCGCCGTAGGGCCGACCTGCGAGCCCAGGAAGTCGCCACAGCCGGTGGCCAGCGTGTTCTGGTCCTTGGGTGGCGTGAACCACTCAGTGGTGTCAGAGGTATCGCTACACGAGCTCAGCCCCAGGTGGTAGTCCGTGTTGGCCAGTGGCACGTAAAAGAGGGTGTCGGTGGTGTCGCCTGCCGGCGCGGAGATCTGCCCCCAGATGCACCCAACCGCCGACACAGGGATGGCCGGATCCGCGGCCGGACACATGGCGACGTTGGCCGGATCGATCACGATTTGATGGGGCTCGGTCGCCGTGTCGTCGGGCGCCGTGCCATCGGCGGCAGCCGTGGGGAGCGGGGTGCCCGTCGGCGCGGCGGTTGGAGCCTGTGTTGGAGCGTCCGTTGGCGTCGTGCTTGGCGGCGTCGTCGGCTCCGTGGTCGCGGGCGGCGGCGTCTTTGGCGGCTTGGGCTTCTTGGTCGGCTTTGGCGGCGGCGGCAGGGTCGGCAGGCCAACTGGCGGCAGCGGCGTCAAGGATCCGACCACTCCGCTGCCTCCGGCACCAACGACCAAGTTGATCACGGCCGGGTCGCTGGCGGTGCCGTCGGCGCGATAAGCCAAGACCTGCAAGATGTGTGGGCCAGCCGGCGTGGCGAGCCAGTTGAGCGAGAACGGCACGGTCGGCGCGGGCGTGCCCGACGGTGTGCTGGCGAAACTGACGCCATCCGCGAAGAGGGCGACATGATCGACGCCAACCGTGTCGCTCGCTGAGCCGGTGATGGCCACCGTCTGGCCGACGGCCACCACTGCGCCGTTGGCCGGCGATTGGATGGTGACCGTGGGCTTGGCCCCTGACGCGCTCGAGCTCGGGCCGGCCGGCGCAGAGCTGCAGCCTGCGATCAGCGCGAGGAGAGCAGCACCGACCAGTAGCGATCCCAAGCGGCGCGACCTGGACCCGATGCTCACGAAGCCCCTCCACGCATACACACGGCTGTTGTTGAGCGCCGATCGTCGGTCGCGGGCGAGGACGTGTCAAGGCTCAGGCGAGTTGCAAACGGGCAACCGCGGCTGCCCGAAAGTGCCGGCTCAGCGCGTCTTTGGCCGCTGGTCGCGGGCGCACTGCGCGACTATCCTGCCTGCACATGGGCGCCGTCGCGCATCTCGAATCCAGACTCATCGCCGTCACGCCGGGCAGCCAGGCCGGCGTGCAGCTGCGCGTCCGCAATACCGGCACTGTCGTGGACCAGTTCACGTTCCAGGTCCTGGGCGACGCACAGGCGTGGTCGACAGTCGCGCCGCCGTCGTTGTCGCTGTTCCCGGGCGCTGAAGAAGCGGTCACGATCACCTTTGCGCCGCCACGCTCGTCGCAGGCTCCCGCGGGCCAGCTGCCGTTCGGCGTCCACGTCATCTCCAAGGAGGACCCGCAGGGCTCCGTCGTCGAGGAGGGCGTAGTCGACGTCGCCCCGTTCAGCGACGTCTTCGCGGAGCTGGCGCCCCGCACGTCGCGCGGCCGCCGCGGCGCGTCGCACGACCTGGCCATCGACAACCGTGGCAATGCTCCGCTCAATGCCACGCTCAGCGCGGTAGATCCAGACCGGTTGCTGAGTTTCGAGATGCGCCCGCCGGGCGTTGTCGCTCAGCCGGGAACGGCAACGTTCGCCAAGGTCGGCGTCAAGCCGACCAAGTCGTTCTGGCGCGGCCCTTCCCAGACGCGCCCGTTTCAGGTGCTGCTCGACGGAGCCGGCCCGACACCCGTCAGCGTCGACGGGACCATGGTCCAGGAGGCGATCCTGCCGCCCTGGACGATGCGCGCCCTGCTGCTCCTGCTGGGCATTCTCGCTGTGCTGGTGCTGCTGTGGCTGTTCCTGGTCAAGCCGGCGGTCGAGTCGGCGGCCCTGCAGCAAACCAACCAGGCGCTCCAGGCAGCGGGTATCACCCCTGCCTCAAACCCAAATCAACCGCCGCCCGGCGGCGGTGCGACCCCGGCGCCCGGATCGTCTTCCTCGCCCGGTGTCGGCGGCAATATCCCTTCGTCCCCACCGTTGCTTGGCGGCGGCCAGCCCACGGATGGGCTGATCAAGTTCGGTGGCAACGCTGTGTCGGTGCCTGCCGGCAAGACCTTGTTCGTCACTGATCTCGTCTTCTCGAACGCCTCTGAAACGGCCACGGGCGACCTGAGCCTGGTCAGATCGGGCAGCGAGGTGTTGACTCTCCAGCTGCAGAACTTCCGGGATCTCGACTTCCACTTCGTGACACCGATCGTGGTAGCCGCCGGCCAGCAGCTGGGCCTGGGCTGCGGCCAGGGTGCTGATTGCTCGCAAGCCTCCGTCTACTACTCCGGCTACCTGCGCTAACCGGCCTTCGCCGCGTTGCGGCGCTGGGCCTCGCCGCGCTCGTCGCGGTCATGGTCGTGACGGCATCGCACCCGGCGACGGTCAGCGCTGCCCCTTTGGCCGAGATCGCGACACTGACCATCAACCCGACCTGCCACACGCCCACGAGTAGCGACTCGGACCAGGTTCCGGTCACGATCCACGGCTCGGGTTTCGCCGCCGGGCAGACCGTTGCCCTCTACTCGTTCAAGCAGCCAGTCGGGTCGATCGGCGTTGCGTCCAACGGAACGTTCGACACGTCCGTCACGGTCCTGGTCAGCCGTAGCTCACCGACGGACATCACGGCTTATTACGCGGGTGCTACGCCGGACGTCGGTGGCCAGCCCGTGTCCACGGCCTTCGTCGCGGTTCCATGCCCATCGCCGACGATCACCGTCGGCCCACCCGACTGCGGCGACCCCGGCGTGGAGATTGACGTGCCCATCTTTGGCACGGGCTTCGCGACCAATGTGCCGCTCACGATCGTGATTGGCAATTCGTCCGGTACATACGCGTCAACGACCTTCACCCCTGTCGATGGCAACAACGTCGCGGTCACACTGCCGGTGACGTTGCCGGGCCTGGGCGTCTACACGGTCCAGGCGACGCAGGAAGCGCTCGAGACGCCCGGTCCCGTCATCCTCGAGCTCCTCGGATCACCCGCGATCGCATATCTCGTGGTGCCGTGCTCACAGCTGACGGTCGCGCCCAACTGCATCAGCACACCGCAGAGTCCGTTTGCCCTGCTACTGAGTGGCGTTTTGTTTCAGCCCAACCTGAACGTGAACATCGTCTTCGATCCAACAGGTCAGCCACAGTATTTCGGCCCAGTCGTGGCCGATGCCAACGGTCAATGGGGCGCGGAGATCGATCCGTACGCCCGCGGCCCGGGCACGTACGACGTGATCGCCACGCAGTCGATCGACGGCCCGATATTCCACGTTACGCACGCCACGATGATGCTGACGATCATGGACGGCCCGTGTCCGTCAGGGACGTTGACGCCCAACCCGAATTGCGCTGATCCGCTGTTGAACCCAGACCAGCCGCACGCGTTCGCCATGTCCGTTCATGGCACCGGATTCCAGCCGGGCACGCAGCTGACGCTCACCTTCGACACGGCCGACCAGGCGGGCCCGAACTTCGCGCCCGAGACGACTGGCCCGGTTCCCGTCGCCACGGACGGATCCGCGGACTGGAGTTTCCCGGCCGGCGTTGCCGCGCGTCCCGTCGGCAGTTACCAGATCACGGCCAACGACCAGACGGGCACCGTTGTCGGCCAGGTCGGATTCAGGATGCCCTGTGAGGATCCGAATCCAAAGATCACGTCGGTCAAACCAAACTGCGGCGATGACGTCAACGCGCAGCCGCCACCTGGCCCGTACAGCATCAGAATCCTGGGCAAGGGCTTCATCCCCGGACCAGCGCAGATCGTCTTCGACGCGACCGGATCTCCGGAAGCGCCGGTCACGACCGTCGTCGGACCGAATGGCAGGCTGGACGCGACGATCAATCCGCCCGCGCGACCCCCAAACACATATCACTCGTACGTAGAACAGTCGGATGCCCTCCGGATCCAGTTCCAGATTCCGTTCGATTTCGTCGGTGCCGTGCAGTCCAACTCTGACGCCGACCTTGACGATCACGCCGGGCGCGGTCGCGCCCGGCTTCGTCGCACTGGTGACGGGGACGGGCTTCCCGGCCGGCAAGCCCGTCGAGCTGTTCTGGAGCACGGGGATCGGCGCCGGGACACCGATCGAGGTGACTGCGGGCGACGACGGCTCATTCACGCGCCAGGTGCTCATCTTCGCCCACGACTTCGGGGGGCCGCGCGAGATGACGGCCGGAACCACGGCCAATCCCAACGCTTTTCCCGATGCCACCGCGACCCTGCTGGTCAGCGTCGGTCAAGGGTCGCCGCCGTCGCTGATCGTGGTCGGAGGCAGCCCGCGCGATCAACCGCCGCTGATCCTGCGCCGCTAGCGCTGCAGGGCGACCGCCAACTCGGGCGACGTGGCGGACCCTGACGTCCATGCGTCAGCTGACAGGTTGTAGCAGCCGCTGCCGTTGACGCCGATCACGACGTAGACAAGCCCGTTCTTGCGGCTGACGGAGAACTCCTGGAGCACCCGGTAGCCGACCGGCGCCTGGAACGGTCCGGTCACAGTGACAGCGTCGTTGAACGCAAGGACCACGGCAACATCTCCCGATGCCGGTCCGGGAACGCCGTAGGTCGACTCGACCTGATCGGGCGGGAGGATGTTCGCCTGGACGGTCGCAGTCGATCCCGATGACGCTGGGCGCATCTCGAGGAAGAGCGTGTCGGCGGGGCCTCTGCGCGACCAGTGCGCCTGGAAGATCTGCCAGCCGCCCGGCTGCGCCGCGTTGAAGCTGGACGCGGCGCACACGAACTCGCCGGCGGGCGGGGCGGTAGCAGGCGGTGACGTCGCGGGCGGTAATGTCGTCGTCGGCGTTGCCGGAGGCTCCTCAGACGGCGCGGGCGGCGACGGCGTGGGCGGTTCGACACTCGCCGGCGGGCCAAAGGTGGGCGTGAGGGTCGCCGGAGGGAGCGATTCGCTGGGGCCGGCCGAAGCTGACGGGTTCAGGCTCGGACCCGCGGACGGCGTCCCGGCGACGAGCGATGCGCTTGGCGAACCGGTGCCGCGAGGACCCAACGCTCCAAGGCCGCCGAATGCGACGAAGGCGATACCGGCAAAGACGAGCAGGATGACCAATCCGCCAACGAGGTAGAGGAGCGGACGCCAGTTGGTCGGTTTTGAGGCCCGCGCTGCGGCAGCCGTGTAGCCACCCACAGTGCCTGCCCTCTTGAGCTGCGAGCCGCAGTTCATGCAGAACGTCCGATTGAGCTCGTTGGCCGTACCGCACACGTCGCAGCGCTGAAGACCGGCCGGCCACTGGATGCCAGGATCGGCCGGAGGTGGCGGGGCGGCGGCGGTGGCGGCAGACGGCGCCGATGCCCTGTTCCTGGCGGCGGCGGCGGCAGAGCGGCGGGTATTTCGCCCGGACTCCCAGGCGGCGGCGGTCCGGCATCCGAGTGACCCAGCTGCCGCGGCTGCCCTGGTTTCGTCTGCCGGCGTGCCCGTCCACGCCAGAAACTGGCCGCACGAGCCGCAGAATTCGTCCGTCGACGCGTTCTGGAAACCGCAGTTGCCGCAGATCATGCGTCGGATTTTCGCTGCGGCCGATCGAGCTGGCCAGATCTGTCCGCGCCGGTCCACTCGACCCACGGGTCGTAGTCGACCTCGAGCGGCTCCTGCTCCGGCCGCTGATCGGCCGGGACGTGCTCGAGGTTGACGCGGATGCGCGTCCAGGTCGTGTTCCGGCCGCGCATCGAGTCGGTCAGGACGTCGGCCGGCTCCAGGAACTCGACGATGTCCGCGTGGCGGACCTTCCAGCGCTCGAGTCCGGCGACTGCTTCGTCTTTCTTCGCGGCACGGGCGATCTCGATCAGCGGCTTGGTTGACACGCGCCGCCCGGTCGGTGAGGGCGCGCGACCGTAGCCTGCGGCCTTCTCTGCGGCGCGCTTCTCGGCCTGAAGCGTGAAGCGTTTCTCCATGGCGATGCGCGACTTCTCGCGCGCGGCCTCTGCCTCTGGCGTGTTGTAGTCAGCCTCCGCGCGCTTCTGGCGTGACGGCTGAACTCGCGGCGGCTCACCTTCCTGCTTGCGGTAGTTGGGCGGCCACGGCGCGTCGCCGCCCAGGCCCTCCTTCTCGTGGCGCTCCGAAAGCTCGAGCAATCCGTCGAGCGTGCCGACCGCTTCATCAATGCCGTCGTGCGCGTCGCCGTCGCGGGCGTAGATGCTGGGAACCGTGGCCAACGTGTAGTCGGCCGCGTCGACATCAGCGACCTGCTCCCAGCGCAGCGGCATGGACACGCGCGCGTCGGGCAGGGGCCGGATCGAATACGCGGACGCGACCGTTCGATCCTTGGCGTTCTGGTTGTAGTCCAGGAAGACGCCGTGACGCTCTTCCTTCCACCACTTGCTCGTGGCGATGTCGGGTGCGCGGCGCTCGACCTCGCGCGCGATCGCGAGCGCCGCCCGACGGACCTGGTCGAAGTTCCAGCGCGCCTCGATGCGCACGTTGATGTGGATGCCGCGCGAGCCCGACGTCTTGGGCCAACCGACCAGACCCACGTCCTCCAACACCGCCTTGGTCACCAGGGCAACGCGGCGGACGTGGTCCCAGGGCACGCCCGGGACCGGGTCAAGATCCACCCGCAGCTCATCGGGGTGGTCGAGATCCTCCGCGCGCAACGGGTGCGGATTGAGGTCAATGCAGCCCAGGTTGACGATCCACGTCAGCTGGGCCGCGTTGCGCAGCACGATCTCGTCCGCGGTTCGCCCGGAGGGGAAGTACAGCTCGACCGTCTCGATCCATGCCGGCCGGGATTCCGGCGCCCGCTTCTGGAAGAAGAACTCACCTTCGGCGCCGTTGACGAAGCGCTTGAGCGCCATCGGCCGGCCGCCGGCGCCACGCAGCGCGCCATCCGCGATCGCGAGGTAGTACGAGACCATGTCGCGCTTGGTGTAGCCGGCCTGGGCGAAGAAGACCTTGTCCGGGTTGCTGATCGCGACCTCCTGGCCGGCGACCTCGATCAGCTCAGGCTTGCGCGCCATCGTGGGACGTAGGCTCGGCGGCCTCGATCTCCTTCAGCCAGCGCTTGCGATCGTTGCGCAACACGTCGAGGGCGGCGTCGAGGTCGGCCCAGCCGTGAACGTCGACACGTTTGTCCTCGAGCAGCTTGTACGTCGCGAAAAAATGCTCGATCTCGCGCAGGCGCTGGGCGGACACCTGGTCCAGGCGCTTGATGTGTTCGTGATGAGGGTCGCTGAGCGCGACGCACAGGACCTTGAAGTCATCGCCCTTCTCGTCGTGCATGCGCAGGCCACCTACCGGCCTGACCGTGATGTGGCAGCCGGGAAAGGTCGGCTCGCGCAGCAAGATCAGCGCGTCGGTGTGGTCGCCGTCATCGGCGCGCGTGCCTTCCACGTAGCCGTACTCGAAGTTGTAGAAGACGGCCGACGACAGCACCCGGTCCAGGCGGATAACGCCGGCGTGTTCGTCGTACTCGTATTTGTTGCGGCTGCCCTGGGGAATCTCCACGACAACCTCAAGCACCTTGGGGAACCTGGGTTCGATCTTCTTGGCCACGGCCGAAGTCTAGACTCGGACGATGGACGTCGACGATGCCGTGAATGGAATTCGGGCGATCCGCCACTTCGCGCCGCAGGCCCTGGCCGACGACGACCTGGACGCGATCCTCCAAGCGGGCCGGCACACGGGCTCGTCCAAGAACCTGCAGCGCTGGCAGTTCGTCGTCGTCCGCGAGCGCCCAACGCTCGAGGCCCTGGCTGGCGTGGGCAACTCCGCGCAGCACCTGGCGGGCGGAGCCGCGGCCATCGCGCTTATCACGCCCGATCCGCGCGCACCAGGACGCGCCCCTTTCAGTGACCTGGGACCTGGGCCGAGCGGCCCAGAACATGATGCTTGTGGCGTGGGGTCGTGGCGTCGGCTCAGTGCCCGCGACCGTCTACGACCAGCCGACTGTGCCGCTCAATCCTTGGTTATCCCCCCGATCAGCACTGCGAGTACATCCTGAACTTCGGCTACCCGGTCGAGCAGCGCCTCATGGACCGCGCTCCGCGCGCCGGGGGTCGGATGTCGCTCGATGAAATCGTGCGCAGGGAACACTGGTAATGACGCCACGGAATCATTACCGTGTTGCGGACTGCCCGAGTCATCGCTCAACGTCACGACTTTCTATCGAGAGGGGTTTCCGACATATGCGCGTGCTCGCCGGCTCAACTGCCGTCCTTGTCCTCCTGTTTGCGACGGCCTGCGGAGGTGGATCGGGCCCCGCGGCGACGACCAGCGACAGCGGGGGTGGAGGAGACGTCAGCACGCTCGTGCCGTTTACGCCGCCGCCGGCAACCCCCGGCGGCGCGGCGGCGGCCGCATCTTGTACAGACACGGCGGCAGCGGGCGGCGACGTGATCTCGATGGAAGGCACCCACTCGCTCAACCCGAGCGACGAGACGATCAAGGTCGGCGACTCAGTCACGTGGACGAATAACAGCTCCACCAACCACCAGATCGCCTTCGACACGGGGCCGAAGTGCTCCTATACCCGGATCGGCACCTCCGTGTCGGTCAAATTCGATACGGCGGGCAAGTTCACCTACGTGTGCAAGATCCACCCGACGTTCATGAAGGGCACGATCACCGTCAACTAAGGTCTGGCGCGCTGCCCCGACCAAAGTCCGTAGCCAACAGATTGCCGGGTCGCTAACTTTGTCGAGCGACGCGCTGCCCGGCGCGTCCGTAACGAGGACATAAGGAGCTCGGCCGTGCGACCTTCTCTACTGTCCGGCGTTGTCGCCGGATTTATCCTGGTCGTCGCCACCGCCTGTGGCGGCAGCGGCGGATCGACCACGCCTGCACCGCAGGCATCAGCTGCGGCACCAACGACCGCGGCCGCAGCGCCGACTTGCGCGGCGGGCATTGGCACGGGCCAGCAGGTCGGGATTGCCGGCTTCAAGTTCAACCCCGACTCCGTGGGCATCGTCAAGGGCGGCACGGTCAGCTGGACGAACGGCGACACGACCAACCACACCGTGACGTTTGACAGCGGTCCGGACTGCGGCATCCTCGCTGCGGCAGCAAGCGTGACGGTGACCTTCCCGGGACCCGGCACTTACGCGTACCACTGCACGATTCACCCGGCGACGATGAAGGGCTCCATCACGGTTTCCTAGCCACGGGTGCCTGGCGTCCTTCAGAAGGAGGAGCGGCGTTGCGAAGACTGATTGGCCGAGCATCGACTTTGGCGAGCGGCGTAGCCGTGATCGCTGCTCTTCGCCGCCGCGGCGCCAGCGTACGCGGCCAACCCGTCGGTCGTCATCGCGCACACCGACACGATCTATTCCGTGGGCACGGCCGGTGTAACGGTCGCCGGGCCACAGCTCAACGCCGGCACGTGGTGGGTGCGCGTCACAGCAGAGCTGGACGGGTCGGGCAGCGCCGCCGTCACTGGCGAGACCGAGTGCGACCTGGCTGATGGAACCACGCAGCTCGATCGGGCGGCTTGGCTGCTCGACCTGGGCCACACGAGCGGCCGCGCGGATGTGTCGATTCTGCTGACGGGCGTCAGGACGTCGTCCACGAAGTGGACCCCGAGCTTGCATTGCGCGACCGCGGCGAGCACCAGCATCGCCCTGACGTTCATACGCATCGACGCGGTCAAGGGCGCCCTGTCGGGCACTGCCACACCACGTTTCGCCACGGCATCGAACGGCGCGACAGGCGTTGCAGGGGATGGCGCGTTCCACACGGTGGGCTCGCTCGCGCTCCCGGCCGGAAAGTGGTCAATCCTTGGAAAAACCAGCCTAGTCGCCGCGTCGGTCAGCCTGGCCACGGACGTGACCTGTCGTATCAACCTGGGCGGAGCAGACACCGACAAGACGACTCAGAGCCTCAACGTTCCGGGAGTGGCCGGCGCCAAAGGAGAAGTGGCTGTCGAAGCTGCTCATTCCTTTGCCACGGCCACAACCGTGCGCCTGCAATGTCGCGGCTCAGAGGCGGCCACCTTCATCACCGACCAGGTCCGTCTGATCGCTGTCAAGGCCGCCAGGCTCAGCCTAGGGTCGCTCGGAGGCAGTACGACTACGACAGGAAGTGGAACGCCTTTCGTCGTGTCCGGCTCTCACACCGGCAGTGTCGCCATCCCAACGGGCTCAATCGCGGGCGTAGCGTCGCTCGCCCTTCCGGCGGGCAAGTGGTACGTGGCCGCAAAGGCGTCCGTGACCGGTGACGACATGAAGATCGAGTGTCAGCTACTCACCCAGGAGGGCGGCGGGTTTCTGGGTACGGTCGAATTCAGGGGCGACGGATCTACGGGCGTCTATCTGCAGAATGGCATGGACGCGGCAACTCCCGTTCATGCCCAGGTCCGCTGCCTTGCCAATGACACAGAAGGATCGCTGACGTTCATTCGCATCACGGCGATCAAGGCCACATCCGTGGCATTCGTGGCGCTGCCCTAGAGATCGGCCTCGACGGCGCGCGCGACGCGCGCGGCGAGCGCCATGACGGTGATCATCGGGTTGACGCCAACGGCTGTTGGAAAGAGCGAGGCGTCGCCGACATACAGCCCGTCTACGAGCGCGCCCCGCTCATCGCGCCGCACGCGGCCGAGTGGATCAGTTGCACTGGTGCGTGGGTCTGCGCCCGCGCGGGCTGTGCCCATCTGGTGGGCGCTGAAGACCGTCGCGCGGTTGGCGCCGAAGTCGAAGCTGGCGAGACGACCAAGGTAGGCGTCCCAGGCGGGGCCGTCGCCACCTTCCAGATCGTGCCATTCGGCGGGCGTCGACAGGGCCATAACCCGCTCAGCACCGGCGGCGCGCGCGAGCGTGGCCAACTTGACGAGAGCACTCCGAGCGGTGTCGGTATCGCGCTCGGAGATGCGATAGGAGATGCGGGCGCGTCCCGAGCTCGTGATCCTGACACGCCCACCTTGCGTGTCGCGGCAGATCCCGATGAGTGGCACGAAGGTCGCTGACTCGCGCATCAACGACGCCTGTTGCGCGGCCCCCTGCCAGGGAAACGCGAGGGCAATCAGACCCGGATGCCCGGGCGCCGACTCGATGACGATGCCCTGCTTGCGGAATTCAAGCGAACGTGCGGCCTGCATCGTGTCCCGCCACATGGCGGCAGGTGTTGGCATCTGTGCCGCCACGACCACCGTCGGATGGAGGCGCAGGTTGCGGCCGACCCGGTTGTTGCGCAGATCCGAGCGCAGCAGCACGATCGGTGTGCGCAGCGCACCCGCGGCGAGCACGACCGCTTTGGCCGTGACTTTGAATGGCTGACCGGAGGCGAGGCGGCCTGTGACCCCAGTGGCTCGACCGCCCTGGATCGTCACCGATCGGACGCGCGCGTCGGTCAGAAACCTGGCGCCATTGGCCGCGGCGTCCGCGAGATGCCTTCGCTGGCCAGAGAGCTTCGATCCTCGGCGGCAGCCGAAGCCGCACGATCCACAGTCGGCGCAATCGACCGCGTTGCGCTCCGTTGATGCGGCTTCCCAGGACAGCGAACGACAGCCATCAATGATGGCCTGGTCCTTGGGCCCGATCGACGGCGGCGGGGCGAACGCGAGCTCAGTGCGCAGGCGGGCCAGGTCAGCGTCCGTCTCCGAACCGTCGAAATCGGCCAGACCGTAGTCGGTGGCCCACTGGGCGCGAATGTCCGCCGGCGGCTCGATGCTCGTCGCCCAGTTGACCAGCGTGCCGCCGCCGAGCGCGGCGCCTGACAGGATCGAGACGCCGACGTCGGCCGTCGAAGTCATGCCGTGGTCCAGGTAGAGCCGATCGAATGCGGCCAGCTCGTTGGTCGGCATGTCCGCTTCCGGCACGTATGAGCCGGCCTCCACGACCAGCACCTCTCGGCCCGACTCAGCTAGTCGCGCTGCTATCAGACCGCCGCCGGCACCCGAGCCAACGATCACGACGTCCGCGTCGAGAACCAGCTCGCCGCCACCATCGTGGGTGATCAGGGAACGCGCGATGGCATCTGCTGGCGGTGCCGGCTCGTTGTGGGCGGGCCTGTACTCGATTTCCTCCCAGCGTGGGTTCGAGCCGGTCGGCCCGGGGTCGGCGTAGGCGAAGAACGACGCGAGGCGCTTGACGGTCTGGAAGAACGTGCGCCTGCGCGCCACGCGGCTGTTCGCCCAGCGCGTCAGGATCCGTTCGCGCCGTGCTCGCGTCAGACGCGAGAACGGCCGCGTGCCGTGACCAAGGGCCGCTGACCCAATGCTCGACTCGAACAGTGACAGAAGCAGCTTCAGCTGCCGCAGATCGGCTGGCTCTGCAACGTCGTTGAGCGCGCTCGCGGCCAGCTCCGCGTGGCGACGCGATTCACCGTCATAAGCGGGTGCCGAGATCGTCGCGAAGATCTCCGCGAGCGCGCGCAGCTGCCGCTCCGACCAGCCCGCGACCACAGCGACGCTACTCCAGGAGCTCTGATGCGTAACGACGGTAGACGTCTGCGTGCTCAGCAGGCGGTGAGCGATGTAGCTCGTCGATGAGCGCCTCGAGCTGGGGTGTGAGCACGATCAGGTAGCGCGCGTTGTCCGCGGCGACGTATGTGTGTGCGACCCCCGCCGGCACGAACACGGTCGTGCCCGGGTCAACGGTCTCGCGCGCACCGTCTGCGAAGCGGAACTCGAGCGTGCCCTCGAGCACCTGCCAGGCCTCGTCGTCCTCGTGATGCACGTGCAGCTGCGGCGGGCCTGAGCCCATCCATTCGGCAACTCCGAAGACGCGGCCCATCGCCGAGAGTGGTGGATTCGCACCCGCGCGAGCGATGATCGGCCGGGGATCGCCCGACCCGTCAACCACGCTCGAAACCTGGCGCCGGCAGTGGCGGACAGCGCAGTGGCTTGTCCTCGCGGTAGCCCAAGAGGTAGTCGGCCTGAATCAGCGTATGCAGCTGCGACGTACCCTCGTAGATGACCGCGGCCTTCGAGTTGCGCAGGTAGCGCGCAACCGGATACTCGTCCGAATAGCCGTATGCGCCGTGAATCTGGATCGCGTCAAGAGCGCTGGCCACCGCGTGATCCGTCGCGAACCACTTGGCCAGTGACGTCTCGCGCGTGTTGCGCATGCCACGGTTCTTGAGCCATGCCGCCTGGCGACAAAGCAGCCGACCAGCCTCTATCCCCTGCCCCATCTTGGCGATCATCTGCTTGACGAGCTGGTGCTCACCGATCTCCTGGCCGAACGTCTTGCGCTCGTGGGCGTACTTGAGCGACGCGTCCAGGCACGCCTGCGCCAGGCCCACGGCACCGGATGCAACCGTGAAGCGGCCCTGGTCGATGGCGCTCATGGCGATCGTGAAGCCCTCGCCCTCCTCACCGACGCGGTTCTCAACAGGCACGCGCACGTTGTCGAAGTACAGCTCGCCGGTGTTGCCGGCCCAGATGCCCAGCTTGCCTTTGATCGTGCCGGTCGTGAACCCGGGCATGCCCCGCTCGACGATGAACGCGGTGATGGCCTTGTGCTTCTGGGCCCGATCGAGCGTCGCGAAGACGAGGAAGTGATCGGCGACGTCGGCCAGCGAGATCCACATCTTCGAGCCGTTGAGCACGTACGAGTCGCCGTCGCGCCGCGCCGTCGTGGCCAGGTTGGCGGCATCCGTGCCAACGCCCGGCTCGGTCAAAGCGAACGTCGCCAGCTTGTCGCCCTTCGCCTGGGGGACGAGAAAGTGCTCCTTCTGGTAGTCGGTGCCCCATTGGAGCAGCGTCAGTGAGTTCAAGCCAACGTGCACGCTCATGACCACGCGGAAGGCGGTGTCAGCGCGCTCGAGCTCCTCGCACAGGATGCCCAGGCTGACGTAGTCGAGCCCGGGGCCACCGAATTCCTCCGGGATGGGCGCGCCCAGGAAGCCCAGCTCCGCCATGCGCTCGAAGACCTCGCGATGGACCTCGTGGCCGGCGTCCCACTCACGGATGTGCGGCTCGATCTCCGCCGCGGCGAATCCGCGGACGGACGACTGGACGAGCTTGTTCTCGTCGCTCAGGCTCAGGTCGATCACGCCCGAATGCTAAGGCCCACGCGATCCACAAACGAAGACCGCCGGCTCGATTTGCCAGCGGTCCAGATGATCGGTATTAGTGCCGGCGGGCGCTGCCCCAGCGGCCCGCCAGGTGGTCAGACGAAGTTCAGTGGTCCCTGGTTCAGCGGTTCTTGGCCAGGAACGTCATCACGTCGTCGAGGCGGAAGCGGCGGTCGCCCCGCTTGCAGACGCGGTAGAACGGAAGCTCGCCGCGGTCGCCCAGGCGCTTGACGGTGTTTACGTGGAGGTGCAGCAGGTTCGCAACCTCGCTCGCCGTCAACATAGGGCCCAGCTCGTGGACTCCCATCGAAGCCATTCGTTACCCCTTAAGTGGATGTGTCAGCAGGGAATATGTGTTGTGCGGTAGTGGGTCGAATGCTGGCCTTGGGAAGGGACTGCAACAAGCCGTACTTTGGACACGCACTCTTGGGTACGGAGGGTGTTGCAGCCGATCAACACCTCACCAGAGCGCATGCGAACAAACTTCACCGCTAAACCTGGCCGGGCTGCCACACTCGACCTGGCGAACGGGTCGATCGGCACTTCCAAACAAGGCGCCGACCGCGTTCCCTGATCGCAGCAAGGCGGCGGTCGTAGAAAACGGTCGGGAGGGGTCCATGCGCGTGGCGCGGCTAGGGGTTGGCATTGGCTGCCTGGCATTGCTTATGGCGGCAGCATTCGCCGCTCCGACCCCGACGGCCGCGGCCGCGTCGCGCACGACGCGCACGCCTGTTGACCCTGTCTACACGGTCGCTCTGACCGGCACGGCCGACGCGCGCACCTGGACGGGGTCCGAATCAGTCTCCTTCCGCAACGCTTCGACGCTGACGCTGCCCACGATCTGGCTGCGGCTGTGGTCGAACGGCATAGACGGTTGCGCCAGCCAGGCGATCGTGGTCAGCAACATCACCGGCGGCAGTGGCGGAACCTCGACGCGCAACTGCACGGCACTGCCGGTCACCCTGACCAAGCCGCTGGCGCCCGGCGCGACGGCGACGATCGGCATGGACGTCGCGATCCACGTTCCGCTGTACCAGGATCGCTTCGGCTACTACGAGGGCGTGGCGATGATGGGCTCGGCCCTGCCAACGTTGGCCATTCATGACTCGAACGGCTGGAACCTCGACCCGTATTCCGATCTGGGCGAGAGCTACTACTCGGTTGCCGGCACCTACAACGTCAGCCTGACCGTCCCGACCGGGCTCAAGACCGCCGCCACCGGACAGGTCATCAGCGACCACGACAACGGCAATGGCACGCACACACGCAACATCAGTGCGACGAACGTGCGCGACTTCGAGTGGGCCGCCGGTGACTTTCGCGTGCTCAACGCGACGGACAGTCACGGCACTGACGTGAACGTCTGGTACGTGCCCGGATACGTGTCCAAGACGGACGCCCAACTTTCGCTCCAGACCGCGCTCGACTCAATGAACGCTTTCTCGGACAGCTTTGGGGCATATCCATATCCGGAAGTCGACATCGTGCTGAGCTGGATCGGCTATGGCATGGAGTATCCGCAGATCGTCTTCACCATCCCGCGTCCCGAATACGTCAGCCACGAGCTCGCTCATCAGTGGTGGTATGGGATCGTTGGCGACGACCAGTACAGCAGCCCTTGGCTGGATGAGACCTTCGCCACGTGGAGTGCGTCCCTGCCCTACGGCGCTCCGACATGTGCCGGCCTGCAGGCATGGCCCAGCGCTTCGACACGCGTCACCAGGCCAATGTCGTACTGGTCACGCCACACAGACGACTACTGGGTGATCTATAGCCAGGGCGCCTGCGCGCTCGTCGATGCCTCCGACCATCTGGGCTTCGGAAACTTCGTCAAGGTCTTGCACGACTATGCAGCCGCGCACTGGTACGGCTTTTCGACCACGGCCGATTTCAAAGCAGCGATGCAACAAGGCCGCAGCGAAGTACGCGCCGGACTGGGACGTGGCCGCCTACTGGGCCAAGTGGCGCATCGGAGCGGCGAGCTAGGCACACACGCCGCGCCACCGACGCCGTCGCCTTAACGAATGACGCGATAGTCGACGAGCAGATGTCCGGTCGGTGAGATCTCGCTCCGGATCAATTCGAGTTGAAGCGATGGCAAGCCGTCGAGGAGTCGTCGTCCGCGACCGGCGATCATCGGCCCTATCACGAGCTTGAGTTCGTCGACAACGTCGGCGGCGAGCAGCGCCTGCGCGACCGAGATACTTGCGTGGACGCCGACATCTGTTCCCGGCTGCTGCTTGAGATCACGAACGAATTCGATCAGCCCGCCGTCGATCGCCGTCGCATTGGGCCAATCCCGGTCAAGAGGCGTCGATGTCGCGACGTACTTCGTGACCCCGTTGATGAATGTCGCAAACGGCTCGATCTTGCTGCCCGGCCAGAAGTCCGCCCACTCCGTGTAGCTGCGGCGGCCCAGGATGACCGCGTCCTGCGTCGCGATAACTGCGGCAAGTCTGGCGTCCATCGTGTCGTCCCAGTCGGCGAAGAAACTATCCGGGTCCTCGGCAACCCCGTCGAGGGACACCAACTCGTAGACGACGATCTTTCGCACGCCCAGCACCTCCGATTGGTCTCGATGCTACGCGCCAGCGGCTGATGCAGACCGCGGCTAGGCGACCTCGCGGCGGATGGTGAGGCTGGCGACCACAGCCAGGAAGACGGCCAGGCCGGCGAGGACGAGGATGTCCAGCTGGACGGTTGGCGACTCGAGGCCGGAGCCCTTTATGAGCACCTCGCGCAGACCCTCGATGCCGTAGGTCATGGGCATCAGGTGCGCGATCGCGGCCAGGATGCCGGGCAGTGACTCGACCGGCCAGAAGATGCCCGACAGCAGCACCTGGGGCACGATGATGAGTGGGATGAACTGAAGGATCTGGAACTCGGTCCGGGCGAACGTGGACAGGAAGATACCCAGGTTGACCGCTGCGAGCGCGAGCAGCAGCGTGATCACGAACGCCAGCCACGGCGGGCCAGCGCTGGGCACACCCAGGCCCAGGTTGATCTCCGGCAGCGGGCCTATCGCCCCGATGTGGATCGAGCCGAGCAGGAAGATGAGCACGATCGCGACCTGCAGCGTCGCAAAGATCCCGAAGCCTGCGCTGTAGCCCACGACGATCTCCTGGCGCCGGACCGGCGTCGCGAGCAGCCGTTCGAGCGTGCCACCGACGCGTTCGCGCAGGAAGCTGATGCCGGTCAGGATGAAGACGAGGAAGAAGACAACGAAGCCGACGAGGGCAGGCGCGAACGCGTTGAAGAACGTTCCGCCCTGGTTGTAGACGGTCTGCTGCTCGATGACCGGCCCGGCCTGAATGAATGCGCTGCTCAATGCAGTGCGCAAGTCGCCCACGCGCGCTGCGTCGTCGGCCGGGTTCACGCCGGCGGTGACGATGACGACCCTTGGCGCCGTGCCATCCCCAGACAGCAGGAGCGCGATATTGATCGTGCCGTCGCCCACGGCCTGTTGCGCTGCGTCGTCCGTGGTGATGTCGGCGCGATAGATGAAACCGGCGTCAGTCGCTGCGGAAGCGACGCGTCCGCGGGCGACCTCGCCGATCGGGCCGGCGTCATTGACGATCGCGATCGTGGAGACAGGCGGCTTCTGGTCGCGGATGACCCAGCCAAGCAGGCCCATGATCACGATCGGCGCCACGAAGACCAGGGCGAGGGTGCGATGGTCGCGCCGGAAAAACTCCGCGATGCGTCGGGCGATGGCGAGCGTTCGCCTTGCGTTCATGCGGTCGCCTTACCGTCAGGGGCAGGCTCGGGCGCGTCGCCTCCCAGGCGCAGAAAGGCCTGCTCCATATCGTCGGCGCCCGCCTGTTGTCTGATCTGCGCGCCACTGCCGCGGGCGAGAAGCTTGCCGTGGAGCATCAGCAAGAGCTCGTCGCAGCGGTCGGCTTCGTCCATCACGTGGCTACTGACGACGAGAGTCGCGCCCGAGGCGGCCAGCTCACGGAAATACGCCCAGAACTGGACGCGCAGCGCCGGGTCGATGCCCACGGTGGGCTCATCGAGGAAGAGGACGTCGGGCTTGTGGACCAGCGCGCAGGCCAGCGAGAGGCGCCGGCGCATACCGCCCGATAGCTCCAGGACCGGCGTCTTGCGCCGCTCCAGCAGCTCCACGATGCGCAAAGCCTCCTCGAGCGATTCGTTGTCCGACCGACCCGCCAGCGCTCCGAAGAAGCGCACGTTCTCCCACACAGATAGCTCGAGGTAGATGCCGTCGGCCTGGGTCATGTAGCCGATCCGACCCAGGATCTCGCGGTCGGGCATTCGCACGCCCAGAACGCGCGCCTCGCCGCCCGTGGGCTTGGCCAGTCCGGTCAGCAACCGGATGAGCGTGGTCTTGCCACTGCCGTTCGGGCCAAGCAGGCCGTAGATGCGGCCGGCGCTCAACTCCAGGTCAAGTGCATCGACGGCCGTGATCTCGCCGAAGCGCTTGGTCAGCGCACGAGCGACGATCGCGGGTTCAGCCGCCGTGACCGGTGACGATGTCATCGCCGGCCGATGCTACGCCGTGTCGTGTCGCGCGAAAGGGCCGTTCGTCCCGTGTGGGCCGCCGTTCACCCGATCAGGGCCGCTCCTGGCCGCGCGGAATCGTTCACCGTCCAGGGGCCCCGACACGATCATTTCACTCATGCGAAACCATCGAAGGCGTCGACCAGTTCTAAAGGTGCGGCGAGCTGCCTCCTTCGAGCCCCGTCGAGTCCGCTCTAGCTCTCACACGAGCGGCGGTAGAACTAGCCGATGCGCCCGATAGTGTTGCTTGGGCGGAATGACCGCGTACCTGCCCTCTGCCAGCAAACCAAACCCGACATCGCGACGCAGCTGGACACGATCTCCCCGGAAACTACGCGGTAGCCGAGGCGGCCTCCGTCGCGGCCAAGGGCGGAATCTCCGTCACCTTGATGCCGAGCAGCTTCTTGATCTCAGGGATGACGATCAGCACGAGCGACACGAGAATGCAGATGCCCCACTGATCGGTGGTCAGGTTGACCGTCTCGAGTACCCGATTGAGGATCCCGAGCTCCGATGCGATGACGGTGAAGATCAACGCAATACCGGCCGCCTTCAGGAGCGTCGGGTTCTCGAGCATCTCCGAGCTGAAGATCGAGACGTCTTCGTCGGACGTCTCGAGCGCGAACCAGACGTTGGCCAGCGAGAAGACGATCACGCCCATCGTCCGTCCAACCGATTCGCCGTACTGGGCAGTCCCCCACTGGATGGTCAGCAGGGTGATCACGCCCATGATCACGCCGACGAGGACCAGCCAGGTCATCAACCGGCGCGGCAGGATGGGCAGCGCCTGCGAGCGGGGTGCGTCGTTCATCAGGTTGGCACGGGCCTTGCCGTAGCCCAGGCCGATGGCCAGCGCCACGGTCACTGCGAAGTTGATGTACAGCGTCTGCAGGGGCAGGAACGGCGTGCCCTGGGCGATGAAGAAGAGGCTCGCGCCCAGGAAAGTGACGATGAAGCCGAACAGGCCGGCCATCTGGTAGCGGATGTAGCGCACCAGGTTGTCGTATAGCGCACGGCCCAGCTCTACGGCCTTGACGATCGTGGCGAAGTTGTCGTCGGTCAGGATCATGACCGCCGCTTCCTTGGACACCTCCGTGCCGGTGATGCCCATGGCCACGCCGATGTCGGCCTTCTTGAGCGCCGGCGCATCGTTGACGCCGTCGCCGGTCATGGCCACGACGTGGCCCTTGCGCTTGAGGATGTCGACCAGGTGGACCTTGTCCTCCGGTGCGACTCGGGCAATCACGCCGATCGTGTCGATCTCCTTGTCGACCGTGGCGTCGTCCATCGCCGCGAACTCGGCTCCGGAGATCGCTCGGCCGTTGATGCCCAGCTGTTTGGCAATCGCCTCGGCGGTGACAGCGTGGTCGCCGGTGATCATGCGCACCTGGATGCCCGCCGCGTGGGCCTTTTCAATCGCGACCTTTGCCTCCGCGCGCGGCGGATCGACGATGCCGACCATCGCCAGCATGGTCAGGTCGGAAACGAGCGGCAAGAGATCCACGTTCTTGTCGAACGTGGTCGGATCAAAGTCACGTTGGGCCGTGGACATGACGCGCAGGCCCTGGCTGCCCAGGCGCTCGTTCTCGGCCATGTACTTGGCCTTGCCGTCGTCTGTGATCGGCGCGGACGTGCCGTCGGGCTGGATGAACGTGCTGGCCCGCGCGAGGAGCTGGTCCGGCGCGCCCTTGACGTACATGCGAATGACGTCCTTGCCGCTTTCGTCCTTCATGGCATGGAAAGTGGCCATGAACTTGTACGCGGCATCGAACGGGACTTCAGCGACGCGCGGGTACTTGTCGCGCGTGAGGCCTGGATCCACGCCGCCCTTGGCCGCGAGCACGACCAGCGCACCCTCCGTGGGGTCGCCGACCATGCCGCCGTCCTTGATCTCAGCGTCGGCGCACAGCGCCATGGGCATCAGGTAGCGCTCGAGCGGCACGTCGCCGCGGCCGGCCTCGCCCTGGATCTGGCCGATCGTCGAATAGCCCTCGCCGCTGATGGTGAAGCGCTGGCCGACGATGGCCATCTGAACCGCGGTCATCTGGTTGAGCGTGAGCGTGCCCGTCTTGTCCGAGTTGATCGCCGAAGTCGAGCCAAGCGTCTCCACGGAGCGCAGACGCTTCACGATCGCGCCGGCGGAGGCGAGCCTGGTCGTCCCGGCGGCGAGGATCGTTGTGACCACGGCCGGCAGACCCGTCGGGATGGCCGACACGGCAAATGCCACGGCCGTCAGGAACAACGCCTGGAACGGCTGATTGCGGTACAGGCCCAGGCCGATCGAGACGGCCAGGGCGACGCCGGCGATGACCAGGATCTGGTTGGTCAAGCCGTTGAGCTGCTTGGTCAGCGGCGTCACGTCCGCTGTGGTGCCCTGGAGCATGCCACTGATATGGCCGACTTCTGTCGCCATGCCGGTAGTGGTGACGAGCATCGTGGCCGCGCCGCGCGTGACCTGCGTGTTCATGAACGCCATGTCAACGCGGTCGCCGAGTGCGGCATCGGGCGCAACCGCCTCCAGCTCCTTGGGCACTGGGGCGCTCTCGCCGGTCAGCGCCGACTCGTCGATCTCCAGCGTGGCGGCGCGCAGGATGCGTCCGTCAGCGGGCACGAGATCGCCGGCCTCGATGTTGACGATGTCGCCCGGAACGATGTCCTCCATGGCAACCAGCCCGATGTCGCCATCGCGCCTGACCTTGGCCTGGACCACCATCATCTTCTGTAGCGCGGCGACGCTGGCCTCTGCCTTGCCCTCCTGGTTGAGACCCAGGAATGCATTGAGCAGGGTCAGCAGGATGAGCACAATGGCCGTCGCGAGCTGTCCGGGCAGGAACAGGCACACGATGCCCGCGACGAGCAGGACGATTTGCATTGGATCGGCGTACTGGCGCAGGAATCGTCGCCAGGTGGGTTCCTTCTCGGCGGCAGCGAACTTGTTCGCGCCGTACTTGGCGCGCCGGCTCGTTACCTCAGCGCTGGACAGGCCGTCGTCCTGCTCAACGCCCTGGCCCTTCAGCGCCTCATCGGGCGAAAGCGCCCACCACGTCTGGTCGCCCTGTGAGGCCACCGCTTCCTGCGTCACCAATCCACCTCCCAAACCACCGACATCAATTGACAAGAACGCCGACCGACAAGACGACGATGGACAGCACGCCCAGCATGATCAATACCGGCCACACGAACTTCAGCCATGTTCCATAGCCCACTTTAGCTATCGCCAGCCCGCCCATGACCACGGCCGACGTTGGGGTGACGATGTTCACGAGGCCGTTGCCCGCCTGGAACGCGGTCACGACCAGCTGCGGCGGCACGTTCGCAAACGACGCGAGCGGCGCCATGATCGGCATCGCCACGGTCGCTAGCCCCGAAGACGATGGGATCAGGAACGAAAGCGGCAGGAAGAGGAGATACATCAGGTCGATGAAGGCGACGCCGCCAAGGCCGGCGACAGCCTGCTCGGCGGCGTTGAGGACCGTGTCAGTGATCTGGCCGTTGGTCATGATCACAGTCACGCCGCGGGCGATGCCGATGATCAGCGCGACGCCAAGCAGGTCCCGTGCTCCATTGACGAACGCCTCGTACGAACTCCCCCTCGCGCATGCGACCGGCAAGGCCGATCAGTATCGAGAAGGCGAAGAACGAGGCGGTCATCTCCGGGAACCACCAGAACAGCGTTGGTAGGCGGGTCACGCCCAGGTCCGACCACGGCACGACACCGATGATCATGATCACGAAAGCCGCGAAGAAGAGTGCCAGCGAAAGCTTCTGACTCGTGCTCATGGAAGCGTTCGCTGCCTCATCGTCATCGGCGGGCGCAGCTTCGAACGAGGCGTTGACCGTCTTGCGGTCGGCGCCCAGGAGCGAGGTTTCCGGCGCAGCCTTGACGCGTGCCGCGTAGCGCATGACCCACCAGGTCCCAATGGCTGTGCCTATGACGAGGATTACGACGCGTCCGATCAAGCCCTGGTCGATGCCCACTCCGGCGAAGCCGCTGGCAATGCCCGTTGCGAAGGGGTTGATGGTCGAGCCAAGGACGCCGATGCCGCAGCCCAGCAGCAGGATCGACGCGCCGACAAGCGAGTCGTAGCCGGCTGCAATCATCACGGTGATCACCAGCGCGTAGAAGGCGAGGCTCTCCTCGGCCATGCCGAAGCTCGTGCCGCCCAGAGCGAAGAGTGCCATCAGGATCGGGATCAGTAAGCGCTCGCGGCCGCGCAACCGGCTGACGACGCGCGAAATGCCGGCCTGGATGGCGCCGGTCTTCATGGTCACGCCCAGGAAGCCACCGATGACCAGGATGAACATGGCCACGTCGATGGCGCCGAACAGCTCACCGACGTTGTAATACGAGATCGAGCCGTCGGCCGCCTTGATGCCGTACATGCCGTTCAGTGGCGCCGTCAGCGAGTCGATGACGATGCGCGCCGGATTCGCCGGCACGGAGTGGTACGTGCCTGGAATTGGCGTTCCATCAGGGTTGAAGTCGTATGAGCCTGCGGGAATGAGCCACGTCGCGAGAGCGACGAGGACGATCAGCAGAAAGAGAATCGTATAGGCCGACGGCAGCTTGAAGCCACGCTTGGCGGGCTTATCGGGCTCGACAGGCTGGGTCACTTCGACCGCGGGCGCTGCGGCAGTCACTCCGGGTCCCTCCTGTGTGCCTTAGGTGGACGGTGCAGGTTGAGGCTCAGGCGCAGGCTGAGACGGCGTCACGCGCTCGATGCGGAAGCCGGTAAAGCCGTAGATCAGCGCGATTAGCGGGCTGATCAAGTTGAAGAACGCGTAGGGCAGATAGGCGATCGTGGCCACGCCCAGGACGCCGGCCATGTACGCGCCGCAGCTGTTCCAGGGCACAAGCGGGGACGTGACGGTCCCGGCGTCCTCGACCGTGCGCGACAGGACGCGCGGCGCGATGCCGCGCCGCGCGAACTCCAACCGGTACACGCGCGCCGGCATGACGATGGCGACGTACTGGTCACCCGCGAGGATGTTCAGCCCGATCGCCGTGAAGACTACCGACGCGATCAATCGGCCGGTCGACTTGGCGCTGTTCACGACCGGCTCAATGATCCGGGCCAGGAAACCCGCGTGTTCCACGATCGACGCGTAGGACAGGGCGCCAAGGATCAGCCAGATGGTGGTCAGCATGGACGACATGCCGCCGCGGCTGAAGAGCGTGTCGATCTGCTCTACGCCGGTGTTTGAGACGAAACCGTTGGCCATGGCCGAGTACAGCGCCTTGATGTCAGTGATGACGACGCCGGCAGTGCCGCCAACGAACGCCTGGACGAGTGCCGGCTGGGTGAACCAGGCAAGCACGCCAGCGAACAGGGCGCAGGCAAAGATGGAAAGGAATGCCGGGACGCGCCGCACCGAGAGAATGACGAGCAGAACCAGCGGCAGCAGGTTGAGCAACGTGATGTTGAACTCGCCCGCGAGTGTGGCCTGCGCCTGGGCGGGATCGAAGCCTGTGACAACCGGCGGCGTCGCCAGACCCAGGGCGGCAAAGAGAACGAGGGTGATCAGGATTGCCGGCCCCGACGACCAGATCATCGCCGATACGTGCTCATTGACCGTTACGCCACCGACCATCGACGGGACGAGCACCGTCGTCTCCGACAGGGGCGTCATCTTGTCACCGAAATAAGCGCCGGAGATGACCGCGCCGGCGGCGATGACCGGGTTCGCGCCGAGTAACGGCGCCAGCGCGACGAAAGCGACGCCCAGGGTCGCCGCAGTGGTCCAGGAGCTGCCGATGACCAGGCCAACCAGGCCGCAGATGATGACCGTGGATAGGTAGAACCAGGTTTCGCTGAGGATGCCCAGGCCGTAGTACACGACCGTTGGGATCGTGCCGGCCATGTTCCACGTGCCGATCAGCGCACCAACGGCGAGCAGGATGAATATCGCCGACATGGCGCTGGAGATGCCGCCCACCACCGCATCGCTGATCTGGGCGACGCGATTGCCCAACCGCAGCGAAAGCAGGCCGGCCAGTACAGCGCTCGTCATGAGGGCGACCTGCAGCGGTCCGCCGGTCGCGTCGGTCCCAAAGATGAGCACGGTGGTCGAGATGAGGGCCACCAGGATGCCGATCGCGAGCAGCGACTCGGGCAGCGATGGACGGCGCACTCCAGGGGCGGGCTTGCCCTCCAGGACCGGGTCCAGCGCAGGTTCGTCAGCCACGGTCGCCTACGCCGCCACTATCTGAGTGCCCCGATCGCCGGCGACGACGCCACCGAGCTGAGCGAGCGTGCCGATCGCCGCGCGCTTGCCGGTCTTTTGGGCAAACGCGATCGCGGCCTCAACCTTGGGCCCCATCGAGCCAGCAGGCAGGTTCAGCTTTCTGATTTCGTCGGCTGTGGTGCGCCCGATCGCTTTCTGCGCCGGCGTCCCAAAGTCGGTGTACACGGCATCAACGTCCGTGGCCATCACGTACACGTCGGCGTTGAGCTGCTCGGCGAGCAGCGCGCTGGCACGGTCCTTGTCGATTACCACCTCTGCACCGACGAGCGTGCGCGTGCCCGGTTCATACATGGTCGGGATGCCGCCGCCGCCCGTGCACACGACGACCGCGCCCTTCTCGAGCAGCCAGGTGATCGGCCGGATCTCGAAGATCCTCGTTGGGCAGCGGCGAGGCAACAACGCGACGCCACTTTGCGCCGTCCGGCTTGATCGCCCAGCCCTTTTCCGCGGCGAGCGACTCCGCCTCCGCCTTTTCGTAGACCGGGCCGATGAACTTGGTCGGGTCGGCGAAAGCGGGGTCATCCGGGTCAACCTCGACCATCGTCAGGATGCTCGCGAACGGCCTGTCGAACGGCAGCAGGTTGCCCAGCTCCTGCTCGATCATGTAACCGATCATCCCTTCCGTCTGTGCGCCCAGGACATCGAGCGGATACGGATCGACCGCCTCGTAGGCCGCCGCCTGGAGCGCAAGCAGCCCGACCTGCGGACCGTTGCCGTGCGAGATGACGAGCTCGTTGCCTTCCGCGATCGGCGCGAGCTGCGTGGCCGCGACGCGGACGTTGGCCCGCTGCTGGTCGGCCGTCATGGGCTGGCCGCGCTGGAGCAGCGCATTGCCGCCCAGCGCGACCACGATCCTCATCGACGCGCGACCCTCAGGCCATCGTGGCGACGAGGATCGCCTTGATCGTGTGCATCCGGTTCTCAGCCTGGTCGAAGACGATCGACGCGGGCGATTCGAAGACCTCTTCGGTGACCTCCATCTCCGAGATTCCGAAGGCCTCGAGCATCTCCTTGCCCACCTTGGTCTCCGCGTTGTGAAACGCGGGCAGGCAGTGCATGAACTTGGTATCCGGGTTGCCCGTCGCAGCCATCGCCGCGGCATTGATCTGATACGGCGTGAGCTCTTTGATGCGCTCCGCCCACACCTCGTGCGGCTCGCCCATCGAGACCCAAACGTCCGTGTACAGGTAGTCGGCGCCCTTGACGCCCTCCGGGACTGACTCGGTCAGTGTCACCTGCGCTCCGGTGGTCCGCGCGATCTCCTGCGCCTTATCGACCAGCTCCTCGTGCGGCCAACGCACCCGTGGCGCGACGAGTCGGACGTCCATGCCCAGCATCGCGCCGCCGATCATGAGCGAGTTGCCCATGTTGTTGGCCGCGTCGCCCAGAAATGCGAATGCGATGTCCGACAGCGGCTTGGTGCTGTGCTCGCGCATGGTCAGCATGTCGGCCAGGATCTGGGTCGGGTGGAACTCGTCGGTCAGCCCGTTGAACACCGGAACGCCGGCGAAATCGGCCAGTGTCTGTACGACGTCCTGGTCGAAGCCGCGGTACTCGATGCCGTCGTACAGCCGGCCCAGCACGCGGGCCGTGTCCTTGACCGATTCCTTGTGGCCCATCTGCGAAGACTGCGGATCCAGATAGGTCACGTGCGCGCCCTGGTCGTATGCGGCGACTTCGAACGAGCAGCGCGTTCGCGTTGAGGTCTTCTCGAAGAGCAGGCAGATCTCCTTCTGGCGCAGGTGCTCCTTCTCCGTGCCGGCCTTCTTGGCGGACTTGAGCTGCGCTGCCAGGTCGATCAGGTAGAGCAGCTCGTCTGTCGTGAAGTCGAGCTCCTTGAGGAAGTTGCGGCCCTTGAGTGACGGTGCGGACATCATCGTTGCGGACACGGCGGGGGTCCCTCCTGGGTTAGGTCGCGCTAGATCGGGTCACGCAGTAGCGGGCAGGTCATGCAGTGGCCGCCTCCGCGACCCTTGCCGATCTCGGAGCCGTCGAGCTCCAGGACCTCGATGCCAGCATTGCGCAGCTTCGCGTTGGTGAATTCGTTCTTCGAGTAGGCGACGACCACGCCGGGCTCGAGGGCGACGACGTTGTTGCCGTCGTCCCACTGCTCGCGCTCCTGCTGCGCCTCGTCGCCACCGGTTCCGACAATTCGGAGCTCTTTGACGCCGAGCGCGTCGGCGATGGCGCTGACGAAGGATTTCTCCTTGGTGACCTCCAGCTCGCCAGCCTTGTCAGCAGGTCGAAGCGAGAACGCGCCAATGTTGTCGACGACCTTGTGGTACGCCGTGGCGGCGTCGCGATCGACGAGCGTGAAGACGGTGTCGAGATGCATGTGCGCCCGGTCCTTGGTCATGACCGCGGCGATCACGCGATCGGCAGCGCCCTTGGCGAACATGGACAGCGCGATCTTCTCGATCATCTGGCCGGTCGTCCGCTCGCTCATGCCGATCGCGACAGTGCGGTTGCCGATGGGCATGATGTCGCCGCCTTCAGAGCTCACCGTGCCGAAGTCCTCGCCCTCCTGGTCGCGCGAGTACCAGAACTCGAAGTCGGCGTTCTTGAACATGGGTGCGAAGCGGTAGATCGCCTCCAGGTTGAGCGCCTCGAGACGGCGTGCCGGCCAATACATGGGGTTGACGACGACGCCGTTGTACAGCCAGGCGGATGGATCGCGCGTGAAGTAGCTGTTGGGCAGCGGCCGCAGGATGAAGTCGTCATCCTCCATCGCCGACACGACCAGGGAGCCCCGGGCGATTATGCCGGTGCCTACCTCTGGGTGGCGGCTGTGGACGATGTTGAGTGCCTCGCGCCCGGTCAGACCACCGATGAGGTGGTCGGCCAATGTGACCGCGTCGACCTCGTCGAGGTAGGCACGAATCTCATCGGACATGCCCGGGCCAACGGTGAACGAGGTCACGGCGCGGTCGAGCACCCACTTGCGGCCCTCGGGATCCTCGAGTGCCTGGGCGAGCAGGTCTTCTTCGAGGAAGACCTCGATGCCGCGACTCTTGAGCAGCTCCTCGAAGGCGACATGCTGCTCCGTCGCGCGTTTGACCCACAGCACGTCGTCGAAGAGCAGCTCGTCGTGGTTCTCCGGGGTGAGGCGCTTGAGCTCAAGGTCCGGCCTGTGGACCATCACCTTGCGCAGCGTGCCAACCTCGGAGTACGTACCGAATTGGGCGCCTGCGGATGTCTGGGGCGTAGAGGCTGAAGCCATCCAGGCGTCCCTCCTTGAGTCTGGACCGATTAGCACCGCTTTGAGCACGGCACGCGCCCCAGTCTGGCGGGGCCCCTATCGCACCAAAATGACAACCGGCAGCGTGGCGAGCGGCATCATCCGCGCGGGGTGAGAGTCCGTTTCTGGTTCTTTAACTGGTTGTTAACGGGCTAGCTCAGCTCCGCGAACGGCGTTTCGCCGTCCGTCGATGGCGCCGTCAGCGGACCACCCGACGTGATGCGGATTCGGCGCACGGACGGCACGAAGATCACGCCAAGTGCGGCGAACAGGTTCGTCACGCCGCACACCACCAGCGCCTGTGTCGTCCCGATCGCCGCGGCCAAGGGCCCGATCAACGCGTAGCCGAGTGGATTGAACGCGACGGATCCCAGCCAGTCGAACGAGCTGATGCGCGACAGGGCGTGCTCGGGCACGTTCTGCTGAAGGGCCGTCTGCCAGTACGTGTTGCCGGCGGCGAACCCAAAGCCCACGGCTGCGCTCATCAGCGACCAGCACGACCAGCGGCAGTGGCACTGCCAAGCCGATCAGCAACAGCCCTGATGGAATGACGAAGAGCTGGCACGCGACGAGGGGCCTGACCACCTTGAGGCGCAGCGACACGACGCCGCCGAAGATTGCACCGACCGACTCGATCGCAAGGATCAAGCCCCAGCTCGCCGGCCCGCCGAGCTCCGTTTGAGCCACGGACGGCCCAAGGACGTTGAGCGCCGGGAAGTAGGTGAGCTGAAAGAGCCCGAACGACAGCACCATCGCCACTGCCCAACGGCGCTGGACGAACTCTTGCCAGCCTCCGCGGAGATCGGCGAGCAAGGACTCGGTCGCCAGACGCACCACGCCCGGCAGTCGCATCGAGAAGGTGAACACGGCCGAAACGAGGAACGTCAGGGCATCGATTGCGAGCGCCAGGGCCGGACTGCCCGCGGCGACTATGAGCGCGCCGATGGCCGGCCCGGCGATGGACAGGATGCTGCGCGACAGTGACAGCAGCGCGTTCGCCTCCTGGAGCTTCTCGTCGCTGGCGATCTCGCGGATCAAGCCGGTCGTGGCTGGACCGGAGAAGGCATTCGCGATTCCGAACACAGTCTGGAGAAGCACGACCGACAGCAGGTCGGCGTTGCCGGAGAAGAAAAGCACCGCGGTCAGGCCTTGCGCGATCGCCTTGATCAGGTCCGTGCTGACCAGGATTGTGCGGCGGTGCAGCCTGTCGGCGAACACGCCCCCGAGCAGAACAAAGACAACCAGAGGGATCTCGCGCGCGAGGAGCACGATGCCCAGGTCAGTGACGCCGCCCATCCCCAGGACGGCGAAAGCAAGAGCGACGGTCGACATGCCGCTGCCCAGGCTGGAGACCGTGCTGGCGACCAGATAGCGCGCGAAGTTTGGCTCGCGGAGAACTGGAGGAATCGCTGGAAGCCGGAGGCGCCGCATCCGCCGGAGTCTATTTTGGCGCCGACTTTTGCGAGTGCGCCTACCCTCGCTCGAGGTGGCACTCCCTCCAACCTGACCGGAGGACGCGATGGCGATGAAATCGACCCGCTATGTCCTTGCGGCGTGCCTGGTCGTGCTTCTCAGCGCGGCATGCGGACTGTCGGGCAGCCAAGCCTCGCCCAGCTCAAACGCCTCGCCGAGCGCCAGCGTCTCGCCGGAGGCACCGACGGCAGAACCGTCGCGAGCTCCACTCACGACCGCCGCGCCGATCACTTCGCCAGCAGCGACGGATGGCTTCCTGGATCCCGACCGAGCGACAGAATTGCTCAGCAAGTGCGCGGTTGTCGGCGAGGTTGCCTACTACTTCGTGATCCCGCCCGGGAGCGACTTCCACACGATTTTCCCCAAGGCAGGTCTGGCCCCAGAGCTCGACGGCATAGACGGCCTTTTTGTCGTCACCTACGCCGGTGATGTCCAGATCCTGAACTTGAGCGGGGGCGGCACGATGCTGCCAGGCGGTCCGACCCGCCCGACCACCTTCTCAGACGTCGTCTGTGTCGTTTCGCCAGACGGCACGGCGGATGTCTACGAAGACGTTTCGCACGAGGACATGGCGCTTCCGCCCGGCGCCCATTCCGGTCCGCCGGCTCAGGGCACCTAGATCGCCTGGGGTGCGTGGCGTCCCCGGCAGGATTCGAACCTGCGACCCGCTGCTTAGAAGGCAGCCGCTCTAGTCCACTGAGCTACGGGGACGTAAACACAAGTTTCTCATCTCGGCGACGGCGCGACCGAGGCGTGGGCCACCCCCGATCGGCGACACCGATGATCCGTCCGACGACGCCCAGAGCGGCTGCACTGCCAGAGCGCACGTCGGAGGGTTGATCGGTGTGACCGATCGAGTGCCCACCGAGTCGGCGAATTGGCACCGATTCGGGCGCCTGGTCGGTAGCTCGAGCGACCTGGAGCGCCTTTCGGCGCCGGTCGCCGGACCGTTGATCGGTGTGACCGATTACGGCTCAGCGCGACGGGTACCTGCGGCTTTGGGCGAACTTTGTCCATTGCCTTTATAGTTCGGCTTCACCCAACCATTCGGCATAACCGGAAGGTTCGATGGCTGCCAACCAACTCAGTGAGCGCGACCGTGTCGCGCGAATACAGACTGTGGTCGACGGTTATGACCGGGTGGTGCGCCGACTGACGGCGACCCGTTCGGCGGGGATCTTCGAGTCCTCGGTCACGATGGCCCAGCTCAAGGTGCTGATGCTCCTTGGCGCGAAGCCTGAGACACGCATGACGGAACTGGCCACATACCTGCACCTGTCGTTGTCGACGGTGTCCGGTCTGGTCGAGAAGCTGGTCGAGAACGGCCTCGCTTCGCGACGAACTGACGACGTCGACCGACGTCAGGTGCTCGTCTCGCTCACGCCCCACGGGGGGACGTTCCTGGATCGCTTTCAGGAGTTGGGCAAAGAGACGCTGCGCGCACTTCTCGATCAGCTGACCGCTGACGAGGTAGAGACCGTGGCCAAAGCAATGGATGTATTGATCGGCGCTGCTGCGCGCGTATCTGAAAGGGAGAACCTGTGAGCCGTCTGTCCCAGCTCGCGGTCAGCCAAAGAAGCGTCACGCTGCTGCTGGCCTTCGCCCTGTTCATCGCCGGCATCTCGGCGTGGGGCTCGCTCAAGCAGGAGCTGCTGCCGGACATTGACTTCCCGGTCATCACGGTCGTCGCACCGTTCCCCGGCGCGGGCGCCACTGACGTTTCCGAGCAGGTTTCCAAGCCCATCGAGCAATCCATCCAGAGCGTCCCGCGCCTAACCTCGCTGCGCTCCACTTCGGCCAACTCGATCGCGCTCATCGTTGCGCAGTTCTCGTTTGGCACGGACGTCAAAGCGACTCAGGCGACGATCGAGCAGAACATCGGAAACCTGAATCTGCCCGCGTCGGTCGATCCGCAGATCAGTGCGCTCAACATCAACGCCTCGCCCGTCGTCATTGCTTCGATCGCGGCGAAAAGCCAGGACGGGCTGGAAAGCGTCGCGCAGATCGCGAACAACGAGATCGTGCCCAAGATCGCGGCCATTGACGGCGTCGCCGCGGCCGACCTGACGGGCAGCCTTGAGCCCCAGGTAACGATCACCCTCGATCCAGCAAAGCTGGCCGAGTCGGGCGTCGGCATCCCGCAGATCCAGGGCGTTCTCGCCGCCAACAACGTGACCATTCCTGGCGGCCAGCTCCAGGCTGACGGTACGCGCATCCCGGTCTCGACGATCGGAACGCTGTCGTCGGTCGACCAGATCTCCAACCTGATCGTCGGTGCCAAGCAGCCGGTGGTCGCACCCGGCGCGACGCCCGCTCCGGGTCAGGTCCCCGTCCCGGTCAAGCTCAGTGACGTCGCCACGGTCCAGCTCGAGAGCGTGGCCACGACCGGTTACGCCCGGACCAACGGCAACCCGTCGTTGACGCTGACCGTGACCAAGACCTCCGACGCCAACACTGTCCAGGTCGCACAGGCGGTCGAGAAGGCCCTCGCGGATGCGCAGGCTGCGCATCCGGACGAGCTGACCGTGACAGTGGTCCAGAACCTGTCCAACTTCATCCTCGAGTCGCAGGATGGACTGCTGCGCGAAGGCGGCCTGGGCGCGCTCTTTGCCATCATCACCATCTTCCTGTTCCTGTTCAGCCTCCGCTCGACGCTCGTTGCCGCGATCAGCATCCCGCTCTCCGTACTAAGTGCCCTGGTGCTGATGCAGGTCGCCGATGTGTCGCTCAACGTCATGACCCTGGGTGGGCTTGCGGTCGCTGTCGGACGCGTCGTGGATGACGCGATCGTCGTCTTAGAGAACATCTACAGACATAGAGCCATGGGCGAGGAACGCCTTGCGGCCGTCCTCAACGGACCGCGCGAGGTCGCCCGAGCGATCACCGCCAGCACCCTCACGACCATCCTCGTGTTCCTGCCGATCGGCTTCGTGGGCGGCCTGGTCAGCCAGCTGTTCCTGCCGTTCGCGCTGACGGTCACCTTCGCGCTGGCCGCGTCGCTCATCTGCGCGCTGACCGTCGTGCCCGTCCTCGCGTACCTGTTCATCGACAAGGTCCCGCTCAACGTGGATGCAGATGGCGAGCCCAAGAACTCGTTCTGGATCCGCGCCTACACGCCCACGATCAAGGCCGCGCTGAGCAGCCGCGTGACACGCTGGGGCGTGCTCGTCATCGCCGGGGTGCTCTTCGTGGCATCACTCGCACTTGTCGGGCGGCTGCCAACGCAGTTCATCAACACCGGCTCAGAGAAGGTCCTTGGCGTGACGCTCGCGCCGCCCTCCGGCGCGACCTCGCAAGCCGTGCTCGACGAGGCCATCCGGGCCGAGGGCATCCTGATGGGTCAGCCCGCCGTCGAGATCGTGCAGACGAGCGTGCCCGGCGAGAGCGATACGGGCTTCCGAACAATCCTCTCGGCGCTCAATGGCCAGCCGGCCAACTCGGCGACAATGACCCTGCGACTCGTCAGCACCGCGGACCTGGACGATCAGGCGGTGATCCTCTCCGACGCACTCCAGCCAATCAAGGACGACGGCTACGACGTCAGCGTCGCCCAGACCGCGGGCTTCACCTCCAACGGCCTCAGCGTCGTCGTCAGTGGCGCTGATCCGGCGAGCGTCGATGCGGCCACGACCACGGTTGTAGCCGCGATCAGCGGCCGCGACGACCTCTCCAACCTGAAGAGCGACCTGGTCAAGGCGACGCCTGAGATCCAGGTCACCGTCGACCCGACCAAGGCGGCTCTGACCGGTTCCACGGCGGCCCAGATCGGGCAGCAGGTGCGCGCCGTGCTCAGCCCGACGACGGTCACGACCGTGACCCTGGAAGGCACGGGGCTCGCTCCGGTCGTTCTCGTGACGGATCCCACGGCCATCACGTCCGTGGAGGCGCTCAGCCAGATCCCGGTCGGCACGGCGCGCATGCTGCCGCTCGGTCAGGTCGCCGACGTCCAGCAGGTCAACGTCCAGGGCAGCATCACGCGCATCGACGGCCAGCCGGCTGCGCAGATCACGGCCGAGATCGTCAGCCCGGACACGGGCAAGGTGTCGACTGACATCGGCAAGCAGATTGACGGTCTCGTTGCGGACGGCAGCCTGCCTTCAGACGTGACCGTGACGCTGGCCGGTGTGACCGCTCAGCAGAACGAGGCGTTCGGCGGCCTGTTCGCCTCGATGGGCGTCGCCGTCCTGCTCGTCTACGTGATGATGGTGCTTGCCTTCAACTCGCTCATCACCCCGTTCATCATCCTGTTCAGCCTGCCGCTGGCCACGATCGGCGCGTTCACCGCGCTGTTCGTGACCGGCCGTCCTGTCGGGCGTCAGCGCACTGATCGGCTTCCTCATGCTGATCGGGATCGTGGTCACCAACGCGATCGTGTTGTTAGACCTTGTTGAGCGGCTGCGCGGCCAGGGCGTTCCGCTCAAGGACGCGATCATCGAGGGCGGGCGCACCAGGGTGCGGCCAATCCTGATGACGGCGTTTGCCACCATCCTTGCCCTCATTCCGCTTGCTGCGGGCTTCAACCAGGGTTCGATCATCGCTGCAGAGCTGGGCACCGTCGTAATCGGTGGCCTGTTCAGCTCAACGTTGCTCACCCTGATCGTGGTTCCGGTCCTGTACTACATGGTCGAGAGCACGAAGCAATCGATACGGCGCCGGTTTGACCGTGCGCCAGCGGCCTCTCCCGCTTCGGCACCCGAGCCGCAGACGGCCGCTTAGGGGAGTCCATGGGTTCCGGGACGGCTGGTCGGGCAGCTAGCCGTCTCGGACCCACCTTCGCTGCGGAAATCTTGGGGTTCCCAGAGCGGCTGGTCGGGCAGCCGGCCGTCTCTGGGACCCCACCATCTCCTAAGTCGGTGGCTCATTCCATATACTCGCCGGGCCGATGAAGCAGCTCTACCATCCCGACGATCTGGCCTCGATGGACCCGCTCGTGCTCATGAAGAACCTCGATCACGTGCGCATGACCAGCCGGCGCCTGAGCTACATCCTTCAGCAGCAGATGCACCTGTACACGCCTGAGGCGAACAAGGTTCGGACTGAGATCGACCAGTACGTCGAGGCCGAGCGCCAGATCGAGTGGGAGATGGCCCGCCGCGGCCTGCGTCCTTAGGCCCGGCGCTGCTCCACGCTCCTGCCCCGCGAGCCTGCCCGCCTACAGCGCATGCTGCCACCGTCGCCCCGGCGCCACGACCGGCCGCGCGACCTCCGTCGTCGCCAGCGAACCAGCTCCAAGCCGTATCGCCTCCAGCATTACCCAAGCGGGTAGCCGGCGCTTAGTCGGCGCCATCCATGCGGTCGGACATACGACTCCGGTGGGAATATCGCCTGAGGCAATAAATCGGGCCAAGTTGGCTGTTAGTGACGCGCCCTTGCGCGGTGGCAACGCCGCGTGTGATGGGCATGACGCCGCGCCGGCCGGGCTAATAGGTGCGTCAGCCCCAGCCGTAATGCTGGAGGCAATATTCCAAAGTCGAGAGCGGTGAGCCGGGCCGAAGCGGATGAAGCGGCGGCCGAGCCGGACGGAGCGGTGGGCCAAGTCGAACGGAGCGGAGGGCCGCGTCGAGTCGGACGGAGCGGCGCCCCCGGCCGAGCGGCAAGCCGGAGCGGCGGCCTGCGCCCCTAGCTAGGAGCGCGCCGGCGCGATGCTCAACGAGATGGTGGTCGCGACGGGCTCCGTCACGGGCTGATCCTCGCGCACGACGCGCTCGGACAGCGCCACGAGCCGAGGCAGGTCCTCCAGGCAGAAGCTGATGCCGTGCTCTGCCAGCTCGCAGTAGCCCATGTGGCGGAACAGGCTGCGACCGGCGACGATCGACATCTCGTCATAGAGGGCAGGCCACGCGACGCGTCGTCGGCGGTAGCAGAAGCGGACGAACTCGAGTGCCTCGTCTTCCGCCACCGTTGCCGGCAGCGCCTCTGCCGGCACGGCCACTGGCGCAATGTCCACGGAGGCCATTGGCGCAACGTCGACGGACGCGATCGAAGTAAATGCAGCGGCCCTAACGGCAGGCTGAAGCGACAATAACCCTCTCCCCGCGCCCTATCCGCTGTGCCCTAGCGTGGAGCGCAAACTAGCAATGACGGCCGCTGACGTCTGGACTTGGTTCGCCCGTCCGAGACGCCGCTTCCTCTCCTCTACCGCCGCTCCGCATTGCTTGCGGCCGACGACGATCGGGGGATTGTAGGACTCACCTCAGGGTGGTGGAAGGGTCTGCGTCCACCATTCTGTCCACCTTCTTTTCCACACCGACATAGGGCCGCGCTCAAGCCCGCCGGGCGGACAAAATTGGACGCCCCCGGGGCGCGGTCCGGGGGCGTCGGATGACTTCGATTTGGTACCGCATATCGGATTCGAACCGATGATCTCCGCCTTGAGAGGGCGGTGTCCTGGGCCTCTAGACGAATGCGGCTCTGGGACCTCGGGTTGCTGGGGCTTCCCGATCCACGACGAAGTTTACCAACGCCGACCAAAGAGCGGCAAGGAGCGTCTCAGCCGACGGTGCCAGCCAACGATCCGACTCCGCGGCGTCCCTAGAGCCGGTGCGACTCGATGAACGTGCGCGTCGCGTCGGCGATCTGCTCGTAGCTGTCCTCGCCGATCACCAGGCCGTAGTGGGAATGGGCGCCAAAGGCCAGGTACTCGGCCCCAAGCCAATCGGCCAGGCGCTCGCTGTCAGGTTCCGGGAAGAAGCGGTCCAACCCCGCACCGATGACCAGCTTGGGCACCTGCGGCAGCTGGTCCAGGTCCACGGTCACGCCCTCGAGCATCTGCCGCCGGGCCGCGCCGGACTCGGCGCCCATCATGTGCTGGACGCGCATCACGTCGGCGTTGGTCAGATCCGGGTTCTGACGCTGGAGGGCCTCGATCGGCCCGTCCCAGCCCAGAAGCTCGCGCCGGTACTCGTGTGGCAGCAGCCGGATCATGTGCGGGGACGGTGCCGGCAGCAACGCCGCCGGCAGCGCCGGCGAAAAGAGGATCAGCGCCGATATCGGCCGTTCCTGCGCGAGACGCAGCGCGAGCAGGCCGCCCATTCCGTGACCGAGCACGATCGGTGGTCGGGGCATGAGGTCCGCTCCGGCGACAACGTCGTCGACGTACGTTCCGAAGTCGAGCTCGCCAAAGTCGGCCGTCTCCGACCAGTAGTGACCGCGCAGGTTGAGAGCGTGCCCCTCCCAGCCGCGCGGCGCGAAATAGCCCAGGAAGCGTTGCCAGAGCCACGATCCGCCGAGCTCGCCATGAAGCATGTACAGGGGCTTGCGGCGCGAGCGCCGCTCGGGCAGCCACGACTCGATGTACAGGCCGCGGTCGCTGACGATGCGCTCGTCCTTGCGGATGGGCCGCGAAGCGCGGTCGGCGCCGGGGCTCGTGCCGTCGTCCGGGTGATGCCCATTGCCGTTGCCGTTGCCGTCGCCGGCCGAGGCGTCGTGCAGTTGGGCGTCGTGGTCGAAGTCGGAGCCCATCAGAACAGCGGATCGAAGACGAGGCCGGTCGCAGCCTTGGGATAGAAATACGTCGATTTGGCAGGCATGAAATCACCTGCAGCGGCGACGGCGAGTACCTGGTCTATTGGCGTCGGGCGGAGGATGATCGCGACGTCCGCCTCTGCCGCGTGCACTGCGCGCACAGCCTCGCGTGCGTCGTGGGTGTACGACAACCGACCATCCCCGGTCAGCGTTGCCTCGCTTGCTCCGATCATGCGCGAGAGCGTACCCGACAGGACGCTGACGTCCAACCAACGCAAGGTTTCCGATCCCTCGCGGGCGACGAATTCCGGCGCGCGCTCGCGATTGACCGTGAGCACGGACCCACCGGACCTGGTCCACAGGCCAAGGACGCCCGCCTGCTCCGAGTCTCCGACGCGGGCGAGCAGCTCTTCAGGCGTCGCGACCGCCAGAGCATCGTAAGTCTGCGCGGCTTGCGCGAGCGTTTGGCCCGGGTCGGCCACGCCAGTAATGACCCGGTGCCATGGAGCAAGCGCGAGGCCGTCCGAGTGCGCGCTGTAGAGCAATGCCAGGACGTGGTCGGCAGCGACGGGTGCGCCGGGCGTGTCGCGGTAGCGCAGCGCTGTCTCGTAGCGGTGGTGTCCGTCGGCAATGGCCAGTGGCTCGGCGCTCGCCAGGGCCAGTAGATCGCGCGCGGCTGGAACCAGGTCAGGATCTACCGCCCACAGCCGTTGGTGTGTGCCGTCCGGTCCGGTCGCCTCGCGCTGCGCCGGCGCGGCAGTCAGCTCGTCGAGCGCGGCTCTCGAGTCCGTCTCGTAGATCAGCAGCACCGGCGAAAGGTGCGTCTGAGTCGCCGACAGGAGCCGGAAGCGATGCTCCTTGGCCGGGCCCAGGGTGTGCTCGTGCGGGCGAACTCCGCTTTCCGGGCCGTAATGCTCGAGGCGGAGCTCGCAGAAGAACGACCGGGCGACGCGCGGCGTGCCGTCGTTCGCCGTGTAGCGCTGCTCATAGACGTAGAGCATGGGCAGCGCGTCACGCTCCAGGGTGCCATCGGCGAGCCACTGACGAAGGGTCGACGAGGCCGTGTCGAAGTCGGCGTCCATGGCGCTCGCCGGCGTCGCCGACGGCAGCTCCAGGCGCACCGCGTTGTGCGCGTCCCGGCTCAACAGCTGCTCGCGTTGCGCTGCGGAGATGACGTCGTACGGCGGACATAGCACGGCCGACAGGTCAGGCACGCGCGCAGGGTCATAACGCAGGCCGCGGAACGGCCGAAGATCAGGCACGGGCTGCAAATGGTATCCGGCATGCGCCGCGACAATGGCCGCGTGCTCAGGAGAACGATCGCGGCGTGTCTGACGGCGATGCTGCCGATACTGATCGCCGGCTGCGGCGTCTTCGTCGCACCATCCCAGCCCACGGCCGGCGACCTGACTGATATCGCCAACGGCCTGGTCCGGCGCAACATGACGATCACCAACCAGGTGGCCGGCGATCCGGGCTGCGGCAGCCAGGGTTCATCGCCGCTGCACAGCAACGCCGTGCGCTACGACGTGCGTCCGCCGGGGATGAACGCCTCATATCCGGTGTACGTGTTCGGCTGGAAGAGTCAGGCGACGTTCGACGCGGACAAACCCGAATTCGATTCGTGTGTGCAGGCCGAGGAGCAGTCCGCGTCCGGCCCGGTCGATACTGTGGAGCACCTGCCCTGGCGAGCATTTGGCCCTGGCTGGCCCGTTGCTCTGAGGGACGCGGTCGATGCGGCGCTCATGGAAGCTGGGGGCGTACCGGCGCCCGTCCAACCGGAATGACGGGAGGCACTGGAAGCACAATGGCCGGCCACACTGTCGATGTTGCGCGCAGGTTTGAGCGAAGGGCGCCACGCTCAGCCGGCTTGGCCGGTATTGCATTCTCCCTGCTTTTCCTTGCGGCCGTCGGCGTCACCTCGCAACGGCCACCGGAGGGGCTGACGGAAGCGGGGCTTGTTGATTGGTTCGAGACGGTTGGGCGGACGAACTTCACCCTCTCGGCGCTGTACCTCATTCCGTTTTCGGGAATTGCATTCCTGTGGTTCCTTGGCGTCATTCGCGATCGCATCGGCAGCAACGAGGACCGCTTCTTCGCCACTGTCTTCCTCGGCAGCGGCTTGCTCTTCGTGGGCATGCTCTGGGCGGCCGGAGCGGCGATCGGGAGCCTCGTGGTGGGCGGCACATATGCAGGCGCGCCGGACATCAGCGCGGCGTCCATTGAGGAGGCTCGGGGGCTCGGATCGGCGTTCTTCTTCGTGCTCGACGCGAGAGCCGCCGCCGTCTTCACACTGGTGACCTCGACCATCGCGCTGCGGACACAGACCTTCCCGCGTTGGCTGATCATCGCGGGCTACCTCATCGGCCTCGTGATGCTGCTCAGCCTGTTCCTTCTCCAGTGGATACTGCTTCTGTTCCCGCTGTGGGTCCTCGTGATGAGCTTGTTCATCCTTAACAGCGAGATCCGCACTGCTCGCGCGACATCCGACGGAGCCGAAGATGCCGGCTAGACGAACACGCTGACCACCCTCGCCAGGACGAGGGTCAGGATCGCGTACGAGATAAGCGCCTGGACCTGCATCGCAAGTTTTGCTCTGCCCGTGAGCGGCAGGGCGTCGGTCGGGCTGAACGCGTTCGCGTTGGTAAAGCCGATGTACAGGTAGTCAATGAAGCGCGGGCGCCATCCGGGGCCCGCGAGCGACTCGTCGGTCGACTGGGGGAAGGCGAAATCCGGATACCTGCGCGTGCCGTGGACTCGCTCGGCCGGACCGCCGGAGTCCAGATTCCAGTAGAGCAGCGAAAAGGCAACGATGTTTCCCAGCCAGACCTTGGTGCCGAAGATGAGTAACGGGCCAGCCTGGCTCACCTCCGGCGCGCCATTCACAAGCTCAACGACGAGGACGATCGTCCCCATGATCGCTCCCAGGATCAGCACCCCGACGAGCAGGAATGAGACGTCTCGCAACCAGCGCGAGCGGCGGTCGATTCGCCCAGGATCGCCCAATACCAGCACGGCCAGGAGCGCTACAACGATGAGCGGAAATACCGGCAGAGACGCGACGGTGAATAGCGCTGGCGGCACAAATGTCAGCGCCGCCGACGCGCCCACAGCCAGAGCCATCGGCCAACGCGATTCGCCGACCGCGTCGAAGTCCTTGACGACAGTGGGGCCTTGGGCGTCCGTTCGCTCCGGGTCGTCCGTGCCTGGGGTTTCGCTGCTCATTTCGTCACCTGTGCGAGCTCAGCCTCGATCGCTTCAACGGCCTCCGGGATCGTCTGGAAGACGTGATCCTCGCCGAGGACGGTCATGAGGCCGGTCCGGCGCAATCGATCGCGAACGCTCCCCTTGACCTGCGCCAGGTAAACAATGATGCCCTGGCGCCGCAGCTCACCGTACAGCTCGGACAGAAGGTCGGTCGCGGTCACGTCCAGGTCACCGGTGGCACCCAGCGCTACCGCGACGTAGTGGGTGCCCGCCCGCTCGCTCACGAGCTGCAGAATGCGGTTGGTCGCCTCCTGGGCATTGAAGAAGTACAGCGGCGTGTCCACCCGGATGATCAGCGCGCCGTCGATCTGCACGGCGTCGGGATGCCGCGCCACGTCGCCATAGGCGGCCAGGCCCGGGAAGCGGCCGAGCACAGCGATGTCGGGCTGTGACGCGCGGTACAACAGCGCGGTCAGCGATAGCGCGGCGGCAATGATCAGGCCCGTCAGCACGTCGGTCGAAAGCACGCCGACGATGGCCACGACCGCGATCAGGAGATCCGTACGGCGCCAGTTGTAGTAGCGCCTCAGCTCGCCCAGGTCGATCAGGCCCAGAACCGCGGCGATCACGATCGCCGCGAGCGTTGGTTGCGGGAGGTCCTTGAACAGTGGCGCCAGGACGATCGCGGTCATAAGCATGAGCCCTGCCACGAGCAACGACGACAGCTGCGAACGTGTGCCGGCGGCTTCGCCGGTGGCGGTCTGAGAGATGCTCGCATCGACTGAGAAACCGCCGAACAGGCCCGAGGCGACGTTTGCAGCGCCCAGGGCGACCAGCTCCTGGTCCGCGTCCAGGCGATAGTGGTGTCGTGCGGCGAATGCGCGTGCCCCGCCGAGCGATTCGCCACCAGCGAGGATCACGAGCCCAGCCGCACCAGTGATCAGATAGGCAAGCTGCCCGAACGCGATGTGCGGTAGTCCGGGAAGCGGGACGCCCGTGGTGACCTCGCCAACTACATCGACGCCTTTGGCGGCCAGATCCAGAACCACTGATAGCCCAATCCCGACCAAGAGTGCGATCAGCGCGCCGGGGATGCGCGGCGCGAGGCGCCTGAGTACGAGCATCATCACGAGCGATCCAACCCCAAGCGCGGCAGCCCACGCGTTGGCCGAAAGCAAGGATGGAAACACGGCCACCAACTGCTGGGCAACGGAGCCCGTCACTGATGGGATGCCCAGAAGCTTGGGTATCTGGCCGATGATGATCGTGATCGCGAGCCCGATCACGAAGCCGGTCACTACCGGCTTGGACAGGAAGTCCGCCAGGAATCCCAACTTCATGAGCCCGGCCGCGACGAGGATCGCACCGACCATCAGGGCCAGTGCTGCAGTCAACGCGACGAACGTCGCCGGGTCGCCCGCAGCCAGCGGCGCCACGACAGACGCGGACAGAATGGCCATCGTCGAGCTCGTTGTCACGCGCAGGTGGTGGCTCGTTCCAAAGACCGCGTAAGCGGCCAGCGCCGCAAATGCGGTGACGAGCCCGACCTCCGCGGGCATGCCGGCCAACCCCGCGTAGGCAAGTGACACCGGGACCATCACGGCCCACGAGATGAGCCCGGCGATCAGATCCGGCCTGAGGTCCGAGCGCGGATAAGCAGGAAGCCAGGCGAGAATCGGGACGTAGCCCAATATCAGCTTGCGGAGGTCGCGCGGCCTCTCCGTGCCAGGTTGCGGCAGGCCGGCCGGTTCTAGTTCAACCGACCCAGACACTGGGCGGACTTACTCGCGCATCAGCATGCCGGCCGCTTCGCGCTCCATGTCGATGTACGGCTCGCCACTCACGTCGACAGCGACCCGCTTGATGGTTCCGCCGGTGAAGCCGTAGGGGCGCTCGCCTGGGTAGTCCTGCGTGACCGGATCTCCGACATCGCGGCCGACAGCCAACCCTTCACCGGCGATCATGTAGCTGCCCGGCTGGGTCTTGATGCGCGCCTCGCCCACCTTCTTGTCGCCGTGGAAAAGGGACAGGATCCCGGTTGCGACGTGGGGCGGATCCTCGCCGTCTTTCTCGAACGACGCAGACAGGATCAGATCCGTGCCGGGGGGAATGTCCTCCGTCGCGACGATCATCTGCTCAAACATGCCCACAAAGCTGTTCACGTAATGCAGACGGTTGTCCTTGACGTAAAGGGCGTGTCCGCCGAAGCGTGACCCCTGGGAGAAGAGGACGCCCTGCGCGCCCGGACCTGGAATGTCGACGAGTGCGCCGATCACGAACGAGCGGCCACGGACCACCACGGCCTGCGCCTCGGGCACTTCTGCGTGCTCCGGGAAATAGACGTACCGGGTCCGTGGTGACGACAGCTGCGGCCTTGGCGAGATGAGGATCTCAAGCGCAGATCGGTCATCGAGCGGGAACCCTTCGTTGGCACCCGCCTCCGCATACCAGAGGTTCACCATTTCGCGCAGCCTGTCAGGGTGCTCGGCCGCCAGATTGTGCGACTCCGAGCGGTCCTCATCGGTGTGATAAAGCTCCCAGCCGTCGTTGTTGAAGTGGCTCCAGCCACTGATCGTGGGGTGCGTCGTGATGGCCTTCCAGCCGTCGTGCCAGATCCCTCGCGATCCGAGCATCGAGTAGAACTGCGTCTGCCTCGTACCGGCTGCTGTGGCGTCGTCGAAGCTGTAGCGCATGCTCACGCCATCGAAGTGACTTTGGGTGTGCCCCTTGATCTTCTCCGGCGCGTCTATGCCAAGGGCGTCGAGGACCGTGGGCACCAGGTCGACCGCGTGGTGGTACTGGGTCCGGATCTCGCCCTTCGACTTCATTCCGGCCGGCCACGAGATGATGCATGGGTCGCTGGTTCCGCCGTTGAACTCGTAACGCTTCCACATCTTGAACGGCGTGTTGAACGCCATCGCCCAGCCGTTGGGGTAGTGGTTGTAAGTCTTCGGTCCGCCGAGCTCGTCGATCATCGCCAGGTTGGTGTTGATGTTGTCGGGGATGCCGTTCATGAACAGCATCTCGTTGACGGAGCCGTCCGGTCCGCCCTCGCCGCTGGCACCGTTATCCGACACAACGATGATCAAGGTGTTCTCACGCTGGCCGCTCATCTCGAGGTACTCGAGCAGACGCCCGACCTGGTGGTCGGCATGCGACAGGAAACCGGCATACACCTCGGCCATCCTGGAGAACAGACGCTTCTCCTCGTCGGATAGCGTTGCCCACGGCCGCGTCAGATCTACGGGAGGGAATGGCTGCCCATCCGGTCCCGTGGTCGCCTGCAGCGGGTTGATCGGCGGCAGCTCCGTGTCCGCGGGGACGAGGCCCATCGACTTCTGGCGGGCGAGTGTCTCTTCGCGCATGGCTTCGTAGCCCATGTCGAACTGGCCCTTGTACTTGTCGGCCCATTCCTTCGGGGAGTGGTGCGGAGCGTGCGCCGCCCCGGGCGCGTAGTACAGGAAAAACGGCTTCTGCGGCGCGACGGCCTTCGCGTCCATCATGAACTCGATCGCCTTGTCGGTGATGTCCTCGCCGAAGTGGTAGCCCTCATCGGGGGTCTTGGGCTGATCCACCGGATGGTTGTCGTAGATCAGCTCCGGGAACCATTGGCTCGTCTCGGCGCCGAGGAAGCCGTAGAAGCGCTCGAAGCCACGGCCCGTTGGCCAGTTGCGGCGAGTTGAGGCGAGGTTCATCTCGACGGTCGGGCAGAGGTGCCACTTGCCGACCATGTAGGTGTTCCAGCCACGCTCGCCCAGGATCTCCGGCAGCATGCCGTTCTCTGGCGGGATCGTGCCACTGGCGTTGGGGAAGCCGCTGGCCGCCTCAGTGATGCAGGCCATGCTGTTGCGCGTGTGGTTGCGGCCCGTGAGCAGGCACGACCGGGTCGGCGAACACAGCGCCGTCGTGTGCCACTGCGTATAGCGCACACCGTCGCCCGCGATCTTGTCTATGTTCGGCGTGGCGATCGGGCCGCCGTAGCAGGACATGGCTGAAAAGCCGACGTCGTCGAGGACCACGTAGATGACGTTGGGCGCGCCGTCGGGCGCGGCAGGCGCCACGAACGGTGCCCAGTCCTGGACCGAGTCGCGAATGTCGACGTTGATCGTTCCCTTGAATGGGACCGCCATGACAGCACCTCCATCACCTGAGAGTCGTTGGTGACGGAGACCGCCACAGGAACTCGGAAAACCTGGTCTTCGGACACGGTCCGTGTGCGCAGCATCTTTGTCGATCGCCACGTGGTCGGACTCGTACGAACTGGGGGGCGTGAGTCCGCGATTTGGACCGCGATGGTACGCCCCTGCGACTACGGCCGATCCGCGCGGTCGTACCTATAGTCTCCGACGGAGCGACATGAGGAGATCTGAAGAATGAGTGGGGCAGATCGTTCCGGCGTGGCGGGCGCCAGCTCTCTGCCAAGCTGGCGAGACGGTGCCGCCAAGCGGGCGATCGTCGATTTCGTGGCCCATGTGACAGGTGCCTCTGGATCACAGCCCGTGCCGGTCGACGAGCGCGTCGCCGTGTTCGACAACGACGGCACGTTGTGGACGGAGAAGCCCATGCCCATTCAGCTGGACTTCATCCTGCGCCGGCTCGTCGAGATGGCCACGGCGGACGAGGCGTTGCGCGATCGCCAGCCATGGAAAGCCGCCTACACCCGCGACTATGCGTGGTTCGGCGAGGTCCTCAACAAGCACTACGCGGGCGATGACAGCGATCTGCCCGCGCTGGCCGCGGGCCTGCTTGGGGCCTACGCCGGGATGAGCGTCGAGGAGTTCGAGTCGCGTTCAGATTCGTTCTTGCGTTCCAGCACCCACCCGACCCTGCAGCGCAGCTACCTCGCGTGCGGCTACACGCCAATGATCGAGCTGCTCGACTACCTCGCGGCCAACGGCTTCACGAACTACATCGCGTCCGGTGGCGGGCGGGACTTCATGCGGCCGGTGACGATGGAGATGTACGGAATTCCGCGCGAGCGAGTCATCGGCAGCAGCCCGAAGTTCGCGTGGACATCGGACGAGCATGGTGGAACGGTCTCGCACGCCGCTGCGCCGGACTATCTCGACGACGGCCCTGAGAAGCCGATCCGCATCTGGAGCAGAACTGGTCGCCGCCCCCTCCTCGCCGCTGGCAATTCGAATGGCGACATCCAGATGCTCCAGTACGCCCAACAAGCCGACAGGCCCTTCCTACGACTGCTGCTCAAGCACGACGACGCCGAGCGCGAGTTCGATTACGTGAAGGGTTCCGAGCAAGCCCTGGAGCTCGCCGCCAGCGATGCGTGGACGGTCGTCAGCATCAAGACAGACTGGGCCACCGTCTTTCCGGCGTGAGCGACGACTGGCCCATCTTCGGCCGCGACGTCCCCGACGCGGCGTGGCGCCCGACCGCGGATGCGGACACGGCGACCCGCTTGGGCCGCTTTATCAGCGCCGCTGGCGAGCCAGACCTCGACTCTCTCCAGCGCCACGCCGCCCGCGATCCAGCCTGGTTCTGGGCAGCAGCGGCCGACGACCTGCAACTCACGTGGCAGCGCCGTCCGACGCAGACCCTTGACCTCAACCGCGGCCCGGAGTGGTCGCGCTGGTGGACGGGCGGCGCGTTCAACTACGCGGCAGCGGCGATCGATCCGCGCGCCAACGCAAACGCCGAGCGGCCCCGCCCTGACGTGGGAGGGCGAGGACGAAACCGTCCGCCGCTACACGAACGCCGAACTGAAGGCGGAGGTGGATCGCGCCGCGGCAATGTTTGCCCGTCTTGGCGTGGTCGAAGGCGACCGGGTGGGCATATTCCTGCCGCTCCTGCCGGAGACCGTCATATCCGTATTGGCTCTGGGCAAGCTGAAAGCGATCTACATCCCCATCTTCTCCGGCTATGCGGCACCGGCGGTTGCGAGCAGGCTGAATGACGCCGGTGCCACCTTGCTTGTCACCGCCGACGGCACGCTCCGCCGCGGAGCAGTCGTGGACATGAAACGCACCGCGGACGAAGCGGTCGCCCAATCGCCGACCGTCCGAAACGTGCTGGTAGTCGGTCGTTTGAGCCCACTCGCGCCGCAGGACGACTGGGTGGAGGGTCGGCATCGCTGGTGGTCGGTGGAGATGGCCGACCCAACGCTCGAGCCGCTCACGGAGACTCCGGAGACGGACCCGGAAACGCCGTACATGATCATCTACACGTCGGGCACGACCGGCCGGCCCAAGGGCGCGGTGCACGTCCACGGCGGCTTCCCGATCAAAGGCGCCCAGGACCTGGCTCATTGCTTTGACCTCGGCCAGGGCGACAGCTTGTTCTGGTTCACGGACCTGGGCTGGATGATGGGTCCGTGGGCGATATCCGGCGCGCTTCTGCTGGGCGCGGAGCTGGTGCTGTACGAAGGGGCGCCCGACTACCCGGCCCCCGACCGACTCTGGGCGCTGGTCGCCCGCCACGGCGTCACCCACCTCGGTCTGTCGCCGACGGTCATCCGCGCACTTATGGCCCACGGCACGGACGCACTGCGCGGCCACGACCTGTCGTCGCTGCGCGTCCTTGGCTCAACCGGCGAGCCGTGGAACCCCGAGTCCTGGTGGTGGTTCTTCAACAACGTCGGCGGGGGACGTTTGCCGTTGATCAACTACAGCGGCGGTACTGAAGTCAGCGGCGGCATCGTCTCGTGCAACCTGATGACGCCGATCAAGCCGACCTCCTTTGGCGGGCCCAGCGTGGGGACCGCTGCCGATGTCATTGATGGCTCGGGCATTGCCGTTCGTGGAGTGGTGGGCGAGCTTGCTATTCGTCAGCCGCTGCCGGGCATGACGCGCGGCTTCTGGCAGGACCCGGAGCGCTATGTCGAGACGTACTGGTCGCGCGTGGCGGGCACGTGGGTGCATGGTGATTGGGCGCTGATCGACCAGGACGGTTACTGGTTCATCCAGGGCCGCAGCGACGACACGCTCAAGGTTGCCGGCAAGCGCGTTGGCCCGGCGGAGGTCGAGTCGGCCGCGGTCAGCCATCCGGCCGTGCTCGAGGCGGCGGCCGTCGGCGTGCCACATGCGGTCAAGGGCGAGGTCATCGTCGTGTTCGTCCGCCTCCGGCCCGGTGAGGTCGACGACCCGGAGCTGCGCCGCTCCATATCCGACAAGGTGGTCGAACAGATGGGCAAGGCGCTACGTCCGGAAGCGATCCACGTCGTCAGCGACCTGCCGCGGACGCGCAGCGGCAAGATCATGCGTCGCGTCGCGCGCGCGGCGTACCTGGACTCAGACCCGGGAGACCTCAGCGCGCTCGACAACCCACTCGCCGTCGAGGCTATCCGGGCCACCGGCCGCTTGCGCCAATAGGGCATGATTGCTGCGGGGACACTAAGGGAGAGGAGATACCCACACATGAGCATCATTGCCTGGCTCGTCATCGGCGGGATCGCCGGTTACGCGGCCAACTACATCCTGGGCACGCGCGAGGGCTTGATCAGGACTGTCATCTTCGGCATCGTCGGCGCCATTGCCGGCGGCCTGGTCGGCTCGTTCCTGACCGGCGGCGGATTTGACCTGAACAAGCTGATGGGCAACTTCGACATTACGTCGATCATCGTGGCCATCCTCGGCGCGGTCGGCCTGGGCGCTGTGGGCGGCTGGTGGGCCAAACGCGGAGCCGCGTAGCTGCGCAAAGCGGATCGATCAACAGCCGGCCCACGCGGGCCGGCTTTTATTTTGGCTCGGCACGGCACAATGCGGACATGGCACTGATCACCAGCACTGCCAATCCGCGCCTGAAGCAGGCCGTGCGCCTGCGCGGCCACCGCGAACGTGAACGCCAGGGCCTGACCCTGATCGACGGTGTGCGTGAAACGTTGCGCGCGCTCGCCGGTGGAGCAACCTTGCGCGAGGTGTTCGTGCTGCGCGACCTGTTGTCCGGACCGGAGGCGAGCGCGCTCGTCGAACGACTGAACGAGGAATCGATCCCGCTCGTGGAGCTCGGCCGCGACGCGTTCGAGAAGCTTGCCTACGGCGACCGACTCGACGGAGTCGTGGCGGTCGCCGAGACGCCGCCACGCACACTCGATGAGCTGATTCTGCCGCCCGAGCCGCTGATCGGCGTGGTTGAGGGCGTGGAGAAGCCGGGCAACCTTGGCGCAATTCTGCGCTCTGCGGACGGCGCTGGAGTGAACGCGATTGTCGTCGCCGACACCGCCACGGACCTGTTCAACCCGAACATCATTCGTGCGTCAATTGGCACGGTCTTCGCCGTGCCCGTCGCGGTCGCTTCGAGCGGCGATGTGCTGCCCTGGCTTCAGGCACGGGGCATCGCCATCGTCGCCGCCCGAGTGGACGGTTCGGTCGACTACGTCGACGCGGACTACAGCGGGGCGGTCGCAATCGCGCTTGGCAGCGAGGCGCGCGGTCTGTCGGATGCGTGGGGTGAGCTCGCCCGGCAATCGGTCAAGCTGCCAATGCTGGGTGTGGCCGATTCGCTCAATGTTTCAGCGACCGCCGCAGTCCTGTTCTACGAGGCGCGCCGCCAGCGCGCCAACCGCCACGCTCCGGGCTGAGCTACTCGACCCTCAGGCCCAGGATCTTGCGCCCGATCACCAGGCGCTGAATCTGGCTCGTCCCCTCGCCCAGCTCAGTCAGCTTGGCGTCGCGCAGAAAGCGCTCGACCTTGTACTCCTCGACGTAGCCATAGCCACCGTGGACCTGGACGCCCATGTTCGTCACGCGCTGTGAAACTTCAGACGCGAACAGCTTGGCCTGTGCCGCGGCCGTGGAGTAGTCCTCGCCCTTGTCCTTGAGCCACGCGGCGCGCCACACCATCGCGCGCGCCGCTTCAACCTCAGTGGCCATGTCGGCGATCATGAAGGCGACGCCCTGGAAGGAGCCGATCGGACGCCCGAACTGCTTGCGCTCGCGGGCGTACGACACCGACGCATCCAGCGCCGCCTGCGACAGCCCCACAGCCATCGCGCCGATCGAGATGCGCCCGCCGTCAAGTGTCTTGAGGAAGATCTTCCAGCCTTCGCCCTGCTTGCCGAGCATGTTCTCCGCGGGCACGCGGCAATCCTCGAAGAGCAGCTCGCCAGTCGCGCTGGCGTGCAGGCCCATCTTCTCCTCGAGCCGGCCGACACTGAAGCCCGGCGTGCTCTGCTCAACGATGAACGCGCTGATCTCAGCTGAGCCGTCCTCGCGCGAACCGGTCCTGGCCGTGACGATGTACGTGCCTGCCTGGCCGGCATTGGTGATGAAGCGCTTGCCGCCGTTGATCACCCATGAGCCACCCTTGCGGCCGTTGCTGTCGAACTTGGCCGTAGTGCGCGTGCCGCCCGAGTCGGAGCCCGCGCCAGGCTCGGTCAGGCCGTACGCGCCAAGGACTTGGCCGGATGCCATGGGCACGAGAAACTTCTGCTTCTGCTCGTCCGTACCTGCGAGATGGAGCGGGTTGCAGCCGAGCGACGTGTGCGCGGCGACGATGATGCCCAGCGAACCCCACACGCGCGACAGCTCTTCGATCGCGATCGCATAGGCAAGCGTGTCGAGCCCGGCACCGCCCTCCTCTTCTGGAAACGGGATGCCCAGGAGGCCCATCGAGCCCAGCTCGGCAACGATGTCGGTCGGGAAGCGACGCTCCTGCTCGTGCTCGTCGACCTTGTCGACTACCTCGCGTTGCAGGAAATCGCGGATGGTTCGGCGGAGCAGCTCGTGCTCGGGTGATAGTTCGAAATCCACGAGGAGTCAGGCTATCAGAGGCCGGAATCGGCACTACATTTGGCACCCGTGTTGATCATCCTGCCGCCGTCGGAGTCGAAGCGGGCGTCCGCCCTGGGCGTCGATCCGCTGACGCTCGCCGCTCTGTCCTTTACCGAGCTGAACCCAATGCGCGAGCGGGTGATCGATGCGCTGGTGCAGACGAGCGGCAGTCCCGACGCGTTTGAGCGGCTCCTGGTCGGACCATCACTCGTGGACGAGGTCATGCGCAACACACAGCTGCGCGAGTTGCCAACGCAGCCCGCAATCGGCCTGTATGTCGGTCCGCTCTACGACGGGCTTGATCAGTCATCGCTGCCGGCCGCCGCGCGGGAACGCGCCGCAACGCAGCTCGTCATCGCGTCGGCGCTGTGGGGCGCGCTCCGGCCGATGCGACCGCATTCCTGCCTACCGTCTGCAGGTGTGTGCTCGACTGGTGGGCATGGACAGGCTCGAGCCCATGTGGCGCACGGTCCTCCCACAGGTCTTCGCCAATGCAGCCGGAGCAGATGGCGTGGTCCTCGATCTGCGTTCGGCCGGCTACCAGGCGATCGGCAAGCCGGCAATCCACGGCGACCGAATCGTCACCGTCCGCGTCCAGCCGGAAGCCGGAGCGCGCACCATCGGCAATGTCATTGCGAAGCGAATTCGCGGCCAGGTGGCCCGCCATCTGCTCGACTCGGACGCGCAGCCAGGCACGCCCGACGAGCTGGCGGAGCTGGTCGGAGATCGCTGGCCGGTCCGACTGGATCCGCCGCAGCTCCGGTCAACCATGGACCCTCCGGATTCGCCCTCTCGACTGAATAGATAGTTGAAGCCTGTGGCGGTCAGGCCTCTTCGCGTTCGACCTTGCGCCGGCTGGCCGGCTTGCGCGTCGCAGGCGGTAGCGTGCTGACACCGGCGACGAATGAGGCCTGGCGCGCCCATTCTGCGACCTGCTGCTGCTCCTCGACGCTCAGGATGGCCAACCGCCCGAGAGTGGCCAGCTCGTCCCGGATGTATGTCCGAAGCATCTCCGGGCCGTCAGTGTTGATCGTGAACTTGACCCCGTTACGCCGAAACGTGTCGAAGATCCAGCGGAACTCGTCCCAGCCGGAGACGACGCGGGTGTTGAGGTTGCTCGTGGGGCACACCTCGAGCGTGATGCCGCGCTCGCGGATCATGGCCATCGTGCGTGGGTCGAACGCTGCCTTGACGCCGTGGCCCAGCCTCGATGGCTCGAGGTGCTCGATTACCTCGGCGATCTCCTCCACCGGCCCCGATTCACCGGTATGGACCGTGATGCCCAGCCCCTTGCGCCTGCACCGGTCGAAGAGGCGCTTGTAGTCGGCGGGGTGAAAGTCGGGCGATTCCGGCCCGGCGATGTCGATCCCGACCACGCCGCGAGCGCGGTAGGCGATGGCCTTCTCGGCGATGATCTCGTTCAGGGCGTAGGGAAAGGCACGATCCAGGCACAGGATCAGTCCTGGTGCGACCGGATACTCGAGCATCGCCCGGTCCATGCCACGGATTGCGGCGCTGATGATGTGGTCCAGGTCCTGCTCACCGCCGCGGTTGCGCTTCATGGGGTTGAAGCGCAGCTCCATCGTCGTGACGTTGTTCCTGCGGTAGGCGCCGCCGATGACCTCGTATGTCGAGCGCTCGACCGCGAGCGGCGAGGACTGGATCAGCTCCGTCCAATGGAAGAGCTGGAGGTAGCCGTCGAAGCTCCGACCGCGGCGCGCGGAGACCGTGATGAGCTGGCGGAACGCCCAGTAGTCCTTGGTCGGCAGCCTGATGCCCTGGGAGTGGGCGATGCCCCACATGATCGCCGGAGTAACCGCGCCGCCAAGGTGGCAGTGCAGCTCGGTAAGCGGATGGGAGCGCGGCAGGACGTGAGCCACGGTTCGATGCTAACGCGCTTAGCCGCGATCCCTCGGCCAGGAGCCCATGACCTGGCGCATCCCCGCGAACTCGCCCAGGTGATAGCTGTTGTGGTTGCCGATGATGAACAAGCCGCGCAACGGCGTGTGGCCCGGCGTGCCTGCCAGCACCACCGTCAGATCGCGCTGCTCATCGAGCGCGATCTTCTCCATCTCGCGTAGATCGGCACGGAACTGCTCGACCGAATGCCGGAAGCCGGCGAGATCCGTGGTTGCGTGTGCGATCGGGCCAATAAGCCACCGGCCACGGCGGCGACTCGTAGCCGGCCGAGTCCTCGATGTAGCGGAGCATGTCCAGCTGGGTCAGGCGCAGGTGCTCGACCAGGTGCCACGGCGTGTAGTCGACGTTGGGTGCGCGCTCGTTGATCGCCCACTCGGGAAAGTCGGCGACCGCCTCATCGAAGGTCATGTGCGCCTGGTTGCCGCGCAGCAGGAGCACGAGCTGGGAGCGAAGTTCGTCGGGCATCACGGCGATTGTCGCAAAGCCTCGGGCGGAGGCCGGTTCGGCGGCCGTCACGGGTATCGCACACCGCACTGACGACAGGCGTAGCGCCTCCAGCATTACCTGCGCAGGAGCGCAGTCGATAGGCGGAGGTGAGCCGGTCTCGTCGCGCGACTAACGGACGTCGTAGCGCTGGAGGCGCTAAATACAGGCCATATGAGCCTTAGTGACGGCTCGCGTCCTGCCTGATCGACGCGCCAGCGTCACTAACGATCGCCTCCACGCTCGGCGTAATGCTGGAGGCGATACGCCGAGTGCGATGGATCTGATCGGACTGCGACGCGGTTTCGGGCGCCGATCAGCCGCCTGCGACTCGAGTTTCCGGCGTGCGGGTTGGCGTGGCCTCGGGTGTCGGTGTGTCCTTGGGAGGCTTCGTCGGCTTGGGCGAGTTGGTCAGCTCGGTAGTCGGCTTGGGGGTGTGCCCGGGGTCGGTCGGAGTCGGGGTTGGCTTGGGGCCGGGCGCGGGTGGGATGCCCTCGCTGGCCGGCCATTGCGTGCCGGCGGGCGGGTCTCCGGGGTAGCGGCCGACCAGGATGACTCCGTTCACCCGGCGATACGACGAGGTGATCGTGTCCTGGTGGATGATGTTCCCGTTGGCGTCGCGCACGGTGCGCACGACGACCGAGTTGAAGCCGTCCGCCTTGTACTCGACGACCTTCGTCTGGCGCGGCGCGAGGTCGTCACTGAACTCGTAGAACTCAGACGCGGCCTGCTTGTTGGCGACCTTGGCATCCGACAGCGACACCGTCCGGCCGTCGGACACGCCCCAGATCTCGAACGTCACTGTGCGCTTCTTGTTGATCCCGCGGATGACGATGGGATAGTCGCTGTCGTTGGTGAACGACATGTCCTGGACGTAGTTGCCGCTGATCCAGATCGTCGCGTCAAGCCCGACCGGGTAGCGACTGATGTAGTAAGCGTGGTTGCGACGTGCGCCAAGCTCGAAGCCAGCGCGCAGGGCCGCGTTGAAGGCCGTCGTCGAAGCGGAACACAGCCCGCCTCCGAGCACGCCGTCTGCCTTGGTATTGCCGTGGATGATGGCCGCGCCGCTGCCGTAGCCATTGGACTCGGTGATGGGGCCGGCCACGCCCACGAAGCTGAACACTGCGCCGGGCTGGACGACGGTGCCGTTGATCAGCTCCGCGGGGCGGCGGATGTTCTGGCCACCGTTGTTCATGGGGCTAGGGATGTAGTGCGTGGTCCACGTGCCGAGCAGCGATACGCGCGCGACCATTGACTGCGCCTCTTCCGTGGTGAAGTCGGGCACGGTCGCGGATACCGGCAGCGTCAGCTGCGCGGTAGGCGTCCCGGTCGAACGGCCCAGGATCGCGTTGTAGATCGCGTCTCCGGAGCTGGTGGCGTCGACTTCGTAACCTGTCGCGCCCGCGATTGCGACCGCCTGGCCGCCGTCGAACTTGAATTGCGCCTCAACCGCGGGCTGGTCGACCTGCGCCTTGAGGATGCTTACAAGCTGGTCAATGGGACCGCGGTCGAGCACTACCGACCACTGGCCGGGCGCTGATTCAACCAGGTGCACCCAGCCGCGCAGCGTTGCCGCATCAATCGTGTGCGTGGTCGAGCCCACGGTCAGCACGAGTGGCGCGGACGTGACGGCCTCCACCTTGGACAGCGCCGCCTGGGCATCAGGGGTGGTGATGCCCGCGCTGATGGAAGTGGCGGGGACGTTGACATTGGCATTGGCGGTTGAGTCGGTGTTCAGCGCGGCTATCGACTGGCGCAGCACCTCGTCGGCACTTACCTGTTGTCCGTCCGCAGCCGGAGTGACGACATACTGGCCGTTCTCGAAGCTGATCGTCGCGTCAACGGGCGTTACCTGAGCCGTGGCGACGATCTGCTGGACGCGCTGTTGGAGCGCGGCCGCGTCGTAGCTGACGGTAGGCGTGAGCGTCACGCCGCTCGTCATCGTGCGCAGCTGTTCGCCGATCTGGTCGATCGGGTTGCCGTTGCGGCCAACCTTCAGGGCCTGGTCGATGGTCGTGTCGAGGTTGTACGTACGCTTCAGATCCGAGTACGGGATCTGCTGGGTGACGGATCCGGCCGTGACGGTCAGGGCGCCCTTGGACACATCCGGCAGTGCGCTCAGAAGCTTGGCCTTGGCCGCCTCAGGCGTGAGTCCGGAGACGCTGACGCCACCGATGCTGACGCCGGACAAGATGCGGCCGGCATTGTTGCTGGCGTAGACATACGTGCCGATCGCACCGACTGCAAGTAGGACGAGAATCGTCCCCGCGAAGAACAGCAGGAAGCGGCGCCAGGTGAACGCCGACATGCGGGAAGTAGTGGGCAGGGTCTGGGTCTTGGTGGTCATCGAGTCCTCAATCGGGCGCGGTCGACGCCTGGTTGGTGCTCAGGAAAGGCCATTGGCCGCGAGGGCTGCCTGCTGCGCCGACCGACGGCGGCGGGATTCCTCGGGAACCTGATCTCGAGCGTGATAGCTGGACCGGACTAGCGGTCCCGATTCGACGTGCTTGAAGCCAAGCGCACGGGCTTCAAGTTTCATTTCCTCAAATTCAACCGGCAAATAATACCGAACAAGGGGCAGGTGCTGCTCGCTGGGCCGGAGATACTGGCCAACGGTCAGGATGTCGCAGTCGACTGCGCGCAGGTCGGCGAAGGTCTGGCTGAGCTCCTCACGGGTCTCACCAAGGCCGACCATCAGGCTCGACTTGGTATGGACGGTCCCGTCGCGGCCCTGGAATTCAAGTGCAAATTCCTTGGCACGGTGCAGGACTTCAAGGCTGCGCTGGTAGCGCGCCCGCTTGCGCACGGGCTTCTGGAGTCGCTCAACTGTCTCGACGTTGTGATTGAGGATGTCAGGCGCTGCTTCCATTACCGTCCGGAGTGGCTCGTCCTGCCCGTTGAAATCGGGGATCAGCACTTCGACGCCGGTGTTTGGCGCTTCGTTACGAATCGCGCGAATTGTGTCGGCGAAGATATGTGCGCCGCCGTCGGGCAGATCGTCTCTGGCCACGCTCGTGACGACGACGTGCTCCAGGTTCATCTTCGCGATCGCCTCCGCCACCCGGCGCGGCTCATCGTCATCGTTCCAGGTCGGCCGGCCGGTCTTCACCGCACAGAAGCCGCACGCCCGGGTGCACACATCGCCCAGGATCATGATCGTTGCCGTGCGCTGGTCCCAGCACTCCCCGATGTTGGGACAGTGGGCTTCCTCGCACACGGTGTTGAGCGTGAGGCCGCGCATGATGCCCTTGAGCTCGTGGTAGTTGTCGCCGCTGGGCAGGCGCGCCTTGATCCAGTCGGGATGGCGACGTGGGGCCGTTGATCCGTCGGCGGCGGGCTCGAAGCTGCCACCACCCATCGCGATCGTGGGTGGCTGGAACGGATCAGAGTGGCCATGGCCACCATTCGCGGCGGGCGGCTGGAACATGGGCAGTTCGCGTTGCATCGTGAGTGCCGAGTTTACGGCCAATCCATAGTCCGCGTGTCAGGATTGGCGGCCGGTGCCACGGCCGCGGCCGCCGACAGTGCCTCTGCCCCACGTGTCTGTGATGCCCTGCTCGAGGCTGCGCGCGCTGAATCCCAACTCGCGCGTGGCCTTTTCGTGGCTCGCCCAATAGGTGACGCCGTCACCGCCGCGAATCACCTCGGCCATGCTCGCGGGCATGCCCGGCAGGCCGCCAAGGCGGTCGTTGACGGGCGCCATCAGCCTGAGCAGCCGCGTTGGCACGACCAGGCGTGGTGGCTTCTTACCGCCTGCGCGCGCGGCCGTGGCAATCGCATCCTTGAATCGCTTGCAGTCACCTGCGAGGACGTACGACTCGCCGACGCGGCCACTATCGAGCGCGGCGACGATGCCCGCGGCCAGGTCATCGACGTGCACCCAGCACGCACCTGCATTGGTCAGCGCCGTGTAGCGCAGCTTGCCCGCATATGCCTGCTCGATCTGGGCGCTCGCCAGCGAGTGATCGTTCGGGCCGTAGACCTGCGACGGCTGGACGATCACGATTGGAGCGCCTTTGGAAGCGCGCTGCTCGGCGGCCTCGTGAGCGCGGTATTTGGTCTCGTCGTAACAGTTGAGGTAGCCCTCGCCCAGATCGCGCCTGTACGTCTCGTCGACGGTCTTGCCGTGCGTGTCGCCGAAGATCCCCACCGTCGACACGTACACGATGCGGCTGACGTTTGTTGCGATGGCGGCATCCAGGACGCGTTCAGTGGCGCCCACATTGGCCTGCCACATCTGCTCGCAGCGAGCCTTGCCGATCCCGATCTCGTACATCCCCGCGGCGTGCACGACCGCGTCGGCGCCGGTCGTCTGCGCCGTCAGCTGTGCCACGCTCGATAGATCGCTGATGACGAGCGAGACGTCGTCCCGCTGCAGGTGCGCCGCGCGCCCTGGATCGCGCACCAGGGCAACCACTTCATCGCCGCGCGTCGCGAGGCGATCGACTATCGCCCGGCCGATGAATCCGGCACCGCCGGTGACGACGACGCGCATCGCCGCGCGCGCCCGTGGCTCCGGGGCCGGGTCTACCAGATCGCCGTGCTTGAGTCGACCGCCTCCAGCCAGCGCTTCACGTCCGCGACGAAGCGGCCGGCCTGGGCGCCGTCTGTGGCCCGGTGATCAAAGCCGAGCGTCATGTACATCATTGGCTTGATCCCGATCAGGTCACCACTGCCCGTCTCCACTACGACGGGCCGCTTCACGATCGACTCCATGGTCAGGATGCCAACCTGCGGTGCATTGATGATCGGTTGCGTGATGATCGAACCCGTCCAGCCCGTGTTATCGAGCGTGAACGTGCCACCTTGGATGTCATCGAGCGTGAGCTTGCCGCCGCGCGAGCGATCCGCGAGGTCACGCAGGGCGCGGTTCAGACCGTGAATCGACAGCCGGTCCGCGTCCTTGATGACCGGCACAACCAGACCGTCGTCGACGGCGACGGCGATGCCCAGGTTGATTGCCTGCCGACGCATGTGGCCTTCGTCGCTGTACGTCGCGTTGAAGTCGGCGTAGCGCTTGAGCGCATCGACCGTCGCCTTGGCCACGAACGCGTCGTAGGTCAGGCTTATCCCTTCCTGGGCCTGGTACTGAGCCTTGGTGCGGTTACGCACTGCCACAACACCGCTCATATCGACCTCGATGACGGTGTATGCGACCGGCACCTGGAGTGACTTGGTCATCTGCGCCGCGATCGCCTTGCGCATTGGTGAGGCCGACTTGAGCGAGTCGCCCATGGCGACCGGCGAAGGTGCAGCCGGAGCCTGGGGGGCCGACTGGGCCGGCGCAGCCGAGGTCATCTGAGCGGGAGCCTGCGCCGCCGGCGCCACGGCCGCGGCCGACGCTCCGCCACTCTCGACGAACTTCATCACGTCTTCGCGCGTGACCCGGCCGCCGTGGCCTGACCCAGCGATCATCGCCAGGTCGACGCCGTGCTCGCGCGCCAGGCGCCGCACCGCGGGCGTGGTTGGGCCGCTGTACGAGCCCGCGCCGCTGCCGTTACCGCTGCCGTTGCCATTCGAGATCGTCGGCGCCGCGACTGCGGCCGTGGCCGACACCGCGACGGCGCGCTCGTCGGAACCGCCCGGACCGAAACCCGCGCCGTACGAACCTGCTGGTTCAGCGGCCGCGGCCGCGGGAGCCACTGCCGCCGCGGGAGCTACTGCCGCAGGGGCCGCTGCCTGCGCGGGAGCGGCTGCTTCGGGAGCCTGCGCCTGCTCGGCTGCATCTGCGCCGGAGGCCGCACCTTCGATCACCGCGATGTCGGTGTTGTTGGGCACCGTCTCGCCTTCCTGGACGAGGATCTCAGTCAGCGTGCCCTCGAAGGGCGACGGCACCTCGGCGTTGACCTTGTCGGTGATGACCTCGACGATCGGCTCGTATTTGTCGACGTGATCGCCCGGCTTCTTCAGCCACTTGCCGATCGTGCCCTCGGCAACGCTCTCGCCGAGTTGCGGCATCTGTACCTTGGGCATGGCGGGGTGAGTCTCCTAGCGCGGGAGTCGGTTGTTCGTCGGGCGCTAGTTTCGCTCATCGTGTCGAGCGGCGCCCAACGCTCAGCACTCATTGCATACAGCTCACGTGCTCTGCACAGGGAACCTGGATCGTTCCATCGGCAATGTCCGACTTAAGTTGCTCCACCTGCGGGCGGATGTCGTCGATGAAGCCGCCGCTGTAGGAGATATCAACGGCATGCTGAGGCAGGCCATGCAGATGCTCGCCGACGGTCAGCTCGCCGCGCGAAAAGGCGCGCAGCTCGTCGTACAGGACGGTGTCCCAGAGCTTGAGCACCGAGGTGAGGATGTGCGGCTGCCATGCCAACTGATTGGCATGTCCCTCGGTCTCGCCGATGGTCTCGTATTGATCAGAGTCGACGCCGATCGCCCAGAGCTGCCGGCCAAGCACATTGGACTGGTCGGTCGCCGCTTGAAACAGCCCAGCCCCGGAGCTGCCGGCGGCATGAAAGATAATGTCGGCGCCAGCGCCGTACAGCTGAGTCGCACTCTCCTGCGCTAACGACGCGTCGTTGAATCCCCTCAGGTCGGGCCACTCGGACAGATATGTGGTCAGGACCGGGATGTTGGGGGCGATGTGATGTGCACCGGCCTTGAAGCCCATCTCGAAGTCGTTGATTTGCCACAGGTCAACGCCGCCGATGAAACCGATCACACCCGTTCTCGTCTTGAGGGCGGCGATTGCTCCCGCCAGATATGCGCCCTGGCTGTCGGCAAACGTTACGTAGGTCGCGTTGGGCGCGTCGCCATTCATCTCCAACAGGATGTAGCGCGTATTCGGGTTGCCCTTGGCGACATCCGTTGCTAGTGCTTGGTCCATCGACCAGGCAACGATCGGCGACGCGCCTTGGACCGACGCGGTCTCGAGGTCATCTGGAGTCAGCTGGTGGCCTGTCGGCCACTCAGTCGAAACAAAGCCGAAGTCACCGACGGCACGGCGGAATCCAGCTGCGATCAGGTCATTGAGGGCGCCAGGCCCGGGCGTCACCAGGCCCACATGCGCCGGTTGGAAACGGGGTAGGAGCACCGCCCCAAAGGCAAACGTGAGAGCGAGCAGGGCCACCACGCCAGCCAGGGCGACCAGGCGCCGCCTGGCGCTGGCTTCGAGACGGTGGCGGTCGGCGACGCGGGCCGCCTCGCGCTCCTCGTCCTCCCTCTTGTGCTCTACGCATGCAACGAGGAAGTCCCGCTCACGACCGGTCAGCTCAAGTGACCCCTGCGTCAGCAAAGGGGTGAACTCGTCCAGTCGTGCCCCAGCGAGCAGGTAGTCATCGAGACGGCCCGAGCCTTCCCACTCGTCCAGCGCTGCAACCAGTGAATCGCGACGGACAAGGGCTGTGCGGTGTCGGTCGATCCAACCGGCGAGCCGGTCCCACCCACGCAGGAAGGCATCGTGCGCTACCTCGACAGTCGGGCTGCCAGTGGCGGCATCTCGATCGAAGGACAGCAGGCGATGTCGTCCGAATTTGTCGAGGATCTCTGAGAGGGCGACCGGGTCCAGATCGAGGTCGGCAAGCTCAGCCACAGCGACGCGTCTGCGCGACTCCTGCCCATCGCGGCCAATGCGGACTAGACGGAGGAACACCTGCTCCGCAACGTCCTGGACGACGGGCTCGAGCGTCGCGAATACCTCGTCTGCACGTCTCGACAAGATGCCTGTCAGGCCACCGAGCATCCGATACCCGGCCCGCGTCAGATCGTCCCCGATGCGCTGGTCGAACATCTCGCTCAGGGCGAACTGCAGCATTGGCAGAGCTGCCGGCCGGTCGGCAACCTCCGATACCAGGTCTGCGAGGAGCCCCGACTCAACGCCGGCGCCGGCCGCCTTCGCAGGCGCGGTTATCGCCTCCTCCAACTCGGCGGGAGTCATCGGAACGACGTTGATGACGCCGGCGGTGAATAGCTCCGCGAGCTCCGGATGAAGCAATGGCCGGTCGTAGAAGTCAGCGCGCAAGCTCACCACGACGACGAGGCGGCCCTCGTTGCGCTCGAGCGCACCGGCCAATTTGCCAATGAACCGGCGACGCTGAACGTCGTCAGCGAGTGTGAACAGCTCCTCGAATTGGTCGATCAACAGCACGACCTTCTGCCCTGGCGGGATCGTGGAAATGTCGTCCAAAGACCGAGTGCCCGGCGGCGCGGCGATGACCAGCCAACTCGCAGATCCCGAGATGGCTCCATCGCGCAGGCGTGTCGCGAGGCCGGCGTTCAGAACGCTCGACTTACCCGATCCGGACGGCCCGACGAGAGCCACAAGCCGCCGGCCACTCTCGATCGCCCCAAGTAGCTGTTGGATGAGCGCGTCCCGGCCGTGGAAATCGGACGCGTCGGCTTCCGTGAACGGCCGCAGGCCCTTGTAGGGGTTCCGGCGAGTCGAGTTGCCTTGGTGCGTCGCGCTGCCTTGCGCGCCGACCGAGTCGCCGGCAGACACAAGGTCGAGGGCAGGATCGTTGAGCAGCAGCGAGGCGTGCAGCTGCTGAAGCTGCGGAGACGGATCAACGCCAAGTTCGGCGTCGAGCTGCTCTTTGAAGCGAGCGTAGGAGCGCAGCGCTTCGGCATGTCTGCCGGAGCGATAGAGCCCGAGCATCAGGAGTTCACGCGAGCGCTCGCGCAGAGGATCCTCGCGGACCGCTGCCTCGAGCATGGTTGTTGCCTCGGCCGGCCGGCCCCTCTCAAGTTCGAGTGCGGCAAGCTCCTCAATCGCGGCGAGGTGCACTTCGTGAAGGCGCTCGATGTAACCCTGCGCGAACTCCTCGTAGACGAAGTCAGACAGTGCCGGGCCGCGCCAAAGCCTGAGGGCGTGGCGGAGGTTCGCTGCGGCCTCGGCCCGATCGCCGGACTCGAGCTGCTGCGTCGCCTCAGTGACGAGCCTCTCGAATTCGAATACATCGATCGACTCGGGCGGCGCCTGCAGTTGGTAGCCAGGCTCGCGCGTCACGATGACCGCCGGATCGAGCACCTTGCGCAGCTCGGAGACATAGATCTGAATGGAGTGCGCCGCTGTCCGTGGTGGGTCGTCGCCCCACAGCAGGTCGATCAAGCGATCAGTCGGAACGATCTCCCCACGATGCATGGCAAGGATCGCGAAGACGGCCCGTTGCTTGCGTGGCCCGAGCGCTGCCGACCCGTTATCGGTCAGGACCTCGAGATCCCCCAGCAAATGGATCTGCACTTGCGCCCCTGGTTTGGCCGGCCGCGACAGTCGGCTGTGCTCGGTGACGACGCTACTGTCCGCCGGGCATCGTTCTCGGTAACGCTCTATCGCCACTCTATTCCGTGGTAGAGGGCCGCTAGAGAAGGTTGCGCAATCTTTTTGAGCGCACGGAGGAGATCGACATTCGTCGCACCCCTCCAAGTGCGAGATCACCTGAGGTGGGCGTCATGCTCAAAAAGACCAGGTTCGGAACTCTCACGGGCAGTCGTGCCCTGCGGGCCAGCGCTGCTGCGGCGCTAATGGCGGCGTCGATTGCGTCGGGCGCGGCACCGGCAGCGGCTTCGGCCTCGATCGCTGCGCACTCGCGCAGTCAAGGAAGCAACGTCAATTGGGCGCTGCTGATCGAGCGGAGGCAGGCTTCCGTAAATGCGGCGATGCACAAGGCGGGAGTCGGCCCATCGCTCGCCGGCAGCGCCTCGCCGACCGGAAACTGAATCCTACGTACAGGCAGCGAACTGCACCAGGGCACTGCTGGCAGGCGTGATCAATTTCGTTTGTCCAATGCCCTGGCGCTGCCCTCCGCGCCAAGTTGGTCGCCAATGACCGAGCTTACGTGCTCGGCATCCGCGCCGACTCCAAATATCAGACCTGATTTGCGCGTATGCATCAGCTGCAGGCCCATGAAATACAGGCCTGAGTGCTTGCTAACGCCCTGGATCTGCGCCGGGTAGCCATCGACCGACTCGAGGTCGAGATCGATCCACGAGAAGTCGAGCCGGAAGCCCGTGCCCCAGACAACGTTGTTGATGCCCGTGGCCTTGAGATCGAGCGTCGTTGGCGCCCCGCTGAATTCAGCAGCGGGCTCGAATGGCTCTGACGAGGGCGCGTCGAGACCGTTGTCGGCGATGAAGTTGTCGATGCGTGTGCGCAGGCCGACCGCTGCCTGGTCGGAGCCGGTCGCGTTCGCCTGGAGATCATCGGCGAAGGTGACCGTGTAGCCGTCGGCAGCGACGAATTGGCCGGTCAGATGCACGCCGATGTTGCGCATGGTGGTCAGGTTGATGTCTCGACCGCCATCGACGCCGGTCTGGATCGGCGGGCAGGCGAGGCGCAGGCCGTGACCCAGCTTCTCGACCGAGTCGTCGAACATGCCCATGTCCAAGCGCCACTCGACGTTGTCGCGACCGCGGTAGCGCCGCGGAATCCAGCCGCACGTGCCCGTCGCGAGCCACACCTCGCGGCCGTTTTCGTGCAGATCCTCCGCCACCTGGCAGCCGGACTGGCCCGAGCCGATGATCAGCACGCCACCGTCGAGCAGCTCACCCGCGTTGCGAAACTCGTCCGTGTTGAGCTGCAGGATGGCTGGGTCAAGTCCGGTCGGCGGCCGGTTGCGGCGTTGGTACGCGCCGGTGGCCGCCACCACCGCTCTGGCACGGATCGTTCCATTGGCCGTGTCGAGGTTGAAACGGCCGTTGAGCTCGTCGCGCTCGACCTTGATCACTTCCGTGCTTTCTTCGACGGGCGCGTCTATCCGGCGGGCATAGTCCGAGAAGCGCGCGACGAGCTCCTCGCGCAACATGAATGCGCCAGGGTCAGGCCCGTCGTACTCATAGCCCGGCAGCGAGAAGGCCCAGTTGGGAGCATTGAGCGCGAATGAGTCCCAGCGCCTGGTGCGCCAGCTTTCCGCCACCCGGCCGCGGTCCAGGACGATGTGGTCGATGCCGCGCTGGGTCAGGTGGTAGCTCGTCGCCAACCCGGCCTGGCCCGCGCCGATGACAACGACATCGACCATCCTCATGCGGGCGATTGTGGCAGGCGAGACTTTCCTCCGAGCACCAAAGCGCTAGCGCAGCGCGGTGAAAATCAGATCCTCGTGATCGGCCGTGGCTGGTTCGTCGCTCCAGTTGCCGCGCACTGTGACCTCGCGAAAACCGGCGACGCGAAGCATCAGCACGACCTCCTGTTTGAGATAGATGTTCTCGCGAAGCATGTACTGCTCAGACACGGCGGTCTCACCCGGTGTGCCTTTCTCCAGTCGAACTTCGCGCGTGTACGTCTGGTCGAGTGGGTCGACGTCGATCATTCGGAACTGGGCGCGATGCTCGGTGCCGTCCGATGCCACCCGAGTTGACGGATCAGGGCGCCATTCCTCTGGCAATGCCTGGCGCCCTTCGGGGAGCCAACGCAGCCAGGCGTCGGGCGAGTTGTACTCAGCCTCGAGATTGATCAGCAGCGCGCCGCCCTCCTCGAGGTGCTCGTAGCAGCGGCGGAGTGTGCTCAGATCGCGCTCACGACTGCCCGCCAGGCCGAACGAGTCGCAGATGTAGATCGTTCGGTAGCGCCGCGGGATATCGAACGTGTCCATCGGCTGCGCGTAGAGAGTTGGCGTCAGGCCGAGTTTGCGCCCGTTCGCCGAGCACTGATCGAGCATGTCCTGCGAGATGTCGCAGCCATCGACGTCAACTCCGGCGCTCAGCAGCGGGAGCAGCACCCGACCAGACCCGCACGCGACGTCCAGCACCGGCCCACCGCGCGCCTCGATCTCGCGCAGGTAGAACGGGACTTCAGGCGCGTCGGTGATGGCCTCGCCCCAACGCTCGGCCATCAGGCCGTAGTGCCACACGAGCGGCTCGTCGTTCACGTCGTCCACGCGCGGCTAGAGCTGCTTCTCCATCTGGACGTTCGTCTCGATGTAGCCCATGCGCTTGTACAGGCGCCACGCACCTTCGTTGTGGCCGAACACGTGCAAACCGATGGCATTGATGCCGTTGGCGCGGCACCACTCCTCGAGCGCCAACAGCGCGGCGGAGCCAAAGCCCTTGCCGCGCCGATCCGGGTTCATCTCGATGTCATAGATGAAGGCGTATTCCGGCCGTCTGTCGGTGCACACCCACAGGATCCCGGCCTCGTCTGCGGCCGAGTCAACAACTGACCACAGCTCGTGGCCGGGCGTATCGAGCCCCTGCGGCAGCAGCGTATTGAAGTCCGCCTCTGACTTCGATAGCGCCTCGTCCTCAGTCCAACGGCCGGACCTGACGCCATCGTCTGCGTAGCCGGCAATTGCGTACGCGTACCACGTCACGTAGCGCTCCGGAGACATGGGCTTGAGCGAGACGGTGGGCATGTGACTGACGCCTAGTAGGAGGCGAGCCGCCTCACCGCATCGGCGATCCTGTCCGGCGACGGCATGAACCAGTCCTCGAGGACGTGGTTATAGGGCACGCCCGGCACATCCGGCCCGGTCACTCGGACGATCGGACCGTCGAGGTGGTCGAACGCTTCCTCGGCCAGGATCGCGGCGATCTCAGCGCCGTAGCCCCCGAAACGGTTGTCCTCGTAGACGATGACCGCCTTGCCCGTCTTGCGCACAGACGAGAGAAGCGTCTCGCCATCCAGCGGTCGCAGCGTGCGGACGTCCACCACCTCCGCGGATATGTCCTCCGAGGCGAGCAGGTCGGCCGCCTCGAGCGCGTACTGCGCCATCAGGCCGTAGCCGATGATCGTGACGTCCTTGCCCTCGCGGGTGACGTTGGCCTTGCCGATGGGGATCGTGTAGTCGGTGTCGGGAACGTCTCCGCGCACGGATCGGTACATCTTCTTGTGCTCGAAGAAGAGCACCGGATCGTCGTCGCGGATTGCCGAGCGCAAGAGCCCGCGCGTGTCGTACGGCGTCGAGGGGATGACCACCTTCAGTCCCGGGAATGTGCGCGAAGAAAGCCTCGACCGACTGCGAGTGATACAGCGCGCCGTGGACGCCGCCGCCATAGGGGGCGCGGATCGTCATGGGGCATGCGAACGAGCCATTCGATCGGAAGCGCATGCGCGCCGCCTCGGACAGGATCTGGTTGAAGGCCGGAAAGATGAAGTCCGCGAACTGGATCTCCGGCACGGGCCGCAGTCCGGCCACGGCCGCGCCGATCGAGACGCCCACGATCATCGACTCGGTCAGCGGCGTGTCGAGCACGCGGTCGCCACCGAATTCGTCGTACAGCCCGTCAGTGGCCAGGAAGACGCCGCCCTTCTTGCCCACGTCCTCGCCAAGGACGACGATCGATTCGTCGCGGCGCATCTCCGACGCAAGCGTCGAGCGGACCGAGTCGATGAGGGTCATGACCGCCACGATCTAGCCCTCTGCGCCTGGGCCGGTATCGTCCGCGAGCACGCCCCACGGTCCACCGTCGCCGATAAAGCGCGTGCCGTGCCACAACGGGTCGTCCATGCGCGCCGGCGGCTCCTTGTCGTACACGTACCGCTGGGCCGTGGCCGGATCCGGGTCGACCTGCACCTCCGCCCATTCGGTCGCGTCCTCGACGACCTTGCGCGAGTCGGCCAAAACCTGCGCCTCAATGGCGTCGTCGAGCATGCCCGCCTCACGCAGCTGATCGCGGAAGCGGGGCAGCGGGTCGCGCGCCTTCTCCGACTCCATCTCATCGGCTTCGCGGTACTTGGTCTGTTGATCGTCCGATGAGTGCGCGGTCAGGCGCATGACTTTGGCCTCGATCAGTGTCGGACCCTGGCCGTTGCGTGCGCGATCGATCGCAGCGCGCCCCTCTGCGTAGCAGTTCAGAACGTCAGCGCCGTCAACGATGATGCCGGGCATGTTGTAGCCGGCGCCACGAATGGCGATGTCCTGCACGGCCGACTGCATGGACATGGGCACGCTGATCGCCCAGCCATTGTTCTCGACGACGTAAATGACCGGGAGCTTGTGGATGCCGGCGAAGTTGAGCGCCTCATGAAAGTCGCCCTGGTTGGACGAGCCCTCGCCCAGATAGGTGATAGTGACTACGTCCTGCTTGCGCAGCTTGGCCGCCCACGCGATGCCCGTGGCATGCAGGATCTGGGTCGCCACGGGCGACGACACGGACAGGATGTTTCGCTCGCGGATGCCGTAATGGCCGGGCATCTGGCGACCGCCGGACGACGGGTCCACGCCGCGCGCGAACTGGGCGAGCATGATCTCGCGCGGGCTCATGCCGAAGGTCATCAGTGACGCGACCGAGCGGTAGTACGGGACCATCCAGTCGTGGCCCTTCTTGAGCCCGAAGGCGAGCCCGACCTGCGCGCCTTCGTGGCCCTGGCCGCTGATCACGAACGGGATCTTGCCGGCGCGGTTGAGGATCCACATGCGCTCGTCGACGGCGCGGGCGATGACCATCAGCTGGTACATCTCGAGCAGCTCGTCGCGCGACAGGCCCAGGTTCGAGCCGAACGCCGCTTCCGACCTGCTCGCCGCCTTGGTTGCCATCAGAAGTTGATCGACTTGCCGTCGACCGCGAGGGCGGCCTCGCCGACGGCCTCGGCCAGCGTTGGGTGCGGGTGCACGGCCGCGCCGACCTCCCAGGCCGTGGCGTCGAAGAGCATCGCCGCGCTCGCCTCGGCGATCAGATCGGTGACATTGCCGCCGATCATGTGAACGCCCAGGAGCTCGTCCGTCTGGGCATCGGCGATGACCTTGACGAAGCCCTCCGTCTCGCCCCGGATGAGCGCCTTGCCGATTGCCTGGAAGGGAACCTTGCCGATCTTGACGGCAATGCCGTCGCGCTCGCATTCCTCCTGCGTCCGGCCGATCGACGCGATCTGAGGTCGTGAGTAAGTCGCGCGCGGCATCTTGAGATAGTCGACCGGCTCAGCCTCTGCTCCGGCGATCGCATGAACCGCCGCGATGCCTTCGTGCGCGGCCACGTGCGCCAGCAACAGCCCGCCGATGACGTCACCGATCGCGTACAGGTGCGGTTCGGCGGTGCGCATGCGCTGGTCGACCAGGACGAAGCCCTTCTCGAGCTTGGCGCGCGTCGACTCGAGGCCGACGTTGTCCGAGTTGGGGGTGCGGCCGGTTGCGACGAGCATCTGCTCTGCGCGCAGCTCCTTGGGCTCCTCCCCTTCCTTGCCGACCATCAGGCACACGCCACTCTCGTCCGCGGTTACCGACGCCGGATCGAAGCGGGCGGAGGTGATGACCGGCAGGTTGCGCCGCCGGAACGACCGCTCCAGCTCCTTGGATATCTCGCCATCCTCGAGCGGCGTGACACGCGGCAGGTACTCGAGCAGAGTCACTTCCACGCCCGCATCGTGGTAGAAGCTGGCGAACTCGACGCCCACCGCGCCGGCGCCGACGACGATCAGGCTCTTGGGCAAATCCGCCGAATGCGTGGCCTCGTCGCTGGTGATGATGCGCTTACCGTCAGGGTTCAACCCGGGCAGCGACTTGACGCGCGAGCCAGTGGCCAGGATCACGTCCGTGGCGTCAAGGGGCCGCTCACCGTCGGGCTTGCCGTTCTCATCGAACGTCTTGACCACCACCTGCTTGCCGCCGTGCAGCGTGCCGCGGCCGTGGATGTGCTCGACCTTGTTCTTCTTGACCAGCGTGTCGAGGCCCTTGGTCAGCCGCGTAACGATGGCGTCGCGGCGCTTGGCGACAACGGCGTAGTCGAAACGGACGTTGTCCGCCGGGACGCCGAACTCCTCGCCGCGCTTCATGCGCTCGTACAGCTCGGCCGACTCGAGCATCGCCTTGGTCGGGATGCAGCCCCAGATCAGACACGTGCCGCCGAGCCTGGGCTGGTCGTCGACGAGGGCGACCTTGAGCCCCAGCTGGCCTGCACGGAATGCGGCCGAATAACCGCCAGTGCCGCCGCCGAGAACGATCAGGTCGAAGCTGTTGGAGGAGCCGACTGCCACGCTCAGTCAGCCTGCGCAACGCTGGGGATCATCGCGCCGGATGGTACGCGCGGGCCTGTAACGGTGCAAGAAACGGAGGGCCTGCGACGGCCCGGGCCGATTGACCGTTTGGGCGTGATTCGGCGCGGGTAGACTCATCCGCGGCCGCTCGCTACAGGGATGCTCGGATGCTGCGTCCGGGCAGCGGCAGGAGGAGTAGGGAGGTGGGCTCTATGTCGTCGTCGGCGGCTCTGCTCAGATGGCTGTGCTGGGCGCTCGCGATCTTCGTCATCGCGACCGCGGTACTGTCGATCGGGATCAACCGGAACATCCTGGTCAACCCGCCCGACCTATCCGGCGTTAGCGATTTCGTCGCCAGGCTCGCCGCGATCAGCACTTACGACCAGCAGGCGTTGCCGATTCTGCTCGTCTCGAACTTCGTTGGCTTGGGTGTCTTCCTGATCGTCACGGTTCTGGGGGTCGCACTGCGCGGATATGCGGCTCCGGGCAGCGCGCGTGATGTGATGGCCGTCGTGTTCATTCTGGCCGGCACGGTCGGCGTCATCGCCCAACTGATGCTCATCGGCCTCAACCAGGCCGCGGCGGCCAGCTACTGCGACTGCGGCTACAAGAACGAAGAGCTGATCGGCCTGTTCAAGGCGCTCGATGTCGGCTTCAGCGTCCAGAACTGGCTGGCCATCGGTGCGCTGACGATCGTCGGCGTCGCCGCGGCCCTGGCAGGTTGGCTGGTGAACGTCAGCGCCGCGTGGCGGACGCTGTCGTACGCCATCGCGATCGGTCTGATCGTGGCCGCCGCGCTGGACGTCATCAACCAAGGTGACCTGGGCACGCTCGTGAGCGGCTTCGTGGCTGGCATTCTCGTCACAATCTGGGCAGTGATGCTTGCCCGGGCGGTGCCGCGCCTCAGCGCAGAGGACGCGACACCGTCGGCATCGTGACCGCTCGCTAGCGGGGTCCCGTCCGTGCCACAGCCGCTGCTCGACCTCGTCTTCATCGTGCTCGGCTACCTGTCCGGATCACTGCCGATGGGCGTGATCGTCGCGCGCTTGACCGGTGCGGTCGATCCGCGCACGGTCGGCAGCGGCCGAACGGGCGGTACGAACGCGCTGCGTGCGATGGGCGCCCGACGCGCTGTGGGGGTCGCGGTGCTCGACGTGCTCAAGGGCTTCGTCCCGGTCCTCGTGGCGTGGTACCTGGGCGCGTCGCCGCTGGGTGTGGCGCTGACCGGCGTTGCCTGCGTGATGGGCGCGTGGATGTCCGTCTTCCTGCGCTTTCACGGCGGCCGTGGCGTGGCCACGGCCATCGGCGCCACGCTCTTCATCCAGCCTCTGGCGGTGCTGTTCGCGGCGCCGTTCTTCTTCGGCGCGATCTACCTGACGCGCTACGTGTCGCTCGGCTCGTTGCTCGGCAGTGCCGCCGGCGCGTTCTTCATCGGCGTGTTCGTCGTGCTCGGCTGGAACCCGCCCGCGGACGTGATCTTCGGCATCGGTGGCGCCGCGATCATCTGGATCGCGCACCACGACAACATCGCCCGACTGCTGCGCGGCGAGGAACGCCGCTTTGACCCGTTCGCCCGCGGCGACGGCTGATCGCGACCTCTAGGAGCGGCGCGGAAGCAGGGCGCGCACCAGGACCAGGATCGTGACCACGACCATGATCACGATGATCACCGGGGCAAGGCCGATGGCATCGTCGAGCGCGGGAATGAACCCGGTGATGCGGGCCACGATCAGCACCGCCGCGATGGCGACCGCTGCCGTGATCACGACGTCGCGGTCGCGCACCGGGCGCCGACTCGGAGCGGGTGCCTGAGGATCGGTCACGGTCAGCCCGCGTCGGCCTCGACCGGGATGCCGATCGGCGCCACGAGCACCCTGCCGGCGAGCACGCTGCCGGACTTGGTCAGCAGCCCTTCCTTGGGCCTGTGGAATGTCACGGTCAGATCGGCGCGAACGTTGGGCTCCGACGCAGCGCCGGAGCTCAGGTCGAGCGCCGTCGGGGTATCCACGGCCAGGATGGGCACGCCCAGCCTGCGCGCCGCGAGACATACCTCGACGGCCTGGCTGATCGGATCGCGCAGCGCCCCGCTGACGCCGGTACCCAGCAGCGCGTCGACGACGAGCGCGGCGCGCTCGAGGCCGTTGAGCAGCACGGACACATCGTGCGCGGTTGCAGCATGCATCCGTTCAACGTTTGCCAGGCCATCGAGCGCGTCCCAATTTGCCGCCGCATCCGGCGTGCCAGGCCGCTCGTCAACAGATACGAGCGCGACAAACGAGGCAATGCCGGCAGCGGCCAGGTGCCTGGCCGCCACGAAACCATCGCCGCCATTGTTGCCCGGGCCGCACAGGATCAGGACCAGGCCGCCGGATGGTCGATCAATCGAGTTGAGCAGCGCGCGGGCCGCGGCCGCGACCGCAGTCCCGGCCTGCTCCATCAGATCGCGGCCCGCCATGCCCAGCCGCTGCGCGCGCCGATCAGCGCCGCGCATCTTCTCCGCTGTCATCGGCCGGCGCGCGCCATACGCGGCCCAATGCGTGGTGAGGGTCGCCAGGTCAAGCCCGGCAGCGCTCAACACGGGGTCGTCGAGCGGCAGTGTCTCGTCGGACATGTGGCGCAGCATCACGCCCATCGTCGCAGAACTGGTCGCCGGGGCGCCGTCAGGAAGTGACAGTGGGCGCTACGCGCCGCCGAGTTGCGCTCAGCAGCCAGACGCCGGCAACGAGACAGCCGATGGCGAAGATCACGAGCCAGCCCGTGACCGCGTAGACGGCCAGTCGGACCGCATCGAGAGTCCCACTGGAGATGGACAGTCCCGGGCCGTCGCGCACGGAAACCATCAGCGCGTGGACAGTGTCGGACAGGTCGGACAGGTTCTGGGCAGTCGTGCTGACGTCCGCGCTATTGGTCCCGAGCGCCGTGCTGATGGCGGTCAGGTCGGCGCCCAGCTGGTCCAGGTTCTGTCCGGAAGTGTCGAAGCTCCCGGCAAGCCCGACAAGCGGTTGCGCGCCAAGAATCGTGAGGCTCATTGCGTCGCGCAGGCCGTACATGCTCGTGGCCAGCCCGGCAGACACGGTCGCCGCGTGGTCAACCGCTGTCGTGGCTTCGCCCAGGCTGGCGTTGACGTTCGCAGCGCTGGTCGACATGCCTCTGATGGTGGTCTCTGCCTGGCCCAGCGAGGCGACCAGCGCGGCACGCTGCGTCTCGAGCGACCCGGACAGCTGCCGTGCCCGCTCCAACGGCCGTGCCACGGCAAAGGCCACGCCGATGAAGATGACGATCCCGATCAGTCCGTACACAAAGAGGGCCACGCCCAAGATCCGCATCCCTGTTCGCCGCTTGGGCATGGCAATCCTCCGTTTTCGATTCGTGTCGATTTCCAGCAAGTTGACTCGCGACCACGGTAACGACTCTCAGCGAGTTCTCAACCAGAACGGGTATAACCGTTCATGCGTCACGCTCTTGTGCCGCCGAGCGTCACGCTCCCATGAAGCCCGCCGCGCTGATCGACGTGCACCGATCCGGCGCCTGAACGAGAATCGCCCCCGGTGTATCGAGGCCAGCCGGCGCGTTATCGCACGCGCAACGGCAACCAGAAGCAAAGCGCAGCCCTGAGGCGGATGGCCTTGACGCGCGTCACAGCGCGTCCCAAGCCGACGAGCAAGATCGGCACGTACATCGCCTCCGTCCTCGCCATCGTCTTCGCGCTCATCGCTTTCTCGGCGCTGGCGGTAGTGCTCGCCGTTGCCACCGGGCTGACGTTCATTGCCAACATGCAGTCGGAGCTGCCGTCCGTGGCCGGCTTCGATCAGCTCGAGTACGCCCAACCGTCCGTCGTCTACGACCGCACCGGCACCGTCCAATTGGCCACGTTCCAGGATGAGTTTCGCCATGTCGTTGCCTTTGAGGACATCCCCAAAGTGCTGCTCGACGCGACCATCGCCGTCGAGGACCGCACCTTCTGGGACAACGAGGGCTTCGACCCGAACGCCATCGCCTCGGCCATCCTGGAGAACCTGACCGGCATCAGCGACCGCGGCGCGTCAACCATCACCCAGCAGCTCGTTCGTGCCCGGCTCCTGCCCCAGGACGTCCTCGAAGGCGACCAGAACATCCGCAAGATCAAGGAGATCCTGCAGGCCAAGGCCCTGACCGAGGCATTCCCTGGCGACGAAGGCAAGCAACGCATCATCAGCGCGTACCTGAACCAGATCTATTACGGCCACCAGGCCTACGGCGTCGCCGCCGCGGCGCAGGTCTATTTCGGCGTCACTGATCTCAAGCTGCTCACCCCGGCGCAGGCCGCGCTGCTCGCGGGCTTGCCGCAGGCGCCGGATAGCTACGACCTGTACAAGTGGGCACAGCCCGACCAGTACGGCCAGCTTGTAGTGCCAACACAGTCAGAGAACGGCGAGGCTCTGCCGCCACCCGTCCAGCGCCGCAACTTCATCCTCACCGCGCTCGAAGAGGGCCACGGCCATTTCATCCGCCTGACGCCCGAGCAGCTTCAGGAAGCGCTCGACGAGCCGATCATCCTTCATCCGCCCGCCCCGACCCAGTTCAAGGCAGCCCAGTTCGTCTACTACATGAAGAGCCAGCTGGACCAGCTGCTGGCCGATCGTGAGCCGGCCGAGACAGGCGGCTACAAGATCATCACGACGCTCGACATGAACGCCCAGGCGCTCGCCGAGAAGTACGTCGGGGCGGGCACGATCCTGCCCAATGAGACGGTCGATCAGATGGAATCGAACATCGACAGTCAGGGTCTGCAACAGGACCGCAAGTGGATCGAAGCGCTGCATGGCATGGACATCCATAACGGCGCGCTGGTGGCCATGGATGCCCGGACCGGCGATCTCGTGGCCTACGTGGGCAGCGCCTGCTACTACTGCAACGACCTCGCCTCGCCCCAGTTCGATCCCAAGTTCGACGTCGCCGGACGCGGCTATAGACAGCCTGGTTCGGCCTGGAAGCCGCTCGTGTACATGACCGGCTTCGACAACCACACGATCACGCCCGGCTCGTTGCTGATGGACGTCATCACCGAGTTTGCGCGCGGCTGGTTCCCGCGCGACGCCGACCTCAAGGAGCGCGGTCCGGTGTTGATGCGCGACGCGCTGGGCTACTCGCTCAACATCCCGACCATTCGAGCGCTCGATCGCGTCGGCGTGGACAACGTTGCCAATTTGGCGCGCACGCTGGGCATCACCTTCGTGCGCGGCGACAACCAGCTCGAGGCGGCCGGTTTGGCCGGCGCCATCGGCACGGCGGAGACGAACATGGTTCAGCTCACGTCCGCCTATGCCACGATCGCGAACGGCGGTGTCCAGAACCAGCCGCGCACGATCCTCGAGGTCCTCGACGCGAACGGCAACCAGGTGCCCACGGCAGGCTTGAATCCGCCGCAGCAGGTCATGAGCCCGCAGGCGTCGTGGCTCATGTCCGACATCCTCAAGGACAGCACCGACCCGGCCACGAACACGATCTTCGGCCCGCGCCTGGAGATCGTGAACGGCGTCGCGGATCCGCTCGTGCCGGGCAGCGATCGGCGACCAGCGGCGGCCAAGACCGGTACGACGAACGACCTGCGCGACCTGTCCGCGTACGGCTACCTCGCGCCACCGGCAGACCCCAACCAGCCGCAGATCGTCACGTCCGTGTGGATGGGCAACAGCGACCACAGCCCGCCGTTGGGCGGCGACGTTTCGATCGTCGCCGCTGACGGCCCCGGCCGCGTCTGGTCATCGTTCATGCGCGAGCTGTCGCGCGGCTGGCCCGTGGCGCAATTCCCCGCGCCGCCTGCGGGTGTCGTCGCCGCGACGATCGATGCCTGGTCGGGCGGCGCGCCCGGCCCATGGACGGAAGCAACGCGCACCGAATACTTCATTGACGGCACGCAGCCCGGAGCGCCCGGCCAGATCGATCAGGACGGTCTGCTCTATCGCCAGACGTGCGGACGCTGGTTCGTCGACATCACCAAGGCCGAGGCTGCGGAGCCGCAGCGCTGGCTTGACGCCGACCTGGACTGGATGGATCGCGCCCGCCGCGGAGTTGGCATCAAGGGTGTCAACGGCGGGCGCACTGCGCACCTGACCGGCCGCGCGGACTGGGGCGGCTACATCGCGCCGGTCGATTGCACGTCAGTTCCGACGCCGTCGCCGCCACCGGGCGGGACACCGGCGCCACCGTCCGACAACCCCGAGCCCGACGCCGACTCCGCCACCCGATCAGACGCCGACTCCGACGCCTGAGCCGACCAAGTCACCAAAGCCCAAACCGAGTCCGACCGCTACGCCATAAAGGCGGGCTCTCTACGCGGTAGCCGCCTCGTGAGTTGGCGTGCCGGCGGCCTGGTTGTCGCTGCTCGAATGGGCGCCCGGCACGTGGCCGGTTGACGAATCGCCCAGGTTGCCCTCGACGTCAAGCACGTAGCCGATACCTTGGAACGTCTTGATCGGCCCGGCCTCGCCGGGCGCGGCGCCAAGCTTGCGTCGGACGCGGCTGATCCACACGCGCAGATACTGCAGGTCGTCGCGGTATTCCGGGCCCCAGACCTTGGTCAGCAGCTCTGTATGCAGCACGACCTTGCCCGCGTGCGCGGCCAGGTGTTGAAGCAGCAGCCACTCCGTACGGCTGAGCGAGACGAGCTCGCCGCCCTTGGTCAACAGGCGTCGCTCGAGGTCGATCTCTATGTCGCCGAAGGCGACGACGCCGGCGCCAGGCGACACGCCGCTCGCGCGCCGTAACACTGCGCGCACGCGCGCGGCAAGCTCGTCGGGGTGGAACGGCTTGGCGATGTAGTCGTCTGCGCCCAGGTCCAAACCCTTGGCCTTGTCGCTCGTGGAGCCCTTGGCCGTGAGCAGGATGACCGGTACGGGGCGCCACTCACGCAGCTGGCGCATGACCTCAATGCCGTCGAGATCGGGCATGACGATGTCAAGCAGGACGATGTCCGGACGGATCTCCTCGGCCTTCTTGAGCGCTTCCTCACCACCCCCGGCGGTGACGACACGGAAACCCTCGTCACTGAGGGTCAACGCCACCAGCTTGGTGATGCGCGGCTCGTCGTCAGCGACGAGCACGAGGGGTTGACTGTTCATGGCGCCAGACTACCCGCGGAGGCCTGACTGTTGGCCTAATGCTCCGTATCAAAGACCTTGCAATTGCAGTACTGACTGCAGTTCAGGCACGCTCGAGGAGCACCACCGAGCGGCCGATCAGCTCATATTGACCGCCAGCATCGAGGTGCGTGTCGGCGTTGCCGGCTGCGCGCACCTGCTCTTCGCGAGTGTCGAAGACGACATTCCAGGCATCACCCCAGCGGGTGGGGGGCAGGGTGAAGGCGACCGGATCCGCGGCCGCGTTGAGCATCAGGTAGAAGGTCGAGTCGGTGATGTGCTGGCCGTGCGTGTCGACGCCCAGGTCGTCGCCGGACAGGAAGACGGCGATCGCCCTGGCGTCCGCTTCGCTCCACTGTTCGCCGTTCATGATCGTGCCGTCGGGCACGAACCAGGCAATGTCCGTGACCTGCTCGCCGTGGATCAGCCGGCCCTGGAACCAACGCCGGCGCCGAAAGACCGGGTGGTCGCGCCGTATTCCGATGAGCGCCTGCGTGAAAGCGAGCAGCTCGCCATCAACATGCTCCCAGTCGTACCAGCTGATCTCGTTGTCCTGGCAGTAGGCGTTGTTGTTGCCGTGCTGCGTGCGGCCGATCTCGTCGCCGCCCAGGAGCATGGGCACTCCCTGGGATAGCAGCAGGGTCGCCAGGAAGTTGCGCTGCTGGCGGCGACGCAGCTCGACGATCCCCACATCGTCCGTGGGGCCCTCCGCGCCGCTGTTCCACGAGCGGTTGTCCTGAGTACCACCGCCATCGCCTTCCTCGTTCGCCTCGTTGTGCTTGCCGTCGTACGAGACCAGGTCGGCGAGGGTGAAGCCGTCGTGGGCCGTGACGAAGTTGATGCTCGCGCGCGGCCGCCGGGCGCTGTTCTCGTACAGGTCGGACGAGCCGGTCAGGCGGTAGCCAAGCTCCGCGAGCGTGCTGTCGTCGCCGCGCCAGTAGCCGCGCACGGAGTCGCGGAACTTGCCGTTCCATTCCGACCACAGCGGCGGGAAGTTACCGACCTGGTAGCCACCTTCGCCCACGTCCCACGGCTCGGCGATGAGCTTGACCTGCGACACGATCGGGTCCTGCTGGATCAGGTCGAAGAAAGCGGACTTCTTTTCGACCGCGTGTTCCTCGCGGCCGAGAGTCGCGGCAAGATCGAAGCGGAAGCCGTCGACGTGCATCTCCGTGACCCAGTAGCGCAGGCTGTCCATGATCAATTGCAGCGCATAGGAGTTGTCGGCGTTGAACGTGTTGCCGGTGCCGGTGTAGTCGACGTAGTAGCGCGGGTTGTCCGCGGCGAGTCGGTAGTAGGACGCGTTGTCGATGCCCCGAAAACACACCGTGGGGCCCAGTTGGTTGCCCTCCGCGGTGTGGTTGTAGACGACGTCCAGGATCACCTCGAGCCCTGCGGCATGGAGGTCGACGACCATCTGTTTGAACTCTGTGACCTGTTGGCCACGGCCGGCTCCACGGGCGTACTCGTTGTGCGGCGCGAAGAAGCCGATCGAGTTGTAGCCCCAGTAGTTGCGCAGGCCTTTCTGGACCAAGTACGAGTCCTGGATGAACTGGTGCACCGGCAGCAGCTCGACGGCGGTCACGCCAAGTGACTTGAGGTAGTCCGTGGCGGCCGGTTGAGCGAGGCCCGCGTATGTGCCGCGCAAGTCGGGCGGAACGTCTGGGTGGCGCATCGTCAGACCTTTGACGTGGGTTTCGTAGATGACCGTCTCGTGCAGCGGCGTGCGCGGCGGCCGATCCGCGGACCAGTCGAAGTGCGGATCAACGACCACCGAGCGCGGCACGTAAGGCGCGCTGTCGGCGTCGTTCGCAGCGCCATCCGGGTCGCCGAAGCGATAGCCGAACACCTGTTCGTTCCAATCGACCCTGCCCTCGATCGCCCGCGCGTACGGGTCGAGCAGCAGCTTTGATGGTAGACAGCGGCGGCCTTCGTTAGGCGCCCACGGCCCGTGCACGCGAAAGCCGTAGCGCTGGCCGGCACGCAACCCGGGCACATAGCCGTGCCAAACGAAGCCGGTCTGCTCCGGTAGCGCCAGGCAGCTCTGGTTGCCGTCATCGTCGAACAGGCACAGCTCGATCGCTTCGGCGACCTCCGAGAAGATCGCGAAGTTGACGCCACTGCCGTCGAAGGTGGCGCCCAGCGGATATGCCTGCCCCGGCCAGATGTTCAGAGGATCCGCCATAGGCGCGGCACTCTAGCGCCAATGTCCGATTCGGAGGCTCGACCATCCGCGGAGCCAACCCGTTTGGTCGTTATGTCGACCCTACGGCCACGGCCTGGCGGCTTGCTCGATTTGATGCACATGAAAGCCAAGGGTGAGGCCAGATTGACTGGCTTTCGTGTGCGGAAGACTGGACTTTCGGCCAACGCTTGTCCGTAAGGATCGGATCACGACCAACCACGGGCGCGGGCTCGTTTGGGGCCTGACCACCACGGCGGCGACGCCCGGCGACGTAACCTGACCCCCACATGTCGCTCGACACATACAACCGCAAGCGCGATTTCGGCAAGACACCCGAGCCTGCCGGCGAGCTTGGGCCGACCGCGCCGCCGCCGGAGGGCAGGCGCTACGTCGTGCAGCGTCATCGGGCGACGCGCTTGCATTACGACTTTCGGCTCGAGATCGACGGCGTGCTCATGTCGTGGGCCGTGCCGCGCGGGCCAAGCCTAAGTCCCGCGGACCGGCGCATGGCGGTTCACGTCGAGGACCATCCCCTCTCCTACTACGACTTCGAGGGCGTCATCCCCAAGGGCGAGTACGGCGGTGGCGACGTCATCGTCTGGGACTGGGGCACGTTTGAGCCGGAGGAAACGAACGATCCAGGCAAGGCCGTGGCCAGCGGCGAGCTCAAGTTTCGCCTCGATGGCGTCAAGCTCAAAGGCCGCTTCACGCTGGTCAAGACGCGCGGCTACAACGCCGGCCAGGACGACTGGCTGCTGATCCACAAGAAGGACGCCGACGCCGTCTCCGACTGGAACGTCGACGACCATCCACAGTCGGTCAAGACAGGCCGCACCAACGACGAGGTCAAACAAGGCCGCGACGCAATCTGGGACAGCCACGCGCCAGCAGAGAAGGCGAGCATCGACCTGTCCGGCGCTCGCGACGCGGCCTTGCCGGACTTTGTCGAGCCAATGAAGGCGACCCAGGCCGACAAGGCGTTCGATGACCCGGACTGGCTGTTCGAGGTCAAGCTCGACGGCTATCGCGTCGAGGCGATCGTCAACGACGGCAGCGTCCGGCTGTGGACGCGCAACAAGCAGGACGCCGCGCGCTATTTCCCCGATCTTGCCGCGGCCAAGCCCACCTGGATCAACGCCAAGCAGGCGATCGTCGATGGCGAGGTGGTGGCTCTTGGCGAAGACGGCAACCCAGCGTTTTCGCTGCTCCAGGACCGTGCCGGCATGGGCCGCTTCGGACCACGCGGCATGGGCGACGAGAAGAAAGACAGAACCTACGTCGCCCCGGTCGTCTACTACGTCTTCGACCTGATCTACCTCGACGGCAGGCTGCTCACGGACGTGCCTCTCGAGCAGCGCAAGCACCTGCTGCGCACGGTTCTGCGCGACCATCCCAGCGTCCGCTACGGCACGCACGTGGAGGCAGATGGCAAGGCTTTCTACGAGGTCATGGAGCAGCGCGGCCTGGAGGGCATGATCGCCAAGCTGCGCACCAGCCGGTACGAGCCCGGGCGCCGTTCCAAGGCATGGCTCAAGGTCAAGATCCGGCGCGAGCAGGAAGTCATCGTCGTTGGCTACGAGCCGGGCAAAGGCGCCCGGGCGGACCTGGGCTCGCTCATCCTCGCAGTCAACGAGGACAACGAGCTGCGCTATGTGGGCGAAGTCGGCAGCGGCCTGGACCAGCGCACGATCCGCCAGTTGAAGAGCGAGCTCGATGCGCATCGGCTCAGTGAGCCGCCGGTCGTCAACCCACCGCGCATCAAGGGCTCTGTATGGAGCGAGCCACGCCTCGTCGTGCGCGTCGAGTTCAGCGAATGGACGGCGGACAACTATCTGCGCCAGGCCGCCTACAAGGGGTTGGAGATCGGCAAGGACCCCAGGTCGGTCGTGCGCGAGCGGGCGATTTCCACGCGCACTGCGACGCGCGAGGCGGAGGAGGAGTCGGAAGTGAAGGCACCGACCGGCAGCGCGAAGTCCCTTAACAGCGAGCGGGCGGCGACCGATGACGCCGCCACGCCCGATGAGATGGCTGCGCTCGAGGCGCTGGGCAAGGAAGGCACCTGGGACATCGGCGGCCGCACGATCAGCCTGTCAAACCTGGACAAAGTGCTGTTTCCGGGCGGCCCGGGCGGCGGGCCGTACACCAAGCGCGACCTGATCCGCTACTACGTCAGCGTCGCGCCGGTGCTGCTGCCGTACCTGCATGACCGCGCCGTCAACCTCTGGCGCTGGCCGGATGGCGTCACCGGCAAGAGCTTCTGGCAGAAGCAGATTCCGTCGTATACGCCTGAGTGGATCAAGCGCTGGGACTACCCGGAGGCGGGTTCGTCGGAGTCACACACATACATCGTGGCCGACAGCGTCGCGACGATGGCGTGGCTGGCCAATCACGCGACGATAGATGTCCACCCGTGGACATCGCGCACGGAGGCGTACAGGACGCCGACCTACGCGCTCATTGATATCGACCCGGGTGAGAAGACAACCTGGGACGACGTGCTGACGCTGACCCGGCTGTACCAGGCCGCGCTCGAGCATCTCAAGGTCACGGGCCTGCCCAAGGTCACCGGCAAGCGCGGCATCCAGATCTGGGTGCCGGTCAAGCCGATCTACACCTATCGCGAGACGAGCGACTGGGTCGAGGGGCTGTCGCGCGCGGTCGGTGCGGCGGTACCCAAGCTGGTGTCGTGGGACTGGGCCAAGGCGTCACGCGGCGGCCTTGCGCGCCTCGACTTCACTCAGAACGCGGTCAACAAGACGCTCGTCGCGCCGTACGCCGTGCGGCCTGTGCCAGATGCCGCCGTGTCCGCGCCCATCACGTGGGACGAGCTTGACGATCCGGACCTGCGGCCCGGACGCTGGAACATCCAATCGATCCTGCCACGCATCGCCGAGCGCGGCGACCTGTTCGCCCAGGCTCTGACGGTCGAGCAGGAGCTGCCGGATATCGGCTGAGTCTCTCCATAGACTGCGGGTGTGGCATTCGCATCCGGCTGGGATAGCTTCGACAGGCGAACGCTGCACTTCCTGGACGCCGACCTCGAGCACGCCTATCAAAGGGCCGAGTCGGCCGACGCGATCAAGCGCGCCCAGGCAACTGGCCTCGCCGCCGCCGCGACCTGGGTGGTGCTGGGAATCGTCGGCCCACCGGCAATCGGCGTGGCGCCGGAAAAAACGTGGGCGATCGCTGCGGTTCTGACCGTCTTCAACCTCGCCACGGCCTTTGCCGGCAGGTGGGCGACAACCTACGCCCGAGGCAACGCGATCACCCTCACCCAGCAGCTGGGAACGGCCGTCGGCGTACTTCTCGTTACCTACGTCAACGGCATCTTTCCAACGTACGGCCTGCCCGCGTTAATGCTCGTGGCCGTCGGCAGCTTTGCCCTCGCCCGCCATCCGTTCGTGGCAGCGGTGCCGTTGGCCATCGTGTATGGAGTTCTGTTCGTTCTCGTCGCTATCGTCGTCAACCTGGGCGGGCAGCTGCCGCTGCAGCTCTTCATCCTTGTCTCGGCGCTCGGCGGAGGATGCGCCGGCGCGTACCTGCTCGAACAGTCGTCGCGAACCGCATTCGCCCAGGGCACGCTCGCCACGGCCCTCCATGAGCGCGTCGACCAGCTGCTCCGCCAGTACATGTCGCCCGACGTGGCGAGCACGCTGATCGAGGATCCCAGTCGCGCCGCCCTTGGTGGCGAGGAGCTTGAGGTCACGGTCCTGTTCGCGGACCTGCGCGGCTACACGTCGTTCTCCGAGCGCACTCCACCCGCGCAGGTCGTGGCCATGCTCAACGACGCGTTCGGAGTGGCCGTGCCCATCGTCCTTGCACAGGGCGGGACCGTGGTCCAGTTCATGGGCGACGCGATGATGGCGATCTTCAACGCTCCGCACCCGCAGCGGGACCACGCGTTGCGCGCCGCTCGCGCGGGCCTGGCGCTACAGCGTGCGATCGGCGAGCTTCACGCTGGCAAGGATGAGCCCGGGTTTCGTGTCGGGATCAACAGCGGCCCAGCACTCGTGGGCAACATCGGCGCAGCGCAGATGCGCAACTACTCGGCGATCGGCGACACGACGAACCTGGCGGCGCGGCTGCAGACGTTCGCGGCTGAAGGCAGCGTAGTGATCGGCGCGACGACCTATGCGCTGATCGGGGAGTGCGCGACCGTCCGGCCGCTGGGCCATCCCGAGCTCAAGGGCAAGTCCCAGCCGGTCGAGGTCTACGAGCTGCTCGGTGTGTGCGACCCGGAATCCGCACCCGCCTAGATCTCGGCCGTTTCGGGCACGTCGTGCAGCTTCAGGACGGGACTGCGGAACAGGAACAGGACGCCGCACAGCGCGCCGATCGAGGCGACGAAGAGCGTCTCGCGGACTCCTATCAGCCCGCCCGCCAAGCCGCCGACAACTGCCCCGATCGGCCGGATGCCCTGGTTGACAAAGCGCCAGGCGCCAGTGGCGCGGCTGCGGATGCTGTGCGGAGTGCGCGCCGGGATGATCGCGCCGGCATTGACGTCAAGAATCATCACGCCGAAGCCGCTGACGAACTCGGCCACGAAGAAGACGATCACAACGAGCGAGATGGATGATCCCGGCGCGACGAGCGGCACAAGCAGGAAGCTGGCCGGAAACAGGACCAATCCCAGGGCGTAGGCCGGGCCGATGCCGATCCGACGCCCAACGCGTGCGGCGAGCACGGCGCCGACCACGCCACCAATCGCGCCGGCGCCGAGCGCCAGGCCGAGCAGGCCCGGGTTGAGGCCAAGGTACGTCGTCGCGTAGAGCACGAAGAGCGCCTGGAACGCATAGGTGAAGAAGTTCACCGTCGCGACCGAAGCAAGCGCCGGGCGCATGACCTTGTCGCGGACGATGAAGCTCAGGCCCGCGGTGAGCTGTGCGCGGATCGACTCGGTCGAAGGCTCGATGGGTGGCTCTGCGACGTGAATTCTGCCAAGGAAGAAGGCTGAGAACAGGTACGAGACCGCGTCGACGAGCACCGCGATGGGCGCGCTGAAGAACTGGATCAGCGCGCCGCCGATCAGTGGTCCGGCGACGGACGCCAACGAGCGGCTGCCGTTGAACATCGAGTTGGCCGTCAGATACTCCTCGCGCTCGACGACCGTGACGAACTGCGTGCTCCAGGCAATGTCGAAGGCGACGCCGAGCGTACCCGCGATGAACGTGGTCACGAACAGCTGAGGCAGCGATAGGGCGCCCGCGACGAACGCCACGGCGATGCTGCCCACGACCACAGCGCGCCCCAGATCGGCCAGGATCATCAGCCGCCGGCGGTGATGGACCCGGTCCAGCCAGGCGCCGGCGGGGAGGGAGAACAGCAGGCTGGGCAGCAGCCCCGCGGCGGTCAGAAAGCCCATCTGCTCAGGCGTGGCGCCCAGGGTCAACGCCGCGATGATGGGAATCGCGAGCAACGTGATCTGGTCGCCAAAGACGGAGATCGTCTGGCCCAGCCACAGGTTGCGGAACGGCCGGTGATGGAGCAAGGCAGGCAACATGGTTCTTGAATTGTCGGGGCGCTAGGGTGACCTGACCGTGAACATTCTTGGGGACTGCCGATGATCGGCGACGCTGATTTCGAGCGGATCCGGCCGGCGCTGCCCATTTTGCAAGGGGCGACGCCAGAACTGATCCGGACCTTCAAGCAACATGCTTTTCTGGCACGCATAGCCGCTGGTCACGACGTCTTCGTCGAGGGGCAGGAAGTCGGGGCGATACCGCTGCTCGTCTCTGGCATCGTGCGCGTCTACCAAATCGGTGAGACCGGCCGCGAGGTGACCCTCTATCGGTTCTGGCCCACCGAGTCCTGCGTATTGACCGCGAGCGCCATCATGACCCACCAGTCATTTCCGGCCATCGCGACCGTCGAAGACGATGCCGAGGCGGTGATGATCCCGGCCGAGACCTTCCGCGACTGGGTCCAACACGACGACCTGTGGCGGGACTTCTTCTTCGACCTTGTCGCGCAACGCCTGGCGAGCGTGATGAACGTCGTCGACGAGGTCGCATTCCGTCGTCTGGATCAGCGCGTAGCTGCTCTCCTCGCGCGTCGATCGACCGTGCTGAATCCTGTCGCGGTCACCCACCAAGAGATCGCCGACGAACTCGGCAGCGCCCGCGAGGCCATCAGCCGCGTCCTTGAGGACCTGGCGGTCAAGGGTTGGATTTCCGTCGGCCGCGGTCAGATAGAAGTCACAGATTTGCCTGCTCTCGAACGTGCAGCCGCTGGGTGACTAAGTCACCGACGAACACCCCGGACGAAGTCACAGTCGGTTGCATCAACCCTCGTTCACCAAGGAGCATGAAATGGGTCCCTTCGTAAAGTTCATGGTTTCGCCCGCCGGGCGGCTCACCCGTATCGTGGCCGGGTTCGCGCTCATCGCCGGAGGCCTGTTTTGGGTCGGTGGCGGTGTCGGGATCGTCATTGCCGCGATCGGCCTGGTGCCACTGCTGGCCGGCTCGATCGACGTGTGCGTCTTTGCGCCGCTGTTTGGCTATCCCCTGGCAGGACCGGCGGCGCGCGCTAAGGCCTAGCTAAGCTCCCGTTGGAAGGTCCCCGTAGGCCGGAGTCGGGTGCCCCTTTGCTAAACTCAGCGCGTCGCTGGCGAGTGGCCAAACGGTAAGGCACCTGATTCTGGATCAGGGGATTCAAGGTTCGAATCCTTGCTCGCCAGCCAACTCCCCTCGACTGCTTACAGTCCCAGTTTCTCCGAGGCCATGCGCGTGCCTTCGACGCGTGCCGCGATCTTGGCGAAGGCCACGTCGCGCGATGTCGACGTGTCGTCGCCGAAGGGCGAGAAGCCACAGTCGTCGGTCGTGCCCAGGTGCTCGGGATCGATGAACCGGGCCGCCTCGAGGACGCGGTCGCGGACCTCCTCGGCCGTCTCGATGCGCGGATTGATGGGATCTGTCACGCCGACAAACAGGCGCCGATCACCAAGATCCTGAGCCGCCAGGGCGCGCAGAGCGCCCTCATGGTCCGCCTCGCCGGCCAGCTCGACGTAGAAGTTGCCAACGTTCATGCGGAACAGGGTCGGCAGCAGAGCTTCGTATGGGACGTCGGCGCTGTGCGTGGAGTCCTGGTCGCCGCCGGGACAGCTGTGGACGCCAACGCGCCGTCGCTCGTCCTCAGTCAGCGATGCCAGCACCTGGTTGTTGAGATCGACGAACGCGCTGAGCAAGCCACCGGATGGATCCAGCTTGAGTGACAGGCGCGCCTCCGTGAAGTCGATCTGGACGATCGCGCCGAGCGCGAGGCACTCCTTCATCTCTGTCGTCGCCTCTGCAACGAGGTCGTTGATGAACGCCTCACGGGGGTAATCGGGCAGTCCTTCCGAGGGATACATCAGGCTGATCACAGAGGCGGAGATGACCGCCTGCTTCATCTGCGCGTTCGTGTACGGCCGCGCCGCCTTGAGGTACGCGGACGCTTTCGTCGCATAGTGGAACGGGCCGGAGGTGATCAGCGGCAGGTTGCGAACATGGCCATCCACGAACGGGATGGGCACGCCGCCGCCCTTGATGTTGGGCAGGCCGGCGACGGGATACGTGGCGAAGCTCTGCTTGCGCTGCTCGCCATCAGTGACGACCGTCGATCCGGTCTGTTCGAAGCGGGACAGCGTGTCGCGCACTGCGGCGTCGTACTGGGCGTCGAGCTCTGACTGGGACAGCTCTCCGGCCGCGGCGGACTGCATGGCGTGCTGGAGAGACGCAGGACGCGGGAGGCTCCCGATGGGTTCAGTAGGCAGTTGCATCGCGGGATGCTAACTTCGAGAGCGTCCACGTCGAAGTGCCAAGTGGATCTTCCGCACCAGATCGGAGTCTCGTCACCCCTTGTCTGACTTCATCCGCGAGATCGTCACCGCTGACGTTGGCGCAGGTCGCCATGCCGAAATCGTCACGCGCTTCCCGCCCGAGCCAAACGGGTACCTGCACATCGGCCATGCCAAATCGATTGCACTCAACTTCGGCGTTGCCGCGGAGTTTGGCGGCCACTGCAACCTGCGTTTCGACGACACCAATCCGGTCAAAGAGGAGCAGGAATACATCGACTCGATCGAGGCCGACGTCCGCTGGCTGGGTTACGACTGGGGCGACAACCTGTACTTCGCCTCTGACTACTTCGAGCAGCTCTACGAGTGGGCGGAGGTGCTCGTCCGTGACGGCAAGGCTTACGTCGACGACCTCTCCGCTGACGAGATCCGTGAACACCGTGGCACGCTGACCGAGCCTGGGCGCAACTCACCGTGGCGCGACCGAAGCGCGGACGAGAACCTGGACCTGTTCCGGCGCATGCGTGACGGTGAGTTCGAGGACGGCACGCGCGTGCTGCGCGCGAAGCTGGACATGGCCTCGCCAAACATCAACCTGCGCGATCCGATTCTGTATCGAATCGTCCACGCCACACACCCGCGCACCGGCGACGCCTGGAGCATCTATCCCACGTATGACTTCGCGCACGGGCAGAGCGACGCGATCGAGGGCGTGACGCACTCGCTGTGCACGCTCGAGTTCGAGGCGCACCGGCCGCTCTACGACTGGCTGATCGACAACCTGCCCGTGCCGTCAAAGCCGCGCCAGATCGAGTTCGCGCGGCTCAACTTGAGCCACACGGTGCTCTCGAAGCGCTTCCTGCTCAAGCTCGTGACAGAGAGTCGCGTCCGTGGCTGGGACGATCCGCGCATGCCCACGATCTCTGCGTTCAGGCGCCGTGGCTTTCCGGCGGAGGGCATTCGCGATTTCGCCACGGCCGTCGGCGTCGCCAAGGCCGACAACATCATCGAGATCCAGCAGCTCGAGTACGCCGTGCGCAACGTGTTGAACCGTGTCGCGCCGCGGCGCTTCGGCGTGCTGGACCCGCTCAAGGTCGTCATCGAGAACTACCCGGAAGGCCAGTCGGAGAGGGTTTCCGTTCCGAACAATCCTGAAGACCCCGACGCCGGCTCGCGCCAGGTGGACTTTTCGCGCGAGCTATGGATCGAACGCGAGGACTTCATGGAGGAGCCGGCGCCCAAGTTCTTCCGCCTGGCGCCAGGCCGGGAGGTGCGCCTGCGCGCGGCGTACTTCGTGACCTGCGCATCGGTGGTCAAGGACGACGCGGGCAAGGTGGTGGAGCTGCGCTGTACCTACGACCCGGCCACCCGCGGCGGCGACGCACCGGATGGTCGACGGCCCAAGGCAACGCTGCACTGGCTGTCTGCCGCGCACGCGGTTCGCAGCGGAAGTTCGGCTGTACGAGCAGCTCTTTTCCACGCCCACTCCGGGCGCCACCGGCGACCTGCTCGACGACCTCAACCCCGAATCGGAGACGGTGCTTTCCAGCGCCTACGTCGAGCGCTCGCTAGCGGAGGCCGAGCCGGGCACGACCTTCCAGTTCGAGCGCCTGGGCTACTTCACGCCCGACACCGACTCAGCGCCAGGCAAGCCCGTCTTCAACCGCGCCTTAACGCTCAAGGACAGCTGGGCCAAGGTCCAACAGCAGACGAGCTAGATCCCCAGCTCATCGAGTGATTTGTGCAGCGTCGCTGCATCGCGATAGACGCGGAACGCGCCCGCGGCAAGCAGCTCGTCGATGCCATAGCCGCCTGACAGCAGGCCGACGCTGAGCATTCCCGCACGCCGGGCCGCGAGCAGGTCCCACACCGCGTCACCAACTACGTAACAGTCGCGGATCTCCACGCTGCAGCCGCTCCTGGCACGCCAGGAAGAGGTCGGGCTCCGGCTTGGCACGGAGCACGTCGCCACGCTCGACGACGACGGTGTCCGACGGCACTTGGAGAGCGTCGAGGGAAGCGTCGATCTCCGGCCGTCGGCCGGATGTGGCGATGCCGTGCGGCACGCCCGCCTCGCGCAGCCACGCCAACAGCTCGACAGCCCCCGGCAGCGGGCGACGCTCAGGCAACAGGCCGCGGAAGAGCTCGCCGTGGCGCTGCTGGATCGCCTCTATCTCGACGTCGTTCAAGGGCCGACCGACCTCGCGCGCGACGGCGCGCGTGAACAGGCCGCCGCTCATGCCAATTCGTCGATGGATGCGCCAGCCCTCGATCGGCAGTCCGGCTTCCGCGAGGGCCAGTTGCCAGGCGAAGACATGGGCATAGACCGTATCGACCAGGGTTCCGTCCAGATCGAATATCAGAGCTTTCACGGCGTCCTGTGCGGCACCCCCGCTAGACTTGACCACTCACTGGCGAGTGGCTCAACGGTAGAGCACCTGACTCTGGATCAGGGGGTTGAAGGTTCGAATCCTTCCTCGCCAGCCAATTCGGTCCGAACCGGCGCGTACCATGCCGCGCAGGAAGGTGTGGCCGACCTCGTCGACGACGTGGCTCCGCATCCAATTGCGGAGGATCCATGCGCATTCGGACCTTGTTTGCGGGCAGCACCCTGCTCATCGTGCTCGTGGCGTGCGGTGGCGCAGGTCCGGCGGCTACGACGAAGCCGGCCGCGACGCCCGCGCCAGGCGCGACGGCCGCTGCGCCTGGAGCGACGACTGCGCCCGCACCAACAACCCCGCCCGCCGTCGCGACAGTGGCACCACTACCGACCGTCGCCGGCGTCCCGGGCGAGATCGCCGCGTGCCCGCTGGCCACCAAGGACGAGGTGACAGCAGCGATCGGAACGACGGTGGTTCGAACCGACGACGCTGGTGGCGCGTGCCTCTGGTACGGCGATGGGGACTCGTACCTGGGCGGCGTGTCGGTTGTGAATGATCAGTACGGCCTGGCCGCTCTTCAGCCCTACCTGAACGATCCCGGGAACATCGCGGTGCCGGGCGTTGGCGACAAAGCGGTGATCTACCACACGGACACGGGACAATTCTCAGGTCGGACCATCTATGTGCAGAAGGGTGACAAGGGCTTCCACATCGACGTGCTCGTCGACGGCATGACCGACGCCCAGGCCAAGACCGCCCTCATCGCGCTGGCGACGACCGTGGCCGGCCGCCTCTAGCGGTAGAGCGAGGGTCGAACGATCCCACCTACGCCCGACGTGCGGCGAACGCGCTGAAACGGTCCGCGATCGGCTGCGGCGACGTGCTGCTTGATGGTCGGAGGCTGCGCCGGCGCGAGCACGCCGATTGGGACTCTGACGGCGACCGCTGCGGTCGACCGCCACCCCGATGTTCATACCCCAGCCGACCGCCGCCTCCGTCCCGGGCCAAATCGCCGCGTGCCCGCTGATGACCAACGATGAGCTGGAAGCAGCGATAGGACCCGCCGGACACACCGTCGTCCGGACGACCGACACAGGCGGCCTGTGCGTGTACTACGGTGCAGAGGAGTTCCTCGCCCGACTGTCGGTCGTGAATGATCAAAACGGCCTGGCATCCCTCGCGCCATATCTGACCGATCCCGCGAACGAACTGGTGCCGGGCATCGGCGACAAGGCCGCCCTCTACCGCAGCGGGCGATATTCAAGAAGCCTTGCCGCCGTGAAGGGTGGCAAGGGCTTCGAGATAGATCTGCTTACCACGATGACCGACGCTGATGCCAAGACGGCGCTGATCGCGCTGGCGACGCTCGTAGCCGGCCGCCTCTAGCGAGATCGAACACCCGACTCTCGCGGCAGCCGTCGAAAGCCTCACGTGAGCGCGGCTAGGCGAGTCCGGCGTCGCGACCCCTGGGATCCGATAGACCCTGCCGTCATTTGAGGCAATCAACAGGGCGCCTGTTGTCGGCTCGATAGCGAGTGCCTCGACTGATGGCAGTCGAAAGTCTGTGGCCGCCACACCAATGTCGGAGCTCGTGCCGCCGCCGGCGACGATCGAAAGATGTCCGGTTGGGTCCACGCGCATCACCATCTGGCCCCTGTCGGTGAAGAACACCGGTATGTAGACATTGCCCTGCGCATCGAGTGCGACTGCGATCAAGCGCGTCGGCGCTACCTGGAGCGCGGTGAGGTTGGGGTCGTACGCGACGGCTCCGGCACCGCTCCCGGCGACCGTCGTGATGATGCCCGTGGCCAGGTCGACTTTGCGCAGGTGTGAATCGCCGTAATCGGCGATGTACAGGACCGTGCCTGCCGGATCGACAGCAACTGCCTGCGGGTTGGTCAGCTGTGCGTCCGTGGCCGGGCCACCGTCGCCCGCGAAGCCCTGCGTGCCGTTGCCGGCGATGGTGCTGATGTGGCCAGTCGCGGCGTCGACAAAGCGCACCCGAGCGTTGCCCGTGTCCGCGATGTAGAGATTGCCCGCGGCGTCGCAGGCCACCGCATATGGCTGTGACAGGTACGCCTTCTTGGCCGGCCCGCCGTCGCCGCGGAAGTCGGCGTGGAACTCACTGCCCGCGACTGGCCTTCACGCCGCCGTCGCTGGTGATCGTGACCACGCGATTGGCGCCGCGGTCGGCCACGAACGCGGTGCCCTCGAATGTCAGACACATCCCCTGCGGCCCGGTCAAGCCGGTGGCGGCGGTCGTGATCAGACCGTCAGGCCCTACGGCCAGCACCGTCCCGGCATTGCTATCGACGATCCCGATGATCCCGTTGCCCGCGACGGCCACACCGGTTGGTCGCTGAATGTGCGCGTCGGTGGCGTTTCCGCCTGCGCTGGGGTCGGCCGTTCCGCCGCCCGCGGCGACCTCGACCAGGTTCGTGCTCGTCGGGATGGTTGGGCTTGGCGCCAGCGATTCCGTCGGTGTCGCCGCGGGCGTCGGGGCCGGCGTCGGGCCAGGGGTGGGACTGGACGCAGGTGTCTGACTCGCGGCGGTTGTTGGGCTGGGCGCGGCAGTCGGGCTCGCGGCAGTTGTCGCGGCGGCCGTTGGAGCATTCGGCGTGGAGACAGCGGTTGGAGCTGCTGCGGTCTGGGTCGGGCCAGTGGGCAGCCCTGGCGTCGCCGCTGCGGAGCTTGCCGTGGGGGCGGGTGCGGCCGTACACGCACTGGCAAGCGCGACGAGCGCTACGAACAGCGCGAGGCGAAGTCGGGTCATCAGAGGTTCACCTCAGGTGCCTGCGAGGAGGACGGCCGCGAGCGCAAGTGCACCGGGAAGCGCCTGAACCAGGAGGATGCGTCGTGACACGGTCGCTGCGCCGTAGACGCCCGCGACGATCACGCAGGCCAGGAAGAAGAGCCTGAAATAGAAGGCCGTCGGCTCGGCGACGATGAGACCAACGGCGAGCCCCGCAGCGAGGAAGCCGTTGTACAAGCCCTGGTTCGCGGCCAGAACGGCGGTCGTCTCAGCCTGCTCCGCAGTCATCCGGAATGTGCGCAGCCCGAGCGGCTTACGCCACAGGAACATCTCCAGGACGAGGAACCACACGTGCAGCAGGGCCACGATGGCCACCAGGACGCTGGCAATGATCGACATCAAGACTCCCGTGGCAGCTTGGCGTTCCCAGACTGCGCCCTCGACACATCGACGTCAACGCCGCGACAGGCGCGGGAGAGACGAGCTCCGGATCAGCGATGGAACGTTCGAATCCTTACTCGCCGGTCGCGAACCCAGTCCAGCCGTATTGGTCTGAGATTGCTATCAGCACCTCGAACAGCCGCGGCGTCGCTTGTGCCGCGGACATTACGACGGCGCCCGTGCCGTTCCTTTTCGACGCCGTAAGCATGGCGAAGAACCCACTCGCCCCACCCAGGTGACTGAACCTATCCTCGCCCTCCAGGAAGAAGCCCATTCCGTACCGATCCGGAGCGCGCAGACCGAGCGCGCTGACCGCCGCCCAGTCGCCTTCTGGCGGCAGCACCGCTGCCGGCCTGGTCATCAAGTCGGCCACGACGGGTGGAACGGTCGAGTCGGGGCCAGCCCCAGGGTTCTGGATCGCAGACACGAAGGTCGCCAGATCCCGCGGCGTTGACCACAGGCCAGCCGCGGCCAATTCCGGATAGAGGTTCCAGTCCGCGCGCGCAGCTCGCTCGGCGAGGCTCTCCGGCGGCGGTTGCTCGAATGTCGAATCGGACATTGCCAGAGGCTTGAACACGACTTCCTGGGCAACACGCTCGAACGATTCCCCAGTGACGTCCTCGATCGCCTGCTGAACGATGACGTAGCCGCCCCCGGAATAGCGAAATTCGGTCGTTCCGTCGATCCGCACCGCCGACGTGTTCGCTGGCGAGATCCCATCGAGCACCTGCAGGACTGTCGGCATGTCCTCGTCTTGCCCGTAACCTGGGAAAAACGGAACGCCGACGCCGGCCGTGTGTGTTAGCAGGGCACGCAGGGTTACAACATCTCCGTTTGGTATGCGCCAGCTGCGCAGCGATGCGTTCAACGGAGCGTCGAGCTCCATCATGCCGTCGTTGACGAGTCGCAGAGCGACAAAGGCCGAAACGCACTTGGAGATCGATCCGCATTGAAAGAGTCGATCGCTCAGGGCTCCGAGAGTCGCGATAGTGCTGCCGCTCTCTATGACTGCGGCGGCCATGGGCGGCGAGTCCGCAGCGTCAATCAGGGCAGAAAGTGCCGAGGTCTTCAATTTCCGCCTGGAGTTGGCGCGAGCGGGAAGCCGGCTGCAAAGACAGCAATCGGTTTGGAGTCGGCGGGTCGGGCGTCGCGTTCCAGAGTCCGGTCCTGGAAACGGGCGGTGAGGGCCAGAACGCCGCGTTTGAGAGCCTCGAGCTCGTCGACCGTCAGATAAAGCAGTGAGTCATGCAGGAACGACGCTTCCTGCCACGCGACCGGTTCGCGATCGATCTGGGCCAGATAGTCGTGCAGCTGTTCAACCACACGGTCGCCAGCCATTGCGGCCGCTGCCCGCTCGGCCGCTGCGTATTCGGCAACATCCGTTGCGCCTCGAAAGACGTTGGCCGCCGAGGTGCGACGCCAGCGGCGTTCTCGACCGCCGCGCCGAGCCACCTCCTCGATAAATCCGTACTTGCCCAGTTGGCGCAGGTGGAACGAGCAGCTTGCCGTGCTCTCGTTGGTCAGCCTGCTCGCCTCGGTCGACGTAAGCGTCCCCTCGCGGCCGACGAGCTCATAAAGACGAACGCGGAAAGGGTGGGCCAAGGCTCGGAGGGCACGTACGTCGTTGACTTCTCGGACGCGGTGGCCGACATCCTTGTCGTTTTCCAACATATCTTTGCAAAGATATCTTTGGATCAATGCTTCCGTCAAGGGCAGGCGCCGCGTGGCGCTGACGACGCGCGAGAATCAAGTGGGAAGCCTCGAACGAGGTGAGGCTCCCCACTGTGCGCCTATGTGCGCGTACGGGTTCAGGCTGGAGCGGCCTGCTCCGGAACTGCGGCCTCGGCGGCCTCGACCGCGGGTGCGACCGCGTCAATCTCTGCGGCGTTCTCCGCCGACACGGTGTGCACCTCGGCGGTGCCGCCAAGGGATGTCAGCTTGGTCGAAATCTCGCCTGCATCGACGTCGTCAACAAGCACGCCGACAGCGGCCTTGCCATTGCTCAGCTCGGCCGCAATCCGGTCACGATCCTCGGCCGTCATGCCCAGACCCTTGTGGTGGAAATGACCGAGTATCCCGCCGCCGATGACGCCGGCCAGCAGGGTCGGCGGGGCGATCACGGCGAGCACTAGGCCGATCCCGGCGCCCTTGGCAGTGCTCCGCTTACCGAGCTTATGGGTCTTGATCTTGCCGTCATCGTCGAGGACGAGTACGCCGATCGAGCTCAGGTTGATGTCCAGGTTTGTGCTCTTGTCCCATGCCTTGAGCGACTCGACGGCCGCATCTGCGGCTGCCTCGTCACTGAAGATCGCGAGGACAACCTGCTTGTCTGCCATGTGCGTTCCTCCCGGACCATGTCGTGTCGGCGGGCATCCGCCTACGCCTGGACACAGCTGTTGTCAGTCCCCGGGTCCACGTCACGCGTGCAGCCAAGAGCCCACTTAGTCCGACCACGCACGATCGATCGTCGTCTAGACGCCCGCGTCCGCCAATTGGGCTGATGCCGTCGAGAATGGCCGGCGACTCAGGACTCGGTCGCCTCGATCGCGGCCACGTCCGACGTCGTGCGGATGCGCGGGATGGCCGAGAAGACGAGCAGCAGGATCGATAGCGCCATCCCGGCCCAGCCGATGAAGATGCCGCCACGGACGCCGATGACACCGGCCAAGGCGGCGGCGAGCAGGGCGCCGAGCGGATAGGCGATGCCGTGCGAGAAGACCTCGAGCGTCGCGTTGACGCGGCCCAGGATGTGGTCCGGGATGACGCCCTGGATGAGCGACAGCTCGGCCACGCCCTCGATCGTCTGCAGCCCGTCGCCGATCAGCTGGGGCAGGAAGACCATGACCGTGGCGAGCAGGATGGGTCCACCGGCGAGTGGCGTCAGGAGACCGATCGCTGACGCACCGGCCGCGGTCCAGATGATGGCCGGGCCAAAGCCAAGGCGCTTGATCGTGCGTCCGACGAAGAACGAACCCACGAGCGCGCCGACGCCACCGGCGGATACGACGATGCCCAGCGTGAACGGCTCCAAACGCAGCTCGTCGATCAGGTAGATCGTGTACAGCACGCCATAGAACGAGCCGGCGACGTGGGCGATCACGGAGCGCAGCGTCAGCGGCACGAGCACCGGGTGGCGACGAACGAGCGATAGGCCTTCGACGATCTCGCGGCGCATATGGGGCTTCTGGGTCGGCTCAGGTCGCGCCGGCTCGGGCGTCTTGATCAAGAGCAGCGAGATCGCCGAGACGATGTAGGAGACGGCGTCCACAAGGATCGCGAACGGCGCGCTGATGAGCTGGACGAGACCGCCGGCAAGGCCCGGCCCACCGATCTCGGCGATCGACGAGCTGGCGGCCAGCTTGCTGTTGCCTTCGACCACGCGCTCGGAGCCGATCAGCGACGGGACGTAGGCCGGATACGCGGAGTCGAAGAGCACGCCCAGGCAGCCCTCGAGAAAAACGACGACGTAGAGCTGTTCCAGACGCAGCGCGCCGATCCAGTAGGCAGCGGGAATTGAGAAAAGCAGCACCGAGCGCGCGACGTCCGCCCAGATGAGCACGGGCCGCCGACGAAGACGGTCGACCCACGCGCCCGCGAACAAGCCAACCAATAGGACCGCGAGGCTCTGGGCGACGATGATCAGCGCCATCTCGAACGGCCCCGCTCCAAGCACGAGCAGGGCAACCAGCGGCACGGCCGTGCGCGTCACGACCGAGCCCAGGCGTGAGATGGTCTGGCCGGTCCACAGCTTCATGAAGTCCGCGTGGCGCCAGAGCGACGAGTTATCGATCACGGCGGCGAAGGATATCCGCCACACTGACGCGCGATGGACCCAACGCCCGATCGGCGCCTGGACGAGGGCCGACGCTTCTGGAGTGATCTACGCGAAGTAGTCGCGCGCGCAGTCGTCGTCGACGATGTTGCGCTTCGACTGCTGGCCATCGCGCTGCTCGCTCACGGCCACGCGCTCGTGGAGGACGTGCCCGGCGTTGGCAAGACGCTGCTGACGCGCTGCTTCTCGCGCGCGCTGGGCCTGACCTTTGGCCGCGTCCAGGGCACACCGGACCTGCTGCCCAGCGATGTCCTCGGCGCGAGTCTGCTCGAGGGCGACCACTTCCGCTTCGTGCCCGGTCCGGTTTTCACCAACATCCTGCTCGTCGACGAGATCAACCGCGCCACGCCACGGACGCAGAGCGCGCTACTCGAGGCGATGGAAGAGAGCCAGGTCTCGATCGAGGGCGAAACGCGGCCACTGCCCGATCCATTCCTGGTCCTGGCCACGCAGAACCCGATCGAGCTGGAGGGCACGTTCGCGCTGCCGGAGGCTCAGCTCGACCGCTTTCTGGTGCGCCTCACACTGGGCTACCCGGACCTCGCCGACGAGCGGCGCATCGCGAGCCGCTACCGGGCGTCGGCGGATCCACTGAGCGCGATCGAGCCGATCGTCGAAGGGCCGGCGCTGCTCGCGATGCGCGAAACGGCACGGACCATCCTGGTCGCCGAGCCGGTCGAGGAATACGTCGTCGCCCTCGTGCGCGCCACGCGCGAGCGCAAGGAAGTGCGCCTGGGTGGCAGCCCGCGCGCGAGCGTGGCTCTGTACCGTGCCGCCCAGTCGTACGCGTTCCTGGACGGCCGCGGCTTCGTGCTGCCTGACGACGTCAAGACGGTTGCGCCGGCAGTGCTGGGCCACCGCGTGGTGCTCGACCTGGACTACTCGTTGCGCGGCTCGAACTCGCGCGAGATCGTCGAGCGCGTGCTCGAGGTCGTACCGGCGCCGCCAGCTCCAGAATGATCGGCCTGGGCGCCGGCCTGCTCCTGGTTGTCATCGGTGCCCTCTTCGCGGCCCCTGGGCTGATCGCCGTCGGGGTCATCGTCGCCCTCGTCTGGCTCCTCCGCTCGTTGTGGGCGCGCTTCGGCTTACGCGGGGTCACCTATGAACGCAAGCTTGGTGCTCAAAGGGCGCTCGTCGGCGAGGAGATCCAGCTCGAGCTGACCGTTCGCAATCGGAAGCTTCTGCCGCTGCCGTGGCTGGAGGTTGAGGACTTCGTCAGCGAGGGCGTGAGCGTCGCCGGCCGGCCATTGGAGCCGTCCGACCAGCCCGGCTTCGCCATCCTGCGCACGACCTGGACGCTGGGCTGGTTCCAGCGCGTCACGCGCCGGATGGACATCGTCGCCGAGCGCCGTGGGATCTACGACTTCACCACGACCCGACTGCGCGTCGCGGACCTGTTCGCTCCCGACAGCGTGGAATCAGAGGAAACGCACAAGCTGCGCTACCGGATCGTGCCGCGCTATGTGCCGGTGCGGGCAACCGCTCCGTTGAGCGATCTGCCCGGCTCGGCCAAGGTCTTGCGCGGCCTGTTCGAGGATCCGGCGCTGTTCGCTGGTGTCCGGCCGTACCAGCCGGGCGACGCGTTGCGCCGCGTGCATTGGAAGGCCAGCGCCCGCCTGGGACGTCCCGTCAGCCGGCGCTATGACCCGGTCCATGAGCGAGACGTCATCATCGCCCTCGACGCCCAGACCGTGGCTGGGCCCTTCTGGCTGATGCAGTACGACGACGAGCTGGTCGAGGGCCTGTGTGTCGCGGCGATGTCTTTGGCCAGGACCATGATCGGCAGCGGCGTCGCCTGCGGCCTGAGTGTCAACGCCTACACGACCCAATCGGAGTTGCGCTCGGTGTACCTTGCGCCCAGCTCGTCCAACGTCCAGATCGAGCGCATTGCCGACCAGCTCGCGGACGTCAGCCGCTGGGCCTCGCTGCCCTTCACAACGCTGCTGCACGGCCTGGGCCGGCGCATGCCACCCACGACGAGCATCGTTGCCATCAGCGGCCGCGACTCGGACGACTACGCGCCGGTGCTGCGCCGGCTGTCCGCTTCCGGCCGCAACGTCCAGCTCGCTGCGCTGGGCCGCTTCTCAGCCGACGCTGCCGCGCACGCCAGGGCGTTGGGCCTGCGCGCGACCATCATCAAGCTCGAGCCCAACTGGAGGACCGCGGATGCGCTCGAGATGGTCGGCTGAGCTGATCCTCACGTGGCTCGCCGCGGCGACCATGGAGGGCGCGTGGCTGACGCTTGCCAACATCCTGCTTCAGTGGCTGAAGCAGAGCCCCCGGCTTGACCTGGGCATCTTCATCTTCACCTTCGCCGTGCTGGTTGGCATGCTCGTAGCGCGCTCGACACGGCTGCTGCCGCAATCGCGCTACGCGAGCGTGATCACGGTTGCGGTAGTGGTCATGGCCGGTGTCGCCGCGCTGCTGTCGGGCGTGGCGACGAGCGACGCGGGCGGCTTCGTTCGGTCTGCCGTTGTGGACCCCGGCGTGTGGCTGGTCGGCATTGCCGTGCTGCGCGGCGCGGCCCACGGCGAGCCCGGCACGGGCTATGCCACGGAGCGCGTCTTCAGCCTGGGCATGCCCGCGCTGGTCGTGTTCTGGCTGCTGGCGACGTGGAGCGGGATGCTCCACAACGACGTCTTTGCCACGGCCGCGTTCACGGCCACGCTCAGCTTTGTCAGCGCGGGCCTGCTGTCACTTGGCCTGGGCCGGCTCTCCGATCTTGCCGTTGACGCCGTCGATCGTGGCGCGCGACGGCGCTGGCTGCTCCTCGTCACGGGCATCGTGGCTGTGGTCCTGGTCATCGGAGTGCCGCTCGCAGCTGTCCTGGGCCTGCCCGTGGCTGCCGCCGTGGCGGGCGTGGCCGGGCCGCTGGCGCCGGTGCTGATATTCATCTTCTACCTGCTCGCCATCCCCATCTTCTGGCTGCTCGACCTGATCGCCGGTCTGTTCCACGGAAGCGGCGGCCATACCGTGCCGACCATCCTGCAACCATCGCCCCTGGGCTCGAGTGTCCCGCCGCTGTTCGAGCGGCCGACGGGTCCGCCGCCCGATCTGACGTGGGTCCTGTTCGTGCTCATTGGCGTGGGCGTGCTCGTTCTCCTTCGCCTCGTTGCGCTGCTCCTGGCACGGCCTGTTGTCACTGACATTGCGCCCGATGCCGACGAGGTCCGCGTCGGCGAGCCGATCGTCCTGCCCGGCCTGCCCAGGATCCCGCGGCCACACCTGCCCGCCAGGCGCCAGGCGCCGCGCACCGCGGTAGAGGCCTATCAGCTGTCGCTCGTCGCTCTCGCGGGCGGTGCCGACGGTCGCCTCGTTGGCGAGACGCCCCGCGAACACGCGCAGCGCGTGCGCGGATCTGAGGTTGGCCGCGATGTGCGCCGTCTGGCTACCGACTACCAACTGCAGGTGTTCGCCGGGGTTCGGCTGACTGCGACCGAGACGCGCCGTGCCCTCGAGCGCTGGCGACGCATCGTGCGCCACGCGCGGCGGCAGCCGCGCCGCGAGCGCTGATCGCGCTACGATCGAGGCGTGTATCAGCCGGCACACGGAAAGTTCGTGGTCGAGGACCCGGTTGCGCTCCTGCTCCGACTTTGCGCGACGCTGCCGGCGACGCTCGTCACGACGACAGCGGACGGCGGGTTACGAACGTCAATCCTGCCGATGCTGTTCGAACCCGAGGCGGGCGAGCACGGCATCCTGCGCGGACACCTCGCCCGGCCCAATGACCAGTGGCGCGATGCCCGACCCAGAGCGGAGGCGATCGCCATCTTCAACGGCCCAGACGCGTACGTCTCGCCAACGTGGTACGAGGAGAAGCGACGCACCGGGCGCGTCGTGCCAACCTGGAACTACACCACGGTCGTGGCTCACGGCGTGCTGATCGCCCATGACGACGTCGAGTGGCTGCTACCTCACGTCAGCGGCCTGGTGGACGCCCATGAGCACAGCCGTCCGGATCCATGGTCGGTCGACGATGCGCCGCACGGCTACATCGCGGGGCAGGCCAAGGGCATCGTGGGCCTTGAGCTCGTGATAGGTCGGCTCGACGCCAAGCGCAAGCTGACCCAGAACCGGTCGGCGGAGGACATCAAGGGCACCATCGAGGGACTCGCGGCGGGCACCGCTCGCGAAGGAGACGTGGCCGATGACATGCGCGAGGCCATCTCAGATGGCTGACAACGCGACCACGGGCGAAGAGGCGGCCGAGATCCTCGCCGGCGCCTCCGCAGCAACGGTCGTGAACGTTCACTACAAGCCGATGACGCTGCCCAGCGCACCCTTCTGGCTGATCCTGATCGCCGGCGTCCTGATCATCTCGATCATCGTCGCCACGTGGTCGGTGGTCTTCATGTTTGCGGTGGGCATGGGTCTCTTCGCCGTGCTGCTGCCGATAGTGAACTGGCTGACCGGGCGCGGTTTGAAGCGTGGCCTGGCGTCGCTGATCGTCGTGGCCCTGATGGTCGTTGTCGCGATCGTTGTCGGTCTCTTCGCACTGGCCATCTACTTCAACCAGTTCCTGCCGTTCATCGCCGCCATCCCAGAGCGCCTCACGGAAGTCCAGGCAAATGCGCCGGCATGGCTCGCCGGTCCAATCCAGGGGCTCCTCGACTCGATCAACAACGCCGTCGCAAGCCTTGACGGCACGACGATCTTCCTTGGCTTCCTGAAGGGCATCCTGGGCCTCGTGGGAACGGCGCTCGCCCTGACGATGCTGCCCTTCTTCATCTTCTATCTACTCGTGGACCAGCCGCGCATGTCGAGCAGCATGCGGGAGGGCATACCCGTCCCGTGGCGCCCCTTCGTGAGAGAGGCCGTCCATATCTTCATCAACGACTTTGCCAACTACTTCAAGGCAGAGGTCGTCGTTGGCCTCATCCAGGGCACGATGGTCACCATCGGCGTCTTCATCATCGGCTTGATCGTTGGGCCACCCTTGGCCGGCTACGCGCTGCTGCTCGGGGCAATCGCGGCAGTGATGGAGCTCTTGCCCCAGATCGGCCCGATCATTGCCCTGATACCGGCCCTGCTGCTGGCGCTCGCTACGTCGCCCCTCGCGGTTGTGCTCGTGGGCGCCTTCTATCTGGTCGTCTTCATCATCGAAGCCAACGTCCTGGTGCCCAAGATCGAGGGCCAGGTGATCTCATTCAGCCCCGCGACAGTGATCTTCCTGGTGGCCGTTGGTCTCGCGCTGGGCGGCATCGTCGGCGGGATCCTGGCGCTGCCCGTCGCCGCAATCGTGCGCGACTTCTTCGGCTTCGTGTTTCGCCAACTCGAGCGCGACAGCATCGTCGAGGAACCGTCGCCGACGTAGCCCACTCCGGGTGACGCTGCCTTGGCCGTGCCCATCGAAGGTTGTCGTCGGACGCTTTCCTTGACGTTGACGGAGAATTGCTGGCGCTATGGCAATTGAGGACAAGATCCGCCGCGTCGGCATCATCGTCGTGACGTATCCGTGGATGCGCCGCTACGTGACCGTCTCACCTCTGGTGAATCGATCTGTCAAGCACACGGCCGTGGCCAGCGCCACGACGCGCACCGTGGGTCGCGCCGCCGATACAGTCTCCGCTCGAAGACGCCCCAAGGCAGGCCCGAACAAACCCGCCTGATGCCCACCGGGTAGCAGCACACCGCGACATTCGCGCGCCATAAGTGCTCCACGCGCAGCCCTGAGTCGGCTATCGTCCGCGCGTACCCGCGGCCGGACCGTCATCCCAAGTGCATGACGCGGTGGTGCGCCGCAATTCCTACGTTTGCAGTGAGTGCGCATCGCTGGCGCTTTTGGTGAGGGAATGAGAGACATGAACCTGGTCAATCGGCGGGTGCCTGCGCTTGCAACCATCGTCATGGCTGCGATCGTCATCGCCGGCTGCGGCGCATCCACGGGCGCATCGCCAACGCCGGCGTCGCCCAGCCCGCTGGCCAATACGGAATGGACGCTGACTACCTTCGCCGGACGAACGATTCCAAGCGGCGCCAATGTGACCCTGATATTCGCCCTGCTCAAGGCGGGCGGTTTCTCGGGCTGCAACCAGTTCAACATGCCCTACGCGACTCAGGACACAGGATTGCGTTTCGGCCCCATCGCGGGCACGCTCAGGTCGTGCGGCGAAACGATCGACGCGTTCCAGACGGGCTACTACTCATCGCTCTCGAGCGTCACCCACTGGGGTGTCACCGGCGACGTGCTGGAGCTGCGCAAGGCAACGGGGGAAACCATCTTCACCTACAACCGAATGGCTCCCGCATCTGTCGATGGACCATGGACCGTGACCTCGGTCAACAACGGCAACCAGGGCGTCGAGTCGATCCCGACAGGCGTCACTGCAAACATCTCTTTCCTGCCCGACAACCTGCTCGAGGGCTTCGGCGGCTGCAACAGCTTCAGTGGCGACTACCTCGTCGTCGGCACGGACAACATCTCGTTTGGGCCGATCATGTCGACCATGAAGGCTTGCGACGATCCTGCCGGGTCGTTCGAGCACCAGTTCCTCACGGCACTCCAGAATTCGACCAAGTGGAGCGTCACGAACGGTGCCCTTGAACTACGAGACGCGAGCGGTGCGCTGCAGGTCGGAGCGACCTCTGCGATGACTCCCTAGCCGATCCTTATGAAAGGGAGAGCACAGTGCTGACAACTGCTGCGGACGCGCAGACGCTGCGAGCGCGTTGGGGGTGGATCTTTGGCGCCGGAGTGGTGCTGGCCATACTCGGCGTGGTCGCGTTGATGAACGCTGTCAGCGCGACGCTCATCACGGCCGCGATCGTGGGCTTGCTGCTGATCGTGGCCGGCATCGTTGACATCTTTGCCGCGCTCACCGGCGGCACGGAGACAGGCGGCTGGCGGATCCTGCGCGGCATCCTGGGGGTTCTCTACATCGTCGTTGGCATCGACATCTTCACCAACCCGGCCCTGGGCGCTATCACGTTGATCCTCGTCGTTGGCCTGCTGCTGATCTTCGACGGCATCATGAAGATCATCGGCGCGTTCACCCGCCGCGGCAATTTCCTGCTCCTGCTCGCGATCGGCATCATCGATATCCTGCTCGGCTTCTGGGCGATCACCAACATCCCGTTCTCCGGGGTGGCGATCGGCTTCTTCATCGGCCTGATGTTGATCATGGCCGGTATCAGCTGGATGGTTACCGGCTGGAGCCTTAAGTCCGGCGCACTGACCCAGGGAGTCTGAGACAAACCACCATGCGCCATCGCGGCATCATCCATAACTTCTTCGTCGGGCTGCTTGTTCTGCTGGCCAGCCTGACGTTCGTGTTCACCGCGATCGGCGGTTGGACGCATCAGACCGCGCTCGTCGGTGACCGCTTCGTAGCGACGATCACCAGTGCCACGACTGATCCAGTGGTCATCGATTCGCTGGGCACGCGCATCGCCGACCAGGTTGTCGACAAGCTGGGCCTCCAGCAGCGCCTGACCGACAAGCTGCCTGCCCCTCTGGTTCGCCTGGCCGAGCCGCTCACCCAGGCGGTCCACGACCGCATCGAACAGGCGGCCGACAAGGTGCTCAGCAGCCCCCAGTTCCAGAGCTTCTTCGCGACGGCCCTGACTGGGCTGCACAACGGCTTGCTGAACGTCGTCAACGGCAACTCGCAGTACTTCACGACGACCAACGGCAAGCTCACCCTGGACCTGATCGCGGTCATGGACGCGGTCATCACCCAGCTTCAAACCGATGGCGTATTGCCGACGGTTGACGACTTTCCGCGCTTCGCGGCCGCCGCCGATCGGACCGACTTCCTGGCCAAGCTGAGCACGTACACGCAGTCCCAGCTGCCGCCGGATTTCGGCCAGATCCCGATCGCCGACGCCTCGTCGGTCGACGCGATTGCGAATGCGCTGCACCTGTTCGACCAGGCGTTGATCGGCATGGCCGTGCTGGCCATCGTGCTCGCCCTCGCGGCCCTTGTCTTTGCTGATCGGCGCTGGAACGCTGTCGCCTGGCTGGGCTTCACGAGCGTGTTTTTCCTGGGCCTCGCGATCATCGCCCTGGTCGGTATCGAGGGTTACGCAGATGGTGCGGTCGCTAATCCGGACAACCGCGTCCTACTCGCGGCGCTCGTACGCAGCCTCGCCCAATCGCTCGCCGAGTGGCTGACCATCATCGGCCTGGTCACCTTGTTTATCGCCGTGCCAGCCGGGTTCCTGGCCCACCACTCGCGCAAACAGGCTGAGGAACGGCTGGCGGCCGGCAAGTCCGCCGCATGAGCTGGCTGCGCCGCCTCGTTAGGTTCTACCAGCTCCAGGCGGAGATCCTGTGGCACTGGCGGCCAGGGCGTCGCGCGCTGCTCAAGCGCATGATCGTGTCACTCGTCGTGGGCACGATCGCGTTGCTGCTGACCGTCGCGCTGCTGCCCGGCGTCAAGGCGGACAATCTGTCCACGATCGTCGTTGCGGTCATAGTTCTGGCCCTCTTCAACGCGCTCGTGCGGCCTGTCGTGCTGGCCGCGTTCGTCGGCGTTTCAACCATCGCCGTGATCATTGCCACGCTTGTCCTGCAGATCGTTTCGTTCCTGTTCCTCGACTGGCTCTTGCAGGACTTCCACGTCGACGGCCTCATCGCGGCCTTCGTGGGCCCGCTCATATTTGCGCTGTTCAACACGCTCTTCGCCGCGATCCTGAACGCCGACAGTGGCGAGACGTTCTATGGCGCGCTCGTGGCCCAGCTCGCGCGCCGCCAGCCGGACACGATCGTGACCGACGATCCCGGCCTCGTGATCGTTCAGATCGACGGCCTGGCCCACCCCATTCTGGCCCAGCAGATCCGCGCCGGGCGCGTGCCGTTCATCTCCAGCTGGATCCGCTCGGGCGCCATGAAGCTCGACAAATGGACGGCCCTGCTGCCCTCGCAGACATCGGCCAGCCAGGCCGGCATCCTGCACGGCAACAACAGCTTCATTCCCGCCTTCCGCTGGTGGGAGAAGGACACCCAGCGCATGCTCGTCTCGAACCACCCCGACGACGCGATGGAGATCGTGCGCCGCGCCTCGAACGGCGAGGGGCTGCTCTCGAATGACGGCGCCAGCGTGGGCAACCTGGTCTCTGGTGACGCGGCGCGCAGCTACATAACCATGGCCACGATCAAGGACCCCAAGCAGGGCCTGGGCCAGAGCCGCGCCTGGTATGCCTTCTTCATCAGCCCGGACAAGTACCTCCGCGCCGGCGTGCTGACGATGGCCGAGGTCGTAAAGGAGTACTGGCAGGCGGCCCGTGCCGGACGTAAGGGCATCGTTCCTTCGATGCATCGCGGCATGCCCTATCCCGTCGTGCGCGGCGCGACGAACGTGATCCTGCGCTCGCTGTCGACGTCGCTGGTGATGGAGGAGATGTACCGCGGCACGCCGGTCATCTACGTCGACTACACCGACTACGACGAGATCGCCCACCATTCCGGTCCCGAACGAAGCGAGACGCTCGACGCGCTCGATGGCGTCGACGCGACCATCCGCTCGCTGGTCAAGGCCACCGCGGACACGCCGCGGCCGTACAAGTTCGTCCTCCTGGGCGACCACGGCCAGAGCCTGGGCGCGACTTTCCTGCAGCGCTACGGCAAGTCGCTCAACGACTACATCGCCGAGCTGATGGGTGGCGCCAAGGACGTCGCCGCGGCGACGGGCAGGGTCGAAGAGTGGGGTGCGTTAAACGCGGTCGTGACCGAGGCGTCGCACGCGTCGGGCACAACCGGCGCGATGACCCGCGTTGCCTTCCGCAACAGGTCAGAGGATGGCGCCATCGACCTCGCGCCCAAGGACCAGCGCGCCGGTGACGAGGTCGACGGCAAGGGCGAGCCGCCCGAGCTGGTCGTGTGCGCCAGCGGCAACCTGGGGCTCATCTACTTCCCGCGCCTGAAGGGCCGCGTCACGCTCGAAACGATCGAGGAGACCTGGCCTGGCCTGATCGACAAGCTCAGCCACCACGAGGGTATCGGCATGCTCACGGGCCGCTCGGCCACGGCCGGCTTGGTCGTCATGGGCCCTTCAGGAACGCGCTATCTGGACGGGGACAAGATTGACGGCGACGACCCGACGGAACCCTTTGGCGAACATGCCGTGACAGGCCTCAGGCGCGTCGACGGCATGTCCACCGGACCGGATCTGCTGGCCATCAGCCTGCTCGATCCGGGCACCGGCGAGGTGGCCGCATTCGAGGAGCTGATCGGCTCACATGGTGGCCTGGGCGGGCCGCAGACGGACCCGTTCATCATGCACCCGGCCGATTGGAAGATCGATGAGCCGATCGTCGGCGCGGAGGACGTCTACCAACAGATCCGACGTTGGCTGAAGGACATGGGCATCGAGCTGGGCAAGCAGGACAAGTCGACGAAGGCCGAGCAGACCGCCGCGGTGGAGACGAAGCCCGCGGCCTGACGCGCATCCACACCGGACGGCCAGCACGGTCTGGCCGATTGCACAGCATTCTCATTGACGCTAGGTTGCCGACCAACCGCACGGAGCTGAGCGGCCTGACCGTTCTCCTGGCCGTGCCCGTCCGACTCAGCTAGGGCGCGCCATCAACACATCGACGTCAGCAGCCCGTCACCGTCCGCGACGCAAGCTTGCCGTGGGTGTTTGACCAGAACTCGACCGTAACGACGAGCCTGTTGGTTATCTCATCGTTCTTGGTGTAGTCATAGCGCCGGTCGGTGACGTGGTAGTAGTTGCTCGAGTCGTTCGGAAAGACCATCGACTTCTCGTTGGGGAACGTGAAGCGGGTGCTCCAGCCAATGCCTGAGCTCCACTCCTGGCGGCTCTTGACCAAGAAGTAGTTGACGCCCGACTGGCCGATCTCGCGCGCCTTGACCTTGATCTCCAGGTAGCCAACATGGTGTGCGCCGCCGGTATCGGGGCAGGCATTGATCAGAACCTTCACCTGGAACGGGTTCGCCGCTGCGGCGGGCAGCGGCAAAGCGGCGGCAACTCCGATCGCGGCCAGGATGGAAACGAGCACCAATCGTCGAATCATTCCGAGTCCTCCAATGGCTGGGCATCCACAAAGTACTCCCGCTAGTTACAGGATGCGTCCGTCCGGCGACAATCGGCAGGTGAGGAACCAAAGTTGATCGACGTCCGGCGGCCGGGCGCAAGTGAATTGCTCAAGTCGCTCGGACTTCTCGTCGATGGGCCGGCACTGTGGGGACGGCCCGTGCCCAGCCGGTCGCCGGGCATCTTCGTTGTCGAGCTACCCGCCGGCCTGGCCGACGCCCCGGTCGACATCGTTGCCGTTCGCCACTGGTTGGAAAGAGTGCCGGCACTGACGCTGGATGGCGAACGGCCGTCCGCAGAAGAGATCGCCAAACGTCTGCACGAGTTCTGGCTGGCCAACGAGCAGGTGCTCTATATCGGCCGGTCGCCCAAGCAGATCGGCGCCCGGGTCAACTCGATGTACGCGACAACGCTCGGCGACGCGCGGCCGCACAGTGGCGGTTACTGGCTCAAGACGCTGTCGGTCCTGCCCGAGCTGCGCATCTGGTGGTCGGAGACCGACGCGCACGAGGAGTACGAGGACGCGCTCCTGACGGAGATCGCGGCACGCAACGCGCCAGCGGATGGGACCTCGGCCGCGGAGACGGTGCTGCCCTTCGCGAACCTGATGTCCGCCGATGGGGTGGTCAGGGCGCACGGCTTGCTGAACCCTCTCCTCGCCGACACGACGGAGACATCCTCCAAGCGCGGCGCGGCGGGACAGTCGAAGACCAGCGGCGGGCGCGCGACAACGCGCAAGTCGACCTCGACCGGCACACGCAAACCCGCGCCGCCCAAGTCGGCTCCCGCACGGCCGGCGAGTGCGCCTACATACGTGTCGCGCGAGGGACTGGACAAGCTCAATGCGGAACTGGACGATCTGCGCACCGTCCAGCGGCCCGAGATCATCAACCGTGTCGCGGTGGCCCGCTCTCATGGTGACCTGAAAGAGAACGCCGAGTATGAGTACGCGCGCAAGGAACAGTCGTTCATGGAAGGACGCATCCAGACGCTCGAGCAGATGATTCGTCAGGCGGAGGTGATCGAGACCGGCGGACCTGCGGACAGTGTTCGACTCGGCTCGACCGTCGAGGTTGAGTCGGATGGCGACCACGACACGTACGTGATCGTCGGCTCGACTGAGGCGAATCCGGCTGTGGGCCGCCTGTCCAACAACTCGCCGGTCGGCCGTGCCCTGCTCGGCGCGCGCCCTGGCGACGAAGTCAGCGTCGAGCTGCCGTCAGGATCGGTGACCTATCGCGTGCTCGAGGTGCGCTAAAAGGCGCCCATCAGGGCTCGTTACTGCGAGTCGTCCTCGGCGTCACCCAGAACGGTCAGCTGGCGCGGGGAGTCGTGACTTTCTGAGGCGCTCCGGCGAGTTCGCGGCGAGCCCATGCGGCGGCGCGTCTCAACATCGACGCTCGTGTCCGACTCCAGCGCCGGGTGTTCGACAAGCGCGATCAACCGTGTGGCCATAAATCGACCCGTCCGGATGGGCGTTCCCGAGCGGGTGACCTCGGTCACCTCAACGACGCCTCGCGCGGTCGTGATCTCGATCCGCCGGCCCGCTTTGCGCGCAACGATCTCGAACGTCTGCACTCCCTGGCCGGTATCGACCACCGCCTCGACGCGGTCGCCCTTCATGCCGACACCTCGCGTTGCATCCGCCAATTGTTCATCGACGGATTATGCGCCGAGCAAGGAGGGCGTGAGCACCGGCCAAAGGCCGGAGGCCACGCCCGACGCGCAGCAGAGCGCGTCAGCGCTGCTGCGAAGGTTGTGTCGTTCGTGCACTCGAGCTACGCGCGGACTTCTTGCCTCATGAAGGCCACGTAGGCAACGCCGAACGTGACCATGGTCATCGCGATGATCGCGATGAATTGCGGCCAGATCACGAGCAGGCTCTGACTCAGCGGCAGCACACTGGTGACGGCCTGGTCCGCCTGCGTCTGGGTGACGAGTGCCGGCGACGTCGTTCGAATGGTCGGGTTGAGCACAGCGCCAGTCGCCTCGTTGAAGAGCTGGTTGGGCGACAGCCGCGACAGGTTCAGCTGGAGCGCGGCGTTGGCCACGGAATCCGGGCTTGACGCGCCCGAGTCTGGCGCCACCGGCGACAGGATGTTGGCGAAGATGCCCACGACGAGCGTGAAGAACAGGCTCAGGATGAGCCACACCGATAGCGCGATGATGGCCGAGGTTGCGGCCCTGCGAACGAGCACCGAGCAGAGCAGTGCGAAGGCCAGCCAGAAGCCGATGTACAGCAGCGACAGCAGCCACCACACGATCAGGCGCATGACGTCCTCAGCCGACGGGAAGATGCCCAGCTGGATGACGCCAATCGCGCCGACCAGGGCCATCACCACCGCCAGGACCAGACCGATTGAGGCCAGTCCGGCGACAAACTTGCCGTTGATCACGTCATCGCGATAGATGGGCTGGGCGAGCAGGCGCGGCAGCGTCGCTTCCGAGCGCTCGCCGTTGATCGCATCGAAGCCGAAGGCAATGCCCAGCAACGGGATCAGGAATGGGATCAGGACCGTGAAAGCCGGCACCTGGTTAAGAGTCTGGAGTGATGCCGGAGGCGCGAACAGGATCAGGAACAGTGATTGCGTGCCTGACGCCTGCGCAGCGAAGCTCTTGATGACGCCGCCCGTGGCGAAGACCGCGGCCGCGCCGACAAGGGCGAGGACGATGGTCAGGCCAAGAAAGCGCCAGCTCGAGATGTGATCGGCGAACTCCTTGGCCGCGATGATGCGCCAGCCGGCACGAAAGCGCGGCCCGGCGTCGGCCTTTGTCGCAGCCGAGCGGGGCGCAGCCTTTGGCGCCGGGGCGTCCGGGCCCTGGGCGCGGATGTTCTTGCGTTTGCGCCGCCGCGTGGCGGGCAGCGAGTCAGCCTGGCCGGTCATGCGACGCTCCCGGCCGGCTCGTGCGCGGCGAAGTAGCGGCGGTAAACCTCGTCCAGCTCGTCGCCGCGACGGCGCAGGTGGTACGGCGGGTGACCGGCCTCCACGAGCGCCCGGGCCAGCTCGGCACGGAGGTCGCGATTGGCCGTCACCACGAGCATGTTCTTGTCACGAATGTCGCTCACCACCTTGGTAACTCCGGACACCTTGAGCGCGGCTGCCCGAACCGCGTCGAGCGGCGGCGCGGCGATGACTTCGATCTCAATCGGGCCGACGCTGGACTGGGCCGCAAGCTTGTCAGTCGTGCCGCTGGCAACGAGCTTGCCGGCGACGAAGATTCCGACTCGGTCGCAGATTTGCTGGACCTGGTGGAGCAGGTGGCTGGCGAGCAGGATCGCCGCGCCTTCGTCGGCAAGAGTGCGCACGAGCTCGAGCACTTCCTCAACACCGGCAGGGTCGATCGCTGTGGTCGGCTCGTCGAGGATGATGATCGAGGGTTCCTTGACCAGCACGTCGGCCAGACCAAGGCGCTGACGCATACCGCGCGAATAAGTCTCGACGCGCTTGTCGCCCGCGTCGGCCAGGCCGACGCGGTGGAGCAGCGCATCGATCCGATCCTCAGCCTCATCCTTGGGGATGCGATTGAGCCGCGCGGTGTAGCGAATGTTCTGACGGCCGGTCATGCCCGAATAGAAACCGACGTTGTCGGGCATATAGCCCACCTGGCGCTTGACCGACGTGGGATTGAGCGCAGGATCCAGATCGAGCACCCGCGCCGTGCCACCTGACGGCTCGGACAGGCCGAGCAGCATCAGGATGGTCGTGGTCTTGCCCGCGCCGTTGGGGCCGAGCAGGCCGTAGATCTCACCGTGGTCGACAGCCAGGTCGAGCTTGTCGACCGCGGTGAAGTCGCCGTACTTCTTGGTCAGGCCCTTGGCACGGATCGCATTGCCGGTGCGAACCGGCTTTTCGACGGGCTGGGGCGCGACCTCAGCGACGGCCATAACGCTGGAAGACGAAGAACAGGCCGATACCGATCAGGACGAGGACCGCGATGCCGATGACATAGCCGATGGGCGAGGTGTCGACGGTCGTGCGGATGGTGATGCTGTCACTGGTGCTGTTGTCGCCCGAGCGAGCGGTGATGGAAATGACGTAGTCACCAGCCAGGGCACTGTTCGAGGCCACGATGGTGGCCGTCACGTTGGCCGTCTGGCCGGCGGCCACATCGACGGCCTCGGGGGCGAAGGTGACCTTCCAGTCGCGGGGCGGCGTGGCGGTGAACTTGACCCCGGCGATGTCCGCGGTGCCGTCGTTGCTGACCACCAGCGTGAGCGTTGTCGTGCCACCGGCGGTGACCGAGGCGTTGAGGCGCTGATCTGAGGTCGACAGAGACATGTTGAAGGTGCCGGTGATGTTCACCGTCAGGGGGATCTCAGCAGGCTGCGGACCGCCAACCGCGCGCACGACCAGGTTGTACTTGCCGGCGGAGGTATCGCTGGGCGCCTTGGCGCTGACAGAGATCTGGGTGCTGCTGCCGGCGTCGACGACCGCGCTCTGGGCGTTCGCCTCAGTCGCGGGGCTGGCAGTGACGGTCCAGCCCGCGGGCGCGTCCGTCTCGAGGCCGAAGGTGACCTGCTGGTTTGTGTCGTTGGCCAGGTTCACGCTGAACTTGAAAGTGGTTGAGGTCGTGCCGGTCAGACTCGGGAAGTCGGTCGTCATCGCCACGGAGCCGGTCTCGCCGGTCTGGACGTTGATGTCGACCGTCAGCTGAACGGTCGAACCGTCAGTCGCCTTGCCGTCGATGACGACCTTCTGGTCGCCACCCTGGGCGTCCGCCGGGATGGTCACCTCGGCGGTGAACGATGCCACGTCGCCCGGGTATGGCCCAGGCGTAGCTGTGGCGCTTGTGGTTGGGGCGGTCGAAACCGCCGCAATCGTCGAGCCGCCGCCCTGCAGACGCGTGCTCCAGCCGTCTGGCTGGGAGGAGACCGTGAGGTCAACGCGCTGGGGCGTATCAGTGCTGACGATGACGGGGAACTTGACCGTCGTGCCCGGGTCGGCAACGACCGACGGGTACAGGGTGGTCATCTGCACGCCGGCGGCAAGCACGAGTGCCGGGGCAAGACCGATAACAAGGAGCAGGGCGGCGAGGCCGGCTCGCAGGACACGCATAGACGAACAGACTCCCTTGACTGTTATTCCCTCGAAAGTGCAGCGCGCGTATCGTCACAGGCGCTCGTTGCGGGTCGGCAACTGGCGCGATGGCGTTTTATTAACGCGATCTCAGATGATTCACAGCCACCCTAGTCGGGCCGCGCGAAGCGCCTGATTCAGCGTTGGCGCGAGGCGATGCTACTCGCTAATTCGACGATAGTCCTAATTGCAGGCCCTTGTGGACCCTTGGGCGAGAAGGTTCGATCGCTGTCATACCAGCCAACGCTGGCGATGTCGAGATGAACCCAGTCCAGATCTTTGCTGACGCCGGCCTCTATGAATACGGCGCCGTAGATCGCGCCACCCTCGCGGCCGGCGCTGTTCTTGAGGTCGGCGATGTCGCTTCTAACGTCGTCCCGATATTCGTCAGACATGGGCATCGGCCATAGCCGTTCGCCACTCTGCTGACCGGCACTGCGGACCTCTTCAACGAACCTGTCCGGGTGCCCGAACAGGCCGATGTAATGGCGGCCCAGCGCCACAGCAATCGCCCCGGTCAGGGTGGCGACGTCGACGATGCGCTGGGCGCCCTGGCGCTCGGCGTAGGTGACGCCGTCGATGAGCACCAACCGGCCTTCCGCGTCGGTATTGATGACCTCAACTGTCTTGCCGCTCATGCTCGTGAACACGTCGCCCGGCTTGGTGGCGTGTCCGCCGGGCAGGTTCTCCGTACACGGCGCGACTGCAATGACGTTGAGTGGCAGGCCCAGCATCGCGATCGCGCCGGCGCTGGCCAGCACCGCCGCGGCACCGGACATGTCGTACTTCATGAGGTGCATGTCCGCGGCCGGCTTGAGCGAAGTGCCGCCCGAATCGAACGTGATGCCCTTGCCCACCAAGCCCAGGTCGTAGCCGTCACCGCCACGGCCGTGGTGGCGCAACACGATGAACTTGGCCGGCTCGTCGCTGCCGTGAGCCACGGACAGGTAGCTGCCCATGCCCAGCGCACGGCACGCGTCCTCGTCGAGGACCTCGATCTCCAGTCCGACCTGGCTGGCCAGCTGGGTCGCCTCCGCCGCGACGTTGGTCGGCGTCATCAGGTTGGCCGGCTCGTTGGCCAGCGTACGCGCCCAGTTGACTGCCTGGCCAACCGCACCGCCGCGCCTGATGGCGTCCGCTGCATCGAGCGGCACATCGCCCGTGAGCAGGATCACGTCACCGATCGGCGGGAGCACGTTCTCGTCCTCGCCGGTGCGGTGCGTGTCGGGTCGCCACAGCGCGAAATGCGTGCCTTCGACCGCGGCCTGAACGGCCTCGGCGACGGGCAACGCCTGTGCCTCGAGCGCGACAGCGACCGTCTTGGTGGTCGAGGCCCAAAGCGCACGAATGCCGGCGCTGACGACTTCCCAGGCACGCTGGATGTCGTACTCCTCGCGCTTGCCGGCGGCAACCGTGATCAGGCGCGTTGCCTGGCCGCCATTCGTCTGGCGCAGGTGCGTCGCGACTGCGAAGAGTTTCTGCGCGCCCTGTTCGCGCGCCACCCACTCGGCGGTCTCACGATCCGCCGCTGGCGTTCCACTCGCCGCGCTGCCGTCTTTGAAGACGGGCACGATGATGGCATCGAGTTGCGCACCGTCTGGTGCGGCAACAGTTCGAAACTGCAAGCCGAATAGCCTCCACTGCATGTAGGGCCGGGAAGCCGAAGAGTATTAGAGTCATCGCTGGCGCGCTGTCGGCGACATCCGTGCACATGCGCCGCGGTACCCACGAACTCGGAGTCCACATGCCCCGTCGCGTATACAGCTTCGATCCCCCCGACCGATTCGTCGCCGGGGCAGTCGGCCAGCCGGGCCGGCGAACTTTCTTCCTTCAGGCCGTCAAGGGTGGCCAGATCGTGTCCGTGGCGCTCGAGAAGGCGCAGGTCGCCGTCCTGGCAGAGCGCCTCGCGACGCTGCTCCTGGCGCTGCGCCAGCGTGGCGTCGAGATCGGCGAGGAGAGCTTCAACCCAACTCCCCAGCTGGCCGAGCCGATCGTGGAGGAGTTCCGCGTGGGCACCCTGACGCTGGGCTGGGATGCCGACTCAGAGCGCGTGCTGATCGAGGCACGCGAGATGGGCGAGGACGACGACGACGACGAGGACGAAGAAGACGAGGCGCTGGAGGAGGCAGAAGCGGACCTGAGCGACCCCGATCAGCTGCGTGCGGCGATGGCGCGCCTGGCCGACGCGGACGCAGACGGGTCCGCCACCGGCGCGGATCTCGACATAGTCCGCGTCCAGCTCGAGCCGAACGCCGCGCTCGAGTTCGCCAGCGGCGCGCTCGCCGTGGTCCAGGCCGGCCGGCCGCCCTGTCCCAATTGCGGTCAGCCGCTCGAACCGACGGGTCACTTCTGCACCCGGCGCAACGGGTACCAGAACTGAGGCACTGGTCGCGGGTGTGACAGACGATCCATTCGAGGTCCGTGGCGAGCCACCGGCCGATCGCGCCGCGATGCTCGAATTGTTGGCTGACGGCGAGCTTGAGGTTGTCGGCCGTCTCACGGACGCGACCAACGCCACGTTCCTGGCCCAGGCCACGAGCGGCCCGCTCGGGATGCTCGCGGTCTACAAGCCGCGTCGTGGCGAGCGGCCGCTGGACGATTTCCCGATCGGCACGCTGGTCAATCGCGAGCGGGCCGCGTACCTCGTGTCCGAGGCAAGTGGCTGGGACATCGTGCCGCCGACGTTGATGCGTGACGGCCCGTTCGGCCCGGGCATCCTCCAGGCCTGGATCGAGACCGATCGAAACGCCGACGTGCTCGAGATGGTCATGACCGGCGACCGCCGGTTGCGCAGCGTGTGTCTGTTCGACGCGATCAGCAACAACGCCGACCGCAAGGGCACACACCTGCTGCCGGTCGAATCGGGCCACGTGTACGGCGTCGACCACGGCATCTGCTTCAGTCGCGATGCCAAGCTGCGCACGGTGCTGTGGGCGTGGCGCGGCACGGATATCGCGCCGGACGAGATGGCGGTCGTGGCGCGCGTGCGCGCTGCGCTCGACGACGATCTTGGCGCGCAGCTGCGCGAGCTGCTCAGCGAGCGCGAGGTCCAGGCCACGATCCGGCGCGCACAGGCACTGATCGACTCGTGCTCGTTTCCCGAACCGGATCCGACGCGACCGGCGGTGCCCTGGCCGCCCTTCTAGGCGCAGGCCTTGCCCGCACCAGCGCGGAAACAACGCCGGCTCGAAGGCGCAGTCAGCCTGCGTGACTGGCGCAGTCAGCCTGCGTGACTGGCGCAGTCAGCCTGCGTGACTGGCGCAGTCAGCCTGCGTGACCAGGCCCCGCAGGACAGTCGATTTCCTGCGCCCCGCACCCTTCCGTCAAATCCGTAGCGAATCGGCGATGGATTGCGGCCATTTGATGGAAACGGCTTCGAACGGCCCCCAATTCCTTCGGATCCGCAGGCTGCTGCGGACGTGATGGCGGAGACTGGCGCGCCAAAGTCGCTTCCGACGTCCGGGCGAAAACCGTCGGTGATTTGATTCGGTTTTGACTGAAACGTCGCCCGGTGGCGCAGGCGCGGCGACTATTCCTCGAGCCGGCCCATGATGAAGCCAAACTCAGCGCCGCCCTCAGGACGCGAAGCCGCCCAGATACGGCCGCCCATCGCCTCCACCAGCGCCCGGCACACGAACAGGCCGATGCCGGCTCCACCGATCTTGCCCGCCGTTGCAGGCGAGCGGTAGTACAGCTCGAAGATGCGCGAGGCCTCCGTGGCATCGATGCCGGGACCCTGGTCGAGAACCCGGACGCGCACGCCTTCAGGCGTCTCGTCGACGATCGCCTGCACGGTCGAATTAGCGGGGCCGTATTTGGCCGCGTTGCTGAGCAGGTTGCGCATGACCTGTTCGACGTATGTCTCATCCCCACGCGCCGTGGACACGGCACTCGTCGCGGCGCTGAACTTGATCTGCGGCCAGCGCTCCTGCTCTGAGCGCACCACCCGTTCCACGACGCGCTGGACGACGACGGGATCGGCGGCGCGCTCGATCGTGCCGCGCTCCGAACGAGACAGGACGAGCAGGTCCTCAACGAGCCGGTAGAGCCGGTCCGCCTCCGCCTCGAGGTCCTCGACCAGCCCGCGGCGCGTGTCCGGCTCAAGCTCGCGGTCCCGTCGGGCGAGCAGCTTCGCGCCGCCGTAGATGGCCGTGATCGGCGTGCGCAGTTCGTGCGAGATGATGCCGTTGAAGGCGTCACGGAGCTCGGCCGCACGGCGCTCCGTGTCGATCAGGCGGGCCAGCTCCTCGCGTGCTGCGGCCACCTCGTCGAGCGCCTTGCGCCGCTCGGCCGACTCGAGCCGTGCGCGATCGCGCTCGTCGCGCAGCCGATACGAGAGGTACGACACGGCCGCGCCGCCGAGCAGGAAGGTGACCAGGCGCACTTGGTCGTTGCGCACGTCCACGGCCAGGATGAAGAGCGGCTGCAGGAACAGGTTCGCATCGGCCACCGCGCACAGGCCTGTGACCAGCAGGCCAGCCGCCAGGCCGCGGTACCAGGCAGCAATGGCCACCGCCGGGATGTAGAAGATGAAGCCGGCATTGGTGCCGAGCGACTTGAAGATCAGCAGTTTCAGCGCGACGGCGACGACGGTCAGTGCGAACGCGAAGAGGATTGTTTTGATGGCCGGCATCAAGTCGCGTCGTGCGCCCTCGTGTGCCTCCGACTGTTGTGTCGCGCGCGAGCTGTCCGTCGCGTGGACGGCCTCCGTCTTGCCGGTCACGAGTCGGTTGCCTTGCCGAACAGGTCGAGCAGGCCGCGCAGCGGAATGGACACCCAGTCGGGTCTGTTGTTGAGCTCGTAGCTCAGCTCGTAGAGCACCTTCTGGAGCATGGCCAGCTCGAGCGTCGTGCGCAACTCCTCCTCGTCCACGGGCACGAACGGCTGGCCTTTCGCCTCGGTCAGGTACGCGCTCAGGAACGTGGCCGCAACGTTGCGGTACCAGAACGCGGCCCAGCGTTCGAGTCGGGCAACGTCCTCCGGCCGCACCGCGCCGCCGACGCGTGGGTTGAGCAGCGTCCCAAATGCCGCGTAGTGGAACGAGCGGAGCATGCCCGCGACGTCCGTCAGCGCCGAGCGCCTGAAGCGCCGCTCGGACAGCGGCCGGCCAGGCTCGCCCTCGAAGTCGATGATCACCACGTCCTTGCCGGTCCACAGCACCTGGCCGGCGTGATAGTCACCGTGAGTACGGATGCGGACTGCGCCGGGTTTGGCGCTGATCAGCTTGCGCACCTCCGCCAGCGCTTTGTCGGCCAGAGCCAGCGCAACGGTCGATTGCGCGCGAACGTCGTCGGCGAGGAGATCCTGGCGTTGGCGGAGCGTCGCGAAGGTCGACGAAAGCTGGTTACGCAACGTCTGGAAGATCGAACGCTGGTATAGCGCGGTGAATGGCTCGGGCACGAACGCCGGGGCATCGACCGCGGCCAGGGCCGTGTGCAGCTGCGCGGTCCGCACGCCGAGTAGCTTGGCCACGCCCAGGTACGAGCCAATGTGCTCCTCGACCGCGGGTATGTGCGCCTGCTTGCGCGCCGCGACGACCTCGGCGAGGGATGAGCCGGAGAGCTCCGGCGCGGGCATCTCATCGGCCGCGGCGCGCTCGTAGAAATCGCCGATCTGATCGAGCGTGTACTCCCACACGTCGCCCTCGTTGGGCACGTACTGCTGGAGCAGGCCGAGTGCCGCAGGCTCTTCCGACTTCGTCCGATAGGCGAGCCAGCCACCGACAGCCGGCGTATACCCGAAGCCCGCCTCAGTCAGCGCGCCACCAACTTCGATGTCCGGGTTAACGCCCGGCTCCAGGCGCCGGAAGAGCTTGAGCATCAGCCGGTCGCCGAAGGCGACGCTGGTGTTGCTCTGTTCGGCACGGCCCACGGACGCCTCGAGCCGGTCACGTTTGGCGCCGCGCAGCTTGCGATAGGCAGTCGTGGGCGATGCGGTGATCTCACCGCGCCTGCCGCTGAAGCGCCGTCTGCCACCGATGGCGTCGAGCAGCAGGGTTGAGAAGCGGCCGTCGTAGATGGCGTCGTACAGGATCCACGGCGGCTCGTCGCTCGAGCCACCGGGCGGCGCTACGTAGGCGATGAGCGCCTGGGGCGTCTGGCCGACGATGCGCTCGACCTCCTCGCCACGGCCCAGGCCCAGGGGCAGCACGTACGACTCCTGCTCGCCTTCCGTGAAGTCGACGTCGAAGATCGCGATGCGCGCCTCGCGCTCGTTCGCGCCGTCGCCTTCGAATGCGACAGGGATCGCGTCGCGCAACGCGACGGTCTTGATCCGGCGCGCCTTTGAGCGGAACCAGCGTCGCGCGCGAAGGTAGGCCGGCAGGGCCTCAAGAAGCTGTGCCCGCGCACGCCCGGTGAGCAGCCCGTCGAGATTCGCCGGCGCGCTCAGAGTCGGCGCCCGCTCCTCCGCGGAGCGCACCTCGTGGCCGCGTCCGGAGGGGTCTGCGTCGAGCGAGAACCAGATGAAGCCGTGCGGCCCGAGCGTCAGGAACAGCGGCCGCTCCTCGATGCGCGGGAACTCGACGCGGCCGAACATCTCGACCGGGACGAGGCCGCGATATGCCGACAGGTCCAGGTCCGCGTATTGCACGAAGCGCGACATGTTGGCCACGACCAGGATCCGCTCGCCTTCGTGCTCACGCACGAAGGCGACGATGCGCCGGTTGTCCGGATGCAGGAAGGTAAGCGAGCCTCGGCCGAAGGCCGGATGCACCTTGCGCAGCGCGATGAGCCGCTTCATCCACCACAGCAGCGACTGCGGGTTGGCCTGCTGGGCCTCGACGTTGACCGCCTCGTAGTGATACTCGGGGTCGGTGATGACGGGCAGGAACATGCGCTGCCGATTGGCCGCGCTGAAGCCCGCGTTGCGATCGCCACTCCACTGCATCGGCGTGCGCACGCCGTTGCGGTCGCCCAGGTAGACGTTGTCGCCCATGCCGATCTCGTCGCCGTAGTAGATGACCGGCGTTCCGGGCAGTGACATGAGCAGGCCATTGAGCAGCTCGATCCGGCGCCGGTTGTTGCCCAGCAGTGGCGCAAGACGGCGGCGGATGCCCAGGTTGATGCGCATCTGTGGGTCGTGCGCGTAGACCCGGTACATGTAGTCGCGCTCCTCGTCGGTGACCATCTCGAGCGTCAGCTCGTCGTGGTTGCGCAGGAAGAGCGCCCATTGGGAGTTGTCGGGAATCGCCGGCGTCTGCTCCAGGATGTCGTACAGCGGGAAGCGGTCCTCCATGCGCAGCGCCATGTACATGCGCGGCATGACCGGGAAGTGGAAGTTCATATGGCACTCGTCGCCGTTGCCGAAGTACGACGCGGCATCTTCCGGCCACTGGTTCGCCTCAGCCAGCAGCATCCGATCGGAATACTTGCGATCGATGTGCGCACGCAGCTCCTTGATGAATGCGTGCGTCTCGGGCAGGTTCTCGCCGTTGGTGCCCTCGCGCTCGTAGAGATACGGGATCGCGTCGAGACGCAGGCCATCAACGCCCAGGTCAAGCCAGAAGTCGAATGCCTTCTTGATCTCCGCGCGGACGCGCGGGTTGTCGTAGTTGAGGTCGGGCTGATGATGGAAGAAGCGGTGCCAGTAGTAGGCGTTGGCGACTGGATCCCAGGTCCAGTTGGAGCGCTCGGTGTCGGTGAAGATGATCCGGACTTCCTTGTACTTGTCCGGGCTGTCGCTCCACACGTAGAAGTCTCGGTAGACGCTGCCGGGCGGCGATTTGCGCGCGCGCCGGAACCACGGGTGCTGATCGCTGGTGTGGTTGCACACCAGCTCTGTGATCACGCGCAGGCCGCGCGCGTGCGCCTCGCGGATGAGCAGCTTGACGTCACGGAGCGTGCCGTAGGCCGGGTTGACCCCGTCGTATTGGGCGATGTCGTATCCGTCGTCTCTGCCCGGCGACGGATAGAACGGCAGCAGCCACAGGGCGGTGATGCCCAGGTCGGCCAGGTAGTCAAGCTTCTGGGAGAGGCCGGGGAAATCACCTACTCCGTCTGCGTCACTGTCAAAGAACGCCTTGACGTGCAGCTCGTAGATGACCGCGTCCTTGTACCAAAGGGGATCGGAGCCAATCGCGGTGCTCGTCTTGCTGCGCGCCATCAGCGACTCCGCCGGAGCCACAGGACGTGGGCCGCGCGGACGGCCGGATCCAGCTCCACCCACGCGGTGGCGCCGCTCCAGGTGTACGTCACGTCGTCGAGCAGATCGACCGCGCGGTAGGGCCGATCGACGTCGATGCCCAGTGCGTCGACATCGAGAGCAATGCTGCCCGACTGCGTGGCGTGGTAGTCGAAGTTCACGATGCACAGGATCGCGTCGCGCTGGTCGGCCGTGTGCTTTGAATACGCAAGCAGGTTGGGATTGTCGACCGGATGGAACACGAGCCGCTCGTTGCTGTGCAGCGCAGCGTGCGCACGCCGTGCCGAATTCACTCGCGCGATCAGTGCCCGCAGGCGCTCGCCGCCGGTCAGGTCCCATGTCCGCTGCTGGTATTTCTCCGAGTCCAGGTATTCCTCTGAGCCCGCCTCGCGCGGCTCCGCCTCACCCAACTCGAACGCCGGTCCGTAGATGCCGTAGTTCGACGACAGCGTGGCGGCCAGCACGAGGCGCGCCTCGAACGCGGCCGGGCCGCCGGTCTGAAGGTCAGCGTGCAGGATGTCGGGCGTGTTCGGCCAGAAGTTGGGTCGGAAGAACTCGGACACCGGCGGCCTGGTGATCTCGGTCAGGTACTCGGTCATATCGACCGCGGTGTTGCGCCACGTGAAGTACGTGTAGCTCTGGCTGAAGCCCAGCTTGGCCAGCCGATACATGACCTTGGGCCGCGTGAACGCCTCCGCCAGGAACAGGGCCTGCGGGTGATCGCGCTTGATGTCGGCGATGCACCACTCCCAGAATGCGAACGACTTGGTGTGCGGGTTGTCGACGCGGAAGATGTTCACGCCGCGGCTGATCCAGAAACGGAACACGTCGTTCAGCCCGTCCCACAGGGAACGCCAGTCGGTGCTCTCGAAGTCGAACGGGTAGATGTCCTGGTATTTCTTGGGCGGGTTCTCGGCGTATTGAATGGTGCCGTCGGGTCGTGCTCGGAACCATGTGGGGTGGTCGGTCACCCAGGGATGGTCGGGCGAGGCCTGGAAGGCGATGTCGAGCGCAATGTCGATGCCGCGCCGGCGCGCTTCGTGCACCAGCCGCTCGAAGCCGGCCATGTCGCCCAGCTCAGGGTGGACGGAGGTGTGACCACCGACCGCGCCACCGATTGCCCACGGGACGCCCGGATCGGCCGCACTCTGCGCCGGACGGTTGTTCGCACCCTTGCGGAACTGCCGGCCGATCGGTGAAACGGGCGGCAGGTAGAGCACGTCGAAGCCCAGCTCCTTGACGTAGTCGAGCCGGCCGATGACGTCGTCGAACGTGCCGTGACGCTGCGGATCTGGTGACGCCGAGCGTGGGAAGAGCTCGTACCAGGCGCTGAAGCGCGCCCGCTCCGGATCGACCACGACTGAGTACGTTGCGCTGACCGTCTCAAGCTGGCGATCTGGATGGCCGTCCATCTTGTCGCCGAAGGCAGGATCGAGCGCCTGTTGAGCGGTCAGCGTTGGCGGCGCGTCGGGGAGCGCCGCGGCGGCCAAGCCGGCACCGATGCGCAGATCGACGCTGACGTCCTGGCCCGCATCGACGCGTTTGGCGAGGTCGTGCACCCACGTCCGCCAGTGGTCGGGCCAGCCACTGACGTAGAACTCGTATCGGCCGATTTCTGTCAAGGCGAACGAGGCCCGCCAGCGGTCGTTGCCGAGCGGCTCCATCTCGATCTCGTGCCAGTCGGGGTTGTCCACGCGGCGCCACGACAGTCGCGCGCGGACCTCGTCGTGGCCGTCGGCAAAGACGTCCGCCTCCACGACGAGCACGTCTCCGACGACCCGCTTGACCGGAAATCGACCACCGTCCACCTGCGGCGTCACGCTCTCGACCACCGCTCGGATGCGCCCCTCGGCGGGAATATCGGTCACCGGCTCGCGACGCTTTGTTCGAGATTTGGACCCTTACGGCCAGGGCTTAGCCGACTGTCCGCGAAATCAATCCGTAACGCGGTGGGGTCGCCGTCAATGCCTGTCTGCGAGCACACGAAACGCGAACATTCGGCCAGCGCCTGGCTACAAGGGACGGGAAATCGACCAGGCGCCTTCGGGCTCACTTCTTGGTGGGCTTGGTCGGCGTCTTCTCAGCTGGCTTGGCAGCGACGACTGGTTTGGCAGCGACGACCGGCTTGGCAGCTGCGGCGGGCTTTGTTCGGCGCACCGGCCCGGTCGAGGCCCACTTGGGCGGCTCGCCGAGCAGCTTCTTCAGCTCGTCGAGGCGGTAGTGCGACTTCTGCGCGGCGATGCCAAGGTCGGCAGCATCGGGCAAGGCCAGGAACTCGACCGCATGATTGAAGCGCTCGCGATTGAAGTAGCTGACGCCGTCGTGTTCGTTGACGCCGATCGAGCGGCGGAAACGGTCGTCGGCGAGCAGATCGACCGGTTTGCGGCCGTTGCTGCGACTGCCCTTGGGACGCGCCGCCAGATCCAGCTGCAGTGCAATCAGGTCCGCGTCGCTCCACACTCGATCGAGGAGCCAGTCGTAGATCCATTTGCCGCGCGCCATGGCTGGTTGGTTGGCAGCGACGAGCGTCTCGATCGACCTCGCCAGTGCCTGCTCATTGGCCGTGGCTTCAACCGCCACTCCGGGCGCCACGGGAGCCTCCGGTGGATCAACGCCGAGGAGCGCGGCGGCCTCCGCGACAGATGCCTGCTCGTCGCCGCCGCGCAGCGCGTCGTGGAGCGGCTGCAGCTGCAGCTCGAGCATGGCGTCGTCGACGGACGGCACTCCCCTGCCCTCGAGCCAGACGGCCAGCCGACCGTATCTGCCGTCGTGGTCGTGAACGTCGCGCAGCTGGGTGTAGACCTGTGTCTCGTACGCGTGCAGGGTCAGGTGCAGGCCGTGCTCGGCCAGCTCGCGCTGCGAGCGCAAGTACTCCAGGCCGCTGCGCTCGTCGCGCATGATCAGCCAGTCGTCGGCGCCGCCGGCCAGGCCCAGGCCATGGGCGAGTGATGAGCCGGTCACGGCCGCGCTGCGGATCGAGCCGGAAGCCTCTGCGTAGCGGTTGTGATAGATGATCAGCGAACGCTGGCCGTCACGCGAGTTCGAGAACGCGAAGACATCCTCGTTGACTGAGCCGTCGGGCATGAAGAAGTCGTACAGGGCGAAGCTGTCGACCTCCGCGAACAGCCAGCGCTGGTGGATGAGCGGGAAGATCTCGTGCTCGTGGCGGGCGACCAGCTCCGGATCGGGCGTCTCGTCGTGGTACGCGCGGCGGTATTCCATGCCGTAGCGCTCGCCGTAGCCCTCGATCTGGCCGTGGCCGAACATGGGCAAGCCGGGCATCGTGGCCAGCACCGTCGCGACACCGAAATACTTGTCGCCCTTGCCGAACTGGTCCACCGCCGTGCGCTCGTCGGGGTTGTTCATGAAGTTGACGTAGCGCTTGAGGATCTGCGGGTCGAACTCGAGAGTGTTCTTGATCACCAGCCGGTATTCGGCGTTCTTCTCGTCGCGCAGCATGTTCATGAACGCGCTGTTGTAGACGCGATGCATGCCCAGGGTGCGGACGAAGTAGCCCTCCATCAGCCAGAAGGCCTCGGCGAGCAGCAGGGTCTCCGGCGCCTCTGCGGCCACGCGGTCAACGACTTCGCGCCAGAACTCGACGGGCATCAGCCGATCGAAGTCGGCCTTGCGCAGCGCGTACTCGGCGCGGCTTGGGATCGCGCCGCCACTGCCCGGCTCCGGATACCAGAGGCGCGCGATGTGGCGCTTGGCCAGCGTCATGGCTGCGTCGAAGCGGATGATCGGGAACTGGCGCGCGACGTGCAGGATGGTCTGGATGACCGCCTCGCGCACCTCCGGTTTGAGGTAGTCGAGCTGCGCCGTGTCGTTCCAGGGCATGGAGGTGCCGTCGTTGCCGTGGTAGATGAAGCGCGCGTCGCCGCTCCAGTGGTCGACGCGCTTGAACGTCACTGCCGCGTCGGTGTTGTCGAAGTAGTGGTCCTCGAGATAGATGCCAACGCGCGGGTCAGCTGACAGGTTGGGGCCGTTGTACGAGTACGCCGGATAGGGCGGGTCCGAGCGCGCCATGAACCAGTCCGGATGCTCGACGACCCAGCGCGAGTCGACGCCCATGTGATTGGGGACCATGTCGCTCGCCAGGCGGATGCCGCGCGACCAGGCGCGGTCGCGCAGGTTGCGATACGCCTCGTCGCCGCCCAGATCGTCGGCGATGCGGTAGTCCATGAGCGAGTAGGCGCTGGCCACGGCCTCCGGGTTGCCGCGCATCTGCTTGATCGTGCGCGACGCCTGGCTGCGCTCCCACAGCCCGATCAGCCACAACCCCGTGAAGCCGGCACGCTCGATGCGGTCGAGCTCCTCGTCGGGAACCTGATCCAGGCGCCAGATAGGCCTGCCGTATTCGCGCGCCAGCTGGTCGAGCCAGACGTACGTGCTCTTGGCCAGGAGCACGACGCGGGGCATCCAGTCGAGGTCCTGGCTGAAGCGCTCGACCTCCGCTTCGCCACCTCGGAGCTCGGTGCTGAAGCCGTGCAGCGCCGCCGAGTCCGCATCGGTCGAATCCCGTTGCGCGCCGCCCTGCGTGGCATTGAAGCGCATCCACACAGCGCGCTCCTCCTCCGCCAGGACGTCGAGCGAGATGACCAGCCGATCGCCGAAGCGTTCGGCAACAAAGCCCCAGCGGTCGCGGATCCAGCGCAGCTGTTCGGTCAGTGAGCCTGTCGCCTCCAACGCGGGCCGGCGCAGGAGGGTGACCAGGTCGTCGTTGTCCGGCCCGAACGTGGGCTGGGTCTTGAAGTAGCTCTCCAGACCGCGCACGAGGGCGATATATGCGCTGCCGTCCTCCAGGTTGCGGTCGTCGAACAGCTCGCCGTACGGCGCGAACGCGGGGTTGCCGTTGGCCAGCCAGAGCATGAGCAGCTCTTCGAGCGCGATCTCGCGGTTCGAAGTGCCGTCCGTCTGTCCGTTGAGCCAGTCGCCGGCCGACTCATCGCCGCGGTAGACGGCGACGTTGGGAAAATCAGCAACGAAGGCCTGGAGCGTCTGGTCAAGAGCGGGTGCGCTGAGCCGCTGCTCGAGCGCTGCAAGGGCGCCCGACATCGCCTGCGGATTGCGCTCGCGGCGATACATGCCAACGACAAAGTGCAGGACCTCGTCGACGAGTCCCATCGCGTTGATGTCGCCCGCTCGGACAGCGGCGCTGGGGTCCGCAACCAGATCGCGTTGCTCGTTCATCAGCGCCGCAAAGCGGCGCGCGGCGCCGTAGTCGGCGAAGACGACGTTGCCGCTCAGCCCGAAGAGCGCCTCGTCAAAGTCGTAGCGTTCGCGCGCCGCACGCGCGACGTGGAACTCGAACGTGCCCATGGGTCGTACTGTCATCGACCCGGCAATGCTACCTACGGGCCGCGTGCCGTCCATCCCCCGGCCTGCTCGGCGATGTCACCCGGCCCGCTCTCCGACCCCCGCATGGCCTGCTACGGTTCGCCCGCGCGTCCGGTGCCCCTGCCGCCAAACGAGCAGCCGTTGCGCGCGGAGGTCAGGCAAATGAGACGCCTAATGCACGGTTCACGCCGGTCAATGGTTTCTGGCAACGTCCTGCTCAGCGCGGCGATGGCGATCGCCGTCGCCGCGTGCACATCGGTCAATGCGCCAGTCACTCCGACGCCGGCCAGTGCCGTGTCTCCGAGCCCCGCTCAAACGGCGGCAGCATCAGACGGCGCCGCGACGCCGCTGCCGACTGCGGCTCCCGGCGAGACGCCGGCAGCGACCGACACGGCGGCCACGACGCCGCCGGACCAGACGCCCAAGCCCAGAAAGAGCCATACGCCGCCGACAGATCAGCCAACCGATGCGCCGACAGCGCCACCCACCGCGCCACCAACCGCGCCACCCACCGCGCCGCCTCCGCCGCCGATGCCCGACCTGATCGTCAAGACGTTCGGTGTGCCTGCAACCGTGACCCACGATGTGGAGGCGTCCGGTGCGATGTACGTCCAGAACAACGGCCTGGGCGCTGCCGGCCCCTTTACCGTTGACTTCTACGGCTCGTGCGCCCAGGAGGTCTTCAGCGACGCTCCACATGCTGTCGACGGCCTGGCCCCGGGTGCTGAAAAGTTCATTCACCTGACATTCAGCTTCAGTTCCATCGGCGCGTGCAAGGTGGCTGCCGAGATCGATCCCGACAATCAGGTGGCGGAGACGAACGAGGACAACAACAAAGTCAGCGTGGACATAACGTCGCAGTGACCCGGTACTCGCACCGGTCTTGCGACAGCACGGTCACCTGCTAACTTCCGACCTCGTGGTGACGCCATAACCATCGGGGGAGATAACGTGCGCCGACTGCTGATCGTTCTCTGTTCGCTCGCACTAAGCCTGCTCGCTGTAGGCGTGCCCGTTGCGTCCGCCGACAGCCTGCCCATGACGCTGGTCAAGAACGGGCTATCGAGCCCGGTCTATCTGACCAACGCGGGCGACGATCGATTGTTCGTCGTCGAGCGCGGCGGCAAGATCAAGATCATCCACAACGACAACTCGGTCACGACTTTCCTGGACCTGACCAGCATCGTCAGTCAAGGCGGCGGTGAGATGGGTCTGCTGGGGCTGGCCTTTCACCCCAATTACGCGTCTAACGGCCTGTTCTACGTCTATTACACGCCCACTGGCGGCGGTTCTGAGGTGCTCGCCGAGTACAAGCGGTCATCTGGCGATGCTGACGTCGCGGATCCCAATAGCCAGCGTGTTCTCCTCACGCTCGCCGATCCCTACACCAACCACAACGGCGGCTGGATGGCCTTCAAGGGTGATTACCTGTACCTGTCCCTTGGTGACGGTGGCAGCGGAGGCGACCCGGAGAACAGAGCGCAGAACCTCAACCGGTGGTGGGGCAAGATCCTGCGCATCGACCCGCTCGACCCGGACGGAAACGGTCCGCTCAAGTACTCGATTCCGTCCTCGAACCCATTCGTGGGTCGGGCCGGCAAGGACGAGATCTGGTCGTACGGCCTGCGCAACCCGTGGCGCTGCTCGTTTGATGACCTGACCGGCCAGATGTGGTGCGGCGACGTGGGCCAGGACCGGTACGAGGAGATCGACCGCGTCCAGACCGGCAAGGCCGTCAACTTCGGCTGGCGCAAGGTCGAAGGACGCCATTACTACAAGTGGAGCGGGCACGTCTCAGGCTCTCTGTGCACGGGCAGTTGCTACAAGCTGCCCATCGCGGAGTACCACCACGATGGCGACGCCGGGGGCGGTTATCGCTGCGCTGTGGTGGGTGGCTACGTGTCGCGCCGGACCGGCGCGACGCTCAACGGCAACTACATCTTCGGCGACGACTGCTCGGGCGAAGTCTGGGTCATTCCATCCGACTTCACCCCAGGGACTCTGCCCGACCCCGTCGCCGACACCGACCTCAGCGTCAGCTCATTCGGCGAGGACAACCTGGGGCGCATCTACCTGGTCGACCTGGACGGAGCGATCTACCGACTCGACGGCAGCTAGCCCACAACGCGCCGGCGGTGCTAACGTCGCACCACCTGGCGAAGGGGACTCTGTGCGACGGTTGCTCCTGGCCATCGCGGTCGGCGCGCTGGCATTCGGCTCGATCGGCAGTGGTGTCGCCACGGCCGCCGGCCTGCCCCTGACACTCGTCAAGGACGGCTTCTCAGAACCCGTCTTCGTGACCAATGCAGGCGACGATCGGCTGTTCGTCGTCGAGCAGGGCGGCCTGATCAAGATCGTTCATCACGACGGCGCCGTATCGACGTTCATCGACCTCAGCGGCGTCATCCTGCACGACGGCGAGCGCGGCCTGTTCAGCGTCGCGTTCCACCCCAACTACCGCACCAACGGCCTGTTCTACGTCGAGTACACGCGCGCCGGCGACGGTGCCACGACGGTTGCCGAATACAAGCGCTCCACGGCGGACCCGGACGTCGCCGACCCGGCCAGCGGCCGCGTCGTGATCGCCGTCACGCAGCCTTTCTCGTTCCACAACGGCGGTTGGCTGGGCTTCAAGGGCAAGTACCTGTACGTGACCGTGGGCGATGGCGGCAGCAGCGCTGATTCTCTTGGTTACGGTCAGAACAAGGACGTGCTCAACGGCAAGCTCTTGCGCATCAACCCGCGTGATCCGGACGGCGCCGGTCCCAAGACGTACAGCGTTCCGGCAGGCAATCCGTTCGTTGGCCGGAGCGGCGCCGACGAGATCTGGGCATGGGGCCTGCGCAACACGTGGCGCTGCTCATTCGACCGCGGCACGGCCAAGCTGTGGTGCGGCGATGTGGGCGCCGGGCTGTACGAGGAGATCGACCGGGTCAGCACGACCAAGGGCGTCAACTTTGGTTGGAGCCTGGTCGAGGGCTTCCACTATTTCAACTATCCGGGCAAGCCGTACGGCACGCTGTGCACGGCAGACTGCGCGACGCTGCCGATTGCCGAGTATTCGCACGCGGCCAACAACGCGATCTCGAACTGTTCGTCAGTCGTCGGCGGATATGTGTCGCGCCGAACCGGCGCCGCCATGTACGGCAAGTACGTCTTCGGCGACTACTGCTCGGGCAAGGTGTACGAGATACCTGCCGGTTTCAAGCGCGGGACGGCGCTGCCCGACCCGGTCGGGACAGTCGGCGAGACGAAGCTCGTGTCGTTCGGAGAAGGGGCGGACGGCCGGCTCTACCTGGTCGACCACACCGGTTCGATCTTCGTTCTGGATCAGAGCTGACCTACTGCGTACCCTGCTGGTAGTGCTGCCAGAGGTATTCGCGCAGCGTCTGGTGGCTGGCGTGCAGGTCGGCGGCGACGTCCGGTCCCACGTAGCGGAAGTGCCACGGCTCAGAGAAGTAGCACGTATTGCTCGTCTCGCCGCGCGGATAGCTCATGACCCAGCCGAACTTCCAGGCATTGTGTTTCATCCAGCGGCCGGCGGCGGTCTTGGCGAACTTCTGCGACACGACGCCGGGACCCTGTGCGGCGCCGAAGTCGATCGTCACACCCAGCTGGTGCTCGGAATGCCCGGGCCGCGCGACGCTGCGCTTTGCCACGGCCACACCGTGACGCGCAACCTCGCGCTGGAAAAGGCCGACCTGGGTCGTGTAGCTCCGATAAGCGGAGATCACGCGTAACCCGGCGCCCGCCTCGCGCGCGGCCGTTGCCAGCGCGGTCAGATCCGGGATGACGAAGTTGCGTACCTGGTTGCCTCCGTTCAGGCCTGCCTGCGCGGTTGAGACGAGCCCCGGCGGCCGGTAGCGCTTGGGTAGCGCGTACGTGGTGTCGAGCAGCGTCTCGTTCCAGTCCGAGTACGCACGCGGTGACGTGAGCACGTCGTCGTAGCTGCATGTTGGGAGGGCGTCCGCGGCATCCGCGGCCGCCACGGGCATGGCCTGGACGGCGCCAAGGAACGAGCCCAGCGCAACGACGAGCGCGAGTACGAACGGACGCAGACGGCGAATCAACACGGCAACCCCCAACGCAGCCAGCAGCGGTCTCTATTTAACCAAAAGGGTCGCGGGTGAATGTGGCGCACACCGCACATGCGATTGCCGGCCGCACGAGTTGATCTGAATCGGGCCGTGGTGCGTAACCTGTACTGATGGGGTCAAGGTTGACCTGGGCTGCGGTCGGTATGGCCTCGGCCGCCGTGGCAATCGGTGTCGGCGAGGTCGTCGCCGGTCTGCTCGGTGGTACGTCGGCGATCGCGGCTGTGGGTGCGCTGATCATCTCGCTCCAGCCGCCTGGCGCGAAGGATCTGATGGTGTCCGTGTTCGGCACCAACGACAAGCTCGCGCTCGAGACCATGGTCTTCATCGGCGGCGTGCTGCTCGGGGCTCTGATCGGCCTCGCGGGCCGGCGTGACGTGCGCTTGGCCTACGGCGCCTTGCTCGGCCTGGGTGTCGTGGGCTTCGTGCTCATCCTTCAGGACCCGCTCGAGCAGATCTTTCCTGCTGTCGTGACCGTCGGCTCGGCCACCGTCGCTGGAATGGCCATGGTCATGTGGCTGTCGGCGATGCTTCGTCCGGCGCCCGTGGGCGCGCGCTCCGCGCGTGGCGGCAAGGCTAGCACCCGGCGTGTCCATGCCGCGGCGGGCGTTCCTCGTCATCGCCGGCACGTTCGTGGCCGTGGGCGCGGTGTTGTCAGTCATCGGGCGCGTGCTGGGCAGCCAGGTCCCGGTCCAGCCGAGCACGCCTGTGGCCGTGCCGCCGCCGCAACAGACGGTTCCGCCACTGCCCGCTGATGCCGATTTCGGCATCAGCGGGCTGACCCCGATCGTGGTTCCCAACGAAGACTTCTACCTGATCGACACGCGCCTTGGCACACCGGAGATCGACGCCTCGACCTGGTCGTTGCGCATCCACGGCATGGTCGACAAAGAGGTGACGCTGACCTATCAGCAGCTCCTGGCAATGCCGCTCATCGAGCAATACGTGACCATCGCGTGCGTCTCGAACGAGGTCGGCGGCCATCTGGTCGGCAACGCCAAGTGGACCGGCGTGAACCTCAACTCGGTGCTCGCGTTGGCCGGCGTCCAGAACGGTGCCACGCAGGTCGTCGGGCGCTCGTTCGACGGCTGGACGAGCGGCTTCCCGACTGAGCACCTGTCGGGCGCCGGCAAGGACGCGATGATCGTCGTGCTCATGAACGGCAATCCGCTGCCGGCGCGCCACGGTTTCCCGGCCCGCGTGATCGTGCCCGGCTTGTACGGCTACGTGTCGGCGACCAAGTGGGTGACGGAAATCGAGCTGACCACGCTCGAGTCATTCGACGCTTACTGGATCAGGCTGGGCTGGGCCAAGGAAGGGCCGATCCTGACCCAGTCGCGGATCGACACACCGCGCACCGGCCAGGGCCTGCCCAGCGGCCAGGTCCAGTTCGCGGGCGTGGCCTGGGCGCCAACGCGCGGCATCTCAAAGGTTGAGGTCGATCTGGACGAAGACGAGAACTGGCGCGAGTGTCAGCTGTCGGTGCCGCTCTCGAGCTACACGTGGGTCCAGTGGCAGTCGACCCTGGGCGTGTCTGTCGGTCGGCACACGGTCCGCGTCCGGGCCACGGACGGCTCCGGCGCAGTCCAGGAGTCGCGCATCACGCCACCTGCGCCCGATGGCGCGCGCGGCTATCACCAGGTGACCTTCAACGCGACCTAGTCGCGCGGGAGCGAGCCGCGTACGCCTCAGGCTGAAGGCGCTTCAGGCGCAGCGCCCGTGCCTATGTGGTTGCTGATGAACTCAGCGAGCGAGTCTGCATCGGCCGGCGAGGCGAATGCGCGCGTCGGGATCCACACGACCGGGATGCGGTCGCGCTTGACGACCAGTACCCGCTCGCTGCGCAGCAGCTTGGTGACTGACGACCATGCCACCCTGCCCGAGCCGGTGGCTGATTCGGCGGCGATGCCCTCATCGTCGAACGTGAACGACGCATTGGTGCCGATCAGGCTGCGTGCACCGCGCTGTACCCGCCAGCGATCGAGGAACTCCGTTCCCGCCAGGGCCACCAATGTCACGCCGATGCCGAAGGTCCACACGCCGGTGATCGGATCCGACGTCATCACGGCGATGACGGCGCCCACGCCCATGACGGCGATGCCCATTACGACGCCGATCGCATTCAAGCGCCGCTGTAGGAGCCGCAGGTAGCCAACGAAGTCGTCGACCGTGATCGTGAACTCGACCTTGATCGGCTGTGTCACAGCCGGCCCGCGCTGATGATGCGCTGCAGAAAGCGCTGCGTGCGCTCCTGCGTGGGATTCGCGAGCATCATCGCCGGTGGTCCTTCCTCGAGGATCACGCCCTGGTCAAGAAAGCAGACGCGATCGGCGACGTCGCGCGCAAAGCCCATCTCGTGAGTGGCGATAACCATTGTCATGCCTTCGGCGGCAAGCTCGCGGATGACGTCGAGCACCTCTGCCACGAGCTCCGGATCGAGGGCCGACGTGATCTCGTCGAGCAAGAGCAGGTCTGGCTTCATGGCCAGCGCGCGCACGATCGCGGCGCGCTGCTGTTGGCCTCCGGATAGTCGGTCGGGGAACTCATCGCGCTTGTCGGCCAGTCCGAAGCGCGCCAGGAGCTCCATCGCTCGCGCGTCCGCCTGCGCGGCGGACAGCTTCAGGACCTTGCGCGGCGCGAGCGTCACGTTGCGCATGACGCTCATGTGCGGAAACAGGTTGTAGGCCTGGAACACGATGCCTATGCGGCGGCGCACCTTGTCGACGCGCACGCCGCGCCCGGTGATCTCCTGGCCTTCGATCCAGATGCGCCCGGCATTGATCGGCTCGAGCAGGTTCACGCAGCGCAGCAGCGTCGATTTGCCACTGCCCGACGCACCGATGAGGCACACGACCTCGTGCTCGGCCACGGTCAGGTCGATGCCGCGCAGGACCTCCAGGTCATCGAACGACTTGTGCAGGCCCTCGACGCGCAGCGCCGCCTGCGTCGAAATAGGCGCGGCGACCGCGGCCGTCATCGCGCGATTGTCGCCATCTGGCGCTTCCTGTCGCGCGCCGCCAGCCAGTCAACGAAGCGTGCCAGCGGGATGGTCAGCAGCAGGAAGATCACGGCACACGCGACATAGGGCGTGAAGTTGAAGCTCGCGGACTCGGCAATCTGTGATCTGCGAAAGACCTCGATGACGCCAATGAACGACACCAGCGCGGTGTCCTTCTGGAGGCCGATGAAATCGTTCAGGAGAGGCGGGATCACGCGGCGCACCGCCTGGGGCAGAACGACATAACGCAGTCCCTGGAACCGTGACAGGCCGAGCGAGCGCGCGGCGGCCTCCTGCGACGGATGGATGGCCTCTATGCCAGCCCGGTAGACCTCTGCCACGTATGCCGACCAGACGATGACGAGAACGAGCAATCCGAGAAAGAAGGGGTCGTTCAAAAGGCCCGGGACGCCCAACCCCGGCACGCCGAAGCCGATCAGGAAGATGACCAGGATGCTCGGCACGGCGCGAAACAGATCGATGTAGGCGACGGCCATCAGCCGGAACGGAAAAAACGCAGGTCCGGGCAGGCTGCGCATCACGGCCAGAAGCAAGGCCAGGATGAGGATGAAGAACTCTGCTGCAAGGAAGAGCTGGATGTTCTTGACCAACGCCGGCAGCAGCTTGGGAAACGAAGACCAGAACTCCTCACCGTTGAAGAAGAGCTCCTGGACCTTGGGCCAACCTGGCGACGTGACGATCAGATAGCCCACGACACCGAAAACGACGATCGTGCTGATCGTCGCGATGGCAACGCCACCGGGCCGGAGTCTGCCGAGCAGCCGCGAATCGCGGCTGCCCAGCAACTCTGGTGGGGTCGTCGGCGCGACCCCGCTCATACGCAGCCGCCGGAGGCGGGCCGCGTACGCAACTTGACTACTGGAGGAACGGGATGGCTTGGCCGGTAACGATCCACTGGTCGTAGATGGCCTGGAGCGTCCCGTCGGCCTTGATGGCTGCCAGCGCCTGGTTGACGCATGGCGTTAGAGGGCTGTCCTTTTGCAGCACTGCGCCGACGTTATCGGCCTGCAGGTCAGGGCTGAACTGGCCGACCACCTTGCCCTCGGGATCACCCGCGAGCTGAGCGTCGCGCATGTAGAACGCGGTCAGGAGGTCGACAACGATGCCGTCGACCTGGCCGTTCTTGAGCGCCGTCAGTGTTGCCGTGTTGTCCTGGTAGACCGCCGGCTCGACTGTCGGCTGGATGACCTGGTCGATGAAGTCGAAGCTCGTCGTGTTGGACGCTGCGCCCAGCTTGAACGCCTTCAGGTCGTTGATGTTCTGCACCGCGGCAATATCAGCGTTTGACGCGAGCGCCAAAACCGCCTGGTTGGCCGCGAAATAGGGATCGCTGAAGTCCACCGCAAGCGCGCGCTTGGGCCGGATCGAGATCTGCGCCATGTGGAAGTCGAACTGCTTGGGACCGGGCGCGAAGGCCTGCTCGAAGACCGCGTTCGGAATCCAGTCAACGAGGTCCGGCGTGAAGCCCATCGCGTTCGCGATTGCGTACGCGGTGGCACTCTCGAAGCCTTCCATGCTGTACGGGTCGCTGACTTCCCAGTCATCGCCACCGGCAGGCTCGTTGGGATACTGGACGGTCGGGTCGCCGCCCCACCAGGGCGGGAACGCGGGATTGTCAGTGCTCAGTGTCAGCCGGCCGGGGGTCTTGGTCGAGAGTGACTCGATCGGGCCGCATACGGCCAACGGGCTGGGCAGGGCAGTCGGCGGAACTTCCGTTGCCGGCGCGGTCGGCGCAGTTGTCGCCGCTTCAGTCGGCTTGGGCGTCGTCGCCTCTGTCGGCTCTACGGTCGCCGCTTCGGTCGGCGCCGTTGTCGCCTCCTTGGTCGGCTTGGCGGTTGCCTCGTCAGTGGGTTTGGCCGAGGGCGCCTCGGCGCTCGGCGCGGTGCTTGGCCCTCTGCTCGGCAGTGCGCTGGCGAGAGGCCCACCACAGGCCGTCAGCAACAGTGCGACAGCGAGTAGCGCCATTGGCGTGCGAAATCTCACGGCGATCATCCTCCTCTACGAAGGTGGAGGATAGCCAAACCGCGTTTGCGCCGCCGATGAGCGCGCGCCGCAGGTCCCTAGCTGACCGTGTCCGACTCGCTCGGAGAGTGAACCGCGGCCAGGATGATCGTCACGATGCCACCGACCACGAGCCCGACCAGCCCCCACGGAACTGTCGACGCTCCCTCCGGAACTGGGGCGGTGATGATCACGCCGACTCCGGCAGCGACCAGGATCAAGCCCCAGCCGGCCACGATCCAGCGCGGCAGACGGGGCACGAAGATCCACGTCAGCAGCAGACCCAGCTGAAGCAGCCCGACCAACCACAGCACGACGATGTCGATGTTGCGCGGCACGACGTCGAGGTTGGCGACCGCGGCCAGGGTCGTGAAGAAGCCGACCGTGACGCCCAGGAACGCCAGCGCAAACCGGTCGCGGATCATCAGACCTCCGTTGGCTGTTGCTGTTTGTGGTGAACGTTGAGCGATTCCTCGCTCGCTGCCTTCTAAGTATCGACAGTTTGCGAGCGTGACGGCGGGCGCAGTGAACCAGATTTTGCCCTCTATTCGGGCATCGTGCGACCTGCTAGGTTCGCGTCATCGCGGCGTGGCGAGGGGCCCCACCGCGAGGACGTAAGTCGGCGGCGCGTGCGTGTCGGCGGATGGCGGCCCGAAGCCATCGCGTCACGCTGACCACGTTTGTGGGCCGGGCGTTCGACGTGGGCGGTCCGAGGGATGAGGAGCCTTCAATGGCGTCGATATGGGCGTGTTTGCGCCTTGTTTTGTCGTACTTCCAGTTCGGTCGTGAACGTCGCCCGGGCAGGCGACTCAAGACCAGGCGCGGCATCGCGTTCATTGTCATCACGGTGTCTCTGGTCCTGAGCGGCTTTGCACGGCCGTTCGTGGCCCCCACCCTTGCGGCGGGCGCACCGACGATCTCGGCGAACACACCCATCGAAGGGACCACGGGCAGCACTTTCACAATCACCGGCACCAACCTGAAACGCGCGACCGCTCCGTCCGTGGTGCTAAAGCCGACCGGGCTGTTCGGGACTTCCGCGAAACTCGTCGTGAAGACGGTCACGGCAACTCAAATTACGGCCATGCTCAATGGCGTTGCCAAGGCCGGCGACTACCACGTGATGGTCAAGTGGGGTAGCACGCTCAAGAAAACCGGCCCGACGGTCTTTTCAGCTCGTCCACCAATGAACCCGAGCATGACGGCCGGCTATCGGCAAGGCAGGCAGCCTGGTGTCCCTTCAGGCTGCGTTCCTCGGGACAGCTCCAGGGCAAGGTGTTAATGGACGGCGCCGCCGCGACGATCACAGGCTGGGCCGGAACACCGAATGCGTCCACGGGCAGCGTCTCGTTCAAGGTCCCCGGCACGCTCAAGAACGGCTACCACTCTGTGACCGTCTCTAACGGCGTCGGCAGCGCTGACTACGACAATGGTTTCATCGTCATCGGCCAGACGGACACGTCCGGCGTCGACCTGCGTGTCTCCAATGCCGCCGCGACCAGCGCGACAGAAATCCTCGTTCAGTTCTCGAAAGCCGTTGATCCACGCAAGGCCGAACTCGCCAGTCACTATCGGATTACGGCAACGCAGGGCGCGTCCACCGTTCAGGTGTTGAGCGCGGAAGTTGAGCGGCCTGACCTCACGACCGTGAAACTCACCACCCTTCCACAGTCTGAGATCCAGTACACGCTCAAGGTCACGGATCTCGTTGACCTGGCTGGCACTCCACTTGCAGCCCCATCCGGAACCTTGCCCAGCGATCCGAGCTCGACGACCTTCCGTGGCTACGGTGCGGGTTTTGGCAATCAACAGGACTCAGACGGTGACGGCATCACGGACGCCGACGAACAACGCGGCTACACCATCACCATCCACTACGCCGATGGCACCACGAAGCAGCGCGACGTCACCAGTGATCCGTACAACAGTGACACTGACAACGACGGTCTCGACGATGCGTCCGAGAAGCAAGCCGGGAGCGATCCACGAAGCCCGGATACAGATGGCGACCTGGTCAACGACAACTTCGAATGGAACGTCATATACAGCAGCCCGGCCGACGCTGACACGGACGCCGACGGAATCAGCGACGGGTATGAATACACGTGGCTGGGCACGTCGCCGCTGCTCGCCGATACTGACGGCGATCAGATCAACGACGGCGATGAGCTGTTCTCGCGCAACCGCAATCCTCTGGTCGCCGATATACCAGATCAGCAGATATCGATTAGCAATGTCCGTCTTCAACTCGACCAGCGGTTCTCATACGTCGACGAAACGGGCAAGGCCACGAGCACCGACTACACGACAGACGCGACACTCGAAACAGAAACGAATTCGTCGACCTCGAATACGACTACCTATGACGCATGCTGGTTCTGCATGGGCTGAGTTCGGAACGCGAGACGGAACGGATGCCGATCTTGATGCTCTATCCAGAAGAGGCGCTGTTCTTCAGAGTCCACGGCGAGTACAACGGAAGCGACGTTGAAGAGTTCAGTTCTGCATCGATGCAGGCTGCCCAACAGGCATACCAGCAGACGCTGGAGCGCGGGTCTGAGCTTTCCTCGACCTCGAGCGTATCGCGGGAGATAGCTGGGGCTTCGCTGACCGCAGCCGTCACGATTGCGAATACGGGTAACATCGCGTTCTCGATGTCAAACGTCGAAATTACGGTGTCTGAGCGAGACCCATCATCGACATACGCTCTGATACCTGTTGCAACCCTAATTCCCAACCGAGACCTGATCACTAGGATCGCGACACAAGCTTTCGACTTGGGTCCGTTCAACAAGACCCGTGGTCCGGTGTTGTTCTCCAACACAGACATCTATCAGACGCTTATCGAGCATCTGATGCAGGATCCGCAGTCGCTTGTCTTCACGGTGTCAAACTTCACCATGACTGATGACCAAGGCAGGCATCTGACATTCACAAATCAGGTGGCGCGTGATCGAACAGCCGGAGTATTTATCGATTCTGGCGACGGGACGCTTCAGAACTATCTGGTAGCAACGAACCTTCAGGCAAATCCTGACCACCTTGGAGAGGGCGCCGGCACTCCCAAGCGGACGACACTGGCTACGGCAGCAACCGCGGGTGCCATGTCAATCGAAGTTGCTTCAGCCATTGGCCTGCAAGACGGCGACTGGATTCGATTGGGCGCGGAACCCAACGATGAGGTCGTCCAGATAGATCACGTTGGAAGCTCCGACGTGACCGGTACACAGATCATGCTGGCAGCTTGCGCTCAGGCTGGCTGCACCATTCCGGCGTCTGCTGTTCAAAGCGATCATGCGGCCGGTACTCGCGTCGAAAGCGCCGGCGATGACTACGTCGGTGGATTCAACGGCGATGGTTCAGCCGTGGGCTTGCCGCTCGACTACGTGCTGCAGAAAACCCTTGGCCTGAAGAAGAACCAGTCCACAGCGGATGGAATTGGTGTGGGCCACGAGCGGAACAGCTCACAGCAAGGCCCTGGGTGACGACATCCAGGCCGTGCCTGTCGGTACGACTGGTCTCATGCCAGATACCGTCGTCGTGTCACCGGGCCCAAATGGAGTTCTCGACTCGAACGTCATTGGAGATGACGTAGCAGAGGTCGTGTCGGGATACGAGACGAGCATCGATAACGATGGCGTCGAGCGGCTAGTACGGGTCGGGAGCTTCCACAACGGCGACTTCGGCCGCAAATGGGTCGTGGTGATTGGCGAAAACAACCAGTCTGCGAGTGCGGATTTCGGATCGCTGATCGCTCGGCCGGGCAAGGACTTCTATCTCGTCTTCGTCCAGGACTTGGACGAAGACGGGCTGGATTCACGCCAAGAGCAGCTGGCTGGTTCTACCGATAGCCAGGCAGACATCTACCAGAACGACACGTTTGGGACCGTGGTCAAGCCCACCGCCGGACATCCAGGCTTTCTCGTCGCTGACCCCACTAAGGGTTCGGACGGCATCCGTGACTCTAGGGACACGGATCGCGACGGGATTGGTGATTACGCCGAGGTGGCTGTCGGCTGGAAGGTCTCCGAGAACGGGATCTTGGCGCAGGTTTACTCCAGTCCCAGACTGCCGGACTCGGATGGTGATGGTCTACTCGATCCGCAAGAGGAGAACCTCCGTCCATTCTGCGCGCCCTCTTCGCTGGCGCCGGCCGCGCAGCTCAACGACGATGGCGTGGATCCGCGACAGGATGCCATGTGTCCACCAGTGGCGGATCCGGTATCGAAGATCGATGCGATCGAAATAATCGCCGGGTCCAACGGCCGAGTGGACAGCACCCTCGCGGGCGACGACGTCTGGATCGTTCCGAGCCTCTTCCACGATCCTTTGCTCAAGCCCGATGCTCCACTGCTCTCCTATGGCACGCCAATCATCGGACCAGGGCCGAACGGCAAGATAGACACGGATTGGGGCGGGGACGACGCCTACGCGTCCACGACCTCGTTGAAGCAGGCCCAGCCATCGAGCAATCCGACTTCACCTGATACCGATGGCGACGGTGTTACCGACTACGACGAAGTCATGGGGTACACGGTCGCGCTTTCCATCCGCGACGGCGGCACCGCCTGTTCCTATGACGACACCTTGCAGGGAGTTGCGGGCTGCGTTGGCCGAGTTGACTCGAGTGCCACCGGCGACGACGTCCAAAGGGTTCGGGTAGGCGGCCCAGTTGCAGCAGGTGGAATCGTGGTTCTGCCAGGCCCGGACGGTGTGATCAACAACGCGGACCTCAACAACACCCCGCTCGGCAATGCAGAATCTGGCGAATGACGCTATACACCCGGGCCACATCGTTGTCACCGACCCGCTTCGGGCGGATACAGACAATGATCTGGTGGCCGACGGACGGGAACGAGACCTGGGAGGAGACCCAACCGAGCCCGGCGATGCAGCCGAAAACAAGGACTCAGACCAAGACGGCTTGACTGACTACGGCGAAGCGGTCCTTGGTTGGAATGTGTCCGTGAACGGCGGAACACCGTATCTCGTTCGATCGAATCCGAGTCGTCCAGACAGCGATGGTGACGGCCTACCCGATTTGGCAGAACAGGTAATCGGTACCGATCCCAACAAGGTCGACACCGACGGCGATGGGCTGTCCGACTTCGACGAATATGCCGACTTCGCACAGCTCCAGGGCCTAGGGGACGGCAACCCCGGCTATGTAATCAATGCAACGGCGTCGAAGCAATACGGCAGCGATCCAACCCGCAGGGACACCGACGGGGACGGATTGAATGACAAACAAGAGCTGGTGACTGGCTATTCGGTGCTGGTTGGAACAGAGCCTCACCCACGCCACATTCTCACAAACCCGAACTCGTCTGATACAGACAGTGACGGGGCCACCGATTTCGAAGAAGCCACTCGAACAGATGGCGTGGCTGATACAACGCCTGACATGGCTTTCACCGCCGCGGAATTCAACCTTTGGGAGCTGGAGGTCTTCGATGCCTCGAGCAATATCATGTGGCATGTTCCACTGCACAGCGTCGATCCGCTGACTTCTTCAGTCTTGATTACGTACGGTGATACGTCTCAATTACCGTCAGCGCCTGTCGCGACTCCTCTTCAGGCCGGGAAGGCCTATACCTGGCAGTACCGAACGCATACCACTGGGGGAATACTGCAGCCTTGGTCTAGCTTGCAACCTCTAGTCGTGCAGGTGATTCAGTCGCCTGCGTGCGGCACGGTGGCAGGATTGACTCAGCCGACGGATGCTACCGATCCGGATACTGACGACGACGGCACGCTCGACGGACCGGAGATAAAGGCCGATCCGCCTTCTTGTCCGCTTATCGCTGATAGGAGCGTCACGATCAGCGTGGAAACGCTTACGATCAATAGTCTTCTTAACGACGGTCGCAGATCCATTTCCATTTGGGCTGATGTGGTTCTATACCCTGACACCCCCCGGTGTTGGTAGCCACCTAGCGACTAATCGCATCCTTCTGTCAGACGCGAACGATGCGCCCTCGAGCTTCTTTAGCACTCACGTTACCGGCCTGCCTGAATGTCACATACTCGCGCTGAACTCCCAACACAGTTATACGGTTCCTCTGGTGAATGAGTACACGTTCAATCTGCGACCTGGGCAGACATTCAGAGTCGACGGGGTTCTGGCCATCCCATCGGATGTTTCCGCTGACTGTGGCTTGCCTCCGACCTATATTCCATCCGCATTGCAAACGGCATGTATCACGCGTTTCTCCCAACAGTTCGACTACAGTGACTTTGCTTCGGGGGGCAAGGCGAACTTCCCGTTCCCGACACGCAGGGACCAAGTCCAACTGCGACTGGACGCAGGAGATCTATGTGACCGCGCAGTAGGCGCGGATCCCCCATGCTCAGGGCGCGGACCGCGAGGTCCGCGCCCTTTCACGTACCAGGGGCGAGGGTCAGACTTCCTTGAACTGCTCGAACGGTTGGCGGCAATCCGCACAGTGGTAGATCGCTCGGCACAAGGTCGGGCCGAACGCGTTCTCCAGCGACGTATTCCGCGAACCGCAGTATGGGCACTCCCCGACCGGCGGGCTGGGCAAAATTGACAGGAACAGGTCAGGGTTTGCGCTGCGCGGCGGCGGCGGTGCGAAGCCGGCGGCGCGCAGCGCTATGCGGCCCGCGTCAGTGATGCGCTCGGTGGTCCATGGCTCGGCGAACGAAATTTCGACGCTGACCTCATCAGCGAATTCGCTGAGTCGCACCTCGACGGACTCGCGCATGACGTCGATCGCAGGGCAGCCAACGAACGTTGGCAGCAGCTCGACGCGTATCCGCCCGTCATCGGCTTCGACGCTGCGAACGACGCCCAGGTCGACGACGGAGACCGTCGGAATCTCCGGATCGTGAACATCGTGCAGGGCCGCCCACACCGCCGATTCGAGCGGGCGCGTGCTCATGTGTGGCGCTACCACTCGGCGCCCTCCTCGAGTCGCGCGACAGACGTGAACTCGTTCCACAGCCACACGAAGGACTCGTCCGGAACTGCGCGTTCCCGACCATCCGCGGGTGGCAGGCCGTCCGGGATCGGACGCAGGTTCAGGGCGCACAGTCGGGCGTTTGCCTCCGTCCGCCAGCGCGCCGCGAGTTCGGACATTGGCGCGGAGAGAACACCGGCGGCGACGAGCAGCTCCTCGCCGGGGAGTGGCGCAAAGACCGACGGCGCGATCGGGTTGAGGTACTTGAGCGCAGAGAGAACCTTGCCGCGCGGCTTGCCGTGATGCGTGCCCAGGCGCTCGAGCCAGGCATCGAGATGCATCAGGTGGTAACGCTCCTCGCGCCGGATCTTGGCGACGATGTCCGCGAGCGGTGCGAAGCTCGAGTGAGCGAGACCCATCAGACGAACCGAGTCGGCCGTGTCGTACAGCCAGCGGCGGGTGATCGTGAACCCCCAGCCCTGCTTGGGCTGGTCGAGGAGCCGAGCGTGGACGTACTGCTCTGGCGTCCGATGAAAGGCGAGCCGGTCAGCGTTCTCGCCGGTCAGCGCCGCGCGCATCTCGTACAGCAGGCGCGCGTGGCCGATCTCGTCCTGGGCGATCGACGAGAACGCCACGTCCTCCTCGAGCATTGGCGCAACACCCGTCCACTCACTGTCGCGGAAGCCGATCACGAACTCGTCGTCGGCCATCGTCAGCAGCAGGTCGGCGATCGCCGCGCGCAGCTCCGGGTCGAGCGCCGAGGCGTCAAAGACGGGCAGGTCCGGCTGGATGAGCTGGCGAGTCGGGAGTCGGGCTTCAGTCGTCATTCAGCGGCTCTGTCGCCTGCGCTTGCGGCGATCATTCGGCGGTTCCGTCGGCAGCGTGGGCGGCGTCCCTGGCAGCGCGCTTCTTGGCGATCTCGAGCTTGTCGCGCATGACGTAGCCGCCCGGCTTCTTGAACGAGCGGTCGAGAGGCGGCTGGAGCAGATCCGGGTCGGACAGATCCGTGATCTCCGTCCGCGGCACGACCCACAGCCTGACGCTCTCGTTGCGCCGGCTGTACAGCTCACGGGCGTAATGCATGGCCAACTCACGGTCGGGCGCGCGGACGTTGCCGGAGTGGCGCATCGCGTCGCCGTCCTTCTCCTGGCGGAAGACTTCCCAAACTTGTGGGTCCGCCCCATCGCCAAGCTTGCCGGCGTCGTCGCGCCGCCCCTCCGCCGGCCGCTGCTCGTCAGTCATCGCCACTCGCCCCGGGCGAGAGAGGCACTTCGCGCGCCACGATCCGATTTGATATCGGCACTCCCGGCCGCATTGGCAGGTTTCGCAGGCCTGATCGACCCGAATTCCGCTGCTGACGCCTGTGTCGACGCTTGGGCGGCATGAAATCGCGCGATTTGCCTGGCACCGTGGCTTCCAGGCCGGCCGTAGCGCTCCAAATCTGGCGAGAGTGCCGAGGTCATATCGGAATCAGACTCAGGCGGCCGAGGCGCTGGCGGTGGCCCGAGCGGGAGCCAGGATCGTGGCGCGCACCCACGCGGTCTGGTCGTGGTTGAGACGTCGGAAGTCGAGTCGCTCCTGTGATTTGGGGCCGTGGCCGGTGACCACATTGCGCAGCTCCTGCCAGTCCGGCTCCGTATAGCGCCACTCGCCCGACTCCGGATCCTCGCGCAGCTCCGGATCAGGCGGAAAGAGCCCGATCTCCCACAGCCGCGGCACGTACGTCGACAGAAACTCCTGGCGCAGCTGCTCGCCCGTCTTCTCCTTGATGCGCCAGTACAGGTCGCGGTCCTTGGCCGGATCCGTGCGCGGCCCGTGCATCTGCATCAGCGGCCCCCACCATCGATCGAGCGCCTCCTGGACCATGTCGCGCTGCATCTGCGAGCCATTCATCATCGTCACGACCACGTCCCGGCCGTGCATGATGTGGACCGACTCCTCCCAGCAGATCTTCTTCATCGTCCGGCTGTACGGGCCGTAGCTGGAGTCGCGCAGCGCCTGCTGGGCAACGATCGCGGCGGCGTCCACGAGCCAGGCGATGATGCCCACGTCGCCCCACGACACCGTGGGGTAGTGGAAGACGTTGTGGAACTTGGTCTTGCCGTCGAGCAGGTCCGCGTACATCTGCTCGCGCGACTTACCCAGGTCCTCCGCCACGCGATACAGCAGCTGGGCATGGCCGCACTCATCCTGCACCTTGGCGGTGAGCGCCAGCTTTCGCTTCAGAGTCGGCGCCCGCATGATCCACTCCCGCTCCGGCAGCACTCCCATCAGCTCGCTGTTGGCGTGCATCTCGACGAAGCGCACCACGCTCTGGCGGTACTCGTCGGGCATCCAGTCGCGCGCCTCGACCTTCTTGCCGCCGTGGACGTGCTCGACGAAGAGGTTGTAGCGCTCCTCGTGGGTCAGGCTGTCGTCGGCGAAGAGCGGGGTGGGCCGGTCCTCCGGCGCCAGGATCGGGGCGAGCGAAATCGGGTCGGTCATTGGTCGGTCTCCGTGGCGGGCGTCGCGAGTCCGTGGAGGAATAGGTCGGCGTGCTGGTCGGCGATCTGATCTTTCGTGAGCGGGCCAGCGGGTGAGTACCACGTGGCGATGCCGTTGAGCGCGGACAGGATCGCGGCGGCGGCCAGGCGCGCATCCACCTGGCGAAACTCACCGGCGGCAACGCCTTGGCTGATGACGGTTCGGAAAAGTTGCTCGTAAGCGTCGCGTCGAGCGGAAATCTCATCGCGGCGCTCCACGGACAGGAAGCGCCACTCGTGCAGGAACACCGCCGCATCCTGCTGGATGACCGTCACGACACCGACGTGGGCGCGGATCATGTCGCGCAATCGGGCGGCCGGCTCGGCGTCGCCACTGGCGATTGGGCCGACTTCCAAGTTGAACCGATCAGCCGCGCGGATGACGATTGACCACAGGACATCTTCCTTCGACGCCATGTGCGCGTACAGGCTGCCGCCCTGGAGGTTGAGTGCCTGGGCGATGTCGCGCACACTCGTGGCCGAGTAGCCCCGCTCACGAAACAGCTCGGACGCAGCTTCTTCGATCTGCAGTCGGCGCGGGGTTTCTGGCGTCGCGGTCATCAGTTTGCGCAGTCTAACTAACGGTTGTTAGGTTGGCAACCGCGGATGTGCCGGATGGCACTGGCGCGAGCGCGAGGTCGCCGCTAGGATCGCACCGCCGAACGATGGTGCCTCGCATCACGGCGCGTCTGGCCCGGACGCGAACGGGGGAAAATTGGGGAGGGCGGCCGCGGTGGCATCGATATCACGCACGATTCTCGTGGCGCTCGTGCTCGCGGCTGCGATGTTCCCGGCGGCCACTGCCACCCTGGGCTATAGCACTCCGTCCCATCACAGCAACACTGTGTTGGAAGCAGCTGTCGCAACGTCGACGATCGTCGGGGTCGGCCCGTCTTCAGGCTCAACGGATACGGTCTTCACAGTCTCATCACGCGTTTCGCCGGACCCCGGCGGCGGCAACATGCGCTTGACGGCGTGGACCTCCGTGAGCGGTGGGTCCGTCCTCTGGGATCACACGTACCCGGTCCGCAACAACGGCATTGCGAGTGTTCCAAGCGGCGTGACGCTGGACCCTGGAACGTACTGGTGGCAGGCCCAATTTCTCGGCACGACAGGCTTCCTCGCCAGCACGTCCCCGACTCGGTCAAGAATTACGGTGACCGGGCTGACGCCGACAATCTCCGCAACGCACATCACCTGGGCAGATCCCGGACAGGACATCCAGTTTGGCGCCACGGGCACCGCGGTGGGCGGTGGAAGCGGCCTCATTGAGCTCGTTATCGACGGCAGCGTGCATGCGGAATGCAGGTCCGGGGATACGTGCGCGGCTCCGAACGTTCTGCCGCCTGGTCCACTTGAGGTGTTTCTCCGGTTCGTTCCCGACGACCCGAGTCACGGCACCGCGAGCGGACCAACTACGACAGTCAACAACGGGACATCCGTCCCACCGACGGCTGGCATCGTCATCGAGGGCGGACGCTTCAGCGTTCGGCATACCTCGGTCACGATCTTCGCGGCGAACACCGAGAGTGGCGAGGATGTGACCGGAATACGCCTCTCGAACAGCCCGGTTACGGCCGGCGGGGCGCTCGTTGACGGCGTAGACGTTGGAATAACCAAGACTCAGGACGTCGGGATCAAGGCGGACTGGACGCTGGCTGACGGCGTTGACGGCACGCGCACCGTCTACGCTCAGCTGCGCACTGCCGACTCTTTGTCGGGCGTCTATTCCGACGCGATCGTGCTCGATACGGCGCCGCCGGCTGGATCCATCACGATCGATGCGGGCGCGGCCAATTTTGGCGACATGTGGGGCGCGTCGGTGCCGGACCAGGAAATCAACGGTTCGGTCACGGACAACTCGCTGGCCAGTGGCGGAACGATCAGCCACGTGGCGCTATCCAATAACGGCACGCAGTACTTCGTCATGCCATTCACGTCGGATCCGGCCAGTATCTCGCTGCCCTGGCAGCCCCTCGCCGACCCGTATAACAACGTCAACGCCGACGGCGGGTTGAAGACGGTGTACGCAATGTGGGAGGACGAAGCAGGCAACTGGTCAGCACCCATGAGCGACTCGATCCGCTACGTCGGCGAAGACGCTCCGGGCAACCTCAAGGTTGACGGAGACCCTGCCCAAGTTGCGCCCAATCCGTCATATACGGCCAAGACATCGGTCGACCTGACGATCACGCTTGACGTGCTGCCTCCGGAAGGGGTTGCCAGCGTTCGCGTCGCGGGCTCAGACGAGGACGGACTGTCCATGCCAGTCGCTTGGGGTCCGTCGCAGACAACGGCGACGGTGCCGTGGTCACTGACGGACAGCCACTACGGCTACTCGGCCGACGATGGGATGCGCACGATCCGAATCCTGATCACCACTGAGACCGGCAGGCTCAGGCAGTTCGACGCCCTCGTTGTTGTCGATCGCTCCATTCCTCTGTCGACCGTCCCGGTGCCGGCTTTTGCGCTCGACTCCCAGGTGAGCCAAACATCCCCGGGCACCGGTCTCACGAGCACATCGAACACCAGTGCGCTGACCGAATTGCAGTGGGCGGGCAGTGCCCAAGCGGCCACATATACGTTGCAGCGGAAGCAGGGCAGCTCTTGGTCGAGCGTCACCCTACCTAGGCCACTCACAACGCTGACGACTCAAAGCTTCTCGCCGGGGACAACAAATCAGTACCGCGTTCGCTCCAGTGACAGCGACGGCAATCCCACTTCGTGGCAGACGTCATCGCCCTTCAGTCTGTCGGTTGTCCAGGAGAACGGCTCGCCCATTTCATACTCGGGCAGCTGGAAGACAAGTTCGATCAATTCCGCGCTTGGCGGAAAGTTGCGTAGCGCGACCGCCGCCGGTGCATTCGCCAAGTTCACCTTCACCGGACGGGCTTTCGCCTGGATCGCGCCACGTACGGGAGGTGCCAGTGCGGCGGTGTACGTCGACGGCAAGCTATTAAAGACAGTCCTGGTCGGTACTACGGGTGACCCGCGGCGGGTGGTCTTCAGCGTGGCATGGAAGTCGGCCGGCCAGCACACCGTCAAAATCGTCAAGAAGTATTCGACCAACACTCTGCAGATCGACGCCTTTCTCGTGTTGGTCTGATAGCGGAAGCAGCGCCACTCTCCATCGACCGCGAGCGGTTCAGCGACTCGCTCTGAACTGGTGGCGCTACGATCGGGTGACCGTGGAGACCAACGACAACCTCAATACCGGCGCAGCTCCCCTCGTCGGAGGGACGGTCACCTTCGTGTTCAGCGACATCGAGGGGTCGACGCGCCTCCTCAACCAGCTGCACGACGAGTACGGCCAGCTGCTCGACGACTATTACGCGCTGGTCGGCGGCGTGTTCGAGCGCAATGGCGGCGCGGAGGTCGATCGCGCCGGCGACGGCCTCTTCCACAGCTTCCCCAGCGCGCGCCGTGCCGCAATCGCGGCCGTTGAGGCGCAGCGTGAGATGGTGCAGCACGCATGGCCCGCCGGCGCGCTCGTGCGCGCGCGCATGGGCCTGCACACGGGCGAGCCGGTCAGCACCCGGACGCGATACTTCGGCATGGACGTCCATCGCGCCGCGCGCATTGCCGCGGCCGGCCACGGCGGCCAGATCCTGCTCTCGCAGACGACGCGCGACCTCGTCGGCACTGAGCTACCTCCGGATTTATCGCTGACCGACCTGGGCCAGCATTGGTTGAAGGACCTGGCCGAGCCTGAGCACCTCTACCAGCTCAGCGCTGAGGGCCTGCCGCGCGCGTTCCCGCCGCTGCGCTCGCTGACGACACTGCCCAACAACCTGCCGCGCAACCTGAGCACGTTCGTTGGCCGACAGAGCGACCTGACCGAAGTCCGCCAGCTCATCTCGCAGGCGCCGTTGGTGACCCTGACCGGCCCGGGCGGCGTGGGTAAGACACGCCTCGCCCTGCAACTCGCGGCAGAGATGCTTGACACGTTCGTTGACGGTGCTTGGCTGGTCGAGCTTGAGACGCTGACCGACGGCAGCCTCGTCCCGCAGGAAGTGGCCATCGCCCTGGGCGTTGCCAAGGAGTCCGACGCTGACGCCAACGAGGCGCTCCTGGGCCACATCCGCAGCCGCGAGATGCTGCTCGTCCTGGACACGTGCGAGCACCTCATCGGCGACTGCGCGCGGCTGGCCAACAGCCTGCTGCGGACGTGCCCGGGCCTGCGCATCCTGGCCACTAGTCGCGAGGCGTTGGGCGTCAGCGGCGAGCGGCTCTATCCGGTCCGCTCGCTGACGCTGCCGGCCGACACTCGTATTCCTCCTGAACGACTGGCCGACGAGTTTGAGGCCGTTGGCCTGTTCTGTGAGCGAGCCCGCGCGGCCGATCCAACCTTCGAGATCTCCGCCGGCAACGCATCGGCGGTCGTCGAGATCTGTCGCCGACTTGATGGAATCCCGCTGGCCATCGAGCTCGCCGCGGCCCGTGTGCGGGCACTGACGGTCCAGCAAATCGCCGAGCGGTTGGACGATCGCTTCCGACTCCTGACCGGTGGCAGCCGCACGGTCATGCCTCGCCACCAGACCCTTCGTGCCGCGATCGATTGGAGCTTCGACCTGCTTCCCGACGAGGAGCGCGCCGTTCTGTGGCGGCTTTCCGTCTTCTCCGGGGTGTTCACGCTCGAGGCCGCCGAGGCGGTGTGCGCAGCGGGCGAAGTCGAAACATTTGAGGTGCTCGACCACCTGACGCGCCTGGTCGAGAAGTCGCTCGTCTTCCGCCAGGCGGACATGTACCGCATCCTGGAGACGGTGCGCGGCTACGCGCGCGAACGCTCGCTCGAGGCAGGCGAGTCGGAAGGCGCGTACGCGCGTCACCGCGACTGGTACCTGGAGCTGGTGCGCCAGGCGGCGCCGGCGTTCTTCCGCGGCCCGGAATCGGCACCCTGGCTGGATCGGCTGGAGGCTGAGCACGACAACCTGCGCGCCGCGCTGGCGTGGAGCATCACGGAGCCCGGCGGCGCTGCCGCGGCCCTCGAGCTCGTTGCCGGGCTATGGCGCTTCTGGGAGATTCGCGGCTACCTCGTCGAAGGACGTCAGTGGCTCGACCGAGTCCTGGCCCTCAGCGCAGACATCTCGCCGCTCCGCGCCGACGCGCTGACGGGTGCCGGGATCCTGGCCGCGGCACAGGGCGATCACGTCGCCGCCGTGCGCTACCACGAGCAGAGCCTGCGCCTCCACCAGGAGCTGGGCAATGCCTCGAGCGTGCGCTATGGGTTGAACAACCTGGCCAACGCCACGCTCCACAGCGGTGATCCCGCGCGGGCTCGCGTGCTATATGAGCAAGTAGTCGAGCTGTCCGGCGACCACGATCCACAGGGGGTGCCGTTCGCGCTGGTGAACCTGGCCGACGTGGCCGACCGACAGGGCGATTACGAGGCGGCCAAGGGCTACTACGAGAAGGCACTGGAAGCTGTCGGCGACAAGGGCGACGCGTGGGCATCGGCGTATGCGCTGGGCAGCTACGGCCAGTCCGCCGCGCGTCATGGCGATCACGAATTGGCCCGCGACCGGTATCAGCGGGCGCTCACGATCTACCGCGACACCGGCGATGAGCGTGGCGAGGCGCGCGTCATGACCTTGCTCGCCGAGCTGGCTTCTGCCCAGGGCGATGACGCGACCGCGCGCGGCCTCATCTACGACGCGCTGCGCATCCGCTGCCGTCTGGGCGATTCGCAGGGCATCTGCGCAGCGCTCGAGCGCATCTCTGGTGCAGCCACTGCCGATGATGCCGATCGGGCCGCGCGCATCCTTGCCGCCGCTTCGGCCATGCGCGAGCGCACAGGGGCGCGACTGTCGCTCAAGGATCAAGCGCAGATCGACCAGCAGCTCGCCACGCTGCAGAACGCATTGGGCAGTGATCGGTTCCAGCGCGCCTGGCGCGAAGGACGCGCGTCAAGCCTTGACGACGCGGTTATGGACGCTGCAGCCCTCGCCGGTCGCTGACGAGTCTGGTTGGCTGAGGCCCGGGACAGTGTCCCGCAGGCGGCTAGCTGCCTTCCTGGACCGGGACGATCTCGTCGGCCAGCAGGCCGTGCGCCTCAGCGTGGACCTGGTTGGCGAGTTCCGCGCTGGGCGCCTCGACCAGGCAATAGACGCGGCCGGTCGCCTCATCGAACCAGTAGCGGACGTAACGCACGTCGTACTGGGGCCCAACTTCAAGATCACGTTGGTGCGCCGCCGCGACAGCGTCCGCGGTCAGCCCCGGAACGTGGCGATGGGTGTCTAGATACGTCGGCATCTGGCTAACTCCGCTGAAATCACAAAACGTCGTCTGCGGTGCAGGGCAGCATGCGCATTGAGCATAGCCCTCTCGTGCTGTCGCACGTCTTTGATGGTGCTGCGCGCGCTCAACTTCATCACGTCAGCCCGTATTTTGCAGGCCCGCGGCGACGCCACTGACGGTCAGATGGACGAGGCGGAGCAGCTCCGCGCGCTGCGCATCGTCGGCCGGCAGCGCGCGCAGCCGTGCCAGTAACAGCACCTGCAGCTCGGACAGTGAATCGACATACGGGTTGCGCAGCCCGATCGAGCGCTGCAGCACGGGCATGTTGTCGAGCAATCGCTCGCGACCGGTGACGGCGAGGATCTGTTCGACCGACGACTCGTACTCGTTCCTGATCCGGTCCCACAGGTCGCGCGCGCCAGGGCCGGAGGCCAGTGACGCGTAGCGTGCGGCGACGGCCATGTCAGCCTTGGCCAGGACCATCTCAGCCGTGTCGAGCACGGCGCTCAAGAAGGGCCACTCCTCGTACAGCGAACGCAGTGTCCGCAGACCCGCTGCGCCGTGCACGTCACGAAACGCAGCCAATGCCGTGCCCGTTCCGAACCACGCGGGCAGGTTGGTGCGCGACTGCGACCATGCAAATACCCACGGTATGGCGCGCAGCGACTCGAGCCGCGGCGCCTCGCTTGTCGCACCGCGCGCCGCCGGGCGCGATCCGATCGACAGGGCGGACAGCTCCGCGATCGGTGTCGCCTGGCCAAAATACGACTCGAACTCAGGGGTTTCCCAGACCAGTCCGCGATACGCCGCGCGCGCCGTCGCCGCGAGCTCGTCCATGACCTCAGCCGCGCGCGCCGGCAGCGCAGCGGAGCGCGGCGCAGACGCCTCGAGCGTGGCGAAGGTCAGCTGCTCAAGATGGCGCAGCGCGATCTGCGGGTTGACGTAGCGATCGGCGACGACCTCACCCTGCTCGGTCAGCTTCAGGCGGCCGTCGACTGATCCTGCCGCCTGGGCGATCACGGCGCGCGTCATCGGACCTCCGCCACGGCCGATCGCCCCGCCCCGGCCGTGAAAGAGGGTCAGCTCCACGCCCTGGCGTCGCGCACCTTCGACCAGCGCCGCCTGTGCCCCAAAGAGCATCCACGCCGACGCCAGCGCGCCCGACTCCTTGGTCGAGTCCGAGTAGCCCAGCATCACCTCCTGCCGATCGCCACGCGTCGCGAGATGCGCTCGGTAGCCGTCAGTGGCGAGCAGCTCATCGACGATCCGGGCAGCGCCGGAGAGCGCGTCAGCGGACTCGAACAGAGGCACGACATCGAGCGCGGGCGCCACATCGCCACACGCCCTGTGCGCCAGCTCGAGCACGGCCGTGACGTCGGCCGCGGCGTGGGTGAAGCTGATCACGTAGCGGTGGCAGGCAGCCTCGCCGTAGCGCTGCTGGATCTGGGCGATGGCTCGGAACGTCTCGAGCACCTCGCCCGCGCTGACTCCCGCGCTGACCTCCGCATCGTCGGCGGCGGCCACGAGCGTCGCGGCGTGAACTGCGCTGTGTTGTCGGACCTCCAGCGACAGTCCGTGGAAGCCGAAGGTCTCGACCTGCCAGCGCAGGTCGAGCAGCTCGCCGGCCACGACGCGCGCGAGATCCAGCTCGACCAGGGCGACCGCGATCTCGTCGAGCTCCGCAAGCAACGCGTCCGGTGAGCTGTAGCCGCCTGCGTCGCCGACCCTGGTCCTGCGCAGGCGCTCGGCCATGTACGCGAAGCGGCGCCGGAATGGCTCGTCGGGGAAGCGGCTCTCCTCCTCGCGCGCCAGAGCGGGCATGTCACGAACGTCTGCGGCCAATCTGTCTGCCAGGGCATCGTCAACCTTGGCGCGGACGGTGATCGTCTGCGCCAAGCGACGGCAGACGTTCTCGTACGCGCGGACGACGTGGTCGAACTGGACGGCCATGGTGTCGCTCGTGACAGCAGCGGTGACGCGCGGGTTGCCGTCTCGATCGCCGCCGATCCACGATCCGAAGCCCAGGAAGGCGGGCACGTCCGCGCGACCGAGCGCGCGCGACACTGCGCGGTAAACACGCGGCACGACCACGAAGAGCGACTCGTCGAAGAGCGCCATGGCGCTGCGCACCTCGTCAAGCGGCCCCGGCGCGGTCGCGCGAATCGGTACGACATGCCACAGGATTGCGATCTGCTCGCGCAGGCGGCGCCGGATCTCCTCGTCCTCTGACGGCGTCAGACGGGGGTCGTCGAGCGCGTCGAGGAGCCGGTAGACGCGGCGCAGCGCCACGATCAAGGTTCGTCGCCGCGCCTCCGTGGGATGCGCCGTCAGCACGGGCGAGATGGCCAGCCGGTTGACCAGCGCGTCGAGCTCGGCGCGCGACATCCGGCGGCGGCGCAGATCACGAACGGCGGCTCCCACGGACTCATCCACCTGGCCGCGGGCGCGCCGTTCGCGCAGTCGCAGCGATCGGACACGCTGCTTCTCCTCGGCCAGATTGGTCAGCTGGAAATACAGGCTGAAGGACCGGATCAGGACCTCAGCCTGGCGCAGGCTGACGCCTGCCAGATCGGCCGTCAGGTGCTCGCGATCGGTGTCCGAGCCGTTGTGGCGGATGGCGATCGTCGCGCGTCTGACTCTCTCGACCAGGTCGAGCGCGTCACCGCCCTCCTGCTCGACGATCACCTGGCCGAGCAGCGCGCCGAGGAGCTTGACCTCGCGCGCCAGTGGATCGCGCGCGCCAAAGGTGCCCACGCCGCGCGGCTCAGCGCGTACCGCGGCATTGGCAGATCCTGTCGCGCGTCTCGTGACCATCACCGACAGCGTAGCCGCGCGTTGTCGAAATTCGGAAGGCCCGTTCGTTGTCTTGCTGATGGCGCGGCAATGGCCGAACATCGCATCAAATCTCGAGGAGGAACTTGAATGCGCTACGCACTGCTTATCTACGTCGAGCCGTGGGAGACCACGCCCGAGCAGGACACACAGGTGATGGAGGCGTACAACGCCTTCGGCCGCGACGCGGTGGCGGCCGATGTCATGCGCGGCGGTGAGGCCCTGCACGAGTCCAAGACGGCCACGAGCGTCCGCATCCGCGATGGCAAGGTGCTCGTTACCGACGGTCCATTTGCGGAGACCAAGGAAGAGTTCGGTGGCTTCTATCTGATCGAGGCGGCCAACCTGGACGAGGCCATCAAGTGGGCGGCCAAGATCCCGGGTGCGGTGCGCGGCACCATTGAGATTCGGCCGGTGGTCGACTTCGGTGACTCCGAGGAGACGAACGAAGCTCCGGCGGGCATCGCCGCTGGCTGAGTCAGAGTCACGGCGGATCGGTGTCGGGCGCGACGGACCGATCGCGTTCGATGCCGTCGACCGCATCTTCCGCGAAGAGTCGGGCCGGGTAATGGCCGGCCTGATTCGAGCGGTGGGCGACTTCGATCTCGCCGAGGAGTCGGTCCAGGACGCGTTCGTCTCAGCGCTCGAGCACTGGCCCGCCGATGGCATCCCGCCCAACCCGGGGGCGTGGATCGCAACGACCGCCCGACGCAAGGCGATTGACCGCCTGCGCCGAGCCAAGAATCTCGAACGCAAGGTCGAGGCGCTTGCACAGCTCAGTGCCACCGACGCCGACGAATCGGTAGGAGGCATGCACATGGATGCCGGCTACGCGATACAGGACGACCGACTGCGACTGATCTTCACCTGCTGCCACCCGGCCCTGGCACTCGACGCGCAGGTGGCTCTGACACTGCGCATGCTCGGCGGACTGCGGACGCCGGAGATCGCGCGCGCGTTCCTGCTGCCGGAAGCGACGCTGGCACAACGATTGGTGCGCGCCAAGAAGAAGATTCGCGAGGCGGGCATTCCTTATGTCGTTCCGCCACGAGAACAGCTGCCCGAACGGATCGACGCGGTGCTACATGTCGTCTACCTGATCTTCAACGAGGGCTACTCGGCCACCTCCGGGGCCACCATCGTGCGTCGTGAGCTGGCGTCGGAGGCGATCCGACTGGCGCGCGTCCTGGTCCTGCTCATGCCCGACGAGCCGGAGGCGCTCGGTCTGCTGGCACTGCTGCTCCTTCAGGATTCGCGCCGGGACGCGCGCCAGAGCGCGAGCGGCGAGCTTGTCCTGCTCGCAGATCAGGACCGCTCGCGCTGGGACGCACGGCGCATCGACGAGGGCCTCACGATCCTGGATCGTGCCGCGTTGCTTGGCGCGCCCGGCCGCTACCAGCTCCAGGCGGCCATTGCGGCCGTGCACGCTGAGGCGGCCGCGGCCGACGAGACGGATTGGGCGCGCATCGTGCTGCTCTACGACAGGCTGATGTCAGTCGCTGGTTCGCCGGTCGTATCACTCAACCGCGCGGTGGCCGTTTCAATGGCAAGTGGCCCGGCGGCGGCCCTGGCCATCGTCGACGAGCTCGCCGCGAGTGGCGATCTCGACGACTACTACCTGCTCCACTCGACGCGCGGCGAGCTCCTGCGGCGCCTGGGTCGGCGCGCGGAGGCGGCCGACGAGTACAGCACGGCCGCGGCACTTGCATCCAATGCCGCCGAGCGCCGGTTCCTGGAGCGCCGCCGCGCGCAGCTCATCGACTAGTCGGCTCGTGTCGTAGCATTCGGCGCGCATGGGCGATGGGGCTCGCCCAAACCGCCTCCGGGCTGATGGCTCCTACCGATCGTTGATCGCATTGGAGGCCGTGCCCGTGGTTGCAGCAATCCTTGTCGGAGTCGGTGGCTTTTTCGGCGCTATCGCGCGCTATTTGGTCGACCGCCGCGTTACCCAATGGACGGGCGGGACGGTGCCGTGGGGCACGTTCGTCATCAACATCGGCGGCTCGTTTGTAGTTGGCCTGCTCTTTGCCCTGATAGTCGAGCGCGCCGCGCTCAGCGCGCAACTTCGCGCACCACTGATGATCGGTTTCTTGGGCGCGTACACGACGTTCTCGACGCTGATGCTCGAGTCGTGGCGCATGGTCGAGGATGGCGCGTGGCAGATCGCCGTTGTCAATATCGGCGGCTCAATCCTTGTCGGCATGTTGGCCGTCGTCGCGGGTGTCCTGGTCGGGAGGGCAATTTGATGAAGCTCGAGGGAACCGGGCTGCTGGTGCGCATCTATCTGGGCGAGAGCGATCGCTGGCAGGGCAAGCCGCTCTATCAGGCGATCGTCCAACGGCTCCGGGAACGCGGCCTGGCCGGCGCGACCGTGCTGCGCGGCATAGAAGGTTTCGGGGCCAAACAGCATCTGCATTCGACGCGCATCCTGAGCCTGTCGGAGGACCTGCCCATCCTGATCGAGGTGGTCGATCAGGAGGACAAGGTGCGCGCCGTCCTGCCCGAGCTCGACGCGATGCTCGGCGATGGCCTGATGACGCTCGAGAAGGTCGAGGTGATCGCCTATCGCGCTAGTCGACCAGGCGACGACCCGCCGACTTGACACGCTTTCAGGCCGAGCACGGCACTGAGCCGATGCCGATTTGCGGCGATTAGCTCGTAGCCACGTTCGAGCACCCACATCGCACCGGGCACCCGCGCGGACACGGCCACGATGCGCAGCGCGGGCACACGCTGGGCGATCTCGACTGTCGCTCGGCCGCCCCTGAACCAACGACCCGAACCATCAACGACATGGAGCGAATCAGTCAGCTCGATGCGGGATGGTGCGTCCGGCACCTGCGCGCGCTGGAGCGCGACGAACACGAGGCGATGGCGGGTATCGAGCCGGACCAGCGCGCGCGAAACCTGGGTGCAGATACCGCAGTCCGCGTCGTACAGCACGGTCAGCGTCTCGCGTTCAACCAAACCCGTTACCATCGGGTATTGACTATGGACTCGAAAGCTGCGCGCGTCAAAGACCCTGTCGTGACGGACAAATCGGTCGATGAGATCGAGACAATCCGGCGCCGATTTGCCGAGGCATGGAGCCAGATGGGCGCGTCATGGGGCATCGCGCCGTCGACGGCCGCGGTCCAGGGCTACCTCCTCGCGCATGGCGGCCCGGTCACCGACGCTGAGCTGCAGCAGGCGCTCGGCCTGTCGCACCGCGCCATCCGTCTGGCCCTCCAGAGCTGCGTCGAATGGGGCATCGTCCAACGCGCCGACGAACCGCGCCGGAGCGGCCGGCGCGGCCCGGCGGGCCGCGCCTGGATCGCACTCGACGACCACTGGGAGTGGTTCCGGCGCGTCATCGAGGGGCGCAAGGAACGCGAGGGCGATCCGGTCATCGCAATCCTCGAGCAGTGCCTGGTCGAAGTCCGACACCTCAAGAACGATGGCGACGCGGATCGCCTGGAGGCGCGGCTCGAATCCTTGCTTGTGTTCGTGCGCCAGTTCGATCACGCCCTATCGAGCGTCCTGCGCGCGGACACGACGGCGTTGCGCAATCTCTTTGCGGTCATCGACGCGCTCGACGACGAGGAGCTCGACCGGCTGCTGGGCACCCTGGCGACGGTTCCACCCGACGAGCTGCTGCGCGCGGTCAAGCAGATGAGCGGCATGTCGCCGTCTTCGATCCGGCGCCTGCTTCAGCTCACCGGCAACCCGACGGTAGGTCGCTTCCTGCGCCGCTAGCGCGCCGGCGAGAGTCCGGACGCGGGCTCAAAGGAAGCAATCGGGTCGAGCTGGTACTCGTCAGGCTCCGTGTCCGCACGCTCCATCTGACTCAGGATCACGTCGCCACCCTCGTCGACGATGAGCCGCTCGGCGCGCGCGTACTCGTTCATTGCCACGCGGGCAACCAGGATGAAGCTGCGCACATCCGACGCGGTGCCCGGCGCGCCGAGCGGCGCCACCGACATGTTGGAGGCGCGCGCGGAGGCAATCTCTGCGCTCAACGTCCGCGCCACCTGCTGGGCATCCTCCGGCGTCTCGAAGCGAGCGGCAATGATGCGGCGCGAGCTCACATCGGACATCGACTCGGGCAGCTCCAGGCCGATCGCCCGGAAATGCTCTGCCTCGAAGTCGGTGGCAAACGAATCGATGCCCGCGTAGATGGGCGCGGCGGCGCCGTCACCGTCTGAAACCGCTTCAATGGCAAGACTGCTCGGCCAGGCGCTCACCGCGATGGCCTCGTATCCATCACCGTCCAGGGCGCGGCGTTCACCGATCGCCCAGCCAAGCATCAGGCGCTGAATGTTTGCCGCACGGTCGCGTGGTGGATTGCACATGAACTTCAGCATCTCAACGTGGGCCGCGGCAGAAACGCGCGCATGACTGACACGAACAACCCCACCTGGCGCATCGACGATGCCGCGGAAGGCCGGCTCCAGAACGTCGTAGACATCGAAGGTGTCGATCGTCGCGACGCCGGCCATGACCTCGGCCACGGTGAGGTTCGCCTCGTCGCCGGCGGCGCGTACGGCATCCGCCTCTGTCTCCCACGTTGCGGCGAGCAGGAAACGATCCAGGCCCGCGACTCGGCGGTAGCCGGCCATGAATGCGACGAGCCCCGCGGATCGGCCGCGGTCGGCGATCTGCTGGCGACAGACCCCGACGAAGTCGCTCTCGCGGCCCGCCGCAACGGTTCCTGTGATGACTCGAAGAAGCATGTCGTCGCCTACCCCTGGTGACTCGAAGCGACGATACCCCGACTATCGGGGGAGACGCGTAACAGAGCCGTATCAGGTGCGTTGCAAACACCACTCCGTTGCTGGGCGTGTTCCGTCGTGTGTGGACCGGGGTGGATCGGACGTCCGTGGGTGACCGCCGTCAACGGAAGTGCGTCCGTGGCGCGGTCGAAAGAGGTCCCAATCGGGGTTTGGAGGGTCAGGCTCGCCCGCCGTCCGGTAGTACGAGGTACCCAGACAATTCCGGACTTCCGGCGACCACCATCGCGCGCAGCTTCTGTTCAGGATAAGGGTGCATATGAGAAGGTCATTCGCGCAACACCCCGCGCTCAGCTTGTCGCCCTCGTCGCAGCATGGTGCCCTTGCCGGCATTGCGGCACCAACGGCAGATAATCAGACGCGATGACGACCGAGGTTCGACCTGTGGACCAGCAGACAATCGTTCGCCACTACCGCGCGGCTACGCGCAGCGAGATCGAGCAGGCGTATCGCACCGACGCGCTCAAGGCGGCGCGCGCGGGATACATCGGCATTTCGCAGATGTGGACCGATGACGACCAGGGACTGCTCCTGGCGGTTACCTACACCGGGCCCGAGGTAAGCCCTCTGCCCACGAGGCCAGAGCCCGAGCCAGAGATGGTGGCGGAGCCGGTCGTCGCGGAGCCCGAGGTTGAGCCAGAGCCCGTAGCCGAGCCAGAGCCCGAGCCCGAGCCAGAGATGGTGGCCGAGCCGGTCGTCGCCGAGCCCGAAGTCGAGCCCGAGCCGGTAGTCGAGCCGGAGCCCGAGCCAGAGATGGTGGCCGAGCCGGTCGTCGCGGAGCCCGAAGTCGAAGTCCAGCCCGAAGTCGAGCCAGAGCCGGAGCCCGAGCCAGAGATGGTCGCCGAGCCGGTCGTCGCGGAGCCCGAAGTCGAAGTTCGAGCCCGAAGTCGAGCCAGAGCCCGAGCCCGAGCCAGAGATGGTGGCCGAGCCGGTCGTCGCCGAGCCCGAGGTCGAGCCCGAGCCCGTAGCCGAGCCAGAGCCGGAGCCCGAGCCAGAGATGGTGGCCGAGCCGGTCGTCGCCGAGCCCGAGCCCGAAGTCAGAGCCGGAGCCCGAGCCAGAGATGGTGGCCGAGCCGGTCGTCGCCGAGCCCGAAGTCGAAGTCAACCCGAAGTCGAGCCAGAGCCCGAGCCAGAGATGGTGGCGGAGCCGGTCGTCGCCGAGCCCGAAGTCGAGCCCGAGCCCGAAGCAGAGCCAGAGCCCGAGCCAGAGATGGTGGCGGAGCCGGTCGTCGCCGAGCCCGAAGTCGAAGTTGAGCCGCAGCCTGAATTCGAGCCGGAGCCCGAGATGGTGGCTGAGCCGGTCGTCGCCGAGCCCGAAGTCGAGCCCGAGCCCGAAGCAGAGCCAGAGCCCGAACCCGAGCCAGAGATGGTGGCGGAGCCGGTCGTCGCCGAGCCTCAGTTCGCCTACACGCCAGTTCAGCGCATCGTTCCCATCGAGGAGCTCGAGCCGGAGCCTGTCGAAACGCCCGACGCCGAACCGTTCATGCCTGCTGCGCTCGCCGATGAACCAACGATCTTCGAGGCCGAGTCGGAACCGGCCACCATGTCCGAGCCGGACGACACCGCCGCCCCGGAGCAGGACGAGTTCGCGACGACTCAATCAATGGCGCGCCCGGATCCGTTCGAGCCTGCCGACATGACGGCCTGGACTTCAGAGACAGACATGGTGTCCGAGACGGACGCAACGTCCGAGCCGGTGCCGCAGGTGGAGCGCTACACACCTCCCGCGGAGATGTACGAAGCGCCGCCCGACATGTACGTACCCGTCACCCTTGCACAGACGGATGTCGCTGCCGATGCACCCGGCGCACCTTCCGTGGCGGAAGACGTCATCGCCATGGGAGCGCTCGCTCACGAAGCGATGGTTCAGGAAGCACCGGAAGCGCCGGCTGAGGAACCGGTCGTCGCGCCGCAAACAGCGCCCCGATCGGCACGCCTGACGATCCAGGTCATGGACCTGCATACCGCAGGCGAGCCACTCCGCCTGGTCAGAAGCGGCTTCCCGGACGTCCCGATGCTGCCCGTACTCGAGCGCCGACAGTGGGTCAAGGACAACGCCGACAACGTCCGTCGCGCGCTCATGTACGAGCCGCGCGGCCACCAGGACATGTACGGCGCCATCCTCCTGCCGCCTTACAACGACTACGCCGACATGACCGTGCTGTTCATGCACAACGAGGGCTACAGCACGATGTGCGGCCACGGCGTGATCGCGATCACGACCGGGCTGATCGAAGAAGGTCTGTATCCGGCGACCGAGCCGGTCACGACGATCCGCTACGAGGTGCCCGCGGGCATCGTCGCCGCTAACGCCGCGACCGTGAGGCTCGACGACGGAACATGGGCCGTGCGCGGCGTCCGCTTCACGAACGTGCCGTCATACCTCGCATCGCAGTCACTTTCCGTCCGCCCTGATGGCGTCGAGCTGCACGGCACTGCCGCGCAATACGGCGCGCTCGGCGTCGACCTTGCTTTCGGTGGCGCCTACTACGGCATCGTCAACGCTGCTGAGGTCGGCCTGCGTGTCGTGCCCGAACAGGCCGAGGAGTTGCGCCGCGTCGGATCCGCGATCACTGAGGTTCTGCGCCGCGATCACACACCGGCCCACCCGACCGATCCGGATCTGAGCTTCGTCTACGGCACGATCATCGTGGATCTCGATCCGCACTCGTCCCCCGACGGCAAGGCGCGCGATGCGCACATCCGCAACGCGACCATCTTTGCCGAATCGGAGCTGGATCGGTCCCCGTGCGGCTCAGGTACGTCCGCGATCCTGGCCCAGCTCCATGCCCGGGGCCGGATCAAGGTCGGCCAGGAGATCATCAACGCCGGCATCACCGGCGAGCACTTCCTTGGCCGAGTCGAGGCCGAGACTGCACTTGGTCCGTACGCGGCGGTTTCGACCAGCGTCGCGGGCACTGCCTTCGTGACCGGCTACTCGACGTTCGTGGTCGACTCGCGCGACCCGCTCGGAGACGGCTTCCTGCTCGGTTAGCCGCGCGGCTCCCAGCGGAACGTCCGCAACGCGATCAACAGCCCAAACACGGCCCAGCCCGCGACCCAGGCGAGATCCTTTGGATCGACCGGGCCGTTGAGCGACGGCGTCCAGATGCCCTGTAGTGCCAACGCGAAATGGCGCACCGGGAACAGGTCGCCAATCTTGGCCAGCAGGTTTTCGGGCGGAATGCGCAGGAAGATGTCCGAGATGAACAGCAGCGGCAGGATGATCGCGTTGACGACCGCCGGCGCCGCGCGCTCGTTCGGAACGAAGCCGCTGATTGCCAGGCCCAGGGCGCAGAAGCAGGCCGAGCCGAGCAGCAGCGTCAGCAACAGCAACGGCAGCTGATCCCAGGGGAACGCGACGTTGTAGACGAGCGCGCCGAAGGCGGACACGACCACGACGAGGAGCAGGCCGACAAGGACTGAATGGCAGATGCGTGCCGCGAGATACACCCCGGCGGGCATCGGCGTGCCACGGATGCGCTTGAGGATGCCGTCCTCGCGCACGGCGACAGTCGTCATGGCGAGGGACGTGAAGCACGCGTTGATGATCGAGAAGGCAACGATCGCAGGCGTGTAGAACGCGGCCGCGGTAAGACCGTTGTCCTCGACCTGGTTTCCGAATATGGCCTGGAACACGACCATGAAGATGAGCGGGAAGACGACGGTGAAGAAGGCCGCTGCCGGGTTGCGCCAGAAGGCACGGTTCTCGTAGCCAATCTGGCGCACGAGCAGGCGCAGGTTTCTCATTCGGGAGCGCTTTCCGCGGACTCGCCCGTCAGCTCGAGGTAGGTGTCCTCAAGACTCGGCCGCGCGACGGACAGGTTGGTCAGCTCGGTGTGGGCGTCCAACGCCCAACCGGTCAATCGGTGCAGGAGCTCGACCGGTTCGTCCGACAAGACCTCGTAAGCGCCGTTCGAGCGCCTGGACTCCGCGGGAACGATCGCTGCGGGCGGGCCGATGTCCGTGTCGAGCTCGAATCTGATCCTCGTCGACGTGTCCCGCGCTGATTGGATCTGGTCGATCGTGCCCATCGCCACGATCTCGCCTGCGCGCATGATCCCGATGCGGTCAGCCAGCGCTTGCGCCTCGTCCATGAAATGGGTCGTGAGCAGGATCGTCTTGCCCTCGTCGCGCAGACCGCGGATTGTGGCCCACGCCTGGCGTCGCGCGCCGGGATCAAAGCCCGTCGTTGGCTCGTCGAGAAAGAGCAGATCCGGGTTGCCGCAGATGCCCACGGCCACGTCCAGGCGTCGGCGCTGACCGCCGGAGAGCTTGCCGACGCGCGCCTTTGGACGATCGTCGAGGCCCACCAGGCGCAGCACCTCGTCACGCGCGCGCGGCTGCGGGTAGTAGCCGCGGTACAGGTCGACCACCTCTGCCACGGTCAGATAGCTGTCGATGCCCGCGGACTGGAGGACGATGCCGATACGCGCGCGCATCTGCTCGTTCCGATCGGCGGGGTCGAAGCCAAGCACGGAGACCACGCCACCCGAGCGCTCCCGATAGCCCTCGAGGATCTCGACTGTGGTCGTCTTGCCCGCGCCGTTCGGCCCAAGCAGGGCGAAGATCTCGCTCTCGTTGACAGTCAGGCTGACGCCCTTGACTGCCTCCAGGTCGCCGTACGACTTGCGCAGCTGGTCGACGACGATCGCGCTCACAGCGCGCAGCGTATCCGGGCTTCGAATTTGCAACTGACAGATAAGTGCGCGTGTTTAACCTGCGTGTGGATGCAGACAGAACCAGACGCGTTATGCGTGCGCTTGGCCACGGACGTTGATGAGGCGTTCCCTGAGCTGGTCGTTGCGCACCAGGATCTTGTCTACGGCGTGGCGCTGCGCGTGATGCGCGACGCGACCGCGGCAGAGGATGTTGCCCAGGAAGCGTTCGTGCGCGCGTACAGGGCGCTCAAGCGCTACCCAGACGAACGCGTGCGCGAACTGCGTCTGAGGCCGTGGCTGGCGCGCATCTCGCTCAACACGGCGCGCAACGAGGTCCGCGGACGAAAGCCCCACGACGACCTGGAGGCCGCTGCGGCCAACCTCAAAGACCCCTCTGCCGGGCCTATCAACATCGCCGAACGCAATGATGAGCGGCGCATGTGGGCGCGCCTGCTGGCCCAGTTGCCAGACCGCTACCGCCTGGCCGTGGCACTCAGATACATCGACGACCTTTCCTACCAGGAGCTGGCTGAGGCACTCGACCGGCCGCTGGGCACAGTCAAATCGGACGTCCATCGCGGGACCGCGCTGCTGCGCGCCGCGTTCGACGCAGAGCATCGCGCGCCCGGCGCGCGGGAGGCAGTTTCATGAACGACCAGCACATAGCCCACAACCTGAGCACGCTGCGTACGCCGGCGCCGGCCGGCTTCGCCGACGCGGTCCTGGAGCGTGTCGGATTGGTCGACGAATACGTCAAGGTCGACGGACCGATTGGTCCGCTCTTCGTCGCCTACGGCCGGCGCGGGATCTCGCTCGTCGAGCGCGCCGATGCGATCGGCGACGAGGGCGATTTCGAGGAGGCGTTCCGAGCCACGTTCGGCCGTCCCGTGAGGCGCGCGGATCAGGCGCCCGAACTGATCAAGAAGGTCATCGACGCCCGACTGTGGGGGCAGGCCGGAAAGTCGGTCAAGGTCCCCGTGGAGCTTGACCAGCTGCCAGATTTCGAGCGCAGCGTGCTGCTCAAGGTCCTTGAGATCCCGCGCGGCGAGGTGCGGCCGTACGCGTGGGTCGCCGCGGAGCTGGGGCGCCCGCTGGCGGTCCGCGCGGTTGGCAACGCCGTCGCGCGCAACCCCATCCCGTTCGTCATTCCGTGCCACCGCGTCGTCCGCTCGGACGGCCGCATCGGCAACTACGGCGCGGGCGGGCCAACGGCCAAGCGCGCGGTGCTGGAGTCAGAGGGCGTCGACGTGGACGAGCTCGAGCGGCTGCCAAATCGCGGCGTCCGCTTCATCGGCTCCGATACGACGCACGTCTTCTGCTACCCGTCGTGCCGCAACGCCAGGCGCATCACGAGCGCTCACCGCGTTCAGCTCCACTCGTCGGACGAGGCACGGGCGACCGGCTTCCGCGCGTGCAAGGTGTGCCGGCCCGTCGATCCGCCGTTTCGCGCCGCGGTGGCGTAGCCTCCGCGGCGCGATGGCGCGCCTCGTCGAGCTCAGTCACCCGATCACCTCCGGCATGGTCACCGTGCCCGGCTTGCCGGCGCCTGTCATCGACGAGTACCTGACGCGCGACGCGTCGCGCGAGCGCTACGCGCCGGGCACGGAGTTCAGCATCGGCCGCATCACGATGGTCGCAAACACGGGCACGTACCTCGACACGCCCTTTCACCGTTACGCGGATGGTTTCGATCTTGCCGGGTTGCCACTCGAGCGCATCGTCGACATCGACGGCCTCCTGATCGACCTGCCCGCAGGCGCCGGGTCGTTCACGGCCGACCTATTCGCAGGGCTCGACCTCCGCGGACGGGCTGTCCTGCTGCGCACCGGCTGGGACAAGCACTGGGGCACTGATGTGTACGGCAACGGCCAGCACCCGTTCCTGGATCGTGGCGGCGCAATCGCGCTCGTCGCGGCAGATGCGGACCTCGTTGGCATCGACGGCCAGAACATCGATTCGACCGCTGACCCCGCGCGGCCGGCACACACGCTGCTGCTGGCCGCCGGCATTCCGGTCGTCGAGCATCTGACCGGTCTCGAGCAGCTGCCCTTCGATGGCTTTCGTTTCACGGCGGCACCGCCACGCGTCAAAGGCATGGGAACGTGGCCAGTGCGCGCTTACGCGGTGATCGAATAATCAATCTGGGGCGAATCGCGATCGCGTGGATCGTGATCGTCCTTGCCATCGTCGCGCTGAACGTGCTTGTGCCCCAGCACAACGGCCCGCTCGACTTTGTCGCGGCTGCCGAGCAGCTCATATTCCTGACAACGCTGATCGCCGTCCCGTTCGCCCTGCTCAGCCGCTCGCGCGTCGGCTATGTAGTGGTCGGCATCCTGGTCGTCACCGCGCTCGCCCGCTACGGCCCGCAGTGGATCTCGCAGCCTCCGACAGGCCCGCCGAGCCTGTCCGTCGTCGCGTGGAACGTAGAGGCCGGCGCGGATGGCGCCGCGCGCGTGCTTGGCGGCCTCAGCGGCGTGGACGCGGACCTCGTCGGGCTCGAGGAGTTTCAGAGCGAGATGCAACAAGCAATTACGACTGACCCGACGCTCAGCATTCGCTACCCATATCGCGTGTTCGTGCCCCATGACGGCTCACTCGGGATTGCCCTGCTCAGTCGCTTTCCGATCGTTGAGCCTCAGACCTCAATCCGACCGACCTACATCCGCGCTTTGGTCGCGCCGCCCACGCTCGATGGACCGCTCGTCGTCTACGTCATCCACCCGCTGCCGCCCGAGATCAATGACGTCTCCGGCTTGCCGCTGTCGTTCGACACCCAGCAGCGCGCCGCCGACCAGACGGCCATGCGCGCTCTGATCGACGCCGACCTTGCCGCGGGTCAGACGGTGCTGGTCATAGGTGACATGAACACGACCGAACGCGAGCAGGCTTACGCCGATTTCACGGCCGGCCTGCACGACGCGCATCTCGACGCGGGCTTCGGACCCGGCCTGACATGGCGGCCGGATGAGCTCAAGGCGCTGCCGTTCGGCCTTATCCGGATCGACTACGTGCTGACCTCGCCGGACCTGGTTGCGTTGACCTCGACCGTCAACTGCACCAACCTCAGCGACCACTGCCAGGTCGCAGCGACGCTGCGCTAACCCTCGCGCGGCTTCTCCGCCTTGGCGAACACCACCGGCGCATGCCAGCGGAAGTCGTGCGCCTTGAGCCGCGCGAAGCGGGCGCGGACGTTGCGCTCAAGCTCAGCGCGCTGATCAGCGGTCAACGTCTCGAGCAGCGTGCGCTCGTCGTAAGCCAGCTTGTAATCGATGTATGACTCCAACGACCAGTCGTATTGGAGCAGCTCCTCGCGCGCCGTTGCCTTGACGAAGCCCGCCTGGCGCAGCTCGTTCGTGGCGGTCCGAGCGGAGCGCACATCGCCCGCGTGCGGTTCGTCGGCGCCTTCGGGCTCGTCGATCTCCAGGTCGAAGACCGCATCGTCGAACTCTTCCGCCGGCAGGAACGGCTGGCGCGCATCGCGGTCGAGCCAGGTCAGGTAGGCAACCATGCCGGTCGGGGCAAGCACACGACCGGCCTCACGCAGCGCCGCGATCCTGTCCGGCACAAGTTGGTACACGAACGTGGACACGACCAGGTCAACGGAGCCAGCGGCCAGGGCAAGGGCCTCGCCCGGCGATGACATGAACGTGACGCGGTCGGCGCCGTCTATGCCCGACCCGGCCAGCCGAGCCGCGGCAAGCTCGGCCATCGCCGGCGCGGCGTCAGTGGCAATGAAAGTCGCCTCCGGCCAGCGTTGGAGCGCGGCCTGGAGAAGCCAGCCCGTGCCGACGCCAATCTCCAGGATGCGCACTGCGCCGTCGCGCCTGACCACGAAACGGACGTAATCGTCGACGAAGTCGAGCAGCCGCAGCGCGGTCGCGCGCAGGACGGGCGCCCAGTAGCGCTCGTACTCGGCGGCGTCGCGGTCGTAGCGTTCGACGATCGGGTTCATGGGCCGGCCGATCATATCCAGCGCGCGGCCCCTTGACCGCGCGGTCTGAGGCGCGCTCAGGTTGCGCTGCTAAAGTCGGCCGCTTGAGCGATCCAGTTCCGCCGACGACGGCCCGTCGGTCACCGGGCCGCCCGTGGTGGATGCTCCTTGGCATCGTCGCCGGGCTGCTGGCGATCGTGGCCCTCATCTATGCCGGCATCACCTTCCTCGCGCCCCCGGTCTCGCCGACCCAGGCCGTGCTCGACATCCAGCCCGCGGCCGAGCTCGACCGGGGTTGGGGCACCTATCTGGGCGAGCGCGAGTGGGGCACACCGCGCGAGGCCGTTGGCGACAACGGCTGGGGCCTGTCGTGGCGCGGCGCGATCACGACGCCATACCGCTTCGGCGACGACGGCATCTGCGGCTGGGCCGACAACACCGACCAGTTCCGCATGGGCTGGGCGTTCTGGGACGGAACCCAGGACCACGTCACGGAGCGTTTCAACGGCCTCTCGAACATGGCCGGCCCAAACGGCGAGCAGATCATCGACGACCGGCAATTTCACGAGAGCAGCGTCACGCACGCATACGACCGACTCACCTACCGCTACCCGATGCCCGATCGATGGTTCTCGATCGACTGCGAGGCCGCACGCTACGACTCGACCTCAATGACGTTGGCCGCGACCGTGACCAACACGACGTCGGACACGCGCAGCCTGGACGTCGTCTTCAAGTCCTGGACGGGCGACGGCGAGGCGGTCACGCCACTGACCAACGGCATCATCATGCGCGGTCCCAGCTCGTACGTGGCGGTCGTGGGCCAGCCACCAAGCGAGTGGCAGATCGACGCGGACAAGGGCGCACTCGACACGAACCTGCGCGGCTCCGGTCTGAACGGCGATCAGGGCGGCAACTACGGCGCACTCGCCTATCGGCTCGAGATACCGGCCGGCGCGGAGAGCGTTATCCGCATCGGCGCAGCGGAGGTGGGCTTCGACGCCGCCACGTCCGAGGACATGGCCAATGCTGAGGCGGGCACCGCAGCGTCAGACCGGTTGGCGCAGAGCGACTCGATCATCGCTTACCGTCGACACGAGGCACAGGGCACGTTCGTCGCCGACGTTTCCGAGCATGCTCTGCTCTATCAGCAGGCGCTGATGAGCCTGCTCTGGAACGAGACCTACTACCACTGGGACGGCTCATCAGGGGTGAACCCTGCGTACGCAGGTCTGGTGGAAGCGCATGACGTGCTGATCCTGCCCGACAAATGGGAGTACCCCTACGCGTCGGCATGGGAGATGGCTTTCCACGCGGTCACGGCGAGCCTGATCGACCAGCCACTGGCCCAGGACCAGCTGCGTTTCATCCTGTCAAACAAGTGGCAACAGGAGAACGGCCATATCCCGTGCAGCGAATGGGACATGTCCGACGAGTGCCCGCCGATTTACGCCTGGGCGGTCTGGCGCGTGTACGAGCAGAGTCACGACCTGGCATTCCTGCAGGCGGTCTACCCGGCGCTGCAGGCCAACTACAACTACTGGTGGGAGACCAAGATGATCGGAGACTCGCTCTTCGCGGGCGGTTCCCTGGGCATGGACAACCTACCGCGCGGCGACCCTGGAACAGCGCAGGCCGACGCAAGCGCGTGGATGGCCTTCTTCGCGCGCGACATGGCGCGCATCGCGTCAGAGCTGCGCGATCCGGCTGGATCGGAGCGCTACTGGGTTGACCGCGGCACGATCCAGGACGCCATCAACTCGCACCTGTGGGACGAACAGACCGGCTTCTATTACGACCTCAACGCCGACGGCTCGTTCGTGTTGGAGAAGTCGTATTCGGGCCTCGTGCCGCTGATCGCGGGCGTCGTTCCGCCCGAGCGCCTGCCGCACATCCTGGACGCGCTGCGCGACCCGAACGAGTTCCTGTCGCCTGCGGGGATCCGCTCGCTGTCGGCCGACTCGGCCGACTACCTGCCCACTGACGGGGGCAAGGGTGTCAACTCCAACTGGCGCGGGCCGGCCTGGGTGCCCATCAACTACCTGCTCGTCGAGGCGCTCAACGACGTGGATCCATCGCTTTCCGAAGACGTCCGCGACCGAGTCGTCAACTCGGTCGAGGCCGATTGGCGCTCCACCGGACGGCTGCACGAGTTCTTCGACGGCGACACGGGCCAGGGTCTTGGCGCCGACGAGAACGCCGGTTGGACGGCACTCGTCGCGAACCTGATCCATGAGGCCTGGCCCTCCCCCGCCCAGTAGATCGTGCTGATCTAGGGGGCCGCGGAGGTCAGGGTCCAGATCGCGCCCTTGTGGTCGACGATGTACAGCTCACCGGCCTCATCCTCGCCGAAGCTGGAGACCGCGAAGCCAGCGGCGCCGAACACCTCCGACGTCACCGGCTCGCCGGCGAGCGTCGCGTCAGCTTCAAGGGTCCAGATCGTCCCCGAGCACACATCGGCATAGAAGTAGCGGCCGTCGAGCTCCGGCACGCGCGCCCCGCGATAGACGTAGCCGCCGGCGACTCCACAACCTTCAGCGTGCGAGTAGGTCGCCACCGGCAGAGTCAGACCGGTCTGGTCGCAGCTCGGCGTGTTAAAACAGTGGTCGCCCTCCATGATGTTCCAGCCGTAGTTCAGGCCGCCCAATCCGGCTGGCTCGACATCAATCTCCTCGGTCTGGCCCTGGCCCACATCGCCGATGAACAGTCCGCCGGATTTGCTATCGAACGAGAAGCGCCACGGGTTGCGCAGGCCCCAGTCCCAGATCTCCGGCATCGGTCCGGTGTCGGCGCCGCCCGCGAACGGGTTGTCGGGTGGAATCCCGTACAACGCCGGGGCCTGCGCATCGACATCGATGCGCAGGATCTTGCCCAGGTATGTGCTCAGGCTCTGTCCGCTGCCCTGCGGGTCTCCCGCCCCTCCTCCGTCGCCCAGGCCGACGTACAGGTAGCCGTCCGGCCCGAATGCGAGCATGCCACCGTTGTGGTTGGCGTACGGCTGGTCGACGTGCTTGATCACCCGTTCGGATGTCGGATCTACCGTCCCGTCGGCACCTCGCAGGAACTCAGAGATGACGGTGTTGCCGTTCAGGTCCGTGTAGTTGACGAAGAGGCGCCCGTTGGCCGCAAACTCGGGATGAAACGCCAGGCCTAGAAGTCCACGTTCGCCGCCCGAGCCGACGCGCTCGCTGATGTCCAGCCACGGTGCTGAGGGCGCCGACTGCCCCTGGGTGACGACGAAGATCTGACCGGCCTGCGCCACGGCGTACAGGTCGCCCGAGCCGTCGCCAGCGTTGGTCACGAAGGTGAGGTCCGAGAAGCCGCTGGCGTAACGAATGAAGGCAGGGACCCCGGCGGTTGGCGTCGATGACGAGGCGAACGGCGGCGTCGGCGTCTTCGACCCGGGCACCGTACTTGGCAGCGGGGAGCCGATCTGGCTGGCGGTGCTGAGCGGGTTCGGGTCCGGGCTCGCGTTATGGCTGTGGCCGGGACTGGGGACTGGGCTGGCGCACGCAATGACGAGCGCGGCAGCGGCCGAGATCAGGAGCCCGCGCCTCACGGGTCCGGGTGCTGCTCCAGCCAACGCTGCGCGTCGGCGCGGATCGTCCAATCGCCGCGCAGCACGTCCACGCAGAAGTCGCGCAGGTTGGCCGCGGCCCGTTCCATGACCGCCCCGTAGCCGTCGAGGGTGACGTCGTCCAGATCGGTCTGGCTGATCCAGCGCTTGGCAGCGCCGCGCGCGGCGACGATCTCGTTGACGGACAGCCAGTGCTCGTAGTCGGGGTCGAGCGTCCCGTCCTCGAAGCGTGGCGCCAGGTTGCAGGCGAAGAATGAGCCGGTCGTGTCCCAGTTGAGCAGCACGGCCGTCAAAGGGCCGTAGTAGGCGATGTCGTACATCTCGTCGGTCTGCTCTTCGATCGACGGCCCAACGAAGCCAAAGTCAGTGGCGAGAAACGTGAAGTGCGGCACGGTCGCGGCCGCGAAATCCTGCACCGTTGGGAAGAACGGCCGCATCCGCGGATAGCGCGCTTCAGTCATAGGCCAGCGTCCGTGTGGCGGTGTCGACGCATGTCCGGACGATGATCGCACCGTAGTGGGTGCGCGTGAGTCGCAACCGATCAGGAGTTGAGCGAGAAGGACGCCTCCGGATCAATGCCCAGCTCGGTGATGTAGCGCTTGGCGTCGGCAGGATCGATGCGGCCGCAGCGCGCCAGCTCGGCGAGCGTTGCCGCCGCGATCGACTCGGCGTCGATCTCGAAGAAGCGGCGCAGCGCTTCCCGCGTGTCGCTCCGGCCGAAGCCGTCCGTGCCCAGCGTGCGCCACCAGCCGCCCGGTACCCAGCGTGACACGAGGTCCGGCCAGGCACTGATGAAGTCGCTGACGGCGACGATGGGGCCCTGCTCGGCAGGTTCGCGCAGCAGCTCCGTCACGCGCGGGACGCGCGGCGTCTCAGCCGGATGGAGCCGGTTCCAGCGATCCACGTCGAGCGCCTCGTTGCGCAGCAGCTGGTAGGACAGCGCGCTCCAGACCTCTGCCGCGATGCCGCGCTCGGCAAGGAGCTGCTGCGCGCGCAGCGCCTGCTGCATGATCGAGCCGCCGGCCAGGAGAGTGGCGCGCAGCGGCGCGCGGCCCTCGCTGACCACGCCGTCGGGCGCGGGCTTGAAGCGGTACAGGCCGCCCACGATGTCCTCGTCGGTGACCCATTCCGGCCGCGCCGGCATGACGTGGTTCTCGTTGTACAGGGTCAGGTAGTAGAAGACGTCGTGCGGGTCGGCGCCGTACATGCGCTCGATGCCGTCGCGCACGATCGCGGCCGTCTCGTAGGCGAAGGCCGGGTCGTACAGGCGGATGTTCGGGATGGTCGAGGCGACCAGGAGCGAGTGGCCGTCCTCGTGCTGCAGCCCCTCGCCGTTGAGCGTCGTGCGCCCGGCCGTGGCGCCCAGCAGGAAGCCGCGCCCGCGCGCATCGCCGAAGGCCCAGAACTCGTCGCCGGTGCGCTGGAAGCCGAACATCGAGTAGAAGATGTAGAACGGGATCATCGGCTCGCCGTGGGTCGCGTAGGACGTGCCCGCGGCCTGGAACGACGCGGATGAGCCGGCCTCAGTGATGCCCTCCTCGAGCACCTGGCCGTCCGTCGCCTCGCGGTAGCTCAGCACCAGGTTCGAGTCGACCGGGTCGTACAGCTGGCCCAGGGCCGAATAGATGCCGACCTCCTTGAACAGCGGATCCATGCCGAAGGTGCGCGCCTCGTCGGGGATGATCGGCACGATCCGGTGGCCCAGCTCCTTGTCGCGCAACAGGTTGCGCAGCAGCTTGGCGAAGGCCATCGTGGTCGACGCTTCCTGTGTTCCGGAGCCGCTCATGAACTCGCCGTAAACCGGATCGCCGGGCAGCTCGAGCGTCTTGGTCACGACCACGCGGCGCGGCATCGGGCCGCCCAGCGCGGCGCGGCGCTCGTTGAGGTACTGGATCTCCGGTGCCTCGGCGCCCGGATGGTAGTACGGCGCTTCCTTGAGCTTGGCGTCTGAGATGGGCAGCTCGAGCCGGTCGCGGAAGATCTTCAGCTCCGCCTCAGTCATCTTCTTGGCCTGGTGGGTGATGTTGCGCCCCTCGACGTGCTCGCCGAGCGTCCAGCCCTTGACCGTCTTGGCCAGGATCGCGGTCGGACGGCCGTGCGCCTTGGTCGCGGCGTCGTAGGCCGCGTAGACCTTGCGGTAGTCGTGCCCGCCGCGACGGAGACGGGAAACCTCGTCATCGCTCAGGTGCGCGACCAGGTCCTTGAGGCGCTGGTCCGGACCGAAGAAGTGTTCGCGCACGTACGCGCCGGTCTCGACGCTGAACTTCTGGTACTCACCATCGAGCGTGTCGTTCATCTTGTCGACCAGGACGCCATCGACGTCGCGCGCGAGCAGGTCGTCGTACTCGCGGCCCCAGATGACCTTGATCACGTTCCAGCCGGCGCCGCGGAAGACGGATTCGAGCTCCTGGATGATCTTGCCGTTGCCACGCACGGGCCCGTCGAGGCGCTGCAGGTTGCAGTTGACGACGAAGGTCAGGTTGTCCAGGCCTTCGCGCGCCGCGATCGAGAGCGAGCCCATCGCCTCCGGCTCGTCCGTCTCGCCGTCACCCAGGAACGCCCACACGCGGTTGTTGGAGGTGTCCTTGATGCCGCGACTCGCGAGGTAGCGGTTGAACCGTGCCTGGTAGATCGCGGCCAGCGGGCCAAGGCCCATCGAGACCGTCGGGAACTCCCAGAACTGGGGCATCAGCCGCGGGTGCGGATAGGAGCTCAGGCCGCGGCCGGGCTGGACTTCCTGACGGAAGTGATCGAGGTGGTCCTCAGTCAACCGCCCTTCAAGGAAGGCACGCGCATACATGCCCGGCGCCGCATGGCCCTGGAAGTAGACCTGATCGCCCATGCCGTCGGCGTCCTTGCCGCGGAAGAAGTGGTTGAAGCCCACTTCGTACAGGGTCGCGGCGCTGGCATACGTCGCGAGATGGCCGCCGATCCCGGGCGCCCGATTGTTCGCACGCAGAACCATCGCCACAGCGTTCCAACGGATGATGCGCCGGATGCGGTGCTCCATCTCCTCGTCGCCCGGGAAACTGGGCTCCTGTTCGGGCGAGATGGTGTTGATATAGCGCGTCGCGGTCAGCGGCGGCAGGCCCAGTTGATGCTGGCGGGCGCGCTTGAGGACGCGGTACAGGATGAACTGCGCCCGCGCGCGGCCCTCCGCCTCGATCACCGAATCGAGCGAATTGACCCAGTCAGACGTCTCATTGGCGTCGCGGTCGGGCAGCTGCTGCTTGAAGTCCCCGAATTGGTCGAACATCTCGGGCGCAGTTTAGGGCGTAATCCTCGTTTCCCCGGCGAATCAGTCGGACTTATGCTTCTAACGTGGTCGAGGACCGTCTGCCCGAAGCTCCAGCCCCCGATAAAGCGCTGACGCCCGCGCCTGCGGCGACCGCCGGCAACGGCGCTTCGCACCCTGCGCGCGCCCTGGGCCTGGGCATCGATTTCGGCGGCACCGGCATCAAGGCGGCCCTCGTCGACATGAACACGGGCGAGCTCGTCAGCAGCCGGGTACGCATGAACACGCCACGGCCGGCGACCCTGGACGCGGTCGCAGAGACGGTCGCGCGGATCGTGATGGCCGTCGGTCGCGACCTCATGATCCCTGAAGGCATCCCGGTCGGCCTGGGCCTGCCCGGCGTCGTCAAGTACGGCGAGGTCATGACCGCGGCCAACATCGACAGGTCATGGATCGGCGCGAATGCCGACGAGGTCATCGGCGCGGCGCTCAACCGGCGCGTATTTGCCATGAACGATGCGGACGCGGCCGGCCTGGCTGAGGTCCGGCTGGGCGCCGGCCGCGACGTGCGTGGCACGGTGCTGATGCTGACCGTTGGCACGGGCATCGGCAGCGGTCTGTTCGTCGACGGCCAGCTCGTCCCGAATACGGAGCTGGGCCACATCGAGGTCAACGGCCGTGACGCGGAGACGCGCATGAGTGGCTCGGCGCGCGAGCGCCGCCGCCTGCGTTGGAAGGTGTGGGCGACGGAGTTCAACGAGTACCTGGCGCGGCTCGAGGCCTATCTGTGGCCCGACCTGATCATCCTCGGCGGCGGCGTCAGCAAGGTCGTCGACAAGTACGGCGCGACGCTCAAGAGCCGCGCGCCGATCGCGATCGCGCAGTACCGCAACACATCGGGCATCATCGGCGCGGCGCTCAACGCCGCCGATCACTTGCGCGACCCGCACTTCGCGACCGTCGCCGACGAGATCGCGGCCGGCCGCCAGGCAAGCGCGGCGGTTGCTGCCAACGCCGCCAGCACCGTTGCCCGGGCTGAAGCGGAGGAAGCCGCCGAGTTAGCCCCGCGGGCGCCCACAGCACCGACGACCGCCTGACCTTGCAGGTACATCTGCTCGACGCGACGTACGAGCTGTTCCGCTCGCATTTCGCACCCCGACCTCAGGCCGTCGATCCGCATGGAAACCCGGTCAATGCGACGGTCGGGCTGATCGAGTCGACGCTCTACCTGCTGCGCGACGAGGGTGTGACCCACCTGGGTTGCGCCGCCGATCACGTCATCGAGTCGTGGCGCAACGCGCGCTGGCCGGGCTACAAGACGGGCTACGGGGTGCCCCGCGAGCTGATGCGCCAGTTCACCCCGGCGGAGGACGCACTGCGCGCGCTGGGCGTGGTCGTCTGGCCTCTCGTCGAGTGGGAGGCAGACGACGGCCTGGGCACGGCCTCGACGCGCTACTGGGATGCGCCGGGGGTCGAGCGCGTCGTGATCATGACGCCGGACAAGGACATGGGCCAATGCGTGCGCGAGGACGGCCGCATCGTCCAATACGACCGGCGCCAGCGCCTGCTCATTGACGCCGACGGCGTGCGCAAGAAGTTCGGGGTGTCGCCTGAGTCGATCCCGGACTACCTCGCTTTGGTCGGTGACTCGGCCGACGGGTACCCCGGCATTCCGGGCTGGGGCAAGGTCTCAGCCGGCGTCGTGTTGACGCGCTACGGCCACCTCGAGGACATTCCCGACCGGGTCGCTCATTGGGACCTGAGCGTGCGCGGCGCCGCGGCACTGGCGACGTCGCTGCGCGAGCACCGCGACGAGGCGTTCCTTTTCCGCGAGCTCGCCACGCTGGTCAATGACGTGCCGCTCGTGTCAGAGTCGGTCGATGATCTCGCGTGGCGCGGTGCACATCGCGCCGAGTTCACGGCCATCGCGGAATCGCTCGGCCAGCCGCAATTGATCGGCCGCGTCCACAAGTGGGCCGACTAAAGCAGGGTCAGCAGGGTCAGCCGGGGCTGCGGAAGGGTGCCAGCAGGAAGCGCAGAGCGTCGGGCAGGCGCCACGACCAGGCGCCTTCGTTGTGGCCGCCGCCGTGATCCTCGACGTAGTGCAGGTCGTGACCTTCGCGCCAGCCGGAGGCCACGAGCGTGTCGCGCAGTCGACGCGCGTCGTCGACCATGCCGCCCCATTCTTCGCCACCCATGTCCAGGTGCATCCGGCCGGGCGGCAGCTTGCCGTCCTCGATCATTCCGAGCACGGCGTAGTCGTTCCAGCGCACCGACGGGCTCATGACGCCGGCGAAGCCGAAGGCGCGCGGCTGGTACATCAACGCGTAGAGGCTGATCAGCCCGCCCATCGACGAGCCGATGATGCCCGTCGCTTCGCGCTCCGGGCTGGTCGGGAACGAACGGTCCACGAGAGGCATCACGGAGCCGACGAGCCACTCGAGATACGGCTCGCCGCGGCCGCCCATCTCCGTGCCGGGGTTCCACGGATGCGGGCCGCGCCATGGGTTGTACTCGTCCATCCGCGCGCCGCTGTTCGGGACGCCGACCGCAATCGCCTCGATCCCCTCCCCGGCGAGCGCCTCGAGCGTCTCGTCGGCGTGCCACTCCCCGGAGTTGGCTGTGCGGTCGTCGAACACGTTCTGGCCGTCGTTGAAGTACACGGTCGGGTAGCGCCGGCCGTCGGTCCAGCCGGGGCCTTCCGGGCCCAGCGACGGCGGCAGGTACACCACGATCTCGCTGCTCCTGCCGAGTCCTGCGCTGTACAGCTCCGGCCAAACGAGGACGTGGCCGCTGACGGTGTTGTCCGAGCCATGAACTTCCCAGTACTGGCGCCAACCGGTCAACGGAGCATGTCCAGCAGCGTCTGGTGATGTGTCGGCGCAGCACCCAGCAGCGCGATCGTCTTGGTCGGCCGGCTCATGTCGAACCACGGCAGCCCGTCGAGAGTCGTCAGCCGCGCGCCGCCTTCGACCGCGATCAGACCGGCGGCGCAGATGTCCCACAGCGACAGCCCGCCGGCCTGGACGAACGCATCGAAGCGGCCGTTGCCCAGGTATGCGAGCGCCAGCGCGGCACTGCCCATGTTGCGCGAGACGCGGATGGCGCGCCGGACGTTGTGGTCGCGCGTCGCCCAGCCGCGGCGTGGCAGCGACAGCGACACGACGCAATCGGACAGCTTCTCCTTGCCCGGATGATTGATGGGCAGGCCGTCGAGCTTCGCGCCCATACCCGCCTGTGCGGTGAACATCTCGTCGCGCGTCGGGTCGTAGACGACACCGATCATCGGCCGACCGCCGATGGCGAGACCAATGCTCACGCAGAAACACGGGATGCCGTTGGCGTAGTTCACGGTCCCGTCGAGTGGATCGATGATCCACACGCGCTGGTCGACCGGATCGATGGGCGGCACGGGCTGACCGGGTGCATCGGTGCCGGCGTCCAGCTCTGCGGCGACGACGTCATTGCGGCCGGATTCCTCGGCTAGGACGGAATCGTTCGGGTACGCCTCGCGGATGGCGTTGATGATCAGCTGCTCGGAGAGCGTGTCGACCTCTGTGACGACGTCATGCTCGGCCTTGTGGACGATGCGCTCGAGTCGCTCGTAGCGCTCCATCTGCAGCCGTCCGGCGTGGCGCGCGGCGTCCGTCGCGAGCGCCAGCTCAGCATCCAGCCGCGCCGCGCGCAGCGGCCTGGCGAACGAGACGATCTGGGCCACGGACCGATTGTAGGATGGCCGCTCAGATGAGCAGCAAGACGTGGACGCTCGTCGCCGCCGTGCTGGGCTCGAGCATCGTCTTTCTCGACTCGGCGGTACTGACGGTGGCGCTCCCGGCGATCGGTCGCGAGCCGGCAGCGTACCTCGACGTCCTCGAAGCCCAGAACTACATCCAGTACGGCTACCTGCTGTCGCTCAGCTCGCTGCTCATCCTGGCCGGCGCGCTGTCCGACTACTACGGCCGGCGGCGGATGTTCATCATCGGCCTGGTCGGCTTCGGAGCCGCGTCGCTGCTGTGCGGCCTGTCGCCCAACCTCGAGGTGCTGATCCTGGCCCGGCTCCTGCAGGGCGCCGCCGGTGCGCTGCTCGTGCCCGGCTCGCTGGCCATCCTGACCAACAACTTTGAGGGCGAGGAGCAGGGCCGTGCGTTCGGCATCTGGGCCGCCGCATCCGGCCTCGCGCCCATCCTGGGGCCGTTCATCGGCGGCATCCTGGTCGACAACTTCAGCTGGCGCTGGATCTTCCTGCTCAACCTGCCGTTCACGCTCGTCGCGCTCTACGCCGCGGTGCGCTACGTCAAGGAGAGTCGCGACGAGCGCGCCACGGGCCATTTCGACTGGCTGGGCGCGTTCCTCGTCGCGGTCGCCGTGGGCGGCTTGAGCTTCGGCGTGATCTACGGCCAGCAACGGCAGTGGCAGGATCCGTTCGCGTGGCTCGTCCTCGCGATCGGCGCGATCACGACCATCGCGCTGCCCTTCTACTTCGCGCGGGCCAAGTACCCGCTCGTGCCGCTGTCGATGTTCCGCTCGCGCAACTTCAGCGTGACCAACGTCTCGACGCTGCTCATCTATGGCGCGCTGTATGTCACGTTCTTCTTCGTGCCGATCTTCCTGCAGGGCTCGCTCGGCTACACCGCCAGCGCAGTGGGCCTGGGCAGCATTCCCGGCTCGCTCTTCCTGATCTTCCTGTCGACGCGCTTCGGCACGCTCGCGGCGCGCTATGGCCCGCGGCTGTTCATGACCGTGGGCCCGTTGATCATGTGCGTCGGCCTGCTCTGGCTCGCACGCATCCCGGCCGATTCACCGGCGTGGCAGTTCGACATCTCGAACCCGGCAACGTGGTCGCCGTCGAGCGGCTATTTCACCGACGTGCTGCCCTACTACCTGATCTTTGGCGTGGGCGTCTCGATCATGGTCGCGCCACTGACGACGGCGCTGATGCGCTCCGTGCCCGGCCGCCAGGCGGGGCTCGCGTCGGCGATCAACAACGCCATCTCGCGCGTCGGCCCGCAGCTCGCCGGCGCCCTGATCTTCGTCGTCGTCACGGCCAGCTTCTACGCCATGCTCGCGACGCTCGTCCCCGGGCTGGACACGTCCTCCGCGCAGGTCCGCAAGGAAATCCCGCCGCTCAATGCACCGGCACCGACTGTCCCGGCCGATCAGGTCGCCGCGGCCCGCCTGGCGTCGACCGACTCATTCCACCTGGCCATGATCTCTGCCTCGACGCTGCTCTTCGCAGGCGCACTGACCAACGGCCTGTTCATCAGCAACCGCCAGGCGCTGCACGGACCGTCAGCGGAGGCGGCGCCCATTCCCATCGCCGCGGAGTAGCCGCGCGCAGCCGCGGCCGGGGCGACTAGCTGCACAGAACGGTCAGCTTCACCGGCGTGACGGGCACGCTGCCGGGTACGGGCGGCACGGTCTGGGTGAACGTGCGCGTCTCGCCCGGCTGGATCGGCTCGGTGAAGAAGGTGTAGTCGCGGTAGTCGGGCGCGCCGCTGTCGGAGATGCGGCAGCTCGTGCCGGCCGGGCGCGATCCGTTGTTGGTCACGGTCACGGCGACGTCCAATCCGCCATCGGTCCGCAGCGAGTAGCCGGCCAGCGTCGAGGGAAACGGCCCGATGCCGGCCGAGCCGAAGCGAAACAGCAGCAGCACCAGCCCGATGCCGACGATGACACCGATGAGGATCGTCGCGTGCATCTGGGTCGTTGACGGTGACTTGATGTGGCCGGGGTTGTCGCGCTCGCACAGCGACACGCCCAACGGCGTCGGCCGACCGCACTTGATACATGCGTCATGAGGCTGACTCAGGTCAAGCTTCGTTGTCGGGGCCAGTGCGGATGCGACGCGCTTGAACATCGCCGTCAGCCTACGCGGAAGCCCCGAGGCCCGCTCGTGCTCCGGCCTCCAGCAGCGCGGGCAGGTCGGCGGGCTTGACCCAGCTGACCACGATCTCGTCCGCGCCACGGTCGCGCCACTCCCCGAGGAAGGTCGTCATGTCGGCGATCAGGGGTTGTCTGTCCAAGGGCACATCCTTGTCGATCGAGACGGCGATCACATGCGCCATCTGCGCCCGGGACCGGCCATGCGCGGCAAGCTCCGCAAGATGGATGGGTAGCAACGTCTCGTAGTCAGCGGCGTTGGTCGTCCAGCCGTCGCCGACGCGCGCCGCCAGCCGTGCACCGGCCGGTTTCTCGCCGCCAACGATGATGCGCGGCGGCGGCTGCGGCACCGGGCTGGCCCAAGCCTCGTGGAGCTGGAAGAAACGGCCCTGGTAGTCGGCCGGACCGCCGGCGAAAAGCAGGCGAATGACCGCAACGGCTTCCTCGAGGATCGCGCTGCGGACGGAAGGCTCGGGCAGCGCGATGCCGTACGACGGCAACTCCGGACCGGAGCCACCGACACCGATGCCCAGCTCGACCCGACCGCCGGACTGGTCCCACAGCGTCGCGACCATGCGCGCCAGGATCGCCGGGTGGCGGTTCATGACGTTGTTGATGAAGCTGCCGACGTGGATCCGGTTGGTCAGCGCCGCGGCCGCGGTCAGCGTCGTCCAGCACTCAAGCACCGGGTCCGACTTGCGGCCGCGCGAGACGAAGTGATCCCACGACCAGACGCCACTGAAGCCGGCCGCCTCAGCATCGCGCGCGGCCCGCAGCCACCACTCCGACGTGACGTTGATCGTCGTGGGATTGAGGCCGATCGGAATCATCCGAAGGACGTGCCGGCCTCCAGCGCTATCTCGATCATCCGCCGCGTGGCCGCCTCAAGGTCGTCGAGCGACATGTAGTCGGCGCCGACCGCCTCGTCTTCGCGCTCGAGCGTGTCGCTGACGGTCAGGATGCATGCGGCGCGCACAGGATTGCGCTTGCCCTGCTCGCGCATCGCGAGGTAGAACAGCGCGGACGCTTCCATCTCCACCGCGACGACGCCGCGGTTGCGCATCTTGGACACGTAGTCGGGGTTCGTGTTGTAGAAGACATCGACCGACTGGACGACGCCCAGACCAGGCTGGAACCCGCGCGCGCGCGCCGTATCGACGAGGGCGCGGGTGAGGTCGAAATCCGCAGCCGGAGCGAACGGGTCGCCGCGCAGGTAGGTGCGCGTCGCGCCGTCGTCGGGCACCGCGGCCGTGGCGATAACGATGTCGCCGGTCTTGAGCCCGCGCCCGATGCCGCCGCACGTGCCGGTGCGAATGAAGTCCCTGACGCCCAGCATCAGCAGCTCTTCCATGACGATCGAGAACGACGGCGTGCCCATGCCGCTGGTCTGGATGCTGACCGGCTTGCCCTTGTACGTGCCCGTGTAGCCGAGCAACGAACGGTGCGCGGTGACCAGTCGTGCGTTATCAACACCGCCGTCCAACAGGCCCGCCATCATCGTTGCCCGGCCGGGGTCGCCGGGCAGCAGCACGAGCGGGGCGTAGTCGCCAGGCTCGGCGCGCAAGTGAATCTGTGGCATGGGCGCGAGTCTAGCGGCGGAAGGTCACCCGCCGGGGTACGCGGGCCGGGCCGATCCAAACGGCAAGCGCCACAACGTGTGCCACGGCTGTTCCGGCGTGTGGCCTATCAGCCACGCCTCGCGCGCCACGTCGCGAATTGGAAGAAACGCGGGCAGCGCGTGCTCGGCCGCGTCGTAGTAGTCCTCGGCCGCGTCGGCGGCGACCGTGAGGTGCGGAATGATCGTCTCGTGGACGCCTTCGTAGGGCGGGTAATCGGGGAAGGCTGCAGCGAGCGCGGCGGTCAGGCGGCGGAAGGGATCGTCGGGCTCGGGCTGCAGGTAGACGACAGCAGGCCACCGACGCACGGAGCGTAAGCACGAACGGGAACGACGGCTCTGCCGCGACGATCTCCTCCACCTGGCGGCGGACATCGTCCTTGAGCTCTGACGGGGGCATGAACGGATAGATGAGGGTGATGTGCGCAGGCACTCCGTCCGCCGCGGACGGGTCCATCCGCTCGCGCAGCCGGTTGACGCCGACAGGCACGTTGACGGGCACGATGATCGCGCTCTCACCAACGGTTTCACGGCGCGTGGCCCCACCGATCTCGACCGTCCCGTCGGGCTTGGTCTCCACCATCGAAGCGTATACGGTGCACCACCCATGAAGGCCGTCGATCTGGAGTTCCGCCATGTCTCGCGGCACTACGCGGACGTCGTGGCGGTCAACGATCTCAGCTTCCAGGTGCCTGCCGGGAAGATCTGTGTCCTCGTCGGCCCGTCGGGCTGTGGCAAGACCACCAGCCTCAAGATGGTCAACCGGCTGATCGAGCCGACGGGCGGCCAGATCCTCGTCGGCGGCCAGGACGTCATGGCCCAGGACCCGATCGAGCTACGCCGCGGGATTGGCTACGTCATCCAGCAGGTCGGGCTGATGCCGCACCTGACGGTTGGTGACAACGTCGCCGTCGTGCCGCGTCTCTTGGGCTGGGACGCGCCACGGGTCAGCGCGCGCGTCGACGAGCTGCTGGCGCTGGTCGGCCTGGAACCCGGCGCGTATCACGGCCGCTATCCGGCGCAGCTGTCCGGCGGCGAGCGTCAGCGCGTCGGCGTCGCGCGCGCGCTCGCGGCCGATCCGCCGTTGATGCTCATGGACGAGCCCTTCGGCGCGGTCGACCCCATCGTCCGCGAGCGCCTTCAGAACGAGCTGCTGCGGCTCCAGGAACAGCTGGCCAAGACGATCGTCTTCGTCACCCACGACATCGACGAGGCGATCAAGATGGGCGATCTGGTGGCGGTCATGCAGGTCGGTGGAGTGCTCGCCCAATTCGGACCGCCGGCAGAGATCCTGGGCAACCCGGCGTCAGAATTTGTTGCGCGCTTCGTGGGCGCCGATCGCGGGCTCAAGCGCCTGTCACTCACGCGGGTTTCAGAGCTGGAGCTGGAGCCCACGCCGTCCGACTTCCAGCCTCAGCCCGGTCAACCGGTGGTCGGGCCGCGCACGACCTTGAAGGACGCCCTGTCACTGATGCTCGACGCGGACGTTTCCGCCGGCATCGTGATGGACGAGAACGAGCGCGTCATTGGCCTGGTGACCTACGAACAGATCGCGGCCGCGCTGCGCGACCGTGGCGACGGTGGCGCCAGGTGATCGACATCGACTGGGCATGGATGGTCGATCACCTCGATGAGCTGCTGGCGCGCACGGTGCAGCACATCTGGCTGACGTTGCTGGCCGTGTCAATCGGCTTCGTCATCTCGTTCGCCCTGGCAATCATTGCCGTCCGACGCCGCTCGACCTACGGCCCGATCCTGGGCATCAGCGACATCCTGTACACGATTCCCAGCCTGGCGCTCTTCGCGGCGCTCGTGTCGATCACCGGGATCACGCTGCTGACCGTCCTGATCCCGCTCGTGATGTACACGTTCGTGATCTACGTGCGCAACATCGCGAGCGGCCTGGACGGCGTCCCGGTTGACGTCCTCGAGGCTGCGAATGGCATGGGCTATACCCGCACTCAGCGGCTGTGGCGTGTCGAAGTGCCTCTGGCCCTGCCGCTCATCGTCGCCGGTGTGCGTCTCGCGACTGTCTCCACGATAGGCCTGGTGACGGTCAGCGCAATTCTCGGCGACACCTTCGGCGGCCTGGGCTTCTTCATCCTCGAGGGCTACCGGCGCAACTTCCCGACCGAGCTGTATTTCGGTGCGATTCCCTCGATTCTCCTGGCCATCACCTTCGACATCCTGCTCACGCGCATGCAGACGCGCGTCACGCCGTGGGCCAAGCCGGCCACGCGCACCGTCCCGATCTGATGGCCATCGTCAACGAGACCATCGCCTGGCTGACCGACCCGGCCAACTGGTCGGGCCCGAACGGCATCCCCGTGCGCATGAGCGAGCACATCGTCATCTGTGTCGTGTCGATGGCCATTGCGCTGGCGATCGCGCTGCCCATCGGCCTGTACATCGGCCACACCGGCCGCCACACCAATTTCGCCGTCAACTCAGCCAACCTGTGGCGCGCCCTGCCGTCGCTCGCGGTCATCGCCATCGTCCTGCCGATCACCGCGCGGATCGACCCGGAATTTGGCTTCAAGGTCTACCCGACGATCATCGCCATGGTCGTGCTCGCCGTGCCGCCGATCCTGGTCAACACGTACTCGGGCCTCGCCGGCGTCGACCGCGACACGCTCGAGGCGGGCCGCGGCCAGGGCATGGCGGAGACCCAGATACTGCGTCGCGTGGAGCTGCCCCTGTCCGTCGGGGTGATCTCCGTCGGCGTGCGTTCGGCATCGGTTCAGGTCGTGGCTACCGCGACGCTTGGCGCGGTGTTCGGCTTCGGCGGCTTGGGCCGTTACCTGGTAAACGGCATGTCGCAGAACGATCAGGGCCAGATCTTCGGCGGAGTGGTGCTCGTGGTCGCGCTCGTGCTCGTGGTCGAGCTCGGCTTCGTCATTCTCCAGCGCCGGCTGACGTCGCGCGGCTTGCGCCAGCGCTAACTTCACAATCTTTCGAAATCGAATGATCTAAGTATTGGCGCGCTGCGTATCTGTCTGTATAGTCCGCAGATCAAGCCGGACTAACCGGAACATACGGAAGAGGAGGTTACCCATGCGGATCAGCCGCAGGCTGACCCTCGGGGCGCTGTTGCTCGTCGTCGCGTCGGCGTGCAACGCGGGAGGGGGCAGCAAGCCGACGATCAAGATGGGATCGGTCGGCTTCGACGAGGCCAAGGTTATGGCCGAGATCTACGCGCAGGGGCTCGAGGCAAATGGCTACACCGTCGACCGCACAGGCATTGGCCTGGGCGATCGCAGCGTGGTTGCGCCGGCCATTGAAAGCGGCAAAATCGACATCCAGCCGGAGTACATCGGCAGCCGCATTTCCTACGAACTCAAGCAGGCCAATCCGTCCGGCGGGCCAACAATCGGCGGCATTACCGGTCCCACCGGTGATTCAGCAACGAACCTGGCCAACCTTCAGACGCTGCTGGCGCCCAAGAACCTGACGGTCCTGAACTACACGCCGGCCATTGACACGAACGCGTTCGTCGTTCGGGCCGACACCGCGGCGCAGTTCAACCTGACCAAGATGAGCGATACGGCCGCGGTCCAGAGCCAGCTCAAGTGGGGCCTGGCCACGGACTGCCCGACCAATAACCTGTGCGGCGCACCGGGCGGCGCACTGTCCAAGTACGGCATCACGCCCAACACGATCGCCGGTGCCACGCTGCTCTCGGCATGCGACACGCCCATGGCGACCGCGCTGCTGAGCAAGACCATTGACGTCGCCGAGCTGTGCTCGACACAGCCGGACATCCTGGTCAACGGCTGGGTGGTGCTCCAGGATGATCTGCAACACGCAGCCAGCGGACAACGATCGCGCCGATCGTGCGCAACGACTACCTGGCCAAGGTCGACAAGACTTCGTTCGAGAAGATCCTGAACGACATCTCGGCCAAGATCGACACGTCAACACTGGCCGACATGTACAAGCAGGTCGCCGTCGATCACAAGGATCGTGAAGGACGTCGCGGCCGCCTGGCTGAAGGCCAACGGCTTCGTCAAGTAGACCCTCACGCGGTGGACAGCTACCTCGACCTCGCCGATTGGCGGCGCCAGGTCGCGGAGATGTACGCCGCGTGGCGCTACGGATCGGCGACGGACCCGGAGCGAGCGACGCAGCAGTTGCGCGCCAAACGCGACGAGCTGTTTCGCTCGCATCCCCAGACGCCGCTCAAACCCCAGGACAGAGCCCGCTTCGGCGGGCTCTCCTATTTCCGGTACGACCCGGCCTACCGCATGACCGTCGTCGTCGAGCCTGCCGCGCCACCGGCGCCCAACGCGCTGGCACTCAACATGCAGCTGCCCGCCAGCATCACGCCGGAGTTCAGCTTCACGCTCATCGGCCGTGCCCCCTTGGCCGGACCACTGGCCGGCGCCGTGCTGCCCGTGTTCTGGATGTCCGGCTATGCCGGAGGCTTGTTCGTGCCTTTTCGCGACGCGACGAGTGGCACGCAGACGTACGGCGCCGGCCGCTACCTGCTCGACACCGTCAAGGGCGCGGATATGGGCGGCGACTGGCAGCGGCGCGAGCTGTTGCTCGACTTCAACCTCGCCTATCACCCGTCATGTGCCTACGACCCCAAGTGGAACTGCCCGCTCGCGCCGCCCGAATCGCGGCTGACGCAGCCCGTTCCGGCTGGCGAGCGCCTGGGTGACAGCGCCGACCACTGAGGCAGTGCCCCGCACCTGACCGCAGCGGTACCAACGACCGCAGAACGATAGTGCGGTTGTCGGCGCGCACCACGTTCCATAGCGTCGCCCGCAAATGTCGGTAAAGGCGCTCAAGACCGCTGCGGCATGGCGCCCGAGCCTGCGCGTCGGCATCGTTGCCGTCTGCGCTCTGCTCGTGGCTGTCATGGCTCTCGCCGTGTCGGTCAACGTCTCGGACAACCTCTCTCGGACCGCGGTCAACGAGGCCATCCGCAACACGGAGGCGGTCATCAGGGGCGTCGTCGACCCGATGATGGGCGGCAGCCTGACCGCGCAAACGCCCGAGCAGGCAGGCGCAGATCAACGCCCAGCTTGAGCAACTCGTCGCATCCGGCCAGCTCCTGCGCGTCAAGGTCTGGTCGCCGGACGGCGAGATCGTGTATTCCGACCTGCCGGCGCTGCGCGGCGCCACCTTCCCTGTCGCCGACGACCTGGAGGCGGCGCTCGACGGCGAGCCCTCGGCCGAGTTCAGCAAGGGCGACGACGCAGGAGAACGTCTTCGAGCACGGCATCGCGCAGCGAGCTGCTGTCGATCTACCTGCCCATCCACGGCACGAGCGCGGACTCCTGAGCCGATCGGCGTGTACGAGATCTACGAGGACGCCGGGCCGATCGTTGCCGAGATCGACAACACGCGCGCCGAGGTGCTCCTGATCGTGGGCGGCACGGGCCTCGTGCTCCTGTTCGTGCTGTTCATGGGCTTTGCCGGCTCATCACGTCTGCTCGCGCGCCAGAACGTGCTGCTGCGCTCGAGCGAGCGCCGCTTCCGCTCGCTGGTCCAGAACAGCACGGACGTGAGCATGGTCGTCGACCACGGCGGCCGTATTGCGTACGAAAGCGAGACCGTCGAGCGCGTCCTTGGCTACCCAAGCACCGAGCGACTCGGCCAACCTGCGTTCGCCGCGGTGTATGAGGACGATCGACGCTCGGCGACACGCCTCGTTTCGGAGGTCCTGCGCGCACCGGGCAACGAGGCCTCGACTGAGGTTCGCATGCGCCACGCGGACAGTTCGCTGCGCTGGATAGAGGTCGTGCTGCGCAACCTGACCAACGATCCGGCCGTGGATGGCGTGGTCGTCAACTATCGCGACGTGACCACGCGCCGCACGCTTGAGGACGAGCTGCGCCACCAGGCCTTCCACGATTCGCTGACCGGTCTCGCCAACCGCGCCCTGTTCCTGGATCGGCTGCAGCACGCGATGGCGCGCCAGCGCGGCTTCGCCGGCCCGATCGCGGTGCTGTTCATCGACATCGACGATTTCAAGACGATCAACGACAGCCTGGGCCACAGCGAGGGCGACACGCTCCTCGTGGCAGTCGCTCAACGGCTGCGCGAGGTGTTGCGCTCTTCGGACACGATCGCGCGCATGGGCGGCGACGAGTTCGCGGTGCTGGTCGAGGACTCATTCGAGGGCGACGCGCCAATGGCAGTTGCGCGGCGACTGCTGGCCGTTCTCGAGGCACCGTTCGGCCATGGTGCCAAGGATCTCTTCGTGCGCGCAAGCATCGGCGTGACCGTGCGCTCAACGGCGGACGAGACGCCTGAGGACATGCTGCGCAACGCCGACATCGCCATGTACACGGCCAAGAGCAACGGCAAGAACCGCATCGAGACCTTCCAGCCTGAGATGCACGCCGCGGCGATGACACGCCTGGCGCTGCGCGGCGACCTTGAGCGGGCCATGGAGCGCGACGAGTTCTTCCTCGTCTACCAGCCCATCGTGTGCCTTACCGACGAACGGCCAACGGGGGTCGAGGCGCTGCTGCGCTGGCGACACCCGGAGCGAGGCGTGGTCAACCCGACCGAATTTGTGCCGCTGACGGAAGAGACAGGCTTGATCGTCAGGCTCGGCCGCTGGGTGCTGGCGGAGGCGTGCCGCCAGGTTCGAGCCTGGGATGAGCTCGACGACGTGCCCAAGGTCGCGATCAACGTCAACGTCAGTGCCCGTCAGCTCCAGGAGCCGGATTTCGTGGGACAGGTGGCCCAGATCCTGGCCGCCACTCAGCTCGACCCCGGCCGACTGACGCTGGAGTTCACGGAAGGCATCCTGTTGCGCGACACAGAGCTGACGATCAACACGATGCACGCGCTGAAGTCACTCGGCGTGCGCCTGGCGATCGACGATTTCGGCACCGGCTACTCGTCCCTCAGCTACCTGCGCCGCCTGCCGATCGACGAGCTCAAGATCGACGGCTCGTTCATCGCCGGCATGGCCAGCGAGCCCGGCCAGATGGCCGTCGTGCGGTCGATCGTCGAGCTGGCCGAGACGCTCAACCTGGAGACAGTCGCCGAAGGCATAGAGGGTGACGCCCAGCTCCAGGCGCTGCGCGGCCTGTCGGCCCAGATGGGCCAGGGCTTCCTCTTCTCGCACCCGTTGCCCGCCGATGAGCTGCCCCAGGCGCTGACGCGGGCAAAGAGATCGCACGCGGCGCCCGCGGCTACTGCCCAGATCGCGCCAACGAAGGTCGCCTCAAAGCAAGTCGCGTCAAAGCAGGCCCTGCCCGCGCAAGTCGGATAGTCGGGGCGACAGCGGGTCGCGGCGTACCATCGGCGCCGTGTCGACTGTTCTGACGGAGCGCCATGCGCTCGAGCCCAACATCCGAGCGTTCCTGACCCAGCCGGTCCGCTACGCGACGATCGCGACGATCAATCCCGACGGCGGGCCGCACCAGATCGTGATCTGGTACCTGCTCCGCCACGACGAGCAACGCGGCGACCACATCGTCGTCAACTCGCGCCGCGGCCGGCGCTGGCCGGCCAATCTGCTGCGTGATCCACGCGCCAACTTGGCGGTCTACGACGCGGAGGACGCGGTCACGCTCGTGTGCGCGGTGGCGGAAACTTACGACGGCGCGCCGGCTCAGGCCGACATTGCCGAGATGGCCGTCCGCTACGACACGCCGGAGGACGCCGCCAGTGAGATCGCGCGCTTCCAGACGGAGGACCGCATCACGTTCATCCTGCGACCAGTGAAGGTCATCGTCCACGGGAGCCCGAGCTGATGCCAGTCCAGCCCATCGGTTATGCCGCGATGCTCGAGCAGTTCCACCCAACCGAGCTGCTCGACTACTGCGTCGCCGCGGAGGAGGCCGGCTTCAGCGGCGTCATGGCCGCCGACCATCTCCAGCCGTGGGTGCCGCAGCAGGGCCAGGCCGCGTTCGTGTGGGCGTTCATGGCCGCGGTCGCGGAGCGCACCAAGGGCGATGTCGGACCGGGCGTGACGTGCCCGTCGTTCCGCACTCACCCGGTCGTGATTGCGCAGGCTGCGGCGACGCTCGGGGCGATGTATCCGGGTCGATTCTGGCTGGGCCTGGGCAGCGGCGAGGCGCTCAATGAGCACGTCGTTGCCAGCTATTGGCCGGAAGCGCCCGAGCGGATCAACATGATGTTCGAGGCGATCGAACTGTTCAATCGCCTGTTCACGGGCAAGGACGTCAAACACGACGGACGCCATTTCAAGATGGAGACGGTCCGACTTTGGACGCTGCCCGATGAGCCACCGCCTATCTACGTGGCCACGGCTGGTCCCATCACCGCAAAGCGCACGGGCCAGGCCGCGCAGGGCCTGATCACGGTCGGCGCTCCGGAAGGCAAGCTCGACCTGATCCGCTCGCGCTGCGAAGACGGCCGCCGTGAGGCAGGCCTCGACACTCAGGGCTTCAAGTACATCCTGCAGCTGCACCTGTCGTGGGCGGAGACTGACGAGAAAGCGCTCCAGAACGCGATGGAGGAATGGCCCAACGGCGGCATGAAGTTCCCCAAGGCCGACATTCGCTCGCCTAACGATCTCGAGCAAATGGCTCGACTCGTTCGCGCGGAAGACTTCCAGGGCCGCATGCTCATTTCCTCCGACCTTGAAGCGCACCGCAAGGAGATCCAGAGGTTCGCCGACATGGGCTTCGACAAGATCTACCTGCACAACGTCGGGCGAAATCAGAAGGAGTGGATCGAGGCATTCGGCCGCGAGGTCCTGCCCAAGATCGTTTGCTAGTTGGATCGGGCAGACAGTCAGTCCATGTACGTGGCGCCTAAGACGTCGCCAGTGAGGGCGTCTACATAAACGTAGCCGTATCGGTAGGGGTGCGTTGATGGCGACCCGCTCGCAGGATGCGGAGCGGGAAACTCGACATTCAGATCGTCCCAACGCAGCAACCAAACAAGTCGATTGGACATTGGTTGGTCATCTGCGGTCGTCGACGCTCTCGTCATGACCACGAGATAACTGTCTGGATTGGGCCAGGCGTATCCATCGTTCGCGGCCCTGCTGATCGCTTCTTCCTGTGAAATTGCACCAGCTGCTTGAACCGGAGTCGCCAATGAAACGCTTCCCAGTCGAAGGACGTCGAGTGGCACCGAGCTCGCCGGGGATTCCGCCGAGCTGGGGCGCACCGCGTTCAGCTGGTAGGTCGCCACGGATGCACTTGCTGGTGGCGGCGAGCCGGAGGCCGTCGGAGAAGTAGCTCCAGATTGAGCGTTGCATGCTGCCAGGAATACGCAAGTGATAGCGACAAGAACGGTGCTCGGAGTCTTCAACATGTCAGTTCGTCCAGTTCTCAAATTCACCCGAGGTCGGGATGTCATGGCCGTAGCGATACCCGTCCCCACTCAGGTCATTGAGGCAACACACGCTGGCTGTCGACCAAGAGCCACCGGAAAAAGCCTCCACCGCCCGTCAATGGGCACACCTCTGGTTCCGCATAAGCGACCTTCGCGCGAATCCCATCAGTTCCCGATCCCTGAACGCCTCCGTATGAATATGCGGACGCGTGTGTGTTTTGACACGAAGCGTCGGCAAATGCCGGATTCGGGAACAAGAAACTCGCCGGTCCCGCGCCCAGGCCGGATCGGGCAAGGACAACCGCCACCGTGAAGACGGCGACCAGCATGAGGCACCTTTTCACCAGGTACCTTCCTTTCCCATAGATTCTAGGACTGGCTGCAAGAGGGAGCCCCATGTGGAACGCCGTTGAAATTGGCGCTTGAACTTGTGCGTGGACGATCGGTCGGATGAAGCGTGCCAACGTCGTCGTGCTCGCTGGTGGCTTTGGCGGTGCGCGCATGGCGCATGGCTTCGAGCTGCTCGGCGAATCGGTCGCCCTGAGCGTCGTGGTCAATACGGCTGACGACGTCGAGATGCACGGGCTGCATGTCTCGCCCGACCTGGACACGGTCATGTACACGCTCGCCGGGCTGGCCAACAACGAGACCGGCTGGGGTGTGCGCGACGACACCTGGAACGCGTCAGCGATGCTCGAGCGGTTCGGTGCGCCGACGTGGTTCAGGCTCGGCGACCGCGACCTGGGCACCAACGTCGGCCGCACCGCGCGGCTGCGCGTTGGGCGACTCGCTGACCAAGGTGACGGCGCTGCTGTCGCGACCGCTCGGCGTGCGCGCCACGCTGCTGCCGATGAGCGACGACCGCGTCAGGACGCAGGTGCGGACGGCCGATGGCTGGCTGGACTTCCAGGACTACTTCGTGCGCCGCCATCATGCCGATGCCGTGCTCGAGCTGCGCTTCGACGGCATCGACACCGCGCACACGACCGATGAGGTGCGCGCCGCGATTGCGGCCGCCGACGTGATCGTCGTCGCTCCGTCGAACCCGTTCCTGAGCGTCGCGCCGATCCTGTCGGTGAGCGGCATCTTCGACGGCGCTGCTCGCCGCCCAGCGCGCCGGTCGTGGGTATCAGCCCGATCGTCGGCCGCGAAGCCGTGCGCGGTCCGGCCGCGGACATCATGCGCTCACTCGATGGCGAGCCGAGCGCCGCCGGCGTGGCGCGCCACTACGCCCAGACGTGGCCCGGGCTGCTGGATGTGCTCGTGATCGACGACGTGGACGCGGCCGAAGCCGGCGCGGTGCAGGACACCGGCATCCGCCCGCACGTGACGGGCACGCTTATCGGCGCAGAAAAGGAAAGGCGCCGGCTCGCCCAGGAGATCCTGGAGCTCGCCGACGCCCGTTAGGCGGTCTTGACTTGCGTGCGCGGTTACGGCAGGCGAGTGACCGCGATTGCGGCCACCTGCTGTAGCTTGCCCATCGTCGCCGCGTCGCTGCCGGTGAGGATGCCAAGGACCTGAAGCTGTCCGCTCGGCTTCTGGACGTACACGACGGCCTGACCAATGAACGTGCCGCTGACCGCTGGGTAGCCCGCGATAGTCGACTGTTGGGCCGTCTGGCCCAGCAGCAGGCCGGCGGTGCTGAAGTCCTGGTCGTTCGTCGCCGAGACGCTCACTGCACTCGCAAGCGTCACCTGGAACGTGCAATCAGTGCTGGATGACGACTGATCGACGACCTGCGTGCCAAAGATCTGGCTTACCTCGGCGGCGGTGACAAGCGTGCACGGTGTAGTGCTTGGTTCGCCACCCGGCACGCCGCCGATCGGCGGAATTGATACGCCGGGAATGTTGATCGGCGGGATTGTGAAGCCGGGCACGTTGATCGGCGGGATCGTGGGGATATTGATCGGCGGGATCGTGGGAAGCGTGCCGACGCTGGTGCACGCGCCCGCGACGAGCAGCGTGGCCACTGTGGCCAACATGAGCCTTCTGACACTGAACATTGAATCCTCCTCTTACGCTCGGTGTTATAGCACCGACGCCTTACCATCGTCCTCGTGAGCCGGTCTGCCATTGCCCTGCTGGAGGACGTGCATGCCGTGCTTCCGATCCGCTCCAGTGATGCTGCGAAAACTCGCCTGGGTCTCGCCCTGGACCCCGAAGAGCGCGATGTTCTCGTGCTCGGGATGTTCGCCAATACCGTACACGTGCTCTCCGGCTGGCCGTCTTGCAACCGCATTCATGTTGTCACGTCTGATTTCGCCGTGACTGACGTTGTGGCCCGGCGCATGGGTTCCGTGTTGACCGTAAGCGATCCGGGCACGGGCCTGAATGGCGCGTTGCGCGCCGGCCGCGACGCCGCCGTCGCGGCCGGCGCAACAGCCGTGCTGATGCTGCCGGCGGACCTGCCGTTGCTCAACACCACGTCACTCGATCGGCTTCTGGCCGCGGCCGACGCCACTATCGCGGCCGGCAACGGCGGCCCCGTCGTCGTCATCGCCCCGGCCGACGCGCGCACCGGCACGAACGCCCTGCTGCTGGCGCCGCCGCACATCATCGCGCCCCATTTCGGACCGGAGAGCTTTGCCGCGCACCTGCTCGCCGCGGCCCGCGCGGAGGCGAGCGTGCAGATCGTCGACGATGAGCTACTCGGCTTTGACCTGGACACGCCCGACGATCTGGAGCGGCTCGAGCTCGCGCGCCGGCTGGAGCTTGAGGCTATCGGCGACGAGATCGAGCGCGAGCTGGTCTTCGCGAGCGCGGGCTAGCCGCACGTGCCCACGATCATCGCCGTGCCGCTCCCGGCACTGCCGGAGATTCAGCCTGGCGACGATCTCGCGGCGCTGATCGCCAGCGCCTGGCGCGACCTGGCAGCTGCCGACGCAACGCTCGTGCCGCGTGCCGGTGACGTGCTCGTCGTGACCCAGAAGATCGTCTCGAAGGCGGAAGGCTGCCTGGTCGACCTGACCGCGATCGAGCCGAGACCGATCGCCGTCGCTTATGCCGCGCAATGGGATCGCGACGCCCGCCAGGTTGAGGTCGTGCTGCGCGAGTCCGCGGAGATCGTGCGCATGGAACGCGGCCTGATCATCAGCCGCACGAAGCACGGCTTCGTGTGCGCCAATGCCGGCGTCGATGCCTCGAACACCGGCCGGGGCGATTGGGTGACGCTGCTGCCCGACGATCCCGACCGATCGGCGCGCGAGATACGCGACCGACTACCCGCCTTGCTCGACATCCCACCGGCGCAGACACCGGCGGTGATCGTGTCCGACTCATTCGGCCGTCCGTGGCGCTTCGGCATCGTGGATGTCGCGCTCGGCGTGGCCGGCATCGAGCCGCTGATCGACCTGCGCGACACGCCCGACGCGGACGGCCGGATCATGCACTCGACCGTCGTCGCGGTCGCCGACGAGATCTGCTCGGCGGCCGAGCTTGCCGCCGGCAAAACGTCCGGCCAGCCCGTGGTGCTCGTCCGTGGCGTCGAATTCGGCAGTGGCGCAGCGTCGGAGCCGTCAGTCGTGCGCGACGTCGTCATGCCCGACGAAATGGACCTCTTCAAATAGGCGCGTAGCATCCGCGACCGTGAAGGTCGGACTGCAGATTTCCTCGTTTACGTGGCCTGGTGGCGACGCCGAGATCGGCGAGACGCTGGCGCGCATCTGCCGCGCCGCCGACGACGCCGGCTTCGATTCGATCTGGGTCATGGATCACCTGTTCCAGATCCGCAGCGTTGGCGAGATCGAGGAACCCATGCTCGAGGGCATGACCGCCCTGGGCTACATGGCGGCCTACACCAAACGGGCGCGGCTGGGGCTGATGGTCGGTGCCGTGCCCTACCGCGAGCCCGGGCTGTGGCTCAAGGCAACGACCACGCTCGACGTGCTCAGTGGCGGCAGGGCGTGGCTGGGCATCGGCGCGGCGTGGAACGTCGAGGAGGCGCACTCGCTGGGCATCCCCTTTCCGGAGCTGCCCGATCGCTTCCGGCTGCTCGAGGACACGCTCAAGCTCGCGCGCCAGGCATGGCGTGGCGAGCGCGACAGCGGCCCGTTCCACGGCCGCGTCGTTAACGCCGAGCGGATCATGCTCAGCCCACAACAGCTTTCCAAGCCACGCATCCCCATCCTGGTCGGTGGCGGTGGCGAGCGGACCACACTGCGCCTCGTGGCGCGCTACGCGGACGCGTGCAACGTCTTTGGCGCGCCGGACATGCTGCGCCACAAGTACGACGTGCTCCAGCGCCATTGCGACGCGGTCGGGCGCGACTACGACACGATCGAGAAGACCAATCTCTCGACGGTTTCGATCACCCCCGACGGTCGGCAGGGGTCGCTCACGCCGGCCAAGCTCATCGACCGACTCGCCGGCTGGGCCGAGGCCGGCTCGCACCAGGCGATCTTCTCGATCCGCGGCGTGAGTGACATCTCCAAGATCGAGCTCATCGGCCGCGACGTGATCCCCAACATCAAGGGAATGGGCGCCAAGAGCCCGCTCGACTAGCAGCCCCGCGTTGCGGCTCCTCGCCTGCGCCCCCTCGTGGCGCGCATTTCGTTCCTATCCGCGCGCCTATGCACCGATTCGCTTAGATATGTGCCAATCTGCCTGAATATGTCCCAGCTTCCATGAATATGTACCGATCTGCTTGGATATGTCCCAATTGGCGTGAAGGTGTCTTCGGCGCATATTTAGTCCAATTGGCGCATGGTTAGTCCGATTGATGCATAGGCGCGGCGCTGGAGCCTCGAGCCTGCGCATACCCCCTGGGAGTATGCAGCCCTGCTAGGATGAACGCGTGGATCTGAGCAAGCTCGGCTTCCCGAGCATCTCCATCGTCGACGACGGCGCACCCGCGGATCAGGCTGACGAAGCCATGGTCGTGCCGCTCAAGCAGGGCGGCAACGGCACGCAGTCGGAAGACGCTGGCAAACACACCAAGGTGATGATCATTGGCTCCGGGCCTGCCGGGCTGACGGCCGCGATCTACGCCGCGCGCGCCAATCTCGAGCCGATCGTGATTGGTGGCTACGCGCCCGGCGGCCAGCTCATGATCACCAGCGACGTCGAGAACTATCCAGGCTTTCCGGAGGGCATCCAGGGGCCTGAGCTGATGCAGAAGTTCCGCGAGCAGGCCGAGCGCTTTGGGACGAAGTTCGTCGATGTGGACGTCGACTCGGTCGATTTCTCGTCACGGCCGTTCCGGATCTGGGCAGAGAAGGTCGAATACACCGCCGACAGCGTCATCGTCGCCACAGGCGCATCGGCGCTGTGGCTGGGCCTGGACAACGAAACGCGCCTGCGCGGCCGTGGCGTGTCCGCGTGCGCGACGTGCGATGGCTTCTTCTTCCGGGGCAAGAAGGTGGCAGTGGTCGGCGGCGGTGACACCGCGCTCGAAGAGGCAACGTTCCTGACTCGCTTCGCCAGCGAGGTTGTGTTGCTCCACCGGCGCGACAGGTTCCGCGGCAGCAAGATCATGCAGGACCGCGCACTCGAGCATCCCAAGATCGACGTGCGTTGGAACACGGAAGTCGCGGACGTCCTGGGTGCCGACAAGGTCGAAGGCCTGCGTCTGCGCAACACGTCGGATGGCACTGAGCAGGACGAGATGATGGAAGGCCTGTTCGTGGCTATCGGCTACAAGCCCAACACGGACGTCTTTCGCGACTGGCTGGATGTGGACGACAAGGGCTACCTCGTCGTGACCGATGAGACACACACCAAGATCGACGGCGTGTTCATCGCCGGCGACGTGCACGACCACCGCTACCGGCAGGCGGTGACTGCCGCGGCCGATGGCTGCAAGGCGGCCATCGATGTCGAGCGCTGGCTGGAGGCACAGGGCATCGCCGAGGCGTCAACCGCCACCGCCTGGTAGCTCGTCAACCCAGCAGCGCCGCCGATCAGTCGGTGTAGCCGAACCTCTTCATGTAGCCGCCCAGGAACAGCTTCAGCCAGCGGTTGGAGAGGCCGCCGATCTGTTCGCGCCAGCGGTCGGCGGCGCCGGCGTCGAGGCCCTCCTCGCCCCACTTGAAGCCGCGCGCCATGACCTTGACATTCGTCGGATCCGCTGGGGCCTCGACGCCCAGAAACGCGAACAGGCCACCGAGTGTCTCGTCCGGCGTGCGCACGACGTCCTCGAAGCGCACCAGCCGATAACGGCTCGGGTGACGCTTCTCGTAGCCCGGATGGCGCCGCGCCGCGCCGCGCCAGACCCACGTCGTCTGGATCACGATCGTGGCTGGCAACAAGCCCGGCACCTTGGCCAGCCATGAGTAGGGCTTGCGCAGCTTGCCGCGCCGGCGACGCAGGTCACTCACGAACACGCCGCGCGGGTCGCGGATCATGTGCACGACACGGCCATCGGGAAACCACTCGAGCAACGTGTCGACGTAGGCAAGGTGCGCCGGCGTCTTCTCGCCCATGATCGGTCGGCCCTGCTTGTCCGCGTAGATGCGCAGGAATGCGGCCCAGATCCCGCGCTCGGTCCTGTCCGTCGCCAGCAGGCGTGTCGTCACGTCCGCGGCCAGGACGTTGGCCGTCAGCCAGCGCCAGTACGGCGAGACCTCGCGCCAACGCGAGCGGCGCTGGAAGTCGCCCGAGTAGATCAGGTCAACGAGCTTGCGCACGACGGCGTCGTCGTGCATGTCGCCCAGCCTGCGGAAGTAGAAGCGCGCGCCCTCTGACTCGCGCAAGTGGCCCACGAAGTGGTTTTCGCGCGCAATTGCGATGCGCGGCGAGCGCTCCACGATCGTGCGCATCAAGGTCGTCCCGCTCCGGCTGGCGCCCACGATGAAGATGGCCTCGGGCTCACCCGGCAGTCCATCAGGCACCAACGGCCACTCGTCTGGCGGCCGCTCGACGACGGTCTCAGTTCCCGTCGCTACCATGCGCAATCAGTCGCGCGCGGCGCGAGGGGAATCATCGGGTGCACGTATCAGGCTCCAGGTGGGAGAGGCTCGGGCCGCATAGGCCCCGAGAGAGGAGCGGCCATTCTATTGGCTCCAATGACGCTGCTGCGCCGTAACGAAGTTCGGCTGTTCCTGACCAGCTTCGCGATCCTGTTCGTTGAGCTGCTGTTGATCCGCTGGATCCCTTCCAACGTCAAGTACATCGGCTTTTTCAGCAACTTCCTGCTCATCGCCTCGTTCCTGGGCATTGGCCTGGGCATCCTGATCGGCCGCAAGGGCTTCAACCCGCGGCTATCGCCGTTCGCGATCCTGCTGGCTGCGATCGTCTTCTACGTCTTCACGTTCCAGCTCAACGTCCAGATCAAGTCGGACAACGAGCTCTTCTTCGGCCTCGCCGAGAACCGTGCAGCGGATCAGAACTTCCTGATCCTGCCGCTCATCGTCGCGCTGATCGTGTCACTCATGGCGACTCTGGCCTTGCCGCTCGGCCCGCTGCTCAAGAGCATGCCGCCGCTCAAGGCGTATGCCATCGACATCATCGGCTCGCTCGTGGGCATCGCCAGCTTCACCCTCCTGTCCGCGCTGGGTACGGATCCCGTGGTCTGGTTCACGATCGGGGTGATCATCGTCCTGGGCCTCGAGCTTGGCCGCAGGCTGTCCGTCTTCACGATCGTCAACGTCGGAGCCCTGGCCGCCGTGCTGGTGCTTGTCTTCCAGCAGGGTCAGGCGCATTCGACGGACATCTGGTCGCCGTACTACCGAATCAACGAATTCAAGGTCCAGAGCGGCCTGGTTCACATCACGGTCGATGGCATTCCGCACCAGGCGCTACATCCGATCGGTGAGGTTGGCCTCGAGGAGTTCTACTACCAGATCTACCGCTGGTTCCCGGGGCGGACGTACGACAACGTGCTCATCGTTGGCGCGGGCTCGGGCAGCGACGTCGCCATCGCCGAGAACCAGGGCGCGGGCCACATCGATGCCGTGGAGATCGACCCCAAGCTGTTAGAGATCGGGCGCACGGAGCACCCGAACCACCCTTATGACGATCCCCGAGTCACCGCCTACAACAACGACGGGCGCGCCTTCCTGCGCAATACGGACAAGAAGTACGACCTGATCGTCTTCGCCCTGCCCGATTCGCTGACCCTGGTCAGCCAGCAGTCATCGGTTCGGCTCGAGTCGTTTCTGTTCACCGAGCAGGCATTCGCGACGGTCAAGGACCACCTGACCGACAACGGCGTCTTCGTGCTCTACAACTACTACCGCGATCCGTGGCTCGTGAACAAGCTATCGACCATGTTGACCGACGCGTTCGGCACGGCACCCCTGGTAAACACTTACAGCAGCGTGAAAGCGACCTTGGCCGATGGCCCGCTCATCGCTCAGCTCAACGGCGCCGCGCCTCCAGGCGACACCGTCACCGGCGTACCGCCGCTGACGCCCGGACCGACCCCGACCGTCGCCACTGACGATTGGCCGTTCCTCTACCTGCGCACGCCGTTTGTCGCCGATTACTACATCGTCGCGCTGGCGCTGGTGCTCATTGGCGCGCTCCTCGCGGTGGCCCTGGCGGCGCGTTTCACGGGCACGTCCATCCGCAAGTTCAGCCCGCACTTTTTCGTTCTGGGCGTTGCCTTCCTGCTGCTCAACACGCGCAGCATCACCAGCTTCAGCCTGCTCTTCGGCACGACGTGGATCGTCAATGCGCTGGCTTTCTTCGGGATTCTGTGCTCGGTCCTGTTAGCCATCTTCATCAACTACAAGTGGCCAATTCGCCGGCCCACGCCGTTCTATGTCCTTCTGTTCGCATCAATCGTCGTCGCGTACATGCTGCCGCCCGAATCGCTGCTGTTCGAACCGGCATGGCTGCGCTACCTGGTCGCGGCCGGGCTCGCATTTGCTCCGATCTTCTTCGCTAACCTGGTCTTCAGCTATTCGTTCCGTGAGACGGCGGCCGCGGACATGGCCTTCGCGTCAAACCTGCTCGGCGCCGTCGTTGGTGGGGCGCTCGAGTACCTGGCGCTGATCACGGGCTACCAGGCACTGCTGATCGTCGTTGCCGGTCTCTATGGACTGGCCTGGTTGTTCGCCTCGCGGCTCCGGCTGGGCCTCGACAAGGAGCTGTCGCTCGACGAGCACAACCCCGACGAACCCGCGTTGGGCCAAGGTCCCGGGATAACGCCTGCGCCAGCCGGCTAACGAGCCTGTTAGCCCCGAGTGACGCTCGGGCAGGTCAACTGGATATCGATCAGCACGCCACCTGGACCGAGCGGCGTCTCGAGCGACTTGCCCGCGATGTGGATGGTGGCGGTCTGGCCGTCGTCCTGGATCTCGCGGGTGAAATCGCCCGTGAAGCGGTCGAGCGAAAGCGTGTAGCTGGTGCCGCCGAAGATCGGGCCGATGACGACGAAGGCGCTGACGATGCGCTCCTTGCCGTTGCCCGTCGTGTCAGGTGCGTCGTTGATCTGAACCGTGCTCAGCTGACCGTCAGCGGCGGATAGGTCGCCGTACTGCGCGCCCCACGTGTCAGCGCCAATGACGTTGTAGTTGCACTGTGGGTCGCCACTGGCGGTGTACGTGCCCGCGTTTGGGCCGCTGTCCATGGTGACCACGACCGTGGGCGTGCCGTTCCCTGGTGACGCCGGGCCGATCGGCGGCAGTGTCGGGATGGGAGGCAAAGTCGGCACGGCGGGCAACGTGGGGATCGCGGGTAGCGTCGGGATCGGCGGCAGAGTCGGCAGGCGGGGGAAGGTCGGTATGGCGGGCAGTGTTGGAATGGCTGGGAGCGTCGGGATCGCCGGCAGAGTCGGGATCGAGGGCGCAACAGAGACGCAGCCCGTCACAAGCACGCACATCGCCGCGGCCCCCAGCAAAGTTCGTCTCATCAGCGCGGGATCGTAGCAGCGGCACGCGCTTCGATCCGACCCTATTCATCAGGCGGATCAACGGATGACCGGACCATGCTCGAAGCCATTGCCGGGCGCCGTAAGGGCCTCTCCAGCGCGGATTCATGCGCGTGGTGACTCAAGATGAGGCCGAATCGGGCCCGGACCACAAGTCGGAGGTCCCGACCAGTCCGTTCAGTCATCCGTTCATTCACTTGGTGGATAGCTGGGGCCGGACGGCCGGCCAATGCCCTCCGGCGGCTGCATCTCGTGCAGGTGCTACGGTCGGAAGAACAGATGTTGGGCGGGTCTAGGTGAGCTACGGCGGGGCGCGACGCGGAATGTCGCGCATGCTGGACAACGCGGGCCGCGAGATGCCGGAGGTACCGCCCGAGCGCCGCGCCCAGACGGTCCGCCGCATCCTGGGCTTCTTCCGGCCCTACCAGGTGTCCGTCTACCTCGTGCTGGTCACGATCGTCATCACGAGCCTGCTCGGCCTGGTCAACCCACTCCTGCTCAAGCAAATCATCGATGTCGCGATCCCCTCGCAGGATCTGCGCCTGCTGACCGTTTACGTGCTGCTGATGATCATCGTGCCGATCATCTCCGGGCTGATCGGGGTAGGCCAGTCGTACCTCAACAACGTCGTCGGCCAGCACGTCATGCAGGACCTGCGCAACGCGCTGTACGCGCATCTGCAGCGCATGCCGCTGCGCTTCTTCACGGAGACGCGCACCGGCGAGATCCAGAGCCGGCTGTCCAACGATGTGGGCGGCATCCAATCCGTGGTCACGGACACGGCCAGCAGCACCTTCGCCAACCTGGTCACGGTCATGTCGACAGTCGTGGCGATGATCCTCATCGACTGGCGCCTGACCGCACTGTCGCTGGCCATGCTGCCGCTGTTCATGTGGCTGACCTACCGCGTTGGCAAGGTCCGCCGCCGACTGGCCGGCCAGACCCAATCCAGCCTGGCCGACATCACCGCGATCACTGAGGAGACGGTCAGCGTCAGCGGCATGCTGCTAACCAAGACCTTCGGCCAGCAGGCCGCCGCGGTCGAGCGCTACCGCGTGGCCAATGCCAAGCTCGCCGTGCTTCAGATCCGCCAGTCGATGGTCGGTCGGTGGTTCTTCATGATCGTGGGCACCGTCTTCTCGATCACCCCGGCGCTGGTGTACTGGCTGGCCGGCTATCTCTCGATCACGGGCGCACCGTCCGCGCCAACGATCGGTGACATCGTCGCCTTCACCACGCTCCAGTCGCGCCTGTTCTTCCCGCTCGGTCAGCTGCTCAACGTGCAGGTCGAGGTGCAGGGTGCGCTGGCCCTCTTCGACCGCATCTTCGAGTACCTCGACCTGCCCGTTGAGATCGATGACAAGGCCGGCGCAGTGCCTCTGTCACCCGACACCGTGCGCGGCCACATTCGCTTCCGCAACGTCTTCTTCCGCTACCGACACGTCGCCCGACCGACAGACACGCCAGCGGACACAAACGGCAAGGAGCCCGCGTCCACCGACGCGGACGAGCTGCCGCCGATCGTGCCGGTCAGCGGGAACGGCGCCATGCCCGCCGCAGAGAAGATCCCGTTCGGACTGGCCGATGTCGACTTTGAGGCCAAGCCGGGTCAGCTTGTGGCGCTGGTTGGTCCATCAGGGTCGGGCAAGACGACGACCACCTATCTGCTGCCGCGGCTGTACGACGTCGACGAGGGCGCGGTCGAGATTGACGGCAACGACGTACGCGACGTCACTCTGGCGTCGCTTGGCGAGGTGATCGGCTTCGTGACCCAGGAGACGTTCCTGTTCCACGCGTCGGTGCGCGAGAACCTGCGCTACGCGAAGCCTGACGCCACTGACGCCGAGCTGGAGGAGGCCGCCCGTATCGCAGCTATCCACGACAAGGTCACGGACCTGCCCGACGGCTACGACACGATCGTTGGCGAGCGCGGCTACAAGTTGAGTGGTGGCGAGAAACAGAGGATCGCGCTCGCCCGGGTGATGCTCAAGAACCCGCGCATCCTCGTGCTCGATGAGGCGACCTCCGCGCTCGACACGGTGTCAGAGCGGCTCATCCAGGCCGCGATCGAGCGCATCCAGCAGGGCCGCACCACGATCGCTATCGCTCACCGACTGTCCACGATCCTGCGCGCCGACCTGATCGTGGTCATGGAGCACGGCCACGTCGTCGAGCGCGGCCGCCACGACGAGCTGCTCGCCCACGGCGGCTTGTATGCCCGTCTGTACCGCGAACAATTCCTGTCCGCCACCGGCGCGGAAGTCCCCGTCTGACGTGACCGAGGACCCTCGGGCGACGCTCGCCGAGCTTGTCTCGATCATCCGGCGCCAGCTCGGCCGTCGGCTCCTGGGCCTGTACCTGTTCGGCTCCCTCGCCGCCGGCGACTTCTATCCCGGGCGAAGCGACCTCGACCTGGTCGCCGTACTGGACACGGACGTCAGCGACTCTGACCTCGACGCGTTGCGCGAGCTTCACGCCGGCTTCGAGGGTGCCCGACCGGCGTGGCGCGATCGCATCGAGGTCCTGTATCTGAGCCAGATGGTGCTCGGCACGTTCGCCGCCGAACCACGCGGGCGCGTCGCTCGCATCAGCCCGGGTGAGCCCCTACACCAGCGCGAGCTGGGCGGCGACATCGGTTGGATCATGGACTGGTACGCCGTGGTCGCTGGCGGCGAGGTGCTGGCTGGTCAGCCGCCGTTGAAGATCGGGCCTTCAGTCAGCGAAGAGTCCTTTCGGGCCGCGGTCCGCCATCAACTCACGGAGTGGCGCGTCCTCGTTCGCGTCAACTCTGTCGCGTACGTCCCCGCTCAGCAGGGCTACATCGTTGCCACCGTGTGCCGCGCGCTGTACGTGCTCGCGACCGGGACGCAGACGTCAAAGGAGAGGGCCGTCGCTTGGGTGGCCAGCAATCACCCCGACGACGCCGACTTTGTCTGGGCCGCCTACCACGCGTACCGGGCGGATATCCGCGGACCCCATGATCAGCTGATCCGCTTCGTCGACGACGCGATTGCCGAGGCCAGCGGTCTGCCCGGGGCAACCGCCTGACGCGGCGCGCGAATTCGAGGAAGGTGGAGCTCCGGTCTGGCTATGTCCAAGAATTCGAGCGAGATAAACGGCGAAGGCGGCGGCGAATGGAACTAAGCTGCAGCCGGGCTGTCACACGGCGTGGTGCCGGAGGCGACCACGCTGACCGTCTTGGCGCTGGTGTCGAGATCGATGTCGATCCATTGAGTGTTGTTGGCGGGACTCATCTCCAGCCATAGCGCCTGCGGGTTGACCACAGCGCAGAGCCGGTAGATGGCGGTGGGAAGGCCCGTGACATCGATCGACTGGTACTGGTACCACGGTTGATAAGCGTCGCCCCAGCCAACCGAGATGCCCATCCGCACTTTCGTCGCCCGCTCCGTGCCGCAGTCGTGGTAGGTCTGCGGCGCCGAGTTCGGTGGGCGCTGGTCGGCAGGCATCTGGTCGGTATCAAACAGGCAGAAGCCGATCTTTCGAGAGAGGCGCTGGATCGGCGGATCCGTTGGTGTGAGGGGCGCCAGATGCACCGCGATGAAGTTTTTCAGATGCCAGTGGTCGTGGACGCCGAGCGGCTCGAAGTACATTGCGGCATTGGGCTGGACCACCTTGCGGTAGCTGCCGCTACTCGTCCATACGCGCTGGACGATGCGAGTCATGTTCTCGCCACTGCGCACGCTGCCGCGTACCACGAGCGGGCCGTCGCCGACGTTGTCGACCAGGGTCCCAAAGCGCAGGAGCAGGTAGCCCTTCTTGGTCGTCTGCAGGGAAACGCCGAAGATCGGCGTCATCTGAAGGTCGGGCAACAGGTCAGTCGGCGCATCGGCGAATGCCGGCTGTGCCGCGACCGGAAGAAGCATGGCCGCTATCGCCAAGGCCGTGACCAGCCGGACGGAAAACCGAACCGACCCAAGCGAACCCATCGACTCCCCCACGCGGGTTAGGCGCGGATGCTATGCCCCGGAGTCAAGCGGCCCATCCATCGTGCCGATCGAACCGGACACGGGCCGAGGCGATGTCCTTGTGCGTGGAGCGTTCGTGGCTTGGCCTGGCTTACTTCAACAGGCGGTCGTGCCCTGATCGAGGATCTCGACTGTCCGCGCAGACGGACGAATGCGCAGGTCCATCCAGTAGCTGTTGTTGGCGTTCGACTTTTCGAGCCATAGGCTGTGAGGGTTGACTGTCGCGCACAGACGATATGTGCCCCGCGCTATGCCAGTAACGTCGATTGCCTGGAAATCGTAGGAAGGTTGGTACGCGTCGCCCCAACCGACCGAGATTCCCATACGCACCCTTCTCGACTCTTCCGTACCGCAACCCGTGAAGGTCATGGGAGCCGAGTTCGGCAGCTGCTCATCGGGCGGCAGTTGGGTGGTGTCGAAGAAGCAGAAGCCGATCTTGGTCGAAAGGCGGGTGGGCCCCGTGCTGCTCCCGAGTGCCGTGAGTCGCATCGTTATGAAATCCCGCAGATGCCAGTGCCCGTGGACCCCTACCGCTTCGAAGTACATCGTCGCGTCGGGCTGTGACACGTGGCGAAAAGTGCCATCGGTCCGGTTGATGACCTGGGCGACGCGCTGCATCTTCCCGTTGAGCGGGCGTCTACCACGGACGATGATCGGTCCGTCGCCGATATTGTTCACCAGGGTACCGAAGCGCAAGCGAAGCTCGCCGTGCTTGGCCTGCAGCGCTACACCGAACAGCGGGGCCATCTGTAGGTCCGGGAGCAGGTCCGCGTGGTGCGCGGCCGCGACGGGAGTGGCAGCGGCGGGAACGAGCAGGCCAAATACAACAAGCGCGGCAGACAGCCGAGCAATACTTCTGGTCAGAGCCCGGCGATGCATCAGCGCCCCTTCGTTACCCAGTGGGGCGCGATCCTAACCGCCCGAAAGTACTACGGCAATGACCGCTCGGGGTGGCCGACGTAGCGCACGTCGGGCCGGATCAGGCGGTTGTCGGCGGCCTGCTCGAGGACGTGTGCCGTCCAGCCGGCGTGTCGGGCGAGCGAGAACGTCGCCGGGAACAGGTCCGGCGTCAGGCCAACACCCATCAGCACGGGCGCGGCGTAGTACTCGACGTTCGTCTTGATTGCTCGGTCGGGATGCTTCTCAGCCAGCACGCGTAGCGCGACATCCTCGACGTCGATCGCCTTCTGCAGCCAGTCGGGGCGCGTTGGCATGTCCTCCGCGACCTTGCGCAGCGCCGCGGCGCGCGGGTCGTAGGCTCGGTAGACGCGATGCCCGAAACCCATCAGCCGGTCACCGCGCGCAAGCGTTTCGCGCACCCACTGCTCGGCGTGCTCCGTGTCCGAAACCTGAGCGAGCTGGTCGACCACCTCTGACGGCGCGCCGCCGTGGAGCGGGCCCTTCATCGTCCCGATGGCCGCGGACACGGCCGAGGCAATGTCCGAGCGCGTGGATGTGACGACCCGTGCCGTGAACGTTGAGGCGTTGAAACCGTGCTCGGCGCCAACGATGAAGTAGGCGTCGAGCGCGCGCGCCGTGGCCGCATCAGGTCGAACGCCCTTGAGCTGGTAGAGGAAGCCGTCGACCAGGTTGAGCGACGGATCCGGCTCAATCGGCTCCTGGCCGGCGCGCAAGCGCGCGAAAGCGGCCAAAGCAGATGGCGAGAACGAGGTCAGCGCGCGTGCCTGCTCGACCGTGGGTGGCCAGGGCAGGTCCGTAACCGCGCCCCACGCGGAAACGGCAGTGCGCAGCGCGTCCATTGGCTTGGCCGTCGCCGGCAGTGCGCGCAGCACGGTCATCACGGCTGGCGGAATGGGCGCCGTGGGCAGATGGTGATGGGCGTCCCAGGTGTCCGTCCAGAGCAGGTTGGCCACCGCCGGGTAATTGCCCCCGAGGACGAGCTCGCCGATCGGGTAGCCCCGATACGTGAGCCGGCCGTTGGCGCCATCGACGTAGCCGAGTGACGTCTCACCCGCCAGGACCCCCTCGAGTCCGGGTGAGTAGGGACGGTCGTCGGGACGCGCCTCCACTGCCATGGTCATGAGTCTAGCCCTCCCTCTGCGCCGAGCGCCGCCCTCGACTCGAGCAGCGCACCTGCGGCAAACATCTCTTCAATCGCGCGATCGCCGTCACCCGCTTGGAGGTCGACTGCGCGGATTCCGTTCTGAAGCACGGTCACCGGATAGCCGCGCTCACGCGCGTCGAGGACCGTGGATTTGACGCAGTAGTCGGTCGCCAGGCCGGCAATGACGATCTGAGTCACTGACGCTGCGGCGAGCATGTCGCCCAAGGGCGTGGGGATGGTCTCGCCACTGACGGGGTCGCGCATCGTGAAGCCTGAATAGCCGTCCTCACCGTTGCTGCCCTTGTGGATGATCGGGCCACCGACGACGAGCCCCGGATGCAGCTCCGCTCCCCAGGTGCCCTGCACGCAATGTACAGGCCAGATGCCGCCGTCCTTCTGGAAGTGCGGCGTGGACTCCGGGTGCCAGTCCTGGGTGTGGAAGACGCGCGCGCCCGCTTGTTGGGCGCGCGCGATCTCGGCGTTGATGAACGGCACGGTCTGTTCACCGCCCTTGACATAGAGGCTGCCGCCCGGGTCCGCGAAATCATTCTGGACGTCGACGACGAGCAGCGCGGTGGTTGGGTCGTACGTCGCCATGCGGTGCTGGAATTCTATGTGCCACGGCCGTTTCGTTCGGCAGTGCCGAATGGCTGTTATACCAAGACCCGTGGCACTGCTACCGGACGAGCCTCGCGCTGAGCTGAGCACAGAACGCGTGCGCAGCGGCCGACGCGCCGCGATCGTCGTGGCGGGGCTGGCCGTGGTCGTCGTCGGCACGCTCGTTTGGAAGCCGTGGGACAGCGCCGCGCCGGCCGCCACTCGCAGACCGACGCTGCCGGCGGTGGCGCTCGCGTCACCATCGGCCGGGCCATCGCCTGTCATCACTCCCGTCCCGGCCACGCCGGTTCCAACGACTGACGCCAGCCAGCAGGTAATTGCCGCCCCTGACAACCTGGGCAGCATCCGGTTTTACCCCAACGAGGGTCCTGCGGGATGGTGCATCTACAAGGCAGCCAATAGGAAGGCGCCGCTGACGCTATCGGTCATCGTCGTCGAGCCACCGGTAGTAATCGTTGGCGACTCTGCCGGCGACACACTGCGTGCCGTGCGCTGGCACATCGAGCTCGAAACGAACACCCAGGACAAGCTCTTCGAATCCGAATGGCTCCATTCGTCCGAATCGGAGGCGAAAATGATCGATGTCGGCCAGTTCGGGTTCGTCAAGCCGATCAGCATTGCCGTCCCGGCGGCCCATTCGATCACCGTCTTCCGAGCACCCATGGTCATCGAGTGGCTGGGCCATGGCGCAACCGTGCTCGCAACGCAGCGGGTGGTGCCCGCTGCCTACGGCATGCTTGGAGCGCCTGGCTGGGCGCCCCAGCCCGGGGGTTGCCCCGCAACGATTTGAGATTCGGTATCATCTCCGCCTGATGAGACCGAGTATCAACCGAGAGACCGCGCCCAGACGTGCGGTTGCCGCGCTGATCGGGCAGCGCCACGGCCACTTCACCGCTGCTGACCTGCTCGCGGACGCGCAGCGCAACGACGTGCGCATCGGTCGCGCAACGGTCTTCCGCACCCTTGACCTGCTCGCCGAGCAGGGCTCGCTCGAGCGCCTCGACCTGCCCGGCGGCGAGCACGCCTACGTGGCCTGCGCGCCGGAGCAGCATCACCACCACGTCGTGTGCCGGAGCTGCGGGTCATCGGTGGAGGTGGACGACAGCGGTTTGCAGGCCGTCGTGCGCCACATCGGTGCCCAAAGCGGCTACCGGATCGAGACTCACCGCCTTGAGCTGTATGGCCTGTGCCCGGTCTGCCGTCAGGTCAGCGCGCAATGAGGCCGCGGGTGTTGGTGAGCATGGCGCTCCTCACAGTCGTCATTGGGGCTTGCTCGAGCGCCGCCCGGCCAACGAGCGCCCCGGGGGCGATCAAAGTCGCGACAACGACGACTGTCTTTGCCGATCTGATCTCCAATGTGGGCGGCAGTCACGTCATCGTCCAGTCGCTCGTGCCCAAGGGCGGCGATGTCCACACGTTCGACCCGTCTCCGGGCGATGCTGCGGCAGTCAGCGGTGCCCAGCTCGTGGTCATGAACGGCTTAGGTCTCGACGACTGGCTTGTGCCGTTCATGCACGACACCGGTACCGCAGACGTTCCCATCCTGAAGCTGGGCGAAGGGCTGACCGATGTCCAGTACATCGGGAGCGACGAGGGTGGCGACAATCCGCACCTGTGGATGGACCCGCTCTACGCTCGTGAGTACGTCGATCGCATCCGGCTCAAGCTGGATGAAATCGATCCCGCCAACCAGGCCGACTACGACGCCAACGCCTCGGCCTACGATGCTCAGCTGGCTGCGCTGGACGACTACGTCAAGTCGCAGCTACGCGACGATTCCGGCCGAGCAACGCAAGCTGGTCGCCTTCCACGATGCGTTCCCGTACTACGCACGCGAATACGGCATAGACGTTGTCGGAGTTGTCACGCCCGCGCCCGGTCAGGATCCGAGTGCCGGCGAGATTGCCGACCTGATCAATACGATCAAGGCTTCGAATGTGCGGCTGATCCTGGCCGAGGTCCAGTTTCCGGACCAGCTCGTCCGCGAGATCGCCGCCGACACCGGAGCCACGGTTGAGAGCGACCTTTATGACGACGCCCTGACTGATACCGTCCCAAGCTACGTGGAGATGATCCGCTGGGATACCGACAAGATCGTCGGCGGACTGCGATGAGCGAACCGCCTGCCGGACACGACGTGCACGACGCTCAACCGAGCCACCTGCGCGCTCACTCCGACGTCTGGCTGTCGGGAGTAACTGCAGGTTATGGCGACCGACCGGCGCTCGAGGACGTCAGCCTGGCCGTCGAATCGGGGACGCTGCTGGCCGTAGTCGGTCCCAACGGCGCCGGCAAGAGCACTCTGCTCAAGATCATGGCTGGTCTGCTCGAGCCGTGGACCGGGCGTGTCGAGATCCTCGGTGGAGCACCGGGCCGCGAGGCGCATCGCGTCGCCTACGTCCCGCAGGCCGAGACCGTCGATTGGGCCTTTCCGGTGACAGTCGCCGATGTCGTGATGATGGGCCGTTATCCGCTGCTTGGCCCACTGCGCAGGCCAGGATCGGTTGATCGCCGTCACGTGGACGAGGCGCTCGCGAAGGTGAGCATGACGGAGCACCGCGAGACGCAGATCGGCCGGCTTTCCGGAGGTCAGCGACGCCGCGTGTTCATCGCTCGCGCCCTGGCCGCAGACCCGGCGCTGTATCTGCTCGACGAGCCGGTCACCGGCATCGACGCGACGACTCAGGATGACCTGATGAACATTCTCGAGAGTGAGTCGCAGCGCGGACGAACAGTCGTGGCGACCACGCACGATCTGGCCACGGCGGCCGAGCGCTTCCAGCGCGTGGCCGCCATCAACCACCGCGTCGTCGCCGAGGGTCCGGCCTCGCTCATCCTCGATCCGGATCTGCTGGCCAAGACCTACGGCGGCCACCTGCTCGTCGTCGGCGGCAACGCAGTCGTCATCGACGACGCCCACCACCACGATCAGCCCAGTGGGCGCGAGGTCCACTACCACGAAGACGCACAGCACCACTGATGGATGCGCTCTTCGAACCACTGACGTTTCAATTCTTCCAGCGAGCGCTGCTGGCCAGCCTGCTCGCGGGGACAGTGTGCGCAGTGGTGGGCAGCTATGTCGTGCTCAAGGGCCTCGCCTTCATCGGCGACGCGATCGCACACGCGGCCTTCCCGGGCGTCGTCGTTGCCTACATCGTCGGGGCGCCGTACGCGCTTGGCGGCGGCATCGCCGCCTTCGCGACCGCTCTTGCCATCGGCTGGATCACGCGGCGAAGCACGCTCCGTGTCGACACGGCAATTGGCGTGGTCTTTGCCGGGGCGTTCGCGCTGGGCATCTTCCTGTACAGCTCGATCAACGGCTTTGTGGGCGACCTGTTCGGTTTCCTGGTCGGCAACGTGCTCGCCATCGGGACAGACGACCTGATCGGCCTGCTGGTCCTCAGCGCGGTGGTGCTCGGAACCGTGGCAGTGCTGTGGAAGGAGCTGCTCTACTCGACCTTCGATCCGCTCGGCGCGGCCGCTTCGGGGCTGCCCGTGAGCGGGCTCGAATACCTCTTCCTGGGCCTTGTCGCGATTACCATCGTGATCAGCCTGCAAGCCGTCGGCATCATCCTCGTCGTGGCCATGCTGGTCACACCGGCCGCTACGGCGCAGCTTCTGACAGTTCGCTTCTCACGGATGATCCTGCTCGCCACCGTCGTTGGCGCGCTGTCGTCGATCGCCGGTCTGTATCTCAGCTACTGGTTCGACGTTGCGAGCGGAGCCACGATCGTCCTCGTTCAGACGGTCGTCTTCCTGGTGGCCCTGGCGTGGACGCGGGTCGCGAGCATCAGGCGGCGCCTGGCGGCGTCATCGGCGGTGACAACGCCAGCCGGATAATCTCCGGCACGTGGATGGCGCTGCGGTCATTTCAGTCGCTGACCTGCACAAGAGCTACGGCGACGTGCGGGCCGTCGACGGCATCACGTTCGAAGTCAGCAAGGGCGAGGTGTTCGGGCTGCTCGGCCCGAACGGCGCGGGCAAGACGACCACGATCGAGATCCTCGAGGGTCTCAACCGCCACGATACGGGCACTGTCAGCGTGCTCGGGTTGGACCCGGCGCGCGACACGACGAAGTTGAAGGAGCGCATCGGCGTCCAGCTCCAGACGGCCGCGCTGTATCCCAACCTGACCGTGGTCGAGCTGATCAACGTCTTCCGCAGCTTCTACAGCCACTCGCGGCCGACGGACGAGCTCATCAGCGAGTTCGGCCTCGAGGAGCGCAAGACCGGGCTGACCAAGGAGCTTTCTGGCGGGCAGCGCCAGCGTCTGTCAGTGGCGCTGGCAATGGTCAACGATCCGGAGCTGATCTTCCTCGACGAGCCCACGACCGGGCTCGATCCGCAGGCCCGTCGCTCGCTGTGGGACCGCGTCGCCGCACTCAAGGACCAGGGCAGGACGGTGGTCATGACCACGCACTACATGGAAGAGGCAGAGCAGCTGTGCGACCGGGTCGCAATCATGGACCACGGCCGCATCCTCGAGTTGGGCACGGTCGGCGAGGTCGTCAGCAGCCACTTCAAGGAGCGCAGCGTCCGCTTCGCGACGCGCGCCGTGTTCGAGGACACGCGTCTTGCGCAGCTGCGCGCTGTCACCCGCGTGGCGCACGAGGTCGACGACACCGTCCTGTACACAACGGATGTGCCGGCGACGATCGGTGATCTGGAGCGGCTCGCCGAAGAGGTCGGCGCGAGCGGCCTCGATGTTGCCGTCAAACGGCCCACGCTCGAGGACGTGTTCCTGGAGCTGACCGGCCGCGCGCTGCGCGACTAAAAGGACGTGCGATGAGCCGGTTCACGCGCGGCCTGCTGCCGCTCACCGTTGCCAACGTCAAGAGCTACTACCGCGACCGCTCGGCGCTGTTCTGGACGCTCGCCTTTCCGGTGATCTTCGTGGTCCTGTTCGGGTCGATCTTCTCCGGCGGACCGACGAAGTTCACGGTTGGCTGGGTGGACCTGGATCAGACGCCGGCGGCGACACGGCTGCGCGACGGCTTTGCCGGGGTGTCGCTGCTCGAGTTGAAGGACGCCACGCAGGACGATGCCCTGGCGCAAATGAACGACGGCAAGCTCGACGCGGTCATCGTTGTGCCGGCCGGTCTGGGCGCGGCCATGTCCGGCGCAAGTCCGTCGGGCACGCCATTCCAGCTCGTGCTGTACACGGACCCGAGCAAGCAATCTGCGAGCGGCACGATCCAGCAGATCGTCGGCCAGGTCGTTGGCAGCATCAACCAGACGCTGAGCGGCAAGCCACCGGCGCTCGGCGTTGAGCCACAGACGCTGCAGACGCAGAACCTGACCAGTGCTGCCTACTTCGTGCCAAGCATCCTGGCCATGGCGCTCATGCAGCTGGGCGTGTTCGCCGCGATCCCGCTCGTCGCACAGCGCGAGAAGCAGATCCTGAAGCGCCTGGGCGCCACTCCCCTGGCGCGCTCGACGCTCGTTGGCAGCAACGTCTTCATGCGCCTGCTCATCGCGGTCGTGCAGACGGTGATCATCGTCGGCATCGGCGTGGCGTTATTCGGCGTGTCCGTCCTGCAACCTCTGGCGGTCGCCGCGCTGGTCATCCTTGGCGCAGTCACCTTCGTGTCGATCGGCTACGTCATCGCCTCGTATGCGCGCACAGAGGACTCGGCCAACACGCTCGCCAGCGTCGTCCAGTTTCCGCTCATGTTCTTGTCCGGCATCTTCTTCCCGATCGCATTCATGCCCCAATGGCTTCAGCCGGTCGCGGCGCTGCTGCCGCTCACTTATCTGGGCGACGCTCTGCGCCAGACGATGGTCGGCGGCGCCGCCTACGCGCCGCTGTACGTCGACGTGCTGGTGCTTGCCGGCTGGCTGGTGGTGACGTTCCTGATCTCGGCGCGCTACTTCCGCTGGCAGTAGCCGCAATGGGCGACCGCGGCACGCTCTACTGCGGCACGAGCGGCTTCGCATATGCCGATTGGGCGCCGCTGTTCTACCCAGCCGGCACCCGCGCCGACGCGCTGCTTTCCACATACGCCGGCCAGCTCAACACGGTCGAGCTGAACAACACCTTCTACCAGCACCCCAAACCAGAGCGCATCGCGGCGTGGCTGTCGCAGACGCCGGCGGAGTTCCGCTTCGTGGTCAAGGCGCAGCGCGGCGGAAGCATGCGCGCGTTTGGTGAGGCCGCCGCGCAAACGGTCGGCTGGCTGACCGCGCCGTACCGGTTGTTCGGGGAGCGCCTGGGCGCGGTCCTCTTCCGCGTGCCGGAGAACATCCATCGCGACGTCGGCAGGCTTCGGACGATGCTCGAGGCGTGGCCAACCGACATGCCCCTCGTCGCTGAGTTCCAGCACGAGTCGTGGCACGACGACGAGGTCCACGACCTGCTGCCGCGCACACGCGACGGCCTGTGTGCGACTGACCTTGACGATCGCGACGCGCCTGATTTGCGGCTGACGGGCAGCTCGATCTACCTTCGGCTGCGTCGGACCGGATACACCGACGACGAGCTGGCCGCCTGGGCGGATCGGCTGGACGCGTTTCTCGCCGACGGCACCGACTGTTACGTCTTCCTGCGCCACGACGTGTCGGGCGCCTCGGCTTTGCGCGCAGTGCGCCTGCGCGAGATGCTCGGCGCGGAAGGCGCCTGAAAGAGAAAGGCCGCGCGGCCCTTGCGGGTCCGCGCGGCCTGTCGAGCTAGACGATTTGGTGTGCTGAGCCAGTCTCAGCTGTAGACCACCTGCACGAGCAGCCAGCAGCCCGAGTCCCCAGTTGGCGTCGTATAACCACCGCCTGGCGCCAAGGGGGGCGTGAACAGGTAAATCTTCGATCCACCCGAATCGCAACGCAGCGTGCTTGTCTTGTTGGTCTCGATGCCGACGTAGTAGCCGGTCTTGACCGTCATCGACGGGATGCTGATCTTGCGCACCGTGCAGCCACCGCCGTTGGTGCATGGGTCGGTCGGATAGCTGATCGTGCTACTTCGGCTGATGACCTTGAACTGCGACCCGCTCTTCTGCGCCAGAACGAGCTTGAACGAGCCACTGTGGCCGCCGATGATCTTGACCTTGTTGATCGTGCCGTTCTGCGGTGCCGTCAACGTTCCACCGCCATAGGCCTGGTTCAGGATCCAGGTGCACGAGTAGGTGCTGCTGCCACCGTCGATCTCGTGATCGCACAGCTGGCCGGGATATGCATTCGACGGGAAGAGGCCGTTGGCCACCTTCGCGCCGAACTTGGTGTTGGAGGCGCTCACCGGCTGTGCGGCAAGTGCCAGCATGCCCAGCGCCGCCACGATCACGGCAAGGCGCCGGGCCCTCGATTTGGATCTCACAATTGCGTCCCTCCTCTTTCCCTTCTGACCGGAGACCCCCGAAGCGCCGAGTATCAGCCCTCAGGCGACCGGCGCAAGTACTTGATTCTGTTAACTCGTCGGCCACTGCGCCAATCTGGCTACATCCCGATCGGGTGCCAGACGGTCTTGATCTCGAGGAACGCGGCGATCCACTCGGGGCGCTGTGCGCGCCCGTCGTCGAGCCAGTCGAAGCGCTCGTCGACGCCGCGCGGCGGCCGCGCCACGCGCTTGACGTTGTCGATGGCTGTCGTCTCGACCGCCGTGCGCATGTCGCGCGGCACGCCCCATGTGTCGAGCGCATTGACGTCCATGTGCGCGGCCACGATCGGGATGAGCTCGCGGCGCAGCCCGGTCAGGATGTTGATCACGCCTGGCGGCACGTCCGACGTGGCCAGTACCTCGCCGAGCGTCACCGCCGGAAGCGGCCGCGTTTCTGACGTGAGCACGACCACGCTGTTGCCGCCAACGACGGCCGGTGCCACGCGCGATATCGAGACCCAGCAGTGACGATGACTCGGGCGCGACGATGCCCACGATGCCGGTCGGCTCGGGGATGCTGAAGTTGAAGTACGGAGCGCCCACCGGATTGACCGTGCCCAGCACCTGGCTGATCTTGTCGGCCCAGCCGGCGTACCAGACCCAGCGATCGATGGCGCGATCGACCTGCGCCGCGGCCGCGGCCGGCGTCAAGCCTTCGGCCGCGGCGACCTCTTCGACGAATTGCGCGCGGCGCCCTTCCATCAACTCTGCCACGCGGTAGAGCACCTGGCCGCGGTTCATCGCTGTCTTGCCCGACCAACCCGCCACGGCGCCGCGCGCCGTCCGGATCGCGTCGCGCACGTCCTTGCGCGATGAGCGCACGGCATTGGCCAACGGCGTGCCGTCGGGTGAGCGCACGATGTACGTGCGGCCCGACTCGGAGCGCGGGAATTGCCCGCCAACGTACAGCTTGTACGTCTTGCGCACGGGAATACGCGTCGGCATGGTCGCGGGCGCCGGGTCGGTGGCCAGCTTCCGATTTGACGTCGGCACAACGGCGGGCGTTTTGTGAGCGCGGCTGCTCGGACGCTTTGGTTCAGCCATCCGAGTGTCCGAATTTCGATTTCAAACCGGAAAGGTGCGGTCGGCGAGCCGGTGACAGGCGCTCGCTGGGCCGGGGTTGCCGATGTGACATCGGAAGTGGACCTCTCCGTCGCAAGCTCACTGGCTGTGCCACACCCGCCGAACTAGTCGTTGCCATATTGCTTCGTCTCCGGTCGTTCGAGGAGCAAGGCGTAGGCGGGACCGTCGGGGGCGATCGGTCGGTGCTCCGTGCCCGCTGGGACGACGAAGATGTCGCCCGCCTTGAGCCCCACCGGTGCACCGCCATCCAGCTCGATGCGAAAGTTGCCCGACCAGCACAGGAAGAGCTCGTCCTCGTCGTGGTGGTGCCACGGAAACTCGCCATCGAGACGGGCGAGGCGTATGACATGTCCGTTGGCGGCGGCAAGCTCGACCGGCTGCCACGACTCCGTTATCGCCGCGGCGTGACCGCCGATCGAAACGATCGCACTCATGCCCGTGCCTCGAACAGCTCAACCGGGTTGCCGTCCGGGTCGTCGACGAGGATCTGCTTGCCGCCCGGGCCGCTGACGATGTCGTTGCGCAGCGCGACGCCCGCTGCGCGCAGGGCATCTACCAGGGCGGCCAGGTCGTCGACCTCAAGCACGAAGCGGTTCCAGCCTCCCGGCTGTGGCGTCCGACCGTCAGGCATCGCCCGCGCGGCGGAGCTTGCCGGGCCGGCCAGCCACAGGTCCAGATCGCCGCGCCGCAGTGCCGCAAACGCGGGCAGCATCTCCGTCCTCGACTCGAAGCCCAAATGGTCGACGTAGAAGCTCACCGCGCGCGCAACATCTGAAACGAGGTAGCGCACCGTCGCCATCAGTGGCCGCCGCCCAGGTCGAGATAGGCCAGCAGGCCGTGCAGGCCGCCCTCGCGGCCGAAGCCGGACTCCTTGTAGCCACCGAATGGCGAGGTGGGATCGAAGCGATTGAACGTGTTCGCCCAGACGACGCCGGCGCGCAGCTTGCTGACCATGTCCAGGATGCGGCTGCCCTTCTCCGTCCACACGCCTGCCGACAGGCCGTAGGCGGTGTTGTTGGCCTTCTCGACCGCCTCTGCCGGTGTGCGGAAGGTGAGCACGGAGAGCACCGGCCCGAAGATCTCTTCCTGGGCAATGCGGCTCGACTGGGCAACGTTGGTGAACAGCGTCGGCCTGAAGAACCAGCCACGTGCCGGCAGATCGCAGGCCGGCTGGTAGATGTCGGCGCCCTCGGCAATGCCCGCCTCGACGAGCTCCTCGATCTTGGCCAGCTGGGCAGCGTTGTTGATCGCGCCGACGTCGGTGTTCTTGTCGAGCGGGTCGCCCACGCGCAGGGTCGACAGTCGGTCCTTCAGGCGTTCGATGAACGGCTCGGCGATCGATTCCTGGACGAACAGCCGGCTGCCGGCGCAGCACACTTCGCCCTGGTTGAAGAAGATGCCGTTGACCACGCCCTCGATGGCCTGATCGATTGGCGCGTCGTCGAAGACGATGTTGGCCGCCTTGCCGCCCAGCTCGAGCGTGAGCGCCTTGTCCGTGCCGGCGACGGCACGGCCGATCTCCTTGCCAACGGACGTTGAGCCGGTGAAGGCCACCTTGTCCACATCGGGATGCTTGACGAGGGCAAGGCCGATCTCACCTGGGCCGGTGATGATGTTGACGACGCCCGCGGGCAGGTCCGCCTGGCGGCACACGTCAGCGAAGAACAGCGCGCTGAGGGGCGTGGAGCTGGCCGGTTTGAGCACGACCGTGTTGCCCGCGGCCAGCGCCGGCGCGATCTTCCAGGCGAGCATGAGCAGCGGGAAGTTCCACGGGATGACCTGCGCGGCCACGCCGAGCGGCTGCGGATCGCGGTTGGGGAACGCGTATTCGAGCTTGTCCGCCCAGCCTGCGTAGTACCAGAAATGGGCCGCGGCGAGGGGCACGTCGACGTCGCGCGACTCCTTGATGGGCTTGCCACCGTCGAGCGACTCGAGCACGGCGAACTCTCGGCTGCGCTCCTGGAGGATGCGCGCGATGCGGAACAGGTACTTGGCCCGCTCACTGCCGGGCAGCGTGCTCCATGAGCGCTTGAATGCGCGGCGCGCGGCGCCCACCGCTTGGTCGACATCCTCCACGGTGGCGCGCGCGATCTCCGCGAGCGGCTCCTCAGTTGACGGATCAACCGTCGTGAACCACTGGCCGCTGCGCGGCGCGACCTCCTTGCCACCGATGAACAGCCCATAGCGCGACTTGAGCTGGACGACGTCACGCGACTCGGGTGCCGGCGCGTAGTCCCACGGTATGTGCTGCCCGTCGCCAAGCCCCCAGGTGCTTGGCGACGGCGTGCCGCGGCCGACATCCACTGACTTGGGCCGCAGGATCGCGCGTGGTTCGCCGCTGCTGGCAGTTCGCTTGGTGGCCATCTAGCTGCACATTACACCCGCGGTCTTCGAAATGCCACCTGTTGCGTGACTTTCCAGTCACTTGTTATACAGTGGCGGCGTGAAACGCCTGAACAATGCGCCTGAGCTGCTTGACGGTCCACTCGATCCGGACACACTCGCGGGCAACCTGCGCGATCTGAAGCGGGTCAATGCTCACCTTGGCGGCGCGCGACTTTCCCTGGACGCGATCCTGCCCTTCGGTCGCGGAGCAAGCGGCCATGCCCTGCTGCGCCTGCTCGACGTTGGCACGGGTGCGGCCGACATCCCGCTCTCCCTCGTCCGCCACACCGCCAAGCGCAAGCCACGGCTGGAGATCACCGCCACCGACGTGCGCCCGGAGATCGTGGCCTTTGCCGAGCAGACAGTGCGCGGAACGGACATCACGGTGCGGCTCGGCCATATCGAAGATGAAGCCGATGCGTCATTCGACATCGTTCACGCCTCGATGGTCGTGCACCATCTCGAACCGGTGGCGGCCGGTGAGCTGTTGACGCACATGCGCCGTGTGGCGCGCGTCGCGGTCGTGATCAACGATCTCGACCGCGGTTGGCGCTGGCTGATCGGGGCGTGGCTGATGACTCGGCTGTTCACGCGCAATCGCTATACGCGCCACGACGCACCGCTTTCCGTTCACCGCGCGTACTCGGCCGACGAGCTCGTCGACGTCGCCCACGAGGCCGGCCTGCGGCCCGTCGCGCACTACCGCGCGTGGCCCGGGTACCGCTACGCGATCGTGTTCATCGCGGACACGCGCGACGGTGACTGAGCAGTTCGATGTCGCGATCGTCGGCGGCGGGCCGGCCGGCGCGGCAACGGCCATCCGCCTGGCACGCGGCGGCTATCGCGTGGTCGTGCTCGAGCGCCACGCCCACCCAGGCTGGCGGGCATGCGGCGTGTTCGCCTCGCCACTCGTGCGTTCGCGTCTGCGCGCCCTCGGCGTCCCAAACGTTGAGATGGACGCTCTCAGCAGGCCGATTGCGGCGATGGAGCTCGAATCGGAGGGCGCGAGCTGCCGACTCGAATATGGGCACGGGTTCGCATGCGGGTTCGATCGCGTCAAGCTCGATGAGCGACTCCTGGAGCTTGCCCAGCGCGCCGGTGCAGAGATCCGGCGCGCGACGGTCGTGCGCGACGTGCGGCTCGGCAGCGGCGACGGCGCGAGCCAGGTGGTCGTCGCGTCGTCCCTGACGCCAGACGGGCCGCCACACGCAACGCTGACCGCCCGGGTCGTGGTCGGGGCCGACGGCGGCGGTTCCCGCGTCGCCCGCGCCGCGGGCGTGCTCAGCGAACGGAATTGGCTGGGTCGCGCCGGCATCACCTTCCACCTCGCCGACACCGACGCGCCGGCGCCAGGCTTGCCTGCCACCGCACGCTTCTTCTTCGGCAATGGCTGGTATGTCGGCATCGCACCGGTGCCGGCCGACCGCGTCAACATCGGCATCGTCGTGCCCATCGGTCGCGTGCGCGAGGGCGCCTCAGCGATCGCCGACGAGGTCGTCCGCGACGTGGCTCGGCCGACCGATGGATGGCAGTCGAACGAGCGCACGGACGCGCTCCAGGTGGCGGGTCGGCTCGAGCACCATGTCGCCAAGGTCGCCGGCCACGGCTGGTTGCTCGTTGGCGACGCGACCGGCTTCATCGATCCTCTGACCGGCGAAGGCATCCACCGAGCGCTCGTGACTGCTGAGTACGCCGCAGCTGCCATCCGCAAATGGCTCGCGGGAGACCGAGCGGGCCTGGCGGACTACGATCGACGGGTCAGGTCACGCTTTCGGGGCAAGAACGTGCTGTCGGTGGTGCTCCAAGGTTTCCTCGCCAACCCCAATGTGCGCGATTACGCGCTGCGCCGGCTGGAGCGCAACCCGGACCTGCGCGAGGTCCTGACCGGCGCGCTGACCGACCAGCTTCCGGCTTCGAGCGCTCTTGATCCACGCTTCATGGCCCGGTTGCTGGCACCGTGACCGACGAGCACGAGCGCGCGCCGACGACACGCGTCGCGGCGTACGCACTCGTAGTCAACGATCGGCGCGAGATCCTGCTCGTACGCATCTCTGCCGGCTACGCGGCAGTCGGCCAGTGGACGTTGCCTGGCGGCGGCTTGAACTTCGGTGAAGCGCCGGCGACGGGCTGTCTCCGCGAACTCGAAGAGGAGACCGGCTATCGCGGCGAGATCGCCAAGATCGAGTTCGTTGACTCTTGGACACGTGGGCCGATCCCGGCCGAGGGATGGGGCCCGTTCCACTCCATCCAGATCGTCTACAGCGCGCGTATCACGGGCGGGGAGCTGCGCCATGAGCGGGATGAGTCGACCGACATGGCGGCTTGGGTGCCGCTCGCGGACGCGCGCGGACTGCCCATCGTGGAGCTCGTCGAGCACGCCATTGATCATTTGGAAGCAGGTCGGGTTGCGTTCGCGGATTGAGATCGACGTCGACGCCCAGGGTCGAAGGGTCTTCGATCTGGCGCGCGACGTCAGCCAGTGGCCAAAGCTTCTGCCGCATTATCGAAAGGTGACTGTTCTGTCACATGACGGCGACTTGGTCGTGGCGTCGATGCACGCGACGCGCAAGCTGGGCCCCCTCGGGATCCCGGTCAGGTGGCGATCGCGGACCTGGCCGGAGCAGGTCGACGCTGAGGACCTGCGGCTGCGCTTCGTTCACACCGGCGGCGCGACGCGCGGCATGGACGTCACCTGGCACATCACGCCGCGTGGCGCATCCGGCTCTCACGTGGCGATCGAGCACGACTTCGTCCGTCGACTGCCGCTCGTCGGATCTGAGCTGTTCCCGAAATTGGTCGACCGTCTGTTCGTGCGCCCGATCGCCGGGCGGACGCTGGCCACTTTCAAGCGCCTCGCCGAGCAAGAGACGCAGGTATGAGCGCCGCCTCCCGCGCGAGCTCTGAAAGGCGCGTATGGATCACCGGCATCGGCGTGATCACGGCAATCGGCATCGGCAAGGAGCCGTTCTGGGACGGCCTGCATGCGGGCAAATCACCGGTCAAGCGGATCGATCGGTTCGACCCCACACAGTTCCGCTCGCAGGTTGCCGCGCAGGTCGACCAATTCGATCCGACCGATCACATGGACGCCAAGACGGCACGCCAGACCGATCGCTTCAGCCAGTTCGCGCTCGCTGCGGGCAGGCTGGCGATCGAGGACGCAGGCCTGACGGTTGGTGCTGGTGGCAGTGCTCGGGCGGACCGCTTTGCGGTCTATATCGGCTCTGCGTTGGGCGGCATCGCCTACGCGGAGATGCAGCACGAGCGGTTCATGGAGCGCGGCATCCGCTCCGTGGCACCCAACCTGGCCCTGGCCGTGTTTGGCGGCGCCGCGCCGGCCAACCTGGGAATTGCACTGGGCCTGCACGGCCCGATCCTGTCGACGGCCAACTCATGCGCCGCCGGCGCGGTGGCACTGGGTGAGGCGTTCCGGCTGATCCGCGCCGGCAACGCGGACGCGGCGCTGGCCGGCGGCGTGGAGGTGCCGCTCTCCCCTCTTGCGTTCGGTGCGTTCGACATCATTCGCGCTTTGAGCGACCGCCACAACGATGTGCCGACCAGCGCCGCGCGGCCCTTCGACGCCGACCGCGACGGCTTCGTGATGGGTGAAGGTGCGGCGCTGCTGACGCTCGAGGCCGCTGAAGTCGCGCAGCGCCGCGGTGCGACGCCATATGCCGAGCTGCGCGGTTATGGGGCCACGAGCGACGCATTCCACATGGTCCAGCCGCGGCCGGATGGCCGCCAAGCGGCGCGCGCAGCCCGGATCGCGCTGGCTGACGCGGGCATGAAGGCCGCGACGATCGACTACGTCAACGCCCACGCGTCGGCGACGCCGCTGGGCGATGGCGTTGAGGCGATGGCCATCGCCCGTGCCCTGGGACCACGCTCGCGCACAGTTCCCGTCAGTGGCACAAAGGCTTACTACGGCCACCCGCTGGGCGCGTCCGGCGCGATCGAAGCCTGTATCTGTGCGCTTGCCATCTCGCGCGGCTGGGCGCCCGGCACCGTCAATCTCGAAACGCCGGATGCGCAGGCAATTGAAGCGCTGCCCGGCCTGCTCAGCGCTCCATTTCAGGGCACGATACGCAACGTGCTCTCAACATCTTTCGGCTTTGGCGGGTTGAACGCGTCCCTGGCATTCTCCGCGGTCGATGGCTGACCACCTGCCCGTCGAGGGCGCCCATGTCCGTCTGCGCGACGTCGAGCTGGCCGATGCTGAGCTGGTCGATTGGCTGAACGACCAGAAGGACATCGGCGGCTTCAACGATTTCGGACTGCCTCCGACGCCAACTCCGCGCGACGCGCTCGCGCGCGGGCCGCTGCGCAACGACCACAACGGCACGCTCATCATCGAGCGGCTCAACAGTGAGCCGGTCGGCACCGTCCAGTGGCGCGCCGTGCACTACGGCCCGCCCGACGATTCGCGCGCTTGGAACATCGGCATCGAGATTCGTCCAAGTGCGCGCGGCCAGGGCCTTGGCGCGGAGGCGCAGCGGCTGCTCGCCGAGTGGCTTTTCGCGTCGACCAACGCAAACCGCGTCGAGGCGCAGACTGACATCGACAACGTCCCTGAGCAGCGCTCGCTCGAGAAGGCCGGCTTCCGTCGCGAAGGTGTGAATCGGGGCACCCAGTTCCGTGCCGGCGAGTTTCACGACCTGGTCATGTATTCGCGCCTGCGCTCGGACTAGATAACCCGGTCCAGGAACCGCGTTATCAGGAACAGCACGATCGGCAAAGCCAGCGCCGATACGACGGCGCGACCGGTGCTGGGATCCCACGGCCACGTCGACTGCTTTTTGACGAACTCGCGCTCTTGGAAAAGGCCCGCCAGCGCCTTGGTCAGCGCGTCGATGCGCGTCTGAGCCGCGCGCGACGCGTCGGCATCATTGCTATTAACCGACTCGCGATCGACGAGCTCGTGCAACGCCTCGCTGGTCGCTTCGATACGCACGCTGATCTCGCCCATCAGTCGCGACTTCTCGTACACCAGCCGGGAGTTCATGCCGCGCAACGGCAGCACGAACGTCGCGCCGGCGACAACGAGCAGCGGCAATGAGAACAACAGCACCGTCGCCACCAGCGCCTGGTCGGTCGTGCCCGGAAAGGGCAATCCGGTGAAGACGGCCACCACCACGAGGGCGATGGCGCTCCGCGCGGTCAGTCGCGACATTGCGTGCATAGGGCCAGGGCGCAGCAGGTCGACGTGTTCGACCGTGCGATGGAGGCGGCTGATGATGCGCACCTGACGAACAACCAGGTAGACCAGGAAGAGCATCACTGGGCCAATCCAAAACGACTCGCTGACGACCCGCAGCGCGACGTGCAGCGGCGGATAGCCGACCAAGTCGAAATCCGCCGGCGTGCTCGCGTAGCTGAGCACTGTCAACAGGCCGACCACGAGCCAGATGACGAGCACCGGCGTGAACGGAGTGCTGCTCAGCTCCTGGGCGATACGCGCGCTGGTTTCGTCGTCAAGGTTCGTCGACGGCCGAAACTGCGCCCACGCCTGACGCGCTCCGATCGACAGGTAGTGATACGCCGCCAGGGGGAATACATAGAAGAACGCGTAGCCGAAGCGCGTCGCAGTGCTCTCATTGAAGGTGAGTCCGCTGGTGATCGCCTCCGCGCTCAGAAACAGCAACGCGAGCAAGGAGACGCCCACGTACGCGAGCCACGTCGGACCTGGGAGGCGCTCGATGGCGCCCACGATCCAGTCGACGATGCTCGGCCGGAATGGCTTCGCCTGGGAAACGACCTGGGCCGCCGTCCCCTCGGCAGCAACGACCTGGGTGGCCATGACCGGCGCAGTGTAGCGACCGTCATTCCGTCGACGGTGGCGTTCCTGACGCTTCGTATTTCAGTCGAGAGTGAAGTAATCCGGCCCCTGGTAAGCGCCCGTGCGCTCCTTGCGAATCTGCATCAGCACGTCGTTGAGCAGGCTGCTCGCACCGAAACGGAACAGATCCGGCGTCATCCACGCTGGCCCGAGCGTCTCGTACAGCACGACCAGATATTGAATCGCGTCCTTGGCCGTGCGGATGCCGCCGGCCGGCTTCATGCCCACGATGCGGCCCGTTCGGCGATGGAAGTCGCGAATCGCCTCGAGCATCACGAGCGTCACCGGCAGTGTCGCCGCAGGCGTGACCTTGCCCGTCGATGTCTTGATGAAATCGGCACCCGCGGCCATGGCCAGGATGCTCGCGCGACGCACGTTGTCATATGTCTCGAGCTCGCCTGTCTCAAGGATCACCTTCAGGTGAGCATTTCCGCACGCTTCCTTGATCGCCACGATCTCATCGAAGACGTGGCGGTAGTCACCCTGCAGGAAGGCGCCACGATCTATGACCATGTCGATCTCGTCGGCACCTGCCTCCGCGGCTTCGCGCGTCTCGAGCAGCTTGACGTCAGCGAACGTCTGGCCCGACGGAAAGCCGGTCGACACCGACGCGACCTTGACGGTGCTGCCGGCGAGCGCATCCTTGGCAACTGGAATCAGCGCCGGGTAGATGCACACGGCAGCGACGCTGGGAATGCTCGGATCACCCGGGTCAGGCCGGATCGCCTTGGCGCACATGGCGCGCACCTTGCCTTCAGTGTCCTTGCCCTCGAGCGTGGTCAGATCCATCATTCGGATCGCCAGATCGAGCGCCCACAGCTTTGATTCGCGCTTGATCGAGCGACGCTTGAGGCTGTCGACGCGCTCCTCGATGCCGACCTGGTCGACGCCGCCAACGCGTTCGACGATCGCCTGGATGCCATCCGCCCGACCCACCCACGCGCGCACCAGCGCGCTGGCCTGCCGCTCAGCAGATGCGTTGCGCGGGGCGTCCGCGACCTGTGCCATGCACCGATCTTACGCCACGCTGCCCCCAACGACGAGTGCCGGCACGTTCTGCGCTTGACGCCCGACCAACAACTGGGTGACTATTCGCTCACATGACACGAGCAAACGCGGAAGAACCGGTCGATGTTTTGATGGCGGCGCTCGCGGACCCGACGCGCCGGATGCTGTTCGATGCGGTCCTGCGCGAGCCCGGCCTGACGACCTCACAGCTCGCGGCACGCGCGAAGCAGATCACGCGCTGGGGCGTGATCAAGCACATGGCCGTTCTACGCGACGCGGGCTTGATCCAGACGATGGCCACGGGGCGGTTGCGCCGTCATTACGCGGAAAGAGCCGCTCTGGCTCCTCTGCGCAGCTGGCTCGACGGAGTCAGCCGATGAGCTCGCCCAGGGCGCTCAGCCACTGATCGCCGCGCAGGAGCGCACAGATGGTCGCGCCGTCGCGCAGGCTCGCCTGGCTGACCTCCGCCTGGCCGAGCAGGAACCTGTCCAGCAACGCAGAGACGATAGCCACACCGGCGGCAAGCTGACGCGCGCGCCGCGGCCGGACCAGGAACTCCGCGGCAACTTCTTCCGCCGTCATCTGAGCGAGGGTCGACATGTCCTCGTTCAGATGCGCCCGATCCAGGACACCGAGTCGCGCGACGTTGGTCGCGGTGCCGCCCACGAAGACGACGCGCCCGATGTTGACCCCGGCATGCTCGGGCCAGATGGCGCCGTCGACGACGTCGCGCGCCACGGCCATCAGCTCACTCAGCTCGTCGTGCGTGGGCGGGTCATGGGCGACGATCGCGTTGGTCAGTCGCGCCGAGCCAAGTGGCAGCGCGATCACGTCGAGCTCTCTGCCGGGCACATGGATCGCTGCCTCAGTTGAGCCGCCGCCGATATCGACCACGGCCAGGGCATCCGGCGGCATGCTGCCGCCCGTGACGCCAACAAACGTCAGCTCGGCCTCCTCGCGCACGCTCAGGACGTGGATCGTTTGTCCCGTGAAACGCTGCACCGCAGCGATCAGCTCATCTGTATTGCTCGCGCGGCGCAGCGGCTCCGTGCCCATGATCGCGATGTGCGCTGCGCCGGCGTCGACGGCCAAGCCGACCTGGCGCTGGAGCGCGTCGACGACGGCCTGGAGCGGCTCGGGCTGAATCGCGCCGCCGGCGTCGACCGTGTCGCCCAGGCCGATCAGGTCGCTTTCGTCGACGAGCGGGAGCAGCTCGACATGCATCCCCGGGCGCACCGTGCGCCGCGCCTGGGCGGCCAGAACGTGGACGCTGTTGCTGCCGATGTCGATGGCCGCGGCGACGCGCGGTGGTGGAATGTCAGACACGGGCGAAGTGTCAACCCTGCGCCGCCGTCGCGGTGCGGCCGAATTGGTTAACGTTTGGCCGTGACCCTCATTCCCGCTCGGCGCAGCCTGGCAGTTGCCGCTTGTCTGGTCCTGGTCGCGCTGGGTGCGGCGCCGGCCGGACCGGCCGGCGCCGCCGAGTGGAACGGCAAGTTCAGCATCTGGCGCAGCGGCGCCTTCGCCACGCAGTACCTGGACGCGTCGTGCGTTGGCGCGACGATCCAGATGACGCTCAACCTGATCAAGGGCGAGCACGACCACGCCAAGGGTCGCCAGCTCAACTACCTGGCCTACGCCGCGGACAACTCGAAATACCCGGTCACCGACGGCGGCGCTGATCCGGAGGGTTGGGCCAATGCCCTGAAGCACTTCGGCGCCGGCGACGACTGGGGCTGGACGACCAACTCAACCCAGCAGGCCGCGCTCAACGAGGCGGCCAGGCAGATCCGCGAGACGGGCGCTCCGGTCGGCCTGCTCGTCCACTTCGGCCGCCACGCGTGGCTCATGACCGGCTTCGAAGCGACCGCCGACCCACAGACGACCGACGACTACACGGTCACCGCAGCAGAGGTGGTCGGCCCGCTGTGGCCCAGCGGAACGCTCAACGGCATCCACTTCGATCCAGGCCCGGGGACGTGGATGACGACCGGCGAACTGGCGCGCAAGTTCGACGCCTACGTCGAGCCCGACCAGCCCATCTGGTACGGCAAGTACGTCACCGTCGTGCCACGCCTGAGCGAGGTCAACCAGGGTGGCTCGCCCGGTGAGCAAACGCCGGATCTGAAGTCCGCGTCGGGCTGGATCTACATCTTCGATCGGCTAGCGCAGTCCGTGCCCGTGCGTGACTACCTGTGGCTGCCGTGAGTCGGTGCCGGTGAGCTCCTTCACCAGCGGGCGCGAATACCTCGTGCCCACGAAAGTCCATGCCGATCGCGCCAATTCCGTGCTCGAGCTCGAGTGGCCCGACGGCCACATCACGCGTTACGACTTCGAGACGCTGCGCTGGCTATGCCCATGCGCCTTCTGCCGCGGCGAGGCTGGTATCCCGGGCTGGCTCGACTCCAACCCGACGCTGACACCAGCCCAGACGCAGCTGACCGATCTCCAGCTCGTTGGCAGCTACGCGCTCCAGCCCACCTGGGCCGACGGGCATCACACCGGCTTCTACACCTTCCAGCGCCTGCGCGACGAGTGTCCGTGCGCCGAGGACACGGAGGCCCGTGCCGGTGCCGCGGGTGTCGCGCGGCGGGCGCGCCTGGGCTAGGGCGTCAGGACCACGTCGTCCAACCAGACACTGCCCGTTGCGGTGCCCAGGTTGAAGTTGAAGAGCGTCTTGGTGTCGGTCGTGGCCGGCGTGAGGCTGAACGTGAACTGCTGCCACGTCGTGGTGAGCGAGAACGTCTTTTCGACATACACCGGGTAGGGCGCCGAGTTCTTCTGGAACGCGACCCGAATGGTCCTGTTCGAGGATGCTCGAGCCCAGAACGACATCGTCTGAAGGCGCCCCGCGGTGAGTGGCAGGTTCGGTTGAAGAAGCTGGACGTGCCAATCACGCGAAGCGGTAGTGATGTCGACCCGCGCCGCAGCGGCGCCTGATTCGGGGTTGGTCGTGTCGCGCGTCACCGTCGCCTTGGCCGGGCTGGTCACGCTCGAGCGCCACGCACCCGGGTAGGCGAACGGAATGTTCTGCTCGAAGCCCGGGTTCTGGAAGGCATTGCCACTGACGGCGGCGTAGGTCGCGGTGTAGGTCGTGGCCGTTGCGGGCGTGGCGATGTTGTGCGTGGCTGCGCCGTTGTCCGACCAACCAATGAACTGGTAGGTCGTGCCATTCAGCGACTGACTCTGTGGGGCGCCGATCTCGCGCTGGAAGCCAACAACCCCGGTGATCGTCTGCGGCGCCGTCACGGGCGAGCCGTCGAGCGTCAGCGCCAGACCCGCCGGCTGCGTCGCGAGCGTGAACTGCTGCGTGATCGGCACGACGTCACGCGTGACCTCGGCCGTGTTGCCGTCGGTATCCGTGGCGCGCAGGTGGATGCGGTACCAGACGTTCGCCGATGCCTCCCCAGTCGTGGAGGCCACGAATGAGCCACTCGATTGGCCGCTGAACGGCTCGATGAACGGGTGCGTGTGCTGGTCGTGGTGGAACACGATCTCCCACGTCAGGCGTGCGGCGGGAATATTTCCGTCCTCGTCGTCGGTGGCACTGCCGGCGAAGTTGATCGTGTCGCCCGCGCGGAAGGTTGTCCCCGTGACGGGGGCAGTGATGACGGGTACCGGCGCGGAGCCGATCGTCGTGGTCGTGGCCAGCCCGACGTCGTCGATCCAGACGCTGCCCGTCGCGGCGCCCAGGTTGAAGTTGAAGAGCGCCTTGGCATCGGTCGTGCTCGGCGTGAAGCTGAGCGTGTACGGCTGCCAGGTGGTACCGATCGAGAAGGTCTTGTCGATGTACACCGGGTACGGCGCACTGTTTTTCTGCAGTGCGGCGCGGACGGTCCGGTTTGACGTGGCACGCGCGTAGAACGTCAGCGTGTAGACCTTGTTCGCGGTCAGTGGCACGTTTGGCTGCAGCAGCTGGACGTGCCAATCGCGTGAAGCCGTGGTGATGTCGACGCGTGCTGAGGCTGTGCCAGACGCAAAGTCGGTCGTGTCGCGTGTCAGCGTCGACTTGGCCGGGCTGGTCACGCTCGAACGCCACGGACCGGGATAGCCAAAGGGAATGTTCTGCTCGAAGCCCGGGTTCTGGATGGCGTTGCCGGGATCGGGCGGCGGAGGCGGCGGAGCGGTGTCGCCGTACGCGATGCGGTCGACGGTCTTGGCCTCGACCGACAGGTAATAGAGCGCACCATCCGGGCCGATGTCGAGATCGACCGGATTCAGCGCGTTGGTGGCGAAATCCGTGACGGCCCCGGTCTGTGGGTTGAAGCGCTTGATGTAGTTGCCCACGTAGTCGCCGAAGAAGTAGTCGCCGCGGTACTCGCTCGGGAAGACTGTGCCGCGGTAGAAGACCGCGCCGGTGACGGACTTGCCGGGACCGTCGTTGTGGTTGTAGGTGTAGACCGGGTTCACGAAGCCGGCGTTGTTGCACATGCCCTCGCACGTGGGCCAGCCGTAGTTGGCGCCTGCCTGGCCCTGATCGATCTCCTCCCACGTCGAGTTGCCCACGTCGTTGATGAGCATCCGCTGCGAGCCCGGGTCGAAGGCAAAGGTGAACGGGTTGCGCAGGCCGTTGGCCCAGATCTGCGGCTTGATATTGGCTTGGCCCACGTATGGGTTGTCGGCCGGGACGCTGCCGTCGGTATTGATGCGCAGGATCTTGCCGTTCAGGTTGGTCATGTCCTGTGCATTCGGCCCGTAGCTGCCGTCGCCGGTGGAGATGTACAGCTTGCCGTCGCTGCCAAAATGCAGTGCGCCGGCGCTGTGGAAGACGCCTGTCGCGATGCCGTCGGCCAGCACGACCTCGCTCGCGGGATCGGCGACATCAGGGTCGGACGCGCTGACCGTGAAGCGGCTGACCTTGTTGAGGACCGTCGTCGCGTCCGTGTAGTAGACATAGAAGCGCCCGTTGGTCGCGTAGTTCGGGTCGAAATCGATCGCCTTCAGCCCGTTCTCGGCGTCCGTGTTGGTCGACAGGGTCAGGAAGGGACGGGTCAGCAACGAGCCGTTCTTGACGATCCTGATTGCGCCCTGCTTCTCGCTCACGAAGAGGCGGCCGTCGGCAGCAAATGTCATCGCCGTCAAGCGTCCGCCAAAGCCGCTGGCGAAGAGGCTGTCGCTGAACCCTGACGGCAGCGTCGCGAGCGCGGCAGCCGGCTGGATCGTCTGCAGCGGGCCAAGCGAGCCGAGCTGGGCGATCGCAAGCAACGCGGCTGTGAGTGCGGGGCGCCAGTGCTCGCGGACCATGTGCGCCTTCACCTCGATGTGTGGATCGGGAGTATGCGAATGAGTCTGGTGCGTTCTTGTGTCTTTTTGTGCGGTCCAGTGCGCACAGGTGGACTGGAAACTAGCACCCGCGAGCGTGCAGCCGGTGCGCGCGCGCACCGGATACTGCGAATGGCGGCGCGAGGTACTTTCGATCGGTGTCGGCCGGTGCGCAAAAGCACCACGCTGGGAAGCCCGATGATCCGCTCGCTAGACTGACCGCCCAATGGCCGCTATCCGCCAGCAGGCTGGCAACGCAACCGCCGTTCCCGGAACGACCGTCCCGCGACGGTTGGGCCAGGTGCGCACGCGCCGGCGCGTGCGCACGGACATCCCGTACATCAACCGTGAGCTGTCGTGGCTCGAGTTCAACGAGCGCGTCCTGTTTGAGGCCGTCGACGAGCGCAACCCGCTCCTTGAGCGCGTTCGCTTCCTGGCCATCTTCGCGAGCAACCTCGACGAGTTCTTCCAGATCCGCGTGGCTGGGCTCAAGCAGCAGCTCGCCGCCGGCCGGTCAAACCCGACACCTGACGGCATGAGCGCCGCCCAGACACTCGATGCCATCCGGACGCGGCTGCTGCCAATGGTCGCGACCCATTCCCAGACGTGGGCGGCCGCGCGCGATGCACTCGCCGACGAACAGATCCGCATCGTCCGTTATGAGGAGCGTCCGGAACGCCACGTCGAGATGCGCGCGCGCTTCTTCGACGAGGTCTTCCCGGTGCTGACGCCGCTCGCGGTCGATCCGGGCCATCCCTTCCCGTACATCAGCGACCTGTCTCTGTCGCTCGCAGTGACCGTGCGCGACCCGGTCACCGACGAGCGTCTCTTTGCGCGGATCAAGGTGCCGCCGGTCCTGCCGCGGCTGATGGAAGTCGGCGAGAACACGTATGTGCTGCTCGAGCAGGTCATTGCCGCCAACCTCGACGCGCTTTTCCCGGGCATGGAGGTGCTCGAGCACCATCTCTTCCGGGTCACGCGCAACGCGGACCTGGCGCTCGAGGAGGAAGAGGCACCAGACCTGCTCGAGGCGATCGAGGAGGAGCTGCGCAAGCGCCGCTTCGGCAATGTCGTCCGGCTCGAGATCGAGCGCTCCATGCCCCACGCGACACGCATGCTGCTGATGGGCGGCCTCAATGTGGAAGCGCCGGATGTGTACGAGATCAGCGGCATGCTCGACCTCAACGCGCTGCACGCCATCGCCGATCTCGACGTCGCGGCGCTGCACTACCCGAACTGGCAGCCGGTCACGTCGCTGCGCCTGCTTCCGACCGACCCGGATGAGGAGGCCGATGTCTTCGCCGCCGTGCGCGCCGGCGACATCCTCCTGCACCACCCGTACGAATCATTTGCCACGTCCGTCCAGCGCTTCATCGAACAGGCCGCCGACGACCCGGACGTGCTGACGATCAAGCAGACGCTCTACCGCACCTCCGGTGATTCGCCCATCGTCCGCGCGTTGATCGATGCCGCCGAGGCCGGCAAACAGGTCGTCGTCCTGGTCGAGCTGAAGGCACGCTTCGACGAGGCCGCCAACATCGTCTGGGCCAGGGCGCTGGAGCGTGCCGGTGCGCACGTGGCCTACGGCGTGGTGGGCCTCAAGACCCACTCGAAGGTGGCGCTCGTCGTGCGCCGCGAAGGCCGTGGCCTGCGCCGCTACGTGCACATCGGCACGGGCAACTACAACAACAAGACGGCGCGCCAATACGTGGACCTGGGCCTGCTGAGCTGCGACGTGGACCTTGGCGCGGACGTCACGGACCTGTTCAACGTCCTGACCGGCCACTCGCGCCAGACGCGCTACAGAAAGCTGATGGTCGCGCCGGCAATGCTTCGTTCGGGCCTGGTCGACCTGATCGACGGCGAGCGCGAGCGGCACGAGGCGTTCGGCGACGGTCGCATCGTGATCAAGCTCAACTCGATCGTGGACCCAGCCGCCATCGCCGCGATCTATCGCGCCTCAGCGGCCGGCGTGCCGATCGACATCATCGTGCGCGGCATGTGCTCCGTGCGGCCGGGCATGCCGGGCATGAGCGAGACGGTCAACGTGCGCTCGATCGTTGGCCGCTACCTGGAGCACTCGCGCATCTTCATGTTCGGCAGTGGCGAGCGCGAGCGCTACTTCATCGGCTCGGCGGACCTCATGGAGCGCAACCTAGATCGGCGCGTCGAGGCGCTCGCGCCAGTCACAGACCCGGAAAGCCAGGCGCGTCTGCGCGGGATCCTAGAGATCATGCTCGCCGATGACCGCCGCGCGTGGCAGCTGGGCGCCGACGATCGCTGGCGGCGCGTCGAAGAATCCACCTCGGAGACGCGCGGCATCGACACGTTCGAGACGCTCATGAACCTCGCCCGCACGTCGACCGCGGGGTGACCGAAGGGCAACTGCGGAGCACCGAGGAAATCGCAAGCCCCAGCGAGGAGATCGAGCTCAAGTTCGCGTTCGAGCACGGCGAAACCCTGCGCGCCTGGTTCGATCGAGGAATTTCCAGCTCCGCCGGAGGATGGTTGGCGGAAGCTGGAGATTCGCGACCGCTACTTCGACACGGCCGACCTGGCACTCAAGGAGGCCGGCCTGGGCGCCCGACTGCGCACCGTTGGATCCGACACGACGCTGACGGTCAAACAGACTCTCGAGGTCAACGACGGGTTGCACCGGCGCCTCGAGCTCGAGGCGCCGGCGACACGTGATCTGGATCCTGAGGACTGGCCGGACAGTGAGGCCCGTGCCCGGCTTGTCGAGGCAGCGGGCAACACGCGTCTGATCGAGCTATTCGTGATCGGCCAGGAACGTCGCGAGCGGACCGTCCAGCTTGAGGGCGCGACTGCCGTCGCGTCGATCGACTCGGGTGAGGTTGAGTACCTGGGCATCGTCGCGGGCGAGATCCGGCACTTCGAGATCGAGCTGCGCGACGGGTCATCGGAGGCCCTCCAGGCCATCACCGAACGAGTCCTGGCCAGCGACCTGGTCGTGGCCGAGGACCGCAGCAAGCTAGAGCTGGCCGCGGAGATGGCTCAGGAGGCGGCGCTCGTCGCGCCCGACGACGCGTGGGCCGACGCCGCCCGCAAGCTTCTACGCCGGCACCTGGTGCGCATGCTCGAACGCGAGAGCGAGACGCGCGCGGGCGACGTGCTGGCCCTCAAGCAGATGCGCGTCGCGACGCGGCGCATGCGCGCGACATGGCGGGTATTCGGCTCTGCCTTTGCCGGCGGCCACGTCCGTGCCTTCGATGCCAACCTGCGCCACGTCGCGGGCCTGCTCGGCGCCGTGCGCGACCTCGACGTGCTGCTCGAGACGGTCGAGGGCCGTGAACAGATCGAGGCGATGGCCGCCACCTGGCGCGCGCGGCGCGATGCCACGTTCGACGAGCTCATGCGCTTCCTCGACACGCGCACCTACGAACGTTTCGTCCAGGACTTCCTGGCCGGAACCGGCGCGCGCGGCCACTGGGCGCCCGGCAAGCAGTCGCGCGATCGCGTCGCCGACGGCGCCCCGGCCCGCCTCGAGGGCGCACGCGATCGGATGCTCGCGGCAGCCGAAAAGGCCAGTGGCTCGAACGAGGCCGTGGCGTGGCACACGCTGCGCATCGACGCCAAGCGCATGCGCTACTCGCTCGAGGCGTTTCGGGACATCCTCGACGAGCGCGCGGCGACCGATTTCATCGAACGCCTGCGCACGCTCCAGGACAACCTGGGCGAAATGAACGACGCATCGGTCGCCGCACGCGAAGCCGCCACCTGGCTCACCAGCGCTGCCGGTGCCGATGCACCGCCACTGCAGCGCGTCGCCGTCGCACACTACATCGGTGACGCTGAGGCAGAGGTCGCTCGCGCAAGGTCGGACTTCGCTGAGCTTTGGCCGCCCCTTGCCGCCAGCGCGACTCCGTCAATCGGGAACTGGGGATCCTCCGCGGCGCCCAGCGCTGAGCCAGCGACGGCTGCGTCGGACGAGGCCGAGCATGTCGAGGCCGAGCCCGCCGATTAACTAACGGAGTGTTAACGGCCCGCTAACGAGCCGTTGGCCAGGCCGGCCGAGCATCCGGCCATGGCGCACCACGACCCGGCCCTGGTCACGACGCTGGCACTGTCGCCAAATCCGGCGGGCGCGTGGCTGGGTTCATCGGCCGACGGCGTGCGTGCCACGACCGACAAGTCCGCGTTCAAACAGCTCCTGCGGGCCGCGGGTCCGTGTGTTGTCGTCGTCTGGGTGCCACCCGCAACAGCCGACGAGATCGGCGACGTCGCGGCGGCCCGCAGGGTGCGGCGCGACCTGCGCGCGATCCTGATCGACCGGCCGGCCGATAGCGGCGAACGTGTCACTGCGCTTCGCTCCGGCTTCGACGAGGCACTCGACTCCCGCGTCGATCACGCTGAGCTGGCCAGCCGGATCGATCTGCTCAACGAGGAGATCCGCCGGCAGCTGGCAGCGCGGCGCGTCAACCTGGGTGGCGACGTGTGGCTCGACCGCGAGCGCCGCCAGCTGGTCGTGTCCGATCGGCCCGTCCATCTGCGTCCGCGCGAGTACGCGCTGCTCGAAGTGCTCGCGCGCGAGCCAGGTCGGACGTTCAGTCGCGAGGACCTGCTCAACGCCGTAGGCGCCGACCCTGCCCATGGCGACCTGCGCTCAGTCGACGTCCACATCACCTGGCTGCGCGAAAAGCTGGAACCGGCGGGCGACCGTGGGCCGGTTTTGCAGACCGTGCGCGGTGTCGGCTACCGACTCGAGACACAGCCAGCGTTAACGAACCGTTAACAGCACGCGAACGCCCCGTTGACGGAGGCGTTGGAACTTGAGACACGTCATCACAGGACAAGAGGAGAAGAACACGACCGTGAACAACCCGTTCCGAATGGCTGGCGCCGTACTGGCGCTCGGAGTCATCGTCGCCGCGTGTGGCGGCAGCGGTGCGACGCCGGCACCATCGAAGGCACCCGCAACCGGCGGTCGCCGCAACAGCCGGCCGCCGACGGACGCCCGCCGCCGGCACGCCCGCCGCGAGCGCGATGAGCCTGCCTGTTGCCGACTGCCAGAGCGGCAACATCATCGCCGGCGGCTCGACCGCCATGCAGCCCGTCGTCGAAGCGGCGGCTGAGTCCTACCTGGCCGGCTGCGCGGGCGGCTCAGTCACCGTCCAGGGCGGCGGCTCCGGCACAGGCCTGACCCAGGTCTCAGCCGGGAGCGTTCCAGATCGGCAACTCCGATGTCAGCGCGTACAGCAAGCTCGCCACGCCCGATGCCGCGGCGCTCGTTGATCACCCCGTCCTCAAGCAGGGCTTTGTCATGGTCGTTAACAAGGACGTCACCGGCGTGACGAACCTGACGACCGACCAGGCGAAGCAGATCTGGACCGGCGCCATCACGAACTGGAAGGACATTCCGGGCGGGCCTGACCTGCCGATCGTGTCTGATCATCCGCCCTGAAAGCTCCGGCACACGGGCTGTGTTCAAGTCAATCGTGCTCGGCGGCGCGACCGAGGCCCAGGGCCAGGCACTGACCGAGGACTCCAACGGCGCGGTCACGCAGGCCGTCACGACGACCCCGGGTGGCACCAGCTACATCGGCTTCGCCTACTACCAGCAGGCCAAGGACAACCTGACCGCCCTGCAGCTCGATGGTGTCGACGCCACGATCCCCAATCTGACCAGCGGCACATACAAGCTGCAGTCAACCGGGCACATGTACACGAAGGGCGACGCGACCGGGCTGGCGAAGTCGTTCATCGACTTCATGCTCAGCGACGGCGTTCAGAACCAGCTTCTGCCATCTCTCTACTACGCCCCGCTCCAGTAGGGCGAAAGGCGATAAGCACATCCCGCTGCGGGAGCTCCCAACCCGCAGCTGCTCCTCCCTGCGGTCAGGGCCGGCTAACCGGCCCTGACCGTTCCCATTCAGGACGGATCGAATGGCAGTAGCCACAACGACAGAGCGCGCCGCAAGCCTGCACGGCAGTGAATCGCTGGCTCAGCGGCTGGACATTCCGCGCCGGGCAACGCTGCTTGCCGCGGCTGTCGTCGTGCTGCTGGTCTTCCTCTTGCTTGGCTTTGTCACGTGGAACGGCGTCCAGATCTTCTTCCACTCTGGTGTGCCACTCGACAACATCCTGAGCACGACCTGGGCCCCGTCGCAGAGTCCTGCCCAGTTCGGCATCCTGCCCTTCGTCGCCGGGACACTGGGCGTGATGGCCGTGGCCGCGATCATCTCGACACCGCTGTCAGTGGGACTGGCCATCTTCATGGCCGAGATCGCTCCGCGCTGGGCCAAGAACATCGCCCAGCCGGCAATGGAAGTGTTCGTCGGTATTCCCAGTGTCGTGTGGGGTTGGCTGGGCATCACCATTCTCGTTCCCTTCCTGCGCACCAACTTCAGCTGGGCAGGTTTTCATCTGGGTTTCTCGTGGTTCGCAGGCTCGCTCGTGCTGTCGCTGATGATCCTGCCCACGATCGCGTCGATCTCGTACGACGTGATCGCCTCAGTGCCCTCGGAGATGCGCACCGGGTCAGTCGCCCTGGGCTCGACGCGCTGGCAGACAATCCGCCACGTTGTCCTTCCCGCAGCGACGTCGGGCATCGTGACCGCCGTCGTGCTGGGCATGATGCGCGCGGCCGGTGAGGCCCTCGCGGTTCAAATGGTCATCGGCAACCGGCCGGTAATGCCCACCGGCCTGACCGATCCGCTAACTACCCTGACCAGCCAGATCACGCTCGACATGGGCAACACCGTCGCGGGCGAGGCTTGGAACGAGGCGCTCTGGACGATGGGTCTCGTGTTGATGATCATTTCCTTCGCGTTCGTGACCTTCGTTCGGCGCCTTTCGCGCCGTAGGGCATACCAATGAGCCGCTCGCTGATGTGGGACCGGGTCGCCACGGGCGTCTTCTGGGCGATCGCCGTCTTCGTCGTCGCCGTCCTTGGCGCGATCATCATCCACTTCCTGCTCGCCTCGATCGGCACGCTGTCGCTCGAGTTCCTGACCAGCCCGCCCAGCCGGACCGAGCTCGGCGGTGTCGGGCCGATCCTGTGGAATTCGTTCTACATCCTGATCCTGACGATCATCTTGACCGTGCCGCTGGGCGTCATCGGCGGCATCTACATGGCCGAATACGCGGGCGAGGGACGCGATCCCGAACCTGATCAGGCTGTGCCAGGAGTTGATCAGCAGCGTGCCCTCGATCGTCGTCGGCCTGTTCGGCCTGGCGCTATTTGTGACCGCGCTTGGCTGGAGCTTCAGCGCGCTATCAGGCGCCATGGCGCTGACCGTCTTCAACCTGCCGCTGATGATGCGTCTGTCCGAGCAGGCGATGCGCGCAGTGCCCCAGGACGAACGTGACGCGAGCCTGGCCCTGGGCGCTTCCAAGTGGCAGACGATCCATCACGTGGTGCTGCCGCTGGCCGTCCCGGGCATCATCACGGGCATCATCCTTACCGCCGGGCGCATCTTTGGTGAGGCTGCTGCGCTGATCTTCACCGCCGGCCTGTCGACACCGACGAGCTACGACTTCACCAACTTCAACCTGACCGATCCGCGCTCGCCGTGGAGCCCGTTCCATCCAGCGACGACCCTGTCGGTCTACATCTGGAAGCTCAACTCGGAGGGCCTGGGCGACTACGTGCGTCAGATCGCCGACTCATCGGCGGCCATCCTCGTCATCGCCGTCCTCCTCTTCAACCTCGGCGCACGGACCCTTGGTCGGGCCCTTCAGCGTCGCACCACTGGCAGCCGCTGATGACCCCGGAGGACACTGTGTCGATCGCCGAACCGCCTACCGCCGACCAGTCCGTCGCCAACGCGACACTCGCCCCCGCCGCGCCGACCAGCGCTGCACCGCTGGCCATCCGCATGGAGGTCACCGCGGAGGCGTCCGAGACAGTCGCCATGGACGAGGTCCGCATCGCAGTCAAGAATCTGAACATCTATTACGGCCAGAAGCGCGCCGTAACGGACGTGACGATGGACATTCCGGCCAATGCTGTGACCGCGTTCATCGGCCCCTCGGGCTGCGGCAAGAGCACGATCCTGCGCTGCTTTGATCGCATGAACGACCTCATCGCCGGTGCCCGGATCGAGGGCCAGATCGTGCTCAACGGCGAGGACATCTACGGCCCAGGCGTGCTGCCGGTAGAGGTCCGTCGACGCGTGGGCCTCGTCTTCCAGCGGCCCAACCCCTTCCCGATGACCATCTACGACAACGTTGCATACGGGCCGCGCCGCCACGGGCAATCGGACAAGAAGACGCTCGACGAGATCGTCGAGCGTTCGCTCCAGCGCGCCGCGCTATGGGACGAGGTCAAGGACGACTACAAGAAGAAGTCGGGGCTCGCGCTCTCCGGCGGCCAGCAGCAGCGACTGTGCATCGCACGCACGATGGCCACGGAGCCGGACGTGATCCTGATGGACGAGCCGGCTTCTGCCCTTGACCCGATCTCGACGCTCAAGATCGAGGACCTGATCCACGAGCTGCGTCAGCGCTACACCATCGTCATCGTGACCCACAACATGCAGCAGGCGTCACGCGTCAGCCAGATGACGGCTTTCTTCACGCTCGGTGAGGATCGCGCCGGCTACCTCGTCGAGTACAGCCCCACGTCGCAGATCTTTACCAATCCAAAGCAGCAGCTGACCGAGGACTACGTCTCGGGGAGGTTTGGTTGATGGCGCCCGACCGTGACGACATCCAGTCCCAGGTGGATGTGATGCTCGACGACATTCGCCGCGAGCAGGCTGCCGCGGGCCAGGAGGCGTCGTCATATACGCATGCCAGCCGCGAGGGTCTGGATCGTGCCGAGCGCGAGATCAAGGACGAGGTGCTTGCGCATGGGCAGCCTGGTCGCCGCTCAGATCGAGGCGTCACTTGCGGCGCTGACCGGGCACGACGCCGATGCAGCCACGGCAGTGATCGTCGGCGACGCACGGATCAATGACGCGCAGCGCCACCTCTCGTCACTCATCCAGCTGGCAATCGCCACGCAAACGCCCGTTGCGCGCGATCTGCGCCTGCTGCTCGCGCTTGATCACGTCACGTACGAGCTCGAGCGCATCGGCGACCATGCCGGTTCGGTAGCCAAGCAGGCGCGCAAGCTCGCGCCGGAACCGCCGCTGCGCGAGTACGTGAAGCTGCCCCGCATGGGCCAGCTCGCGGCCGACCAGGTGCGCAGCGTGCTGCGCGCGATGGTCGATCTCGACGAGGCGCAGGCGCGCGTGGTCGCATCACGCGACGATGACATCGACGAGCTCTACCACTCGATATTCGCCGAGGTCATCGAGCTCATGCGCGATGATCCGGCCAACGTCGAGCGCGGCACGCGGATCCTGTTCGCAGCGCATTATCTGGAACGAATCGGTGACCGCGTCACGAACATCGCCGAGGACGTCGTCTTTCTCGCCACGGGCGACATCGAGGACCTCAACCCGTAGGGGCTGGTCAGGACGCGTCTGTCCCGGCGTGGTCGATCTGCCACAAAATCTGGGCGATGTCGCCTGGGGCCGGAACGCGGCCGTAGCTGACAACCTTGCCGTCGATGACCAGGCCGGGTGTGCTCATGATTCCGTACGAGCCGATCTGCGTGTAGTCGGTGACTTTTACGATCTGCGCTTCAGTACCGACCATGTCGATGGCCGCGCGAGTATTTGCCTCGAGCCGTTGGCAATTTGCACAACCAGGGCCCAGAACCTCAATGACGTGCATGACCACGAACTCCTTTTGCTATAGACCGATGGCGTTGAACAGGAAGCCGACGATGAGGATCCCGACGATGACGACGCCGGCGTACAGGCCTATCAGCCGCGGCTGAATGACCCGGCGCAGGATCATGAACTCGGGCAGGCTGATGGCGACAATGGCCATCATGAAAGCCAGAGTGGTGCCCAGCGGCAGGCCTTTGCCGAGCAAAACCTCGACGATTGGGATGGTGGCCGCCGCATTGGCGTAGAGCGGGATCGCTATCAGGACGACGATGGGTAGCGCCAGCAGGTTGTCGCGGCCCCCGATGCTGGCAATGAAGTCTGTCGGCACGAAGCCGTGGATGAGGGCACCCACGCCGATGCCCACGATCACGTAGGGCAGGATCTTGCGTACCAGCTCGAGCGTGTAGGTCCAGGCGTCGCGCACTCGCTGCTCGACGGACAAATGGGTGTCGAAGGTCACTGCGCCGCCACCTGCCCGGACTTCCAGGACCCATGGCTCGACCCAGCGCTCGACGCGCATGCGGCCCAGGAGCAGGCCGCCGACGATCGCGACTGCGAGACCCGCGCCCATGTACAGGAGCGCGATCTGTGGACCAAACAGGCCCCACAAGAGCACGATTGCAATCTCGTTGACCATCGGGCTGCTGATCAGGAATGCGAAGGTGACACCGAGCGGAACGCCGGCCTCGACGAAGCCGATGAAGAGCGGCACCGCGGAGCAGCTGCAGAACGGAGTCACGATGCCCAGCCCAGCCGCCGCGACCGTGCCTGCCAGGACGCCACGTCCGGCGAGCACGCTGCGAACGCGTTCGGGCGGGAAATAGCTGCGTACGAATGTCACTGCCGTGACGATTCCGAGCAGGAGCAGCAGCACCTTGGGCACATCAAGAAGGAAGAAGGCGATAGCATCGCCGACCTGCGAGCCGCGCTCCAGACCGTAGGAGGTCGAAGGCGGCCCAATCCGCCAAAGGAGCGTTGACGAGCCACGCCGACGAGCCATGCACTGGCTGCGAGTGCGAAGGCCACGACGAACGGCATACGGTGCCGGTGAAGCACGAGTGCGGTCATGCGAGAAGCTCAGCAATCTGACCAAGAGCGACTGCACAGGCGCGCTGGTCACGCTCGTAATAGAGGAAGCGCCCGTTGACGGCGTTGCGACTCGAGCGGACGAGGCCGGCCTCGCGCAACTTCGCGAGGTGATTACTGACGTTGTTGTCGTGGGCGCCTAGCGCGGCCGCCAGCTCGCACACGCAATGCGGTCCACCGACCAGCAACCGCAGGATGCCGGCGCGAACTGGGTCGGCAAGCAGATCGGCAGCCATGACCGCCGCGGCGACATCGGGTGCCGGCAAATCCAGGCGAGGCTGGGGCAGCACGTCGAGCTCGATGCTTCTTTGCATGGACCCAACATCTCAGCCGCGACTGAGATGTCCAAGTGCCGTTGGTCACTATCACAGGGCGAGGTATCACATAGGCCGTGGCACCCGCGGTCCGTTACGCGACGGCGACGAAGGTCCTCATACGGCGCGCGATCTGATCGCGCACGTCGCGATACACCGCCAACCGCTCGGCGTCGGTGCCGGTCGCTTTCGACGGGTCGGGGAAGCTCCAATGCGATCGGTCGGACGTGCCCGGAAAGACAGGGCATGACTCGTTGGCGTCGTCGCACACGGTGATGACGTAGTCCCATTGATCGCCCAGGTAGCGCTGCAGCGTCTTGCTCGTCTGGCCGCTGATGTCGACGCCGATCTCATTCATGACCGCGATCGCTTCAGGCCGAACCAGGGTTGCCTCCGTGCCGGCGCTGTAAACGTCGAACCGATCGCCGGCGATGTGGCGCAGGAAACCCTCCGCCATCTGGGAGCGCGCGCTGTTGTGCGTGCAGATGAACAGCACTCGGCGCTTATCGGTCATCTCAGCAGCACCCGGTTCCGCAACCGCAGCCCGCGGCGAGGGTGAGCTCGCGCTTGGACGCGGTCACTGGCTGATAGTCGGTGCTCTTGGTCGCTTTGACAATCGCGCTGTACATGCCCTCCGCGACCGAATGTGTCGGCGTGACGCTGACGTCGATCAGGCCGACGGCCTTCAGACCGGTTTCGAACTCCGTGAAGGACAGGGCACCGGCGATGCAGCCGACGTAGCTGCCCCGCTCGGCGCGCTGCTCAGCAGTCAGTGCGTCGTCGGCGACGATGTCCGTTATGCCGACGCGGCCGCCCGGGCGCAGGACGCGTGCGATCTCGCGAAACACGGCCGGCTTGTCCGCGGCCAGGTTGACGACGCAGTTGCTGATCACGACGTCGATCGAGTCGGCCGGCAGCGGGATCTGCTCGATGTGGCCCTTGAGCAGCTCGACGTTCGTGGCGCCCGCCTCGGCGATGTTGTGCTGCGCCAGTTCGAGCATCTCGTCGGTCATGTCCAACCCGAACGCACGGCCGGTCGGGCCGACGCGCTTGGCCGACAGCAGCACGTCGATGCCGCCGCCGGAGCCAAGGTCGAGCACACGCTCGCCCTCGTGAAGCTCGGCGACTGCGATCGGGTTGCCGCAGCCGAGCGAGGCCATCACCGCGGCATCGGGAAGCTCGTCACGTTCGAGCGCGCTGTACAGCTCGGAGCCGATCCCCTCGCCCGGCGCGCAACACGCCTCGTTGGGTGATTCGAGTACGGCCAGCGCGCTCTGTGCGTAGCGGTCGCGTACCAGGTCGTGGATCTGCTCAGTCATGAGTTCGGACTCCATCGTGCTATATCGACGGTTGCCAATATAGATCGCTGCTAATATAGCCGTCAAGAGATGACCAGAACCAACGATCCAGACGTCCAACTGCTGCAGGCCGCAGCGGACCCGATCCGGCTGCGCATGATCCGACAGCTGTCACTGGGTGAAGTCTGCGCATGTGACTTTGTCGCCGACGCCGCCGTGAGCCAGCCCACGATCTCACATCATCTGCGCGTGCTGCGCGAGAGCGGCTGGGTGACGACGGAGCGGCGTGGAACGTGGATCTGGTATTCACTCCTGCCGGACGCGGTCGAGCGCTTCGCGCGCCTGGCGGGATTGATCGTTCCGCCTGAGTTGGCGCCCCGTCAAGGCTCGCGCCGCTTGCCCGTGCTTGACCGCGACGAGGTCGCGGCACGCGCCTAGGCAGACCGCAGTCGACTAGTGCTGCACCTGTGAGGCTCGCCCTTCCCACAGGACATGCTCCGGTGTCTCCAGCTGGAAAGTCGAGTGGTCGATATCGAAGTCGCCTGACAGGCACAGACCCAGGTGATCTAGAACCGCTCCCGGGTTGGCGTCCGGCCCAAGCACGACGTGGGCGGAGACGACGTTCATTCCGTTCGTGATCGTCCAGGCGTGGAGGTCGTGAACTGCCTCCACACCCGGTGCCTCCAGAACGTGCCTTCTGACCTCGGCCAGATCTACGCCTTTCGGCGTCGCCTCCAGGAGCACGTCGACGCTGTCGCGCAGCAGCCCCCACGCACGTGGCAGGATCAGGATGCCGATCACGATTGAGGCGACCGCATCCGCGGCCAGAAAGCCGGTCGTCGCGATGATGATGCCCGCGACGAGCACGGCGAGTGCGCCGAGCAGGTCGCCGACCACCTCCAGGTACGCACCGCGGATCAGGAAACTCTGAGCCCGGCCGCGGGCAAGAAGCGCCGCGGACACGAGGTTCGCGGCCAACGCGAAGAGCGCGACAACGATCACAACGGTCGAGTCAACGTCAGGCGGCTGACTGAAGCGGCGAATGCCCTCCCAGATCACGAAGAGCGACACCGCCAGAAGCAGCAGCGCGTTCGCGGCGGCAGCGAGAATCTCCAGCCGGTACAGACCGAAGCTCCGGCGCGCCGCAGCTGGGCGGTTGGCCAACCAGATCGCGACAAGCGCGAGGGCCATGCCCGACACGTCAGCGAAAACATGTCCTGCATCCGCGACGAGCGCGAGCGAGTTGCTGGCGATGCCCGCCACAAGCTCGACGAGCAGGATGCCGACGCTGACCGCCATTGCGGCGGCCAGGCGGGATCGATGCTGAGCGGCCACGGAGTGCACTGGCCCCAGTATCACGCCCGAATACATGTCCGCCCACACACCCGGCCGCTGCCGCCCTACGCTAGCGCTGATGGACATGCCTGAGAACGGCGCCGAGCTGGAGCTGTACCTGCTGCGCCACGCGCACGCAGGTGATTCGACCAAGTGGGAGGGCCCCGATTCCGAGCGGCCCCTGAGCCCGAAGGGAAGACGCCAGTCCGAGCGCTTGGGAGCCTTTCTGGCCGAGCGCGGATTTGCGCCGGATGCCATCGTCGCCAGCCCCAAGCTGCGCGCCAAGCAGACCGCCGATCTCGTCGCGGACGCGCTGGGCATCGCGGTGTCCGTCGACGACCGGCTGGCCGGCCCGCTCGACTTCGACGACGTGGGGGCCATCGCAGAGCGGGCCGGTGGCACGAGCGTTCTGTTGGTCGGCCACGACCCCGACTTCAGCGACCTCGCGGCAGCGCTGACGGGCACGGAGTACCTGCCCATGAAGAAGGGCGCGCTGGCACGCATCGACATGTCGCTGCCGGTTCAGCCCAACGGCGGCGTCCTGCGCTGGCTGCTGCCGCCCGAGCTGTTCGTCGAGCGCGGCTGATCTCGTACCTGAGCTGACAATCCCCCTTCACTGATGCTTCAGGCTGCGATTGCCGGTGCCCTGGCCGGCTATGCCATTGCCATCCCGGTCGGGGCGATCGCGGTCCTGATCCTCCACACGGGCATCACGCAGGGCCTTCGTGCCGGGCTTGCCGCGGGCGCCGGCGCGGCGACGGCCGATTTCCTGTATGCCTCGATCGCCGCGCTCGCCGGATTCTGGGTGGCGTCATTCATCGGGCCGCTGATCGAGCCTCTGCGCGTCGTGGGCGGCCTGATCCTGATCGCGTTCGGCATCCGCGGCCTGTTGCTGCTGCGTTCCGGACGCGAGACGGTGGAACCCATTGCGGCGCACGACGAGCTGCGCCAGCCGCATCATCGGACGTACGTGGCCGTTCTCGGTCTGACGCTGCTAAACCCGGCCACGGTCATCTACTTCACGGCGCTGACGGTGGGGCTGCCGTTCCTGGGCGGCTCCGGCGAACGGCTGGTCTTCGCGGTCGCGGCCGGGCTCGCGTCACTCTCGTGGCAGTGGCTGCTGGCGATCGTGGGTGCCGCGCTCGGCCGCGGCGGCGGTCATCGCGTGCGGCGCGTGTCGAGCGCCGTGGGCAACGGCGTGATCGTGGTCATGGGCGCGTTGATCCTGCTTGGACCGATTTCGGGAGGCTGACGAAGAAGCTCGAGCCGCTGCCCTCCTCGCTCTGGACCCAGATGTGGCCGCGGTGGCGATCGACGATGTGGCGCGCGATGGCGAGACCCAGGCCCGTGCCGCCACGGCCGCGCGAGCGGGCACGGTCGACCTTGTAGAAGCGCTCGAAGATCCGATTGCGGTCGGCCTGGGGGATACCCGGCCCGCGATCCTCGACCTCGACGAGCACGTTCTCCTTGTCGCCCCGGACGCGGACGACGACCTCGCTGCCCGCCGACGAGAACTTGATCGCGTTGTGAATGAGGTTGGCCAGCAGCTGGCCCAGGCGATCCTCGTCACCTACAACGACCGTCTCCAGCCCCGGCTCCAGCTCAACACGTAGGCCCACCTCCTGTCGATCGGCATAGGTTTGGAGGCGCGCGATCGCCTCCTCGGCGACGCGGACAAGGTCGACGTCGTCGTGGCGCATCGGCGCGTCACCCTGCTCGATTTTGGCCAGGTCGAGCAGCTCGTTGACCATCTGCACGAGATGGCCCGTCTCGACGTCGATCTTGTTGATCTGCTCACGCACGCGCGGCGGCAGGTCCGTCCGCTCCGCCTCGAGCGTCAGTGACTCGGTCAGCAGGCGCACCGTGCTCAGCGGCGTACGCAGCTCGTGCGACAGGTTGCCAACGAACTCCGTCCTGATGCGCCGCAGTCGGTTCAGCTCCGATACGTCCGTTAGGGCGATCCACACACCACCGTCATCGGCCTGCCAGACATGGAGAGACATCGTCTTGGGTGGCTCGCCGGACAGCACGTAATCACCCGACGCGTGGCCTTCGCGCTTCGCCCGCGCGACAAGCTCCTCTACGCCATGGTCCAGGAATGCCTCGAGCATGCTCTTGCCCACGAGGCCGCGCGGGCGCCAGCCGAGCAGGTCCGCGGCCGAACGGTTGGCCGATTCGACCGTTCCCTCGGCACTGACCTGGACGAGGCCGATGCCAAGCTGGTCGGCCGGCTCGAGCTGATCGCCCAGCTGGGTAACTGTGGGACCGGGCCGGGGCACATCGGCCGGCGCTGCGGCCGCTTCTGCCGACACGTCCTGCGAACGAGCACGAACAATCGAGCGCCGTCCGTACCAGGCACCGATGCCGAGACCAAGAATCGCCGCGACGATCCCCACTAGAAAGAAGTCGATTGGCACTGATCCGGCGGCGACAAGGGTGACGTCGGATAGGCACGGCCCGAGTCTAGGCGGGGCGGCGCAGCACGTAGCCCACGCCGCGGACGGTCTCGAGCAGCTCCGGGTTCTGCGGATCTTCCTCGATCTCAGCACGCAGCCAGTGCACATGGACGTCGACCGTCCGCGTCTCGCCGGCGTAGTCGTAGCCCCATACGTCTGACAGCAGCTGCTCGCGTGAGAAGACCTGGCCCTGGTGGCGGAACAGGAATGCGAGCAGGTCGAATGCCTTGGGCTTGATCGGTCGCACCTTGCCATCGCGCAGCAGTCGGTGGCCGGCGAGATCGATCGTTACCCGGCCCACCTGCACCTGGTCGTCGGAGTCGGCGCCTCCGGGCGCGGCCGGTCGCTCGACGCGCCGCAGCAGCCCGCGGATACGTGCCTGGAGCTCACGCAGGCTGAACGGCTTGGTGACGTAGTCGTCCGCGCCAAGCTCCAGGCCGACGACCTTGTCAACCTCCGAGTCGCGCGCGGTCAGGATCAGGATCGGCACGTCCGATTCCTTGCGCACGACGCGCGTGACCTCCACGCCGGACATGACCGGCAGCATCAGGTCGAGCAGGATCAGGTCCGGCTTGTGCTTCCTGAAACGCTCGAGTGCCTCGCCGCCGTCCGCGGCGCGAACGACGCGATAGCCCTCCTGTTCGAGCTGGTACGCCAGCTCGTCGCGGAGGGTGTCCTCGTCCTCGACAACGAGGATTGTCTGGGCCATCTATGCCTGCGGCTGCGACTGCATCTCGGCGATGCGTTTGGCGACCGTCTCGTCGATCAGCTTCTTGCGCATGTCGCGGCTCTGGATCCAGTACTCGGTAAAGCTGGTGCACTCGCCAGCGTCGTTGAAGTGGCAGATGTAGACGTTGAAGTACTCATCGCGCAGCGCACCGCCCGGCGTCTCGTAGTAGCGGCTCCAGCCGTTGGCGACGTGAGTGCCGTCCGGGTCGATTGCGACCGGGTGGTACTCGGCGTCGTACGTGCCTTGTGCGTCTCGCGTATCGATCCAGTTGCTGATGGCCAGCTCGCGGCCGACCTCGGGCTCCTCGTTGGGGTGGTAGCGGTACTCGACGTCCTCGCTCCACAGCGCGCCAATTTTGGCGGGGTCGTATGTCTTCCATGCCTCGATGTAGCGATCGAGCCACGCCTGGAACTGATCGTGGGTCATGTCCCTCTCCTAGCTGCGCTACTTCGTGTGAGCCGCCATAGTAACCGCTTGTCAAGCATCGTGCGGTTACTTTGCTTCGTTCGCACACGTGTTCGCTGGCGTTCCCGCGGCGTATTCAACAAGAGTCATGTAAACACGTCGTTAACGAGCCTGACACTGCGTGGCTCGAGGCCTCGGATCCTGTTTTCCGCCGATTCTCGGAAATGGCGAGACGGGAGCTGTTCAAAGGGTCCATCTGGTTCGATTTCTCGCTGTGGGACCAGAAATCGACCGAGATAAGCATCCCGTCTCGCAAATAGCGAGAAATCGAAGAAGATCGTTTACCTAGGTCGGTGTGGCGCTGGCCGGATTCACCTTAGCGGCGCTGGTCACGTAGACGCTCATGCGGCACGCGAACTGGGCCGTGTTGACCGGCGCGTTGTCGATCGGTATGGACATGAAGCTGCCGGGCCCCAGCGACAGTCCGCGGACGAGGGATCGTTGAAGTGAGCGCGCAGGTCCGCGACGCCCTCGAAGCCAGTCGCCGCCGGGTCGAGCAGACTGGTAACGGCCGCGCCGTAGATGGGCACGGCGTTGTCGAGGATGCACAGACCGTCCGGTCGTGCGTCCAGACGGACCGGCAATGGTCAGGAACGAATTGACGGTGGGCTGGTCGCAGCGCACGTCGCCCCGTAGGGCAAAGTCCGTGTCGCCGAAGCACGACGACACCTCCATCACCCCCAGTCCGAGCAGCTGATTGCCGTCGATTGGCACGGACGGATCCGGGCAGTCACCTCCAGCACAGCGATTGCGGGTTCGCTCGACGATTGGCTTTCGCGCACCCATCCGAACGGAGCGCAGCAGCCGGGAAACGCATCGTCGGCAACCTGCCAATAGATGTCGCCGTTTGGATTGGTCGGGCCGCCGACGATCATCACGTGCGCCGATTGTCCGAGTGTTCGCAACCCTCGCTCGCCCGAATGAAGCGGACTGTGAAAGGCATGATCCCTGGGTCGGTTCGGGTCAGCCGCCTGACTCAGCTCACCCGCGACTACCGTCGCCATGACACCGACGCGGAGACCCATTGGGCGACGGCGGCGGAGGCGTCCGAGGTGCCGCGCTCGCGATGGTGGGCGCGCTCGAATTCGGCGTTGCCAACGACCGTAGCGTAGGCGCCGGGCTCGCACAGGCGCTGACGAGGACCACAATCAAAAGCAGCGCCAGGCCGATTAGCCAGCGCATGTCAGGCGGACTGCAGCCCCTCGAGCAGCTCGCGCGCAGCATCGAGGCGCGCCAGCGCGCGCTCGTAGCCGAGGGCTACGAGCGTGTCGAACAGTGGCGGCGTGGCGGTCTTGCCGGTCACTGCCACTCGGATGGCCATGAACAGGTCGCCCGGCTTCCAGCCACGCTCCTCAGCCAGCTGGCGGAGCGGCGCTTCCAGCTCGTCTGCTTCGAAGCTGACCGCGCCAACACTCGCGATCGTCTCGCGCGCGGCGGTCAGAGCCGTCAGTGTCGTTGGCGCGTCCCAGCGCTTGGGCACGAGCATCTCCGGCGCGACGCGCAGCTCGTCGACGAAGAGGAAGTCGACCAGCGGCCCGATCGCGGCCAGCGTTGGCAGCCGCTCGCGGATCATGGGCAGCAGGGGGCGCACGTCCTCCGCCGACGGGATGCGTACGCCAACGCCGCTCGACTCCAGGGCGCGCAGGTCGGTGACCAGAAACGGCATGATGCGCTCGACGAGCTCGTCGTCGGACAGCTTGCGGATCCACTGGCCGTTGAGCCACTCGAGCCGCTCGCGGTCGAACACCGCGCCGCCCTGGTGGACCTTCTCAAGCTGGAAGCGCTCCGTCAGATCGGCCATGGCGAAGATCTCCTCCTCCGTGCCGCTCGCCCAGCCGAGCAGCGCGAGGAAGTTAACAAAGGCCTCCGGGATGTAGCCCTGGGCGCGATAGTCGGCGACCGCGGTCTGCGACTTGCGCTTGCTCATCTTGGTCCGGTCGGGATTGAGGATCAGTGGCAGGTGGGCGAACTGCGGCAGATCGGCGCCCATCGCCTCGAAGAGCAGGATGTGCTTTGGCGTGTTTGACAGGTGGTCCTCGCCACGGATGACGTGGCTGATCTTCATGTCCGCGTCGTCGACGCACACCGTGAAGTGATAGAGCGGCGTGCCGTTCGAGCGGACGATGATCAGGTCGCCACCGAGCGCCTGCTTGTCGATCTCAACGTGGCCGCGAATGATGTCGTCGAAGGCGACGACGCCCTCCCCCACCCGGAAGCGGATTACCGGCTGACGGCCCTCAGCGCGGCGCGCCGCCTGCTGCTCAGAAGTCAGGTGCGCGCAACGACCGACGTAATGCGGCGGCTGATGGGCCGCTTCCTGCGCCTGGCGATCAAGGTCGAGCTCCTGCGGCGAGCAGTAGCAGTAATAGGCCTTGTCCTGCTTCAGGAATTGTTTGGCCACCTCCGCGTAGCGGTCGAGCCGCTGCATCTGGCGGTACGGACCGTACGGACCCTTGGCTGGCTGACCGGCAACCTCCGGACCCTCGTCCCAATCCATGCCCAGCCAGTGCAGCTGGTCGAGGATGTCACGCTCGAAATCGAGCGTGGAACGCGCCTCGTCCGTGTCCTCGAGGCGCAGGATGAATGTGCCGCCGGTGTGCTTGGCAAACAGGTAGTTGTAGAGCGCCGTGCGCGCCGTGCCGATATGCAGCGGGCCTGTGGGGCTCGGCGCGATGCGAACGCGGACGCTCATCGCTCCGACCACGGGCGCAGGCTCGCAGGCCCTATGACCACAACGGCCGCGGTCACGAGATAGCCGACGAGCAGCATTCCGCCGACGAAAGTGGCCATCAGGTCGACCGACGGACGGCTGCCCAACAGGAGCATGCCACCGACGAACAGCCCGGCGACGATCAGCACGAGCAGCGTTGCCACTGCCGCGATGTAAGCCACGCGCGGCACGACGAGGAGAAGACCCAGGCTCGCCACGGTCAGCGCCAGGCCCATCAGCTCGTCGCCCGACAGCGACGATGCGACGGCGACGACGGCGGCGATGGGCAGCCACGCGATCAGGGCGAAACTAAAGCGCTGAATGAGGCTGGGCCAGGGCGCCGCGATCGAGCGGCGCACGATGTGTGTCGTGCCCGCCTGTGGCGCGGGTGGGGCGAAGGGCTGCGTGCCGGCGTAGTTGTCGGCGCTCGCTGCGGCGTACGCGGCGCGGCGGCGCGCCTCAGCCTCTGCCACCTTGCGTGCCCGGCCGGCAGTCACGACCTGGGTCCCCTGGTGGTGGAACGAGCCGCGCCGCGGCAGATCGGCCTCGCCCTTGCGGAAATAGGCACGTGCGGCCATCGACCAAGCCGCGCCGCTCGATCGGTTGTAGACGTCGAAGTCCTGCTGGCCGAACACGGGCTCATCCGCCGTGGGCTGCGCTTGTTCGCCCGACGGCGGCCGCGCGCCGGCGGCTTGTTTGGCGCTCGACTTGGGGCCATCGCGCTTGTCGGCGCGCTCCTCCCACCACGGCACCTCCGACGCTGACCAGGTGTAGGCACGCGACGATCGCGGCTTGGTGCGCGGGTCCGCGTTGTGCTCACGCTCGCGCGGTGGCGCGGTCGACTCGGCCGGCTCTGCCTGCGGCTTAGGCGTTGGTGGTCTGCGCCGGCGCGGCGCGGCGGGGGCCTGCGACTGGTCGGCCCGAACCGGGCCGGGGGCGTGCTTCTGGTCCCACTCCTTGCGCAGGAGCGGGTCGGACAGGACGCGGTACGCCTCCTGGATGCGCAAGAAGCGCTCCGTGTCCGACTTGGAGCCACTGTCCGGGTGGTAGCGCTTGGCCAGCTTGCGATGAGCGGCCTTGATCTCCGTGTCTGTCGCGCCGCGCGCCACGCCCAGCGAGCGATACGGATCGGTCAGCTGTTGCATCTGTCAGTCAGCTTCTGGTGGCTTAGCCGAACTCGGAGAACGGGGCGAGCTGGAACACCGCGTTGACGCGCCCGATCTCGACGCCGCGCGGGTCGCGCGTCGGAGGCCGATGCAACTCGTTCAGGCGCTCGAGCACGTCGGCGTCGAACACGCTCAGTTGGCCGAGCGCCTCGACCGTGACGGATTTGTTGGCCCGTGCGCTCCTGTCGCCATCTTCGATCTTGATGGCCAGGCCGGCCGCGACGCTGTTCGCGCCGCGCGCGCCGCGCCAGGATGCCCACTCCACGCAGTCCCTCGGCACCACCCTTTGATACGAGCGCCCCCGGGCGGGCGCGCATCAGCTGCGTGTCGCTCGCGTCGTGTGTGCCACCGACCATGTGCGGCATCGCGACCATCGCGTCGCGCACCCTCGTCAGCGCCGGCACCAGCGCCGACTGCGAGGCGTCCGCCCCTCCTGCCGGATCGGCGAGCAGGGCGAACGCGCGCGCAATGGACGTGATCGGGAACGCATACGTCAGCACGCCGCAGTTGTCGACGGCGGTGACGAGATCTGAGGGCCGGACGCGGAAGATGCGCGCGACCGCGTTGGCTGCGGCAATCTGACTGGGGTGCTCGGGGCGCCAGTAGTCGGGCAGGCTCCAGCCGGAAAGTCGGGCCAGCAAGAGGCTCGATGTGTGGAATCCAGAGCACATGTGCCGAATCGGGCTGGGCGCCTCGCCGTCGCGCGCCAACCGGGCGGCCGTGACCGTGTCCGAGGGCACCTCCGTGCCGCACGCGAGCAGCGCCTGGGACAACCCGGCGCGGCGCAGCACGGCCTGCACCGTCCGAACATGGGCGTCCTCGCCGTGATGCGAGGCGGACATGACGGCTATCTCAGCGTCGGTCAGGTGGAACTGCTCGGCGCCGCCCGCCTCGAGCAGCGCGGTGACGGCAAACGGCTTGACCGCGCTGCGCAGCGAGGTCACATAATCCGGATCACCCACACCGCGCTCGACCTTGCCGTTGACGTCGACCTGCACGACATGGCCGCGATGGCGGCTCTCGACGAACGATCCGCGGCGGACTTCGACGAGCACGGGTGCGGCCGCGCCGCGCGGATAGCGGGCGCGTGGCAACGCTGGTCGGATGGCTGCCCGCGTAGTCGGGATAGAAGCGTCCACCACGCCTTCTGCAGCCCTGGTTGGGGTCCTCGCCATGCCTCGCGATGGTAGCGCGCACTCCTACAATCGCGACCGATGGAAGAGTTCCCCGGGCTGCACGTCTCTTCGCATCCGGCGGTGCGTCACAAGCTGTCGCTGCTGCGCGATGCGCAGACGGAGCCAAAGAAGTTCCGCGAGCTCGTGCGCGAGATCTCATGGCTCGTTGGCTACGAGGCGCTCGCCGACGCGCGCGTCTCGCCGATAAGGGTGCGCACGCCCATCGAGGAGACCGATGGTGTGCGCCTCACCGACCGCATCGGCCTGGTGCCCATCCTGCGCGCCGGGCTGGGCATGGTCGATGCGATGCTCGAGCTCATGCCCACGGCCGAGGTCTGGCACCTGGGCCTGTTCCGCGACGAGCGGACGCTGCGCCCGGTCGAGTACTACAACAAGCTGCCCGACTCGGCCACGGTCGATCTGTGCCTGATTCTTGATCCCATGCTGGCCACGGGCGGCAGTGCCACGGCCGCGATCGAGGTACTCAAGCGGTGGGGAGCCGTCACACCCGTGCGCATCAAGCTGGTTAACCTGATCGCTGCACCGGAGGGAGTCCGGGCGGTCCAGCTGGCACATCCGGATGTGCCGATCCACACTGCGGCGCTGGACAGGCAGCTCAACGAAAAGGGCTACATCATGCCCGGCCTCGGGGACGCCGGCGACCGCCAGTTCGGAACCGGTAAGAGCGGCTGAACCGCTCCATTCGCCAGGGGATGACAATCTGATATGAGCGTCACAGAGACAACCGGGGACGTGCTGAGCGGGTCGAGCCAGCAGGTGCCATCGTGGCTTGCCAACTTGGCCGCGGTCAGTTGGCGGCTGGTTGCCGCCGGATTGCTCGCGTTCGTAGTTCTGTGGATGGTCGGCGTGTTCTGGATCGTCTTCGCGTCGACCGTGCTCGCCGCGTTGATCAGCGCGGTCTTCGCGCCCACGATGCTGCGCTTACGCGATCGAGGCTATTCCGCGAACAAGGCCGCGCTGATGGTCTTCGGCCTGGCGCTCGGCGTCATTGCCCTGATCGTCGCTATCGTCGTGATCGCGCTGCTGCCGTTCGTGGTCGACGTCGTCAGCGCGCTCTCCAGCGGAGTTGACCAGATCAAGACCTGGCTGCAACAGGCAAACCTGTCCGATTCCGCTGCATCGGCCGTCCAATCGGCTCTGAGTGCCGTTCTTGCGCATGTGAATGGCCCGATTGGCGGGGCCGTGGCCCAGATCGCAAGCACGGCCACGATCGTGCTGCTGGCCATCTTCCTCGTGTTCTTCTTCGTGCGCGATGGTGACAAGGCTTGGCTCTGGATTTTCCAGAACGTGAAAGGTGCCGAGCTCGACAACGTCACGGACGCGGGCCGTCAGGCACTTGATCGAGTCGCCAACTACGTGCGCGGCACATCCGTCCTGGCGCTCTTTGCGGCCGCCACTACTGGGCTGTTCATGTTCGTGCTGGGCCTGCCATTGGCCTTGCCCAGCGCGCTCATCGTCTTCGTGGCCGGCTTCATTCCGTACTTCGGTCCGCCGATCGCCACACTCATCGTCATCCTGATAGCACTTGCTTCGGGCAGCCCGGTCACGGCCGCGCTCCTGCTTGCGCTCATCGTCGCGCGCGGTTTGATCATCCACTTTCTGTTCGAGCCGCAGCTCTACCGACACCGGGCCAACCTGCATCCGGCGCTGGTCCTTATTGCTCTGACCGTCGGCTTCCAGCTTGCCGGCATCGTCGGCGCGGTGGTAGCGGTGCCGATCACCGCAGCTCTGCTCAGCGGTTATCAAGCTTTTCTCCAGATCCTCGAGCCCGAAACGACACCCGGACTTCCAACGCTCGTCCCGGGCTGGCTCGACACGATCGGCCAGTACAGCGTGCGCTTGCTCATCGTCATTGCCCTGGGAGCCATGGCCATCGCCGTGGTCGTCACGGTGCCCCTCGTGATCATTCCCATTGTTGGCGCCCTGATCCTCGCCGCGACGCTCGATCCAATCGTCGTTGGGCTCGTCGCCCGCGGCTGGAGCCGGACGCTCGCCTCCGCCGTCTCGATCGGCGGAGGCATCTTCAGCATCGCCGCCATCCTGGTGCTCGCCATCGTCGCCCTGCCGGGCGACGCGAGCGGAATAGCCAATGCCGTCACAGGCGGCGCGTCGAGCGTCAGCGGCTCTGCGGGCGGACAGCTCCAGCTGCCGGTCGGCGCTGCCCAAAGCCTCAGCCTGAGCATGGTCCAAACCGTTGCATCGGCATTCACCGCTGTCGTAGGCATCACCATCGTGGCCGCGATCAGCGCCCTGCTCGGGTTCTTCTTCCTGCGTGACGGAGGCGCGATCTGGATGCGGGCGACGGAGCGTCTCAAGGCCGAGGCGGCGAGCGAAGTGCGCGGCGCCGGCCAGCGCGCGTTCGATGCTCTGGGCGGCTACATGCTCGGCACGGCCGCCATTTCGTTCGTGGGCGCCGCGAGCCAGTGGCTGATCATGGTCCTGCTCGGTCTGCCCTACGCACTGCCCGTGTTCGTGCTCTCGTTCATCCTGTGCTTCATCCCCTACTTCGGCGGCTACATCTCGACCGGCATCGCGTTCCTGATCACCGTCCAGTACGGAACACCGCTCGAGATCGTGTTCATGTTCTCGTGGACGATGGTCTTCAACATTGTCCAAGGCAACGTTCTTGCGCCCGTCGTGTACGGCCGCACGGTGCACATCCACCCCGCGATCGTGCTGCTTGCCGTCCCGGCCGGCGCCGCCGTCGCCGGAGTTGCGGGGATGTTCCTGGCCGTGCCCGTCGCGGGTGTCATCGCCGGGACGTGGCGGTCCGTGCTCAAGGTCATCGGCGACCGGATCGCGTCGGGCGAGTCGGCTGTATCGCAGCCGGTCGAGGTGGATTCCATTCCGCCACCCGCCGCGATCGAAGCAGAGGCGTTAGCGCCCGGCTAAATCGCCGTGCCCAGAACCTTTAGCTAAAGGTCGGCCAGGATCTCGTTCGCGGCCCACAGCCCCGTCTCTGCGCCGCCTTCCATGTAGCCCTGGAAGTTGACGCTGCAATGCTCGCCGGCGAAGTGGACGTTGCCCTGACGCACGTGCTCGTAGCCCGCGAATGACGTGTATTGGCCGGGTCGCCAGTACGCATACGACAGGCGCGTGTTGGGGTCCATGGTTGGCACAGACAGCGTCGCGCGCCCGTTCCAGTGCGCGCTGATGCCCGGAAGGACCGGCTCCAGCTGCTTCAGCGCTGATCTCGCATAAGACCGAACCAGCGGATCGCCGTCGACGTCGCCGAACGCCCTGTGCGGCGCCAGCGCACCGGCCGTGTCACCACCACTGAAGACGACGAGCAGGCCCTGTTCACCGGCCTGGGCGCGAGATGCCTCCCAGCTGCTCTGGTAGCCGCTGTCGGAGAACGTTGACCCGTTGCTGATGCCGGGCCAATCGCCGCGCTCGTTCCACGGACGCGCGTCGAACTGCAGCTGCAGCTTGCCCGACCGGCCCGCGCCCATCTCCTGGATGGCGGTGTGCTTGCGCGCCGTGAAGCCGGCGCCGGCGTAATCCAGCTCGCGCAGCACCGCGAACGGCAGTGCCAGCACGACGTGATCGGCGATCACGTCGGCAACGCCACCGGCGAAGGACAGGGCATACGTCCCGTTTGCGCGCTGCGCGCTATCTGCGTCATGCGCATGCCGTGCGCGATCTGCACGCCGCGACCCTCGATGTCGTCGCGCATCTGTTGCGGCAGCTGCTGGTTGCCGCCGCGGATGTGGAAACGCTCGTCGCTCTCGCCGAACAGATGGAAATTGTTGGGCGACGAGCCGAAGCCGAGCAGGTAGAGGATGTTCAGCGCCGGTTGGTCGGTCGTTTCCGCCGCGTATTCGGTGTTGTAGGCAACGTCGAGCAGCGCGCCCATGCGCGACTGGTGGCCGCCGGGCACGCGCTTCTCGATCCACTCGTATGCCGTCATTTGGTCCAGCGCCCGACCGGCAGCGGTCGACTTGTTGTAGCGCGTCGGATAGCCCGCAGCGTGGACGTCATGTTTGACGGCGGCGTAGATCGCGCCAAAGTCCTCAGCCGCCTGCGCGGCCCTGTAGTGCTTGCCCAGGAAGAAGTACGTGTCCTGGGCGCGGCTTGCTTCCGCGGCCAACAGGTCGTCGAGGATGAGCCCATAACGCTTGGCCAGGCCGCGGACGGTGACGTGGTTCGTGTCGATGAGCTCGCCACACCATTCCGACACCTGCCCCGATTGCCAGTAGCCGCTGGTGTTGCTGCGCATCCGACCGCCAACGCGCCCTGTCGCCTCGTACACGGTGGAGCTGAGGCCGCGGTCGGCGAGGCGCAGCGCGGCGGTCAACCCGGCGATTCCCGCGCCAACGATCGCGATGCGCGGCGCTCGCGCGGCCCGGACGGGCTTCGCGGGCACGGCCACAGACGAGATCGCAGCGGCGAGCGCGGCCGCGGCCGTGCCCTGGAGCAGCCGGCGCCTGCTTATCTGTTGCAGCCCGCGCTCGATCTCCGGCTCGTGCCCTTCCTGGGCCACTGCCTCGAGCGCGGCGAGATGCCGAAACCAGCTCATCAGTGGCGTGCGCGTGGCTGTGCTACCCCTCTGCTTGCGTCACGGCGTTTCATCGTACGACGCGCTGCGCGGCCTGCAAGCGACATGCGCCGTAGACTCGGGCACGATGCGAGTGCCGGTTCACACGAGGCTGGGCGCGCGCCGTTTTCGTGTCCCTACCCGCGACGCTGTTGAGTGTCGCGCTCGCGCTGCTGGTGGCGACGATCTCGTCCGCCTGTTTGACCCAATACGGCGCGACGGGCATCGTCATCTCCGCCACCGGGCCGGACGTCGCTTCCGTGACCGACTTCACGCTGCGCACCTACGACGGACAGACGCTCCAGTTCAAGGTGGGGGTGCTTGACGTCAACAATGGATTGCCCGCGCCCCACTTGCGCGAACACCTGGTCAGCGGCCTGCCGATCCTGGTCACGTACCACGTCGACAACGGCGTCAATGTCGCCACCCGCTATATCGACACGATTGCGCCCAGTGCTGCTCCAACGCAACTGAGCGTGCTGCGCTCGAGCCGGTAGTCGGCGCCCGACCTCTCGATTCCGGGCTCCGCCGGGGCCATCCGCGCTCGATGGCGAGGCGTAAAGGTCTGGTACTTATGCCTAGAGCCTCGCTACCGACGGCGGATATTTGGCACTGCGGAATTCCAATACGTTCCGAGTCGTCCATCTGGACTCATCCAAATCGGAGGGATATCCGCAAATGCTTCAGTACCTGATCAGCCTTCTTGACCGCGACGAGCGTGGCCAGGGCCTGGCCGAGTACGCGCTGATCCTCGCGCTGATTGCCGTTCTGGCGATCGCGGCGGTCACGTTCCTCGGCGGTCAGATCAACAGCATCCTGTCGAACGTCGGCAACAGCATCTAGTTTCGGCCTCGCCCGTAAGGGCAGATACGACACCCGGGACGCCGGCCAGCAATGGCCGGTGTCTTCTTTTTTGTCCAGACATAGATCCGCCCGGCGCGCACGGCGCGCCGGGCGGAATGCTCGGGCAGCGAAGGGAAGCGGCCGCCGCAACCAGGGCGGCAGCCGAGGAACGGTTTAGGCGGCGAGCGCCTTCGCAGGTGCGTCAACGAGCTTGATCGCGGTGTTCCACGAGCCGCCGTTGATGACCTGCATACGAATGTTCAGAAACGCCATTGCCTCGAGCTCGCGCGCGGCTGACAGCGGCCCCACGCACACGGCGCGGAAGCCAATCGACTCGGCCAGCTGAGCGACGATCGCGCGTGCCCCTTCATCGTCAGTGGCAAACAGCGCGTCGGGCGTGACATTGCCTGCGGATGGATCGGCCTGGACGCCGGCGAAGACCGTGTTGAAGGCCTTGGCCACATGCGCGTCGGTGAGCACGTGAGCGATCTCTTCGGCGGCTGACTCGCCGCTCGTGGTTGCCACGCCGGTCATGTCCGGCTTGAGCGGATTGGTCGTATCGATCACGACCTTGCCCTTGACCAGTGGCGCGATCTCAGTGGCGACCTGCGCGACCGAGCTGTAGGGCACGGCGAGGATGACCACGTCGGCGTTCTCGACCGCCTCGACGAGGCTGCCGGCGCTGGTGGCGCCGGCGGCGGTCGCGGTCTTTGCGGCCTTCTCCTCATCGCGGCTGAAGAAGGTCACGTCATGACCGACACGCGTAAGCGAGCGTCCAAGCGCGCTGCCCACGTTGCCGGTACCGATAATTGCTACGTTCACGTCAACACCTTGACTTTTTGCTCTCGGCAAACCATTCTTGCCTTCGCACTAACCTTCGCACACTTTTGCCCAGGGGTCAAGTGACTTGGCCGAAGAAAAAGATTTGACTTCCAGCAATCGGCTTCTGGTGGGCCACGAGGTCCGCCGTTGGCGTCGATCGCGCGGGCTCACGCTCGCCCAGGTGAGCGACAAGAGCGGTCTCAACATCGGCTACCTGTCGCAGATCGAGAACGACAAGGCCATCCCATCGCTTGAGGCGCTCGGCGCGATTGCCACGGCCCTGGACGTGCCCCCGGCGTGGTTGCTGCTCGACACCAGCACACCGCCACAGATCGTCTTCGCTGCCGACAGGCCACGCTCAACAGGGCCGGGCGGCGCGCTCATGAGCGAAGTTGACGGGCATACGTCACGGGACGTGTGCATCATCGAAGCCGTGGTTCCGCCCGGACACTCGACCGGCGCGCATACCCACAACGGCGACGAGCATCACGTCGTGCTCACCGGCCGCTGGCGCATGACCCAGGGCGACCACGTTGTGGAGCTGGGGCCGGGCGACTATCTCGCCTGGGACCCGACCATTCCGCACGATGTCGAGAACATCGGCGACGACGAGGGCCGGATCCTGATCATCTACCCACGACGTGGACGCAGTGGCGGTGCGGAGGCTCGTTCGGAGTGAGCGCCACGGAGCCTCGAGAGCCCATCGATTGGCAGGAGTGGCACACGGCGTACGACTCCGACTCGGGCTTGCGCCGCCGACTCGAGATCGTCCAGCGTCACATCACGGACGTGCTCAACACGTTTACCGGCTCGCCGCTGCGAGTCGTGAGCATGTGCGCGGGCGAGGGCCGCGACCTGCTCGGCGCACTTGACGGCCACCAACGACGCGACCTTACCGGCCGACTTGTGGAGCTGGACCCAGAGCTCGCGGACCGAGCGCGCGCCCACGCCACGGCGCTCGGATTGACGAATCTCGAGGTGCGCGTGGGCGACGCCGGCGATACCGCGGCCTACGCGGGCGTCGTCCCGGCGGATCTGGTTCTGGTGTGCGGCGTCTTCGGCAACATCAGCGATGCGGACATCGAGAAGACGCTGCGCGCCCTACCCATGTTCGCCGCGCCGGGGGCCACTGCCATCTGGACCCGCCACCGGCGCGAGCCGGACATGACCGTCAACATCCGTCGCTGGCTGGCAGAAGCCGGCTTCGAGAACACCTCGTATGACCCGGTCCCAGACAGCGACACGCTGGGCACGGTGGGCACAGCCATATTTCGTGGCCCGACTCAGCCGCTAACCGAAGAGCACCTCTTCACCTTCATCCGCGACCAGCTCTAGACGCCAGCCGGCGGCCGTGACGCCGGTCTGTACATTGTTCGTATAATCTTCCGGCCGTGCACGCTTGACGAACACTCGACGCGTGCAGTAGGCTTGCCTTGCACCTTATACAAGGTGTGAACAAATCGCCATCCGCATCTTTCCGGGGTGTCGGTCCTGTCCTCTCGGGACCGACACCCCCGCACCAGCGCCGGAGTAACCACAGCATGACGACCTCGTCCGCCGGAGATCCGGCGATAGAAACGCACGAACTCGTGCGCGTTTTTCGTGACACGCGCGCCGTCGATGGCGTCAACCTCTCCATCCCCGCCGGCGAGATTTACGGCTTTCTTGGGCCAAATGGCGCGGGCAAGACGACGACGGTCAGGATGCTGTGCACGCTCCTGCTGCCCACGTCCGGAGTCGCCAGAGTTGCCGGCTTCGATGTGGCCCAGCAGCCGACAGCTGTGCGCATGAGCATCGGCGTGGCACTCCAAGAGGCGTCGCTCGATCTTGGGCAAACCGGGCGCGAGTTGATCGAGCTCCAAGCTCGGCTCTTCTCGTTGCCCTCAAGCGTCGCCCGCAAGCGGATCGAAGAGCTCGTCTCCCTGGTCGACATCGGCGACGCATTGGATCGCCGGGTCGCTACGTACAGCGGTGGAATGCGGCGTCGGCTCGACCTCGCGCTAGCCCTGGTCCACGAGCCGAGCATCGTTTTCCTCGATGAGCCCACCACGGGCCTCGATCCGGTCAACCGGCGAGAAGTATGGAACGAGATTCGCCGCCTCAACACCGAGCGCGGCCTGACCGTCTTTCTGACCACGCAATACCTCGAGGAGGCGGACGAGCTGGCCGATCGGGTCGGCATCATTGCCGATGGACGGATCGTCGCCGAAGGGACGCCGGATGAACTGAAGAGGAAAGTCGGCAAGGACGTGATCGTCCTGCGCGTCGAGGGCGACCCCGACCTGGCTCACGCCGCCGTGGTCAGCTTGCCCGGTATTGAGCGCGTCGACGTTGCGGAGCACGAGATCCGCATGGTCGTCAGCGACGGCCCGACCACGATCCCACTGGTTGCTGCGCGGCTTGCCCTCGCTGAGGGGATCACGGTGCGCGAGATGACCCTCCGACAGCCAACACTCGATGACGTCTTTCTCGAGGTCGCTGGCCGCGGAATGGCCGAGACCCAAGGAGCTGCCGCGTGACTGCCGAATCAACCACCGCCGCGCGCGCTCTGGCGCAGGCGCCAAACCTCACCAGTACGAGCACACCTGGGCGCTTCATCCACGATCTGCTGACGGTTGCCCGCCGCGCCTTACGCGGCGCCAGGCGCGAGCCGGCCGCGGTCATCCCGGCCCTGATCATTCCCATCTTCTTTTTCGCCGTGAACGTTGGCTCGTTGGGCGGGGTCGCGAACGCGATGACCGGCCTTGATTACACCGCGTTCCAGCTCCCAGTCGCTGTGATCTTCGCCGTTACCGGAGTCTCTCGCGCCAACTCACTCGTGGCCGACATTTCTAGCGGCTACTTCGAGCGTCTGCTTCTCACGCCGGTCAACCGACTGGCGCTGCTGCTCGGGATGATGGTGGCGGACTTCATCCTCGTCGTCGCGCTCTGCCTACCTGTGCTCGTGATGGGCTTCGTGGTCGGAGTCTCATTCGCGACCGGGATCCTTGGAATGCTCGCCTTCGTTCTGGTCGCCGCGACCTGGGGCGTCGCCTTTACCGGCTTTCCGTATGCGATAGCACTGCGCACCGGCAACCCCGGCGCGGTCGCGGCGAGCTTCATCTTGTTCTTCCCGTTCGCCTTCCTGACGACGGCTTACGTGCCCAAGGCTGCGTTGAGCGGGTGGCTCGCATCGGTCGCCACCGTCAACCCAGTTACCTACGTCCTCGAAGGTCTCCGATCACTGGTCATGACCGGCTGGGACGGCGGCTCAATCCTCGGCGCAGCATTCGCCATTGCAATCGTTGGCGTCGTCTCGATCGGTCTTGCCTTGGCGGCTCTCCGCAGGCGGGTCCGGATTCCGTGATCACGCCCTAACCGGCCGTAATGACCTCAGAACAAAACGGATTTGAGCCCACGAAGCTTGGGTAGTCTTGGGCCACGTGGTAGTAGTAGCTCGGTCGGAAGAAGACCGTGCCCTCAACAGCACCACTCGGCTTGTACCACTTGATCGTCACCTGCACGCGCATCGCGTAATCGGGCGTTCCGCCATCGTTGTGGGCGTTGTGCTTGATCGCGAGCGGGGTGAGTGACGCGGCCTGATTGTCCTTGGCCACCGCCTTCTGCACAGCAGAACTGCCTACGATCGTCCACTTGCCGTCGGGCAAGAGCTTGCGCTGGATCTGGAACTGCCAGCTGACCGCGCGCTTGTCGACTTTGCTGGAGTTCCGGTCAGCTGCGAAGACCGTGGGCGGCAGCACCTTGATCTTGGTCATGTAGAAATAGTCGGGCGACTCCTGCGGCCCGTAGCTGCAAATCACCCGATGGGAGTCGGTCGTGTCGGAGAAGGACCAGGGTCCGACCATGCCGGTGGTATGCGTGTAGATGAAGGCCGAAGCCTGCCCGCTCAACAGCAGCGCGGCTGCGAGCGCCATTGGTAGAGCCAGGAACGGGCCGAACCCGCGTAGTCGCTTAGTCATGGCGCGACTCTAGTCCGCTGCCGCAAGCAAGACCAATATCTAGACACGACGCCCTGAAATCGGCGATATTGCTCACATGGCACCACGCACGAAGAAGTCCACTGAAGCCAGCCTGCGCGTCGGCGAGGCTGCCGAGATGCTCGGCGTGTCGGTCGAGACCGTCCGTCGCTGGGGCAATGAGGGCCGCCTGGAGCTGATCAGGACGGAGGGCAACCAGCGCCGCGTGTCGGTCGAGTCGGTTCACAAGCTGGCCGAGCAGCGACGCAAGGGCGGATCGGAGCCAGCCATCGTGGGCCAGTCCGCGCGCAACCGCTTTGCCGGGGTGATCACGCGCGTGGAGAAAGATCGCGTCGCGGCCGTCGTCGAGGTCCAGGCCGGACCGCACCGCCTGGTCAGCCTGATGACCGCGGAGGCTGTCGTGGAGCTGAACCTCAAGGTGGGCGACGAAGCGATCTGCGTGGTCAAGGCAACCAACGTCATCGTCGAGATTCCATCGAAGGCGATCAAGCGTTAGATGAACAAGCTCGTGCGGGCAGTCGGTGCCGTTTTCGTCGTTGGCCTCCTGCTCGCGGGCTGCAGCTCCGCGCCCGCAGCAACCACCGCGCCCACCCAGCTGACGATCTTGGCCGCGTCGTCCCTGGCCGGCACGTTGCCCGATCTGTCGGCGGCTTGGAAGACATCGCATCCGAACACCACGCTGGTCACCTCGACAGGCGCGACGTCCGCGCTCAAGACGCAGATCGAGCAGGGCTCGCCGGCCGACGTGCTGCTAGGTGCCGACACGACCAATGCCCAGGCGCTCATCGACGAGGGCGACGGCGTCGGGCCGTTGACCAAGTACGCGACCAACATGCTGACCGTGATCGTTCCGGCTGCCAATCCCAAGGGCATTCAGACGCCTGCGGACCTGGCCAAGCCCGGCGTGTGCGTCATCGGTGCGGGCCCGGACGTGCCCATCACCAAGTACGCGACGACGCTTGTCACCAACCTCTCGCAGCGGCCTGAATACGGCACCGACTTCGCGACCAAGTACGCCGCGAACGTCTGCTCACAGGAGGACAACGTTGGCGCGGTCGTCAACAAGGTCAGCCTGGGCGAGGGTGACGCGGCCATCGTCTACGTCACCGATGCCAAGTCCGGCCAGAACCTCAAGACGATCGACGTGCCGGCCGACTCGAACGTCCTCGCGACATACGGCGGCGCTGGCGGTCAAGGCGTCGCCCAATGCCACGGCCGCCGGTGACTTCCTGGCCTGGCTGCGTTCGCCGGAGGCGCAAGCCGTCTTTGCCGCCCACGGTTTCGGAGCCGCGCCGTAAACGATCGCACGCGTTGGGGTCTGTTTCTTGCGGGGATCCCGGCCCTCGTAATCCTGGGTCTGCCGGTGGTAGTGCTCGTGCTGCGCGCGCTCGCGAGCGGATCGCTGGTGGCCGCGCTCACGTCACCAGCGGTGCTCGATGCGCTGTGGTTGAGCGCGCTGACGACGGGCGTGTGTGTCGCGCTCGTGGTTCTCCTTGGTTTGCCTCTTGCAGTTGCCATGGCGCGAGGCCGACTGCCCGGTCGGGCCGCGGTCGAGACGATTGTCGATCTGCCGATCGTCCTGCCGCCGTCCGTCGCCGGCCTCGCGCTGCTGCTCGTGTTCGGCCGGCGCGGCCTGTTCGGTGACGAACTGGCCGCGCTGGGCCTGACCCTGCCGTTCACCACGGCCGCGGTGGTGCTGGCCCAGTTCTTCGTGGCGGCGCCGTTCTTCATTCGCTCGGCGAGAGCGGGCATTGCCGCTGTTGAGCGCGAGCTCGAGGACGCGGCGCGCGTCGACGGCGCCGCCGAACGCCACGTGTTCCGCTGGATCACCGCGCCCCTCGCGGCACCGGCCCTGGCCGCGGGCCTGGTCATGTGCTGGGCGCGTGCGCTGGGCGAGTTCGGGGCGACGATCATCTTTGCCGGTTCGATCGAGGGCCGGACGCAAACATTGCCGCTGCTCGTCTACGGCCAGTTCCAGTCGTCCGACCTGGACTCCTCGATCGCCGCGGCAGTCGTGCTTGTCCTGGCGGCCGTCGTGGCCCTCGCCCTGGTGCGTGCCCTGCGCTGGTCACGCGTCCTCGACACCCGCCTCACGGCCTAAGGCCCGCGCGTCGCCAAAGGAGCGAGGCCGGTCCTTGCGGACCGGCCTCGCGGAGCTGCCTTGTTCAGGGCACTGCCGCCCTGGTGGAGAAACGTGCCGGCTACTTGCCGCCGGCGGTGACCGTTACGGTGCCCTTCTGGAAGCTCGCTCCGGTCGTGTCGCCGGTGATGCCCTGACGGGCAGCGTCGGAAAGATCGGTCCGGTACGCGCCCTGTGGCGGATCGCCCGGGATGATCTTGGCCTCGACCGCCACACGAACCGTCTGCGCCCAGAAGTCGCCGTTCATCGCACCGATGCCGGAAGGCGACGGCCAGACGAGCGGGTTGATCTCGTTCATCATCCAAGCCTGGTGCCCGGCGCCGAGCGTCGACCCGGCGTCTGTCGTGTACTGGACGCACTTGGCCGCGTTGTCGCGGCAGAACATCCAGCCCTTGAATGACGCGCGCAGGAAGCGAGTCGCGATGTCCTCGTTACCGGGCTGCTTCAGCCACGCGTCCCGGGCCCAGATCGCATCCTGGAGCATGGCCGTGCCGACCTGGTTGTAGTCGATCACGTTCAAGTCAGTCGGCTGCCAGAGGGCATTCGTCTTGGGGTTGGTCGCCTCGAGCACCTGGGCGTACTCGTTGTAGATCATGGCCTCGGCGACATCGATCTGCCGGCTGAGCAGCAGGGTCATGTCGAAGGGCTGGATGACCTTCGTGTAGTCGGTGCCCTGGGTGAGGTTGAACTTCAGGGCGCCGGCGGTGACCTCGTACTCGTTGCCGAAGTCCCAAACACCGACCTTCTTGCCCTTGAACTGCTCCGGCGAGGTGATGTTGTCCTGGCCCACCGGATCGGGGCCCTTGCCCGGGGCCCATGAGACAGACCTGGTGCCGGCGCGCTGGAACATCTGCGCGATGTTGACCAGATCCGACTGCCCCTTCGCGCGCACTTCGAGGACCTTGGGCACCCACGCGATCGTGAACTCAGGACCCGCCGGATCGGAGCCGATTACCTGCGGGATGATGTCGCCCCCGCCGGGCAGCAAGTTGACCTTGAGCCCCTCGGCCGCGTAGTAACCCTCGCGATCGGCAGCGAAGTAACCCGCGAACTGCGCTTGCGGGAACCACTGCAGCTGCAGGTTGACCGTCGTCAACGCACCCTGCGACGCCGGCGCGTTGGTTCCGGGGGCCGCCGTTGCGGGACCCGCCGTGGCCGGCGCCGCTGTTGCAGGCTTGGTTGTGGCAGCGCCGCCACCGCCGCACGCGGCGACGATCAGCGCCGTCGCGCCAAGCATGCCAATGGACGACCTAAAACTACGCATGTGACCACCTCCCATGGCGGCGGTCTCCCAACCCGCCGCTCCTCCTCGACAGTGGGCCGTGGCGTCGCGCTCTTGCAGCAGCCGCCTGACCCTCAACCGTCCGGCGCACCATAGCGGATGGCCGGCGCCGCGGAACGCGCTATTCGCTGCGCAGTGAGGCGTGCCAGGGGATCGCGACGCGCTCGATGATCGATATGAGGAGGTAGGCGACGATCGCGCCCGTGGCACCGATCAGGATGCCGGCCCAGGCCAGGTCGAAGCTACCGCTGCTCATTGCCGTCAGCACTACCCGGCCGAGCACCTCTGAGGTGCCGCCAAAGTACTCGCCCACGATCGCCCCGATGAACGCGAGCGTGGCGCCTACTTTGAGGGCGGTGAACAGGAAGGGCAGCATGTTCGGAACGCGAAGCTTGCGCAGCACCTGGAACTCGCTGGCAGCATAAGAGCGCATCAATTCGACGCTAGCGGGTTGAACCTCGACGAGACCGCGGGTGACGTTGATCATCACCGGAAAGAAGACGAGCAGCGCCGCCATCATCATCTTCGACAGCGGGTTGAGGACGCCGAACCAGTTGTTGAGGATCGGCGCGACCGCGATGATCGGGACGGCGCTGCTGGCGATGGCCACGGGCAGCAACACGTCGCGTGCGGTGATCCAGCGAGCGGTCGCGAACGCGACCAGGATGCCGCCGATGGTCCCGATCACGAGACCGCCGATCGCCTCGTAGATCGTCGCCAGCGCCGACCGCTGCAGCGCGTCGAAGTTCTGCAAACCGGCGTTGTAGATCGCGGACGGCGGAGGAATGACGCGACGGCCCGTGCCGCCGGTGGCCGCTTCCCAGATCACGAGCGCGCCGATAAAGACAACGATCGGCGGCAGGTAGCGCCTGGTCATCTCCGCTACGCGCGACCTGCCCGCGGCCGGGGACGGCTCAACGGCCGGTGCTGCGGCAGTCATCCGATCCCGCCCTCTGCGCGGAGACGATCCTCAGAAGCCGCGCGGTCGACCGACTCGCCGGTCGTCTCCGATGCAGCCGCTCCACGCCTGCCGCGCAGGCTCTCGCGCACCTCGGTCACCAGCTCGAAGTAGCGCTCGGTCTCACGCGTCTGGTCGGTACGTGGCTGGGGCAGGTCCACGTCGATCAGATTCGTGATGCGGCCCGGCCTGGGACTCATGATCACGACGCGTGTCGAAAGGAAGACCGCTTCTGGGATGGAGTGGGTCACGAAGATGACGGTCGTGCCGGTTGCGCTGTAGATGCGCAGCACCTCCGCGTTGAGGCGCTCGCGCGTCATCTCGTCGAGCGCGCCGAATGGCTCGTCCATGAGCAGCAGCGTCGGCTCGAGCGCGAGCGCGCGAGCGATCGCGACGCGCTGCTGCATGCCGCCCGACAGCTGGTGCGGGTAGTGGCGCATGAAGCCGCCCAGCTCGACCAGCTCGAGCATCTCCTTAACGCGCGCATCGCGCTTGGTCCGGTCCATTCCCATCAGCTCGAGGGGCAGACGGACATTTGCCTCGACGGTGCGCCAGTCGAACAGCACCGGCGCCTGGAAGACCATGCCGTACTCACGCCCGAGGCGCGCCTGGTGGGCCGGCTTGCCGTTGACCTCGACCACCCCGGCGGTCGGTTTGATCAGGTCGCCGACTATGCGCAGCAGCGTGCTCTTGCCGCAGCCGGACGGTCCGATGAGAGAGACGAACTCCCCCGGCGCGATGGTCAGGTTGATGTCCTCGAGCGCGGTCATTCGGCCGTCCTGAACCTCGAACGTCTGGCCGACGTCCTTCAGGCTCACAGCGGGCGTGCGGTCCGAAGCGGTCACGCTGCTGTTCCCCGGCCGCGACGCGAGAGAGCGGCGATCTCGACGCCGCGCACCAATAAGAAGAAGAGGATGCCCGCGGTCGCAGCAACGATGATCGTCGCCCACAGCTTCTCTGGACCGGTGATGTACTGCTGGTTGAAGGTCAGGATCGCGCGGCCCAGGCCCTGCTGAACGCCGCCCGGACCCTCGCCGATGATCGTGCCGACGATGCTCGCCGCGGCGGCGATCTTGAGCGCCGTGAACAGGTACGGGACGCTGGCTGGCAGTCGCAGCTTCCAGTAGATCGCCCACTTGGACGCGGCGTAGGAGCGCATCAGCTCAATCGCGCGTGGGTCGGGCGAGCGCAGGCCGCGGATCATGCCGATCGTGACCGGAAAGAAGGTCAGGTACGTGGCGATGATCACGATGCTCGTCAGGCCGCGGCCAAAGCTGACCACGATCAGCGGCGCCAGGGCGACGATCGGCACGGCCTGGCTGGCCACGACGTAGGGCACGAACGCCCGCTCAAACAGGCTGAAGTGGACGAAGATGCTGGCGAGGACAATCCCGATGATCGCCCCGAGGGCGAAGCCGAGAACAGCCTCGCCCCACGTAAACAGCGCCTGGTCAACGAGGTAGTTGCCCAGCGCGTAGTCCGCGTTGCGCTGGAAGGGCTCGCTGAACGAATTGAAGATCGTCCACAGGTGCGGTAGTTGAAGGTCGCTGAACTGCGAGATCGGGAACGGCGGCGTGTGCCGATAGCCAATGCCGTCGAGGAACCACGGGTCGCCGAATAGCCATTTCGCGCCTTCCCAGACCAAGCCCAGCGCAATGACAAAGGCCGTGATGCTCAGCAGGCGGCGTGCCAGGGCTCGGCGGGCGTGCTCCCTCTCCACGTTTTTCAGACTAGCGCGGGCGTCCGTGCCCTCGCGCGACGTCGTCTCGCCGTGAGAAGTCGGTCAGCGCGTTCAGTCGGCAGTCCCAGTGCAATTGCCGTAGAAGACGTACGTCGGGATGCCGACGGTCCACTTGACCGAGTAGTAGTCCATGCTCGCCTTGACTCGGCCGTCGGCGTGGCCGTTGCACATCCAGGTCAGCGTCACGATCGCGCGATAGGTCTCGTTCGCCTTGCCGTTGGTATTGACCGTGAGCGCGGAAAATCTTGCCGATTTCGTCTCGGAGCCCGTGCGTGTCTGGGACACGGATGCCCAAGTTGTCCACGCGCCCATGTTCTTGGAGCGCTGAACCGTGACCGTGAACTTGATCGGCTGCGAGTCATTGGCGGCGGTTCGGTCGTACGCGCGCCGCCTTCCACGGAAAGACCTTGATCCAGATGAGATGGGCGACGCCCAGATCGTTTGCGGCCGAGTAGCCGCACCTGGCACCCGGCGTTGTGGGGCCGTCGGACGTGTTGATCTTCGTCCCAAAGTCGCCGAAGTTGCCGCTCTGCTCAATCAGGCTGTATGCCGACGCCGTCGAGCCAAGGGCCAACGTGAGCACCAACGCGGTGCTGATGGCGATGCCGAGGCCTGTGAATCGCTTCATTTTCTCCCTCCTATCGCTTCCCTCGGCGGCAGTCTATCCGGGCGTCGGCGGTCGTTCGTAACAGCCCTGCCGCGATGGCCATTGCCTCCGCGTGCAGACGCGCGCATGATTGGGGCGTGATCGTCCTCCGCCCGGTCCGCGGACGTGCAGCAACCGCTTCAATCGCCGTCGTTGCTTGACTGGCCCTGACCGCAGCGACCGCGCTGGCCGGGACACCGCCCCACCTGGTCAAGGACATCAACCCGGGCAGCGCTGACTCGGATCCCTTCAACATCGTCAATGACGGCGGCAAGGCCTTGTTCGCGGCCTTCGATCCCACACATGGGCTCGAGCTGCACACCTCGGATGGAACGCAGGCGGGCACGCACCTGGTGCTGGATGCCAACCCAGGCCCCGACCAAGGCGCCGCCGACTTCTTCCCGGCCAAGATCGGCACGAAGTTCGTCTACGAGGGCAACGACGGCACGCACGGCTATGAACCTTGGATCACGGACGGCACGAGCAGCGGCACCCACATGATCAAGGACATCGACCATGGGAGCGACGGCTCGACTCCCTATGGCTTCACTGCGTGGAAGGGCAAGGCCTATTTCGCAGCCACGGACGGCACCGACGGCATTGAGCTATACGTCACGGACGGGACGAAGGCCGGAACCCACCAGGTCAAGAACATCAACCAGTCGGGGCCGAACGAGGACTCCAATCCGCAGCAGCTCCTTGCCCTGGGCAACGAGCTGCTGTTCAGTGCCAACGATGGCACTCACGGCACGGAGCTGTGGAAGACCGACGGTACGAGCGCCGGAACGAAGCTGCTCAAGGACATCAACGCCGGCGGCAACTCTTCCTACCCCAATGGGTTTGCCACCCTTGGCAGCCACATGTACTTCGCCGCCACGGACAACGTGCACGAAGGCGAGTTGTGGCGCACCGACGGAACTGCAGCCGGCACCGTTCGAGTGTCCAACATCGAACCGTCGGGCCACTCGAACGCGAGCACGGTCGTGGCATCGGGCGGCAAGCTCTACTTCTGGGCTTCCGGTGGTGGCTCAGGGTCGCTCTTTGTCTCAGATGGAACGCCGACAGGCACTGCTCGGGTGCCTGGGACCTCCAACATCAACCCCGTGTCGATCACTGCGCTCAATGGCGGTGTCGTCTTCATAGGTATCACCGCTTCAGACGGGGACGAGCTCTGGTTCAGCGACGGCACCGCCGCGGGCACCAAGGAGATCCGCGACATCAACCCTGGCCCCGGCGACTCCGGCATAAGCGTCACGAGCCGGGCCATCGACGGTTTCCTCTACTTCTCGGCGCACGACGCGACGCACGGCACTGAGCTGTGGCGGACGGACGGGACGCACAACGGGACAACGCTGTACGCGGACATCAACCCGACTGGGTCGTCATTGCCCAGCTACGAGGCCGCGATTGGCTCGCAGGTCTTCCTGACCGCGGACGACGGTACGCACGGCTCCGAACTGATGGTGTTCACGCCATGAGGGGCACCGCGGGCCGAATGGCAGCGCTGGTGGCTGTCGTCGCCTCCGCACTCGACTAGGTCGGCCGACGGCGCGCGAATAGGCGCGTGGCCTTTACGTCGCACCAGATAAGGCCTGGCGCCGGCGGCATCGGAGTGCGCGTCTTCAGGGTGGTTAACCAGCCACGGCTCGAGCCCGGCAGACGCGCGGCGAACACGCCCGGATAACGCGCAACCAACTCGCGGTTCGCCTTCGTGTCACGCACAACCCAGACCAGTCCGACCGTGAATGGTTCGCCGTCGCCCGCGATCGCAACTGCCCGCTGCTCCTCGTCACGAACTTTGGCATTGCCGCTCCGCGTCGCCGCGCCCAGATCCCCGAACGTGTTCCAGCACTCGACAAGCACGATCTGCCGCGTAGGGCGGTCTGTAAGCCGGACGTCGATGCTCCGGTTGGACTCCCACGCCTGACTTGGCGCCTCGAAGCTCACCTCCCAACCGGCCTCCTTCGCCGCGTGGATGACGAGCTCCTGCATCGCCAGGTGCCCTGCGTCGACCAGCTCCGCCTGCGGATCGCGCGCGAACTCGAACTTCAGGTATCGATCGAGCGCCTTGGCGAGCGCGAACCAAACCTCGAGTGGCGCACCGCCGCCCTCACCCGCCTCGATCGCCGACACGCGCGGCCGGCTTATCCCAACCGCCTTCGCCAGCGCGCCTTGGCTCAGCCTTCTGCGCCGGCGCGCCTGGACGAGCTCCCGCCCTGCGGTTGTTGAGACCTTGCGCGCCAGCTTGGCGCCTTCGATCTGAGCCTGCGTCCGCTTCGTCCCGGCCATGTCAGCCAGACTGACAAAATCGGCTTATCTGACCCTTAAGCCCGACTTTGCGGGGAATCCTCGCGCTCGCCACGCTCGGGGCCACGCTCCGGCGCAGGCCTTAAGCCCCCGCAACGCCATTTATGTCAGCGTGACTGACATCGCCGCCCAGATGGCTGTCTGGGGAGAGCGGTCAGTCGGCCCTAGCGGACGGCTTGGTCGGAGATGTCGAGCGCCTTGTCGATGATCGCGAAGCCCTCGGCCATCTCATCCTCGGAGATCGTCAGTGGCGGGTTGGTGTGGATGCCGTTCCAGCGGTACATCGTGTACAGGCCGTTGTCGCGGCAGTACGCGGCGATCTGTTTCATCTCGTCTGACGTGCCGTTGTACGGCGCCATCGGCTCGTACGGCGAGCGCGATCGAACGACATCGATCATCCCGAACAGCCCGATGTTGCGCACGGACCCAACGGACGGGTGCGCCGCCATCAACCGCTGATGGTGGCCGCGCATCACGTCGCCCATGCGTCGCGCGCGTTCGATCAGGCCGTCCTCCTCGTACACCGCGATCGTGGCCAGCGCCGCCGCGCAGCCCATCGGATGCGAGTTGTAGGTCAGGCCACCGAAGAAGACCTTGTCGCGAAACTGCTCGGCGATCGAGCGGCGCATGCCCACCGCGCCGAGCGGCAGGTACGACGAGGTCAGCCCCTTGGCCATCGTGATCAGGTCGGGCACAACACCCCAGTTGTCGACCGCCCACCACTGGCCCGTACGACCGAAGCCGGTCATGACCTCGTCGGCGATCAGCCAGATGCCGTACCGATCGCACATCTCGCGGATGCCCTGCAGGTAGCCGTCGGGTGGGATGAGGATGCCGTTGGTCCCGACCACGGGCTCGACGATGAACGCCGCGATGGTCTGCGGGCCTTCGTACAGGATGATCTTTTCCGTCTCGCGCAGCAGCTCATCTACCGGGCGCGGGCCGGCCTCGCCCCATGGTTGCGTATCGGGCACGCGGGCCACGCCCCAGACGCCGGTCTCTGCCGCCCAGCGCCGCGGGTCGCCGGTCGCGGTGATGACCTGGCCCGTCGCACCGTGGTACGACCGATAGCGCGCCAGCACCTTCCAGCGACCTGTCGCCTGGCGCGCGAGCTTGATCGCGTTCTCGTTGGCCTCAGCACCGCCGTTGGTGAAGAAGAAGACGTCGATGTCACCGGGCGCGATCTCGGCCAGCTTCTCGCCCAGTCTGGCGCGCGGCTCGTGGGCCATGAACGGGTTGACGTAGGCCAGCTTCTCAGCCTGGGCCTTGATCGCTTCGACCACGCGCTTGTCGCCGTGGCCGATGTTGACGCTCATCAGCTGCGAGTTGAAGTCGAGGAAGCGCCGACCGTCGGGGGTATAGAAGTAGACGCCCTCCGCCCGATCGACCGGTATGGGATCGGCGGCGGACTGAGCCGACCATTCGTACAACGTGTACTTGCGCGATAGGTCGACGATCTCTTCCGCCGACATCCCCGTGACCGACTCAACAGCCATTAGTGCCTCCTGCTTCCCAAAAAGTGTACGGCGCCGCCCGGTTCGCGCAGCCGAGGCGGAACCCACGGCGGTCGCACCACGAGGCGGGTGACGGCGGGTCGACGCGCCGGCGCGAGAGGCCGTAAAGCGCGCGTGCGCGCAGGCCCGAGCGCAGGCCGCGACCCGCGGCAGGACCCGCCGCCACGGACCGACGATCCACGCCACCGGTGTGCGAAAACGCCGAGCACCGCCGAAATCGGGCGGCGCATACTGCCGCGAACGACCGCATAAAGGGTCGCCCGCCGCCATAACAACTGAAAACCAGCGGTAGTCGCGCCGCCCCAGCGGCTGACCTGCTCTCGATGCCCGGAGCAACCGCACTTTTCCCGACCGCCGCCGTGCCCCGTCGGTCTCGAGTCAGAGGGAGACCGCCTCGAGATGTCGGACAAAGGACGCTCGCCCAGCAGGCTACTGGTAATCGGGCTCGCGCTGCCCGTCTTCGCGCTCGTCTACGTGACCACGTTTGGCGCCCGGCTGTGGGCTGCGCTGCGGCCCGCCGTGGCCACCTTCCTGGGCGTAACGGTCATTGGTTCCGTGTACGCCGAGACCGCGTATCGCAAGACCCCGACCCCCATCCGAGCCGCGGCCGTGGTCGCGCTATCTGTCGCTCTCGTGGTGCCCCAGTTCGCAACACCCCAGCGAGTTGCCGCGGCCGATCCGGCCGAGGCCGTCATCGCGGCCGCGCAGCAGTACCTGGGCCATCCGTTCCAGCTTGGCTCGGAAGGGCCTAAGTTCTTTGACTGCTCTGGCCTCGTCTACCGCGCGTTCTCCGACGCCGGCGAGCTGCCGCGCATCGGCGGCCTGCGCCTGCGCGCTGAGGGCTACATGCAGTACTTCGTCTCGCGCGGCCGCTTCACGAGGGACGAGGCGGAGGCCGTGCGCGGCGATCTGGTCATCTATGAGATGGGCGTCCACATCGGCATCTACCTGGGCAACGGCCGAGTCATCAGTGCGCTGATCAACCCGTGGGGCGTGTCAATTCATTCACTGCACGGCGTCCACTTGCAGGTCAGCTACTTCCTGCATGTCAACTGGGGTGGCGGCGACTCGGGCGATCCGGGTCCGGGTCCAGGTGGCACCGGCAACGGCAACGGTGGCAACAACAATGGCGGCAACTCGATCGACAACCCGTCGCAGGCCGGCTCCGGTAACAACGGTGGCAATAACGGCGGTGGTAACAACGGTGGCAACGACAACGGCGGCCAGGGCGTCCATGGCAACGACTACACCGCCGTCGCGCTGGGGACGATGAACCTCCGCGCCGCTGCCGACCCGAGCAGCCGGATCATCGGCTGGATCGGCAAGGGCGGCACGTTCAAGATCGTTGACAAGGGCACGAGCCCGGCCGGATACGTCTGGTACAAGGTTCAAACCAAGTCGGGCAAGGAGGGCTGGGTCTACTCGCGCTGGGTTAAGAGTTGACCTGATCGTTCCTTACCCGCGACTCTGAGGGGCCGCGGCCGGCGCAAGCTGGCCGCGGCTCTTTCTTTTGTCCGCGCCACGACCGGCGACGCGCGACCGGTGGCTGCGCGGCGGCGCCGCGGCCTCAGATCGAGAAAATGCCGCCTTCGCGGCCAGGCAGCACCTCGAGTGCCGTGCCAGCCGTCGCGCGGGCGCCGGCGAGCATTGCGTCGAGGAACGCGTCATCGTGCGCCGGGTCGTGATGGAAGGTGACGAGCCGCCTGGCGCCCGCCATCTGGGCCAGCCCCACGGCGTCCTCGATCCGTGAATGGCCCCAGCCCATGCGGCTCTCGTATTCATCGGCCGTGTATTGGGCGTCGTGCAGCAGCAGGTCGACGTTCGCGGCCAGATCGTGGCCGGAGGTCCACTCGGGCGTCGGCGTGTGGCCCTCGGTCGACAGTGCGGGCTCGTGGTCGGGCATGTAGGCCATCGTCGAAACGCCGTCGGTGATCCGGTAGCCGACCGTCGGCCCGGGGTGGATGACCATCTGGCTCGACACGCGCAGGCCGCCGATCTCGAATTCGCCCATCGGCGCGTCGTGCAGCTCGAGACGCGCCGCGACGTCGCGCAGCCGAACCGGGAAGAGCGGCGGGGACAGGTAGCGCGTCAGGCGCGTGCGCAGGTCGAACGTCGCCGATGGCGGGCCCCAGACATGGATCTCGAAGTCCTTCTCGAAGAACGGGCCGAAAAAGCCCAGGCCCTGGATGTGATCCATGTGCAGATGGGTGAGCAGGATGTCCAGCCGGCGCGGCTCGTCGTACGTGGCGCCTACGCGGCGCACACCGGTTCCCGCGTCGAGGATGACGATCGTGCCGTCGCGGCCTTCGACCTCCGCACAGGCGGTATTGCCGCCGTACTCGACGGTCTCAGGTCCTGCACTGGCAACCGAGCCGCGAGTTCCCCACAGGCAGACGCGCATCAGCCGCCGCTGGCCTGTTGCTTCTTGCGCTCCCAGAACATGGCCACGCCGCCGATCAGGTGGCCGCCGCCGCCAAGGAGCGGAAACGACGTCACCTCGATTTCGTGCTCGCCGCCGTCCATGCTGCTGATCCACACCAGCCGGTGAACCGGCCGGCGCTCGCGCAGCGCGACCAGCAGCGGCGTTTGGTCGGCGGCCAGCGCATTGCCATCACCGTCGCGAAACGACAGGATGCGGCGCGCGTCGTCGAGCGACAGGTTGCCAACATCATCGAAGCGCTGGCCAAGCAACCGTTCTGCCGATTCGTTGAAGAACAGCAGATCGCCGTGCTCGTCGGCCAGCCACATGGGCACGGCCAGGCCGTCCGCCAGCTGGCGCATCAGGATCAGGCCGATATCGCGTTGCGCCATCTGTGGATTGTGACGGACTGCGAGAACGCATACTCACCCGCAATGGATGGCGATCTGCCCGACGAGCTGCTCGACCCGGCCATGCTCGGCGGCGTGTCGGAACATTTGCTCGACGACGATTCGATGACTTGCACGCTGTGCGGTCGGCCGCTGGGCTTTTCGACCGACGACCAGCCGTACTGGCCGACCGGGCCGATGTGCGGCGACTGCTACCAAGCGCAACAGATGGACGACGAGATCGCGTGGTCGGAAGGCCTGTGACCGACGCGCGGATCCGCGGCTGCAGCAGGTTCCTGCCAAATGCAGAACTGGTCTGCCCCGTTTCGGGAGTTCGTGACGGACTGCAGACCAGTCCTGCCTGTGTCACGAAAATGCGGGCGGTTTTCGGTCGACTCAACCGGCGAATCCGCGCCTGTCTCCAGGCACGAGGCTATTTGGCAAGAACTTGTCCCAGATGACAGCCGGCGGCGTGGACGGCGAGCGAGGTGCGCAGACGGAGCTACGACGTCATCGTCGTTGGCCTGGGCGCGATGGGCAGCGCCACGGCCTATCAGCTGGCCAAGCGCGGCGCCACGCGTCCTGGGCCTCGAGGCGTTCACGCCGGCGCACGAGCTGGGCTCGTCGGGTGGTCTGACGCGCATCATTCGCCTCGCCTACTTCGAGCATCCGTCGTACGTGCCGCTGCTCAAGGCGGCCTGGGCGCTGTGGCCGGAGATCGAGCGTGAGGCGGACGACCACCTGCTCGAGGTGACCGGCGGCCTGTACATCGGCCGTGCCGGAAGTGACGTGCTCGACGGCGCGCTGCTCAGTGCCCAGACCCACGGCCTGGCGCACGAGCTGCTCGATGCCGACGAATCGCGCTCGCGCTATCCGGCACTCCAGGTTGCCGACGACATGCACACGCTGCACGAGCCACTCGCCGGCTTGCTCTTTGCGCAGCGCTGCATCGCGGCCCACCTGCGCCTCGCCGCGGCGAAGGCGCCGAGCTGCACTTCGAGGAACGCGTCACGGGCTGGACGCTCGACGCCGGCGGTGGCGCCGACGCCGGCAGCGGAGTGACCGTGACCACGACGCGCGCCACGTACCACGCGGCCCGGATCGTGCTTGCCGCCGGCGCGTGGCTGCCCAAGCTGATGCCCGACCTGGCCCGCTCACTGGGCGTCACGCTCCAGGTCGAGCGCAACGCCGCCTTCTGGTTCGCGCCAAAGTCGCAGCCTGAGATCTTTCAACGCGACCGACTGCCCGTCTGGATCATTGAGCTCGACCCGGAGTACGCCTTCTACGGCTTCCCGATGCTCCCCGAACAGCCGGCGGCGGACGGAGTTGCCGCCACGCCCGCACAGGGCGCGAAGGCCGCGCGCCACCACGGCGGCGCGTCCGTGGACCCGGACACGGTCGATCGAACGGCAACTGACAACGACGAGGCGACGGTGCGCGAATTCCTGGGTCGCTACATGCCGCTCGCCGACGGCCGGCGCCTCGACGCGCGCGTGTGCATGTATACGAACACGCCCGATCAGAACTTCGTGCTCGGGCTCGACCCGCGCGACGAGCGCGTTGTCATCGCCTCGCCGTGCTCCGGCCACGGCTTCAAGTTCTCGAACGTCGTTGGCCAGATCTGCGCCGACCTGGCGCTCACCGGACGGACCGATTTCGACATTGATTTCGTCTCGCCCGTGAGGTTCGGACTGACTCAGTAGACACCTTGTCAGGCGCGGGCCTATATTCGCGCCGACCACGGTTAGCGGCGCTCGCCCATTTGGCGTTCAGCCGAGACGAGCTGGCCGGATTGGCAGACGGCGCCCGGTAGGGAGGTACCGATGGCGCCCGGGGGTATGTGTCGCGCGCGCGGGCGCGCACCTGATCAATTGCTCATGTAGTTGGGAGGAATTCAAGCCTTGAAGAAAAGGCTTTTGATCGTACTGACCTTCGCGTCGATGGCGCTGGCAGCAGCCAGCCCAGCGGCGGCACGCGGGCCGCTTCAGCCGGACAGCACGTCGCAATTCACCGACAACCTGCCCGGCCCGCTCTCTATCCAGCAGCAGCAGCTCCGCGCGGTCGGCCAGCAGATGGTCTTGACCGGCCAGGCCACGGCGGTGGGCGCGCAGAAGGTCATCAAGATCCATCACGGCAAGAACGGCCAGTACGTCCAGCTCGCGTTCCAGGGCAAGGATGAGATCCTCACCCTGCTCGGCGAGTTTGGCGACCAGCAGGCCACGCACGATCACGGCACCCTTGGCGTGATCAACCACGGCGGCGACCCGGGCCCTGTGCACAACCAGATCCCGCAGCCCAATCGCAGCGTGGACAACACCACGATCTGGCAGCCGGACTTCAGCCGCAGCTACTACCAGAACCTGCTCTTCAACAAGGCGCAGTTCCCCTCTATGGCGAACTTCTACTGGGAGCAGTCGTCTGGCGCCTACACGGTTGACGGCTATGTCTCTGACTGGGTCAAGGTCCCGTACAACGAGGCCGCCTACGGCAGCGACTACTGCGGCAGCATCGTCTGCACGCGCGACATCGGCCGGTTCATCGAGGACCAGGCTGACACGTGGTGGACCCAACTCGTCGCCCAGAAGGGCAGCGTGTCGGCGGCCAACGCGTTCCTCGCGCAGTTCGACCAGTGGGACCGCTACGACTACGACGGCGACGGCAACTTCAACGAGCCCGACGGCTACATCGACCACTTCCAGTCCGTCCACGCCGGCGTCGGTGAGGAGACTGGCGGCGGCGCCCAGGGCTCAGACGCCATCTGGAGCCACCGCTCGTACGTCAACAGCATTCCCATAGGCAGCGACGGCCCAACGGTCGGCGGCAACCCCAACCCGCTCGGCGGTGCGCGCATCGGCCAGAGCAAGTACTGGATCGGCGACTACACCATCGAGCCTGAGAACGGCGGCGTCGGTGTCTTCTCGCATGAGTTCGGCCACGACCTTGGTCTGCCGGATGAGTACGACACGAACGGCAACGCAGCGACAGCTGAGAACTCCACCGCCTGGTGGTCGATCATGTCGCAGGGCTCGTACGGCACGCAGGCCCAGGATCTGGGCACGTATCCGGTGCACTTCAGCGCCTGGGACAAGTTCCAGGTCGGCTTCCTGGCCAGCTATGTAGTCGGCCACAACACGGACAGTGGCGCCTTCAGCATCGGCCCGGCCGAGTTCAACACGGCCAAGCCTCAAGCGGCGTTCATCGTCTTACCCGACAAGGTGGTGACCCACACCGCGTGGGCGCCCTTCGCGGGTTCATCGCAGTACTTCTCAGGCTCTGGCAACAACCTGGACAACACGATGACCAGGGCTGTTCACCTGGGCTCGGGACCGATCAACGTCTCGTTCAAGGCGAAGTACCACATCGAACCGTGCTGGGACTACGCCTACCTCCAGGTATCGACCGACGGCGGCACGACCTGGACGAACATCCACACGTCGGTTTCGAGCTCTGATAACACCAACGGCCAGAACTTTGGCGAAGGCATCACCGGTGTCTCCGGCACCGCGGTCACGTGCGACGACCTGTCGCCCACGCCCGCTTGGGTCAACGCCACTGCCAACCTGAACGCCTATGCCAACAAGGACGTCATGATCCGGTTCCGTTACTGGACCGATGGTGCCGTCACCGGCCAGGGCTTCGCGGTCGACAACCTGAAGATCACGGGCCAGGCCACGGACGGCGCTGAGTCTGATGCCGGCTGGGACTTTGACGGGTTTGGAGTCATTGGCACCCAGTACCAGACGACGCACTTCAACGCCTACGTCCTGGAGAACCGGCAGTACATCGGTTACGACTACAGCCTCCAGGTTGGCCCGTACAACTTCGGTGACAACGCGCATCCCGACAAGGTCCAGCACTTCCCCTACCAGAACGGTCTTCTGATCTGGTACTGGGATACGGCCTACGAGGATGACAACACCACCGAGCATCCTGGCGGTGGTTTGATCCTCCCGATCGACTCGCACCCCAAGATCAACAAGTGGTCTGACGGCGAGGAGATGCGCCCGCGGCTCAACTCGTACGACTCGACGTTCACGACCGTGCGAACGCAGTCGATCACCGTCAACAAGTACACCGACGGCGTTGTTGGAACGATCCCGTCCCAGGCGGGCGTGAGCGTCTTCGACGACAGCCAGTCGTATTGGGTCGGCCATAGCGGCGCCGACGGCACGTACAAGGCGAAGTGGAATAGCGTTCAGGTTCCCAACACGGGCACCGTGATCCGCATCATCTACATCGACGAGCACGTGGCCAAGCTGCAGTTGAACTAGCAACCAACTTCGGTTGATAGGAGGCCCGGGCGGCGCAAGCCGCCCGGGCCTCAAACTTTGTCCGGGTTGGCGCGGCCTTTGTCCTCTGGGCGCGGCCCTACGATGGCCGCGTGCGAGCCACGACTGCCGTTGGATCAGTGATGGTCGCCGCGCTGCTCGTCAGTGGCGCGGCAGGCTGCGGACCCGGGACGCCGGCATCACCGTCATCGACGCCCGTCGCAACTCCCGCGCCGAGTCCCCAGGCGCCGGGCTCGGCCACGACGCCAACGCCCGCCGCGACGCTGCCGCCGCCCGCCACGCCCGTGGCCGGGACGCCGAATCCGTCAGTGCAGGTGCCGCCGCCAATTCGTTGAGCGCCGGCTTCTCTGGGTGTGTGTCGCGTGGCTGGGGGACTGCTCGACGTGTCGCATATGTAGAGGAATCGCGGAGTACCGTGCAACTTGGACGGTGCGGAATATCTCTTTGACCTGGCAGGACCGCGGTCCCTACCAAAATCGGATGCGTTCACGGAAGACCCGTGAGAGCCGTCGAGCCGTCCCCCGGCCACGTGGACTGGACCAGAGGTCAGGTCACAGCATAGCCGGGCTCTCGGGACTGATGCCAATCTCTTTCGCCGACGAGCCGATCGGCGCGGGCGCCTCGGACACGGGCGCGCCACCCGCTCGGCGCAGGTTCCACGCTCGAATGCGCCGGCGCCATGCGCGCCGGAGCGCGAGATCCTCGTCTCTGCGCACCACGAATACGGCGCGCAGAACGCCATCGTCGACCAGCGTCGTGACGTCCCATTCGTCCGTGTCGCGACCGGAACGCAGGTCGCGCGCAAAACGCAGTGCGGATCGGAAGATCTCGACGCGCCGCTCGGACCCAATCTCCTCGAGCCTCGTCGGCAGATGGGTGCGCGTGTCGTAGCAGATGGAACTCGGGAAGCGCGCGCAAACTCGGCCAGAACACCGGCGACGTTGGTCAGTGGCTGCTTTGCTCGCTGAATCTCGGTGCTCTTGGCCGGCGCCCCATCGTCGCGCCACGTTCGCAGAGCGACCTCGGCCAGCACTGGGGCCGCGCCGGAGGGCTCCTCGTAGATCGTCATGCGCGTGGTCCGGACGAGACCCGCTCCATGGTGGACAAGCACCCTGGTGTCGAGTGGCGCCCGATCGGCCGGCGACGCAAGCCACAGCTCGTGAGCGCCGACCCACGCCGCGAAGCCACCGCGCCGGCGAATGCGCTCGGCGATGCGGTTGGCCACCTCTTCGCGGCGCCACTCCTCCGTCCGGCGCATCTCGGGCGTGACTGCGCGCACCGTCTGGCTGGCATCGAACCTGAGCTGCGCCACGCGCGCCGGCCGGGCTTGCGCTCTGAAAGTTCGCAGCCAGTCCGAGGGCGCGAGGACCATGTCACCCGGGTCGGTCGGAGGTGGCAGGAGGGCCAGCAGGGCAAGGGAAACGGCGAGGGCGGCAGCGGCTCCAAGGAGGCGCTCATCGGCCGGCGTCACCAGGGCGAAGACAAGCACCAGCCCAATGACGCCGACTATCCCGGCAATTGCGAGGCGCGCGTAGACCGTTCGGGTGAATGCCTGCATCTGGGCCGCGGCCAGGACTGACCGGACCAGGAACAGGGCGACGAGCGCAACCAGCAACAGGGCGGTCGGCTGATCGAGCATCACGAGCGCGATGACGCAGGCCACGATCCCCGCGATGAGCCCGATGACCACCGCGAGCCAGACCATCGCCCGGTCGAATTTCTGGCGCAGTCCGGCGAGCAGCGGCAGCTCGAGCCGCTTGAGATCGAAGTACAGCAGCCGCGCCCATTCGAAGCTCGCCCGGCTGAGAGGCGAAATGGCAGCGAGCAGCACAATCAGAGCCGTGCCTGCCTCAGTCGTGATGACCGCGAGGCCCGCAACCACGACAAGTGCCTCCAGGCCGACCAGCGCGTAGGCGATGCCCGGCGCCAGTGAAGCACGGAGCGTGGCCAGTGACGGCACACGGCGACGTTCGCGGATGAGCGGCATGAGCGTGGGCATCGCCAGCGAGCGATATGTCCGCGACGTGTAGCGCAGGCTGATCGAGATCACGACGATGAGCGATACGAGCTCCGCGGCTGGATATGCCCACAGGCCAAGCACCGGCCACAGCACGATGAGCACCGCGACGCTGACGACGTCGACCGCGATCAAGGTGGGCAGTGGCCGGTACACGCGCCGCAGGGCGTAGGCGCCGGAGTGGTACGTGCGCGTGACCAGGTCCAGGGCGACTGCGGCCGCGAGTACGGCGACATAAGCCTCGACCGGGCTGAGCTGGCCGGTGGCGAGCTCTACGGCCGCGTAGATGCCGGCCAGGATCGGGACGATCAGCGCGGCCGGCGCGACCAGCGACAGCCAGCGGCCGATCTCCTTTGGAACCAGGTAACGCCGCCCGCGGCGCTGAAGCAGCCTGATCTGCGAGCGCAGCTCTTCAAGCGCCCCCCACCAGAAGTCACCGATCAACGCCGCGACCGCCTGGGCGACAACGATGATCAGGAACTCCGAGCGCGGAAACGCGCCGAGCAGCAGGATGATCTTGAGGGCGTGGATGAGCGTCGCAACGACCGTGCGCGCGAGCAGGAAGCGCAGCCGATGGACGAAGTAGCGCGTGAACGAGCCGGTCAGCAGTGCGTCCTCGAGGGTGACGGCGTTGCGCTCGGCGCGCGCCTGTTTGACGCCCCATGCGGTGAGCCGCTTCATCCCGTGCGGCTCGCCGATCTGGCCCGAGGCGTTCGTCTGGCCCGAGGCGTTCATCCCGCCTGAGGCGCTCATTCCGGACGACCGCGCGGGTTGCGGGCGGCCCGCGGCCGGTTCGGCCACTGGCCGCGGTCGCGCGATCGACGCAGCGAGCGCAGGCCAAAGTCCTCGCGGATGTGGCGGTACGAGACGCGCCGAAACGCGCGCGGTCCGCGAATTCCGGTCGTGGCCGATGCGACGAGCAGTGCCATCTGGTGGTCCAGCTCGTCCAGCTGTCGGCGATCAGTGACCACGCCAACCAGCAGCGGCGCGGCCGGTGCCTGCAGCTGCGCGTCAGCTGGGTCGAGCAGCAGGTTCAGCACGCCGGCGACGGCGGCGCCACGTTCTTCCTGATCGGCATCCTCGAGCGCCGCCGCGGTGTTGAAGGCCCGACGACGCGCCTCGCGCAACAGGTTGCGACCCTTGCGATGACCGAGCGAGATCGTGCCGTCGAGAGCAATGCGCATGCCCAGGAGCAGGACGCTTGTCGTGCCCTTGACCTCCGGCCAATCTGGGGAGGTGCGGCCGGCGCCTGTCAGGTACAGGTCCTGGCGCTTGTCAGCGTTGAATTGCAGGTCCAGATCGGCGACCTGCGCGTCGAGCAGTGCGCTCGCCTCGCGCGCTACGGCTGCGTCCGGATGGACGAAGACAAGGTCGTCCGAGTAGCGCGCGTAGAAGCCGCCGGGTATGGCACGCATCACGCGGTCGACGTCGCTCAGATTCAGGTTGAAACAGACGCACGAGATGGGCTGGCCCGTGGCAACGCCGCGCAGCCGCGTTGCCGGCCGGCCGTCCTCGGTGAGGACGGCCGGCCGCACGATCTCCTCGATCAAGTGCCAATCGGCGGGCGTCGCCGCGCGACCCGGTCGCGATGCCATCGCGGCCTGGAGCTGGGTCCACACTCTTGCGTTGGACCCCAGCGGAATCGAGTCGGTGTACGACTCGATGTCGCGGCGCAGCACGAACAGGCCGCGCGTTCGCGGGTCAGGACGATCGCGGACGTGGCGGCGCAGATAACGGGCGAGGGCCTTGACACCGTCGATCGACGACACGCCGGCCCGGTACGAGTACACGCTCGAGGTCAGCCGCGGCTCGACGATCTCGGCCAGGATGTCGGCCACCACGCCGTGGACGATCAGATCCAGGAGCGGATATTCGAAGACCGTGCGTTTCTTGCCGTCGACCGTGATCTCACGGACCGTCGCGGGGCGCAACTCGTATTCGTCCGCCGCGACCGTGCGCGCAAGCAGCTTCGCCGCATGCTCGCGATGCATGACGATCGACGCGAGGGTGATCTCGCCATCGGTCAGCTCGTGCAGCCCACCGTCGTACATATGCCGCTGGTGGAGCCTGTCGATTTGGCGCTCGTAGCGGCGTGGGTCTACGAGCGCGTCGTGAATTCCGCCTGGTTCGCGGCCGATCAGACGCGCAAGCGAGGCATTCAGGCGCATCGCCGGAGATCGGGGGTGAGCCCCGATTGATCAGCTGATGACCTGGATGTCGCTCATGCTGCAGGTCCTGGATCTGCGTCCAGGTCTTGTAGGTCTGGATGAGTCCCGTCACGCAGATCTCATGGTTCAGGTAGACGACCTCAGGCTTGCCTGAGAGCGGCCACTGACGGCGCTGCTCGCCCCAGATCACCGCGTTGAACACCTGGCTGGGATAAGCCCCGCCAAAGTTGAGCCATGTCGGATGGCCGGGATCGTTGAAGACCCAGTTGGCGCCAACGACCGTGCCGCACACCGGCAGCGTCTCGCCGACGTGGCTGGCAGCATCGCTCGCGGCGATGGCGCCGGCCGGCCAGCTCGTGGTCGGGGTCGTGGGCGGCGGCGCCGTCGTCGGCGTGGTCGAAGCGGTCGCAGTCGGTCGGCTTGGGAGTCTTAGGCGGCTTGGGAGTCTTACCAGCGGGCGGACTCGTGACCAGCGGCGGCAGAGTCGGGAGGGCCGTAGCTCCCGGCGGGAGAGTCGCGCCTGGCGCGAGTGTTCCGCCCGGCACGAGGCTCGGAACGCCCGAGCCCAACGGTGTTGCCGGCACGCTGATAGGCGCGGTCGGTGCGGCAACTGACGCACAGGCAGCAACGAACAGGGCCGTAGCCACCCAAATTGGAAATGCAACGATGGCGCGCTTGGTCCCCACAGAACAGCCCTCCTCTTTCTCGCGTCCGCAGACGCGGTCGGCGGATGGTAGGCGTACGAGGGCCGCACGGCAACCGAGGAGGGCCAGCGCCGGCGTTTTCGGGTCTAGGGCAGATCCGCCTCGACGCGCGCGATCAGATCATCGAGATCCGCGATCGTCTGATCGTCGAGCACGCGGCCCCGGCGCGCGCACCTTGTCGCACGCAATCGCGCCGCGCTTCATGTAGATCCGCTTGCGGATGGGCAGGTTCAGCAGCTGCTGGTTCTCGAAGCGGATGAGCGGCATCCAGCGGTGGAAGCGCGCAACGGCAGCTTCCGTGTTGCCCGCGCGCCAGTCGCGCATGATCGCGACGAGCACCTCCGGGTAGCCAAAGCCGGTCATCGTCCCAACAGCGCCGCGGCGCAGCTCCTCGATGAGCATCTCGCCGCCAAGGCCGCCAAGCACGCGCAGCTCCGGGTTGACCGCGAGCAACCGACCGACCTTTGGCGCCGTGGGCTCCTCCTCCAGCTTGACCACGCGCAGATTGGGCGCCTCTGACGCCATGCGGCCGATCAGATCCGGACTCATCCACACGCCCAACGTGGGCAGGTCCTGGATCACGACCGGCAATTCAGGCACGGCTTCAGCGACACGCAGGTAGTGCCGTCGCACCGCGTCGTCGTTCGGCCGCGACAGCGGCGGCGCCGAGAGCATGACCGAGTGCGCGCCCTTGGTCCGCGCCTCCCGCGCGAACGAAGCCGCGCTGAATCCGGAGGGCGCACTGACGGTGACGCAGATTGGCACGCGCCCACCCGCGCGGGCGATCACAGCGTCGATGATTGCCGACCGCTCCGCGTCGGAGACCTTTGCTCCCTCACCCAGGACGCCCAGGATGGTCATGCCGTCAACGCCCGAGGCGACGACAAAGTCGGTCAGCGTGCCCAGCGATTCGAGGTCAAGCCCTTCGTCAGGGTGGAAGGGCGTCGGGACGATGTTCCATACGCCCGACAGTTGATCAGTGCGCCGCGCCAGCTCGTCTGTCACAGGATCAGAAGGGCAGCATCTGGCGCACGGCAAAGACGACGTTCGCGGGACGCTCGGCGAGCCTGCGCATGTACCACGGATACCAGTAGTCGCCGTAGGCGATCAGCACGCGCACGCGGAAACCGTCGTTCTTCAGCTTGCGCTGCTGGTCGGCCCTGATGCCGTAGAGCATCTCGACGTCGAAGGCATCCTTGGCCAGTCCGATCGACTGCGCGTGGTCGGCCACCTGCTGGATCAGTCGGACATCATGCGTGCCCATGCCCATGAACAGATGATGTCCGCCCTTGATCTGGCCAAGCATCGAGACGCACAGCGCGAGGTAGTTCTGGTCAACCTCGCGGCCCTTCGTGTAGGCGATCTCCTTGGACTCCGCGTACGCGCCTTTGACCAGCCGGATGCGCGGCTCCAGGGGTAGCAGCCGCTCAATGTCCGAATAGGTTCGCTTCAGGTACGCCTGCAGGCAGATGCCCACGTTGGGGTGGCTCTGCTTGAGGCGCTCGTACTCGGCGATGGTCGGCTCGGTGTAGTCGGAGCCCTCCATGTCGATCCATACCGTGCGATCGCCGTTGTCGCGCGCAACCTGCACCAGGCGATCCATGTGCTTTTGCATCGCGGACGCGTCCACGTCCATGCCCAGCTGGGTCAGCTTGACGCTGGCCTCCGCCTCCATGCCGCGTTTTGCGCTTTCCTCGATCAGCCACTCGTAGTGTTTGGCGACTTCGTCGTACTGCTCGGCACGTGTGACGTTTTCGCCGAGACGCGTGAAGAGCACGGGGAAGCCGTCCGACTTGAACTTCTCGGCGGCTTTGAGCGCATCGTCGACCGACTCACCGGGCATGAACCTGCGCACCGCGCGGCGCGTGATCCACAACCGCGGGATGTGCAGGCGCATCCATTGATTGCTCGCCATCCACAGCAGAACCCGTCTCATGTGCAATAACGTTATCGGGTGGAGCTTGGATTGCGCGGTGCTCGCGCGCTTGTTGCGGGCGGATCGGCTGGACTTGGCGCGGCGGTGGCGCGCGCGCTCGCGGCCGAAGGCGCGAATGTGGCCGTCGCGGCGCGCGCCTCAGATCGCCTGACTGAGATCGCCACGGATATAGGCGGCCTCGCGATCGACGTCGACCTGTCTGCCACCGACGGACCCGTGGAGGCCGTCAGCCGTGCGGTCGAACACCTGGGTGGACTCGACGCGCTGCTGGTCAACATGGGCGGGCCGCCGGCGGGGACGTTCGCCGACGTTACTGACGAGCAATGGCAACGTGCGATCGACATGACCATGTGGTCCACGATCCGGTTGTTACGCGCTGCGCTGCCGTACCTGGGTGAGTCGCGCGTTGGCGACGCCGTCGGTGTGCCACAGCCGTCCGCAGGCGCCATTTGCGTGATCCTGTCGTCGTCCGTGCGCGAGCCCATCCCGGCACTGACGACTTCGAACCTGCTGCGGCCGGGGCTGGTCGGGCTGATCAAGTCGCTCGTGCCGGAGATCGCCCCGGTCAGGATCAACGGCATTGCGCCCGGGCGCGTCGCCACTGACCGCATCGTGACCCTGGACGAAGGACGCGCCCGCGCCGCGAACATCACCGTGGAGCAGGTTCAGCAGCAGTCGATCGCGCGCATCCCCATGGGCCGCTACGGCGACGCCGCGGAAGTCGGTCGCGTTGCTGCCTTTCTTCTCTCGCCCGCGGCGTCGTACGTCAGCGGCGCGATCGTCCCCGTCGACGGCGGGATGGTCAAGGCGCTTCCTTAGCGCTAGTCAGCGTTGCTCGTTGTGGCGGGGCGGGCGCGAGGTACCGTTCGCGCTATGGACGTGATTTTTCACTCGGTCTAGGCTTTGCAGTCCCATGGAAGCCACCTCCGCCCGTCACGCGACAGCGGCCGCCCACGAGGTCGTGCCGGCGTGCCCTGTATGCGCCACGGCGATGGTCGTTCGCGCGCAATGGAACACAGGCATCGTCACCGGCCTGTACTGGGGCTGCCGACGCGCTCCGGGATGTGAGGGCACGCGCAAGATCAAGTCGCCCGACATGGTGCGGCCTATCAGCTACGACGCCAGCGCCCAGGCGATTTTTGACTGGGAGAGCTCGCGCGACGGACGGCTGAGTCACCGACAAGTCGCCGCCGTCCCCGCGCCTCCAGCGACAGGCCTGCGCCGCCTGTTCGGGCGTCTGTCGCGCACGGAAGGCGTCGAAGAGCCCGAGTGGACACCGGATAACGCGTCAGTCGGACACTTCGACTCACTCGTCGACTTCGGCTTCGTCGTGCTCGAGAACCGGCTGCTTTCCGCCGGGCGGGCGCGTGTCGACAACCTCATCGTTGGGCCGAGCGGCGTGTTCGTCGTCGAGCGCAAGGCGTGGACCGGTCAGGTCATGACCACGTCCGATTCAGTCTTTGTCGATGGCCGTGAGCGCGTGGGCGCGACCGATAGCGTGAAGCATTCGGCAAGCGCGCTCGATCGGACGCTCGACTACGAGCTCAAGCCACTTGGTGTAAGCGTGAAGCCTGCCCTGCTCTTCGAGGGCGCCGCGAACAAGCAGTTCGAAGGCACGATCGGCAAGGTCGCCGTGGGCGGCACGCGCGGGTTGCCCAAACTCATCCGCGGGCGCGGCGAGCCTGTGCTCGGACCGGAAACTATCGTCCGCGTCGCGGTCGCCGCCGACCGCCTGCTGGAGTAGCCGCTAGGTCTTAGTCCAGTTTCCGCAGCGGCTCGACTGGAAGCCCTTGTCCGAGCTGTGGATAGTGACCACGGCCGTGCCGCCAAAGTTGTTGGCGATGATGCCCGAGATCAGTCCGCTGAAGTTGCGCAAACGGGCCCAGTAACAGTCAGCGCCCTTGCTGCTCCGATACGTGCCCGGGACCATGTCCGTGCCGACGATGAAGGTGCCCTGTCCGAACTTTGTCGTGCTGGCCGTGACACGCGCCAGATTGCTGGACCAAGTTCCGCAGCGGCTGGAGTTGAAACCCTTATCTGAAGGGCTGATTGTCACGACCTGGTAGCCCGAGCTGAAGTCGTTGGCGATGATGTCCTTGAGTTGGCCGGAGAAGCCGCGCAGGCGCTCCCAGTAGCAGTTCGACGGCGCCCCACGGGTCCGATATGTGCCGGCCGGAATGTCCACGCCGACCCTTTTCGTCCCGCCTCCGAACGTGATCGTGCCGGCCAGAGCCGGCCACACGACCAGCAGGGCCATCAGCATCGCAACGACTGGCGCGACGACCGCGCTACGACGACTCTTGAGCTTCAATTTCTTCTCCCTCAGTATTTGCTCCACACCATCACCCTAGGTGTCCGTCGTGACACCTTCTATGTCACTGCGCCGGTGCTGTTGACTCCGTCGGAGCTGGGCTCGGCGAGGGCACTGAAGCGGGCGTAGGTGAGGGCGACGAGGTCGGGGCGGGTGAGGGAGTCGGTGTCGGCGGTGGGTCGATCGACTGTCCCAGGCCCACATGGGCGAACGAATCGAAGGGCACGTCGAGCGTGTTGTATTTGGTCTCGCGAACCCCGATCGTCAATGCACTGGTGATGTGCGGCCGACCCTTGTTGTCGATGCGCGTGACGATCGCCGAATGCTTCGCCGGATCGCCGTAGAACGCCAGGTCGCCGACCCGCGCGAGGCTCGGATCTCGGAAGAGCAGCCCGCGTTGACGGAAATACTTCTGGAACTGCTTGGCCGTGAAGGGCTTGCCGCCGATCTTGTCCTGTAGGCCCGCGGTCTTGAAGGTGAACCACAGGAAACCCGAGCAGTCGAAGCGGGTCGGGCCGCTCGCGCCCAGCTGGAACCTGTCGCCGATGTGTGCGTAGGCGATCTGGACAATCTCAGCCTGCTCATCCACAGCCGCGGCCGTCGACGGCATCACGGCCAACAGCGTGGCCACGGCAAGCACGGCCAAGACCGCTCGCGCGGTTCCTCTCAAGTAGACCCTCTCCGTACGCCGGCCGCTGGGGCAGCCTGCGCTCCGCAACCCACCTTACTACCCCCGACAATCCCTAACTACACCAACGCCACCAGCTGGCTCACCGCCCAAAGCCGCTCGTACGCGCACGGCGACTTCGTCGCTAGTCTTGACAGCGTTACGTCACACTGTCACAATGGCAGCGAAATGCCAGCGGAGTACACACTTTCCGAGCTCGCCAAGATCGCGGACGTCAGCCCGCGCACGGTGCGCTACTACATCGCCCAGGGCCTACTGCCGTCGCCCGCCCTGGCCGGCCCAAATGCGCGCTACACGGAGATCCACCTCGATCGGCTCCGACTGATCAGACGGCTCCAGGCCGGGCACCTGCCGTTGGCAGACATTCGCCGCCAGCTCGAGTCGCTGCCCAGCGACCAGCTCTCGTCGCTGGCCGTGATCGCGCCCGCCGCGGAGGCACCCGCTGACTCCGCACTCGACTACATCGAATCGCTGATGCGGCCAAGGTCGACGGTGTTCGCCATCACGGGGCCGCCACCTCCAGCGCAGGCGCCAGCCCCTTTGGCAGCCCCATCAACAGCGCCATCAAACCAGCGCCGTCACCCACCACGACGTCCGAGCCAGACCGCGCCCAATGGGAGCGCATCACGCTCGATCCAGACATAGAGCTTCACGTTCGGCGTCCACTGACGCGCCAGCACAGTAAACAGGTCGAACGCCTGATCACGATCGCCCGCGAGCTCCTGAAGGAGGACTGACACATGCCCTGCCGCAACCTGAACCTGAAGGCGCGCACCGACCGCCGCTTCATCCGGTCGACCTATCGCTCGAACCGCTTCGTGTTGGCGGAGATCAAGGCGCCGCACGCCCATCAGGACGAGTCCGCGCGCCGGCCCGCGGTGAACCTGGCTTTCGTGGTCGATCGGTCGGGCTCCATGGCCGGCGAGAAGATCCGCCTGGCCAAGTCGGCTGTCGAGCAGTCGATCGCCCGGCTTGCATCGGACGACCGCTTCTCCATCGTGGTCTATGACAACGAGATCGCCGTAGTTTTCGAATCGGCGCAGGCGACAGCGGAAGCGAAGACCGCGGCCATGCGCGCCTTGTCGGTCGTGGACGCTCGCGGTTCGACCAACCTGGGCGAGGGCTGGCTACGGGGCTGCGAGCAGGTCGCCCGCTACCTGGCCGCCGAGGGGGTCAATCGGTGCCTGCTGCTCACCGACGGACTGGCCAACGTGGGCATGACCGACAGAGACGAGCTGGCCACCCACGCGGGCGCCCTGCGCCAGCGCGGCGTCACGACGACGACCTTTGGCGTCGGCACCGACTTTGACGATGAGCTCCTGCAGGCAATGGCCATCGCCGGCGGCGGGAACTTCTACTTCATCGAGTCCCAGGGCCAGATCGTCGACTACGTCACATCGGAAGTCGGCGAGACGATGGACGTGGTCGCACGTGACGTGGAGCTGGAGATCATCGTGCCCGACGGCGTGGTCGTCGAGACGCTCTCGCCGTTCCCCTACTCCGCATCAGGCGGTCGCGGCGTGGTATCGCTCGGCTCGCTCGTGGCCGAGCAGCTGGTAGAGGTCGTGCTGCGGCTCAACTTCCCGTATGGCGAGGTCGCGCGCGAAACCGGTGCGGTGCTATCGCTCACCGCGCGCGACGCCCTCGTCGACGACGGCGGCTCAGTCGCGCTGGCGTGGGAGTACGCCGATGGCAAGACCAACGACGTGCAGCCGCGCGACGTCGAAGTTGATCGGGCGGTGGCGCGCGTGTTTGCCGGCCGCGCACGCCAGGAAGCGGCCGGGGCTAACCGGCGTGGCGACTACCGCGGTGCCCAGCTGGCGCTTGAGGGTGTCGCCAAGCGCATCCGCTCGTACGCGGGCCGCGACACTGAGATGCGCGCCCTCGTGTCGGAGTTGGAGTCACGGTCCGCGGAGGTCGCCGCACCGATGCCCGAGCTGGACCGCAAGGCGATGTTCGCGGCCTCTGCCTACGCGGCGAAGTCGCGCATGCCCGACGGCAAAGCTCTGCGCCGCCCCTAGCCCGCGGCGCCGCCGCCCGGGCTAGCGCGGGCTGAACTGGATCAGCGAAAGGATGTTGCCGGCCGGATCCTTGAACCAGCAGATGGCGCCGTCGCCGTCGCGCGCGATGCCCTTCGCGTCGGTTTTGATCGGCTCTGTGTCGTAGTGCTCCATGCCCACGCCGGCGCGGGTCAGCTCATCGACGCTCGCGTCGATGTCCTCAACGAGCAGGTTCAAGACCGTGAAGGTCGCAGGCTGGTGGTCGGGCTTGGGGTAGGCGACCGCGCGACCGCCGCCCGGCAGAGTGATTTCGAGGATGCCCATCTCGTTGACCGACGTCTCGAACCCGAGCGTCCCGCCGTAGAACTCCCGAGCCTTTTCAACGTCGGGCACGGAAAAGCTGGACATGGAACCGACGAAATGCATTGGTGCGCTCCTTCCTCAGGCGGCGACACGACGGCCCGCCTTGAGAGCACCACTCTAGTCCGGGTGGCCGGGACCTGGTCGCTAACGCGCTAGCCGGGGCCGAAGTTGAAGAGGTGGCCGCCCGGGGCGCAGCGCCGGACGTCGCCGCGGACGAGGCAGCCCAGGTACTGCGACCGACCATCGCGGACGGTCCAGCCACCGAACACGAATCCCCCGATATCAACGTACTGGCCGTTGTGCTTGATCGAGAAGTGGACGTGCGGCCCCGTCGCCGACCCGCCGCAGCCGGCCTTCATCGACGTGTAGCCGAGCAGCGCTCCACGCTGCACGTATTGGCCGGCGTTGACCTGGATGTTGGCGAGGTGGTAGTAGGACGTCTCCCAACCGTTGCCGTGCTTGATCTGGACCCAGTTCGCGCACGGCCGCACCACGACGCCGGGCGCGGCGGCACGCACCGGATAGGAACGGCCGGCGATCGGGCCGGCGAAGTCAAGCGAGCTCCACGGCTTGCCGTAGCCAACGTTCGAGTGCGGACCGCCGGTCAGCCGCCAGATCTGGCCCTGGCTCCACGGCAGCGAGAAGCGGGGCGGTCCTCCGGCAAACGCGTCAAGCGGTGCAACCGCGACGAGCGTCAGCACCGCCGCGATGAGGACGACGACAAAACGAGCGCGCATTAACTCCGCGAACTCCGTCGACATTGCCGACCCGGCGCTGGGACACCGGGCTAAATACGGGGGGCGGTTGCTCCCCCGCTCGAGGGTCTGTTGTTCCCCCCGCAACGGATGCTGCGCTCCGTTGTCAAGCGGCAACATGGGCCTATCGTCCTAATCCAAACCGGACTTAACGGACCCGGACCACAACCTTTTGTCCGGGGCGAACCGTCTTCCGAACCGCCCTCCGATAGCCCCAACCTCGACCTGCGATTTCGTCTGGACGCGTGCCGCGCCGCCGAATAAGGTTCGGGCTCCGGCAACGCCCAAGCGCCCACCTGCCCACCATCCCGCGGGTTGCGCATTGTCGGTTCGAGGGAGAGACGGCATGGAGGGGATCCGACACCGCGCGGCCTTGGCGCGGGCGGCGCTCGTCGTTGGGGCAATGCTCGCGCTTGCTGCGTGTTCGGCCGCGCCGGCGCGGCCGAACGTGACGCTGACACCGACGCTGGCGCCGTCAGTCACCAATTCCGCCACTGCCACTGCCAGCCCGATCGCCACGGCAGTCGCGCCGAGTGACGAGATCCCCGACTCGCCCATGACCACCAAGGCAATCGCGATTTCACGCCCGCAGCGTGGCTCGAGTGCGCCCGTTGGTGCGGTCGTATTCGGCACGGATGTCACTGAAACAGGCCGCAACGTCACGCTCGTCAACGAGCGCACCTCGTTCCCAGCCGGTCACAACGTCGCGTGGCGCGTGACGTTGGATGCGGCCACTGGCGGCGAGAGCGTCCGCGTCACCCTGACGACAGAGTCAGACACTGAGACGCAGGTCGACGATTTCGTGGCGCAGGCCGGCTGGAACGTCTACTACGGCAGCTCGCTCCTGACCGTGGCCCCCGGGACGTACGTGCTCCATTACCTGATCGACGGCCATGAAGTCGGCAGCGGCACGTTCAAGATCAAGCCATCCGACGCCGTGCCATCCGTCAGCCCCGAACCGAGCCCGACCTGAGAGATACCATCCGGCCGTGGCCGTGAAACGCGAGGTCAAGAAGAAGCACGGCGGCAGCGCCAAGGTCCAGGACGCGCTGTACCGGATCGCCGAGCTGGCCAGCGCGGCGAACGACATGCGCGAGTTCTACGCCGCGATCCACGCGATCGTGGGCGAGCTCATGTACGCGAACAACTTCTACATCGCGCTGTACGACGCCGCGCACAACACGCTCAACTTCCCGTACTACGTCGACGAGGTCGACCCCGACGTTCCCGACCCGCTGGTGTGGCAGCCGATAGGCACCGGTGAGGCGCGCGGAATTACCGCGTACGTCCTGCGCAGCGGTAAGACGGAGCACCTCAGTCCCAAGCGCTACCAAAAACTTGTCGCGTCCGGGGAGATCGTCCTGTTGGGAACACCCGGCACGGACTGGGTAGGCGTGCCCCTCAAGGTCGATGGCGATGCGATCGGCGTGATGGTCCTCCAGACCTACGAGGCCGGACAGGGCTACGACGACGATGACGTTGACCTGCTCAACTTCGTCGGCCAGCACATCGCCAGCGCGCTGAGCCGGGCCCGGGCGATCGACGAGACCAAACGACTGCTTGTGGAGACGGACCAACGCGCCGCGGAGCTGGCGATCATCAACAGCGTCCAGGAAGGCCTGGCCCAGCAGCTCGACATGCAGCAGATGTACGAGCTGGTGGGCGACAAGATCCACGAGATCTTCGACACCCAGGTCGTCGACGTCGCCCTATATGACGTGCCCAACAACCGCGTCAGCTACCCGTACACAATCGAGCGTGGCATTCGCTTCCCCGATGAAGGGTCAGAGATCGGCGATCTTCGCCGCATCGTCCTCGAAACTCGCGAGCCGCTGCTGATCAACGATTTGGAGGCGTGGCAGGCGAGCACCGGCGTAGCCACTTCCGTGTATATGGGAGAGCCCGCGAAGTCGGTCCTTTTTGCTCCCTTGATCGTGGGCGACGCAGTCTTCGGGGTGATCTCGCTTCAGAATCTCGATCGCACAGACGCGTTCACCGAGTCGGACGCTCGGCTGCTGACGACCCTGACCTCGAGCCTGTCGGTGGCGCTCGAAAACGCCCGCCTGTTGGTCGAGACGACCCAGCGCGCGGCCGAGCTGGCGATCATCAACAGCGTCCAGGCGGGGCTCGCCGAGCAGCTCGACATGCAGCAGATGTACGAGCTGGTGGGCGACAAGATCCGCGAGATCTTCGACGCTCAAATCGCCGACATAGCGCTCTTCGATCTGGCCAACGATGTTGTCCATTTCCCATACGTCGTCGAGAACGGCGTGCGATTTCCGGATCTGCCCAGGCCCATAACCGGGACGCGCAAGGTCGTCCTGGATACGCGCCAGCCATTGGTTGTGGATGACCTCGACGCATGGCAAGCGGAGACCGGCGCCGAGATCGTCATTCTCGAGGGAGTGCGGCCACGGTCGGTAGTGCTCGTCCCGCTGATCGTCGGCGAATCCGTTTTCGGCTGTATCTCCCTCCAGAACATCGACCGGACGAGCGCCTTCAGCGAATGCGGATGTCCGACTGCTGACGACGATCGCCTCGAGCCTGTCAGTGGCACTCGAAAACGCCCGCCTGCTGGTCGAGACGACCCAGCGCGCGGCGGAGCTGGCGATCATCAACAGCGTCCAGGAGGGCCTCGCGAGCCAGCTCGACATGCAGCAGATGTACGAGCTGGTGGGCGACAAGATCCACGAGATCTTCGATGCGCAGGTCGTGGACATAGGCCTCTACGACGTGCCCAACAACAGGGTCAACTTCCCGTATTCGATCGAACTGGGCATCCGCTACCCAGACGAACCGGCGCCTATCCGCGGCTTCCGCAAGCTGGTCCTGGAACGGCGCGAGGCGCTCCGCGTCGGAGACGTCGACGCGTACGCGGCACAGATGGGGATTGAGATCTTGATCGCCCAGGGTGAGCGGCCCAAATCGGTGCTCTTTGCTCCATTGACCGTCGGCGACACCGTGTTCGGCTCGATCTCGCTTCAGAACCTCGACCACACGGACGCGTTCACGGAATCTGACGAGCGCCTGCTGACGACGATCGCCGCGAGCCTGTCCGTGGCTCTCGAAAACGCCCGCCTGTTGCTCGAGACGAACCAGCGCGCGGCGGAGCTGGCGATCATCAACAGCGTCCAAGAGGGCCTGGCGAAGCAGCTCGACATGCAGCAGATGTACGAGCTGGTGGGCGAGAAGCTGCACGAGATCTTCGAGTCAGATGTCGTCGACATCGGCCTGTACGACGTGCCGAACGGCCAGATCCGGTACCCGTATTCGATTGAGCGCGGAGTGCGCGCGATCGACGAGACAAGCGATTTGGGAGGGTTCGGCGGGCAGGGTTCTTCAAAGCGGCCAGCCGATCGTCGTCAACGACATGTCGGCATGGAACGAAGCCAACGGCGTCGCCGCGCAGACGTCGTCTCCGGCGAGCCGGCGAAGTCCGTGCTTGTTCGTACCGCTGATCGTTGGCGACACCGTCTTCGGTCGGATCTCGCTCCAGAACATCGAGCACGCCAACAGCTTCACAGACGCAGATGTCAGGCTGCTTACGACGATCGCCTCGAGCCTGTCCGTGGCGCTCGAGAATGCCCGACTGTGGGACGAGACGCGCCGTCGCGCGGCCGAGCTGGCCGTGGTCAACAGCATTCAGGCGGGCCTCGCGGAGCGGCTCGAGAGCCAGGCCATGTACGACCTCGTGGGCGACAAGATCCAGGAGATCTTCGACGCGCAGGTCGTGGATATCGCGCTGCTGGACCGCGTGCGCAACACCATGACTTTCACCTTCTCGGTCGAGCGCGGAGTTCACTTCCCCAACGAGACATTCCCGCTGATCGGCTTCCGCAGGCACATGGCAGAGACCGGCGAGGTGATCGTCGTCAACGACAACGCGATCGAGACGGCCAACTCATACGGACAGCCGGGGGCCCTTGGAGGTGAGCCCGCGATGTCGGTCGTCTTCGCCCCGCTGATCGTCGGCGGCGAGACTTTCGGCGTCATCAGCCTCCAGAACCTGGACCGCGAGTTCGCGTTCAGTGACGGAGACGTGGCGCTCCTCACGACACTTGCCAGCAGCCTGTCCGTGTCTCTTGAAAACGTGCGCCTCGTCGACGAGATGCGCCAGCGCGTCGCGGAGCTGGGCACGATCAACGGCGTTGGCCAAGCTGTCGCGGAGCAGCTCGACCTCGACGTGCTCCTGGAGCTTGTTGGCGAGCGCATCCGCGAGACGTTCAGTGCCGACATCGCCTATGTCGGGCTGCATGACGCCGCACGCGGCGTGATCGAGTTTCCGTACTACTACGAGAACGGCACGCGCGAGCCCCCCGCGCCGATCGAGTTCGGTGCGGGCCTCACGTCGCGCATCCTGGCCACGCACGAGCCACTGCTGTTGAACAGCGACCAGGAGCGCGAGGCACGCGACCTGAGTGTCGTCGGCACCCGGGTCGAGTCGTACCTGGGCGTGCCGATCATCGTCGGCGACCGGGCCATCGGCGCCATCGCCGTGGAGAAGATCAGCGAAGAAGCGCGCTTCGACGATTCCGACACACGCCTGCTGGCCACAATCGCGGCCGGCGTGGGCGCGGCGATCCAGAACGCGCGGCTGTATGCGGAAACTCGCCGCCGCGCCTCTGAGATGTCCGCCCTCGCGGACGTCGGTCGGGCCGTCTCTGCCAGCCTTGACGCCGAACACCGTCCTGCGCGAGATAGCCGAGCGTGCCCGCGATCTGCTGCTGCAGCAGCACGAGCGCTGTGTTCCTCACAGATCCGGACGGCAAGCGCCTGCGCGCGACGGTGGTCGTCGGCGAGTCGGCGAATGAGATCCGCGCGAACACCTTCGAGATCGGCGAGGGCGTCATAGGCACGCTCGCGGAAACGGGCCAGGCGGAGGCGATCAACGATCTGCACAATGACCCGCGCGGCGTCGAGATCGCGGGCACGGAGGACGAGCCCGACGAACGGATCATGGTCGCGCCGCTCAAGTCGGGTGACGAAGTGATGGGCATGATGGCCGTCTGGCGCTTCGGTGAATCGGTGCCCTATGTCGCGGAGGACCTCGACTTCCTGGTCGGCCTTTCGCAGCAGGCGGCCGTCGCAATCGCCAACGCCCGACTGTTCACCATGGCGGAGGAAGCCCGCGCCGCTGCCGAGCAGGCCAACGAGGCCAAGTCACTCTTCCTGGCCACGATGAGCCACGAGATCCGGACGCCGATGAACGCGATCATCGGCATGAGCGGGTTGCTGTCAGACACCGCGCTCGACGTTGAGCAGCGCGACTACGTCGACACGATCAGGTCGAGCGGCGAGGCCCTACTGACGATCATCAACGACATCCTCGACTTCTCCAAGATCGAGGCGGGCAAGATGGACCTCGACGAGGCGCCGTTCGATTTGACGAGCGCGGTCGAGTCGACCATGGACGTCCTCGCACCTCTTGCCTCGCGCAAACGGCTGGACCTGACATTCGAGATCGCCGAGGGCCTGCCGGCGGCACTCGTCGGCGACGTCGGCCGTGTCCGACAGGTGCTGCTGAACCTGTTGAACAACTCTTTGAAGTTCACCGACAAGGGCGACGTCCAGCTGACCGTGACGGGTGAGCTTGCGACCGGTGAGGAGGCCAAGGGCGACACGTGGAAGCTCCACTTCGCGGTACGAGACACGGGCGTGGGTATCCCCAAGGAATCGATGACACGCCTGTTCCGATCGTTTTCGCAGGCGGACGCATCCGTGACTCGCCGGTTCGGCGGCACGGGACTTGGCCTGGCCATCTCGCGCCGACTTGCGGAGCTGATGGGCGGCGAGGTGTGGGCGGAGTCGAAGGGCGTCGCCGGCAAGGGCTCGACATTCCACTTCACGATGGTCGCGCCTGGTGCGCCCGGTTACGAGGAGCACGCCCGGACTGCACTGGACAGCGGCGCGCTCGAAGGGCAGCGCGTCCTGGTCGTCGACGACTCCGAGTCGTCCCGACGCATCCTGCTGACGCTGCTTTCGCGCTGGGGCATGCGCCCGCGCGCGACCGCGTCACCCAAGGAGGCGCTGACGTGGATCGAGCGCGGCGATGCGTTCGACCTCGCGATCCTTGATCGGCTCATGCCGGAGATGGACGGCCTCGCGCTTGCCCGTCGCATTCGCGCCGCGCGCGGCAACGATTTCCCGCTTCTGCTCGTCTCGTCGCTGTCCAAGCGCGACGCAGCCGAGGGTGAGGGCGCGACGGAAGTCGACAAGCAGCTGACCAAGCCGATCAAACCCTCCGGCCTGCACGACGCGCTGGTAGAGATGCTCGCGCCCGCCGAGGCCGGTGCCCGGATCGCTCATCAGGCTCCGACTCCCAGCCCGGTGCCAGCGTCAACGAACGGTGCCATGTCGACCCGCGTCCTACGCGTGCTCCTGGCGGAAGACAACGCCGTCAACCAGAAGCTCGCCATCCGCCTGCTCGAGCGCATGGGCCAGACCGCAGATGTCGTGGCCGACGGCCGAGCGGCTGTCGCGGCCGTCAACAAGCGGCGCTACGACGTGGTGCTGATGGACGTGCAGATGCCGGAGATGGACGGTCTCACGGCCACGCGCCAGATCGTGGCCAAGCTGCCGCGCGGGTCGCGGCCGTGGATCGTGGCAATGACGGCCAATGCCATGGCCGGCGATCGCGAGGCATGTTTCGCTGCGGGCATGGACGACTACGTGTCCAAGCCGATCCGGCCGGAGGAGCTGTCCGCGGCGCTCGCGCGCGTGCCCGCCGCGGCCCGTGCCAAGTCTGGGCCGAAGGCCGCGGTCAAACCAGCCGCGACGAAGGCCGCGGCCAAACCAGCCGCGACCAAGGCGGCGCGACCAAGCCGGCGCGATCAAGGCCGGGGCCTGACTTTGGACGAGGCCGCGCCGGCCGCGATCGACCAGGACATCCTTGACGAGCTCGAGCACTCGATCGGTGATGACCGCGCCTTCCTGCGCGAGGTTGTCGAAAGCTACCTCGATGATGCGCCGCGCCAGATCGCGGCAATTCGCGAAGGAATCGCCGCCAGCGACGTCGAGTCGACCAACCGCGCGGCGCACACACTCAAATCCGTCAGTGCCACGGTCGGTGCGCTGGGCTTGTCGGCCATGGCCCGCGAGCTTGAGACGTTGACGTCCGTCGCGACGACAGAGGCCGCGGACCTGGCTGAGACGGAAATCGGCGCCCTCGTCGATGTGATCGTGGCGGAGTTCGAGTCCGTCCGCGACGAGCTCAACTCTCTCGTCCCCGGAGCCTCCGACAACTCCTAGCGCTGAGGCCGCGCCGCCGCCGCCGGGCAGCGCGACTTTTCCATTCATTTGCACAAGTCTCATCTGAATCGCACGGTAGGCCATAGAGGGCCAGGCGCCGGTGTCCGCCTACGAGCGCCAGAGCGACAGCTCTGACATATCAATCGCCAAAGTTGCGTGGCGCGGCAGCCGGGAATCCGATGCAAGCCGGGACAAATCTGGAGATAACCGCCTGTTGAGCGGCGACTTGTTCAATTGATTGGCAATGTCGCCTAAGAAGCTGCCTCAGCCAGCCCCAACTGGCGCGACCGCAGCCCTGACCTCATTTCACGCACTCCTGGGCGTTCGTCTGAACGAAGTTCGTCGCGAGCGAAAGTGGAACGTCGAGCGGCTTGCGACCGAGGCGACCCTGTCGCGTGGCGTCGCGTACCGAGCGCTGCGCGGTCTGCCTGTTTCGCTCGAGGCTGCCATGCGGTTGGTCGGTGCCTTGGGGCTGAAGCTCGAGTTCGAGTTGGAGGATCCGCGACGCAAGACACCTCGGCCGCGGCAGGACACTGTTCACTCGGCAATGGGCGAGTTCGAAGCAGCCCATCTGCGGCCGCTGGGCTTCGGGCTGGCGATCGACGAGCCCTATCAGCACTACCAATTCGCCGGTCGCGCGGATGTCGTCGCTTGGGATCTGGACGCCAGAGCGCTGCTTCATATTGAGAACCGGACGCGCTTTCCGGATTTCCAGGAAGCAGCCGGCGCATTCAATGCCAAGAAGGCATACCTGGGCGATGCGTTGGCGGAGCGCTTGGAAATCGGGCGGTGGCGGAGCGAGACCCACGTGGTCGTCGCGTTGTGGTCCGCCGAGGTTATCCATGCATTGCGTATCCGGACCGAGTCTTTCCGCACGCTGTGTCCTGACGCGCTCGATTCTTTCTCGGCGTGGTGGCGTGGAGGCCCACCCGGCACGGGCAAGACATGCGTGTTTGTGGCGCTTGACCCGCTTGCTCGGGGTCGCCAGCGGACGTTCGTTTCGCTTGAGCAGGCGCTCGTCGCTCGGCCACGACACGCCGGCTACGCGGAGGCAGCAGCGCGCCTCACTTTCAGACGGGGCTAGAGTTCGGCCGTGCATCAACGCGCGGAGAGCTCGTGATGGCCACAATCGGGGACCGCATCGGCAATTACGTCATCAGAAGCGTGATCGGCCGTGGCGCGATGGCGACCGTCTATCGAGTGCACGACGAGCGACTCAATCGCGACGTGGCGCTCAAGCTGCTCGACACCGGCTACTCGCTCGACTTCATCTTCCGAGCTCGTTTCGAGCGCGAGTACCGGGTCATGGCACGGATCTCGAACGATCACATCGTCCCGGTCTACGACGCCGGTTCGTGGAACGACCAGCTGTACATCGCGATGATGCTCGTCGACGGGCCGAACCTGGCCCAGATCCTGACGTCTGAAGGACCGCTCGAAATGGCCCGCGTCGTCTCGATCATGAGCCAGGTCGCCGATGCCCTCGACGCGGCGCACTCCGAGCGCGTCGTCCATCGCGACGTCAAGCCGGCCAACATCCTGGTGGCTCGCCACGGCCAGAGTGAGACGGAGCACGTCTATCTGGCCGACTTCGGCCTGACCCTGGGCATGGAAGGGACGCATCTCACGCGCACGGGCGCGTTCATGGGAACGCTCGCGTACAGCGCGCCCGAGCAACTTACCTCCGCTCCCATCGACGGGCGCGCCGACGAATACGCTCTTGCTGCCACGACTTACCTGGCGCTCACCGGTGAGCTGCCGTTCGTGCGCGACAACGAGATGGCGCTCGTCAACGCGCACATGTTCGATCGGCCCCCTCCCGTTACTGAACTTCGCCCAGAACTGCCCACGCGCGTCGATTCGGTCGTCGCACGAGGCATGGCCAAGCGACCGGAGGATCGCTACCGGAGCACGGGCGAGTTTGCCAAGGCCCTGGCCACGGCCGGCGCCAGTGCAAAGGTCCTCCCAGCCGCGGCCGGCGGCATGGTCAATACCAGCGTTGCGGCGCTTCCATCGACGGCCGCTGGCGGCTCGCGGCGTGGGCGAATCTGGGTGGCAGCCATTGTCGTGGCCCTTTTCGTCGCCGCGGGTCTTGGCGCGGCAGGTACGTTCGCGCTGCTTTCGCACGGCTCGCCTGCCCCGCTCGCGACGTGCATCTGCGGGCGCACCGTGCCCGGCGGTCGCCGCCGCATCGCCCACGCTCGCGACGCCCTTCTAGCTCGCCGAGCTCCAGCGCAAGTCCCGACGACAGTCCGGCCGGCAGCCCCACGCCCGAACCGTCGCCAGGCCCGCAGAAGACAGCCCGTCCATCGGGCAAGCCAGGCGCCACCCCGACACCCACGCCGACGCCGACGCCGACCCCGACGCCCACGCCTACGGCGCCACCGCCGAACCTTCCGCTCGTGGCCGATGGCAGCTGGTTGGTCAACAACTCACCGAGTGGTGTGTCGGGTGATCCCCACGTGCTGGTCGGGCCGCACGACCGCCGCTACGTGACCAGCTCGCGTTGTTCGTCGGAGGCAGATTGCCGGCTGTCGGTCAATTCGTTCGACTCGGATAGCGGCAAGCGGCTTGGATCGATCATCTTCAAGTGGAATGGCAGTTCGTTCGTGTTTGGCGGCCCGGCCAAGTGGTACAGCGCCGCAGGTGGCGCGACCTGCCAAACGTCGAGCGGCGACCTGCTTCCAGGCGCCTATACGACGCACGAACAGGTAACGGTTACGCCCGGGTCCATTCAGGACGGCGTGATCATCGCGATGAGCGGCACCAAGACGATCAGCGGCACGCCCACGGCCGCGGGCGCAGCCGCCGGATGCACCCCGTTCGCGATGACCTACACCGTCAACATGACTTCCACCGGGACCGGCCCGTAGCGGCCTGGTCGCCGGTCAGGTTCCGGTGCGGACGTACGCGTCGCCCGTATCGGCCTCGTATTGCACGATGATCTTGCCAGCGAATGTCACGAACGGATTGTGGCTGTTGGTCGAGACGACCTCCCCCGCCGTCCACGTCAGCCCGTTTGAGCTTTGCTGGTAGTAGACATCGATGCCAAGGTTCGACGAGCGCTCATAGACCGCCCGAAGAACGCCGCCCTGGAGAGCGATCTGCGGAAAGTCGGCCCTCCAGCTTGGCTTGCTGAGTTGCCGCTCGCTGCCCCATGACGCACCACTGTCGAGAGTTCGCCGGTACCGGACGGTGGCCCCAGGATGAATGACGTTTGGGACCGCGTAGGCCAGGTATGCGTGCGTCCCAGACGCGCTCATCGAGAACTGGTTGACGACGCCGATGCCGCTGTTTGTGGCGACGAATGGAGTGCTCCATGACACGCCGGCGTCCGTCGAGCGGACGACGCGCAGTCTCTTGGCCGTGAGCTTGTACGCGAGGTACACGACACCGTCGCCCGCGGCGAGCTTCGTGCCCATGTCCTGGATGCTGGTCGCGAAGTTTGTGATCGGTCCGAATGTGACGCCACTGTCTGTGCTCACGCGAACCTTGACCATGTTCGTCTGGGCGTTCTGCCAGGCCACGGCCACCAGACCGCCCGGGCCGCTGGCAACGCTGAGGTTGATGACGAGACTCACATTCGCCGGCGAGAGCGGGGTTGCCGCACCGAAGCTCGTGCCACCGGTGCTATTCGCGTACATCACGCGGCCCTTCTCTTCCCAGGCGAGATCGACGTGCAGGCCGTAGGCGCTGATCGCCGGGTCGTAGCCGTCCGCTGAGATGAACTGGCGCTCGCCCCAGGCGCTGCCGGACGAGGGGCTGCGCTGGGCGAAGACGTTGTACCCATCGCCGTTCCACTCGACGAAGGTTGCGACCGCATTGGTCGAGTCCAAGCCGACGACCCCGAACCCATAGCCGCCGCCCGACGAGGTGAGCGGGATAGGCGCGCTCCACGAATGGGCGAGGACCTGGCCGGCGATGACCAGCGTGAGCAGGACTGCAGCGAATGCGGACAGGGACGTCCGCCTTGCACGGTGTTTCAAGGCTCTCTTCCTTCGACTGAGCCAGTACCTGCGCAGCGGGCGCGGACGCACCGGATGCGCCCACTCTAGTCGACGAGCGTGACCGGTCTCTCCACGAATTCGGCGTGGCGGACCACCTCGGCCGCGAGAGCCGCGTTTTCTGCGGGAGTCAGCTTGCGCAGCATTGTGGTCTCAATCAGGTAGCCGTCCTTGGCGGTGAGTCGGCGCCAAAAGCCCGCCACCTGCGTGTCGACGAAAATCGCGTGCAAGAACGGCAACCCCTGGAGCACGGCCGGCGACGCAAGCCCGGCAACGTTGATCGGCGTTCGCGGCGACTTGTAGGCAACGACGAACTCGTCGTAGGCCTGCATCAGGCGAACCGTCGGCGAAGGCGAAATTGAAGCCGCCGACCCACCGCGATCGCCCGCCCACCAATAGCGTTCGCCGCCTACGTCGAGTGGTTGCAGCGCCGGGCCGTTGATAGCTAAACCGCGCTTCGTGTCCGCCTGGCTTATGCCCGACCACCACGTGAAGTCGGTGACCGTCGCCGGGCCGTGGCTGGTGAAGTAGCGCAGCGTCAACGCGCGAAGCGCGCGGTCGCGGTCGAAAGGTCCATTGTCCGCGGCTGTCGCCGGCGCGAACTCATCGAGCAGCGCGTACGTCTGCTTGGTGCCGCGCGGCGCCGCGCTCGCGATCAGGCAGCTCATCTCCGCGGCCATGACCATGTACGCGACGCGCTGACCGTCGGGATGGAGGCCCGCGCGTTCGAGCAACACCTGCAGCTCAGGCCGCGTCAGGTGCTTGCCACCTTCGAGCGCGCGCGCCATGACCTCGCCCGCTTGGCTGAGCTGGCGCTCGTCAAGCTCCAGCTGTCGCATCCGCCCGGCAGACCCGGAAAGCACGCGTGGCCCGGTCAGGCGCATGAAGTCGCGGATGTCGGCCGGTGCGACGAAGTGCCAAGTTGGCCGCAGGATGTGGGTGCGCAGAATCTCCCCGCGCGCCAGTGCCGCATCCACGTCCGCGTCGTGCAGGCTGCCATCAGGCACGCGCATGCCCAGCGACCACTTGGCCAGCGAATATTCCTGGGCCTGAACGCAGCCCAGCCACGCGACGACGTCTGCCGCTGTCTTGAGCCTCTCGCCCGTGACGCGCTGGTTGCGCAGGCGGAGACGCGCCACCTCCAGAAGGTCGATCGGCATCGTCGCGGAAGACTACCGGCGGCCGTCGAGCACGCGTGAAGAAACGAAGTCCCAGCTCCGAGTCTGGTCTATAGATTCCTCAGGAGTCGCTGCCAGTGCGACCGTAGTCGGCACCGCGATTGGACGGTGACGATGATCTTGCCGGCCATGCCCGGGCAGTGGTGGGCTGTTTACCATCGGGGCGTGATCACTTGCCCCAACTGCGGTCAGGACAATCCCGACGGCCAGAAGTTCTGCGGCAATTGCGGAACGGCGCTGACGGCAGCGTCGGCGACGCGCGAGCAGCGCAAGACGGTCACTGTCCTCTTCTGCGACGTCACAGGCTCGACATCGCTCGGCGAAACCGCCGATCCCGAAGCGCTCCGAGCGCTGCTCGCGCGCTACTTCGAGCGCATGAAAGGCATCGTCGAAGCACACGGCGGCACGGTGGAGAAGTTCATCGGCGATGCAGTAATGGCCGTCTTCGGCGTGCCACAGGTACACGAGGATGACGCTCTGCGCGCCGTCCGTGCCGCGATCGAGATGCGCGACGCGTTGCCTGAGCTGGGCATCCAGGCGCGCATCGGCGTTAACACCGGCGAGGTCGTGACGGGCACGCAGGAGCGACTCGCGACTGGAGACGCGGTGAACGTTGCCTCGCGCCTGGAACACGCTGCCAATCCCGACGAGATCCTGATCGGCCAGGACACGTACAACCTCGTCGAAGCCGTGGTTGACGCTCGGGAAATGCAGCCCCTCACGCTCAAGGGCAAGACTCAATCGGTCCGGGCGTATCGGCTGGACAGCGTGACCGGCACTCCTGTCCGGCGCAATGACGCCCGCATGGTGGGACGTGCAACTGAGCTCCGTCGACTTCGGGATGCGTACGACCAGGCTGTTGACGACCGCTCGTGCCAGCTCTTCACCCTTCTGGGCAATGCGGGTGTGGGCAAGTCCCGCCTCGTCCACGAGTTCCTGGCGGAGCTCCCGGCGATGGTCGTCACCGGTGCCTGCCTTTCCTATGGCGAGGGCATCACGTACTGGCCAGTGATCGATGTGGTCCAACAGCTGGTCGCGCTCCGACCTGACCTGAAGCTCGATGATGACCTGAGTGGCCTTGGGCGCCGTGAGCAGTTCTCGCCGCCATCGGGTCAGATCGCATGGGCTTTCCGAAAGCTGCTCGAGGACAGCGCGCGCGAACGACCTCTTGTCGTGGTCTTCGACGATCTGCAGTGGGCTGAACCCAAGTTCCTTGACTTGATTGAGCACGTCGCGGACCTGTCGCGCGACGCTCCCATTCTCTTGCTGTGCATGGCTCGCCCGGACCTCCTCGACCTTCGTCCTGCATGGGCGGGGGGCAAGATCAATGCCACGAGCCTGTTGCTCGAACCGCTGTCCGGCTCGGAATCGGCGGAAATGGTCGAGGCCCTGGTTGGCGGACTGTCGGCGAGTGCCCGCCAACGCGTCGTCGTAGCCGCTGAAGGCAATCCCCTGTTCGTTGAGGAGATGATCGCGCTGGTGCGCGAGTCGGGTGACGAGAACGTGCGCGTTCCTCCCACGATCCACGCGCTTCTCGCGGCGCGGCTGGACCAACTCGACGGGCCGGAACGACAGGTTCTCGAACGAGGCTCGATCGAGGGTCGGCTGTTCCATCGCGGCGCAGTCGAAGCCCTATACCCGGAGGAGCACGAGGTGCGGACTCGGCTGACGTCGCTCGTGCGCAAGGACCTGGTCCGACCCGACAAGCCTGACCTTCCCGGCGAGGATGCGTTCCGCTTTCGCCACCTGCTCATCCGCGACGCGGCATATGAGGCCCTGCCCAAATCGACGCGGGCGGACCTTCATCAGCGCTTTGCGCGTTGGCTCGAGGAGTTTGGCGGAGACGTCCCGGAGATCGACGAGATCCTGGGCTATCACCTCGAGCAGGCGGTGCGCTACCGGACGGAGCTGGGCCAGCCCGTCGACATAAGCCTCGCGCTGAGCGCGCGCGATCATCTTGCGACCGCCGGCCGCCGTGCAACTACGCGGGGCGATTTCCACGCCGGTGCGAATCTCCTGCAGCGCGCGGATGAACTTCCGCTGGAGCCCGATCTCGCTCTTCAGAGCGACGAGATCATGGCTGTCTACTTCGCCTCGCCTGGACCGCGGGCGCTGGAGTTAGCTCAGCTTCACCTCGAGCGTGCGACGAAGGCCGCAGATCGCGCGGCTGAACTGTGCGCTCGCATGGAAGTCGAGCGCGTCAGCACGTTTCTCGAGCCCGTCGCCAGAACAGCACAACTGGCGGAGCTGATCGACGAGGCGGTCGCGCTTTTCGAGACCACTGGAAATCTGCGCGGTCTTTATGCGACATGTCTGGCGCAAGCCCAGGTCGCCAACATCCTTAGCGACGTCGCCGGGGTCGTATCTTCCTTCGAGGCAGCCACGGATATCTCTCGGCGCCTGGGCATCAACAACGAGTTCATCGGGCCACTCTCGAACTGGCGCATCACATCAGCTGAACCCAACAGCAAGACTCTCGAGTGGTTCGCGACCGTGGCGGCCGGCTACCACGCCACGGTCGATGAGCATCGAGCCCAGGCTCTGGCCATCGCCGGCCGCTTCGATGAGGCTCGGCCGCTCATTGCCAGCGAGCTGCAGATGGCTGAGTCGCTTCTTCCGACAGCGGTCGGAGGCGTACTGGGCTTCGCCGCCACGCGCGTCGAGTATTGGGCAGGTGACTTTGCGAAGGCGGCCGAGTTGGGCGAACGTGGCACTACCCAGCTCATCGAGTCCGGCCAGACAGGCATTGGCTCGTCCACGGCGGCCATTCTCGCGCGGGTCTATTTCGCGGCCGGCGCTATGGACAAGGCCGCCAGTTGGGCTCAGCGGGCGACCGAGTTGGCAGCCCCCGACGACGTCCTGACCAGACTCATCGTGCTCCAGGTCACGGGATTGCTCGAGGCGCATGATGGAGAGGCGGACGGTGCGGAGCGAACACTGATGCAAGCAGTCGCCGTGGCCGAAACGACGCACAGTCCGGTCCTGCTCGCCGACGTGAAGTTCGACCTGGCCCTGGCCTACCAGTTGCTCGGCGAGCGAGGCAAATCCGCCGACACCTTCCGAGAAGCCCTCGCCCTCTACGAGGCCAAGGAGCACGTCGCCATGGCTCAGCGCACGCGTTCGAAGCTGGCTGAGCTGGACGCCTAGCGTCACCGGCGCGGAGACCCCTAGCGATCGGGACACGGCTTGCTTACCATGCCCGCGTCGGCGCGCGTGAGGGGCAATGCTGCGGCGGCCGAAGATGAGGGACTCACGAGATGAAGCGCTTTTTCGCCATGGTGGCCGTCGTCGCCGCCCTGGTCGCCATCCCATCGCCCGCTGCCGCCGCGGGTGTGACGTGCAGTTACAAGGGCACGACTCACCAGGTCACGGTGACGATAAGCGGAGCCAGCTTCACGGCCTATCTCGCGCGCGACGTCAGCGGCCACATCACGGTGGGCGGCGTGTGGTGCGCCAACGTCGCGACCGTCACGAACACCGACACGATCGTCGTCAACGGCGACGCGAACGCCCAGAACATCACAGTGAACATCGGCAACGGAGGGTTCCAGCCAGGCTTCACGGATGAAGCCGGCAATTCCGACGAGATCGAGTTCACGATCGATGCCGGCGGCGGGACCGAAACTCTAGCGATCTTCGGCACCGAGGCCGTCGATAGGATCGATCTTGGCCAGAACACCACTCAGTTGGGAGTCGTCCGGCGGATCAACCTCAATGCGGGCGAGGGCACGGGCGACTCGGACATGGCCGTCACCAACGTGGAGAGCATCACGGTTTACGGCGCCGGGAGTGGCGACATCATTCGTGGCCGCGGGAAAGCGGGTACAGGCCCCGATCCCATCAACCTGCCACTCACCATCTTCGCCGGTCCCGGCAACGACAAGATCAAGGGCGGCGAAGCGACCGATCACATCGTGGGCGATTTTGGTATGGACACGATCTACGGCTTTGGCGGGGCCGATTCGATCGACATGGACGACGGCGTCGGCGGTGACGTTGGCTACGGCGGCACCGGCGTGGATACGGTGGTCAAGAACGCGGGCGACACCTGGACCCAGTGACGCACGCGCCGGATTCGGCTGGACCCGGCCGCCGCGTTTGATCGAGGCCAGCCGATAAAGTCTCAAGATGCATCGGCGTGAGGGGAAGCTGATCGTTTCGGCCACGGACTTGGTCGGGTTTCTGCAGTGCGGGCATCTGACGAACCTGGAGATGCAGGCGGTCGCCGGCCTGATCCACAAGCCGACCGATCGCGAGGATCCGGAGGTCCAGCTCCTCCAGCGCCGCGGCCACGCTCACGAGCAGCGCTACATCGATCTGCTGGAGTCGCGCGGGCGCGAGGTGACCAGAGCGGACGACGACTGGGACCATTCGTACGAAGACCGCGCCAAGGCGACGGAAGAGCTGATGCGCGCGGGCGCGGACATCATTTACCAGGCGACAGTTTTCGACGGGCGTTGGCTTGGCTTCCCTGACTTCCTCCTGCGCAAAGAAGGTCATCCACCCTCCCCGAGTCTGGTCGGTAAATTCGGCGCGGGAATCTATAGACCAGACTCAGAACTGGGAACGGGAGTCCTCGCGGACGAGCAAACGACCGACGAGGCCAGCCTCGAAGGCGCGGGAATCTATAGACCAGACTCAGAACTGGGAACGAAAGATTTCGTGGGCGGCGGTTTGGGAGCCGACTGGCACTACGAGGTCGCCGATACGAAGCTCGCGCACGTCGCCAAGGCCAGTGCGCTGATCCAGATCGCGAGCTACGTCGAGCAGATCGAGCGCATCCAGGGCGTCCGGCCGGAGCGCGTGTACGTCGTCACGGGCGGCGCGCAAGCGGAGGAGCACCCGTTCCGGACGGCGGAGATGATGGCCTACTTCCGCCACGCCAAGCAGCGCTTCGAAGACCAGCTGGCGAAGGAGCTCGACCCGAACGCAACCTACCCGGACCCGGTCGAACACTGCGGCGTGTGCAGGTGGTATCCCAACTGCCTGGGCCAGTGGCACCGCGACGACGCCTTGCCCCTCATCGCCGGCATCAGCCGCGCCCAACGCGAAACCCTTACGAAGCACGACATCCAGACGCGCGCCGCGCTCGTTGCGCTCAACAAGCCTTTCACCCTGGACCTGAAGCACAGCCAGGACGAGTCGATGTGGCGCGTTCACGAGCAGGCCCGGCTTCAGCTGGAGAGCGAGCGCGACAAGAAGATCAAGTACGAGCTGCTCGAGCCGGAGCGGGATGCCGATCGTGTGCTCGTGGCGGACCGCGGTTTGTCGGCCCTCCCTCCCCCAGCCCAAGGCGATCTCTTCTTCGACATCGAGGGCGACCCGTTCGCGTTCTGGGAGGGCATCGAGTACCTGTTCGGCGTGTGGGAGCAACCGCAGGGCGTCGGTTTGTGGGACGACGGCTACCAGGCGTTCTGGGCGTACGACGCAGCGCAGAAGGTGTTTGGTCGGCAGGCTGAAAAGCACGCGTTCGAGCAGGTCATGGACCTGTTCACGGGGCGCTGGCAGCGAGACCCGGGCATGCACATATATCACTACGGCGCGTACGAGCCCAGCCACCTGAAGATCCTTGCCGGCCGGCATGGGACGCGCGAAGAAGAGCTTGACCAGCTGCTGCGCAATCGGGTGTTCGTGGACCTGTATCGAGTGGTCCGGCAGGGCGTCCGAGTCGGCGCCCCCAAGTACTCGATCAAGAACCTGGAGGCGCTCTACAGCTACGAGCGCAAGATCGATTTGCGCGACGCCAATTCGAGCATCGTCGAATTCGAGTCGGTGCTCGAGGACGGCGATCCGAGCGGCGAGATCCAGGAAAAGATCCGCCTTTACAACCGCGACGACTGCGTCTCAACGGAGAAGCTGCGCGACTGGCTGGAGAGTCGGCGCGCCGACGCTGAGAAGCAGTTCAGCGTTCAGCTGCCGCGCCCGCCGGCCAAGACGGAGGACACGAGCGAGGAGTTCTCCGAGCGACAGGCCAAGGTGCGGGCGCTCGAGGAACGGCTCAAGGCCACGACAGACGAGGCCGCCACACTGCTGGCCAACCTGCTCGACTGGCACAGGCGCGAGAACAAGAGCGCCTGGTGGCGCTTCTACGAGCTAATGAGCCTGTCCGAGGACGACCTCGTCGATGAGACGGAGCCGATCGGCCAGCTGACCTTCATTGAGCGGATCGTGCGCGAGGGCAAGGGCATTCGGACCGATGACTTCCGCTACCGATTCCCTCCCCAGGAGCACAAGATCGACGCTGGTGTGGACGTCCACGATCCCGAGATAACAGAGGGAAAGACGTCAACCGGCACGGTCGCCGCGATCGACGATGAGGCTGGGACGGTCGACATCCGGCGGTCGAAGGGCTGGAGCGGTCGGCACCCGGAGGCGATCGTGCCGCTCAACATCTTTGGAGCCAAGGCCCAGCAGGATGCGTTGCTGAGCATGGGCGAGTGGGTCGCGGACAACGGCGTTACGTCCGATTCGCCGCGCTGGCGGGCAGCACGCGATCTACTTCTGCGACTCGCGCCACGCGTGGGCCAGGCGCCGGGCTCGTCCTTGGCTGGATCGGGCGAGTCTGGATCGGATGCGGCCCTGCGGCTCGCCACGCAGCTCGACCGTACGACGCTCGCCATCCAGGGCCCGCCCGGGTCGGGTAAGACCTACACCGGCGCGCGGATGATCCTTGAGCTGGTGCGCGCCGGGAAGAAAGTCGGTATTGCCGCGAACTCGCACAAGGTCATCACCAATCTGCTCGATGCGGTCGGTGCTGCGGCAGCTGCGGGTGGCGTGGCGGTGCGCGGATTGCAAAAGGTCGAAGGCGAGGACGGCTGCAAGCAGGAGTTCGTGACCTGCGTCAACGACAACGACAAAGTCGTTGAGGCGCTCGCCGGTGACGAGGTCGACGTCGTGGGTGGCACGGCGTGGCTCTGGTCGCGCCAGGACATGAGCGACCTGGTCCACACCCTGTTCGTCGACGAGGCCGGCCAGATGTCGCTCGCAAATGTTGTGGCGATGTCCGGTGCCGCACACAACGTCGTGCTCCTGGGCGACCCGCAGCAACTCGACCAGCCCACCCAGGGCGTCCATCCGGATGGGGCGGGCGTGTCGGCCTTGAGCCACCTGTTGGGTGAGGCGGAAACGGTCGCCGCGGACCGCGGCGTATTCCTTGAGCAGACGTGGCGCATGCACCCGCGCATAACCAGGTTCACGAGCGAGCTGTTCTATGAGGACAAGCTGGAGTCTGTGCCAAACCTGGAGCGCCAGGAGGTGCTGGCTGATGGCTTGGCTGACGAGCTGCACTGGCTGGCCGGCTCAGGCCTGCGCTGGCTGGCGGTCGAGCACGACGGCAACACCAACGCCTCAGCGCAGGAGGCCGAGCGCGTCTGCGAGATCTGGAACGCGCTAATCGGGCGGTCGTGGGTCGACGCGGAGGGCGCGCGGCGGACGATGGCCGCTGACGACATCGTCATCCTGAGCCCATTCAACGGCCAGCGTCTGCTGATCCAGGCCATGCTGCCCGCCGCGCGCGTCGGCACGGTCGACAAGTTCCAGGGCCAGGAGGCGGCCGTCTCGATTTACACGATGGCCACGTCGCGGCCGGAGGATGCGCCACGCGGCATGGGATTTCTGCTGTCGCTCCACAGGCTCAACGTCGCGACCTCGCGCGCCAAGGCCCTGGCGGTTGTCGTCGCATCGCGGCGCTTGGCGCGCGCGCGCTCACAGTGGTCGTGGCTTCGAAGCGGCTCGTGGACGTCGTGCCGGCATCATTGGACCAGCTGCGGATGGCGAATGGTCTGGTCGCGTTCGTGGAGTCGGCGACGAGCTCAGCCAGTCCCTGAGCTCAGCCAGGTATCGAGCTGGGCGCGGATGCCGGCCGCGTCCAGGCCGTGGTAGCGGTCGTGGTCCGCGGCAGTGCCGTAGCGACGGATCTCGACGTTGGGCACGCCGATCGAGAGCAGCCTGATCGGGCGGTCGGAGAGAGCGGCCGTCACCGCTGCGGCCGACGTTCCTTCCTGGTACGGCTCGACGAGGACAACATCCGTGCCGGTGATCGCGCTGCGCAACGTTTCCGCGTCGAGTGGCCGCGGCGTGTGCGTGTAGAGCAGCGTGACGTCCATGTCGGCCGTGGCTTGCAGGGTCGCCGTCAGCATCGGGCCGACCGCGAGGATGGTCGGTGTCCCGCGGTTGCCAGAACGAAGCGTGGTCATGTTTGCCAAAACCGGCTCAGCGTTCTCCGACTCGGATAGTCGGATGTAGACAAGGTCGTCGCTCCCGGCGGCTGCGCGCAGGAGGTGCTCGACTTCGTCCGGGTGCCCGGGCACATGGATCGTCCAGCCGGGCAGCGCGCCGATCAACGCGACGTCCTCCGGCGCCTGGTGGGTCCTGCCTTCCTCGGCGGCGTCGTAGCTCGCACCGATGCTGACCAGGATGCCGGCCACGCCCTGGTGGCCAAAGTCGAGCTTGATCTGCTCATACGCGCGCTCGATCAGGAAGGGCGTATACGAGTGGACGATCGGGCGCATGCCCTCGAGCGCCATGCCCGCTGCGGCACTGACCATGAGCGCCTCGCGGATGCCCACGTTGATCGCCCGACGCGGATGGCGCTCGAAGATGCCGAACATCCGCAGCTGGCTGACGCCGATGTCAGCCAGCACGATCGCGCTGCGCGGGTCGTCGTCGAGCAGGTGCGCGACCGTGCGGTAGAAGCGCTGGCGCATGTCGTCGGTCATGAGTCTTTCTCGACCCTGGCGACAACGACGTGAGGCCTGTTGGCGTGGGGCATGGTCAGCGCGTGCTCGATCGCATCGTGATCTCGCCCATCGCACACGGCCGTGCTCCAGCCCTCGACCGCAAAGCGCTGCTCGATGCCTCCCGGCCAGCCGTGCGTGGAGGTCTGGTTGTCGATCGCGACGACCGTCAGACGCTCCAGGCCTTGCCGTCCGGCAAAGGCGATTGCCTCGCTGTTAGTGCCCTCGTCGAGCTCCGCGTCGCCAACCAGGCAGAAGACGCGCGCGCCCTGCTGGGCGCGCGCGTCAAGGGCCAACGTCATACCCACGGCCAGCGGCAGCCCGTGACCGAGCGAGCCACTGGCGATCTCCACGCCGCGTATCAGCGCCCGGTCAGGGTGGTAGCCAAGCGGCAGAATCGAACTCGCCGAAGGTGCGTAGCTCGTCAAGATCGATGAAGCCCTTGGCCGCCAGCACCGCGTAGTACGACGCCGGGCCGTGGCCCTTGGAGAGCAGGAATCGGTCGCGCGCTGGGTCGTCGATCGTCCCCGGCGTGACGTTCAGGACGCGGTCGTACAGCACCCAGAGCACGTCGAGTGTTGAGTTGGCGGCGCCGGAATGCTTCTCGTCGCCTTCCATGACGGCCACCAACCGGGGCAGATCTTCGTAACCAAGGTCGGTCGGCAAGGCGCGGGCCATCGATGGACGATACATGTCTCGGGTCGATCTGATAGGACTATGATGGTGCTATGAGATCCGTGTCCGCCATCGACGTTCGGAAGCACTTCGGTCAGTTGCTCGACGAGGCCGCGGCCGGGGAGCGGTTGATCATCGAGCGCGCCGGCCAGCCCGTTGCCGCGCTCGTGCCACTCTCAGATGTCCCGGAGCTCAACCGTGAGGAACGCATCAGGCGGCGCCTTCAGGCGATCGACGACATCGCCCGCGCCGCGAAACGCCGTCCATTTCCTCCTGGCTTGGATGCCGCTGCGTTGATCCGGCAGCAGCGTGACGAACGCTCTGACCACATCATGCGGGCGGTTAGATCGGCCCACGAGACAGAGCAAGGCAAGTGAGCTTCAGTCGCGCGCCTCGTGCCGTCGTGGTCGACGCATCGGTCATGGTGGAGCTCATTGGAGCGCAGGAGTCGTACCTGCGTCTGGCGGCCGACTGGGCGCGCGAAGAGACCATGCTGCTGGCCCCTGTCCACTTCCGGGCAGAGGTGGCGAATGCGCTCTTAAGGTCGGTTCGGCTACCGGCCGCGGAGGTCTCGCTGGCTGCTGGAGAAATCGACAGGTCGGGAGTCGAGCTCGTCGACCGCGGACTGAAAGGCGTGCTGGAGGCGATCGACCTTGCGGATCGTCACGGTCTGACGGTCTATGACGCGCTGTATCTGCAGCTGGCGTTGGACGTCGATGGCGAGCTGGCCACGCTCGACAAGGACCTCGCCACTGCCGCCGCGGCGGAGGGTGTCGCCGTCGTCTGAGGCCCGGCGGCCGCTTATCTGCGACTTATCTGCGCCGGGCACTCGCTATGGTGGCGTCAGGCCATGACCGAGGGAACGACCACTCAACCGAACTTCGTCCGGCGCCGGCCCGTGCTCGTCGGAGCGCTCGTCGTGTTGCTCGTCGTCGTTGTCGTGGGCGCCGGGATCGTGATCGTCGCCAACCCATTCGCCTCGAAGACGCCTACCGCGAGCCAGCAGACGACCTGGCAGGCGATCACCGGCAAGATTCGTGACGGCCAGCCGTCGACGGACGTCGCGCTACAGGCGTTCGCTTACGCGTACAAGATCGACATCCCGGGCGTTCAGATCCCTGCGGGCACCCAGGGAACCGACGTGCCGAGTGAGGGCACCCTGATCACACGCTGGGTGCAACAGAACTGGGACCAGCTCACTCCGGATCAGCAAGCCGCGATAAACCCCTACCTCCAGCCGGGTCCAAATGACACGGTGCTCAACATCGACCTGCCGTCAGCCAGCGGCCACGCGCATGGGCCGGGTGGAACGCCCACCCGACTTAGCAGCAATCGCGGGCCGCGAACAGATGCCGGTCGCACCAAGACCGGAAGGCGAGGCCCAGGGTGCGCCGTCTGACGCGTTGCAGGAGGCCTTCAAGAACGAGCTCCTGACCGACATAGCGCATATCGGACAGCGCCTTGGCCTTCCCACGATCAGCGAGGGCTTCGGCCTATGGACGAAGGTCACCATCGATCTCAGCGAGACCGACGGCGGCAACACGCTCTTCACGACCTATGCCGCTGAGAACGGGGCCGGCGTCTTCAGCCCGTGCAACGTGACCGCATGGCACAACGCGTGGGCGGGCGAACAGCCCAACGGCGGCACGCTTTCCGCACGGCTCCACGTCCTCGTCACACACGAGGTCGTCCACTGCTACCAGAACACCATCTGGGGCAGCGTGGCTGCGTCCAAGGCAATGCCGGCCTGGATCACAGAGGGTACCGCGCTGTGGCTGGCGGCCGACGACACGCAGCAGCTCGAATCGATGGTTCCGTCCACAGTGGCGCGACGGCTACTTCAAGTACCCGGAACGGCCGCTCACCAACCGCACCTACGACGCCTACGGCTACTTCGCGCTTCTCGATCACGAAGGCCGCGAGTCTGTGGAGCCAGGTGGTGGAGGCGTGGCAGGCTGCGGCCGCGCGCAACGGCCATCAGGTCAGAACATCTCCGACTCGTTCATCGGTGTTCTGAACGGCGACGGAACAGACGTACGCAATGCCTGGGCGCCCTCGTATCTGCGCCAGGACGGTTGGGGTGATCCGTGGGTCGCCTACGGCTTCGGCCTACCCGCCGATGCCCAGGTTCTGCGCCACGCCATCGCGGCCTACCCGGAACCCGGCTACCTGGGCGAACAGGACAGCCGCTCGAACGCGGTCGACGAAGTGCAGGACTCGGTCGGCGAGATCGTGGTTGTCAACACCAACGGGATCGCCAGCGCGCGCGACAACGCCGGTCACAGCTACCTGGCCTTCCAGTCGGCCCGTTTCTGCGTCCAGGGCGATTGCATCTGCCCGGCCAACACCCTGCGCGCCGGCGAGAAGATGGCCGAACAGGAGATAGACGCTGCCCTTCGTTCTGGCCCTCAATGCACCATCAGGCGGGGCGAAGTACCAGGTCGTCGGTCGCAAGATGGAAGACGAGTGCGGTCAACAGAAGAACGACGAACCGTGGCAGCCGCCCAGCAACCCGGGCGGTGGCGATCCTCCGTGCGGCCCGGGCTGCGGCGGCAGCAACGGCGACCCGCACCTGCGCACGGTGAACAACGTCTACTACGACTTCCAGGCCGCCGGCGAGTTCACGCTGCTCCGCTCACCTGACGGAACCGTCGAGATCCAGGCGAGGCAGGAGCCGTACGAGGGATCCGATCACGTGTCGATCAACACGGCCGTGGTCGCGCGCGATAACGGCCATAAGGTCGGGATCTACTTCACCGGCGGAGCGCTGGTGGCGCACGTCGACGGCAACGCCGTCGACGCATCGGTGCCGATCGATCTGGGCAACGGCGCGCGGATTTCGAAGCTCGCCAAGGGTTATGAGATCGACTTCCCCGACGGGACACAGCTGTGGGCGCTGTCGGTCGGGAGCTACGGCATCAACGCCCAGGTCCGGCCATCTGAGGGGCTGCGCGGCAACGGGCGCCGGGCTATTGGGCCAGGTCGCGCCCGGCGGCCTGGGAGTTCCACTCCTACCCGATGGAACGCGATTGCCGCGGACCAGCGATCCACACCAGAAGTTCCAGCTCACGTACCACGACTTCGCCAACGCCTGGCGGATCACGGACAAGTCGAGCCTGTTCGATTACGACGCCGGCAAGTCCACTGCCTCATACACCAACGCCGCCTTCCCGAACGAGCAATCGGTCGTGACGCCTGCCCAGCTGACCGACACGCAACGCAGCCAGGCCGCTGGACCGTGCGCCGGCGTGACAGACCTGGGCCTGCTCGAGCAGTGCCTGTTCGATGTTTCGATCACTGGCGACGCGGGCTTCGCGGCGGGTTACGGCCTGATCCAGGGCTTGGTCACGACCGGGCCGGACGTGCTCAACGGCGGCCCGTCGCCGTCACCTTCAGCCGCCCCCCGGTCCGGCGGGCAGTCCTGAGCCGCCCGGAACGCAGGCCCCCATACCGGCCAACGCGTTGCTGACCGGCGTGGACGGCCTGAAGGGCTCCGCAGTCGGACCCGACGGGACGCTCTACCTGTCGATCTTGATCTCCTATCACGACGATACGTACAAGCTCGTGGCCGCTGACCCGGCCAGCGGGCAGATTCTCAACCAGGTCACCACGCTCGGTGGCGGACAGGTGGCCGTCGCGGCCGGCTCGGTCTGGGTGGGCGAATTCACCGGCGGCACGGACTGCTCGACGACCAGGCTCGACCCTGTCACGCTGGCCGTGCAGGCGACCATCCCGACGCCGTGCGACTTCTTCGGAACGACGCTTGCCTCTACCGGCGACGCGGCCTGGTTCATCGACCGAACACTCGAGTCGTACACAAAGGACGGCTTGCGGCGGATCGATCCCGCGTCCAACACGCCGGGTGACCCGGTAATCCTGCCGTTCTTCAACGGCTTCCTGCAGGGGACAGCCACGGGCATGATCTACGGCGACGAGGGGACAGACAAAGGCTGGTATCGACTGCCGGTCGGGCAGACGCAACTGCAGTCGCTTGGCGCGCGCCAGGCGCCGGTGTTCCCCGCCGGGGCCGGGATCTGGGACCAGAACGACGTCGTGGCGGAGTTCTTCAACGGGGACGGACCTGCCGCACAGACGATTCCGATCGATGGGCCACTGGTCGGCGCAGACGACCAGGCTGTCTACGTCGAACAGACCTCTAACCTGGATTCCTCGAGCGAGCTGTGGCGATATCCCGTCGACGGCTCGAATCCGGTGCTCGTCGCAACGCCGCCGCAGCCGTACGGCGACAAGACGTTCAGCTACTTCGACAATGATCCGCTGCTGGTCGGCCCGGGCGGCCTGGTCAAGCTCTGGGTGGCGATTGCCACCGACACGAGCGAGTCCGCCCTGTTCGCCCAGTGGATACCGGTCTCGCCCTAGCGGTACGCCGGTTCGAGCCCCTCGAACATTGGGAAATGACGAACGTTCAACGTGATGAGCCTTGCGCCGATCGAGGTTGCTGCGGCGGCGATCATGTAATCGGTGGTGCCGATGGTTGAATGTGATCGACGAAATTGCCGTGGCAAGTTCGCCCGCTGCGTCAGCGACCCCCACATCGATGTCGACCCACGACAGCAGAGCAAATACATCCGCCACGCCAGTGCGTTCGCGATCTCGGACGCCGGCCAGGATCTCTGTGCGGGTTGGCGTTGCGGCCCAAACCTGACCGTTCTCCGCGAAGAGATGCATGAGCAGGTCGACCGCCCGCGTATCGCCTCGGAGATGATCGATCAGGACGGACGAGTCAATCAGGACACTCACAAGGACTGTTCCGGATCATCTTCCGCGTACAGGTCACGCAGCCGATCCCCCGTCCTCAACTCTGTCCACGTATTCCTCGCCGGTTTCGGCGCGATCGCTCCACAATCCCGCGGTCGCCTCGAGCACGCGCCGGACCTGATCCAGGTCGAGATCAGTTCCGTAGCGTTCTTCGATCGCCTCCCGGATCAAATGCGACCGAGTCGTACCTCGACGGCGCGCCTCACGATCGAGGGCGGTCGCATTCGCCTTGGTCAGGTAGATCTGGGTCCGCTCCACGATGTACGTATACATCGCCACGGACATCGGTCAAGTTACCCGAGCTGGTCCGGGAGCAAGGCCGGCTCCTCGCGGCGAATTGTCTGAGCCCTATTGAAACTCCCTGGATTCTCGCGACGGCCGCATGTCTACCGCTTAACCGGCTGCCGACCTCAGAGCGCGCCGATGTACGCCTCCTCGTGATGCAGACCTGAGTCCAGACCGGCCTCCTCGACCCCGGGCGTGACCCGAACTGGTGTTACTCGGTCGATCAGCCAGAGCATGGCGTACGTGAAACCAAACGCCCAGACCGTTGACAGAACGACGGCCGCGAGCTCCTTGAAGAAGAACTCCGGGTTTCCGGCGAGAAGTCCATCAGCGCCGCTTGGGTTGAAGGCGGTCGTCGCGAGGAGTCCGAGCATGACGATGCCCAGGAAACCACCGACGCCGTGAACGCCCCAGACATCGAGCGCATCGTCCCAGTGCAGCCTGTTCTTCAGCGCGACTGCGCCGTAGCAGACGAGTCCCGCAGCGCTCCCGATCAGCACGGCTGCGACCGGCGAGACGTAACCGGCCGCTGGAGTGATGGTCGCCAGGCCGGCAACCGCGCCGGTTAACAGTCCGAGGAAGGTCGGCCGCTTCTCGAAGAACCACGCTATCGCCAGCCAAACGATTGCTGCGAACGAAGCGGCGAGGTCGGTGTTGAGGAAGGCGACGGCGGTAACCGAATCGACACGGAACTCGCTGCCGGCGTTGAAGCCGTACCAGCCGAACCAGAGCAGGCCGGTCCCCAGCGCCACGAGCGGAATGCTGTGCGGCCCCGCATCCGCGAATCGACGCCGGCCGACATAGAGGACCGACGCCAGCGCCGCGATGCCGGCGATGTTGTGGACGACGATCCCGCCGGCAAAGTCGAGGACGCCCCACTGCTGTAGTGCGCCGCCGCCCCAGACCATGTGGACGAACGGGAAGTAGACGAACAGGAGCCACGCGGTCAGAAAGGCCAGATATGCCTTGAAGGTGATCCGGTTCGCGAATGCGCCGGTGATGAGCGCCGGGGTGATGATCGCGAACATCATCTGATAGGCGATGAACACGATTTCGGGGATCGTCGGGTTCAAGGGTGATGGGCTGGTCAACGTGACGCCATTGAGAAAGGCCTTGTCCAGGTTGCCGATGATCCCGCCGGCACCGCCCGAGAAACACAGCGAGTAACCGACGGCGAACCAGATGACCGTCGTCCAACCCATCGAGACGAAGCTCTGCATCATGATCGCGAGGACGTTCTTGCGGCTCACGAGGCCGCCGTAGAAGAACGCCAGTCCCGGGGTCATGAGCATGACCAGGCTGGTGCACAGCAGCATGAAGCCGGTGTTGCCGGTATCGAGTCCTGGCATCGGTCGCGATCCCTCGACTACGAATTACGGCGCAACAATGCGCCCTCCGACGACCGCCGTACTGGCGTTCATGCAATTTGGGGCGAACGAGTATTGACCATTGACTATGGTCAGTGGACAATTTCACGATGGAGTCCGAGCCGACCATTCCCGCCAGTCGCTTCAAGGCCCAGTGTCTGGCCATTCTGGACAGAGTCGAGCGCACTCGCGCGCCAGTCGTGGTGACGAAGCACGGAAGGGCGGTCGCTCGAGTCGTACCCATCGACCCGGACACCGACCACCGCGACACAAGAGGCTCCGTGGAGCTGCTGGTGCGGGAGGACGAGGCGTACTACGGCACCGGGGAGGACTGGGAAGCAGACGCGACTTCCTCGTGAAAGTGCTTGCGGATACTCACGCGATCCTATGGTGGCGCGGTGATCCGGCGCGGCTCTCACCCGTGGCGCTGCGCACGCTCGAGCGCGCAGATCTTGTCCTATTGAGCCCAATCTCAGTCTGGGAGATGTCGACGCTTCTGCGCCTGGGACGGATCCGACTCGACCGCGACCTGGTCGCCTGGGTCACGGACCTGATCGGCGAAGGTCTCGCACTGGCAGAGCTCACGCCCCGCGCCGCTTCCATCGCGGGATCGTGGAGTGCCGAAGAGTTTCCCGGGGATCCGGCAGATCGGCTCATCTACGCCACGGCGCGCGAGCTTCGAGTGCCGCTGATAAGCAAGGACGAGCGGTTGCACAGCGTCGCCTCGCGCCGGGGTGACGTGCGCGTCATCTGGTGAACGGACGCTTAGCCTAGGCGCGCCACGACGGCCAGAATCTCCTGACCGTATTGGTCGACTTTGACGGGGCCCATGCCTTTGACGCGGCGAAGGGCCGCGATCGTCGAAGGTTTCGCGTCGGCGATGTCGTGCAGGGTGGAGTCATGGGCAATGACGTACGCGGGCACGGCGTCCTGCCGCGCGCGCTCGCGACGCCACAGCTGAAGAGCTTCGAGCAGCCCACCGTTCGATGAGGCCGCGCGAGGCGTTGGGCCACCGACTGACGGGATGATCCGGACGCTGTGCGGGCGGATCTCAGTCAGGAATTGCGACGGCTTGCGCGACCACGAAATGGCCAGGTGCGTACGCGCGCGGGTGATGCCCACGTACAGCAGCCGGCGTTCCTCTGCCACCTGCTCGTCTGTCTTGGCCTGGCGGATGGGCAGCGTCCCCTCCTCCACCTGCGGCAGGAAGACCGCGTCCCACTCGAGCCCCTTCGCGCGGTGGTACGTGAGCAGGTTCACGCCAACGCCCTGCGCCTCCGATTCAGCCGCGTCCCGCCGATCCAGCTCTGCCGTCAGGTCCGCCGCGGTCGGCGTCGGCGTTCGCCTCGACCAGGTCCGCCGCGATCGTCAGCAGCAGCTCAAGCGACGCGGCGCGTTCGCGGGCCTCCTCCCCGACCGTGTCCGCGTCTGGCTCGTAGCCCAGCCGCTTCACAAACAGGTCCTTGACCGCGTCCGCCAGCGCGGCGCCAGTCGCGGCTATCTCCGTGCGGCGCAGGAGCTGACGCGCATCGCGGACCTCGCTGCGTTGGTAGAAGCGCTGGCCACGGACGCTGTAATGGATGCCGGCCCTCGTCAGCGCGTCCTCGATCGGCGGCAGCTGCGCGTTGATACGGACGAGGACGGCGATCTCCGACTCGCTTGTTCCGCCACCCATCAACCGCTGGATGCCTGCGACGACGTTTGCGATTTCCACTTCCGGTCCGGCGAATCGGTCGATCGTGGGCTCGGGGCCAGGTGGCGAGTCGGTGGTGAGAGCGTCGCGTGGACCGCCCGCCGTGAGTCGGTTGGCAAGGGCGAGGACCTGCGGGGTCGACCGGTAGTTCTGGGTCAGAGCAATGGTCTGCGCGCCGGGATGCTTGTCTGCAAAGCGGAGCAGGTAATCGGGCGTGGCGCCGGTGAAGGTGTAGATCGTCTGGTCGGGATCGCCCACGACGGCCAGGTCCACAGAGTCGCCCAGCCACAGCTCCAGCAGGCGCTCCTGGAGCGGGTTCGTGTCCTGGTACTCGTCGACGCTGATCCAGGTCTTCTGGGATCTGGACGAGGGGCCGTGCCTCCGCGTCCGACTCGAGCAGCTCGACGGTCAGCGCGAGCATGTCCTCAAAGTCGACCCGGTGAGCGCGCTACTTTGGCCCGCTCGTAGCCGGCGTAGATCTTGGCGAAGAGGTCGGCTGGGATGGGCGCACGATCAGCCGGCGCTTCGTGCTCCCATTTGTTGGGTGGGATGCGGCGGACCTTGGCCCACTCGATCGCATCGGCGATGTCCTTGGCCGGCGTGAACTTGTAGTGGCCGGGCAGGCTGCGCGCGAGCGGGCCGATGAGCGGCAGCTTCGAGCTGAGGACCTGTGGCGGATCCGCGCCGTCGTGACGGCTGGGCCAGAAGTGGCGCAGTTGGCGCACGGCGTGCGCGTGGAAGGTGCGAGCCATCACACCTGCGTGCCCTAGCGCGGACATGCGCTCGACCATCTCGTTGGCCGCCTTGTCCGTGAACGTCACGAGCAGGATCTTGTTCGCCGGCACGACGCCGGTCTTGATCGCGTGCGCCGCGCGCCGGCTGATGACCCGCGTCTTGCCCGTCCCCGCGCCTGCGAGGATCACCAGCGGCCCACTCGCTGCCTCGACAGCCGCGCGCTGAGCCTCGTTCAGATCGTTGAGCACCGTCCGCGAAGTGTCGTCGGCCGGCGTGACATCTGTCTGTCCGGGACGCACATGATCAAGGACATCGAGCCGATCGCCGGAGTCTTCGGATCGGATCCAGGCGGGTACACGGAGCTCAACGGCATCGTCTATTTCAACGCCTTCACCAGGCTCAACGGCCGCGAGCTGTGGCGGACGAACGGCACGGACACCGGGACGTACCAGGTCGCCGACCTGACGCCTGGCACCGGCGGTTCATACCCGGAGTACTTGGTCGCGTTCAAGAACCGCCTCTACTTCGTGCGCCACCACGCCAACATCAGCGACACGGGCACGCTGTTCAGGACCGACGGAACCGCCGCGGGCACGAAGGCCGTGCGTACTGACAAAGGCAACAAGATCAAGGGCACCTTCAACTACGGCCTCCTTCGGGTGGTCGGGGATCACCTGTTCATCGGCCGCAACTACAAGGAGCTGTGGGTCAGTGGCGGGACGCCGGCGTCGACGAAGAAACTGGTCGATATCGGCACCAGAAACGTCTTCGGCGTCGGCGACACGGCGTACTTCACCTGGCGTGACGGCAGCGCGAGCCCGGCCAGCTATCTGTGGCGCAGCGACGGAACGACCGCCGGCACTCAGCCTGTGAAGTATTCCGATGGAAGCTCGATCAGCCCGGGCTTCCTGACCCCGTTCGGAAGCGATCTCATGTTCTGGAGCGAGGACTATTGGGAGGGCGGCACGTCTGCCCACACCGGCGGCTTGTCGATAACGGATGGCACGGACGCGGGAACCAAGCCGCTGGGCGTTTACAGCCTGCCGACAGACGTTTCGAGCGACTTCTACCAGGCCGACGCCCCGAGCGACGCTCAATGGGGTGCTCTACTACCCGGCGCAGACGTACGACGGGACCGGCAACTTCTCTGATGTGGCGCTGTGGCGGACCGACGGCACGGGCGCTGGAACGTACGCGGTCAGTCCCGGCTATCCGAGCGGAATCCTTACCGGCGTCACAGCGGCAGGGAGCAAAGTGTTCTTCGTCACCAAGGCCGGCAAGGGCACCGAGCTTTGGGCGTACGCCCCGTAAGTTGACGCTGGAGTCGGGCTCGTTCGTCACTTCATGCACTGAAGATGCGCAGCGCGCGGCGCCATTACATGCTTGACCGCTGCAGCAAAGCAGCTATGCTGCAATGCATGCGCAGTCATCTTCTTACGGTGCAGTCTCGCGGCACAGTCGCGCTCCCGGCAGACCTGCGCCGCCGTCTTCATCTCGACCAGGAGAACGCGCAAGTCCGATTGATCGAGCGGGACGATGGGCGCATCGAGCTCGTCCCCGTAGTCGCTGTCCGGGCGGACCAGGCATGGTTCTGGACGGATCGCTGGCAGACAATGGAGCTTGAGGCCGATGCCGACGTCGCAGCGGGTCGCACGGTGGTCGTCGATGGGTCGCAGCGGCCTGACCGAATTATTCGCGCGCCGACGACGCGGGCGAGTGAAGTTCGAGGTCACTGACAGCTTCCGGGCCGATCGGAAGCGACTTTCCAAGCAAGAACGGGAACTGGTCGCGGACGCGCCTTCCCACTTTCGTCGAGGCATGTGACCGATACGCAGCCGATCCAGGTGCCGGCTGGCCGACCTCGCTCAGGATCAGGGACGTCGAAGGGGCACCCGGAGTCTGCGAGGTCACCTTCAACTTCTCGGGACCGGACGTGCGAGCGACCTTCGAGTGGGTCCGAATCGATGGCCGGTTGGCCGTTCGCTGGCGACGCATCGGTGGCCACAGGATCTTCAAGAATCCGTAGCTGGGCTGCGGCGAGCCTTTCGCTGCGTTAGACGCGGCGAGCGGCGTGCAGGTGGATTGTGCCGGTGACGCCCTTTAGCTCGACCTCGCCAAGGTCTGTGAAGGCGAGCTGACGCTTCGTCCGTTGAGCTCACGACGGCCTGGCTGACCACTACCTCGCCCGGTCGGGCGTAGCCCGCTATGCGCGAGGCGAGATTGACGGTCTGTCCGTAGTAGTCACCGCCCTGCATCACGACCGGCCCGGCATCCAGGCCTACGTGTGCCGGTGGCAATCCTGCCGCGATCACCCCGTCCGCCATTTCGAGCGCGGCCAGGACGCCCGACCCAGGATCGCGGAAGTAGAACATCACGCCATCGCCCAGCCACTTCACCGCCCGCCCGCCGTGCTGGATGGAGGTCCGTTGCACGAGCTTCGGCCAGGTCGTGCGCGAGTTCCGCGGCCGCCTCGTCGCCCTGTTCTGCAGTAAGTCGGGTGAAACCGGTCAGGTCCAGGAAGCAGACCGCCGGCGGTCGCTTCATGGCGCTGTACAGGCCCGCCGCGGCGAGGTCGCTTCCCAGCTTTGCATGATGCTCGCCGTCCAGGCGTGCGCCTGCTGGCCGTGGTAGATGGCGAGAAGAGCGCGGTCGGACGGTCCGGCGATCAGCTGCGTCGCGTTGGCGGCTGGCGCGCCGATCTCGGCGCCAGTCGCACCAGGTCGTCGAGCAGCCGGCTCGATCACGAAGCGCCGGAAATCGTCCGCGTCTGCCGTCGTCAGGCGCTGGAGGCTGTCGCCCATGGTGCGCAGTCCGCGCTCGACCGCCGCAGGCGAATATCCGCTCGCAAGCTGTCCTTCGATCAGGGCACCGACGACCAACTCGTTGTCGCCCACGCGATCGGTTGGGCTGGGCACGGCCGCACCGATGGCTTCGCGGATGACCAACAGAAGATGCAGAGGAATGCCGCGTGCTGGCGCTCAGCTCGTCGAAGGTCTGATCGGTCAGCGCGGAGAACATGTCGAAGACCGGGTTGTCCATGAAGTCGAGGCTCAAGCGCCCAGACTTGAGCTCGGCCGCCAGCGCCGTCAGCGGCAGGCCGGCCGCCGCCAGATCGCGAATGATTTCGATCTTGCGAATGTCGCCAGAGCTGAGCCGATCATCGCCGCGCGCGCCGAGCATGCCGAGCTCGAGCATCTGGGTCAGCTCCTCGACGCTGACGCCGGCCCGCTCCGCTGCTTCCTGTCTGGAGTAGTCGGTCACCGACCAACTCTATTGCGTGGAGGCAGTTTGCGGCTCAAGCCGAGCGATACCATCCAGCGTGATGCCTGAGAGCGTGCTGCGCATTCCCGCCGACGTAAGCCGGCTCGCCGAAGTTCGGCAGTTCATCCGCGAGCACGCGAGCCAGATAGGCGCCGATGCGAATGTCACCAACGATGTCGTCCTCGCCGTCGATGAGCTGACAACCAATTCCATCATCCACGGGTATCGCGGTTCGCAGGGCGTGGTCGAGCTGGAGGTGGGCAACCAGGAAGGGTCGATGGTCGTTTGGTTGCGCGATCAGGCGCCGCCTTTCGATCCGAACAAATATCCGGAGCCGGATACCAGCCTGCCCCTGGCGCGACGGCCCAAGGGCGGCATGGGCATCTTCCTGAGTCGGGGGGTTTCTGACCGCCTGAGCTATCGCCGAACGGGCGCTGGCAACGAGCTGGCAATTGTCAAGCGACTGCCAAGGGGCTACGGAGGTGGGACGTGTTGAACATTGGCGTCACGCAGGAAAACGCCGGCGCGCCGGTCTCTGTGCTGAGCCTCGAGGGCGAACTCGATGCGGCTACCTACACGGACGTCATCGGCACGGCGCGCGACCTTGCAGCACAGGGCACAACCAACATCCTGCTCGACCTATCCGGTCTCACCTACATGGGTAGCTCGGGACTCTTCGCAATTCACAGCTTGGCAATGCTCCTGCGTGGCGAGGAGCCGCCAGATCCGGAAGGCGGCTGGGGGGCAATCCACGAGGCCACTCGCGAGGAAACGTCCGTGCACTTGAAGCTGCTGTCGCCACAACCGCAGGTGGACCGGGTGCTCGAGCGCAGCGGCATGAAGCGCTTCTTCGAGACCTTTACGGACAGGTCCGCGGCGCTTGCCTCTTTCTGAGGACGAGCTAGAAGTTCTCTATCGGGCGTCCCAGACGATCGGCGCTTCGCTCGATGCGCAAGAGGTGCGCGGTCATCCTCCTGAAGGAGGCGCAGCGGGTTGTCCAATCGGACGTAGCCGTCGTCCTCCTGGGCAACGCGCGACCCGACCACGGTTGGGCCTCTTCTGCGGCAGCTGATCGACAGCGTCAGGAAGAGCGGCCGGGCGGATCACACGGACAGAGCGATATGCGTGCCGATCCGTGCCGGCGAAGGGATCCTGGGGGTCGTAGTGCTGTGGCGGGAGGTCGGTCGGTCGCCCTTCACCGCACATGAGGAGAAGCTGCTTGCCATCCTGGCCAGTCAGGCCGGCGTCGCGCTCGAACGCGCGCGGTTGCACGGTCAGCAGGCGCACCACCTTCAGATGGAACGCGAGCTGAGCGTCGCCAAGCAGATCCAACTGACGCTGGTTCCGTCACGCCCCCCGCAGATTCGGGGTTGGAGTTTCGCTGAGGCTTACAACGCGGCAGAACAGGTCGGCGGCGATTTCTACGATTTCATGAAGCACGCCGTTGCGGATGGGCGGCTGGGAGTGGCGATCGCCGACGTAACCGGCGAGGGCGTGCCGGCCGCGTTGATGATGGCCTATTCACGCGCCGTTCTGCGCGCTGCCTCGATGGACGGCGCGACACCGGCAGAGGTTCTCGAGACGAGCAATCGACTGATCATGCAAGAGCGCGATTCGGGGCTGTTCGTCAGCGCTTTCTACGCGGAGATCGACTTGGAGAGCGGCCAGTTGAGCTACGCAAGTGCCGGACACGACGCGCCGTTGTGGATCAAGGCGGGTGGCTCACAGCTCGTCGAGCTTGAGGCGCCAGGCGTGGTCCTGGGCGCCCATCACGACACAGGCATCGAGTCGCGCTCCATCGTCCTGGAACCTGGCGACACCGTGCTGTTGTTCACCGATGGCGTGACGGAAGCAAGAAGCGAGGATCGGGAGCTCTTCGGTGACGACCGGCTCCAGTCCGTGGCTGCGGCCGCTGTGGCGGGAGGAGGAAGTGCACAGTCGGTGCTCGATGCGGTGCTCCTGTCGGTCGCACAATTCCGCGGTGACGCGGAGCTGACGGACGATATGACGGTGCTCGTCGTACAGCGCGATCGACTGGCGTGACGGACACCGGCGAACGGTCGATCGAACGCAAGGTCATCACGGCCTTGTTCTGCGACCTGGTCGGCTCGACGGAGCTCGGCGAGCGGCTCGATCCGGAGGACATCGACGCACTGCTATCGAGGTACTACCGCCTGGCGCGCGCTCAGATCGAGACCCATGGCGGGCGGATCGAGAAGTTCATCGGCGACGCAGTGGTCGGGCTCTTTGGCGCGACGACGATCCATGAGGACGACGCCAACCGGGCAGTCAGGGCCGCTCTCGCAATCATCCGCGAGCTGGAGTCGGCGAATCTGGGGATCGAGGTTCGTATCGGCATCCAGACCGGCGAAGCGGTCGTGCATGTAGGTGGCCAGCGCTCCTTCGAGGAAGGCATCGCCGTGGGCGACCTCCTGAACACGGCGTCACGACTCCAGAATGCAGCACCGACAGGTGGCATTGCCGTAGGTCAGCCGACGTACCGGCGGACCCGGAACGAGTTCGAGTGGCACGATCTGGGCGAGCTCGTGCTCAAGGGCAAGGCTCAGCCGGTGCAGGTGTGGCAGCCGACGACCGAGCGCTCCTCAACCGGCCAGCCAACCGCCGAGTCAACACCTTTCCTGGGGCGTGACGCAGAGCTGGGCACGCTGCTCGCTGCCTTCGAACGCTGCGCCACAGAGCGGCGCATCCAGCTCGTGACGATCGTCGCCGAACCCGGCATGGGCAAGAGCCGGCTCGTCCGTGAGCTGGGGCGGCAAGTCACGCACAGACCGGACACGACCTGGCGCAGCGGCCGCTGCCTGCCCTATGGCGACGGCATCTCCTTCTGGGCTCTGGGCGAGATCGTCAAGTCGCACGCCGGGATATTGGAGACCGATGACCAGCAGACCATCGGGGCCAAGCTTGACGCGGCGATCTTCGAACCGGACGCTCAGATCCGATCGTGGCTCCGCGAGCGTCTCGCACCTCTCGTCGGCCTGGACACAGATGCCGCGCCGCCTGAGCAGGCCGAGCTCTTCGCCGCGTGGACACGGTTCCTCGTCTCGCTCACAGCCGACGGACCGATGACGCTCGTCGTCGAGGATCTGCATTGGGCCGATGCTGCGCTGGTCGACTTCCTGCTGCAGCTTGCCGACAGCGCGCAGGAAGCGCCGCTGCTGATCCTCGTGACCGCGCGCCCTGAAGTTGCCGAGCGTCATCCGGCGTGGCTCGAACGGGCTGGCAAGTCATCCCTGGTTCAGCTCACCTCGCTGGGCGACGACGACATCAGGCAGATGATCGAGTCCTCCCTCGCCGGCGCGTCTGACGCAGTCATCGCGACGGTGCTCGAGCGTGCCGCTGGCAGCCCTCTGTATGCCGAGCAGCTGGCCGCGCTCGTCCGTGAGCAAGGCCTGTCGGGAGAGGATGGAGCGTTCGACGAGTCGATGATCCCGCCGACCATCCAGGCTCTGCTCGCCGCGCGAGTCGACAGCCTGCCCCGGGAGCTGAAGCCCGTGCTGCTCGATGCGTCGGTCATCGGGCGGGTCTTCTGGTCGGGCGCCGTAGCAGATCTCGAGGGCCGCCCGCGCGATGAGGCCGAGCCTGCGCTGGAGGATCTGGCGCGGCGTGAGCTGGCTCGCCATCAGGACCCCTCGTCCATGGCTGGTGAAGCCGAGTACGGCTTCTGGCATGCGCTGCTGCGCGACGTTGCGTATTCCTTCCTGCCCCGGGCAGCGCGTTTGGCCAAGCATCGTGCCGCGGCGGCGTGGATCACCGAGCGCGCCGGTGATCGTCTCAGCGACCTTGCCGAAATCGTCGCCGACCATCTTCGGCGTGCGCAGGATCTGGCGACCGCAACGGGGGCTGAGGACGAGCTCCCGCAGATCCGCTCCGACCTTGCTTCGGCGTTGATCGCAGCGGCTGATCACACGATGCGCATCGAACCTGCGCGCGCAATAGGTCAGCTGCGCAACGCGCTCGAACTCCTTGCGCCTGATGACTCGCGGCGACCAGCAGCGTTGTCGATCCTGGCAGCGGCACACCAGAGCCGCGAGGAGGCGCACGAGACCACCGACGTGCTGGCGGAGGCGGCACGCTGGCATCTCGACCGCGGAAACGAGCTCGCGGCGGCCGAACTTGCAGTCCGTCGCGCTCGGGCGCTGGCCCAGTTGGGGCGCCAGCCTGAGGCGGACGAAGTCCTGGAAGACGCCCGACCAATCCTTGAGGCGCATCCCGGGCCAGGTCTGGTCGAATTCCTATCTTGGAACGCGTCGCAGATGGTGAATTGCGGGCAAGACGCTGAGGCGCTCGAGGTCGCCGAGAAGGCTCTGCGCTTGGCTGAGGAGCTCGGATTGCCGCGGCCACACATGGCGCTCCGAGCGCGCGCAGGGGCACTGTCCAGGGTCGACGTGCCAGGAGCCGATCGGGACTATCTCGAAGCCGTCGACCTGGCCATGGCCGCAGGTGACCACCGATCTGCATTGATCGGCTTGAGCGGGCGGGCAGAAATCTTTGAGCTCGAGCACAACTCTCGCGTGGTGGCTGCATTCGACGACGCGATCGCGTTCGCCAGACGCTACGGGCTTGCCGACGGGCCGCTCCGCGCCAACCGGCTCGACTCATTGGCATACGTGGGGCGATGGGACGAGGTGTTGGCTGAAGCTGGGGCCCTGGAGGCCGAGGCAATAGCGAGCGGAAACAAATACTCGCTCTTCATGATCCGTATGGAAGTCGCGGGTGTTCGGTTGGAGCGCGGTCTAGAACCCGAACCACTGGACGACTTGATGGCGATGGCTGCCTCGATCGGATTTCCGGCGTACGTGGGAGCCGGTTCCGTTGCCCGAGCTGCGCTGGGTCGCGGCGAGACTGAAGTCGCCGCTGCCGCGGTTCAGGCTGCGCTTGACGCGGTCCCTGAGGGGGGCTGGCTGACGAGCGTGACGTGACCACGTCACGGTTGCCCTGGCTGTCGGCAACGTGCCCTTGGCCAGACAGGCGCTGGCAAAGGGACGCGTGACAGATCCTCCCGCGCCTTTGACCACGCTCGCGACCGCTCTGATCCTGGAGGCAGACGGCGACCTGTCGGAGGCATCAAAGGCCTTCGCCGACGCCGAGGCGACCTTTGATCAACGAGGGTGGCCATTCGAGCAGATGCTGGCGCTCATGGGGGAAGGGCGCTGTCTTATCGCGCAGGGTGACCGTCGTCGGCGGGGTCGAGCGCCTGCGCCACGCGCGGGAGCTAGCCGCGTACCTGAAGGCCGCGCCATATCTGAGTGAGATCGACGCGGCCGTCGCCGCCGCGGAGGCGACCACGAACGCCGACTAGCTTGTCACACGCTCACGCGCCTGTTCGGGGGCCACTGGGTCCTGTCCAAGCGGTGCTGAGAGGGTTAGGCTGCAGCTACCGACTGTCGGTTACGCCCCGAGAGCGTCCGTTGGCCGCTCAAGGGAGAACCGGCACATGAAAGACATGCGCGGTTTCCGCCTGGCTCTCGTCGGGCTGCTTACAGTCGCGCTGCTTACAGTCGCCTGCGTTGCCGTCCAGCCGGCGACCACCCCCGTGCCGCCGACTCCTGTTCCGAGTGCGGCGGCTGCCACGAGTGCCGCGACGACAGCCGAGCCAGTTCCTACCGGTGCCCCGCGCGCCGATGCGACGCCGAGCGCCGGTTGCGCCGACATCAGCACCGATTGCCACCGCGATTGCTACTGCCGCGGCGCAGCCAGCGACAGCGCCCAGTCCCAGCGCAGCGCTCAAGGCCGTCTTCATCGTCGGACCCACCGACGACCAGACGGACAGCAACCTCGCTGCGGCAGAGGCGATGGCCCAACAAGCCGAGTCGGCGGGCATGGATGTGCGCAGGGTGTTCTTCCCGCACGCAACATGGGACAACGTCCTCGCCGATGTTGCAGGGCGCCAGCCTGGTGGCGTACTTCGGCCATGGCTACGGCTGGCCCAGCAACACGGCCAAGCTCACGGAGAGCAGCCAGGATGGAATGGGCCTCAACTCGTACGACGGCAGCGGTCCGGCCGAGGTCACCTACTACGGCGCGACAATGATCACGGAGACCATCCGCCTCGCACCGCACGCGCTGGTGTTCCTACAGCACGGCTGCTACACCGCGGGTAACGGTGAGTTGGGCGCGCCCATCCCAACGACGGATATCGCGCGACAACGCGTCGACAACTTCGCCAGTGGCTGGCTCTCGGCGGGCGCCGGCGCCGTGTTCGCCCTCCAGTGGGGCACAAAGTTCGACTACCCCGATGCATTGACCAACACCGACTCGACCGTCGACCAGTTGTTCGCCAGCCCGCGCGAATACGTCGGCGCGAACGAGCTCTTCTTCGACTCCCAGCGAACGCCCGGTGCGGTCAACCATCTCGATCCCGATCCAAAGGACGGGTACCTGAGGGCAGTTACGGGCGACCTGGCGATGACGACCGCCACCTGGCGGTCAGGCGCCCCGTAGATTCTCGATCCAAGCGCGGCGCTACACTTCGCTACATGAGTAGTCAACCGATCAGGATCGGGCAGCAGACGCTCGCCACACTTCGCGCGCGGAGCCGGCGCGAGGGCGAGCCGTTGTCGCGCATGGCCGAGCGCTACATCGAAGAGGGCCTACGCGCCGACAGCCATCCTGGGATCTGCTTCCGGGACGGGCCGGCCGGGCGTCGGGCGGGGTTAGTCGGTGGACCGGACGTCTGGGAGATCGTCGTTGGACTGCGTGGCGTGGAGGTCAAGGGCGAAGCACGAGTGGCCGCGCTAGCGCAGCGCCTGGGCCTGGCTGAGCCGCGCGTGCGCAGCGCGATCAGGTATTACGGCGAGTACCCCACAGAGATAGACACCTGGATCGCGGCCAACGATGCGGAGGCGGCAGAGCCTCGCAACAGCCCTGGAGCGTGAGCGCGAGCTGCTTGGTTGAGACTGCTGCTCGACGAGATGTACTCGGACGCGGTAGCGATCGAGTTGCGCGCACGCGGTCACGATGCGGTTGCGGTTCACGAGATCACTCCTTCCTTTGCTGGTGCGCGGGACGAGGAGGTTCTCCAGGTCGCTGCGGCCCTGGGACGGACCCTTGTGACTGAGAACGTGCGCGACTTCAGACTGCTGGAGTTGACCAGGCTCGGGGAAGGCGGCCACCACCCCGGCATCGTCTACACGACGGATCGCCAGTTCCCACGCGGAAATGCGCAGACAATCGGCCGTCTCGTTCGTGCGCTGGACGCTTTCCTCCACGAAGCACCACAGATGGAAGACCGATCATTCTTCCTACCCCCGTTCGCTGAAGGAG
>CAVQDZ010000005.1:0-19777 GCA_963711405.1 uncultured Chloroflexia bacterium
ACACGGCGACATCACTGAGAACGCCGAGTACGAAGACGCCAAGAACGAGCAGGCTTTCGTCGAGGGTCGCATCCAGACCCTGTCGGCGCTGGTCAAGAACGCCGTCGTGATCGAGGAGAACCATTCCTCGACCCACGTCCAGATCGGCTCGACCGTGGCGCTCCAGTCAGACGACGGCAAGGAGAGCTTCCAGATCGTTGGCTCGGCGGAGGCCGCACCAGCGGAAGGCAAGATCTCGAACGAGTCGCCCGTCGGTCGTGCGCTGCTGGGACGCAAGAAGGGCGACGAAGTTGTCGTCAGCGTCCCTGCCGGTGACACCAAGTACAAGATCCTCAGCATTTCCTAGGCGTAGCGCGTGATGCCGGCTGAAGACCGGCCGGCGCAGGCCTACTGGGCCGACGAGATTGCCGGCCAGGTTGGCGGTCGGCAGGTTGTAAATGACTCCAAGACGCCGTCAGGCACCGTCCATGTGGGCAGCCTGCGCGGCGTCGTGCTGCATGACGCCGTCAGGCGCGCCGTGGCCCAACACGGCACTGAGGTCGAGTTCCGCTACGGCATCGAGGACCTGGACCCCATGGACGCGCAGGCGCTGCTGACGCCCGACGCGGTCGAGCAGTACATGGGCGTCCCGCTTGCCCACGTGCCTGCGCCTGCGGGTTCGCCTCATCCCAGCTATGCGCGCCACTTCGCGACGCTCTTCCTCGAGACCTTTGCCGACCTGGGCATCCACCCGCGCCTGTACTGGATGTCCGAGAACTACACGTCCGGTGCGATGGACCCATACATCGAGCGCGCGCTCGACGGGGCGAGACGATCCTGGAGATCTACCGCACGGTCAGCACGGTCAACCATCCGGAGGGCTGGCTGCCGATCAGCGTCATCTGCGAGAACTGCGGACGAATTGGCACCACTGCCGCGCGCGATTGGGACGGCAAGGAGGTTTCCTACGAGTGCCGCCCTGACCTCGTTGAGTGGGCGACGGGCTGCGGCTTCCGCGGCCGCGTCGTGCCCTTCGGCGGGCGCGCCAAGATGGTCTGGAACGTGGACTGGGCCGCGCGCTGGGGCCTTGTTGGCGCCACGATCGAGGGCTGCGGCAAAGACCTCGCCACGGCCGGCGGCTCGCGCGACCGCGCCGACGCGATCTCGCGCCGGGTCTTCGAGCGCGAGCCGCCGCTCAACATCCCGTACGAGTTTCTGAACATCGGCGGCAAGAAGATGAGCACGTCGAAGGGCTCAGGCGCGTCCGCACATGAGATCGCGGAGATCCTGCCACCGACGCTGACGCGCTTCCTCTTCATGCGCCACAGGCCCAATCGCGCGATCGAGTTCGACCCGACCGGCGACACGATCCCGCGCTTGTTCGACGAGTTCGACCGGATTGCTGACGCGGTCGCCGATCGCCCGTCGCGCGGCGAGCTGCCGCCCGACCCTGATCGGATCCTGGCCATGTCCCTGGTTGACGCGGACGCGGACATCAGGACGGAGGCGGCACGCTTCCGGCCGCCGTTCGGGCATCTCGCGCTGCTCCTCCAGGTACCCGGGCCGGGCATCATGGATCGGCTCGCCGCGGAGAAGGGGAGTGCGCTCGACGCGGCTGAGCAGGACGTCGCCCTGGAGCGAGTGGCCAGTGCTGAGAAGTGGCTCGAGACGCTCGCGCCCGATTCAGCGCGACTCAGCGTTCACTTCGACGCCGTGCCCGCGGCCGCCGCCGAGTTGACAGATGCGCAGCGTTCGTACCTCGCCGCCCTGGGCGCCAGTGCCGAAAAGCTGTCACCGGTTGGCGGCGAGACGTGGCAGGCGCTGATCTTCGACACTGCTCGTGCAATGGAGCTCAAGCCCGGTGATGCATTCGGCGCCATCTACCGCGCGTTTCTGGGCCGACCGAACGGCCCCCGCGCTGGCTGGCTGCTCGCGTCGCTCAACGGGGCGTTCGTCGTAGCGCGTCTGCGCGAGTCGGCCGCGGCGGGAGATCAGCGATGAGCGTCGGTCTGCAGCGCCTGCGCGACGACGCGGACACGATTCGCAAGGGCGCAATTGCCAAGCGCGAGGATCCGGCACTGGTCGACCAGGCCATCGCCGCGGACGAGGAGCGCCGCCGGCTGTTGGGTGACGTCGATGGTCTGCGTGCCCAGCGCAAGGACATCTCCGCACAGGTGGGCGCGGCCATGAAGGCCGGCGGCGCCGGCGCGGACGAGCTCAAGGCACGTTCGACTGAGCTCGGCACGCGCATCGAAGCCGGTGACGAACGGCTGCGCGAGCTCGAGGCACAGCTCGATGACCTGCTGCTGCGCATTCCTCAACCCCCGGACCCGGACGTGCCGGTGGGTGGCGAGGAGGACAGCATCATCGTCCGCACCTGGGGCGAACCTGCGTCATCGGAAGGCAAGAAGCCGCATTGGGAAGTGGCCGATCGGCTGGGCATGTTCGACCTCGCCGCAGGAGCGAAGGTGTCCGGCAGTGGCTTCCCGATCTATGTCGGTGCCGGGAGCCGTCTCCAACGGACGCTGATCAACTTCTTCCTCGATCTGCACACGACTGAGCACGGCTTCACAGAGGTCTGGCCACCGGCCGTGATCAACGAGGCCTCCGCGCGCGGCACGGGTCAGATCCCGGACAAGGAAGACCAGATGTACGTCGTCACACGCGACGACCTGTACCTCGTCCCGACCGCGGAAGTGCCGGTCACGAACATGCACCGCGACGAGATCCTCGAGGCCGATCGACTACCGATTCGCTACGTCGCCTACTCACCCTGCTTCCGACGCGAGGCGGGTGCCGCGGGCGCCAAGACGCGCGGCATCCTGCGCGTCCACCAATTCGACAAGGTTGAGATGGTCTGCTTCGAGAAGCCCGCCGACTCGGAACAGACGCTCGAGTGGCTGACGGAGCGCGCGGAGGTGGTTCTCCAGCGACTCGGCCTGGCCTACCGCGTCAAGCTCATGGCCACCGGCGACATGGGCTTCGTGCAGGCCAAGAAATACGACATCGAGGTCTGGGCGCCAGGCGTGCAGGACTGGCTCGAGGTGTCGTCGGTCTCCAACTTCCGCGACTACCAGGCGCGGCGGATGAACATCCGCTGGCGGCCGGAGCCGGGCGCGAAGCCGGAGATCCTGCACACGCTCAACGGATCGGGCCTGGCTCTGCCGCGAACGATGGCCGCGCTGCTCGAGGTCTATCAGCAACCCGACGGATCAGTGGCTCTCCCGGAGCCGCTCGCGTCGAAAGTCGGACCACTCAGCCCGACCGGTTAGGTCAGGCCGCGGCCGCCGTTGAGACGCGGCGCTCGCTGGACCATTGCGCGTCGGCCTCGCGAATGCATCGTTCGCAGACGATCAAAGGCTGCCAGGCGCGCCGGGCGCGGTCGCGGGTGTCGGCATCGACTGACCTGTGGCATAGATCGCAGCGGTACAGGTTGTCAGGTGAAACTCGGTTCATGCCCTCAGGTTCGACGAACCGGGTCTGACCGGGAACAGGCCGAACGTCCCAAATCGGTGTCCGACCGGCCCGTCGCGGGTATGCTCTTGAGGCGGGAGAGGTGGCCGAGCGGTTTATGGCGGCGGTCTTGAAAACCGTTGACCGAAAGGTCCGGGGGTTCGAATCCCTCCCTCTCCGCCAATCGGAGATTTGAGCTTGCGTCAGTGGCGCAGGTCGACGTGGGTCTTGATCGGGATGATCGTGCTCTGGGCCGTGCTTTTCGTGGCCTGGTTCATCGTCCCCGACAGCGGCACAGACGAGGCTGCTGTGCTGACCGCCAGAGCTGTGCACTTCGGGATCTGGACGATCGGCTTCGCGTTCAGCATGGTGTTCTGGGGCATGTACCGCTGGTACGCGATCCAATCGCGGCGGCCCTAGCGTGACGCTCCGTTTCGTGGCCACCCGCGCCAGTGCCTTCGTGCCGATCATGATGTCGACTGCCGCGTTGACTGTGCTCGCTTGGGCGCTCCTGTTCGGAGCTGCCCACCCGCCCGGCGCCGACGAGGGAACGGCCGCCCACCTCTGGCAGCTCCTTATGGCCGGGCAACTGCCCGTGATCCTTTACTTCGCCCTGCGCTGGCTGCCAACTGCGCCACGCCCAGGTCTGATCGTTCTCGCTGCCCAGCTCGGTGCAGGTCTGGCAGCGGCTGCGCCCGTATTCCTGCTGCACCTGTAGCTCGAGGTCACCGTGGAGATCCTCAAGAAGGAACCAAGCACGAAGGGCACGCCCGACCAATTCATCGGCGAGGTGTATATCGACCGGCTTGCCGGCGGTCAGCCCGGTGAACACCTGCGCGTTAACGTGGTGCGCTTCGCGCCCGGTTCGCGCAACGCGTGGCACGCTCATGCGCTGGGTCAGACCCTCCACGTGACTGAAGGCGTCGGCCGAGTCCAGGCCAAGGGCGCAGAAATTCAGGAGATCCGCGCGGGCGACACGATATACACGCCGGCGGGCGAGTGGCACTGGCATGGCGCCGCGCCGGACCACTTCATGACTCACCTGGCGATGTGGGAGGCGCCCCAGGAAGGCGCCGAGTCAGAGTGGGGCGAGCACGTCCCGGACGCCGATTACCGCTGACGGCGGATCCTGCGCAAGATCAGCGTGTCGACGAGGATCAGCGTCACAGCGATCAAAGCGCCGAGGGCAATGATGGCTAGCAGACCGTCAGACACGATCGCACCATCATCGCAGGAGAGCGGCTGAGTGCTCCAAGTTCTGAGGCACAGGGATTTCCGGCTGCTGTGGCTGGCCGGCCTGGTCTCGATGATCGGCGACTGGGCGCTCGTCGCCGCCTTGCCGTTCGAGGTCTACCGACGCACTGGATCCACCCTGGCGACCGCCGGCGTGGTGCTCGCCAGCATCGCGCCGCAGCTGCTCTTTGGTTCCGCAGCGGGCGTCTTCGCGGATCGCTGGGACAGGCGCCGGCTGATGGTTTGGGTCAGCGTCGCCCAGGCCTTTTCGCTGCTGCCGCTGCTTCTGGTTGACGGTCTGGGCATCTGGATCGTCTACGTCGTCCTGTTTACGGCGACCGCCCTCGACCAGCTCTTCATCCCCGCGGAGGTCGCGATGCTGCCGCGACTGGTGGGCGAGGACCAGCTCGTTGCGGCAAACTCGCTCAGCAGTCTCAATCGCAACCTTGCGCGACTGATCGGACCGGCCATCGGCGCCGTTTCTGTTGCGGCCGGTGGACTTGGGCTGGTCGTGGCAGTTGATGCCGCGTCGTTCGTTGCCACGGCCGTGCTGATCATGCTGATCTCCCCCAACGCATCGTTCAGAGCGGTGCAAACGGCCCAGGAACGTGCGCTTGCGGCGGCCGGTACGGCTGTCGAACGGCTTACTCGCGAGTGGCGTGAGGGCTTCGCCCGTGCGCGCTCGAGCCTCGCCTTGCGCGGCCTGTTGCTCTTCACGTTGATCACCGCGGTCGGCGAGGGAGTGACGTCGGCACTGTTCGTGCCGTGGGTGTCAGTTGCCCTGCATGGCGATAACGCGACCTACGCACTGCTTCTCTCGACGCAGGCGATCGGCGGCATCATCGGCGCCTTCTTCGTCGCTCGGTTTCTGCACAATGCCGCGCCGGGCATGCTGCTCGGGATCGGCGCAGTCGTCTTCGGCCTGATCGACCTCGTCCTGTTCACCTATCCACTACTTGCCCCGATCGTGTGGCCGGCTGTCGTGGGCATGGTCATCGTGGGTGTCCCGACCGCCGCGATGGGCGTCGGCGGAACGACGATGCAACAGACGGAAACAGCGGATACGCATCGGGGCCGCGTGGTCGGACTGATGATGACCGTCGGTGCCGCAGGCATAGTCTTCGGCAATCTGCTCGGCGGCCTGTTCGGGAATTCAGTCGGCATCGTCCAGTTGCTCATACTCCAGGGCAGCGGCTACGTAATTGGAGGGCTGATCGTGCTGTACGTCACGCGGCGCATCCGGCAACGGACGATTACAGATCTGCCCAACGCGCTCGTGACCGAGCCTGGCACGCATTTCGTCGCGGATCCCTGAGATGGCGGTCGAGTTGCGCCGGGCTTCCGTCGCGGATGCCGACGCCGTCGCGGACGTCTTCATCTCGTCGCGACGGACGGCCCTGCCAACGGTGAATTTCCCGTATACGGATGACTCGGTTCGGGGCTATGTGCGCGACATCCTGATAGCCAAGACGGAAGGCTGGCTTGCCCATGACGGCGATCAGATACTCGCCATCATGTCGCTCAAGCCGGGGTGGGTCGAACAGCTGTACGTGGCCACCGACCGCCAGGGCGAGGGGATTGGCCGGCGCTTGCTGGACCTTGCCAAGGAGCGCAGCGACGGCGAGCTGCAGCTGTGGACGTTCCAGGTCAACGCCCGTGCGCGCCGCTTCTACGAGCGCAACGACTTTGTCGTCGCGGAGATGACCGACGGCGCGGGCAACTCGGAGCGCGAGCCCGACGTCCGCTTCGTTTGGCGCGAAGGAGGCTGACGGGCAGCCTCAGCGCAGGTCAACTCCGCGCGTGCGCTCAGTGATCGAGCCGTACTCCCAGACGTCAATGTCGGGCGGCTCTACGCCCAGACTCGTCAACGCGGTGCAGATCTGGCTGCGGTGATCGGTCCCGTGGTGGATCGCTTGAGCCAGTCGCAGCCCCAGAGGAGCATGAAACTCCCAACCCTCGCCGCGCTCCACCGAGTCCGTCTCTGCGTCGGCGTCCGTTGCCAGAAGGTTCGTCCACTCGGCCGCGTAGCCGGCCATCGCCGACCCGAGCTGCGCGATGCTGAGCCGAGCATCCTCGTCGATCTCCATGATCCGCCCTTCGGTGATCACGGACAGGTAGAAGCTGTCCGCTTTGACCATGTGGCGGAGCGTGTCGATGATCGGGCCGTAGGTTCCCGGGCACGGCGTGGCCAGCTGCTCCGGCGTCAGCGTCGCGCACGTATCAAGCACGACGCCGGTGGCCCACACGTGATGCGCGAACGCGTCGCGAAAGGCGGAAATGCTCATTGGCTGAGACTAGCCCGTAGGAAGCGCGCGGCATTGCCGCCGATGACGCCACTGGTGACGTCAGTGCTGACGCCGGCGGCGAGCAGCGCGTCCGCCAGTGCGGGCAAGCCCTCCGCGTCGATCAGCATCTTCAGTGCCCCATCCATGTCCGAGCCAATGGCCACATTCCCGTCGCCGGCCGCATCAAGCGCGCGGCGGATCATGCGCGCTGCGGAGTTGAGGGTCGTGCCGCCCAGCAGCTGCGTGGCCATCACGACGCCGAACAGCCCGCCGCGCGCGCCAACCTCCTGTGCCACTGTCTCAGGCACATTGCGCGTCGCCGCGTTGTAGCGCCACAGGCGCCCCGCCCGCCCCGACCGCGCCGACTCGTCACGGAGCGCCGCGTGGCTGAGCACAAACGGACGCGTGAGCAGCGGCAGCGTCTGCTCGATGCCGGCGAGCGACATGTGCGCCAGGTCCACGATCACGCCGTGCGCCTCGAGTTCCGCAACAACCTCGCCTCCAAAGGCGCTCAGCCCGCCGGCAACGCGGCCCGTGCCCGAACCCACGACATCGTTGTCCATCACGTGCGCCGGCGCGAACATGCGCACGCCGCGCTCGCGCAATCGAGCCACGTTGCCGGCATCACCTTCGAGCACATGCCCGCCCTGGACACCGAGCAGGACACCGACCGGACCGTTTTCCGCGAGGCAAACCTCTAGGTCCCGAGCCGAGCGCACGACGACCAGCTGCCCGTCCGACTCAGCGCACCACCGTTCGATCCGATCGATGACCCAGTTGGCGATGGCCATGCGCGAGCCGACAGCCGGCCCGGGTAGCCCGAGCGAGCGGAAATGCCAGCGCGACAGCGAGCCGCCGACGTCGGGCCAGGTCGTCGCGACCGTCAAGCCCACCACGCCATAGCCGACCGATCGGAGTCGCGGCAGATCGACATGGCCGCGTCCGCCGTGCACGAATGAATCGCGGAACAGCGCGCTGCCCACGAGCAGATCAATCGGTCGGGCGTTCGCAACCAGCGTCCGCGCCCGGGCATGGGCGGCTAGCGCGCCTGGAAAGGCGGTTCGGTTGACCGCCCGGTCGACGACTCGGGAGAGATGGCCCGTTAGTCGGCCACCGCTGCGGCGGCCTGGTGTGGCACGTCATCCTCGGCCTCCGCCGAGGTCTGCTCGCGCACGTCGTCGAGGCGCTGCTGGAGGACATCGAGCGGGACATCGCGTCCCGTCCAGAGGTTGAATGCCGCGGCCGTCTGGTGCAGCAACATCGTGTCGCCATTCATTACCTCGGCCGCGCCGGCGGCGCGTGCGTCGCGCATCAGCTTCGTCTCGCGCGGCATGTACAGCAGGTCAAGAACCATCAGGTCGGGTGGCAGCAACTCCGCCGGGATGGGCGACTGCTCGCCCGCGTTGGACAGCGCGGACGCGTTGATCAGGATCTTCGTCTTGGCCAGCTCTGACTCGATGACCGACTCGTGCCACGGCATCGCACGCAGCTCCATGTGCGCCGCGCTGCGCCCGAAGTGTTTGATCAGCCCCTCGCCTCGATGGAGGTGCCGGTTGAAGATGATCACGCGCTGGAAGCCGCCCGTCAGGAAGGCGTACACCGCGGCTCGGGCACCGCCTCCGGCACCAATGATCACTGCCTGGCGGGGCATCTTCTGGCGGCCAACGAGAGCATCCAATGCCGCGCGGAAGCCGACCACGTCAGTGTTGTGACCGACCAGGCGCGTTGACTCGCGCGTGATCGTGTCGACCGCGCCGGTTGCCTGCGCCTCATCGGTCAGCCGATCCATCATCGGCACGACGCGTTCCTTGTACGGCACCGTGATGTTGGCACCCAGGTAGTCGTCGCCGCGCAGCAGCTCGATCGTTTCGGGCAGCGTCATCAACGGGACGTCGAGCGGCTCGTAGCGCGCGTCGACGCCGGCATCGTCGAAAGCGGCCTGCTGCAGCTCACCTGAAAGCGAGTGCGAGACCGGATGGCCGACGAGGACGACCTGTTTGGGCATGCCGAAACACCTATCGATCGGGCCCGGACAGAGCGGGCGGGAAGACTTCCGATGCTATCATCGGCAGCCCGGATTGGGAGAGGTCGCATAGAGGCCTAGTGCGGCGGTTTGCTAAACCGCTGAGTGGGGTAACCTGCTCCGAGGGTTCGAATCCCTCCCTCTCCGCCAGCATCGCGGCGATCGTCACTCAGGGAGCGCTGTCATGGCGCATCTGGTCCGCGTGGCGTCCATATTGGCCATTCTGGTGGCGATAGCGCTGCCGGCGCCCAGCCTCGCCGCGGGAAACGTCAACGTCCTGCCCGGAAGTACCGGAGCTGCAGGTGCGCCGTCGTTCCAACCAGGACCGTGCCCGGTAACGCTGGACACGCCGCGCCACGTCGACTGTGGCATGTTGATCGTCCCTGAGAAGCGCACGGCCGCCGGTTCGTCAAGAACGATCAAGGTTGCGATTGCGATCGTGCGCGCGCGACACCCGCTGCCCGATCCGATCATGTTCTCGATGGGCGGCCCGGACTACCCGGCCATCGACCAATTCAGCATCGAGTACTTCAAGGGCGCCGAGTACGCGAAGAATCGCGACATCATCCTCATGGACATTCGCGGGACAGGGTCGTCAAAACCGTTCCTGGGATGCCCAGAGTTGGATCAGGTTCAGATCGACAACTTCCCCAATGACCCGTCCGCGACCGCCTGGCTGGCGGCGATGCGCGCCTGCCACGACCGGCTCGTCGGCAAGGGGATCGACCCGAGCGCCTACGGCTTCATAGATGCCGCCCTCGACATGCGTGATCTGCGCCTGGCCATGGGTATCGACCAGTGGAACCTGGTGGCGCTCTCGGCCGGCGGCGAGACCGGCCTGGAGCTCATGCGTTTAGATCCAGCAGGCATACGCTCGGTCATCCTCGACTCGGAGGTAACTCGGGCCCTTCAGCCCACGGTCGACTACTACGTCTACGGCAACCAGCTGATGGAGAAGGCCTTCCGCGGCTGCGCGAGGCAGGCCGATTGCGCGGCCGCGTATCCCGATCTTCAGCAGCGGTTCTACGACGAGGTGCGGCGTCTCGACCAGCATCCTGTCGACGCAGACATCGCGGTCGCCGGTGGCGGCCACGTCACCTGGCACCTCGACGGCGCGTTCATCCTCGACGAAGGAGCGTACCTCGCGGGCTTTCCCGATGGTGCCTCGGTGCTGCCGGGGATCGCCGACTTTCTCGCTCGCGGCCACATCCTCGATTACGTAGCCGGCATCGTTCTCGACGCGCCCGTACCGGTGAACGACTTCCTGGCCCAGGGTCGGACCTGGGCCTCTCGTTGCCGCGACGCATATGCCTTCCAAAATCCAGCAACGATCGCTTCCGCGATCGCGAAGGCCCCCAAGATGGCGCGTTTCTTCGACCTGAAGCACGACCGGCAGCAGTGCGCACAGTGGGATGTTGGGCGATCGGACCCAGCAGGGCACGGCTATATCGCCAGCAACCTTCCCGTCCTAACCGTGCGCGGCGAGTGGGACAACGCCCCAGTCGACGCAGGGCACATCCTCGGTCAGGCACGCCATTTCCCGAACGGATTTGCGTATACGTTCCCGAATCGCGGACACATCCAGCTGTTCGACTTCAACGGCGGTGACATCAGCTGCCAGCGCGGGATAGCAACGGCCTTCATGGCCGACCCTGACGTCGCACCTGACTCCACGTGCATCTCGTATATGCCGCGCATCCACTTCGACGTTGGGGAGCCCGCGACCGCCGCCATTCCGCCTGCTCGGGCGGCAGCATTCCCGATTTGGAAAATGCCCTTCAGTCACTGAATCGGACCGAGGCCGGCTCTTGCTAGACTTGGGCACGGCCGGTTCCGCCGGCCATGCGCCCGTAGCTCAGTGGATAGAGCGTTAGGTTGCGGACCTAAAGGCCGTGGGTTCGAGTCCCGCCGGGCGCGCCATTACTCCTCCTCAGGGCCATCGGTTATAGGGTGAGCCTGTGCCTGAGATCCGTCGCGCCAAACTGCTGGTCGGAATGCTCCTGGTGACGTTCGTTGCCGTTGCTTGTTCAATGGGTCCGCCGGCAACGCCCCAACCTACGCCGGCCGACGCGCGCTGCGTCCCCGCGGACGGCGGCACCATCGGCCAGCTGGGCCTGGCGATCAATTCCGGCTTCAGCGTGCGCAACGTGTATTACGTCCGTTCGAATGACTATGAGCACACGCTCTTCCTGTCGGGCGACCTGGAAGGACCCGGTTTGGATGGCACGCAGGACATCGGCACGTGGGCGATCGATCTGGCCAATGGCTCAGACACGTTTTACGAGATGAACGAGCTCGCCTCGCAAGTCGGCGGCTGGATCCCGGGCAGTTTCAAGCACTACTCGATGACGGACGATGGTGCGCAACTGTCAGCGCAATGCGCCAGCGTCGCCGGTGAGCCCGGTCCAACTTCTCCGGCCGCGTCGTGATCCAACGACGGTCGGCTCATCCGCGACGGGTGACGCGACATGGTTTTCACGCGCTAGGGTTCGCCACGTGACTGCCTCCTCGTCTCGTCGTCCCCCCAAGGCGACCGAAACTCGTCGTCCCGCCAAGGCGACCGAAACTAGTCGTCCCGCCACGACCACCGACACGGCTGCTCAACGGCGCCAATCAGAAAACTTCAAGCTGACACGCGACCTCCTGGACTACAAGGCCGTGTGGAAGGTCGAGGCCCCCCGCGAGGGCGATGTGTGGACGCCACGGCCGTGGGTGAGCCCGCCGGAGCGTCAAACCGAGGGGCGCAAGGAGCGCAAGCGCATTCCGCGCACCAGCCACGCGACCTTCGAGCCACACAAGGACCGCGATCCGATCGCGATCCTGGAGAAGCAAGAGGCCGATCGACTCCAGGCTCTGATCCCACTTCGCCACGGACGGATGGCGGAGTCGCCCTTCGCCTACTACCGCGGCACGCCGGCGGTGATGGCGTACGACCTGTCGACCACCCCGTCAACGGACATCATTGTTCAGGCCGGGGGCGACGCGCACCTGTCCAACTTCGGCATCTACGCCTCGCCTGAGCGCCACATTGTTTTCGATCAGAACGACTTCGATGAGACGTTCCCAGCTCCGTGGGAGTGGGACGTCAAACGCCTCGCCACGAGTGTCGTCGTCGCGTCTAGGTCAAACAGGTTCACTGCGGGCCAGACTCGAACCGCAGCCATGGCGACCGTGCGCACGTACCGTGAGTGGATGGCCCGCTTTGCCGGGATGCGCCTGCTCGATGTCTGGTACTCGGGGTTGACAGAAGCCGACATTCGCAAAGCCCTCTTGGAGTTGGCCACCAACAAGGCCGGAGTCGCGACCGGTGAGGCTCGGCTCGCCGCCTTCTTTGACAAGGCGCGTGGTCGCGACACGATGAAGGCTGCGAGCAAGCTGACGCGTATCGTCGACGGCCACATCGCGTTCAACGACGACCCCCCGGTCATCCAGCACGTGGACTTGCCCGACGGCGCCGCAGTGCTCAACCACGTCTTCGATGAGTACCGCGCGACGATGCCCGAGTCGCTGCGGATGTTCCTCGAGCGCTTCAGGTTCGGCGACTTTGCGCTCAAAGTCGTGGGCGTCGGTAGCGTGGGCACACGCTGCTTCGTGATCGCGCTCCAGGGCCGCGACGAGCAGGATCCGCTCATCCTCCAGGCCAAGGAGGCAACCGCCTCCGTGCTCGAGCCGTACGTAACGACGAGTGGTCCGAGCAACCACGGCGAACGAGTCGTCGTGGGCCAGCGGCTCATGCAGGCCACTTCGGACATCTTCCTGGGTTGGTGTCGCGGCCCCGGCGGGCGCGACTACTACTTCCGCCAGCTATGGGACATGAAGGCGTCGGTCGACACGGCCACTCTCCAGCCACCGGGGATGGCCTTCTACGGCGGTTTGTGTGCCTGGGCGCTTGCCGCGGCACACGCGCGCACCGGTGATTCCGTTGCGATCTCGGCCTATCTTGGTACGAGCGACACGTTCGATGGCGCCATTGCCGACTTCGCGGAGACCTACGCCAACCAGAACGAGACCGACTACCAGGCGTTCCAGGTCGCGATCGCGAAGGGTCGCCTGGCCGCGGAGGTTGGCTGACGAGCGTTTGACGGGTTCGATCCTGGAGCGCGTCCTGTGGATCGGTGGCGGGACCGATTCAGGCAAAACGTCTGTTGCGGATCTCATCGGCGAGCGCCACGGCTACGCGGTGTATCACCTTGACCGCCACGAGCCGGATCACTTCGAGCGCGCCGATCGGGTCAGGCATCCTGAGCTCTGGGCCGGGCAAACCCGAGCACATGACGCCCGATGAGCGGTGGTTAAGCCACTCCCCGCAGGAGATGGCGCGCTACGCCGTCGCGTCGTGGAGCGAACGTTTCGACCTTGTGCTCGAGGACCTGCGTGCCTTGCCCACCGACGCTCCGATCGTCGCCGAGGGTGTCGGCTTCTTTCCTGAAATCATCGCGCCTGTCGCGCCCGACCAACGTCGAGCGATCTGGCTCGTCCCAACGGAGGCGTTCAAGCGCGCCTCTGTCGCTCGGCGTCAGAAGCTGTCGACCGTTGAAGTCAGCGATCGAGAGCGCGCCGTGGCGAACCTCATCGAACGCGACCTGCTCGTCAACGAGCACATTCGACGCGAGGCCGCCGCTCGCAACCTCGCGCTGATACAGGTCGACGGCAGTGTCGGCCTCGACGACATCGGCGCGATCGTGGAACGCTACTTCGGCCTCGGGCCGTAAGTTCGTTCCTCAGGCGCCGGCCGGTGTGGCCTCCGCCGGATCGCTCGTGGAATGCTCCTCGGCGGGCATGTCGTATGTCGATCGCAGGGGAACTTCCTTCAGGAACAGGACGACGACCGCGGCGATGAGCGCGCCGCCGATCCCGAGCCACATGGTGGCGCCGAGCGCGACGGAGAAAGCCTCGTGGATGCCGGCCACGATGTTGTCGATGTACGGCTGCACGAAGCTCTGGAACTGCGCCGGCACGTTGTCAAGGATGCGCTGGCCAAGATCGCCGGTGCCCGTCAGGTCGAGTCCGCCGCCACCTTGCGCCTGGAATTGATCGACGATCGGCTGAGGCACGCCGGCTTTGACCATCTGGCCGGGGATCTCCTCGATCAGCTTCGAGGCGAAGATCGTGCCCGCGATGGTCAGGCCCACGGTTCCCCCAATCTGCTGGAAGAACGTCAGGCTGCTTGACGCGGTGCCGATCTCGCGGGGCGGCACGGCGTTCTGCACGATGAGCGTGAACACGGCAAACGAAGGCCCGATGCCCAGTCCGGCGACGATCATCCAGATCCACAGCACCGGCCTGTCCGTATCCGCGTGCAGGTTGGTCAGCAGATACAGGCCAACCGCGAGCGTCAGCATCGACACGAGCACGAGCAGCTTGTAGCGATGGGTACGCGCGACGATCTGGCCAGAAAGAGTGGCGCTGATGATCAGTGCGCCGAGCAGCGGCAGAAGGTTGTAGCCCGATTCTGTCGCGGTCGCGCCGGCGACAACCTGGAACCAGCGCGGCAGGAACACGATCGCGGAAAAGAAGCCGAACGCGGCCAGGAACATGGCCGTGACAGAGATCGTGAACGTCCGGATGCGGAACAGGTGCAGCGGGATGAGCGGCTCCGCGAAGCGCCTCTCCCAGAACACGAAGATCACGCCCAGGATGGCGCCCAGAAGGATCAAGCCACCGACCCACGGGTCCGTCCACTCGACGCCGGGCTGCTTGTTGGTCAGCCCGACGAGCATGGGTGCGATCGCTCCGGTGAAGAGGGCGACGCCGACGTAGTCGATCGTGCGTGTGGTGTAGGCGTTGCGGAAAGTCGGCAGCAGGCGGTAGATCATGAAGAACGAGATCGCGCCGATGGGCACGTTGATCAGGAAAATCCAGTGCCAACCCCAGGTGTCGGTGATGATCCCGCCGACGGCCGGCCCCAGGATCGACGACAGCCCGAACACGGCGCCGAAATAGCCGGCGTACTTGCCGCGCTCGGCGGGCGTGTACAGGTCGGCGAGCGTGGCGAAGGCCACCGGGAAGATGGCGCCGGCGCCCAAACCTTGCAGACCTCTTGCCGCCACGAACTGCCACATCTCCTGGCTCAACGCGGCGAGCACGGATGCGACGACGAACAGGCTGATCGCAAACAGGATGATCGGGCGGCGGCCGAAGAGGTCGGACAGCTTGCCGTAGACAGGGCCGCTGATGGTTGACGTCAGCAGGTAGATCGTGATCGCCCACGTGTACAGCGAGTCACCGTGAAGGTCGGTCACGATGCGCGGCAGCGCGACGCCGACGATGGTCTGGTCGAGCGCGACAAGAAAGAGCGCCAGCAGGGTGGCAAACAGGATCTCGAGCTTCGCTCGCGGACTCAGGTTGAGCCCGGGCACCTCGAAAACGTCCGCAGCAGTCATCGAATTCCCTTCCACCCTCAGGTTTCTCTCGTCGCGCCGACTTTACCCGGACTCGCCCAAACGAACAGGACTACGCCTTTGGCTCAGGCAGAAGGCCTTCCTGACGGCGCGTCGTGCGGCGTGGGAGATGGCCGCGCAGCCACGGCGGGATGCTCGCCAGCGTGGACAGGACGATGTTCTCGAGTCGCTCACGCTCGAGCGCGACACAGCCGATCAGCACGCTCAGGCTGCCCCACCACAGGACGGGCATGGCGATGAATGCGACGACGGGCAGAAGCCACTTGCGGTCCGTGCGCCCGGCGTAGATCGCCAGCGCCGCAGCAACAGGCAAGCGCCACAGCAGTGGGATCGGGATGTGGCCCTCAGATGCCGTGCCGCCCGCCTCGCGGAAGAGCAGCTCGATCCACGATCGCCACAGGTTCGGGTCGATGGCGAGCGACACGGCCACGATTGCGGCCGTGGTGCCCAGTGCGATCGCAAGCTTGCGCCACTCCTTGCGCGCGGCGAACCAGAGCAGGCCGATGCCCGGCGTGACCTTGGTCAGCAGGGCAAACGACCATGTGCCCGGCCAGCGGAAGCCGAGCACGATCGCGAGCGCCAGGAGCAGATGGACGTTGCCGCCCCAGATCTCGAAAAAGGCGAGCGGAAGAGCGAAGACGAAGAGCACCGGCCCGGTCAGGATCAGCAGCGTCGCCATCAACAGGCCGGCCCACAGCGGCAGGAACTGATCCCAGCGCAGGCTGAGGATTGGATCGAGGACCTGCAGGAAGGCCGGCGAATAGAGGTACGCGCCGAAATCGCCGGCATTCGAGGTGTACGGAGGGACGCGGATGGCGCGCCAATACGCGTGCGCGTCCTGGCCCGCACCCATGCTGCCGGTGTCGAAATGACCGCTTTGGACAACGGTGAAGGCAAGGATCAACCCAGCCCCGATACCCCCGGCAATCATCAGGGCCCACCTGATGGCGGACATGCGTTGTTCCAGCTTCACGGCGATCTATGACTAATGATCGCGCATGTGCGCAACGTTCCCCGTGTTTTGCAGGGTTGTACGATCGGCCGGTGAATTACGAGCTGTACATGAGCGCGGCATTAAGCGAGGCGCGTGCGGCCGCGGCCAAGGGCGAGACCGCTGACGGCGCGGTCGCCGTCCTGAACGAAGCCCTCGTCGCGCGCGGGCACTGCCAGGTCGTGAGCAGCGGCGATCCCACGGCGCACGCGGTCCTGGTCGTGGTCCGTGAGGCGGCCAGGAAGCTGAGTCGGTCGGATCTGAGCGGCGTGGTCATCTTCACCGCCGTCGAGCCGTGCGCGATGTGCGTCGGCGCGTTGCTCGAGTCAAACGTCGACGGTCTCGTCTTCGCTATGCCGGATGCCGCGAGCGGCGCGGCAGGGTCGGCGCTTCAGCTCGCGTCGGGCAAGGTGCTGCCGCGTCGGCTCGAGGTCGTCTCCGGAATCATGCAGCGCGAAGCGGCTGAGATCCGCGACGCCGCGCGCCCGCCAATTCCGGCTCCAGCCGCGCGCGCCTAACCGCAAACTTTCAACGCGGGCTGGTGCAGCGGGTCGCTTGGTATCCTCTCAGCGCGGAGAGGTGTCCGAGTGGTTGAAGGTGCCGCTCTCGAAAAGCGGTGTGCGAGAGCACCGTGGGTTCGAATCCCACCCTCTCCGCCAGTCCATCTGATTTGCCCCCGATTCCGTCGACGGAGAGGTCGCCTAGTGGCCTAGGGCGCGGCACTGGAAATGCCGTATGGGGCAACCCATCGTGGGTTCGAATCCCACCCTCTCCGCCACCTCCGCCTCGGCACGCGTGCGCCAGAAGGCCCGACTTGCGCCAGACGCACGACCTGTCCGGTGCGGAACGAGAACCTCTGGCGACCACGGCAACCAGGGCATCACCGACTACGAAACGTGCGCATGGCGCACGAACGATCGTCCGTCGACCGACCAATGCGCCAGCGGACTACTCCGATGCGACTCTTCGTGGCGCGGACGACCCCCGGCGGCGGCACCACCAAGGCTTCGACGGATGGATCGTGCGTTCCATGCAAGTGCCACCCGGTGGTGGCGATCTCGCCACCTGTAGAATTGGTCGGCCGTGCTAGGCGGGGAACTAGCGGTGCCCTGTACCTGCAATCCGCTCTAGCAGGGCTGAATTCCCACCCAAGGCCCGCGCTCGCGGATGCTGACGGGGAGATCGACGTTGAGGACCGGGTCCCGCGCAGCGGCGACGTGTGAACCTCGTCAGGTCCGGAAGGAAGCAGCGATAAACGCTGATCGCCGGGTGCCGCGGATCGGCCTGGTCCGAGTCGATCATCTCGTTGGGCACGCGGGCGTCACCGGTCGACGGTGGGTGCACGGCAACTTAAAGATCACGCGCGCGAGGCGCGCAAACAGCCTGAAGGGCAGCGCATGTTGACCATGGCCGTCGGCCAGAGCGACGACATCGACGCGACGACGGCCGTGGCCGCCGCCATCGAGCAATGCCGCGCCCAGCTCAACGGACAACAGCCGCAAGCGGGCGTTCTCTTTGTAGCCCAGGACAGCTTCGACCCATCGCTTCAGGCGAAAGTCCGTCGCGCATTCCCAGGCCTAGACCTGATAGGTACGACGTCCGCGGCGGAGATGACATCCGAATTCGGCTATGGCGAGGACTCCGTCGTGCTCGCGTTGTTCGCCTCTGACGAAGTAGACGCGTCGGTCGGTTTCGGCGATGGCCTTGACACGGACCCGGTCGCGGCCGCGCGCGCTGCCGTGAGCGAAGCGCTCGGGCAGACGAATTGTGAATTCGAAGGTGTGCATTGTCCTGAGCGAGCCACTCAACGGGCAGCGCGCGATTGAGGCTCTGCACGACCAGCTGCCCGCAAATGTGCTGATCGTCGGCGGCGCGGCCGGCCGCCACGATCTTGGCGGCCAGTCTCCCACGTACCAGTTCTGCAACGACCGCGTCTCGACTAACAGCCTCGCCATTCTCATTCTGGCCGGCCCAGTCGCCTACTCGACGACGGTCGGCATGGGCTGGCGGACGCTCGGTGCGCAGGGGATCGTCACGCGTTCCGACTATGGCTCGATCCACGAGATCGATGGCAAGCCAGCAGGCGAGTGGGCAGCGAGCTATCTCGACCTGACCGGCCCCGGCGCGCTGGGCAATCCGCTTGCGATCCAGGATCCGGGCACGGATGGTTGGTACCTGCGCGTCGTGCTGGCGGGCACCGTTCATGGGTCGCTGACCATCCCGGGCGGCGTGCCGGTCGGCGCGACGGTGCAGCTGACGACGACCAGCCCCGACCAGATGCTCGCCGCGACTGCCGATGCGCTGACTCGAGCCATGGAGGCATTCCCGGCCACGTCCACCCCGAGTGGCGCACTCATCTTTTCGTGCGCCGTGCGCAAGTACCTGCTGGGGACGCGCACAGGCGAGGAGGTCGAGTCGGCGCGCGCGATCCTGCCCGTGTCACTGCCCATTGCCGGCATGTATTGCGTCGGCGAGATCGCCCCTACCGGTGGCGATGAATCGAGCCACTTCCTGAATGAGACTTTCGTGACGTTGCTGCTCGGCACGTGACCGACGATCTTGTCAGGGAGAACCTGCGCCTGGAACGGCGCCTCAAACGGCTTGAGGCAACGCTCGAGCAGAGCGAGCTGATCCGCGACGGCAACGCCGTGCTCCTAAACCGGCTCATGGACGATCTCGACGTTGAGCGTCGGCGTTCCAGGGATCTCCTGCTCAATGTGCTGCCAGCGCGCATCGTCGCCCGACTCGAGGTTGGCGAGACGCTGATCGCTGACCGTTACCCATATGTGTGCGTGCTGCTCAGCGACTTCGTCGGGTTCACAGGAATCTCCGGCCGCCTTGAGCCGGCGGAGCTCGTCTCCCAGCTCAACGGCCTGTTCACGCAGTTCGATGACGCCTCTGAAACGTACGGCGTGGACAAGATCGAGACGATTGGCGACGCCTACATGGCCGCAGCGGGCTTCGAGGACACGGGCATCGATCCGTGCGTTGCGGTGACCCGACTCGCACAGGACATGGTCGCTGCGGTCTTGGCCACGCAAGGGGACTGGCACATCCGCATCGGCATCAACGTGGGTGCCGTTGTCGCGGGCGTGATTGGCACCAGGAGGTATGCCTATCACCTGTGGGGCGACACGGTGAACGTCTCGAGCAGGCTTGAGACGACGTCCGCAACGGACCGCATCCAAGTCTCTGAGCCCGTCGCGCGCGCGATCGAAACCGAATTCTTGCTCGAGGCGCGCGGTCTCGTCGATCTCAAGGGCAAAGGCGAGATGCCCACTTGGTTCGTCGTGGGCCCGCTGTGAGCCGGCCATGATCCGACGCCTGCTGCCACTCGCCTAAACTGCCGTCAGTGGCCCACACGATCTCCAACAGCCCGGCGCAGCCCAGCGCCGATCAGCCCGAGCGCGTT
>CAVQDZ010000006.1:5000-62023 GCA_963711405.1 uncultured Chloroflexia bacterium
ATAAGGGTCCTAAGGTAGCGAAATTCCTTGTCGGGTAAGTTCCGACCCGCACGAATGGCGTAACGATCTGGGCGCTGTCTCAACGAGGGATCCGGCGAAATTGAAGTACATGTGAAGATGCATGTTACCCGCGATAGGGCAAAAAGACCCCGTGGAGCTTTACTACACCCTGTCATTGGATTGGGGTTTAGCATGTGTAGGATAGGTGGGAGGCTGTGAAGCTGGAGCGCTAGCTTCGGTGGAGCCAACGTTGAAATACCACCCTTGTTGAATTTCGGTTCTAACCGCGACCCGTGATCCGGGCGCGGAACAGTGTCAGGCGGGTAGTTTGACTGGGGCGGTCGCCTCCTAAAATGTAACGGAGGCGCCCAAAGGTTCCCTCAGGCTGAATGGAAACCAGCCGAAGAGTGCAAAGGCATAAGGGAGCTTGACTGCGAGACAGACAAGTCGAGCAGAGACGAAAGTCGGGCTTAGTGATCTGGTACCTCCGAGTGGAAGGGGTATCACTCAACGGATAAAAGCTACCCCGGGGATAACAGGCTTATAGGGTCCAAGAGTTCACATCGACGACCCTGTTTGGCACCTCGATGTCGGCTCGTCGCATCCTGGGGCGGAAGTACGTCCCAAGGGTTTGGCTGTTCGCCAATTAAAGCGGTACGTGAGCTGGGTTCAGAACGTCGTGAGACAGTTCGGTCTCTATCCATCGCGGGCGTAGGGAACTTGAGAGGAGCTGCTCCTAGTACGAGAGGACCGGAGTGGACGAACCTATGGTGTGCCAGTTGTCCTGCCAAGGGCATCGCTGGGTAGCCAAGTTCGGTTGGGATAAGCACTGAAAGCATCTAAGTGCGAAGCTCGCCTCGAGATGAGGTTCCCCACCGGGTCAACCGGGTAAGACCACAGGGAGATGACCTGTTTGATAGGCGGCAGGTGGAAGCTGGGCAACCAGTGCAGCTGAGCCGTACTAATGGTCGAGGGCTTGACCTCTTTCAACAGCTGACCCAAATGGGCCGGCTGTGAGGTCCGGTAATCATCATTCTTGAAGATCGCTGATCACGTCGTCACTTCATAAAGGATCCTGGTGACTCCAGCGGAGAGGCCACACCCGTTCCCATCCCGAACACGGAAGTTAAGCTCTCCAGCGCCGAAGATACTCAGGGGGTAGCCCCTCGGGAAAATAGGTCGTCGCCAGGATCCTTTTTGACTCCCAACCAGCGCCCCGCGCACCTGCTGCGCCGGGGCGTTATTGATTCCTAGCGCTGGCAGCCGCGGCAGAAAGTCGTGTCGGAGCCACCGGCACTGAACCTGGGACAGCCGCGTGCCACAGCGCGGGCACGCTTCGCCGCCCTTGCGATGGACTTTGAGGAACTCACGTTGCTCGACCTCGAGCCGTGGTGGCACGAGTTCGTGGATCTCCGCGATCGCCCACGGCAGCACTTCGCGCACCGCCGCGTACAGCGCGTCAACCTCGTCGGCGGCGAGCGATGAGCGCTTGCGGTACGGCGCGAGCCGCGCGGCCCACAGGATCTCGTCCGAATAGGCATTGCCTATGCCGGCCACGAACTCCTGGTTGCGCAGCAGGTTCTTCAGCTCCCCGCTGTATTTGGCTATGCGCGCGCGCCATTGACTCGAGCGTCAAAGATGGATCGTCCGCGTCGGGGCCCTGCTCATCCCAGCCCGCGATCGGTCGCGCGACGCCGGCCGGAACGAGATAGATCTTGCCCATCCGCGTCGCGTCCCGGTAACGCAACTCGACGCCCAGGTCGCGTCGCGGCAGCCAATCAGCGTCGCCTGGCCAGTCGTGCAGCGATTCAGCTCCCTCTCCCGCCGCGCCGAAGTACAACGCGGCCGCCCATTGCGGCCAGGGCTTGGCCCCCGCAACTGCCAGGCCGAGCCTCCCGGTAAGCATTGGGTTGAACACGATCCGATCGCGCTCGAATTGAAAGACGAGGAACTTCCCCCGGCGCTGGATCGAGCGCAGCAGCTGACCATCGAATGCGGCCAGCTCATCCGGCGTCCCACGCAGGACGAGTGTCTGGGGCACTTTCGCGCCCGTCATTCGCCGCCCCGCCAGCGCTTCGTCGAGCGCGTCGGCGAGGATCGCCAGGTCCGGTAGCTCAGGCACGACTTACGCTCAAATGGGACACTGCAATACGCTTAACGAAGGCATGGCGCGCGATTGTAGGCGCGCTCACGTGCGTGGTAAGATGCCCCGGCCCTACGGGGAGCATCAGGAAGAGCTCGCGCGCGCCTACGTTACGGAAGGAGTCTGAAGAGCCCGATCAAGGACACGGAAGACCACCCCACCAGTATCGGAGGCCCGGGCGTGCTGCTCGGGTCTTGTTGTTACCTCGGGGAGCTTTTGATCGGAGGCATCACCAGAATTGACCGTAGAGCGCATGGAAGGGACCGAGGAGGCCGATACGCAGGCCGCTGAGGCGCAGGCTTCAGAGACCGCGGCCGAAACAGAGGTTCCGCAGACGCCGGCAGACACGACGGCCGCAATGACCGACGCCGTCGACACCGCTGACAGCACAGCCGGCGCAGCCGCTGACACACTCGAGGCAACCGCCGACATGGCCGTGGAGGCCGGCGACGCCGTTGAGACCACCGCTGCCGTTGAGGCCAGTGACGCCGTTGAGGCCACCGCTGCCGTTGAGGCCAGCGACGCCGTTGAGGCGACCGCTGCCGTCGACGAGTCGCTGACGCCAGTCGAGACCGCAGACGCACCCGCCGCGGACGACTCTGTCGAAACCGCCGCTGTGGCAGATGAAGCGCAGGCGGTCCCGGACGACACAGCCGAGTTGAGCGCTGACGTTGAAGCCGCGGTCGACGACGTTGATGATGGTTTGGCCGTCGCCGCCGTTGGCGAGGCCGACCTTGCCGATGCTGTGGCCGCGGACGCAGATGCAGACGCCGACGAAGAGGCAGTCGCGGACGTGGACCTGGCGCCGGCCGCGGTCGACGAACCGGCGGCACCGGTGGTCCCGGCCAAGCCGGCACCGCGCGTCTACGAAGGCCCCGAGCCGACCACCATGGAAGAGCTGCTCAACGAGCAGGCCACGGAGATCCGCAGCCTCAAGCACGGCGACGTGGTCGAGGGCTCCGTCGTGCGCATCGACAAGGACGAGATCCTGGTCGACATCGGCGCGAAGTCAGAGGGCGTCATCAGCAACCGCGAGCTGTACGGCCGTAACACGGAGTCACAGCCGCAGCTGAGCATCGGCGACGTGGTCCTGGTCTACGTTCTCCAGCCTGAGTCGCCGGAAGGCCACGCAGTGCTCTCGCTCCGGCGCGCCGGGCTCGAGCGCAAGTGGCGATCGATGCAGGAGCAGCTCGACGCGGGCGTGATCATCGAAGCGCCCGGTCATCGACCACAACAAGGGCGGCCTGATCGTCGACTGCGGCATCCGTGGCTTCGTGCCCATCAGCCAGATCGTCGACTTCCCGCGCCGACCGCAGAACGAGCAGCCTCGTGACGCGGCGCAGGAGATCGCAGAGAAGCTCCAGCCATATGTCGGGCGCAAGCTGCGGCTCAAGATCCTCGAGGTCAACCGCAAGGCCAACCGACTGATCCTGTCGGAGAAGGTCGCGCTGTACGAGGAGCGCCGCGAGAAGCGCGACGAGCTGTTCAGCAGCCTCCAGGTTGGCCAGAAGGTCACCGGCACCGTCCGCTCGATCGCGCCGTTCGGCGTGTTCATCGACCTGGGCGGCATCGACGGACTCGTCCACAAGAGCGAGCTGTCGTGGAACAAGGTCAACAACCCTGAGTCCGGCTACCACGTCGGCGAGGAGGTTGAGGCCGAGGTCATCGACATCAACCACGAGCGCGGCCGCATCAGCCTGTCAATCCGCCGGCTGCAGCCGGATCCGTGGAGCTCGACCGTCGCGGACCTCAAGGTCGGCGACATCATCGATGGCACGGTCACCAAGATCGTCAACTTCGGCGCGTTTGTCCGCGTCCGCGACGGTCTCGAGGGCCTGATCCACATCAGCGAGCTGTCGCATCAGCGCGTGGCCCATCCGGGCGACGTGGTCCACGAGGGCCAGACGCTCAAGCTCAAGATCATCTCGCTCGAGCAGGAGCGCCATCGCCTGGGTCTCAGCCTCAAGCAGGCTGAGGAGGCGCCGGCACGACCGGAGCGTCCGGCTGCGCCGCGTGAGCGCCGACCGCGCGAGGCCCGTGGCTACGACATGAGCCAGGCTGTCCAGGAGCCGGAGGGCGGCATCGACAACACGCTCGCTGCCGCGTTCGCCCAGGTCCGCCAGCAGATGGCGGAGACTGAGGCTGCGCGCGGCTCGGTCGAGGGCGAGGAAGCGGAGGAAGGTGCGTCGCAGCCGGCGGAAGCCGAGCTGACCACTGCTCCCGAGCAGGAGGTTGCTGCCGAGGCCCCCGTGACGGAGGCCGCGGTCGAGACTGAGGCCGCGGAAGCGGTCGCTGAGGCACCCGCCGCTGAGGCAGCTCGCAGAGGCGCCCGCCGAAGAGGCCGTGGCTGAGGCTCTGGCCGCGGAGGCCACTGCCGAGGCAGCCGAGGCAGCCGCAGCAGCCGCCGATGAGCCTGCCGCAGTCGCCGACGAGGCGGCTGAGGAAGCCCCCGCGGCACAGGCTAAGCCCGCGCCCAAGCGGGGCAAGGCGAGCGCCAAGGCCAGCGCGGCAGCGGCAGCGGCTGACGAGGACAGCGCTTTACCGGAGACCGGCTCGGACCCCGCTGAGGGTGCCGACGACGCAGCTCCGGCGGAAGGCGCCGACAAGGACGACACCGCCAAGTAGCTCGCGTGCGCGATCCGACGAGTCGCGCGACAATCTTCAGGTCCACGACACGAATCGCCCCGACGACGCTCAGCGGCGCCGGCGGTTGGCGTTTCTTTAGCCATTTCGCTGTCCAATCGCGGCTCGCCAGACGGCCTGCGCGGTGATCATTTAAGGGCACTTAGGTACCAACCGGTGCCGTCTCCGGGGAGGTACCGGAGAGGGGTCGGCGGCCCCGCCGCCAGTGTTAGCATTCGAAAAAGGGCGCGTCTAAGCGTCCTGATCGGGGATTTAGGCGCAGGATGGATCGCTTCGACAAGTTCACGGACCGCGCGCGCAAGGTCCTGACACTTGCTCAGGACGAAGCGCAGCGGTTCAACCACAACTACATCGGCACGGAGCACCTGCTGCTGGGTCTCGTGCGCGAGGGCGAAGGTGTCGCCGCGCGCGTGCTCGAGAACATGAACGTGGAGCTCGCCAAGGTTCGCACCGCGGTGGAGTTCATCATCGGCCGCGGCGATCGCCCGGTCGTCGGTGAGGTCGGGCTCACCCCGCGCGCCAAGCGGGTGATCGAGCTCGCCATCGACGAAGCGCGCCGACTCGGCCACAACTACATCGGTACGGAGCACCTCCTGCTGGGGCTTGTGCGTGAGGGCGAGGGCATCGCTGCGGGCGTGCTCGAGAGCCTGGGCGTCAACCTGGACAAGGTTCGCCACGAGGTCATCCGGGTCCTGTCACAGAGCTCGAGCGCCGGTCCCGCGACGGAGACCAAGCGCGCCAGCAAGACGCCCACCGTCGACCAGCTCGGCATCAACCTGACCGACGCGGTTCGCGCCGGCAAGATCGACCCGGTCATCGGCCGCGAGAAGGAGATCGAGCGGGTCATCCAGATCCTCAGCCGCCGGACGAAGAACAACCCGGCGCTGATCGGCGAGCCCGGCGTGGGCAAGACGGCCATCGCCGAGGGCCTGGCCCAGCGCATCGTCGCGGGCGATGTGCCGGAGACGCTCATCAACAAGCGCGTCCTGACGCTCGACATCGGCTCGCTCGTGGCCGGCACCAAGTACCGCGGCGAGTTCGAGGAGCGGCTCAAGAAGATCATCGAGGAGCTGCGCTCGACGAACGATGCGGTGCTGTTCATCGACGAGCTGCACACGCTCGTGGGCGCCGGCGCGGCCGAGGGCGCGATCGACGCTGCCAACATCCTCAAGCCGCCGCTGGCGCGCGGCGAGCTGCAGTGCATCGGCGCGACCACGCTCGACGAGTACCGCAAGTACATCGAGCGCGACGCGGCGCTCGAGCGACGCTTCCAGCCGGTCATGGTCGAGGAGCCCACGCTCGAGCAGACGGTCGAGATCCTGTTCGGCATCCGCTCGCGCTACGAAGAGCATCACAAGGTCAAGATCACCGACGACGCGCTGCGCGCCGCGGCCGATCTAGTCGATTCGCTACATCACTGACCGCCACCTGCCCGACAAGGCGATCGACCTGATCGACGAAGCCGCCAGCCGCGTCCGACTGCGCACGGCGAGCGCTCCGCCTGAGCTCAAGGAAGCTCAGCGCGAGCTCGACCGCGTGACCAAGGAAAAGGAAGCGGCGATCAACGACCAGGACTACGAGGTCGCCGCCAACCTGCGCGACGCAGAGGCGCAGGCCAAGGACCAGATGGAGACGCTGCGCGCCGCCTGGAACGCGACGCGCCAGGCGGAGGCATCAGAAGTCACCGACGAAGACATCGCCCAGGTCGTCGCCATGTGGACCGGCATTCCGGTCACCCGCATCGCGCAGGAGGAATCCGAGCGCCTGATGCACATGGAGGACGCGCTGCGCGAGAAGGTCATCGGCCAGGACGAGGCGATCGACACGATCTCCAAGGCCGTCCGCCGCGCCCGCGCCGGACTCAAGGATCCCAAGCGCCCGATCGGCTCGTTCATCTTCCTCGGTCCCACCGGCGTCGGCAAGACGTGGCTGGCCAAGGCGCTGGCCGAGTTCATGTTCGGCTCAGAGGACGCGCTGATCAAGATCGACATGTCCGAGTTCATGGAGCGCCACAACGTCTCGCGTCTGGTTGGCGCGCCTCCCGGCTACGTCGGCTTCGACGAGGGCGGCCAGCTGACTGAGGCCGTCCGGCGCAAGAGCTACAGCGTCGTGCTCCTCGACGAGATCGAAAAGGCGCACCCGGAGGTGTTCAACATCCTGCTCCAGATCCTGGAGGACGGGCACCTCACGGACGCCAAGGGCCGCCGCGTCGACTTCCGCAACACGGTCATCATCATGACCAGCAACGTCGGCGCGAAGTCGCTGCTCAAGGACACCAGCCTGGGCTTCCGGCCCGTGGCCACGGATCAGGTCAAGGAAGAGCAGGGTCAGTACGACCGCATGCGCGAGAAGGTTCTCGAGCAGCTCAAGACCCAGTTCCGGCCGGAGTTCCTGAACCGCGTCGACTCGGTCGTCGTCTTCCGCTCGCTCCAGATCGAGCAGATCCGGGTGATCGTCGAGCTGCTCCTCGATCGCGTGCGCGATCAGCTCCGGGCGCAGCAGATCGAGCTCCAGATCACGCAGGAAGCCAAGGACCACATCATCAAGCTGGGCTACGACATCGACTATGGCGCGCGTCCGCTGCGCCGCGTGATCCAGAACATGGTTGAGGATCAGCTCGCCGAAGGCCTGCTGATGGGCCGCTTCCAGCCGGGCATGACCGTTGTCGTCGACAAGAGCGAAGACGCCGGCCTGTCGATCACGCCTCTCGAGGACAAGATCCCGGTCGAGGCAAGCGCCTAAGCCAGTGGCCCGGCTCGACACCCGCTACGTGTGTGGCACGTGCGGCGCGACGAGCCTGCGCTGGGAAGGTCAGTGCCGTTCGTGCGGCAACTGGAACACGATGGTTGAGGCTCCCGTTGAGCGTGGCCGCGCGTCCGCGAAGGGGAGGAGCGCCGCGCCGGTGGCTGCGCCGCGCGTCACGCCCCTGAGCCAGCTTGACGAGACGGACAGCGACCGCATCGCCATCGGCATCAGAGAGGTCGACCGCGTGCTCGGCGGCGGCATCGTCCCGGGCTCGCTCGTGTTGCTCGGCGGCGAACCGGGCATCGGCAAGTCGACGCTCGTGCTCGCTGTGTGCGGCGCGGTGGCGCGCGCGACGGGCGGCACGGGCCGCGTCCTGTACGCCTCTGGCGAGGAGTCAGCGGCACAGCTGCGCATGCGTGCCGGACGGTTGGGCCTGGCGGGCGCGGCGCCGGCGCGGGCGACTCGATCGACGTCCTGCCTGAGACCAACGTCGAGCGCATCATCGCCGCGGCCGAGTCGATCGCGCCGGCGCTGCTCGTCGTCGATTCGATCCAGACGCTGACGACGGACGAGCTCGACGGCCCGGCCGGATCCGTCGGCCAGGTGCGCGAGGCCGCGGCGCGCCTGCAGGCGTACGCCAAGGAAAACGGCGTGCCCACGATCCTCGTCGGCCACGTGACCAAGGACGGCACGCTCGCCGGGCCAAAGACGCTCGAGCACATCGTCGACGTCGTGCTGACGCTCGAGGGCGAGCGCTTCTCCGGCCTGCGTCTGCTGCGCTCGAGCAAGAACCGCTTCGGCTCGACCGAGGAGGTCGGCGTGTTCGAGATGGCCGCCGACGGCCTGCGCGAGGTGGCCGATCCCGGCGCCGCCTTCCTCGAGGCGGACTCGCTCGGCGCGCCGGGCGTCTCTGTCGCGGCCACGCTCGAGGGCAGCCGCCCGCTGCTCGTCGAGGTCCAGGCGCTGGTCGCGCCGCAGGTGCACGGTTCGCCACGGCGCACCGCATCCGGCCTCGACTCGCAGCGCCTGGCGTTGCTCATCGCAGTGCTCGGTCGTCGTGCGGGCATGAACCTTGCCAGTCACGACGTTTACGCGAGCATCGTCGGCGGCCTCGCGGTCGAGGAGCCCGCGATCGACCTGCCGCTCGCGCTGGCACTCGCCTCCGCACTGCGCGACAAGCCGCTCATCCCGGGCACGGTCCTGTGTGGCGAGATCGGCCTGACCGGCGAGCTGCGGCCGATCAACGGCCTTGCGCGCCGGCTGCGCGAAGCCGCCCGCCTGGGCTTCACAAGGGCCATAGTGCCCCGCCAACAGGGTCGTGGCGAGGTCGTCGAGGAGATGGCAGGCTTCGAACTGATCAGGGTCACGTCGCTGCGTGACGCTATCGCGGCCGCGCTTGCCGAACCGTCGCAACGGATCGAGCGGGCAACGGTACCGATCGCTGTTGGAGAGAAAACGTCGTGAACATCTTCATTCGACTGCTTGGAGGCGGTCTGGTCGCCGCGATCGCGGTTGCGATCACCTCGGCCGCCGGCGTACCCAAGCTCGACACATCGACACTGGGCGGCGCCGTGCTCCTCGCCGGCTGGATCGGTGCCTGGTTCGTGATCGGCTTCAGCGTCCTGCCGTACGTGACCGTCGTGCCCGCCCAGTCCTTGATCAGACACGTAAGCGAGCTGTCGACGGGCGAGTTCATCAGCGGAGTGGTCGGGCCTCGTCGTGGGCCTGCTGATCGGCCTTCTTCTCGGCCTGCCGATGACCAACCTGCCCGAGCCGTACAACTGGCTGCTCCCGATCGGCACGGTCCTGGTCACTGGGCTCGGAATGATGGGCCTGATGGTCGCCAAGCGCTCCGACCTTGCCGACGCTCTGCGCAACGCGGGCGTCATCCGCGCCACGCCCGACCGACCACCCGCCGGCAGAGGAGATAGGCCCAACCGCCTACGTTGACACGAGCGCGCTGATCGACGGCCGGATCACCGACGTCGTCGCGTCCGGCTTCCTGTTCGGAACGCTCGTCGTGCCGCGCTTCGTCGTCGCTGAGCTACAGCACATCGCCGACAACCGCGACCAGACGCGGCGCGTCCGCGGCCGGCGCGGGCTCGAGGTTCTCAACGTTCTGCAGAAGGATCACCGCATCGTGATCGAGCTGAGCGACGAGGACCCGGCGGGGATCGACGCGGTCGATGCCAAGCTGGTGGAACTGGCCCGACGGCGCGGCGCCGGCATCCTGACCAACGACTACAACCTCAATCGCGTCGCGCAGCTCGACAACGTCCGCGTCCTGAACCTGAACCAGCTGGCCAACGCCCTCAAGCCTGCGTTCCTGCCCGGAGATGCGATCCAGGTCAAGGTCATCCAGCAGGGCAAGGAGCCCGGCCAGGGTCTGGCCTATCTGGACGACGGCACGATGATCGTGGTCGAGGGCGGTGGCGAGATGGTCGACCGAGAGATCGACGTGACCGTCGTGCGCGTGCTCCAGACCGTGGCCGGTCGCATGGTCTTCGCCCAACCACGCACAACCTAGCCGCGCTCAGCCCAGACCTGATACTTCGGCGATGGAGTTGCGCTTCGCCGATGCTGTGATCGTCGCCGCCGGGTCGAGCACGCGCATGCTGCGGCGTCGACAAGCTGCTCCAGCCGCTGCACGGCAGGCCGCTGCTGCAATGGTCGGTAGAAGCGCTCCGACGCGCCGAGTCCGTAACGGGCGTGACCGTGGTCACGCGCCCGGACCGGGTCGACGAGTTCCAGCGTCTGCCGTGGCTCGAAGCCGTCAGTGTCGTGGCCGGTGGAACCGAGCGGTCGGACTCTGTGCGCGCCGGATTGGAGAGAGCGAACGCCAAGGTCGTCCTGATCCACGATGGCGCGCGACCGCTCGTCTCGAGTCGGTTGGTAGATGCGGTCGCGCAAGCGGCCCTCGAGCATGGCGCGGCCATTCCGCTGATCCCGGTCAGTGACTCGCTCAAGCGCGTCGAGGAGGACAGCAGCGCCGCCTCGGTCGACCGCGCCGGCCTGTTTCGTGCCCAGACGCCGCAGGGCGCGCGGCGCGAGCTGCTCGTTCGCGCGTTTGAACAAGCCGGCTCGACGACCTACACGGACGAGGCATCGCTGTTGGAGGCGGCCGGAATCCGCGTCACGGCCGTGGACGGAGAGGCGACCAACATCAAGGTGACCGACCCGTCCGACCTGCAGCTGGCGCGCGCCATGGCCAGGGGCCTCGCCGACGAACGCGTCGGCTATGGCGAGGACGTCCATCCCTTTGGCCCGGCGGACGGCCTGCTGCTGGGTGGCGTGAGCATTCCCGACGCGCCGCGCCTGCACGGTCATTCGGACGGAGACGTTGTCCTCCACGCGCTGGCGACGGCCGTTTTGTCGGCCGCCGGGCTGGGGGATCTGGGCCGCCTATTTCCGGCGTCAGATGGCGCGACGGAAGGCATCTCGAGTGCAAAGCTGCTCGCGTCCGCCGCGGCCAAAGCCGAAGAGGCTGGGTGGATGGTCGACCGGGCGCAGGTCTCGATCGTCGGCGCGCGACCGCACATCGGCGGTCCCCGGCTTGACGAAATGCGTCAGGCCAGCGCGAGGCTCATGGGCGTCGCAGAGGAAGCGGCGGTGTCCGTGACCGCGTCGACCGGCAACCTGACCGGCCCGGAGGGAGCGGGGCTGGCAATTCGCGCGACGGCGCTGGTGACGCTCGTCCGTCGCTGATCGCGTGCATCGGCGATGATGCATAGAGAATGAGATCAACCTCCGGAGTGTCACTGCGGTGCCACTGCTGCGCGTCGACTCCAAACTGCCGCGAAGCGCGGCCGCTTGTAGTCTCCTTGCGATGAGCCTGCGCTTCACAAACACCTTCGGCGGCAAGGTCGAGGAATTCACACCGATCGAACCCGGTCATGTCCGCATGTACAGCTGCGGACCGACTGTCTACGGGCCGTCGCACGTCGGTAACTTCCGCGCGTTCCTGTTGGGCGACATCGTCCGGCGCTATCTCGAGTGGTCCGGCTACGAGGTGACGTGGGTGATGAACATCACCGACGTCGACGATCGGATCATCCGCGACCTCGTCGCCAAGGGCGTCACGCTCGATGAGCTGACCGCGCCGCATGTCGCCAATTTCCTGGCCGATCTGGTCAAGCTGCGCATCGGCCCGCCGAGCGTCCTGGCGCGCGCCACGGAGCACGTTCCTGAGATGGCTGAAATCGTGCGCAAGCTGATCGACAACGGCCATGCTTATACCGTCGACGACGGCTCGGTCTTCTTCCGCATCTCCAGCTGGCCGTCCTACGGGGTGCTGGCCAAGTTGGATCCCGAGCAGTCACGCTCGACCGAGCGCGTCGCGGCCGACGACTACGGCAAGGACGACGTACGCGACTTCGCGCTCTGGAAGGGCGTCAAGCCGGGTGAGCCGTCGTGGGACACCGTCGTCGGCGTTGGCCGTCCGGGCTGGCACATCGAGTGCTCGGCGATGAGCATGAAATACCTGGGCGAGTCGTTCGACATCCACACCGGCGGCGTCGACCTGATCTTCCCCCACCATGAGAACGAGATCGCGCAGTCGGAAGCATCGACGGGCAAGCATTTCGTCAACGTCTGGCTGCACAACGCACATCTGCAGCTGAGCGGCGTGAAGATGGCCAGGCGTGTGGGCAACATCGCGCGACCGGCGGAGGTCTACGAGGACGGCTACACACCCACAGAGCTGCGCTACGCGTTGATCGCCACTCACTACCGTGCGCCGCTCGAATGGGGCGACACAACGCTCGACAACGCGCGCGCGGCGGTCGACCGGCTATCGCAGGCAGTGTCGACGCTCAATTCGTACGTCGAGGACAAGGACGACGATGTGTCCCTGGGCGCGGCGTTTGACGCCGCGCGCGATGCGTTCAAGACGGCCATGGACGACGACCTGAACATCAGCGGCGGTCTTGCCGCGGTCTTCGACCTGGTCCGCGAGCTGAACCGCCGCGTTGACGCACGTGCGCTCTCGACCGCTGATGCGCAGCGCGGCGTGCAGGCGCTGCGTGACTTCGATCGCGTTCTGGGCGTGATCGACCTGGACGACACGCTGCCCGAAGGTGCGCAGGCGCTTCTGGATCAGCGCGCGGCGGCGCGTGCGGCGCGTGACTTCGCCGCGTCTGACCGTTTGCGCGATGAGCTGGCGGCACTCGGCGTGGCCGTCGAGGACACGCGCGACGGGCAGCGCTGGCGAGTGATGGCGCTGGCCCACGATGGCTGAGCGCGACAAACCGAGCGGAGACAAGCCGAGCGGGGACAAGCCGCGCCGAGACAAGCCGCGCGGCGGCAAGCCCTACTCCGACAAGTCCGGGGGCGGCAAACCGCGATCGGACAAGCCGCGATCGGACAAGCCCCGATCCGCCAAACCTCCCTCCGATCGGCCGGCCGGCGGCCCGCCGCGCCCGTACCAATCCAGCTCGAGCAGGCCCAGCGGCGCCTCGCCTCGGCCATACCAATCCAGCTCGAGCAGGCCGAGCGGAAACAGGCCTTCCGGCAGCTATGGGCGATCAGACAACCGACCTTCTGGCCGGCCCCCGGGAGGGCCACCGTCCGACCGACCGCGCAGGCCCGACTACCAGCGCTCCGACCGGCCACCTGCCGCCACGGCACGCTTTGACGCACCGCGTGACGACCGGCCACCGGAGCCTCGTCGCTATGACGACCGACCGCCGCGCCGCTACGACGCGGGACCGCGCGGGCCACGCAGGTACGCCGAGCGGCCCGACGAGCGTCCTCGTCACTTCGAGGATCGCCCACCCCAAACCGGCGATCGCCCGCGCTACGACAGGCCGCGTTCCGATCGACCGCAGGGCGATCGGCCTTACGGCGATCGGCCTTACGGCGATCGGCCGCGGCGCCCACCGTTCGATGCGCGGCGGCCGTACACGGCGCGCCAGCAATACGGCATGCGTCCACAACACGAGCCACCGGTCGATCGCGACGCGCTGGTCGGCGAAGGGGAGGAGCTCATCGCCGGCCGCCGGCCTGTCGAAGAGGCATTTGCGGCACGGCGTGAACCAGTCCGGCTGTTGATCGTTCCCGAAAGGCGCGCCGCGCTCGATGCATTGGCCATACACGCCACGACGCTGCGTATTCCGGTGGTCGAGGTAGAGGGCGGATCGCTGACCGCGCTTGCGGGCTTTGACGGCCACCAGGGCGTGGCCCTCGTGGCCAAGCCGCGGCCGGCCGGTGACGTTGACTCGATCCTCGCCCGCGCACGCGAGCGCGGCGAGGCGCCGTTCGTTCTAGTTCTCGACTCACTCGAGGACCCGCAGAACTTCGGCACGCTGCTGCGCACGGCAGAGGCTGCCGGCGTCCACGGCGTCATCTACCCCACGCGCCGTTCCGCACCACTCAGTCCAGCCGCGATCAAGGCTTCCGCCGGTGCGACGGAGCATCTCGTGCTCGCCGCGGTCGACGATCTCGCCGGCACGCTGGCCGATCTCCACGGTGACGGCCTGCGCCTTGTTGGTGCTGACGAAGAGGCATCGATGTCGTACTCGGATGCCGATCTACGCGGCCCTCTGGCGATCGTGGTCGGCTCGGAAGGGCGGGGCATGTCCGGCCCTGTCAGGCGGCGGCTTGATCTCGTGCTCAAGATCCCAATGCGCGGCAAGATCGAGTCGTTGAATGCCGCCGTCGCGGGGTCGATCCTTCTTTTCGCCGCCGCCAGCCAGCGTCCATTCGAGCCTGCTACGAGGCAGTCACAGCCGTCCGAACCTGCGGCGGCGCCCAAGAAGGTTCGCGCCAAGCGCGCGGCCAACTCTCAGGAGTCAGACGCCCAACCAGCAGCCGATACGGTCGCCGAGCTTCTACCCGGAGACGAGCCGCCCGAGACGGACGCGCAGACCTAGAGCGCCACCGCGATTACTGGACCAGGTCGAATGGTTTGACCGCCGAGCAGGTGATCGTCTCGTTGTTGTTCACCGTTTCGGTTCGAGCTGACCGGATTCTCTCTTCGTTGTTGACCGTCTCGGTTCGATCCTTGAGGGCCATGCCGTTCACATCGGCCTTGAAAGTGCCGACGATGATCGGTTGGTCCGGGTCGCCTTCGAGTGCCTGCTGGCACGTCAGCGGACTGAGCACGAGCCGGTAGTTGGTGTTCGGCGTCAGGCCGCGAAGGGCGACGATCAGGCTCGTTTCGTCGCTGTCGATCGTCTTCTGAAGCGTCACACCGAAGCGCTTACCGTCGCTGATCCTGGCGTACGTACCGTCCGGCTTGCCGCTTGGTTCGGACAAATGACGTACCGCCCGGCAGAAGTAGTAGATGCCCTCTTCCTCCATCAGCCGAGCCGACACGGCGCTGCTCCACACACCACCGCCCAGCGTTGTCCCGAGCGTCTTGAAGATGGATCCACTCGCGGATGCGGCACCAAGCTGGACCTTGGCCAGGCGCTGCGCCTGGGCCAGCGGAACCGAGCAAGAATCCGAGCTCACAACCATCCTGTACATGTGCCCGGGTGCCAGGCGCCCGAGTGCAATGGTGATACGCGAGCCGCTTTGTCGGATGTCGTCGACCAGCATCAAGCCCTTTGCATCGGGACTGTTGAATTCGAGCTCGACCGACGCGCCCGTCGCGGCCTGCGTCGGGGTCGTACTCAGCAACGCGACACTGAGGCTCGCGGCTGCAAGCGCAACCGATTTGAGGATCGATCTCCTCATTGGCCGACTCTCCCTCGGTCCCCCGGCGCAGTCCCTCAACTGCGACCCGCGCATCCTATAGTTGGGCGCAAGGGCGTCTAAAGCAGGCCACAGCGACTGTGGGGCGTGAAAGCGCGGTGAGTCGGTGCCGTGCTGTATCCTGCTACGTCGCGCCGCCGTAGCTCAATTGGTAGAGCAGCGGTTTTGTAAACCGCCGGTTAAGGGTTCGAGTCCCCTCGGCGGCTCCACAAGTGAATAAACCGTCTGCGGTCACGTCCTCGTCACCTGGGGAGCCCAACGGATCGTCGACGGAACCGTGGGTAGGTTGAGCAGGTGGTGAGCTCCGCTGACTGTAGATCAGCCGTCTTCGACTGTGGGGGTTCGATTCCCTCCCTGCCCACCATGCATCCAGCAAGCTCGAAAGGGCGCACCGCAGGGCAGCAGTGCCACTGCGGAGAATTAATCAACTAACCTTCCGGCAGAGTCCCGGCCCACATAGCTCAGCTGGCAGAGCACTTCCTTGGTAAGGAAGAGGTCTTGGGTTCAAGTCCCAATGTGGGCTCCACCTCTGCCGCATCCCCAACCTCGAGAGGAATAGGAACCAGTAGCAGCATGGCCAAGAAGAAGTTCGAGCGCACCAAGCCGCACGTCAACATCGGCACGATCGGCCACATCGACCACGGCAAGACGTCGCTCACCGCCGCCATCACCAAGTACCTCTCGATGAAGGGCGGGGGCGACTATCGCGCCTTCGACACGATCGACAACGCTCCTGAGGAGCGCGAGCGGGGCATCACCATCGCCATCGCCCACGTCGAGTACGAGACCGACGCGCGCCACTACGCGCACGTCGACTGCCCCGGCCACGCGGACTACATCAAGAACATGATCACAGGCGCCGCGCAGATGGACGGCGCCATCCTGGTCGTCGCCGCGACCGACGGCCCGATGCCCCAGACGCGCGAGCACATCCTCCTCGCACGCCAGGTCGAGGTGCCCTACATCGTCGTCTTCCTGAACAAGGTCGACATGGTCGACGATCCCGAGCTGCTCGAGCTGGTCGAGCTCGAGGTGCGCGAGCTGCTGTCCAAGTACAACTTCCCGGGCGACGAGGTGCCCGTCATCCGTGGCTCGGCGCTGAAGGCGCTCGAGGCGCCCAACGACCCGTCCGACCCGGCCTATGTGCCCATCCAGGAGCTGATGGACGCGGTCGACAGCTACATCCCGACCCCTGAGCGGGCCATCGACAAGCCCTTCCTGATGCCCGTCGAGGACGTCTTCGGGATCAAGGGCCGGGGCACCGTCGCCACGGGCCGCGTCGAGCGCGGCATCGTCAAGGTCGGCGAGGAGATCGAGATCGTCGGCGTCAAGGACACGCGCAAGGTCGTCGTGACCGGCGTCGAGATGTTCAAGAAGCTGCTCGACGAGGGTCGCGCGGGCGACAACATCGGCTGTCTCCTGCGCGGCATCGAGCGCGAGGAGATCGAGCGCGGCCAGGTCATGGCCAAGCCCGGGTCAGTCAAGCCGCACACCAAGTTCATCGCCCGGGTGTACGTCCTGACCAAGGAGGAGGGCGGCCGCCATACACCCTTCTACAACGGCTACCGGCCGCAGTTCTACCTGCGCACGACCGACGTCACCGGGGCCATCGGCCTGACCGGCGGCGCGGAGATGGTCATGCCCGGCGACAACGTCGACATGCACGTCGAGCTGATCACCCCGATCGCGCTCGAGACCGGCCAGCGCTTCGCCATCCGCGAGGGCGGCCACACCGTCGGCGCCGGTGCCATCACAGAGATCCTGAGCTAGACATGGCACGCGGCGCGGAAAACAGGCCGGTCATCATCCTGGCCTGCACGGAGTGCAAGGACAGGTCGTACAGCACGACCAAGAACAAGAAGAACGATCCAAACCGGATCGAGCTCAAGAAGTACTGCCCACGCTGTCGGAGGCACACCCTCCACCGTGAGGCAAAATAGGTTCGGCAAGGACGGTAGGGCACACAAGTGCAGCGTAGGCGTGTAGCTCAATTGGTAGAGCACCGGTCTCCAAAACCGGCGGTTGCAGGTTCGAGTCCTGTCGCGCCTGCCATCTCCCAGACAGAGGTACGTAAGTGAGCCGCATTCGGCGCTTCATCGAAGAGTCGTGGTCAGAGCTGAAGAAGGTGACCTGGCCGACGCGCGAGCAGACGCGCAACCTGACCGTGCTCGTCTTCGTCATCAGCGGCGCCGTGGGCATCTTCATCGCCTTCTGGGACGTGCTGTTCCAGGAGGTTTTCAAGTTGGTCGTGGCAGTCTGATGGCAGAAGTAGAAGCAACCGCTGTCCGCGCGCCTGAAAAGCGCTGGTACGTGATCCACACGTATTCGGGCTACGAGAAGAAGGTCAAGACCAACCTCGAGCATCGCATCGAGTCGATGGGCATGGAGGACAAGATCTTCCAGGTCCTCGTGCCCGAGGAAGATGAGATCGAGATCCGCTCCGGCCAGCGCGTCACTGTCCAGAAGAAGGTCTACCCCGGCTACGTGCTGGTTGAGATGATCCTCGACCCCGACTCGTGGTTCGTCGTGCGCAACACGCCTGGCGTGACGAGCTTCGTCGGCGGCGGGAACATCCCCGGCAGCCGCAACGAGCCGGTGCCGCTCGAGGAGCACGAGGTCAAGCAGATCCTGCGCCAGATGGGCGTGGAGACGCCCAAGTTCAGGGTCGCCTTCCAGAAGGGGCAGAGCGTCCGTGTTACGGATGGCCCGTTCGCCGAGTTCATCGGCACGGTCGACGAGATCAACCCCGAGCGCAACAAGATCAAGGTGCTCGTCAGCATCTTCGGTCGCGAGACACCCGTCGAACTGGACTTCCTACAGGTAGAGAAACTCTGAGATGGCAAAGAAAATTCGAACCGTTCTGACTCTGCAGCTGCCGGCTGGCGCGGCCACCCCGGCTCCGCCGGTCGGTACCGCGCTTGGTCCGCATGGCATCAACATCGTCGAGTTCACCAAGAGCTACAACGAGAAGACTCAGGCGCAGCGCGGCCAGATCATCCCGGCCCAGATCACGATCTTCGAGGACCGAAGCTTCAGCTTCATCCTCAAGACGCCGCCAGCAGCGGACCTGCTGCGCAAGGCGGCGGGCGTCGACAAGGGCGCCGCGACGACCGGTCGTGAGAATGTCGGCAAGGTCACGCGCAGCCAGATCCGCGAGATCGCTGAGACCAAGATGGTCGATCTGAACTCAAATGACATCGATGGTGCCTCGAAGATCATCGAGGGCACGGCACGTTCAATGGGTATCGAGGTCGTCGGCTAGTCGGAGTCATCCGCCCAGCCTGCGATTTGGACCGCACACCCCGCGGCACAGAGGGGAGGCTCCCAATCGGAGCCGTCAGCGAAGGAGAGAAACCAGATGCCTGAGCGAGGCAAGAAGTACGAGCAGGCAGCCGCCCTCGTAGATCGGACCCGCACCTACGGTCCCACGGAGGCCGTCGAGCTCCTCAAGCAGACCACTTATGTCGGCTTCGACGCGTCGGCAGAGGCACACATCCGATTGGGCGTTGACCCGCGCCACGCAGACCAGATGGTGCGCGGCACCGTGGTCCTGCCCCATGGCACGGGCAAGCGCATCCGAGTCGTCGCCTTCGCCCAGGGCGAGAAGGCCCAGGAGGCGCTGCGCGCCGGTGCCGACGAGGTCGGTGGCGAGGACATCGCCAAGAAGATCGAAGCGGGCTGGCTCGACTTCGACGTCGCCCTCGCGACGCCGGACATGATGGGCGTCGTCGGCCGCCTTGGTCGCATCCTCGGCCGGCGCGGCCTGATGCCCAATCCCAAGTCGGGCACGATCACGTTCGATCTCGAACGCGCGATCAAGGAGGTCAAGGCCGGCCGCGTGGAGTTCAAAGTCGACAAGGCCGGTATCATCCACACCCCGTTCGGCAAGGCCAGCTTCGAGTCTGAGCAGCTCAGCGAGAACCTGGCCACGTTGATCGACGCGATCAATCGCGCCCGACCTTCTGCCGCAAAGGGGCACTATTTCAAGAGCTTGACGGTGGCATCCACGATGGGCCCGGGCATCCGGGTCGACGTGCCGGCGGTTCTCGCCGCGGCCAGCGCCTAGCCAACCAAAACGGCCCGCGGAAGCGCCGCGGGAAAAAGAAGATCGTTCCGCCACAGACAGCGCAGCGTTCCAATTCAGGAACTTAATTCGAAGGCGGTTGGGCACTCGTCCAGCTGATCCGGAGGGCTCGCCGAGGCCAGGGAATGACGTCGCGGGTTGAGGCCCAGCAAGCCCACCCATTGACGCTGACAGGCAGCGCCACGACGCCCTCGCGCGGAACCGCAAGCGAGGTCGTCGACGGCAGCGCCGAGCGACCAATGGGAAAGGAGGCAACATGCCAACGGAGGCCAAGCAGGCCACAGTCGCGCAGCTGAAGGACGAGCTGTCCCAGGCCAAAACGACGATCGTGGCCGACTATCGCGGCCTGACCGTTTCAGACATCCAGTCCGTTCGCCGCAGCCTGCGCGGCGAGGGGATCACCTATCGAGTGGTCAAGAACAGACTCGCCAAGATCGCCGCGCAGGAAGCCGGCAATGGCGAGCTGAATGAGCTGCTGTCGGGGCCGAGCGCCCTGGCGATGGGCAGCGGCGACGAGGTGACACTGGCCAGGACGTTCCTCGACGCGATCAAGCCGTACCGCCAGGTCGCGGTCCGTGGGGCCGTCCTGAACGGCAAGCGGATCGACGGCGACGCGGTCGCGCGCCTGGCCACGCTTCCGTCGCGAGAGATGCTCCTCGGCCAGCTGGCCGGCGGGATCGTCTCGCCACTCTCGACCATGGCATCGCTCCTCGCGGCACCTCTGCGCAACCTGGGCTACGCCCTTCAGCAGGTCGCCGATCAGAAGGCGCAGCAGGCTCAGTAACTCGCAGCCACCACCAGACGAAAGGACACGTACAACAATGGCAACAATCACCCAGGATCAACTGCTCGAGGCGATTGACGGCATGACCGTCCTGGAGCTCTCGGACTTCATCAAGAAGTTCGAGGAGCGCTACGGCGTCACCGCCGCGGCTCCCGTAGCGATGGCTGCTCCGGCGGCCGGCGCTGCGGCCGCGGGCGCTCCGGCCGCGGCCGCCGAGGAGCAGACCGAGTTCACGGCCACCCTGACGGAGATTGGCCCGAACAAGATCCCGGTCATCAAGGTCGTGCGCGAGCTGACCGGTCTGGGCCTCAAGGAGGCCAAGGACCTTGTCGATGCGTCGCCCAAGGCCGTCAAGGAAGGCGTTACCAAGGACGAGGCGGAAAAGATCAAGGCCGCTCTCGAGGAGCAGGGCGCCAAGGTCGAGATCAAGTAGCTCGCCCGGCTGGCCGCCTTTGGCGCCCAGCCGTCAACGCGCAACTCCAAACGGCCCGCCGGCAACGGCGGGCCTTTTGATTCCAACGCCACGTTCCGATATCAAATCGGCACACGGCCTACCCAGTGCGCAGCGCAGCAGCCATGAGGCCACCGAGGCTCCCGACTATCGGGTTTGAACTCGAAAGTCGTCACGATTGCGCCTCGCCCAGCGCCTACTTCACCTCGGCGACCGCGTCGACCTGTCCTTCAGGTGGGTGGGGTCCCGATATCAAATCGGAGATTGACCTCGCCCCCGGACCTTGGTCGCCGTGGTCGGAGGGTGACCTCGCCGCCTGAGCTGGGACACCGTGGTCGGCCCTTGACAGCGACGCGGCGCACACCGTCAGGCGGGGGAGCTACCCGCTTCAGCTGCCGGGCGCGACTCGTCGATCGGCCCCGTGAAGTGGTGGACCGGCTCGAGCGTGCCCAATCGCTCGGCAACTACGAGCGCCTGATCTGTTGACAGAAGTGCAAAGTCCTGCGCGGGATTGATGTATGTCTTGCCCAGTCGGTTGACCGCGAGGAGGGTCGCGTGATGCTCATCTCGGAAGCGCTGGCTGACCTCGTCGATCGGCAGGCCGTGGTAATCGTCCGGGATCTTCACGCGGTAGAGCTCCGAGCCGGCGCCGCCGGAGACCATGTCGCTGACCAGGTCGGACAGCCCCGGATAGAGCGCGGCACGCGCCACGAGGTGCGACGCGAGGCGCGGTGTTACGACGATCTCGTCGGCATGGGCGCGTTTGAAGTGCTCAACGTGGCGCGGATTGTTGGCCTCGACGACCGTGCGCACGTCGGGTGCGATCGATTCGATCGCCATCACGGTCAGGATCGATTTCATGTCCGCTTCGTTCGACGAGTCGACCGGGAAGACCAGTGCCGCCTCCGCGACATCTATGTCGGCGCGCGCCAGATCCTCCGCATTGGAGGGGTCGCCGCGGACGTAGTAGACGAGCTTCTCCGCCGGATTGCGCTCGGCGTCGTGAATGAGCACGAGCTTGCGCTTGTAGGTGTCGCTGCGCAGCTCGTCGACTGCCTCGCGCGCGGTCGGGTTCCAGCCGCAGATGACGATGTGATCGCGAAAGCCTGAAGCGCCCAATCCCTGTCCTTCCTTGAGCAGGAAATCGATGATGACGGCAATGATCGCGCCGGTTACAAGGCCGATCATGATCAGCCCGATCGCGATCAGGACGACGTACAGGATCCCACCGATCGGACCCGACGCGAAGCCCGGATCGCCATTGCCCATGAGCGACGTCAGCGCCCAGAAGAGCGACTCGGCGTAGTCCACGAGGCTCACCTGGCGCTCGGCGAGCATCTCGATGAGCGCGACGAGAGCGACCACGACCAGCAGCGCGAGCAGGACGCGCACGATGACCGACGGGTTGAGCTGCTCCCTGAGCTGCCGTCCGTACCACGCCATACGACGCGCGAATGGGGCGTTGATCAGCGGCAATCGGCGGCGCATCGAGGGTGCCACTGAGTGTATGGTCCCCGCGCATGCCCGATCTGCCGTCGCGTGCCGTGGAGGTGGCCGCGCGTCCAGCGCCGAAGCGGATCCAGCTGCCCACGCCGCGCGTCGCCCTGATCATCGCCACGGCCGTTGTCATCGGCGTCATCCTGTACCTCGCGCGCGGCGCGCTGACACCGTTCATCGTCGGGCTGCTGCTGATCTACCTGCTCGATCCGGCCGTCGGTTGGTTCGCGCGTCTGCGCATTGGCCGCTGGCACGTTCCGCGTGGCCTGTCCGTGCTCATCGTGTACGCCATCACGCTCGTCGTGGTGGTCGTGGGCCTGCAGCTGCTGCTCGGGCCGCTCATCAGTCAGCTGCTCGACTACGTGCGCGACTTCCCTCGCCTGCTGGCATCCGTCCAAGCTTCACTGGCCCAGATCCGGGTCTGGTACGAGACGGTCGACTTGCCCCCGGATGTGCGGGCTGCGATCGATCAGTGGCTCGCCAGCGCCGGCGAAGGCGCGAGCGGCATCGACTTTGGGGCGCTGCTGCCGATCGCGCGCACGATCCTGGGCACGGCCGCCGGCTTCTTCGCCTTCCTGATCATCCCGATCTGGGCGTTTTACATCCTGCGCGATCGCGTGCGCCTCACGGACGCTTTCGCCGACGCGCTGCCGTCCGAGTGGCGCGACGAGGTCTGGGCGGTGCTGGCGATCATCGAGCGCGTCATCGGCCGCTGGATCCGCGCCCAGATACTGCTCGGCCTGATCGTGGGTGTGGCCACCTTTGGTGGGCTGCTCCTGCTGGGCGCGCTGATCGATCCGCGCTTCACCCAGTTTGCCGTGCTGCTCGCGGTCATCGCCGGCATCTTCGAGCTGCTGCCCATCATCGGCCCGATCATCTCGATGATCCCCACGCTGCTCGTTGCGCTGACCACGTCCGACCCGGTCGTGGCCGCGATCGCGGTCGTGATCCTGTACCTCGTCGTGCAGCAGGTCGAGGGCGCGGTGCTGGTGCCCAAGATCCAGGGCAGCGCGGTCGAGCTGCACCCGTCGCTGATCATCTTCGTGCTCATCGTCGGTGGCGCGATCGCGGGGCTGCTCGGCGCCATCCTGGCCATCCCGATCACCGCCGCGGGCCGTGACGTCTACAGCTACCTGTTCCGCCGACTCTCCGACGACCCGCCCCCACCTGAGGTCTCGCCCACGGCGCCCACCGACGCGGTTGAGGACGGCACGCACAATGCCGCGGATCCGGCGGACGCTCCCGACACCGCGGACGCCTCCGACGCGACCTCTGCCGCGGAGGCGAACCCCGTCCCGCCCAGCGGGTGAACGGTCCGTCCCGCCGATGACCAAACTGTGGTCAAGCTGACGTCGCCGACTTCCATGTCGTCCAGAGGGCCGTAAAGCGGTTCGGGCGTTCGGTCGGTGGACGAACGGCCCACCGCGCGGCTCATTTCTCGTCGGCTTGGGCTAGAGGCTGAGGGCGCATGGCGCCCGGCCGACGGTTGACCCAGAGAGCGGGTCGCGGCCGTTCGCCGCATTACCACGTTTGACAGCTCAATGCAAGGTCGGTACTATGTGCGGTCGTTGAGCGCGGGTCCCCTTGTCTTCAGAAACCTCTCGGCGGACGTTGCTGTCCGTTGCCGTCTGTTCCTGCCGTCATCCCGTCGCCGCGTCGCTAGGAGCGCTTGATGCTGACTGTCACCGATCCCGGCCGGCGTGTGGTTGCTGCCGCTGCAGAGCGTAAGCCATACGCACGGATTCCCGAAGTCCTGCCGATCCCGAATCTGATTGAGCTCCAGCTCAACTCGTTCAACTGGTTCATCGAAAACGGGCTGCGCGAGCTGCTCGATGAGATCAGCCCCATCCAGGACTTCACCGGGCGAGTGATGGAGCTTCGCTTCCGCGAGTACGAGTTCGAGGCGCCCAAGTACGACGAGCTCGAGTGCCGCACCCGTGACCTGACCTACTCGAAGCCGCTGTACGTGTGGGTCGAGCTGCTCATCAAGGAAACCGGCGAGATCCAGCGCCAGCGTGTGTACATGGGCGACTTCCCCTTCATGACTGAGGAAGGCACGTTCATCATCAACGGCGCTGAGCGCGTCGTGGTCAGCCAGCTCGTCCGCTCGCCGGGCGTCTACTACACCGCCAACGAAGACTTGACCACCGGCCGCAACCTGTTCAACGCCAAGGTCATCCCCAACCGCGGCGCTTGGCTCGAGTTCGAGACCGGTGCGCGCGGCCAGCTGTACGTCAAGGTCGATCGCAAGCGCAAGCTCGAGGCGACCAAGCTGCTGCGCGCCGTGGGCTGGGAGTCGAACGACGAGATGGTCGCGTTGTTCTCGCGCATCGACACCGGCGAGACGCCGTACATCGTTTCGACGCTCGAGAAGGACAGCACGAACACGCGCGGCGAGGCGCTGATCGAGGTCTACAAGAAGTTGCGCCCGGGCGATCCGCCCACAGGCGACAACGCTGAGAAGCTCGTCGAGAGCCTGTTCTTCAACTTCCGCCGCTACGACCTGGGCCGTGTCGGCCGCTACAAGCTGAACAAGAAGCTGACCGCCGTCGCGGATCGGATGGGCATCAACCTGCCCACCGAGCGCACGATCAGCAAGGAAGACATCGCCGCGATCGTCGGCCACCTGATCGAGCTCAACCGTGATCAGGGTCTGGCAGACGACATCGACCATCTCGGCAACCGCCGCATCCGGGCCAACGGCGAGCTGATCCAGAACGCGTTCCGCGTGGGTCTGCTGCGCATGGAGCGCGTCGTCCGCGAGCGCATGTCCATCCAGGAAGCTGAGAAGGCCACGCCCAACGCGCTGATCAACATCCGCCCGGTCGTTGCCGCGATGAAGGAGTTCTTCGGCGGCAGCCAGCTCAGCCAGTTCATGGACCAGACCAACCCGCTTGCCGAGCTGACGTCAAAGCGCCGCCTCAGCGCGCTGGGCCCAGGCGGCCTCTCCCGTGAGCGTGCCGGGTTCGACGTTCGCGACGTGCACCACAGCCACTACGGCCGCATCTGCCCGATCGAGACGCCGGAAGGCCCGAACATCGGCCTGATCGGCTCGCTCGCGACGTACGGCCGGATCAACGAGTACGGCTTCATCGAGACGCCTTACCGCAAGGTCAAGCGCACGGTCTCGTTCGAGGATCCCACGATCACGATCGAGTTTGCCGACGCGGACGTTGCCACGAAGAGCGGCACGGTCGTGCTCAAGAAGGGCGCGCGCTTCACGAAGGAGGCCGTCGCCGAGCTCAAGAAGCAGAAGGCGACCGCATTCCCGATCCGCCCGCGCGTGACCAACGAGATCGTCTATCTCGCCGCGGACGAGGAGGAAGAGCACTACGTTGCGCAGGCCAACGCGGCCCTGACTGAGCGCTCCAAGACCAATCCGGATACAGAGCCGGGCGGCCATTTCGTCGACGACCGTATCCCGGCCCGTCACCGCGATGCGTTCCCCGAGGCTCGTCCCAACCAGATCGAGTACATGGACGTCAGCCCCAAGCAGGTCGTGTCAGTGGCGACCGCGCTGATCCCGTTCCTCGAGCACGACGACGCCAACCGCGCGCTGATGGGTTCGAACATGCAGCGCCAGGCGGTGCCGCTGCTCGAGCCAGAGGCGCCCATCGTGGGCACGGGCATGGAGGGGCGCGCGGCGCTCGACTCCGGCCAGGTCGTCGTCGCCAAACGCCCGGGCACGGTCCTGTCCGTGACCGCCGATCGCATCCAGGTTGAGCCCAAGGAGGGCGGCGTCAACGAGCTCGACGAGTATCGGATCGACAAGTTCGTGCGCAGCAACCAGGGCACGTGCATCAACCAGCGCCCGATCGTGTCGGTCGGTCAGCAGGTTGAGGCTGGCCAGCCCATCGCCGACTCGAGCTCGACGGAGAACGGTGAGCTCGCCCTCGGCCGCAACATCCTGGTCGCGTTCATGAGCTGGGAGGGCGGCAACTACGAGGACGCGATCGTCATCAGCGACCGCCTCGTCCGCGACGACGTCTTCACCAGCATCCACATTGAGAAGCACGAGATCGAGTCACGCGACACGAAGCTTGGCCCTGAGGAGATCACCCGCGACATCCCGAATGTCGGCGAGGAGAGCCTCAAGGACCTCGACGAGTACGGCGTGATCTATATCGGTGCAGAGGTCCAGCCGGGCGACATCCTGGTCGGCAAGATCACGCCAAAGGGCGAGACGGAGCTGACCGCCGAGGAGCGCCTGTTGCGCGCGATCTTCGGTGAGAAGGCGCGCGAGGTTAAGGACTCGAGCCTGCGCCTGCCTCACGGCGAACGCGGCAAGATCGTCGAGGTCACCGAGTTCGACCGCGAGAAGGGCGCTGAGCTGCTGCCCGGCGTCAACCGCTTGATCCGCGTCAGCGTCGCTGCCAAGCGCAAGATCAGCGTCGGCGACAAGATGGCCGGCCGGCACGGCAACAAGGGTGTCGTGGCCAAGATCCTGCCTCAGGAGGACATGCCGTTCCTGCCTGACGGGACCCCGGTCGACATCATCCTCAACCCGCTCGGCGTGCCGTCGCGCATGAACATCGGCCAGATCCTGGAGACGCACCTTGGCTGGGCGCTCCACTCGACCGGCGGTCGTGCCGCAACTGCCGTCTTCGATGGCGCGGACGAGGAGCAGATCCGCGAGGAGCTCAAGGCCGCGACCATGACCATCATGGGCGAGCCGGTGGCCCTGCCCGAGTCAGGCAAGACCATCCTGCATGACGGCCGTACCGGCGAGCCATTCGATCGCGAGATCACCGTCGGCTACATCTACATGCTCAAGCTCCACCACCTGGTCGAGGACAAGATCCACGCGCGCTCGACCGGCCCATACAGCCTCATCACCCAGCAGCCACTGGGCGGCAAGGCACAGTTCGGCGGCCAGCGCTTCGGCGAGATGGAGGTTTGGGCGCTCGAGGCGTACGGCGCCGCGAACATCCTGCAGGAGCTGTTGACGGTCAAGTCAGACGACGTCATGGGCCGCGTCCAGACGTACGAGGCGATCGTCAAGGGCGAGGACATCCAGGCGCCGGGCGTGCCGGAGTCGTTCAAGGTCCTGATCAAGGAGCTCCAGTCGCTGGGGCTCAACGTCGAGATCCTGAACGAGAACGAAGAAGAAATCCACTTTGCCGAGGATGCCTCGGCCTATCCGCTACCAGATCTCGGCGGGATCAATCTCGCCGGCTTCGAGGACTAGTCAGGGGCCGCAAACCCTGACGAAATAGCCAGGGGCCGGACCAGAGCCGGCCCTCGGCGCAACCCAGGAGAGACATGCTCGAAGTCAACAACTTCAACGCCATCCGCATCTCGCTCGCGTCACCGGAGCAGATTCGCGACTGGTCAAAGGGCGAGGTAACCAAGCCTGAGACCATCAACTACCGCACGCTCCGGCCTGAGAAGGACGGTCTGTTCGACGAGCGCATCTTTGGCCCGTCGCGCGACTGGGAGTGCTACTGCGGCAAGTACAAGCGCATCCGCTACAAGGGCATCATCTGCGACAAGTGCGGCGTCGAAGTCACGCGCGCCAAGGTCCGTCGCGAGCGCATGGGCCACATCCAGCTGGCCAGCCCGGTCAGCCACATCTGGTATTTCAAGGGCACGCCCAGTCGCCTGGGCATCCTGCTCGACATCAGCCCGCGCAACCTGGAGCGCATCCTCTATTTCGCGCTGTACATCGTCACCTGGGTCGACGAGGACGCACGCGCACGGCTGCTGCAGCAGCTGGACGAGGAGGCCGAGGGTCGTGGTGGCCGAGCCGGCAAGGACCTGTCGGAGATGGAAGACCAGCTCCGAGCGGAGCTGAACCGGCGCACCGACGAGCTGAATGAGGGTCTGACTCAGTTCAAGAAGGACCGCGAGGAGGAGCGCACGACGCGCACCACCGAGCTGGTCAATGCATCAGCAGGAGACGAAGGCCAAGCTCGACGCGCTGGGTTCCGGCGCGGCAGAGGAGGCGATCGTCTTCGAGCCGACCGGCGAGATCATCGTCGCCGTCGGCGACAAGGCCGACAAGGCCGCCAACGCTGCCCTGAACAAGGCGGCTGCGGCGGAGGTCGAGCGCGTCAACCAGGAGATCCAGCAGCGCGAGGCGATGGAGGAGCAGTCCATCCGCCAGCAGCTCGAGGATGGCCGGTTGCAGCTCGATGCCTCGCTCGAGGCCGAGCGTGAGCGGCTCAAGACGGAAGCAGAGGGCTCCAAGGACGACGTCCGCCGCGCACGCGACGAGATCAACCGCATCCAGCCTGGCCTGATGCTGCCCGAGTCTGCTCTCGACGGCTTTGGCTACCGCGACCTTGATCGCAAGTACGGCACGGGCGTCCGTGGCGGCGCGCGGCTGTTCGCTGCCGGCATGGGCGCAGAAGCGGTGCGTGAGCTGATCCAGCGCATGGAGCTCGATGAGCTTGGCCAGCGCCTGCACAGCGAAGTCCGCACGACGTCCGGCCAGCGGCGCAAGAAGGCCATCAAGCGGCTGCGCCTGATCGAGGCCTTCCGCCGCTCGGGCAACCGGCCCGAGTGGATGATCCTGTCCGTCCTGCCGGTCATCCCGCCTGATCTGCGGCCCATGGTCCAGCTCGACGGCGGCCGTTTCGCGACCTCTGACCTGAACGATCTCTATCGCCGCGTCATCAACCGCAACAACCGGTTGAAGAGGCTGCTCGAGCTGGGCGCGCCGGAGATCATCATCCGCAACGAGAAGCGCATGCTCCAGGAAGCCTGTGACGCGCTGATCGACAACGGCCGCCGCGGCCGCTCGATCGTGGGCACCGGCAACCACCGCCTGAAGAGCCTGTCGGACATGCTCAAGGGCAAGCAGGGCCGGTTCCGCCAGAACCTGCTTGGCAAGCGCGTTGACTACTCCGGCCGCTCGGTCATCGTCGTCGGCCCGGAGCTCAAGCTGCATCAGTGCGGCCTGCCCAAGAAGATGGCGCTCGAGCTGTTCAAGCCGTTCGTGATGCGCCAGCTCGTTGACCAGGGCATCGCCCACAACATCAAGAGCGCCAAGCGCATCGTCGAGCGCGCGTCGTCTCGGCCTGAGGTCTGGGACGTGCTCGAGGAGGTCATCAAGGACCACCCCGTGCTGCTCAACCGCGCACCCACGCTGCACCGTCTGGGCATCCAGGCGTTCATGCCCGTCCTGGTCGAGGGTTCGGCGATCCAGATCCATCCAATGGTCTGCTTCGCCTTCAACGCCGACTTCGACGGCGACCAGATGGCCGTCCACGTTCCTCTTTCGCGCGCCGCGCAGGAAGAGGCCAAGCGGATGATGCTGTCGACGGCCAACCTGCTTTCGCCCGCCGCCGGTGAGCCGGTCGTGGCGCCCACCCAGGACATGGTGCTGGGCTGCTACTACCTGACCATCGAGCGCGAGGAGACGCAGGGCAAGCCGGCGCTGGCGAATTTCGGTGACGAGTCGGAGGCGCTCCTGGCCTACGACGTCGGCCGCATCGATACGCGCCAGGATGCCGAGCTCGAAAACCACAGCGTTCCGACACCTGGAGCTGCACTCGCCCATCGAGGTGACGGTCCAGCGCTGGGACGACGACAAGGGTGTAGTCGGTGGTCGAGCCCGTGCGCACGACCGTCGGCCGGGTGATCTTCAACCAGGTCCTGCCGGAGCGACTGCGCTTCCTGAACAAGCCAATGAACCGGACCGCGCTTCGTGAGCTCGTGTCGGATTGTTACCGGCTGCTCGGGCCGAACGAGACGGCACACCTGGTCGACGGCATCAAGTCGATCGGGTTCCATTACGCGACGCGCGGTGGCATGACGATCGCCGTCGACGACATCCCGGTACCGTCCCAGAAGCAGGATCTGCTCAAGGCTGCGGACAAGGAGGTCGAGTCAATCGACCGCCAGTTCCAGCGCGGCCTCATCACCGAAGACGAGCGCTACGAGAGCGTCGTCAACGTGTGGAAGGACACGACTCAGCAGGTCAGCGACCGGATGATGGAAGCGCTCGATCCCGCCGGCCCCGTGACGATGATGACCGCCTCTGGTGCCCGCGGTAACAAGGGCAACATCGGTCAGCTGGGCGGCATGCGCGGCCTGATGGCCGACCCGACCGGTCGAATCATCGACGTCCCCGTGCGGAGCAACTTCCGCGAGGGGATGACCGTGCTCGAGTACTTCATCTCCACCCACGGCGCGCGCAAGGGTCTCGCAGACACCGCGCTGCGCACCGCCGACTCGGGCTACCTGACGCGCCGTCTCGTCGATGTCGCCCAGGACGTGATCACCCGCCTGGATGATTGCGGCACTGAGGAAGGCACCTGGATCACGAAGGCGGAGACGGAGGAGTACGCCCCCGAGCCGGACGCGTTCCAGCGCCGCATCGTCGGTCGCTATGCGGCCGGCCCGGTCATCGATCCAGCGGCACGCAAGAAGGGTGCCGCGCCCATCGTCGATCGCAACGAGGAGATCACTGAAGAGATCGCCAACCGCATCGTCGAGTCGAGCATCGCGGAAGTCCTCGTTCGCTCGCCACTCACATGCCAGTCGCGCCACGGCGTCTGCCGAGCGTGCTACGGCCGCAACCTGGCGACCGGTTCGCTGGTCGGCATCGGTGAGGCCGTCGGCATCATCGCCGCTCAGTCGATCGGTGAGCCCGGGACGCAGCTGACCATGCGGACGTTCCACACCGGCGGCGTCGCCGGCCTGGACATCACTGCTGGTCTGCCGCGCGTCGAGGAGCTGTTCGAGGCCCGCATGCCCAAGGGCAAGGCCGAGATCAGCCACATCGACGGTGTCGTCGAGATCATCCAGACGGAGACTGGCGGTCGCCGCGTCAAGGTCACCTCACGCGAGGAGTTCGACACGCCCCTTCAGGTCTCGAAGGGCCACGAGCTGCTCGTCGCAGAGGGCGATCTCGTCGAGGCCAACCAGGTCGTCGCACGCAAGGAAAAGGACGGCAACGTCGACGAGGTCAAGGCGCCTGACCGCGGCCTCGTGGTGAGCGTGAGCGCCAAGGACGGCCTCAAGGTTCGCTCTGAGGACGTGGTCGAGCGCGAGTACGCCATCCCGCACAACGCCAAGCTGCTCGTCGAGAACGGCCAGCCGGTGCGCGCCGGTGATCCGATCACCGACGGGCCGATCAACCCGCAGGAATACCTCGAGACGCGTGGCCGCGATGCGGTTCAGCGCTACCTCGTCAAGGAAGTCCAGCGCGTCTATCGGTCACAGGGCGTGACGATCAACGACAAGCACATCGAGATCATCGTTCGGCAGATGCTGCGCAAGGTGCGCATCGACCAGCCGGGCGACTCGGAGCAGCTGCCGTTCGAGCTCGTCGACAAGTTCGACTTCGAGGAGATCAACAACCGCGTCATGGCCGAGGGCGGCGAGCCCGCCACGGCTGAGACGGTCCTGCTCGGAGTGACCAAGGCGTCGCTCAACACGTCCTCGTTCCTCGCCGCCGCCTCCTTCCAGGAGACGACGCGCGTGCTGACCGAGGCGGCCATCAACGGCGCCAAGGACAACCTGCTCGGACTCAAGGAGAACGTCATCATCGGCAAGCTCATCCCGGCCGGGACGGGCGCGCCGCAGAACCTGGCAGCGGCTCGCGCCGCGGCCCGCCGTGCGGCGGCCGAGGCGCTCGCCGGTGGCGAGCTGCCTGAAGGCTTCGGCGAGGAGGAGATCAACATCTTCCTGGCAGAGGCGCAGGCTCGCGCGGAAGCGGAGGCTGCCGCGGCCATCATGGCCAACCCGCTCCTTGGCGAGTCGGGCCTCGACGGCGACGGCGCAATTTCCGCCGATGCCCTCGAGAACCCGTTCATGCTCGAGGACGAGGAGGAAGAGGACGACGACGAGGCAGAAAACCCGTTCGTCGCCGCTGAGGCTCAGGAGTCCGAAACTCCCGCCTAACCCCGAACGTCTAACACTCAGAGACCCGCTCCGGTACTGGAACAGCGACCGAGGCGGGTCTCGCCATTTCCGGCCCCGGCCCAGCGGACTTGCGTCAGACGCACGACCTGTCCCCGGCGTGCTGTCTGAGCAGATTGCAGCCGCTCTGCCTGGCGCCCAGATGGGCGAAACCGCGCCCACAGCCGTCATCTCGTGCGTGTTACGCAACGACTGCCCGCGGAACCAGCGCCGCCCCGCCCGTCTCACGGCAGCACGAGCGTCGCCGGGCAGGTCGTGCGCCGCACGCAAGCAGACGGCCGTTGCGTGGCCCCGAGGACGGCTTGTACCGCTCATCGGGTCAAGCGTCCCGCTCGACCTTCGCCGGACGGGCGTCCGAGGCGACCAGCGGACGGTTGATCCAGATGGCGATGAGGCTGTCGGGCGCCGGGCGACCTAGGGCGCTATCTGAACCACAAGCGGGTCACTCGTCCGGCGAGACGGGCGCAGCCGCGGCTGGTTTGCGGCTGGCCGGAGGGTCGAACCGGTGAGCGGGACGGCCGCGCCTGACATGGCAACATTCGCCGGATGAGCGTCAGCATCGTCTATGAGACGCACGCGATCACCACGGACAACGAGGCCGGCATTGCCACCGGCTGGCTGCCCGGACGCCTGTCCGAACGTGGCCGCGCGACCGCGCGCGAGCTCGGGGAGCGTCGGCGCAACGACGGCATCAGCGTGATCTACGTGTCGGACCTGGAGCGCGCGCTGGACACGGTCCGCGTCGCGTTCGACGGCAGCAGCATTCCCGTCCGCGTCGACGCTCGGCTCAGGGAATGCAACTACGGCCGCCTCAACGGCATGCCCGGTGCCCAGCTCGAAGGTAAGCGACCGAGTCACGTCGCAGTCCCGTGGCCGGAAGGGGAGAGCTACCAGGATGTCGTCGGCCGCACCCGCGATCTGCTGGCAGACCTGCTCAAGGAGTGGGACGGCCACCGGGTGTTGTTCGTGGCTCATTCGGCGAATCGGTGGTCGCTCGAACACCTGCTTGAGGGTCGCGACCTCGCCGAGCTGCTGGCGGCCGACTTTGACTGGCAACCGGGCTGGGAGTACGTGCTCGAAAATCACCCCTTGACGGCCACCTGACGCACGCCGAGATTGCGCATGCAAGCGCGCGACTGTGGGCGCCGCTGCGAGGAGAAGGGGAGGCCTGTCCCAATGTGGCACTCGCACCGCAACGGTGCCTCTTTGGCCTTGCGCGTCATCGTCCCACTCGGGCTCCTGATGGGAGGGCTGCTAGCCAACGGCGGCGGTGCCATTGCGGCGACCCCCAAGCACGCCAAGATCAACTGCGCCGCCAATGCCCCAACCTGCGCCGAGGTCTATGACTCGGAGAAGGTCTTCGGCGAGGACGTCTATGTGGGGCACGACGAGCCGTCGCTGCTCTTCTACTCGGACAAGCCAGGCGCGGGCAACAACGTCCGCTACCAGATCGTGCTGCCTACGGATCCGACGGCCAACAACCCGCTCATGCGCGGCAAGTCGTACGGCTTCCAGCTGCACATCGCGCCGTGGTTCGGAATGGGCATGTGCGATACGCAGTCGTATCCAGAGCAGCTCTCGACGTGCACACCTGACTCTGACACCAACATCACCGATCCGGCACTGACCTACAAGTCGGCCGGCCAGGCGTACACAGAGCTCCAGTTCTATCCGCCCGGCTGGGTCAATTGGGAGGCCGGAATCAGTTGCGACTCGACCAAGTGGTGTGCCGCGCTGAACATCTGGAGCCTGTCGGAGAACCCGGTAACCGGCGAGGTCCTGAACGACACCTGCGCCAACCTGGTCGGGGTTGAGTACGGCAACTTCGCCTTCCTCACGTTGAGCGGAACGCCGCAGCCGGGCTCACCGCCCAATCCCCTACAGGCGACGGATCAAACCTTCACGCCCGATCCGGCCGCCGACCTGTTCATGGACCAGGGCGACCACCTCAACTTGACCATGCACGACACGGCGCACGGGCTCGAGGTGATCATCGAGGACACCACCTCAGGCCAGACGGGATCGATGACCGCGAGTGCCGCGAACGGCTTTGGCCAGATCCAGTTCAAGCCCAACGGCAGTCAGTGCAACATGATCCCTTACGACTTCCACCCCATGTTCAGCACCAACACGGAGAAGACCCGCCTGATCTGGGGCGCCCACGGCTACAACGTCGCCTTCTCCGACGAGATCGGCCATTTCGACTACTGCACGGACATCAACAAGAACTTTGGCAAGTGCGTTGGAAAGGAGGGCGTCAAGGGCGACCGCGAGCCCGCTGACGGCGATGACACGTACTGCCTCAAGGCCGGCAAGTCGTCACTGGTCAAGATCAACGGCTGCCTGGGCGACAACAACGGCTTCGACGGTTACTCATACCGGCCTCTGTGGCCGGACGGCAACACGACACTCCGGCCGACGCCTTTCCGGTTGTCCAGCCCGCGCACCGGCACCAACTTCAACACGCCCTTCGACCGTGTCGCGTTCGAAGCCGATACGCCGCGCATCGAGGACGAAAGCGTGTGCGACCGCTTTACCGGTGTCGGCTGCACGATCATCCCGACCACGGACGATGCTAGGCCCGAGCGGCTTCCCACAGCCTGCTCAGTTCTACCCGTTCTACTCGACGACGAACGTCGGCGGCCACTGTTACTGGCAGCTTGGCGACCACATCCCTGGCAGCACGAACGACTTCGGCCAGCAGGCCCAGTGGGGATCGCTGCTCAACTTGACGTACACGGACTTCGGTGGCTCACCCGACGACGCGCTACAACGACTTCAGGGGGACGCTCAGCTCGAACCCCTGCTGACTCGCCCCGTCGATCGAAACACGGGACCCGCCTCGACTTCGAGGCGGGTCTCCATCGTCATGGCGCGTCGTTGCCTGAATTCGGGCTCTTTTGTTACACTCCTCGATCGTGGCCTGAGGGTCACTGTCGTTCCCCGCGCGGGACCGGCACCGCTGGTCATATCCACCCGCGGGGCTGAGCGTCGGGGCCACCCTAGCAACACCAATAGCAAGCCGGTCAGTGCGCGCTGCGCGCTGGCGGGCCAGCTCATCAAGAGCGTCATCAAGCAACCAGGAGTCCACTTCGTGCCGACGATCAACCAGCTCGTGCGCAAGGGCCGCCAGCCTCGGATCAGGAAGGTCAAGGCGCCTGCGATGCGCAAGAACTGGAACAGTCTCCGCCAGCGCCAGGAGAGCATCCCCGGCGCCCCGCAGAAGCGTGGCGTTTGCCTCCAGGTGCGCACGATGACGCCCAAGAAGCCCAACTCGGCGCTGCGCAAGATCGCGCGCGTGCGGCTTTCGAACCAGCAGGAAGTTACCGCCTACATCCCCGGCATCGGTCACAACCTGCAGGAGCACAGCGTCGTCCTCGTCCGCGGTGGCCGAGTGCGCGACCTCCCGTCCGTCAAGTACCACATCATCCGCGGCACGCTCGACGCTGCCGGCGTGCGCGACCGCAAGCAGGGCCGCTCGCTGTACGGCGCGAAGAAGCCCAAGTAAGCCGATTAGCGAAGCGAGTTAAGACAGACACATGCCTCGACGAGCACAGATCCCGCGCAAGGCCAAGTACGCGCCGACCATGACGCGGACCACGGATCGTTTCGTGGTCAAGCTGATGATGGACGGCAAGAAGGGCCTGGCCGAGCGCATCCTGCGCCAGGCACTCGCCCGCGCTGAGGCCAACGCCCACCGGCCCGGTCTCGAGGTGCTTGACGCTGCCCTGCGCAACGCGACGCCGATCATCGAGGTCAAGCCGCGCCGCGTTGGTGGCGCCACGTACCAGGTCCCGGTTGAGATCCGCGGTGATCGCCGGATGAGCCTGGGCGTCCGCTGGCTCGTTCAGTCCGCCCGCAAGCGCAGCGGCAAGTCGATGTCAGAGAAGCTCGCCGCTGAGCTGGTCGATGCCATGAATGGCGTCGGCGCCGCGGTCAAGCGCCGCGAAGACACGCACAAGATGGCCGAGGCGAACAAGGCCTTCAGCCACTTCAAGTGGTAGGCCCGGAAGCCAAGGTAAGTTAGGAACCAGTTCGAACATGCCACGCCAGGTATCCCTCGCGCGCACGCGCAACATCGGCATCATTGCCCACATCGACGCCGGCAAGACCACGGTCACTGAGCGCATCCTGTTCTACACCAAGAAGATCTACAAGATCGGCGAGGTGCACGAGGGTGCCGCGACCATGGACTGGATGCCCCAGGAGCAGGAGCGCGGGATCACCATCACCGCGGCTGCTACGACGTGCTTCTGGAACGATCATCGAATTAACATCATCGATACGCCCGGGCACGTGGACTTCACCGTTGAGGTCGAGCGCAGCCTGCGCGTGCTCGACGGCGCGGTCGTCGTTTTCGACGGCGTTGCCGGTGTTGAGCCGCAGTCGGAGACGGTCTGGCGCCAGGCGGACCGCTACGGCGTGCCGCGCTTCTGCTTCATCAACAAGCTCGATCGCACCGGCGCAGATTTCTGGCGCGGCATCGAATCGATCAAGGAGCGCCTCGGCGCGAATCCCGTGCCGGTCCAGATCCCGATCGGCAGCGAAGACCAGTTCAAGGGCGTGATCGACCTGATCGAATATGAAGGCGATCACGTACACCGACGACGTGGGCGACAACATCATCGTCGGCGATATCCCGGCGGACCTCCAGGCGCAGGCGGCCAAGCACCGCATCGCGCTGATCGAGGCCGTCGCCGAGGTCGACGACGAGCTGACCCACAAGTATCTCGAGGGCCAGGAATTCACCGTCGAGGACATCCGCCACGGCCTGCGCCTGGGCACGCTCCAGAACAAGCTGGTGCCCGTGCTGACCGGTTCGGCACTCAAGAACAAGGGCATCCAGGCGATGCTCGACGCGGTCATCGACTACCTGCCCAGCCCGCTCGACGTCCCGCCGGTCATCGGCCAGGACCCGCGCGGAGGCAAGGAGATCGTGCTGACCGCGAACGACAGCGAGAGCTTTGCCGCGCTGGTGTTCAAGATTGCCGCGGACCCGTTCGTGGGCAAGCTCGCCTTCTTCCGCGTCTACTCAGGCAATCTGAAGGCCGGCTCGTACCTGCTCAACCCGACCAAGGGCAAGAAGGAGCGCATCGGCCGCATCCTCCAGCTCCACGCCAATCATCGCGAGGAGATCGACGAGGTCTACGCCGGCGATATCGCTGCCGCGGTGGGCCTCAAGGACACCTTCACGGGCGACACGATCTGCGATCCCGACCACCCCGTCGTACTCGAGTCGATGACCTTCCCCGAGCCGGTCATCGAGGTCAAGATCGAGCCCAAGACGAAGGCGGACCAGGACAAGCTGGCCATCGCCCTGCAGCGGCTTGCTGAAGAGGATCCGACCTTCCGCGTCAAGACAGATCCAGAGACGGCCGAGACGCTCATCGCGGGCATGGGCGAGCTGCACCTTGACGTGCTCGTCGACCGCATGGTGCGCGAATTCAAGGTCGCGGCCAATGTCGGCAAGCCTCAGGTCTCGTATCGCGAGACGATCCGCCGCGCCGCCGAGGGCAACGGTCGCCACGTTCGCCAGACGGGTGGCAAGGGCCAGTACGGCCATGCCGTGATCAAGATCGAGCCCATGGAGAAGGGCGGCGGCTATGAGTTCGTCGACAAGATCGTCGGCGGCACCATTCCGCGCGAGTACATCAAGCCGATCGACCAGGGCATCCGCGAGGCGCTTCAGACGGGCATCTACGCCGGCTTCCCGGTGGTCGACGTCAAGGTCACGCTCGTCGACGGGTCGTACCACGACGTGGACTCTTCGGAGATGGCGTTCAAGATCGCTGGTTCGCTGGCCATCAAGGACGCCTTCGACAAGGCCGATCCGGCCATCCTCGAGCCGATCATGCGCGTCGAGGTGATCATGCCCGAGGAGTTCATGGGCGACGTCATCGGCGACCTGAACTCACGTCGCGGTCACATCGAAGGGATGGAGACACGGGGCATGGGGGAGGGCCACCGGACCCAGGTCGTGCGCGCGTTCGTGCCGCTCGCCGAGATGTTCGGCTACGCCACGGACCTGCGTTCGATGACCCAGGGTCGCGCAGTCTTTTCGATGGAATTCAGTCACTACTCCGAGGTGCCGAACTCGATCGCCAGCGAGCTGGCGCAAAAGTCGGCTACTCGCCAAGTTTCAACTCAGCGCTAGCTAGAGACAGGGAGCTAGAGGAGACAGCAGCATGGCCAAGAAGAAGTTCGAGCGCACCAAGCCGCACGTCAACATCGGCACGATCGGCCACATCGACCACGGCAAGACGTCGCTCACCGCCGCCATCACCAAGTACCTCTCGATGAAGGGCGGGGGCGACTATCGCGCCTTCGACACGATCGACAACGCTCCTGAGGAGCGCGAGCGGGGCATCACCATCGCCATCGCCCACGTCGAGTACGAGACCGACGCGCGCCACTACGCGCACGTCGACTGCCCCGGCCACGCGGACTACATCAAGAACATGATCACCGGCGCCGCGCAGATGGACGGCGCCATCCTGGTCGTCGCCGCGACCGACGGCCCGATGCCCCAGACGCGCGAGCACATCCTCCTCGCACGCCAGGTCGAGGTGCCCTACATCGTCGTCTTCCTGAACAAGGTCGACATGGTCGACGATCCCGAGCTGCTCGAGCTGGTCGAGCTCGAGGTGCGCGAGCTGCTGTCCAAGTACAACTTCCCGGGCGACGAGGTGCCCGTCATCCGCGGCTCGCGCGCTGAAGGCGCTCGAGGCGCCCAACGACCCGTCCGACCCGGCCTACGTGCCCATCCAGGAGCTGATGGACGCGGTCGACAGCTACATCCCGACGCCCTGAGCGGGCCATCGACAAGCCCTTCCTGATGCCCGTCGAGGACGTCTTCGGGATCAAGGGCCGGGGCACCGTCGCCACGGGCCGCGTCGAGCGCGGCATCGTCAAGGTCGGCGAGGAGATCGAGATCGTCGGCGTCAAGGACACGCGCAAGGTCGTCGTGACCGGCGTCGAGATGTTCAAGAAGCTGCTCGACGAGGGTCGCGCGGGCGACAACATCGGCTGTCTCCTGCGCGGCATCGAGCGCGAGGAGATCGAGCGCGGCCAGGTCATGGCCAAGCCCGGGTCAGTCAAGCCGCACACCAAGTTCATCGCCCGGGTGTACGTCCTGACCAAGGAGGAGGGCGGCCGCCACACACCCTTCTACAACGGCTACCGGCCGCAGTTCTACCTGCGCACGACCGACGTCACCGGGGCCATCGGCCTGACCGGCGGCGCGGAGATGGTCATGCCCGGCGACAACGTCGACATGCACGTCGAGCTGATCACCCCGATCGCGCTCGAGACCGGCCAGCGCTTCGCCATCCGCGAGGGCGGCCACACCGTCGGCGCCGGTGCCATCACAGAGATCCTGAGCTAGACATGGCAAGGCAGCGCATTCGCATCCGACTCAAGGCATACGACCACCGTCTGCTGGATCAGTCGGCGCTCCAGATCGTCGAGACCGCCCAGCGGACCGGCGCGGACGTCGTCGGGCCAGTGCCGCTGCCTACCCGGATCGAGAAGTTCACGGTCATCCGCTCACCGTTCATCGATAAGGACAGCCGCGAGCAGTTCGAGATTCGAACGCACAAGCGCCTCATCGACATCCTCGACCCGTCGGCCAAGACGGTCGACGCACTCATGCGACTCTGTCTCTGGCCGCCGGCGTCGACATCGAGATAAAGATGTGACGATGGCAATCGGAGTAATCGGCAAGAAAGTCGGCATGACCTCGGTCTTCGCGGAGGACGGCACGATGGTGCCTGTCTCCGTCGTTGAGATCGAGCCGAATACCGTCACCGCGCTGCGCACGTCTGATACCGACGGCTATACCGCCGTCCAGCTGGGCACGGGCACGGTCAAGAAGCTGACCAAGCCGCGTGCCGGCCAGCTCAAGGGCCTGCCGCCGGTCAAGCACACGCGCGAGTTCCGGCTCGAAGATATGTCCGGCTACGCGATCGGCCAGAAGCTGGACGTGTCGCTCTTCGCCGACGGCGAAGAGGTCAACGTGTCCGGCGTATCGAAGGGCAAGGGCTTTTCCGGCACGATCAAGCGCCACGGCTTCCGCCGCGGCCCTGAGACGCACGGCTCCGACTCGCACCGCCAGCCGGGCTCGATCGGCGCCGGCACGTACCCGGGCAAGGTGTTCAAGGGCACGAGCATGGCCGGCCGCATGGGCAGTGACCGCGTGACGGTCAAGAAGCTGACCATCGTCCGCAGCGACGCTGCCCGCAACCTGCTCCTGATCAAGGGCGCGCTGCCGGGCGCACGCAACTCCATGGTCGAGATCAGGAAGGTCAAGTAGATGCCCAGCACGACGCTGTTCTCAAAGGCCGGCAAGGAGCTGGGCACGGTCGATCTGCCTGAGGTGCTTTTCGCGGCTGAGGTCAACGAGGCCGTCATGCATCAGGCCGTGATCGCGCAGCTCGCCGGTCGCCGACCTGGGCACACACGACACCAAGACGCGTGGCGAAGTCCGCGGCGGTGGCGCCAAGCCGTACCGCCAGAAGGGCACCGGCCGCGCCCGCCAGGGCTCGCGCCGCGCCCCGCACTACGCCGGCGGCGGCGTCGTCTTCGGCCCGCACCCGCGCAGCTACGAGCAGCGCCTGCCCAAGCGCATGAAGCGCATCGCGCTGCACGGCGCGTTGACGTCCAAGTTCGATGACGGCGCCATCCGCGTGGTCGACGAGCTCGGCCTCGACGCCCCCAAGACGCGCCAGCTGGTCGGCTATTTCGACAACCTCAAGGCCGGCGGCCGGATCCTCATCGTTGCCATGGGCGACGCGAACCTGGAGCTGTCCGCGCGCAACCTGCCCGGCGTGGTAGTCATCCGCGCCGACTCGCTCAACATCGTCGACGTGCTCAATGCGGACACGCTGCTGATCACCCAGCCGTCTCTGTCGACGATGGCGGAGGTGTACGCATGACGCTCCACGCAGCCCAGATCATCGTGCGCCCGGTCATCAGCGAGAAGTCGATGGACGAGACCCAGCGTGGCAAGTACACGTTCCGGGTCCACAACGACGCCAACAAGCTGATGGTCAAGCAGGCCATCGAGGAGCTCTTCAAGGTCAACGTCATCAACGTCACCGTGTTGACGACGAAGGCCAAGGAGAAGTCACGCAACCGTCGTCGCGGTCGGATCGAGGGCTGGTCATCGCCCTGGAAGAAGGCTGTCGTGACGCTGGCCAGCGGCCAGAAGATTGAGTTCTTCGAGGGGATCTAGAAGATGCCGCTGCGTTCCTACAAGCCAACGTCCGCCGGGATTCGTTTCCAGACGCGGTCGACGTTCGAGGAGATCACGACAAGCGTGCCGTACAAGCCGCTGCTGGAGGCCCAGCAGCGCATCAACGGCCGCAACAACCAGGGCCGTCTGACCGTTCGCCACCGTGGCGGCGGCCACAAGCGCTTCTACCGTCTGATCGACTTCAAGCGCGACAAGCTCGACGTGCCCGCCAAGCTGGCCACGGTCGAGTACGACCCCAACCGCTCGGCGCGCATCGGCCTGCTCCATTACGCCGACGGCGAGAAGCGCTACATGCTCGTGCCCAACGGGCTGAACGTGGGCGACACCGTTATCGCCGGGCCCACCGCGGAGGCGCGCGTTGGCAACTCGCTGCCGCTGCGCAACATCCCGCTCGGCACGACCATCCACAACATCGAGATGGTTCCGGGTCGGGGCGGCCAGATGGTCCGCTCGGCCGGTACATCGGCCCAGCTGTTGGCCAAGGAAGGCGACTACGCCCAGGTGCGCATGCCTTCAGGTGAGGTCCGACGCGTGGATCTGCGCTGCATGGCAACAGTCGGCCAGGTGGGCAACCTCGATCACGAGAACCAGAGCATCGGCAAGGCCGGTCGTTCACGGCACATGGGCCGTCGCCCAGAGACGCGTGGCGTGGCAATGACCCCGCGCGACCACCCGCATGGTGGTGGCGAGGGCAAGTCGCCCACCGGTATGCCGCCCAAGACCCCGTGGGGCCAGCCCGCCATGGGCCATCGCACCCGCCGCAACAAGATCACCGGGCAGAACATCGTTCGCTCCCGGCACCGCAAGAGCTAGCCGGGAGGTCTGAGGAAAGCAAATGTCACGTTCGCTGAAGAAAGGGCCTTACGTCGAGACGCGTCTGCTTACGCGTGTTCAAGTGATGAACCGCAAGAGCGAGAAGCGCGTGCTCAAGACGTGGTCGCGCGACAGCGTCATCTTCCCCGATTTCGTGGGCCACACGATCGCCGTCTACAACGGCAAGAAGCACATTCCGGTCTACGTCACGGAGAACATGGTCGGCCACCGTCTCGGCGAGTTCAGCCCCACCCGCAACTTCCGCGGTCACGGCAAGCACACCGAGCGCTCGTCGGCGCTGAAGTAGTCCATATGAAAGTTTCAGCCACGGCCAAGTACCTTCGCCACTCGACGCGCAAGACGCGCCTGGTCACGCGCGCGATCATCGGGCTGCCTCTCGAGGAGGCGAGCGCGAAGCTGCGCTTCATGCCCCAGGGTGCCGCGCGTGACGTCGCCAAGGTGCTCGACAGCGCCGCCGCCAATGCAGAGAACAACCACGACCTGGCGCGCGACGACCTGTTCGTCGTCAACGCCACGGCCGACGAGGGGCCAACCATCAAGCGCATCCGCCCGCGCGCCCAGGGTCGCGCATTCGCCATCCACAAGCCGATGACCCACGTCACGGTCGTTCTGGAAGACAAGGAGGCTTAGCCGTGGGTCGCAAGGTCCATCCGTACGGCTTCCGGCTGGGTACATCCCGGACCTGGAACGCCAAGTGGTACGCCGATAAGAACTACACAGAGCTGCTCAAGGAAGACATCTCGATTCGTCAGCTGGTCACGCGCCGGCTGTCCAATGCGAGCGTGGCGCTGGTCGACATCGAGCGTGGCATCAACCACGTGACGGTCACCGTGCACACGGCCAAGCCGGGCATCGTCATCGGCAAGGGCGGCGCGAACGTCGAGGCGCTGCGCCAGCAGATTGGTCGCATGACCACAAGCAAGGTCAAGCTGGAGATCAAGGAGATCCGCCAGCCGGAGCTTGATGCGGTTCTCGTGGCGAGCAACATCGCCCAGCAGCTGACCCGCCGCATCGCCTTCCGCAAGGCCATCAAGCAGTCCATCCAGCGGACCATGAAGGCCGGCGCCAAGGGCGTCCGGATCCAGGTCTCAGGCCGCCTCGGCGGCTCGGAGATGGCCCGCCGCGAGTGGGACAAGGAAGGCCGCATCCCGCTCAACACGCTGCGTGCCGACATCAGCTACGGCCAGGTCCACGCGCACACCACCTACGGCCGCATCGGCGTCAAGGTCTGGATCTATCGCGGCGACGTGATCCCGGACAAGGTTGCGCCGCCAGAAGCGGCCGGCGCCGGCGCGGGAGCGAGTGCCTAAGCCATGTTGATGCCCCGTCGAGTCAAGCACCGCAAGGTTCAGCGTGGCCGGATGTCCGGCCTGGCCAAGGGCGGCAGCGCGATCGCTTTTGGCGATTACGCGCTGATGACCGAAGAGCCGGCGATGATCACGGCGCGCCAGATAGAGGCCGCCCGACGCGCCATGACGCGCTACGTCAAGCGCGGCGGCAAGATCTGGATCCGGATCTTTCCGGACAAGCCCATGACCAAGAAGCCGGCAGAAGTACGCATGGGTTCCGGCAAGGGCGCGCCCGACCATTGGGTCGCGGTCGTCAAGCCGGGTCGCATCCTGTTCGAGATGGCCGGCGTGCCGGAGACAGAGGCGGCAGAGGCAATGCGCCTCGCCGGCCACAAGCTGCCGATCAACGTCAAATTCCTGGTTCGCGAAGGAGTGTCCACAGATGGACATCGCTAAGGTCCGCGACCTGACCGATACCGAGCTCTACACGGAGCTCGCTACGCAGCGTCGGCACCTGTACGACCTTCGTTTTCAGCTCGCCACGCGCCAGCTGGATGACCACAGCCAGCTGACCCAGACCCGCCGCTCGATCGCACGGATTCTGACCGTGATGACCGAGCGCGACCTTGATGAGCGAGCCGTCGTGAAGGCACCGCCGCCGGCCACAGGCCGTCGCGGACGCGTCGCTACCACGACCGCCAGAGGAGGCAAGAAGTGAGCGCGACCACGCGCACAACGGTGCGCAAGGAGAAGATCGGGCGCGTCGTGTCGGACAAGATGGACAAGACGATCGTCGTCTCGGTCGAGCGCCTTTCGCGCCACCCGCTGTACAAGCGCGTCATCCGCCTGACGACCAAGTTCAAGGCCCACGACGAGCGCAACGAGGCGCGCATCGGTGACACGGTGCGCATCGTCGAGTCGCGTCCGCTGTCGGCAACCAAGCGCTGGCGCATGGTCGAGATCATCGCGCGCGGCGGCGAGGGCGCCGGCGAGACGATCGTGGCCGAGGAGCAGGCAACCACCGACGCCATCCACGCCGCAGCACATCCCGGCCGCGAGCGCGCCGAGGAGCCGGCTGAGGTCGTAGAGGCAGTCAAGTGATTCAGCAGTACAGCCGGCTCAAGGTCGCCGACAACACCGGCGCGCGGGTGATTCAGTGCATCCGCGTCCTCGGCCGTTCGCAGAAGACGACGGCGGCGGTGGGTGACGTCATCGTCGCCAGCGTCAAGCAGGCGATCCCCAACGCCGCGGTCAAGAAGGGTGATGTCGTGCGTGCCGTGATCGTGCGCACGACCAAGGAGTTCGGTCGCCCCGACGGCAGCTACATCCGCTTCGACGAGAACGCGGCCGTGCTCATCAACAACCAGGGGAATCCGCGCGGGACGCGCATCTTCGGCCCCGTGGCGCGCGAGCTGCGCGACCGCAACTACATGAAGATCGTCTCGCTCGCCCCGGAGGTGCTCTAGGTGGCGCAGACACAGCAGCACGCGCGCTCGATGCGCGTGCCCGACATCAAGAAGGGTGACCAGGTCCTCGTCCTGACCGGCAAGGACGCCGGCAAGAAGGGCACGGTCGAGCACGTCGTGCGTAACCGCCAGTCGTTCAAGAAGGTGGCCGCCAAATACGGCTCCAACTGGCGCCGGATCAGCCCGCTTGCGGACGTGGCCGTCGTCATCGAGGGCCTCAACATCGCCAAGAGGAACACCAAGCCGCGACCCAAGCAGGGGCGCACTGATCGCCAGCCGCGCATCCAGCAGGGCGGCATCCTCGAGATTGCCCAGCCCATCCTGGCCAGCAAGGTCATGGTCATCTGCCCGCAGCTGCGCTCAGCCCACGCGCGTCAAGCACGGCGTCGCGGGTGACGGCCGCTCGGTGCGACTGTGCTCCAACTGCGGCGAGACGCTCGCCCGGGAGGTGCGCAAGTGACCGACGAGATAGAGCAGATGACGCCCGCGGACGAGCCCATGGCGCCTGAAAGGGCGACCGAAGAGGTGGCCGAGCAGGCCGCCGATGCCAGCGCGACGACGGAACCCGCCGTTGAGCAGGCTCCCGTCGCCAAGGCCCCCAAGGCGAAGGCCGTTGAGCATGCCGAGGAGCCCAAGGCCAAGGCCAAGGCGCCAGCCGCGCCCCGCCGCGGCCACCATGCGGGCGACTGGACCGGTCTGCGCGCGCGCTACCGCGACGAGGTCGTTCCGGCCCTGCAGAAGGAGTTCAACTACACCAACCCGATGCAGGTCCCCAAGCTGACGAAGATCGTCGTCAACATCGGCCTGGGCGAGGCGCTCACGAACGCCAAGGCGCTCGACGCTGCCGTCGGTGACCTGGCTCAGATCACCGGCCAGAAGCCGATCGTCACGCGCGCGCGGCGCTCGATCGCGCAGTTCCGACTGCGCACGGGCAACCCGATCGGCGCCAAGGTGACGCTCCGCGGCCAGCACATGTGGGACTTCCTCGAGCGCCTGACCCGGCTGGCACTGCCTCGCATCCGCGACTTCCGCGGTGTGCCGACCAAGTCATTCGACGGTCGCGGCAACTACTCACTCGGGCTGCGCGAGCAGCTCGCATTCCCAGAGATCGACTACGACAAGATCGACCGGCTTCGCGGTCTTGAGGTGAGCATCGTCACCACAGCGGAGACCGACGAAGAATCGAAGCGGCTGCTGCAGCTGCTCGGCATGCCATTTGCCGGGTAGAACGGGCAGAACCCAAGAAAGAGAGACTGAATGGCCAAGAAGTCACTGATCGCCAAGCAGAAGCGCAAGCCTCATCACGAGTCGCAGGGTTACAACCGCTGCTTCGTGTGCGGCCGCCCGCGTGGCTACATGCGCCGTTTCGGCCTGTGCCGCATCTGTTTCCGTGAGCGCGCGCTGCTGGGCGAGCTGCCCGGCGTGACCAAGTCGAGCTGGTAGCCAGATGAACATCTCTGATCCCATCGCCGACATGCTCACGCGCATCCGCAATGGCAGCCGTGCGCGCCATTCGGACGTTCTCGTGCCGGCCTCGCGCACCAAGCGCGCAATCGCCGAGATCCTGCGTGACGAGGGCTTCATCGAGAGCTTCGAAGAGGTCAAGGACAGCCCGCACCCGGAGCTCAAGATCACGCTCAAGTACGTCGGCAAGGTGCCCGTCATCAGCGGTCTCAAGCGCGTCTCGAAGCCCGGCCTGCGTGTCTACGCGACCAAGACGGACATCCCGCGCGTGCTCGGCGGCCTCGGCGTGGTCATCGTCAGCACCAGCCACGGCATCATGACCGGCTCGCGCGCCCGCCAGGCGCAGCTTGGCGGCGAAGTGCTCGCGTACGTCTGGTAAATCGATATGTCACGCATCGGCAGGCTTGCCATTCCCATTCCCAGTGGCGTCGAAGTGCAGATCGACGGCAACCACGTCGTGGTCAAGGGCCCCAAGGGCCAGCTTGAACGCGACTTCGCGCCCGAGCTGCGCATCGTCCGCGAGGACGGTGAGCTGCGCGTCGAACGTCCATCTGACGAGAAGCGCTCGCGTGAGCTCCACGGCCTCTCGCGCACGCTGCTGGCCAACATGGTCACCGGCGTGACGACCGGCTTCCGCAAGGGCCTCGAGATCACCGGCGTCGGCTACCGTGCCCAGCTCGTGGGTACGAAGCTCCAGCTCAACCTTGGCTACAGTCACCCGATTGAGATCGATCCGCCGCAGGGCGTGTCGTTCGAGGTCGAGAACCCCACCAGGCTGGCCGTGGTGGGCATCGACAAGGAGCTTGTCGGCCACGTCGCGGCGCGCGTCCGAGCCACCCGCAAGCCCGAGCCCTACAAGGGCAAGGGCGTTCGTTACGCCGGTGAGCAGATCCGGCGCAAGGCGGGCAAGGCGGGCAAGATCGGAGGCAAGAAGTGAGCACGGCTACCGCGAGCACCCACGCCGCCCGTCAGAAGCGCCACCAGCGCATTCGCCTGACCCTGTCCGGGTCCACCCAGCGGCCGCGGCTGGCCATCTTCCGCAGCCTCAACCAGATCTACGCTCAGGTCATCGACGACAGCACCGGCCGGACTCTGGCCGCGGCGTCATCGCTCGAGTCGGGCGTGCGCACCTCCAAGAGCACCAAGTCGGAGCGGGCCAAGATGGTCGGCCGACTGCTTGCCGAGCGTGCGCGCACCGCAGGTGTCGAGCGCGTGGTCTTCGATCGAGCCGGCTTCCGTTATCACGGCCGTGTTCGTGCGCTTGCCGACGCAGCGCGCGAAGGCGGGCTCGACTTCTAGCTCGAACAAGGAGAAGCAATTGCCCAGGATCGACCCGGGTCGCCTGACGCTCGAAGAGCGTGTCGTCCAGATCAACCGAGTAGCCAAAGTCGTCAAGGGCGGCCGACGGTTCAGCTTCAGCGCGGTCGTCGTCGTCGGTGACGGTGCCGGCCATGTCGGCGTTGGCCTGGGCAAGGCGGGCGAGGTTCCCGAGGCGATCCGCAAGGGCGTCGAGGACGCGAAGAAGCACCTGATCAAGGTGCCCATGGTGGGCACGACCATCCCGCACGAGGTAACCCAGCGCTACGGCGCGAGCACAGTCCTGCTCAAGCCGGCGTCGCAGGGCACCGGCGTCATCGCCGGCGGCTCGGTGCGCGCCGTGGTCACCGCCGCGGGCATCCACGACATCCTGTCCAAGTCGCTCGGCTCGACCAACCCGGTCAACGTCGTGCGCGCCACGCATGAAGCGCTGCGCAGCATGCACAGCGCTGAAGAGCTCGGTGAGCGCCGCGGGCGCAAGCTGCGCAGCGTTATCAGCGGCCAGCCGTCGTCGAGCCGGGAGCCCGTCGCAGATGCCCGGTAAGCTGCGCGTCACGCTCGTAAAGAGCCCGATCAGCCACAATCCGGCCAACCGCGCGACCGTCAGGGCGCTCGGTCTGCACCGGATTGGCGAGACGGTCGAGATCAACGACACTCCGGCCGTTCGCGGCATGGTCCGCGCCGTCCAATTCCTCGTTCGCGTGGAAGAGCAGGACGGCGCCAGCAAGGAAAAGGCAACGTCATGAAGCTCCACGATCTGAAGCCGGCGCCCGGCTCTCGTCGGCCGCGCACCCGCGTCGGACGCGGGATCGCCGCCGGCCAGGGCAAGACCGCCGGCCGTGGCACCAAGGGCCAGAAGTCGCGCGCAGGCGCGGCGATCCCGGCTTGGTTCGAGGGCGGCCAGACGCCGATCCACATCCGCGTGCCCAAGCTGCGCGGCTTCAAGAACCGCTTCAAGGTCAACTACGCCGTCGTCAACGTGGGCCAGATCTCGGCCTACGCTGAGGCCGGCCGTTTCGGCGTCGAGGCCGAGCAGCCCAAGACGTCCAAGAGCAAGGCATCCGACCAGGCGGTCGTGACCGTCAACGCGGAAGTGCTCGCCAATGCCGGCCTGATCCGCGGCGACGACAAGCCGCTCAAGGTTTTGGGCCAGGGCGAAGTCGGCGTGAAGCTCTTCGTCGCCGCGCAGGCGTTCAGCGCCAGTGCACGCAGCAAGATTGAATCGGCCGGCGGTTTCGTGCAGGTCATGCCTGAGATCCCGGACGAGGACACCTCTGCGCCGCAGGCTCCCGCCGCGCAAGCGCCGGCTGCGCCCGCTGAGGCTCCCGCGCCCGAGTCGGAGGCACCCGCTGCCCCCAAGACCAAGAAGACTGCCAAGGCCGCGGTGGCCAAGGCCGAGCCCGTCGTGGAAGCAGCTGACGCAGCCTCTTCTGCTGATGAAGCAGCACCGGCCGCCGAGGAAGACGCACCGGCCAAGCCCAGGCGTCGCGCAGCCAAGAGCGACGAGACCGCCTGAGTGCGCGCAAACGCCGCGCTGAGGTACGCCCCAAGCAGCTTGAGTAGAGGGTTCTAGAGCGTGTTCGAGGCGCTGGTCAACGCATTCAAAGCGCCGGATATCCGCCGGCGCATTCTGTTCGTGCTGGGAATGCTCGTCATCTACCGCGCGCTGGCCGTTGTGCCGGTGCCTGCGGTCGACCGCAACGCGGTCGCCCAGATCGTCGATCAGCAGCAATTCCTGCAGCTGCTCGACCTGTTCAGTGGCGGCGGCCTGCGCTCGTTCTCGATCGTGGCGATGGGTGTCAACCCGTACATCAACGCCTCGATCATCATGCAGCTCATGACGGGCGTCGTGCCCCGTCTGCAGGCCCTGTCACGCGAAGGCGAGTACGGCCGCACCAAGATCAACCAGTACACGCGCTACCTGACCGTGCCCCTCGCCCTGCTCCAGGCTTACGGCTACCTCGCCATCCTGTCATCCCAGACCGGCGCGGTGACCGACTTCGACATCCTCAGCCTGGCCACGATCACGCAGATGGTCACGCTCGCTGCGGGCACGATCCTCGCGATGTGGATAGGCGAGCTGATCACTGAACGCGGTATCGGCAACGGCATCAGCTTCATCATCTTTGCCGGCATCGCCGCGCGCATCCCGTCCGGTATCGGGCAATTCCTGTCAAACCCGGACATCGCCGGTGGTATCGCGTTCGTGATCCTGGCCATCGTTGTTGTCGCTGTCATCGTCTACATCCAGGAAGGCCAGCGGCGCATTCCGATTCAGTACGCGTCGCGCGTCCGGGGCAGGCGCATGTATCAGGGTGGGGCGACGTTCCTGCCGTTGCGCGTCAACCAGGCCGGCGTCATTCCGATCATCTTCGCCGTGAGCATCCTGCTCTTCCCGACCCAGATTGCCTCGTACTTCGCGACGCCGGCGAACTCGCCGGAAGGCACCGCCACGTTCATCAACCAGATCGCGGATGGCATCGTCGCCTTCCTGAGCCCGTCGGGGATTCCGTACATCATCTTCTACTTCCTGTTGACCATGGGCTTCACCTACTTCTACACGGCGTTCACGTTCAAGCCCGACGAGACGGCTGATCAGCTGCGCAAGAACGGCGGCTTCATACCCGGCATCAGACCGGGCTCGCCAACGCGTGACTACCTGCAGAAGGTCGTCTTCAGGCTGAGCCTCGCGGGCGCCATTTTCCTTGGCCTAATTGCCGTATCGCCGCTGATCCTGTCGCGCATCTTTGCCGGCGGCGTCATCGGCAGCTTCGCTCTGGGCGGCACCGCGCTGCTCATCGTGGTCTCGGTCGTGGTCGAGACTATGAAACAGATCGAGGCACAGCTGATGATGCGCAACTACGAAGGATTCATCCGCTGATGAAGGTCTATGTCATGGTCGGCGGACCCGGCGCGGGCAAAGGCACGCAGGCGCAGCTGCTCGCCGCCAAGCTCGGGCTGGTTCACGTTGCATCGGGCGATCTGTTCCGCGACAACATCCAGCGCGAGACACCGTTAGGCAAGAAGGTCAAGCAGTTCCTCGACCGCGGTGCGCTCGTCTCGGACGATGTGACCGTGCAGATGATCGAGGAGCGCCTGACCCGCTCGGACGCCGCCGGTGGCGTTGTGCTCGACGGCTTCCCGCGCACGCGCGCCCAGGCCGAGGCGCTCGACAAGCTGCTCGCCAAGCGCGGCGCAGAGGTCGACCAGGCGCTCTTCGTCGACGTGGACCGCGAGGAGGTTGTGCGCCGCCTTTCCGGCCGCTGGCTGTGCTCCAAGACGCCGGATCACGTCTATCACACGATTGCCAAGCCACCCAAGGTGCCGGGCAAGTGCGACATCGACGGCGCCAAGCTCATCCAGCGCGACGACGACAAGCCGGAGACCATCCGCGCCCGACTGGAGCAGCAGCTGCCGCCCATGTACGAGGTGGTCGACTACTACAAGGAACACGGCAAGCTCAGCACCGTCAACGGCGAGGAATCCATCCAGGAGGTCTCGGACGCGCTGCTGCGGGCGATCGCCCAACCGGAGCGTTTGACGGCCCATGGCCGGTGACCGGCGCGTAACTCTCAAGAGCCTCGGCCAGATCGAGAAGATGGCCGTCGCCGGACGGCTCGTTGCGGACGTGCTCGACGCCCTGGGCACGGAGCTCAAGCCGGGCATGACCACTGCAGAGCTCGATCGCATGGCCGAGGACATGATCCGCGGCGCGGGGGGCATCCCATCGTTCATCGGCGTGCCCGGCCGCCTCGAGCCGTACAAGCACACGCTGTGCGTGTCGATTGACGACGAGATCGTCCACGGCGTGCCCGGCCCGCGCCGCATCCGCGAGGGCCAGATCGTTTCCATCGACGCGGGCGCCATCGTCGACGGCTGGCACGGCGACGGGGCACGCAGCTTCATCGTCGGCGAGGCGCCACGTCGTGTGCACGACCTGGTCGCCGCGACGGAGCGTGCCATGTATGCCGGCATCGCCGCGGCCGTGCCCGGCAACCACCTGTCAGACATTTCCGGTGCGATCGAGGACATCGCGGCAGAGCACGGCTACGGCGTGATTCGCGCCTTCGTCGGCCACGGCATCGGCACGGAGATGCACGAAGAGCCGCAGGTCACCAACTATCGAACCGGCACGAAAGGCCGGCGCATCGAGCCCGGCCTGTGCCTGGCGATCGAGCCGATGTTCACCCTGGGCGGCTACGGCGTGCGCATCCGCGAGGACGGCTGGACCGTGGCCACCGCCGATGGCGCGCTCGCCGCGCACTGGGAACACAGCATTGCCATTCTGGCTGACGGACCGCGCATCCTGACCAGCAGCGCATCGGTCGCTCCCGCGGCGAGCGCGGTGGCCAACGCGCCGGCCAACGTCGCATGACCTCGGACATGGCCACGGTTGCCGCAAAACCAGCATCTCTGGTACACTTCGCGATCGTGCGTCGGGCCATGTCCGGCGCGAATTCCGCGCTCGGCAAGCGGTCCCAGCCGGTTCGCTGAGCCAACCATCCACCACTGAATCGATCGAGGGAGTTTGCCGCCGCCTGTGGCCAAGAAGGACGCAATCGAAGTCGAAGGAACGGTCATCGAGCCGTTGCCGAACGCGATGTTCGCCATTGAGTTGGAGAACAAGCACCGCGTCCTGGCCCACATCAGCGGCAAGCTGAGGATGAACTTCATCCGCATCCTGCCGGGCGACAGAGTTCGCGTCGAACTGTCGCCCTACGACCTCTCTCGCGGACGCATCACATACCGGCTGAAGTAGTCGGCCGGACGCAAGGATCAGGAAATGAAGGTCTCCGCATCAGTCAAGACACGCTGCGATAACTGCAAGATCATCCGCCGTCACGGCGTGGTGATGTGTATCTGCACGAATCCAAAGCACAAGCAACGGCAGGGCTAGCGGCATATGGCACGACTCTCCGGCATTGATATTCCGCGCGAGAAGCGCGTCGAGATCTCGCTGACCTACATCTTTGGCATCGGGTTGCCAACGAGCCAGAAGATCCTGGCCCAGGCGAACATCAACCCTGATACCCGGGTCCGCGATCTGACCGACGACCAGGTCAACCGCCTGCGCGAGATCATCGATCGGCGCTACAAGGTTGAGGGCGACCTGCGCCGTGAAGTCGCGCTGAATATCAAGCGATTGCAGGAGATTGGCTCGTACCGCGGCATGCGCCACCGGCGCAACCTGCCCGCGCGCGGCCAGCGAACAAAGACCAACGCGCGCCAGCGGCGCGGACCCAAGCGCACGGTCGGCGTGCGGCGCAAGAAGTAGGGAGAGCGCGACCACAACATGGCGGAACGTAAGCGCGCGACTAAGACTCGGCGCCGGGAGAAGAAGAACGTCCCGGTCGGGCATGCGCACATCCAGGCCAGCTTCAACAACACGATCATCACACTGACGGACCTGTCCGGCGGTGTCGTTTCGTGGGGCTCCGGCGGTGTGGCCGGCTTCAAGGGCTCGCGCAAGAGCACGCCCTACGCTGCTGCACAGTCGGCTGAAGGTGCTGCCCGCAAGGCGATGGAACATGGCATGCGCCAGGTGGAGGTTTTCGTGAAAGGCCCGGGTGCCGGTCGCGAGCAGGCCATCCGCTCGCTCCAGGCTGCCGGCCTGGAGGTCACCGCCATCACCGACGTGACGCCCATCCCGCACAACGGCTGCCGACCGCCCAAGCGGCGCCGGGTCTAGGAGAAGGACGCCAGATGTCACGTTACCGCGGTCCCGTTTCGCGCCTGTGTCGGCGCGAGGGCATGAAGCTCTATCTGAAGGGCGCCAAGTGCTACACCAAGAAGTGTCCTTTCGAGCGCCGGCCTAACCCGCCCGGCCAGCACGGCGTGCGCCGACGCAAGGTTTCCGAGTTCGGCGTCCAGCTGCGCGAGAAGCAGAAGATGCGGCGCATCTACTCGGTCCACGAGCGCCAGTTCAAGCGCTACTTCGAGACGGCCGAGCGCCGTCCCGGCGTGACCGGCGAGAACCTGCTGCGACTGCTCGAGACGCGCCTCGACAACGTTGTCTTCCGGATGGGCTTCGCCACGAGCCGCGCCCAGGCGCGCCAGATCGTCGCCCACGGCCACTTCACCATCAACGGCAAGACGACGACGATCCCGTCGCATCAGGTCAGCGAGGGTGACACGGTTGAAGTCCGTGAGACCAGCCGCAAGTCTGAATATTTCAAGACCGCACGCGAGACGATGAAGGGCGCCCAGCGCCCCGATTGGCTGAGCGTCGACGGCGATCGGATGACCGGCAGTGTCACTGCCCTGCCACGCCGCGACCAGATGCCGCTCGAGCTCAATGAGCAGCTCGTCGTTGAGTTCTACTCGAGGTAAAAGAACTAGATGATCGAACTTGAGAACCCGCAGATCGAGCCAGTAGGCGAGCCACAGGAGTCGTACGCCAAGTACGAGGCCAGCCCGCTGCCCGCCGGTTATGGCGTCACCATCGGCAACGCGCTGCGCCGCGTCCTGCTCTCGTCGCTCGAGGGCGCCGCGGTAACGTCGATCCAGGTCCGCGACGTGTACCACGAGTTCAGCACCATCCCGGGCGTCAAGGAAGACGTCACCCAGATCGTGCTCAACGTCAAGAAGCTGCGCCTCAAGAGCTACGCGCCGCATCCCGTGCAGCTGCGCCTGCTCAAGTCGGGCGCGGGCGTGGTCACGGCAATGGACATCGAGCCCAACGCCGACGTCGAGATCGTCAACCCTGACCAGATCCTGCTGACGCTCGACTCCGACGACGCGCCGGTGGAGATCGACATGACCGTCGAGCGTGGCGTTGGCTACCTCGCGGCGGAGCGCAGCGACCAGCTGCCCATCGGTGTCATCCCGGTCGACGCGATCTTCTCGCCCGTGCGCAAGGTCAACTACACGGTCGAAAACACACGCGTCGGTCAGATGACCAACTTCGACAAGCTGACCATCGAGATCGAGACTGACGGCACGGTTACTCCGGAAGAGGCGCTCAGCCGCGCCGCCGAGATCCTGGTCAACCAGTTCAGCCTGTTCACCACTGCGGGCAAGCAGATGCTCATCGGCGATGCGCGCATCGCGGGCGCTCCGGCACTGCCGGCGAACATGCTCGACATGCCCATCGAAGAGCTCGACCTGCCCATGCGCGCTTACAACTCGCTCAAGCGCAACAACATCGTCAAGGTCGGCCAGCTCCTCAGCCTTCAGGACGAGGACCTGCTGCGTATGCGCAACTTCGGCAAGAAGTCGCTCGACGAGATGAAGGAGCGCCTGCGCATGCGCGGCTTCCTGCCGCCGGACGACGGCACTGATGGCGCCGACTACGACGCTGAGGATGCTCTCGACGACCTGCCGCTGGACGAGGACGAGGAGTAAATGGCGCACCGGATCGGCGGCCGCAAGCTCAGTCGCAAGACTGCGCCGCGGATGGCGCTGTACCGCAACCTGATCGTCTCTGTTCTGCGCTATGAGCAGATCAAGACGACTGAGGCACGCGCCAAAGAGGTCCGCGGCCAGGTTGAGCATGTCATCACGCTGGCCAAAGACGGCTCACTTGCGGCGCGGCGCCAGATCGTGGCGCAGCTGCCCAACGAGCCGCTCGTCATCGACAAGCTCATGAATGAGATCGCGCCCAAATATGCGGGGCGCACTTCGGGTTACACGCGCATCATCAAACTCGGTCCGCGAGCCGGTGATGCCGCACCAATGGTCCAGCTCGAGCTGGTATAGCAAAGGAGACGGGAGTCATTCGCCGCAGGCGAAAGGCTCACGGCGACTGCGCAGCAGCGGCCGAAGGTCCACTGCGGAGTCGAAGCCAAATCACACGCTCGCCCAGATGGGCGGCACCATGAAGCGCGCCGGAGACGGCGGCCCCGTTCGTTACAGCGCACGGGTCCAATATGACGGGACCGACTTTGCCGGCTTCCAGGTTCAACCGGGTGTGCGAACCGTCCAGGGCGAGATAGAACTTGTCCTGGCGGACCTCTCCGGCGGACTGCGGATCCGGGTCGACGGCGCAGGCAGGACTGACGCCGGCGTCCACGCCAGGGGCCAGGTGATCGCATTCACCTTCAACCGGAGGCTGGGACGTGACGAGCTGCAGGCGGCGCTCAATGGGCTGCTGCCGGCGGATGTCTCGATCGGGCCGCTTCGGAAGGTTGAAGCGGGCTTTCGACCGCGCTACAGAGCGCGCCATCGCGAGTACCGCTACCTGATCTGGAACGGCATTCGCAATCCGCTCAGAGAGCGTTATGCGTACGGCGTGCGCGACGAGCTCGACGTGGACAGGATGCGCGAGGCGGCACAGGTCTTCCTCGGCCAGCACGACTTCTCACCATTCGGTGGCAAGGACGTTCAGCCGGTGCGGACGCTGCATCGGGTGGAAGTGCGCAGACAAGGTCGGCTGATCACGATCACGGTGGTCGGAGACGCGTTCTTGCGCGGCATGGTCCGCCGGATCGCGGCCGCACTGATCAGGGTCGGCAGAGGCCAACAGAGCGTCGAGGACGTGCGCAGGGCGCTGGCTGGCAAAGTGCCGGCGTTCAAGGGCGAGGCGGCACCGGCACGCGGGCTGACGCTCTGGAAAGTGCCAATGGGTCCCGAACGAAAAAGCAAGCAACGGGAAGCAGGACAAGCAACAGGACTTGAATGAAGCGATGAGCAGGACATACACACCGCGAGCGGCGGACATAGAGCGCAACTGGTTCGTGGTCGACGCGAGCGGCCAGCGCCTCGGCCTGCTCGCCTCGCGCATCGCCACGGTCCTGGAGGGCAAGCACAAGCCCACGTTCGCAACGCACATGGACACCGGCGACCACGTCATCGTCCTGAATGCCGCCAAGATTGAGGTCAGCGGCAACAAGCTGGAAGCCAAGTTCTATGCCCGCCACTCGGGCTATCCGGGCGGTTTCCGGAGCGAAACGCTGGCTGAGCTGCTCGCGCGCAGGCCTGAAGAGGTCATCCGCCGCGCGGTCAAGGGCATGCTGCCGCGCAACAAGCTGGGCGTGCAGCAGCTACGCAAGTTGAAGGTTTACGCGGGCAGTGAGCACCCGCACGAGGCGCAGCTGCCGCAGCCGCTGCCCATGGGAGGTTCGACCCGCTAAATGGCCGCCAACACGAACGCTTTCTTCTACGGCACGGGCCGGCGCAAGACGAGCATCGCTCGCGTGCGCCTGCTGGCCGGCGAGGGTGAGGTCGTTGTCAACGGCCGTTCGCTCGAGGAGCACTTCGGCAACGCCGTCGACCTGACCGACATCACCATGCCGTTCAAGGTGACCGGCACTGAAGGGCGCTACAACACCATGGTCAAGGTCGAGGGCGGCGGTCATCACGGCCAGGCCGGCGCGATCCGCCACGGCATCGCGCGGGCACTTCTCCAGAGCGACCCAGACGGCGCGCGGGCACCGCTGCGCCAGGCCGGTCTCCTGACGCGCGATCCGCGCATGAAGGAGCGCAAGAAGTACGGCCTGAAGCGGGCCCGCAAGGCACCCCAGTACACCAAGCGCTAGTCCAGGCCGCTT
>CAVQDZ010000007.1:0-28866 GCA_963711405.1 uncultured Chloroflexia bacterium
CAGCTGCCGGCCATTCATGCGCCGGCCCTGATCCCTCGCGCACGCGTTCCTCCATCAGGTTCGCGCGTGAGTCCTCATCCGTGGCGCTGAAATAGAACGCGGCCGCCCATTGCGTCCATGGCTTGGCACCGGCCACGGCGAGACCAAGCCGCCCGGTCAACATGGGGTTGAACACGATCCGGTCGCGCTCGAAGTCGAAGACGAGAAACTTGCCGCGCCGTCGCACTGAGTGGAGCAGCTGCCCGTCGAAAGCGGCCAGCTCCGCCGGCGTGCCGCGCAGCACGAGCGTCTGGGGCACTTTCGCCCCAGTCATACGCCGCGCTACCAGCGCTTCGTCCAGGGCGTCGGCGAGGATCGCGAGGTCGGGCAGCTCAGGCATAGATCGCGCTTGTTTCAGGCACGGATCACGCTCGGCGAGGGCATGGCGGGCGATTGTAGGCGCGCTCGAGTGCGTGGTAAGATGCCTCGGCCCTACGGGGAGCATTAGGAAGAGCCCGCGCGTGCCTACGGTACGGAAGGAGTCTGAAGAGCCCGATCAAGGACACGGAAGACCACCCCAGCAGTACGGAGGCCCGGGCGTGTGCTCGGGTCTTGTTGTTACCTCGGGGAGCTTCGGATCGGAGGACATCACCAGAATTGACCGTAGAGCGCATGGAAGGAACCGAGGAGGCCGATACGCAGGCCGCTGAGGCGCAGGCTTCAGAGACCGCGGCCGAAACAGAGGTTCCGCAGACGCCGGCTGAGACGACGGCCGCAATGACTGACGCCGTCGCGACCGCTGATAGCACTGCCGGCGAAGCCGCTGACACACTCGAGGCAACAGCCAACACGACCGCAGAGGCCGCCGCTGTCACGGACGCCGCGCTGGTCCCGGATGAGATTGCCGACGCACCCGCCGCGGACGAAATTGCCGACGCACCCGCCGCGGACGAAATTGCCGACGCACCCGCCGCGGACGAAATTGCCGACGCACCCGCCGCCGAAGAGATTGCCGCGATGGGCGCAGACGGCGACGAGGCAGAAGTTGCCCTGGGCGACGCAGCCGAGCTGAGCGCTCGCGCGGACGACGCCGTCGACCGCATGGACGCTGGTGCTGTCCTCGCTGAGGTCGAAGTAGCCGAAGCTCCTGTCGCTGACGAAGCCGTCGAGGCGGACATGGTGCCGGCCGCGAGCATCGATGAGGCCGTGCCGCTCGTTGCCGCAAAGCCGGCGCCGCGCGTCTACGAAGGTCCCGAGCCGACCACGATGGAGGAGCTGCTCAACGAGCAGGCGACGGAGATCCGCAGCCTCAAGCACGGGGACGTGGTCGAGGGCACGGTTGTTCGAATCGACAAGGACGAGATCCTGGTCGACATAGGCGCCAAGTCAGAGGGCGTCATCAGCAATCGCGAGCTGTATGGCCGCAACACTGAGTCACAGCCGCAGCTGACCATCGGCGACGTGGTCCTGGTCTACGTCCTCCAGCCCGAGTCGCCGGAAGGCCACGCAGTGCTCTCGCTCCGGCGCGCCGGGCTCGAACGCAAGTGGCGCGCCATGCAGGAGCAGCTCGACGCCGGAGTCATCATCGAGGCGCCCGTCATCGACCACAACAAGGGCGGCCTGATCGTCGACTGTGGCATCCGCGGCTTCGTGCCCATCAGCCAGATCGTCGACTTCCCGCGCCGACCGCAGAACGAGCAGCCTCGCGACGCGGCGCAGGAGATTGCTGAGAAGCTCCAACCGTATGTCGGCCGGAAGCTGCGGCTCAAGATCCTCGAGGTCAACCGCAAAGCCAATCGCCTGATCCTCTCGGAGAAGGTCGCGCTGTACGAAGAGCGTCGCGAGAAGCGCGACGAGCTGTTCAGCAGCCTGCAGGTGGGCCAGAAGGTCACCGGCACCGTTCGTTCGATCGCACCGTTCGGCGTGTTCATCGACCTGGGCGGTATTGACGGCCTGGTTCACAAGAGCGAGCTGTCCTGGAACAAGGTCAACAACCCTGAGGCCGGCTATCGCGTCGGCGAAGAGGTTGAGGCTGAGGTCATCGACATCAACCATGAGCGAGGCCGCATCAGCCTGTCGATCCGCCGGCTTCAGCCGGATCCGTGGAGCTCGACCGTAGCGGACCTCAAGGTCGGCGACATCATCGACGGCACGGTTACCAAGATCGTCAACTTCGGCGCGTTTGTCCGCGTCCGCGACGGTCTCGAGGGCCTGATCCACATCAGCGAGCTGTCTCACCAGCGCGTAGCCCATCCGGGCGACGTCGTCCACGAGGGCCAGACGCTCAAGCTCAAGATCATCTCGCTCGAGCAGGAGCGCCACCGCCTGGGCCTCAGCCTCAAGCAGGCAGAGGAAGCACCGGCACGCCCGGAGCGTCCGGCCGCGCCGCGCGAGCGCCGGCCGCGCGAGGCCCGTGGCTATGACATGAGCCAGGCTGTCCAGGAGCCCGAGGGCGGCATCGACAACACTCTTGCTGCCGCGTTCGCCCAGGTCCGTCAGCAGATGGCAGAGACTGAGGCCGCCCGCGGGGCCGCCGAGGAGGAAGAGGCGGACGACGGAGCGTCCAGCCCCGCGGCCGCCGAGCTGACCACTGCCGCAGAGCAGGAGGTTGCTGCCGAGCCCACGGTGGCGGAGGCAACTGCCGAGCCCACGGTGGCGGAGGCAACTGCCGAGCCCACGGTGGCGGAGGCAACTGCCGACGCTCCAGCTGAGAAAGCTGCTGCCGATGCTCCGGTGGCGGAGGCAACTGCCGACGCTCCAGCTGAGAAAGCTGCTGCCGATGCTCCGGTGGCGGAAGCAACTGCCGACGCTCCCGTCGCGGAAGCCGCTGTTGAGTCTCCCGTCGCCGAAGCAGTCGCCGATGCTCCGGTGGCCGATGTCCCGGTCGCAGAGGCCGCCGAAGTGGCCGCAGTGGCCGCCCCTGAGACGGACGCTATTGAGGTTCCCGCAGAGGAAGCCAAGCCCGCGCCCAAGCGTGGCAAGGCCAGCGCCAAGGCCGCAGCTGCCGAAGAGGCAGTGGCGGACGAGGTCGCCGATCCCGCCGCGGCCGCCACAGATACGGCGCCCGCCGAGGCGGATCCGGGAGAAGCTTCTTCCTAGCTCGCCAGCGCGATTCCTCAACTCGCGCGAGAATCACCTGAGTCCAAGACACGTATCGCCAGGACGGCGCGTAAGCGACGGCTGTGGGTTGGCGTTTCTTTAGCCATTTCGCTGAGCGACCGCAGCCCGCGCCACAGCCGTCGCGGTGATCATTTAGGTGCACTCAGGTACCAACCGGTGCCGTCTCCGGGCGGTACCGGAGGGTGGTCGGCGGCAAGGCCACCGGTGTTAGCATTCGAAAAAGGGCGCGTCGCGCGCTCTGATGGGGATTAGGCGCAGGATGGATCGCTTCGACAAGTTCACGGACCGCGCGCGCAAGGTCCTGACACTTGCTCAGGACGAAGCGCAGCGGTTCAACCATAACTACATCGGCACGGAGCACCTGCTGCTGGGTCTCGTGCGCGAGGGCGAAGGTGTCGCCGCGCGCGTGCTCGAGAATATGAACGTTGAGCTCGCCAAGGTCCGTACCGCGGTGGAGTTCATCATCGGCCGCGGCGATCGGCCGGTCGTGGGTGAGGTCGGGCTGACCCCGCGCGCAAAGCGCGTGATCGAGCTCGCCATCGACGAAGCGCGTCGGCTCGGGCACAACTACATCGGCACGGAGCACCTGCTGCTGGGCCTAGTGCGTGAGGGTGAGGGCATCGCTGCGGGGGTGCTCGAGAGCCTGGGCGTCAACCTGGACAAGGTTCGCCACGAGGTCATCCGCGTCCTCTCGCAGAGCTCGAGCGCTGGGCCCGCGACGGAGACCAAGCGCGCCAGCAAGACGCCCACGGTTGACCAGCTGGGTATCAACCTGACGGACGCGGTCCGCGCCGGCAAGATCGACCCGGTCATCGGCCGCGAGAAGGAGATCGAGCGGGTCATCCAGATCCTCAGCCGCCGGACCAAGAACAACCCGGCGCTGATCGGCGAGCCCGGCGTGGGCAAGACCGCAATCGCAGAGGGCCTCGCCCAGCGCATCGTCGCCGGTGACGTGCCGGAGACGCTGATCAACAAGCGCGTGCTGACGCTGGACATCGGCTCGCTGGTCGCAGGCACCAAATATCGCGGCGAGTTCGAGGAGCGGCTCAAGAAGATCATCGAGGAGCTCCGCTCGACCAACGACGCAGTGCTGTTCATCGACGAGCTGCACACGCTCGTGGGTGCCGGCGCCGCTGAGGGCGCGATCGACGCCGCGAACATCCTCAAGCCGCCGCTGGCGCGTGGCGAGCTGCAGTGCATCGGCGCGACGACTCTCGATGAGTACCGCAAGTACATCGAGCGCGACGCGGCTCTCGAGCGGCGCTTCCAGCCGGTCATGGTCGAGGAGCCAACGCTCGAGCAGACGGTCGAAATCCTGTTCGGCATCCGTTCGCGCTACGAGGAGCACCACAAGGTCAAGATCACCGACGACGCGCTGCGCGCCGCGGCCGATCTATCCATCCGCTACATCACCGACCGCCATCTTCCGGATAAGGCGATCGACCTGATCGACGAAGCTGCCAGCCGCGTGCGACTGCGCACCGCGAGCGCCCCGCCGGAGCTCAAGGAAGCTCAGCGCGAGCTCGACCGAGTGACCAAGGAAAAGGAAGCCGCGATCAACGACCAGGACTACGAGGTCGCCGCCAACCTGCGCGATGCGGAGGCGCAGGCCAAGGAGCACATGGAGTCGCTGCGAACCGCGTGGAATACGAGCCGCCAGGCGGAGGCTACCGAAGTCACCGACGAAGACATCGCCCAGGTCGTTGCCATGTGGACCGGCATTCCGGTCACGCGCATCGCGCAGGAGGAATCCGAGCGCCTGATGCACATGGAGGACGCGCTGCGCGAGAAGGTCATAGGCCAGGACGAGGCGATCGACATTATCTCCAAGGCCGTGCGTCGCGCCCGTGCCGGGCTCAAGGATCCCAAGCGCCCTATCGGCTCGTTCATCTTCCTGGGCCCCACCGGCGTCGGCAAGACGTGGCTGGCCAAGGCGCTCGCCGACTTCATGTTCGGCTCAGAGGATGCGCTGATCAAGATCGATATGTCCGAGTTCATGGAGCGCCACAACGTTTCGCGCCTCGTGGGAGCGCCTCCCGGCTACGTGGGCTTTGACGAGGGTGGCCAGCTGACGGAGGCCGTCCGGCGCAAGAGCTACAGCGTCGTGCTCCTCGACGAGATCGAGAAGGCGCACCCGGAGGTATTCAACATCCTGCTCCAGATCCTGGAGGATGGGCACCTCACGGACGCCAAGGGTCGTCGCGTCGACTTCCGCAACACGGTCATCATCATGACCAGCAACGTTGGGGCGAAGTCGCTGCTCAAGGACACCAGCCTGGGCTTCAAGCCGGTCGCGGTCGACCAGGCCAAGGCTGAAGAGCAACAGTACGACCGGATGCGTGAGAAGGTCCTCGACCAGCTCAAGAGCCAGTTCCGGCCGGAGTTCCTCAACCGCGTCGACTCGGTCGTGGTCTTCCGCTCGCTCCAGATCGAGCAGATCCGGGTGATCGTCGAGCTGCTCCTCGACCGCGTCCGGGATCAGCTCAGGGCGCAGCAGATCGAGCTCCAGATCACGCAGGAAGCCAAGGACCACATCATCAAGCTGGGCTACGACATCGACTACGGCGCGCGTCCGCTGCGGCGCGTGATCCAGAACATGGTCGAGGACCAGCTCGCAGAAGCGCTGCTCATGGGCAGCTTCCAGCCCGGCATGACCGTCGTTGTCGACAAGGGCGAGGACACCGGCCTGTCAATCAAGCCTCTCGAGGAGAAGATCCCGGTCGAGGCAAGCGCCTAAGCCAGTGGCTCGGCTCGAAACCCGCTACGTGTGCGGCACGTGCGGCGCGACGAGCCTGCGCTGGGAAGGTCAGTGCCGCTCGTGCGCCAACTGGAACACGATGGTCGAGGCTCCGGCCGAGCGTAGTCGCGCCTCCGCCAAGCAGAGGAGCACCGCTCCGGTGGCCGCGCCGCGCGTGACGCCGCTGAACGAGCTTGACGAGACCGACAGCGACCGCATCGCGATCGGCATCAGAGAGGTGGACCGCGTGCTCGGCGGCGGCATCGTGCCCGGTTCGCTGGTGCTGCTGGGTGGCGAGCCCGGCATAGGCAAATCGACGCTCGTGCTCGCCGTTTGTGGCGCGGTCGTACGTGCGACGGGCGGCACGGGCCGCGTCCTGTACGCCTCCGGCGAGGAGTCCGCGGCGCAGCTGCGCATGCGTGCAGGACGGCTTGGGTTGGCCGGTGACGGCGCGGGCGCCGGCGCGGGCGCCGCAATCGATGTTCTGCCTGAGACAAACGTGGAGCGCATCATCGCTGCGGCAGAGGCGACCGCGCCGGCGCTGCTCGTCGTCGACTCGATCCAGACGCTCACCACGGATGAGCTCGAAGGTCCGGCAGGGTCAGTCGGCCAGGTCCGGGAGGCCGCGGCCCGGCTTCAGGGCTACGCCAAGGAGAACGGCGTGCCGGCGATCCTGGTCGGCCACGTTACCAAGGACGGCACGCTCGCCGGGCCCAAGACGCTCGAGCACATCGTCGACGTGGTGCTGACGCTTGAGGGCGAGCGCTTCTCCGGACTGCGCCTGCTGCGCTCGAGCAAGAACCGTTTTGGCTCCACTGACGAGGTGGGCGTGTTCGAGATGGCCGCGGACGGCCTGCGCGAGGTTGCGGATCCGGGTGCCGCGTTCATCGAAGCTGACTCCCTGGGTGCGCCGGGCGTCTCTGTCGCGGCGACCCTCGAGGGCAGCCGACCGCTGCTCGTGGAGGTCCAGGCGCTCGTCGCGCCACAGGTCCACGGTTCGCCGCGACGCACCGCATCCGGTCTTGACACTCAACGTTTGGCGTTGCTCATCGCGGTGCTCGGTCGCCGTGCGGGCATGAACCTCGCCAGCCACGACGTTTACGCCAGCATCGTGGGCGGCCTTGCGGTCGAGGAGCCAGCCGTCGACCTGCCGCTCGCGCTGGCGCTCGCATCTGCACTGCGCGACAAGCCGCTCATCGCGGGGACGGTGCTGTGCGGCGAGATCGGACTGACGGGAGAGCTGCGCCCGATCCACGGCTTGTCGCGCCGCCTTCGTGAAGCCGCGCGCCTGGGCTTCACAAGGGCCATAGTGCCCCGCCAACAGGGTCGTGGCGAGCTCGTCGAGGAGATGGCAGGCTTCGAGCTGATAAGGGTCAGCTCGCTGCGCGACGCCATAGCGGCCGCACTGGCTGACCAGCCGCAAAGAATTGAACGAACGACCGTCTCCATCGCGGTCGGCGAGAAAGCGTCATGAACATCTTCATAAGACTGCTCGGAGGCGGGCTCGTCGCTGCGATCGCCGTCGCGTTGACGTCCGCCGCCGGCGTGCCCAACCTCGACACGTCCACATTGGGTGGCGCGGTGCTCCTGGCCGGCTGGATCGGAGCCTGGTTCGTCATCGGCTTCAGCGTCCTGCCGTATGTGACCGTCGCGCCCGCCCAGTGGCTGATCCGCCACGTGACCGAGCTCTCCACGGGCGAGTTCATCAGCGGCGTCGCCGGCCTCGTCGTGGGCCTCCTGATCGGCCTTCTGCTGGGCCTGCCGATGACCAACTTGCCTGAGCCGTACAACTGGCTGCTGCCGATCGGCACGATCCTGGTGACCGGCTTCGGAATGATGGGCCTGACTGTCGCCAAGCGCTCCGATCTGGCCGACGCGCTTCGGAATGCGGGCCTGATCAGACCCCCCGAACGACCTGCCGCGGGCGAGGAGTCGGGTCCGACCACCTACGTCGACACGAGCGCGCTGATCGATGGGCGGATGACGGACGTCGTCGCCTCCGGCTTCCTGTTCGGAACGATGGTCGTGCCGCGCTTCGTGGTCGCCGAGCTGCAGCACATCGCGGACAACCGCGACCAGACGCGGCGGGTCCGCGGACGGCGCGGCCTTGAGGTGCTCAGCGTCCTCCAGAAGGACCACCGTGTAGCGGTCGAGCTCAGTGATGAGGATCCGGCGGGCATCGATGCCGTTGACGCGAAGCTCGTCGAGCTCGCCCGCAGACGCGGTGCCGGGATTCTGACCAACGATTACAACCTCAACCGCGTCGCGCAGCTCGACAACGTCCGCGTCCTGAACCTCAATCAGCTCGCGAATGCGCTCAAGCCCGCCTTCCTGCCCGGTGACGCGCTGCAGGTCAAGGTCATTCAGCAGGGCAAGGAACCCGGCCAGGGACTGGCATATCTCGACGACGGGACGATGATCGTGGTCGAGGGTGGCGGCGCGATGGTCGACAAGGAGGTCGAGGTCACTGTCGTGCGCGTCCTGCAAACCGTGGCCGGTCGGATGGTCTTCGCTCAGCCACGTGGCTGAGGCGATCGGGGGCCCCGCTCAGGATTCGCGGATGCCGTGATCGTCGCCGCCGGATCAAGCACGCGGATGGGCGGCGCCGATAAGAACGTCGAATTGATCGACGGTCGATCGATGCTCGAATGGTCCGTCGCGGCGATGGCCGGGGCGGCGTCCGTGAGGTCCGTCGTCGTAGTCACGCGACCTGATCGCGTCGCGACGTTGGCGGACTTGCCGGCGCTGCGCGACGTGACCGTTGTTGCCGGCGGCGAACAGCGCTCCGACTCTGTCCGCAACGGACTTGCCGCGACCAGCGCGCCGGTGGTGCTGATCCACGACGCTGCCCGGCCACTCGCGACCTCGTCACTCGCCGACGCCGTTGCCGCCGCGGCCGCCGAGCACGGCGCTGCCGTGCCGGTCGTGCCCGTCGTCGACTCGCTCAAACGCACCGTCAGCGGCCGCCTGGAGCAATCGGTCGACCGGACCGGCCTGGTCCGTACCCAGACGCCGCAGGGCGCCCGCCGCGAGCTGCTCGTTGATGCCTTTGCAGCGGCGGGCGCCGCAACCTACACGGACGAAGCCGCGCTGCTCGAGAGTCGCGGCATCACGGTCGCAACGGTCCCCGGCGAGGCGATGAACCTCAAGGTGACCGAGCCGGCGGACCTGGAAATCGTGCGCGCGATAGCCGCAGCACGAGGCGACCGCGGCCTCGCCGGCGCAGGCGCACGCGACATGCGCATCGGCCTTGGCGAGGACACCCATGGCTTCGGTCCAGGCCTGGGGCTGCGCTTGGGCGGGGTAGTGATCGACGACGCGCCGCGCCTTCACGGCCACTCCGACGGCGACGTCGTGCTCCACGCCACCGCGACCGCGGTCCTGTCCGCGGCCGGACTGGGCGACCTGGGCCGGCTGTTCCCGCCGAGCGACGCGCGGACCACCGACATCGACAGCGCCGAGCTGCTCGGCGAGGCGCTCAACCAGGCGGCGCAGGCGGGCTGGTGCGTGTCCGGCGCGCAGGTGTCCGTGGTCGGTGCCAGGCCAAGGCTTGGGGCCTCGCGGATCGACGCCATGCGCGATCGGCTGGCCGCCCTCCTGGGCGTCGAGGGCAACGCAGTTTCGATCGTGGCCTCGACCGGAAACCTGTACGGACCGGAGGGTGCGGGCTACGCAATCAGCGCTACCTGTCTGGTTTCTGTGCATCGGCGATGATGCACAGATCATGAGAACTGCCTACGCAGTGGCACTGCCGTGCCCTGCTGCGCGTCGTCCACAAGCTCCCGCGCACCGCGGGCGCTTGTAGCCTCCTTGCGATGACGCTGCGTTTTACCAACACGCTCGGCGGCAAAGTCGAGGAGTTCTCGCCGATCGAGCCCGGTCACGTCCGGATGTACAGCTGCGGCCCGACCGTCTATGGCCCGTCACACGTGGGCAACTTCCGCGCCTTCCTCCTGGGTGACATAGTCCGTCGCTACCTGGAGTGGTCCGGCTACCGGGTCACGTGGGTGATGAACATCACCGACGTCGACGACCGGATCATTCGCGATCTGGCGGCCAAGGGCGGCACGCTCGACGAGCTGACGGCGCCGCACATCGCCAACTTCCTGGCTGACCTGGACAAGCTGCGCATCGGCCCGCCCACGTTCCTCGCGCGCGCGACAGAGCACATTCCGGAGATGGCCTCGATCGTCAAGACCCTGATCGACAACGGCCATGCCTATGCCGTCGATGACGGCTCCGTCTTCTTCCGCATCTCGACATGGCCTTCGTATGGCGTGCTGGCCAAGCTCGATCCGGATCAGGCACGCTCGACTGAACGGGTCGCGGCCGACGACTATGGCAAGGACGACGTCCGCGACTTCGCGCTGTGGAAGGGAGCGAGGGGCGGCGAACCATCCTGGGATACGGCCGTAGGCAACGGCCGGCCGGGCTGGCACATCGAGTGCTCGGCGATGAGCATGAAATACCTGGGCGAGTCGTTCGACATCCACACCGGCGGCGTCGACCTGATCTTCCCGCACCATGAGAACGAGATCGCCCAGTCGGAGGCGTCGACCGGCAAGCATTTCGTCAATGTCTGGCTGCACAACGCGCACCTCCAGTTGAGCGGCGTGAAGATGGCCAGGCGGGTGGGCAACATCGCGCGACCTTCCGAGGTCTATGCGGACGGCTATTCGCCGACAGAGCTGCGCTACGCGCTTATCGCCACGCACTACCGTGCGCCGCTGGAGTGGGGCGACGCCACGTTGGACAACGCGCGCGCCGCGGTCGAGCGGCTGTCGACGGCGGTGGCCACGCTCGAGACTTACACGGAAGACAAGGTCGACGACGCGTCGCTTGACGCCGCGCTCATGGCCGCGCGTGATGCTTTCAAGGCGGCGATGGACGACGACCTGAACATCAGCGGCGGCCTTGCCGCGGTCTTCGATCTGGTCCGCGAGCTGAACCGCCGCGTCGATGCGCGCGCACTCTCGACCGCAGATGCACGACGCGGTGCGCAGGCGCTGCGCGACTTCGATCGCGTCCTGGCCCTGATCGATCAGCCTGAGACGCTGCCGGATGGTGCGCAGGCGTTGCTCGATCAACGCGCCGCCGCACGGGCCGCGCGCGACTTCGCATCATCGGACAGACTGCGCGACGAGCTTGCTGCATTGGGCGTCGCCGTCGAGGACACGCGCGACGGACAGCGTTGGAGAGTGACGGCGCAGGCGCGCGGTGGCTGACAAGGATCGCTCCAAGGGAGATCGACCCGGCGGCGACCGAGGTGGCGACCGACCCGGCGACCGCGGTGGCGGACGTCCGCGCGACGATCGACCCCGATCAGGCAAGCCCGGCGGGGCCCCTCGTCACTCCGACTACCGCGGCGGCGGCAAGCCGTACGGGAGCTCATCTGCGGGTCGGCCTCCCGGAGCGCGTTCGCCCGGTGGTCGTCCGCCCGGCAGTCGGCCGCCCTCCGATCGACCGTACCAATCGGACCGACCACGCACCGACCGTCCGAGTTACGACCGTCCGAGTTACGACCGGCCGCGCTACGACAGGCCACGACCTGATGGACCGCGCAGCGACCGCCCAGCCTACGACCGGCCGCGCGGCGACCGCCCAGGCGACGATCGACCACGCGGCGACCGCCCAGCCTACGACCGACCGCGCGGCGACCGCCCAGGCGACGATCGACCACGGAGCTACGGAAATGCGGGCGAGCGGCCGCGCTACGACAGACCTTCGTACAACCGACCGTACCCGGGGCGTCCGCGCGACGATAGGCCGCGCACGTATGACGACCGGCCGCGCACGAATCAGGACCGCCGCGAGGGTTCACCTCAGGATCGATCGCCCGGCCCGCCCTCCGATCGTTCGTACCCGGCCCGTCCGTATGGCGACAGGCCACGCCGGCCGCCGTTCGATGCGCGCCGGCCGTACACGGCGCGACCCGCGTATGCCGCCCAGCAGAGGCACGAGCCGCCCGTCGATCGCGACGCTCTGGTCGGGGAAGGGGAGGAGCTCATTGCGGGTCGCCGGCCGGTCGAGGAGGCGTTTGCCGCGCGCCGGGATGCGCTCAGATTGCTGATCGTGCCCGAACGGCGCGCGGCCCTTGACGCGCTTGCGATCCACGCGACGACCTTACGTATCCCGGTCGTGGAGGTCGAAGGAGGGACGCTGACCGCGCTCGCGGGCTTCGATGGTCACCAGGGCGTGGCCCTCGTCGCTCGACCGCGACCGGCCGGTGACGTCGACGCGATCCTCGCACGCGCCCACGAGCGCGGAGAAGCACCTTTCGTGCTCGTGCTCGACTCGCTCGAGGACCCACAGAACTTCGGCACGCTGCTGCGCAGCGCAGAGGCATGCGGCGTCCACGGCGTCATCTACCCGACGCGTCGATCCGCGCCGCTCAGCCCGGCCGCCATCAAGGCCTCCGCAGGCGCGACTGAGCACCTTGTCCTGGCCGCTGTGGACGACCTGGCTGGAACCCTGGCCGACCTTCATGGCACGGGTCTGCGCCTGGTCGGAGCGGACGAGAAAGCGCCATTGGCCTATGGCGACGCTGATCTACGCGGCCCGCTGGCGATCATCGTGGGCAGCGAGGGCCAGGGCATATCCGGCCCAGTCCACAGGCGGCTCGACCTCGTCGTGCGCATCCCAATGCGCGGCAAGATCGGCTCATTGAACGCGGCCGTCGCGGGGTCCATCCTGCTCTTCGCCGCCGCCGCCCAACGCCCGGAGTCGGCGCCCCGGACGGAAGCCGTGGCCCCCGAGCCAAGGGTCGAGTCGCCTGCCGAAGACTCGGAACAGCAGAAAAAGTCGGTCGCCAAGAAGCCAGCACCCGCCAGGAAATCTGCGGCGACAAAGGCTCCCGCGACGGCCAAAGTATCCGTGGCGGCCACGAAGCCAACGGCCAAAGTATCGGCGGCGGCCACGAAGCCAACGGCCGCGAAGCCAACGGCCACCGAAAAGTCAAAGCTCGCTAAGGCGCCGGCGACAGCCAAGAAGTCAACAGCCACCAAGACGTCGGCGCCGGCAAAGAAGGCGTCCGCAAAGGCGTCGGCGCCAGCAAAGAAGGCGTCCGCAAAGGCGTCGACGCCCACGAAGGCGTCCGCCAAGGCGTCGACGTCCACGAAGGCGTCAACCAAACGCTCACGAGCGGCTGAGGAAGATCTGCTCCCGGGCGATGGCTAGTCGGCAACCGCCAAGAGGCGAATCGTAGGGTCGCTGGCCGGCATGTCGACCCCGCTGAATGGGCCAATGCGCGGTGAGTCGGTGCCGTGCTGTATCCTCTGACGTCGCGCCGCCGTAGCTCAATTGGTAGAGCAGCGGTTTTGTAAACCGCCGGTTACGGGTTCGAGTCCCCTCGGCGGCTCCACAAGTGAATAGCCGTCTGCGGTCATGTCCTCGTCACCTGAGGGAGCCCAAGTGACCGTCGGCGTTACGTGGGTAGGTTGAGCAGGTGGTGAGCTCCGCTGACTGTAGATCAGCCGTCTTCGACTGTGGGGGTTCGATTCCCTCCCTGCCCACCATCGCATCCAGCAAACCCGAAAGGGCGCGCAGCAGGGCACGCAGTGCCACTGCGAAGAATCAATCAATTAACCTTCCCGGCACAGTCCCGGCCCACATAGCTCAGCTGGCAGAGCACTTCCTTGGTAAGGAAGAGGTCTTGGGTTCAAGTCCCAATGTGGGCTCCACCTCTGCCGCAGCCCCACCTCGAGAGGAATAGGAACCAGCAGCAGCATGGCCAAGAAGAAGTTCGAGCGTACCAAGCCGCACGTCAACATCGGCACGATCGGCCACATCGACCACGGCAAGACGTCGCTCACCGCCGCCATCACCAAGTACCTGTCGATGAAGGGCGGCGGCGACTACCGCGCCTTCGACACGATCGACAACGCGCCCGAGGAGCGCGAGCGGGGCATCACCATCGCCATCGCCCACGTCGAGTACGAGACCGATGCGCGCCACTACGCCCACGTCGACTGCCCCGGCCACGCCGACTACATCAAGAACATGATCACCGGCGCCGCGCAGATGGACGGCGCCATCCTCGTCGTCGCCGCGACCGACGGGCCCATGCCCCAGACGCGCGAGCACATCCTCCTCGCGCGCCAGGTCGAGGTGCCCTACATCGTCGTCTTCCTGAACAAGGTCGACATGGTCGACGATCCCGAGCTGCTCGAGCTGGTCGAGCTCGAGGTGCGCGAGCTGCTGTCCAAGTACAACTTCCCGGGCGACGAGGTGCCCGTCATCCGCGGCAGCGCGCTGAAGGCGCTCGAGGCGCCCAACGACCCGACTGATCCGGCGTACGTCTGCATCCAGGAGCTGATGGACGCCGTCGACAGCTACATCCCGACGCCCGAGCGCGCCGTCGACAAGCCCTTCCTGATGCCCGTCGAGGACGTCTTCGGGATCAAGGGCCGGGGCACCGTCGCCACGGGCCGGGTCGAGCGCGGCATCGTCAAGGTCGGCGAGGAGATCGAGATCGTCGGCGTCAAGGAGACGCGCAAGGTCGTCGTGACCGGCGTCGAGATGTTCAAGAAGCTGCTCGACGAGGGTCGCGCGGGCGACAACATCGGCTGTCTATTGCGCGGCATCGAGCGCGAGGACATCGAGCGCGGCCAGGTCATGGCCAAGCCCGGCTCGGTCAAGCCGCACACCAAGTTCATCGCGAGGGTGTACGTCCTGACCAAGGAGGAAGGCGGCCGCCACACGCCCTTCTACAACGGCTACCGGCCGCAGTTCTACCTGCGCACCACCGACGTCACCGGGGCCATCGGCCTGACCGGCGGCGCGGAGATGGTCATGCCCGGCGACAACGTCGACATGCACGTCGAGCTGATCACCCCGATCGCGCTCGAGACCGGCCAGCGCTTCGCCATCCGCGAGGGCGGCCACACCGTCGGCGCCGGCGCGATCACAGAGATCCTGAGCTAGACATGGCCAGAGCAGCAGAGAACAGGCCGGTCATCATCCTGGCCTGCACGGAGTGCAAGGACCGGTCGTACAGCACGACCAAGAACAAGAAGAACGATCCAAACCGGATCGAGCTCAAGAAGTACTGCCCACGCTGTCGGAGGCACACCCTCCACCGTGAGGCAAAATAGGCTCGGCAAGGACGGTAGGGCACAGACGTGCTGCGTAGGCGTGTAGCTCAATTGGTAGAGCACCGGTCTCCAAAACCGGCGGTTGCAGGTTCGAGTCCTGTCGCGCCTGCCATCCCCCAGTCAGAGGTAGCTAAGTGAGCCGCATCCGGCGCTTCATCGAAGAGTCGTGGTCAGAACTCAAGAAGGTGACCTGGCCTACGCGCGAGCAGACGCGCAACCTGACCGTGCTCGTCTTCCTCATCAGCGGCGCCGTGGGCATCTTCATCGCCGTGTTTGACGCGCTCTTCCAGCAGCTCTTCAAGGTGATCGTGGCAATCTGATGGCAGAAACTGAAGCGACCGCGGTCCGCGCGCCCGAGAAGCGCTGGTACGTGATCCATACCTACTCGGGCTACGAGAAGAAGGTCAAGACGAACCTCGAGCATCGCATCGAGTCGATGGGCATGGAGGACAAGATCTTCCAGGTCCTCGTTCCCGAGGAAGATGAGATCGAGATCCGATCCGGCCAGCGTGTGACCGTCCAGAAGAAGGTCTACCCGGGCTACGTGCTGGTCGAGATGATCCTTGACCCGGACTCGTGGTTCGTGGTGCGCAACACCCCGGGAGTCACCAGCTTCGTCGGCGGCGGCAACATCCCCGGCTCACGCAACGAGCCGGTGCCGCTCGAGGAGCACGAGGTCAAGCAGATCCTGCGCCAGATGGGCGTGGAGACGCCCAAGTACCGCGTCGCCTTCCAGAAAGGTCAGAGCGTCCGCGTCACGGACGGGCCGTTCGCCGAGTTCATCGGCACGGTCGACGAGATCAACCCCGAGCGCAACAAGATCAAGGTCCTGGTCAGCATCTTCGGCCGGGAAACACCCGTCGAGCTTGACTTCCTCCAGGTCGAGAAACTGTGAGCACCTCTATGGCGGCGCATCGCGGCGTTGCCAGCGGCGGTCGCTCACTCACGCATGAACATGCGCAAGCTCGCGTGCTCGTCGGCGCCGTGCGCTGCGCTCGCCAGCTCGGCGCTCACTAGTAAGGAAACCAAGTGGCAAAGAAGATTTCGAACAGTACTGACGCTGCAGCTGCCGGCCGGCGCGGCGACGCCTGCTCCGCCGGTCGGCACCGCGCTCGGCCCGCACGGCATCAACATCGTCGAGTTCACCAAGAGCTACAACGAGAAGACCCAGGCGCAGCGCGGCCAGATCATCCCTGCCCAGATCACGATCTACGAGGATCGCAGCTTCACCTTTATTCTCAAGACGCCGCCCGCGGCGGACCTGCTGCGCAAGGCGGCCGGAGTAGAGAAGGGTGCGGCGATGACAGGTCGCGAGAACGTGGGCAAGGTCACGCGCAGCCAGATCCGCGAGATCGCCGAGACCAAGATGGTCGATCTCAACGCCAACGACATCGAAGGTGCCTCGAAGATCGTCGAGGGTACGGCACGCTCAATGGGTATCGAGGTCGTCGGCTAAGCCGTCGACAAGAACAGTTCCGCTCATAAGGCGGACCGCACACCCCGCGGCACAGAGGGGAGGCTCCTGATGAGAGCCGCCAGCGAAGGAGAGAGAACAGATGCCTGAACGAGGCAAAAAGTACGAGCAGGCTGCGGCGCTCGTGGACCGGTCGCGGGCTTACGAGCCGACAGAGGCCGTCGAGCTGCTCAAGCAGACCACATACGTTGGCTTTGACGCATCGGCGGAGGCACATATCCGCCTGGGTGTAGACCCGCGCCACGCTGACCAGATGGTGCGCGGCACCGTCGTCCTGCCCCATGGCACGGGCAAGCGCATCCGCGTCGTCGCATTCGCCCAGGGCGAGAAGGCCCAGGAGGCGCTGCGCGCCGGTGCTGACGAGGTGGGCGGCGAGGACATCGCCAAGCGCATCGAGGCCGGCTGGCTGGACTTCGACGTCGCGGTCGCTACCCCGGACATGATGGGCGTGGTCGGCCGTTTGGGCCGGATCCTGGGCCGCCGCGGCCTGATGCCGAACCCCAAGTCGGGCACGATCACCTTCGATCTCGAGCGCGCGATCAAGGAGGTCAAGGCCGGCCGCGTGGAGTTCAAGGTCGACAAGGCCGGTATCATCCACACTCCTTTCGGCAAGGCCAGCTTCGAGTCCCAACAGCTCAGTGAGAACCTTGCCACGCTGATCGACGCGATCAATCGCGCTCGGCCCAGCGCAGCGAAGGGGCAGTATTTCAAGAGCCTGACGGTGGCATCCACGATGGGCCCGGGCATCCGGGTCGACGTGCCGGCGGTCCTCGCCGCGGCCAACGCCTAGGTAACCAGAACGGCCCGCGGAAGCGCCGCGGGAAAAAGAAGATCGTTCCGCCGCAGACAGCGCAGCGTCTCTTAGGAGACTTAATTCGAAGGCGATTGGGCATCCGCCCGATTGATCCGGAGGGCTCGCCGAGGCAAGGGAATGACGTCGCGGGTCACGGTCCAGCAAACCTCGACCCATTTGTCGCTGATAGGCAGCGCCACGACGCCCTCGCGCGGAACCGCAAGCGAGGTCGTCGACGAGCAGCGCCGATCGACCAATGGGAAAGGAGGCAACATGCCAACGGAGGCCAAGCAGGCCACTGTCGCGATGCTGAAGGACGAGCTGTCCAAGGCCAAGACGACGATCGTGGCCGACTATCGCGGCCTGACCGTTTCAGACATCCAGTCCGTTCGCCGCAACCTGCGCGGCCAGGGCATCACCTATCGAGTGGTCAAGAACCGGCTGGCCAAGATCGCCGCGCAGGAAGCCGGCACCGGCGAGCTCAACGAGCTGCTCCAGGGGCCCAGCGCGCTGGCCATGGGCAGCGGCGACGAGGTGACGATAGCCAGGACGTTCCTCGACGCGATCAAGCCGTATCGCCAGGTCGCAGTCCGCGGCGCGGTGCTCAACGGCAAGCGCGTCGACGGCGATGCGGTCGCCCGGCTGGCCACACTCCCGTCACGTGACGTGCTCCTAGGCCAGCTGGCCGGAGGAATCGCCTCGCCGCTCTCGAGCATGGCCTCGCTTCTGGCGGCGCCGCTGCGCAACCTGGGCTACGCCCTGCAGCAGGTCGCTGATCAGAAGGCACAGCAGGCTCAGTAACCAGCAACCCGACACGCTAACCGCTGAAACGAAAGGAAGATCAACAGCAATGGCAACTATGACCCAGGATCAGCTGCTCGAGGCGATTGACGGCATGACCGTTCTCGAGCTGTCCGAGTTCATCAAGAAGTTCGAGGAGCACTACGGCGTCAGCGCCGCCGCGCCCGTCGCGATGGCAGCGCCGGCGGCCGGCGCAGCGGCCGCCGGCGCTGCCGCTCCCGCGGCCGAGGAGCAGACCGAGTTCACGGCGACCTTGACGGAGATCGGCCCGAACAAGATCCCCGTCATCAAGGTCGTCCGCGAGCTGACCGGCCTGGGCCTCAAGGAGGCCAAGGACCTGGTCGACGCGACGCCCAAGGCGGTCAAGGAAGGCGTCGCCAAGGACGAGGCGGAGAAGATCAAGGCCGCTCTCGAGGAGCAGGGCGCCAAGGTGGAGATCAAGTAGCCCTGTCGCCGGCGATCACATCGCCGGCGCCATCAAGGCCCAAATGGAAGGCCCGCCGGGAACGGCGGGCCTTTCTTTGTTCTCTCTGCTTCTCTCCGCGTCCTAGGCGAGGGAGTTGCCCGTAGTCGGAGCCGGGCGCGACTCGTCGATCGGCCCCGTGAAGTGGTGCACCGGTTTGAGCGAGCCGAGCCGTTCGGCGACCACCAGCGCCTCGTCCGTGGACATCAGGGCAAAATCCTGTGCCGGGTTGATGATGGTCTGCCCAAGCCGGTTGACAGCAAGTAGCGTCGCGTGATGCTCATCGCGGAAGCGCTGGCTGACGTCGTCGATCGCCAGCCCGTGGTACTCCTCCGGGATCTTTACGCGATATAGCTCGGAGCCGGCTCCTCCGGAGACGATGTCCGTAATCAACGTCGAAAGGCCCGGGTACAGCGCAGCGCGGGCGACGAGGTGCGACGCGAGGCGTGGCGTGACCACGATCTCGTCTGCGTGAGCGCGTTGGAAATGCTCGACGTGGCGCGGGTTGTTGACCTCCACCACCGTGCGCACGTCGGGCGCAATCGTCTCGATGGCCATGACGGTCAGGATCGACTTCATGTCGGCTTCGTCGGACGAGTTGTTGGGAAATACGAGCGCGGCCTCGGCGACATCTATATCCGCCCGCTCCAGGTCGTCGCCGTTCGAAGGATCTCCGCGGACGTAATAGACGAGCTTTTCCGCCGGGTTGCGCTCGGCGTCGTGGATGAGCACGATCTTGCGTTTGTACGTGTCGCTGCGCAGCTCATCGACCGCCTCACGCGCGGTGGGGTTCCAGCCGCAGATGACGATGTGATCGCGAAAGCCTGAAGCGCCCATTCCCTGTCCTTCCTTGAGCAGGAAATCGATGATGACGGCAATGATCGCGCCGGTTACAAGGCCGATCATGATCAGCCCGATCCCGATCAGGATGACGTACAGGATCCCACCTATGGGACCCGACGCGAAGCCCGGATCGCCGTTGCCCATCAACGACGTGAGCGCCCAGAAGAGCGACTGCGCGTAGTCGTCCACGCTCACCGTGCGCTCCGCCAGCATCTCGATCAGGGCCACGATCGCGACCACGACGAGCAGCGCCAGCAGCACGCGCACGACGATCGATGGGTTGAGCTGCTCTTTCAGTTGCCGCCCATACCACGCCATGCGACGCGCGAATGGGGCGTTGATCAACGGCAGGCGACGACGCATTTCGGGTGCCCGTGAGTGTATGGTCCCCGAGCGTGCCCGACCTGCCGTCGCGCGCCGCGGAGGTGGCCGCGCGTCCAGCGCCGAAGCGGATCCAGCTGCCCAGGCGCCGGCGTCGCCCTGGTCATTGCCACGGCCGAATTGTGGACAAACCGCCCAATACCACGTTTGACAGCACAACGCAAGGTCGATACTATGTGCGGTCGTTGAGCGCGGGTCCCTTGTCTTCAGAACCATCTCGACGGGCGCTGCTGTCCGTCGCCGTTTGTTCCTGCCGTAATCCCGTCGCCGCGTCGTCGCTAGGAGCGCTTAATGCTGACTGTCACCGATCCCGGCCGGCGTGTGGTCGCTACCGCTGCGGAGCGTAAGCCATACGCACGGATTCCAGAAGTCCTGCCCATTCCCAACCTGATCGAGCTGCAACTCAACTCGTTCAACTGGTTCATCGCAAACGGGCTGCGCGAGCTGTTCGACGAGATCAGCCCCATCCAGGACTTCACCGGGCGTGTGATGGAGCTCCGCTTCCGGGAGTACGAGTTCGAGGCACCCAAGTACGACGAGCTCGAGTGCCGCACGCGTGACCTGACCTTCTCGAAGCCGCTCTATGTGTGGGTCGAGCTGCTCATCAAGGAGACTGGCGAGATTCAGCGCCAGCGCGTGTACATGGGCGACTTCCCGTTCATGACTGAGGAAGGCACATTCATCATCAACGGCGCTGAGCGCGTCGTGGTCAGCCAGCTGGTCCGCTCGCCCGGCGTCTACTACACGGCGATTGAGGATCCGGTTACCGGCCGCAACCTGTTCAATGCCAAGGTCATCCCCAACCGCGGCGCGTGGCTGGAGTTCGAGACCGGCGCGCGCGGCCAGCTGTACGTCAAGGTCGATCGCAAGCGCAAGCTCGAGGCGACCAAGCTGCTGCGTGCCGTGGGCTACGAGTCGAACGACGAGATGACCGCGCTCTTCTCGCGCATCGACTCGGGCGAGACGCCGTACATCGCGTCGACGCTCGAGAAGGACAGCACCAACACCCGTGGCGAAGCGCTGATCGAGGTCTACAAGAAGCTGCGCCCCGGCGATCCGCCCACGGGCGACAACGCCGAGAAGCTTGTCGAGAGCCTGTTCTTCAACTTCCGCCGCTATGACCTGGGCCGTGTCGGCCGCTACAAGCTGAACAAGAAGCTGACCGCGGTCGCAGATCGGATGGGCATCAACCTGCCCACGGAGCGCACGATCAGCAAGGAAGACATCGCCGCCATCGTGGGCCACCTGATCGAGCTCAACCGCGACCAGGGCCTGGCGGACGATATCGACCACTTGGGCAACCGGCGCATCCGCGCCAACGGCGAGCTGATCCAGAACGCATTCCGCGTGGGCCTGCTGCGCATGGAGCGCGTCGTGCGCGAGCGCATGTCGATCCAGGAGGCGGAGAAGGCGACGCCCAACGCGCTGATCAACATCCGCCCGGTCGTGGCCGCCATGAAGGAGTTCTTCGGCGGCAGCCAGCTCAGCCAGTTCATGGACCAGACCAACCCGCTCGCGGAGCTCACCTCGAAGCGGCGCCTCTCAGCGCTCGGGCCGGGCGGCCTGTCGCGCGAGCGCGCCGGGTTCGACGTCCGCGACGTTCACCACAGCCACTACGGCCGCATCTGCCCCATCGAGACGCCTGAAGGCCCGAACATCGGCCTGATCGGCTCGCTCGCGACGTACGGCCGGATCAACGAATACGGCTTCATCGAGACGCCGTACCGCAAGGTCAAGCGCACGGTCTCGTTCGAGGATCCCACGATCACGATCGAGTTTGCCGATGCGGACGTTGCCACTAAGAGCGGCACGGTCGTGCTCAAGAAGGGCGCGCGCTTCACGAAGGAGTCCGTGGCCGAGCTCAAGAAACAGAAGGCGACCGCATTCCCGATCAGGCCGCGCGTGACCAACGAGATCGTCTACCTCGCCGCGGACGAGGAGGAGGAGCACTACGTTGCCCAGGCCAACGCGGCCCTGACTGAGCGCTCCAAGACCAATCCCGACACAGAGCCCGGCGGCCATTTCGTCGACGACCGTATCCCGGCCCGCCACCGCGATGCGTTCCCCGAGGCGCGTCCAAACCAGATCGAGTACATGGACGTCAGCCCCAAGCAGGTCGTGTCGGTCGCGACCGCACTGATCCCGTTCCTGGAGCACGACGACGCCAACCGTGCGCTGATGGGTTCGAACATGCAGCGCCAGGCGGTGCCGCTGCTCGAGCCTGAGGCGCCCATCGTGGGCACCGGCATGGAGGGGCGCGCCGCGCTCGACTCCGGCCAGGTCATCGTCGCCAAGCGCCCGGGTACGGTGCTGTCCGTTACCGCGGACCGGATCCAGGTCGAGCCCAAGGAGGGCGGCGTCAACGAGCTGGACGAGTACCGGCTCGACAAGTTCGTGCGCAGCAACCAGGGCACGTGCATCAACCAGCGCCCGATCGTCGAGGTCGGCCAGCAGGTGGAGGCAGGTCAGCCCATCGCCGACTCGAGCTCGACGCAGAACGGCGAGCTCGCCCTGGGCCGCAACATCCTGGTCGCGTTCATGAGCTGGGAAGGCGGCAACTACGAGGACGCGATCGTTATCAGCGATCGCCTCGTGCGCGACGACATCTTCACCAGCATCCACATTGAGAAGCACGAGATCGAGTCACGCGACACGAAGCTCGGCCCTGAGGAGATCACGCGCGACATCCCCAATGTCGGCGAGGAGAGCCTCAAGGACCTTGACGAGTACGGCGTGATCTACATCGGTGCAGAGGTCCAGCCGGGCGACATCCTGGTCGGCAAGATCACGCCGAAGGGCGAGACGGAGCTGACCGCGGAGGAGCGCCTGCTGCGTGCCATCTTCGGCGAGAAGGCGCGCGAGGTTAAGGACTCCAGCCTGCGCCTGCCCCACGGCGAGCGCGGCAAGATCGTCGAGGTCACGGAGTTCGACCGCGAGAAGGGCGCCGAGCTGCTGCCCGGCGTCAACCGCCTGATCCGCGTCAGCGTCGCCGCCAAGCGCAAGATCAGTGTGGGCGACAAGATGGCCGGGCGGCATGGCAACAAGGGTGTCGTGGCCAAGATCCTGCCCCAGGAGGACATGCCGTTCCTGCCTGACGGGACCCCGGTCGACATCATCCTCAACCCGCTCGGCGTGCCGTCGCGCATGAACATCGGCCAGATCCTGGAGACGCACCTTGGCTGGGCGCTCCACGCGACCGGTGGCCGGGCCGCCACGGCCGTCTTCGATGGCGCGGACGAGGAGCAGATCCGCGACGAGCTCAGGGCCGCAACCATGACCGTCATGGGCGAGCCTGTGGCGCTGCCGGAGTCGGGCAAGACCATCCTCCACGACGGCCGCACCGGCGAGCCGTTCGATCGCGAGATCACCGTCGGCTACATCTACATGCTCAAGCTCCACCACCTGGTCGAGGACAAGATCCACGCCCGGTCGACCGGCCCGTACAGCCTCATCACCCAGCAGCCACTGGGCGGCAAGGCGCAGTTCGGCGGCCAGCGCTTCGGCGAGATGGAGGTCTGGGCGCTCGAGGCGTACGGCGCCGCGAACATCCTTCAGGAGCTACTGACGGTCAAGTCAGACGACGTCATGGGCCGCGTCCAGACGTACGAGGCGATCGTCAAGGGCGAGGACATCCAGGCGCCCGGAGTGCCGGAGTCGTTCAAGGTCCTGATCAAGGAGCTCCAGTCACTGGGACTCAACGTCGAGATCCTGAACGAGAACGAAGAAGAAATCCATTTCGCCGAGGACGCCTCGGCATATCCGCTGCCAGATCTCGGCGGGATCAATCTCGCCGGCTTCGAGGACTAGTCGGGACCCACAGGGCCTGACGAGCTAGCCGGGGGCCGGACCAGAGCCGGCCCGCGGCGCAACCCAGGAGAAATATGCTCGAAGTCAACAACTTCAACGCCATCCGCATTTCGCTCGCGTCGCCCGAGCAGATTCGCGACTGGTCAAAGGGCGAGGTAACCAAGCCCGAGACCATCAACTACCGCACCCTCCGGCCTGAGAAGGACGGCCTGTTCGACGAGCGCATCTTCGGCCCGTCGCGCGACTGGGAGTGCTACTGCGGCAAGTACAAGCGCATCCGCTACAAGGGCATCATCTGCGACAAGTGCGGCGTCGAGGTGACGCGCGCGAAGGTCCGCCGCGAGCGGATGGGCCACATCCAGCTGGCCAGCCCGGTCAGCCATATCTGGTACTTCAAGGGCACGCCCAGCCGACTGGGCATCCTGCTCGACATCAGCCCGCGCAATCTCGAGCGCATCCTCTACTTCGCGCTGTACATCGTCACCTGGGTCGACGAGGACGCACGCGCGCGGCTGCTCCAGCAGCTCGACGAGGAGGCCGAGGGCCGTGGCGGTCGCGCCGGCAAGGACCTGTCGGAGATGGAAGACCAGCTTCGTGCGGACCTCAACCGCCGCACTGACGAGCTGAACGTAGAGCTGGCCGCGCGCAAGCACGACCTCGAGGAGGAGCGGACCAACCGCACCGCCGAGCTGGTCGAGAAGCAGCAGGAGACCAAGGCCAAGCTCGAGGCGCTGGGTTCCGCCGCGGCAGACGAGCCGATCGTCTTCGAGCCGACCGGCGAGATCATCGTCGCCGCCGGCGAGAAGGCCGACAAGGCCGCCAACGCGGCTCTCAACAAGGGCGCTGCCGCGGAGGTCGAGCGCGTCAACCAAGAGGTCCAGCAGCGCGAGGCCAACGAGGAGCAGTCCGTCCGGCAGCAGCTCGAGGATGCTCGGCTGCAGCTCGACGCCACGCTCGAGGCAGAGCGCGAGCGGCTCAAGACAGAGGCTGAGGGTTCCAAGGACGACGTCCGCCGCGCACGCGACGAGATCAACCGCATCCAGCCGGGCCTGATGCTGCCGGAGACGGCTCTCGACGGGTTTGGCTACCGCGACCTTGATCGCAAGTACGGCACCGGCGTCCGTGGAGGCGCGCGACTTTTCGCGGCCGGCATGGGCGCAGAGGCGATCCGCGAGCTTATCCAGCGCATGGAGCTCGACGAGCTGGGTCAGCGCCTGCACAGCGAGGTGCGCACCACCTCCGGCCAGCGGCGCAAGAAGGCCATCAAGCGTCTGCGCCTGATCGAAGCCTTCCGCCGCTCGGGCAACAGGCCCGAGTGGATGATCCTGTCCGTGCTGCCGGTAATCCCTCCGGATCTGCGGCCCATGGTCCAGCTCGACGGCGGCCGTTTTGCGACGTCTGACCTGAACGATCTCTATCGCCGCGTCATCAACCGCAACAACCGGCTGAAGAGGCTGCTCGAGCTGGGCGCGCCTGAGATCATCATCCGCAACGAGAAGCGCATGCTGCAGGAGGCCTGTGACGCACTGATTGACAACGGCCGTCGCGGCCGTTCGATCGTGGGCACCGGCAACCACCGCCTCAAGAGCCTGTCGGACATGCTCAAGGGCAAGCAGGGCCGGTTCCGCCAGAACCTGCTTGGCAAGCGCGTCGACTACTCCGGCCGCTCGGTCATCGTCGTCGGCCCGGAGCTCAAGCTGCACCAGTGCGGCCTGCCCAAGAAGATGGCGCTCGAGCTGTTCAAGCCGTTCGTCATGCGCCAGCTCGTGGACAAGGGCATCGCCCACAACATCAAGAGCGCCAAGCGCATCGTCGAGCGCGCCTCGTCGCGGCCGGAGGTCTGGGATGTCCTCGAAGAGGTCATCAAGGACCACCCCGTGCTGCTCAACCGCGCGCCAACGCTGCACCGCCTGGGCATCCAGGCGTTCATGCCGGTCCTGGTCGAGGGCTCGGCGATCCAGATCCATCCAATGGTCTGCTTCGCCTTCAACGCCGACTTCGACGGCGACCAGATGGCCGTCCACGTGCCCCTCTCGCGCGCCGCGCAAGAAGAGGCAAAGCGGATGATGCTGTCAACCGCCAACCTGCTTTCGCCCGCCGCCGGTGAGCCGGTCGTGGCGCCCACTCAGGACATGGTCCTGGGTTGCTACTACCTGACCATCGAGCGCGAGCAGACGCAGGGCATGGACGCGTTCTTCCGCTTCGGCGACGAGTCGGAGGCGCTCCTTGCCTATGACATTGGTCGCATCGACACGCGCCAGGACGTCGGGCTTGCGAACCACAGCGTTCCGCACCTGGAGCTGCATTCGCCCATCGAGGTGACCGTCCAGCGCTGGGACGAGGACAAGGGTGAGTCGGTCATCGAGCCGGTGCGTACCACCATCGGCCGGGTGATCTTCAACCAGGTCCTGCCCGAGCGCCTGCGCTTCGTCAACAAGGCCATGAACAGGACCGCGCTGCGCGAGCTGGTAGCGGATTGCTACCGCGTGCTCGGCCCGATCGAGACCGCCCACCTCGTCGACGGCATCAAGTCGATCGGATTCCACTACGCGACGCGCGGTGGCATGACGATTGCCGTTGATGACATCACTGTGCCCACTGAGAAGCAGGGTCTGCTGAAGGCGGCGGACAAGCAGGTCGAGGCAATCGACCGCCAGTTCCAGCGCGGCCTCATCACTGAGGAAGAGCGCTACGAAAGCGTCGTCAATGTCTGGAAGGACACCACCCAGCAGGTCAGCGACCGAATGATGGAGTCGCTTGATCCGGCCGGTGCGGTGACGATGATGACCGCCTCTGGCGCCCGCGGCAACAAGGGCAACATTGGTCAGCTGGGCGGCATGCGCGGCCTGATGGCCGACCCGACCGGTCGAATCATCGACGTCCCGGTGCGGAGCAACTTCCGCGAGGGAATGACCGTCCTCGAGTACTTCATCTCGACCCACGGCGCGCGCAAGGGCCTCGCCGACACCGCGCTTCGAACCGCGGACTCGGGCTACCTGACGCGCCGCCTGGTCGACGTTGCCCAGGACGTGATCACCCGTGAGGATGATTGCGGCACTGAGGAAGGCACCTGGATCACGCGCGCGGAGACGGAGGAATACGCCCCGGAGCCGGACGCGTACCAGCGCCGCATGGTCGGTCGCTATGCGGCCGGCCCGGTCATGGATCCCACCGCGCGCAAGAAGGGCTCCGCGCCAATCGTCGACCGCAACGAGGAGATCACCGAAGAGATTGCCAACCGCATCTTTGCGGCCGGCGTCGAAGAGGTCCTCGTGCGCTCGCCACTTACATGCCAGGCGCGCCACGGCGTGTGCCGCGCGTGCTACGGCCGCAACCTTGCCACCGGTTCACTGGTCGGCATCGGCGAGGCTGTGGGCATCATCGCGGCTCAGTCGATCGGCGAGCCCGGCACGCAGCTGACCATGCGCACGTTCCACACCGGCGGCGTCGCCGGACTGGACATCACCGCTGGTCTGCCACGCGTCGAGGAGCTGTTCGAGGCGCGCATGCCCAAGGGCAAGGCTGAGATCAGCCATATCGACGGTGTCGTCGAGATCATCCAGACAGAGAGCGGCGGTCGCCGCGTCAAGGTCACCTCGCGCGAGGAGTTCGATACGCCACTTCGGATCTCGAAGGGCCACGAGCTGCTCGTCGCGGAAGGCGACCTTGTCGAGGCCAACCAGGTCGTTGCGCGGATGGAGAAGGACGGCACGGTCGACGAGATCAAGGCGCCCGACCGCGGCCAGATGGTTCGTGCCGACGACGGCCTCAGGGTCCGCTCTGAGGACGTCGTCGAGCGCGAGTACGCGATCCCGCACAACGCCAAGCTGCTGGTCGAGAACGGCCAGCTGGTCCGCGCCGGTGACCCGATCACGGACGGGCCGATCAACCCGCAGGAGTACCTCGACACGCGCGGCCGCGATGCGGTGCAGCGCTACCTGGTCAAGGAAGTCCAGCGTGTCTACCGGTCACAGGGCGTGACCATCAACGACAAGCACATCGAGATCATCGTTCGCCAGATGCTGCGCAAGGTGCGCATCGATCAGCCCGGTGACTCGGAGCAGCTGCCGTTCGAGCTGGTCGACAAGTTCGACTTCGAGGAGATCAACAACCGGGTCATGGCCGAGGGCGGCGAGCCCGCCACGGCAGAGACGGTCCTCCTCGGGGTGACCAAGGCATCGCTCAACACGTCCTCGTTCCTCGCCGCCGCCTCCTTCCAGGAGACGACGCGCGTGCTGACGGAGGCGGCGATCAACGGCGCCAAGGACAACCTGCTCGGCCTCAAGGAGAACGTGATCATCGGCAAGCTCATCCCGGCCGGGACGGGTGCGCCGCAGAACCTAGCAGCGGCTCGCGCCGCGGCCCGCCGTGCGGCGGCCGAGGCGCTCGCCGGTGGCGAGCTGCCGGAGGGCTTCGGCGAGGAGGAGATCAACATCTTCCTGGCAGAGGCTCAGGCCCGCGCTGAGGCAGAGGCGGCCGCGGCCATCATGTCCAACCCGCTCCTTGGGGAGTCGGCTGGCGACGGTGACGGCGCTATCTCCGCTGACGCCCTTGAGAATCCGTTCATGCTCGAGGACGAGGAAGAGGAAGAGGACGAGGAGGAAAATCCGTTCGTCGCCGCCGCGGCGGAGGAATCGAAACTCCCGCCTAGTCCCGACCGTCTAATAGCCAGAGACCCGCAGCGACCCTTCTACCGGTCGCGGCGGGTCTCGCCATTTCCACGACGTGGTCGTGCGACCGCAGGCACTGGCGGGGTCCCCCGACTTGCGCCGAACGCACGATTCGTCAACGCGATCGGCGACGATGACGGCGTGAGCGTCAGCATCGTCTATGAGACGCATTCGATCACCACGGACAATGAGGACGGCATCGCCACGGGTTGGCTGCCGGGGCGACTGTCCGAGCGCGGCCGCGCCGCCGCGCTCGAGCTGGGGCAGCGTCGCGAGAACGACGGCATCAGCGTGATCTACGTGTCCGACCTCGAGCGCGCCCTCGAGACGGTCCGGGTCGCCTTCGCTGGCAGCGAAGATCCCGGTCCGAGTCGAGCGACGCCTGCGTGAGTGCAACTACGGCCTGCTCAACGGGATGCCGCGCGCGACGCTCGAGCTCGAGCGTGCCAGCCGTGTCGCAGTCCCATGGCCGGAAGGGGAGAGCTACATGGATGTGGTCGGCCGCACCCGCGATCTCCTGGCCGACATCCTCACGCAATGGGATGGCCACCGAGTGCTGATGGTCGGCCATTCGGCGAATAGGTGGGCGCTCGAGCACCTGCTCGAGGGTCGGGATCTGGCGGACCTACTCGCGATTGACTTCGAGTGGCAGCCGGGCTGGGAGTACGTGCTCGAAAATCGCATCTTGACGGGCCTCTGAAGCACG
>CAVQDZ010000008.1:0-750344 GCA_963711405.1 uncultured Chloroflexia bacterium
GATGGCTCAGGCATACGTCGCCCACACGGCCGACGAGGTGCTCGTCAATTCGGGCGACTTCTCAGGCATCGCCGCGCCGGCGGGCGGTCACGCCATCACCGCCAAGCTGGCGCAGGAGGGCAAGGGCGAGTCGGCCGTTACCTACCGACTGCGCGACTGGCTGGTCAGCCGGCAGCGTGCCTGGGGAACGCCGATTCCGGTGGTCTACTGCGAAGCGGACCCATCATGCGGGATGGTGCCAGTGCCGTACGAGGACCTGCCCGTGCTGCTGCCCGACGACTTCGAGTTCCGGCCGCAGGGCGGCAATGCCCTGGAGACGCACGAGAAGTTCCTGCACACGACGTGTCCCAAGTGCGGCGGCGCGGGCCGGCGCGAGACGGACACGATGGACACCTTCGTCGACTCGGCCTGGTATTGGTGGCGCTACCTGTCGGTCGACAAGGAAGACGGCCCGATCGATCGGCGCCAGGACGAAGTCTGGTGCCCGGTCCAGTCGTACACGGGCGGCGCTGAGCACGCCGTCCTGCACCTGATGTATGCCCGCTTCTTCGCCAAGGCGCTGAACGACCTGGGCCTGGTCCACGAGCGCGAGCCGTGGAAGCGTCTGTTCAACCAGGGCCAGATCCTGGGCGCCGACGGCGAGCGCATGAGCAAGTCACGCGGCAACGTCCAGGACCCCGACGAGCTGGTCTCGCGCTACGGCGCGGACACGGTGCGCCTGTTCCTGATGTTCATGGGGCCGTGGGACCAGGGCGGGCCGTGGAGCCCGACCGGGATCGACGGTGTCCATCGCTTCCTGCGCCGGGTGTGGACGGTGACGACGGATCCGCGCGGTGTCGAATCGGGCGACCCGGATAGCGGCAAGCTACCCGCTGGTGAGACTGCGGGCCAGGTTGCCGATGCTCTGCGCCGCCAGGCACACCGGACGCTGAAGAAGGTCACCGACGACCACGCCGACTACCACTGGAACACCATGATCGCCGCGCTGATGGAGCTGACCAATCGGCTCATCCGGTTGCGCGGCACGCACGTCGTTGACGAACCGCAGTGGGACGAGGCCGTTCGCCTTCTGCTGCTGATGCTGGCGCCCATCGCACCGCACATGAGCGAGGAGCTGTGGAGCCGGCGGCTGGCCGCGGCTGGCGCCGAGTGGTCTTCGATCCACTCGGAGCGCTGGCCGCGCTACGACGAGACGATCATCGCCGAGTCACAGGTCGAGCTGCCTGTTCAGCTCAACGGCAAGCTGCGCGACCTGATCTCCGTCCCGGCCGGGTTGTCGGAGATCGAGATCGAGCAGATCGTGATGGCACGCGACAAGGTCCGGGCCCTGCTCGAGGGCCAGGACATCGTCCGCATCATCCAGGTCCCGGGCCGCCTCGTGAACATCGTCACGCGGCCCGCACGGTGAGGTCTCGCTAGGTCCGTCCCACCGTCAGCTTGACCGCGTCAAATTGCCCCGGGTCGTTGACCGACGTCAGCGTGACAAATCGATCAACGTGTCCTGCGTGCGCGGCGCCCGAAGTGATCGTCACGATGCACTTGATGGTGATGTGGGCGCCGACGGCGATGTTGGCCGTTGTGAATGTGTTGTTGATCACGGCCAGTGTGATGTTCGTGGTGCCCTTCTTGAAGACGATCGTGTAACCAGCGATCGGTGCGCCGAAGGCATGCACCTTGTACTTGTCCTTGGCGCCCGTGCCGTCGTTCTCGATCCGGATCGTGAAGGTCACCTTCGTGCCGGCAGCGCCCGTCTTCGACTTTGACTGCCCAGTGCCGTCGCTGTTGTAGACGTTGTTGCCCACAAGGCTGCCCGACCCAAGGGCGATCTGGCCATCTGGTCGGGCCGTGACGGACGGTGCTGTCGCCGTGAGATTCACGGCCGTCGGGGGATAGCTGACGACGTACGTCTTGCCACCGCCGACGATTGGTCCCGGTCACCGTGGCGAACGTGCCGACCTGTGACCCTGAAGTCAGGACGTCGTAGTCGAATGAGAGGTCGGGCACGAAGCCGAAGATCGGTGTCAGGGCGAGCGTGCCACCCAGGTTGGCAGTGCCGGTGACCACGAGACGGTCGTTCTCCGAGCCAACGGTGACTCCGCCGATCTCCATCGCCAGCGTTCCGCCGGGACCTTGCGTGAAGTTGGTCACCGTCAAGACTCCCGGCGAATCTCCGGGCGCGACCGTGCCGCCGTCGTTCTGGAGCTGACCGGTGAGCGTGCCGGTGCCCTTGAAGATGCCGCCGGCGAGGTCAAAAGTGCCCGCGCTGCCAGTCAGATCGAGGGTTATGCCTCCGGCCACCGTCGTCGTGCCCGAGTTCTGGACGAGGGTCGCCGCAGGCGTGGGGAACTTCGTGCCGTAGTTGATGTTGATCGTGCCGTTGTTGATCAAGTTGCCCTGGATGAAGCGGGTAGGCCCGGTATTGATGGGATTTGTGGCTGACGCCACGGGCACATCGATCGTTCCGTTGTTGGTAAGCGTGGCACCGGTGAAGATCAGCTTGGCCGTCTTCGATCCGCTGATTGAGGTCATGCGGACGGTGCCGTTGTTGACTCGGCTGACGGTGGAGGTCAGGACGCCGTCGTCGCTGTTGAAGCCACCGACGATGGCGACCGTGTCGTTGACCGAAATGTCGGAGCCAAGGGTGGTGGCCGACCTGACGACTCTGATGGTCGCGGACCCGCTGGACGAACGAGGCTTCAGGCTCACGTTCTCGACGTTGGTGGTTGCCGTAATGGTTCCACCGGTGTGGTCAAAAATGCCACCCGCGGCACCGGTGACATGAAAGATGGCAGAGCCGGCGATCGAGCCGCCGGCCATCGTGAACGACTGCGCCTGTGAGATGTCCGTCTGGCCTGTGACGGTCCAGGTCCCGTTGTTCGTGTATACGCCGTTCACTTTGCCCATGAAGACGGGAAACGCGTCGTTAATCGTGCCACTTGCCTGGTTGACCAGGTTCGCGAAGAGGTTGTTGCCGATCCCCGCGGTGACGATCGTTCCGGTGTTCGTGAGCGTGCCGCTGGTGACGCTCAGCAACGCTGCGAAATGCCCGACGGTACCGGTGCCGATCTGGATCGTTCCGGCATTGGTCACGTTGTTCGTCACGGTCAACGTGGTCGCATTGGTGAGACCCGGTAACGACGAGTTTCGCGCCAGCGCCAATGGTGATGCTGTTGCGCAACGGCAATCAGCGTGTTGTCGACGTTCACTGTCTCCGTGCCGGCCGGCAGGCACACGTCGTCCGTTGCGATGGGTGCGGTGCCACCCCAGGTGGCTCCGGTCGTCCAATCGACGGTACCGGACGTCGGCGCGTTCTTGCAGGCTGCGGCTAGCGCGGCGCCCGGCTGCGCGGTGGCGGCAACGCCGATCAACGAAGCCGCGGCGGCGACTCTGAGCAGAATGCGGAGGACACGGGTGGGCGGGTTCATTCAAGGTCTCCCTCTCACCCCCGCGGCGCATCCCCGCATAGCCTCGTCTACGACGAGATGGGCATTCTCAGCCCCGCGTATGGCCCACGTCTATGGGCAGCGTCGCTAGGTTCGCCCCACCACCAGCTGGACGGCATCCTTCTGGCCGGTGTCGTTTATCGAGCACGATCGTCAGAAGCTTGACCACCTGCGCCGAATGCGCAGCGGCTGATCCGATCTTCACCGAGCAGGTGATGGTGACCGACTTGCCGACGTCGATCTCGTTGGTAGTGAAGGTGCCCAGGTTGTTCACGGTGGTGATGTTCGTGGTGCCCTTCTTGCACTTGAACGTGTAGCCGGTGGTGTTCGCGCCGGTGGCCTGGACGTGAACTTGTCCTTGGCGCTGCCGTCGTTCTGGATCTTGATGCGTGAACTTCACCTGGTCACGCCCGTGCCGGCGGTCTTGGACTTCGACTGGCCGGAACCGTCCATGTTGTAGATGTTGTTGCCGATGAAAGCGCCCGTGCCAATCGCGATCTGACCGTCCGGCTTGCGCGTGGCCGGCGACGCAACAACCGTGATCGTCACCGCCGTCGCGGGATAGCTGACAACGTACGTCTTGCCGCCGCCGGCATTCGATCCTGTGACCGTGGCGAAAACGCCGGCCTGCCCGAACCCGTTAGTCAGCATGTCGTAGTTGAACGAAAGGTTGGGCACGAATGAGTTGAGCGGAATCAGCGCGAGCGTGCCGTCGTAAAGCGCGCTGCCGTTAACAACGAGGCGGTCGGAATCCGTGCCGGCACCAGTGCCACTGAGCTCGATGGCGAGGGTGCCGCCGGCGCCTTGGCTGTAGTTGCCGTCGATCGTCAGGATGCCCGGCGACGAGCCGGGCGCGACTGTCCCACCAGTATTGTGAACCGAGCCGGTGAGCGAGCCGTTGCCTTTCAGCGTGCCGCCTGCCAGTGTGAAGATGGCAGAGGCGCTGGACACGTCGAGATCGGCTTCGAGGTCGGTCGTGCCCGAGTTCTGGACGAGAGTGGCCGCGACGCCGTTGAAGAGGGTGTCGTAGTTGATGTTGATCGTGCCGTTGTTGATCAGCGACGCATCGATGACGCGGGCGTTGCCATTGCCGCCATTGGAGTTCGAGGAGGTGATTGTTCCGTTATTGGTCAGCTTTGCCGCCGGCGGTGAACGCGATCTTGCCGGTCTGTCGGTGCTCCGTCGGTACGAAGGATGATGCGTCCCATTGTTGGTGCGGTCAACTGCCGAGCCGAGGACTCGCCATCCTGGGAGCTGTAGCCGCCGGCAACGATGACCGTCTCTCCGGCACTGATGTCGGTCGCAAGGGTGTTGCCGCCAATGGCGACGATAAACGTGCCCCCTCCGAGTCGGTGACTCTGGCTTCAGCGTCACGCCCTTTGAGAATCACCTGGGAGACGGTCCCACCCGTGTGATCGAATGTGCCGCCAGTCATGACGAAGTTCTGGCTGCCACCGAATGAGCCACCGTTCACGTTGACTGACTGACCAGCCCCGCCGCTCATGTCCACCTGTGAGGTGTTGGTCCACGTGCCACTGTTGTTGATTGTGGAATTAGCTTTGCCGAAGCTGACTGGGCCGGTCGCCGTGAACGTCCCCAGATTCGTGACGTTGGCGTCCAGCTGACTGGCAATGCCAAGCGTCTGGACCGTGCCCGTAGCGTTGTTCTGCAGTGTTCCGCTGGTGAGGACGAGCTGCGCGAGATTGACGTTGCCCGTCTTGCCAATCTGAATCGTTCCATCATTGGCGATCGTCGTTGCGACGGTGAGGGTGGTGGTATTGCCATCGCCGATCTGGAGCTTGGCGCCGAGAGACACGACGATGCTGTTGGCGACCGCGGCGATGTTGTCCACCTTTACGATCTCCGTGCCGGTAGGGAGGCACACGTCATCGAGAGCGGTGGGGACCAGGTTTCCCGACCAACTGCTCGTCTGAGACCAAATCAAAGTGCCACTGGTGGCCGTCGCTGTCCTCGTGCAGGCGGCCAGAGCCACGCCTGGCTGCGTGGCTGCGACAACGCCGAGCAACGAAACAGAAACGGCAACTCTGACCAGGTTGTGGACAGCCCGCAGCGGCATCTTCATTGAGTCTCTCCCTCTCCTCCGATGAAGTGGGCATTCTCAGCCTTCACACAGCCCACGTCTAGGGCCCGCCGCCGTTCGCAACTGCGGAGAGCGGCGGTGCGTGCCAAATGCAGGACTGGTCTGCGCCGTTTCAGGATTTGTTGACAGACGCCTAACCAGTCCTGCCCGTGTCAGGCAGATTCGGCCGATTTAGGGCATTTCGGGCGAAACCAGCCTGCGTGGCGCAGGCATTTGTCAGGTCGAGTCGGAGCGCAGGGCCTCAGTCAGTTGGCCGGTGCGGACTCCGAAGTCGCAGAATTCGTCGGCGATCGATGACGCATCGGCGCCCTTCTTGCGCGCCCGGTGGCGGGCCGCCTTGGCGCGGTTGCCACAGCTGGACATGTCGCACCACTTGCGCCGTCCGGCGGGCGAGTTGTCGCGGAAGACCCAGCGGCACTCGTCGTTGGCGCACACGCGCAGTCGTTCCTTGTCGTCCTGGGTCAGCTCGCGCGCGATCGCCTCGCTCAGTCGGGCAAGGGCGCCGCTGATCGGATCGCCCTCGTGGCGATGGTCGAGGGACACACCGTCCGCGGCGGGCACGAGCTCAATTACGTAGGTCGCGCGCAAGGCTCGGTTGACCTCGCGCAGCGCGCTTTCTGAGGGCGGGCGGCGGTCAACCGCGGCATCGAGCAGCTCGCGCAATGCGCCGCGGGTCTTCTGGACGCGCTGAAGGAGGCGCTCGGCGGAGGCATCGTCGACAGCCAATTCCGCCACCAGGGACGCGGCAGTTTCGCTGTGGAGCAGGGCGTGGTGCTGGAACCAGCTAACGGCCACGCCGGCGTCACTCAGGTCGTCGCGCGCCGCGCCCTTCGAGTACTCGAGCGTGTTGACGAAGTCCAGGCCGTCCGCAAGCGATGCCTGATGGCCGTGGCGCCCGAGCTCGCCGAACTCGTCCAGGGAGCCGTGCTGTGTCTGAGAAGTTAACAATATTTCCATTGGCGTAACCCTTTGTACACCATTGACAGGTTACGTGCAAGTGGCTAGACTGACGAAGTCAGATAACCTGATGAAGCGGAAGTAAGAGTTACAAAAGGAAGGAGGAACCGGCCGTGTGGTACCAGACCCAAATGCTCCTCAAGGATCGCCAGGAGCAGATCGAGCGCCAGACAGAAGAGGCACGCACCCACCGCCTCGCCGGTCGCCATCACGCACCGACGAAGCCGTCCAGAGTTCGTTTCCTGAGTCGCAGGTAATCGAGGTACATAGAGATGAAGCGCACCAACAACGATCAAATCATCCGCCGCGCCAGCCGCTTCGCCGGCCGCGTGCGAGCGCAGTTCCGCGACGCGACGTCGCGCAACCAGTTCGGCCCGGCCCGCGTGGCTGAGGCTGACGCGCGCTGGCCCAGCGACTTCTGGGAGCGCCACGAGTCCTAAGCAACTCATCTTCCGTTTCCCATAGCGGCCCGCCGGACCCTCCTCCCGGCGGGCCGTTTTCGTACCCGGAAGCGCGCCTCTCGCGCCGACTGCTAGCCTCGCGGCAATGAACGACGAACTGCGCTTTGGCGCGCTGTGCTGGAACCAGTACACGGATTGGCAGAGCTTCCTCGACGCCGGCCGCAAGGTCGATGAGCTGGGTTTTCACTCGCTCTGGACGTGGGATCACCTCTATCCCATCGTCGGCAGTGAGAACGGGCCCATGTTCGAGGCGTACATGACCCTCGCGGCGTGGGCGATGGCGACCAAGAACGTTCGGCTGGGGCTGATGGTCGGCGCCAACCCGTATCGCAACCCCGCGATCGTGGCCAAGATGGTCACCGCGCTCGATCACATCAGTGGCGGTCGGGCGTACCTGGGCATTGGATCGGCGTGGGATGAGTCAGAGGCGCGCGCCTTTGGCATCGACATGGGCGAGTCGCCCGGCGAGCGCCTGCGCTGGCTGCGCGAGGCACTGCCGGTGATGCGCGGCATGCTCCACGGCGAGGATGACCTCTGCGAGCGGCCCGCGCTACGCGATGGACGGCGTACGCAATGACCCGCCGCCGGTGCAATCCGCGCTGCCGATCATCGTCGGCGGCGGGGGTGAGAACGTCACGCTGCGCCTCGTCGCGCGCTACGCGGACGGCTGCAACATCGGCTTTGCCAGCGGCATCGAGACGTTCAAGCGCAAGGAAGAGGCACTCCGACGGCACTGCCAGGAGGTTGGCCGCGACGAACGCGAGATCGAGCGCACGATGAACGTCGGCCCGATCCTGATCCGCGACTCGGAGGCTGAGGCCCTGCGCGTGCTCGAACAGACCTACGAGCACAACGGCAACGCGGAGACGTGGGCCGGCCGGCCTGCTTCAGCCCAGCCAACAGGCTCGCCCGAGCACGTCGTGGAGATCCTGGCGCCGTTCGTGGAGACCGGCTACAGGCACGTCATCTTTGGCTTCCCTGCCCCGTACGACCAGGAAACGATGAGTCGACTGATCAGCGAGGTGCTGCCCAAGCTGGCCGCCGCGGTTGGCTGAGTTCGAGATCCGGCCGCTCGGGCCCTTCAGCCTGGCTGCGGCACAGGATTTCGCCGGCGGCTTCCCGCCCGGAATTGGCGGCGGTGCCGTTTCTGCGACGTCGATCGCGATGGCCTTCCCCGTCGAAGGCACCAATTCATCCGCCGCAGTCGATATCCACCAACGCGAGGACGGCGTCGTGGTCGGTCGGACGGACGCCTCCTCTGCGCTGGTCGAGCAGATTCGCCGGCAGGCGGCTCGTTCGCTGTCGCTCGATCACGACGGCACCGATTGGCCCGCGGTCGGCGAGCGCGACCCGGTGATGCGACGCCTGCAAACGGCGCATGGCTACCTGCGCCCGGTGTGCTTCTACTCCGCGTACGAGGCGGCGACGTCGTTCGTGATCGGCCAGCGGATCTCCATGCGCCAGGGCGCGCGGGTCAAGCAGTGGCTGGGCGAGCAGCTGGGCGACAGGCCGACCGTTGACGGCCACGAGTTCGTGGCGTTTCCGCGGCCGTCGCGTCTGCTCGAAGCAACGGCCGTGCCGGGGCTGAACGAGAGGAAGGTCGGCTGGCTGCACGGCATCGCGCGCGCGGCGCTGGACGGTCGCCTGGCGACTGATGCGCTGGCGGCAATGTCGCGTGAAGAGGCCCTGGCTTCGTTGCGCGCGCTGCCCGGCGTGGGCGAGTTCACGGCAGAGGCAGTCTGGCTGCGCGGCTGCGGCGTGGTCGACGAGCTGCCATCGTCAGAGGAAGCGAGCCTGAACGCGGCACGCGAGATGTACGGCCGGCCGGATCTGGATCGCGCCGGGCTCGTCGCCCTCGCGGATGCCTGGCGGCCCTACCGCATGTGGGCAACGGTGCTGCTGCGCATGGGCTGGAACCGCGAGTTCGGCCAGCGCAGCTACCGCCAGTAGCCTCCAGGGTCTGGCGCCGGTTAGGGCGCAAAGGCCGTCAACGGCAGACTGAGAACCGCGCTGTGATAGGCGTCGACTACCCATACCGAACCGGCCGCGACGACGATATCGCCACCGCCGCCGAAAGTGGTCGAAGGCACCAGTACGCGATCGATCCTGTTTGTGTCCAGGTCAATCCGGACCAGCTTCCCTGTGTCGGCTGTGCCACCGTCCACAGAGATCCACACGGTGCGGTTAATCACTACCGGGTTGTAGCCGTTGCCTCCCAAGTCGATCGTGGCGACGAGCGTGTTCGAGTTGGCATCAACGCGAGCAATCAGCGTTCCAACCGAGCAACTCGTAACCCACGCCGCATCATCCACGATCGCGATACCGCCGCACGGCGTGAACCCGGCCGGCGCATCGATGGAGGCCTGGATCGCATCGGAGAGCGGGTCTATGCGGACTATTGCGTGATCGTTCGGAACGTCGACCCAGATGCTCCCCAGGTCTTCAGCTAGCCAACTCGGCCCGCTGGCACCCGGCGAACCGACCGTGATCGTGGTCGCGACCTTGTTGGTCGCCGTATCGATGCGCAGCACCGTCCCGCCTTGCTCGTCCGCCACCCAGACTGCGTCGGCATTCCCGAGTACCCCTTTAGGAGCAATGCCCGCGGGAATGCCAGCCGCCACCCGGAGCGGCGCAGGATCGACTCGATATACGAACTTGCTGGTCGAGTCGGTCGCCCAGAGGCCCGCTGCGTTGACGGCCAGGCCGTTGTAGAGATCCGTTGCGCCACCGAACGCAACCGAATCGGCGACTGCGTCAGTGGCCGGATCGATCCGATCGATCCGACCACCCGCCGCAAGCACCCACAGCAATTCACCGTCGGACACCATGGCGATGGGGCCGGTGACGTCGACCCTTGCATTGGCAACCACAGAGATCGCGGCGGGCAACTCTGGTGACGGCACTGCTGTCGGGCGGATGGTCGGGGCTGGAGTCGAGCTGGGGCTGGGGCTCGGCGTTGCCGTCGGGCGTAATGCGCCGCCGACGAAGCCGGCACCCACGGCCACCACGATGAGCAGGGTGAGCAGGGCGACAGCGAAGCCTGCTCCGATTCCTGAGTGGCTCAGTCGACGCGAGCCGGGGATGAGCCTCTGCCAGGGATAGACGCGCACCTGTTTCGCGCCCATGGTGTGCACGAAGGTTGACTCGAGGAGTCGTGCCGGCGGCGAATTGGGAGCCACTTGCTGTGCCCACTGCGTGAGCGCCTGCTCGATATCAGCGTCGGTCCGGTGGTCGCTCATGCCGATCTCCTTTCGGCGGTTCGTGTGCCTGATCGGTCGTCGGAGTCGAGTGCCGCACGCATCGCGGCGATGCCGTAGCGCAATCTCGACTTGACCGTGCCGAGGGGGATGCCGACGGTCTCGGCGATCTCCGCATTGCTGAGATCGAAGTAGTGCTGGAGGACGAGAACGGTCCGTTGATCGAGCGGCAGCTGCCTGAAGGCACGCTCGATCTGGTCGGTCTGGGCCAAGGCGGAAGACAAGTCACGAACCGGTGAGATATCGACCACGGAGCGCTGGCCGACGCTGAAGAGGTTGACCTCGGCCCGGCGATTGATCCGCCGCCCTTCGTCGTAGCACGCGTTGACGACGAGCCGGCGCAGCCATGCGTCAAAGCGGTCCACATCGCGTAACCGCGGCAGCTCGCGCCAGGCCCTGACGAATGCCTCTTGCGTGGCGTCCTCGGCGCGATCCGCGTCGCGAAGGATGAGCGAGGCGAGGGCGTAGAGGCGGCTGGAAGCCGCCCCTATGAGCGCCGCAAAGGCGTCGTGGTCGCCGCGCATCGCGAGCGCCACATCCTCGCTGCTCATCGATAGGCCCGCCCGGTGGTCAGTAGTCGACCGTGCTCACTGCCACGATGGCACGGCCGCAAGGATCGTTGCCTCGATCACACGGTGCTGGTCGGTCCCGTCGGCGTTCATGACGTAGATAGGTCGGTCCTCGCTCCCCACGTCCAGGAACGATCGTACGAAGGCTATCCTCGTGCCGTCAGGAGACCATACCGGCCCGAAGTCGTCACCCGCCGCACACGGTGATGCATCAGCGGATTGGCAGCCGCTCAGCTGATGATTGGCCGAGCCGTCTGTCTTCATGACCCAGATCCCGTCGTTGGAGAGCGATCCGCTCGAGTAAACGATGCTTTTCCCATCCGGGCTCCAGTTGGGGACCTGATCCTTCGGCGCGTCGCCTGAAGTGAGCGGATGCTGGTTGCTGCCATCAGCGTTCATCACCCAAACCTGCTCATTGACCAAGACGTCGTTGGCGTTGTCGTCGGCGTGGATATAGACGATCTGCTTATCGTCCGGCGACCACGCCGGATAGTCGTTGTAGCAACCCGTGGCGAGGCCGTCGCAGCTCGTGAGGGCAACAAGATCTTGACCGGTAGATGCGTCGACGACATAGATCTCGTTGTGCGTGTCGTCGCCCTGGACTCCACCGAACGCGATTTTCCGTCCGTCGTGGGAGGCGTCGGGAAAGAGCGCCGTCCCGCCCAGGTGGGTTAACTGCTCCGGTGCGGTGCCGTCCTCGTTGATCGTCCAGATCTCGAAATTGCCGCTGCCGTCACCGCAGTACGCGATATGACTTGCATCCGCCGAGTAGGAGGCGCACAGGTGATTCCCGGTGTCCTTCGTCAGCTGCTTCATGTCCGTGCCATCGGGAAACATCGAGAAGATGTTGGACCCTGTTGCGTCGCGAACGCCGAATGCAATTCGGTCACTGCCGTTTTCCGGCGGCCGCGAGGCACCGCTGGTCGCCGTGGCAGTGGCCGTTGCGCTGGGTGTGGAGGCCACAGTCGTGGGCGTGGCATTGAGAGTTGCCTTTGGTGTCGCGGCCAACGCGGTCGGCGTGGCATTTGGCGTTGCCGTTGGCGTGGAGGCCACGGTCGTCGGCGTGGAGTTGGTGGTGGCAGCTGGCGGTTTGGTGGTCGGACTTCCTCCGCCAGCACAGGCGGCCACGATCAGGCCGAGCGCCAGGACGACGCCTGGTAGTGAGCGAGTTGTTCGAAACACGGGTTTGCATCCTTCCAACGAGGGCAGTCCCAAGAGAAAGACCCTTGTCTGCATGCCGCTCGACTCAATGACGTCGGCGGGATGCGCATTGGATCTAAATGCGCTGGGCGCGCAGCGCTCGGCTCGTGCTCACAGTGCAATGTCCAGCCGCTGGACGAGACTTCGTTCGTAGTTCGCCACCCAGACGGACCCAAAACCAATGGCCAGGTGAATGATCCCCGGCAAGGTCGTGTACGTCGCATCGATTGCATTGGTGCCGACATTGATCCGGTAGATGTGACCACCGGCTCCGTACCAAATTGCCTCGTCAGTGATGGCCAACCTTCCGTCGCCTGACTGATCAGGGCTGTAAGGCAGAAAGGTCAAGGCAGCGCCGGAGTTCGGATCGATCCGAAGCAAGCCTTTTTCGACGACCCCGCCCCCGCCCTCGTCGCCCGCCATCTGAAGCCACATGAAGTCTGTGCCTTTACCGACAGGCACAGTTGTCTTGGCTTTGGCTTGATCAATCAGCTTGGTCCAAGGCGTCTTTGACACAACCTCATTTGTGGCTGGGTCGACCTTGATCATCTCTGCTTTGTCGTTCTGAATGACCCATACCGCAGTATCGGTGACAACGACGCCGTTCCCGATGTCTTGAGCACCATCCTCCAGCGCGATCGAGGCAAGGATCTTGCTCGTGGCCGGATCAACGCGATTGAGTTTGTTGTCGGTGGTCGCAGTCCACACCGACCCGAAGCCCTCGGCGACGTACCCAGGTTCGGCCTGGTCCGGGCTGACGACAGCGACCACTTCGTTTGAGGCAGGATCGATCTGGGTTACCTTGCCGTCGCCATGCCCCGGTACCCAGACCGAATCGGACCCGGTGTAGATGTCGGCCGGGCTATTCACCTTCCATTGGGCGATGACGTGCTCACCGAGCGGCGTGGAAGTTGCGGCGATGGTCGCTGGTATAGGGGTCGCGACCGGTGAGGGAACAGCGGTCGGCGAATTGGAGGCCCCGGAACCGCATGCCATGACGAGTGCGCCGGCGATCAATCCGAGCCACGGCTGCTAACGCGCGAGTTGCGGGAACCATTCGTGTGGGTCCTTCCTTGAGGACAAGCCCGAGAGATGGACTCTCGTCGGCGCGCCGCTCGACTCAATGACGTCAGCGGGACCCCTACTGGATCTAAATTCGATCAGCAGCTGGTGCCGGTGGCCGGCACTGAACCTGCAATGAAGAACTCGTCCACGTTCTGAATGATGCAGTGGTTGCCCGACAGGTACGCCGTGTGGCCGTCGCCGTTGCGCGTCAGAAGCACACCGTTGTCCAGCGTCTGGGCCAGCTCCTGCGCCCAGATCAGCGGCGTTGCCGGATCACGGGTGGTGCCAACGACCAGGATCGGCGGGGTGCCGGGCGCCGAATAGTCGGGCGCCGTGAGCGTCGTCTTGAGCGGCCAGTCGCCGCAGCCGCGGTCGGCCATGCCAAAGATGATGTCGCCGAAGATGGGCGAGTCGGCGACGAAGGTCGACTCGGGGATCTGTGTCGCTCCTCCCGCGACCTCTTCGTCCAGGCAGTTGATGGCCGCATTGGCCTGGATCAGGTTGCTGTCGTAGCGACCGTCCTTGCGGCCGAAGTAATTGTCTGAAAGGGACAGCAACGCCTGGCCGTCGCCGTTGACCGCGGCCGACAGCGCATCGGTCAGAGAGCTCCACGATTCACGGTTGTACATCGTGTCGACTATCCCGTAGAAGGCGAGCGCCTGGGTCAGCGGCCGGGCCGGGTCGTTGGTCGGCAGTGGGTTCTGGTCGACGTCGGTCAGCAGCTGCCTGAGGTTGGTTGCCGCGGCGCCGGCACTCGAACCGAGCGGGCAGTTCGCGACGGTCTTGACGCAATTGTTGATGTACGCGGTGATCGCGGTCTGGAAGCCCTGCGTCTGGACTTCCGACGCCTGGATCGTGTTCAGGCCGGGCGCGAGTGCCCCGTCAAGCACGAACCGGCCGACCTTGTCGGGGAACAGCGCCGCGTAGGTGGTGCCCAGGAACGTGCCATACGAGAAGCCGAAGTAATCCATCTTGTCGTCGCCCATGACTGAACGCAGGACATCCATGTCCTTGGCCGTCTCGATCGTAGTGACGTGGTCGGCGAGGAGACCCGAGTTCTGTTCGCATGCCTGGCCCTGGGCGGTGGTCAGGTCGATGCCCTGCTGACGCTCCGCCGGCGTATCAGGCGTTGGATCGAAGGCGTTGAGCGTGTCGAGGGCAGCCGTGTCGAGGCACACGAGCGGGTCGCTCTGGCCCGTGCCACGCGGGTCAAAGCCGACGAAGTCGTAGACACCGGCGAGTGCCGGCGCGGTGCGCGTCAGGTATGCCGCGAAACCAATACCAGCGGAGCCTGGTCCGCCCGGGTTGATGAAAAGATCGCCCTTGGGCGCGATCGCGGTGTGGTAACGACTGACGGCGATGGCGGTCGTGCCCAGTTCGGGCTGGTCGTAGCTGGTTGGCACGTAGATGGTGGCGCAATCCGCGATCACGTTCTGGATCGTGCAGCTGTGCCAGTCGACAGACTGGGCGTAGGCATCGGCAACCGTGGCGAACGTTGGCCGGCCGGTGGCAGTGGCCGAGGGAGCAGGTGTTGAGCCTGGCGTGGACGTGGGAACCTGGCTTGGAGTCGAGCCGGGCGTCGCGGCGGGCGTGGTCGGCGTTGCCTCTGGCGTGGCGGTGGGCGCAGGTGTGGCAGGCGTCGCAGGCGCGGACGGTGAGCTCGATGCCTGCGGAGAGATCGTCGTGGACGTCGACGGTTGCTGAGTTGCAAGCTGGCGTCCCGACCGGGACCGACACGCACGCCTGAGCGAGCAGCACTGATCCGATGATCAGTGCGCGCGGCAGGTGTCGAACCAAGTTGGAGCGCAGCACTGCTGGAACGATCGTAGGCGAACGCCCGCACAATCATGGAGAACGCTGAGAACTCGCTGATAACGCGATGCAGAGCCGAGCGCGAACGGCGTCACCTTGTTGAAAACGCGAGTCATGTTGAGGAAAAAAAAAAAATGTGAAAAGAATTAGATGATTGAAATAAGTGGAAGGTATGAGTATGAAAATTATGTGAAGTGTGGAAGGTGTTGTAGTATGGTTGGTTGTGGTTAGTAATTCGACCTGGAGCCTGAGCTTGCTGAAAACGCGAGTAGGGGTGGATAGAAGAGTGTAGTATATGTGAGAAGTGTGTTGTAGTGAAGGTATGTGAGAGAGATATTATGGAAGTAGTGATAAGAAGGGATGGAGTACGTGGTGATTATGGATGAGAAGATGTGGTTGTGTGAGGAGTTAGTGGTAGTGCTTGATGAGTAGTGATGAAAGGGGGGAGTAGGAGTGGAAGAGTTTGACAGTGTATGTGTAAAGTGGTGAGTGGCACGTAGGCGCATAGCCTTGGTTGTGCGCCAGAAGGTGATTGTTGAGGAAGTGGTTGATTGTACTGGATTGGCGATTGTGTGTTAGTAGTTTGTTTGACATTGGGGAGATTTGTACGCAGAGTTTTGGTGAGGTATAGGTGAATTAGGTTGAGGAAGAATATAGACGACGCGAGTGATGAATGTGAGAGGATAGTAAAAGAAACGCCTAAGCGGCTGATAAGTCGCTGTTCGTAGATTTCGGCTCCTCGCCTGCACGACCGCTCGAAGTGCCCCGGGTGGTCGGCAGGCGAAACGTGCTCCTGACCGCCTCGTAATTTGACCCGCCACGTGCTGCCCGCCCGGAGCGAAACGTGGAAAGTGGTTCTGAGTGGCGGGTGATCGACGCTGCCGACGAAGAGGCCGCCAAGCAGGCGACCAGCGCGGTCGCGGAGAGCGAAGAGCGCGTCCCGCGCTGGTTGATCGGCGCCGCAGTTGCCGTCATCGGCGTGGCTTGTGCGCTGGCGATCTGGATGACGCTGCCCAGCGGTGGCGTCGCGGTCGAGGCGACTGACGCGGGATTCGGTCCGCGTGGAGTTGTGGGCGCGCTCGGAACGGCACGTCCGTCCCTGGTCGCAGGCGCAGTCGTCGGTCAGGCGATCGTGGTCGATATCGAGGGGGCGGTTGGCGCGCCGGGAATTCATCAGCTGGCGGATGGCAGCCGGGTCGGCGACGCGATCGCGGCGGCCGGCGGATATGCCCCGAACGTTGACATCGAGGCGGCACAACGCAGCCTGAACCTGGCCGCGAAGCTGACCGACGGACAACAGATCCGCGTCCCGGCGCTGGGTGACGCGGCGACGGTGTCGACAGCACCGGGAGGCGGCGGTGGTGACGTCGGCGGCGGCGAACCGTCGGCGCCGGGCGCGTTGATCGATCTCAATCACGCCACGGCCGACGAGCTGGACACGCTGCCCGGCATAGGCCCGGTGACGGCGGCCAAGATCATCGACGCCCGAACGCAGGCCCCGTTTGCCACCGTCGACGAGCTCCAGTCGCGTGGCGTGGTGGGGCCGTCGACCTTCGAAAAGCTGCGCGACCTGGTCACCGTCACTCCCTGACGGCCGTGCCTCGCACCGGCTGGGCGGCGATCGGCGCCGTCGTCGCCGCCCTCATCGCCGCAGACGCGGGTGATGTGCGGCTGTGCCTGATAGGCGCGGTCGTTTGCACCTCCGTGCTCGTGATGGCGCGTTCGCTGCCACCGACAAGGCGCGTCGCAGTTGCGGCCGCGGCCGCCGGCGCCCTGATCGTGCTCGTGCGCGCCGCAGCCGGCGGCCTGCTGGCAGTGCCGGCGCCGGCACTGCCCGATGACGGAACGCTGGGCAGCAAGCACACGGGCGTGGTGCTGTCGGTGGGGACGCCGGACGGCGGGCTGCAACGGGCCGTGGTCGAGCTGCGGCCGCCGGAGCCCGCCGTGACGGTCTACGCGTGGCTGCCGCGCTACCCACAGATCGTGCCGGAGGACGTGGTCGCGTTCGACGGCCGCCTCGAGGCGCCACCGGCGGACGGTGACTTCGCCGACTACCTGGCGCGCAGCGGCGTCGACTACACCGACAAGGCGCGCTCGCTGGAACGACTCGGCGCCGACGGATCGCCGCTCGCCGCGCTCGAGGGCGTGCGCCGCGCCGCGAACGACCTGATCGACCGCGTCCTGCCGGAGCCGCAGGCCGGTCTGGCCACGGCCATGGCCATCGGGCTGCGCGACGTCGTCGCGCGCGACGTGAGCGACGACTTCAGAACGTCCGGGTTGAGCCACGTCGTGGCCATCAGCGGCTGGCACATCGCAATGCTCGGCGCGGTCGTCGCGGCACTTCTTGGCGGGCTGCCGCGCCGGCCGCGATCGGTCCTGGTCGTGCTCGCAATTGCTGCCTATTCGCTGCTGGCCGGCGCCGCTCCAAGCATCCTGCGCGCGGCGCTGATGGCCGCGGTCGTGATCGCCGCGCGCGAGTCGGGCCGGCGCGGCCAGGCCAAGGCGGGCCTGGCACTGACATGCCTGGCCCTGCTCGTACTCGATCCGGCCACGGTCAACGACGTCGGCTTCGAGCTATCGGCCGTGGCCACGGCCGGACTCCTGGCGTGGGCCTCACCGCTGCACGAGTGGCTTGCCGCGCACGTGCCCCGCCACACGCCGGCTTGGCTGGTCGAGGCGCTGGCCGTGTCGCTCGCGGCGCCAGGCCGCGACGCTGCCCCTGATCCTGCTCCAGTTCGGACGGCTGTCGCTCGTCGCGCCGCTCGCCAACCTGCTCATCGCGCCACTCGTCGCGCCGGCGATGCTCGTGACCGCGATCTGCCTGGGCGCTGGCGCGACGGTCGCAGCGGGCCTGCCGGTCGTCGCCCTGGCACCCGTGTCGCTCGTCGGCTCGTTGTTGGTCGGCGCGATGATCGCCATCGCGCAGTGGTGCGCCTCGCTGCCCTACGCGTCCATCGACCTGCCGCCACCGTTCAACCTTGCGGGCGCGGCGGCGAGCGCACTTGCGATCGGCGTCGTCATTCGCCGGCGACGCCGAAGTCACGCGCGCCGACAGATCCTGCGCCCGGTCGAGCGCAGCGCAAGCGCCCGCACCTCAAGCGCTCCTATGCGTTCGCGCTCGGCGCGGCGGTGGCCCTCGCCCTGCTGCTGGCGGTCGTCGCGTTGGCGCGGCCCGACGGCCGGTTGCACGTCACCGTCCTGGATATCGGCCAGGGCGACTCGATCTTGCTCGAAGGGCCCGCCGGCGGGCGGATGCTGATCGACACGGGACCGGATCCGGACCTGGTGCTGGCCCGGCTTGATGAGCGCATACCCGCCTGGGACCGGCGCATCGACGTCGTCGTGCTGACCCATCCACATGAGGACCATGTCGGTGGCCTGGCGTTACTGCTCCAGCGCTATCGAATTGGCAGAGTGCTTGAGTCGGGCATGGTCGGTCGTGGCCCGGGCGACGCCGCATACCGGCGCGTGCTGGCCGAGCAAGACCGTTCAACGACGACCGTGGCCGCGGGCGATCGCCTGTGGCTCGACGGCATAGAGCTCGACGTCGACTGGCCGCCCGCGGGCAGCGTTCCGGCCCGCGCGGGCAGCGATGGCAAGCAGGTCAACAACGAGTCGGTCGTGATCGACCTTCACTTTGGTGCCCGTCGGATGCTCTTCACCGGCGACATGGAGGAGGAGATCGATCCGCAGCTCCTCGCGCGCGGGCTGGCCGAACATCTGGGCGGCCCGATCGATGTGCTCAAGGTTGCCCACCACGGTTCCGGCACGGCGACGACGGACGCGTTGCTCGACGTGCTCCAGCCGCGCATCGCAGTGATCAGCGTGGGCGCCGACAACAACTATGGGCATCCGGCGCCGGCCACCCTCGAGCGCCTGCGCAGCCATGGGGCGACGGTGTATCGGACGGATCTCGACGGCTCGGTCGAGATCAGCACGGACGGCCGCGATCTCGTCGTTGGCACTGAGCGGCAGCGGACGCCGTCAGCGCCGTCTGCGTCGTCGATTGAGCGCCCGGAAAAGATGGCCGTCGGGCGGCGACGGCGGCAAACCTACAATCGGTCCAATGACCGTTCCGTCCCGGGTCGAGGCCGCCGCCCTGCTGCGCAGTCTGCGGCCGAACGAGAAGCTGCTGCGCCACTCGACGGCCGTGGCAGAGGTGGCCGCCTTCCTGGCCGCGGCCATGATCCTCCGCGGCGTCGAGCTGGACGCCACGACAGTCGAGACCGCCGCGCTGCTGCACGACCTGGACAAGATGCTGCCCGATGACGATCCGCTCAAGGCACTCGGCCACGGCGCGGCTGGCGCGGAGTGGCTGCGCCAGCGCGGCTACCGCGAGCTGGCCCCGGCGGTCGCGGCTCACCCGGTGATGGAGCTGGGCTACGCCACGAGCTACTACGGCTGGGCCGACAGAGCCGGCATCGTGGGCCGCGTCGTGACCTACGCGGACAAGCGCGCGCGGCAGGACGTGGTCACGCTCACCGATCGCTTCGCGCGCTGGCACGAGAACTATCCCGACAGCCCCAAGCTGGACGAGGCCGACGTGCGCGCCCGGCAGCTGGAGGTCGAGATGTGCGCGCTCGCCGGCATCTCGCCGGTCGAGGTTCAGCGCGAGACGTGGGTCGAAGAGGCGCTCGATGCCGCGGCCTGAGCTGGCCTATTTCTGGGGCGAGGACGCATGGTCCATCGAACGGGCCGGTCGCGACTTCCGCTCCGGGTTGGAGCAGCAGGCCGAGCAGCCCTACGACGTCTGGCGGACGAGTGGCGACGAAGACGACTCGAGCGCGGAAGTCGCGGCCGGCAAGCGCCGCGATCGGGTCCTCGATGGCATCGCCGAGCATCTGGCCACGTCGCCCATGTTCTCCGCCGGCACGCTCGTGGTCGTGCGCCAGCCGGGCTCACTGCTGCGCGAGACGGCCGCTCGCGAGCGATTGCTGCGCATCCTGGCAGAGGTAGCACCGGGCAACGCTCTCCTCTTCCTCGAGCTGCTCGCGGCCGGTGGCAGCGGCCCGGCCCAGCAGGGCGCGCTGCGCGACGCGATCCAGGCGTCGGGCGGCACTGTCCGGGACTTCCCTGCCCTGTCGCGCGACCGGATGGAGGGATGGATCACCGAGCGCGCCGCGGAGCTCGGCTTCACGCTCGCGCCCGGCGCGAGCCGCCTGCTCGCAGAGCGCGTCGGCGCCTATGTCAGGGAAACCGACGTCGATCGGCGGCGGATGAGCGAGCTGGCCAATGGCGAGCTCGAGAAGCTCGCCCTGTACCGGCCCAACGGCACGATCGCGCGCGAGGACATCGACGCGCTCGTGACTGAGGCCGTGCCCGGCTCAACCTGGGCGTTCCTCGACGCGCTCGGCAGCCGGCGCACCGCCGAGGCCGCGACGCTGGTCAGGAGATTGCTCGACGAGGGCACCGCCATCCAGGTCATGACCACGCAGATCCATCGTCGGCTGCGCGAGCTCATCGTCATCGCCGACCATCTCGCTGCCGGCACGAAGCCACCGGACCTCGTGCGCGAGCTGAAGCTTCAGCCGTTTCGAGCCCAGAAGCTGACCGAGCAGGCGCGCACCTGGCAGCAGCCGGAGCTGGACAGCGCGCTCTCGGCGCTGCTCGAGCTGGACATGCTCAGCAAGGGCATCGCCGATGACGGCTCGCCCAAGACTGTCTCTGACGATCGGTCAGCGCTGGCGCTGGTCGCGTGGATCGGGATCTCTGTCGCGCGCGAGCGGCGACGGAAGAAGGGTCGCTTAGGAGTTCTGCGAGGACCAGGCGCCGGTCATCAGCACGGCGTCGGTCTCGATCGCGAAGGTGCAGCGCCCTTCAGGCACGGACAGCAGCTCGATCAGGTCCGGATCGAGGTACAGCTGCTGGCACATCTCGCACAGGCTCGCGGGGAGGCCGAAGAAGAACTTCTCACTGCCGTCTTCGAGGCGGAATGTCGCGTCGAAGCGGGAGTTGAAGAGCTTCTTGTTGCAGATCGGGCATCCACTGCCCACGCGAGCCATGCGGGGATGCTAGGTACGATCCGGTGCGGTCCCACACGACCCAGCGGTACGGGTCCGGATAGCCGTCCTTCCTACCCAACCGATGCGGACAAGACCGCACTTTACTGCAGTCTCAGCAGCAGCGGCGCCTCCGCCCACAGCCGTTCGAGCTGGTAGAAGTCGCGCTCCGGCACGGCCATGACGTGCACGATGACCGAGCCATAGTCGATCAGCATCCAGTGCGCGCTCGAAGAGCCCTCACGCCCGATCGGCTTGACGCCCTCGTCGCGCAGACCTTCCGCGATGCCGTCGGAGATCGCGACCCAGTTGGCGCTCGGACGCGCCCGAGCAGATCACGAAGTAGTCGGCCAGCGTGGTCAGGCCGCCGATCTCGAGCAGCACGATGTCCACTGCCTTCTTGTCCGAGGCGAGGTCCACGATTCGGCGCGGCGAGAGTCAGCGCCTCTTCGTCGGGCGTGACCTTCTTGCCGGCCTTCTTTGGTCGGAGGGCTTTTCGACGCGGGAGGCCGCGGATGTCTTCAGGCTTCTGGTCGCTCATCGGCTCCATACAGTCCATGTTCGCCGATATAGCGCTCGACGGCTGGCGGGACGAGGTAGCGGATCGAACGGCCGGCGGCTAGGCGCGCGCCTGATGTCCGACGACGAGTGGCCCAGGATCGACGTCGCCACGAAGGTGAAGCGATCGACGCGGCCGGGAAAGTGCGTCTCGAGCCACTCGAGTGAGAGGTTGGCGTAGCCCAGGCGCGGGACTACCGCAATCTGGGCAAGGTCAAGCAGACGCTCCGGCTCGCGCCACTCGGGCAGATGGGACGCCGACTCCGCGGACAGGATCAACACGAAACGGCACTCCGGCATCTGCGCGACGAGCCGGGCAACGGTGTCGGCCGTGTATCCGGACGTCCCCGTGTCGATCTCGATCCGGCTGACCGAAAAGCGCTCGTTGTCCGCAACGGCTAGCTCGACCATGCGCGCGCGATCGTCGGCAGTGACGTGCGCCGGATCGCGGTGGACGGGCACATTGGCCGGCACGAACAGAACGTGGTCCAGGTCAAGCGCCTCGCGCGCCTGCTCAGCGATGGCCAGATGCGCGTAGTGGACAGGGTCGAAGACGCCGCCCAGGATGCCCCAGCGCTCGGTCACGCGCGATCGCTCATTCGGTTCAACTCAACGGCCTGATTCGTCGTCCCACTCCAGCTCGACCGCACCAAAGTGGACGCTGTCGCCATTGATTGACGCCGGCGCGTACCAGCTCGCGCTCAACGCCCAGCCGGGCCAGGTCACGCTGGAAACGCTCAGCCGATTCAGGGTTGTCGAAGTTTGTCTGCGCCGCGAGACGCTCTATGCGCCGGCCGACCACGCGGTAGGCCTCGCCCTCGCGCTGGACGGAGAAGACATCCGGCCCCGATTCGACGCGGTGGACGACGACGCCCGTCGATTCGGCCGGTCGCGCGAGCTCGTCGGCGTCGGGCAACAGCTCTGCGAGCACAGCAACGAGCTTGTCGATGCCCGTGCGCTCTCCGGCCGAGATCGCCACGACGGCCAGGCCATCGCGCGCGCGGGCACGCTGGAACGCTTTCAGATGTTCGCGCGCGTCGGGCAGGTCCATCTTGTTGGCCACGACAAGGGTGAGCTTGTCGAGCAGCTGCGACTCGTATTCCAGGAGCTCGTCGCGGATGATCTGGTAGTCGCGTTCCGGATCTGCGGCGGCCATGTCAACGACGTGAACCAGCAGGCGCGTTCGTGCCACGTGACGCAGGAAGGCGTAGCCCAGCCCGGCTCCGCTGCTCGCGCCCTCGATCAGGCCGGGCATGTCCGCGACGGTCGCGCGGCGCTCGTCGGCAGCGTCGTAAGCGCCCAGGTCAAGCACGCCCAGATTTGGAGTGAGCGTCGTGAACGGATACGGAGCGATGTCCGGGGTGGCGTTGCTCAGCACGCTGAGCAAGGTCGACTTGCCCGCGTTCGGCAGACCGACCAGGCCGACGTCGGCGATCAGGCGCAGCTCCAGCTGAATCTTGCGCTCCTCGCCCGGCTCGCCCTGCTGGGCGTGAGTCGGTGCCCGGTTGACAGAAGTGGCGAAGTGGACGTTGCCCAGACCGCCTTTTCCGCCGCGGGCAACCATCACTTCCTGCTCGCGCGAGACCAGGTCGGCGATCAGGTCGCCCGTTGCGCTGTTGCGCACGAGTGTGCCCGGCGGCACGCCCAAGTACAGGTCGTGGCCGGCCTTGCCGTGGCGCCGGGAGCCCTCGCCCCGGCCGCCCGCATCAGCACGAAAGTGGTGCTTGAAGCGGTAATCGCGCAGCATCGTCTCGCCGACGTCGACCTTGAGATAGATGCTCCCACCACGGCCACCGTCACCGCCGTCCGGGCCGCCGCGAGGCACATGCGCCTCTCGCCGCATCGTGGCCGCACCATCTCCGCCATCGCCGCCGCGGACTGTGATCGTCACATCGTCAAGAAACATTCGTGCCCAAGGTTACTTGGGCCGTGCGCAGATACCATCGCGCCTCACGAGAGCCGCGCCTTTGCGGCCCATGTCCGTGAACTCCTGAGGTCGATTGAATGCTCCACGTCGACGTTCCTTCAACTGCCCAGATGGAGCGTTTGATGCGCGCCCGGCAGACCGGCAGCGTGTCCATATACGTGCCTACCACGCCGATCACGGCGCAGGTCGGCGCGAGCCGCATCGATTTCCGCAACGCAGTCGACGAGGCGCTCGGGCAGCTGCGCGACGCCGACTTTGACAAGCGCCAGTTGGCTGCCCTCGAGGACCACCTGCGCGACGTTGTTGACGACGACGACCTGTGGCGGTTCATGGCGCACAGCCTGGCCGTCTTCGCCACTCCCGATCGGGTGGTCACGTTCCGCCTGGCCAATGAGCTCACTCGTACAGTCGAGGTCTCCGACCGATTCCACGTCAAGCCACTCTTCCGCGCGACGACATTTCCGCAGACCGCGCTCGTGCTCGCCCTGGCGGCGGGGTCGGTGCGATTGATCGAAGTCAGCCCTGACCTGCCCGCGGAGACGGTCCGCGTGGCCGACTTGCCGCGCGACGCCGCGTCGGTCGTGGGCAAGTCGTCGATCGGTGATCGTTCGCCATCAGGCCGTATCCAGGGGTCAGAGGGCGAGAAGGTGCGCCTCACGCAGTACGCGCGCGCCGTGTCTCGGGCCATTGCGCCGTTGGTCGCGTCGGGAGACGAGCCGCTCATCCTGGCCGCCACGGAACCCATCGCGAGCATCTACCGGGCTGTGGAGAGTTCACCTGCGCTCGTCTCCCACGGCATCGAGGGCAACCCAGAGGCCATGTCCGACGCGGATCTCGCGACGGCCGCGCGGGCTGTGCTGGACAACGTTTACGCGTTGCAACTCCAGGAGGTGCGCGACCTATTCGGGTCTCGGCGCGCGGGCGGCCGTGCCTCCACGGACCTTGCCGTGGTCGCGCGTGCCGCGACGATGGGCGCGGTCGACACGCTGCTGGTGGACATCGACCGGACCATCCCTGGCTTCGTCGACGACGAGACCGGCGCCATCAAGCTTGATGGCGCCGATGACGCACGCGATTACGGCGTGGTGGACGAAGTTTCCCGGCGGACGTATCTCAATGGCGGCCGCGTGTTGGCCGTACGCGCTGACGACATACCGGACGGCCAGCCCCTGGCCGGGATCTTCCGCTTCGCGATCTGAGGACGTCCCCCAGCGCAAGGACGATGACCTTCGACTGGCAGCACCTCGCCAAGTAAGCGCACCGGAAATCGGTCGTATCGACCGGTGGCCACCTGAAGCTGCGGCGATGATCCGCTCGTCGCGACCCTTCACGCCCGCATCGAGCCGTGAAACGTCGGTTAGCCGTCGTTCACCGGCCGAATGCTCCGCACATCGGTTCAGCCGACCGCCAGCTGCCGCGGAGTCGCCGGCTGCAGAGGCTCGGCGGCCGAGTTAGTCCTGCGCGCCTGCTGGTTAGCGGTCGATAGCGCCGGAAATCGGTGCTGGCTGGGCGGGACGGGGCGGCTAGGCCTCGTTCGCGGCGGCGCTCTTGGTCAGTGACGCGAGGAACTCCGCGTTCGAATTTGACTTCGACAGGCGGTTGAGCAGCAGCTCAATGCCTTCGTTGGTGCCGACTGCGGAGAGCATCCGGCGCATCGTCCAGACCATGCGCAGCGTGCCTTCCTCGAGCAGCAGCTCCTCGCGCCGGGTGCCCGAGCGCTGGACGTCGATTGCCGGGAAGACGCGCTTCTCGGCGAGCTTGCGATCGAGGATGAGCTCCGAGTTGCCGGTGCCCTTGAACTCCTCGTAGATCACGTCGTCCATGCGCGAGCCGGTGTCGATCAGGCATGTGCCGATGATCGTCAGCGAGCCGCCCTCCTCGATCTTGCGCGCGGCACCAAAGAAACGCTTGGGCGGGTACAGCGCGATCGGATCGATACCACCCGACAGCGTCCGGCCGGACGGCGGCAGTGCCAGGTTGTAGGCGCGTGCCAGACGAGTGATCGAGTCGAGCAGGATGACCACGTCGCGTCCGGTTTCCACCTGGCGCTTGGCGATCTCCAGGGCCATCTCGGCGGCGCGGGTGTGGTTCTCAGTCGGCTCGTCGAAGGTCGAGGAGATGACCTCGCCCTTGACCGAGCGACGCATGTCCGTGACTTCCTCGGGCCGCTCGCCGATGAGGGCGACCATCAGCAGGATCTCCGGGTAGTTGGCGGTGATGCCGTTGGCGATCTGCTTGAGGAGCATCGTCTTGCCCGCCTTGGGCGGCGACACGATCAGCGCGCGCTGGCCCTTGCCGATCGGGTTGACCAGGTTGATCAGGCGTTGCGACAGGTTCTTGGAATCTGTCTCGAGGTTGATCAGCTCGATCGGGTGGATTGGCGTGAGGGCATCGAAGTGGGGTCGACGGCGCGCAGTCTCCGGGTCTACTCCGTTAACCGACTCGACGTTGATGAGGCCCCAGTACTTCTCGCCATCCTTGGGCTTGCGAATGACGCCGGCGACCCGGTCGCCTGCGCGCAGACCGAACCGCCGCACCTGTGAGGACGAAACGTAGATATCGTCCGGCGAAGGCATCAGCCCGTGCCGACGCAGGAAGCCGTAGCCATCGTCGACGATGTCGAGGATGCCCATGACGTACGTCTGGCCGGAGCGCTCGACCTGCTTCTGGATGATGCGCTCGACGAGGTCGTCCTGGCGCATCTGGGTTGCGTCGTCGACCTCCAGCTCTGCGCCGATCTGGACGAGCTGGTTGAAGTTCTTTGAGTTGAGTTCGTTGATGTTCATGCGGAAATTTGGGCCTACCTGCTGACGTCGATGAAGCCGAATAGACGGATGCTGCAAAACAGCGTTCGACGGGGTGTTGGATCCGCTAACGGCACGCACCACACGAGCAGCCAAAAGCCGTTCTGTGGGGGAAGCGGGGACGTGTGAATGATAGCAGCCCGCGCACAGCGGTCAAGTGGCGCACGAGTGAACCCGTTGCGCGCCACTGTCAGCCGCCGGCGCGCCTCTTCGTGACGCTCGACCGTTGGCGATCTAGTTGTGACGGCCGGAGTTAGCGGCGGCTGCGGCCTCGGCGTCTTTCTCGGCGGCCGCCTTGCGCGCCTTTTCCCAGTCGGCGCGGAAGGTGATGATGCCTTTGTCGGTCAGCGGGTGGTGGACCATCTGCTGAAGGACCTTGAACGGCAACGTACAGACGTGCGCGCCGATCAGCGCCGCCTCCGTGACGTGGCGCGGATGGCGGATCGACGCGACGAGAACCTCAGCGTCCATGTCGTACGTATCGATGATCGGCACCAGCTCGCGGATGACGTCCATGCCCTCTTCATTGATGTCGTCGAGCCGGCCCACGAAGGGCGAGAGGAGTGACGCGCCGGCCTTGGCCGCGAGAAGGCCCTGGTTGGCCGTGAAGATGAGCGTGCAGTTGGTCTTGATGCCTTCTTCGGCGAAGCGCGAGATGGCCTCCAGACCCTCTTCGCTCATTGGCACCTTGACCACGATGTTCGGCGCCAGCTTGGCGAAGGCACGGCCCTCGGTGAGCATGCCATCGACGTCTTCGGCGACAACCTCCGCGCTGACCGGACCCGGCGTCAGGTCGCAGATCTCGCGCAGGATGTCCTCGTACGAGCCGCCCACCTTGGCATAGAGCGTTGGGTTTGTTGTCACGCCGTCGAGCACGCCCCATTTGGCGGCGATGCGGATCTCTTCAATCTCTGCTGTGTCAAGGAAAAGCTTCACTGCTCACTCCTGCGGTTCGTGACCGCATCTTACGCGCGCTCCGGCGTGGAACCTAAAGTCCGCGCGTGAGCAAGAGATTTGAGGTGCGGCCGTTCACGACGGACCTGACAGACGGAGCCGCGGAGCTACTGGCCGACCGCCACCGCCGGCATCGGCTGGTCGTGCCAGCGCTTGATCCGGCGTTCGAGGATGCGGCCAAGTGCGCGCCGCTGATCACGGCACGCCTGGAGCAGGAAGGCGCACTGGGTGCGGTCGCGCTGCGCGGGGCAAGGCCGCCGGCTACGTGTTGTTCACGCCACGCTCGACCGAACAATGGGGGCCGAACGCATGGGCTGAGGATGCGGGCAGCGCGGGTGACAGCGAGGCGATCCGCGAGGCGTACGCGGCCGTCGCCGCTCAGTTGGTCGACGGCGGCATCCGCGGCCATTGGGCGATGACGCCGACGAGCGACGCGGAGTCGAACGACGCCTGGTTCAGCCTGAGCTTTGGGCTCCAGCATGCCTATGCCTGGCAAAGGCCGGTCGGCGCCGACTTCGAGCCACGCACGCACGACCAGGCCTGACCATCAGGCGCCCCGGTGCGGCCGATATTCCTGTTCTGGCCGAGCTCGACCTCGTGCTGCCCACTCACGTGGGCCTATCGCCAGTGTTCTCGAAGGTCAACCATCCGACTCTGGAGGATGCCGCGGCCGAGCTGGCCGACGACATCAACAACCCCAAGTACAGCTTCTGGGTGGCGGAGCACGAGGGGCGCGTGATCTCGACGCTTGTAGGCGTAAACGTCGACGAGATCGAGTTCGTGGACGGCGCTGATGAAGCCATCCAACGCGGCAATGCTGGGCTACGCGGCCACCCTGCCCGACGCGCGCGGCCTGGGCGCAGGCCGCGCGCTCACGGACGTGTTCATGGCTTGGGCGCGTGATGAGGGCTACGAGTGGCTCGTCACCGATTGGCGCGCAACCAACCTCGAAGCAAATCGGACGTGGCGCGCGATGGGCTTCAAGCCAATGTGGAACCGCCTGTTCCGCTTGATCCCTTAGCTCGCGCTACCAGTCCTCGCCGGGCACAGCCGCTTCCGCTGCAAGGGCAAGTGACGTGCCCAGCTCGCTCAGCTCGCGGGCGGCCTGATCGTAAATAGCGCCGGCAGCGCCCAGCGGGCCGCGGCCAAAGGCGACGGGTCCGAAACTACCGAAGGCGCGTCCGACCTGGCGCACCAACCAGTCAACCTCAGAGCGGCGGCGGCCGAGCATGTCGATCGTCTTCTCGATCTGGATGGTGTGCTCGACGATGTGCGACGACCAGCGCCACTGCCGGAACCCGATGCTGACCGCGAAGCCGGACCAGCCACCCATCACCGCGAGGTCCGCGTCCGTCATCGTGGCGAAGCGTGCGGATGTCGCATCGACGATGTCGTCGAGCTCAGCGCGGATTTCGGCGAGCGAGCCGCGCGCCTCGTCCTCCTCGTCGGGAAAGCCTGCGCCTCGAATACGCCGTCCGGCGCGCGCTGCGGCCCGGGCCGGCGCGGCTGGTCACGGACCGACAGCCAGTAGGCACTGCCCCAGGCGTAGCCGCGCTGCGAGTTGATGATGTGCTGCATCGTCTGGCGAATGGTCCACTCGCCGCCGCCCGGATCCGCGTCCAGGTCAGCGTCGGTCAGGGTGGCCAGAACGCCATGGAGTGCCCAGCGCGACGCGGCCGCGGCGGCGGCCGCGTCGCGCGCCTCGCTTGACGGCTGCGACGCAAGCGCCCGACCGGCCGCGGAAGACGCCGACTCGATGATCTCGAATGCCCGGTAGAAGCCGTAGCGGATGTCGGCCGCGTTTTCCCCCCACATCCACAGGCACGTGAGCTTGTCGTCGTCGATGGCAGCGAGGGTGTCGAGCAACGCCGCGCAGGCAACGCGCGCCCGGACTAGCGCAGGATCAAGTTGGACGAGAGGTCCGGGCGCGTGCTCCAGGACGAATGGGTCGAGTACCGCGCTCATCTGGCTGTTCGCAGTCAGGCCGTCGCTCGGACCGGCTCGGTCTCAGTCGGGGCCGCGGTCTCACGCGCGTGCTCGATGGCCGCCTTGACGAAGCCCGTGAAGAGCGGGTGCGGGCGGTCGGGTCGGCTCTTGAACTCCGGGTGGAACTGCGAGGCGACGTACCAGGGGTGATCCTTGAGCTCGACGATCTCCACCAGCCGGCCGTCCGGTGACTGGCCGGAAAGGACCATGCCGTTGCGCTCGAGGGCCTCGCGGTACTCGTTGGAAACCTCGAAGCGATGCCGATGACGCTCGTAGATGACCTCTTCGCCGTATGCCTGGGCGGCCTTGGAGCCGGCGGTGAGTCGTGCCGGATAGAGACCCAGGCGCATCGTGCCGCCCTTGTCCTCCATCTCGCGCTGGTCGGGCATGAAGTCGATCACGGGCGCGTTGGTGAACATGTCGAACTCTGTCGAGTTGGCGTCCTGGGCGCCCACGACGTCGCGCGCGAACTCGATCACGCCGCATTGCAGGCCCAGGCACAGACCCAGGTATGGAACCTTGTGCTCACGCGCGAAACGTGCGCCAAGCACCTTGCCCTCTATTCCACGATGGCCGAAGCCGCCAGGAACGAGGACTCCGGCCACGCCGGAGAGGCGCTGCGCGTAGTTGTCCAGGGTGAGCGCCTCAGAGTCGACCCAGCGCACGACGATCGAGCGGCCTTCCGCCCAGCCGGCGTGGCGGAGCGCCTCTGTGACTGACATGTACGCGTCGGGCAGCTCGATGTACTTGCCCACGAGCGCCACTTCCAACTGCGGCTTGGGGCGTTTGATCAGGTCGACGAGCTCGCGCCAGGCGGTCAGGTCCGCGGTGTGCGACTTCTCCTCCAGCCCGAGTTCGCGCACGATCAGGTCATCAAGGCCGCGGTCGTGGAACTGGAGCGGGACCTCGTAGATCGTCTCTGCCGTGGGTGCCGGGATTACCGCCTCAAGCGCCACATCGCAGAACAGGGCGATCTTCTCGCGCAGGTCGTCCGGCACTTCCTGGTCGGAGCGGGCAATGATCACGTCGGGCTGGATGCCGATGCCGCGCAGCTCCTTGACCGAGTGCTGGGTCGGCTTGGTCTTCAGCTCGCCCGTAGCGGACAGCGCCGGCAGCAGCGTGACGTGGACGTAGAGCACGTTTCCCCGGCCGACGTCCTTGCGCATCTGACGGATGGCCTCGAGGAAGGGCAGGCTCTCGATGTCGCCAACGGTGCCGCCGACCTCCACGATGACCACGTCCGGATTGCCATCACGTGCGACGCGCTGGATGCGTTCCTTGATCTCGTTGGTGATGTGCGGGATGACCTGGACGGTGCCGCCCAGGTAGTCGCCGCGGCGCTCCTTGGCGATGACCGCCTGGTAGATGCGCCCGGTCGTGACGTTGCTGAGCTGGGTCAGGTTCTCGTCGATGAAGCGCTCGTAGTGACCCAGGTCAAGATCTGTTTCCGCGCCGTCGTCGGTGACGAAAACCTCGCCGTGCTGGTACGGGGACATCGTGCCCGGATCCACGTTGATATACGGATCGAGCTTGATGATGGAAACCGAGATGCCCCGACTCTTGAGCAGGCGACCGACGCTGGCGGCGGTGATGCCTTTGCCGAGTGAGGAGGTCACTCCTCCGGTCACAAAGACATACTTCGCCATCGCATCAGACCTCGGTCACATGGCTGGGGCGCGCCGTTTCCGGGAACGCGCAAGCACGGACGCCAAACGCCACACTCGGGAAGTCAGTGTACTTCATTCGACTCCCCGCGCCGTGGCGGAACTGCTTCAAGGGGTCGTCGGTAGCGGCCTCAGGCGTGGATGACTGCCGGCAATGTCCGGGAATGGGTGGACGTTGGAACCATCGGAGTCGACGGCCCACATACCCGCCTGGGAATAGTCGCTTCCTGGAACCCCGACGAAGGTGACGCCCGTCCCATCGGGAAACCAGGTCGGTTGCGTGGCGTTCAACGATAGGTCGGGGTCGAAGTTGTGACCGACGAGCAGCTTTGAATCGCCGCCATCGGCGAGCATCGTGTACAGGTCCGACGGGCCGTGGTCGTAATCTGCCGAATGCTTCTCGAAAACGATCAGGTCTTCGCTGGGATGCCAGTCGGGATATTGGGCCTGCTCGGCGATCGTCGTGATCTTGACCGGATGAGTCGTCAGATCGACCACGGCAATGGCGCTCGAAACAAACACGGACTCGACACTGGTGTTTGACCATGTGTCGACCTGGGTAACAACCTTCTTGCCGTCAGGCGACCAGCGTGAATAGGCGAAATAGTCGGCTCCATGCGTCTCCGCCAGGGTGGAGACCTTTCCGGTAGCCACGTCGACAAGCTCGAGCTGACTGCCGTCGACCACGCCATCGACCAAATCCCATTTGGCGAACATGACCGACTTGCCGTCCTTTGACCAGGCCGGAAACTCCGACGTGTCGCATGGCGCGACACAGTCGTAAAGCTGGCGGGCGTGGCTGCCATCCGCATCTGATACCCAGATGTCGCGATGACCGCCGTTGGGCGACGGGTAGACGTCGACGACGAAGGCCAGCTGCTGCCCGTCAGGTGACCAGTCCGGATGGAGCTGCCAGCCGTCGCCCGCTTGTGTGTCTGTCGCCGATCCGGTCCCGATCGGCGCCTCTGGTTCCGTCCAGTGGTTGTCGGTGCCGTCCGGCCGGATCGCCATGATCCCGACGAGGTTTTGGTTGGGAAGGGCCCATTCATAGGCAATCCAGGGCTCGCCAGGCTTGACCTTGGCGGGTGCCGGTGATGGCGTGATTGCCCGGGTAGCGCTTGGCGTACGGAACCGGCGCAGCAGTGGGTTCAGTCGTCGGTGGAGGCTGGCTCGGCTGCACACTGGGCGACGCGACCGGAGTTGCGTTGCTGCCTGGCCCGGCGCAGGCCAGCACGAGTGCCGCCCCAGCGGCCCACGCAAGCCTGCGCCCTCGGATGCTCACGTCGGATGCGTTCGCTCATGTCACATAGATACCCGGAGCGGCCCAACTGTTGCATCGAGTCAAATCAAGGATCCCGCCGGCGGAGGTCGCGCAGGCTGAACTGGGGCGATTACTGGAAGATCTCTACCCAGGGCACTGACGGGTCGCCCGCTTGCGTGGCCGAATAGCCGCCCGCAATCAGGACGCGACCGTCGCCGAGCACGGACGTGCTCGGGAAGATCGCTCTTGGCGACGCAGTAAGCGCGAGCTGCCCAGAGATCGGGTCGTACACGCCCGCCCATGGCGTGAGTCGCGTTGACGTCGGGGCGAATTCGCCCGAAGTTGAGCCGGTCAACAGAACGCGCCCGTCGGTAAGTGATGTCATCGTGGCCTGGCCGGGCCAGTTGACGTCGACAGCCGTGAATTTGCTGTCGGCAGGTTCGTAAATATCAACAGCGTCATTGATGGTGCCGGCTCCCCAGGCCGAGTCGGTCGCAGCGTCCTGAACGATGATCACCCGGCCATCGGGGAGTGCTGCGCCCCAAGCGTTCCCTCGGACGCTTGGCAATCGACCGATGAGGCTGAAGGAACCAGTGCGCGGGTCGTATGCCTCAGCGTCGTCGAGGAGCCCGTCGCGACCGTAGAACGGCGACGCCTGGAACCAGGCGCTGCGCCCGCCGGCCACGAGAACACGACCGTCGCTGAGGGGTACCAACGCGTGATACATCCGTGGTATCTGCATCGAGCCCGTCGCTTGAAAAGTCTGCGAGATGCCATCGAAGATGAGGGCGCTTGTCAGCCCACCCCCACCACCCGGGTCCTTGCCGCCCGTGATCAGGACACGACTATCGGGCAGCTTCAGCATGGTTGGCTCGACGCCTACGGCTGCGCTCGGGAAGTCAACATCCGGCACCAGCTCACGCGAAAGTCCGGCCGCGACGTCAACGATGTAGACATGTTCCACCTGGTTGGGCAGCTCGTCGGTGAGCACGAGCACCCGGTCGCCAGCGAGTTCAGCAGCACTGCCGGAGCCAATCGGAATATCGCCGCCGAGCTCGATGTAGGTCGAGCTGCTCGGGTCGAAAATCTCCAGGGCTATCGATTTTGATGGCGTGGATTGCTGTCCGCCGGCGATCAGAACGCGCCCGTCATGGAGGGTCACGAGGATCGGCGAGTCGCGCGTGATCGACATGTCCGGTAATGGGGCAAAGATCCCGTCGTAGTGATGCTGATGCCTCAGCACATACGCGCCCACGACCAACGCACTCAGGAGGGCCGCAAGAAGCAGCGCGGCAGCGAGCGCGGCAATCATCCAGCGCCGTGTGCCGGTTGACTGGCGCGACCACGGCGCGTCATCGCCGCCGGCGAGGAAGGCCGCCAGACCGAAGCTGTCGACTCTTACGTCGGCTTCGTCAGCCCATTCACCAAAGGCTTGCTCGAGCAGGTCTTCGAAGGTGCGGCTAGCTGTCATCTTCGCCCCCTGAGCCTGGATCGAGCTCGCCTCGCAACCGCTCAAGAAGTCTCATCAAGCGACTCCTCGTGCCGGATGCAGATAGGCCGAGTTGCCTTGCGATTTCGGCCGAGTCAACGTGACCCACAAAGCGCAGCGCAAGCAGCATCCTGTCATCGGCGCTGAGCCGCGCGACGGCCCGCTTCAGATCGACCAGGTCAATCCTTTCCGCGGGATCGAAGCCGCCGGCCTTGTCCATTGCCGCGGATATGTCTACGACCTGATGCCTGTAGCGCTTGCGCCGTGTCTGACGGGCTTCGTTGGCCGCGATCGCCACGAGCCATGACCCGATGCGATCGCGCTCGCGCACTGTTCCGATTCGGCGCCACGCGATCTCCCACGCCGCTTGCACCGCATCCGCCGCGCTGTCCGAGTCGCCAGTGATCACGTACGCGACGCGCATCATCGGGCGCTGGTGCTGCTCGATTAGACGAGCGAAGGCCGCCCTGTCGCCGGCGATCGCGTCAGCGATCGCCTCGTCTGGATCCCGGCGCAGGGCGGCCTCGCTCATCAGGAGGGAAATGATCGAGGTCTAGCGAGCCATTACGCGATCGACCCACTCATCGCCGGTGGGATACAGGCAATGCAGTTCGACCTGATCGCCCTTGGCGAGATCGACGCGGCTACCGATGTAACGCGCGAACTCCCCACTGGCACCAACCTGGCCAAAGAAGAACTCGTCAATGGTGTCGTTGTAGACCTCAAGGCGCCACTTGGCGTTGGCCGGGCAGCGACCGCTGACCACGTCCGTCGACGGGTTTGCGAGCAGGGCGCCAACCGGGATCTGGATCTTGGCGTCAGTGGCAAAGTCGGCGCTGAGCCAGTCGCCCGCGAGCGGGTATGCGGCGTGGCCATTGGCTTTGAACAGTGAGACCTCGTATTCGCCGAAGTGGACTGGCCCGGCAGTTGCAAGCGCCTTGACGTTGCCATGCGCGTCGGCCAGCGTCACCTTCACGTTGGTGCCGTTATTGGTCTGTCCGCTTACGTAGTTGTCGGCGTGATAGGCGACGATGCCGGGGACAGGCCCATAGGCGAAGAATGTGTCGCCATTGGTGATGTAGCGCACGCCGACGAAGTCGAAGCCCTTCAGGTCCACGTCGGCCGACACATCCAGGACGTAGTTGCCATTGCCGTCCGTGGTGACGGTGTACCAATGAGCCTCGTAGTCCTTGAGGTTGAGCCGGTGCTGGACGACCACGTCGATCTGGCTGTTGGGCGGCCCAAAGATGGTCACGACATCAGTCTCGCGGTTGCTCCGTGGTGTTATGCGCGGAACGTCGACCAGCTTGACCTGGCCGCCGACCTTGACGCGGATCGAGTCGCCGCCGTTGATAAGCACCGGGAAGCAGCCGCCGAAAGCGCCGTCAGCCGCCGTATGCGCGCGAAACGCGCCGCGCACGTGACCTCTGTTGGTGCGCAATGTGGCCGTCACAGGCTTGTCCGCAGGGCCAGTGCCGGCCAACAGGCAGTCAGCCCCGACGGAGACCGTAACCGAGATCGGTATCGTGTCCGCGAGAGCCGGCAGTGGCAGCGCCACGAGCAGGATGATCCCCAACAAAGCCGTAGCGAGCGATTTGGTCTTCATAACCGGTTGATGCCGCGGGACCCAGACTTTGTCCCCGAGTTGCGGCCGGAAGTTACGGCGTGGGGCGCATGTCCGGCCGCGCGCCGTTCGGTAGCAGCTCGGGATAGGTCACGTCGCCAGTTGAGGGATCGACGAAGCAGATCGACACCGTCTCGACCGGGTTGCCGACTGCGCACGAGAGGATCAGCCCCGACCCATCCGGCAGCCAGCGCGCCTGGGTGGTGCGCAGTTTCGCCGGGTCGGTCTGGTCGGTGATCTGCTTCACATTGGAGCCGTCCGAGCTCATCGTCCAGAGATTGGACGGATGGTCGACATGCTGCATGTTGCCCAAGTCGTACGTGTTGTAGACGATCAGATTCTTGGTCGGATGCCAATCGGGCCAGGCGGCGAAAGAGTCGTACCCGTTCAGCCACTTGACGCTCCCGCCAGCGGACGGAACGGTGCCGATCCGCGTGCCGTCCAGGAAGACGTTGGTCGGGTCCCAGTGCTCATCGTCGAAAGCAATCGTGCTGCCATCAGGCGACCACGTCGGGGGGTTGTCGAAGTGGTCCGGCCATTTGAGGGTGATCAGTGGTCGGATATCTCCGGTCGCGAGATTGATGACCGCCACCGAATTCGGAGTCTGAGCCGTAGCACACGAAAGCAATCTGAGTTCCGTCAGGCGACCATGCCGGCCAGAACGAAGCCACGCACTCACCGCTCGGATCGACCAGGCGTTGCGCGTTGGAGCCGTTGGCGTCCATCAGCCACAGGGTGCCGTCGGGCGCAGCCGCGTCGATATTGATGAACGCGATCCGGCTCCCATCAGGCGACCATGCCGGACCACGATGCTCGCCGGGCAAGTCCGCCGCGATAACGTGAGCGTCGGCGCCGTCCGGGCGCGCCAGAAACACGCTCTTGTGGTCCTGCCCCTCTGCGTACCACTCGTAGGCGATCCATTGCGCGCCGTCCGCTATCGGGACCTGCGTCGGCGTCACAGCGGTCCTGGCCGGTGTCGCAGTCGCAGGGGACGATGCAGTTGGCGTCGCCGTCGGCGCGGATTGCGTAGGAGCGGATGTGGCGGGAGCCGACGTGGCCGGTACCGACGTGGCGCCGGAAGGTGTTGCGGCTGGGCCAGCGCAACCGCTGGCGGCTAAGGCCAGGATGTAAATCGCGAGGGCGGCCCTTCTCATGCTGTTCTCCTCACCGTTTACGGCCCCCAGTCGGGCGTCTCGCTTTCGGCTTCAGGGTACCCACGCGAACTGGGTCCAAGGGCCGCCGCCCAACTCCTCGATCTGGAGCGGCGGTGCGCCATTGAATGACGTCACATTTAGACCCGGTTCTCCGTTGGGCCCCGTCATGACCGCGAGCATTGAGCCATCTGGCGAGAACGCCGGCACTCCCCCCGCGTCCGGGTCCTGAGCCGCAGCCATCGGGGTAATCGACCCGTCCTGGGTAGAGATCATGAAGCGACCGGTGATGTCGGTCGGCTCGCGGTGAAACGAAATGGGCACGAAATCAACCACGACGCGCGTGCCGTCAGGTGACGAGATGATGCTGCCCACGTCGGCCGCCGGGGTGTCGCCAAGATGGAGCCCGAAATGTCGTTGCGTTCCGTCGGGCGCGTATACCCACAGGTCGTCGCTTGTGGCGCGCAGCGGGTCGATCTCGTCCGGCCTCGTGGCACTGACGATCACGAGGGTCCCGTCGTCCGACCACACGGCGCCGCGCGTACTTGTTCCGGTCGGAAAGTTGGTCACGTTTGTATGCGACCCGGTGCGATCTCCAATGAGGATGTCGCCGTCAACCTGCACAAGAAATTGAGATCCGTCGCTTGAGAGGGCGAGGATTGGGCCCTCGCTGACCTGCGTCGCGTTGGAGCCGTCGCCCGCACCCACGAGCACTTGGCTTTCAGTTGGGTACCCGGCCGCACTCTCGTCGCTGGACCAAATTACGCAGCAGTAGTAGCCGCCGCCGACCGCCTGTCCCAAGAGCTCCGTTCGTTTGATGTCGTCGAGCGAACCAATGAATGCGTGATCCGTTTGGCCGGTGAGGGTGTCGCCCGCGACCCAGTGCAGATACGTCCCGCGGGGCGACCAGTGGACGGGGGTAGTGACCAGGCCTTCCGTGCCTGGAACGGTCGTTCTGGAATTGTCGGCGAGGTTGATCAGCCCCAGGCCCGCCGGGTCTCGATAGGCGACACGAGTGCCATCCGGCGACAGCACCAGTCGGTCGACACAATCGAGCAGGCGGTCGCTGGATCCCGTTGCCAATTCCACTCGATACAGCGACTGGCATTCGTAGGTGCCATTGGTGAGGAGCAGGGCACCTTGGCGCTTGATCGGGTCTGGATGTCGACTGCCGATGTACAGGCCAGCCAGAAGGCCGGCCAGAAGCAAGGCAAGCAACCCAGCGACCATCCAACGCCGATCTATCCGGGGCCACGCGATGCTCAGGCGTCGGCGCCTGTTCCCCGCCGCGATGGCACCCGCGAGTGCAGAGGGTTGGACGTCAATCGGTGCCCCTTCCGCGTATGCCTGGAGGGATGCAGCCAGTCGAAGCTCGAACGTCGATCGATCGTTCATTGCTTGGTCCCCTCCCCCGAGTTACCGGGTTCCAGCTCAGCACGGAGACGGTCGAGCAGTCTGGCGAGCCGGCTTCGGACGCCCGACGCGGACATCCCCAGCACACGCGCAATCTCAGTCGAGTCCAGATCGGCCACGTACCTGAGCGCGAGGAGGCGCCGTTCGTCGGCATTCAGGCCGCGCAATGCGCGCTCCAGATCGACGAGGGCCGCGTTGTCGCCCGGATCGCCCACCCCGGGAATCATCTGTTCGGAGATATCGGTCACTACTGCGCGGCGCGTGCGGCGGCGCGTTTGCCTCGCCTCGTTGGCCGCGATTGCAACCAGCCAGGATCGAACCTGACGCGGGTCGCGCAGGCTGCCGATGCGACGCCAGGCGATGGTCCACGCCGACTGAACCGCATCCAGGGTCTGCTCGCGCTCGCCGACGATCACGTAGGCAACGCGCGCCATCGCAGAGTTGTGCTCCGCTATGAGTCGGGCAAATGCAGTCTCGTCGCCAGCCGCGGCACGTCTAACAAGCGCTTCCCCAAGCGCGTCCCCCGCGATGGGTTGCTCAACGACGATTTGCGTCACGAGAGGTAGATGCGAGCCTACCCCGAAGTGTCCCGCGCGAGGACGGAATTAGTCGCTGGCGGTGGGGCGGGGAGTAGCGCCGGGCGTGGTCGGGATGTACAGGATGTCGCCGGGGTGGATCGAGTTCCAGTCGACGAGGTTGTTGAAGTCGGCCAACGTCGTCGCGTCGATATTGAACTGGGTCGCGATCTTGGTGATGTTGTCGCCTGGCTTGACGACGTAGGCCTGGCTGCCGTCGCTGGGCTGTGGGATGGTCGGGATGATCAGCGTCTGGCCGGGGGTGATGACGTAGTTGGGCGGCAGGATCCCGTTGGCTGACGCGATCAGCTGCCAGGGCACGCCGAATTTGGCGCCGATCAGGCTGAGCGCGTCACCGGGCTGAACGACGTATGTGCCGCCGGGCGTGGGTTGGACGCTGGGGGCCGGCGTCGAGGTCGGTGCGGGCGTGGCGGAAGGAGCCGCTGATGGCGTGGGCTGGCCGGGCACGAAGCTGGTGCTCGGTCGTGGGGTCTGGCTGGCCGTGGCCACGCCGCCTGGCGCGATCAACCCGAAATAGAAAGCGGCACCGATGACGGTGCCGACTGCCGCCAGCGCCAGCAGCGCGGCGACCAGGAAGGACATGCGCACGATGGGCCGATCATAGCCCGGCCGGCGGGTTTCGCCCTGAAAGCGAGAGCTTCCCTAGTGCGGAACTGGCCCCGGCACCGGCCCCGGCGTCGTGCGGCCCGGACCCCACACCTCTGGGCCGCAGATGAACGGTCGCGCGGCGTTGCCGTGCGTGGCCTTCCAACGTGGCAGATCGTCAGCCGAGGCGGGTAGTCGGCCGTCCGCGAAAGCGCGCTCCACCTCCGCCGACACGTCGACGAACGAGTTCCAGTCGACGAACGGCCACCCTTCTGCGGCGCAGATGCGCGCCAGGCTCTCCTTGGCAAAAACGAGATCCGCGTGCGCTGCGGCGTAGCGGTCGCTGGTCCCGTCACCGACGAAAACGACGACCCGGCCGGCCTCGTGGTGCAGCCGGACGCGCTCTCGCTTGCACGTCCCGCACACGAAACACGACGGATGGCTGAACGGGAACGACATTCCCTCCCCGCCGTTCTCGACGCGGTTGGCATTACCCGCCACGAACACGTCGCGGACGCCCAGCGCCGCCAGGTTCGACTCGATGTAGAAGCCCAGGCCGTCACTGACAACCTCGACCAGAGCGCCGCGCTCCTGTGCCGCGGTCACGAAACCGGGGAAAGCCTGGTCCTGGGGCATTGCCGCTGCCTCGCGCCGCAACAGCTCGGCGTCGCGCGGCAGGACGTCCATGTCCCACTTCATGAGCTCGCGTGAGCCGATTTCGCCCGCGTCATACAGCGCGTCAAGACGCTCGAACTCCGCGCGGTTGTCGTAGTGGCGGCGCAGAAGCTCGTCGCCGATGTCGGTGAGCGAGATGGTCCCGTCGTAGTCGACGAGAAAGCTGACCGGAGCGCCGCTCCCGTCAGCAGGCCGAGGTGTGCTCAGATCGAGCCCGCGTCGACGATCGCCTCCAGGTCCGGCTCAAGGTCGAGCAGCTCATCGTCGGCTTCTTCAGTCAGCTTGAGCCAGATGAACAGACCGGCGAGTGCGACGAGCGGCACGATGACGGTGACCGCGAGCAGCACCACTATCAGCAGCACCAGCAGCTTGATGATCCCCATCACGAGTTCCTCCGATGAGCTTTTCGCTAGATCGTTGTGAAGTCAGGTTCTTTGCTGGTCAACGGTAACGCAAAGCGGCGGCGAACGGCCTCACCCATATGGGTCAGGATGTGGCCGCGGTCAGCGGTCACGGTTCGCGGCCGCGATCAGCGTCCGCGGCCCTTGGGCGCAGCGGCGATCATCGATTCGATCTCCTCACGCGTGAACTCGACCAGCACATGACGCATGCCGGCCCGGGTTGACATCAGCAGACGCACCACGAACTGGTGATCCTGCTCGAAGAAGAAGACGTCGCGCGGCTGTTGCTGATCGATGTAGCCGCCCAGTACGCGCAACGCATTCTCGTAAAAGCCCGACTCGGATGCGCCCGGGCGCTGCTGATTGGGTCCGCGCCCCGGCCGACGACCACGCGCCTCGTCCATGAAGCGCGCCATGTCATCGTCGTGGATGTGGAACGTCTCCTTGTCGAGACGCGCGTCTGGATCGTTCCACGAGCGCTCCTCGCCGGGCGCGAGCGCAAGGCCCTGAACGACGTAGCCGTCGTCCGTCTCGTTGACGGTTATCTCGCGCATCCCACGTTGATCGAGCACCGCGCCCAGCGAGCGCAGCACTTCCTCATAGTTTTGGCGCGGTGCGCCCTCGTAAGTCCGCATTCAGCAAACGGGTGTAGCACCCGGAGACGGTGCCTCGCTAGGGGGCGGTTGGGGGAGTGAAGGGGTAGGTACCGGCCCATTCTTGGCGTACAGACTGGCGTCGCCAAAGATCTGGTAGGAGAGTGCGGCGATCACATCAAGCTTCAGGAACTGGACCGAGCGGCCGTTGGTCTCATTCCTGTTCAGATGCTGTGCCCAGTCCGGGAAGTCGAAGACGTATTGCGCGGTAGGCGTCGCGTCGACCCGGTTGGCCAGTGCCAGGAGTCCGTGATCGGGATCGGCGATGAGCTGTGGCGGAAAGTTCGTGTTCACGACGCCGGCCATCGCCGAGATGATGTCGGGCAGGTTTTGAATGTTCTGCGGCTGGAGAATCGCCTGGCGCATGGCGGTCAGTAGCTGTTGCTGCCGCTTCGCCCGCGCAAAGTCGCTGCTGCCATGGCGCGAGCGTGCATAGGCCAGGGCCGTGGCGCCGTCCATGTGGTATTCGCCCGGATCGAGATGGAAGCCAAATGTGCCGTCGCCGTGGGGATAACTGGCATCGTCGATCACCTTGGTATTGCACACATCCACACCGCCGACCGCGTCGATCAGCTGCGGAAATCCGCACAGGTTGATGGACGCGTAATAGTCGATCGGAATACCGAGCAAGTAGCCGATCTCATAGGCGAGAGATGGCTGACCGGGATTGGGATAGCGCGGACTCCCATCCGGATTCGTCTGGCCTTTGGTCCAGCCGGCGAACTGGTTGAGCTTGCCGCTGAAGGTTCCACCGGCTGCGTCATACAGCGGGAACTGCGCGGTATCGCGCGGGAAGCTGAACATGTAGACGTGGTTGGTTGACGTGTCGACGCTGGCGACGATCATCGTGTCGGTATTCGCGCCCGTGACGATGCCGCCGGCGCAGCGCGTATCCAGCCCGATCAGCAGCACGTTGAGCCAGCCGTCGTCCTGCGCGTCGAGCGTCGTGATGTCGAAGCCGGGCGTGGGACCTGGCTCAATCGACGGCGGTGGCTCTGACGGGTTGCTGTACTCGTCGTCAGTCGGGCTTGGCGCAGGCGATTGACCGGACCCCAAGGGTTGGGGTGCCGTGGGGCTGGGCACGTTCGCGACCTGACCGTTGCTCGCAGTCGGCCCGTTGCTCGCCGCAGGCTGCGGAGTGCCGAAATCGCAGGCCTGGATGGTGCAGTCCACGCCATTGCTCAAGCCGCGATCGGCAACGGAGACGCTGTACAGCCAGGAGGCGCCCAGCGGGACTCGGTCGTAGACGCTGAGGAAGAGCAGGAACCCGACAAGAGCTATGGGTACGGCCACGCTGGCACGCGTGTAGTGGTACCCGGCGCGCCAGGCGGTGATGATCGCCGCTGACCACCAGATGACAGCAACTATTGAGATGAAGGCGGCCAGCAGCGCCAGGTTCGGATCGAGAAGCTTGACACCGACGCGGGTCAGGCCGGAGCTGAGCACCCAAACAAGTAGCACCCCGAGCACCACAAGGACCGGCACGGCGAAGATGAGCGCCTGCCGCCTGAGTCCAAGGTATGCGTGCCCAAGTCCCGGGAAGATGCTGAGGACCGCGGCCACGGCGCCCGATCGCTCACTGTGTGGGGCTCTACGGCTGGAGCCCTGTTTGACAGCCTGATTCAAACGGCGCGCGCCTCCTGCTTCAGCACTCTAGCCGACGACGCTGTGACGCGCAGTGAAACGCTTTCGTTCCCCTGCGCAACACAATGTTGCGAAAAAAGTACGTGCGCCGGTGGGTACGACGCGGGTTTGCCACGGCCAGATGTGCCGTTGACCATGGTCGGCGTGAACCGTCTGCTCGTGGCACTTGGTCTCGCGCTTTCCGCGATTGTCGCGACGCAGGTGCCTGTCGCGCTTGGCGCGCCTTCGTCCGTTGTGATCCCGGGCGCGCCCAACTGCTACGTCTTTCCGGCCGACAACGTCTGGAATATGCGCGTCGACTCCCTGTCCGTGGCGTCGAATTCTTCGACGATGATCGCCTCGATCGGCACTGGCTCGTACGTGCATCCCGACTTCTCGTCCGTCAAGGGAGGCAACTACGGCATCCCGTACCAGGTCGTGGGCAACGCCACGGCCAAGAAGAAGGTCAAGTTCGGGTACGCGGCGCAGTCGGACAAAGGGCCGTACCCCATCCCCAAGAATCCCAAGATCGAGGGCGGCTCCGACCGCCACCTCCTGATCGTGCAGCGCGACGAGTGCCGCCTGTACGAGCTGTTTGCGGCACGCAAGACGGCCACCGGCTGGAAGGCCGGATCGGGCGCGATCTGGGACATGTCGTCGAACGCGCTGCGGCCGGATGGCTGGACCTCTGCCGACGCGGCCGGGCTCCCGATTCTGCCGGGCCTGGTGCGCTACGACGAGGTCGCCGCGGGCGTTATCGCGCACGCCCTGCGCTTCACGGCGCCAGTCACGCGCAACACGTACATCTATCCGGCGCGCCACCAGGCCTCCGATTCGACCAGTGCCTCGCTGCCGCCGATGGGCCTGCGCGTCCGACTCAAGGCCAACGTCGACATCTCGCACTTCGGCCCGCAGGCGCAGGTCCTGCTCACCGCGCTCAAGCAGTACGGCATGATCCTGGCCGACAACGGCTCACCCTGGTACGTGACCGGCGCCCCGGCCGTAGGGTGGGATGACGACGACCTCCACCAGCTCCAGACGCTGCACGGCTCCGACTTCGAGGTCGTCGACACCTCCAACCTCCGCAACGGCCCCTAGCCCCGCCGCCAGCCCTGCCCCAACCCCACTGCGTTCCGTCAAATCCAGACGATTTCGAGGATGGTTTCCGGCCGTCTGAGGTGCCGAGCCGCCTCAATCAATCAAATCCGCGACCCAGTGGCGGTTCTGGCGGGAAATCCGGCCGAAATCGACGCTGCGACGCCGGCACTCAGGGCTCCGGCCGGATTCCATCGGCGGTCTGATGTGGATTTGACAGAAACCAGACCCCGCGAAGAGGTCCAGCCGGTTTACGAAGCCATCGCCTGACCTCTCTGCTGCGCGACGGATACGACGCGTCGATGGTGGCTCTGTGGGTGGCGACCACTCGGCGGACAGTGGCGTCGTCTGGGAACACAAGAGCGCTGCCCACGTGCGATGGCGAGAACTCGAAGTTGTCCTTGCAGATTTTGCGAGCGAGGCGCGCCTTGACATCCTGAACCCGGAGGGTCTCCTCGATCGAGCCCCACTCGCTCTTTGCCTCGCCAACAAAGACCGCGCTCAGATCTTCGCGGACCCCGAAGACGTCGACCGATCCTCGCTCGCCGAACTCGGAGAACGACACCTCAGTGCGGACCTCCCAGTCCATCTCACGTAAGGCGCGGACCAACGTCTCCACGACCGCTGCATGTCGGGCGTCGATCAACCGATCGAGCGCGGCGCCGTTCCACCAGGTGGTCAGTCGGACGGTCGCCCCAAGAGCCGCGAAATGACCGCGGATCTCGTCAAGCTGAAGGGCTCCAGCTTTGCCACTCTCGAGCGCGTGCGTCAGGTGAACGGAGCGCCCGCGTGCGACGAGATCCTCCTGTCGCAGACCCAGCTCGCGGCGCAATGCCCGCGACGCCTGGGCGAGTCGCTCGTCCTCTGCTCCCACCGCGAGAGCGTGACGTGATCGGCTTATCGGCATCGGGCTTATCGGGCGAGCTCCACGGCGATGGAGGCGGCGACGCGGGCGTTGTTTTCGATCAGCGCGAGGTTGGCTGTGACGGAGCGACCACCGGTTAGCTCGGCGACGCGGGCCAGGACGAAGGGTGTGGCGGCGGGTCCGTGGACCGAAGCGGCTTCGGAGTCGGCCACGGCCTGGGCGATCGCAGTCTCCGCCTCTTCCCGCGAGAGCGCGGCCTCGGCGGGCAGCGGCACGCACACGAGCAGACCGGAGGCGAGGCCGAGGTTCCAGTGCGTGGCCGCGACCCGCGCGGCGTCCGCACGCGTCCGCAACGGACCCGGCCAGGACGCGGCCCGAATCACGCGCGTAGAAGCCGGCCAGCGCAGTCGTCTGCCAGCCCAGCACGGGCACGCCGCGCGTCTCGAGATACTCGAGCGTCAAGTCGATATCCAGCACTGACTTCGGTCCCGCGCACACCACCAGCACCGGCGTCTGGGCCAGCTCGTCGAGGTCCGCGGAGATGTCCATCGAGGAAGCGCCGCCGCGATGGACGCCGCCGATCCCGCCCGTGGCGAACACTCTTACGCCCGCCAGCGCGGCCGCGATCATCGTCGCCGACACGGTCGTGCCCGCCCAGCCGCCGCCGGCCAACGCCAGTGCCAGGGTCGCCCGCGAGGCCTTGAGCGGCGCTGGGGCCAGGGCTATCTCGTCCAGCTCAGCATCGGACAAGCCCACCACCAGCCGACCCTCGCGCACAGCCACGGTCGCGGGCTCGGCGCCACCCAAACGAACCGCGGCCTCAGCGCGGCGGGCCGCCTGCACGCCCATCGGGTGCGCGAAACCGTGAGTGATCAGCGTCGATTCCAGTGCGACGACGGGGCGGCCCGCCGCCAACGCGGCCGCGACACGCGGCGCGACGGACAACACCAACGACAGCTCGTTCACAGCGCCAGCTCCGGCCGTGGCGAAGTCAAGAGCCGCGCCGCTGAACGGTGGCCAGCCAGTGCGGCACGCCGGAGCAGCGCCGCGGACGGCGCCGCGAAATCAAAGTCGGTCACGAGCAATTGATAGAGGAACCCGGCGTCGAACGCATCACCCGCGCCGGTCGTGTCCACGCCGGTGAGTGGCTTGGTGGCCACCTCCACCTGGAGCACTGGACGAGAAGCAGCGCTGCGCCACAGCACGCGACACCCGCCCGGGCCCAACTTGACGACGACCACCGGCGCGATGTCGAGCAGTCGCGCCGCGCCTCTGCGGCCGACCAACGCACTGACCTCATCAAGGTTCGCGAAGAGCACGTCGGGCGCAGCGGCGCGCACCGCACGCAGGCCGTTGTCCGCTCCCGCGGCCAACAACGGTGCGCGCGAAGCCAGGTCGACGGACACGAACGCGCCACTCGCGCGGGCCAGGCCCACGGCGCGCATCGAGGCTTCGGACAGCGGCGGGCGCAGCAACGAATAGGCCGGCAGGTGCAGCGCGCCCGCGCGCGCGAACCACGACGGCCTGAGCGCCGACGGAGCAAGCGAATCAGCCACACCACGATCGGTCACGAACGAGCGCTCTCCGGATGAGCGCAATCAGCGCCGCCAGGCGAGGCGAACTGCCACGCGCCTTCACCGCGTGGACGTCAACGCCACCAGCCTTATGAGCCGCCACGAGTCGCTTGCCAAGACCGTCGTCGCCGGCCGCACACACCAGCGCAGCCCTGCCGCCCAAAGCAACGAACGCCCGACACGTGTTGCCGGCCGACCCGCCCAGGCGAAAGCGCACCGTTCCGGGTGTATCGGTGCCCGTTTCGACGTCCGCGCAGCGCGCACGACAACGTCGAGCATCAGGTCGCCGATGCATACCAGTCGCGGCTTCTTCATTCGCGGATTAGCCTAGGGCCCGTGAGCACCCAGAGCGACGTCCGAACAGCCCAGGTCGACCACGACGCGATGCGCGAGCTGGCGCAGCAGTTCCGGGTCGACTCGATCCGTGTCGCCGCCAACGCCAACTCCGGCCACCCCACCTCGAGCATGTCCGCGGCGGAGCTGATGTCCGTGCTCGTGAGCAAGTACTTCCGCTACCGCGTCGACGAGCCCAAGTCGGACAACAACGACCACCTGATCTTCTCCAAGGGCCACGCCTCGCCGCTGTACTACTCGATCCTGCTCGCGATCGGTGCGATCGACGAGAAGGAGATGGAGACCTACCGGCTCAAGGGCAGCAGGCTCGAGGGCCATCCAACACCCGTCCTCCCGTATGTCGACGTGGCTACCGGGTCGCTCGGACAGGGGCTGCCCGTCGGCGTCGGTGTCGCGCTCGCCGCCAAGCGCCTGGATCGCCTCGACTACCGGACCTGGATCCTGTGCGGCGACAGCGAGATGGCCGAGGGCTCGATCTGGGAGGCGCTCGCGCAGGCGAGCTTCGAGAACCTGGACAACCTGACCGCGATCGTCGACGTCAACCGCCTGGGCCAGACCGGACCGACGCGCTACGAGTGGGACCTCGACGTCTACGCAGATCGGATCCGCGCGTTCGGCTGGCACGCGATCGAGATCGACGGCCACGACGTTGACGCTGTCGACAAGGCCTACGCCGAGGCGATCGCGACCAAGGGCAAGCCAACGGCGATCGTGGCTCGCACCGTCAAGGGCAAGGGCGTCGCGTGGGAAGAGAACAAGAACGGCTTCCACGGCAAGCCCGTCGACGATTCGCCGGACGCCATCCGCGAGCTGGGCGGTCAGACGGCGATTCGCATCAACCCGCCCGCCCCGGACGAGAGCGCCAAGGCCCACTCGTTCCCGACCGCGCAGCTGAAGCTGCCGACTTACGAGCTGGGCACAAAGGTCGCCACGCGCAAGGCATACGGCGACGCGTTGGCGGCGCTTGGGGCAGCCGACGGCAAGGTCGTCGCGCTCGATGGCGAGGTGGGCAACTCGACCTACACGGAGACCTTCGCCAACAAGTTCCCCGAGCGCTTCTTCCAGATGTACATCGCCGAGCAGCAGATGATCGGGCGCCGCGGTGGGCATGCAGGTCCGTGGCTGGAAGCCGTTCAGCGCCACGTTTGCCGCGTTCCTGAGCCGCGGCTACGACTTCATCCGCATGGCCGCGGTCAGCCAGGCGAATCTGTACATATGCGGCTCGCACGCCGGCGTATCGATCGGCGAGGACGGTCCGTCGCAGATGGGCCTCGAGGACATCGCCGAGATGCGCGCGGTGTACGGGTCGACGGTCCTATATCCGTGCGACGCAAACCAGACCGCTCGATTGATGGCGCTGATGGCCAACAACACGGGCATCAACTACATCCGCACGACGCGCCAGGCGATGGCGGTGATCTACGGCGCCGATGAGGAGTTCGAGATCGGCGGCAGTCGGGTGCTCAAGTCGAGCGCCGACGACGACGTGACGATCGTCGCCGCAGGCATCACCCTGGGCGAGGCGACTGACCGCGGCCGACGCCCTGGCCGCTGACGGGATCACGGCGCGCGTCATCGACCTGTACTCGGTCAAGCCACTCGACAGCGCGACGCTGATCGAGGCCGCGCGGGCCACAGGCCGCATGCTGACCGTGGAGGATCACTGGCCGGAGGGCGGCCTGGGCGAGGCGGTCTTCACGACTCTGGCTGAGGCGGGTGTGACCGTCAGCGGCAAGCTGCTCGCCGTGCGCGTCATGGCCGGCAGTGCCACTCCTGAAGAGCAATTGCAAATCGCCGAGATCGACTCGAAGGCGATCGTCAAGGCAGCCCGCGAGCTGGTCGGCAAGGAAGCGAAGAAATGACAGAGATGGCCGCCCCGGCACGGGGCACGCGCGTACCAGCGGACCTGCAGGCACAGATCGATGAGGCACTCAAGCGCGCGGTCGACGAGAACTGGGCCGAGCGCATCTGGGCGCGCGACACGAGCGTTTGGACGAGCGACGAGAAGGTCGCGGCGCTGATCGCCAACCGGCTCGGCTGGCTCGACCTGCCGGCCACGTTTGCCGACGACATCGTCGAGCTCGAGGCGTTCGCCGGCGCGATCCGCGACGAGGGCCTGATCCGCGCCGTGGTCACCGGCATGGGCGGCTCGTCACTGGCCCCGGCCGTGCTCGCGGCTTCAGTCACTCCCACGGGTCCGGGCATCACCGTCGACGTGCTCGATTCCACGGATCCCGATGCGATCAGCGCGGCCACGGACGCCTCCGACCCGGCCGGCACGCTGTACGTCATCTCGTCCAAGTCCGGCACGACGACTGAGCCGCTCGCCTTCCTCGCCCACTTCTGGAACATCGAGGAAGAGGGCCACAAGCACATCTCGCACGGCAAGCCCGGGCTGCACTTTGCCGCGGTCAGCGACCCGGCGCCGTCCATCAGCCACATCCCGCACGCCAACGAGTTCCGCGAGCTGTTCCTCAACCCGGAGGACGTGGGTGGGCGGTACAGCGCGCTGACGTACGTGGGTCTCGTGCCAGGCTCGCTGATGGGCATCGATCTACGCGCGCTCCTCGGCGATGCACTCGAGACGGCGCAACGCTGCCAGGTCAACACCGACAACAATCCCGGGCTGTGGCTGGGCGTGACGCTCGGCGCGCTGGCCAAGGCCGGACGCGACAAGCTGACGCTGGTCATCGAGCCGCGTCACGCGACGCTGGGAATGTGGATCGAGCAGCTCGTCGCAGAGAGCACCGGCAAACACGGCGTGGGCATCCTGCCGGTTGATGGCGAGACGCTCGGCGAACCCAGCGTGTACGGCGACGACCGCGTCTTCGTCCGTGTCGCGACCGGCGCCGACCCTGCCTGGCAGCAGGGCGTGGACGCCCAGCTCGAGGCGCTGGCTGAGGCCGGTCACCCGGTGCTGTTCCTGTCCATGCTCGGCGGTGCGGGTGCGCTCGGCGGCGAATTCTTCCGCTGGGAGTTCGCCACGGCCGTGGCCGGCGCGGTGCTGGGCATCAACCCGTTCGACGAGCCCAACGTGACCGAGTCGAAGGACAACACCAAGCGCGTCCTGGAGCAGTTCCGCCACGACCACAAGCTGCCCACTGACGAGCCGCTGACGAGCGAGGGGCGCCTGACGCTGACCGGCGACGCACCGCTGCGCCTGACCGGGGCGCCGGCGGACCTGGCCACGGAGCTGCGCCGCCATCTGGCGCGCGCCAAGCACAACGGCTACTTCGCGCTCCAGGCGTACATCGCGCCAACGGAGGCGCGCGCTCACGCACTGCGCGAGATCGCGACGATGCTGCGCGACCGCACCGGCCGTGCCGTGACCGTGGGCTTCGGCCCGCGCTTCCTGCACTCGACCGGCCAGCTGCACAAGGGCGGCCCCGCGACGGGCTGCTTCCTGCAGCTCACCGCCGGTCATCCCAACGACGTGGAGATTCCCGGCTGGCACGAGACGTTCGGGACGCTCATCGACGCCCAGGCCGTCGGCGATTTCATCTCGCTCGAGGCGCACGAGCTGCCCGTCGCGCGGGTCAATCTGTCAGACGATCCTGACGCCGGCCTGGCCGAGCTCTTCGCCGCGCTCAATCAGGCGCTCAGCGATCCCCTTCCCCGCTAGAGGAGACAGCACGTGGAGCTCGCGATCGTCGGCCTCGGCCGAATGGGCGGGAACATGGCCCGGCGGTTGCACCAGGCGGGTCATCGGGTGGTCGCGTTCAATCGGTCGCCCGACAAAACGCGCGAGATCATGGGCGAGGGCCTGGAAGGCGGGCTGACGCCTGAGGAAGTCGTGGGCATGCTCAGCGCCCCGCGCATCGTGTGGCTGATGGTCCCCGCCGGCGATGCGACTGAAGAGACGATGAACGAGTTCGCCGCGCTGCTCCAGGCCGGCGACACGATCGTCGACGGCGGCAACTCCAACTTCAAGGACTCCAAGCGCCGCCACGAGCTGATGAAGGCCAAGGACATCAACTTCGTCGACGCCGGCATCAGCGGCGGCATCTGGGGCCTGGTCAACGGCTACGGCACGATGGTCGGCGGCGACCCGGAGGCCGTCGACCCCGCTCGAGCCAATCTTCAAGTCGCTCGCGCCACCGGACGGTGGCTACGTCTACTGCGGGCCCTCGGGCGCCGGCCACTACACCAAGATGGTCCACAACGGCATCGAGTACGGGCTGATGCAGGCGTACGCCGAGGGCTTCGAGATCATGCACGCGTCGGAGTACACCGCTCGATCTGGAGGCTATCGCCAAGGCGTGGATGCACGGCACGGTCATCCGCTCGTGGCTGCTCGAGCTGGCCGGTCGCGCGTTCGAGCAGAACGGCAGCGACCTTGCCGACATCAAGGGTTGGGTCGCCGATAGTGGCGAAGGGCGCTGGACGGTCCAGGATGCGATCGACCACGACGTGCCCGCCCCGATCATCACTCTGTCGCTCATGGCGCGCTTCTCCAGCCGCCAGGACGAGAGCTACTCGGCCAAGGTGACGGCCGCGCTGCGCAACCAGTTCGGCGGCCACGCGGTCAAGACGGAGTAGCTCGCGCGCTTAACTGGGCGGCGCAAGCTGCCAGTACAGCCGCAGCAGATCGGCGGACGTAACGTCGAGGTCCAGGCGCGCCGCGACGTCGCGCGCGGCCGACCGACATGCGCCTCGCGCGATCAGGGTCGTCGAGCACCTGGGCCAGCGCGTCGGCGAAGGCCACCTCATCGCCAACAGGCACCGCCAGCGCGGCCTCGCCCAGGTCGGGCACGATCCCGACCCGGGTACCGACGACGGGCAGCCCGCTGGCGACGGCCTCCACGGCAACGACGGATTGGCTTTCGTAGCGCGACGGGATCGCCAGCACCGTCGCCGAGCGGTACATCTCTGCCAGCGCCGGGCGCAGCAGCTGCCCATGGAGGACGACGCGGTCGGCCAAGCCCAAGCTCTGCGGCCGCGCTCTCGATCTGGGCGCGCTGACTGCCGTCGCCGACGATAGTCGAGGACGACTGCCGGCCGCGTCGCCGCAAGTCGGGCGAAGGCGCGCAGCAGGAGCAGCGGATCCTTGACCGGGATCAGGTTGCCCACGTACAGGACGCGCGGTTGCTCGGGCGGCGCTTCGTCACCGTCGCGCGGATGGAAGACACGACGGTCCACGCCGAGCGGCAACACGCGCGTCGTCCTGGTGCGGCCATGAGCGTGGACCAGATCCAGCGCTGGACTCGACTCGGCGGTCACCTCGTCGGCCAGGCGCAACGAGACGCTCACCGTGACCCGTCCGCCACGGCCCAGGGCGGCGCCGTAGCCGATGTCGCGCAGCGCGACGAGCTCGCCGCCCATGACCGACACGACGCTCGGCTTGCGCAACAGGCGCGCCGCGACCGTCGCCACAGCACCGGCCTCGTCCGCCCACAGGCCGTGGACAAGGTCGATCGGCCGCTGCCGGTCACGGCGCAGGACTGCGGCGACGCCACTGCCCAGGACCCGGGCACGGCCCACGGGACCGCCTCGTTGGCCGTGACCCAGGGTGATCACTCGCGCGCCCGCGAGCTCGAATGGCGGCTGACGCGGAGGCTGACGCAGGCTGATGACCGTGACCCGGTGGACGGCCGCGATGCGCTCGATCGTGTCCACCACGGCCGGCAGATGGATATCGTCGCGCGATGCGTGATATGCCGGGATCACGTAACAGATATGCATCGCATCTATGATGGCGGTCCAGTGACGCTGCACACCGGTCGCACCAAGCCCAAGACTGCCCCGGGCACGACCAAGGCACAGACAGCGAACGAGGCCGGCCACATGCATCGTGCCGGCGTCCACGCCAACGAGAATCCGCTGCGCGCAGGGCTGGCGCTCGAGAGAGTGCCCGAGCCGTGCCTGATCGTCATCTTCGGCGCCACCGGTGACCTGACCAGCCGCAAGATCCTGCCCGCCGTCTACAACCTGCGCCGGGCCGGGCTGCTGCCCGCGGAGACGAGCGTGGTCGGCTTCTCGCGCCGGCCGCTGACAGACGTCGAGTTCCGCACGGAGATGCGCACTTCGGTCGAGGCGAACTCACGCGTCAAGGTCGAGACCGGCCTGTGGAACGACTTCGCTGAGGGCATCTTCTACCAGGCCGGGCAGTTCGCCGATCGGGCCGCGTACCGTGAGCTTGCCGAGCGCCTCGAGCAGATCGACGCCGCCCGCGGCACGCACGGCAATAAGCTCTTCTACCTCGCCACTCCCCCGTCCGCCTACGAGGAGATCATCGCCAACCTGGGCCACGCCGGGCTCCAGAAGGAGGGCGGCCACGGCCAGGGCTGGTCGCGCATCGTGGTTGAGAAGCCGTTCGGCCACGACCTCGATTCCGCCGTCGACCTGAACAACTCGCTGATCAAGGTCTTCGATGAGTCGCAGGTCTATCGCATCGACCACTACCTGGGCAAGGAGACCGTCCGCAACCTGATGGTCTTCCGCTTTGGCAACGGCATCTTCGAGCCGCTGTGGAATCGCCGCTACGTGGATCACGTGCAGATCACGGTGGCAGAGGACCTGGGCGTCGAGGGCCGCGGCGAGTTCTACGAGCAGGCCGGCGCAAGCCGCGACATCCTCCAGAACCACCTGCTCCAGCTGCTGTCGCTGGTCGCGATGGAGCCGCCCATCGCCTTCGAGGCGGACGCTCTGCGCGACGAGAAAGTGCGCGTGCTGCGCGCGGTTGACACGCGCTGGACGGACGCTCGGGTGCGCGCCAATGTCGTCCGCGCGCAGTACACGGAGGGTTGGGTCGGAGACAAGCACGTCGTCGGCTATCGCAAGGAAGACGAGGTCGCGCCCGAGTCCAAGACAGAGTCCTTCGTCGCCCTGAAGCTGGAGGTCCAGAACTGGCGCTGGGCCGACGTTCCCTTCTACCTGCGCACCGGCAAGCGCATGGCGCGCCGAGCGTCAGAGATCGCGATCCAGTTCAAGCTGCCGCCGCTGATGCTGTTTGGGGAGTCGGCCACGCCACCTGAGCCAAATCTGCTCGCGCTGCGCATCCAGCCCGACGAGGGCATCATGCTCCGCTTCGCGGCCAAGGTGCCCGAGCTTGGGCTCGACGTGCGCAGCGTGAACATGGACTTCACCTACGGCCTGTCCTTCGCGCGCGACGCACCAGAGGCGTACGAGACGCTGCTGCTCGACGCGATGCTGGGCGACGCGTCGTTGTTCACACGCGCCGACGAGGTCGAGGCGGCATGGAGCATCGTCACGCCGATCATCGACGTGTGGCACGAGTGGGACAAGGATGGCGGTCCGGACAGCGACATCTGCTTCTACGAGGCAGGCTCGTGGGGTCCAGAGAACGCCGACCAGCTGATCGAGCACGACGGCCGGCGCTGGCGGCGGATGTAGCGCGCCAAATGGCCACCAACGGCAAGTCCTCGATCCCGCCACTGTCGACGCCGCCCAAGACGGTGTCGGTCACCGACCCCGACTACAGCGCGGCCACTACCACGCTGGAGATGGACCCGACCACGTCGCGCTGGCACGTCCGCGCAACATCCATCTCACAGTGCGTCGACAAGCTGACGGAGGTCTGGAACGAGGCCGCTGACGAAGCCTCTTCGGCCAAGCTCTCGCCCGAATCGCACGACGAGGCGCTGGCCGATCCGCGCCTCGCCAGCCATATGACGGCGCAGTCGTCGGTGCGCGTGCGCATGCGCACGAGCGTGCTGACACTGGTGGTCCTCGCGCCGCGTCCGGAGATCTCCGAACGGGCCCTGGCGGCCATCAACGCGCTCCATCAGCGCCACCCGTCGCGCGCGATCGTTGTGTCACCGGGCGACTTCGACGGTCCCGCGCACATGGACGCGCACATCTATGCCGAGTGCAAGCTCAACGACCGCTCGAACTCGGAGATGTGCACCGAGCAGATCCTGATCAAGACCGGCGGCGAGCTCTCCCAGCACCTGGCGCGCGTCGTCACGCCGCTGCTCATCCACGACCTGCCCGTCGTGCTGTGGTGGCCCGACGATCCGCCGTTCGGAACGCGCCAGTTCACGGAGGTCGTCGGAACGGCGGACCGCCTGCTCGTCGATTTCGGGCTCGTTCAACGAGGACGGCGGCAAGCGGCTGGCCGGATTGGCGACCGTCGTCGCGACCGGCGTGTCCGTCACTGACATCGGCTGGCTGCGGCTGAACCTGTGGCGCGAGCTGCTGGCGGGCATGTTCGACCATCCCTTGCTCGTCCAGGAGCTGGACCACATCAAGAGCGTGCGCATCGACGTGGCCAAGCCAACTTCCACGCTGCGCGTCTCCAAGGCCGCGTTCTACCTGGGCTGGCTCGCCTCACGCCTGGGCTGGGAGGTGGCGCGGCCGCTGGTGCGCGACACCGGCGATGACGAGTACCTGCACGGTGCCTTCCGGCGCGGCAAGCGCGAGATCGAGGTCGAGCTGCGGCCGGTGCGCACGACCCTTGACGGCGCGCAGCGCGCCGCGGGATCGCTCGTGCGCGTGGATATTGAGGCGCAGCGCCCGCGCGCCACGGTCCGCGCCCGGATCACTCGGCAGCAGGACCACCTCCTGGCTACCGCGGACTGGAACGGCGCCCAGGTTTCGCGCCGCGCGGGCCGCCTCGAACCGTTCGACGAGACGCCCTTCATTGCCGAGGCGCTCGACTCGCCCGGCCTCGACCGCATCTTCGAGGCGTCCCTCATCCGCGCCGTGCGCCTCGTCAGTGGCTGACCTGGGCGGCGCACAGCTCGTCGTCGTCGCGGACGAGGCAGAGGTAGCGCGCGAATCGGCCAAGCGCGTCGTCACCGCGCTGGCTCAGGCGATCTCAGAGCGCGGGGCGGCGCACATCGCGCTGACCGGTGGATCGTCGGCCGTGCCACTTTTCCTCGAGCTGCGCAAGCCTGCGAACCGGGCCGCGCTCGACTGGTCGCAGGTTCACCTGTGGTGGGGCGATGAACGCTTCGTGCCCATCGATCACCCGCAGTCGAACGCCGGCGTCGCCTACGAGCTCCTGCTCGCCATCGCGGAACGTGCCGGCCTCTCCGGCGCCGGCGGCCAGTTCGACGACTTTGCCGCCGGCGACGTGCCCGGCCTGCCGGTCAGTCCACAGAACGTCCACCCGGTAGAGGTCGACGAGACGCTCAGTGACGACAACCCGGTCGAGCTTGCGGCGCAGCTCTACGCGCGTGACCTCAATCGCTACCTGCCGCTGGCCAAGGGCGGCGTGCCGGTGTTCGACGTGTTCCTGACTGGCGTCGGCCCCGACGGCCACATTCTGTCGCTGTTTCCGGGCTCTGCGGGCCTCGCGCCTGATGCACTGATCGCGATCGGCGTGCCGGCGCCGGAGCATGTCGAGCCGCACATTGCGCGCGTGACGATCACTGCCCGAGTGCTCCCGGCGGCACGCCTGATGCTGCTCATGTCGTCAGGCAGCGACAAGGCGGAGATCATGGCCGCGATCCTGGGTGACGAGCAGGACACCGCACGCTGGCCGGCTCAGGCCGCCTTGCTGCCCAACGCCGTGTGGGTCCTCGATCGCGCCGCTGCCTCAGGAATCAGCGCGACATAACCGGGCCCAACGGTTCTGTCGGCGAGGTCTTCCTTGTCGCGCTGCGCCTCGGACTGACCTCCTTCGGCGGCCCGGTCGCACACATCGGCTACTTCCGACGCGAGTACGTCGAACGTCGTCGCTGGCTGGACGAGAGCCATTTCGCCGATCTAGTCGCGCTGTGCCAATCGTTGCCGGGGCCGGCGAGCAGCCAGCTTGGGATCGCCATTGGCTCCGGTCGCGCCGGGCTCGGCCGGAGGGCTCGCCGCGTGGCTCGGCTTCACCTTGCCGTCGGCTTTCGTCCTCATCGGGCTCGGGCTGTACGCGAGCTCGAGCGATCTATCGACCGCGGGCTGGGTTCATGGCCTCAAGCTTGCGGCGGTGGCGGTCGTCGCGCTCGCCGTTCTGACCATGGCTCGATCGTTGACGCCCGACTGGCCACGTCGGGCGCTGGCACTGGCCGCGCTCCTTGTCGCCCTGCTGGTCTCCGTGCCGCTCACGCAGCTGGCTGTCATCGCAGGCGGAGGCGTGCTCGGCTATCTCTTTCTCAAGTCTCCCGGCGTGCCGAACAAGGTCGTGGAAGCCAGCCCGGTCTCTCCGCGTGTTGGAGCAATACTGATCGGGCTTTTCTTCATCCTGCTCGTGGCGCTGCCGCTCGCGGCCCAGCTGAGCGGCTCCTCGACCGCCGCACTGTTCTCCGGGATCTTCGGCTCTGGAGCGCTGGTGTTCGGCGGCGGCCACGTCGTCCTTCCGCTGCTGCACGCCACGACCGTCGATCCCGGCTGGGTTACGAACAACCAGTTCCTGGCGGGTTACGGCGCGACGCAGGCGATGCCTGGACCGCTGTTCACGTTCGCAGCCTTCCTGGGCAGTGTCAGCAGCGTCGCGCCGAGCGGCGTGCTGGGTGGATTGATGTGCCTCGTCGCAATCTTTCTGCCCGCGTTCCTGTTGATCTGGGGGGCGCTGCCGTTCTGGGAACGCCTGCGGCAGTCCGATCCGTTCAGGCGCGCGCTGAGCGGCACGAATGCGGCCGTCGTCGGATTACTGGCCGCCGCGCTCTACAACCCGGTCTGGACGAGCTCGGTCGGCGCCTGGGGCGACGTCGCGATCGTGGCCGTTGCCCTGGCCGTGCTTGCCACTGGGCGCGTCGCGCCGATCTTCGTCGTGGCGGCATGCGCCGTGGCCGGTCAGCTGCTGATGGTGGGCTAGAGGACGGTCGCCCGCGTGGGTAACATCAGCCTCCGTCGAGCGGTTCTTCCGACCGAGCCGCGCACATCGGAGAAGTGATGGCCGATCTGGGCGTCAAAGGCCTGCCCGATCCCGAAGATGGCACGCCCTGGTTGACCCATCGGGCACGCCTCATCGAGCGCCTGCCTTCGATATTTTCGACTGTCTGGCTGTTTGACCACCTGCAGATGAGCGGCAAGCCGGGCATCGACGGTTGGGCGGCGCTGGCGTGGATGGCGGCCACCTTCACGCACATGCGCGTTGGCACCATGGTCCTCTCGCAGAGCTTTCGTAACCCCGGCCTGCTCGGGGTATCAGCCGCGACGCTCCAGGAGCTGACCGGCGGTCGCGTGATCCTGGGCATCGGCGCTGGCTGGCTCGAGGAGGAGTACCGCGCGTACAACTTCACGTACCCAAGCCCAGGCGAGCGCGTCGCGCAGCTGGCCGAATCAATCGAACTGATCAAGACCCTGTGGCGCGATTCGCCCGCGACATTCGAGGGCAAGTGGTACTCGATCCGCGAGGCGTATTGCGCGCGGCCCGAACCGCCAGTGCCCATCATGGTCGGTACGAACGGGCCGCGCGCGCTCAAGGTGGTCGCCCGGCTGGCCGACTGGTGGGTCTGGGACGGGCCTTTCGAGCAGACCTATCGCGCGCCCATGGAGCGGCTACGCGCAGAGTGCGAATTGATCGGCCGGCCCTTCGACGACATCACCAAGATCTGTGAGCTGGCGGTGTGGATGCCGGACGACATCAAGACGTTCGCGCCGACATACGAGCATTCGAACTACCCCGGCCAGGTTTTCGCCGTCGCCGGGCCAACGGCGCAGGATGTGATCCGCGAGATCGAGACACTCGTCGACGCTGGCGTCGCGCATATCGCCATCGACTTCGAGGACATGGCAACCATGAACCGCTTCCTGAGCGACGTTGTGCCCCACGTTCGACTCGCGCCCCAGCGGTGGAACAGGGAGGTGAGCTCATGATCGGTCGGCTGTTGGCGCGCTTCACTTACGCCCAGGCGCGATGGGCCAGGCCGTTTGGCGACTTCAACGTGCGCTGGATCAGCGCCATCTTCCGGCCTATCCGGCCGATCAAGGACTTCCTGCACGGCAAGTGGATCGGCCACTCGGTCCATGCGCTGCTGACCGACGTGCCCATCGGCGCGCTGACACTGGTCATCGTTTTCGACGTGCTGAACCTGCGTCAGGCCGCCGACATAACGCTTGCATTCGGCGTGCTGGCGATGATCGGCGCCGCCGTCGCCGGAGCGGCCGACTACAGCGACACGGACGACGACCCGCGCATGGTCGCGACCGTCCACGCGACCGGGATGGTCATCGCGCTGGTCGTCTACCTGATCTCGCTGGCGCTGCGCCTGGGTGATCCGAACGGCGACCGAACGGTGGTGATCGTTTTGTCGCTGCTGGGCTACCTGATCGTGGCCGGGGCGGCGTGGGTGGGCGGCGAGGTGGTCTACGGCCTGGGCAACATGGTCAATCGCCACGCGTGGCGCTTCGGACCCAAGTCAACCTGGACGAAGCTCGATGTGACGGACATCCCCGACAACACGCCCACCGCGGCCAAGGCCGGCGCGCAGAGCCTGGTCGTCGTCCGCCAGGGTGACCAGGTCTATGCCCTCCACTCGGTGTGTGCGCATGCCGGCGGGCCGCTCCCGGAAGGCAAGATCGTCGACGGCTGCATCGAATGTCCGTGGCACCACACGCGCTTCGATCTGGCCACCGGTCAACGCAAGCAGGGCCCGAGCACGTTCGACCAGCCCAGCTACCAGGTACGCGCCGCAGAAGATGGCGGCTGGGAGGTGCGCCGCGTCATCCCGAACAAACCGTTTGAAGTACCGGCCGGCGCCCAGACGAACGCGGCAGCACCTGTCGGCGATCTGGTCGACACCGGCCGCGATCCGCGCAGCTGGCGCGGCGACCGGCCCGGCCACAGCAACTAGCGCAGGAGCACGACCCCGATCGTCGCCAGTGCGACGCCCACGATCTGGTGCGGGCGGAGCCGCTCGTGCAGTACCACGACGGCCAGAATGATCGTGACCACCGGGTAGAGCGAGGACAGGACGACCGCGATCGCGAACGCGTCTGCCTGACTGGCGAGGACGAAGAAGGTGTTGCCGCCGAGGTCGCCCAGGCCGGTCGCGAGCAGCAGTACCGCAAGCGGCGCGACGCCCAAGGGCTCGCGCGCGCAGGCGCGGCAGCCCCAGCGCTACGTCCGCGCGCCGGGCGAGCGTGCTCTCACGAGACCGCCAGATTGCGAACAGCAGCGCGAGCAGGATCGCGCTCAGGCCGCTCACGCGGACCGCGACGATGGGCCACCACGTGCGCGCCGTTCTCCGTGGCGCGCTGGAACAAAAGGAAGAATCCGGCAAAGCCAAATCCGGCGCCCAGGACGAAGGGCAGCTCGCGCATATCGATCCGGGTGCGTCGGCGATCGTCAACGGTCTTGTCGCCGCCCGGCAGGGAGATCAACACGACCGCCGCGAGCGCGATCACGATGCCCAGGATCCGGGCCGTTGACATCGAGGCGCCGCCCGCGATCGAGACGATGACCGGTAACCCCGCACCGATGAGCGCCGCCACCGGGGCGACGATGCCCATCGTGCCGCGCGACAGGGCGACGTAGAAGCAGGTCAGACCGGTGATGCCGGCGATGCCCGCCGCCGCGCCCCAGAGCAGCGACTCGGGCGACGCCATGGCCTCGCCGGACAACAATGCGATGCCCAAGCCGACCGCCAGGCCAACGCACGTCGACGACCAGTGTCGCCAGAAATGTGCTGGAGAACCGCGTCAGCAGCCCGCCGGCAAAGTCACTCGCCCCCCAAGAAACCGCAGAGAGAACGCCTAGGACAGGACCGCTGAGGCTCAGTGCTCTTCCGGCCAGAGGGGCGCCACGGGTGTTGCCGGGGCGGTGGTGGTGGTCGGGGCGACCGCGACCGGTCGGCCGTTCTTCAGGGCCGTGCCCGTTGCTGACGACCACAACCGGCTCATCGTGCAGCGTGCTGCTCGGCCACATCGACATCGCTTCGCCGCCCGGTGCGGCGCCAACCGACTCCGGCTCATCACGTGCTTGCGGCGCGGGCAGCACGACGACGTTGTCGGCGACCGCGTCGTATCGGTCGGAGGTGGTCAGGAAGATCACCTGGAACTCGCGCGCCAGGTCCTTGAGCATCTTCAGCGCGCGCTCCGCGCGTTCGTTGTCGAAGGTCACGAACGGATCGTCGAAGAGCAGCGGCGGCGTGCCCGGCTCCGTCACCTGGCGCACGATGCCCAGGCGCGCGCACAGGTAGAGCTGGTCGAGCGTGCCCTGGGACAGGCGACGCACGTCGATCCAGTTTTCGAGCTCGGGCGAGTAGACCTCGAAGGTCAGGGTCTGCTCATCCACGCGCAGCCGTCGATAACGGCCGCCGGTCACCCGCTCGATGTCGCGCGCCATGCGCTGCTCGAGGAAGCGCGCGGCCTTCTTCATCGTCCCGCTCTCGGCGGCATTCAACGTCGCGAGGACGTCCTCGTAGATGCGCAGCCGCCGCTCAGCGGCCGTGAGCGACTCCTGGGCCTGCTCGAGTGCCTCTGCCGCGGCCGCGACCTGCTCGGCGTCGACGGCGTTGTTGGTGACGCGTGCCTCCGCATTTGCCTCGGCCTGCATCGCCGCCTCGCGCTCGGGCGCGAGGCGCTGCACGGCCAGATCGAACGCGGCCACGAAACGATCCGGATCGCGGCCGATTTCGCCCATGCCGGCCAGCGCGTGCTTGCACTCGTCAGCCTGTGCCGCGGCGCTGTCGCGCAGCGCGGCCACGTCTTCAGTTGTCGCGTCCGCGCCGGTCAGGCCGCGGTACTCCGCGCGCTTGGCACTGATCTGGGCAACGTGATCTGTCTCGGCCGCAAGCACTTTCTCGGCCGTGGCGATGTCCGGTTGGTGGATCGTGCCGAGTACCTCAGCGCGCTCCTGCTCGGCCTGGCGGACGCGCTCTGCGATCTGCGTTCGACCGTGCAGCCGGCGCGCAATCTCCGACTCGCGCAGCTCGTTCTGCATGCGAATGTCGTGGACGCGACGTCGCTCCCGCCGCGTGACGACGAAAGCGCCACCCGCACCTACAAGCACGCCGAGGGCCACGACGATGCCGACTATCGGAAGGGCGAACCAGAAGCTGCCGGCGAGGATTGCCACGGCAACGACGACGAGGGCACTGCCGAGCAACAGCCACGGCGCCCAGCGTGGGGTTGGGATGGCAACGTCGTAACCCGACAGGTCCGGCTCTGCGGCGAGCTCGGCGCGCATCTCCGACAGCTTGAACTCGAGCTGACGAAGGTGGTCGACGGTCGTGCGCAGGACGGGCAGCTCCACGCTCGACGGATGCGCCGCCTCCAGCTTGTCGATCTCGTCGCGCAGCTCGGCGGCACGCCTGTAGAGCGTGTAGCGCTTGATGGCGTCGACCTGCTGGGTCGTCAGCTCGGCGGCACGGTGGGCTTTGGCCGCGTTGTCCTTCTGCTCGGTCAGCTGCACGTCCAGCTTGGCGCGCGTCTCGCGGGTCACGGCCAGCGCGCGCCGGTCGCTCTCGAGCTGCTCGAGCGCGGCCTCACCGGCGCGCTTCTGCTCGCCCAGGCGATCGACCTCACCGCGGAACTGCTTCAGGTAGCCGGGATTCTTGGCGCCCTCCGTCTTGTACCGGCGGATTGCGTCCTCGAGCTTCTTGCGCGCCGTCTGAGTGCCACGATCGGCGCCACTCATCGACTGCTGCAGCCGATCGCGCAGCGTGCTCTCGTCCTGCGACAGACCGGTCAGCTCAGCGTGATGCACGCTCGCCGTGGCGCGCAGGAACTTCTCCGACGGAAGCCCGGTCAGCTCCGCAACCTGTGCCTCAACGGCGGCCGGATCGGTCAGCGTCTGGTCGTCCCAGGTCATCTCGACCGTGCCGCGATGACCGGCGAAAACCTTGCGCAGCGTGCCAGCCTTGCCGTCGTCGTCGAAGTCGATCTCGACCGTCGGGTCAACATCTGGCTTGAGCCACGGCCGCAGATCGTCCAGCTCGGCGGAGGCAAAGGTTGGGCGCCTGAACAGCCCCACCTCGATCGCGCGCTGGACGGTCGACTTGCCCGCTTCGTTCGGGCCACGGACGATGTTCAGCCCGGGCTTGAGCTCGATGTCGAGCTCGCCGTGGCGGCGGAAGTCGGTCAGCCTAAGACGGTTGATGTTCATGGCAGCGTCACCCGCTGTGGATCATCGAGAAGCAACATGCCGTAGTGGAGCGCCTCGCGCAGCTCCGCCGCGCGCTCGGTCGTCGCCCTTCTCCTCGCTCTCAACGATGCGCGCCCTGAAGTCGCGTGTGAATGCGCCAAGAACGGTATCGGCAGGCGCGATGATGCTGTCGTCGAGAGGTGCGGTCGACACGTCGCGGATACGCACGCGCATGAACTTGTCAGCCAGCTGGCGCTCGAGCTCGTCCACGTTCAAGTCAAGGTTCGGCGAGCGCATACCTACGATGCGCGCGTCCATCACGAGATCCGGGCTGGCCATCTCGCGCAGCCGACTCTCGAGCTCGGCCTGCGACGTAACGCCGGCTGCGTCGACGTCCACCCGGCGGAAGGTGGTGCGTCCGACGGGACGTGCCGCAACCGTCACGCTGCGCTGTCCATTGTTCGCATCGAGGCTGACCAGGGCCACCTGGCCCGCGCCATCCTGATCGAGTGCGACCGGTTCCGGGGCGCCCGAGTAAGCCCACACGGTCCTGCCGTCGCGGCCTTCGCGGAACGAGTGCCAGTGGCCCAGCGCCAGGTAGTCAAGGTTGCTCGCGCCCACTTCGGCGTCAGTGAACATGACTTCGTCCGTCCGGCCGGGCACAGCGAATGCGCCGTGGACCATGCCGATCTGCCAGTTGCGCGCTTTGTCCGATGCCACGTCCGCGGGAACGGACATGGCCGGCAGGGGGCTTTCTGAGGCGCGCTTGGTGGCGAACACCTTGGCCCGCACTGTCACTCCCAGATGATTGAAGTCGACGCTTGGGCGCGTATCGGTGAGCAGGGTTATCAAGCCCGAGTCGGGCGGAGCACCGGCCATCTCCGCCAGGTCGAACACGCGGTAGATGGAGGCCGCGTCATAGCAGTCGTGCGTCCCCGGGATGACGACCGTGGGAATGAGGCGCTGGCAAAGCCGACCTAGCTCCGCGGCAGCGCGCTCGAACGAGCGGCGCGGCTGGCTGTTCGAGTCGAACAGGTCGCCACAGATGAGCACCAGGTCAACCTTTTCTTCGATGGCCAGGTCGACCGCGCGCTTGAAGGCTTCGAATTGACGCTCGCGCTGGGCGGCCGCTGCCGGACCCAGGTCGTCATGGCGCGCGCCCAGGTGAACGTCAGCCATGTGCAGAAGGCGCGGCATCGGAGGTTCTTAACTCCATCTCGGCAGGTTGTGGTGCGGGCGCGTCAATTCTGACAGCCGCGGGTCCCGGCCGGACATAGGACGGAAGGCCTAAGAAGTGCGCTTATGGTGGGTCGTGACGGGTTGTCCGCTGAGTGGCGAGAGGGCCGCTCTTGGCCGCGTCAAAGATCGGGTGGTAACCTTCGGGCGTTACCGGTGCGCCCCAGTTTCAGGGACCTCGGCAGAGCAACTGGGTTGGCGCCCGGCTCCAAGTTCCAGCGCCACGCCTTAGGCTCGCTCGGCTCGACCCCGCCAGCTGGACACTCCGGTGCGATCGGCAATCTGGTTCTCTTTTCGCTGACCAAGGGGAGGTCACTGGTGTCCTATCAAGATCGAACCCTCACCTGTGCCGACTGCGGCGTGGAGTTCATCCACTCAGCGGCCGACCAGGAGTTCTACGCGCAGAAAGGGTTCGCGTCAGATCCCAAGCGCTGCCCCACGTGCCGCGCGACGCGCCGCCAGATGCGCGACACGAGCGGCTTCGACGTGCGCGAGATCGGCGGCCCGCGAGGCTACGAGCGCGGCGACTATCGACCTCAGCGCGAGTACTTCGCAGTCATCTGCTCAAAGTGCGGCAACGCGGCGCAGGTGCCGTTCAAGCCGCGCCAGGACAAGCCCGTCTACTGCTCCGACTGCTTCCGAGACGTTCAAGCCGCCTCGTAAGGCAAGCTCCAGGCAGCGCAGGACCCGATCGGCATTTGCCGACCGGGTCTTTTCATTTGCCGCCCAGCAGTCCAACCGCCTGACTGCGCCCCTCTTCAGCCGCCCGCCTGCGCCTCCCCTCCAACCGCCTGACTGCGCACTCCTGTCCAACCGCCTGACTGCGCACTCACTGTCCAACCGCCTGACTGCGCACTCACTGTCCAACCGCCTAAAAGACACCGCCTCAGTCGTATTGGCCCGCCTGAGCAAGGACCCCAAACTGACCTCAGTCCCATTGGCCCGACTGCTGGCCGCGAATTGCACGCTCACGTGAGCCCGACTTCAGTTAGTCGCATTGGCGCGACCAAGCAACTCGCATTCGCCCGACTAACCTCGTTGGTTCGGCCGCAAGAGGATCCCGTTCGCCCGACATCAAGACCTGAAAGCAAGGTTCCGACTGCCTCGCCCACCCACCGCCTGGCAAAGCGCGAGTGAAGTGCGGTGCAAGCGCGCGCTAAGTGCCTTTCGCTTCAATGGCCGTCCATGGCATGGCATGCACGTCTCGACGACCAACGGCCGCTCGTTCGCTTCGGCCGGAACGTGCGTCGAGCTCGTCAGATCGCCGGCATCAGCCAGCAGCGCCTGGCCGACTTGTCGGGCATTAGCCAAAGCGTCATCTCGAGACTCGAGCGTGGGAAGGCGCCCATGATCGGCCTCGAGCGGCTGCTCATGCTCGAGCGCGTGCTCGGCTCGGCGTGGCCGTTCGGCGAATGCCCGCACGACCACAGCTGTGTGTGGCAGCAGCTCGGGTCCGACGGCCAGCGGACGCACACAACGACCCTGGCGCGCAACAGCTCGGCCTGGAACATCCTCGAGTGAGCGGAAATCCTCGGCTGACGTAGTCGACTGACGACTCTGCAAAGTCGGGCCAATGGGACTGGCTGAAGTCGGGCTGACCTGAGCGCGCGATTCGCGGCCGGCAGTCGGGCCAATGGGACTGGCTGAAGTCGGGCTGACCTGAGCGCGCGATTCGCGGCCGGCAGTCGGGCCAATGGGACTGAGGGCAGTTTCGGCTGTCCGTCGAGTCGGCCCAAACCGACTAGCTGCGCGTCTTTTAGGCGGTTGGTAACTGGTGTGTAGAAATGTTTTGCCGGCGGGCGATCGGGGACCCCGCCGCGGCGGACGATCGGGGACTTCGCCGCGGCGGGCGAGCGGCGGGCCCGTCGCGGCGCATGTGGAACGCGTGACCGCGTGTAGATGTGCGCCGCCCAGGAGGGTGGCGGCGGGTGGGTGGAGCGGCGCGGTCACGTCGTAGACTTCGAGGTACGACAGGAGGAAGCCCAACATCCATGACTGACACGATCGAACGGCCGCGGCTGAAGATCACTTACGCGACCTTGCGCAACGACAACGACGAGTTGCATGAGCAGTTTGAGAAGGGCGTCGACCAGGCGCGCCAGATGCTCGGCAAGAGCCACCGCAACCTGGTCGGAGGCGCTGAGCGCGACGGCGACGGCACCTTCGAGAAGCACTCGCCCATCGACGGCGCGCTGATCGGGACGTTCGCGAAGGGCACGCGCCAGGACGTCAGGGACGCGATCGCAGCGGCCCGCGCAGCGTTCCCGGCCTGGTCCGCGCGGCCGTGGCAGGAGCGAGTACAGATCTTGCGCCGCGTCGCGGACGTGATCAGCGAGCGCCAGATGGTCCTGGCCGCGCTGCTCGCCATGGAGGTCGGCAAGAACCGGCTCGAGGCGCTCGGCGACGTCGAGGAGACGGCCGACCTGATCCGCTGGTCATGCGACATGGTCGAGCAGAACGGCGGCTTCGATCACCCCATGGGCAACCTGGGCGATGCGTCGGTGCACACGCGCTCGGTGCTCAAGCCATACGGCGTATGGGCAATCATCAGCCCGTTCAACTTCCCCTTCGCGCTGAGCGGCGGCCCGTCCGGCGGCGCGCTGGTGGCCGGCAACACGGTCGTCTACAAGCCCTCGTCGGACGCGCCACTGTCGGGTGTTTGCCTGACGCAGGCGATGCGCGACGGCGGCATACCGGACGGCGTCTTCAACATGGTCGCGGGACCGGGTGAGACCGTCGGCGCCGAGCTCCAGGAGAACGACGGCGTGGACGGGATCCTGTTCACGGGCTCGTTCGAGGTTGGCTTTGACCTGTACAAGCACTTCGCCAAGCGCTATCCAAAGCCCGTCATCGTCGAGATGGGCGGCAAGAACCCGGCCATCGTGAGCCGGACCGCTGACCTCGAGGAGGCGGCCGAGGGCGTGATGCGCGGCGCGTTCGGCTTCAGTGGCCAGAAGTGCTCGGCCAACAGTCGCGTGTACGTCGAGCGGCCGGTGTACGAACAGTTTCTGAGCCTGCTGGCGGACAAGGCCAGCTCCATCTCCGTCGGCGACCCGGTTGATCGGCGGAACTGGATGGGTCCTGTCATCAACCAAAAGGCGCTGGACCGCTTCGAACAAGCCTCTGCAGAAGCTCGGCGCGACGGCCGCATCGTCGCCGGCGGGGAGCGGCTCACGGGCGAGGGCAAGGACGACGGCTACTTCGTGGCGCCCACGGTCGTCGCCGATCTGCCCAAGGATCACCGGCTGTTCAAGGACGAGCTGTTCCTGCCCTTCGTGGCCGTGGCGCCGGTCGATTCGGTTGACGAGGCGCTCGAGCTGGCCAACACCAGCGACCTCGGCCTGACCGCGGGCATCTACAGCGGCGATCAGGCAGACATCGACGAGTTCCTCAGGCGCATCGAAGCCGGCGTCGTGTACGTCAACAGACGCGCGGGCTCCACGACCGGCGCGTGGCCGGGCGTCCAGCCGTTCGGCGGCTGGAAGGGCTCGACTGCCACGGGCAAGGCCGGCGGCGGCCTGTACTACGTTCAGCAGTTCATGCGCGAGCAGTCGCAGACGATCGTCGACTAACCGGGGCGGCGTGCCGCTCGGGAAGGAAGTGGCGTGAATAGAGGAAGACGGCGGGTAGCCCTACTCGTCGTCTTCGCGTTCGCGCTACTGGGCGGAGCGCCATCGACGTTCGCCCGAACCGGTCCCGCTGGGGAGTACCAGGGCAACGCCGCGACTCTCGACGCGCCCGGCACGGTCCGACTGATGGCCGTTGGCGACGTCATGCTCGCCCAGTCGATCGGCCGGCGGATCAAGAACAACGGCCTCCTCGCGCCATGGGCCAAGGTCAAGGGCCACTTCGATGACGCGGACCTGGTCGTGGCCAATCTCGAGTGCACGATCTCCGATCGCGGCACTGCCGTGGATCAAGACGTTCACGTTTCGCGCGCCCATTTCCGCCGCGAACTCACTGGCCGCCGCCGGCATCGATGCCGTGTCGAACGCCAACAACCATGCCCTGGACTTCGGCCGCGACGCGTTCGGCGACACGCTCACCTACCTCGATGCCGCCGGCGTTGGCCACTTCGGCGGCGGCGCGAACCTGGCCGCTGCGCGCGCGCCGCTGATCATCGTGCGCAACGGCCTGCGCATCGCGTTCCTGGGCTACGTGCTGCCGTTCTCGGGCAAGCCCAACGTTCAACACCAGGCAGTGGGCAGCAACGAACACGACGGCCGGTCTCGCGATCGGTACGCCGGATGTCGTCACGGCCGACGTAACCGCCGCAAAGGCAGTCGCGGACGTGGTCGTGGTCATGGTCCACGGCGGCACCGAGTACAGCTCCAGGCCCAACAAGGCCCAGAAGAACTTCGACTCGGCTGCGCTCAAGGCAGGCGCGGCGCTGGTGATCGGGGCTCATCCGCACGTGCTCCAGGGCTACGTCTACGAGGGCTACCAGGCGATCGCGTACAGCACCGGCAACTTCGTCTTCGACCGCTTCACAGACCCGCCGGAGCTCGACACCGCGATCCTGGACGTGACGCTCAGCGTCAACGGCGTCGAATCACTCAGCTGGATCCCGATCGAGATCCACAACGGCTTTCCAGGGCCGGCCACGCCGGCGGAGGCCGCGCGCATCATGAGCCGTCTCAAGCAGCTGCCGCCACCCTAGGTCGCTGCCCCGCGCGGACCCTAGAACGGACAGCTCAGATGGTTCGCCTGGGATAGATCGTTGGCGAACCCAACGATGTCCGCAGCGATGCCCGCTGTCAGCAGACGGTTGGTCGTGGGCACGATCGGCAGCCGACCAGCGACGCCTGCGTCATAGCGCGCGAAGGGGAAGGCGAGTGAATCGTTGGCGGCATTGAGCGCCGCCGTTACCGCCTCGCGCAACAGTGTCCGCCGCGCGTCTTCGCCGGCCGTTGGGCTGGCCATGGCCTGAACGAGCGTCATGGTGGCGTACGTTCCGGCGTGGCCGAAGAGCGACCCGACGGGCTGGTCCGGTGCGTACTCCTCCCACGCCGGGAAGTGCGCCGGCGCTGCCCAGAAGGATGAATCGCAGCCCTGGGTCGAGCCCACAAACGGGGGGTTGGTCGCCGCGCTCGGATGCACCGTGGCCCCTGACGACGGGTGCGCCGCAGTGGTGGGCGTCGGGATTCCCGACTGATCCTGAGTGGAAGCCCAGCCCAGAGTCCCGAGCACGAGCAGGGCTGCGACGCCGCCCACAATGAGCCGGCGATTGAAACGACGCGAACTCGCGAGCGCGGATCCGCTCACTGCCGTTGGTTCGGGTTGTGCTGTTGCTTCCTGCTGCGGTGTTGCTTCCGGCCAAGCCGTGACGTCCGGCTGCGCTCGGCTGCCTGCCGGCTGCGTCTGGACTGCCTCCGGCTGCGTCTGCACAGCCGCCGGAGTCACAACCTTCGCCGTCGAAGTCTTGGTCTTGTTCGCGGTCGAGGTCGTCGGCCTCGCGCGCCGCTTAAGTCGTCGCCCGAATAGCTTCATGTCAGTACCTCATAGCCGCAGCGAGTCGGGCAGAGCCCGCTGGTACTTAAGTACCCTCGTCGGCCGCCATAGGACCCATCAAGCATGACGTCTGTCGCCGCGAAAGCGAGTGGATTCGACCAAACAGGGTTGCGCTGTGGCAACGTTCGGGCGCCGGCCTAGTACACTGCTTCATGCAGACTGCATGTTTTTTATGCAGTCGGGATTGAGCATCGGGGTGTGTCAAAGTGACTGATGTGGCCGAGCGAGAGCTTTCCGCCGTCCAGAACGCGGCGAAGATGAAGCAGCACTCTGCCGACCAGTCCGCCCTCGACCAGGTTCCGACCTTCGAGGGCCGAACAGTGCCCGACCTGCGCACCGCTATCCCGGGGCCCAAGGCCCGCGCGCAGGTCAAGTTCGACCACAAGTACACGTCGCCCAGCCTGCCGCGCGCTTACCCGATCGCGCCGGTCCGCGGCCGTGGCGCGGCCATCGAGGACCTCGATGGCAACCTCTTCCTCGACTTCTGTGCCGGCATTGCGGTCTCTTCGACCGGCTATGCGCACCCGCGCATCACGGCCGCGATCGAGAGCCAGGTTCAGGACCTGCTCCACTTCAGCGCGTCCGACTTCTACCTGCCCATCTACGCGCAACTCGCCGCCGAGCTCGATCGCATCTCACCGATGAGCGGTCCGACGCGCAGCTTCATCGGCAACTCCGGCGCGGAGGCGGTCGAGGCAGCGATCAAGCTGGCGCGCTTCGCCACCGGCCGCCAGTATCTCGTCGCATTCGTTGGCGGCTTCCACGGCCGCACCTACGGCGCGGTGACGCTGACCGCATCCAAGTCCAAGTACCACTCGGGCTTTGGGCCGATGCTGCCCGGCGTCTACCACGTTCCGTTCGGCTCAGCCGGCCTGGATGAGCTGGAGAGCCGCGTCTTCAAGCGCTTCGTGCCGGCCAATGAAGTGGCCGCGATCATCGTCGAGCCCATCCAGGGCGAAGGCGGCTACGTCGTACCCGACGATGACTTCTTCCCCCGCCTGCGCAAGATCTGCGACGACAACGGCATCCTGCTCATTGCCGACGAGGTCCAGTCGGGCGCCGGCCGCACGGGCAAGATGTGGGCGATCGACCACTGGGATGTTGAGCCGGACATCCTGTGCACGGCCAAAGGCCTGGGCTCGGGCATGCCGGTCTCCGCGGCAATCGCTCGGGCTGAGCTCATGAGCTGGCAGGCGGGCCACCACGGTTCCACGTTCGGTGGCAACCCCGTCTCGTGCGCGGCGGCGTTGGCCACGATCGCGCTACTCGAGGAAGGCCTTATCGACAACGCCGCCGCGCGCGGCGAGCAGGCCATGGTCGGCCTGCGCAAGCTCGGCGCCAAACATCCGGGCATGATCCGCGACGTCCGCGGCAAGGGCCTGATGATCGGCATCGAGTTCGACTCCGGCGACACGGCTGAAGCCGTCCAGTGGGCGGCGTTCCAGCGCGGCCTGCTAGTCCTCGAGGCCGGCGAGAACGTCGTGCGTATGTCACCGCCGCTCATCGTCAATGCTGCCGAAGTGGATACCGCCGTGTGGCTGTTCGGCGAGGCGATCGCGGCGGTCGCGGCGGATCCGTCCAAGGTGATGCACGAGGCGCATCGCTGGGGCGCGGACGAGACAGACGTCGACGGCTGACCGCTCGGGCGCATGCCGTGGCCCTAATTTGAGCGCGATCCGAGCGTTTTGGCCTGTATTGAACTAACTCCCTAGTATCACAGCGGACCACCCCGGAGAAACTCCGCACACCCAGCGCGGACACCGAGACGGCTGGCCACCTGCCCTAGGAGTCTCCGAATGCGCCGCCTGCTGATGTCCTTGAGCCTGCTCGCCGTACTTGCCCTGCTGGCCGCTGGCATGTTCGTTTCCACGACAGCGGCAGTGACTCCGCCTGTCATCTATCGGAACATGCCCAACCCTGTTCCGGGGAACGTTTCTAGCCAGGCATTCGAAGCGCAGACTGTGGCGGAGTTCGGCGATCGGATCGACTTCGAACCGTCGACCCCCCGTGTTCTGAACAGCGTGGACGTACTCATGAGCTCATGGGGCTGCGAGAGTGGCTCGTGGGTTTCCAACGACTGCTCGACTACTGCAGGCGCCACGTTCAGCCATCCGATCACGCTCAACATCTATGACGTGGGCCCGAGCAATTCGGTTGGCTCGCTGCTGGGTACCGTCACACAGACCTTTGCGATCCCCTATCGGCCCAGCAAGGACGACACCAACTGCACCGGTGGCGACGCCGGCAAGTGGTTCGACGGCAGCACATGCTTCAATGGCTTCGCCACGAGCATCTCGTTTGATCTGACCGGCCTGGGCCTGACGGCACCCAACGAAGTCATCATGAGCGTGGCCTACAACACGACGCACTATGGCTACGCGCCGATTGGTGAGAGCGCGGCCTGCTACTCCGAATCTGGCGGCTGCGGTTACGACTCGCTCAATGTCGGTCTCTCGACCGTGCCCGCGAATGTCGACAAGGGTTCGAACCCTGCGCCGAACGACGCCTACCTGTACGCCACGGTTGGGGGCAGCGGCACAGGCTACTGCGCCAACACGAACCTCAACACATTCCGGCTCGATAGTGGCTGCTGGGGCGGGCTGAAGCCTGCTTTCACGGTCTATGCCAACCCGGTCTGCTCGACCGTCTGCTACGTGGATACGGCTACCGGCAACGACTCCAACGGCGGAACCAGCCTGTCTGACGCCAAGGAGACCATTCAGGGTGGGATCGACGCCGTCGACACTGGCGGAACTGTGCTCGTCAACGACGGCACGTACACCGAGAGCCCGGACGTAACCAAGTCGCTGACCCTGCAGTCGATCAACGGCCGGAGCGTCACGACGATCCAGCTCCAGACAAGTCCGACGTACCTGGGCTCCCTGATTCATCGAGGGAGCCGACGTGACCGTGGATGGCTTCACGATCTTGGCCGTGACGGGACGGACAGCACCATTGCCGCCTCCGACATCCTCGTCAAGAACAACCTCGACAACGTCGTCATCAAGAACAACAAGCTGGAGGTGGGCCTGAGCGACGATGACTCGTCGACTGGCGACGACGGCTTCGGGATAGTCACCTACTACAACACCACGCCGGCACAGTTCACCGCGTCGCTGACCGTGACTGGCAACATCTTCGAGCCGCTCAATTCGACTGGCACTCGCGCCTTTTACATCAACCCCGGCGTCAACCTGTTCACGTTCAAGAACAACACCATCAACGGAGACTTCTTCGGGCGCGCGTGGACCGGCGCGGCCAATGGCCTGGTCGAGAACAACACGGTGACTGGTGCGGGCACGAGCGGCGGACTTGGCGCGACTGGCTATCCCAATGCCAGCTCGTTTGGACAGACCACCTTCAGCGCCAACACGATCTCCAGGTGTCGCGGCCGGCATCTCAGTCAATGGTGCGAATGCGGTGACCGATCACTCATAACGTCATCACCAGCTCGACAAAGGGTGTCGACGTCTTCAACTCGAACAGCCTCGCCGGCTTCGATCCAAGCACCGTCCACGTGAATCGCAACAGCCTGGCCGTAAGCGGCGGCAACACCGGCATCTCAGCAGACGCAGCGTTTGCACGCTCCGTCGACGGCACGTGCAATTGGTGGGGCAACACCAGCGGACCAGGCGCGATCGCGTCGGGCTCTGGCTCGATGGTGACGTCGAACGTTGGTTTCGCGCCGTGGCTCCTGTCGAGCAACCTCGACAGCAATTGCGCGCCCGGCGGCCACATCACGATCATCCTGCAGGCTCATCCGGAGGGCTCGCAGCCGTTCAGCTTCACGGGCACGAACGGCATCGCGCCGTTCACCCTGATTGACGACGGGTCACCGTCGAATATCAAGGACTTCGACGTCCCGGCCGGCCTGTACGTCTTCCGGGTGGCGGCACTGCCCAAGTGGGCGCTCTTCACCCTGACGTGCGACCAGCACGAGACCATCCTGAAGTCGCATCGGCTGGTCCAGATCCAGCTGCAGTCGGACCAGGACGTGACCTGCACGTTCACCGAGTCGTACCGGATCCCTGACGCGATGATCGCGCTCACCAGCGGCGGCCCGTATTCGGTCGACAACTTCTACTCAGGCGCGGTTACGCCAAGTCAGACACTTACTCAGTCATTCGCGACGGGCGAGACGAAGTCGTTCTTCGTCCGCTTCCAGAACGATGGGCTGGACACGGACACGTTCCGTGTCTGGTCACAGTTGAAGGGTTCGCTCAAGTACGGCGTCGTGTTCATGGCCGGCAACGTGGAAATTACAGGCAAGGTCCTTGCAGATACATATCACTTCAAGCTGGCCCCAGGTGCGACGCGCACGATCGAGATACGGGTGACCGCCGGCTCGATCACCGCCAGCGACGTGAGGAACATCGTCCTGACGTTGCAGTCCAAGACAGCCACGGCCGCGGTCGACACGGTCAAAGCCTTCGTCAACGCAGGCCAGTAAGGCCTCTCGGACTCTCAGTGGGGCGGAGCGCTGACGGCGCTCCGCCCCCTATTTGTTCAAACCGAGCGGCATCCAGTTCGACTTGGGCGATACCGCTGAGGCCGTCCAATGGGCAGCCTCAGCCTGTAATTTAAACGGGCGGTAAACGTTTTCTGCGCATTGATGACGGCTGGTCGTACCAATCGCACGCGAGCGCAAGTGCCAAATTGCCTCTTGCACACTGCCACCTGACGCTGATGTCTCCCCCGCTTGCTAGTACTTAGGTATTGACTGAACCAATACCATCGGTTGCGCTGTCTCGTCTGACTTCGCATACCCAACGCGGAGAACGAGGCGGTCTGCCCTTTCGTGCCTGAGGGAGTCCTGCCGCCATGCGTCGCCTGCTTATCTCACTGTGCCTGCTCGCGTTGCTGGCCATCGCCACCGTGGGCATAGCGTCCGCGGACAGCAATGCCTCGATCAACTTCGAGTCGGGCTACAGCAACGGCAGTCCGCACGGGCAGAACGGCTGGTCAAAGAGCGGACCGTACGACGTGAATGTCGTGGACGTGTCCTCGTATCCGGCCGCGGCCGGCTATGGCTTCGGCACGAAGGCACTTCAGTCCTCGAATTACGTCGTCAGTGGCAGCTTCGGCGACCAGGCATTCACCCCGGCGCTCTCGACGCCGGCCAGCGAAAGCGGGCCAACTCACTTCGGCGCAAGTTTTGAGTTCGGTACGACATCGACGTCGCAGCAGCCGGGGCTGTACATGAGCATCAGCCCAGACGACGGCACTGGCGGGCGCATGAGCTACCTGCGCTTCGAGGACCAGAGTGACGGCGTCCACGTCTTCTTTGATGACGTGACGGACGCCGGCCCGCTGCCCACGGCCGCGGATTTCAGCGACATTGACATCGCCACGCTGACGCGCGGCGCGAAGCACACGGTCAGGTTCTCGATCGACCTCGTGACAGGACCAGCGAACGACGTCGTAAAGATCTATATCGACGGCAGTCTCAAGCACACGGGCACGACCTGGGAGGACTACTACCGCTACGACCCCGAGCAGACGGGCGGCGGCAACGTGATCCCAACAACGAGCAGGCTCGAGATCCGTGAGGGCGGCGGCGCTGCTCCGATACCCAGCCTGCAGGGCCAGGGCTTCCTCCTCGACAACTTCAACTACTCCGACTATTCGACCGCTCTGTGCACGACCGACTGCTATGTCGACGCAACCACGGGCAGTGACACCAACAGCGGCAGCAGCACCTCTGATGCATTCAAGACGATCGGCGCTGCGACCGACCAGATCTCGACCGGCGGCACAATTCATGTCGCCGCGGGCACCTACGTCGAGGACGTCGCGGTGAACAAGACCGGCGTGACCCTCCACGGCGCCGGCTACGCCACGACGACCATCTCTGGCGCCAAGAACGGTGGCTCGGCCACGGTCCAGGTTGGCGCCTCGGGCGTGGTGATCGATGGCTTCACGATCACGCGCGAAGGCAACAACACGACTGACTGGAACGACCCCGGGCTGAACACGGCCGGCGTTGCAGTCCAAGGCATGACCAACTCGGTCGAGGTGCGCAACAACAAGCTGACTGGTAACCGGACCGGCATCGACATCAACAACAGCAACGGCAGCTCGATTCACAACAACCTGATCAACGACAACCGGACCGGCCTGATCCTGCGCAACCAGACAGACAACCTGACGGTTACCCAGAACGAGATCAAGAACAACTGGACCGACGGCGTTCTCTTCCTGGATGGCAGCGGCGGTACGAACACTCCCCCGCAGCAAGCGCTCAACTCGCACTTCAACAACAACGACATCAGCGGCAACTGGTACGGACAAGTCGTCGATCGTCAGACCGGCGGCTCCCTGCCAGCTCCAGGCACCAATCTGAAGGATTTCAGCGCCAACTGGTGGGGTACGACGTCGCCAGTCTTCAGCAGTGCGAACAGCACCGAACCTGGCTACGCAGCTCAGATCCCGGTTGAGTTTGGCGGTTCGGCGACGCCCCCAGGCGGCCAGCCCGACGTCCTTGGCCCGGCATCTGCCAATCTCGACTACAGCCCTTACCTCAATTCCGGCACTGACACCAACGTAAGTACCGGATTCGGCACCGTCGGCTTCCAAGGCTCTTACAACGTGCTCGACGTGCCCACCAAAGGCGCCCAGACGGGCAGCGTTGGCCGCATCCAGGAAGCAGCTGATCTCGTTACTGGCACGATCGTCAAGGTCCAGGCGGGCACACTCAACGAGAGTGATTCGGTCAACCACACGATCGACCTGCGCGGCGCGCAGTACGAGATCCCGGTGATCGGTCGCACCCTCGCCGACGCGAGCGAGTCGACGATCAATGGTCAGCTCACCCTGAATGCAGCCAACATCAAGGTCGACGGCTTCTCGGTCACCAACCACGTCTCGATCGACAGCTCGGCCATCGGCATCGTCATCAAGACGGTCGGCAGCGGCGCCGCAATCACCAACAACATGCTCGGCAACATCCTGGCCGACTTCACGGGTGGCACGCAGGCGCACGGCGAAGGCATCTATCTCGAGAACGGCCCCGACAGCGTGACGATCACGGACAACCTGCTCGATGGCATCCACGGCTGGGCCTCGTCGCAGGCGATCTACGTCGGCGACTCGTCCGCCAGCAACGCGAGCACGGCCATCGACATCGAGAACAACACGATCAAGAACGTCACGAGCGACGCCAAGGGTGCCTACGGCATCATGACCAACAACGCCGCTGGTGCCGCTCTGACGATCGCGGGCAACACGCTCGACGGCCTCAACGGCCATTGGGCTCACGCGATCGCGATGGAAGGTCCAACGACTTCCGTCGATATCAACCACAACACCGTCAGCAACGTGACCGACACGGACAACGCGGCAGATCAGATCGCCGTCTTCTTCGAGAGCGACGCACCCTTCGTCGCGGCCATGGTCAATGACAACAGCCTGGCCGTCGGCAACGATCGCTATGGCGTGGTGAACACCAGCCCATCGGGCACTTTCGACGCGACTTGTAACTGGTGGGGCGACGCAGCTGGCCCGAACACGGGCACCGGCTCCGACACATACGGCGTGCTCACAGTGGCGCCCTGGCGGACCACGAGCGATCTCGACTCTGATTGCGCGGCGGCAAATATCGCGGTCGGCACGGCAGCTTCGGACGCCCTTAACACGCCCGAAGGCACCCCGATCTCGATCAACGGCACGTTCACCGGCAGTGTCGCGTCCATCACCGCCGACAACGGCGTGCTCGGGACGTTCACCCCCAACGCCCTTCTCGGCACGTGGACGTGGGATTACACCCCCGACGACAACTACGCGGGCACGACGATCAACGTCACCGGCCACGGCAGCAACGGCTCCACGGCTGTTGACTCGTTCAGCTGGTCATCGACCAACGTCAATCCCACGGCTAGCGGCCTTACGGCGCCGGCCTCAGCCGCGGCCACCCACTCGTTCAACATCAGCCTTGCCGGCCCGTCCGACGTGTCGACGGTCGACGCCGCCTCGCTGCACTTCGCCTTCGACTGCGGCAGCGGCTATGGGACGCACATTGACTACGCCACCAGCACGTCGACCAACAGCGCGTCGTGCTCGTCCAGCACGCCCGGCCCACTGACGGTCAAGGGCAAGGTCTTCGACAAGGACGGCGGCTCCAACGAATACACCGCGAGCGTCACGATCAACGCGCTGTGCACGACCGACTGCTATGTCGATACCACGACGGGCAATGACGGCAACGGCGGCGCCAGCCCGGCTGACGCGCTCAAGACAATTCAGGCCGGCGTCACCGCGGTCAATGCCAGCGGCACGGTCCACGTCGCTGCGGGCACCTACGCCGAGCACGTCGTCGTGACCAAGACGCTGACCCTGCTGGGCGCCAACAACGGCACCGCCGGCACTGCCACGCGCAGCGCCGAGTCAATCATTGACGGCGGGCTGACCGACGCCGCACTGCGCATCGCGGCCAATGACGTGACCGTCAACGGCTTCAAGATCACGCGCGGCGCCAACGGCACCTACAGCTCCGGCATCCACGACGCGGGCAACACCGGCTCGAGCATCCTCAACAACGTCATCACCGGCAACTCGATCGGCGTGTTTGCCAACTGCGCCGGCGACTGTCTGGTCCAGTACAACCTGTTCGACGCCAACAACGAGGCCGGACCGTCTGGCGGCGCGGGCCTCTATAGCGACAGCTCGAACGGCCTGACCATCGACTCGAACACATTCACCAACCACACGCAGAACAATCCACTCCTGTTCGCGGCCACCGGCGTGCCCGGGCACACGAACCTCACGGTCACCAATAACACGTTGAACAATGACTACGGCATATACGCCCTGGCCATTGCCGGCGGCACCTTCAGCGGCAACGACATCACCGCGACGTATAGCGGTGGCGCCACCGCACTCGGTTTCGCCAGCGGCAATAGCGACGTCACTGTCACGGGCAACACGATCCATGACAGTGCCCGTGGTGTCCGCATCGAGGACGACGGCTACGGCTTTGGCAACAACAGCGATCTGCACATCAACGACAACGCCATCACCGGCAACACCAGCTACGGCATCAACGTCGTCAACGGCTACACCGGGACGCTTGACGCCGAATGCAACTGGTACGGCAACGCCAGCGGGCCGACCGCGACCAGCAACCCGTCCGGCACGGGCGACGACGTCATCGGCGTGGTCGACTTCGTGCCGTGGCGGCTGACGAGCACCCTCACCGGCGACTGCTCGACCAATTCGGTCGCGGTCGGCACGGGAGCTTCGGACGCCCTTAACACGCCCGAAGGCACCCCGATCTCGATCAACGGCACGTTCACCGGCAGTGTCGCGTCCATCACCGCCGACAACGGCGTGCTCGGGACGTTCACCCCCAACGCCCTTCTCGGCACGTGGACGTGGGCCTACACCCCCGACGACAACTACGCTGGGCACGACGATCAACGTCACCGCCCACGGCAGCAACGGATCCACGGCTGTTGACACGTTCAGCTGGTCGTCGACCAACGTCGCCGCCGACCGGGACGTTCAACGCGCCGAGCAGCCAGCTCGTCAACACCACGTTCAGCATCAGCCTGACGTCACCGGTCGATCCGTCGACGGTCGACGCGGGCTCCCTTCATTACGCATTCGACTGCGGCACCGGTTACGGCACGCACCTCAACTACGCAACCAGCTCGACTACGAGCAGCGCGACCTGCACGGCGACTGCACAGCCGCACGCGGGTGGGTCGATCACAGTCAAGGGCAAGATCTTCGACAAGGACGGTGGCCTTAACGAGTACACCGCCGTCGTCACGATCCTCCAGCCCGAGCTCTATCTGACGCCGCCGACGTTCGACTTTGGCAGCGTCGTCATCGGGACGACCTCGAGCCCCGCCACGTTCACGGTCCAGAACATCGGCACCGCGCCGCTGACCCTGACCGGCGAGGCGATCCACGGCCTCAACCCTGCCTATTTCGGCATTGACACAGACAACTGCGACAGCGTCACGCTCGCGCCAACCGCGACGTGCACGATCCTCGTGGTCTTCCATCCGAACTCCACCGCGCTCCGGAGCGCTCGGCTCGATGTGAGCTCGAATGATCCGAACGTTGGGACATCCAGCGCGGCCCTTCAGGGCACCGGCGTGGCAGCGGCTACGCCAGACGTGTCACTCACGCCTGCGTCGAACGACTTCGGCCAGGTGAAGATCGGCCAGACCTCGGCGCCATTCGGGTTCACGCTGACCAACAACGGCCTCGGGACGCTGAACATCACCGACATCAGCCTGGGCGGCGCATCACCGGCCTGGTACACGCTGGGCACGACGACCTGCGCTGCCACTCTTGCCCCGGGCTTGAGCTGCACGATCAACGTCAGCTTCAGCCCGATCGGAAACGGGATCAAGACGGCGACCCTCAAGGTCACCACCAACGATCCCGACAGCCCGCTCGTTTCCTCCACCCTGAGCGGGACGTCTGAGTGCACAACCAACTGCTACGTCGACGGCGTGAGCGGTAACGACGCCAACGGCGGCACGAGCACGTCAGATGCGTTCAAGACCATCCAGATGGGTGTTTCAGTGGTCGACACAGGCGGCACCGTCCACGTTGCGGCCGCAACCTACTCAGGCAGCGTCCTGATCAACCGGTCGATGACGGTCGTCGGCGCGGGCGCCACGACGGTCCTCGATGGCGTCACGGACACCGGCGATGGCATTGCGATCCGCGACGCCTCCGGCGTCACGATCTCCAACCTGAAGGTCACTAACTTCGACCGTGGCATCACGCTCGGCATCGGCGGCTCGACCGCGGCGTCGAACATCACGCTCAACAACCTGACAGTTGTCGACAACGGCAACCATGGCCTGATGAGCGGCACATTCGATCTCAACGGCCTGACCGTCAATGGCGGCGACTACTCCAGCAACGGCATTGGCAACGTCAACAACAACGGTCGCGGCATCTGGCTGATCGACGGCCACAAGTCGAACATCGATATCCATGGCGCGACTGTCAACAACAACCAGCTCGTCGGCATCGACATCAGCGATGGCGACGTGACCGGCCTGAGCATCGCCAACAACACCGTCACCGGCAACGGCGATTCGGGTATCGGCGTCCTGGGTGCTGAAGGCCCCGGCACGACCCTGGTTGACAACAACACGGTTACCAACAACGGCCGCTACGGCATCGAGATCAAGGTCCCGAACGGCAGTGGCGCTGACACCGGCCCAGGCTCGATCGTTGTTTCGAACAACACGGTCAGCCGAAGCGTCGCGGCGACTGACGCTCGCGACTATGCCGGTATCGCTGTCTTCCGCCGGTCGGCGGGCCCCTTCAACACGGACGGCGCCAATGGCGTTGTCGTTCGGCATAACACGGTCAGCGGCTTCCGCCGGTCGACGTCGCCGGTCTCCACAGGTGACGGCTTCGGCATCGTCGTCGAAGGCACGAACATGACCGTCGACCACAACACCGTTACTAACAACGACGTCGGCATTCAGGCCCAGCAGGGCAACACCGCCAACACTCAGAGCACGCCGTTCTTCGATCGCGGCAACGCGGTCAGCTACAGCGGCGTCATCAACCGCAACTCGATCAGCGGCAACACGCTGGGCCTGCGCACTGCAGGCCTCAGCGCGAACACTGATGGCACGTGCAACTGGTGGGGTAACGCGAGCGGCCCGTCCGGCGTCGGACCGGGCACCGGTGACACGGTCAGCACATTCGTCACGTACGTGCCTTTCCTGTCCACCAGCAACCTCGACCAGGCCTGCGCGATCGTCTCAGTGGCCGTCAATGCGGCCGCCCTGGACGCCAACGGCAACGAAGGCAGCACGCTCGCGACCAGTGGCTCGTTCAGCGGCTCGGTCGCATCCATCACATCCGACGCCGCCGACGGTTTCGTCGACAACGGCAACGGCACGTGGTCGTGGTCGCACCTGACCAACGACAACTACTCCGCGACCATCACGGTCACGGCACACGGAACCAATGGCTCAACAGCGGCTGACGTGTTCAACGCCACTGCCACCAACGTCAATCCGACGGCGACTTTCAACGCGCCCGCAAGCGCGAACACCAGCGCGTTGTTCAACATCAGCCTCAATCCAGCCACTGACGTCTCGTCAGTCGATGCGGCCTCGCTCCACTACGCCTTCGACTGCGGCAGCGGCTACGGCACGGCTCTCAGCTACGCCACCAGCTCTGCCACCAACAACACCAACTGCACGGCGCCAGGCTCGCCGGGCTCAGTCGGGGTGAAGGGCAAGGTATGGGACAAGGATGGTGGCTCACACGAGTACACCGCCTCAGTCACGATCACGAACGCACCGGCTCCGCACCTGAACCTCACGCCTGCTTCGAACAACTTCGGCAGCATCAACACGGGCAGTAGCTCGTCCGCAGTCAACTTCACCGTGAAGAACGACGGCACTGCCCACATGAACCTGACCAGCGAAACCCTCACTGGGACGGATCCGACTCAGTTCTCGATCTTCTCGAATTCGTGCGGGCCCACGCTCGCAATAAACGGCACCTGCACCGTCGCGGTCAAGTTCGCGCCGACGACTATCGGCGGCAAGAGCGCCAACCTTCATGTCGTCACGGATGGCGGCACTGCCGACTCGACCTTGAGCGGCACGGGAACGACCACGCCAACAGGCGGCGACATCACGATCAAGCTCAACACCACCCCGGACGGCGGCTCGTTCGACTTCCAGAGCGCAACGCTGCCGAGCAGCGCCTACACGCTGACGGACGACGGCTCGAATGACTCAATCGCGTTCGACAGCCTGGCCGCTGGCCAGTACAAGACCCAGATCCTGCCCAAGAGCGGCTGGACGCTTGACTCGATCGTGTGCGATAGCGGCAGCTGGTCGGCCAGCCTGTCAAACAAGAAGGTCACCATCAACCTCGTGGACGGTGACAACATCACGTGTACGTTCAGCGAATCACAGCCGGTCGCCCTCCCGGGCACGCCGGACGTGATGATCGGTACCGCTTCTGGCGGACCGTTCAGCGGCGACAACATCTATTCCTCGACCGTTCTGGCCAGTCAGACGGTTAACCAGTCGATCCCCAAGAACCAGAACAAGTCGTTCTGGGTCAGGCTCCAGAACGACAGCGTGAACTCGGACTCGTTCCAGATCAACGCGACCAAGCACGGCGGACCTCACTTCACCGTGAAGATCTTCGTCAACAACGTTGACGTGACTTCACAGGTAACTGCCGGCACGTACCACATCAACCTCGCGGGCGGCGGCAGCCAGCTCATAGAGATCCGGATCAAGGCCACCAGTAGCGTCCCTGCCACAGGCATGGTCGACTACGACCTGGCTGCGATCTCGTCCATCTCAGGCCCGCAGGACATCGTCCGAGCACACGCGACGCGCTCCTAGCGCAACGTCGGTTCCCGGTACAGTCGGGCCGCCCGCAAGGGCGGCCCGACTTATTTTGTCTGCGGCGGACGACCTAAGTCAGGCAGGCTCATTGCTGAGAGCCTCAATTTGGCGCGCCCTAGCACCCTAATATTTGCAGCGCTGCCCAGACCGTGCGTGCAATTGAGGGTGCCATGCATCGTCCGCTGTTGTCGGCTCTGGTCGCGGCAATCCTGCTCGCAAGCGCGGCGGTAACTCCATCTGTGCTTGCAGCGCAGTCTCAGGATGTGATCGTCGTCCTTGGCGTGGCGCATGCGCCGACGCGCGAGAGCTCTGGTCTCGTGGGCTCAGTTCTGGCCGCAAACTCGGCAACAAGATTTGTGCAGCCGACACATGTCTATCGCAATGCGCTCAATGGCTTTGCCGCGCGATTGACTGCGCACCAGCAGCAGGTCCTTGCGCGCAACCCGAACGTGGCCGCGATAGTGGCCGACGAGCAAATCGAGGTGGCCGACGATCCCTTTGACTCGCCCGAGAATTCACCGACAGAGCCCTCCGAGCCGCCTTCTGACTCACCAGCACCGTCCCCAATGGCGACGCCCAGGGCGACGCCGTTGCCAACGCCTGGCCCCGACTTTCAGATCGTGCCCACCGGCATCGAGCGCGTTGGACGCCCGGAGCTCGACGGTGCGCGTTTGAACGGTCGAGAGGCGGACGCCGATATCGACATAGCTGTAGTGGATACGGGCGTGAACGAGCATCCTGATCTGAATGTTGTAGGCGGACAGGACTGCACTGGAACGCGATCGGGCGATTGGCACGATAGACACGGGCATGGCACCCACGTCGCCGGCACTGCCGCCGCACGGGACAATGACTTCGGAGTGGTAGGGGTCGCCCCTGGGGCCAGGATCTGGTCGGTCAGGGTCCTTAACCGGTACGGCATAGGCAAGGCAAGCTGGTTGCTGTGCGGCATCGATTGGATCACCGCGCAGAGAACAGACGACGACAGGCCTCTTATCGAAGTTGCCAACATGAGTCTGCGTTTCCACGCCGTGCGCAAGATTGGCGACGACGGCGCGTGCGGCACGACGAATCGCGACCCTGTCCATCAGGCCATCTGCGCGTCCATTCTTGGCGGCACCAAGTACGTCGTTGCGGCCGGCAACGACCACAAGAACGCCTCGCGCTATCGGCCTGGTGCCTATCGCGAGGTAATCACGGTGAGCGCCCTGGCCGATTTTGACGGCCTGCCCGGCGGTGAAGGTGCCCCTAGCGAAACGTGCCCGAGCGGTGTCGCACGGGATCGCGATGACACGCTCGCACGCTTCAGCAACTTCGGCGCCGCGATCGACATCATGGCGCCCGGCAAATGCATCTGGTCGACTGCCAAAGATGGCGGCTACAGAGAGATGTCGGGCACAAGCATGGCCACCCCGCATGTCACGGGCGCAGTGGCGCTGTACCTGCTGGCCAACCCGGACATGACCGAGGCAGAGGTCCGCGCAGCGCTCATCCGTTGTGCGACGGACGACTGGCTGGTTGGATCTGATCGTGATGACGAACACGAACCGCTGCTGAACATCTCGCGGCTCTGCTGACGCGCAACACGCCTGGTGCGCGATCATGGCGCTGTGAGTGGACGAGATGGGTGACAGCAAGGTCGCGACGATGCGCGACGCGATCGCGGAGCTCGTGCGCGACGGCGATAGCGTCGCAATTGAGGGCTTCACGCACCTGATCAGCTTTGCCGCCGGGCACGAGATCATCCGCCAGCGCAAGCGCGACCTGACCCTGTGCCGGCTCACGCCGGACCTGATCTACGACCAGATGATCGCCGCCGGCGTGGCGCGCAAGCTCGTCTTCTCGTGGCTGGGCAATCCGGGCGTGGGCAGTCTCCACGCGGTGCGTCGGGCGACCGAAGCGAAACCCCCTCAACTCGAGCTGGAGGAGTACTCGCACTTCGGCATGGTCTGCCGCTACACCGCCGGGGCCATGAACCTGCCCTTCTTCCCGCTGCGCTCGTACGACAACACCGACCTGCCGCGCGCCAACCCGCTCATTCGCCCGATCAAATCGCCCTACTCCGACGAAGAGCTGTATGCCGTCCCCGCGCTCAAGCCCAACGTCGCGATCATCCACGCACAGCGCGCGGACGCCGCCGGCGACACGCAGGTGTGGGGTCTGCTCGGGTGCCAGAAGGAAGCAGCGTTTGCCGCCGACCGGGTCATCGTCGTCGTCGAGGAGCTGGTCGACGAGGCCGTCATCCGGGCCGACCCAAATCGCACGATCCTGCCCGGCCTCGTCGTGGATGCTGTGGTGGTCGAGCCGCTCGGCGCACACCCGTCCTACGCACAGGGCTACTACGACCGTGACAACGCGTTCTACCTGGAGTGGGACGCGATCTCGCGCGACGCCCAATCGCTCGAGCGCTGGCTGGACGAGTGGGTCTACGGCCTGGCCGACCGGAGCGAGTACGTGGCCAAGCTGGGTGACCAGCGCGTGATGGGTCTGCGCCCGACGCCGGCGCCGTCGGGATCAGTCGATTACGGCGAATATCGCTGACACGACCGGTCAGAAAGAGCTCACGGCGAGCGTAGAATCCACACGGCTCAGGCCGCGCTTGCACCGCTTCAGCGGCGACCCACGGTCGGTCAGCAGGAGGGCAGATGCGCGCGGTCTTCACTTCACGTCTCGTGCGGCCCGTCAGGCAGGACCGTCCGAGCGCTATGCGCGGCAGTCGGCGCAAGCCTGCTGATTGTCGTGCTCGCCACTCCGGCCCTGGGCGCGACACGACCGCTGTCGATGGACATCCTGATCGGCGACTTCTGCGTCACCGGCAACGCCAAGCCGAACACGGTCATCAAGTTCACGGTCAAGGATGCGTCGGGGGCCTCGAAGGGCCGCGCGGCGACGATGAGTGAGAGCGACGGATTCTGGTCCGGCTGCGTTGACTTCTTCGCCGATGGCTTCACTTCCGGCGATCGCCTCAAGGTCCTCGACTACGACACTCACCAGACGCTGAACTACACGATTCCGCGCATGACGCTCTCCGCCGACCGGTCCACGGATGTCGCCTCCGGCCTCGCGCCGGCAGGCATGCACATGGAGCTCGAGGCGGCCGATTTCAACACGCCGCTGTTCGGCAAGGATCCGTACGACGTGGTCGAGGACGTGACCGCCAATGGCAGCGGTGCATGGAGCCACGACTTCGGCGCCGACAACATCGATCTGATGACCGGCGCGGGTCTGGAGCTGCGCGCTACGGGTGCGGGCGGCGCCGTGACCGTGCGGCGTGACTTCAACTGTCCCCGGCCTGTTCGTCCTGCTCGGATCGGCCGAGTTCGCCGGCTACATGCGGCCCTATTACCCGATCGGCGTCACGCTCAAGATGGGTGGCTCCACAGGTGGCTACCGGTCACGCCGTGGGCGACGCGAGCGGCCAATACGACAGCAGATTTGTTGATGGCGACGGCGAACCTTATCGGCTGATGGGCGGCGAGTCGCTCAAGGCGCCCAAGCTGGGCATCTCCTGGACGGTTCCGCAGGTGAACGCTGACGCCAACAGGCAGACGGACGTGGTCTCAGGTACGTGCTTCCCGCATCAGCCCGTGGGTCGTCCTTGCGGGCGTCTTTGGCTTTGCCAACGGCATGACCGACGGCAGCGGCGCGTTCAGCGTGGATATGTCCGACCAGGGCGGCATCGCCAAGGGCGATCAGGTCGCGATTGGCTGCTTCACCGCGCCAGGCGACCTTGTCGAGGAAGACCTCGTCGTCCAGTAAGGTCGTTCGCTCCTGTCAGTGGGCTAGGCTGACGAGGTGAGCGACTTTTCCGCGTCGGAGATGATGATCGTCGCCGCCGCGCGCGAGCTGGCCGGCACGCGCGTGTGTTTCGTCGGCGTTGGCCTGCCCAACATCTGCGTCAACCTGGCCAAGCGCACGGTCGCGCCGGATCTGGAGCTGGTCTACGAGGCCGGCGTCTTCGGCGCGCGGCCGGCCCGGCTGCCGCTGTCGATCGGCGACCCGACCATCGTCACCGGCGCCACGGCCGTCACGAGCATGTTCGAGCTGTTCGGCTACTACCTGCAGGGCGGCCTGATTGACGTGGGCTTCCTTGGCGCAGCGCAGATCAACTCGCGCGGCGACATCAACACGACGGTGATCGGGCCGTACGAGACGCCAACGACACGCCTGCCGGGCTCTGGCGGCGCGTGCGAGATTGCCCAGAACGCGAAATCGATCTTCGTGATCATGCGCCAGTCACCGCGCTCGTTCGTGGATCGACTCGACTTCCGGACTTCGGTCGGTGATCGCGTTCGGCTGGTTGTCACCGACGTGGGCATCTATCACCGCGACGATGACGGCGAGCTGCGCCTCGACTCGCTCCATCCGGGCGCCGACCTTGAGCGCGCCCGCGCATCAATGGGTTGGGAGCCACGCGTCGCGCCTTCGTTCGCGGAGACACCCGCGCCCACGCCGGACGAGCTGCGCCTCATCCGCGAGGAGCTCGACCCGGCCGGCGTTTACACCAAGTAGCTGCCAGCGGTTGGGCTAGAGGTGTCGCGGCGAGCCGCGGCGGCCGCCGAAGACGACGATCAGCCCAAGGGCGATGATCGCCAGCGGCCACAGCGCGCCAAGCTCGGGAATGCCGCCGAAGTGGCCGGTGAGCTGGACGAAGCCGATCAGGCCGAAGATGGCGGTGCCCCACAGCGGCCAATTTGACGGCCGGCGACGTGTATCGCGCCGAGAGGAACCAACGATCCAGATGAGCAGGAACGCGATTGACAGCGCGATGGCTGTCGTGCCCGGGCCGCTGTAGATGCCCAGCTCATCGATCAGCCGAGCGACGACAAGAGCACCGATCAACAGTCCCGGAACAAGCGGGAAGAAAGCCCTGCTGAACAGCCAACCGGCCAGGAAGGCGATGGAGATTCCGGCCGAGCACCAGCGTCGTTGCGCTGAGGCCGGGAACCAGGTACTGGATGAGCAGCCCGCCGCCGACCATGAGCAGCAACAGGCCGAGCCACGGGAAGCTGCGATCGCGGTTCTGCGCCCACGACCAGCCGGTCCACTCGGGCGGCATGCCTGTTGGGCGCTCACCCGGTCCGCTGTTCGGGAAGGTGCCCGGCGGAAACTCTTCGTCCTGCTCGAAACCGGGCGTCACGTTGCGCGGCTGGCTCACCAGATCAGCGTAGCAGCGACCTCAAATCCAGCCGGCTTTTGACGTCGCTCTTAGTCGTCGGCGGCGGGCGCCATGCGCACTGCGGAGATGAGTGCGCGGAAGAGCATCACGGCGTCGTCGGCAGAGAACAACACGGACCGATCGCCGACGCGTTCGAAGCCGGGCATGACCGCAACAAAGTCTGCCTGTCCCGGCGTAGTGAACTCGAGCTTGAGGTCGATCGGCGGCTCCATCGTCAGTGGCTGGAGGCTGCTGCCCTCGCCGCGCGTCCGCTCCACGGAGCGGCGCGCGGCCTCACGGATCATGTCGCGCGCCAGGGCCGGATGAACCGAGTCGGCAGCCTGGTATGAGATGGCGCGCTTGACCACGACCGTCTCCGCCCACGGCAGCCAATCGTCGAGCTCCGCGGCAAGGGCGTCGTCGCCCGTGACCATCGCCACCGGAATGCCAAAGCTGCCCAGGTACAGCGCGTTGATGCCGGCCTCCGACACAGGCCGGCCGTCGACCTCGACGAGGACGGCGCGCGGGTTGTACGTGTGGCTTATGACCCCTGTCGGATGACCCGCGCGCGCGTGGTAGCCCACGAAGAGCGCCACGTCGAAGTTCGCGTCAGCGGCCGCCTCGACCATCGACAGTGGCTTCTTGCCCTCGACCAGCCGGGCGCGCCGATCGAGGGCTTCAGGCGTCAGGTTGTACATGCCGCCATGGCTGTCATTGACCGTCACGTCGGTCGCGCCGCCATCGAAAGCGCCCTCGATCGCCGCATTGGCCTCGCCGACCATCAGCGCCACGGCTTCCGGGTAGCCAACGTCGCCGCGGCGTGTTGGGTTTGCGTGGCTGATCCCGGCCACGCCCTCCATGTCGACAGATAGGTAGACGCGCACCATGGCTGCGAGATTAACGGCCGCGGATCTCAGTCGGTAGTGGGTGGGCCGTCGCGCGGAGGCGCGCCGACCCACACCGAGCCGTCGGCGTACTGCTCGCTCTTCCAGATTGGTGCGCGCGCCTTGAGCTCCTCGATGCCGTAGCGCGCGGCGTCGAACGCAGCGGATCGATGGACGGATGCCGCGCACACGACGACGCTGGCCTCGCCCAGCGGCACCTCACCCGAGCGGTGGATGATCGCGAGCCGCGTGACGCCGAAAGCGCAGCTCGATCTCCGTCGCGATCGTGCGCAGCACTTCCATCGCCATCTCGTCGAAGACCTCGTACTCCAGCCCGACGACCGACTGGCCGGCATGCTTCGCGGCCTCGCCCTCCTCGCCCGGCGACGGCGTGCCGGCGCTGTCGCGCGTCTGGCCCAGGAACAGGACGAATGCCCCGTCCTCGTTGGTGGGCACGCTGCGACGCAGCTCGCCAAGCAGCTCGTCGGTGATCGGATTGGCCGTGACCTGCAGGCGAATGTACGTGTCGGCACCGCCCGCGACAGGTGGAATGAGGGCCAGCTCGTCGCCGTCAGCGAGCTGTTGATCGGCCGTGGCGTAGACGCGGTTCAAGGCGAAACGGACGTGGTCGCGCTGGGGTGCAAGCGCGACATATTCGTCCATGAGGAACTGCCACGCGTAGCCAATGGTCGCGCCGTCGGGCAGCTCGACCTCGCGCTCGCGCCACTCCGCCTGCTGGCGGAGCATCGCGAAGAGCCGTACTCGGACGCGCATCAGACAAGGATGCCACTTGAGACGTACAGCGCGGCGGCCCCAATGGTGCCCGCGAGTACGGCCGCGAAGTTGATGTACAGCAGACCCGTGGCGGATTCCATCGAGCGCGTCCGCGCTGTGCGCCACGCCATCCACGTGAGCACGATCGGAAACACGATCGTGACGAGCAGGCGCAAAGCCACGAGAAGCACGGGTCCGCTCGTGAATGCGTCGAACGCGCCCTGGCCGGGACCGCCGCCGAGCGTGGTCCAGGTCACGAACAGCAGCGCCTGGAGGATCAGTCCACCAAGCAGCAGCTTGGTTTGCAGGATCAGCGGTGTCTCGGAGATCTTGGGCGTGACCAGGTACCAGTGGCCGAGCGCGATCGCGGCCATCGATCCGCCCGTGACGAAGCTGAGCACGGCGAGCTGGACGAGGAACGGCACGGCATCAACCGATGTCGGCGCCCAGTTGAGGGCGACGTAGCCCAGAACGGCGAGCGAGACCAGGATGCCCATGCTGCCGATGACCAGCGCCGCCCTTTGGCGCCCGACGCGGAACCCGTAGACGACCGCCAGCACGGCGAATGTCACCGTCAGCAGCTGACTCCAGTTGGCGGTCGTGGTCGATGGGTGGATGGCCAGCGCCTGAGTCGTCAGGGACGTGCCCGGCTCAGCCAGCGCGGTGAGGATCGCGAGCACTGCCGCAGTGATCGCGACGAAGCGCGAGTAGCCGGGCGAAACGTCGCTCAGCTGCCGAGTGATGACGACGAACGCGAAGCCGCCGAAGGCGAGCGTGGCGAGCAGGATCCAGGCGACGAAGGGCAGGGTCTGGACGAGCGGCGGGACGGTCACCCTGGTCCCGAGCGCGATCTAGTCGCGGTCGAGCGCGGCCAGTATGGGTGCGCACTCCGCGATCGACTCGACCGTGATCGGATCGAGCACGAGCTGGACGTGGCTGATGCCCTGCGCAGCGTAGGCACGCAGGATGTCCGCCATCTGCTCGGGTTGCGTGCCGTCGTGCGGCGGGGTCGGATCGGAATACGAGGTCGAGCGACCACGGCCGCCGGTGAGTCGCACGAGGGCCGTGACGGTGCGCGTCACCTCTGCCGGGTCGCGGCCGGCCGCGCGGCACGCGGCGTCAACGGCGTCACGCATCGCGGGGATCTGCTCGGGGTTGTTGCCAAAGCGGTCGTGCCACTCATTCCACGCATCGACGTACGGCATGGCGATGCTCAGCATCCGCGGCCGCGTTGTGCCAAGCATCAGTGGCGGGCCGTTCGGGTGGCGCTCCACCGCGCCGCGCGGCACCAGCTCGCAGTCGCGCGCCTCGTAGAACTCGCCAACGAAGTCGATGTGGCCCTCGCGCAGCAGCGTGCGGATGATCGTGAAGGCCTCCTCGAAGCGACTCACGCGCTTGTCGTAGGGAAAGCCGTAGGCGGTGTAGTCGGGCTCGTTCCAGCCCGCGCCAAGGCCCAGGATCAGGCGGCCGCCACTGATCTCGTCGACCGTGGCAGCCATCTTGGCCAGCATGGCCGGGGCGTGGAAGCTCGTGGCTGCAACGAGCGGACCCAGCTCGACCTTCTTGGTCGCCTCAGCCAACGCCGCGAGTGAGGTCCAGACCTCCCACGGCCCGACGTTGCCGGTCTCGCGCCGGTAGAGCAGGTGGTCGCCGACCCAGATCGAGTCGAGGCCGATGCCCTCCGCGGTCTGCGCCATGTCGCGCAGCTGCGGCCAGCGCACCGGCCACTCGACTTCAGGTAGCTGAACTCCAACTTTCAGTGGTCGCGTCATCGCGGCTGAGTCTATCGGTGATCAGTCGTCCCTTGGGACCACCGCCAGCGCCTCGATTTCGATCAGCGCGCGCGGATCCACCAGGCCCGCCACCTTGACCAGGGTGCTCGCGGGCAAGCGGTCGCCGAAGTAACGCAGGCGGAGCGCGCGGACCTCATCACGGTGCGATAGGTCGGTCGTGAACGAGGTCAGCTTGATCACGTCGCGCAGGGTGCCGCCGCAGGCTTCGACGGCCAGCTTGATCTGCTCGAGCACCTGCTCGGTCTGGCCCACGATGTCCGCGTCCAGGTCAGCCGCCAGCTGGCCGGAGATGACCAGGAGATCCGCACCGGGCAGCGGGATGCGCGCGACTTGGCTGTATGGGCCGACCGGCGCCGCCATCGCGGCAGGGTTGAACAGCTCAGCTTCCACGTTTCGACCACCTCTTCAGATAGCGCTCAGCCTGGACCACGTCTGCGATTGCCTCGAGCGTTGATAGACCAGCCTCAAAGCTCCTTTCGTCGCGGTCCAGCAAGGCGAGTTCGCAACGCGTCCTTGCTTCCCACGGCCGAGCGTCAGATTTCGCGAAGAGCTCGTGCGCGGTCGCAAGCTGATCCCGGTTTCCGTCGGCAACTCCAATGGCGCGCCGAACCTCGGCTTCGACGAGAGGCGTCTTAGCATGGCAGGCTCTGTTCAAGCGCGCCAAGAAGCAGCTTGCCGTCAATGGACTGGAGTACGTCGGTGCATGTCGAAAGCACCATCGCCTGCTCTTCGTATGACCCGCGCGCGCCCAGGCCGCCCTCTCCTCTTTCGAGCGCAGCCGCCACGCCTGGAATGTCCTCGTCGATCAGGGCAAGAGCCTCCGTGAAGCGGCGCGGCACGAAGCTCTCGCCAATTTGCCGGATGACAGAGCGCAACGTGTGCATTCGAGTCTCGTCGCGCCGAGCGCGAGCGACGACCAGCCCGGCGATGAAACCGCGCATGGCGTAGCCGGCTGCCGGGCGCCCCGCCTCGGACCACACGCGCACGGCTTGGTCCGTGCTGGCGAGCGTGGCATCCCACTTGCCGAACAGCATCAGCGCAACCGCGCGCCAGGCGAGGAGATGCAGCGTCCAGTCCGGCGCCTGACCAGGCTGAATGACGGCCAGGCCCTCGTTGGTCACATCCTCGGCCATCTTGAGGTCACCGGAGAGTGCTCCTGCCCATGCCACGACCGAATATGCGTCGATGCGCTCAAACAGAACCAGGCGACTTCCCATGGCTATCCGCTCTCGACCCAGTGCCACAGTCGTCTGCCAATCTCCCTCGTCAACCGCTAACGCGCCAAGGGCATCGAGCGCCACGCTCTCCATGTTTGCGTCGCCCAGCCCGCGGGCGAGCTCGAGCGCCTCACTCGCGGACGCGCGTGCCGCGTCCGCCTCGGCCACGGATCGATAGCGACGCGACGCCCGAACCCAGAACGGATAGAACGCGTCGGCGGCAAGGAACAGCGCGCGCGCCGATTGATCGTTTGTGGTCTCGAGCAACCGACGGCCTTCGCGCCTCAGCGCATTCAATTGCTCGTCGGAGCGGCGGCTGCCGACCGAGCCCTGCGAGCGCATCTCGACCATGAGCTGCTTTGCGAGCAACCGCAGCTGCATTGACTCTGGTCGGTCCGCCTCGCGCGCGAGATCAAGCGCCTTGCTGTAAGCCGCGACGATTGGGCCGCCGCCGATCTCGACGTCGCCAAGCAGCTCGTGGAGCTCCGGATAGTCCTGCGGACGAGCGAACTCGAGCGCGGCAATCATGTGTTCGCGTGCCTCCACTCCGGCGGCCGCCGAACGAGCGACCTCTGCCGCGCGCACGAGCCAGATTCGAGCCGCGTCGCGCAGCTCGTCCGCGTCGTCGAGATCCATCGCCGAGGCGAGCGAGGCCGCCTCGCGGTAGTGGTACGCGACGAGCTCCGCAAGTGCCTCTTCTCGACCTGTGGCACGCTCAGCCAGCCAGCGTCCGGCCGCGCCATGAAGCTCTGCGCGAGTCGCCCGCGGCCAGCGTGGAGTAGGCGACCTCGCGAATGAGGATGTGGCGGAATGTGTAGCCATCCGCACCGGTAGGCCTGACCAGGTCACGCTCCGAGAGTCGCTCGCAGATCTCGGCCACCCAATCCCCGTCGGCCGCTTCGCGAGCGATCAGCGCGGCGACGCCCGCTGGTCGGAAGGTTCGACCGAAGACAGAGCCAACTCGGAGAACCTCGCGCTCGTCATCGGGCAGCTCGTCGAGCCGAGCAAGAACGGTCGCCTGGACGGTGTCCGGCAGGCGCTCCAGCGCAGCCTGCACCTGCGCCGGGATCGTCGAACGCCTTCACCCGCTCAAGCACAGTGCTCACGATTTCACCGGCAAAGAATGGATTGCCCTCGGCGCGGACGACGATGGCGTCGACCAGGTCGTCCGAGGCGCCCTCGGCAAGCGTCCGCACGAACTGCGCAGTAGCGCGGTCGTCGAGCGGCTCGAGCGCTATCGAGACATGGTTGCGCCGGCCACCGCCCCAGTTGGGTCGACGATCGAGCAACTCCGGCCGAGCAAGCGCGATGAGCAGCGCGCGCGTGTCACCGCGCGGCTGGAGCACGAACTCGAACAGGTCGAGCAGACGTGTCACTCGACCAGTGGAGGTCCTCGACGGCAACGACAAGCGGCGCCTGGCGGCTGGCAGCCTCGATGAAGGTGCGCCACGCGGCGAACAGCGCGGATCGGTCCGTCGTCTCCGACTCAGCCTCGCCGATGGTCGAGGCCAGCAGTCGCCCGACCTCGGCCGCCTCCTCGACTCCGGCACTCGTCAGCCACCGTCGACCGCGCGACGGATCTCCTCGGGCGGCGCGTCCTCGTCGAGGCCCGACGATCCGGAAGAGCACGGCGCGCAGCGGCCAGTAGGTCAGACGCTGGCCGTAGGGCAGGCATTGCGCGACGGCCACGCGCGCGTCCGGCGCGATGCGCGGCAGATGGTCGAGGAACTCCTCGAGCAGGCGCGTCTTGCCTGTGCCGGCCGGCGCGATGACGCTGACCAGGAACGGCCGCTGCTCGTCGAATGCGCGGCGGGCGACGAGGTCCAGCTGGGCCAGGTCAGCGTCACGGCCGAAGATGGGCGTCCGGCCCGCGACCGGAGTGTGCGCGGCCGAGCAGCTCGCTGACCGCGAGTGGCTCGCTCTTGCCCTTGGCATCGACCTGTTGTGCGGGACCGAAGCGGAACTCCGAGCGTGCCGCACGAACGGTCCGCTCGCCGGCGACGATCGACCACGGCACGGCCGTCTGCTGGATGCGCGCCGCCACGTTGACGGCATCGCCCGTGACAAGGAAGTCGTCACTGCCCGGATCACGGCTGGCGAAGACATCGCCGGTGTTCACGCCCAGCCGGATCGGCATCCGTTCGCCCAGGCGCGGATCGCTGCGGACTCTGTCGCGCAGCTCCATCGCGGCCGAGAGGGCGCGCACGGCGTCGTCGCCGTGCGCGCGGCGCAGGCCGAAGACGGCCATTACGGCATCGCCGATGAACTTCTCGACGGTCCCGCCGTGTGCCGCGACGACTTCCTTGGCGATCGCGTAGTAGCGCGCCAGGAGAGCGCGCAGATCCTCTGGATCGAGCGCTTCGCCGAGTGCAGTCGAACCGCTCACGTCCGCGAACAGGACGGTCACGACACGGCGCTCGTCGCTCATCAGATCGGAGTCTACGGGTCGCCGCACGCCCGCCGGGTACGATTGTGCTCGCCACCAAGCAGGTGCCGGCCCTCCGACTCGTGAGTAAGCCATGACCGACACCGGATTTCTAGTAACGCTCGCTCTCGCGCTGATCGTCGCCACGATCGGGGCCGCCATTGCGGTGCGCCTGGGCCAATCGGCGATCCTGGGCTACGTCGCCGCAGGCGTGCTCATCGGGCCGTACACAGCGGGGCCGATCGCCGACGCGCACACCGTCGCTGCCCTGGCTGACGTCGGCCTGGTGTTCCTGCTCTTCGCCGTCGGACTCGAGCTATCCATTCGCGACCTCGCTCGAGTCAGGCGCATCGCGCTTGTCGGTGGGCTGGTGCAGGTCGCAGCGTCGGTCGCGCTGGGCTATGTCGTGGGCGTCGCCCTGGGCTTCAAGCCCCTGGAAGCGCTGTTCTTCGGCGCCTTCATCAGCCAGTCATCGAGCACCGTGATCGCCAAGATCCTGGGCGAGCGCGGCGAGCTGGACGCGCAACACGGCCACATCGCGCTGGGCTGGACCGTGCTCCAGGACCTATCCACGGTCGTGCTGGTCGTGCTTCTGACCGCCCTCGCGCAGGGCGGCGACCTGACCCTTGACGTGGCCATCGCCAGCGGCAAGGCGCTCCTGTTCCTGGCCATCCTGCTGCCCCTGGGGCTGTTCGTGCTGCCGCGCCTGTTCGAGCGCGTCGCCGCCCTGCACAGCCGTGAGGTGTTCGTGTTGACGGTCGTGGCGGTCGCCCTTGGGACGGCGTACATGAGCGCGCTGTTCGGGCTGTCACTCGCGCTCGGCGCCTTCCTCGCCGGCCTGCTCGTGAGCGAGTCGGACATCAGCCACCAGGTGGCGAGCGAGCTCGGGCCGCTGCGCGACGTGTTTGCCGGTGTGTTCTTTGTGTCCATCGGCATGCTCTTCAACCCGGCTTTCGTGGTCGCCGCGGCCGGATTGGTGGCAGTGGCAGTGATCCTGATCGTGCCGGTCAAGGGCGCGCTGGTGGCCGGACTGTCACGCATCCTGGGCGCGCCGGGCCGGACCGCGATCCTGGCCGGAGTCACGCTCGCGCAGGCCGGTGAGTTTTCGTTCCTGATCGCGCGGCTGGGCGCCAGCCAGGGCGCGGTCGGCGACGTGATGTTCAGCCTGATGCTTGCCGCCGCGGCTGTGAGCATCGTCGTCTCGCCCTGGCTGGCGCGCTACGCGCCCACCGCGCTGCGCGAGATCGACCGGCGCCGGCCCCTTGGTCCAGCCGATCTGATCGCGGTCGCACCGGAGCCGTCGTCAGGGCCGCGCCGCTACGCCGTGATCTGCGGCTTTGGTCGTGTCGGGCGCCTCGTTGGCGCGGCACTCGAGCGGCGCGGCTTCCCGTTCGTGGTCATCGAGGCGGACCCCAGAGTGTGTCGTGACCTGCGCGCGCGCGGCATACCCGTGATCCAGGGATTGGCGGAGAACGAGCGCAACCTTGACCGGGTCGAGTTCTCCCGCGCGCAGGTCGTGGTGGTCACCCTGCCCGATCCGATCGCTTTGCGCCAGGTCGTGCACCATGTCCGCAACGAGCATCCGCGTGTGCCGATCATCGCCCGGGCGCGCAGCACGTCCGATCGCGAAATGCTCGAGCGCGAAGGTGCGGGCGAGATCGTCGTCGCGGAAACGGAAGTGGCCCTGGAGATGGCGCGCTTCACCCTGGGGCGGTTGGGAGTCAGTGGCCCGGAGACGGCTGCGATCGTGCAGGGCCTGCGGCGCAGGTCCGCGTAAAGGCGCCGATCCGCAAACTGCGGCGGACCGCCGACGGTGGCCTAGTAAGCGCCCTGGGTGCGGATGGCGTCCGGTGCCTGGCGCGGTTGGGGCAGTCGTCGATCGAGGATCATGCCGCCCGCGGCAAGTGGCTCGAGGTCGATGCTGAGCAGGTCAGGGTGCGGCATCGGCCGGGCGAGCAGGTAGCCCTGACCGGCGCCAATGCCCAGCTCACGCACGGTGCGCAGCTGACCCGCGGTCTCCAGACCCTCGGCAATGACCGACGCGCCCCATCGTCCGGCCAGGTCACGCAGCGAGCGCAGCACAGCGCGCGATGAATCGCGCTCGGCGCCTTCCTGCACGAGCGACAGGTCGATCTTGACGATGTCGAAGCGGATCTGCGACAGCAGGCGCAGCCCGGCATTGCCCGCACCGACATCGTCGGCGGCGATGCGCAGGCCGTTGCGCTGGAAGGCTGCCAACGTCGCTTGAAGGCGGCCCAGGTCCTCTGCCTTTTCACGTTCGGTCAGCTCGATCACCACTCGCTGGGGCGCGATGTTGTGGCGGGCCAGGATGGCCAGCAATGCGTCCGTCGAGAAATGGGGCGCCTCCACCGTACGCGGCGAGATGTTGATGGCCAGCAGCTGCTCGACCGGCATGTTTCGAGCGCCGGCGACGACTGACTGGAGGCAGGTCAGGTCCAGCTCGACCGTCCGACCAACCATTTCGGCGGCGATGAACATCGAGCCTGGGTCTGCGAAACCGGATTCCGGCGTCGGACGCGTCAGGCCTTCGAAGCCGATCACGCGACCGGTGGTCAGATCGACGATGGGCTGGTAGACCGGGTTGATCATGTTGTCGTTGACGATGTGGGCGATCTGCGGCGAGAGCTGGTTGGTCACTTCAGCGCTGGCCGCCTTATCGCGCAGTGGGTTGAAGACATCGATCTGAGCGCGGCCGTGACGCTTGCACCAGTACAGTGCGGCGTCGGCCTGGGCATAGAGCTGGGCGCGATTGGTGGAGTGCTGCGGACACGAGGCAATGCCGGCTGAGAACGGCACCGCTCTCGCGCTGCCATGCGGCTGCAGCGCACGCTCGAGGAGACGACGCGCAATCTGCATCGCGCCGTCGGAATCGGTGTGTGGCATGAGGATGGCGAACTCGTCGCCACCCACGCGGAACGCGCGGTCGGCGTAGCGCGTCAACTGGCGGATGAGGCGGCCCATCTCACGCAGCTGGTCGTCGCCCGCAATGTGGCCGCCGGAGTCGTTGACGAACTTGAGATCGTCGAGATCGATCAGCAGCAATGAGACCGGCACCTGGTAGCGCGAATACCACTCGATCTCGCGATCGAGCTCCTCCTGGAAGGCGCGGTGATTGCCCAATCCGGTAAGGCCATCGTGCAGAGAGTCCGCCTTGGCGGCGTCGTACAGCTCGCTCAACTCCGACCGCGATCGAGCCAGCTCCTCAGCCGGACCCAGAATCTGCCGTGACATCCACAGGGTCAGGGCGATGAGGAAGACCGTGAGCGCGATCATCGCGCCAACTACTTCGAGCGTGGCCTGGCCCTCGTGCACCTCGATCGTTGCGCGCATCAAGACCATCAGCAAGACCATGGGCACGACAGCCATCGTGAGCAGCGCGAGACGCAGGCGCAGACGGACGAGGCGGATCTCCTTCGTCGTCGATGCGCTGTCTTTTGCGGTTTTGTCGGGTTTGTTCGGGTCTGCGGCTTCCTGCACCAATTTCCCTCAGATGGCGGATTACGTATCGCACCACCGGTCGGACCGCTTCCATGACCCGATCGTCCCGTACAGTCGCGAACGGCCGCGTGCTGGAAGGTGCACTGTGCTTACGTAGACTTGGCCGGGATGAGATCGGAAGACACGCCTGTCCGCGTAACCGACCCCATCGGGGACCGGTTTCGCGTGCGCCTGCAGGCAAGCATCGACGTCAAGCAGGCGCTGCTGGGCGACCTTGGCCCGTCCATCGCTGTCGCGCGCGTGCTCATCGACGCATATCGCCAGGGCCACGCGCTGTACCTGTTCGGCAACGGCGGCAGTGCCGCCGACGCGCAGCACATCGCCGCCGAATTCCTGGGTCGCTTCTATATCGAACGGCCGTCACTCGCGGCACACGCGCTGACGGTCAACACCTCGGCTTTGACTGCGATCGGCAACGACTATTCGTTCGACGAGATCTTTGCGCGCCAGCTGCGCGGCCTGGGTCACGCAGGTGACGTCGCCGTCGGCATCTCCACCAGTGGCAACGCGCGCAACGTGGTGGCCGCCCTCGTCGCGGCCAACGAGTGCGGCCTCGTCAGCGTCGCCCTGACCGGCTCACACGGCGGCGAGGCGCGCAAGATCGCCAAGCACTGGGTCGGCGTGCCCAGCGACGACACGCCGCGCATCCAGGAGGCGCACATCTGCATCGGCCATATCTGGAGCGAGCTGGTCGAGGACGCGCTATTCGGCGACCTGGCTGCCGAATAGGGCGCGCCAGTCGCGCTCGAGCCGTCGATAGTCGTCCGGAACGCCGATGTCAATGAACGAGCCCGCGAGCTCCACGCCGTACAGCTGGCCCGACGCGGCGAGTGTTGGCAGCACGTCGCCCTCGAGCGACGCCGGGCCGCCCGCAGCGATGTCCTCGATGACTGTGCGGCGCATCGCATACACGCCCGCGTTGATAAGCACCCGACCGCCCGCATGATCGGGGTTCTTCTCCACGAAGCTCGTGATACGTCCGCCATCGGCGCGTTCGACCGTCCCGTAACGACCCGCGTCGGTCGTCCTGACCAGCGCGAGGACGGCCTGCCCTTTGTTGTCGTGGAGCGCCTCAAGGAGCGGGGCGTAGCCCGCCCTCAGGTAGGAATCGCCATTGGCGACGAGGAACTCGTCGGCGTCGAGCAGCGGCTCAGCGAGCTTGAGCGCACCGGCAGTCCCGAGTGGCTCCGTCTCGACCGAGTAGCGCAGGCGCAGACCCAACTGGCCGCCGGAGCCGAAATGGGTCTCGATCTGGTCCGCACGGTGGCCGACGCACAACACGACGTCGTCGAAGCCCTGCCCGCGCAGCGCGACGAGCAGGTAATGAAGGAATGGCCGACCGCCAATGGGCGCCATGACCTTGGGTCGGTCGGCAACGACCGACAGAAGTCTTGTGCCGAGGCCCCCGGCTAGGATGATTGCGTGCAACAGCCGACTCGTTTCGTTACGGGCAGACAAGACTAAGCGCGTGCGCGATCGCCCGCGCATCGCCATGGTCTCGGCCAACGCATACCCCGTCATGGGCGGCGTTGAGACGCACGTCTACGAGGTTGCGCCACGCATCGCCGCGGCCGGCTTCGACGTGACCATCCTGACCACCGATCTGACCGGTGAGCTGCCCCCCAACGACGAGATCCGCGGCGTGCCGGTGGTGCGCGTCCCGGCACGGCCGCGCGAGCGTGATTACTACTGGGCGCCCGACATCTATAGGACCATCAGGCGAGAGAAGTGGGGTCTGGTGCACTGTCAGGGTTACCACACGTTGGTGGCGCCACTGGCCATGGCGGCGAGCGCGAGGAGTCGGATCCCGTATGTCGTCACGTTTCACAGCGGCGGCCACGATTCGGCAGCCCGCAACCGGATGCGCAGCACACAACATCTTGTGCTGCGACCGCTGCTGCGGCGCGCCGCGCGGCTGATCGCCGTGTCCGACTGGGAGGCGCGCCACTTCGCGCAGGAGCTGCACGTGGGCATGAGCCGCTTCATGGTGATCCCCAATGGTGCCGAACTGGGTGTAACCCTGCATCCGGCTGGGGCCGCGGGGCAGGCCTTCGACGTCGAGGCGCCTTTGATCGTGTCGGTTGGCCGCCTGGAGCGCTACAAGGGCCACCAGCGCGTGATCGCAGCGATGCCTGAGCTGCTCAACCTAGTTCCCGGCGCGCGGCTACGCGTCGTCGGTGGCGGCCCTTATGACGCTGAGCTGCGCCGCCTGGCGCAGGAGTCCGGCGTTGGCGAGCGTATTGAGATCGGCCCGATCGACGCAACAGACCGGGCGGCGATGGCGGAGCTGCTGTCGCGCGCGGCGGTGGTCGTGGCCATGAGCGAGTACGAGTCGCAGGGCATTGCCGTGCTTGAGGCGCTGGCGCTGCGCCGGCGCGTGGTTGTCGCCGATACGTCGGCGTTGAGCGAGTTCGCGCGCGCCGGCGTCGCGCGCGGCGTTGCACTCGACGCGCCGGCGCCGGAGCTGGCCGCGGCGATCTACGAAGAGCTGCATGCTCCGCTGCGGCCGGCGTACGAGCTGCCCACCTGGGATGAATGCGCGGCCGCGCTCGAGCGGCTGTACGCGGAAGTGCTGGCGGCCTAGATGCGCATCCTGATGCTGACCGATCAGTACCCGCCTTTCATCGGCGGTATCGAGCGGCACGTCCGCAACCTGGCCGCCGGCCTGGCCGAGCGCGGCCATCACGTGGCCGTGGCAACCAGCGCTGCCGCGGACCTGCCCGCACAGGAAGACGACGGCGCCGTGCACATCTACCGGCTGCGCTCGACCGCGCAGCGTGCCGCGGGAGCGGCCACGCCCAGTGGCCGACCGTACGCGCCGCCGTTTCCGGATCCAGAAGTCGTCCTCGGCTTGCGCAAGGTCGTCGAGCGCGAGCGGCCGGATGTCGTCCACGGCCACAACTGGTTCGCACGCTCGTACGTGCCACTCAAGCAGTCGAATAACGCGGCGTTCGTGATGTCGCTCCACGATTACGGCGTCGTGTGCGCCAAGCGCAGCCTGTGGTACCGCGGCGCACCGTGCACTGGCCCTGAGTTCAGCAAATGCCTGCACTGCGCTGCCGCCAACTACGGCACGGCGCGGGGCATGGCCGTCACCCTGGGCAACTGGTCGCTCGCGCCCGCCGAGAAGCGCGCTGTGGACATGTACCTGCCCGTCAGTCGGGCGGTGGTCAAGGGCAACCGCCTGGCGGACGAGGGCCTGCCCTTCCAGGTCGTGCCCAACTTCGTGCCCACAGATGTCGCCGCAACGGCCGATCTGGCGCATCCCGCACTCAAGGCGCTGCCCAAGGCGCCGTTCTGGCTGTTCGTTGGCACGCTTTCGCGCAACAAGGGCATCGACGTGCTGCTCGAGGCCTACGCCGCCATCAGCAGCCCTCCCCCGCTCGTGCTCATCGGCTCGCGCTGGCCGGAGACGCCTTCGTCCTTCCCGGCGGGCGTAACCGTCATCGAGGATCTCGATCATCCGGCAGTGATGGCCGCCTGGAGCAAGGCGCAGATCGGCATCGTTCCGTCCGTCTTTCCCGACCCGTGCCCGACGGTGGCGATCGAGGGCATGGCCGCCGGAGTGCCGCTGGTCGCTTCGCGCGTCGGAGGGCTGCCGGACATCGTGGCCAACAACGAGACGGGCGTGCTCGTGCCCGTCGGCGACGTCCGCGCGCTGCGCGAGGCGCTGGTCGCACTGGCGGCCGACAAGAAGCGTCAGCGCGCAATGGCCAAGGCCGCCGTCAAACGTGCGCCGCAGTTCATGGCCGGCAGCGTGCTCGACCGCGTCGAGTCGGTCTACGAGGAAGTCGCGGGGTGACCCAGGCGCCGCGTCGCGCGGCCGTCTTTCAGCTCGACCTGGCACTCTGCCTCGCCATCGCGCTATCGGCGTTCGTCGCCACGCTTCTGGGCGTCCCGATCATCGTGCGCCTGCCGCTCGTCGCGGCGCTCGCCCTGTTCATACCCGGCTATGGCCTGCTGTCGGCGCTGATGGTCGGCTCGGGTTTGTCGGCGCTCGAGCGCACGATGGTCGCCATCTCCGTCAGCGTCGCGCTGACGATCATCAGCGGGCTGCTCATGTCCGTCTTCGGCTGCCGATCGAACGCATGAACTGGGTCTACGCGCTGACCACGATCTCCGTCGCGGGCTTGCTCATCGCGTGGGTGCGCCGGTGGCTCAAGGGCGTCGAAGGGCCGCGGCCGGCTCTGACCCGGACGCCGGTGCGCCAGACGGCATTGGTTGTGATTGCCATGCTCATCCTGGTCAATGTTGTAGCCGCCAGCCGGATCATCGCCAGCGACCAGTTCGGTGCGCCGCCGGCGCAGCTGTGGATGATCGAGGGCAGCAGCCCGTACACGGTCGAGCTTGGCTTCCGCGCGGATGCAGACGGTGGCAACTACCGCCTGGTACTCAGCTCATCGGGTGAGACGCTCCAGCAATGGGCTGTGACCGCGGGCCCGAGTGAGACGTGGGAGACGCACGTCGTCGTGAGCTCCGAGCAGCGCGCGGTGCCACTCGTCGCGCGCCTGTACGAGGGCGACAGCCAGGTGGAGATGCGCTCCGTCGTTCTCCAGGCACTGCCGTCCGGAGCGCCCCAGTCAAATGCCCCATGAGCTGACGCTGCCTGTCGCACAGCCGCGGCGCATCTTCATCATCGGCCAGTCCGGCAGTGGCAAGTCCACGCTCGCGCGGCGCCTGGGTGAGATGCTCAGCCTTCCGGTCACCGACCTCGACATGGTCTATCGCGATGGCGGTGGCAACGGTCCGCCGCGCGCACCAGAGGTACGTGACGCGGACCTCGTGCGCATCGCCGACGAGCCCGACTGGATCGTCGAGGGCATCCACATTGATGGCACTGATGGGCTGATGGACCGTGCCCAGCTCATCGTCTGGCTCGACCATGTCGGTGGCTGGCGCTCGAGCGTCCGCATCACGCGCCGCTTCATCAGCGGCGCGTGGAGCGAGGTCCGCCATCAACGTGGCTGGCGCCGCTTCTTTCGCTTCGGCGACTACTGGCGACACCTGCGCGAGCTGGGTGGCGCCACGCGCGAAGCGCACGCCTACGCGTCCTCAGATGGAGCCGCCCCGATCACCCGCGCGCAGGTCAAGCGGACGCTCGATGGCTACGGCGCGAAGGTCGTCCGCTGCAGCGCGGACGCGGACGTCGAGGCGCTCGTCAGCCAGCTTCGGGCATCGGCCAAAGCGAGCTGAGATCGCGGCCGATGAGCTGCTCCAGCCGTTCAATATCGGGCTGGAGCTCGTCGCGCAGCTTTCGCGCAACAACCGGGTCGAGCGGTGCCGGCTTCTCGCCGTGGCTGTTGATCCTGTCCCACGTTCGTCCAACTGCCGGCCGCAGGCGGCGCGGAATAACCGTCCGCGCCGTGCGCAGCACGGCTGGTGACAGAAGCATCTGCTGGAGCCGCTGCGAGCGGCGCGCGGCGCTGGCGTTGACGACGTCGAAGTTGGGCTTGAAATCGGCGTCCAGGCCCAGGAATTCGAGCACCTGGCGGTAGGCCGAGGCGGGGTCCCTGCGGAACTCTTCGAAGATGAGAACGAGCACCTGGTCCCGCCCGAGTGCGTCGTAGAAGCGCTCGATCTGTGGGGAGTAGCGACCGACCTCGCGATAGAAAAGCGCCTTGACGTTGCGCGCCTTGGGCGGGATGCGCCGACCCTCGCGCCGATCGGCCTCGGCGGCCAGCGCCTCCTCGAAGCTGGTCAGATCCTCCGAGCCGCCGTAGATGCGGCGCAGGTGGAGCGAATGAAGCATGGCCACAGGCTCACGCAGCATCGCGATCGCCCGCGTCTCTGGATTGTTGGCCTTGATGTTCGCGGCAGCGTCGTGCGAGTACAGGTACCAGGTAGACGCTTCCCCGGTGAGCTGGTCGCTCCGTGCTCCGGCGTAGAGACTCCGGTAGCGATCAGGATCGCGCAGGAACGTGATCGATTCCATGTAGCTACCCGAATCCAGATCGGTAGCGAAGTGGTTGGGCTCCTTGATCGACGACATGTAGATGCCCGGGTGCTGATCGAGGTACTCGAACATGAACGTCGTGCCGCACCGCGGCGCGCCCGGGATCACGAAGTCAGGCGCGTTCCGCGCCGTGCGCTGGCCTGTCATTTCTGCGCCGAGTATCGGCGTTCGCGGCGTCCGCTAGGGAATGGACTCGACGCTGCCCCTGTCAGGCCCGGTGCCCAGGTAGGTGTCGCTCAGCCCGGGAATGACCAGCGCGCTGTCGATCGCGGGCGAGTCGGGCTCGAGCCGGTAGTCGCGTGCAGCGACATCGACGAAATCAGGATCGGCCTGCAATCCGTGCTGCTCCTGGCCGGTCCACTGGGCAAAGGTCGCGAAGGAGTTGGTCGCGCCCTTGCCGACCATCGTCGCGAGGTAGCCGGAACCGGTCTTGTAGACAAGGTCGCCATCCATCACGACCGACGATGGAATGGCGCTGTCGATGCTGAACGCCTTAGCCCCGTCGCCCAGGTAGATGACGTTGTTGAGGATGCGTAGGCCGGCAATCGAGCCGCCGTAGGTTCCGACACTGTCCTGGAGCGTGAACACGAAGTCCTGGAGGCCCACGAACGTGTTGTTCGCCACGAGCCCGTTCTCCGCGCAGCGCAGGACGATGCCACGCGCCACGTCGACGGTAGCCGGGCCGTAGATGACGTTGCGCGTGAACTGACCGTTGGAGCACGGCGTCCGGTTCGCGTCCGTGCCCGTCTCGAAGGCGACGCGGTTGTCCCACGCGGTGTTGCCCGTGAAGTTCCAGTTCTGGGCGGCGAAGATCTCGAACGCCGAGCCGTCGTAGCCGTAGTCGTAGCTCAGCGCACGATTGGCCCACACGAGGTTGTCGCTGACGGTCACGGCGCCGGTCGTATGAACAAGCGCGACGCCACCGGCGCCAACGTCGTCGCCCTTGATGTCGGGTGTGTTGACCATCATCTTGTCGTTGTCGTGGATCAGGTTTCTAGCCACGAGCGTGCCTGCGCCTGAGCCACTGACGGAGACTCCGACGGCGTTGTGGGTGATCTCGCTGTCGGTAATGGTGACGTTCGTGGATCCGCTCGAGTAGACGCCCCAGGCCTTGTTGTCGCGGATCAGGTTGTTGCTGAGCGTGACGTTCGACGACGACAGGACCGCCACGCCGCCACCGTCGTGGCCGTCCGAGTAACCGCCCTGCACGACCAGGTGCGACAGGGTGACGTCGTGGACGCTGACCAGCTTGACCGTGTATGCGACGGCGCCACGGCCGTCGACGGTGGCGGTCTCTGACGGATATGCGGTGAACGTGGTGGGCGATCCGGCGCTGCCCGAACGGCGCATCACGAACGGACCGTATGTGCCGGCACGCATGTAGACGGTTGACCCGGCCGGCGCACTGTCGGCCGCCTTCTGCATCGTCAGCCACGGCTGATCGAGCGTGCCCGGGCCACTGTCGGCGCCGTTAGGCGCGACGAAGTAGGCCGGTCCCGTCGTCATCGGCGCGCCGGTTGGCAGAACGCCGACGTCGCTCAAGTCGGGCCCGGAGGTTGGATCGGGTGTGGGCGTCGGGTCGGCGGTTTGAATCGGGCTGGGCGTTGGTGCTTCGGTGGGCGATGGTGCCTCGGTGGGCGATGGCGTCGCGCTCGGATCCGGTGCCGGGGTCGAGTCCGGGACGGGCGTCGGATCGGCAGTCGCCGTCGGCTCCGGGGTCGGTGGCGGGTCGGTCGGTCCGGTGGCGTCGAGCGACACGTCGGCGAAATCAAATCGCACGGGCACGCGCGTCGCCTGCTCGGGAAGGGCGAAGCGCAACGCGGCCCGACCCTCGCCGCCAAGCGCAGCGGGCGCGTTGTCGACGGCGACGAGCTGCGGTCGCGACGGTTCGGGGGCACCGTACGTCCAGACCTTGAGCGCCACGCGCGTCGGCGAGGTGCCGCTGACCTTGACGCTCAACGCGAGGTCGTGGTCCGGTTTCCAGCTCACGCCGGCGGCGCGCTGCGGCCCGGCGATGAGGGCACGTCCGCCGTTGACGATGCGATTGATGCTCAGCCCGACCGCGCCGCCGGAGCCGAATTGCAGCCGGGCGCGGTAGTCGCTGGCACTGCCGGCGCGGCGGATCATGACTGATGCGATCTGACCCGCGCCGACCTGGATCGTGTCGGTCCTGACGCGCAATCGGACGGTTACGTCACCAGCCGGCTGGTTGGGAATCTTGAGCGTGGCGCTCGTGCCCCGGCGCGAGAACGAAACGGAACCGGACGAGCCGTCGAAGGTCGCGCTGGGGCCGGCGGCGAAGGTCGCTGCGGGGAGTGCGATGAGAGTCGCGAGCGCCAAAAGGACGGCGAGCGTGATTCGCCCTGCACCAGGGCCCGTCCGTTTTGACATCGCCGACGCGTACTCCTCCTCGACCGTCCGTCACGGCCAAGGTTCGTCGGCGCAGGGTTAGCGGGACATTAGTCGATGGTCCCGAAAGCTCGGGTACACAGGGCGGTCAGCCAAAGGGATTCGACCGCTTCAGCCGGGCGGGCGGAAGTTGGTCAGGTCGTAGATGCGGATATCGCCGCCGTCGAAGATGCGGCTGATCTGCGGCTGACCGTCGAACTTTGCGAGCAGGCCCGGGTTGAGCGGGTTGTCATGAATCCCGACCACGACCTCCTCGCCGCGGTCGAAGTAGTGACCAACGACGGGCAGGCCGGTGGTCAGACGCTGATCTGTCAGGACGTACTGGATGCCTGCTTTCTGGGCGATCTGCTGCTGAACCTTGCCCAGGTCAGGATCGAGGAAGAGCTTGCGAATGGGGATGCCCGTGACGTAGGTCGTCGCCACCTGCTGCTGGCCGTAGGCGGACAGCAGCAGCCGATTGACGCGGTCGGCGGCGAAGGTGTTGTCCGGCCCCAGGTTGTCGAGCGTCCACCGGGCAGCGGAGACGCCCTGTGCGTCAACTGACCGTCCGTCGGCCGACACCAGATACGGCCCGGGCAGGCGCGACCAGTCAGGCATGCCGACGAGCACGCCGCCGACGGTCAAGACGATCATCACGGCGCCCGCGCCGACCATCTGCGGCACGCCCAGGCGACCCTTGTACGCAAACCGGGCCAGGCTCAGGCCGATCACCGGGGCGATGCCCAGGAACAGGTACTCGGGCGTGCGCGATGCGACCTCTGCGCCGAGCGGCGAGAAGCGCGCCAGCAGCGTCACAGGGAACGTGATCGCGAGCAGGGCGAAACAGACGACGATGGGCACTGCCCGGTAGCGGTAGCGCACGACGAGCAGGCCGAGCGGCAGGAGCAGCAGCACAACGCCCGCGGAGGCACTGCCGAGCAGACGTTCCCACACAGGTGACGCGTCGCCGGCGCGCGAGACGAACAGCTCGCGCGCCGCGAGGTTGCCGGCGATGAGCTCGACCAGCTGGCCGAGCGAGGCGACCAGCACGCCGCCCAGGTAAGCGATGGTTGCCGTCGCCACCGCGCCCGTCCAGATCACGACGAGCACTGTCGTCAGCAGTGCGACGCGTCCAGGCTTCGAACGATCGCGCCTCTTCATGAACAGTCCGACTCCGGCCCAGACCAACAGGAACATGGCCAACAGCCCGGCCGTGACGTGGTGCGTGGTGACCGTTGCGACGATCGTCAGCACGGTCAGCGCAGTCAGCGCGAACCAGCGCGCCGGCGCCGAGTGGCCGCGCCGGAGCAGCAGATATATGGATGTCACGGCGAGAGTCAGGCCAAGCGACTCGTATGCGAACTGCGAGTCGAAGTACAGGAAGTGCGAGTTGGTCATGTAGATCGCCGCGGCAATGCCCGCCACGCGCGAGCTGCCCGTGGCCATGGCGAACAGGAAGAAGAGCGCCAGCGCGAGCGCGATGCGCGTCACGCCGAGCACGATCATGCCCGACTCGTACACGCCGATGCCGCTCAACTGCGCGACGGCCGCAGTCACCAGCTCCATGCCGGGGTAATACGGGCTGACCGCGAGCAGGCTGTTGGGCAGGAACAGGACGTGGTTGGTGACGATGTCCTGCGCCGTGCGCAGGTGCAGGTACTCGTCGTAGCCGCCGGGCAGGACCGGATCGTGGACGAGCTTGCAGGCGTACAGGGCAATGCCCAGCAGCACGACCAGCGAGACGCGCTCAGAGCCGCGCGGCTCGACCTGGAGCAGGCGCAGGGCGATGGGCACGACGATGAGCAGCAGACCGACGAAGAAAGGCAGGTCGCCCCAGTCGGCACCGCCCGCGGCGACGCGGTTGGCGACCGCTACGAGCGCAACGCCCGCGACGGCGACCATCGCCAGGACGGGCACCATGCCCCACGAGAACTGGTCCGTGTCCGCCGCGATTGCGTCGTCCGCGACGGCCGCGGTTGCTGAGGGCGCCGCGACAGCGGATTGCGTGGCGAAGGCGGGCAATCGAGCGAGGAAGGAATCCATCATGCGTCGGTGCCCGAGGTTGCGCGGCTCGCGGCCGCCAGCCGATCGGGGTCGAGTCGATGCCCAGGCGGCGCCGGCAGGCCACGACCATGATCACGTTCGAGACGACGAGGCTGGTAGCTGCGGCGATGGCCGCCCCAACCTCACCGTAGGTCGGGATCAGGATCACGCCGAGCAACACGTTCAGGCCCGCTCCCGCAGCCATCGCCGCCGTCGCCCGGTGCTGGTAGCCGGTCATGACCAGCAGCACGGCCACTGATCCTGTCGCGGCATTGACCAGCTGACCAACGCTCAGGATGGCCAGCGGCGCGTCGGCGGCCGCGAACTCGGCGCCGAACAGGAGCGTGATGATCTGCCGACCAAAGACGATGAAGATGAGCCCGATGGGCAGCGACGCGAGCAGGATGCCGCGCGCGCTGGCGGTCACGAGATGTTGAAGCCGGGCAGGCTCGTGGGCTGCCCACAGGCGGGCGGCGGTCGGGCCGATCGCCGCGTTGACCGCGGCCAGCGGAAAGGCGACGAGCAGCGCGCCGCGTTGGGCTACTGCATAGAGCCCGGCCTGTTCGGGCGTCCCGATTGATCCAAGCAGCACGACGCCGGTCTGGGTGTTGATGATCGCGGTGCCGCTCAGGAGCGCCAGTGCCAGGCTCGCGCCGAGCCATTCACGGCCGCGGTACGCGGCCGGCTCGGCGCGCATCTGTATCGGGCGGTTCGAGAACAGCAGCACGTATGCCACTCCGCATGCGAGCGCGGAGGTGATCGCGTACAGGCCCACGACCAGCGGCGCGGGCAGCGGCGGGCCGAGCGCAACGATCGCAAGCACGACCGCGGCGAGGAGCAGACCGGGCCGCAGCAGAAGATCGGGGAACTGGCCCATGACCACGCGGTGGAGACCCATCAGGCCACCCTGGGCGACCCGTCCCAGGGCCAGGAACGGCAGCGCCGCTAGGCCCGCCCAGAAGGCCACGAGCGCGGTCGTGATTGCGCCGCCGGCCACCACGTAGGCGACAGCCGCGGCCACGATCGCGATCAGGAGCGAGATGACCAGCGTCTGCTGGGTGGCCCGCGCGAGCAGGCCGCGGGCGAGTCCGAAGGAGCTGTCGCCGACATAGACGGAGAGGTCGCGGATGAGCAGCCGGTCAACGCCGAGCATCGCCGGCACGCCCAGCAGCGTCACTGTCGCGATGACAAAGGCGTATGAGCCGTAGTCGCTGACGCCCATTACGCGCGCCAGGACGATGGTCGTGAGCGTGACGAGCGCGGTCTGGATGACGCTCAGCCCAAAGCTGCCCGCAGCCGCTCGCGCCAGGCGATTGACCGAGGACGTCAGGACAGGGTCGGCCGGAACGAGCTCCAGGCCCGCGTCATTCCCGTTGATGGCAGTCATTGTCGCTAGTGGCAGGCCGTCGTCCCGCTATCGGAATACGTGCCACTTCCGGCCGGCAGGAACTGCCACGAATACGAGCCTGGGGCGAGATCGAGCCGGAGGGCTCCGTGGGTCACGTGATCTTCCGCCTCGACGATCGCGAGCGTGGTCGCGGGCGTGTACAGGGCCGCGCCGCCGGTGCCCACGACGATCTGGCGGACGCCGCGCGACGTGTCTACCTGGCCGCTGCCGTCGACCGGTGCGAGGCGTTCGTACATGTGGTCGTGGCCGCTGACAAGCAGCTCGACGCCGTTGGTGTAGAGCAGCTTGAAGAGAGAGTCGAGGTCGTTGGCCGAGCCGTGCGGTCCCTCGCTGAAGCGCGGCCTGTGCCAGATCGCTAGCGAGCATTGGTGCGGAGCGGCGGCGAGATCGGCCGCGAGCCAGGCGTACTGGGCGGCGCATGAGCTGGTACCCGCGCATTCGCTGTTGAGCGCGTAGACCCGCCACGTGCCGGCCTCGTAGGCGTAGTAGCCGCGCCGGCCGTAGCCGGCGTTCGTGCCGAAGTAGTCGTAGTACGCCGTGGCGCTGGCATCGGCCTGAACATCGTGGTTACCGGGCGTCGGCCGAGTACGCGCCTTGAAGGCACCCCACGCCGGGTCGTAGCAACCGGTGTAGGTGGTCGCCGAACCCTCCGGGTATGCGTTGTCGCCAGCAGTGAAGACGATGCCGGGCACGCCGTTGATAACCGCGCCCGTGTCGCTGTCGTCAGTCCAATCGCAGCCGGCAATGTCGCCCGCGCCGACGAGCGTGACCGTGGGGCCGCTGCCACCGGCTCCGGCGTTGGGATCGGCCACGCGGTAGTCGTCGAAGGCGACCGCGACCGGGGCATTGGTTGCCTTGGTGTCGGTGTAGACGCGCAGGCCGACCGAGCCTGCCTGCTGGAGAACTGCGGTCGAATCGGTGCCAACGTATTGCCACGCGGTCGGTTCGCTCTGGCCGTCTGCCCAGGCGCGAACGCGGACCGTGGTCGGGCTTGTGCCCGTGACCTGGGCATGGACCCAGACGAACGAACCGGGCGTGACCGTCAGGCCAGGAACGGTGACGGGCTGGCCAATGGGCGCCTCGGCATCGCTGACCACGGTCCCGGCGTGGACCAGGACGGCTCCGGCGGGGGTGATCAGGATCTTGGGTCGGTACTCGTTGTTGCCGTTGTGGCGCGCGACCTCATAGGCCCACACGTTGCCGCCCACGGGCAGCTTGTCGACCGCGACGCGGACGACGATGTCGACGTCGCGTGCGGCGACCGAGTCGACCGTCACGCCGCGCGTCGCGCCGGCGCGCGGCGGAGCGATCGTGCCCGCGCCGTTGGCGACATTGACCGCGGCCGCACCGCCGGCGGCGTTGTATGCGCCGCCGATGTCGGCCGAGCCCCAACCGCCCACGACGGTACGCGTGAACGCGTCCTGGACGTAGATGATGGCCACCGGCGCGGCGACGCTGACCGTCTGCGCGGCGCTCGATTGACCGGCGGAGTTGGCCGCCGTGAGCGTGACGATGTACGCGCCGGCCGTGGCGTAGGTCTTGGCCGGGTTGCGCGCAGTAGACGTCGTGCCGTCACCGAAGTCCCACGACCAGGAAGTCGGCGAGCCGGTTGAGTGGTCGGCGAAGTCGACAACCAGGCTGTTCTGCTCCTGGGCGTAGGTGTAGCTCGCAGTCGGCGCGACCGGCCCGCCACCATTCGGGTCGATCGCGGTCAGATCGTCGAAGGCGAACGTCACGGGCACATTGCTCGTGCCGCTTCCGGCGACGGCGGCAAGGCCCACGCCGCCGGCGGCCTGGAGCGCGGCGAGGCTGTTGGTCGCACTGAACTGCCACGTCGATGGCTCGGCGTCGCCGTCGCGCCAGGCGCGCACCTTGATCGTCGACGGGTTGGTGCCGGTTACCTGGGCGTGCAGCCACATGTAGCCGCCGGCCGTCGCGGTCAAGCCGGGCACTGTCACGGAATTGCCGAGCGAGCTTTCTGAGCCGTTGTTGACCACGCCGGCGTGAACCGCGACGGAGCCATTGGTTGCGATGATCACCTTGGGCCGATAAGAGCTGTTGCCGATGCTGCGTGCAATGAGGTAGACGTACTGCGACCCGCCCACGGGGACCTTGTCGATGGCGAAGCGAACCTTGATGTCGACGTCGCCGGCTGACACGGAGCCCAGGATGGCGGAGCGCGTGTTGCCCGCCTTTGTCAGGATCATCTGACCGGTGCCACCGCCCACGTTGTAGCTCGTCGAATCTGCGAAGAGCGTGTATGCGCCGCCGATGTCGGCGCTGCTCCAGCTGTTCGATACCTGGCGGCCAAACGAGTCCGCGGCATAGACCGTGGCGACGGCGTTGACGTGAACCGTCTGCGTCTGCTGGGTGGAACCCTGGTTGTTTGCGGCGGTCAGTACGACTGTGTAATCACCGGCGGCCGCGTAGGCATGGAGCGGGCTCTGCGCATTCGACTGGCTGCTGTCGCCGAAATCCCACGACCAGGTCGTCGGCTGACCGGTTGACGTGTCGGTGAAGGTCACGGCCATCGACTGCGTCGACTGCGTCCATGAGAAGGACGCGGTTGGCGGCGTCTGCGCGTTACTGGCGATGACGTTGGCAGCGAGCAGCGAGCTCGTGCCGTCCGCCCGGGTCTGGAGTGCGCTGAGCACGTCGCCCGCGTTGAGCGTCAGCGGCAACGTCCAGGCGCCGCCGCCGTCTGCGGTCGTGGCACCCAGGTACGCGATGGGCATCGCGGGCTGGCCGCTCGTGCCAGTTGATCGGTACACCTCGACAGTCGCTCCGGGCACGGCCGTGCCGGAGGCGGCGGCGAGCGTCGCGCTGAGCGTCGGCGCGGCGAGCAGGCTGTTGGCACCGGTCGCAGGATTGTTCGGATCCGGCGCGAAGAAGATCGCTGGGCCGCTGGTCGAGTCAATGATGTTCTGGCTCAGGGTGATGCGCGTGACGTTGTACTCGATCAGCCCGATGCCGCCCGTCGCCGCGTTGCTGATGTGGTTGCCCGACAGCGTATGAACGTCCGTGTCCCAGCGCAGGTAAGCGCCCCAACCGGACATGCGGCGCGGCCTGTCCCAATGGCGACTGGCCGATGATGTTGCCCTGCACAACGTTGCCCGTCGTGTTGAGCGACGCGACCGTGATCCCGTCATAGACCGACGCGATGTAGTTGCCCTGGACCAGGTTGTTGGGCGAGCCGTCGTAGACGTTGACGCCCTGACCGTTGTCGTACGTTGGCACGCTCTGCGCGGAGCGGTACGAAGGGTCGTAGCTGCCGTCGGCGCGGAAGCCCAGCCAGTTGCCAATAATCCGGTTGCCGCTGATCAGCCACTTCGACGACGTGTCGATGCCCGCCGGATCCCAGCCGTGGGACATCTCGACGGCATTGCAGCAGTCCGGCCCGACGACGTTGCCCTCGCCCGGATTCGAGCCGCCGACGAGGTTGTTCTTGGGGCCGAAGTCGAAGTCGATCGCGGTCTGGCAGATGGCCGTGCTGCCGTCGGGCTTGATGCACAGCACGTTGTTCTGGATCGTGTTGTTGTTCGTACCCGGGCCATTGGAATAGACCGCCTTGTCGAAATTGCCGATGACGTTGCGGTCGGCGAGATCGGGCGAGCCGACGATGTTGTCGTGCGCGCCGTTGTTCAGGAACACGCCTTCGATGCCGCGCGCGGGCAGCGAGTTGTCGCGGTTGAAGCCCATCCAGTTGCCGATGACCACGTTGCCCGCGGCCGCCGGACCATCGAAGAAGACCCCGCGCTGGGTGTTGTTGAGCAGGAGGCCGCGGAACGTGTTTCCAACGCGCGGCACGTAGAAGATCCACTGCGTGTTGGTCGCGCTCTGGCCGCGGATCTCGACGCCCGGGATGGCGTTGGTGCCGTATGCCGCGTCGTTGGGCCGGCTGCCCGGCTGCGAGTAGCCGTCGATGTAGACGCTGCTGGATGCCGTACCGACCGTGGGCAGGCTGCTAGCACCAAGCTGGATGGTGACGGGCGCGGTGCCCGCGAGATTGAAGTTGACGCGCGTCAAGCCGCTCTGCCAGTTCGCCTCAGTTAGCGCGGCGCGCAGCGTGCACGCTCCGGTCGAATCTGCACAGATGCCGTTGCCAGGCGTCGCGTCGGGCGTGTCGGCCGTGCTGACGACGGTGTAGGTGCGTGCCGCTGTGGGCACGGTCAGGCTGTTGACGCCCGCTCCGGAGACCGGCGCGGGTGATGGGCTGCTGCCGGCCTTGAGCTTGTCGCCCTGGGCCGCGGTGATTGCCTGCAGATCGACGATATCGACGCAGCCGTCGCTGTTGGCGTCGGCCGTCGCGTCCGTGCCCGGGTGTGCACTCCGTGCCCAGCCCGCGCGTCCGATACCAGGCGGCGCGGACGATGTCCGCGTCGTCCGTGCTGATCGTGGGGCGCCCGAAGACCGTGCGCACGGCGCCCGCGGTCCGGTTGGGGGCGCCGCGCGCGTGACCCGCGGGCGCAGTTATGGACGTGTTGCGGCCGGTGACGCGGACAGTGCCGGTCAGCTCGTTGGTCGTCGTGTACAGGCGGTTGCCGGTCTTGCCGCTGAGCGCGTCGATCAGCACACGCACGCCCAGGTCGCCAGTGATGTTGGGCACGAGCACGAGCCGAACGGTTTGCTTGCCGCCCTTCGCCTTCATGCCGTAGACACCGAAGGCGAAGCCACCATCGACGCGAACCGGAGAAAGTGCCGTGCCCTTGCCGGCCGGCGCCACGCCGATGAGATCGGCGCTGCCGGGCTGGACGAGGATGCGCCCGTCAACAGCCGCGACGGACTTGGGCAGCTTGAGGGTCACTGTGGTCACGATGCCGGGCGTGACGTTGTTCGGAACGACGAGCGTGACCTTGCCGCCGGCAGCTTCAGTCGCGCTGGGCAGGCCGATAACGACGGACAGGGCCAGCCAAGCAGCAACGAGGCGCAGCCGGTTGATTCTCATGTGACCGTGATCGTCTTGGTCTTCGTGCTCGAGCCGGCAGAGTTCGTGGCCGTCAGCTTGACGGTGAATGTGCCAGCCGCGGCATAGGTGTGACTCGGGTTCTGGACGGTGGACGTCGAGCCGTCGCCGAATGTCCACTTCCAGGTGGTCGGAGTGTTGGTGGATGTATCGGTGAAATCGACCGTGCGGTTGCCCGAGCGCTGAAGCCATGTGTACTTGGCCACCGGCTTGATCACCTGCGAACCGGAGCCGACGTTGACGTTGATGCCCAGCTGCGATGTGTTGCCGTTGGGCGCGATCTCCAGCGCCGTGACACGGGTGTTGTTGGCCACGGACACGGTCACGGTCCAGGTGCCGTCGCCCTGGACGGTGCCGCTGCCCAGGTAGGCAGTGGGCAGGCCGCTCTGACCCGCGTTGCGTGACGCCTGGTAGACCTCGACCGTGGAGCCGGCGATGCCGGTGCCCGACACAGATGACGTGGAAGTCGCGGTTATGACCGGCGCGGCGTACAGGTTGTTCGAGCCCGGCGCGGAGCTGCCCGACGCGGGTTGGAGGAAGATCGCCGGCCCGTTCGTGTCAGTGACGATGTTCTGGGTGATCTTGATGGTGCGCTCGTTGCCGGTCTCGAGGCCGATGCCGCCGAGGGCCGCGTTGCGGATGGTGTTGCCCTTGATCAGGGTTCCGTAAGTGCCCTGGCGGACGTGCACGCCCCACCAGTTCATGGGCGCGTTCTGGCCCTTGGGCGAGACGCCGATGGTGTTGTTCTGAATGACGTTTTCAAAGCAGTTCGAGACCATCGTGTTCACGCCGTCATAGACCGACGCGATGAAGTTGCCGTCGACGACGTTGTCCGAGCAGCCGTCATAGATGTTCACGCCGTTGGCGTCGTTGCTCGACGGCTTGCTCTGGCCGGATCGGTAGGCCGCGTCGTAGCTGCCGTCGATCTTGAAGCCGATCCAGTTGCCTTCTACATGGATGTTCATGTTGACCCATTTGGTCGTGGTGTCCTGGTGGTCCGGATCCCAGCCGTGCGAGATCTCGACTCCATTGAGCAACGTCGGGCCTATCACATTCTTCTCGTTGGTATCGAAACCGCCCAGCTGCTCACCCTTCGGACCGAAGTCGTGATCGACGCCGGTGCCGCATGTCGCGGCCGCTCCGCTCGGGGTCATGCAGATGACGTTGTTCTGGATGGTGTTGTTATTCGTTCCCGGGCCGTAGCTGTCGATGCCCTTGAAGCCGTAGCCGACGACGTTGCGGTCGGCCAGCGCGGGCGTGCCGATGAAGTTGCCCGACGGGCCCTGGTCCATGTACACGCCCTCTTCCTGGCGGTACGACGGCACGCCGCCGGTCGGCGTGATCCCGATCCAGTTGCCGATGATCTGGTTGCCGGTGGCGGTCGCCGAGTTGAGGCTGATGGCACGCCACGAGCGGTATAGGGCCAGGCCGCGGATGGTGTTGCCCGCACTCGTCACGTAGAAGATGCTCGTCTTGGGGCTGTTGCCCGTTCCCTCGATGGCGATGCCGGGAACGGCATTTGATCCGAACTGTGCGCTGTTGACCTTGCTGCCCGGCTGCGTGTAGCCGTCGATGACAGTGCCGCCGGACTGGTCGTTCAAAAGCGGCAGCATGCTGCCGACGGTGATCTGGATGGGCGCGGTGCCCGGGATGTTGAAGTTGATCAGGTCAGCGCCATGGCTCCAGTTGGACTCGGTCATCGCCGCGCGCAGGCTGCAGCGACCCTGGCTGTCCGCGCACACGCCGTTGCCGGGGTTGGCATCAGCCGTGTCGCCGTTGTACGTGACCGTGAATGTGTGCGCATACGTGATCGCGGCCTTGCCCGGTTGTGCGGCGGTGGCCGGGTTGGCGCTCGACGGCCTCCCAAGGCTGGACAGGCTCGTGATCTGACCGGCCGGCGCGATCTGCTGGACGAGTGGGTTAAGCGCGGCAGAATGGCCCTGACCGGCGACGACGGCCTGGACGTCCACAACGTCGATGCAGCCATCGCCGTTGGCGTCGGCAGCGGTGTCAATCGCGCCACAGGCGTCGCCGTTGAGGCGACTCAATTCCCACGCGGCCTGGGCAGCGTCGAGGTCCTGTGGCACGAGCAGGCGCTGACCGGTGAGCGTTCGCGTCGTCATTGGCGCACGAAGCGGCACAACTGGCGCGGTCGGAGCCGGCGCCGCAAAGCCCTCCACGCTGGTGCCCGACTGGAGCGCAACGCTGCTGTACAGCGGCGCGGATGTCAGGCGCACGCCCTGGGCGCCGGCCGTGGCGTCGACGACGACGTTGATCTTGATGTCGCCTGCGACCTTGGGCGCGACGATGAGGCGCACGACCGTGCTGCCACCGCTGGACTTGAGACCGAAGGCGCCGAATGCGACGCCGCCGCTGATGTTGACCGGCGCGAAGGCGCGACCCGCTGCTGCAGGCGCGACGCCGATGAACTCCAGCGCATTCGTGTCGAAATAGGCACGGCCGTCGAGCGCAGCCACCGTTGGCGGCAAACGCAGCTCGACAGCGGTCGACACGCTGGGTTGCGAAGCGCCCGAAGCATTCACCTGCAGTGAGGTCGTCGACGCAGCCGCAACGACGCCGGCCTGGAACGCGACGGCAACCAACGCGAGCGTTAGAACGATCAGCCGGGTCGTCTTCATCCGTTCCTCTGACGTGCGCGGAAATTGGCCAGGCGATGCGCAGAAACGCTGTGCCCGCACCGCAGCCGTCCGCAGATGATCGGCTGGGTAGTACTAAAGATCAATGCCAGGGTGGTACCTGAGTACTGGAAAGTGTTGACGCTTGTCAATGGAAAACGCCGGCCGAGCTGCGCATGCAGCTCGGCCGGCGCGGCGCTCCTCCCCCCTCTCGGATTACTGAGGAGCGATGACGGAGTAGTCGTCGAAGGAGAAGGTGACCGGAGCGGTCGAAACATTGCCGCCCAGGTAAGCGCGCAATCCGACGCTTCCGGCGGATTGGAGCGCCGCCGTGTTGTCGCCGCCGGTGTACTGCCAGCCGGCAGGCTCACTCTGGCCGCTCGTCCAGGCATTGATGTAGAAGGCGGTCGAGCCGTTGCCCACCATTTGGGCATGAACGTTGACGAACGTTCCCGGCGTTACCGAGAGACCCGACACGATCACCTCTGGGCCGATCATCGATTCGGCGTTGTTGATGACCTTGCTGGCCTGGATGCCCACGGTTCCATTGGCGAACATGTGGATCTTGATTCGATACTCGTTGTTGCCGTTCCGGCGCGCGGCGGCATAGATCCAGTACGCACCTCCGGCAGGCGCCTTATCGACCGTGAAATCGAACGAGATGTCGACGTCCTGCGCGGAAACGGTGTTCAGGAACGCGCTGCGCATCCCGCCCGCGTTAGGCACGGTCATCGAGCCGAAACCTGCGCCGACCGAGTAGTTCGTCGCATTGTTCTGGACCGTGTACGGACCACCCGTGTCCGCGTTGCTCCACCCGTCACTGGTCGAGCGGCCGAATGAGTCGGCGGCGTAGATCGTGGCGCCTGAGAGCGGGCTGACGGTGATCGTCTTGGTCCGATTGTCGGAGCCGCCACCGTTGCTCGCGGTCAGCTTGACCTGGTAGTCGGTAGCGGTGGCGTACGTGTGGCTGGGGCTCTGCAGCGTGGAGGTCGACCCGTCGCCGAAGTCCCACGTCCAGTTGGTCGGAGTGTTCGTCGACGTGTCCGTGAAGTCGACCGTCAGGTTGCCGGCCTCCTGGCTCCAGTCGAAGTTGGCGACCGGGGCGGGTGGCGGCGCCACGAAGGTCACGTCGACGTTCGTGCTCAGCATTGAGGTGTTGCCATTTGGCGCGATCTCGAGCGCCGTGACGCGCGAGTTCTGCGCCGCGGTGACGGGAATGCTCCAGCTGCCGTTGCCCGCGACCGTGCCAGTTCCCAGGAATACGCTGGGCAGGCCGCTCTGGCCGGCGTTGCGCGAAGCCTGGTAGACCTCGACCGTGGCGCCGGCGATACCCGTGCCTGAGACGGTGGTCGTGGTTGCCGCGGTGATAACCGGGGATGCGTACAGGGCGTTCGATCCCGGCGCGTCGCTGCCGTTGGTCGCCGTGAGATAGATCGCCGGACCGTTGGTGTTGCTGACGATGTTGCGACTGATGCGGATGCGGCGCTCGCCGGCGGACACGTTGCCGCCGGACTCGATGCTCGAGAGGCCGATGCCGCCCTTCGTCGCGTTGCTGATCGTGTTGTTCAGGATCAGGTCGTCCGTGGTGCTCAGGCGAACGTGGATGCCCCACCAGCTCATGGGGGCGTTCTGGCCCTGAGGCGAGACGCCGATGATGTTGTTCTGGATCGTCGTGTTTGAGCAATTCGAGCGCATCGTGTTGACGCCGTCGTAGGCCGATGCGATGTAGTTGCCGTCGACGACGTTCTGGTTGCAGCCGTCGTAGACGTTGACGCCGTTGCCGTTGTCGGCACTGCCGGGGTTGTTGAGCCCGGAGCGGTAGTTGGCGCTATAGCTGCCGTCCATGCGGAAGCCGATCCAATTGCCCTCGATGTGGATGTTCATGTTCACCCACTTGTTCGAGGTGTCCTGATGGTTGGGATCCCAGCCGTGCGAGATCTCGAAGCCGTTCAGTGTCGTGGGGCCGACGACGTTCTTCTCGTTGAGGCCAAAGCCGCCGATCTGGTTGGCCTTGGGCCCGAAGTCGTGGTCGATGCCCGTGCTGCACGTCGCCGCGCCGCCTGAAGGCGTCATGCACAGGTCGTTGTTCTGGAAGGAGGTGTTGCCGGTGCCCGGGCCGTAGTTGTCGATCGCCTTGGTGGCTGTGCCGATGATGTTGCGATCGGCCAGATCGGAGGTGCCGATGTGGTTGTGGTTCGTGCCCTGCTGGAGATAGATGCCGATGTCGGCCTGATAGCTCGACAGGCCGCCGGTGGCAGTCATGCCAACCCAGTTGCCGATGATCGAGTTGTCGTGAGCGTCCGTGCCGTCGAGCACGATCGGCCGATAGGCGCGCGACAGAGCGAAGCCACGGATGGTGTTGCCGGCGCTGGTGATGTAGAAGATCTGGCCGCGCGGGCTGCCGCTCGTGCCCTGGATGGAAACGCCAGGGATGGCGTTCGACCCGTACTGCGCCGTGTTGACCTGGCTGCCGGGCTGCGTGTAGGCATCGATCGTCGCGCCGCCTGTCTTGTCGCTGAGGATGGGCAAGGTCGATCCGAGCTGGATCGAAATTGGCGCATTGCCGGGCATGTTGAAGTTGATGAGGTCCGGGCCGTGGCTCCAGTTCGACTCCTGGATCGCGGCGCGCAAAGTGCAGCGACCCTGTGAATCGGCGCACGTGCCGTCACCCGGGTTTGAGTCCGCCCCGTCGCCGGCATAGGTGACGGTGAACGTCTTGGAGAACGTGAGCGACGCAGCGGCCTTGTCGGAAGTCGTGTTGGCGGCGGCTTGCAGGCTCGCGACCTGGGCGTTGGGCGCAACCATCTTGACTGCAGGATTGAGGGCCGCCGGCGCGCCCAGCGCGCTCTGAACGGCCTGGAGGTCGACGACGTCAATGCAACCGTCGCCGTTGGCATCGGTGGCCGCATCGACGCTGCCACAGGCGGCGCCGTTGAGGCGGCTGTTCTGCCACGCGACCGCGGCACTTTCGACGTCCTGTGGGAGCAGGATGCGCTGGCCGACGAGCGTCTTGACAGGGCCGGCCGAGCGGACCGGCGCGAAATGCACGACTGATTGCGGGGCGGCAAAGGTGGCCGCAGAAGTGCCGCTGCGCAGCGCACCCACGGCGTCCGTCTGCGCCGGACTCAGGCGACCGCCGACGGAGCTGGCCATCGAGTCGATCACGACGCGGAGCGCAATGCTGCCCTGGACGCGCGGAGCGACGATCAAGCGGATCGTCGTGCCGGACTTGCTGGAGGTCAGGTTGTAGGCGCCAAACGCGGCGCCGTCCGGGATGTCGACCGGTGCCAGCGCCCGACCGGAACCGGTCGGGGCGACGCCGACGAAGTCGAGTGCGTTCTTGTCGAAGAGAACGCGCCCATCGACGGCGGCCACGCCGGCCGGCAGCTTGAGGGTGACGGCCGTCGAGGTGAAAGGTTGGGCGGAGCTGGGCATTGTCAGCTGGTAGCTGGCGGTTGCCGCTTGAACCACGCCGAATTGAACGGCCGCAGCGGCCAGGGCAACGGCGCATGCGAGCAGGCGCGTCCGGGTCATAGGAATCCTCAGCATTAACAACGAGATGGCTTGGTTATCCGCATTGACGAACCGGGTCGGAGAGCCATGCGTCTCCCCGCCGGACGTGTCCCGATCATGGCCCGACTGGTACTAAAGTCAAGGCTTGGGGAGTACTCAGGTACCTGATTGTGGTGCACGCGGGCAAGAAGTGGGCGCGCGGGCCACTTTCGGGCCGCGCCACACCGACTGGTCAGTCGGCCGGAGCCACCGCCGGGTAGATGCCGAAGATCGCGCTCACGCCGTACGGCTCGACGTTGAACTGGCCGAGCGACTCGCCCGTGCGCAGGTCGTAGCAACCCACGTGGGTGCCGAAGTCCCTCTTGAGGCCCTGCAGCACCCAACCCAGGTTCTCACGGAACTTGGTCGGGCGGATGCGCGAGAAGCCGACCCACGCGTAGGGCCACTCGATGTGCAGCCCGCGCGCCCAGCCAAGGAGCATCTCCGGCGGATGGGCGCGGGTCAGGTCGATCACCTCGACGATGGTCAGACCGTCCAGGTCGCCGATCGCGATCTTGCCATCGACGGTCGTGAAGTAGACCTTGCCCTCGTGGACAAGGCCGTCGTGGATCCGCTCAAGACCTATGTCGATGCGGCGCGTGGGGTCGATCAGCGAGATCGCATCGCGCTGCTCGAAGCGCGTCGCCCACGGCTCGTCGCCGACGTGAAAGACATGGTTCGGGTGGGCGAGGTGAGGCTTGGTCGTCTTGACCTGGCGGTAGTCGGTGTCGGGCGAGAAGCGCGCCCACGGATCATCGCCCAGGACATTGGTGATCTTCAGAACCTTGCCCTCGCGCGTCATCTCAACGACCGTGTCAAGGCCGGTGTTGGCGACGAGCAGGTTGCCCTCTGGTGTTGGCTCGACATGGTGCACGTCGTTGAACATGGGCAGTGAGATGTACGTCTCGAGCTCGAAGCAGGGAACCTTGTAGACGAGCACCTCAGTCTGGGTGCAGACATACAGGCGGCCGTCGACGAGAGTCCCGGACTTGAACAGGATGCGCGGCGAGTCGACCGGTGCTGCCTCGGCCGGCGAGACGTATTCGACACGCTGCGTTGCTTCGTTCGTCGCAGTGTCGAGCTCGACCAGGATGCCCTTCTGGTACTCGTACCAATCCTGGCCAACGGCCGTCATCGGCCGCAGGGCGCGCTGCTGCCCGCCGGCGACGTACAGCCGGCGCGCCGGCGCACTGGGCGTCCGGGCCGACTTTGCGCCTGACTCGCCACGTGTCGACGGAGATTGATCCACAGCGGTCATCGTGCTTGAGGTTCCCCCATTACTCGGGCGTTGAGGTCGCGGCGGGTGGCGGCGATTGTGTCGTCGTCGGTCGCACTTGGGGTGCTTGGCCGGGCCGTGGCGGCCTTCGAGCCGCCCAGGATGGCCGGACCGAGCCAGATGGGGCTCAGCACGAGGACGACCACCAGGCTGAAGAGCAGGATCGTTCGATCGGACCAGGGCAGGTTCCGTCGGCGGGCCGGACGGACAGGCTCGACGCCCTCACCGGCCGGTGGGCGGACGCTGGCTTGTGGTGTTGACTGATCGGCTGCCAAGAGATGACGCGGACCTCGTTCTGGACTGTCGGTGGCGCATCCTAACCCGCCCACTGTCCAGTGAAACGCCCACCGGCAGTACTACGTCGCCACCTGTCAACGGCTTCGCGCCGTAGTACCCCCGTACTGGCCCAATCTTCCTTGACGCGGTGCGGGAAGCGAGCCTAGCCTCGGCCGCCGGTATGGAAACCACCTTATGACCTACATCGTTCGCGCCAAGGCGCCGCTGCGCATCAGCTTTGCCGGCGGCGGCACTGACGTCGCGCCCTTCCCCGAGCGCGAGGGCGGCTGCGTGCTGTCATCGACCATCAACCGCTATGCGTGGGGCACACTGCGGGCGCGCGAGGACGGCAAGATCTGCATCAACTCGCTCGACTTTGGGGTATCGCTCGCGTACGCCTCGCGCGCCGAGCTGACCTACGACGGCGAGATGGACCTGGCCAAGGCCGCCATCAACAGGCTGGCCGGCGACCACCACGCGGGTTACGACCTGTTCCTGCACACGGATGCACCGCCAGGCTCCGGTTTGGGCTCGTCTTCGGCTCTGATGGTCGTGGTCGTGGGGCTGCTCAAGGAGTTCCACTCGCTGCCCCTGACCGACTACGAGGTTGCTGAGCTGGCCTACCACCTGGAGCGCGTCGACCTGGGCATCAAGGGCGGCATGCAGGACCAGTACGCGGCGGCGTTCGGTGGCTTCAACTTCATCGAGTTCCTGCCCGACCGCACAGTGGTCAACTCGCTCAAGCTCAGCGCCGACATCGTCAACGAGCTCGAATACAACCTGCTCCTGTGCCACACCGGCAAGGTGCGCCTGTCGACCAACATCATCGACGACCAGGTCCGCCGCTATGAGGATGGCGAGCAGGAGTCACTCGACGCATTGCGCGAGATCAAGGCGCTCACGCTCGAGATGAAGAACGCGCTCCTGCGCCGCCAGATGGACGAGTTCGGACGGCTGCTGGACACCGAGTGGCATCACAAGCGACGCATGTCCAAGCGCATTTCCAGCCCGGAGCTCGACGACCTGTACGCGGTGGCCAAGCGCGAGGGCGCGCTGGGCGGCAAGATCACCGGCGCCGGCGGTGGCGGCTACATGCTCCTGTACTGCGATTTCGAGCGGAAGCACGCGCTGGCGGAGAAGATGCGCGCGATGGGCTGTGAGATACATGACTTCGCGCTCGAGCCGCTCGGGCTCCAGAGCTGGCGCGTAAACGGCAACTTTGGCCACTGATCCCGCGCCGCGGCGGAAGCGGCAGCGGGTCCTGGTCGTCGGCTCCGGCACTCGTTTCCTGAGCGGCATCAGCGTCTACACGTTCCGCTTGGCCAACGTCCTGGCGGAGAAGCATCGTGTCACGTTGATCACAATGCGCCGCCTGCTGCCCGCGCGGCTGTACCCGGGCAGCGCCCGCGTGGGCGCGCAGCTGACCCATCTCGAACCGGCGCCGGGTGTGGCCGCCTACGACGGCGTCGACTGGTTCTGGCTGCCCAGCATCCTGCGCGCCGCCTGGATGATCGTCCGCCACCGGCCGCAGTTCGCGATCTTCCAGTGGTGGACGGGCACCGTGCTGCACACCTACATCGCACTGGCCGTGCTGGTCAAGCTGACCGGCGGCAAGCTCATCATCGAGTTCCACGAGGTGCTCGACACGGCCGAGGCGAAGATTCCGATCGTCCATCGCTACGTGCGCACCTTCGGCCCGCTGTTGATGCGTCTCGCCGACGGCTTCACCGTCCACTCGGAGTTCGATCGCGACCTGGTCGGAGGCACCTGGCCGCAAACCAAGCGCCGACCCATCGCCGTGCTGCCCCACGGTCCGCACGACCACTACGCGCAGGAGCGCACGGCGGCAAAGCTGCGCGAGGCGCCTGCGGAGGCATGCAACCTGTTGTTCTTCGGCGTCATCCGGCCGTTCAAGGGTCTCGAGCATCTGGTCGAGGCATTCGAGGCGATCCCCGACGACGAGATCGATCGCTACTGGCTGACCGTCGTTGGCGAAACATGGGAGGGCTGGACACTGCCCGCGCAAGCCATCGCCAAGAGCCCGCGGCGTGACCGCATCACGTTCGTCAACCGCTATGTCACTGACGAGGAGCTCGAGGGCTACCTCGAGGGAGCGGACGCGGTCGTGCTGCCCTACCTGCGCTCGTCGCTCAGTGGTCCACTGCACGTCGCGATGGGCTATGGATTGCCGATCGTGATGACCGAGGTCGGCGGCAACGTCGAGGCGGCCGCTGGTTACGCCGGCGTCGTCCTCGTGCCACCGTCCGATCCCGCAGCCCTGACCCAGGCCATTAGGCGCCTGCCAGAGATGTCCAGCACGCGCTACGAGCATCCGCACTCGTGGTCGGACACGCGCCTTGGATACGAGGAGCTGTTCGCCCGACTGAGCGGCTAGACGCTCCGAACCACGCTTGCAGGCCGGCCGCACACGGTGCCGCACGGCAACGGTTTGGGGCTCCGAAGGGGTACTGACGGGTTGACGTACTAGTACTCCAGTACTACCTTCGATCCAGCACCGAACCGGGGCACACAAGCCCCAAAACGGAGCACGGCAACCCCTGTTCCCAAGACCTTCCTTAAGCGCGCCCTGAACGCGTGATGGCCCGTCACGGTGGAAGCAAATGACAGCTGCGAAGCAACCCCGACGCCCAACAGCAATACGCATCGTCAATGACGACGAGTCGCGCGCCGAGTGGCTGCGTCTCGAGAACCAGGCCAAGCGCACCGTGCTGGTCGTCGTGGGCACCCGGCCCGAAGTGATCAAGCTCGCGCCGGTAGTCCGCGCGCTCGAAGCGGACGAGAACCTCAACGTCGAGCTGTGCGTCGTCGGCCAGCAGGGCGAGATCCTTGAGCAGGCGCTCGAGGAGTGGGCCCTCGTGCCCGACCATCGCGTCGAGATTCCCGCCGACGATCGGCGCCTGGCCGCCGTGCTCGGCGCGATGCTCCCGCAGCTGGCCGACGTCATCGAGGCGGCCGCGCCACAGATGCTCCTCGTCGAAGGTGACACCACCACGAACCTGGGCGCGTCGCTGGCCGCCTTCTATGCCGGCGTTCCGGTCGGTCACATCGAGGCCGGCTTGCGCTCAGGTGACGTGCGCCAGCCGTTCCCAGAGGAGATGCATCGCGTCCTGGTCGACAGGCTCGCGTCCGTCCACTACGCGCCGACGGTGGGCGCCCGGCAGAACCTGCTCGACGAGAACCACCGCAACCCGGCCGACGTGCTGGTCGTTGGCAACACCGTCGTCGACGCGCTGCTGATGACGCTCAAGGAGACGCCGACACGACCGGCGTCGGCCACTAACGAGCGCACGCTGCTCGTCACCGCACACCGGCGCGAGAACTTCGGTGGCGGCATCGCGTCGATCTGCGAGGCCATCCAGCAACTCTCGACCGAGCGCCAGGACCTCAAGGTCGTCTTCGTCCTGCACACCAACCCACAGGCGTTCCTGCCCGTGCGGGCCATGCTCGGCCACCTCAAGAACGTCGAGCTGATCCCGCCCCAGCCGTACCGCGCGTTTGTCCGCCTGCTGGCCAGCGCCGACATCATCCTGACCGATTCGGGCGGCATCCAGGAAGAGGCGCCGTACCTGGGCAAGCCGGTCATCGTCACGCGCGAGGTGACCGAGCGCCCCGAGGCCAGCCAGGCCGGCGCGGCGAGCATCATCGGCACTGACACCGCGACGATCGTCAGCGCAGTCAACTCGCTGCTCGACGACACGATCATGCACGCGGCCATGTCACGCCGCATCGCCCCTTACGGCGACGGCCACGCGGCGGCGCGCATCCATCGCGACGTTATCAAGCGACTTACACCGGCGGCAAGCGCCTCGCGCACCAGGCGTGGCGCGGCGCGCAAGGATCCAGAGGCTGAGGAGGCGCACCGGCTTGCCGGTGATGCGCGGCTCGGCGCAGAGAGGGCGTCATAGACCATGGTTGCTGAGAGAGTCCCCAGTCGCGATCTTGCGTCGTGGCTTACCGGTCCGAGCGTCATCCGCAACGACGGCGCCGTGATGTCGTGGGTCAATCCCGATCATCCCGGCTACGCCTACCCGGAGATCGCCGGCTACATGCTGTCGCACCTCGCCGTCGAGGGCCGTCATACCGCGCCCCTGCGCAACCGCGTGGCAGCCCATCTGCTCGGCGACATGACGTCGAATGGCGCCGTAGGCCGGAGCGGGATCGAGTACGTATTCGACTCGGCGATGGTGCTGGCCGGGCTCGTCGCCCATGAGAACCGGGCTGGCCTGCTGCCTGACCCGCGCATGGTCGACCGGCTGCAGGAGTACATCGTTGGTCGGCTGTGGCGTCGTATGGGACTCGACGGAACGCTCGAGAACGCGCCGACGCATTGGAGCCAGTCGTATGGCTGCCACCTGATCAAGTCGGCCATCGCGCTGACCGCCTTCGATGCCAGCCGCGGCACGGACACGTCCGCGCTGGTGGAGCATCTCCTGCGCGACCTGCTGCCTTTGTACGAGCCGATCGGCAAGGGTGGCCGCTTCCACGTCAACGCCGATTCGGACGTCACCTACTCACACGCACACTGCTATGCGATTGAAGGCCTGCTGGTTCTGGAGGGCCGCGGCCGGACAGACCTGCGGCGCTGGATCGACGGCGGTGCCGAGTGGCTGGCCACCGTCCAGCAAGCGGACGGCGGCATGCCTGCCGAACACGACCGCACCGGCGCGCGCATGGTCGCCCACGCCGATTGCACAGCCCAGGCTGTGCGCGTCTGGACTTGTGCGAACCCGGTCCGCTTCGAGGACAACATCAGGCGCGGCGTCGCTTTCCTCAACGAGCTGTCGTGCGACGGCGGCATCCGCTACGAGCGCGGCAGCAACGACATCAACACCTGGGCGACGATCTTCGGGGCTCAGGCGATCGACTTTGCGGAAGAAGGGGGCAAGTGGCAGTGCCTGATCTAGAGCCGACCGTCTCAGTCGTCATCCCGGCTCTCAATGAGGGGCCAACGATCGCGGACGTTGTTCGTGCCTGCGCAGCGAACACACCGGGGCTGCTCGAGGTCATCGTCGTCGACGATGGCTCGACCGACAACACCTCGGCCATGGCCGCCGCCGCCGGCGCGGACGTGCTGCGCCTTGAGCACAATCGCGGCAAGGGCTTCGCCCTCCAGCGCGGCATCGACCGCGCCAAGGGCGAGATCCTGCTGTTCATCGATGCCGACGGCCAGGACGATCCAACAGAGATCCCGCTGCTGCTGTCCGCATTCCGGCCGGGCATTGACCTGGTCCTTGGCTCGCGCTTCATCGGCCACTTTCGGCCCGGCGCGATCACGCGCATGAACTACTGGGGCACGCGCTTCATCACGGGCTCGGTCAATACGCTCTTCGGCATCCACGTAACCGATCCGCTGGCCGGCTTCCGGGCGGTGCGCGCGAGCGTCTTCGACACGGTCCGGCTGGAGGCCAAGGGCTACGACATTGAGGTCGACGTGCTGCTTCGCGTCGTGCGCAACGGCGGCGGTGTGGCAGAGGTCCCGGCGACGCGCTCCACGCGCCCCTTCGGAGCGAGCGGCCTGTCGAGCATCAGGGACGGCTCATTGATCCTGTGGCGCGCGCTTCAGATCCGCTTCGAACGCGCTCCGCGCGCCGCACACGGCAGCGTCACTGCAGCAAGCGTGCCCGAACCGGTTCCGAACTCCGACACTCGCCGCTGACCCTGCGCCACCGGGGCCACACGGTCCGGGTCGTGGCGACCGCCGCGCCGTGACGGTCTAGGGCAGGAACCAGTCGACGCCCAGCGTGGCCATGTCGATCTGCGAACGGGCGCCGGCGCTATTGCTCATGTAGATGCGCACCGTCACGTCATTGGCCGCAGCGACCGAGTCGATTTCAGTGAGCAAGACGTCGTCCGTGGCGTAGGCATTGCCCGAGTTGCACGAGATGGGTGAGCCGGAGTCGCCGTGACTGCCGATCAGGGAACCGCCCGAGTACACCTCCACGTAGTAGCACGTCGTGCCGGCGCCATCGAGCGACCGATACGAGAAATGCAACGTGGCGACTGAGAACTCGGCGTCGCTTTGCACATATGGCGGGAACGACATCTCCAGGTAGCTCGACCCCGAGAAGGTGGGGCCCCAGCCCGAGCCGGAGATGAGCGAGTGGTCGTACACGTGGATGCTCACCGTCGCCGCAGTGGAAGTCAGCGTGCCGTCCTTGGCCGCATACGTGAATGTGTCCGTGCCGACATAGCCAAGGACCGGTGTGTAGACGATCGAACCGTCACTGTTGAGCGTCAGCGCACCGTGCGCAGGTCCGGACAGAGGCATCGGATCGGCCACGGTCAACGGCTGCGAGTCTGGATCGCTGTCATTAGCCAGCACGCCCGGCGCAGCGACGCTCAGGGTCTGGTCGGCGAACATCTCGAACGAGTCGTCGACGACCACCGGCGCGCTGTCCGTGAGAGGGACGACTGAGCTCGTGTCAGGCGTCTTGGTGCCGTCGGTCACATCGGTCGCCGTGATCGTCTTGCCGGGTGACTGGAGAGTGACCGTGAACGCGCCCGTACCGCCCACGAGCGCTGCGTCGGACGGCAGCACAGCGAACGGGTCGGATGAGCTGATCGTCACGGTGTCCGTGGCAGTAACTGGGTTCCAGTACGCGTCAACGGCATTGACCGTCACGTCGAAGGCAACGTTGGCCGCCTGCGTGGCAGGGATACCGGTGCGACCGGTGAGCGACCCCGGCACTGATGTCTCGCCCGGAAGGAGAACCTGGAGACGGGCAAACGGAGCGGCGTTGACCGCGATGGGGCCGGTGGTGCCGGCCTTCAACCCGTGCGCGACGGTCACCGTCTGGCTGCCGGCAGCCACGATCGTCACTGATCCGGGGAGCGTCACGCGGCCGTTGTCAGCCAGCGTGAACGCATATGACGCGGGCGAGAACGTGGCATAGATATCGCTGCTCGTGAGCTGCACGGTGCCGGTGTAGTTGGCTACGCGGTTGCCGGCGCTGTCGACGGCAGTGATGGTCACGTCGAATGCCGTTCCAGCGGTGGCCGTCGGCGGGCCGCTGATCGTGAAGTGATCAAGCGCGCTGCCGGCCGCCTCGCCGACGGCGAAGTCGCCGAACTCGGTGATCCCGGTGACCGACGTCGACGTCGCGCCGGCCGCGGTAACGGTCTCCGGCGTCCAGATGCCAAGGTCGTACACCTCCACCAGAAAGTCCGCTGGAGTAGCGCCGACATCGACGTCGCCAGCGACGAAGTTGAATGTGGCGGCGTAGCTCGCGTACACAAGTGCAGACCCGGACATCGTCCAGTAGCGGTTGACGCTGAGCGTGGTATCGATCGTCGATGACGAGAGCTGCGGATGATCGCCGGCGGTCGTGCTCACCGACAGGTCGCCGCCGGTCGTGATGCCGGTGAAAGTGAGCGACACCGGCGTGTAGCGCGTCGCGTCGCCCACCTCGAAGGTGACGGTGGGTGTACCGACCGGGACGTACTTGGTCAGGACGCCCACGACCTGGCCGTTGGTGCGCGTGACTGAGCCGGTCGCGGATACGTACAGCTGGTTGCCGTTCGTGGTGATCGCGCCGCCACTCATCGTCAGCACGCCGTTGACGGTCACGCCGGCTGTCAGTTGGACACCTGCGGAGTTGGTGACCGTGAGCCGGTTGAAGACGAACGGATAGCTGCCGAGCGTCGCAGCGGAGGCGCCGGTGAGACTGACCGTGCCGGTGCTCACGAACGCCCCTGCGCCGCTGTTGTTAAGCAGACTGCCGCCGACCGACAGCGTTCCCGTTGGTGCGGTGACGGTGCCTGCTGCGATGGTCAGCGCGCCGGTGGTCACCGTGGCGCCCGACCAATCGATGCTGCCGCTGCCGGACTTGGTCACGGCCGCGGCGCCGGTCTCGATACCGCTATAGGTGAGCGTTGCGCCGGGCGCGACAACGAAGGTCGCGCCTGTACCGGCGACCGCGATGCCGCGAGTAGAGCTGAGCGTCATCGATGCCGTCACTGACAGCACGCCGCCATTGATGGCCAGCTTGCCGGCGGTCGCGGCGGCTGGAGGCGTGCCCAAGTTGCTGTCTGCAGCAATTGAAACGGTGCCGCCGTTAATTGTTGTGTTACCTGTATAGGTGTTGGTGCCGCTGAGGGTCAGTGTGCCGATGCCGTCCTTGACCAGCGCGCCGGTAGTGACGGCGATGGGGTTCACCTCGGTCACGTCGCCCGCACCACCGAAGGTGATGGGCCGCGCAGCGCCGGTCACCCCGCCGCTCAGGGTCAATAGGCCGCCGTCACTGTTGACTCGCGCGCCTCCTGCCCCGAGTGTCAGCGCCCCCGACCAGGTGTTGCCGTTGGCCAGGTTGCGCAGCGCGCCGCCGTTGCTCACGCCGGTGCCGATCATGCTCGTCACCGGCTCACCGATGGACAGCCCGCTGCCGTCGATCTCGACTGCTGCGCCGCTTGCGATCGTCGTACCGGCGCTCGTAGCACCCAGGGCGGCGTTCGAGCGCACGCGCACGACGCCGGTCGTCAGCGTGGTCACGCCCGTGTAGGTATTCGTCGCGGACAGAATCAGCGTTCCGGTGCCGGTCTTGGTCAGCGTGCTCGCGCCGGTGATGACGCTGGGCACAGTCAGCGTCATCGTCGGGTCCACGTTGAACGTGCCCGCGCCGGTCAGGGTCACCCCGCGGTTGGCGGCCAGGCTGAACGTCGCCGTCGCCTGGAGCGTGCCGCCACTGAACGTCAGTTGGTTCGCGACTGGGCTCGCGGGCACCGTGCCCAGGGCAGCATCGCCACTGATCGACAACACCCCGGCAGTCGACGTTGTCGTACCCGCATAGCTGTTGGTGCCCGAGAGCACGAGCGTACCCGTGCCGGACTTGGCCAGGTTGCCGGCTCCGGCTATGACACCGGCGTAGCTGACCGTGACGGCTGCGTTGATATTGAACGTGCCGGTGCCCGTCAGGGCGACACCGCGGTTGGCATTGAGCGTCATCGACGCTGAGACGAGGAGCGTGCCGCCGTTGAACGTCAGGGCGCCGGCGACCGGCAGCGCCGGCGCTGTTCCCAGGGCCGCATCGGCAGCGACCGAGATCGTGCCTCCATTGATCGTCGTGCTGCCCGAGTAGGTATTCGCGCCCGACAGCGTCAGCGTGCCGGTCCCTGCCTTGACCATGCTGATGACCGCAAAGCCATCGCTTACTACCCCGGAGAAGGTGGTCGTCGAGTTAACGCCGCCCGATGAGAGCGTCAACGTGCCGGGCGCGGACGATGTGATGCTGCCCGCGCCGGCCAGTGACAGAACCGTGTCGCTGAAGCCGGCCAGATCGAAAGTGGCACCTCCGGCGACCGTCAGCGCACTGCTCGCGCCGACCGCGTTGGTGAGGCCCAGCGCGAGCGTGCCTACGTTGACAGTGGTGGCACCGGTATACGTGTTGGCGCCGCTCAGCACGAGCGTGCCTGTGCCGTCCTTGGTGACGGTACCAGTGGTCGTTGCGACGACGCCTGACTCGATGACTTTGCCGGCGCCGCCTACGGTCAACGGCCGAGCGTTGCCCGTGATACCGCCGGTCAGTGTCAGTGTGCCGCCGTCGCTGTTGATGCGCGCGCCTCCGGCGCCGAAGATGATGGTGCCCGACCACGTGTTGTTGTTGGCCAGGTTGCGCAGTGCGCCGCCGTTGCTCACGCCGGTACCGATCATGCTGCTGACCGGCTCATTCACTATCAGGCCCGAGCCGTCGAGCTCGATGGCCGCACCGGAGGCGACGCCCGTGGCGCCAGCGGCGGTGCCCAGCGCCGCGTTCGACTGGATGCGCACACACGCCGACGCTGACCGTGCTCGTGCCCGCGTAAGTGTTGGTGCCGCTCAACACGAGCGTGCCGGTGCCCGTCTTGGTCAGCGTGCTGGCGCCGGCAATGACACCGGTGTAGGTCAGCGTTTGGGTCGGGTCGACATTGAAAGTGCCGGCGCCGGTCAGCGTCACGCCACGCGTCGGGGCCAGGCTGAAGCTCGCCGTTGCCTGCAGCGTGCCAGCGTTGAACGTCAGCTGATTGGCCACGATGCCGACCGGAGCGGTGCCGAGGGCCGAGTCAGCACTGATGGCCAGCACGCCACCGGACAGAGTCGTTACGCCCGTGTACGTGTTCGTGCCGGCAAGGACAACGGTGCCCGTGCCCGACTTGGCCAGGGTGCCGGGTCCGGCGATTACGCCGCTGTACGTGACGACGACTGGCGTGGCGTCTGACAGCGTGCCGGCGCCGGTCAGGGCGATGCCGCGGTTCGGATCGAGAGTGAATGTGGCCGTCCCGAGCAGCGTGCCGCCGTTGAAGGTCAGCTGTCCGGCAGTCGGCGAGGCAGGCGCAAGGCCCAGTCCAGAGTCGGCGGCGATGGAGATAGTGCCCGCCGTCAGCGTCGTTGCGCCCGTGTACGTGTTCGCTCCGCCGAGCACGAGTGTTCCTGCGCCGATCTTGACCAAGGTGCCTGGGCCTGCGACGACGCCCGTATAGGTAACGGTCACGTTGGTGTTCGTCGAAAAGGTGCCGCTGCCGGGCAGCGCAACACCACGATTGGCGTTCAAGGTCATGTTCGCCGAAGCCAGCAGCGTGCCGCCATTGAGGGTCAGCTGGCCCGGCGTCGGCGCTGCCCGGCGCGCTGCCCAGGCCGGTGTCGGCTGCGATTGAGATCGTGCCACCGCTGATCGTCGTCGAGCCGCCGAACGTGTTGACGCCGCTCAGCGTCAGGGTGCCGGTGCCGGTCTTGATCAGTGCGACGGTGCCGAGGCCGTTGACTGAGCACGCCAGAGTAGGTCGTGGTCGTGTTCAGTCCGCCTGTCGAAAGCGTGACTGCTCCGGCCACCGACGATGTGATCGAGCCGGCACCAGCGATCGAGCCAAGCGTCTGATTCGAGCCCGCCATATCGAGCGTACCGGCGACGGCCACTGTCACCGCGCTGCTGGCACTGATCGGGATTGCATGATCGCAGAGTCGAAGGGTGCCGACGCTGACGGTCGTTGCGCCGGTATAGGTCGAGCTGGCGGACAGCGTGGCCGTGCCCACGCCGTCCTTGGTCAGGCCGCCCGTCGTTGTCGTGATCGCGCCGCCCACCTGGACGTTGCCAGCACCGCCGAGGGTCAGCGTGAACGTGTTGCCACTGACGCGTCGCGAGAGTCAGCGTGCCGCCGTCGCTGTTGATGCGCGACGAGGAGCCCAGCGCGATATTGGCCGACCAGGTGTTGTTATTGGCCAGGTTGCGCAGCGCACCGGCGGCGCTGATGCCCGTGCTGTTGAGGGTCGAAAGTGGTTCGGCGATGGACAGGCCGTTGCCGTCGATCTCGATCGCGGCGCCGGATGTGACGGACGTTGCCGCGCTGGTCGCGCCGAGAGCCGCGTTGTTCTGCACGCGCAGCACGCCCACGCTGACCGTCGTCGTGCCGGTGTAGGTATTGGTGCCTGACAGAACGAGCGTGCCCGTGCCGGCTTTGGTCAGGTTGCTTGCGCCGGCGATCACACCGCCGTAGGTGAGGGTCACCGATGGATCGGTCGTGATCGTCCCAACGCCGGTCATCGCGATGCCACGGTTGGTCGAGAGCGTGAACGAGGCGGTCGCCTGGAGGATTCCGCCGCCGAAGGTCAGCTGGCCGGCAGTCGGGCTCCCGGGCGCAATGCCCAGCAATGCGTCCGACGCAACCGCGAGCGTGCCCGCGTTGATGCGCGTAACCCCGGTGAAGCTGCTCGTGCCGGTCAGCGTCATGACGCCGGTGCCTGCCTTGGTCAGTCCAACCGTGCCGCTGCCATCACTGAGCGTGCCGGAGAAGGTGGTCGCGCCGTTGTTGCCGCCGGTGGTCAGCACGATCGAGCCCGCGACGGTGCTGGTCACCGTGCCCGATCCGGCGAGCGAGCCGATCGTGTCGGCCAGGCCATTCAGGTCGAAAGTTCCCCCGGACGCCACGGTGACGGCACTGCTCCCACCGATGCCGTTGAGGATGGTCAGCTTGACCGTTCCGTTGTTGATCGTCGTTGCGCCCGTGTAGGTCTGGGCGACGCCGAGCGTGAGCGTGCCGCTGCCTTCCTTGGTCAGGCCGCCGGCGCCGGACATGGCACCGGCCGACTTGCTCGTGTTGCCGGCGCCGTCGACGGTCAGCGTGAAGCCCGCCGACGTAATCGCGCCGGACAGCGTGAGGGTGCCGCCGGCCGAGTAGACCGTCGTGGCCGATCCAAGCGTGATGGCGCCGGACAAAGTGTTGTTGTTGGCCACGTTGCGCAGCGCGCCACCAGACGCGATGCCCGTTCCGTTGACCGTGAACGGCTCGGCGCTCGCGAGGCCGCTGCCGGTCACGGTCACTGCCGCGCCGGCCGCCACGATGGTGCTCGTCGTGCTGCCGAGGGCAGCGTTGCTCCTCACGTCGACGGTGCCGGTGCTGACCGTGGTCGTGCCCGTGTAGGTGTTGACGCCACTCAGCGCAAGTACGCCGGAGCCGGACTTGATGATCCCGCCGGCGCCACTGACGATGCCGCCCAGGGTCAGCGTCGTGCCCGCGTCGGTGACTGTGACGGTTCTGTCGGCGGCAAACGACATGGCCAGGCTGACGGTGTCCGTGGCGCCAACGGCGCTCGCGGTCAGGCCGCCGGCGCCGAGTGCGACGGAGGCGCCGGTGAGCGTGTAGCCGGAGCCTGAGATGGTGATCGAGTTGAAAGCGGTCGCCGCGGCAAAGTCGTTGTTCGCCGTCAGCTGCGCAGCGCCGGCGGGAAAGACCAGGTCGTCGCCGGCGACCGGCGCTGTGCCACCCCAGTTCAGGGCGTTGGTCCAGCTGGTGTTGGCGCCGCCGCCGGTCCAGGTGCGCACGGCCGCAGCGACGTAAGGGCCGATGAAGGGTCCGCCGTCACCGTTGGGCGCAGCTCCCGACGGCTCGATCGAGACGTTGCTGACATCGGCCAGCGAGCGAGCCATGTCAAGGCGCCCGTTGCCGGCCGTGTCACTGCCGGCGAGCGCCGTGGCGGTGCGCGCGATGCGCGCGACGACAACGCCGTTCGAGATGTCCGGATGTACGGAGCGGATCACCGCTGCGGCGCCGGCCACGATCGCGGCGGAGGCAGACGTGCCGTCGATCGCGGTGTAGCCGCCATCGTTGCTGGTGGTCACGATGCCCGTGCCGGGCGCCGCGAGGAAGACCTGCGCGCCGCGGTTGCTGACAGAGGTGAGGTGGTCGTCCTGATCGCTCGCGGCGACGCCGACGACGCCGCGGTCTGCGGCCGGATAGGCCGGCACTGCCGAGCCGTCGTTGCCTGCCGCGGCGACGACGACCACGTCGTGCGACCACGCGTAATCGACCGCGGCCTGCAGCGCCGGTGAGTAGCCGCGGCTGCTGAGGGCAAGCAGGATCACGTCCGCGCCCGAGTCCGTGGCGTGGACGATGCCGGCGATGATGTTCGAGTCGAGGCCGTTGCCGTCGGCGTCGAGGACGGTCACGGGCATGACCCTGACATTGCCCCAGGCCACGCCGGCGATGCCCGTCGAGTTGTCAGTCGCCGCAGCGACGATGCCCGCCATCCACGTTCCGTGACCGTTCGGGTCCGTCGTCGGATCCTCACCATCAACGAACGATGCGCCGCCAACGAGTCGGCCGGCGAGGTCTTCATGAGTTGCGTCGACACCGGTGTCCAAAACCGCCACGACCACGTTTGCCGTGGGCTGGACTGCCCCATACACGGAGGTCCAGCCGATCTTGGGCAGCGCCCACTGCTCTGGATAACGAACATCCGACGGATCACCTTCCGCAGCGCGGGTTCGGTCCTGGTCGACGCCGGCGACATTGGGATCAGCGCGCAGGGTCGCCGCCGCAGACGTATCGGCCACCGTGACCGCGGCCATGCGCAGCTCCGGAGTTTCGCCGTCGATCGTGCCGCCTACGGCCTGAACGACGCTTTGTCGAGACGCCCAGCCGTCCGCGGTGAAGGTCACGATCAGCCCGATCCCCGCCGGCTGGACGGTTGGTGTGGGCGACTCGTCGGGAGTGGCAGTCGGCTGCGCGGGGGTGTCCGTGGCGGGTGCGGGTGTCTCCGAGGCTGGGGCATCGGAGGGCTGTGCGGACTCGGAGGGCTGCGCGGACTCGGAGGGTCGCGCCGTATCTGTCGGCGCCGGCGTCTCCGTGGGCGTCGGAGCAGGCAGCTCGTCGGTCGGCGCTGGAGACACATCGGCTTGGGCAGTTGTGGGCAGCGGTGAAGACAGCGCGTCGTTGCTCACCGCACCAACGGCAAATGGCGCGGCGAGTGCCGCGCAACCAAGACAGATAGCGACGAGCAGTCGGCCGTTGACCGGCATCCTGCGCGTGGACCTGGTCATGGTCCGGCCAGACCCCAGTGATCGATTGACGGAGTCCCGTCGGCGACATCGACCACTTCGATCGGGTAGAGCGTGAACTGCTCAGTGTGGTAGGTGACACGAACCACGGCCAGGTCGAAGACCGTGCTGGCGGCCGCGGCGCTGGCGACCCACACGCGCACGCGCGCGCCATTGGCGTCATCGGTGATGGCCAGGCTGGGCAGTGGCGTGACCAGTGCGACGGGGCTGGAGCTCGAGGTGCACGCCAGTGGCGAGCCGGAGCTGCCTTCAGTCTCGAGCGTGGCGTCGCTCGAATCGCGCAGCTCGAAGTACAGACATGCGTTGCCAGCCGGGCTCGCCCAGTGAATATCGAACGACGCGGCCGTCAGTGGCACGTTGGCCGGCAGTGGCGAGTTGAAGCGGAACTCGACGTAGTTGCCTGCGGCGAAGGCGGCCGGCCACGCGGCCGTTGTCGTGACAAGGCCGTCGCCGGCGAAGGCCACCGGGCTCGAGACATCGCTGGCGCTGCCAGATGAGTGGTCGTTGACGCTGAAGGCAGGTGAGATGCGCTCGGCCGGGAAGATCTGGCCGGCACTGATGGTCACCTGGCTTGGGTAGTCGGCAGTGAACAGCGCGCCCGTGCCCGGAACACTGACCATCGTCAGTGCCACGATCAGTCCCGCGGCTAGGAGCGTTCCGAGCGCGTCGAGGCGCATCCTTCGGGCAGCGGCGGGTGTGAAGCGGCGCATGTCAACCTGCGAGCTCTGTCGCAGACCTCGGTGCCATGCGCGCGGTTACGACGTCGCGCAACCCATCGATGAACCAGCCACCGACCATCAGCGTCACGAGCAGCGCGGCAACGACGATCGCACCAGCAAGCGTGGACACTGCAACGAGTGCAGCGCCGGCCGCCGGCACAGAGAAGATGACACGACCAACCACGCTGGTGCTGGGCACCATGTCCGGATCGGGGTTCGGATTTGCGTCGCCCTGGGTTATGAACGTGGGAGCGTCGCCCGCCGTGCGACCCACGACGCGGTGCGTCACGATGGTGCTGTTGGGCGCCTCGAAGGTGATCACGTCACCCGCGTTGACGGCTGAGCCCGGCTCGCGCTGAACCAGGACCATTGCGCCGAGCGGGATCGTGGGCGACATCGAGCCGCCCCGAACCGTGTACGTCTCGAACCCGGCCGTACGCAGGAGTGCCGGCAGGATCGTCAGCGCGAAGAGCGCCAACACGCCACAGATCCACAGCGTTCGAAAACCAATTCGCGTCAGGCGAAGTGCGGCAAGCAGCATCGTCTCTCTCTACGCTCTGATGGCGGCCCGTCGTAATGCCGGGCCGCCATCGAGGTTGGGTGGGGTTGCGCGACTAGTTGTTCGCGGTCTGCTCGGCCGAAAAGGTGAAGGTCGTCGTCGTCGTCGCGCCCTGGAAGCTCGGCCCGGTGGCGAGCGGCAGGTTCACGTAGAAGCACAGAACTTCATTGGCACCGCTGCCGTTGAGCGTGCGGTCGCCGGCCTGGAAGCCCTGATTGGGATTGCCGACCAGGTTGCTGCTCGCACCAAGGGCGGCCGAGGCGTAGAGCGACGTGCCGTTGGCGTCGTCGCAGTAGTCACCGTCGTTGGCGAACGAGCCCGCGCCGGTGTCCTCAGTCATGACGACAACGTTCAGGACGCTGCGCAGGTTCAGGGCATCGGCGTTGGTGCTCGCCTGACTGACTGCGTAGCGCAGCTGGGCGGTGCCGTCGTTCTGGACGGTGACGGAGCTGGTCTGCGTGTCGCCCGGCATCATGTTCGCTGACGTCAGATCCATGGCCGCGATCTTGGCGGCGTTAAGTGCAATGGTGCCCGTCGTGAACGTCGAGCTGTCGCTCTTCTGATCGGTGAAGACGGCCCCCGTAAACATCGTCCCGATCGCGAGGCTGGCTGCGGCAACAGCCGTGAGGCCAAGGGCGATCAGCTTTCGGTTTGCTCCGATGGACTTGGGCAGCATTTGGACTCCTAGGTGCAGGCGCGACATTTCAATCGCATTTCATTGATGAGTTCCCCTTGGCCCGTAGACAACACTGATCGCGAGTTGCGATCTACCAGCCGTGTGGGGTAAGCCCCGCCTTACCTTGGTCATGGCGTTGGTGCGCTTAGGCGCGCTTGGCGCGGCGCCGCTGGCAACTGGCTGTGAGTACTCATGGCCTCTTGGCTGCGCATGCAACAACGCACTCAAGGTCGGTTGAGTTCACCCCGCATCGATGGCCCGTTGCGTGCGAGCGCCGTGTTCCGTGTTGCGAACGCGTTACGCCAGCCACGGGTAGGCCCGCGGCTCAGCCCGGTTAGTCGGGCTGAGCGACCACCATCAGGCGCAGCTCGGTCATGTCCTCGATCGCCCAGCGCAAGCCCTCACGGCCAAGGCCGGAGTCCTTGACGCCGCCGTAGGGCATGTGGTCGACGCGGTAGGTTGGGACGTCGTTGACGATCACGCCACCTACCTCGAGCTCGTTGAACGCGCGCCACGAATGATCCAGGTCGTTGGTGAAGATGCCGGTCTGGAGGCCGTAGAACGAGTCGTTGACCTGACGTATGGCGTCGTCGATGTCGTCAAACGGGAAAGCCACGACGAGCGGCGCGAAGGCCTCGTTGCTGCACACCTGCGCCGTAGTCGGCGTGTCGACGAGCACGGTCGGCTCGAAGAAGGCGCCGTCCGCCCGACCACCAAGGAGAACCCGACCACCCAGACTTTGGGCCTCGTCGACCCACGACTGCGTCCGGCGCGCCGCTGCCTCATCAACCATCGGGCCAAGCTGCGTCTCCGGGTCGAGCGGATCGCCAACCGTTCAGACCGCGCGCGCCCTCGACGAAGCGCTCGAGGAACGTGTCGTACAGCGCGCGGTGGATGAACATGCGCTGGACGCTGATGCACACCTGTCCGGCGTAACCGAATGCGCCGACGAGCGAGCGCTTGACGGCCCAGTTCAGGTCTGCCGACTCATCGACGATCACGCCGGCGTTGCCGCCCAGCTCGAGCACGACCTTCTTCTTGCCCGCGCGTTCCTTCATGCGCCAGCCAACGGACGGAGAGCCGGTGAAGGTCAGCAGCTTGAAGCGCTCGTCCGCGACCATCCGATCGCCCAGGGCACGGGTCATTGGCAGGATGCTCACCATTCCTTCAGGCGCACCGGAGCGCTCGACGATCTCAGCCACGGTGAGCATCGTCAGCGGATCCTTGGACGGTGGCTTGAGGACGATCGAGCAGCCCGCGGCGATCGCCGGCGAAAGCTTGTGCGCGGCAAGGTTGAGTGGGAAGTTGAACGGGCTGATGGCCGCAACCGGGCCAATCGGAAAGCGTCGAGTGATGCCGATCCGGCCCTTGCTGCTGGCGGCGATGTCAAGCGGGATCAGCTCGCCGGTCATCCGCTCGGCTTCCTCGGCGCCCAGCCGGAAGGTGATCACGGCCCGGTCGACCTCGACCAGCGCGTCACGGATCGGCTTGCCCGATTCGAGCGTCATAACTCGAGCCAACTCTTCACGACGGTCCTTGATCCCGGCGCTGATGCTGCGCAGGATCGCGGCGCGTTCGTAGGCCGGCATCCGGCGCGTTATCTCGAACGCGCGAACCGCGGCCTGGACGGCCTCCTCGTACTGTTCGTCAGTGGCGTTGTAGGTCAGCCCGGCCGGCTCATCGGCGTGGGCCGGGTTGCTGACCTCGAGCGTGTCGGGTGAGTCGACCCAGCGACCGGCCAGAAAGATCGGATGGGGCTTGGCCGGTGCGAGCGTCATGGCCGGCCGATTGTACGGGCGTCGCGCTACTCTTCCGGCCATGAGCGAGCGTCCCGATCTGCGCGCCGCGCTGCGCGTCAAACCCGGTACCAAGGTCGACCTTTCCAAGCTCGATCCTGCAGCGACCCACGGCTGGAACAAGACCTCCGCGCTGAGCGCGACGGACAAGCTGGACCAACAGCTGGCCGATCTGCAGGACCGTCTGTGGGCACAGGCCAAGACGGGCGTCCTGGTCGTCCTGCAGGGCATCGACGCGGCCGGCAAGGACGGCACGATCAAGCACGTCATGACCGCCTTCAACCCGCAGGGCTGCAACGTCGCGTCGTTCAAGGTGCCCACTTCAGAGGAGGCGGCGCATGACTTCCTGTGGCGCATTCATCGGCACGCGCCGGCCAAGGGCGAGATCGTGATCTTCAACCGCTCGCACTACGAGCAGGTACTCGTCGTCCGAGTGCACAACCTCGAGCCGCGCGCCGCAGTGGTCCAGGCACTACGACCAGATCCGCGAGTTCGAGGAGCTGCTCGCGGAGAGCGGCACCACGGTCGTCAAGTTCTTCCTGCACATCGATAAGGACGAGCAGCGCCAGCGCTTCCAGGAACGCTACGACGATCCCAAGAAGCGCTGGAAGTTCTCGATGGGCGACATCGAGGAGCGCAAGCACTGGGACGAGTACATGAGTGCCTATCAGGACGCGCTGAGCAAAACCTCAACGGCCGCGGCTCCGTGGTATGTGATCCCCGCCAACCGCAACTGGATGCGCAACCTCGCCGTCGCCCAGATCCTGACCGACACCATCGCCGAGCTGAAGCCGACCTATCCGCCCGAGCCAGACCTGCCCAAGAACCTCACGATCGAGTAGTCGTCAGCGGCGCGGCGCCGTTGACCGGCGCCGCCTCCGGGCCTACTTCTTGCCGCCGAAGAGGGTCCCGAACACGCCGCGGATCACGTCCTGACCAAGCCGCGACGTGGCCATGTGCTCTCCGGCTCGGATGGTGCTGTTGATCGCGCGCTGCCGGTCGCGTTCTGCGCGGGCCTGGTCAGCTGCCGCCTTCCTGGCCGCTGCGGCCTGGGCCTTGCGTTCGCGCTCGGCGGCCTTGTCAGCCTCGCGCTGGGCACGAACCTGGCGCTGGATCTCTGCCCGCTGCTGGGCCGGCGTCATGCCGTTCAGACCGGCGTTCGTGGTGGGCGGCACCTGCCCGTAGCCGGCTTGCTGATAACCGGCCTGTTGCGCCGCGGCCTGTTGCGCTTGTGCGGCCGCGGTCGCGGCCTGCACCCGGGCCGCTTCGAGACGAGCCTGGATCATCTCGTAGGCACTGGCGCGGTCCACGGTCGCGCCGTACTTGGCCGTCAGCATGCTCGCGGCGACGAGCGTTGCGAACTGCTCGTCTGAGATCGGCGACATCTGCGAATCGGGCGCCACGAGCCTCGTCGCCGCGAGCGGCGTGGGGATGCCGCGCGGCGAAAGAACGGTGACCGCGGCCTCGCCGATGCCCAGCGACGTGAGCAGCTTCTCCACGTCGTAGAACTCGCTGATCGGGAAGGTGCGCGCGGTCTTGCGCAGGTTGTCGGCGTCCTCGGGCGTGAACGCACGCAGCGCATGCTGAACGCGGTTGCCCAGCTGCGACAGGACGCTCGATGGCACGTCGGTCGGCGACTGGGTGACGAAGTAGACGCCCACGCCCTTCGATCGGATGAGGCGAGCGGTGCGCTCGATCTCCGACATGAGCGCGTCGGAGGCGCCGTCGAAGAGCAGATGCGCCTCGTCGAAGAAGAAGCACAGCTTGGGCTTGGGCAGGTCGCCGACCTCGGGCAGCGTCTCGTACAGCTGGGCGAGCATCCAGAGCATGAATGTCGAGAACAGAGCCGGCTTGTCCATGACGTCCGAGAGCTCGAGCAGCGAGACGATGCCCTGGCCGTCCGGGGTCGTCCGCAGCAGGTCCATGACGTCGAACTCGGGCTCGCCGAAGAAGATGTCGGCGCCCTGCTGCTCGAGCACGATGATCGAGCGCAGCAGCACGCCAACAGACGCGGCGGACATGCCGCCGTAGTCCGCCAGGGCAGCCTTGCCGTCGTCGGACGCAAGGAACTTGAGTGCCTCGGCAAGGTCCTTGAGATCTAGCAGCGGGTAGCTGTTGTCGTCGCAGTACTTGAAGATCAGCGACAGGATCGACGTCTGCGTGTCGTTCAGGTCGAGCACCTTGCCCAGCAGCAGCGGCCCGAACGAGTGAACCGTCGCGCGCACCTGGGCGCCGCGTTTGCCCGACAGGGACAGGAACTCAACCGGGTGCGCGGACGGCGTGTACTGAATGTTGAGCGATGTCATGCGCTGGCTGACGATGGGGTTGGTCGCGTCGCCGGCGGCGGCCATGCCGGTCACGTCGCCCTTGATGTCGGCCACGAAGCAGGGCACGCCGGCCTTCGAGAGCTGGCCGGCCATGAGCTGCAGCGTCTTGGTCTTGCCGGTGCCGGTGGCACCCGCGATCAGACCATGACGATTGAGGATCGACAGCGCCACCTGGACGTGTGCGTCGTTGTCCAGCTCGTTCTCGAGCATCGGGCGGCCCAGCACGATCGACGGTTGGTCGAGCGCGTAGCCGTCGGCCATCTGCTTCGCGAAGGCGTCATTCATGCGCGCCGAAGTCTATGCAATCTGGACTGAACGGCGCGCTGGCGTGGCAGGCCAAGAGCCGCCGCGCGCCGTCGAGTACTGACGGCTCAGCCGCCCGGTAGCGTCACCAGCTTGACTGCGCCGCTCAACAACGAGTTCGCTGCCGACTTGAAGACAGACGTCAGGTCGCTCGCATAGGGCTGGCAGTAGTAGTGGTCGCCATCGGCGTTCTCCGCCGCCGTGCAGCCGTTGTCGACCGTTGGCTGGGTGGCCATGTCGGCGAGGAGCTTGCTCGCAGTGGCATTCCTGTACGTGCCGTCAATGTCCGTGCACAGCTGGTTGATACCGCCGAAGCCGATCGTGAAAAGCTCGATGCCGTAACTCTTGACCGTGCTCGCGTTGTCGTTGGCGTACTTGCACGAGCGAGTGTTGGGCTGGTTCGCCGCGCCGTCGGTGAGCAGGATTATGCCCTTGGGCACCCCGGCGCGGCCCTGGCTGCGCAGGGTGTTGGCCATGGCCAGCAACGGGTCGCCCAGGTTGGTCCGCGTCGACGAATGGTCGAGGCAGCTGATCGTGCTCACGAGCTGGCTGCTGTTGTTGAGCGCTCCGCCGGACAGGTAGTCGGTGCTCAACGATCCATTGGTTGGATAGGGCACCGTCACCCATGTTCCGGGCGCACCTACCGCCGCGGCAAGTCCGCGAGCGTTGGCGGTGCCGGCGCACGTGGCCGCAGTCTGACTCTGTCCGAGCACGGCCAAACCGACATGCTGTTGGCTGGGATCGAAGATCTTGAGCATCGCCAGCGACGCGTTCTTGACGTTGGTCAGGTCCGCGTCGCTCATGCTGCTCGTGCGGTCCAGCACCAGGCCTATATCAATTGGCACGACCGGATTCGCCCCGCACAAGCCTGCTGCATGCGGCCGATGTATACGTCGTCGAGGCGCCGTTGACGCCGGTCACGCCGCTTAGCGCGTAATTGGTGTCGACCGTGCCGGTGACGACGATCGTGTTGCACGTCTGGCCGGCGACGGCCGGATTGCATACCGCCGAACACTTGCCGTTGGCGCACGTCCAGGAGGCCCCGGCACCCGGATTGCACACTGCGGGAATGTCCGCCGCGTCAGGCCTGCCGTCGCCGTTGCGATCACCAACCAGGCAGCGATAGCTGGTCGTAACAGACCCGGTCGCAAGCCCAGGGTGATTCATCTTGGCGAACTTGATCGCGTCGGCACTGGCCTGCGCGGCGTTGGCCGGCAGGCTCTGAGCCCCGGCGAGCGAGCCGGCATCAAGGGCGTTCCAGAGCTCCTGGTTGGAGTGGCGCAGGATGCCGCTGTTGAGCACCAGCGCGAGCGTGGTCAGGATCAGGACCAGGAAGATGACGAAGAAGACGAGCGTCTGACCGCGCTCGCCCTCACGGCGCGATCCACTCGCACCGAAGTTTGTGTTCGTGTTCATTCGACCCTCATCTGTGCCGTCGACGACAGTGGGATCACTACGCCGAAGGCGATCGGAGTGATGAGCGGGTAGTTGTAGCCAACCGTCACTGACAATGTCGTGCCGCTCGCGGCGCCGGCCAGGCCGCCGGCGCACGCACCCCCAGCAGCCGTCTTGCACACCACTGAGACGGTCAGCCGACTGTTATCCAGTAGACCTGCGGCCTGCTTGACGCGCGTTGTGACTGTGGCCAACGTGGGATCAATCACGCCCGCGCGGGCGCCTTCGCGAGCAGCGTTGCTGATCGTGATCGAGGCATTCAGAGCGACGCCAAAGTCGATCGTGGCAAAGGCGATCATCAGGAACACGGGCACGATGATGGCGAACTCCACCAGCGCCTGACCGCGCGAGCGGTGCGAGTCTGTGCGTGGCACGTACGGCCCTTTTGCGTGGGTAGACATGGTTCTCCGACGGCCCTCCAGTGGGTCTCAGAATTGGCCTCCGAGACGGGCGCACAGCCACCGTGCCAGCGCCTCCCGAGTCCGTCCCCAGGACTTTAGTACCCCTTAAGTACTAGTCACGCTGCACGAGTCGTACTAGGTGTTGACACCCCGCAACCAAGCACGGCTCGGTGCCTTTTGGCAACGGGCGGGCGCCGTGCCTGGGACTTTGGTCCGGGACGACAGCACCATCCGTCGCGGCCGTCCATTGGGCAGGTGCGCTACGCTCGCCCGGATACGACGAGAAGCAGGAGCACGTGATGGCAAAGTCCTATCCAGCGCCGCCAGCGATGGCGATCGACCCGGCCAAGAAGTACACGGCGACGATCGAGACGTCGGCCGGCACGATGACCGCCGAGCTCTTCCCGACGGAGGCGCCGATGACGGTCAACAACTTCGTTTTTCTCGCCCGTGACGGCTTTTACGAGGGCGTCATCTTCCACCGCGTGATCAGCGGCTTCATGATCCAGGGCGGCGACCCCACCGGCACGGGCAGCGGCGGTCCCGGCTACAAGTTCCGCGATGAGCCCGTCGGGCGGCCGTACAGCCGCGGCATCCTGGCCATGGCCAACGCCGGGCCGAACACCAACGGCAGCCAGTTCTTCGTGATGCATGCCGACTATCGGCTGCCACCCAACTACACGATCTTCGGCCGGCTGACCGCGGGCGAGGAAACGCTCGACAAGATCGCGTCAGCCCAGGTGGGCTCTCAGGATCGGCCGGTTGCGCCGGTGTCGATCAGCAGCGTGACGATCAGCGAGTCGTAACGACTCCCGGCGCGGCCGCTTCGCCGGCGGCCGCGTAGCAGCCGATCACGCGCATCGACACGGTCACAGCGCGCAGCTCGTCGAGAGCCGCGGCTGCCGCCGGCGCGCTGACGTCACCGTCGAGATCGACCCAGAAGACATACTCCCAATCGCCCTCGCGGTCGGGGCGCGACTCGAGCTTGCTCATGTTCAGCGCGTGGCGCGCGAAGACCTCGAGCACGCGCAGCAACGTGCCGGGCGCGTTGGTGACGGTGAAACAGATCGTGGAGCGCATCCGTTGGGGCGCCGCGGATGCCGTGCGCGCCGCATTCCACGCGGGTGTCGTTTCGCGCGCCAGGACCAGGAAGCGTGTCCGATTGCGCTCTAACGACTGGATGTCCGACGCCAGGATCTCCAGCCCGTGAACCTGCGCCGCGCGGGGCGACAGCACGGCCGCTGAACCCATCTCCCGGCGCCGCGCGATCGCGGCGCCGGCGCTGGCGGTCGTGGTTGATGCGAGCAGCGTCCAGTCGCGCGCGGCCAGGAACGGTTCGGCCTGGCTGAGGGCCTGGGCGTGCGAATAGACGCGCGTGATGTCCGCCAGCGACTGGCCGGGCAATGCCGCGAGGCACAGCCGGACGGGCACCTCGACCTCGCCGACGATGACCAGGTCGTGCTCGAGCATCAGGTCGTAGACCTCGCGCACCGTGCCCTGGCCCACGTTTTCGATCGGCACGACGCCACCGTCGACGGTGCCATGGGCGACTACGGCAAACACGTCGCGAAAGGTCGCCACGTCGTGGAGTCGGCAGCCGGGCAGGTAGCTGAGTGCCGCGTCCTCGCCGAATGAGCCGCTCTCACCTGCGAATGCCAGTGTCGGCGAGCTCACATTCCTTCGACGCGAGTCAGCCACGACGCATAGCGCGGATCGACGCCACGGACGGCGGCAAAGTACGCGCGCTGGAGCTCAGAGGTGACCGGATAGCTGTTGTCCGGATCGCCGACGGGCCGGCCGTCGATCGAGGCGACCGCCGCGATCTGGGCGCCCGTGCCGGTCAGGAAGACCTCGTCACACGTGTACAGCTCGGTCCGATCGATCTTGCGCACCTCGACCGCCCGTCCGGTGTCGGCGGCCAGCTTGAGCACGGCCATGCGCGTCACCCCGGGCAGCACGTCATCTGCAACCGGAGGCGTGGCGATGACGCCATCGTGAACCACGAACAGGTTGGCCGACGACGCCTCCGCGACGTGGCCATCCGCGTTGAGCAGGAGCGCCTCGCCGTAGCCACCGGAGTGGGCGTCCTCGACCGCCAGGCATGCGTTCACGTACGAGCCGGTGATCTTGCCGCGAGCCGGAACCGCGTTGTCGTTGACCCGCTGCCAGGCGGACAGGGCCACGTTCAGACCCTCCGTTGGCACGTAGTCGCCAAGGGGAAAGCTGAAGATCGTGATGCGATCCTCCAGCCCGGACAGTTGGAGTCGGATGGACTGGGCCGACTTGTACAGCAACGGGCGGACGTACAGGTCCGCCACGAGGCCGTTGCGGCGCAGCAGCTCGCAGGTGATGTCGACCAGATCCTGCGCCGATTCCTTGACGTTGGCGCGCAGCAGCCGGCCGTTGCGCAGCAGGCGTTTGTAGTGCTCGGTCGCGAACAGCAGCGCCAGCCCGCCGTCTGCCTGACGGTAGGCGCGGATGCCTTCGAAGATGGCCGTGCCGTAGTTGAACGCGTGCGTCGCGACGCTTACCGTGGCCTGCGCGAAGGGCACGATCTGGCCCTCGAAATATGCCCAATCGCCGACCGCCAGGTGCTTGCCGTCAGAGCCCTGGGCGGACTGCGCCGCGGACACTTCGGCATCAGTGGCCGCCGGGACGGTTGGCGCGCTCACGACCACCACCGGCTGTGATCCGGATCGACTTCGTCGTCGAAATGAGGACGATCTTCGGCAGGCATTGGCGCCGCGCGGTTGTTGCCCGCGGCGTCCGTCGCGCCGGCCCATTGATCCTCGGCCAGGAAATGCTCGATCGCGTCGATGTACGCCTCGATCGAGGCCGCGACGATGTTCGCGCCCTGGGCGACGCCCTCGTACGTGCCCTCGCTGCGCCCGCCCGGCGCATCTGCCGGCGGCGCGACACGGACCGTGATGTGGCCCTCAGCGTCTGGGCCCTCAGCAACCGCATGAACGTCATAGCTGAGCAGCCGCGGGTGGCCGCCAAGAACGTCGCGCAACGCGAGATCAACGGCACGGAAGAGCGCGTCAACCGGGCCGGTGCCCTTGGCCGACGCCTCCCAGCGGTGGTCGCCACTCTCGATCAGGACCGAGCCACGGCTGTTGATCTTGCTGCCCATCGAGGCCGACCAGCGCTCAAGGCGCAGGTGTGTTCCCGTATTCATAGATACCTCCTGTCAGCTGGCGGTTGGTAGGCCGGCCGCCGGCTCGGCGGCGGCCGGCTGTGCCTGGCGTGATGTCGGAACATGGGGCACATCGCGTGGAGCGCGCTGGCGCGGGACCGCGCCGGACTTCCAGATGGCGTATTCCATCGAGTCGATCAGCGCCGCGGACGAGGCGGCAATGATGTTGGTTGCCGATCCGACGGTCGTCCACGTATCGCCGGCCGTGTTGCGCGACTCGATCAGCACGCGCGTTCGCGCGCCCGTCGCCGCCTCGCCATCGACGATACGCACCTTGTAGTCGACGAGATGGACCTCATCGAGCACCGGGTAGAACGCGGCGAGTGCCTTGCGCAGGGCAACGTCGAAGGCATTGACCGGACCGTTGCCCTCTGCCGCAGTGTGCAGCACCTCGCCGTTCACGGACACCTTGACCGTCGCTTCGGCCGTCATCAAATCGGCGCCGTCGCGCCAGGCCGCGTGTGCGGTCGCTGCGAGAAGCCGGAAGGGTGGTGCGTAGTCGGGCTTGCTTCTATGGATGAGCAGCTCGAAGGACGCCTGGGCGCCCTCGTAGCTGGCTCCTTCCGCCTCGAGCGTCTTTACCAACAGGCTCAACTCGCGTGCGTCGAGCGTGCCGTCGAGCTGCTGCCCAACTCGTTCCGCGAGCCAGTGGGCATTGGCCCGGCCGCCCAGCTCACTGACCACAAGCCTCGTTTCATTGCCGACCACCGCCGGGTCAACATGTTGATACGCGTGCGGGACGCGTAGCGTCGCCGCGCCGTGGACGCCGCCCTTGTGCGCAAAGGCAGAGGCGCCCACGTACGGCTGATGGTCGTCGGGCGGGATGTTGGCCACCTCGGCCACGAACGCAGCAAGCGAGCTGAGCGTGGCCAGGCTGGTCGCCTGAGGCACGGTCGCGTAACCCGTCTTGAGCGCGAGATCGGCCCAGATGGTGACGATATTGGCGTTGCCGCAGCGCTCGCCGTAGCCGTTGACCGTGCCCTGCACGTGACGCACGCCGGCCTGCACGGCGGCCAGAGAGTTGGCCACGGCCAGGCCGGCATCCTCGTGGACGTGGATCCCAAAGCGTGGCGCCGCCTCGTCAGCGGCAAAAGCACTGACGACGGCCGTGGTGATGGCACTGACTTCGTCCGTCAGGCAACCGCCGTTGGTGTCGCACAGCACGAGCGTGTCTGCACCGGCCGCGCGCGCGGCGCGGAGAGTGGCCAGCGCATAGTCGGCGTCGTCCTTGTAGCCATCGAAGAAATGCTCGGCGTCATAGACGACCTCCCGGCCCGCACCGCGCAGGAACGCGACCGAGTCGCCGATCATGGCCAGGTTCTCGTCAGCCGTGGCGCCCAGGACCTCGCGCGCGTGGAGCAACCAGCTCTTGCCGAAGATGGTGGTCACGGGCGTTTCAGCATCGATCAGCGCGCGCAGATTGGGATCGTCCGCCGCGCTGTTGGCGCGGTGGCGTGTCGAGCCGAACGCCGACAAGCGCGTGTTGCGCCAGGTGATGTCCTTCGCGGCGGCGAAGAACTCCTCGTCCTTGGGGTTCGACCCGGGCCAGCCACCTTCGACGTAAGCCATGCCCACGTCGTCGAGCCGGCGCGCGATCTTGATCTTGTCCTGAAGCGACAGCGTCAACCCCTCACGTTGGGTGCCGTCGCGCAGGGTCGTGTCGTAAAGGAGAACAGGCTCGCTCATGCCGGGCCTCCGACTGCCACGCCGGCGTCTGCTCCGACGCGCCGACAGACTTCCTGGGCGAGCTCGTCAGTCGAGGCCGAACCGCCCAGATCCGCGCCTCGCAAGCCGGCGTCGAGTGCGGTGCTGACTGCCTGCTCGATGTTGGCGGCAGCCTGTGCTCGGCCGAGCGACCAGCGCAGCATCATCGCTGCGGACAGGATCGCCCCGAACGGGTTGGCCAGGTTGCGTCCGGCAATGTCCGGCGCCGAGCCATGGACGGGCTCGTACATGCCGAAGGTGCCATGCGCGGTCTTGCGCTCACCGAGCGACGCCGACGGCAGCATTCCGAGCGATCCGGTGAGTACGCTCGCCTCGTCCGACAGGATGTCGCCGAACAGGTTCTCAGTCACGATCACATCGAACGACGCGGGCTGGGTGATGAGCTGCATCGCGCACGAGTCAACCAGGCGGTGTTCGAGCTTGACGTCCGCGAAATCAAGCGCGACCTCTTCTGCCACCGCGCGCCACAGCCGGCTGGTGGCAAGGACGTTGGCCTTGTCCACGCTGGTCACCTTGTGGCGCCGCTGGCGGGCAAGCTCGAACGCGAGACGAACGATGCGCGCGATCTCCGACTCGCTGTAGGGCAGGCTGTCGCTGGCCGTGCGCTGGCCGTGCGCGGCGCCTGGGTCGGCCTCACGACGCTCGCCGAAATACAGGCCGCCGGTCAGCTCGCGCACGATCAACAGGTCCACGTCGCGCAGCAGCTCAGGGCGCAGGGGCGACGCGGCAGACAGTGACGGCTGGGGCGCGACGGGGCGCAGGTTGGCGTACAAGCCAAGGCCGCTGCGCAGCCGGAAGAGGGCCTGCTCGGGGCGCACGCTTGACGTCGGGTCGTCCCAGCGTGGCCCGCCGACCGCACCAAGCAGGATCGCGTCCGCGCCCGCACAAACCGCGAGATCCTCGTCGCGCATGGCCGTGCCGTACTGGTCGATCGCGGCGCCGCCGGCGGCAACGGGCAGCCATTCGACGCGAAAGTCGTCGCCGGCGGCCGCATCAACCACGCGCTGTGCCGCGCCAATGACCTCCGGGCCAATGCCGTCGCCGCCGATCACCGCGACCCGATAGACAGTGGCGGTCATGTGGCCGTGCCGCTCTTCTGGGCCACAGGTGCGCCGGACATGAGCTTGTCGAGCGCGCCCAGGTATGCCTCGAGCGATGCCTCGATGATGTTCGTCGAGAGTCCGTGTCCCGTGGCCGTTGCGGCGCCCTGGGCGTCATCGGAGCTGCGCCGTGCGCGGACGAGGACCTGGCCCTGGGCGTCCTCGCCGGCACTCACCGCTCGGATCTCGTAGTCGATCAGCACCGGATGCCAGCCCAGAGGGCCTTCCACGGCCCGATCGACCGCCCCGAACAGGCTGTCCACGGGTCCGTTGCCGGCGCTCTCCGCGCTCAGATCTGCGCCGGCAATGCAGACCGCCACGCTGCCCTGCGAGCTGCCCGAGTGGCTGCTCGTCACGCTCCAGCCGTCGAGACGAACGTTGGCGGCACCCACCGTCGACGTCTGTGTCGACGGCCTGCTGCTGAACGAGCGCGACGAGGTCCGCGTCGGTGACTTCCTTCTTGGTCTCCGCGAGCGCGATCGCCGCGCGGTAGACCTGCTCGAGCTGGTCGCCCTCGAGTTCGTGGCCCAGCTCATGCAGCTTGCCCTGCAGGCCGCGCCGGCCGGAGAGCTTGCCGACTGACAGCCGATTGCCCGCCAGGCCCACCGACTGCGGGGTCATGATCTCGTACGTCAGGGGGTTCTTGAGCACGCCATCCTGGTGGATGCCCGACTCATGGGCGAACGCGTTGCGGCCCACGATCGCCTTGTTGGGCTGGACGACGAAGCCGGTCAGGAAGCTGACCAGCCGGCTGGCGTTGCTGATCTGCTCGGTCGCGACGCGCGTTGCCTGGCCCGTGAACTGGGCCGGCCGCGTACGCAGCGCCATGACCACCTCTTCGAGCGACGCGTTGCCCGCACGCTCGCCCAGGCCATTGACGGTGACTTCGACTTGCCGCGCGCCGGCCTGCACAGCGGCGAGGGTGTTGGCCGTGGCCAGGCCCAGGTCGTTGTGGCAGTGGACGCTGACGATCGCGCCACTGCCGACGCGCTCGACAACCTTGCCGACCAGCTCGCCGAACTCGGCGGGAATGGCATAGCCGACCGTGTCGGGCACGTTGACCGTGGTCGCGCCGGCATCCACGACCGCTTCGTAGAGTCGGAGCAGGAAGTCGGTGTCCGTGCGCGAGGCATCTTCCGCGGAAAACTCGATCTCCGCGTCCGGGCCGAGCGCCTTGCGGCCGTAGCGCACCCACTCGACCGCTGCCGCGAGCGCCTCGTCCCGGGTGATGCGCAGCTTGTGGTGCAGGTGGATGTCGCTGCTGGCGATGAACAGATGGAGATGCGGCCGCTCGGCGGGCAGGAGCGCCTCGACCGCGCGCTGCGGATCGCCGTCGCGGCAGCGCGCGAGCCCGGCCACGGCCACGCCGCGTGTTTCCGTGGCGATCTGCCTGACGGCCTCAAAGTCGCCCGGCGAGGATGCCGGGAAGCCGGCCTCTATGACGTCCACGTTGAGGCGCACGAGCTGGCGCGCAACCTCGACTTTCTCCGCGACGGTGAGGCCCGCCCCAGGAGCCTGTTCACCGTCGCGGAGAGTCGTGTCGAAGATGCGGATCGATCCGCTGGATACGTTCACGCTACGGGCTCCGCAACGGCTCTACCGGCCGCGGCCTGGGCCTCGCCCTCGTGCACCTCGACCGGGTTGAGCCACGCCATCTGCGAGCGCAGCTCGGCACCAACCTGCTCGATCTGGTGGTCGCGATCCTGCGCGCGCAGGCGCTTGAACTCGGGATAGCCGGCCGCCGCGTCGGCCAGCCAGCGCTTGGCGAACGACCCGTCCTGGATGTCCGTCAGCAGCTGGCGCATTGTGGCGCGCACCTGGTCGTCGATGATGCGCGGCCCAGCGATGTAGTCACCGTACTCGGCCGTGTCGCTGACGCTGAAGCGCATGAAGTTGAGCCCGCCGCGATACATCAGATCGACGATCAGCTTGAGCTCGTGCATCGTCTCGAAATACGCCAGCTCGGGCTGGTAGCCCGCCTCCACGAGCGTCTCGAAGCTGGCCTTGACGAGCGCGCTGACGCCGCCGCACAGGACCGACTGCTCGCCGAACAGGTCCGTCTCCGTCTCCTCGGCAAAGGTCGTCTCGAGCACACCGGCGCGCGTATTGCCCAGGCCGCGCGCATAGGCCAGCACGCGCGCTCGAGCGGTGCCCGTCGCATCACGCTGGACGGCGAAGAGTGCCGGGCACGCCGCCGCCGCTCTGGTAGACGGAGCGCAGCAGGTGGCCGGGGCCCTTTGGCGCGACCATGCCAACGTCGACGCCGCCGGGCGGGTCGATCACTCCGAAGTGGATCGTGAAGCCGTGCGCGAATTGGAGAAGCTGGCCGGCGCGTAGATTGGGCGCAATCGATTCCTCGTAGACCTGCTTCTGCTTCGTGTCCGGCACGAGCACGGAAACGACGTCCGCTGCCTTGACCGCGTCAGCGACGTCCATGACGCGCAGGCCGTCCTGCTCGGCGAGCGCTCGGCTGCGGCTACCCGGGGCCAGGCCCACGATCACGTCGACGCCCGAGTCGTGCAGGTTCTGGGCATGGGCATGGCCCTGGCTGCCGTAGCCGATGACGGCCACTGTCTGGCCCGCGAGGGCCGCGAGATCAGCGTCGTTGTCGTAGTACATGCGTGCGGTCATGGCGGGTCAGTCCTCCTCGTAGGTTGGCGGCAGGGCCGGCACGGGCTCGGCCCTCAGCACTGATTCGACGTCGATTGAACTGGAGCCGCGGGCCAGGGCGATCGTGCCCGTGCGCACCAGCTCCTTGATTCCAAAGCCACCCAGCAGGGCGATGAGCGCGTCGATCTCCTGCTCGGTGCCGCCGTACTCGACGACGACCGAGTCGGCAGTCAAATCGAGCACGCGGCCCTTGTACAGGTCGACGATCTTGAGCAGATCGGCGCGGTTGCTTGGCGTCGCACGCACCTTGATGAGGGCGAGCTCGTGTTCGACCACATCGCTCTCGTGCAGGTCCTGGACCTTGAGCACGTCGATGATGCGATAGAGCTGCTTCTCCATCTGCTCCACGGCAAAGTCATCGCCGCGCAACGTGATCGTCATGCGGCTGACGTCGTCGCGCTGGGTGTGGCCCACGGCCAGGCTCTCGATGTTGAAGTTGCGCGAGCGGATCAGGCTCGCGACACGGTTGAGCACGCCCGGGCGGTTGGCGGTGAGCACGGCCAGGACATGGCGACGCGCGCTGCCACTGCCGGGCACATAGCGTTCGGCCTGGCCATTGAGGCCAAGATCAGCCATCGGCCGACTCACCCCACGTCTCGATCAGGTCGGACAGGCCCTTGCCCGCGGGCATCATGGGGAAGACGTTCTGCGTCTCGGCGATCTCGAACCAGACCAGCACCGGGCCGTCGATCGACTGCGCGGCCTTGATGGCCCGATCCACCTCTTCAGGCTTGGTCGCCCGGAAGCACGGCCAGCCGTAGGCTGCCGCGAGAGTGGGCCAATCTGGCCCGGGTAGGTGGGCGGAGTGGTAGTTGCCCGCGTAGATGATCTCCTGCCACTGGCGGATCATGCCCAGCTTCTTGTTGTCCATCAGCGCGACCTTGACCGGGATCCGATCCGCCGCGCAGGTGAGCATCTCCTGGGCCGTCATCTGCAGCCCACCGTCGCCGACGACCGCCCACGTCTCCTTGTCGGGCCGGCCCAGTGCGGCGCCCATCGCGGCGGGAAGTCCGAAGCCCATCGTGCCCAGGCCGCCTGAGGACAGATGCGAGTTGGCGCGGCGGAAGCCTGCGAAACGGGCCAGGAACATCTGGTGCTGACCCACGTCGGAGACGAGCGTGGCGTCGTGGTCGGTCAGATCGCCCAACCTGTTGATGACGAAGTCGGCCGATAGCAGTCCGTCGCGCCAGGCACCAGAGCCATGCCAGCTGGCGGCTTCCGAATCGGTGCGCCACTCGGCCAGCTCGGCGAAGTACGCCTGCCGATCCTCCGCAGCTGCGTTCCTCAACCGCCTCTGTCAGCGCGCGCAGGATGCGCTTGACGTCGCCGACGATGGGCACGTCGACGGCCACGTTCTTGCCGATCTCAGACGGATCGATGTCGCAGTGGATGATCCGCGCGTTGGGCGCGTACGTGCTGACCTTGCCCGTGACGCGGTCGTCGAAGCGCATGCCCAGCGCGATGAGCAGGTCGGCCGACTGGATGGCGCGATTGACATGCTTCCAGCCGTGCATGCCCATGTAGCCGTACGACAGCGGATCGCGCTCGTCGATCGCGCCGATGCCCAGCAGCGTGTGCGCGATCGGGATCTGCGCCTTGTCCGCGAATGCCTTGAGCTCGTTCGTGGCCCGGCCCAGCAGGATGCCGTGACCGGCCAGGATCAGCGGCCGCTGCGCAGCGTTGATCTCCGCCGCGGCGAGGCGGATCTGGCGCGGGTGGCCGTTGAGCGTGGGCCGGTAGCCGGGCAGGTCGATCGTGTCGGGATGCTTGACGCTCGTCGCGCCCTGGAGCGCGTCCTTGGTGATGTCGATGTGGACCGGCCCCGGCCGGCCGGAGCGGGCGATGTAGAACGCCTCGGCAAACACGCGCGCGATGTCGTCGGCGTGGCGAACCAGGAAGTTGTGCTTGGTCATGGGCAGGGTGATGCCGGTGATGTCGATCTCCTGGAAGGCGTCCTTGCCGATCAGCGCGCCCGGGACGTTGCCCGTGATCGCGACCATTGGCACGGAGTCGAGCATCGCCGTGCCGATGCCCGTGACGAGGTTCGTCGCGCCCGGTCCGGAGGTGCCCATGCACACGCCCACGGCACCGTGGCGCGGCTGAAGCCATCGGCCGCGTGGGCGGCGCCCTGCTCGTGGCGAACGAGGACGTGGCGCAGCTCCGGGTAGTCGCCCAGGATGTCGTAGATGGGCAGCAGGACGCCGCCCGGGTAGCCAAAGAGCACGTGCACGCCCTGGCGCAGGAGCGCCTCGCACACAACGTCCGCGCCGATACGAGTGCGGTTGTGCGGCTTGGCGTCGGACAGCATGGCCGTCCGTGCACGCTCGATCTCCGCCGCCGCAGGCGTTCCTGCCGACGGGACGTGGCTGTAGCGCGCGGCCTTGGCTGTCTTCTCCCTGGCGATCGTCATGCCGTGGGTCCCTCGTAGATAAACAAAAGACCCTCGCCGCTTCCGGCGAGGGTCTGCTGAGCTTCGGTTTGGTCCGCTTAGGTGCGGTCCGCCTCCGTCATCAACCACCCACCGTAAGCCGGCGAATGAGGCCTACAAGGCCAAGAAGCTCGAGACCAAGGGCCTCGAGCCGCCGAATTACGATGATGGATACGTCGGGGGTGGGCAGGGCGACAGCAACCGCACCGCTGGGCTGAGCCACAGCGATGACACGAGTGCGACGGTCTGTTCCCTGAGTCATGTGAGGCGGGAGCCTAGCAGCCGAATCAGAGTCCGTCTAGTCATGCAGGGCGCCTCAAGGGTGGTCAGATCGCACTAGAGCGCACCGGACCATAAGCGTGTCAGCCATCCACCGGAAGCCTTTGCTACCCTGCCCTGCCATGCCGTCAGGTCCGCGAACACTGCTTGAGAAGATCTGGGACGAGCACGTCGTGCTCGAAGAGCCCGGCGCGCCCGCCGTGCTTGCGGTCGACCTGCACCTGGTCCACGAGGTCACCAGCCCGCAGGCCTTCGAAGGTCTCCGACGGCGCGGACTGACCGTCCGACATCCCGAGCGGACGCTGGCCACGGCCGATCATTCGACACCGACCCACGAGCGCGGGCTCCCAATCCTCGACCAGCAGGCGGCCTTCCAGGTACAGCGACTGGCGAGCAACGCGAGCGAGTTCGGCATCCCCTTCTACGGCCTGGGTTCTGACCGCCAGGGCATCGTCCACGTCATCGGACCGGAGCTGGGACTGACCCAGCCGGGCATGACGATCGTGTGCGGCGACTCGCACACGGCCACCCACGGCGCGTTCGGCGCGCTCGCTTTCGGCATCGGCACGAGCGAGGTGGAGATGGTTCTCGCGACGCAGACGCTGCTCCAGCGCAAGCCGTTGAGCTTCGAGGTGCGCGTCGACGGCGTCGCTCAACGAGAGCGTCACGGCCAAGGACATCATCCTCGCGCTCATCGCGCGCGTCGGCATCGGCGGTGGCACGGGCCACGTCTTCGAGTACGGCGGATCGGCCATCCGGGGCTTGACCATGGAAGAGCGCATGACGATCTGCAACATGTCGATCGAGGCCGGCGCGCGGGCCGGCATGATCGCGCCCGACGAGACGACCTTCGCTTACGTCCAAGGCAAACCCCACGCGCCGACCGGTGCGGCGTGGGACGAGGCCGTCGAGCGCTGGCGGCAGCTGCCGTCCGATCCGGGCGCGGCCCATTCGAAGTCCATCGCACTCGACGCGTCCGCGCTCGAGCCGATGATCACGTACGGCACCAACCCCGGAATGGGCATGTCCATCTCAGGGGCCATCCCGGGACCGGAGGCGGCCGCGGACGAGGCTGGTGGACGTGCGCTCGAAAAGGCGCTCGCATACATGGGCCTGACCGCCGGCGACTCGCTGCTCGGTCATCCGGTCGACATCGTCTTCATCGGCTCGTGCACCAACAGCCGCATCAGCGACCTGCGCGAGGCAGCACGGGTGATGCGCGGCAAGCACGTTTCGACGAGCACCCGCGTGATGGTCGTGCCCGGTTCGCAACAGGTGAAGCGTGCCGCTGAAGAGGAAGGCCTGGCGGATGTGTTCCGCGCCGCCGGCGCGGAGTGGCGCGAGGCCGGCTGCAGCATGTGCATCGCGATGAACGGCGACCAGGGTGCCGCGGGCCAGTACGTCGTCAGCACCAGCAACCGCAACTTCGAGGGTCGCCAGGGCCAGGGCGTGCGCACGTTCCTCGCCTCGCCACTGACGGCGGCCGCGACCGCGCTGTCCGGCCGCGTCACGGACCCGCGCACGCTGATCGAGGCCTAGGGCAGCGAACATGGCGGAGCGTTCAGCACGTTCACAAGCATGGTCGTGCCGCTGCCCGCGGAGAACGTGGACACGGACCAGATCATCCCGGCGCGCTACCTCAAGACGACGGAGCGCTCCGGCCTCGCCGAGGGTCTCTTCCGCGACTGGCGCTTCAACGCCGACGGCACGCCCAAACCGGATTTCGTGTTCAACAAGCCTGAGATGCAAGGACGCCAGATCCTGCTCGCCGGTGACAACTTCGGCTGCGGTTCGTCGCGCGAGCACGCGCCATGGGCGCTCACGTCATGGGGCATCCGCGCAGTGATCTCGTCGTCGTGCGCCGACATCTTCCGCAACAACTCGCTCAAGAACGGCCTGCTGCCCATCGTCGTCGACGCGCTCACGCACGAGCACCTGTTCGACCTGGTCGCCAGCAATCCGGAGGTCGAGATGACCGTCGATCTCGAGACGCAGACGGTCCACGTTGGCGACGATGAAGACATCCCGTTCACGGTCGATCCGTTTGCGCGGCAGATGATGCTCGCGGGCACGGACGAGATCGGCTGGGTGATGGCCCACGGCGCGGCAATCGAAGCCTGGGAAGCGGCACATTCCGCTCGCGTGGACACACTCGCGTAGCAACCCCGCGCCGGATTTGGGCCGCGGCCCAGATCTCCGACGCACCGATAAGCGGTGCTATCGACCGCCGACCAGCGGTCACGTGGAGGCTCCGGCACTCCGGGAGCAGGCTTGAAACGGGCAAACGGGAGAAATCCGACCCAATATCCGGCCGCACCGGTTGCCTGCGCCGGAAATTGAGTAACCCCGACCGTGAGGACTCCCGACCGGACGCGACACCGGTGCATTGGTGCTGCAGCGGCCGCGGTTACCGGTCGTTTGAGCCGATATCCGGTGCGGCTATGCTGCGAAGCGATGCCTGATTCACTGAAACGTCACTCCGCCGCGCTGACCGACGGGCCGGACCGGGCCGGTGCGCGCGCCATGCTCAAAGCCGTCGGCTTTACCGACGACGACCTGGCCAAACCTCTCGTGGGCGTGGCCACGACGTGGATCGAGACGATGCCGTGCAACCTCAACCAACGCCGGCTGGCTGAGAAGGTCAAAGAGGGTGTCCGTGCCGCGGGCGGAACGCCGATGGAGTTCAACACGATCGCCGTCAGTGACGGCGTGGCGATGGGCACCGACGGCATGCGCGCGTCGCTCGTCAGCCGCGAGGTCATCGCCGACTCGATCGAGCTCGTGGCCCGTGGCCACCTGTTCGACGCGCTGGTGTGCCTGGTCGGCTGCGATAAGACCATCCCGGCCGCGGCGATGGCTGCGGCGAGGCTCGACCTGCCCACGGTCATCCTCTACAACGGCACGATCTACCCGGGCACGTACAAGGGCGACGACCTGGACGTGGTCAGCGTGTTCGAGGCGATCGGTGCCTATCGCGCGGGCAAGATCGAGCTTGACGAGCTGCACGAGATAGAGAGCCGGGCGTGTCCGGGTGCCGGTGCGTGCGGGGGCCAGTTCACGGCTAACACGATGAGCATGGTGCTCGAGTTCCTGGGCCTCTCACCCGCCGGCCTGAACGGCATCCCGGCTGAGGATCCGGACAAGGATGCTGCCGCGCGGCGCTGCGGTGAGCTGGTCATGAGCCTGGTGCGCGACGACGTGCGCCCGAGCTCGATCGTCGATCGGCGCGCGATCAACAACGCCATCGCGTCAGTCGCGGCCACGGCCGGCTCCACGAACGGCGTCCTGCATCTGCTGGCAATTGCCAGCGAGTTCGGCGTGCCGCTCGAGATCGACGACTTCGACGCGATCGCGCGGCGCGTGCCGCTCATCGCCGACCTGCGGCCCGCCGGCCGTTATCGCGCTGCTGACCTGTACGACGCCGGCGGTGTCGGCCTGGTCATGCGCGAGCTGCTCAAGCGCGGCCTGCTCGACGGCAGCGCGCCAACGATTGACGGCCGGACCATCGGCGAGATTGCCGCGGCCACGGAAGAAACGGCCGGACAGGAGGTCGTCCGACCGATCGAACAGCCGATCAAGCCGGACGGCGGGCTGGCCATCATGCGCGGCAGCCTCGCTCCGGACGGCTGCGTGGTCAAGCTCAGCGGCCACGAAGCGCTGTCACATCGCGGTCCGGCGCGCGTCTTCGACTCGGAGGCGGACTGCTACGAGGCGGTCAAGGCGCGCCAGATCAACGCGGGCGACGTCGTCGTCATCCGCTACGAAGGTCCCGTCGGCGGACCGGGCATGCCCGAGATGCTGTCCGTCACCGCGGCGCTTGTCGGCGAAGGGCTGGGCGAGTCCGTCGCGCTCGTCACCGACGGGCGTTTCTCCGGTGGCACGCGCGGGCTGATGATCGGCCACGTCACGCCGGAGGCCGCGCTCGGCGGACCGATCGCGCTCGTTGTCGAGGGCGACACGATCAGCATCGACGTTGACGCGCGGACGGTCGACCTGGACGTCGCCGCGGACGAGCTCGCGCGGCGCAAGGCGGCGCTGCCACCACACACACCGCGCTATCGCTCGGGTGTCTTCGCGAAGTACGCCGCGCTCGTCGGCTCGGCCAGCCACGGGGCGGTCACCAGTCCCGGAGACGCTTTCAGCCGACGCTAAGGTCGAGCCGATAGGCTGGCTCACGTGCCAGTCCTGTCCGAGCGCGAGACCGAATTGCTTCAATCGGCACGTCGGGCCGTGCTTGCCACCATCGCGCGCGATGGATCGCCGCGACTCGTGCCGATCACGTTCGTTTTCGAAGACGGCGTCATCTACACCGCGCTCGACGAAAAGCCCAAGACCGTCGCCGACCCGCGCGAGCTTGCCCGCGTGCATGACATCGAGCAGCGGCCGCGCGTCTACGTACTCGTGGACCACTGGGACGAAGACTGGTCGGCGCTTGGCTGGCTGCGCTTGTCAGGCACCGCGCGCTTGATCGGCCCCGACGATGAGTCGGCGCCCGAGCACGCCAACGCGGTGCGCCTGCTGCGCGCCAAGTACGCCCAATACGCGACGCACGCGCTCGAGACGCGACCGGTGATCAGGATCGAGATCGACCGTGCCAAGGGCTGGTCCGCGACGTGATCGACTCGGTCAACTTCATCGACCTGCTCGCGCTGCTGATCATCGGCATCGCCGTCTACCTGGGCTGGCGCTCCGGCTTCGTCATCCAGGCGCTCGCGCTCGCGGGTTTCGTGGTCGGCGTCGTCATCGTCGTCCTTGCCGCGCCAGCCGCGGCGAAAGCGTTGCTTGGGCCTCGATCCGTTCCTGCGCAGCATGATCGTCATCTGCGTCATCGCCGCGATCGTGCTCGTGGCTCAGGCCCTGGGAAGCGCCGCCGGCGCATCAGCTCCGGCGGCGCATGACCGGCGGTGTGGTGGGTGGCGTGGATACCGGTGCAGGCGCGGCGTTCGGCCTGGTGCGCGGCCTGTTCCTGGTGTGGCTGATGGGCGGCCTGGCCGCGGCACTGCCGTTGGCCGGCGTCGCGACGGAGGCACGCCAATCGGCCATCGTGCAGGCGCTCGACGCGAACCTGCCGTCGCCGACGATCCTCGCCGCGCAGCTTGGCCAGCTGATCGAGTCGACCGGTCTGCCGGAGGTGTTCGTTGGCGCGCCGCCGCCGGCCGACATCCCCGCCGGCGGCCCTACTCAGGCTGAGGCCGATCAGATCGCAGCGGCGGCGCGTGCCTCGACGCTGAAAGTCGACGCCATCTCGTGCGGCAACTTCGTCAGCGGCACGGCCTTTGCCGTGTCGGCGGACCATTTCGTGACCAATGCCCACGTCGTCGCCGGGCTCAACGAACGTGTGGCTGTCGTTCGACGGCACGCTCGACCGCATACGAAGCGCAGGTCGTCTATTTCGACCCTGACCAGGACATCGCCGTGCTGGCGACGGATGCTCACCTCAACGTCGCGCCACTGACGTTCAGCCCGACACTGCCGACCAGGGGCGAGGATGCCGCCGCGCTGGGGTACACGGGCGGCGGCCGATTGCAACTCATCCCGGCGCTGATCTCGCGACCGATCGATGCCCTGGGACGCGACATCTACGGCAATCAGATCATCGCCCGCACCGTGATCGAGATGAAGGCCGACGTCGCGCCGGGCGACAGTGGCGGTCCGGTGGTGCTGCCTGACGGCACGGTCGGTGGCGTGACGTTCAGCGCAGTCGCGGACGGAGCCGCAGGTCGGCTACGCGCTGTCGCCAACGGACGTCGCCAAAGACGTATTCAAGGCGATCGACCGCACGAACGCGGTCCCTACCGGCGCGTGCCTGACCGAGTCCTAGCCCGGCCTCGCCGGAGGCCTTGATCAGCTTGCCGCGCCGACTCAGCGCGTGTGTCGACAACGCCGCGACACCCATCGCCACCAACGCCCGTTCCGCCGGCGGCAGCGGACGGACGATCGACAGGAACTCCTCGGCTCGCGCGCCGTCGAGGCGCGCGAGCATGCTCTTGCCCTCTTGAGTGACCTCGAGCGTCCGCTGCCGCCGATCGGCGACCTCCTCGCGGCGGCGCACCAGGCCGCGCGCTTCGAGCGAGCTGACCACGCGGCTGGTCGCTGACGGCGAGCGGCCGATGCGCTCGGCGAGATCGGCGATGGTCAGCGTCTGGGTTCCGTCCGCGGCATACAGCGCGGCGAGCTGGGCAAAGCCCAGGTTGAGCTGCGCCAGGTCCGCGGCAAAGCCAACGACCAGGTCGCGCCACAGCGCACGGCCCATCGCGATGCGATCGGACAGCAGGCGCGGGTTCTGGAGCTGGTCGCGCGCGGCCGCGACCGCCGGGCTGAGGTCCTTGTCGTCGTCGCGCGGGTCGCGTTGCATGCATGCATCATTGCACGCAATTCGCCGTTATTCGTCACTTCACGCTGATAACGTCAGAGTCGTGCCACAGTTTGCCTTCGTCTTCCCCGGGCAGGGCTCGCAGTACGTCGGGATGGGCAAGGCCCTCGCGGCGTCCTCGCCGGCCGCGGCGGAGACGTACAACGCAGCCGACTTCGTGCTCGACGAGCCGCTATCGCGACTGATGTTCGACGGACCCGCCGAGCAGCTCGACCAGACGATCAACTCGCAGCCGGCAATCCTGACCCATTCGATTGCGCTGCTGCGCACGCTCGGAGAGCACACGCCCGCCTTCTACGCCGGCCACTCGATGGGTCAGTACAGCGCCATGGTCGGTGCCGGCGTCATCTCACTCGCCGACGGTCTGCGTCTCGTGCGTGAGCGCGGGCGGCAGATGCAGGGCTCGGCCGACGACGGCGCGATGGCCGCGATCATCGGCCTGCCCGACGACAAGGTCGCTGAGCTTGAAGCTACGGGCCGCGCGATCGGCGAGTTCACGATTGCCAACCGCAACTCACCCGGCCAGATCGTCGTCAGTGGCGAGACCGCGGCCGTCAACGCCGCCGCGGAGGCCGCGAAAGACCTGGGCGCCAAGCGCGCCATCGTGCTGCCCGTCAGCGTCGCGGCTCATTCGCCGCTGATGGCGCGCGCGGCCGAGGGCATGAAGCGCGTCCTTGCGGACGTCGAGTTCAACGACCCGAGCGCACCGCTGCTGGCCAACGCCGACGCTCGAGCCGCTGACCACCGCGGAAGACTGCCGCGCCGAGCTGGTCGAGCACCTCACCCGCGGCGTCGACTGGATCGCGGCGGTCGAATACATGACCAAGCAGGGAGTCGGCTCCTTCGTGGAGGTCGGCCCCGGAAAAGTGCTCACCGGTCTCATCAAGCGCATCGCGCCCGAAGCCCAGGCTGTCGCCCTGGACGATCAAGCGGCGCCCGATGGAATAGCCATCCCCGATTTCTTCCGCGTAACCACCAGCCAAGGAGCCACTGCCTAGCCATGGGCATTCGCCGACCCGATTTCTCCCGCCGAGTCGCCGTCACCGGTCTCGGCATCATCAGCCCCGTGGGCCAGGACGTGCCCACCGCGTGGGACAACCTGGTCAACGGCCGTTCCGGACTACACGAGATCACGCGCTGGGATCCGACGCCGTACGAGGCCAAGGTCAGCGGCGAGGTCAACGACTTCGACGGCACGCAATGGATGGACTTCAAGGCCATCCGGCGCACCGACCGCAACGTCGTCATGGGCGTCGCCAGCGCCAAGCAGGCGCTCGCGGACTCGGGTCTCAAGATCACCGACGACAACCGCGACGACATCGGCGTGATCTTCGGCAGTGGCGGTGGCGGGCCGTACCTGCTCATGGAGAACGTCCAGAAGTGGGAGAACAGCGGCGCACGGACCGTCTCGCCGTTCTTCATCGCCAACATGCTGCCCGACACGGCCAGTGGCCAGATCGCGATCGAGACAGGCATCCGCGGCTCGAACATGTGCATCGTGACGGCGTGCTCGACCGGCACGCACAACTTTGGCGAGGCGGCTGAGGGCATCCGCCGCGGTGACTACATCGCGGCCATTGCCGGCGCGACGGAGAACCCGCTCCATGAGCTCGTGCACATTGGCTTCTCGAACATGCGCGGCATGGGCATGCCCCGGCCGGGCGAGGGCCTGGAAACGGTTTCGCGGCCGTTCGACAAGACGCGCAACGGCTTCGTCCTGGGCGAAGGCAGCGCCGCGATGATGCTCGAGGACCTTGAGTACGCCAAGGCGCGTGGTGCGCGGATCTACGCCGAGGTCGTGGGCTACGGCTCAGCTGCCGATGCATGGGATCTGATCCAGCCGGTGGAGAAGGGCGATGGCGTACGCCGTGCTCTGATCCAGGCGCTCGAGCGCCACGGCGTTCCGGCCGACGAGGTGGACCTGATCAATCCGCACGGCACGTCCACGCCGCTGGGCGACCTGCGCGAGGCGCAGGCGTTCTGGGCTGTCTTCGGCGATCACACGCCGGACATCGCGATCAGCGCGACCAAGTCCATGACCGGCCACCTGATGGGTGCGTCCGGGGCGGTCGAAGGCGTCTTCACGGTGCTCAGCGTTCACAACCAGTGCGCGCCGGTCACGTTGAACTACCGCGACCCTGACCCGGAGATCAACCTCAACGTCGTCAGCGGCTCATCGCGCTCGATGCCCATCCGTTACGCGATCAGCGACAACGTGGGCCTGGGCGGCCACAACGGGGCGGTCATCTTCAAGCACTACGACGGCGACTGAGCAGTTCGGGCTCACGCCGACGGAGCGGGTAGACCTGCCTGCAGCCCTCTGGTACCGACGAGAACAGCCATCAACCCGAGCGGCGCGAACAGGAGACTCACCGATATCGCCGCGGCGACCACGGTCGCCGGAATGAACACGGCAAGGGAAACACCGAGCCACCGTGGACCCCTGCCGCCCCTGAGGATGCCAATTCCCGCCAGGGTTGCTCCGAGGGCAACGCCCAGAAAGCCGAACAAGAGTCCCACCCAGCTGAGATTGCGCGCATTTATTGATCCGTGTGGCTGGTCGACGAACAGCCAGTACTCGGCGATGTTGCCGGCAGCCATGGCCAGCAGGCCCACGACTACGATGCCCAGGCCCTCCTGAACCAACGGTGAAGGGCGATAGCTCGACGACCGGCGAAGACCGACGAAGCCGAGCGCCATCGCGAGGAGCAACGGCGCCCAAAGCCGGCTCAGGAAGACCTCGGTTTCAGGACCCTGGGTCGACGTGAGAATTCCGAGCGCGAGCCATGAATCCCTCCAGCGATACCAATGCCGGCGAACCGGCGATCGGCAGCAGGCGTCCGCACGTTGGGTAGGTCCACGATGCAGTTGAGTATCACCACCGGCTTGCGAGTTGGAATGCCAATTCAGGTTGTGAGCAATAGCGATGCCTGACGCTCCTGTAACCGTCGCCTACTACTACAAGATCCGCTGGGGCTTCCACGACGAGTGGCTTGACCTGTTCCGGCGCAACCACCTGCCTCTGCTGCGCGAGGGCGTCCGGTCCGGCCGAATGCTCGACGTCAAGGTCTACCAGCCGCGCTTCCACGGCGACGGCCGGGCCGATTGGGACGTGATGGTCACCATCACCTACCGCGATTGGGCTGCGATCGAGGCGCACAGCGAGGACGAGCTCGTCGCGCGGCTCTTTCCTGATCGCGAGGGCCACCGCGCCAACGAGCAGCGACGTTTCGAGCTGGTCGAGGCCCACTGGGACGTGGTGCTAGAGGAGCTCGACTCAGCCGATTAGGCTGCGCTGGTGACTCAGCCCGTCGTTCTCACGCCCGAAGCTGCCCGTCGCATCGCGGTTGCCAAGTCGCTGCTGGCCGCCAAAGAGCAACGGCCCAAGGACGATTCCGAAGCAATCCTCAAGGTCATCCGCCACTTCGGTTCGCTCCAGCTCGATCCCGACCGAACGGTCGAGAAGACGCACTCCTGGTGCTCTGGACACACATCGGCAACTACGACCGCGGCGCGCTGGATCGCGTGCTGTGGCGCGATCGCCGGCTGATCGAACACAACGCGTTCTACGTTCCGATCGAACGCCTACCGGAGCTGCGCTATGAGGGCGGGCCGTGGATCGACCGGTGGGACGACGTCAAGGGCTGGATCAAGACCAATCAGAAGTTCCACGACTCGATCCTCGACCAGTTGCGCGACAGCGGCGCGCTTCAGTCACGCGACATCGACGATTCGATGCTCGTCAAAGGCTGGCAGTCGAGCGGCTGGACGCACGGCAAGAACACGACGCGCATGCTCGAGTTCATGGGTAAGGCCATGGAGGTGGTCGTGGCCGGCCGTGAGGGTCAGGAACGACTGTGGGACCTGCCCGAGCGGGTCATCCCTTCCGATGCGCCAACAGATTCCCTCAGCGACGACGACTACGCGACCCGCCGCCTGACGCTGGCGATGGATCGCTTTGGCGTCGCCGACCTACGGGAGATCAAGACGCGCACCTACTGGGTGCCCAAGCCCACGCTGCCCAAGACGATCGACCAATTCGTCGAGGAAGGCCGACTCATCCCGGTCAGCCTGCCACGCGCGACTACGCCACGGCCAACCTGGGCGACGCCGGAAGCGCTGGCAATCGCCGACTCGCCGCCCGTGTCGTCGCGGACGACGTTCCTGTCGCCGTTCGACCCGCTCATTTACGACCGAGATCGGACCAGGGAGCTGTTCAACTTCGAGTACAAGCTCGAGATGTACGTGCCCAAGGAAGAGCGCAAGTTCGGGCACTTCACGCTGCCCGTCCTGTACGACAACGAGCTGGTCGGCCGCATCGACTCACAGGTCGATCGCAAACTGAACGTCCTCGTCGTCAACAAGCTGCATTGGGAGGACGGGCAGCCAAAAGCGGCGACCCGACGCGCGGTTGATGCCGCGATCGTCGAGCTCGCCGCTTTCGTTGGCGCGAGCGAGGTGAAGTCGCTGGACTAGGCCGCGTCGGCGACCCACTTGCGTGGGTCGCCGTAGCCCAGGTCGGTGATGCCGGCACTGGCGAACGCGCCCAACACGAGCGTGCGCCGGAACGCGGCGAAGTTGAGCACGTGGGCGATCATCCCGCCGTAGGTGAAGATCTCGACGGGCGTGCAGTGCGCGTCTACGAAAGTGTCATCGAGGCGCCCGTTGGCCACGACCTGGCGGACCTCGTTGAGGAAGTCCGGTCCGACCGTCGCGAAGCGCTGCTTCATCGAGCCGACCGACTCGTGCTCCTCGACCGCGAAGTCGTAGTCCTTGTCGTGGATCACGTTGTTCCACATGTTCATCTGGCCCACGAGGCGCGACAGCAGCCAGCGCAGAGTCGGGCTTTCGTCGACGTCCTCGACGGAGATGCTGATCTCCTTGTCGAGTTGCTCATCGGTCAGCTTGGTGGCTCGGTCGAGCATCTCGCCGACCAGCCAGACATGGTGTTCAACCATGCGCACGATCAGGTCCATTGAAGTTATCTCCGTCTTGGTCGGCAGCCGCAGGCCGCCGGGTGGGTGGAAGTGGACGTCGTTGGGAGTCGGCAGCTTTATCTGCCGAGGTGACTCGCGCCAGGCCGACGGGTTGACGCCGTACGCGCGTCGGAATGCACGCACGAATGCCTCGTGCGACGCATAGCCCGCCTCGAGCGCGATGTCGAGGATGCCCTGCCGGCTCGTCGCCAGCTGGTATGCCGCACGTTCGAGCAGCACCCTGCGCTGGAATGATGCCGGTGGTTCGCCCGCCGTCGCCCGAATGACTCGGTCGAACTGCGAGCGGGAAAGGAACGCCTGCGCCGCGAACCCGTCGGAACGAACCGAGCCGTCGCCGAGGTTGCGCGCAACCGCCTCGACGAAGCCCGCAAACGTGTCCGTGTCGATCGAGTTCGTGACCATGGCCTAACTGTGGACCGGCTCGCCGGCGCTCGGCTTGATCGAATTCATCATTTGGCCGTCGCGCATCACGATCTGGCCGCGGACGATCGTGGCGACAGGTGCGCCGATCGTGGCCATGCCTTCAAAGGGCGACAGGTTGTTCAGGCCGTGAAGGTCCGCGGCGGCGATGGTGCCGCGGCGATTGAGGTCGATGATCGTCAGGTCAGCGTCGCTGCCGGGTTGGAGGCTCGCTTTGCGCGGCCACAGTCCCCATGTCTTCGCCGGGGCTTCAGACGTCGCCTGAACGAGGCGCTCGAGCGTCAGCCAGCCTTCGTTGAACGCCACGCGTCAGGAGCAACGGCAGCATCGTCTCGACGCCGGCAAAGCCTGACGGCACGTCCCAGATCGAGGCGCGCTGCTTGTCCGCTGCGCAGATGCGGCGCGTGGTCCGTGGCGACGTAGTCGATGCGGCCGTCGGCGAGCGCGGCGCGCAGTGCGGTCGCATCCTCGCCGCCGCGGATAGGCGGATTGACGCGTGCCACTCCCCCGGCCGTGGCGTAAACGTCCCGATCCAGGAACAGGTGATGCGGCGTGACCTCGCAGGTCAGGTCCACGCCCGCTGCCCGCCAGCGCTCCACGGCCGCCAATCCGGCCGCACTCGACAGATGCAAGATGTGGCCGCTCGCCCCCGTCTCGTGCAATAGCCGCGCCGCGCGATCGATCGCGGCAACTTCCGCTTCCGCCGGCCGTGACTCAAGGTGCGCCAGCGCATCAGTGCGTCCAGCCGCGCCACGCAGCGTCGCCTCGGACGATTCGATCAAGCTCGCGGTCCTCGGCGTGAAACGCCACCCGCAATCCGGCATCGTGCGCGACCGGAGTGCACGTCGCAGGCCGTCATCGTCAGGAGCTCGGAGATTGCCGGTGGTCGGTCCCATGAACGCCTTGAGACCGACGATCAGCCCGGAGCTCGCCAGCTCGGCCACCGACTCCTCCAATTCACCGAGCAACCCGAAGATCCCGAAGTCGCAGTAGGCGGTGCTCGTGGCGAGGGCGAGCTTGGCCCGCGCTCGGTCGACCGTGTCGGTCGGAGGCACCGTGTTGGGCATGTCGAGCACGGTCGTGACCCCGCCCATGACAGCAGCGCGCGTGCCGGTCAGCCACGTCTCCTCATATTCCAGGCCTGGTTCTCGGAAATGAACGTGAGCGTCGATCAGCCCCGGCACGACGAAAAGGCCCTGGGCGTCGATCTCGTCAGCGGCCGTCGCAGCAATGCCTGCACTCACGTCCGCGACGCGGCCGTCGCTGATGGCGATGTCCCGTACGGCACGGCCCGCGCTCGTGACGAGCGTGCCGTTGCGAACAATCAGATCGAAGGCCACGATTGACAGTGTGATCGAACGCGCGCGCGCCGACCCGGTGCTTGGCTTCTACGGGCCCGATTCGATGATGTGGCGCATCAATCGCGAGGCCGTGCTGCTCGGCGCAGGTCCCTGCGGCGCTGCTCCTTCAGGTCGCGCATCCGCTCGTCGCGGCCGGCGTCGCCGAGCACTCGACCTTCGAGCAGGACCCGATCGCCCGGCTACGCGGCACGCTGATCACGACAATGGATCTGATCTTTGGCGACGGCAGGCGGGCCGAAGCCGCGGTCCGCCGGCTGAACTCGGTTCATGCCAGCGTCCGTGGCGAGGGCTATCGCGCGCTGGATCCGGAGCTGCTGCTGTGGGTCCAGGTGACGCTGATCAAGTCGAGCGTCGAGGCTTACTCGCGCTGGGTCGGACCGCTGTCCGCAAGCGAGCGCGAGCAGTTCTGGCAGGAGGCGCGCTCGGTCGGTGTCCGGCTGGGCATCCCCCTGTCGTTGAGCCCGGCCGACTGGCCCGCACTGACCGACTACTGGGAGCGGATGCTCGCTCCGGAAGGTCCCATCCACCCGACACCGACGGCAATCCGGCTTTCGCCGATGATCCTGCGCCCGCCACTGCCGCTGTTGCCGGGCACTGTCGTGGATCTGCTCGCGCTGCCCGGAATGGCGCTCGTGCCGGCGCGGTTGCGCGAAGAGTTCGGCATCCCGTGGGATGCCGGGCACGACAGGTTGGCGCGCGGCTTGAGCCTGGCGGTTAGGGGCTGGACATCGGTCGTGCCCGGACCGCCACGGTGGATGCCGCAGGCACGCGCCGCCTACCGGCGGATCGCGGAACCTGGTGGCAGGACCGAGCGGCCGCCGTCGACGCGGAGCACGGATCCGGTCACGTAGCTGGCGTCGTCGCTGAGCAGGAAGCAGATGGCCGCGGCGACCTCATCGGCCGTGCCCATTCGGCCGAGCGGCACATCCGGCCGATCATGAGGCGGAAAACGCGGTGGATCGAGTGGCGTGTCGATCGCGCCGGGCTCGACCACGTTGACGCGCACGGAAGCCGGCGCGCCGACGAGGGCCAGTGAACGAGCCAGGCCCTCCAGCCCCGACTTGGCCGTGGCGTACCCGGGCGAACGCAGCGATCCCTCAACAGGCCCGACGATCGAGCCGACGAAAACCACCGAGCCATGCGCATCGGACAACGCCGGCATCGCGGCCACGACCGCGCGGTAGGGACCCGTCAGATCCACGCGCAGCAATTCGTCCCAGGCCGCCTCGTCATCCCAGCTCGCGTTCGGCGGCAGCCCCGCGGCGCACACGAGGCCGTGCAATTGGCCGTGGCAAGCCTCAAGCGCCGCTTCGATGATCGTCGAATCGGCCGCATCACCAACCACGACAGTCACGCCGGCCGGCATGGCCGCGTTCAGATCGATGCCGGTGACCTGCCAGCCGTCGCGCAACAGCCGTTCGGCCGTGGCGCGCCCGATGCCGGACGCCGCGCCCGTGACGATCGCGTGCTTCGCGTCAGTCATTGCGCGTGGTCCACGAGCAGATCGATCGCCTCGTTATATCCGTCGATGCCACGGCCGATGACCTGGCCAATGACGACATCTTCCAGCACCAGAACGTGTCGAAACGGCTCGCGCTTGTGCACGTCGCTGATGTGGACCTCGACCGTGGGCTTGCCGATGCCCTCGATCGCGTCGCGCAGCGCGTAGCTCGTATGGCCAAAGGCGCCCGGGTTGATCACGACTGCGTCAAAGTCGAGGTCCTCCAGGCGGTCGATCAACTCCCCTTCGTGGTTGGACTGGAAGTCGACGAGCGTTGCGCCCTTGGCAGCGGCGTGCGCCTTGGCACGCTGAACAACCTCGGGCAAGGTGGTCGTGCCGTAGATCTCAGGCTGACGTTTGCCAAGCCGGCCCAGGTTCGGCCCGTTGAGCAGCAGGATCCTCATGCCGCGATCACGTCGAGCGCCGCGTCGAGCTCTGCTGGTGTCACGTCGCCGACCTCGACGACCTCGCCAACGGCCATGGGCAGGATCCAGCGCTGCACGCCGCCTTCGCGCTTCTTGTCCCCGAGTGTGGCCGCGATCACGGCCGCTCGGTCGAAGCGACGCGTCAGGTCGAAGCCAAGCGCGGCAAGGACCGTGTCAATTTGCTCGGCCAGCTGCGGCCTGCGCGCCGCGCTGTTGGCCGATGTGGGCGACGGCGCGCAGGCCCAGCGCCACGGCCGCGCCGTGGGCGAGCGAGTAGCCACTCTCGATCTCAAGCGCGTGGCCCAGCGTGTGGCCCAGGTTGAGCTTGCGCCGCTCGCCGGTCTCGTATGGGTCGCGATCCACGATGCCAATCTTGAGCCGCACGGCGCGCTCAGTGATGGCGTAGGCGGCGGCAGCGTCCTCGCCGTGCAGCGCCGCGACGCCGCGCTCCTCGACCAGCTGCCACAGCATGGGATCACCGATCAGGCCGGCCTTCAGGCACTCGGCCATGCCGTCGCGGCGCCTCTCCACCGGCAGGGTCGTCAACATGTCCGCGTCCTCAACGATCAGCGACGCCGGCCAAAACGTGCCAACGCCGTTCTTGGCTGTCGGGCAGATCGATCGCGACCTTGCCCCCGATCGCCGAATCCGCCTGCGCGAGCCAGGTCGTGGGCACATTCACCAGCGGAACGCCACGCCGATGCAGCGCCGCGGCCAGCCCGCCCAGATCGCCGACTGTCCCGCCACCGATCACGACCAACGGATCGGAGCGCTCCATGTGGATGCCGCTCAGCCACCCGAGCAAACGCTCCAGCTCGGCCATCGTCTTGACCTGCTCGCCACCTTCCATTTCGTAGGTGCGCGAGCCTGTGTCGCCGATCGACGGCGCGCGGCGATCGACGACGAACGCCGGATTGCCACCGACCTCCAGGATGTCGCGGTTGAGGCCACGGCCCATCAGCAGTCGACCGTTGGGCGGCCCCATGGGATGGTGGCGCTCGAACTCCATGTCGAGCAGTGGCCGCCAGCCGCTGTGGTGGCTGGCGTGCGCGGCGATGACAGCATCGGCGATCGAGTCGGCTGATCCGGAGGCGTCGACGACGTCATCGACTGCGGCGTAGACAGGGGAGCGCGTTTGCGCCGTTCGCGCGAGTCCAGCCTCCAGGTCGCCGCCCAGCAGCGGCCTTGGCGTGGTCGTGTCCGCGCGCAGTCGAGCGGCCAGCTGGTCGATCGAGGCGTCGAGTCGAACGCGGAAGCCGTGCTCCATGAGCTGCCACCGATTGAGCGGGTCGAGCACCGTGCCACCGCCTGTCGCGATGATGGCGCCGCGAGTCGTCACGGCGTTGGCGACCGCGGTGCGTTCCAACTCGCGCAGGCGGGCCTCGCCGTCGCGCGCCAGGATCTGCGCCGGGTGGCTGCCGCTGACTCGCTCGACCTCGCAGTCGATGTCGATGAGCTGGCGCCCAAGACGCTCGGCGACGAGGCGGCCGACGGTTGTCTTGCCGCTGCCGGGCAGGCCGGTCAGGACGATGCCGTCAGACATCGGCGCCAGCTCCGAGCTCGTCGGCGAGTGCGTCGGCCATCGCACGCTTGACGTCCTCGGAAACTTCGATCTCTAGCCACGCCTCGCAGGCTGCGCCAGCCCTGGCCGAGCAGCACGCCGGCACCCGCACGCGCCTCCAGCCCGCACGCTCGTGCGTCGTGGACAAGGCGCGTCGGGCTGGGTCGATAGACAAGGTCGAGCACCGCGAAGTTCCGATCGAGCAGAGCCGGACTCAGCGGTGATTCGTCCGCGTTGGTGCCGACCGGCGTCGCGTTGACGAGCACGTCCGCTTCTCGGAGCAACGACGGGCAGCTGCGACCAAGTTGCGCGCGAGACCATCACGACGTCTGTCGTGCCGATGTCGCTCAACGCCACTGCCACGGCGCGTGCGGCGCCGCCTGCGCCAAGCACGACCGCGTGCGCTGGCGCCGCGCGCAGGCGGCGAATCTCATCGGCGATCGCGGGCACGTCCGTGTTCGAGCCGATCAGCCGGCCGTCGCGGTTGACGATCGTGTTGACCGCCCCGGCCGCGATGGCGCCAGGGTCGATCTCGTCGAGCAGCGGCATGACCGCGGCCTTGTGCGGCACGGTCACGTTTGCACCGAGGACGTCAGCGTCGCGTAACGCAGCGACAGCAGCGGGCAGATCTGCGGCCGTGACGTCGGCCAGCTCGTAGCGATGATCGAGGCCAAGCACGGCGAAGGCCGCTGCCTGCATCTGCGGCGATGCCGAGTAGCTGATGTGTTCGCCAAGCAGCCGGACCGTGGCCACGTCAGTGGGGCCGCTTCTCGCGCCGCCGTCGCCGGGCGACGGCGGCGCGCAGGTCGCCGATCGTGTCGCCACCAAAGCTCGTCAGCAACGCGTCCGCAAGCACCAAGGCGGCCATCGCCTCACCCACGATCGCGGCGCGCGGCATGATCGCGACGTCGCTGCGCTCGATGTGCGCGCGGCCGGCTTCGCCACTGACGATGTCGACTGAGTCGAGCGGCTTGCGCATCGTTGGCACCGGCTTGACCGCGGCACGAATGACGATGGGCATCCCATTACTCATGCCGCCCTCGATGCCGCCGGCACGGTTCGTGCCGCGCAGCCAGCCCCTCGCCTTCCGCCAGGACCTCGTCGTGGGTCTCGCTCCCGCGCTTGCCCGCCACGTCGAAGCCCGCGCCGATGCCCACCGCCTTGACCGCAGGGATGGCCATGAATGCGCCGGCCAGCGCGCCGTCGAGCCGCGTGTCCCATTCGGCGGCAGAGCCAAGGCCCATCGGCATGCCCGTCGCAACGACCACAAAAGCGCCACCGATCGAGTCGCCCTCATCCGCCGCGCGATCGATCGCCTGGATCATCAGCGCCTCCGCGGCGGGATCGGGACAGCGCAGTGGGGACGGATCGGCAAGATCGGCAGCAGACCAGCCCTCGGGGACGCGCTCGAGCGAGTCTGCGGCATCAGGGAACGCGCGAATCGGCCCCACTTGCTCGACGTAGCTCCAGATCTGCACGCCTGCTGTCGCGAGCAGCTGACGGCAGACCGACCCGGCCAGTACCCGCACCGCGGTTGACCGTGCCGATGCGCGCTCGAGGACGTCGCGCACGTCATCCGTGCCGTACTTGACCGCACCCGCGAGGTCGGCGTGCCCTGGTCGCGCCAGGGTGACCGCTTTTGGTCGGCCGCGCGCCGGCAGCGCCTCAGGCGTCATGCGGTCCTTCCAGTTCTCGAAATCGCGGTTCTCGATGCGAAAAGCGAGCGGGGAACCAAGCGTCCGACCGAAACGCAGGCCACCCATCCACACGACCTGGTCCTGCTCGATGAGCATGCGTCGGCCGCTGCCATAACCGTGCTGGCGCCGGCGCAGATCCCGATTGATGTTCGGCGTCGAGATGCGCAATCCGTATGGCAAGCCTTCGAGGACGCCCGACACCGCGGGGCCATGCGACTCCCCCGCGGTCAGTAGACGCAGGCGTCTCACGATTCGATACCGATCAAACGTGCGTCCCGCCAGAAAGTCGGGTAGGAGATGGCCACGCAACCCGGGTCGTCGAGTACGACGCTCGAAGCGACGCCGGTCCACGCGGCGACGGCCATGGCCATCGCGATCCGATGATCGGCATGGGTGACGATGCTGGCGTCGAGTGGACGGCCTGCGGCAATGCGCCAGCCGTCTTCCAGCTCTTCGACGTTCGCGCCGATCGCCGTCAGGGCCGTGGCCATTGCGGCGATCCGGTCAGACTCCTTGACGCGCAGCTCGGATGCGCCGCGGACCTCACTCGTGCCCTGCGCGGCGGCCATCGCCACGGCCAGCAGCGGCAACTCGTCGATGAGCGGCGCGACATCGGCCGCGCCAAGCGAGATCGCACGTAGCGCTCGGCCGCCGCGAACCTGGATGTCGCCGACGGGCTCTCCCGCTTGCTCCCTGGTGACTGCCGATTGAACGTCAGCGCCCATCGCGCGCAGGACATCGAGGAGCGCGGTGCGAGTTGGATTGAGCCCGACGTCCTTGAGGTGAAGATGGGCGTCGGCGTGGAGTGCCCCAGCAACGATCCACGCCGACGCCGAAGAGAAGTCGCCAGGCACGTCGAGCTCGAAAGCCCGCAGGCCGCTCGGTCCCTTGATTGCAGCTGCCGTGCCGTTCGAATCAGTCGTCCGCGCTATATCGGCGCCCAGTGCGGAGAGCATCCGCTCCGTGTGGTCGCGCACGAGGCCCGGAACGGTGACCGTGGTCGTGCCGTTGGCCGCCAGCGCCGCGAACGAAATCGCACCGACCAGCTGGGCACTCGCCACGTTCAAGCGGTGATGGGCGGCGATCAGTGGCCGCGTGCCCCGGACGACGACCGGGGCGTGGCCATCCTCGAGGTCGATTTGCGCGCCCATTGCGCGCAGCGGATCAGCGACGCGCGTCATAGGCCGCCGGCTGAGCGACTCATCGCCCGTCAGCGTGGCGCTGCCGGAGCCGCTCGTGAGTGCACCGGCTAGCAAACGCATGGACGTGCCCGAGTTGCCGCAGTCGCCGACTCCAGCGCCCAGCCGTCCGATCGAGTCAGCGTCGCCAAGCCCTGCGATCGTGAGCGCAAGCCCATCGTCCAACTCGGTCGTCGCAGCTTGAACGCCCAGTGATCGCAGGGCGCCAAGGGTCGATCGGACGTCCTCCCCCGGCGTGCGCAGGTTTACCCGCGAATCCCCGTGGGCGAGCGCAGCACAGATCAGTGCCCGGTGCGCGATCGACTTGTCCGAGGGCAGCTCGATCGTCCCGCGCAAGGCCGCGGCTGGTCGAAGTGCCTGCGACGCGACGACCGTCATCCCGCGGCCCGAACTCCCTCGCGCTGCTCCTGCGCGTGGCGCCGCTGCATCTGGCGCGATGCCTTGACGATGGCCGCCAGGACCATCTCCAGCTCCGCGCCATCCAATGCGCCGCTCGTCATCGTCCGTGCTCGCTCGAGGAGCTCGTGCTCGCGGCGCGCGTCGTGGCCGTGGCCGTTCGTGCCCTTCGCCTCGGAGATTGCGAGCGAGATCTGCGCGCGCTCGTCGACGAGTCCGAGGAGCTGCCCATCGATGTCATCGATGCGCTCGCGCATGCCCTCAACGCTGGCCGGCACGGCGACCATTCGCTTCGCTCCGCTCTCGCCACGGCGCAGGAACTCCTGGCGGCGCAGCTCATCCATCAGCGCCCCGAACTCCGGGAAGGAGAGCGATTGGTCGCCGTCGCTGCGCGCGTGTGGCGGATCCGGGTGAACCTCGATGATCAGTCCATCGGCGCCAACTGCGGCAGCGCCCATCGACATGGCCGCGACCAGCGAGCGCTTGCCTGTGCCGTGCGACGGGTCGACGACGACGGGCAGGTGCGTCATCTCGCGCAACACGGGCACGGCCGAGAGATCGAGCGTGTTGCGCGTGGCCCGCTCGAACGTGCGGATGCCGCGCTCGCACAGGATCACGTTGGCATTGCCCGCCGAGAGGACGTACTCGGCCGCCATCAGCCACTCGTCGATCGTGGCGCCAAAGCCACGCTTGAGCAGCACCGGCGTTCGGCCCTGGCCGGCGGCACGCAGCAACGTGAAGTTGTGCATGTTGCGCGAGCCGATCTGGATGATGTCGACGTATTCCTCGAACAGCTCCATCTGGCTGGCGTCGGTCATCTCCGAGACGATCGGGAGGCCGGTCGAGGCCTTCGCCGTTGCGAGCAGCTTGAGCCCGTCCTCGCCCAGCCCCTGGAACGCGTACGGCGAGGTACGTGGCTTGTACGCGCCGCCGCGCAGCACATGCGCGCCCTCGTGCTTCACGAAGGTCGCCGTCTCGATCAGCATCTCCGGCGACTCGACCGAGCACGGGCCGGCCATGACCACGAGCGGAGCGCCGGCCCCTATTGGAATGCCGTTCCTGCCGCCGATTTTGATGCGCGTTCGATCGCGCTGGTGCTCCAGGCTGGCGAGCTTGTGGGGCGACGTGACGCGGATCGCCTGCTCCACGCCGGGCATCGTGCCAACGTGGGCGACGCGATCGATGTCGATGCCCACGACACCGATGATCACGCGCTCCTGGCCCTCACTCACGAAGGCCTCCAGACCTTCACTGCGGATCAGCCCACAGACGGCGTCGATCTCCGCCTTGGGCGCTCCCGCCTTCATCACCACGATCATCTGAACTGCCCTTTCCGAGTAAACAAAAACGCAGTCGCCTTGCGGCGCCTGCGTTGTGCGGGCACGAGCCATCTTGCTACCGAGCAATGCTCGGCGGCCTCGTACCCGCTAGACGTAATACCAGTAACGATTGGTCATCGGACCGCGGAGCGTAGCCCTTTTTCAGCCGCTGTCAAACGGGTGAACGGGCCGCGACGCGAGGACACTTGTGGATAGGCACTTCATATGGTGTCATATGCATATGAAGCGGACGACGATCCTGGCCGACCAGCGACTTCTCGCCGAGGTGAGCGCCCTCGCCCGCCGGCGCGGAGTTACGACGAGCCACGCGGTCCGCGAGGCCCTTGAACGCTACGTGGCGGATGGGCAGGAAGAGGTTCAGGAGCTCCCGGCACTCGTGGGCATGTTCGATTGGGAGGGATCTCCCACGGGCGAGAACGCCGAGGAGATCCTCGAGCAGAGCTGGCCGGACGCGATCGACGTCCGATCAGCGAAAAACTACTGATTGCCGGCAATCCTAGATACGGGCTTCGTGCTCGCGCTGACCAACGCGCGCGATCCCGCCCACACGACATGCAAACGAGCGCTGGCGAACGAGCGCGAATTGCTTGTCGCGCCGCAGGCCATCTTGCCGGAGATCGGATGGCTGCTGTCATCGCGCCTGGGTAGCCACGCCGAAGCCGCGTTCTTCGCTGCGCTTCCGTCGGCAGGCTGGACGCTCGAGCCCCTTGTTGACGCCGACTTCGGGCGCGTCGCGGACCTGTTGCGGACCTACCAGGACGCTGACTTGGGTTTTGTCGATGCGGCCGTCATGGCAGTTGCCGAGCGTCTGGGCGCGCGCTCGATTTACACCCTGGACCGGCGCCACTTCTCCATCGTCCGGCCTCGCCACGTGGAGGCCTTCGCGCTAATGCCGGCCGACGCGGGCGCTTGACGGTTTTCGGAATCGCGACCAGACTGCGCGGCACATCACGAATACATGGGCAGTGATCGGGACGAGTAGTCGACGGTCAGCCAGGACAGAGACCCGGCGGTTGGTGCGAGCCGGGCTGGCGACGAAGGCGAATGGACCCGGGAGCCTCCGGACCGAACGGAAGTCGAAGACGACGACCAAGTAGGCTCCGGCGCAGAGCGCCAGCGATACAGGGCAGCGCCAGTCGAGCGACACGAGAGCCGCTCCGCCGGTCAAAGAGTGCGGCACAGCCGAATGAGGGTGGCACCGCGGAAGGCACGACCTTTCGTCCCAGCGACGATTGGTCGTTTTTGATTCTGCGGAGCAAACACAGTGGCCACACTCACCGAAGAGCCGATCTCACGCACTGAGGCGAAGCGCCTCGCTGCCGACTACGACACGGTGCTGCTGCGCGCCACGCGTGATGCGGACCTCGAGACCCCGATCGGCGCGTTCCTGGCGCTAGACGACGGCTCGCCCGCGTACCTGCTCGAGTCCGTCGAGGGCGGCGAGCGCCTGGGCCGCTATTCCTTCCTGGGCATTCTGCCTCGCCGCCTGCTGGAGGTCCGCGACGGCAAGGCGATCACCAGGACTCGGCCGGTCGGCGTCGAGCACGTGACTGAGCTGCCGGCGGAGATCTCGCCTGCGGCGGATCCGCTCGATGCGCTGCGCCGCTTCATGCCGCGGCGGAAAGTGGCGCCGCTGGCGGACATGCCGCGCTTCACGGGTGGCGCGGTGGGGACGTTGGCTTATGACGCGGTGAGCGCCTTCGAGCCGACTGTTCCGCTTCCCGGCCGCGATCCCGTCGGCGTGCCGCTCGCGGCCTTCATGGAAACGGACCTGGTCATCGTCATGGACCACCTGACCCACACGATGTCGGCGATCGCCGCGCTGCACTCGGAAGCGCCCGACTTCGACGCGCGTTACCGCATCGCCGAGCGCGGCCTGCTCGACGCGCTCGACCGAACGGCCGCGGCACCGTCCTATCCGGCAAGGGGCGCAGCGCCAGCCGCGCCGGCGGGCAGTGACGTCAACCTGAGCCGCGAGGAATACATCTCCGCTGTCGAAGCGGCCAAGGAGCACATCGTCGGTGGCGATGTGGTCCAGGTCGTGCTTGCCCGGCGGCAGAGCTTCGACGCCGGTCAAACCAGCGGCATTGGTCTGTACCGCGCACTGCGTCGGGTCAGTCCGAGTCCGTATCTCTTCTTCGTCCGCATGCCCGATTTCGAAGTCGTGGGCGCCAGCCCGGAACTCCTCCTCCGGGTCGAACACGACAGGCTCCTCACTCACCCCATCGCCGGCACGCGGCCGCGTGGCGCCACGGCCGCGGCCGACGATGAGCTCTCTGCAGACCTCCTCGCCGATCGCAAGGAACGGGCAGAGCACGTGATGCTGGTTGACCTGGCGCGTAACGACGTAGGCCGTGTCGCCAAGCCCGGCTCCGTCGCGGTCAGCCGCTACATGCAGGTCGAGCGCTTCAGCCACGTTCAGCACCTGGTCAGCCACGTCGAGGGTGAGCTTCAACCCGGACGAGACGCACTGGATGCGCTCCGCGCCGTCTTCCCGGCAGGAACGTTGAGCGGCGCGCCCAAGGTGCGCGCGATGCAGCTCATCGCGGAGCTCGAGCAGGAGCGTCGCGGTGTGTACGGCGGGGCAGTCGGCTACCTGGGCTACGACGGCTCGCTCGACACCGCGATCGCCATCCGCAGCGCGGTGCTGGCAAACGGCCAGATCCACGTCCACGCCGGCGCGGGCATCGTCGCCGGGAGCGTCCCTCAAAAGGAGTTCGAAGAGACCGAGCACAAGTCGGCAGCCATCAAGCGCGCCATCGCGATGGCTACCGAGGGTGCCGCGAAGCAGGCCGAGCCCGGCGCTGAAGCTGAGTCCCTCGTGGCCGGGAGGTCCAAGTGATCCTCGTCATCGATAACTACGACTCGTTCACCTACAACCTCGTGCAGGCGCTTCGGGCAGCGGAGGCGGACGTACGCGTCGTGCGCAACGACGAGATCACGACCGATGAGCTCGTGGCGCTCGCTCACGACGAGGCGCGGCCGCTGCGCGGGATCCTGATCTCGCCCGGGCCAGGCGGACCAGACGACTCCGGGATCTCTATCGCCGCCATTGAGCTCGCCCGCGAGCGCGGGCTGCCGCTGCTCGGCGTGTGCCTGGGCATGCAGGCTGTCGCGGCGTCGTTCGGCGCCAGCGTCGTGCGTGCGCCCACGCTCGTGCACGGCGAAGCATCGACGGTCCGCCACGACGCCAAGGGCTACCTCGCGAGCATGCCGCTGCCCTTCCCGGCCGCGCGCTACCACTCGCTGTGCGTCGATGCCGGCACGTTGCCGGCGGAGATGGTCGTCAGCGCGCTTGCCGACGACGGCGTGGTCATGGGCATCCGCCACAAGACCCTGCCGATCGAAGGCGTGCAGTTCCATCCCGAATCGGTCTTGACACCCGACGGGCCGCGCATCTTGGCCCGCTTCCTGCGCCGCTGCGAAGAAGGGACGCCGGAGATCCTGGAGTCGACACGCGACTTCTGCTTCAAGGGCATCGCCGGAGCAGCGGCATGACTGACGCCGTCAGATCCGCGATCGCGCACGTGATGAGCGGCGGTTCGCTGTCAACGGCAGACGCGCATGCGGCCATGGCCCAGGTCATGGACGGCGAGGCGACGCCGGCTCAGTTGGGCGGCCTCCTGCTCGCGCTGCGCAAGCGCGGCGAGACGGTCGACGAGCTGACCGGATTCGCCATGGCCATGCGCGAGCGAGTCGTGTCCGTGGCGGCGCCAGACGGCGCCATCGACACCTGCGGCACAGGCGGCGATGGCTCCAAAACGTTCAACATCTCGACCGCATCTGCCCTGGTTGTCGCCGCGGCGGGAGTGCCCGTGGCCAAGCACGGCAACCGGGCGATGAGCTCTGCGACCGGTTCAGCGGATGTCCTGGAGGCGCTCGGGATTCCGATAGATCTTTCGCCAGCGGAGGCGACCCAGGTGTTGATGAGGGACGGTTTCGCGTTCCTGTTCGCCCCGAGCTACCACCCGGCTATGCGCCACGCTGGTCCCGTACGCCGCGAGTTGGGCGTGCCCACGGCGTTCAACCTGTTGGGTCCCATGACGAACCCCGCCGGCGTTCGACGCCAGATGATCGGGGTCGCCGATCGGACCACCGCGGCCAAGGTTGCCCACGTCCTCCACCACCTGGGCACGGAACGCGCCTACGTCGTCCACGGCGACGGAGTCGACGAGCTGCCGCTCGACGGCAGTGGAGTGGCCTACGACGTGTCGTCGGGAGGCGTGCGCAAGCGGCGCATCGACTCGTCCGCTTTGGGCCTCGTGACGGCGTCGAGCGCGGAGCTGCGCGGCGGCGACGCGATGGAGAACGCCCGGATCATCGAAAGCATCCTTGATGGTGCGTCTGGTGCGCGGCGCGATGTCGTGCTGCTCAACACGGGAGCGGCACTGCTCGTCGCGGGCCGCGTGCCCACGCTGCGCCACGGGGTGCATCTCGCGGCGACGACGATCGATAGCGGACGCGCGCGGGCACTGCTTGACAGGCTCCGCCAGCCGCGCGCGGCCACAACTGCTGAGAGCGCCGCATGACTGTCGCGATCCACAGACGCGGCATCGTCCACGAAATCGCCGCTCGTCGAGCGGCCGATCTCGCTGCGCAGATCACGGAGCAGCGCCCGCTCACGCGCGAGGCTGGCGCGGCGTCAGTGCCGCGTCCGCTGCTGCCCGCGCTCGCACGACCGGGCCTGCACGTGATCGCGGAGGTCAAACGACGCTCGCCCTCGGTGGGCGAGCTGGGTGCGAACGATGATGTCGTGGCGCGAGCGCGGGCTTACGAGCGCGGCGGCGCGTCGGCGATCTCCGTGCTGTGCGAGCCACATTGGTTCAACGGCTCACTGGACGATCTGCGGGCGGTGCGTGCCGCCGTCCGCGTCCCGATCCTGGCCAAGGACTTCGTTGTCTCCGCCGCGCAGCTGGAGCTGCTGCGCGATGCCGGTGCGGACGTGGTTCTGCTGCTGGCCGTGCTGCACCGGTCGCGCGAGCTGCGCGCGCTCGTTCGGGAGGCGAGGTCGCTTGGGCTGGAGCCGTTTGTTGAGGCTCATGACGCGCGCGAACTGGACCGTGCCCTGGCCAGCGACGCGCTCCTGATCGGGATCAACAACCGCGACCTGAACACGTTGGAAGTGGATGTCGCGCGCGCCGAGCGCTTGCGCGCAGCCGTGCCCGATGACCATTTGATCGTTGCCGAATCGGGCGTCAGCGACGCGTCCACCATCGTCCGTTTGCGCGCGTTGGGCTTCGACGCGGCCCTCATCGGCGAGGCGCTGATGCGCGCGCCAGATCCCGCGGCGGCCACGGCTGCATTCGTCGCCGCCGGCCGGATGCCGGCTGACCTGGCCGCGGCAGACCGCGCGCCGGAGGTCAAGATCTGCGGCATCGTCGATGAGGACGGCGTGCGCGCGGCGTGCGCGGCGGGTGCCGACTTCATCGGATTGAACCTCGTCGCCGGGACGCCACGTGCGCTGGAAGTTGAGCGAGCCGCCGCTCTCGCCGCCGTCGCTCGGTCGATGGCGAGTCCGCCGCGAGTCGTGCTAGTTGTGGCAGATGCGAGCGACGCTGAGCTTGCTGCGTGGACGGCCGCGGTGGATCCTGACATGGTCCAGCTCTCCGGGCACGAAACGATCGACGGCCACGCCCATCCAGCGCGGCCGTTCTGGAAGGTCGTCCGCGTCGGCAAGGACTCGGCCGCGTCACTCGACGCCGCGCGCCTGTGGCGCGCGGCTGGCGCACAGCGCATCCTCATCGATGCGGCCGTCGGTCAGATGCTTGGTGGCACCGGCCACATCGCCGACCGCGGCGCGGCCGCGCAGATCGCCAACGAGATGCCGGTCATGCTCGCCGGCGGCCTGAAGCCAGCCAACGTCGCCCAGGCCGTGCGCGACGTGCCGGCCGTGGGTGTCGATGTCGCCTCCGGCGTCGAGGTCAGCGACACCAAGCCGCCGCGCAAGGACCCGTTGTCAGTGGCGCTCTTCGTCAAACGCGCCAAGGCCGCGCGCCACGACCTGCCCCAGACGCCGAGCCGGCCGCAGCAAGTCGCGCCAGGCCTCCTCGAGGCGGACGACAACGGACGTTGGGGTACGCAGCGGGACCTGGGCGGCCGTTACGTGCCGGAGACTCTGATGTCAGCGCTGATCGAGCTCGAGCAGACGTACAACCACGTCCGCCTCGACCCGACTTTCTGGGCGGAGCTACGGGAGCTGCAGACCGGATTCGCCGGGCGGCCGACTCCCCTCTACCGCGCGGATCGCCTCACGGCGACGATCAACCCGGACGTGCGCATCTACCTCAAGCGCGAGGACCTGGCCAACACCGGCGCGCACAAGATCAACAACGTCCTTGGCCAGGGCCTGCTGGCGCGCCGGTTGGGCAAAACCAGGCTGATCGCCGAAACGGGCGCAGGCCAGCATGGCGTTGCGACGGCGACCATCGCTGCCCTCCTGGGGCTGCCGTGCGTCGTGTACATGGGCGCGCGCGATATCGAGCGCCAGATGCCCAACGTCCTGCGCATGAACACGCTCGGCGCGGAGGTCCGCTCCGTGGAATCGGGCTCGGCCACGCTCAAGGACGCGATCAACGAGGCGATGCGCGACTGGGTCACGAACGTCGCCGACACTTACTACGTCCTGGGCTCGGCGATGGGACCGCATCCGTATCCGACGATCGTGCGCGACTTCCAGCGCGTGATCGGTGACGAAGCGGCGGCGCAGATCATCCAAACGGAAGGTCGGCTGCCCGACCTTGTCGTCGCCTGTGTCGGCGGTGGGTCGAACGCGATCGGTCTATTCAGTCGGTTCATCGGCGAGCCAAGCGTCCGACTCGTCGCCGTTGAGGCCGCGGGCGACGGGATTGCGACCGGCCACCACGCAGCTGCGATCGCGGCCGGCAGCCTGGGCATCATCCACGGCGCGCGAACGATGATGCTCCAGGACGCCGACGGCCAGGTACTGGAGGCGCATTCCATCTCCGCCGGGCTCGACTACCCGGGCGTCGGACCGCAGCTCGCGGCGCTGGCGCTGGAGGGCCGAATGGAGCTGGCCGATGCAACAGACACTCAGGCCCTCGACGCCATGCGCGCCCTTGCCCGGAGTGAGGGGATCCTGCCCGCGCTCGAATCTGCGCACGCGCTTGCTGCGCTGCCACGACTGCTCGAAGGGGTAGCGCCGGGAACGCTGGTTGTCGTCGGGCTGTCTGGCCGCGGTGACAAGGATCTTGGGCACCTGGCCGGGCCGGCAGAGGCCGCGCAGTGACGCGCAGCACGCTTGGTTCGCGGCGCATCGGCGAGGCTTTCGCGGCCGCACGCGCCGCGGGCCGGATCGCGTTCGTGCCGTACGTCGTGGCGGGCTACCCGGACCTGAGCGCGTCTGAGGCGCTCGCGCTGGCGGCGCTCGACGCGGGTGCTGACCTGCTCGAGATCGGCTTGCCCTACTCGGATCCGCTGGCCGATGGCGTCACGCTGCAGCGCGCGAGCGCTGCGGCGCTCGCGCGCGGCGTAAACCTGGATGCGTCACTCGACCTTGTCGAGAGCGTCGCACGGGCACGGCCGGACAAGCCCGTGCTGGTCATGGGTTATGCCAATCAGTTCCTTGGGCCACGTGGCGCGGACGCGATCGCCAAGCGGCTCCGCACGGCCGGCGCCGCCGGCGCGATCGTGGCTGACCTGCCACCCGATGAAGGCGCGCCGCTCGAGGCGGCTTTCGAGCGGCACGGCCTCGCTCTCGTGTATCTCGTTGCGCCAACGTCGTCGGCGGATCGCCTCGAGTTGATCGGCGAGCGCGCCGGTGGCTTCGTCTACTGCGTTTCCCTGACCGGCGTGACCGGCGCGCGCAGCACCGGCCCAGCCCACATCGGACCGCTGGTGCGTCGGATCAAGGCGGCCACAACGTTGCCTGTGGCCGTGGGCTTTGGAGTGTCGCGGCCGGAGCATGTCACGGCCGTGGCTCGAGCCGGAGCCGACGGTGTCATCGTTGCCTCCGCCCTGATGGACGCGCTCGGCCCGGATGGCCGTGATGCGGCTGCATTCACGGCCTTGTGCCGGGATTTGGCCGCCGCTACCGCGGCGACCAAATCCCGGGCCGCCTAGTTCACCTAGACCCGCGTGGCGAGGCTCTGGATGACCTCGTCCAATCGGTCGTAGGTCTCACGCGCGCCACCCTCCATGCCGTTCGCGACATTGGCGTCGCGATCCGCTACGGACGGGAACAGCGACACGGCGGTCATCAACGTCTTGCCGTCTAGTTCCTCGAGTGTGGCCGTCTCCAGGCCGACATGACCGGGCATGCCCTCCCACTCCGTCGTCTGGACGATGCGATCGGATGAGACCTCGTGGTACACGCCGTGGAAGCCGGTCTCGAACTCCGGGCTGCGGTTGATGAAGCGCCACGTGCCTCCCGGCCGCGCGTCCATGCTGTCGACGATCGTCTCGTAGATGCGCGGACCCCACCAGTTGGGGATCAACGTCGGGTCCGTGAGGGCGCGAAACACGATCTCACGCGGCGCATCGAACTCGCGCTTGAAGACTATGTCCTGCTTGCCTGGCTCGATGATGATCTCTGTATCACCCATTGCCTTGTTCTCCTTCCATTGCGGTGTGCAGCTTCTTGATCTCTGTCTCCAACCGGTCCATTCGGTCGGTGGCCAGTTCTCTGTATTGAGCGATCCATGACGACGCCGCGTTGAGCGGTGCTGGGTCCAGGCGTCTGGGGCGCCACTGAGCTTCCCTGCCGCGTTTGATGAGGCCGGCTCGCTCGAGGACCTTGAGGTGTTTGCTGATCGCCTGGACGCTCATCGCGTAGGGCCTGGCGATCTCGTTGACCGTCAGCTCGCCGTCCGCCAGTCGGGCGAGGATGGCTCGCCGGGTGGGATCGGCCAGCGCGGCGAAAGTCAGGTTGAGCTGATCCTCAGAGTCGGGGTCCTCGAGGCCGGCGCTGTCATCGTCAGTCACATCGGCTTTTCCTGGACGGTCCAGTCGTTCCCGTCCGGGTCCTTGAAAAAGAAGAAGGTGTTCCATGGGCCGCCAGGTCCCGGCTGCTGGACGCCGCCTTCGAAGTGGACGATTTCGCCGATTTCAACTCCTCGATCCGCGAGCTCCTGCCGCGCGGCCGCGGCGTCGTCAACGACGAGCTGGAGGCCCGGGTTCAGGCCCGTGCCGAAGGTCACCGAACAAGCTGACCCTGCCGGCGTGGTCTGCACAACACGAAAGGCGTCGCTCATCTGGTTGTCGACATCGACGTTGAAGCCGAGCTTGTCGGCGTAGAACTGCTTGGCCCGATCAACGTCGGTGACCGAGATGACGACGACCTCGAGTTTCCAGTCCATTTGCGAAGTCTCCAACCGTTTGGTTTATCAACCGATCGGTTGAGTATGGGATCCGGTAGTGGGCGTGTCAACCCCCTCGGTACAATTCGGCCCGACATTCCCCCAGGAGAGCCTCGCTTGCCCACCAACGATCTCTCACGTCGCGCGGTAGTGACCGGCCTCGGCGCGGTCACACCGATCGGCAACGATCACGCCACGTTCTGGCGCAACCTGCTCGCCGGAGTAAGCGGAGTGGGTCCGATCACCCGCTTCGACCCGACCGGCTTAGACGTGCGCATCGCGGCAGAGGTCAAGGATTTCGATCCCGAGACGGTCATGGATCGCAAGATGGCGCGCCGGATGAGCCGCTTCATCCATCTCGCGATGGGCGCGGCCAAGGAGGCGATCGCCGACTCCGGGCTCGACTTCACCGACTGGTCGCCCGAGCAGCGCGACCGCGTCTCTGTTGCCATCAATACCGGCGGCGGCGGGATCGAGCAGGTCGTCATCGGCCAGGAAGTGCTTGACACGAGAGGGCCGCGCCAGGTCAGCGCGTTCGCGTTTCCGGCACTATCGGCGTCGATGGCCGCGTGCCAGGTATCGATGGAGTTCGGCCTGACTGGTCCGGTCATCACCCAGTCTGCGGCGTGCGCCACGTCGATCATCTGCTTCAGCGACGCGTTGCGCATGATCCAGCGCGGCGAGGTCGACGTGGTCGTTGCCGGCGGCACGGAGGCCCCGCTACTGGCAATGGGCTTCGCGGCGCTGGGCAACATGCACGCTCTGTCGCGGCGCAATGACGATCCCGAGCACGCTTCGCGGCCGTTCGAAAAGAACCGCGACGGCTTCGTATACGGCGAGGGCGCCGGCGTCGTCATCGTCGAAAGCGCGGAGCACGCGCTGGCGCGGGGCGCGACGATCCATGCCGAGCTGATCGGGGCCGGCTTGAGCGCCGACGCGTTCCACATCTCCGCGCCCGAGCCCACCGGACGCGGCGCGTGCATGGCGATGACCAAGGCCATGGCCGACGCGGCTGTGGCACCCGACGAGATCGACTACATCGCGGCGCACGGCACGAGCACGCCGCTCAACGACGTGACGGAGACGCGCGCGATCAAGGCAGCTTTCGGCGCGCACGCGCACAAGGTGGCGATCTCGTCGACCAAGTCCATGGTCGGCCACACGATCGGCGCGGCGGGCGTGATCAACGCTTTCGCGGCGATCGGCGCGATCCGCGAAGGCATCATTCCGCCAACGGCCAACCTGGAGGAGCCCGACCTGCCCGAGTGCGACCTCGACTACGTCCCGCTCAAGGCGCGCAAGGCCAAGGTCGACACGGCGATCATCAACGGCTTCGGTTTCGGCGGCCAGAACGCGGTCGCGGTCTTCCGCCGGTTCGAGGCCTGACCGCGGCAGTCTCCTGGTCCGCGGGGGAGCTCGGCCGCTATTGATCGGCCGCTACTGAGATGACCTCGACGCGCGTTCCAGCCGTTCTGCGTATCGCCGACTTCCGCTTCCTGCTCGTCACGCGCTTCACGGCGTGGTTCGTAATGAGCGCACTCACGGTCGTCGTGGGTTACCAGGTCTACCTGTTGACGCGCGATCCGCTCGCGCTTGGTCTGATCGGACTGGTCGAGGCGATCCCGGCACTGTCGCTGTCGCTCTTCGGCGGCCACCTGGCAGATCGGCGCGACCGGCGCACGATCTACATCGTCAGCCAGCTGACGATGACGGGCACGATCGTCGCGCTGGCGCTGCTGTCGCTCGATCCGTCGCGCTTCGGCATGGCGGGCATCTACGCGGTCGTGTTCGTGACCGGCGTCGCCGCGGGCTTCCAGCGGCCGGCCAATGTCGCGTTCGAGGCGCAGGTCATACCCATCGAGCACATGACGCGCGGCTCGTCACTGTCGAGTGGCACGGGCCAGCTGGGCGGCATCATGGGGCCGGCCGTTGGCGGCATCCTGTACGCGGTCATCGGCGTAACAGACACGTATCTCGTGCTCGCGGCGCTGTCGCTCGTGACGGTCGGCGCGCTGCTGCTCATCGCGCCAAAGCCAATGCCGATCGTGTCCAGGACAGAGAGCCTGCGCGAGAGCCTGGCCAGCGGCATCCGTTTCGTCGGTCGCTCGCGGATCCTGCTCAGTGGCATGTCGCTCGACCTGTTCGCGGTCCTGTTCGGCGGCGCCATGGCGATGCTGCCCATCTTTGCCAGCGACATCCTCAACGTTGGCCCTGGCGGGCTTGGCCTGCTGCGCACGGCGCCGTCTGTGGGCGCGCTGCTGGCCATGGCCATGACGGCGTGGAAGCCGCCCAAGGCACACGCCGGCGTGACTCTGCTCGTGGCCGTCGCGGGCTTCGGTGTCGCGATCATCGTCTTCGCCCTGTCGACCAACTTCGCGCTGTCGATGTTCGCGCTGTTCATGACCGGCGCCACTGACGGCGTCAGCGTTGTTATCCGCCAGGTCATCACGCGCGCCGCGTCGCCCGAGCATCTGCGCGCGCGCATCGCGTCCGTTGAGTACCTGTTCATTGGCGCGTCGAACGAGCTGGGCGCGTTCGAGAGCGGCGTGGCCGCGCGCCTCTTCGGTGTCGTGCCCAGCGTCGCGCTCGGCGGCGTGGTCACGCTCGCGGTCGTCGGCGTTGTCGCGCTGTTCGTGCCCGAGCTGCGCCGCCTGGACCTGGGCAAGCCCCTCCTGCCGCCCGAAGAGCTCCTCGCCGAGGCGCTACCCGCCTCACCCACGGCCTGACCTCGCCAGACGGAATTCGACTTCATATCGACACTTCCGCCCGGATTCGCGGGGCTGAGGGAGCCGAACTGGCCGGACAGGCAACCAGCGAGGATCCGGAGGTGCGGCTTTCGACTTCACGCAGAAAATCGGACTCGTCAAGCGATGTTGATCGCGGCCAGCTCGACAATCGGGGCAGTGGGTGTCGCTATCAAATAGAAAGCTGCAAACGAGCGAGCTGGCGAGTGGGTCAGCGGCGAGGGATCGGGTGGCCTTCGTGCTTCTCGAACATGGCCAGCAGGTCGTCGGGGACGCGCACGACCTTGTTGCGCTCCAGGTCGAACATGACCTGGACGGTCTCGCCGTCAGCGACGACGCGGGCCGGGGCAACAACGGTCGCCTCGGCCCGGATCCGGTACTCCAAGCCGAACGACGTGCGGCTCGCCCAGGCGAAGCGGCAGCCCACGAGCAGCGTCTCGCCGAAGAACGATGGCGCGCGGTAGGTGATGCGTGCTTCGGCAATCACGAACATGTCGGCCGCGCCACGCTCGCCGGTCATGAACGGCTGGCCCGCAACCTTGGCGTAGTAGCCGGCGCGCGCCGCCTCGAAGTACGAGAGGTACGTCGCGTTGTTGACGTGGCCGAACGCGTCGGTGTCGACGAAGCGCACCTCGATCGGGTGCTCGTAGGCGAAATCGCCAGTGATCTGCTCGCCGCGCCGTGCCACGCGCGGATGCTACTTGGGCGCCGGCCCCAACCAGAACATCGTGCTTTTCAGGCCGGCGCCCGACAGCCGCTCGTTGTTGAACACACCCTTGAACAGCGGCCCTGAGACGTAGATCGTGCGCGTGCTGCCGGTGATCGTTACCCGATAGACGCGGCCGGACACGCCGCGGTCGAACTTCAGGTCGAGCAGCGTGCCAACGTCGGTGCGCGAGTCGCGCGCCAGCATCTGGCCCAGCTGCGTCCAGGTGAACGTATCTGTCTGCCAGGCAAAGCCGGGTGCTCGCGCGTCGTAGGCGACGCCGTTCTCGTCGTAGTCGGGCACGCCGCGGAGGTACGGGATCGGATCGGCGATGACCTTGCCGTTGTTACCGACCCACGCGTATTCGTTGTCCTCCGTGTATCCGCCACCGACCGTGAAGAAGAATGTATTGGCGACCTCGCCGTCGTACATGACGACCTGGTTGGCCGTTGCGTCGATCGCCGCGTTCGAGCGCGGATGCTCGATGTCGACGCCGCCGTAGACCTGGTTGCCCGCTGTGGGCACGACGTCGTAGTTGCGATCCGGCCGCAGCCGGACGTAGGCATAGCCGCGCGAGGCGACCACCTGCGCCTTGACCGCCTCGACCGGCCACAGCGGCGGCATCTCTGCCGGCACGACGCCCTTCAGGTAGTCGTCCATGGCGACGTTGTTGATGCATTGCACGCCGTCGCCGTTGACCACGAGACGGATCGTGCCGCGATAAAGGTCGTACTTGGGCAGACTGTCGCGCCACTGCATCTCGAGCCGCGTGTCGGGATCGCTCGGCTTGATGGTCACGTCCGTCGCGGCCGCGCTCGCCAGCAACGTGCCGGTGGTGTCGTATACATCCGCCTCCCACCCGGACGGGCCGTCGGCGAGTTCGATATAGCTGTCGGCCGGGAAGACGCGCTGCTTGCCCGCACCGTCGACGAACGTGCTGCTCTGCCAACTACCGGCGCGGGCGCTGATACGTGCTGGGGACGCGGCCGTGGGCACGTGCGCCGCTGCGAGCTCGACGCGCACGATCGTGTCCGCGCTGATCGTGCCAATGGTCGTGTCGCTGTAGTAGTGACCCAGGATCTCGTCATACGTCTGGCCCGCCTGCGCCCGACCCAGCGCGCCGTATTGCGACATGCCCACGCCGTGATCGGTGCCTCGGCCGTTGAAGTAGAGCAGGCCCGACGCGGTCGGCGTGGGCGACGGCGAAGGTGTGGGGCTGGGCGTTGCAGTTGGAGTCGGTGTCGGCGTCCTGGTCGGCGTAGGCGTCGGTGTTGGTGCCGGGGTTCGCGTCGGTGTCGGCGTGGCGCTTGGCGCGGTCGTGGCTGAAGGCGTCGGCGTAGGTGGCGGCGTCGTGGTCGGCGTGCCGTACACCGTCAGGTCGAGCCGAGGCGGCGTGGTGCCCTCGCGGGAGAAAAAGAGGACGCCGTCAGCGTTCGTTGTCGCGACGCGAACCGACAGGCGCGGCGAGTCAATCTTGCCGGTCGGGAAGGCGGCACTGACGTCAATGCCGATGCTGCCGGCGGGTACGTCTCCGGCGATCGACGAGATGAGCGTCCCTGGCCCGGGCCGCGAGTTCCAGTTGACGCTGCTCTCGCCGAACGAGTCGCTCATCCGGAACAGGCTCAGGCCGGCGCCTGCCACATCCTTGGTCGACAGCCACAGCAGAACGTGGTCGAGGGACATGCCGGCGAAGGCGGACACGTCGAACGACAGGTATGCCTCCGCGACGGGCGAGCCGTCAACAGCCAGTGTCTTGACCTGACCGTAGTTGGTGCTTGGAGTCTCCGGCGTCGTGTACGCGTCCGCGTCGCTGACCACGGACACGGTCGTCGTGGTCGTGTCCTTCTTCTTCCTGGCCTGTGTCTCGGACGCCAGCGCGGGCACCAGCGAGACGAACGCGACCAATGCGACCGCGATCACCAGGCGGCCGAGCAACTTGGACGACAACGGTTCCCCTCACAAGCGTGGGCCATGGGTCTCGAAACGGCGTTGCCCGTTGGCCCCTGACGCTCGACGAAGGTATTGACAGAACGCACCACGAGCCACGCCACGTTGGTCCGGGGGCGCAGGTACGACCGGACCGCTCAAGGTGCGGTCTGGTGTGGTTCAGGTCAGAACGATGAACGCATCCAGGTCGATTCGAGCACGATGCCTGGTGCCCAGGACCTTGATCTTGATCGTGTGCACTGACGAGCCGGACCAGCTCGCGGCAAAGACGATCATCCGTTGCTGGGCCGCGCCACGCAGGTCCACTGTGGTCGCCAGCACGCCGTCAATGAACACCTTGGCCTTGCCGTAATTGGCAGAGGTGGGTGCGATCCAGGCGATCGACGACCCGGTAAAGGTCAGCGTCGCTGTCGCTCCCCTGGCCGTTGCGTAACGGGTCGAACCACCTGACGCCGAGCTGCTGGTCGACTTCTTCCACCTGCCGGTGTAGCTGCACCGACGCGCTGCCGTCCTCCGTGACCACGGCACGGAAGCTGCGCCCGACCGACGGCTGGCGATTGGTTGCCGGCGTTGTCCGTGGCCGCGGCCCGGAGCTGCCAGCTGGCATTCGTGTCGACCTGGAGGTCCGCGGCGCCGGGAACGATGTTCTGGGTAATGCCGTTCCAGGCGCCGCCGTTGCGCGACGCCTCGGCGACCGTCTGGCTGACGCCCGACCCATCGTCAGTGGCCTGCGTGACCACCGAAACAGGCACGCTCGAGCCGGCGAATTTCGAGCCGAGCACAAGCGCTGCAAAGGGCACCGACACGGACGGCGCCGTCCGATCGAACGTCACCGTTGCCGACGCGACCGGCGACCATCGGCCAAATGCGTCCTGCCACTGCCCATAGACAGTGCGCGGCCCTTCTGTGGCGCCGGCGAGCGTCCACGAGACGGCGCCGCCGCCGGGCGTGAACGACTGGCCGTTGGCCAGCACGCCGCCGCTGAGCGTCGCGTCATTGGCGAGCACGTACTGGGTCGCCGGTGAGCCGCTGGCGCTGGCCTGCGCCACGACCTGGACGGTGGCGGAGTTTGTGTACAGCGCCCCTCCGTTGATCGAAAGCGTGCCCACGGGGCCGTTGCGATCGAGCGGGAGCGAGACAGTCTGCGCGTCGCTGACGTTGCCCGCGGCGTCGCGCCAGCGCGCGCTGATGGTCCACGTGCCATCTGGCGTGGAGCCGGCCGACCAGGCGACCGGATTGTTGGACGCGGCCAGCTGGGTCCAGTCAGTGCCGTCGTTGGAAAGCTCGAGGGCGGCCACGCCGCTGCCGGCGTCTGTCGCCGGCGCGAGCAGTTGCGCGGTGCCGGTCAGCGCCGCGCTCGCGCCGTCCACGACCGCAAGCGAACCGGCCGGGGCCGTGCGATCGAGCACGACGTGGGTGTCCTGCACAGTCGACCAACAGCCATTGACGTCCTGCCATTGGACGTAGACGTCCTGGGCGCCGTCCTGGTCGCTGAGGCTGAGCGACGAGGACTGGCCCGGAAGCAGATCATGGGCAATGGCAAGGACGCCGTCCTGGGTCGATGGGTTGGTTGAGGCAACGACGCGGCCGATCGCGCGCCCGCCGCTCTGCGTGACCAGGATGGCGATGCTGACGCTCGTCGCGTAATCGCTGCCGCCGTTGATCGTGACCGTCGCGGCGGCTGGCGCATCGAGGTTGAACGGCACGCTCGTGGGAGCGGACCAGTTGCCAGCGACATCGCGCCACTGGGCATAGACCTGGCGCGCCCCAAGGTCAGTGGAGCCGCCCAGCGCGGGATCGGTCAGCGGCCAGTTGACCGATTCCGTCGCGGGATAGGTGCGGCCCTTGGTGAGTGTCCCGTCGGCGCCCGTGGCCGATGAGTTCGACAGGCGCACGAAAACGGCGCCACTGCCGTCCGGGCCGTCACTGGCGCTCAAGCTGATATGCGCATCCGTCGCCTGGCAGAAGCGCTCGTCGGGCGCGACGCTGACCTGCCCGGACGGCGCAGTCGTGTCGATGAGGCCGCGGTACTTGACGCGCAATAGCTTCCACAGCTCAGGCTGGGCGTCGTCATAGCCCAGGGCAAAGATGCCCACGCCGGCCAGCCCCTTGGAGCTGACGAAGTCGAGCTTCGCGCCAAGCGTGTCGACGTCGTCGTAGTAGACCTCGACCCACGTGTCCGGGCAGCCCGGTCCAGCACTGGCGCGGTATGCCGTCCAGGCCTGTTGCTCGGTTTGGTCAAGGCGGCGGCCGTATTGGGCCGCAACGGCGACCGCATCTCCGTAGCCGATGTTGTAGGCCCGGTCGAATTGCGTGCGGTCGGGCTGAACGGTGGCATTGACGTCGTCCGTGGTCGTCGGCCATTGCCGCCCGTACCACGGCAACGCAAGCACGATGTCCCCGGGCGGCATGTATTGCAGATACGAGTTGGTGATCTGCTTCAGGTCGTACGTCAGCGGCGAGACGAGCGGCGCCAGGCCGCCGGCTTTCTTGGCATCGATCGCGCGTAACGGGTAGCCCATGATGATCACCGCGTCTGCCGCGCCGGCGGCCATGACCTTGCCAAACATGGTGAATGTCTTGCCGACCTGCGAGCCGGTCGCGGCAAAGGTGAGCTGGTACATGGGGTTGACCGCGTCGAGAGCGACACGCAGGTCGTTGAGCAGCGCGGCGAAGTTATCGCGTTGGTCGGAAAGGATGGGCTCGAAGTCCAGGCTCACGCCGTCCACGCCACGGGCCTGGATCTCAGCGACGATGTCGGCCACGAGCGTCGCGCGGCGCGCAGGATCGCTCAACAGCGCGCGCATATTGGCCGCGCCACCCGTGTCCCAGGCCATGCTCTCGACGGTCAACACGAAGCGATCGCCATTCGCATGCGTCTGGCTGATGGCGGTGCTGACCTTGCTCCCCAGCCAACGCGAGTACTCGGTCGTTAAGCCGTGATTGTCGTTGCGCACGAGATGGCCGTTGGCGCCGGCACCCAGCCCAAAGTAGGCGACCGTGGTAATCGCGCCGTAGTCGATCTGGGCGTCGAGACCCCAGTTCGGAAGGTAGCCAAAAATCTCCGGTGAGCCGAGTCGCGGCGCAGGCGGAGGTTCGTGCGAAGGCCACGGCGTCGGAGTCGGGGTGGGCGTCGGTGTCGGTGTCGGACTCGGCGTAGGGGTCGGGGGCGGCGTCGGTGAGGCGCTCGGTCCGGGAGACGGCGCCGGGCTGTCCGATGGACCTGGGCTGGGCTCAGCGGTAGGTACGTCGGTGGGCGGTGGCTGGTCGCTGGGTGTCGGCGCGTCGGTGGGTGTCGGGCTGGGCTCGATGCTCGGCGGCGGCGTGGGCGGCAGGCAGTTGAAGCCGGCCGGATCCTGGTCAGTCGGCTGAGTCTGGCGCGCGGCACCGTGGCGCCCTGAACCAGGGCGTGTCGTCTCGCGCTGCGTCGCGCTGGCCGGCGCCAGGCCGAGCAGCCCGACAGCAACCGCGACAGCGATTAGAGCACTTGCCCGGGCCAGGCCAGCGTTCGGCAAATTGCTTATTCCCCTCCGATTTGGAGGAACGCTAGCCGGTCGGAGCAGTGGCCGTCAGGCGACCTTTGTCATGCGCAACAGGTACGGCAGGCATGAATCTGCGCAGGCGCAGCGAGTTGGCGACAACGGAGACGGAGCTCAAAGCCATCGCGGCCGCTGCCAGGACAGGGTCGAGCAGCAGCCCCGTGAAGGGATAGAGCACGCCCATCGCGACCGGGATGAGCACGACGTTGTAGGCGAACGCCCAGAACAGGTTCTGGCGAATCGTGCGCATCGTCCGCCGCGATAGCTCGATCGCGGCGGGCACGAGGCGCGGATCACCGCCGACGAGTGTCACGTCGGACGCCTCGATGGCAACATCAGTGCCCGTGCCAATGGCAACGCCGACGTCTGCCTGGGCCAGCGCGGGCGCGTCGTTGATGCCGTCGCCGACCATCGCCACGTGGCGGCCGGCGGCCTGGAGGCCGGCAATGCGCGCCTGCTTGTCGGCGGGCAGCACGTCGGCGATGACGTGATCGGTGCTGATGCCGACGGCCGCAGCCACACTCTCTGCCACGAGCCGGTTGTCGCCCGTCAGCAGCCACACGTCAATACCGCGCTGCTTGAGCGTGGCAATGGCTGATGCGGCCTCCGGTCGAACGGGGTCGCTGATCAACACGACGCCAAGGAGCGTGTCTTCGCGCGCGACGTAGACAGGCGTGCGTCCGGCCGCGGCCGCACTGGCGACGCTCGCGCGCAGCGATGCCACGTCGATGTCGTGATCTGCCATCAGCCGCTCGTTGCCGACGATCGCGTGCGCGCCATCCACGGTCGCGTGCGCGCCGTGACCCGTGCTCGCCTCGAAGTCAGTGGCGTGCGCGGCGACGATGCCGTCGCGCCGGGCACGGTCGACGATCGCGCCGGCGAGAGGATGTTCGCTGCCGGCTTCGACCGCGGCCGCGACCCGCAACACCTCCGCTGCGTCCGCGGCCGGCGTGGCAATGACCTCGAATACTTCCGGCCGGCCGCGGGTCAGTGTGCCCGTCTTGTCGAACACGACGGTGTCGATCTTCTCCGCTTGCTCGAGGGCCTCGCCGCCGCGAATGAGGATGCCTGCCTCCGCGCCCTTGCCCGTGGCAACCATGATCGCCGTCGGCGTGGCCAGCCCCATTGCGCACGGACAGGCGATGATCAGCACGCTGATCGTTGCGACCAACGCGTACGTCAGGCGCGGCTCCGGCCCGACCAGCATCCACACGAGGAACGTGGCCGCGGCGATTGCGAGCACGAGCGGCACGAACCAGGCGGTGACCGCGTCGGCGAGGCGTTGGATGGGTGCCTTGGAACCCTGCGCCTGTTCGACCAGACGAACGATCTGGGCCAGAACCGTGTCGCGGCCAACGCGCGTTGCCCGGAACAGGAATGAGCCGCTGGTATTGAGCGTGCCGCCGATGACCTCGTCGCCGGCGCCCTTGGCCACGGGCATGGCCTCGCCGGTCAGCATCGATTCGTCAACTGCCGAGCTGCCGTCGACGATGCGGCCGTCGACTGGCACTTTCTCGCCGGGCCGGACGCGCACAACGTCACCGGGCTGCACCTCGGCCAGGGCCACGTCCAACTCCAGGCCGTCGCGCACGACGCGCGCGGTGTGCGGCTGAAGGCCGGCCAGGCGGCGCACAGCGCCGGCCGTCTGGGCCTTGGCACGCGCCTCAAGCCAGCGCCCGAAGAGGACCAGGCCCACGATGACCGCGGCACTGTCGTAGTAGGTCATGGGTTCCATGCCGGCCGCCGTGACTGCCCCCGGAGCGAGCGTCACGACCGTCGAGTACAGCCACGCGGCAGTTGTGCCGACGACGACGAGAGTGCTCATGTTCGCGCTGCCATGGCGCGCTGCACGACCGGCGGCCACGTAAAAACGGCGGCCCAGTACGAACTGGACCAACGTGGCGGGCACGAGCAGGATCAGGTTGAGCTGCTCGAGCGCGATGAGCGGCGTCAGGAACAGCGTCGCGGCCATCATCAGCGCACCGGCCACGAGCGCGGTCAGCGCCTCCCAGCCCAGCCGCCGCGTCTCGCGTGCGCGCCTGTCGGCGTCAGCCGCCGCGGCGGCGTCGAGTGACGCATCCTCAACAACGGTCTCCGCGCGCACGTTGTAGCCCGCCGCTTCGACCGAACGGCTGAGCTCGTCGCGGCCGACGAGTGCGGGATCGAAGCGCACATGCGCTCGCTCGGTGGCCAGGTTGACGTTTGCCTCGAGCACGCCGTCCGTCTTGCGCAGGAAGCGCTCGACACGATTGCTGCACGAGGCGCAGGTCATGCCCTCGATCGGCAGGGCGAGCTCGATCGCCGGCACGCCGGGCAGCGCGGCCGAGTCAACGGTCAGTGCAGGAGAGTGTGTCGTCATACTCCCCCCTAGTATACCGCGCCCATCTTCGATGTTCAGGTCGAAGTCCGGCTGAGCCTAAGGAAAAGGAGCGCGAGACCGCGTCAGGAGCGGGTGATCGGCCTCATCGGAAAAACGCCCACCACGATGGGCATGGGCGGGTCCTTACACAGCTCGAGCCCAACATCGCCATCGCGCACGAGCGTGGCCAGAAACTGCGCCTCGCGCTGCGGCAGCCCGACGAAGACGTGTCCGTCCGGGATCTCGACCGAGAAGACCTCGTCGAGCTCGCCATTCAGCTCGAAACGACGGCGGAGCTCATGAAGCGGCACATACGAGCGCGACTTGATGAAGCGGCGCAGCTGAGCGGCCGTGGGCCCCTGCTGGGCGTCGGCGGAGTGCTCGCCGCCATGGCGGTCGCCTCCGGCGTGTTGGACGTGCGCATCGTGTTCAACGTGATCTGAGAGTTCGGCGCGCGTCTCGTCGGCGTGAGCGCCGGTCTGTTCAAGTGTCATGTCGTTTCCCTCGGGGCTCCGATCATAGCCCCGATCCAGATTCAGCCGCGGACGACGAGCAGGTCGCGCGTTACCTGGTTGAGCACGTCCGCACCATCACTGGCGCACACCGCGATGTCCTCGATGCGCGCACCGTGACGTCCGTCGACGTAGATGCCCGGTTCGATGCTGAAGGCATTGCCCACTTCGAGCGGATCGGCATTGCCTTCGACCATGTACGGATCCTCGTGGCCCTCGAGGCCGATGCCGTGACCGGTGCGATGGATGAACAGCTCACCCATGCCGGCGTCAGCGATGATCGAGCGCGCGGCGCGGTCGATGTCCTGGCATTCGATGCCCGGTTTGACCGCGGCCGTGCTCGCCGCCTGCGCGCGCTGGAGAACGTCGTACAACGCGGTGAACTCGTCCGTCGGCCTTGAATCTGCATCGCCCGTGACCCACACGGTGCGCGTGATATCCGAGCAGTAGCCACCCAGCGACCCACCGATGTCGACCACGATCGGCTCGCCGGCCCCGATGACACGGTCGGCCGGCTCATGATGCGGCGACGCCGCGTTTGGGCCGCTCGCGATGATCCAGAACGAGGCACTGTCGTGGCCCTCATCGACCAGACGTTCACGCACCTCGCGCGCGACGTCGGCCTCAGTGCGACCCACGAGCTGGCCGTGCGCGATCGCCTCCACGACGCGATCCGCGGCGTGCGCCGCCTGGCGCAGCAGCTCGATCTCCTCCGCGTCCTTGATCGCCCTGAGTGGCGCAAGCACGGCTGAGGCGAGGCCGAACGCGGCGTCGGGCACGACCGACTGGAGGCGCAGGAGAAAGGTAGCCCACAGCCGATCCGATACGAGCAGCCCGCCAAGCCTGCCCCACGCACCACCGAGCGCACCGAGCTGGATCTCCGGCCGACTGTCGCTCGCCTCAAGGCGCGCGGCAACGAGCTCGAAGGGATCCTCCGTCTCTTCCCAGGTGGCGATGTCGACCAGCTTGGCGCTGACTGCCGGCGCGACCTCCGCCGCGGCGCGCTCGAGCCGCGGCACGACCAGCGTCGCGCGGCCGGATGCTGGGATGACGAGCATCGTCAGACGCTCGAGATCCTTGGCGCCGTAGCCGGTCAGCCACTGCAGGTCCGCGCCGACGCCGACTAGGAGTGCCGCGGCATCTTCGCCGGGCAGCTCCTCCTGCGCCGCGCGCAGTCGCTGCTCGTAACGCACGGCAGGAATGACCGGTCGATTCACAGCCTGCCCTCGATCAGCTTCGAAATCACGGCGGGACCATCGCTGAACATCTTGTTGTAGGACAGGACGCGCTGCGCGCCTGCGGCGAGCGCTGCCTTGCGCAGCTCGACGTCCTCGTGCTGGGCAACCGCGAGGACCGTGGCACCCGCGCTCGACTGCCGTGTGCACGGCCGCGACGCCGTCGTACGCTCGGCCGCCAAGGTCGATAACGGCAAAGGCGCTGACGATGTCGGCGGCTGCCTTGACCGGAACAGGCTGCGCGCCCGCATTCGCCACGGCCGCGCGCAGCCGCGACGACCAGATCAGGTCATCGGCCAGCACCGCGACCTGGGTCGCGGTGGTCGTGCCAAGGGCGGTCTGCTCCATCGCCGCGCAGTCTATGTAGCATCGCCAAACATGGAGCGCGAGCGGCTGATCGGAATCGCGCTCGTCGTCATCAGCGCGTGCGGCTACGGCTCCGGGCCACTGTTTGCCAAGCCGGCCTATGCCGCCGGCGTCGACTGGCTGACGCTGCTCGCGTGGCGCTTCCTCTTTGCCGCGATTGTGTCGTGGGCCTGGCTGCTGATCTGGCCGGCGCAGCGCAAGGCGCTGCGCAATCTGCCCCGGCGACGCGTCCTGATCCTGATCTTGCTGGGCGTGTTCTTCGTGGGCAACAGCGGCACGTACTTCGCCGGATTGCAGTACGTCAGCGCATCGCTCTCGGCGCTGATCGTGTACATGTACCCGGCGATCGTGGCCGTGCTCACGATCCGCTTCGGCCGTCGCCTCGAAGGACGTCGGGCATGGGGCGCGCTTGCGCTGGCCACGTTCGGCGTGGTGCTGGCGGTTGGCGGCATTGATCCGAACCAGCCCGTTGAGCCGATCGGCCTGGTGCTCATGATCTCGTCGCCGATCATCTATGCCGTCTGGATCGTCCTTGCCGGCAGGCTCGCCGGCGAGCGATCGGGCCAGCGCGAGTCACAGCCCACGCTCGTCCCGCCACATGATTCCGAATCCGCGGAGGGGACGCGCGACGCGGCACCGACCGCTGCCTTGATGCTGACCGCCACCGCCGTCGCGTGGTGGGTCTGGGCGCTGGCCGTCCACAACCCGGTGCTGCCGGCGCAAATTCCGAGTGATGCGTGGGTGCCGCTGATCGGCGTCGGCATCGTCTCGACCGCGATCGCGCTCCAGGCGTTCTACGCCGGCGCGCGGCGGATCGGCGCCGCGCAGGCATCGTTGGTCAGCACGGTCGAGCCCATCTACACGATCATCCTCGCGTCGTTGCTGTTCGGGGAGACACTGACGCCGATACAGCTGGTTGGTGGAGCATTGGTGATCGTGGGCGTACTCATCGCGCAATCGGGCCAATTCGTGGGCCGGCAGATTCCGACGTCGACCCCTGAGGGCGCGTCGTGAAGCTGGTCAGTCTCGCGCCCCACGCAGGGCTTGGCGTCGTGCGCGACGACCGAGTCATCGCCGCCCGGGATCTCGGTCCCCTGGCGCCCGCATCGATGTCCGAGCTGCTGGGTGACTGGCACTCGGGCATGGCGCGTCTTGCACAGGGCATGCTCAAAGTGCCTGCGGACTCAGGTGTCGCACTCGGCGATGTGGCGTTGATGGCGCCCGTGCCGCGGCCGGGCAAGATCGCATGCGCCGGCGTCAACTACCGAATGCACGCCGCCGAGCAGAACCACGAGCCGCCCGACCATCCGGTCATGTTCGCCAAGTTCACCACCGCGGTCATAGGCGCCGGCGCTGAGATCCGCTGGTCGCCGCTGCTCACGCAGGCGGTGGATTTCGAGGCTGAGCTGGCCGTGGTGATCGGTGCCGCCTGCAGGCGAGTCGGAGTGCCTCAAGCCCTCGACTACGTCGCCGGCTACACGTGCCTGAACGACGTCAGCGCACGCGACCTGCAGTACTCGGACAAACAATTCACCCGGGCCAAGTCGCTCGACACGTTTGCGCCAATGGGACCGTGGCTGGTGACGGCCGACGAGATCCCCGATCCACAGACGCTTGGGATTCGCTGCCTGGTCAACGGCGCGGTAATGCAGGACTCGAACACGTCGGACATGGTCTTTGGCGTGGCGGAGCTTGTGTCGTTCTGCTCGCAGGCCTTTACGCTCGAGCCCGGTGACGTGATTGCCACGGGCACGCCGGGCGGGGTTGGCTGGTTTCGCGAGCCAAGGCAGATGCTGCACGACGGCGACGAGGTGGTCGTGGAGATCGAGCGCGTTGGCCGGCTCGTCAATCGCTGCGTCGAGGAGCGGGCATGACCGATCAACAGTCCCTGACGTTGCTCGTGGTCGATGACGAGCCGGCCTGGGTCGGCGCGCTCGGCGCAGTGCTGGGCAAGGCCGGCCACCGCATCGTCGCGGCCTATGACGGCGAAGAGGCGCTGCGCCGCTTTCGCTCCGAGCCGGTCGACGTTGTGCTGCTCGACCTGGCCATGCCGCGCCTCGACGGGGCGGAAGTCGTGCGCATCATCCGCGCCGAATCGGACACGCCGATCATCGTCGTGTCGGGCGAACGTGACCGGACCGTGCCCGCGGAACTGCTCGACATGGGCGCGGACGACTACGTGCGCAAGGGCGTGCCTTCAAGTGAGCTGCTCGCGCGCATCAGGGCCGTGGTCCGTCGCCGTGTCGTCAGCGGCTCAGCCACGGACGCGGCTACCGGAGCGGCTTCCACTGACACCGCCGCTGCCGCACCGGCTAGCCGTCACGCCGGCGGCTGGGACCTGGACGTGCGCCGCCACGAGATCAGCTGGCACGGGTCGCTCATTCCGGCCACGGCCATCGAGTTCCGGCTGCTGTCGATCCTGATCGAGCGCCTGGGGGAGCTCGTCCCCCACGCGGACCTGCTCGCCGCGGGCTGGCCGAACGTGCCTGATCCTGATCCCCTGTGGCTCAAGCCGCACCTGGCCCGACTGCGCGACAAGCTCAATGCCGTGGGAGCGCCGGTGCCTGTCGCGGTGCGCAGCGTGGGCTATCGGCTGGAGGACCGCCCGGAGACCGAGTCGGAGGGCTAGGTCGCTCCCGCGCAGTCGTACAAGGCCGTCGACGTGCCGCCGGGGATGATCGCGATCTGACAGCTCGAGCGCACCCATAGGGCGATCCCGGTCACCCGGCCGAAGCCGAAGCCGAAGCCGCCGCCACCCGCGCCGGCGGCCATTACGAAGCGCAGCTCGCCGGATTTGATGTATGCCTCCAGCTGGTCCAGGGTCGGCGCTGGATCGGAGCCGTTGAAGCCACCCATGGCCATGACCGGTTGCCCGGTCGCGAGCTGGATTGGCGCCGCTTGGTTGGAAGAGCTGGCGGCCACGATCCAGCGCGCGCTGCCCCGATTCGAGACCAGGTAGCTGAGCTCGGCATCGTTCAGCCCGCCGGGGTCGCGCCCCAGGCCGCCAGCGGGGAGGTTCGGTGGCTTGAACAGTCGTCCGCCGGCCCCCGCGGTGCCTGGTCCCGCTGCGGGATCACCGCCGCTGTAGGCCTTGGCCATCGTGTCGACGGCGTATGCCGACGGCCCAGCCAGGAGGGCAATCATGCCCACGGTGGCGGCTGCGATGCCCAAGCGCCCGACTGTGCGCGCAGCGTCCCGGCTGAGCGACTCGGGCAGGACGGCCAGAAAACCTATGACCAGCGCCGCGCCCGCGCCAACGACGAGCACGACGGTCGCCAGCCCGGGCAGGAAATTGGGCGTCCGATTGAGCAGCTCCCAGCCGACCAACGCGGAGATGCCTAGCGCCGCGGCGAGCGCGAGTCCGGCAAGCTGGCGGTGGGCCTTGCGCGCACGCCACAGATCGACAGTGCCCGTGCCAACGAGAGCGCCAATGGCGGGCGCAAGGACGACCACGTAGTAGGCATGGATGATGCCGCCCATCAGGCTGAACACGGCGACGTGGACCACGAGCCAGAGCGTCCACATCAACACGGCCGCGCGCGCCAGATCAGTGCGCGGCTTGCGCAGGCGCAGCACCAGGCTGGAGATCGCACCGATTGCCGCATAGGGCAGGAGCCAGGCGACCTGACCGCCGAAGTCGCTGTTGAACATGCGCAGCAGGCCCGGATCGCCACCGAATGCGTAGGCGCCGCCCGGCCCGCCCGGTGGGTTGCCGGCACCGACGGTTTCGCGCAGCGCGGCGCCACCGGTCAGCTCACCGAAGATCCGGCCCAGCCCGTCGTAGCCGAACAGCAGCTGCACGGCCGTGCCGTCGGTCGAGCCGCCGATGTACGGCCGCAGGTCCGCCGGCGTGAGCTGCACCCCGATCACCCACAAGCTGCTGAATCCGATCACGGAGACGAGCGCCACGGCCAAGCCCACCATCCGCCGGCGGACCGAAACTGGTGCACAGAAGAGATAGACGAGGGCGAACGCGGGCAGCACCAGGTACGCCTGCAGAAACTTCGTGTTGAACGCAAGGCCAACGAACAGGCCGGCCAGAATCAGCCAGCGCAAGCGGCTGTCAGACATGGCGCGCATGAATGCCCACGCGGCGAGCACGAGCAACAGGGTCAACAATGCGTCGGGGTTGTTGTAGCGAAAGATGAGCACTGCGGCGGGCGTCAGGGTCGCGACCAGGGCGGCGATCGTGGCCGCGACTGGGCCGGCATAGCGCCGCACGATCGCGTACAGGACCGCGATCGTGGCCACTCCGAAGAGGGCTTCCGGCAGCAGGATCGACCACGAGCTGAGGCCGAAGACCCGCACCGACAGGCCAAGTGCCATGGTCGCCAGCGGCGGCTTGTCGACGGTGATGAAGTTCGAGGAGTCGAGCGATCCCCACAGCCACGCCGCCCAGTCCTGCGCGCCCGCCTGGGCGGCCATCGAATAGAACGTGTTGGCGTAGCCGCTGACGGTCAGGTTGAAGACGTACACGAAGGCGGCAAGCACGAGCACGCCGATGTGTGCCGGCAGCACCCACGCCGAATCGGCGCCGTGCGCGAGCCGCGCGCGAAGCGACATATCGGGCGTCGCGCCGTGCACCGTGGTGGGTTGGCTAACCGGTAGCGGCGTATCCACGTCGCCAACTATCGGACAGCGCGGCCGATCGAGTGTGTGCGAGGGCTGTGGCGTGACTGTGATTGCCGTCGGACCGCGTCACCATTTCGACCCCCAGATCGTACCCAGCGGCGACCCATCTCTAACCGTCGCGCCGCCGACACCAGTCGTCGGGCTGCATATCTTGAGCTCGCCGCGACCGTATCGGTGCGGCCATGTCAACTTGTCGATGCGAGGGAGAGACGAGGATGGCCAAGTGAACGCTGGCGATACCGCATGGCTGCTGATGGCAACGGCGCTGGTCATGATCATGCTGCCGGGCCTGGCGCTCTTCTACGGCGGCCTGGTTCGGCGCAAGAACGTGCTCTCCACGATCATGCACAGCTTCTTCGGCCTCGCGATCGTGAGCGTCGTGTGGGTGCTGATCGGCTTCAGTCTGGCCTTCGCGCCTGACGTGCGCGGCCTGGGCCTGATCGGCGGGCTGGACTTCGTCGGCTTCATGAACGTCGGCCTGGAGCCCAACCCGGCCTATGCGGCGACCATCCCGTTCGTCCTGTTCGCGTCGTTCCAGCTCATGTTTGCCGCCATCACGCCGGCGCTGATCACCGGCGCCTTTGCCGAGCGCAAGCGCTTCGGTGCGTTCGTGCTGTTCACGATCCTGTGGTCGCTCCTTGTCTACTCGCCGCTCGCCCACTGGGTCTGGGCGCCGGGCGGCTGGCTGCGCAACCTTGGCGCGCTCGACTTCGCCGGCGGCACGGTCGTCCACATCAGCTCGGGCGTCAGTGCCCTGGTCGCGGCCATCGTGATCGGCCGCCGGCGCACCGAAGAGTCTGAGATGACCGCACCGCACGACGTGCCCATGACCGTGCTCGGCGCCGGTCTGCTGTGGTTCGGCTGGTTCGGCTTCAACGCCGGCTCTGCGCTCGGCGCGACCGGTCAGGCGGCCAACGCACTGCTCGTGACCAATACCGCGGCCGCCGCAGCGACCCTGACGTGGGTGCTCGCCTCGTACGCTCACAAGGGCAAGGTGTCCGTGGTCGGCGCGGCCGCCGGCGCCGTTGCCGGGCTCGTCGCCATCACCCCGGCCTCCGGGTACGTGACCGCCGGCGGAGCCCTGATCATCGGCCTGGGCGCCGGCGGGCTGTGCTACGCCGCGACGTTGCTGCGCGAGCGAGTGCGCGTCGACGACGCGCTCGACGTATTCGCGGTGCACGGCGTCGGCGGCATGTTCGGCGCCATCGCCACCGGCGTCTTCGCGGTCGCGGCGATTGGTGGCGCAAGCGGCGCGATCCAGGGCAATTTCGCCCAGGTCGGCATCCAGCTCGTCGCCGTTGGCGCGACCGTCGCCTTCTCGGCGATCGCCACGTTCGTCATCGTCAAGGTCGTCGACTTCGTCCTGGGCCTGCGCGTCGAGCCTGAGGCCGAGCAGCTTGGCCTGGACCTGGCCGTGCACGGCGAGGCCGCCTACCAGATGTGATCGCGACAACGCCTCAAGATCCGACGCTGCGACATGTGGGCCGCGGATTTGGTCGCGGCCCACGCCGGCGCGTATTGCCAGCAGCATTACTGTCTGGCCAGGGAAGTCATAGTCGCCGTTCACCCGGCCCGACACCAGCTTCGAACGCCTCGTCCACGCTCAGGTCGGTGACCCGAGGCCCTTCAGACTCTCCGTCGGATGCCCGTTGCAACGCGCCGAGCGAGCGCTAACACTCGCGAACCCGCCACGTAATGCTGGAGCCGATATGAGCGACGTGACACGGGCGGCGGCATGAGGGGTTACCCGTTCTCGGCAGATGCGACCAGCCTGCGACGGTGTGCCGGGCCAGCCAGGAGCAGATAGCCGATCGCCACCACGATGCCCATCACGAAAGTGGTCGCCCACAGCGCGTCTGAACCAAGGCGATCGAAGATGAGACCGCCCAACGCCGGTCCAAGGAAGAACGCGAGGCCCCACGACGAGCCCCAGACGCCCTGATATAGCCCGCGCAGGGCGGGTGGCGAGATCTCGCTCACGATCGTCGGGGCGATCGAGGCACCGATCACCTCGCCCACCGTCCACACCGCCACGGTGAAGGCGTAGGCGAGCATTGAGCCCGCGAACGCGGTCAGGCCGAAGCCAATACCGATGAGCAGTCCGGCCGTGGCCATGACCGGGTAGCGCGGCAGGTGCTCAAGTCGGCGGCTGACCTGGAGCGTGATGAGCACGATCAGTGCGCCGTTGACGGCGATGGCCAGGCCGTAATCAGACGGCGGCAGCCCGGCCGCGGCCATGTCCAGGGGCAGCGTGACCTGACCCTGTGCGTAGATCATCCCGACCAGCAGCGAGAGCAGAACGAAGACCATCAGGACCGGGTCGCGCAACGCCTGGCCCACGCGTGAACGGGTCGTCGCCCGCGCTTCCAGCGCGACCTCGGTCGCCTGCGTCTCGGGCACCTTGAGCAGCACGATCACGCCGAAGACAGCCGTTGTCAGCGCGTCGCCGGCGAAGAGCAGGAAGTAGTCGAAGTTGGCCAGCAGACCGGCCAGGATGGGCGCCAGCGCCGCGCCCAGGTTGATCGCCCAGTACATGTAGCCGAAGGCCCGCGCACGCCGCTCGGCGGGCACGAGGTCAACGATGGCGGCGTTGACCGCGGGCCGGCTGAGGTCGGTGAAGAAGCCCAGGGCGAACATCGCCACGACGAGCAACACCGTCTCGTGGGTCAGGCCCAGGACGAGCATCGCCACGGGCGCGATGAAGAAGCTGAGCATCATCACCGGGCGGCGGCCCAGGCGATCGGCCAGCTCGCCGCCGGTGAGCTGCGCGACGAACGAGCCGGCGCCCAGAACCGATACGAGCAGCGCCGCGGCGGACACGGCCATGCCCAGCCGGATGGTCAGGTAGAGCATCAGGAAGGGCACCGCGAATCCGCCAACGCGGTTGACGATCGTGCCCAGCCACAGATACCAGAACGACGCGGGCAGATCCGAGCGGCCCAGGCGCCGACGAAGGTCCAGACGCGACGCGGTCATCTGGTGACCGACGATAGCGCCGAATTTCCGCAACCGTCGCGCCACCGAAGGGACACTCGCCCGGCGCTGACTTACGCGGCCTTCGTCCCTACCGTGGTTTTATGAGCGACTATTCCGTTACGCGATTTTCTCTGCCGCGTGACGCCGCCGGCCCGGTGACGTGCGCGGTCTGTGGTTGCCGCCTCGAAGGCCTGACGGGCTCTCAGGACGGCGCCTATCGTCATTTCCCATCGTTGATGTCCGGGCAGGACGCGCGCGGCTGTCGGCCGTACTGCGTCGACTCGCTCCACGATGGTGATGGACATGTCCTGCTGGCCACCGAGTCGGGACGCGGCGCGGCGGCTAATGATGCGGCTGCCGCTTAGGCGCAGCTAGCCTCCCTGTCGCCGCCGAGGCCCCGTGCAGGGCGCGGGGCCTCGGCGAGTTTCGCGACCCCTCGATCTAGGCGAAGGGTGTCTTCCATGGTTGTTGTCGTTTCCGTGATCTTCGTCGTCGGCTGCGCCGTGGCACTCGTCGGGTGGTGGCGCGGCCCGGACATTCCGCGCAGCTAGCCCGCGGCCGGTAGCTCCAGCACGAACTGGCTGCCGCGCGGCGCTCTGTCCTCAGCCTTCAGCTCGCCGCCCATCGAACGCGCGATGTGACGCGCTGCGAACAGACCAATTCCCGCGCCGCGTGGCGAGTCGTCGAGGCGCACAAAGGGTTCGAAGATCCGCTCGCGCCACTCGAGCGGGATGCCCGGGCCGTCGTCCGTGATGGCGACGTAAGCGCGTCCCTTCTGGCGCCAGCCGTAGATGTCGATCGTGCCATCGAGCGGGGCGTACTTGGAGGCGTTCTCGAGCAGGTAGCCCAGCAACCGGCGCAGCTGGTCGGCGTTGGCGAACGCGAGCAGGGGTCTGTTCACAAAATCGACCGCGAGTCGGTGGCGGCGAAAGATGGGCGCCAGCTCGCGCGCCGTGGCGTCGATCTCCGCAGCAAGGTCGAGCGCGATCACCGGTCCGCTGTCGGGCGTCAGCACTCGGAGCGAAGCCAGGATGGAGTCGACCGTCTGGTCCAGGCGCTCGACTTGCTCGAGGGCGGCACGCTCCCAGTCAGCGGCGTCGGCCGCCTCCGGATCGGAAGCGTCGCGCCGACGCGCTGAACCGCCGAGAAGCTCGACGTACGCGCGCACAACCGCCAGCGGCGTGCGCAGCGCATGGGTCACCACCGCGACGAGGTTGGCGCGTGCCTCGTCGATCGCGCGCAGGCTTTCGACCTGTGCCTCCGCCTCGCGCTGGAGTCGGTTGCGCTCGACGATGCCGGCGAGCAAAGCCGCCAGCGTCTCGAGGAACGAGACATCCCTGCGCGTGAACTGCCGCCGGCGTTCTGTCTGGACGTTGAGCACGCCGATGACCTGGTCGTTCCAGATGAGCGGCACGGAGCACATCGAGGTGTACTGCGGCTTATCCACGCCACGGATGTAGTGGAAGCGCGCGTCGCGATGGACATTGACGCTCGTGGCGGGCTTGCGCGTCTGGGCGACGATGCCGGTGATGCCGATACCCAGCGGCAGGCGTGCCACGCCCACCTGTTCGGGATCCAGGCCGTTCGTCGCGGCGAGGGTCACGCCGGTGCCGTCGCGATCCATCAGGTACAGCGAGCACACCTCGGCCTGGGCCCCGGCCGTGGCACGATCGACGATCGTGCCCATCAGCTCCTCCCACGTTCGGGCCGAGCCGACCAGCCGGGCCACCTCGGCCAGGAAGGCCACCTCCTCGTGGCTCCTGTCGCCGTCCTGCACTGGACTCGTCATACCCACTCCACGATTGTGACCAACCGCGCTCGCGATCGGCCAAGACTCGGCCGCCACCCCCGTTGGTCGTAACTCAGTTGCCACCGTTCAGTCACTCCCTCGCGGCTGACGCGGCTGCCACTGAACCGTACGGTTGGCACTCGCTCCAAGTTGAGGGAACTGCCATGGCTCCCGCCGAGCAGCGCTATCCACTGTATGACCCGCGCTTCGAGCACGACGCGTGCGGCGTTGGTTTCGTCGCGGCGACGGCGCGCGCCGATCGGCGCAGGGTGCTGCCACTGGCACTTGCCGGGCTGGGCCAGCTGGGCCATCGGGGAGCATTTGCGGCCGACGGTGAGTCGAGCGACGGTGCGGGTGTGGCACTGCCGCTGGAACGCGCGCTGCTGAACGAGATCTTCCCGGCCGTGCGCGGGCGTCCGGCAGTTGCGATGCTTTTCCTTCCTGCCGATCCCGCAGCCGCCGCTCGCGCGCGCCGGTTGGTGACGCGTAGCCTGGCCAAGGAGGGCCTGAGCGTGGCCGGCTGGCGCGCAGTGCCAGTCGACGAAGGAGCGATCGGCCAGCAGGCGCGCGCCAGCATGCCGCACATCGCTCAGGCACTGATCTTTGGCCCGGGCGGCCGGACGCCCCGCGCCCGGCCGCTGTTGCTCGCCCGCCGGCGAATGGAGATCGGCGCCCTCCGAACCGGACTGACCGAGTTTGCCGTCGTGTCTGTCTCGTCAAAAACGATCGTCTACAAGGCGCTCGTCGCCGGATCGCGGCTGGCGAGCTTCTTTCCCGACCTCAGCGCCGACTTGCCGCTCAACTACACCGTGTTCCACCAGCGCTACGCGACCAACACCCGGCCGACCTGGGCGCTGGCTCAGCCATTCCGGTTGATCTCGCACAACGGCGAGATCAACACGGTTCGAGGCAACCGGGAGGAATTGCGCGGCCGGCGGGCGGACCTGGGCGGCGAGTTCGGCCGCCGATTGCGTGATCTGGGCGAGTTGCTCACGACCAACGGCTCCGACTCCCTGTCGCTCGACGAGACCTTGGACCTGTTGTCGTCGGCCGGCTGGCCGCTGGAGACGGCTTTGATGCTCGCCATTCCTGAGGCGCTCAACCTGCGCACTTCGCCGCTGCCCGCCCTTGATGCGTTCCGGAACCGAACGGACGGCCTGCTCGCGCCATGGGACGGCCCCGCGGCAATCGTCTTCGCCGACGGCCGACGGGTCGGTGCGCTGCTCGATCGCAATGGGTTGCGGCCGGCGGCAGTAACTGTCACGCACAGCGGTCTGGTGGCGGTTGCATCGGAGGCCGGAGCTGTACCACTGAGCGCAGCTGAGACGGCGGATCGGAGCCGTCTCGGACCGGGCGAGATCCTGGTCGTGGATCCGGCGCGCGGCAGGCTGTTGCGCGACCACGCGGCCAAGTCCGCCGCCGTCAGCTGGCTGAAGCCCACGCGCAACACGATCGCTCATTTCGCGCCCGCCTCCTCGCGCGGGCTGGACCCGGCGGCGACGGCCACCCATGTGCGCTGGCAGCTTGGAGTCGATGCCGAGCGCAGCCGGCTGGACATCAAGACGATGACGCTGGAAGGCCACGAGCCAATGTGGAGCATGGGCGACGACACGCCGACGCCCGCCCAGAGCCGCCTCGATCGGCCGGTGGTCGACCATCTCCGCCAATCGTTTGCCCAGGTCACGAACCCGGCCATTGATCCCGACCGGGAACGTCTCGTGATGGACATGTCGGTGCGTCTGGGCCGGCGCCCGCCGCTGCTTGCGCGCTGGCCCGATTGCTCGGGCCTGATGCGCCTCGATTCACCCATCCTGTCCGGCGTCGAGCAGGTCCTGACGACGAACGTCAGTCGTGCTCGACGCAACGTGGGATAGGCGTCTCGGCCGGCGCGGCCTGGGGACGGCAGTCAAGGGTCTGGCGGCGAAGGCGCTAGCGGCCAGCAGGTCAGGCGCACAGGTGATCGTCGTTTCCGATCGCGCCGCGCGCGGCGATGTGCTGCCCATACCGTCCGTCCTCGCAGTCGGGGCCGTGCACACGAGCCTCTCCGACGCCGGCATCCGCGGGCGCACTGACATCGTCTCTGAAGCAGGCGACGTGCTCGATGTCCACAGCGCAGCCATGGTCGCTCGCCTGTGGCGCGCGGGCCGTGGCGCCGTGGTTGGCCGTCGAGCTGGCCGCGGAGCTGGCCGGAACGCGCGGCGCGGAGCACCTGACGACGACCGACGCGGTGGACAACCTGGTCAAGGCGTTCGAGCAGGGTCTGCGCAAGGTCCTCGCGCGCATGGGCATCAGCTCAGTCGCGTCGTACATCGGTGGTCAGCTCTTCGAGTCGGTCGAGCTCTCGGCTGAGCTGACCGGCGCATGCTTCCCGGCTGCGCCGGCGTGGCATGGCCCGGTGGGCATGAGCGAGATCGCCGCCCGGCAGTTGCGGCGCCACGCGGCAGCGGCTCAATTCGCCGACAACGAGCGCCTGCCCGATCCGGGTTTCGCCCGCTTCCGCGCAGACGGCGAGCACCATCTGTTCGCACCGGTCGTGGTCAAAGCCGCCCAGGCGCTCGCCGGCAGTGGCGAGCGCAAAGCCGGCGACGAGGCACGATGGACGCTTAGCCGACTACCGGATCGAGTCTCGTCCGCCAGCCGGCGCTCATCCGCGACCAGCTCGACATCCGCCGCGCGCCCAGAGCCGCTGCCGCTCGACCAGGTCGAGCCGACCGAAGCGATCCTGTCGCGCTTCGTGGGCGCAGCGATGAGCCTGGGTGCGCTCAGCCCTGAGGCGCACCAGACGCTGACGATCGGCCTGCGCGGCATCGGAGCGGCGCCGAACAGCGGCGAGGGCGGCGAGGACCCGGCCTGGTATGACGACGTTGAAGGCAGGCGCCGCGACGCGGCGATCAAGCAGGTCGCCTCGGCACGCTTTGGCGTGACGGCGACCTATCTGGCCCGGGCAGAACAGCTCGAGATCAAGATCGCGCAGGGCTCCAAGCCGGGCGAGGGCGGCCAGCTGCCGGCGCGCAAGGTGACGCCGCTGATCGCCACCCTGCGCCGCGCCCAGCCCGGTCAGTCACTGATCAGCCCGCCACCGCACCATGACATCTACTCGATCGAGGACCTGGCTCAGCTGATCGCGGACCTGCGCGCGATCAATCCGGGCGCGCGAGTCGGTGTCAAGCTCGTCGCGTCGATGGGCATCGGCACGATTGCCGCCGGTGTGGCCAAGGCCGGCGCCGACTACGTGCACATCAGCGGTCATGCGGGCGGGACCGGAGCCAGCCCGCTCAGCTCGATCAAGCACGCCGGCATTGCCTGGGAGCTGGGCCTCGCGGAGGCGCACCAGGTCCTGTTGCGCAACGACCTGCGCGACCGGGTGGCCCTGCGCACGGACGGCGGCCTCCAGACCGGCCGCGACGTACTCGTCGCCGCGCTGCTTGGCGCGGAGGAGTACGGCTTTGGCACGTCGGCGCTGGTCGCCCTCGGCTGCGACATGGCCCGCCAGTGTCACCTCGACACGTGCCCGACCGGCATCGCAACGCAGCGCGATGACCTGCGCGCCAAGTTTGCCGGCACGCCTGAGCACGTCGAGCGGTTCTTCCGAGCCATTGCCGAAGATGTCCGACGCGAGCTCGCTCACGCGGGACTGGCCAGCCTTGCCGATGCGATCGGGCTGAGCGATCGATTGGTGCCTGCTGCCAGATCGGCCCGCGACGGTCGACCTGCACAGGCTCACGTCCGCGCCTGCCTGGCCGACAACGAACGCACGCCGCGCCGATCCGGCCAGCGCCCGCCTTGAGATCGACCGAGAGCAGGCTTCGGCCACGGAGGTCCGGCTCGCCGGCGCCTATGCCAGGTTGGCCAACGTCGTGCCGGATCCTCTCGTGCGTTCGCTCGAACATGCCGACGCGCCGGTCGAGGAGCCGCCTGATGGAGTGGTCAACCCGATATCAACGGCCGACCGCTCGTTCGGCGCACACGTATCGGGCTTGATCGAGATGGGCATCGTGCGCCGACCGGTGCGCTGGCGGCTGGCCGGCGCGGCAGGCCAGAGCTTCGGCGCGTTCATCGGGCCGGACGGTTGAGCTGCACCTGGTGGGCCAGGCCAATGACTATGTCGCCAAGGGTCTGTCGGGCGGCGCTGGTCGTCGTGCGGCCGGAGGATGAGCTGCTTGGAACGAGCGAGCGAGATGGCCATCGCCGGCAACACCTGCCTGTATGGCGCCACCGGCGGCCGTCTGCATGTCGTGGGCCGGGCCGGCATGCGCTTCGCGGTCCGCAACAGTGGCGCATCCGCAGTCGTCGAGGGCATCGGCGCGCACGGCTGTGAATACATGACCGGTGGGTCGGTGGTCATCCTGGGGCCGACCGGCCGCAACCTGTGCGCCGGCATGACCGGCGGACGGGTGTACCTGTGGGACGAGTCGGGTGAGCGCGCGCTCAACATCGACGCCGCGTCGGCGGTGGCAGCCAGGCTGGACCAGATCGGAGACCGGCCCGAAAGCGGTGGCCACATCGACGAGCTGCGCCACCTCCTCGAAGGTCAGCGCGACGCTGGCTCCGTGCTGGCCCGCCGGCTACTCGAGCGGCGCGCTCAGATGGGCAGCGAGTTCTGGCTGATCGAGCCGGTGGCGCGCACCGACGCTCCTGTGAGCACCTCCGTTCAGGCGCCGGCCGCCTTGGTCCAAACGCGCCAGGAGATGACGGCGGCCGCTCCGTCCTAGCGCGCGGGTCCGTGACCGGACGTCAGGGCTTTGGCGTGTGTGTCGCTCCCGGGACAGCCGGGCACGCCCGGAAGGCCCGGCACGCCGGGGATGCCAGGAATGCCGGGCATACCGGGCAGGCCGCCGGGAACGAGGCTGGAGATGTCCTTTGGCAGGAACGGACCGAGCAGTGCCAGGACGAGCGGAACGGTCGTCGCGCGCAGCAGGTGAACCGTGTACGACTCGTTGAAGGACGCGGTCAAACTCGAGATCAGGGGCAGGCCCAGCGGAACCTGGCCGTTCACGGCACCGACTACGAAGTAGGTATCGAGGATCACGACCAGCACGGACAGGATCAGCACGCCTTCGATGAAGCCGAAGATCGCACCGAGAGCCTTGTCCAGCTCGCGCGTCATCGTGCCCACCTTGCGGTCCTTCAGGAACGGGCGGGCGGCGAGGTGCATGATCGCGAGGAGGATCGGGAACGCGAAGGTGAAGCCGAGCAGGGCGGCGTAGTCGGCCGGCATATCAGGGAAGAAGTGGTTGACGAGGTCGCCGAACGGCCCGTGCAGGTACGCGCCGAGCACGAACGAGAGGCCGATGAAAAGCAGTCCAGCCAAACGGCGCACGAAGCCGCTGCGCCAGCCGGCCCACGTCAGACCGGCGACGAAGCCCACCAGGACTATGTCCATCTCGTCTCCTGCTAGATCGGGCTGACGCGAGCGTATCCTCTGGCGCGACAGCCGGAGGTTTAGTGATGACGAAGACTTTGACGCAGACCGACACTGCGCAGGGTGCTGCGAACCAGACGGGCGCGCATATCAACAAGAACGCCTATGCCGAGGCGCAAGACTTCCTGCCCATCAAGGGCATCGATTATGTCGAGTTCTGGGTGGGCAACGCGCGCCAGGCGTCGGCCTACTACCGGGCGCTGTGGGGCTTCACCCCGGTCGCGTTCTCAGGACTTGAGACCAAGGTGCGCGATCGCGCCTCGTACCTGATGGTCCAGAACGACATCCGTTTTGTGTTCACCGCGCCACTGACCCCTGATGGCGAGATCGCCGAGCACGTTCATCGCCACGGCGACGGTGTCAGGGACATCGCGTTCCTCGTCGACGACGTCGAAAGCGCATGGCGCGAGACGACGACGCGCGGCGCCGTGTCCGTCATGGAGCCGACGGAGATCGACGGCGGCGAGGACGGCGTCCTGCGCAAGTCGGCCGTGCGCACGTACGGCGAGGTCATTCACTCGTTCGTGGACCGGCGCGACTACCACGGCGTTCTGGCGCCGGGCTACCGCAAGATCAAGAAGCCGGCGCGTGCCGCCGGTGGGCTGTCATTGCTTGAGATCGACCACTGCGTGGGCAACGTCGAGCTGGGCGATATGAACAAGTACGTCGACTACTACCGCGACGTATTCGGCTTCTCGCAGCTCATCCACTACGACGACAAGGTCATCCACACCGATTACTCGGCATTGATGTCAAAGGTCATGACCAACGGCAACGGCCGCATCAAGTTCCCGATCAACGAGCCCGCGTCGGGCAAGAAGAAGAGCCAGATCCAGGAGTTCCTGGATTGGTATCTGGATGCCGGGACGCAGCACGTTGCGCTGCGCACAGAGGACATCGTCAGCACCGTGCGCACGTTGCGCGACAACGGTGTCGAGTTCCTGGGCATGCCGCACGAGTACTACGCGGAGCTGCCCGCGCGCGTCGGCGACGTTGGCGTGCCGATCGATGTGCTGGAGGAGCTGGGCATCGAGGCCGATCGCGACGAAGAGGGCTACCTGCTCCAGATCTTCACGCGCCCGGTCCAGGACCGGCCAACGTTCTTCTTCGAGATCATCGAGCGCCACGGCTCGCGCGGTTTCGGCGTGGGCAACTTCAAGGCGTTGTTCGAGGCCATCGAGCGCGAACAGGCCAAGCGCGGCAACCTCTAGGGCGCATCGAAGTCGTACCTGTCAGGCGGCCACTGAGGCTGACGCGCTGACGGGCTCCAGGACGATGACCGGGATGATCCGATCGGTCTTGGTCTCGTAGTCCTTGAAGCCGGGCATTCGCTCGGCGTGATTGGCATAGAGCTTGTCGCGCTCAGGCCCGTCGGCGTAGACGTGGGCACGCGCCTTGAAATGCTCAGAACCAACCTCGACTTCAACGTCCGGGTTGGCGAGCACATTGCGGTACCAGTCGGGATTGGTGGGCGCGCCGCCCTTGGAGGCAGCCACAACGAAGCGGTCGCCGTCCTTGTGGAAGGCAAGCGGGATGGTGCGCGGCTGGCCTGAGCGCGCGCCGCGAACGGTCAGCAGAAGCAGCCGGTCGCCGAAGTGGGTCACGCCAACTCCGCCCTTCGCTCGAAACTCGTCAATGATCTTGGTATTCCAGTCGCTCATTCCGATACAATACAGCACTGTATGGAAAATCGCCCAGACGCGAGCACCTGCCGCAGCGGCCGCCGACGTGATTCGTCGATCGATGCGCGCATCCTCATGGCCGCGCGCCGGCAGCTGTCGTGCGTTGGTTACGAGGCGATGTCACTGTCGTCCGTGGCGGAAGAAGCGGGCACAACGCGCCAGGCGCTGTACCGGCGCTGGCAGGACAAGTCTGCGCTCGCCGCGGATGCGATCTGCGACAACGAGCCGCATCGCGGCACTATGCGTCAGCGACGATCCGCGCGGCGACCTGGAGCGCGAGCTGGCTCATTTCGAGCTGCTGATGGCCGCTCCTGCAGCAGCGCTCGCTCGCTGGCACGATGCTCCAGGACGGCACGGACGAGGCGTCGCGCGGCGAATACGGACGGCGAGTGATCGGGCCGCGCCTCGAGCGCGTCCGCGTCATCCTCGAGCATGCTCGCGCTCTCGGATTGATTGATGACCGACGCAGACGTAGAGATCGCGATAACGCTGCCGACTGGGGCGCTCTACGAACTCCAGCTCGCCGGTCTGCCGCGCGCCGGACAACTGGTCGACACGCACCGCGACGCTCATCTGGCGCGCCCTGGGCGGCTAGCCGGCCGGCCTGGGCGCGCTAGGCGGCCGGACCCGGCTCGACCAACCAATCGCAGCCCAGCACGGTGGCGCGACGCGCCTCGGCCAGAGCCGAGGCGCGCAGCAACGATCGTCGACCGGCCGCCCCGACCAGCCGGAACCAGGCGCAGCGTTTGACTGCCGACACTCACGTCGCGCGCGCCGCCACCGGCCAGCGACGGCCGGAACTGAAGTCCGAACTCGCGCAACAGGCGCAACGTGGCGCGCGCGACATCAGCGGCAGGCATTTCTACGCGCGCCAGCCTGACGCGTCCCAGGCCAGGCATCTCGTCTGCCGCCCGCGCCGCGCGGTCCTCCGCGCGCCACTCTGCGCCGTTCGGGTCGTGCTCGATCACGAACATCAGCCCAAGCTCCTGGTCGGGCGCGGGCGGTCGTGCCGAGCGCCAGCGCACCACGTCACCGTCCGGCCGCCGTCGCTCGCCGGCCGTAGGCTCACCCAGGCCGGAGCCCTGCGCCCGCAGCCGCGCGATGTCCGCGTCGAGGTCGTCCGTGGCGAAGACGAGGCCGGCCTGTGCATCGGTGCCCTTCGCCAGAACGCTGCGCATGTGCGCGCCCCACCACGATCCGCCCGCCAGCGCTTCGTCGAAAACGCCCATCAGCTCGAGGTAGCTGTCGCCCAGCCAGAACAGCCGGTTGAACGTGCCGTGCGCCTCGTGTCGCCCGCCACCGGTCGCTTGCAGGCCAAGCTCGTCGCGCAGCTGTTCAGCGGCCGCGTCGGGATCCGCGACGGCGACGATGACGTGATCGATGCTGGTGAGCATGAGTCGGACTCTAGATCACGCTTACCATCAGGCGGTGAGACTCCCTCGCCGAGATCCGCGCGCGTTGACGGGGCCGATCGTGACCCTGCTGGTCGCCGTCAGCGTGCTCCTTGGCGCAACGCCGGCCGCGGCCGTCGCGGCAACCGCCACGCTCGTCGGCGCAGGCGACATCGCCAGCTGCTTGAGCGACGCAGACAGCGCGACCGCGGCGCTGGTCGCCGCAATCCCGGGCACGGTCTTCACCGCCGGTGACAACGTCTATCCCAACGGCGCTCCGGAGAACTTCGCCAACTGCTATGCCCCGACGTGGGGTGTCTTCAAGAACCGCACGCGGCCGGTGATAGGCAACCACGAGTACGAGAACAATCCCGGCGCCAAGGGCTACTTCGGCTACTTCAAGCGCAAGGCCGGCCCGAGCGGCCGCGGCTACTACAAGTACGACCTCGCCGGCTGGCGCATCTATGCGCTGAGCAGCGAATGTGCGCCGACGGCCGCGTGCTACACCAAGCAATACAACTGGCTCAAGGCCGACCTGGAGGCCAATCCCCGCGAGTGCGTGCTGGCGATCTGGCATCGGCCGTTGTTCAGCACCGGCCCCCATGGCAACTCAGTGCGCATGACCAACCTCTTCCAGCTGCTCTACGACCACGGCGCAGAGGTCGTGATCAACGGCCACGACCACATGTACGAGCGCTTCATGCCGATCGACGCGACCGGGACGCCGGACGCTGTGAACGGCATTCGCGAGTTCGTCGTCGGCACGGGCGGCGCCTCGCTGTACGCCTTCAAGACGGACAGCACGGCCATCGACGTGCGCAACAACGACACGCACGGTGTGCTCCGCCTGGATCTGTCGGTAGACAGCTACAGCTGGCAGTTCATCCCCACCACGAGCGGGGGCTTCACCGACAGCGGCACCGCCAGCTGCCACTGACGTGAAGATCGCCCACGCGCGCGAGCGGAATGCGCCCGCCGGCACTGCCTTCCGCTTGCTCGCCGCGCACGACGGGGCGGGCGCCCGGTGGATCGACCTGGAGCTCGCGCGACGGCGTGCCATGCGCGACGACGAGCGACTGGCGCACAACGCGGTCCTGTTTCGCCAGCCCATCACGACGCTCGACGACCATCTCGCGCGCGGCCTGCGCGTGGAGGCTCTGGCAGAGATCGTCGAGCGATTTCGTGCAGCCGACGCCCCGGACGACGATGACGACGACGCCCTACTGGAGGTGGCCGACCTTGCGTTTGGGCCGCCGATCCTCCGCCCCACCGGCCTGCGCGACTTCTACGCCTTCGAGAAGCACGTCGCGACGATGTGGCGCAGACGCGATCAGCCCGTGCCGGAGGCGTGGTATCGGCTGCCGATCTTCTACTTCTCGAACGTCTCTGAGATCCGTGGCCCGGGCGACCCGGTCTGGGCGCCGCGCGACTCGAACGAGCTCGACTACGAGCTGGAGATCGCCGCGCTGATCGACACGCCGGTCAAGAACCTGCCCGCTGAGCGCGGCGAGGAGGCCATCGGCGGCTACATGGTCATGAACGATTGGTCGGCGCGAGACCTGCAACGTGACGAGACCGCGGTCAGGCTGGGTCCGGCCAAGGGCAAGGATTTCGCGACGACTCTCGGGCCGTACCTGGTCACACCGGACGAGATCGCGTCCGCGCGCTCGGGCAAGGGCTACGACCTGGCGGCCACGGCCACGATCAACGGCCAGACCATCTCAACGGGCAACTGGCGCGACATTCATTTCAGCTTCGGCGACATGGTCGCGCGCGCGTCGGCGGACGTTCATCTGCGCGCCGACAGACGTGCTCGGCTCGGGGACCGTGGGCGGCGGCTGTCTGCTCGAGGTCAAGGATGAATCGGGCTTTGGTCGGTATCTCCAACCCGGTGATTCGGTGACCTTGAAGGTCGACCGCCTGGGAGAGCTCACGACGCCCGTGGTCAGCCGCCCAAACTCAAGCGACTAAGTGGCTGCCGTCGCGCGGCAGCGCATGATCGAGAGCGCGGTGGTCCTGCTCGCCAAGCACGGCTACCGGGCGACGTCGTTCGACGCGGTGATCGAGGCCTCCGGAGCGCCGCGCGGCTCTATTTATCACCACTTTCCGGGCGGCAAGGACGAGCTTATTGCGGCGGCAATCGACCTGGCCGGGACGCGCGCCATCGCCGTCCTGGACAGGCTCGAGGGCTCAAGCCCAGCGGCAGTAGTTGACGGCTTCATGGCCATGTGGCGCACCGTGCTCGACAGATCGGATTTCACGGCAGGTTGTTCGGTTCTGGCGGTGACCGTCAGTGCCGAAACCCCCGAGCTTCGCGAGCGAGCGGGCGAGATCTTCAAGGCGTGGCGCGGCCGGCTGGCGCATCTCCTCACCGCCGGCGGCATGGCGGACGCCGTTCGCGCAATCGTTCGCGACCACCTTCGTTGCGGCGTCAGAGGGGGCCGTGGCGCAGAGCCGCGCCGAGCACAGCTACGGACCGTTCGACGAGGTGGCTCGTCAGCTCCATCAGTTTGCTGAGAGTCTCACCAGCAGCACCGGGGCTTGACTATGATGGTCATCATAGTCGGTGCCAACTTTGCGCGCACAACCAAGGGGATCCGCCGTGCCGATGATCGACGTCTATGCCAAGCAGGGCACGTTCTCTGACCACCACGCCCTCGCCCGCGACCTCGCTGAAGCGCTGATGACCATCGAGGGCGTCCCGAACATTCCCATGTTCCGGCAGAACACAGCCGCCTTCGTTCATGAGCTGCCCGGTCCACAGATCTCAAATGTCGACGGCGACGACAACTACGTCCGCGTCCAGGTCCTGACCAACGCCGGAGCGCTGGACCGCGACAAGCAGCTGGCGACCGTCGCACGCTTCACGGAGATCGTCGCGGCGGCGGCGCGCGACGAGACGCTGAAACAGCGCACGTGGGTCCTTCTGACGGAGGCCGTCGAAGGGGGCTGGGGCCTCGAGGGTCACGCAAACACGAATGCGGACCTGATAGCGACGGCTCGGGCGCGCATCGCCGCCGCAGCAGCCGGCGGCTAGAGCGGTCTACTCGAGCGCTTTACCGAAGCCTTCGCCGCCCTTCGCCTGAACCACGCCCCCAATCGATATCGAGGTCAGGTCGAAACGCTTGTCGTTGGCCGTGGACAGTCCGGCGTTCGAGCCAAACAAGACGTGCACAAGGCCGGTGTTCGACAGCGTGCTGCCATTGAGTGCCAGGTCCTCGCCGGGCACGCCAATCGCAACGTCGCTGGGTCCGCCGTGGCCCAGCTGGCCGGTGATGATCTCCGCGCCGAAGTCGTCGCCGTTCTCGGCCGTGTCCGGAATGCCGCTCGTGTTCTGCGTGAGCTCCTTGTTGCCCGCGCCGTCGAAACCGGTCGCCGTTCCGAACAGGACGAAGACGGCACCCGCCCTCACCCCTGCGATCGACTCTCCGGAGGCGCCGATGATCAGGTCGTTGCGACTGCCGTTACCCACCTGCGCCACGGCGACCGCCGCGCCGAACAGGTCCAATGTCGTCGGGTCACTTGGTACGCCCGATGACGCCTCGTCGATGGTCCGATCGAACACCACTGATCCTGTACCCGCACCACGATAGATCTGGACTCGGCCGGCGAAGGGGTGGCTGCCACCCGGGCTGGCGCCCGGGGCTCCGATGACCAGATCGTCGATGCCGTCACCCGTCACATCGCCCGCGGCCAGGGCACTGCCGAACTCATCGTGGTTGGCCGGGGCGATCGGGTTGCCGCCGACGCCGCCGGAAATGTGCTCGACGTGGAGCAGCTTGTCGCCGTAGAAGATGGCCACGCTGCCCGCGTTGGTGATGGTCGAGAAATCGGTCGTCGGCGCGCCCGCAGCGACGTCGCCGATGCCGTCGTGATCGAAGTCGCCGCCTGTGACGGCTGCGCCAAGGCTGGTGTTGCCGCTCGGTCCGGGCAAGAAGACGCCCCAGTCGGGCTCGAATGACCCTGTCGTGTCCTGCGGCCGAATGTCGTTGCCGGATATCTCGCCCACCAATCCGCGTCCGCCATGGAACTGCGGCGCGCCCACGATCAGGTCGGCAATGCCGTCGCTGGCGCGTCCGCCGATCGACGCCCAGCCGTCGTACGTCGCGAGCGCCGCGCCGTAGTGCGAGCCGTCCCAGTGCGTCGAGGGGTCGCCGCCGCTGCTGTCGGCGCCATCGCGCGTGGGCATCGACGTGATGTCGCTCCTCGCCGTCAGGCCCACGCCGACCTTGCCGAAGATGATCTCGACTGCGCCCGCGTCGACGTGCGCATTGAGTGCCTCGCCGGCGGTGTAGATGCGGTCCTCACCGGGCACGCCGATGGCCAGGTCGCCCGCGCCGTCGTCATTGAAGTCACCCGCGGCGGTCGCGGCGCCAAAGTGGTCGTTGTCCTCCGCGAAATCGCCGATGACATCGAGTCCTTCCGACGAGTCTTGCGTCCAGAGCTGAATGCGACTGGCGCTGGGCCCATTGGCCGTGCCATATATGACGTACACCGCACCAGCGCCAGGATGACCGTTGACCGTGGCGTTCGGGGCGCCAACGACCAGATCGCGGAACCCGTCACCGTCGAAGTCGGACCAATTGGTTGGAATCTGTGCCGCTGCCACGGGATGCGCGGTGATCGACGACAGCGACGCACACAGGGCGAGCGCGAAAGCGGTGCTTGCGAGCCTGACCAGCTTTGCCCGTGGTCCCATCAGCGAATGATGGCCGCTTCGTCAAGGTCACTAAACTCGGATGCCAGCGAGGCAGGCGCGACACGGAGGCAGACCCTGGATCATGTTCTACGTCAGCCGCGGCAACATCCCGCACAAGCGCCACACGCAGCATCGCGCTCCGGACGGAGCCCTCTACGCCGAGGAGCTGTTCGGCATGGAGGGCTTCACCGGGCGATCGTCGTTGCTCTACCACCTGGTCCCACCGACGCGGACGCACAAGATCGAGCCTGTCCGCGACCTCAAGAACGAGGCCGTCGACGACGGCGTCCACCGTCACCGATTGGTGAAGACAGGCGCCATGCCGCTGGGCGGCAATGTCGTCGACGCCCGTGTGCCGCTGTTCTTCAACAGCGACGTGCTCATGGGCGTGGTACGGCCGACGCAGGGGCTGCCGGACAACACCTTCTACCGCAACTCTGAAGGTGACGAGATGCTCTTCGTGCACGAGGGCAGCGGCGTCTTCGAGAGCAACTTCGGGCCGATGCGCTATGGCCCGGGCGACTACATCGTCATCCCCATCGGCACGACCTGGCGCCTCGAGCAGGACGCCGGCAGCGACCACCGCATCCTGTACGTCGAGTCACCGTCGGAGATCGTGCCGCCCAAGCGTTACCGCAACGAGTGGGGCCAGCTGCTCGAGCATTCGCCGTACTCGGATCGGGACATCCGCGTCCCGGACGAGGCCGCGCCACGCGACGAGAGTGGGGACTTCGTGACCTGGGTCCGCGCACGCGGCCGACTGACGGCGTACCACTTCCACCACCATCCGCTCGACGTGGTGGGCTGGGATGGGTACCTGTACCCGTTCATCTTCAACATCGGCGACTTCGAGCCGATCACCGGCCGCGTCCACCAGCCACCGCCGGTGCACCAGACCTTTGCCGGCCGCAACTACGTCGTGTGCTCGTTCGTGCCGCGCAAGTTCGACTACCACCCGCTCGCGATCCCAGCGCCGTACAACCACTCGAACATCAACAGCGATGAGGTCATCTACTACGTAGCGGGCAACTTCATGAGTAGGCGCGGGGTCGAGATCTCTTCGCTTACGCTCCATCCGGCGGGCATCCCGCATGGTCCGCATCCGGGCACGGTCGAGGCATCGATCGGCAAGGAGGGCACGGAGGAGCTGGCCGTGATGGTCGACACGTTCCACCCACTCAACATGACCGCAGCGGCGCGCGGACTTGAAGACGAGTCGTACCCCTATTCGTGGCTGCCGCCGCAAGAAGGCTCCGATGAAGCGCGCGAGCTGAGCGAACGCGGACCGGAGGCCTTCCCGGATTGAACTAACTTAGTCTGAACGTTTCGGGTCGCGGCTGACTCAGAGGGGGTAGAGAGCGCACTGATCGGTGCGACGCGCCCCCGAGGTGTTCATGGATGAGGTCCTCGTCGAGCAAGCCCGAGAGGGCGACCGCGAGGCGTTCGCGAGCCTGGTAGGGCAGGTCAGCGACTCGCTTTATGCGGTCGCCTTCCGGATCCTTCGGGATACAGGCGCTGCCGAGGACGCGCTGCAGAACGCCCTCGTGTCAGTGTGGCAGCAGCTGCCGCACCTGCGCGACGCTGATCGCTTCGAGGCGTGGATACGCCGCATTCTCGTCCACGCCTGCTATGCCGAGTTCAGGCGTCGCCGTCTGTTCAAGGCTCACGTACAGGTCATAGATATGAACGGCCCGTCCTCAACCGACAGCAGCCACTTGCTGGCCGATCGGGATGAGTTGGAGCACGCCTTTCGTCAGATCCCTGTCGATCAAAGAGCCGTCTTCGTGCTCCACCACTACCTGGGGCTGTCTCTCGTTGAGGTCGCCGAAACGCTGGGCATACCCGCCGGTACCGCGCGCTCGCGGCTGCACTACGCCACTAGGTCGTTGCGCGCGGAAATGACCGCCGCCGCGCAGCGAACAATTGCGGAAGGCCAGATCGCATGACTGACGAGACGACGTTCGAACGCAACGCTCGCGCCTGGCTCGAGCAAGGTCCCGCGACCGCCCCACGGCGCGCTGTGGAGGCAGCACTGAGATCTGTCGCGACGACGCCACAACAGCGGACTCTTCGGCTTCCGCGGAGATTCCTACCAATGCTCACGCCCATGCGCCTGGCCACGGCCGCGGCGATCGTATTGCTGACGGTAGGGAGCGGGTACCTGCTGCTGCGTTACAGCCAATCGCAGGTCGCCGTTCCGGGACCTACGCCAACAGCCGCATCCTCACCCACACCGGCACCCAGTGCGAGTTTGGATCTCTCCAGCCCGGGAGCCGCCATCCAGACCAAATGGCTGCCGGTGGGCGGAAACAGGCCAGCGCCGGGCGCCGGCCACGGCCTCTTGGATGCGATGGTCATAAGTGACACGAATGTTCGGCTCCCCATCTGGTACGCAGACGTGGACAGCCGATGGTCGCTAATCGACCCGACCACCATTGAGATGAGTCTCGACTCACCACAGACGGTCTTAGCCAACGATCGTTGGGAATGCACGACCGCGGATACGGGTACATATTCGTTCCGATTGTCCGGTGACGGCCAAACGCTCACGCTTACCGCGCTGCAGGACGAGTGCGCGATCCGCGCTCAGATCTTGGGCGGCGACTGGAGTCGATGGCCGTGCCCGAATCCTGCCAGTCGCTGCGACCCCGAGCTCGCGCCGGGGCTGCACAGCGCGGCCTTTGAGGGTGGTGATCGAATCCCCTTCACACCCGTCTTGTATGGCTATTCCTATTCAGTGCCTGCGGGCTGGTCGGGGTTCGGGACCTACTTGATGAGAAGGAACGATCCCGTCCCGATGAGCATCTACGTGGGCCTCGACGTAGCGGCCGCCTCGCAGCGGTCGGACTGCGTGGACGAGATCCAGGCCGGTGTGGGGAGCACGGCAGCGGCGCTGACGAACTGGCTGGCCACGGTGCCCGGCCTCGTTGCGACAGCGCCTGTCCCGATCACGGTCGGAGGCTACGAGGGATTGACGGTTGACCTTTCAGTGGCGCCGAATTGGGTTTCCCCGTGCCACACCACCAGTAACTGGAGCAGTGACGGCACCCCCATACCAAGATTTCTTCTAACCCTGACACAGGGTCCGGGTGCCAGCGCCAGCGCCGGTGGCAGTCTCTTTCTCGGTGGCGACGGCCACGCCCGTTACATCCTCCTCGATGTTGGTGGCGGTCACAACGTTCTGATTGGCATAGATGCACCGGACGAAGCATCTTGGAACGACCTCGTGGCGGCCGCGATGCCTGTCATCGAGACGTTTCAGTTCAACCCGGAGGCGAATTAGATGTCCCGATGGCCGCAGTGGAAGCAGAGCTGATCGTCGTATCGTTGTCGCCATGGGCAACAACGAAGAATTGATGAGCCGACTCGACGCGGTCGAGCAACGCCTAGGATTGCTCTCCGCTGCCGCCAAGCCGACGGGCCTGACCGATCCAGACGAAGGCGGCACGGAGCGCTGGGAGGCCGGCCAGGTGTGGGCGCACATCGCCGAGTTCGTGCCTTATTGGAACGGGCAGTTGCGAATGGTCATCGATGGCTACAGCGGCACGCCCGTGCCGTTCGGTCGGTCGAAGACGGACCCGATTCGCACAGAGCCCATCGAAGCCAACCGCAACGTGCCAATTTCGGAGCAGATGGCCCGCACTGACGCGGCCGTGAGCGCGCTCGCGACCTACCTTGGCGGCTTGTCCGCGGCCCAATGGCGAGCCGTGGGCATGCACCCCGCGCGTGGCGCGATGGGCGCCCATTTGATCGTCGAGACTTTCGTCGTGGACCACCTCGAAGAGCACGCGGACCAGCTCGACAGCCTCGGGTGAACGTGCGCGTCTTCGTCGAGCGTGGCGACAAGAAGGTCTTTGCCACGGCCGTTGATTGGCCCGGCTGGTCGCGCAGCGCCAAGTCGCGCGAGGAAGCACTCGACCGGCTGGTGGAATACGGGCCGCGCTACAAGGATGCGCTGGGCAAGGCGGCCGAAAAACTGATCCTTCCCAAATCGGCGGGGGACATGGACGTCGTAGCGTCGATCGGCAACAAGAACGCCGACTTCGGCGTTCCCACGGCGATCATGGATTTCGATCGCGAAGCGTTGACTGACAAGGAGCTCGCGAGCGGGATCGCCCTTCTGAAAGCGGTGTGGCAAGCGTTTGAAGCGGCCGTCAAGGAGGCATCCAAGGGCAAGCCCCTGACGCCCGGCGCACGTGGTGGTGGCCGCACACTTGCAAAGATCACAGAACACGTCCATGGCGCCGATCGCGAGGCATACATCCCGGCCATCGGCGCGAAGGCTCCGGCGGCGTCGGCAGATCGATCAGCCGTAGAGAAGGCCTTCATCGAAGCGCTGCACGCCAAGGTCCGCGGAGAGCTTCCTGAGCGAGGGCCTCGCGGCGGCGAGCGCTGGCCCGCGCGTTACGCGATCCGCCGCTCGGCGTGGCACGCGCTCGACCACGCCTGGGAGATCCAGGACCGCAGTTAGCTGCCCAGCCGGAGCACCGACTCGAACAGGACGTGGCCGACCAGGAAGCAGCTGATGCCCAGGCCAACGACCACGACGGCCATGTTCGCCAGTCGTAGCCTGACCGACAGCGATGCTTGCGGTCCCCCGTCGATGTGTGCGTAGCCGATGCGCACGAGCGGCAGCGCGGCGAGCAACGCGGCGAGCGCCGGGGCGAGCACGAGGGCGAGGTCCAGGTAGCGCTGCGAACTGAGCAAGCTATCGATCGGGCCGACGGTCGTGCCCAGAGCGGCCAGTGCGAGCACCATCGCGGTCGGCACAAGGAATACAGCACCGGCGACGGCCCACGCAGTCGGGTGACGCCAGGCAGGTGCAAAGATCATCGAAGTACCTCCTGTCAGTGCCGCGCGCGCGACACGCGCGCGCTCTATGAGTCCAGCGCGCGCGATGTCCAAGACGCCGCGCGGCGTCATTCCGGTTTCATCGATCAGGTCGACGAGTTCCTCGCCGTAGCGCGCGCGCCACGCGGCCGGGAAGATGCGCAGCAGCAGCCTGGTCATGCCTGGACACGGGCCACGCCCGTCTCCACGGCGCGACGTAGCGCGTCGAGCCGCTCAGAAAGCGTGGCCTTGCCAGCGGGCGTCAGGCGATACGGCCGACGCCGCCCCTCGAGCGGCAGTGGCTCGACCTTGCCCTCAGTCTCGAGCCTCGACAGCGCGCCGTAGAGCGTGCCCGGGCCTAGACGCGTGCCGGCAAAACGCTCGACGTCGAGGAGCATCGCGTGCCCGTGCTTTGGGCCTCCGGCCAAGCTGATCATGAGCAGCAAGCCGGGATCGCTGGAGTTCTGGGTTTCTGCCATTACTACGCGCTCCGTACTACGTGGGACGTAGTATCCACCCGAGGAGCGCGGCCGTCAAGCCCCGGTTCAGGGTTTGTTGCCGCGGCCTTCCTTGAGCACGCTGAAGAACATGAACAGCACGTTCTGCGGACGCTCGGCCAGGCGGCGCATGTAGTACGGATACCACTCCGTGCCATATGGGACGTAGATACGCACCGTCCAGCCGGCGGCAACGAGACGCTCGTGCAGGTCGCGCCGCACGCCATAGAGCATCTGGAACTCGAACGTCTCCGGCCCAATCCCGTGCGCACGCGCGAACGCGATCGCGTGATCGATCAACGCCTCATCGTGCGTGGCGAGGGCCGGGTACCGGCCGCCGAGCAGCAGCCGCTCCATCAGCTCGCGGTAGCTGTCGTCGACTTCTTCCTTGGTCGTGAACGCCACCGTGCCCGGTTCGTCGTAGGCGCCCTTGCACAGGCGGACCCGCGTCTGGGTCGCGATCATCCGGTCGATGTCGTCGGACGAGCGGCGCAAGTACGACTGGATGACGACGCCCACCTCCGGGTAGTCGAGGTGCAGCGCCCGGGCGATGTCGAGCGTCTTGTCAGTCTTGGTGTGGTCCTCCATGTCGACGCGCACGAAGGCACCGATTTGGCGCGCTCGGGTGACCACCCGACGGACATTGTCCAGGCAGAAGTCGGGGTCAATGTCGAGCCCCATGGCAGTCAGCTTGAGCGAGACGTTGGCCTCCAACCCGCGCTCCGACAGCGCATCGAGTGTCGCGATGTAGCGATCCGCGGACGCCGCAGCCGTTGCGCGCGAGTCGACTGATTCCCCCAGCACATCCACCGTCCAGTGCATGCCCTGCGCCTGCAGTGCCTCGAGCGAGGCCAGCGCGTCGGTGAGGGAGTCGCCTGGGACAAATCGCCTGACCATCCGGCGCGTGAGCGGAATCGCTGTTGCCAGGCGGCCCAGCGCTCGGCGGCGCGAGGCCCACAGGAACGTGGCCCGCGACGTCTTCGATGGAACCTGGCTGAGATGGGTCCGCGCGGCTCGTTCGTGAAGCTCGGCCTCGCGCCGCCGCTCTACTTCGGCGGTGATCGTCTCGGCCGGGATCACGCCATCGAGCGTGCCGTCCGGTTGCGGGTACAGACGGCATCCCGTGTTGATCGGCAGGCCGGCCGGCGGACGGACGACGTCGAGGCCGTCGATGCGCAGCGTCGGCGAGCCGCGGAAGCCCAGGCCCGCGGCGTCGTCGATGTCGCCGACGTAGACGCGCTCGATCACGGGGCTGTGGCCGTTGTCTGCAAGTGCGGCGCGCGCGATTGCCTCTGCCCGCTCGGCATGGGGGCAGTCCTGAGTCGTCAGCAGCTCAACGCGCACGGCTGATGAGTATGCGGCCAACGCGGGCCGGTTTGCGAGGGCCGGACGTCACTCGTTTGTGTTTCAGGTGCCCGCTAGGCAGCCGACAACCTGATCCGGCAACCCGGGCATACCCGAATCGCCCTCGCCGGTGACGAAGTCGTAGGGGATGCCGCCCCATTTGCCGGGCAGCCCGGCATGGACGCGCGCCTTGCCTTCGCCGGTGAAGCCGGTCCAGTCTGGAGAGCCGTATCCGACAGTAGAGGCAGGCGCGACCGCGCTGATGCCGCGGATCGTGTCCGTGCGCTGCTCGAGCAACCAGCGACCGGCGAAGGTCGCGTCGTCGACGAGCGCGGCGCGCACGTACCAGTACAGGACCGTGTCGTAGTGCGGTTCGAGGATCCAGGGCACATCCGGGCCGGTGAAGTAGCGCATCTCATCGACTGTCCACGGCCCGGCCACGCCCATCTGCGACTCGATCATCTCGAGCGCGGCGCCGTACTCGGCAGAGCCCGGTGCGGGTGCCATCCAGCCATTTACGCAGTCCGCCGCGGGAGAGGCTCCCGGCGACGCCGGACTCGGAACGAAGGTCGGGTTGGCGGACGGGCTGGGCGGGGCCGTCGGCTGATCGGTCGGATTGAGCGTCGGCTGCGACGTGGGCGTCGCTGGCGATGTCTGCGGGGAACTCGGCGGCTGGCTGGGAGTCGCTCCGATGGTCGCCTGCGCGGTGGGAGGTTGCGGCGTGACGGGCGGTCGGGTCGGCGTTGATGGGTCAGTGATGCAGCCGGCAAAAACGATTGTCGCCATCAGCGCCAGCGTCAGGCGGGCGGCCGACTTCAGGTATTTCGTCCGCGGGATCACTCGGCCTTGAGCTCGGCGGTGTCCGCTTCGAGGTTGCGGCCGAGCTCTTCCGTTCGGCGATAGGCCGCCCAGACAGCCTCCGACAGCACCGTGCGCAGGCGGCCCGACTCGAGCTCGTGCAGCGCCGCCGCGCTCGTGCCGCCGGGCGAGGTGACCATGTTGCGCAGCTGAGCCGGGTGCATGCCGCTCGACTTGGCGAACAACGTGCTCCCTTCGAGCGTCTCGATGACCAGGTCGTGGGCGATGTGGCGCGGGAAACCCAGGTGGACGGCGGCGTCGATGAGCGCCTCCATGACCAGGAAGACGTATGTCGGGCCCGTCCCGCTGACCGCTGTGGCCATGCCGACGTACTTCTCATCGTCGACTTCCAACTGCTCGCCCAGACTGCCCAGCAGGACACGCGCCTGTTCACGCTGCGGCAGCGAGACCTGCGGCGTCGCGTACCAGACGGTCATGCCCTTGCCCAGCTGGGCCGGCGTGTTGGGCATGCTGCGCACGATCTGGCTGTGGCCCAGGGCGTTGGCAAGGGCTGTCGACGTTGCGCCGGCAATGACGCTGATGACCAGCTGGCCATCGCGCAGCGTGCCGCGTAGCTCGCGGCCTACACGGACGAGCATCTGGGGCTTGATCGCGAAAACGATCACGTCCGCGTTGGTGACGGCGGTGACGTTGTCCTCGACCGTGCCTATGCCGTAGCTGGCGACGAGCTCATTCCGTCGATCGAGGCGCGGATGGCTGGCGACGATCTGATCCGGAGCAACCTGCTTACCGCGCAGCAGGCCCGCAATCATGGCCTCAGCCATCACGCCCGAGCCGACAGTGGCGATCCGCGCACCCTCTAGTGACATGCTGGCGAGTCTAACGGCCGTGCCCGCGGGCCCCGCTGGGGGCGGGCGACGTCGGTGTCCGCAAGATCGAATCGTCTCCAGCATTATTTGGCAGGCTGGCGTGCGTTAGCGTCCCGATCGATCCGTTGACGATGGTCTCCAGCGGGGCAATCAGCGCTCCGAAGGCTCTTTCAGGGACGCTGTCTGGCTTCGAGAGTGGCTCGATCCAGGTTTGGCTGGAACGGCGGGCGTGGAAGCGAGGACTAAGGGTTGACACCCGCAGGCGTACTGCTGGATGCAATACGCCAAGCGCTAGCGCTAACGGTCAGCGTCACCCTCGCGGGGCCCGTTAGGGGCCGGCGACGCCGCTGCCCAGAAGGAAGAAACGAGCAGGTCTGCTCGACCACGGCGTTGTCGAAGCCGGCCGTGGCCATCGCCGCCTGAAGCTCGTCGGGCGTCCAGTAGATCTTGGGAATTGTGAATTCGCGGCCGTCGTGGAGTCGGCGGAGAGACAGGTCGTCGGCGGGCGTGGGGTGGTTGTTGGCGCTCGAATCGGGGTCCAGGCGTGAGTCGATGAAGCAGAACAGGCCGCCCGGCTTGAGCCAGCGCCGGCAGATGGCCAGGAACTCCCCGAGCCGAGAGCGCGGGACGTGGCTGAGCCAGAAGCCCATGAACAGAGCGTCCACCTGTCGGTCCGGCTCCGCCCAGGCGTCACGAACGTGGACATGGGCCATCAGGCCGTGGCGACGCAGCCGATCCGCGGCAATGGCGAGCGGCTCGTCGACGGCGTCGTAGAGCCACAGCTGGCCTTTCTCGGCAAGCAGGGGCGACCACCAGCCGGTGCCCGCCGCGAGCTCGACGATCTCGCCGCTCATGGGCCGTGCATCGAGCCACAGCGTGGCCGCGTCGAGATCTGCGTTCCACGCCGCATCGGCAATGACACCGTGCGAGTAGCGGCCTCGACGCAGGTACCAGTCGTCGTACTCGTCGGCCCGTGCCGCGTAGTAGTCGCGCAGCTGTCGGTCGGTAGTGGCCTTCTCTTCGGCCGCAGCGGTTCTGCGCGTCAGCCCGTCGCGCAACCGGTAGCGCAGGAACTCGTTGTCCTGCGCCTTGCCCACGCACGTCGAGCACAACATCGCCCAGCCCTCCAGATCGTCGGGCGTGCGCGTCGTGTACGGCCGGCCGCACCACAGGCAGTTGAACGAGGCATGAAATCCGCCATCTCGCAGCGCGGTCCCCGTGGAACGCTCAGGCAAACGCGGGCACTCGGATGAAGGCGCCCTCCGGGACCTCGTCGGCGAACATGCCCGGATCGAAGATCTCCGCCAGCAGCGCAATGCCGTCGATGACGCGTGGGCCCGGCCGGCTGAAATAGGCGGACCCGTTGAGCGCGTAGATCTCGCCGGTGCGCAGCGCTTCCATTTCGTCAACAAACGCGGGCCGGCTCGGCGCGCTGTCGAGCCACTCGTCGGCGGTGCGCGAAGCGTCGAAACCGCACGGCATCAGCAGGAGCATCTCCGGCTCGACGTCGCGCACGCTCTGCCACGTGGTTTCCACGGCGGGCTGGCCGCCGTTGCCGAGCAGGTCCCAGCCGCCCGCGCGACGCACCTGCTCGGGCACCCAGTGCCCTGCTGCGAACGGCGGATCGAGCCACTCCAGGGACACGACGCGGCGCGCCGGCATGCCCGCCAGCTTGCGCTCGAGGACGCGATTCTCGATGCGCGCGAGACGCTCGCGCAGCAGCTCGATCAGGCCGACGGCCTCGTCCTCCGCCTCCGCATACGCGCCAACGGTGGAGATCGAGTTGAGGATGCCCTCGATGCTCGTCGGCTCGAGGCTGATGATCTCCGACTCCGTGCCGGCCAGGCGCACGGCCTCCGCAACATCGCGGTACGACACCGCGCACACGTCGCACAGCTCCTGGGTCAGGATCAGGTCCGGGTCAGCGGCCGCAAGCGCAGCAACGTCGAGGCGATAGATCGAGTCGCCGCCGTGGACGGACGCGGCGACGCGGTCGTTGATCTGGCGGCTGGTGGCCTGTGCGACCGCGCCGACATCGGAGGTCATGACCGGGATGTCGGCCGCCTCCGGCGGGTAGTCGCATTCGTGCGTCCGGCCAACGAGCTCGTCGCCCAATCCGAGCGCGAAACAGATCTCCGTCGCCGAGGGCAGCAGCGAAACAATGCGCACGCAGGCAGCATAGGCCGTCAGGCCCTTGCCCAGTCTTGGGCGAACTTCGCTACGCTGAATCCGTGAACACGGCAGCAAGCACGGGAGCGGCGGTCGTCGTTGACGGCGTCACGAAGCGCTTTGGCTCGACAGACGTCGTGTCGAACCTGTCGTTCGACGTGGGTCCCAAGGAGATCATGGGCTTCCTCGGCCCGAACGGCGCCGGCAAGACGACGACGATGCGCATGATTCTCGACATCATCCGGCCCGATTCGGGCTCGATCAGCGTCTTCGGCCACGCGCCGGGCGTGGAGCATCAGAGCCGCATCGGCTACCTGCCTGAGGACCGCGGTCTGTACCGCGACGTACCGGTCGTCGAGACACTCGCCTACTTCGGAGCCTTGCGCGGCTTGCCGTTGTCTGAGGCGCGCAAGCGGGCAACGCGACTCTTGACCGAGGTGGGCCTGGGCGACTCGCTGACGAAGAAGGGCGCCGAGCTGTCGCGCGGCATGCATCAGAAGGCACAGCTCGTGGCCACGATCATCAACGAGCCTGAGCTGCTCATCGTCGATGAGCCGTTCTCCGGTCTTGACCCGGTCAACGCACAGATGCTCAAGGAGCTGCTCCTGGCCCAGCGCGACCGCGGTGCGGCCGTGATCATGAGCACGCACGACATGGAGGACGCGCAGATGCTGTGCGACCGGATCGTGCTCATCGACAAGGGCAAGCGACTGCTGTACGGCCGTGTCGACGACGTTCGCAGCGCGTTCAGCGACGGCGCCGTTGAGGTAACCGGCAAGAACCTGCCGACGGACACGGATGGGCTGCCGGCGGCCAGCCACGCGACGGCATACGACGGCTCTGTCCGTTACCTGTTGCGCGATGGCCAGAACGCCCGGGACCTGTTCCGCGAGCTGGCCGCAACACCGGCGGAGATCGAGCGCTTCGCGGTCGAGGCGCCCAACCTCGCCGAGATCTTTGTCCGCGCCGTGGCCGGCGACGAGCGCGCGGCAGAAGGTCGCATGAGCCCGGCAGCCAGGGGGACTCGGGCATGAAATCCGACTTCATGCGCCTCGTGACCCTCGTCGCGCGGCGCGACTACGTGCGCACTGTCCGTCGGCGCGGCTTTGTCGCGGGCACGCTGCTGCTGCCGTTGGCGATGGGCTTCATCTTTGCCATCTCCGCGTTCAGCTCAACCACGTTCAGCCAGGGCTCGAGCGGTCCGGTAATCGTGGTCAACGAGTCGTCCGTGCCGCTTGTTGCCGATCCGCAGCTGACGCCCAACGTGGTCATCGTCGACCGAGCGCAGGCCGATCAGCAGCTGGCCAACCACGACGTGCAGGACTACTTCGTCGTGCCGGCGAGCTGGCCCGCGCAGTCGACCATCCAGGTGATCACTCCCGAGCGACCGTCAGGCCAGCCACAGGTGGCGATCACGCGCCGGTTGTCCGAGCAGAGCGAGATGGATCTGCTGCTGCGCACATCGCTGATCCGCAACGCCGGCGTGCCCGACTCTGTGCTCTCGCAGCTCATCGCGCCGGTCAATTACCAGACGATCGGCTCCGCCGGCGGCCAGTCGTCCGACGCGCAGATCCTGAGCTCGTACCTGGTGCCCTACGCCTTCACGCTGATCTTCATGCTCAGCATCTTCATCACCAGCGGCTACCTGCTCCAGTCCGTGACGGAGGAGAAGGAGAACCGCGTCGTCGAGATCCTGCTGAGCTCGATACCGGCACTGCCGTTGATGGCGGGCAAGGTCCTTGGCCTTGGGGCGGCTGGGCTTACCCAGGTGGCGATCTGGGTTATTACCGCGATCATCGCCCTGCCGCTGCTCAACAACCAGTTCTCATTGGCCATCTCGATCTCGCCGATCACGCTGCTGCTGGCCGTGATCTTCTTTGGGCTGGGCTACATGTCGTATGGGGCGATCTATGCCGCGGTCGGTGCGCTCGCCCCGGGAGCACGCGAGGCGCAGCAGTACGCCAGCGTGTTCGGCGTCATCGCCGTGATACCGATCGTGCTTCTGCCGATTTTCCTGAACGATCCGAGCGGCCCGGTCGTGCTCCTGCTGTGCATCCTGCCACTGACTGCGCCTGCCGCCATGCTCGCGGTGCTTGCCTCGTCACCGACCGTGCCGTGGCTCCTGGTGGCCCTGTCGTTCACGGCGCAAGTTGCATTCGTCGTCGTCGCAACCGTCGCCACGGGCCGGATCTTCCGCGCCACGTTGTTGCTCTACGGCGTCAGGCCCAGCCTGGGCCGGATCGCCGGCGCGATCTTCGCGCGCAGCTAACGCGCGATCAGTGCGTCGCTAGGTCCGTCAGGCGGGCGCTTTCCACTCGTCGATGGTGGCCCGCGCCGAATCCTTGTCCTTGAACCAACGCGCGTTGAGCTCCGTGTACGGCACCCACTCGGGCGGCACCGAGTCCTCCGGGTAGATCGCGTTGACCGGGCACTCCGGCTCACACGCGCCACAGTCGATGCACTCGTCGGGGTCGATGAACAGCATCCGATCAGTGCCGGAGTCGAAGTGGATGCAATCGACCGGGCAGACAGCGACGCACGATTGATCGATCACGTCGATGCACGGTTCGGCGATCACGTACGTCATCCGGGTCTTCTCCTGATCGTGCTAGAGCTTAAGTTGGCTCTGTCGTGAATGTGGAGGGCAATCTTAGCGACTGGCTCAGGGTGTGACGAGCACCACATCTGCGGCCATGCCTCGCTCGAGATGACCCGGCAGATGGCACAGCATCTGGAGAGCCTCACCCTGGGGCACCTGGTAGATGACGCTGGTCGCGCCGCCGGAGGGCAGCACGATGCGCAGGCCGCCAACACTTGGGTCGACGCTGGCGGGAGGTGCTGTGGCCAGCGCCCCTGGCGGCGTCGCGACAGCGTCCGCGTCGGACCAGGCCTGCTGGACGGCCGTATCTCCCAGCACTAGCTCGTGTTCGACCATGCCGGCATTGAAGACGTTGAGCCTGATCGTCTCGCCCGGATACAGATACAGCGGCGTGGGATCGAAGTGGTAGTCGCGCATGATCACGTTCACGTCGCGCGGCGCTGCATCCGTGCCCGGCAGCGCGCTCGGCGCGGGCGTCGGTGCTGGGGCACCGGCGAGCGCCGCGCCGAGCAGAACCAAGCTGATGGCCAGCGCGGCGCCAACGATGAGCACCACCACGGGACCGCGCGAGATGCGCCGCGCGCCCGAGCCGGACGACCCGGCGGCAGGGGCGCGCGGCGTTACGGAATGGCGTGTCAGACACGCCCTCAATCTATGCCATGAACGGATAGCCCCGTTTGGACATGTTGGGGCTATCCCCAGCGGAAGGGCCCGGTCCAGTCATAGCTCGGGCCCCCAGCTGCGGCGGCGCCAGTCACGGCGAACGCGAGGAGGACGATCAAGGCGACCAAAACCGGCAACACGAACGCGACCGTCCGGACGGCGTATTGGCTTGGCAGGAAGCGGGGCAACGATGCGGCGCGCATAGCTCTCCATTCACTCCACCTACTCGACGGGATCCGATCAGCCGGTGGTGGCCGGGATCGGTGCCCGAGAGGTTAGGAATGGGCGCTTAGCGAGCCGTTATCTGCGGCTTACCGCCCGCTTATTCGAGCGCTGTGGAAAAAACGGACTAGCGGCGGCTCTCGAAGCAGTCGCTGCAGTACACCGGCTTTGAGCCGCTCGGCCGGAATGGCACGCTCGCGGTCTTGCCGCAATTCGCGCACACGGCCTCGAACATCTCGCGCGACCGACGCTCCGACGAGCCGGACGAATAGCCGCCCGCGGAATAGCCGCCACTCGACGAGTAGCCACCGTCGTTGCTGTAGCTGCCCGACGAATCTGCCGTAGCCGCCGCCGTTGCTGTAACCGCCGCCGCCGCCGTAGCCGTCGCCGCGCGACGCCCCGCCCCCGTCAGACGAGCGCGAGCGCTGCGCCTTGCGGATCTGTCGACAAGATGGACAGCGCTTGGGCGACTCGGTGAACCCGCGCTGCGCGTAGAACTCCTGCTCGCCTGCTGTGAATGTGAACTCCTGGCCGCAATCGACACAGGCAATCGAACGATCTTCGTACACCTGGAACAGAAACCTCCCTCTCCCGTAGAAACCGCCGCGACTATACCGACGTGACGCTGGCCGTCAATCACCCTGTGCGCAAAACTGCCCACGAAACACCTGAGAACGGCGGCACACGGCTATTTGCAGACGCGCTACGCAGGCATACATTGGCGCGCACATGACCGACCGTATCGTGACCCGCGGCTTCGTCGGCCGGCGTCATTCCCCGGATCGGGCGCAACGCGTGCCGCCCGGGCAGTACGTGACGACTGATTTCCCCGTGCTTTCCGCCGGCCCCACGCCGCACACGCCGCTCGACACATGGACGTTCAAGATCGAAGGCCTGGTCGCCGAGCCCAAATCGTGGACGTGGCAGGAATTCACGGCTCTGCCCTCGCGTGACTACGTGGTCGATATCAGCTGCGTGACCAAGTGGACCAAGCTCGACATGCGCTGGCATGGCGTGAGCCTTGACACGCTGCTCGAGACGGTGCAGCTCGACCGCAGCGCGGCATTCGTCATCGCCTACTCCGACGGGGGCTACACGACGAACCTGCCGCTCGCGGACGTAGTCAACGACCAGTCGTTCATCGCCTACGGCTATGACGGAGGACCGCTCGCGCCCGAGCACGGTGGACCGGCACGGATGGTCGTGCCGCACCTCTATTTCTGGAAGAGCGCCAAGTGGGTCCGCGGTCTACGCATCGTTGAGCGCGACCAGCCCGGTTTTTGGGAGTCGTTCGGTTATCACAACCGCGGCGACCCATGGCTCGAAGAGCGCTACTCAGGCGACTGAACGAGAGGAGCCGAGTGGCGATCACCTGGCAGCTGGCCACCGTCGCGGCGCTTCGTGAGGAGACGCCGCGCGTAAAGACGATCTCGCTCGACGTACCCGGCTGGACGAGTCACCGGCCTGGGCAGCACGTCGATGTCCGCCTGACCGCAGAGGACGGCTACCAGGCCGAGCGCAGCTATTCGATCGCATCGCCGTCGACTGATCAACCGATGATCGAGCTGACGGTTGAGAAAGTCATAGACGGCGAGGTCTCGCCGTTTCTGATCGACGAGCTGATGCTCGGCGACCGGTTCGAGGTGCGCGGCCCGATCGGTGGCTACTTCGTCTGGGATGCCGCCGCCGCGGATCCAGTGCTGCTCATCGGTGGCGGATCTGGCGTGGTGCCGCTGATGGCCATGATCCGCCAGCGCGCCCAGGTTTCATCAGGTACTCCATGCACGCTGCTGTACAGCTCGCGCTCACCCGACGACGTCATCTATGGCGGCGAGCTGGCGCAGCTCGCGATGCGCGCCGACGGCCTGCGCGTGGTGCACACCTTCACCCGCGTCCAGCCGCCGGGCTGGACGGGATACGCCCGACGCATCGACCTGGCCATGATCGGCGACGTGCTCGAGACAACTGGACGAATGGCGCAGGCGTTCATCTGCGGCCCGACCCCACTGGTCGAATCGGCGGCAGAAGCCCTGGTCGGACTTGGGCTATCGCCCAGCCAGGTCAAGACCGAGCGCTTTGGTCCGAGCGGAGGCTGATGATGGCGAACGACAGGACACCCGACTACCAATCCGCCGATGACGCCGCGCTCGATGCCAACGCGGTCGCAGGCATGCTCGTCGAGATCTTCGGCTCGGAGATGACCGCGGCGCCGAGTCAATGCGCCCACTGCGGCAATCGCGCCATGGTCGGCACTTTGCGCGTCTACGGCATGCGCGGCATGGGCATCGTCATGCGCTGTTCGATCTGCACGGAAGTCGTGATGCGCTTCATGCGCCGGCCGGATGGCTCATTCCTGGTCGACGCGCGCGGAGCGGCGTTTCTACGAATCTGAGCCCATCTCCATCGAGGTGGGTGGCTGGTGGCCGGCATCGAGGTATCTGTCAGGGTCGTCCTGAAAGTCGAGCATGCAGCCCTTCGAGCAGAAGTAGATCGTCTGCCCGTCGTGCGCCAGCTTCCACTGGGCGCTGTCCATATCCACGTCCATGCCGCATACCGGGTCAGTTGCAGTCGCCATGGGCAGTATTCTCGCGCCGATGACCGAGCAACGCCGCCAGAAGACCAAACCCACTGAAGACCGCCGGCTGCTCCGCTCGGCGCCCTACGCGGACACGACTTTCCTCGACAGCGACGCGTGGCGTGCGCTGCGCATAGAGGGCGAGTTTGTCGAGGGCTTCGACTCGCTCGCCCGACTCGGTGTGTCGGTGAGCATCTTCGGCTCGGCGCGGACGCCCGCGGACGATCCGGTCTACCAAGGCAGCGATGGAGCTTGGCGCGAGGCTCGCGCACAAGGGCATCACCGTCATCACCGGCGGCGGGCCGGGCGTCATGGAGGCCGCCAACAAGGGCGCCTTCGACGCCGGCGGAGTGTCAGTCGGCCTGGGCATCGAGCTGCCTCATGAACAGGACATCAACCCGTACTGCACCGTCGCGCTCAACTTCCGCTACTTCTTCGTGCGCAAGACGATGTTCGTCAAGTACGCCCAGGCGTTCGTGATCTTCCCGGGCGGCTTTGGCACGTTCGATGAGCTGTTCGAGTCGCTCGTGCTCGTGCAGACGGGCAAGATCGACCACTTTCCGGTGATCCTGTTCGGGACCCACTACTGGAAGCCGCTGCTTGATTGGCTGTCGAACCAGGTGCTCGAGCAAGGCATGATCGCGGCTCCCGACCTCGAGCTATTTCGGTGCACGGATAATCTCGACGAGGTCGTTGCGTGGATCGAGCGCTCGTTCATCGAGGCCGACGAGGCAGACCGCGCGGCAGAGGACAACCCGCACGGGAAAGACCACGCCGAGGCGGCCCAGGAGCGCCACCAGCAGGGCACGCGCCACCCCGACTGAACCTTTTCAGTGGCTGGGAGTCAGCGCCTCGCGGATCTGAAGCTGACGCATCACGTCTGCGCGGGTAAGCATGCCAACCAGCTTGCCGTCGTGCAACACGGGCAGTTGCTGCAGATCGTGCTCATCGAGCAGCTCCATGGCGTCAATGGCACTCGTGTCTGAATTGACCGTGTAGAGCTTGTCGCGGCCGCCCATGATCTCGCCGACCGACACCTGTGCGCGCCTGTCGAGCGGAACCTTGAGCACGTCGCCCACGGTCACGATGCCGATCAGCCGCGTGTTGTCCGCGACCGCAACGGCACGCAGATTGCGCGGCAACAGGTAGCCCTCGACGAGCTCTGTGACGCTGATGCCCGGTGGCACGGTCAGCTCCAAGGTGCTGGCGAAATCGCCGGCAACGACGTGCGCCAGGCGCTGCTCGATGACGAGCTGCTTGACGCTGGCGCTGGCTGCGCTGTACAGGAACCACGCAATGGCCGCCAGCCACACGCCGCTGACGATGTCGCCCTGGAACAGCAGCCAGGCGCCAGTGGCGAGCATGAGCGCGGCGACGACTTTGCCAACGTTTGAAGCCCAGCGGGTGGCCCGTTCAAGGTTCCGCGTGGTGCCCCACAAAATGGCGCGCAGTACGCGCCCGCCGTCGAGCGGAAAGCCCGGGATCAGGTTGAAGACGCCCAGGCTGGCGTTGATGAAGAACAGATACGAGGCAATGACCGAGATGCGCGGCTCGTCGATGACCGTGGCCACGCCCCAGGCGATGGCGGCCAGGCCAAAGCTGGTGAGCGGCCCAACGATCGCGACGACGAACTCGGTCGTGGCTGATTTTGGCTCTCCGTTCAGGTTCGAGACACCGCCGAAGATGAACAGCGTGATCGAGCGCGGGTGGAGCCCGCGTGCGAGGGCCACGAATGAATGGGCCAGCTCGTGGACGAGGACGGATGCGAAGAGAAGCAGCGCGGTGATCGCGCCCAGGACCCAGTACTCGAGCGCGGGCAGACGGCCGATCTGCGCGGGCAACTGGTAGACGCTCAACGACCAGGTCAGCAGGGCGAAGATGACCAGCCAGCTGTAGTGCACGCCGACTTCGATGCCGCGCACCGTGAAGAGCCGGATTGAGTTGTTGAACACTCCGGCGACGATAGCCGATGCTACGGTTTGACCATGCGCGTCAGTCTGGCCACGGACCACGCCGGCTTCCCGCTCAAGGCCCCGATAGCCGATTGGCTGACTGCCAACGGCCACGAAGTTGTCGACTTTGGCGTCGACACTGACGCCGTGCCGGTCGACTACCCCGACTACATCGCGCCGGCCGCGCGAGCGGTCGCCGCGGGCGACTGTGAGCGCGGCATCGTGCTCGGCGGCAGCGGCACGGGCGAGCAGATCGTGGCCAACAAGATCAACGGCATCCGCTGCGTCGAGGCGCAGGACCCGGTCACGGCCCGACTCGGCCGCGAGCACAACGACGCGAACATGCTCGCGATGGGCGCGCGGATCATCGGCCGCGAGGTTGCCCTGGGTTGCGTCGAGTCGTTCATGACCGGCGAGTTCCAGGGCGGCCGCCACGCGCGCCGCGTGGCCAAGATCATGGCCCTGGAGTCGTCACCGAGCTGACGTACTGGTCATGCAGCGCGAGCGCCTGCGCGACCGTGGCCGCCGCTCCCCAGTGCTCTGTCAGGCGCCTCGTCTCCGTCTCTGACGGCATGCCCGCCCCGTACAGCCGGCCGATCGCCTTGCGCACGCCGAGGTCGCCGGCAACGACACGCGGCCGGCCCAGCGTCCTCGCCAGGAACCACTCCGCGCTCCAGCGACCGATGCCACGCAGCTGCGTCAGGTGCGCGATGAGCTGCTCGTCATCCATTTGTTCCAGGTCGGCGCGGCGTAAGCTCGCCGGCCGTTGCAGCGCGCGCGGTCGCGACGACCGCGCGCGCCTTCGCGTACGTCAGCTGCAACGCACGCAGATCCTCGACGCTCGCAGACGCCAGCGCCTGAGGGTCAAGGACGTGCACGAAGGCATCGCCGATCTCGAGTCTGTGTCCGTAGCTGAGCGCAAGGCGCTGGCGGATCACGCTCGCGAACGTCAGGTTGATCTGCTGCGCGCTGATCGAACGGACGAGTGCATGAAATGGGTCCGGGATCAGGACCGGCACGAGGCGGGGATAACGCTGCGCCAGTCGAGCGATCGCCGGGTCGCGCTGGGTCAGCTCGGCCAGCGCGTCGGCGTCGGTGATGAAGGTTTGCGCGATCAGCTCGCCGGCCGTGGCAGGCGTGCCGGCGGGGAGTCGAGCCTCCAGGGTCTGAGTCGGTGCCGTTGGAATCTCGATCGAATAGGGCAGTAGTGGTCCGTTCGGGTCGACGCGGACCGTGCGCACGAGCCTCCGACCGTCGAAGCGGTCGAGCAGATCGTCGCCCCAGCGTCCAAGCGGTGCGAGGCTCGTGTGGGCGTCAATCGATCGTCCGAGCGAGATTTGCACGACATAAGAATGAGCCGGGCTCATTGACCCGGCTCATCTGTGCGAGTACAGGCTCGCTAGAGAGGCTGCAGCTGCGCCGGAGTAACGGTCGCGAGAGCCTCGACAACTGCTCCGACGAGTCGTGCCGAGCTCTGCACACCGATCAGCGGCACGACTGCGTGCAGTCCGGTTTCGCGCACCCACTCGAACTCGAGTCCCGGCGAAGTGAGCACGATCGGGATGTCCGGGTGCAGCTCGCGCAGAAGCTCGATCAACTCCTGCTCCGACTCGCTGTCTCCGGTCGACCAGACGTCATACACGAGTACATCGGCCTGGTCGACCGCGGGGCAGGGCAAGTCGTGCAGGACCGGACACGGACCAAACTGCGGGCCGGCGCACTGCTCGACGTTGAAACCGGCGCGACGCAGCCAGTCGCTCTCTTGGTCGGCCATGTCCGGATCGTGGTGGACGACTAGAACGTTGATCATGGAGCGCCTCCTTGGGCTCCTGGCGCGACACTCTCGCGCGATAGCCGAACGGTGGTCCCAGACGGACCTCAGCCGTAGTGCCAACTGGCCTGTTTTCGCGAATTTCCTCTTGCAGCAATAGCACACACGTTCTATATTTAGCCATGCCCAGAATTCGAGACCAGCGGCCACAGAACGTCGACTACTACCGGCGAAATCGGGAGCAGGAATTGTTCCGCGTCAAGGCACGGCAAGCCGGAACTCGAGAGATGCTGCGGGAGTGGCGAAACGTTCCGTGTGCGGATTGCGGACAGCGTTACGAGCCGCCGGACTTCGACCATCGGGATCCAGCGCAGAAAAAGCACACCGTAAGCCGCATGATTCTCCGAGCGACTACCCCTGAGATCCGCGCCGAGGCCGCGAAGTGCGATGTGGTTTGCGCGAACTGTCACCGGATGCGAACCTACAGACAACGCCACCCAATCGAGCGGGAGTAGCTCAGCTGGCAGAGCTCCTGGCTTCCAACCAGGTGGTCGCGGGTTCGATCCCCGTCTCCCGCTCCACACTTTTCGCCGGGTGAATTGGCCACGTCAGCCGGGTGAATTGGCCGTTTCAGCCAGCTGAAATGCATCCGTAAGTCGCGCCGCCAAGGCGTTTGACGCGCGTCTGCGCACGTTCCTGCCAATGTGGTCTATCGGGTCGAGCCGTCCCTTATGGCGCGGCTGCGGTCGCACCACATGGGGGGACGGCTCGACTCGAGAGATCCCGCCAGGCGTTTGCCCGAACGCCTGGCGGATTTAGTCAGGAAGGCAGTGTTGACGCGGCTAGGCGCTGTTGGCCACCACCCGTTCGATGAGTGACTTGGCCGCGTTGATCGGGATGGCAAAGCCGATCCCCTCCGCGGCACGCGACACGGCCGTGTTCATGCCCACGATCTGGCCGCTGTCGTTGATCAGCGGACCGCCGCTGTTACCCGGGTTGATTGCTGCATCTGTCTGGATCAGGCCGCTCAGGTCTTCCTGCGTGCCAGTGCCTTGATCGCTGACCGTGATGCTCCGATCAAGCGCGGACACGATGCCGCGCGTGACCGTCTCCGTGAACTCGCCCAGCGGGCTGCCGATGGCGAGCACCGTCTGACCCACCTCGATCTGGCTCGAGTCGCCAATCGTTGCCGGCGTCAGATCGCCGCCCGTGGCGCGGATGATGGCCATGTCCTTGTTCTGGTCGGTGGCAACCACCGTCGCGGTCAGTTCCTGGCCGGAGGCCGTGGTGACGGTCAGCGTTCGAGCTCCCTCGACCACGTGGTTGTTGGTCAAGATCAGGCCGTTGGCGGCGACCACGATGCCCGAACCGACGCCCGTCGCCGGGATGTTGAACTGCGAATAGCCGCCCCGGCCGATGCCCTGCGCGGTGACCGTCACGACCGATTGCTTGGCCCGCTCGACGACGCTGACAAGGTCGGTCGAGCCATCGCTGCTGACGACCGGCGCGGCCAGGGAACCAGACGAGTTGGGCCGCAGGTTCGCCGACGAGCCGTTGCCGAAGACGCTGATGAGCCCGAACGTCGAAACAGACGCGAGCCCCGCCGACAGCACTGCAACGCCGAGCATCGAACGCATCGATGCTCTCCCCTCTTGGGCTTGCGTTGGCGCCGGCGGATGGATCGGCTGCGGCGAATAGAACGGGTCGTGCACGTCCCAGTTCTAGTCGCTCAGACTTTGAGGTCGCTGTGAGACCCCTGTGGGAGGCCTCAGATCAGGGCGTCAGCTGCGCCGCGGGCAGGAACCATCCGTAGATCGTCGAATTCAGATCCGAGCCGTCCTCGTTGTCCTGTTCGTTGGCGGTGAAGAGAACCAGACCGCTCGGACCAAGCGCGGACCCGCCGTACTGGCTGAACACACCGCCGAAGGCACCCAGCGTCCGCCACGTCCGACCATCGCCGGAAACGTAGATGTTGCCGTTCTGGAGCGTGAAATCGCTGTCGTCGGTGGTCGAGCCAACGGCGACGTACACGCTTGAAGACGAGTGGATGTCGTTGAACTGAGTGTTGGCGAAGGCTGGGTCGCCGGTCATCGTCTGGGTCCAGTTGCTGCCGTCTGACGAGAAGACAGTCAGGCCGGCTGACGGTGTCTCGTCGTTCTCGACGTAGCCGATGCCGGCCATGCCGCCCGGCCCCGCGACCAGATCGCTGACCGATGCGTCCAAGACGGTCGGAGCAACGGCCGCTGTGAATCCGACACCGTCGCTCGAGGTGGCCGCGCTGAGCGTGACGTTGCCCGACGCGTCATCGTATTGCGAGCCAAAGGCGACGAGACCCGGGCCGCCCACGCCGACTGAGTCGATTGGGTCAAGGCTGGCGATGTTGGTCGTCGGCGTCCAGGTCAGCGCGTCCTTGCTCGTCCACAGCGTCGTGGTCACGTTGTCGTCAGCCGCCGAGCCCCACGCCACGAGCGTGTCATTCCAGGCCCGCACTCCGTCGATCTCTGCGTTGAGCATGTCAGACGTCTGGGCCAGCTGCGCCCACGGTCCGCCACTCTGCGAGCGGAAGATGACGTTGCCCTCCGTGGCGCTGAGATCGCACTCGTCGTTGCTGTCCGAGCAGCTCGAGTAGTAGCCGAAGACGTAGACGTCATTGCCCATGGCGACCACGAAGGTCGGGTCGACGTCGACGAACGCAGGATCAACCGACTGCTGCCAGGTCAGACCGTCCGCGGAGGTCCAGACCACACCCTGGTGCAGACCGTAGTAGCCCTCCCCGGTGCCGGCGAAGCCCACGGCGACGTAGCCGGTCGGCGTGACCGTCACCGCGCTCACCTCGTAGGCATCGCCCTGCGGGAAGCCGGTGATCGGTTGAGTGACGCCCGCTGGCGGCGGCGTAGCGGGAGTCCCGGGCTGGCCTGACGACGTGATGCTCGTCGGCGTCCGCTGAGGCGAGATGATCCCGCCGTCTGGATTGAGGGTGCGCGGCGGGAGAGTCGGGCGGATCGCGGTGGCGGTCGGTCCGCACGCCGCGACCAGAACAATGGCCGCGGCCAGCGTGAGGGTTGCCACTGCGGATGAGCGCAGACTGGAGCTGCGCGACACGGCTATCACCTGGCTAATGGTGGCGCACCTTGGCATCGGCGTCTTGTGGCGCAGTTTCTAGCGCAAAGCCTGGATGCGTTTGGCAGCGTCGATGAGCGTCTTCTCCGTGGGTCCGCGCAGGACGTAGGCGTGGTCGCCCATGGCCGCGGCGAACATGGGATCCATGCGCGACTCGAGGATGATCAGGTCGCCGAACTCGCGCAGCACGTCCGCGTGGGACATGGCGTACGAACGGCCGTCGCGGCGCATCACGTACATGCACGAGAAGCGCCTGCTGATGTGCGCCTCGACACGGCCGTGGACGACGACATTGGCCCACTCCTGGAAGAAGTCCATGTCGTTGGCGAAATTGATCATGTCAACTGACAGCCCGCCGGCCGGGCGCATGTTGACCTCCAGCGCGACGAGTCGGCCGTCGTCGAGGCGGAACATCTCGAAATGGAACGGCCGCTCGCGGACGTCGAACGCGCGCGCCATCGCCTCGCCAACCTCGCGCACGTCGTCGGCGATCTTGCGTGGGATCCAGTAGTACAGGTCGACCTGCTCGTTGACCGATTCCATGACCCCGGCGGAGTAGATGAACGACGACTCAAAGAGGATCTCGCCCTGCGCGCCGGCCAGGCCGTCGTAGGTCACGATCTGGCCGCCGACGAACTCCTCGACGATGTAGTCGACCTCTGGTTTCTGGCGCAGGTAGCGCTCGACATCCGCTTCGTCCAGGAGCTTGAAGGTGCGCGCGGCGCCGACTCCCACATCTGGCTTGGCCACGACCGGGTAGCCCACTTCCGCGATCCACTGGCGCAGGGACTGCGGTGTGCGGCACACGCGGCCGCGCGCGACCGGGATACCGGCCGCGACGAAACGCTTCTTCATCAGTGACTTGCGCTTGACCGCCGCGATCGTCCGATCGTCGAGGCCGTAGATGTTGAAGTCCGTGCGCAGGCGCGCCTCGATCTCAAGCCAGTGCTCGTTGAGCGAATCGATCCGATCGATCAGTCCGCGACGGTGGATGAACCAACCCATGGCGCGCGTCAGCTGGTCGTGATCGGCCAGATTGTCGACTTGGTAGAACTCATCGAGCGCGTCGCGCAGCTCCGGGCGGAGCGTCTCCCACGATTGATCGGCAATGCCCATGGTCGTCGCGCCGGCGTTGCGCAGACCGACCACGAAGCGAAACCAGTTGGGCGGGAAATGGGGCGAGAGGAAGACGACGTTCATGCCCGCTGGGGCGGCAACATGAGCAGGTCCGTCTCGATCTGGCGTCCATCCGCGGCGAGCCGTGTGACCGCCCAGGCAGGTTGAAAGCGCAGCCGATTGGTGAGCGCGCACCAACCAAGGTCAACCATGACGGCGTAGCTCTCAGCCAGGACCTCGGCGAGCTCGTCGAGCTGGGCGCGCTCGCCCATCGCGCTGGCGAACTCGATCACCAGCGGCACGCCGGCCGCGAGCAGGGTGCGTGCACCTTTGAGCACCTCCAGCTCATGGCCCTGGACGTCGATCCAGGCGAGGCCAAGGTCAGCAAGTGGAATATTGCCGGCGGCCACCTCGTCGTCGAAGGTCAAGGCCGGGACATTGACAGTGGTCGCATCTGTCGGCCGCGGCCGCGCCGGGCTCGATGATGCGGTTGTCGCCGGCGTTATGCGCGCCGAGCTTGAGCGTCAGCTCGCCCGGCGCGGCAGACAGGGCCGCCTGGTGGGCCGTTACGCGCGAGCCCAGCGCGTTGCGCTCGATGTTGCGCTGGAGCAGGTCGAACGAGACTGGATCCGGCTCGTACGCCACGGCACGGCCAAAGTCATGCTGCGCGACGGCGGGCAGCGCGTAGACCCCAAAATTCGCCCCGACCTCAAGAAACGTCCGGCCCCGGTACGGCTGCCGGTACGCGTCGAGCGCGTCGTAGACGACGCCCTCCATGAGCGGATCCCAATCGCCCGATGCGTAGACAGAACGTCCGATCGTCCCGTCGGCGGTGCTGACCAGCACGCGCAGGCCGGCCATGTCCGCCTCGACCGTTTGCTGGCTGTTGCGCAAGCTGAAGAATTGCGCCGCGCGACGTGTGTAGCCGATCAGCGGCCTTCGATCTCGAAAGGAGCGTTGGTTGCGCAGCCACGCAAAGCCGATCCGCGCGCCGGCTTCCGCAAACGGGTGGAGTGGCACGCGCGCTCGTTGTGGGTCGTATGCGATCGTGACCACTGATGGCGGCGCAATGTCGTTGTCATGCAAGGCGCGGCCGAGTTTAGCCGTGCAATCTCAGCGTCCTGTGCTAATCAATGGAGAGCCGTGAAGATCGCGCTGGTCGCCCCGCCCCTGCTGCCCGTGCCGCCCGTCCGCTACGGCGGCGTCGAGCGCATCGTCGGCGTGCTCGCTGACGGCCTGCTTGAGCGCGGCCACGACGTGACCCTGTTCGCGCCGGGCGACTCTCGTTTCGCGGGCCGATTGGTGCCGACGGTTCCAGAGGGCCTGTGGAATGAGGGCCTCCAGCCCGATCCGGCCGAGCACTACCGGCGCACCGTCGAGCTGGTCCTGGCGCAGGCGAGCGACTTCGACGTCATTCACAGTCATCTCGACTTCAACGGCTTCGAGATGGCCGAGCAATCGCCGGTGCCGGTCATCAGCACGCTTCACGGCCGAACGGACATGGATCCGCTGGCGGGCGCGGTTCGAGCTCATTCGTCCGTCCCGTTGGTGGCCATCTCGACATCGCAGCGCTCGTTCGTGGCGGAGGGCCGCTGGGTCGCAACGATCCACCACGGCCTCGACTTTTCGGCGGTTCAGGCCGGAGCGGGCGGCGGTGGCTACCTCGCGTTTGTCGGCCGACTCTCGCCCGACAAGGGTGTCGATGCGACCGTCGAGCTCGCGCGCCGGGCCGGTTTGAAGCTGCGCGTCGCGGCCAAGGTGCTCGACGCGGGCGAACGCATGACCTATGACACCATCATCGCGCCGGCCGTGGCTGAAGGCGTCGTGGAGTTCCTGGGCGAGCTGGACGAGGCCGAGCGCGACACGCTGCTGGGTGCGGCTCTGGCGACGGTCATGCTCAGCCGCTGGCCTGAGCCGTTCGGCCTGGTGGCGATCGAGTCGCTCGCGACGGGCACGCCTCTCATCGCCAGCAGATCCGGCGCGCTACCGGAGATCGTGGAAGAAGGCATCGATGGCTTCGTCGTCGACGACCCGATCGCAGGCGCAGCCGCGGTGGCCCACATCGCGCAGCTGGATCGCGCGCGAATTCGAGCCCGAGCACTCGAACGGTTCTCGGCCGCGCGCATGCTCGACGACTACGAGCGCGTCTTCGAGCAGCTCGCACGGGATGGCCGAACTCAGGGTTCTCTCAGCGAGCCCGTGTAACGTAAATGTGTGAGTGCGCCACCGTGGCGCACGCTTGGAGGCTTGTATTTCGGTGGGTTTCCTGCCCTACGTGCTCCTGGTCATGGTCCCGGGCCTGGTGCTGTCTGCGTGGGCTGCTTATCGGGTCCGATCCGCTTACGGCAAGTGGAGCAAGGTCGACTCGGGCATCTCGATGAACGCATTCGACTTCGCCCGCTACCTGCTCAACGCGCAAGGTCTCAACCAGGTCGGCGTCGAGCCCACGCCGGGCACGCTGACCGATCACTACGATCCGCGCACCAATACGTTGCGCATCTCGACCGGCGTGGCCAACAAAGGCCCAGCCCGCCAGCCGTTCAACCCGCTCGGCGGCGGCGCCTCGATGGGCCGCGGCTATGCCTACGGCGCTTCGACTGTGCCCGGGTATGACGCCCCTGCGGCCGGCCATCTGTCGGTTGCCCAGGTTGCCGTTATCGCCCACGAGGTGGGCCACGCTCAGCAGCACGCGCGCGGCGATTTCATGATGAAAGTGCGCCAGGCCGTCGTGCCGGTCGCCCAGATCGGGACGACTTTCGCTCCATGGCTGGTGATCATCGGCGTGTTCATGAAGATCACCGGTCTGGCCGTAGTCGGTTTGGGCTTCTTCGCCGGCGCGGTGGCGTTCACCTTCGTCACGCTGCCAGTCGAGATCGGCGCAAGCAATCGCGCCTTGGCCTTCGTCGCGCCGCTGGGCCTGACCGGTGAGCGTGGCGACGGAGCTCGGGCCGTGCTGCGCGCGGCGGGTTGGACGTACGTGGCCGCGGCGCTGACCGCGTTGTTGACGTTCCTGTACTACCTGTCTCTCGTCTCAGGCTCGCGCCGCTAGCCCGCTCCACGCAAACAAAAGAAGGGCCGGCCTTGCGGACGACCCTTCCAGGCAGAGATGCGGGCATCGCAGCCCGCGAGCGACCTAGCGCTTCAGGTCGTTCGCGACCTTATCGACGCCTTCCTTGACGTCACCGGCGCCCTCGCGGATGTCGCCTTTGACCTTGTCGAGCATGCCTTCCTGTTGCAGCTTGGGGTCGTCGATCGCGTTACCGACGCCCTGCTTGATCGTGCCCTCGGCTTGCTCGACCTTGCCCTGAATCTGCTGCTCGTTGCCCATGTTCACGTTCCTCCGCTTTACAGCGCGTCGGCCACACGGCTGGGACCAGGTGACGCAACTGGTTGCCCTCATCATGGCCGCCGAGGCGGGTCGTTCACATCAGCGCCCGCTGCGAATCGGCTTTCAATCGTGTTGCCTTTCGCCACGAGTAGAATCGGTCGACTCACTTCCGATCCACCTCGTGAGGAACGTGGACTCCTACGACCTGCAGGGCAGCGCCCGAACCAAGAGCGCCTCAGATACGACTGCCTCTATCGGCCGTATCGAGCTGCGCACGGAGAAAGCGCGCGTCCTGGCGCGCCCAGACCCGGCGACCGTGACGCCGAAGACGAGCCTGCGCGATGCGCTCGTCCAGATGCGTGCCCAGGGCGGCGACGCGATCCTGGTCAAGGACGGCACCCGCCTCGCGGGCATCCTGACCGAGCGTGATGTGCTCACCCGGGTGCTCGGTGCCGGGGTGGACGAAGCGCAGCCGGTCGCAAACTTCATGACCAGCGACCCGCGCACGTTGTCGGCCGACGCCAGCCTGCTCGAGGCGATGCAGGCCATGGAAAGCGGCCACTACCGCAACGTGCCGCTGATGGAGCCGGACGGCACCGTCGTGGGGCTGCTCAGGCAGCAGGATCTGATCGAGTTCATAGCCGAGGCCTTTCCCCAGGAAATCCTTAACCTACCGCCACGGCCGCACCAGCTGATGGACCAGCCAGAGGGGGCTTAGAAGCCACGTGACCACAGAGATCGAGACAAAGAAGGACGTCACCGTCCAGGAGCTCGAACGGGTAACCATCCGTTTCGCGGGCGACTCGGGCGACGGCATGCAGCTGACCGGCACGCAGTTCACGCGAACCGCGGCTGTCTTCGGCAATGACGTTTCGACACTTCCTGACTACCCGGCTGAGATCCGCGCACCGGCAGGCTCCCTGCCCGGCGTCAGTGGCTTCCAGATCAGCTTCTCGTCGGCCGACATCTACACGCCCGGCGATGAGCCGGACGTCCTCGTGGCCATGAACCCGGCCGCGCTCAAGACGAACATCGGTGACCTGCCAGCGGGCGGCGCGCTGATCGTCAACAGCGACGCGTTCAACGCCAACAACCTCAAGAAGGCCGGCTTCGAGACGAACCCACTCAGTGACGGGTCGCTCAAGCAGTACAACCTGTTCGAGATCCCGATCAGCACGCTCAACACGCGCGCGCTCGAGGGGCTCGACATGACCTCCAAGCAGGTCGACCTGACCAAGAACTTCTTCGCCCTGGGCCTCATGTTCTGGCTCTACGAGCGGAGCATGGACCCAACGCTGCGCTGGATCGAGTCGCGTTTCAGCGCCAAGCCGGTCGTCGCCGAGGCAAATACGCGAGCGCTCAAGGCGGGCTACGCGTTCGGCGAGACGACGGAGATGTTCCACTCCACGTACCGCGTGGCACCGGCCAAGCTCGAGCCGGGGACGTACCGCAACATCACCGGCAACGAAGCGACCGCGCTCGGCTTCGTGGCCGCCGCTCAGCTCGCCAAGCGCGAGCTGGTCTACGGCTCGTACCCGATCACGCCGGCCAGCGACATCCTGCATTCGCTGGCCATGTACAAGAACTTCGGCGTCAAGACCTTCCAGGCAGAGGACGAGATTGCCGCGATCGGCGCCGCGATCGGCGCCTCGTACGGCGGAGCGCTGGGCCTGACCGCCAGCTCCGGCCCCGGCATCGCCCTCAAGAGCGAGGCCATGAACCTGGCCGTGATGGTCGAGCTGCCGCTCGTCGTCATCAACGTCCAGCGCGCCGGGCCGTCGACGGGCATGCCCACCAAGACCGAGCAGGGCGACCTGCTGATGGCCATGTTTGGGCGCAACAGCGACTCGCCCGTGCCCATCGTCGCGCCGGCCACTCCGGCCGAGTGCTTTGACTATGCCATCGAGGCGGCGCGCCTGGCGCTCAAGTACATGACCCCGGTCATGTACCTCTCCGACGGCTTCCTGGCCAACGGCGCCGAGCCGTGGAAGATCCCCGACCTGGCCGGTCTGCCCGACATCGCCATCTCGAACCACACCGACCGAGCCACATTCCAGCCCTACGCCCGCGATCCGCACACGCTCTCGCGACCGTGGGCGGTGCCCGGCACCCCGGGCCTCGAGCACCGCATCGGCGGACTGGAAAAGGCCGATGTAACGGGCAATGTGTCGTACGACCCGGACAACCACCACCGCATGCAGGTGCTGCGTCAGCAGAAGATCGCCGGCATCGCCGACGACATCCCGCTGCTCGAGGTCCACGGTCCGGAGAATGGCGATCTGCTCATCCTGGGCTGGGGCAGCACTTACGGCGCCATCCGCAGCGCCGTCGAGCGCCTGCAGGCAGAGGGCTGGAGCGTCGCGCACGCCCATCTGCGGCACATGAACCCGTTCCCGCGCAACATCGAAACGGTCCTGCGCAGCTACAAGCGCGTGCTCGTACCTGAGGTCAACCTGGGCCAGCTGTCGCTGCTCCTGCGCGCCAAGTTCCTGATCGACATCATTGGCTTCAACCGCGTCCGCGGCAAGCCGTTCCGAATAATCGAGATCAAGCAGGCAGCTGAAGAGCTGTTGGGCGAGAAGTAGGGCAATGGACGAGAACATGACCACCACCAACGGCCACAGCACCGGCGACGGCGCGAACGGCAACGGCGCACCTGCGCTCAGCCCCCAGAACCTGCAGGTCCTCGAGCTGTCGCGCAAGGATTTCGTCAGCGACCAGGAAGTGCGCTGGTGCCCGGGCTGCGGCGACTATTCGATCCTCGCCCAGACCCAGAAGACGATGCCCGACTTTGGCGTGCCCAAGGAGAACATCGTCTTCGTGTCGGGCATCGGTTGCTCGGGCCGGTTGCCGTACTACATGAACACCTATGGCTTTCACTCCATCCACGGTCGAGCACCAACCCTGGCAACCGGCCTGAAGCTGGCCAATCCCGGCCTGATGGTGTGGGTCATCACCGGTGATGGCGACGCGCTGTCGATCGGCGGCAACCACATCCTGCACTCGATGCGGCGCAACGTTGACATCAAGGTCGTGATGTTCAACAACCGCATCTACGGCCTGACCAAGGGCCAGGCCTCGCCCACGTCAGAGCTGGGCAAGAAGACGAAGTCATCGCCGCTCGGGACGGTCGATCTTCCGGTCCAGCCGCTGTCGATCGCGCTCGCGGCAGAAGCGAGCTTCGTCGCCCGCTCCGTCGACACGCACACAGAGCATCTCCAGGAGACGCTCAACCGCGCCGGCTTCCACCACGGCTCGGTCTTCGTCGAGGTTCTCCAGAACTGCAACATCTTCAACGACGGTGCGTACCGCGAGTTCACGGAGCGCGACGTTCGCGAGGACAGGACGCTCGTCCTGGAGCACGGCAAGCCGATGATCTATGGCAAGGACCGCGACAAGGGCATCCGTCTCAACGGCCTCCATCCGGAGACCGTCACGATCGGAGAGAACGGCGTGACAGAGGCGGACCTGCTCGTTCACGACGAGACGGCCGCTGATCCATACCTCGCGTACATGCTGTCGCGCATGTGGTGGCCTGATTACCCGGTGCCGGTCGGCGTGCTGCGGCGCATCGAGCGTCCCACTCACGACCAGCTGATGGTCGGTCAGATCGACGACGCCATCACGCGCCAGGGCGCTGGGGACCTGCGCAAGCTACTCGTCAGCGGCGAGACCTGGACGGTTCAGGCCTGATCGCGTGATCTGCCCGCAGTGCGGCTTCAACAACCTCCAGGGCGTTGACGAGTGCGCCAACTGCGGCTTCGATCTCGCCTCCGTTGACATACCGTCCCCGAGCACTGAGTTCGAGGCCGAGCTGGTCAAGATCCCGCTCGCCGACCTGAGTCACCACAAGCCACTGACGATCGCGCCGACAGCCACGGCCAGCCGACGCGGTGCGCCAGATGCAGCAGGCCGGTGCCGGCTGCCTGATCGTCGAGGACGGCGGCCGGATCCGCGGCATCCTGTCCGAGCGCGACCTGGTCATGAAGCTGACCGACGTCAATCTCGACGGCATGACCGTTGCTGATCTGATGACGCCAGACCCGGTCGTGTTGCGGCCGGATGACTCGATCGCGGTCGCCATCAACAAGATGGCCGTTGGCGGCTTCCGCCACATCCCACTGGTCGTCGACGGTCACGCCACCGGCATCGTCAGCGCCCGGGACGTCTTCCGCCACATCCTCAGCAACCAGCGTTAGCGCCGAGCCCGACCCAGCGAAGACGCGCGGAAATCGGTTGCATCGACCGGTAACCGTCTCCGTGACCTAGCCGCCAGCGTGAGCCCATCGCTTCTAGCGGTCCCAACCACCGCGTAACGGCTGCCCCCGCCGCTAAATCACGGTCGTGCTGTCGAAATCGGCCGCCGCGACGCTTGCCGCCAGCCGCTACCGGTCAATGGCACCGAAAAACGACGCGTCTGCCGTCGGAGGCGGGTGACGCCGGTTCGACGCGCCGGCGCGAATGGCCGTCAAGCGCGCGTGCGCGCAGGCCGAGCGCCGGCCGCGAACCGGCGGCAGGACCCGACGGCACTGCCGGTGTCGGAAGGCAAGGAAAGACCCGAAGGAACCTCGGACTTCGACTGAACGGTCGCAAGAGGACGAGCCTCCCGCAATGCGCCTGGAGCAAGCTCCCTGCGCCGGTTCCGGAACAAATCCCTGAACCCCAGTTCTGTCGGGCCGATCCTTTTCGGTGAAGCAAGCTCCTCCGATCCGGTTCGGTTTTCCGTGGCCCCTTCGGGCTGAGACGAAGATTAGGGTCGCCCCGGGACCCACACAAGCGACTCATCCACGACTTTTGTAGAAGTTTCGCTGGCTTATCCACGAACATCGCGCGGATTGGGGATAAGCCTGTGGATGAAACCCTGGACCGGCGCGCGTGTCACCATGCGCCGAATGAGTGAGAGGCCGGAGGCGTTCGTCAGCGTCGACATCGAGGCGTCAGGCCCAAGCCCGTCGACCGGCAGTCTGCTGTCAATCGGTGCCTGCCTGGTAGACGATCCGTCGGTCGACTTCTATGTCGAGCTGAAGCCCATCGCGGAGCACAGATGGGACGATCAAGCAGCGGCAGTCCATGGACTCGAACGCGGCCGACTGGAGCGCGACGGCGCGGACCCCGCCGCCGCCATGGAGCGTTTCGCCGCGTGGATCGACGTCGCGTGCGCGGGTAATAGCCCCATATTCGTCGGCTTCAACGCGCCATTCGACTGGATGTTCGTGGCCGACTACTTCTGGCGCTACGTCGGCCGCAACCCGTTCGGCATCTCCGCGCTCGATCTGAAGTCGTACTTCATGGCCAGCCAGGGCGTGCCCGCCTGGGCCGGTACGCGCCGGTCGCACGTTGATGACGCCCTGAGCATTGATCCGGATCACAACCACAACGCGCTCGACGACGCCAAGGGTCAGGCACGCCTGGCCCGCGCACTGATCAAACGGGGTCAGTAGACGTAGGGCACGAACTTGCGCGTGTGCGCGGCGTACGCGGCGTAGTCCGGGTATTGCTCACGCAGCCAGACCTCTTCGCGGCGCGACTTGAGATCGAAGAAGACGACGTAGATGCCGGCAACGATCAGGGCGTACAGCGAATCCATGGCCACGCTCCAGCCGAACGCGACGACGATCACGCCGAGATAGATCGGGTGGCGTACATAGGCGTAGATGCCATCGACGACGAGGGCGCCGTCAGGCTTGGGCTTGGGCATTGGCGTGACCGACTCTCGCAAGCCGCGGATGCCCTTGAAGATGATTACCGCCCCCAGCGCGACGAGGAATGTGCCGAGCGAGACGGCCAGCAGCAGGAGCGGTCCATCGATGTCGCCTTTGCCGCGAACTCCGGCCGCGATCAGGACCCAGAACAGGATGACCTGGATGAAGACCCAGCCGCCGCCCCGCCTGCCGAGCGCCGGTATCTTCGACGAGTCGGTCGAATCGGCCACCCCTACCCCTCGCCCGCGGGCACTCCGAGGATGCTGAAGCCGGCATCGACGTAGAGCGTTTCGCCGGTCACGCCGGCGGACAGGTCGGATGCGAGGTACACGGCCGTGGCGCCAACGTCCTCGATGGTCACGTTGCGACGCAACGGGGCGACGTCGCGGAACCTGGTGTACATCGTCTTGAAGCCGCTCACGCCGCTCGCCGCAAGTGTCCGGATCGGGCCGGCGCTGATGGCGTTGACGCGGATGCCGTCCGGGCCGAGGTCCGCGGCCAGGTAGCGCACGCTTGCCTCGAGCGCGGCCTTCGCCACGCCCATGACGTTGTAGTTCGTGACAACCTTTTCAGCGCCGTAGTAGCTGAGCGTCATGACGCTGCCGCCCTCGCCCATGAGCGGCGCGGCTGCGCGTGTCACGGCCACCAGCGAGTAGGCACTGACATCAAGCGCGAGCGCGAAACCATCGCGTGACGTGTCCATGAAGCGCCCCTCGAGATCCTCGCGGCGGGCGAAGGCCAAGGCGTGAACGAGGACGTCGAGATGGCCCTGCTCCTTCTGCCAGCGCGCGAAGACCCGCTGGATGTCCGCGTCGTTCTGAACGTCGCACGGCTCGACGAAAGTAGAGCCGATGCGGTCGGCAAGTGGCTGGACCCGTTTCTCGATGAGCATCTCGATGGAGCTGAAGCCGACTTGCGCGCCGGCGGCGTGCAGTGCCCGCGCGATGCCCCACCCGATCGAGTGGTCGTTGGCGACGCCGAAGATGAGCGCCTTGCGGCCTTCAAGCAGACCCGCGGGTATAAGCGGCCCGTTGTTTGTCTCGTTCACGGGCCGATCGTAGTCGCCAAGGCAACCTGGAGCGGCGCGATTCCAGCGTCCGACAGATGTGCGCCGCCCGCCAACACGACATCCGACTTGACCAGCCAGCTGCCTGCCGCACCAGGAGCAGCCGCGTCGATGGTCACCACGGCCGACTCGCCCGGAGCCAGGGCATCGGGAATCGCAGCAGAGCCGATCGGTGTGCCGTAGGCGCCGGAACCGTCGTAGAGCGGCACGGCCGGAACAGACGCCAGGGTCAGCGTCCAGCCGGCGCTGGTCGCGTTTCCGCGGTTTGTCACCCGAACCTTGTAGCTCGCATGCGCTCCTGCTGCGACCGAGTCTGGCGCGGAAACCAGCTCATAGCCCACTCCGTAAGGACGCGAGTTGAGATAGTCCGCGATGCCCAGGTAGATGCCCGCGGCGATTGCCAGCTGGATGTCGGGCCGCTTGAGGGCTTCCAGCTCGGACGAGTTGGTAATGAAGAGGGACTCGGACAGCACGCTCGTCATGAGCGCGGCACGGATCAGGAACGGCGGGTCGTACGGCCCCATGTAGTAATACCAACCCGTGTGCACACCACCGTTCGTGGGCTGGAACGCGGCCGACCGATACGACGCGAGCGTGCCGGTAACACCGCTCAATACGGCGTCGGGCAAGATCGAGGCCTTCCGGCGTCCACGTCCGGTCAGGGTCGGTGTACGCCTGTGTGCCTCGTGCGCATCGACGTCGGGCGCGGCGTTGTTGTGGACGTGGACCGCAATATCGGCACGCGCCTGGTTGGCGATGTCGTTACGCGCCAGGTCGTCGTCGTAGCGGTCGAGCACGCCGTCACCGTTCAGGTCGCTCGCCGGCTGATTGACCGCTACGTCCGTTGTCCGCGTCATGACGACTTGAACACCCGCTCGCTCAAGTAGCGCGGCGAGCTGCAACCCAATGGCCAGGTTGAAGTTCTTCTCCAGGTACGTGCCATTGACGGCGCCTGAAAAACGGCCGCCGTGGCCGGGATCCACGACGACGACGATCGCGCCCGGATTGGCCGCGTAGATCGCGGGCAGGCCCTTGCGCAGCGGCCGTTCGGCACGCTCCGTGCCTGTGGCCGTTGTGACCACGATGCGCGCCACGAACGCGCCGTCGGGCACCACCGATCCGGCCGAGTCGCGGCCGTCCCACTCCCAGGCGCGCGGGCCTGCGTTCTTGGAGACGTTGCGCACGAGGCTGCGCACGAGCTTGCCGCTTGGTCGTCGGATCGTGACGGTCACGACCGCGCGCCGGCGAGCAGTGCCGTAATCGTGGCCTTGGTCGGCAGCGGCGCGAAGTCTTCCGCGAACGGTGAGCCGGAAACGCTGAACGAGGTGAGTGCCGGATCCGCTGCCGCCACTGGCGTCCACGCTCCGAAGGCACCGACCAACAGCACCACGAGCACGCCCACTGAGGTCAGCCGGCGACCCACACGGACCTCGTCAGCGACTGCTGGCGATCTCGATCGCGCGGCGGTACATGGCCGCGTAGTCGCGCGCCGGCCCCCGCCACGAGAAGTCGAGCGCCATGCCGCGTTGCTGGATCACCCGCCGGCGCGGTTCGTCGCTCAGCGCGTCCATCGCCCGCCGACAGGCCTGTGCCAGCGCGACCGGCTCGGCCGGGCCAAACACGAAGCCCGTGCCGTTTTCCGGATCTGCATCGACATCGACGACCGTGTCGCGCAACCCGCCGGTCGCGCGCACGACGGGCAACGTGCCGTAGCGCAGCGCGATCATCTGGCCCTGGCCGCACGGCTCGAAGCGCGACGGCATCAGGAACGCGTCGGCGCCGGCGTACATGCGCCGCGCGAGGTTGCGATCAAAGCGCGCGGCAACAGCGAGGCGCCCACGCCCGGCGGATGACTCGGCCAGATCGTCGAGATCCTCGATCAGCCGCTGGTCGCCCGTGCCCAGGACGCAGATGCGCGCGCCGTCAGCAATCAGATCCGCGGCAGCGTCAGCGACCAGGTCGAAGCCTTTTTGGGGGTCCAGCCGGCCGACCATCGCGAACAGCGGCCCATTCGGATCAATACCCAGCTCCGCGCACAGCGCCGCGCGGCAGGCGTCCTTGCCGGCCATATCGGTGGCGGAATATCTGTTCGGAATCTCACGGTCCGTGGCCGGGTTCCAAAGCTCGGTATCGATGCCGTTGATGATCCCCAGGTATCGATCGCCGAGCGAGCGCAACGCGTCGTCGACGCCGGCGCCGAACTCGGGCGTGAGCGACTCGCGCGCGAAGCCGGGCGAGACAGTGTTCACGATGTCAGCGCCAAGGATCCCCTCGCGCAGCAGGTCCACACCATCGCGCGCGCCAACGGAGGCGGGCAGGTCAAGCTGGGCCGCAACGGCCGCGCGCGGCACCCAGCCGTGGTAGGCCAGGTTGTGGCACGACATCACCGTCGCCGCCTTCGAGACGACCGGATCGTCTGCGTAACGGTGGCGGCTCAGCAGAATTGCCGGCGCACCCTCCCAGTCGTGGACGTGGACAACGTCTACGGGTCGGTTCTCGGCACGCATCGCCTCCAACGCGGTGCGCGCAAGGATCGTGAAACGCAGGCCGTTGTCGGGGAAGTCGACGCCGCCGCTGACGTAGTACTCGACCCGGTCAAAGCTGGGCGGGTGGTCCACGAGACGAAGCCGGTAGCCGCGTCCCTGAGCCGTGAGTAGCGAGACTTTGGCCGTTTCACCTGCCCCAAGCGGCACGTCGAGATCGAGTCGCTCCGCTGACTCCGGCGGGTTAAGGCCCATGTAGCGCGGCAGGTATACGTCGACCTCGTGGCCGGCCTGGCCAAGGGCGCGCGACAGCGCGTCAACGACGTCGGCCAGACCGCCCGTCTTGGCGTACGGCTCACATTCGGAGGAGACCATCGCGATGCGCATGGCCAACGATCTTAGCCGTGTCGTCGCGTCAGGCGAGCGTGCGGCAGCAAACGTTATCTATCGCGCCGCTCGAGCGGTCGGCCGGGACCATTGAGGACGATGTAGGATGCCCGCCATAGTGCCCCAAAGGATCGAAATATCGACCCTGCCGCCGGCAGGGCTCCGCCTTCCAGCGCAGCTCGAAGGACTCCACCGCCTCGCCTACAACCACTATTGGATGTGGCATCCGCGCGTGCGTGTCCTGTTTCGACGCATCGACGTCCAGGCCTGGCTGCGCCACCGCAATCCGGTCCCTGTCCTCCAGCAGCTGCGCGACTGGTCGCCCGTCCTGGAGGACGTCGACCTGATGGCCGAATACCGGACGCTGCTCGATGACTTCGATCGCTACATGGAGAACGGCGCGGGCCACTGGTTCGAACGTCAGCACGGCCAGGAGTTCGCCCAATCCGATCGCCTACTTCTGCGCCGAGTACGGCCTGAACGAATCGCTCGGCATCTACTCGGGTGGTCTGGGCGTGCTCGCCGGCGACCACCTCAAGGCGGCGTCGGACATGGCCATCCCGCTCGTGGGCGTTGGACTCTTCTACCGCCACGGCTACTTCCGCCAGACGATCGATGCGGACGGACACCAGGAGCACGCCTACCCGGACCTGGACCCGGCACGCCTGCCACTGACGCGGGTGGCCGCCAGCGACGGCGGGCCGCTCACGGTCGGCGTCGAGATGCCCGGTCGCACTGTTTGGTGCGCTGTTTGGCTGGCCCAGGTGGGCCGCGTGCCGCTGCTGCTGCTCGACACGGACATCCCCGACAACGACACGGCCGACCGCCCCATCACGCAGATCCTGTACGTGCGCGGCCGCGAGATGCGCCTGCACCAGGAGATGGTTCTGGGCGTCGGCGGCGTTCGCGCGCTGCGCGCGCTCAACATCGATCCGCAGGTGTGGCACCTCAACGAGGGCCACTCCGCGTTCATGCTCGTCGAACGCATGCGCGAGCTGACGCTCGACGGCGTGTCAATGGACGACGCCCTGGCGCGCGTCAAGCGCAACGCGGTGTTCACCATCCACACGCCGGTCAGCGCCGGCAACGAGCGCTTCGAAGCGCAGCTCGTGCGCAAGCTCGCCGCGCCACTGACCGATGACACGGGTCTTGATCTGGAGCGGGTCATAGAGCTCGCCCGTGGCGCGGACAACGATCCCGACCAATTCGATATGACCGCCTTCTCGCTGCGCGAGACCAACGGCGCCAACGCCGTCTCGCACCTCCACGCGCAGACGGCCAACGCGACGTGGAGCGAGATCATCGACAAGCCCATCCTGGGCATCACCAACGGCGTCCATCCGCCCTCGTGGGTCGGCGGTCCGTTCCGCCAGCTGTACGAGTCAACCGGTGGCGATCTGGACAACCTCGACCCGCTACCAAAGGCGTTCCTGACCAAGGTCAACAAGCTGGCGGAGGAAGAGATCTGGGAGGCGCACCGGCGCCAGAAGCTGGAGCTCGCCTACTTCTCGCGGCGCCGCCTGCAGCAGCAGTTCGCGCGCCACGGCGAGGCGCCGTTCGTGCTCGAGGAGCTGTCCGACGCACTCGACCCGGAGGCACTCACGATCGGCTTCGCGCGTCGCTTTGCCACGTACAAGCGGGCCAACCTGATCTTCAGCGACGAGGAGCGCCTGGCCCAGATCCTGCTTAACGAGGAACGCCCGGTCCAGATCGTGTTCGCCGGCAAGGCCCATCCGGCCGACAGGCCCGGCCAGCGCGTCATCCAGGACATCTTCGCGCGCAGCCGCTCGCCCAAGTTCGCCCAGCGCGTGTTCGTGCTCGAGGACTACGACATTCGCGTGGCGCGCTACCTGGTCCAGGGCGTTGACGTGTGGCTCAACAACCCGCGCCGGCCGCTGGAGGCGTCGGGCACGAGCGGCATGAAGGCCGCCATGAACGGGATCATCAACTGCTCCGTGCTCGACGGCTGGTGGGACGAGGGCTACATCGGCGACAACGGCTGGGCCATCGGCGGGCGGGACATCAACGCGGATGAGGGTGCCCAGGATTGGGCCGACGCCCAGGACCTGTACCGGCTGCTCGAGAACGAGATCGTGCCCATGTACTACGACCGCGACCGCAAGGGCCTGCCACGCCGCTGGCTACAGATGATGCGCAACTCGATGGCCAGCACGATCTGGCCGTTCTCTACGTCGCGCATGCTCCAGGAGTACGTCGAGCAGCTCTACGGCCCGGCAGGCGCGAACTCGCGCGTGGAGCGCGGGCGCGGCGCCACCCGGCCCAAACCACGGGCATCAACGGCGGCCTGATTCCAGCCTCGATCTCGCTCGCCCTGGTCGTCCACAACCACCAGCCGGTGGGCAACTTCGGCTGGGTGATCGAGGACGTCTACGAGAAGGCATACGAGCCGCTGATCGGAGCGCTCGAAAGACATCCGACGATCCGCCTGGCCCTGCATTACACAGGCCCACTCCTGCACTGGATGGCGGACGAGCGACCCGAGTCGATCGATCGCCTGCGCGCCCTCGTCGCGCGCGATCAGGTCGAGATCCTGGGCGGCGGGATGTACGAGCCGATCCTGGTGGCGCTGCCGGAGCGTGACCGGCTCGGGCAGCTCGCGCGCATGCGCGACGACGTAGGGACGTGGTTTGGTGCCGCGCCGCGCGGCGCATGGCTGGCCGAGCGCGTGTGGGAGCCGTCAGTGGCGTTCGACCTCGCCAACGCCGGGTACGCGTACACGGTCCTGGACGACACGCACCTGCGCGGCGCGTCCGTGGCCGAGGACGCGATGTGGGGCACGTACACGACTGACGATCAGGGCCGGCTGCTGACCATCTTTGGCACGGAGCAGGGTTTGCGCTACCGCATCCCGTGGCGGCCCGTGCCCGACGTGATCGACTACCTGCGCGCCAATGCGACAGATGCCGGCGACAGAGTCGGGATCATGGGCGACGACGGCGAGAAGTTCGGCGCGTGGCCGGGCACATACGAGCTGGCGTGGTCCAAGGAGAAATGGGTCGACACGTTCTTCGAGGCGCTTGAAGACAACTCCTCGTGGATCACCACGGTCACGCCGTCGTCATGGATGGAGACCCACGCGCCGATCGGCCGCATCTACATCCCGACCGCTTCGTACGTTGAGATGACCGAGTGGGCGCTGCCGGCACAGGACCAGCCAGCGTTCCACCAGGCGCTGGAGCGGGCAAACACGAAGAAGCTGCCTGAGGCTCGTTTCCTGCGCGGCGCGTTGTGGCGCAACTTCCAGGCGCGCTACCGCGAGATCAACGACCTGCACAAGCAGATGCTGCGGGTGTCTGCGGCGGTTGAGGCGATGCCTGTCGGCGCGGCTCGGGAGCGAGCGCTCGACCACCTGTACCGCGGCCAGTCCAACGATTGCTACTGGCACGGCTGGTTCGGCGGCGTGTACATCGTCCACATGCGCATGGCCACGCTCGCCGAGCTGATCGCGGCGGAGGACCTGGCACTGGGCGACGCCGCGCTGACGGGGGTTGCCGACTACGACCTTGACGGCGTGGACGAGGTCGCCCTGGGCACGAGCGGGCAGACGGTCATCGTCGACGTCGCCGATGGTGCCGGCATCGGCTCGTGGGATCTGCGCGCGAGTCGCCTCGCGCTGGCGTCAGTGCTGCGTCGTCGGCCGGAGGCCTACCACCGCCAGATCGTCGAGGAGGCCGAACACAAGAAGGTCGAGGAGCTGGCGGACCCGGCGAGCGTTTCGCTCATCAGCGAAGCGCAGGCGCGCGATCTCTCGAAGGTGATCGTGTACGACGATCACGAGCGTCGCAGCGGTCTCGTCCGCATTCGTGATCAGGACGGAGTCGCGGTCGGCAGCTTCGACGCCGGCGCATGGCAGACAGTCGAGGTCTCCGACAAACAGATCATCGCCCGGTGCGACGCAGGCATCTCAGCTCGCAAAACCATCGCCGTCGCAGGTGGTCGGACGTCAGGATCTCTGACTGTCGCGCTGGAAATGAGTCGCCGAGTCGGCCTTCGAGGGAGCGATCGAGCTCGAGTGGAACGTCAACCTGCTCGGCGGTGGCGGAAACCCGGCCGCGTACTACCGATCGGGCGATGAGGAATGGCGCCACGACTCCGCCGGTTCCGTTGAGGCCGGCGCGCGTCTGTCGTTCGGCAATTCGTATGAGGGCGTCGACATCGAGATGAGCGCCGAGCCATCCGCGTCGGCAAGCTGGTTTCCGGTCGAGACCGTGTCCAACTCAGAGTCGGGCTTTGAGCGCGTCTACCAGGGCTCGTGCCTGATCCAGCGCTGGCCGCTGGCGCTCGCCGCGGGTCAGTCGGTGACGTTCACAACGATCTTGAGTTTCACGCAGTCACGCGACCGCTCCGCCGAGGAGGCGGAGCGGAGTGATGGCTAGGCGGCGAGCGCCTGTGGCGCCGGAATTTCGGCGATCACGGTGTGAACGTGGCCGGGCGCGCTGACTGCGTTCCACAGCCGCTGGATGCGGCCCTCAATGGGCTCGCTGACGATTGCGCATTCAAGCCACATCGCGCCAGCGCGATAGGTGGTCACGGTTTCCCGGCCGCATTCGCAGTGCGGACGATCAGCGTGGGCTCGTTCGACCAGGTCGACGAGTGACAGCTCGTTGAGCATCTTACATGTGCTCCTTTCTTCGATACGCTCCGTATCGTATCATATGCCAGCGACAGGGATGAAACACGAACCAGGTAAACACCAGGTCAAAGGTCGTCCACGCAGCACCGCGGCTGATCGGGCGATCCTCGAAGCCTTTCGCGTCGAGCTGAGCGAGAGGGGCTTCGCCGACCTGCGCCTCGAACACGTGGCAGCACGTGCAGGCGTGGGCAAGTCAACGCTGTACCGGCGCTGGGCGTCGAAGGAGGAGCTCGCCGAGCGGCTGCTCGAGCAGCTGGCCGGGCCGCACATCGCGATCAAGGAGACAGGCGATACGCGCGCGGAGCTGCTCGCCGCGGTCGTCAACCCCATGCACGCAGTGACAAATACGCCGTTTGGCCCTGTCATCCGCGCGCTGCTGTCGCAGATCGCGATCAACCCCAAGCTGGGCGATCCCTTTCGCCGCGATGTCGTAGGCGCCCGGCGCACGGAGATCGCACGTGTCGTGCGGCGCGCAATCGCGCGCGGCGACCTCGTTCCTGAGGCAGATCCGGAGATGGCGATCGACTTCCTCGTCGGTCCCGTCTATTTCCGGGTCATGTTCGGCGGCGAGCTGACGCTCGACTTCGCCAACGAGGTCGTCGACGCCTACCTCGCTGGGTTCGGCACGGCCTCTGAAACCGCGCGCGAAGGCTCCTCGACGGAGGGCACCATCGCCGTCTGGTAGGTGTCGACGAAGGCTTGCGCGCCGACCTTGGCGAAGAAATCGCGCGCCGATGCCAGCGCCTCACCGGCCTCGGGCATGTGGCCCGCGCCGCGCGTGCCGACAGCGAGGTCGATGAGCCTCAGGGTCAGATATGAATGGCTCGAGTTCAGATCACGCTGCGCGTCTCTGTATGACGCTCGAGCATCCGACCAGCGCTCTTCGAGCATGGCCAGGACGGCGTCGAGCCCGGAACGGAGTCCGTCCGCCTGGGCCCCGCGCCGTGCAAAGGAATTGGCTGCAACCAGCTCCTCTCGGATCCAGTCCGCCTCGCCCGCGGCGCTGGCGCCGCAACCGATGATGGCGGCTGTGTTGTCGAACACATCGGCAATGACCCACGAACGCCGCCCGAGCTCGAACATTTGGCGCCAATTTCCCGCAGCGCACTCAATCAGCGCTTCCACGCCATCCATGCCCGAAGTCGCCTGGGTGCTCTCGGTCCCCGCGAGCAAGCGCGCCTGGGCCAGCCCGGCGCGCGCCTCAGCAACCCGGCCGCGCATAGCGTCCCGCACTGATTTTTCGTTCAGGCGCCACGCACCGTAGAAGCCGGGCGCCTCCAGCTCGTCGGCTTCAGCCATCCCCCTGTCCCACTCGCCCAACTCGAATGCACTGCTCAGCGCGACATGAGCGAACTGATACGCCCAGGTTGTTATCCCGTGACGCATCGCTATTGCGTATCCGTCCTCCATCATCTCGAGGGCGAGCAATGCGTCCCCGGCCGAGACGCTTCCGAGAGCGTTGTTGCGTGCGCGCAGCGCCAGCCACGTCTCGCCGTTGTTCTCAGCGACTTGCATCGCCCCGCGCAGCAATATCTCGCCCTCGACGGCGCGATCGAACGTATTGCTCATCGCGGTGCCCTTGGTAATGACGATGTCGATGACGACGTCGTCGGTGACGAGCGAGGAGGACGCCAGGGCGCGATCGCACAGCTCAACCGCCTTGTCGTTGACGCCTCCGAGCATCAACGCCCGGGCAACCTCCGCCTGCGCCTCGACGATCTCCTTCGACGGTCCAAGGTCGGCGACGTCGAATAGCGCGGGCTCGAGGAGGCTGAGCGCAGTGCGCTCATTGTGGAAGGTATGCTCGACCCACGACTGACGAGTGACCGCGTGGAGCACGGCGAGCCGGTCGGATCGTGCGCGCGCCAGTGCTTCGAGCGCTCTCGCGTGCTCGATTGCCACCTCCATCAGGCCGGCGACGGCTGCGGGCTCGATGGCCCGCTCGTGGATGGCCTCCTGGTCCAGCGGGTCAGGCGTCACCGCGAGCGCCTGGTCGAGGTAGCTGAGCCCTTGGCGATACGAGTGCAGCGCGATCGCACGCTCCGCCGCAGCGCGCAGCGAGACGCGGGCCTGGGCTGCCAACGCGTCCGCCTCCGGTCCGGCGGGCGTGGCCTTGTATGCCTCGACGTAGTGGCTCGCCTGGACTCCCGCCAGCTCGTCGTCACCAAGAGACTCGTAGTAGCGGGCCGCGGCGAGGTGCAGCGACCGTCGGTCCGCACGCGATAGTGCCGACTCCGCCACTTCACGGACGACGGCCTGCACGAACTGGTACTGGCCGCGTTCAGGCGATCGCGGATCCACGTCGACTTGAAGCATTTGCCGGCGCACGAGCCCGACGAGCAGGTCGCCCAGATCGTTAACGGACTCACCCGATACGGCCGACAGTGACTCGACCGTGAAGCTCTTGCCCATCACGGCGGCGGATTGGACAAGGCGTCGCTCGCGCTCGCCCAGCGCGTCAAGTCGGGCGGCGATCAGCGCCTGGAGCGAATTCGGTACCGACAGGTCGTCAAGGCTGCCGGCCATCTCGAAGGTGCCGTCCGCCGCGCGACGGAGGTCGCCACGGTCGACCAGCATGCGGATCGTCTCAACCGCGTAGAGCGGAATGCCTTCGGCGCGGTCAACGATCGCGTTGGTGGCCTCGTCTGGGATGCCGGGCACGGTGCCGGTCACCAGCTCGGCCATCTGAGTTCGCTCGAGCGGCTCGAGCGTCATCGTCGTCAGGCTGCGCAGGTTCGAACCCCAGCCGGGTCGTCGATCGAACAGCTCCGGTCGTGTCAGCGCAACGACGAAGACGGGCAGATTGCGCGAACGGTCGAGCAGTTCCGTGACGAAATCAAGCATGCCCTCGTCCGACCACTGGATGTCCTCGAACACGAGCACGGCCGGGCCACGCTCGGCGATCCGGTCGAAGAAGGTGCGCCACGCAGCGAAGAGCTCGTCGCGCGTGCCGGGCGGCATGGGTTCCAGCGCGAGCAGGCCGGCTAAGCGCGGCTCTACCCAGCTGCGCTCCTGCTCGTCCGGGACCCATTCGAGCAGCGTGTCGTGGAGCCGCGTCGTGGCCAGCGCCGCGTCGTCCGTCTCCGCTATGCCGGCCCGGCCGCGGACCATCTCTGCCAGTGCCCAGTAGCTGATCCCGTCGCCGTACGCCGGTGAGCGGCCGTGGTGCCAATAGACCGTCTCGACGACGCCGTCGATGTACTTCTCGAACTCCCACGCCAGCCGGCTCTTGCCGATGCCGCCCTGGCCGATGACCGATACGAGCCGCGCCTTGCGTTCGCGCTGGGTGGAGTGGAAGAGATCCTTGAGCAGACGCAGCTCCTCATCGCGGCCGGTGAACGGCGGCTCGAGCGCCTCGCTGCGGCCTGTGCCGCCACGCAATCCAACAACTGACATGGCGCGCCACGCCGGCACCGGCGCGGCCTTGCCCTTGAGCAGCTGCTCGCCGGCCTCCTCGAAACGGATCGCGCCCTCGGCGGCGTGATAGGTCGCCTCACCGACGAGCACCGTGCCGGGGGGCGCCACGCTCTGCAGCCTGCTGGCGGTGTTGACGAGGTCGCCCGCGACCATGCCCTGACCGGTCGCTCCGAGCGTCACCGCGGCATTGCCGGTCAGAACCCCAGCGCGGGCCTGGGCCGTGCGCGTGTCGCTGATGCCGGGCACGCCGTCGACCAGCTCGAGCGCCGCGCGTACGGCGCGCTCGGCATCGTCCTCGTGCGTCGTCGGGGTGCCCCACACGGCCATCACCGCGTCGCCGATGAACTTCTCGATCGTGCCCCCGTAGCGATCGACGATGGTGCGTGCCAGGTCGAAGTAGCGCGTCAGGAATTCGCGCGTGTCCTCCGGATCCTCGTCCTGCGACATCGTCGTAAATCCCACGAGGTCGGCGAAGAGGACGGTGACCAGGCGCCGCTCGGATGTTGAGGTCGCCGCCGACGCAATCGAGCGGTTCGGCAACGGGCGCCGCGCCACCGGCGAGCGTGGTCCCACATTCACCACAGAACTTCGCCCCGGGCGGGTTCTGCGCGCCGCAGTTGGGACAGCCCGCGTTGAGCCGCGTTCCGCACTCCAGGCAGAACTTGCGACCGGCATCGTTGAGCGTGCTGCAGTTGGGACAGATCACGACCGCATCACGTTACTTGAGCGAGCCCACGAGCGAAAGCCAGCCACTTACGGAATGCGCGTGGTCAGGCGGGTGCGAGCCAGCGCGTCCAGGTGAAAGCCGGCTCATAGCCGAGCGAGCGGTAGAGGTTCACAGCGGCCGTGTTGTCCTCCAGGACGGACAGCCACACCAGCCGATGCCCTGTGGCGAGGCCGGCGCGAGTAGCAACAGTGGTCAGCATTCGGCCGTAGCCGCGCCGGCGCTGGCGGGGATCGACCGCTACTGCGTGCAGCCCAGCGACCATCGGCCCGGGCACCAGACGCACCGTCGCCACGGCCTCGCCGCGGAGACGGAGAAGGAAACCGCGCGTCGTGCCTGCCGCCACGCTGTCAGCGAGCAGCTCGGCGGACTCGCCCATGGCTTCGGGAAGTAGCCCGAACGCGTCCGTCTCGAGCCGCACCGCATCGAGAGCCGTGGCCGGCGTGACGGCTTCGACCCGAAGCTCCGGATCCAGATGCGGAACCACGGCGACGTGGCGAGTGAACATGATTCGATCGCTGAAGACGCGCAGCCATCCGTTGGCCTGAAGGCGACTGTCGACGTCAGTGGGCGTGGTCAGCCCGTCGCACACGACCACCGACGGCCAGGCGCCCCGATCGCTCATGACGTCGACAACGCGCTCGAGGCCCGCATCGACCGCACCGTCAAGCCAGCGGACGCCGGCCACGAAATTGAACGACGAACCCGGCGCAGCGTCCGTGATCAAACGGCCGCCGAGCAGAGCGTCGTCTTCGACGGTCGCGCCCAGGAGCCTCGTCCACGCGACCCGGTGATCCTCGATCGCGGTGAGCTCTTCCGTAGATGGCGGCAGTTGGGCGCCGTGGTCCGTATCCGGCTCCGAGCGCGGCCGCGCCGAATCCGGACGAGAGACGCTCATCGGAACGCCGCCAGAACCTCGCGATCGAAGCGCTCCATCAGCCGAACCGCCTCCTCCGGATTGGTCTCGGCGAAGTCGAACGCCATGTGTCCCGTGCCCACGGCCTCGAAGGCGCGTATCTCCACGATCATCTGCTCGGGCGTGCCGGCGAGCATGTAGAAGGGCGCCTCGTTCGGCCCGAACTGGACGCGGACGCGCGCGGAGATCAGTGGCGCCGGCCGGCCCGCCTCGGCCGCGGCTGCGTTGATGATCGGGATGCGCACGGCCATCTGATCGTGGCCCGCCGCGGACGAGTGGTAGCCCTGGCCCAGCCGGCCGGCGCGGCGCAGCGCCTTCTCGTCGCGGCCCCCGAACCACACAGGCAGGTCTACGCCCTGCGCGGGCAGTGGCGCGAAACGAACATCCTCCCACGAGTGGAAACGACCGTGGAACGGACCCGTGTCGCCGCTCCACAGCTGACGCCAGATCGCCACGGCCTCGCTCAGATACGCGCCGCGCTGGCTGAAGCGCTCGCCGTAGCCAAGATGCTGGAACTCCGTCTCGTTCCAACCGACACCCACGCCCACGATCAGTCGGCCGCCAGAAAGCGAGTCGATGGTCGACAGCTCCTTGGCCAGCTCAACCGCATTGCGCATGGGCACGACCACGACGCTGATGCCCACCTTCAGGTTGGGCTGACGCGCGGCCACGTACGCCGTCGTGATCAGCGCGTCGTACAGCGTGAAGTAGTCCTCTGAGCGCGTGGATGGCTCGACGAGGAGGTGATCGGTCGTGAAGACAGAATGCCAACCCAGGCGCGCGGCGGCCTCCGAGGAAGCGTCGATGGACTCGGTCGTCGCACCCGCCCTGTACGAGGGCAGGATCAGCCCAAACTCCACGACTATTGCCCGAACATCGCGCGGCGCACCCACTTGATCGGCGGCGTGCCGTGCGAGATCACCGCCTCCAGGTGGGCGCGATAGTCAAAGCCCGGCGTCTCGCCCATGCCGCCCGCGATGTGCTGGGCCGGCACCGACTCTGCGCCCGGCGCCCGAAGCGGCAGCTGCACGCCTGCGCGCCACAGTCTCCAGCTCCCACATCTCAAGCGAACCGATGTAATAGGTCGACAGCTGGGTCGACGAGATTCGCGCGCGCAGCCACTTGGCCCGCGCTTCATCCGCCTCCTGAAAGCCGCCCCCGATCATCAGGTCCATGGCCTGCTGCTCGGTCATGTCTTCGGTGTGGATGGCCACGTCCATGATCGCGTTGGTGATCGCGCGCAGGTAGAACTTCCAATGCGTCAGCATCAGCGCGGGCTCGTTGTCGCGGTAGCCCAGGTCCATCAGCACCTGGGTGACGTAGACGGCCCAGCCCTCGGCGAACGTGCCGCTGGCGAAGACCGCTCGCGCAAGGCTGGGCGACTCGTTCGCGTACGCGCCCTGCAGGTAGTGGCCGGGCACGCCCTCGTGGATGGCCATGAGCACGTTCATCCGATCGTTGTCTTCGCGCAGATACGACTCGGTCGCCTCTGGGCCCAGGTTGGGATCCGGGGGCGTGATCCAGAAGTAGCTGGGCAGGCCCTTGTCGAGCGGCCCGGGCGACTGCAGGAAGGCTCGGCCGTAGGCGCGCATGAACACCGGCGTCCAGGTGATCTGGAGCGGCTCGGTGGGCAGGCGCATCACGTTGTGGTCGCGGACGAAGTCCTCGATGCGCGTGATCTCGGCTCGATTGACATCGATCAGCTCATCGGGCTGTGGGTGCTGGCGCGCGATCGCGTCGAGCACTCTGCGGACCGTCTCGTCGTCATCGTCGGGCACTGACTGGCCGGGCAGCCACTCATTCCACGACTCGCGCGCCAGGCGCAGCATCTCCGCGCGGACCAGGTCGTAGTCACGTCGCGCGCTCGCGAGAACCTCTTGCGGAGTGATCTCGCTCGCCAGGACCAGCCGCAGCTTCTTGGCAAACAGGTCATCGGCCCAGGCGCGCCTCGCCGCGTGCGCGCGGCAGGATCTCGTCGTTGAGACGACGCCGGAACTCCTCGACGGAAGCGCGCGCGGCGCCTTCGACCGTGTTCATGTCCTTGTCGATCTGGGTGTGACCCGCCTCGGCCGACTGACGTTCGGCCTCCGCCAGGCCCTGATTGATGAGATCCTCGACGCCGCCCAGCTGCGCCAGCGCAACCTGCGCGTGGAGTGCTGACACGGGTCGGTCGCCGACCCCGGTCAGCCCGTCCGCGGCCGCTGTCATGAATTCGGGCAGGCCGCGCAGCCGGCCTACAAACGCGGCGCCACGGTGTTCCCACGGCGCGAAGTCGCGCGCCAGCAGCGAAAAGAGGCCACCGCCGGCGATGCGCACCACGACGAGCGGGTCCCATGCGGTTTCACGCAGCTCGGTCTCGTCGAACTCCATCGAGTCGAGCGCCTCGAGCACGAGCCCGCGGTCGATCTGCTCGTCGGCACTGAGCGTCCCCTCATCCAGGGCGACGAGCTGGGCACGGTGTTTGGCGATCAGCCCGAGGACCGCCTGTCGACCAGCCTCGGTCATGTCCGGCCACTTGTCGTCGTGGGCGTGGAAGCCGATGTGTGTCGCAAAGGTGGGCATTGCCGCGAACAGGTCGTCGAGCAGGTCGCGCAGCGCGTGGTCGAACGGCGTCCGCGGAGATGGCCTGTTGTCGGCGGCGAGGGAGACGAATTCTGTGGTCACGCGCGGCATCCTAGCCGCACAGCCCGCGCGTAGCATGATGCGGCGATGTTCGACTTCATCATCCGCGTGCTGGCCAACGCGATCGCCGTGATCGTGGCGGTGAAGCTCGTGCCGCACGTCGAGTTCCGGGGCGACTGGTGGCAGCTGCTCCTGCTCGCGGCGATTTTCGGCGTGATCAACGCCTACATCCGACCTGTGGTCAAGCTGCTCAGCCTGCCGCTCAATCTGTTGACCTTTGGCTTGATCGGCTTCGTGATCAACACCGCATTGGTCATGCTCGCCGCGTTCGTCAGCCAGTCACTGAAGCTCGATTTCACCCTCGCCGGCTGGCCGCCGGGCAGCATCACCATCGACGTGCTTATCGCAGCCTTCCTGACCTCGATCGTGATCAGCGTCGTATCGGCGGTGGTGGCTGTCGTCCGACTCGCCACGCCGAAGCTCTAGGGACACAGCCAGTAATCTGGAACGGATGACGTCACATCCACGGCAGGCCTTTGCCGAGCGGCTGGCGCGCGCGCCAGTGCTGCTCGACGGCGCGATGGGCACGCTGCTCTTCTCGCGCGGTGTTCCGCAGCGGACGTCGCTCGACGCGTTGGTGCAGTCGCGGCCGGATCTGATCGGCGCCATCCATCGCGAGTACATCGAGGCCGGCGCCGACGCGATCGAGACGAACTCGTTCGGCGCGAACCGGATGCGCCTGGCCGAGTTCGGACTGGCTGACCGCGCGCGCCAGATCAACCGCACAGCGGCGCAGCTCGCGCGTGAGGCGCGCGACGTTGCCGGCGCGCGCGACGTGCTCGTGTTCGGCAGCATCGGACCGCTCCAATCGCCGGTCCACGGACCGGAGCGGTCCGATCCGGCACTCGTCCGCGAGGCATTCCGTGAGCAGCTTGAGGGCCTGATCGAAGGTGGCGCGGACGTGCTGCTGTTCGAGACGTTCAGCGACCTGGACGAGCTGCTCATCGGCGTTTCAGAGGCGCGCGCGCTGACGGACCTGCCCATCGTGGCGCAGATGACGTTCGGTGAAGAGCTGCTCGCGATCGACGGCACGAGCCCGCAAACGGCGGCCACCGCGCTGGCCACGGCCGGAGTCGATGCCGTTGGCGTCAACTGCGGCGTTGGGCCGCAGATCTGCCTCGACGCGCTTGTCCAGATGGGCAGGCCGTCCAACGGCCTGGCGCGCTCGATCGTCCCGAACGCCGGCCTGCCGCAACGCGTCGAGGGCCAGTTCATCTACGCCGCGCCACCCGCCTACTTCGGCGAGGAGGTCGCCCGTTTCCTGGACGCCGGGGCCCAGATAGTCGGCGGCTGCTGCGGCACGACGCCCGAGCACATACGGCATATGCGCATCGCGCTCGATGCGCTCACCGGCGCAACGGCGACACGGGCCAGAGGCACGCACTCGCATTCGGTCGACCGACTCGAAGGCCCGCGCACGCCCATCACCGAGCGCGGCGCGGCCACGGCCAGTGAGCCGCCTCCGCCGACGCGCCTGGCGGAGCTGCTCGCCGCGCAACAGTTCGTCGTCAGTGTCGAAATCGATCCGCCCCGCTCGGTGCGCATCGAACGCACGATCGAGGCCGCGCGGTTGCTCGAAGACGCGGGCGTCGACGTGGTCAACATCAGCGACAGCGCCATGGCGCGCGTGCGCATGGGCGCGCTCGCGGTCGCATTCGGCATCCAACACGATCTCGATCTCGAGTGCGTCGTCCACTTCACGACCCGCGACCGCAATTTGATGGCGCTCGAATCAGAATTGCTCGGGGCACACGCGCTGGGCGTGCGCAACATCCTCGCGCTGACGGGCGACCCGCCGCGAGTCGGTGACTACCCCACGGGCACGGGTATCTGGGACGTCGACTCGGTCGGACTGATCGGCATCCTTGCCCGGCTCAACCGGGGCGAGGACCAGGCCGGCAAGCCGATCGGCGCACCGGCCGGATTCACGATTGCCTGCGCGCTGGACCCAACGGCCGAGGACATCGAGCACGAGCTCAACCGCCTGACCGACAAGATCGACGCCGGCGCGCACGTGATCATGACCCAGCCCATCTACGCCCGCGCACAGTGGGACCGCTTCATGGATCGCGCCTCCGCGCGCTGGCCGAGCGGGCTGCCCCGGCCCGTGCTGCTGGGCATCCTGCCCCTCCACTCTCAGCGTCATGCTGAGTTCCTGCATAACGAGGTGCCCGGCATCACCATTCCGGCCGAGATCCGCGCGGCGATGGGCGGCGCGGGTGAGCGCGCGGCAGAGGTTGGCCTTGATATCGCCCACACGTTGCTTTCCGAAGTGGCGGGCGAGGTCCAGGGCACGTACGTAATGCCCAGCTTCGGGCGCTACGAGCTGGCGGCGGAACTGGTGCGCCGAATACGGACGGATTCACGCACTGCGAGAGAGGCGGCACGCTCGTGAGCGATCGACTGTTAGCGCTGTTGGTGCGCGCGCCGCTGCTCGTAATGGCGCTGATGCTGGCCGTGCCGGCGCTCGTCCTTGCCCAGCCGCCGGCCGGCCCGCCCTATCCTGAGCCGGAGACAAACGTCCGCGTCTACGACTTCGCCGACATCCTCTCGCCGGCCACGGAGCAACGCGCCGAGCAGATCATCGCCGGCATCCAGCAGCGCACCGGCGCGCAGGTCGTGGTCTACACGCAATACAAGCCCGGCTCGACCGATGAGTCGACCGACCAGGACGCGATCGACCTGATCAACCAGTGGGGCGTGGGTCGCAAGGGCTTCGACGACGGTCTGGCGATCATGTGGAACACGACCCGCCAGCAGTGCCTGTCCGGAGTCAGCGGCAATGGCCGCGTTCGTCTGTATGCCGCGCCTGGCTACCAGGCCGCGTACCTGTCCAACCAGGAACGCCAGGGCATCTTCGACAACGACATGCTGCCCTACCTGCAGCAGTGCGACGAGGACAGCGCGCTGCTTGCAGCGCTGGAGCAGATCGACGCTGCGGCCACGCCGGAGCATGCCAACAAGCTCGCGACGGCGCGCATCGTCGACGCGGCTGTGGGCCTGATCGGCGCGCCACTGCTGTTCGTGCTGCTCGTTGGCTGGGCGGGCTGGTCGTGGCTGCGCTACGGCAAGGATCCGGTCTATCTGGACGACACGTCGATCCTGATGCCCGCTCCCCCGCCCGATCTGACGGCGGCCTCCGCCGCGGTCGTGTGGGAGGGCAAGGCCTCGCGGCGCGCGCTGACGACGGCGATGCTCGATCTGGCCAGTCGCGGCGAGCTGTCATTCAAGCCAGAGGGCGGCGTGCTCGGCCTGCACAGCAAGACCGGCATCCAGCTGGAGACGCCACCGCCCGACGATCCGTATGTCACGCGCAACCGCCGCCGCCCTCTGTCCGACGCTGAGGAGTACGCGCTCGATCGACTGCAGGGCATCGCGGACGCATCGGCGGGCTACTACATCTCGCCCGACGACCTGCTCCAGTTCGGGCAGTACTCGACCAAGTTCAACGACCGCATCGAGCGCCACGTCGCGTCGCGCGGCTGGTTCAGCGAACCGCCGACAAAGGCCGTCAGTCGCTGGGCCGGGCGAGGCATCCTGGCCATCGTCGCCGGTGTCGTGGTGCTCGTCATTGCCTTCAACCTGCCCAGTCAGGGGCTACTGCTGATGGGCGGCGCGCTCATCGCCGGGGGTGTCCTGGTCGTGATCATCTCGCGCTACATGCCGCAGCGCACGATGTCCGGCGCGATGATCTACGCGATGCTCGCGGCCTATCGCAGAACGCTCCAGAAAACGATGGAACAGGCGCGCTCGATGAACCAGGTCGTCCAGGAGGCGAACCTGGCGTGGATCGAGACGCCCGATCAGGCGACGGTGTGGGGCGTCGCGCTGGGCCTGCAGGAGGACGTCGAACGAGTCATCGAGCGCAGCGCCGAGGACTCGCAGCAGGGCGTGTCCACGTACAACCCGTGGGTGCCCATGTGGTACGGCCGCGGCTGGTCGTCAGGCTCAAACGCCGCTGGTTCCTTCGGCGTCGCGCCAGGCTTGTTCTCGAGCTCGCCGATACCGGATTTCGGTGGCATGTTCTCCGCATTGGGATCGATCGGTAACTCGCCCAGCTCCAGCGGCGGATCAGGCGGCTTCGGTGGTGGTGGTGGCGGCGGGGGCGGAGGTGGCGCCGGCGGCGGTTACTGAGGCGTCTTGCCGGAGCAATCGGCCGCGCGCGATTAGACTCCCCGCTCGATGGGTGCTGTTGAGACGATGGAGCAGTTCTTTGAGCTGCTCAACGCTGGTGACCGCGAAAACGCGGTCAAGCTGATGGATGAGCGGGTCGAGATGCGCGTACACGTGCTCGGCAATAGCCGCACGCTGCGCGGCATAGACCAGGTCGGCGGCTGGTTCACGCGCGCCGACAAAGGTCTGCGCATGATCCCGGGCGACGTACGCGACACGGGCGTCAACTATGAGGCGGACGTACTCGTGCTCCGACCCGGTGCGGCGTCACAGCATCTCGACGCAACGTTCCGCGTCGAGACGGGCAAGATCACCGCGATCAACCTGACGCCCCGCTAGCACGCCGGCATCCTGGCGCCACCGGCGCCGGGGGGTCAGGGCGAGGGCGAGCTCGTCGCCGAAGGCGGGATGACGATGATCTGGCCGACGAAGATGTTGTTCGGGTTGGTGATCTCAGGGTTCGCATCAAGGATGGCCTGAACCAAGACGTCGAACCTGTTGGCGATCTTGGCGAGCGAGTCTCCGGCCTTGATCTTGTACAGACGCGGGCTGCTTTCCGGCCCCACTGAGGCGGGCGTTGTCGGCGCGGCCGTCGCGCCCGCCGACGGTGCCAGCGACGGAGCCGCGCTCGACACCCCGCTGGGCACGGCTGTTGGCAGGGAAGACGGAAGGACCACGGACGGCCGCGGCGTCGCGGCGGGGCCTCTGTTGAGCAGGCCTGGAAGGAACACCACGGCCGCGACGCCAAGGGCCAGGATGGCGACCACCGCGATGGCGGTGAGGATGCCGTCGATGCGGCTCCCGCCGCCGCCCTGATCGAGTGGCGGCCCCTCCGCGCCGTATCTGCCGTCGATCTCCCACGAAGGGACGATCTCCTCGCGCGTGGGCGGGCGCGGCGGCGGTGTGCCGCCGGCGGCGGTGGTCGTCTGCGCCGGCGGGCGCGACGAGCGACCGGCGAGGAACGCCGGCACCGCCGCCGCGGCCGCGGCGCCGGCCTCGTCATGCTGCGTCTCGGGTTGGCCGGGAGGCGTGGGTGGCGGCACGAACGGCGCACTGACAGGCGTCTCAGGCGGCTCCTGATAGCCCGCGTCCGGGGCGCCGTACGAGGAGTACGCCTCTTTGTCCGGATTTGGTTCGTACGAGCTCTGGGGCGAGTCGAACGCGGCCAGCTGCTGGCTCTCGTCGGCTGCCGACTGCCAATCGGTCGTGGCGAACGTGGGTGGCGAGGCAAGGGCCGGTCCCATGCCGGTCGCGGCCGCCGCGGCAGCCGCGATCTCCGCGCCGGCCACGGTTACAGAGGCATCCTCAGGCAGCTCTGAGACCGCCGATTCGGGCTCAGACGGCGGCTCGTACGCAGGCGCATCGTCGGCCGGTGCCGCCGATGGCGGCTCGTCAACCGGCGCCGCGTACGGCTGAGCGTCGTGGTCGGCATGCTCGCCTTCGGCAGCGGCTTCATGTGGCGCGCCGCCTGTGTCGTCTGCCGCGCCGCCCCCATCGTCAGCGGCCATGCCAACGGCCGCGGCGCCAACGACCGCACCGCCGACCACCGCCGGGCCACTCGCCACGGTCGCGCCACTGCCTGCCGCGGGTCGCGCAGCGGCGCGCACGGCCCAGTCCTGGAATACCGGACACGCCGGGAAATTCGGGGAGAGGCAGTACGCCTCCTGGTGCGCGATCGAACGCGGCGCCGGCGTGGGCTCAGCGAAGCAGCGATGTCGATAGTCGGGCCTGTCCGAGCGCTTGTCGCGGTCCATCTCGAGTGCGACAAACGGGCAGGCGCGCGGGCTTTCGAACGGTGTCCCAGGCGCCGCCATCGACGAAATCTTACGCTGCGGCGGCGGTCTCCGAGAGGTCATCCGCCACAGCGTCAACGGCCGATGCGCCGCCGGTGCCGGGGTCAACGATCATGCCGCCGCCGACCGTGTCATTGGTCGTCTCGTCGATCAGGATGAAGCTGCCCGTGGCGCGGTTGAGGCGGTACTCGTCAACCATCAGTGGCGCGCTGACGCGCAGGTGCACGCGACCGATCTCGTTCAGGCTGAGCGTCGTTGCGGCCTCGTCGCGATGAAGCGTGTTGACGTCGATGCGATAGCGCAGGTCGTCAATGACCGCCCGTGCCGTGCGCGTGGTGTGCTTGATGAAGTAGCGCTTACCGGCCTCGAGTGGACGGTCGGTCATCCAGCACACCATGGCGTCGAGCTCCTGGGTGATGGTCGGCTGGTTGTTCGGCCGGCAGATCATGTCGCCGCGGCTCGTGTCGATGTCGTCCTCGAGCTCGATCGTGACCGACATCGGCGGAATCGCCTCTTCGACCTCACCGTCGAACGTGCTCACGCGGGCGATGCGCGTCCTGTGTCCTGAGGGCAGGACCACGACCTCGTCGCCCTTGCGGAACGTGCCCGTGGCGACCTCGCCCGCGTAGCCGCGGTAGTCGTGATGCTCGGTCGTCTGCGGCCGGATCACGTACTGCACCGGGAATCGGTTGTCGATCAGGTTGCGGTCGGACGCGATGTGGACGTGCTCGAGGTGGTAGAGCAGCGTGGGACCGCCATACCAGCGCATGTTGGTCGAGTGCTCGACGACGTTGTCGCCGAACAGCGCGCTCATCGGGATGAAGGTGATGTCATGCACATCGAGCTTGGCCGACCAGGCCGCGAACTCGCTCGTGATGCGCTCGAAGACTTCCTCGTCCCAGTCGACGAGATCCATCTTGTTGACCGCAACGACGATGTGCGGGATGCCCAGCAGGCCGGCGATGAACGCATGCCGGCGCGACTGCTCGAGCGAGCCCTGGCGCGCGTCGATGAGCACCACGGCAAGGTCCGCGGTCGAGGCACCGGTGACCATGTTGCGCGTGTACTGGATGTGGCCGGGCGTGTCGGCAATGATGAATTTGCGCCGCGGGGTTGCGAAGTAGCGATAGGCGACGTCGATCGTGATGCCCTGCTCACGCTCAGCGCGCAGGCCGTCCGTGAGCAGCGCCAGGTCAACGGTCGCGTTGCCGCGCCTGCGCGACGTCTGCTCAATGGCCGCCAGCTGGTCCTCGAAGATGCCCTTCGAGTCGTACAGCAGCCGGCCGATCAAAGTGCTCTTGCCGTCGTCAACGGAGCCTGCAGTGGAGAACCGCAGGAGATCCATCTGCCCGGGGGCACGCATCGTTGTGACCATCTTTAGAAGTACCCCTCGCGCTTGCGATCTTCCATCGCTGTTTCGCTGAATGCATCGTCCGCACGTGTTGCGCCGCGCTCGGTGATGCGCGCCGCGGCCGTCTCGATGACGATCTCATCGAGGGTCGCCGCGTGCGACTCGACCGCGCCGGTGCAGGTCATGTCGCCCACCGTGCGGTAGCGGACGACCATCTTGGTGATCGGCTCGTTTTCGCGCGGATGCAGGAACGGACCGGTCGAGAGCCACATGCCGTTGCGCTTGAAGACGTCGCGCTCGTGGGCGAAGTAGATCTCCGGGACCTCCAGCTCCTCCTGCTGGATGTACTGCCAGACGTCCATCTCAGTCCAGTTGGAGATGGGGAACACGCGCATGTGCTGGCCCTTGCGAACACGGCCGTTGTACAGGTTCCACAGCTCCGGCCGCTGCAAGCGCGGCTCCCACTGACCGAACTCATCGCGGAACGAGAAGATGCGCTCCTTGGCGCGTGCCTTCTCCTCGTCGCGCCGGCCGCCGCCGAAGACGGCGTCGAACTGATGCTCCTGGATCGCGTCGAGCAGAGTCGTCGTCTGCAGCCGGTTGCGCGACGGGTCGTGGCCCGGCTCATCCTGGACGCGGCCTTTGTCGATGCTCTCCTGGACGGACGCGACGATCAGCCGCTCGTCCAGCTCAGCCACGCGCCGATCGCGGAAGTCGAGCACCTCCGGAAAGTTGTGGCCGGTGTCCACGTGCATAACCGGGAATGGAAACTTCTGAGGACGGAACGCCTTCTCCGCGATGCGCAGCAGGATGATCGAGTCCTTGCCGCCCGAGAACAGCACAACGGGTCGCTCGAACTCCGCGGCGACCTCGCGCATGATGAATATCGACTCGGCCTCGAGGGCAGCGAGGTGGCTCAGCCCGCCATGGACGGAGCGCTCGGTTGAGGTCGCAGGTGGGGTCATCAGTCTCCTGTGGCGGCGCAGCCAGCCGCTCGTAAGCACCCATGTCGCGGCCGAAAGACCACTAAAATAATGGGGATTGTCGAATTAGTCGGTATGACTTAGTATAGCGGAACGCCGACGCCGGGTGCTGGCTGCCCCCGACCGTCGCTTCATATGACGCGGCCGCCCAACACAGGGTGATGTTGATGACCGTTGATTCTCAGGCTGCGCCGGACGCGGCCGCCAGCCCCGCTGCGGGCGCTGCGACACCTCCGGCTGAAGGCTCCGGTGGCTTTCTGGATCGACTCTCCGCTACCAGCGGGATGTCCAAAGCAACTCTTTCGATGGGCGCACTGCTGCCCTTCCTGGCCTTGATTGTGATCATCGCCACGATCGGCATCGCGCCGGCCGATCAACGCAGCACGATCTTCTTTGCGTCGCTCATCGGCGTAGCTGCGGGTCTGTCCTCAACCGCGATCGGCGTCTACGGCGGCGTGCTCGTTCCGGGCCTGCTGCTGCTGGGCATCGACGCCCGCTTCGCCGCTGCACTGTCGCTCTTCCTGCAGGTCATGGTCATTCCGCTCGCCGCAGGCTCGCACTACCGGATGGGCAATTTCTCAAAGAAGGTCGCTCTGCCGCTCGTCATCGGCGGCGTGATCGGTGCGTTCATCGGCCCGTTCTTCGCCGCGGCACTGCCCAAGGACGTCATCGCGCGCCTGGTCGCGGCGATGATCGTCTTCGTCGGCGCGATCGTGCTGGCCACGCTCAACTTCAAGGGCCTGGGCGAGGTGCGCTCCGAGGATGATGTCCCCAACGCCAAGGTCGGCGGCATCGGCCTGACTGCCGGCTTCGCGTCGGGCATCTCCGGAGCCGGCTGGGGACCGATCGGAGTCAAGCTGCTGATCCTGACGCGCATCGATCCCAAGAAGGCAATCGGCTCGTCGCTCTTCGCACGCATCTTCATGGCCATGGCCGCGGTCGTTGGCTATGTCCTGGCCGCGACTGCTTTCCAGGGCGTGGTCCCGAACTGGTGGATCGTCATCCCGCTCTTCGTCGCGTCAGTCGCGCCGATGATCCCGGGGGCGATGCTCGTCTCCAAGCTCGGCCGCGAGCGCGCCACGGTCGCAATCACGCTGCTGTCGATCAGCCTGGCCATTCCGACGCTGATCTGGGGCCACTGAGCGCGCGAGCCGCCTAGGCCCAGCCCATCCCGCGGGCGACCGCGACTATGGCGATGGCGCCGACCAACCCGAGCAGCAGGCTGCGGCGCATGGCCGCCACGACCACGCACAGGCCCACGGCCAGCCACTCGACGCCGATGTGGAACGAGCGCTGTGTACGTGTGGGGTCGACCAGGACCATGAGGCTGACCGCGGCAAGCGTGGCAAGCATTGCCGGACCCACCAGGCGCAGGTAGTCGCGCACGAGCGGGGGCAGCCGATTTACCGCCGGCGACAGCAGCGGGACGGCGCGCCATGGATACGTCACAGCGGCCATGAGCAGTGCGAGAGGGATCAGTCCGAGTTCCATCAGTCGGCAGCCATCAGTCAGGCGGTCCTATGCCGACTCTTGGCGGCAGGTCGAGCTCCGACTGCGGGGTGCGCACGGCGACCATTGCCACGAGGGGGCCGAACAGGCCGCCGCTGACGATGCCGATGGCCGGGTCGATGGCCAGGCCCAGCGCGACACCGATCACCGCGCCGGCTACAGCCGCGACCAGATCGCGCCGGCCTTGAATCAGGGCGACGGCAATGCCGGCCATGGCCGCCGGAAAGATGATGTCGAGGCCGAAGCGCGTTGGATCCGGGATCGCTCCACCCACGAGCACGCCGGCGAGTGAGGCCAGATTCCAGGGAATGAACATCAGCGCGACCGCCGCAAACCAGTAACCGGCGCGGTCGCCACGGCCGATGCGCGTGAAGTGCGCGTACGACAGCGCAAACGCCTCGTCGGTCATGACGTGGGCCATGACCACCTTGGTTCTGGTTCTCTCACTCGACATGTATGGCGCGATCGCCGCCGAGTACAGGAAGTGGCGGGAGTTGATCAGCGCCGTCAGCAGCACGATGCCGATCCAGCCGAAGCCACCCGCGACATAGCCAACGGCCGCGAACTGCGACGCTCCGGCGAATACGAACAGGCTCATCGCGCTTGCGTCGACTGGCGTCAAACCCGCCGCGCGCGCGCTCAGGCCAAAGACAAAGCCAAAGCCGATCGCGGACAGGCTCATAGCCAAGCCGTCGGTGATCAGCTTGCGGCGCGAGGCACGCAGGATCGCGTCGTCGTCAGGCGCAGTCGTGGAGTCGCGCATGGCGCCGGAGTCCGGACTCACCGGGCGGATGGTATTGGCGGCTCACGAAACTCGCGTGTTGCGCCGCGCGGGGGCAGAATTGACGGGTTACGTTCAGTTGAGAGATTTGCCGGGCCCAACCGGAGAAGGAGTCGTGTCCATGCTGAACTCCGTCCTGCGCGCCCTTGCGCCGCGCACGACCGCCAACGCGCACTGCGACATCCCGTGCGGCGTGTACGACCCTGTCCAGGCGCGCGTCGAGGCCGAGTCCTGCTACAAGATCATCCAGAAGTACAACGACTCGCAGGACGAGCTCTTTCGCACGCGCTGCATCGCGGTCAAGGAAGAGCGCGCTGAGCTGACCAAGCACCACATCGACGTCATGTGGCACGACTACTTCAAGCCCGAGCACGTCGAGAAGTTCCCCGACCTGCACGACGTGTGCTGGAAGGCGTCCAAGCAGGCGTCCCAGGTCAAGCGCACGACCGACATCGCCGAGGCGCAGAAGCTGCTCGATCTGATCGACAAGATAGACATGATGTGGCGCGAGACAGGCGGCCCCACGACCACTCGCCTTCAGGCGTAGGTCTCCTTCAAGTCGGACGAATCAGGAATGCGCCGCCTCGGGCCGTTGCTCGGGGCGGCGTTTCTATTTGCCGCCGTTCTCGTGTTGATCGGTGGTCGCCGGTTCATGCGCGTCGCGGTCAACGGCCACTCGATGGAGCCCACCCTGCTCGACGGCGATTGGCTATTCGTCGACCGGCGCGGGCGCCCATTGCCACCTGACATCGTCGTCGCGTGGGATCCGCGCGCGAGCGACCGCTTGATCGTCAAGCGCGTGCGCGAAGTTGGCACCGACTCTGAGCTCGTGCTCGAGAGCGACCATCCTGCCCACGCCGACGAGGTGATCGGATCGATTGCGGCAACTTCGCTCGTCGGCACAGTCCGCCTCGTCTATTGGCCGCCGCGGCGCGTGCGCCGCGTCTGACGAGCGCTTCTCACGAGGGCCTGTGGAAAGGTCCGCTTGACGTAAATGGTTCGTGTGGGCATAATGCTCAACTGTGTCCAAACTATTTATGGTCTGTGTAGATCAGTGACAGCCGTCGTTGAGCAGCCCGATCTCGTAACCCAGATCCTCGATCAGTTCGAGCCGCTCGTCGCACGGCAGCGCAAGGCTGTGGTCCAGGCGGGCTGCTTCCGATCGATCAGCTCGACGCAGCTACACGTGCTCTTCCTGCTCGTCAGCCAAGGCTCAATGCCCATGGGCCGGCTGGCTGATCACCTGGACGTCTCATTGCCCAATGTGACCGGCATCGTCGAGCGCATGGTCGAGCACGGTCAGGTGGAACGGACGCGGTCCGACGACGATCGGCGCATCGTCGAGGTCGCCGTGACCGCCGCCGGACGGCAGACCGTGGAAGAGATCGACATGATCCGGCGCAGCCAACTGGCCGCCGTCATCTGCCGGCTCAACGCCGAGCAGCAGGAGCGTGCGCTGCGCACGTTCACGGAGCTGCGCCAGGCCGCCGAGGAACTCCACACAGAAGAAGCGCACCAACCCACTGCCCAATCCCAAGGAGAGACCGTCTAGCAATGGAAGCAATGCCCGTCGCCGAGAACGCGCCAGCCGCGCCGAAGGGCGATCACATCATTCACGTCGATCCGCGAGCGCGGATGGAGATCCTGTTCGCGATCCTGCTCGGACTGTTCCTGTCCGCGCTCGACCAGACCATCGTCGGTACGGCGCTGCCCACGATCGTGACCGATCTCAACGGCAACAGCCTGTACATCTGGGTCGTAACGATCTACCTGCTGACGTCGACCATCAGCGGCCCGGTCTACGGCAAGCTGTCCGACCAATTCGGTCGCAAGCGTCTGCTCATGTTCGGCATCAGCCTGTTCCTGATCGGTTCGGCCCTATCTGGTTTGAGCCAGACCATGGAGCAGTTGATCATCTTCCGCGGCCTCCAGGGCTTGGGCGCCGGCGCAATCTTCCCGATCTCGCTGGCCGTGATCGGTGACCTTTTCTCGCCCCAGGAGCGCGGCAAATACCAGGGCCTGTTCGGCGCCGTGTTCGGCATCTCCGCGCTTATAGGTCCCGCCTTGGGCGGCTTCCTGACCGACAACGTCAGCTGGCACTGGATCTTCTTCGTCAACATTCCGATCGGCCTGGTCGCGCTGTACATCATCGGCCGGCTCCTGCCCGCGCACGTCAAGTCCGGCGTGACGCAAAAGATCGACTACGTGGGCGTGTCCGTGTTCACGCTCGCATTGGTGCCCATCCTGATCGGCCTGACCAACGCCCAGTTCCACGACTGGACCGACCCATGGGTCGGTGGCCTGATCATCCTCGGCCTGCTGATTGGGGTGGTCTTCCTGTTCGTCGAGAGGCGCGCGGCTGAGCCGATCGTGCCGCTCGATCTGTTCCGCGGCCGGACGTACTCAATCTCAATCCTCGCGACGTTCCTGGCCAGCTTTGGCTTCTTCGGCGCGATCATCTTCCTGCCCCGCTGGTACCAGATCGTCGCCGGATCGTCGGCCACGGAATCCGGGTATCAGCTCCTACCGCTGCTCGCGGGCTTGATCCTCGCGTCGATCCTGAGCGGTCAATACGTGAGCCGCACGGGTCACTACAAGTGGTTGACGGTCATTTCCCTGTTCACGGTGACCGGTGGGCTGTACCTGATGACCAACCTGCGCGCGGATACTCCGACACCGGTGCTGTACCTGTGGCAGTTCATCACCGGCCTGGGCATCGGCCCAACGTTGGCGGTGTTCACGATCATCGTCCAGAACGCGGTGCCGTGGCAGAAGCTGGGAGTCGCAACCAGCAACCTGACTTTCTTCAGGCAGGTCGGCGGAACGGTCGGCCTGGCTATTGCCGGTACTGTTTTTGCTCGGACACTCACAACCCAGATACCGACCCAGGTCGCCACGTCGCTCACCGCGGCCGGTGCTTCACCGGAACAGCTACAGCAGTTCCAGGCGGGCTTAGGCAATTCGTCCGCCTTCAACCTGGACAAGGTCACGAGCGTCGGCGACATGGGCGCGGCGATTCTGGCCGGCTTGCCCGAGCAGGCTCGTCAGTTCGTTGAGCCCTTCATTCCGGCCATTGTCAACGGCATCCATCAGGCGTTCTCGCTGGCCATCGCTGACACGATGTGGATCAGCATGATTGCCACGGCCATCGCCGCCGTTGCCACGCTCGGGTTGAAAGAGGTACCGCTGCGCCGTTCCGTCGGCGCGAACAGCATGGCCGCAGCTCGCCCGGCAGGGTCAGCTGACGTGCCAGTAGCTGCGGCAGTGCCGGCCAATGCGGACGGCTCGACGGCCAACGTCGCAGCCGAGTAACCCTCTAGGCGAGGAACACCTCGCCCAACAAGCGAACCATCTCGAGGTCGCGCGGCAAGAACGTCTGAAGCATCAGACGCTCGACGCCCGCGGCCTCGAACTCTTTGACCCGCTCACGTGCCTCGTCGGGCGTGCCGATGATCCAGCGCGTGCGCCGCTCGGCGAGCCATGTGTCGAGCTCTTCGTCACGGCCGCCAAACAGGCGCATGAGCTCCGCGACGCGCTCGCGTACCTCAGCGTCGTCGCGGCCAATCAGTGCGCCGGTCATAGCCGAATAAGTGACCTCGCCAGGGGCTCGGCCGATAGCGCGGCACGCTTCGTCGGACTCGGCCGAAGCCCTCCGAGCACGCCGCCGGCCCCTGTGAGCTGATGTTGATCTCATCGCCGTAACGGGCAACGAGGCGCGCGAGGCGCGGGCCGCCATGACCGCCCAGGATGATGTTCGGATGGCGACGGCCCGCACGTGCCACAGGCTTTGGCCACAGCTTCGCGTCGCGGATCTGCCAATGCGCGCCGTCGTACGACCAGCCGTCCGGCTCCGTCCACAGGCCGTGAACGATCTCCAGCTGCTCCTCGAGCATCTCAAAGCGCTCGCCCTGCTCCGGAAACGCGAGGCCGTGCTGCGCGTGCTCCAGATCGTTCCAGCCCGCGCCCAATCCAAGCTCGACCCTGCCGTCGCTCATCTCGTCGACCGTGGTCACCACCTTGACCAGGTTGCCCGGCAGGCGAAATGTGACCGGCGACACAAGCACGCCAAGGCCTATGCGCGTGGTCTCGCGAGCCAATCCGGCGAGTGTGGTCCAGGCGTCCGTGGTCGGTAGTCCGCTCCCACCTGGAAAGCTCGCGTAATGGTCGGATCGGAAATAGGTCTCAAAGCCTGCTTCCTCTGCCGACCGGGCGAGGGCGAGGATCTCAACGTATGACATCCCCTGCTGGGGCTCGGACATCAGGGCGTAGCGCATTGCCACATGGTCACATGGACGGTGTCCCGATGGGCGGTCCGGAAACCTCCGGGCGCGGATGGCTGCGCAGCCAGCGGCGACGCAGCCAGACGGCGATGCCGAGCACGATCAAGACCGGCACCACGATGGGCAGGACCACGATCAGCAGCCATATGCCCAAGGTCACCACGCCCTGGCCGACGCGCACCAGCGCGGACAGCGCGTCATCGATCTGTTGACCCAGGTCCCAGCTGCCAGAAACGGCCTGGGTTTGGGTCACGGCGGTCTCGAAAGTGACTGCGAGGGTGGCCAGAGCCGCCCGGTTGGCGAGCAGATCGCGTTGCCCGGTCATGCTCTCGATATCGCCGCGGACTGATGTCAGCTCGCGCTGCACGTTGAGCACGTCCTGGATCGATGTGGCGCGATCCATGATCGCCTGCAACGCGGTCTCGCTGGCCTGGGCGTTGGCAATGCGCGCATCGAGGTCGACGACCTGGCCTGTGACGTCCTCGGATTTGGTCGTCTCATCGAGCACCTTGGTACCGATGGCGCGCATGCCGGCGAGCACCTCGTCCCAGTTCTCGGCCGGAATGCGGTACGTGACTGTCGCGTATTCGGCGTCGTCCTTGGTCGTCGTATTGGACGAGGCCACGTGGCCACCCAGGCCGGCGACGAGCTGGTCGGCCCGGTCAACAGATGCGCGCACGTCGTCGATCTGCAGGTCGAGCGTGCCCGAGTAGACGATCAGCTGCTGATCCGGAGCGGAGGATCCCGTCGATGTCGGCGTGCCGCCTTGCGTCGAGTCGTCCGTGCCGTTGTCGGCGGGCTTGCCGCCGTCCGACACGGGACCCGCCACTGCCGGCGGTGCAGCGGCGCCGCTGCTGCACGCGGCGATCGAGCCGAATGCGAGTAGAGCAAAAGCGACCAGGACGCCGACGCGCATTGGTCGACGAGGTCCGTTCATCACTGCCTCCTTGCCAGCCCCCAGCGTTCACTCAGGTTCGCTGTCCATTGTTTGGACGCTGCCTCGCCACAGTTAAGTTCCCGACGTCGTGACTACCATTCGTTTGATGTCCCCGATTCCCGCGCCGATGCCGATTCCTGTCGGGCTGCAGGCGGTTGGCACGGCCGGCGGAGAGTTCGTGCCGGTGGCGGCGCTCGCGGATCTACCCCTGGGCACGATGCTGAGGGTCACGCGCGGCGATCTGGATCTTCTTGTCGCTCACACGCCGGCCGGCATCTGCGTCACCGACGACCGTTGCCCGCACATGGCGGCGCCACTCTCGCTGGGCACGCTCGAGGACTGCGTCGTGGGCTGTCCGTTGCACAAAGGCCGCTTCGACCTGTCCAACGGCGAGGTGGTGCAGTTCCCGACGACCGGCGGATTGGACGCCGACGGCGATTACCACTCCACGTGGACACCGCCCGAAGCCGGGCCAAAGATTGAGCCGACCGACCTCAAGGCGCGTGCTCGTGCTTTGACCCGAGTGCGCCGGCTGCGCTACTACCCGGCGCGCATCGTTAACGGCCAGATCGAGGTCGTCTTTCCGCGCTGAGTGCCGGTGCGACCTGGCACCGCCTGACCCAAACCGGTAAAGTTGCCGCGCTGGCTTTCAGCCGAGAGGTGCCGTGAAATGCGCCGGAAGCCTTGCGGAGTGCCCACGACTTGGACCTGCGCACGACGCGAACGATTCGCAGTGCAATTGAGATCCGCGCGCCCCTCGAGACGGTTTGGAGCGTGCTGACTGACTTTGCCGCCTACCCCGAGTGGAATCCCCACGTCCGCAGGGTGCAGGGCACGGTCGAATACGGCGCACGCATCACGATTCACACTCGACCGCCGGGCGGACGTCTGATCGTCATGCGCCCGCACGTGGTCACCTGGGAGCCGCCCAAGGAGCTGCGCTGGCGCTCCACCTTCGTGAGCGAAAGCCTGTTCAGCGGCGAGCACGGTTTCCGCCTCGAGCCCATCACGACCGGTCGCGTCCGCTTCGTTCAGGACGAAACGTTCAGCGGAATGCTCGTACCGCTCTACTCACGCCTGCGCCTGCCGCGCACGCGCACAGGCTTCGACGACACCAACGAGGCGCTGCGTGACCGCGCCGAGCGGATGGCTACGGAAGCCGAGGAAAGCGCGGAATGAGTCCAGTCGTCGCGCGCTCAGCGTCCGGTGCCGGAGCGTCGGTCGCGCGACGACCACTTGTCATGACGGGGCGGAAAGCGCGTCGTGACGCCATCAGCGGCATAGCCGTCGGCGACCATCAGGTCAAAGGCGTGGACCATGTCCTCCATCAGCGAGTAACGCCCCGCCACGTACGCGCGCGATCGCGTGCCTACCTGTTGGCGCTCGCACACATCCCAGTCCTGGCGGTTGGTCAGATCCCAGAAATCGACCGCATCGGACGGATCGAAGTCGGGGCGCGCCATGGTCGCCGGCTCGAACAGCCACTCGCAGATGACGCGCGACCGCTCGGCGTCGATCGGCCAGACCTGGTGGGTCATGACGTAGTCCGGGTGCAAGCTGAGCAGCAGGTTGGGCCACACCACGATGTAGTAGACGCGCCGCGTGTTTTCCTCGCCGATGCCTGCGAGGGGCGGGCGGCCATGAGCGTGGCCGTCCACGGACATCGTGTCGGCATCATCGACGAGCTCCATCCAGCCGCCCGCCCATGGCCCGTTCGAGTCCAGGTTCCAGCCTCGGTCGTAGGGCGACAGCCGGTTGAGCTGAGGATGGACGCCGGGGCAGTGGTAGCACTCGGAGTAGTTCTCGCCGATGACCTTCCAGTTGGCGTTCACGTCGTACTCGATCCGCTTGGCGCGGCGCAGGCTGGCAATTGGGTAGTCGGCGACCGCGGCGGGCAGGTCGGCCAGGTAGTCGGGGAGCGGGTCGGCCGCGGGGTCCAGGTTCACAAAAACGAAACCGGCCCACGTATCAATCCGGACCGGCAGCAGCTCGTTTTGGGCCGCGTCGAAATCGATCAGCTCGTCGGTGTGCGGCGCGCGGCGGAGCGACCCGTCCAGGTCGTAGATCCAGGCGTGGTACGGGCACTGAATGCGCACCAGGCTGCCCGTTCCGCCCTCAGCAGGGGCGTCGACGAGCGTCGAGCCGCGGTGACGGCAGACGTTGTGAAAGGCACGCAGCTGGTTGTCCCTGCCGCGCACGACGATCACACTCTCACCGGCGACGTCGATGAGCGCATAGGTGCCCGGCGCGTCGAAGTCCGACTCGCGGCCAACATTGAGCCACGTGCGGCCGAACCAGCGCTCGCTTTCGAACTGGAACACATCCGGATCGTGAAAAACGCGCGGCGGCAGCAGGTTCGCCGCCACCACTGGACGGCGCGTCGCGGCCAGCTCAGCGACGGTGGGAACGCCCGATTCCGTGCTCGACACGAGCCGCAGCGTACGGCATCAGCGGTGATCGGGATGACCAATGGTCCCGACGCGGCGGGGGTCCTTCGGCTGATCGACGCGGCGGGTGCGGGAAACTAGCGTGCTGCGCATGTCATACCCGCGCCCCAGCGCGAAGACGTCAAGTGGCGTTCTTATCGCACTCCTGCTGTTGTCATCGTTCGCAGTTCCCGTCGCTTTCGCGAGCGGCCCGGGATCGCAGCCACCCGATTTCGTTGGCAACCCGGACCTGCTGTGCACGCCGGGCATGAAGCCGACAGGGTGGAAGAACGACCTGCAGGCGCCCGACACGATCCGAGTGTTGCGCTCGAAAGGGGCCACATGCCGGTCACGTGGAGACGGTCAACTTCTGGAATTACGTCGCTGTGGTTATGCGCGCCGAATACTCGACGGGCGCCGACAAGCCGCCGCTATGGATGCAGGTGGGGTCGATCACGGTCAAGGAATACGGCTGGTACAAGGCCATGTTCTGGGGCGGCGGACGTGTCACTACGACCGATCCGGTTACGAGCCAACCGGTCACGGAGTGCTACGACGTCCAGGACGGCACGGCTGATCAGATCTACAAGCCAGACCAGTGGACACCGACGACCACACCGTGCATTACGTCGGCAACATCCCGACCCCGCCGATCTACCGGGCAATGGCCCAGACCTGGCACATGTACGATGCGCAAGTGGAATGCCGATAAGAACATCTCTCGGCTTTTCCTGACGGGCTACCGCTCCGGCAACAAGGTTGCGTGCGGAGGGGATGCGACCGGCTTCAAGATCTACCAGCAGAGCCTGCGGGATTGCATCAACAAGAGCCTGACGCTCGAAGAAACATTGCGCGAGTACTTCGAGCCCATGCTGCTGGTCGACACCCGCGAGCACGACTCGCTCAGCGATAGCTCATGGTGGGGCGACCTGCCGGTGCTTTCGGCCAGCGGCGGCAACACGGCCTGGAGCATGTACGCCGGCAAGATCGATGGCTTCGCGTCAGCCCAGACCGGGACATTCAACCTGCCCTTCGCCTCAATCGTCGGCTACACCACCGGCAACGTCGACTTGCCCGATACGAATACCTCCGACCAGGACAGCAAGTTGCTGGCCGACATGGTCATGGTCACGAACAATTCGGTGTTCGCGGCGCGCGCCACTGGCAACGGTTTCTGCCAGCCCAGTGCAGACGGACTACAACGGCGGGGCCGGCAAGGCCATCTTCGGCGACTTCAACGGCGACCTGCTGATGGACGTCGGCTTGATCCGCTCGAACAGCGACGGCACCTCTTCGCTGTGGGTCATGAAGGCCAACGGCGATGGAAGCTTTGCCGATCCAGGAGCGGTCCCAGATGTGGACCGGCACCCCTGACCTGACGTCAGCGTCGTTCTTCGTTGCCGCGGGCGACGTCAACGGCGACGGCAAGGCGGACCTGATCGTCCGCGACGCTAGCAACGGCAACTTCGAGACGGCAGTTTCGCCGCCGAGTTGTTCACCGATCGGCGCCGTCGCAAACAGCTGCCCAATTGGCTCCGTTGGCGCGTTCGTCCTGGGCAGTCTCAATCTGGCCCTTGCAGATCCAGGTGGCCTCAACAACGCCAAGTTCACTGTCGGCGACTACGACCGTGACGGCCGGAGCGACATCATCGCCCTCGTCGCTGGTTCGCCAAACACCGTCTTCGGCATGCGCGCCAAGACTGACGGCTCCGGAACCTTCACTGACAAGAGCCCTTTGTGGTCGAACAACTCGCTTGACCTGACTGGTGCCCAGCCGGTCGCGATGGATGTCGACCCCGACGGCATGGCCGATGTGGCTTTGGTCCAGTCGGGCTCCATGCGGTGGCTACGGACGATTGAGAAGAGCACCAGCCCGGCGCTGATGGTCCTCTCGTCGGATTACCCGCACTTCGGCCAGGACACGACGCCACCATCCGTCCCAACCGGTTTCAAGGGCGTCGCGTCATCAGGCAGGACGGTCACCCTGACGTGGAACATCAGCACAGACGACACCGGCGGGGCTGTCGTCTACCAGATCTATCGCGACGGCGGCAAGCTCGGCAGTAATGTGACCGGACTGACTTATGTCGACCACCCGACGAAGATCGTCAACCACACCTACTACGTCAAGGCGATCGACACGGCGGGCAACATCAGCGCCGGATCTAGCACGGTGACAGTCAAGCCGTTCAATTAGCGGTCGCTTGACAACATCTGCTTCCAGCCTTTTTCGTCGATACCAACAACGACATGTGCGCCCGAGCGTACTAGGGGCAGCCTGATCAGGCGCTGATCTGCGAGCAGACGATCGAACAACTCGTCCTCGTCAAGACGCAGATAGCCAAGCCCGCCATCGCGAAATGCCGGCGACCCTTCATCGAGAACGGCGCGCGCGCCGTGGCGCGAGGTGAAACGTCTTAACTCCGTGGGCGCCAACTGCTTGACCGCAAGGTCAACGAAAGTAATCGGAACGCGTCGCTCCTTGAAGAAGCGCAGCGCCTTCTGGGTGTCGCGCGAGTCCTTGCGGCCGAAGACCTGGACCTGGACGGTTGCGCCCAGGGGGTTTTCTCAGGCGCTCGGGGTGCTCTTGCGACGGCCGCGACGCGAGCGTCGCTCGGGCGTCGCGAGACCGACCAGCCAGCCCTTCTCCGACTTGCGCACTACGATGTCACGACCGGCATCCTGGGCGGCCTTCATCAGTCGCTGACGCACAGTCAGCGCCTTCTCGCCCTTGTCGAGCCGCACCTCAAAGACTGTGTTTGGGTCGTCGATCTTGCGAATCATGTTCGTGAACTGGCGCTGTTGTGCCAATCGCTCCTGCGCCTTTGGGCTCAGCTCGCGCTGGCGCGGGGCCGTCTTGGGCTTGTCCAGCATCGCAACGTCAACTTGACGGATCTTCGCCACAGCACACGTCCCTTCAATGTACAGACACAGCTTTGTAATGCTAATGAAATTCACAGCCACGCTCGGCCGAATGGGCAGTGATTGTACATGCGTAGTTAAGAGGTTCCGCTAATGGACGTCGGCGTGATAGTGCCGCAAGGCTGGACGGGCGAATACAAAGGCTGGAGCGCCACGGACGCGTGGGCACGGACTCGGGCCGTCGCCCAACAGGCAGAGGCGCTCGGATTCGAGTCGATCTGGCTGTTCGATCACTTTCATACCGTGCCTCGACCGACACTTGAAATCACGTTCGAGGCCTTCACGTCGTTGGCCGCACTCGCGGCGCACACGAGTCGCGTTCGACTCGGCCACGTGGTCCTGTGCGCGGGATATCGCAATCCGGCACTGACGACCAAGATGATCTGCACTCTTGACGCGATCAGCGACGGTCGCGCCGAGCTGGGCCTGGGCGCAGGCTGGAAACGGGACGAGTGGCAGGCCTACGGCTACGGCTTCCCGGATGCACCCGAACGGCTGGCCATCCTCAAGGACCAGCTCGAGGTGGCGCGCGCGATGATGACCTCCGACAAGGCCGTGTACGACGGCAAGCATCACAGCGTGCGCAACGCGATCAACAAGCCAGCTCCCGTCCAGCAGCCGTGGATCCCGATCATGGTCGGCGGCAACGGCCCCAACGTGACCTGGCGTCTGGCCGCGAAATATGCCGACGAGCTGAACGTAGATGGCATGACGCCTGCGGAGGTGCGCGAGGCGCTGCCCACGATCCGGGCGCGCTGCGAGGAGACCGGCCGCGACCCGGCCACGCTCAGACTCTCAGTGCACCTCTGGTGGGAGTCTCTCGACCAGCCCACTGGTCGCGAGCGCGCCGACATGGTCGCGGCTTACCGCGAGCTGGGCGTGGCGCGTGTGATCGGCATGATCCGTGGCTCAGCGGAGAGCGACGAAGCGCTCGCGGCGTGGGCGGAGGACTGTCGCGCCGGCGGCGCGAGCCTGGTCGATTCGGTCGAAATCCGCTCTTAACGAACAAAGGCGTACGCTCAAACGAAATGAACCGTCACCGCGTGGCTCGGGTCGCCGGCGCGCTCGCCGCACCCATCCTGCTCTATCTCCTCCCCCAGCCGGTTCTGGCGCATCAGCTCAATGAGCGCTACGAGGCGCCGCTGCCGCTCATCGCCTACGTCCTGGGCGCCGCGTTCGCGGTGGCGATGAGCTTCCTGTTCGTCATGGTGCGCAAGAGTCCGAACGCACCACCACCAGGCTCACCGGTGCCGACCATCGGCAAGCCACACCATGTGCCCGGTTGGCTGCGCTACGGCCTGCAGGCTGTCGGCCTCATTGGCTGGCTGTGGATCGTGGCCCAGACCTTCTTCGGGGGCAATGGCGATGGCGACGTCGGTTCGCTGTTCCTGTGGGTCTACGGCTGGGTTGGCCTTGCCCTCCTGAGCGCGCTCGTCGGGCCTATCTGGTCGTGGCTCAACCCGTTCGCAACCATCCACCAGCTGCTCTCAGCCCTGGCCAATCGCCTAGGCGTGCATGGCGGCGAGCCGGCCGAGTATCCGGAGCGCCTGGGGCGTTGGCCCGCGATCGTGGGCTTCGTCGCCGTCGTCTGGCTCGAGCTCGTCTTCCGCATCCAGGGCGGCCAACCGCTCGGCCTGTTCCTGATTGCCTACACATTCGTCAGCCTTGCCGGCATGGCCTATTACGGGCGCGACACGTGGCTGGATCGCGGCGAGACGTTCAGCGTCTGGTTCGAGGTGCTTGGACGGCTCGCTCCGTTCGCCGTCGACGGCGAGCCGGAGGAGGGGCTCGTCGTGCGTCGACCGTTCGCAGCAGGTGTGCTCGTGGCGCCGTGGACGCGCGACGAGCTCGTGCTCGTCGCGCTGGCAACGGGCGCGATCATCTTCGACGGCCTGTCACAGACGCAGATCTACTTCGACGTGTTTGTGGTCGCTGCGCCGTTGGGCACTGATGTAGTCATTCGCGACTCGATCACGTGCGCCGTCTTCCTGGGCGCGATCGTCTTCGCGGTAACAGGTATCGCGCGCGTCCTGACCGTGCGCGCCGTGGCCGCCGGCTTGCTGCCGGTCGCGGTGGGCTACCTCGTGGCGCACTATCTGACGTACCTGCTGGTCGATGGCCAGCGCATCATCCTCGCCCTCAACGACCCTCTCCAGCGCGGCGACAACTTCCTGCCCGGCAACCTGGGCTTCTTCCAGCCCACATCGTTCATACCCACCTCGATCGTGTGGACGATCCAGCTTGCGGCGGTGGTCGGCGGGCACATCGTGGGTGCTTGGGCGGGACACAGCGTGCTCACCCAGGATGAAGGCCCGGAACCGGTCGGCACAGGCTCGCCGGTCATGCGCCAGCTACCCCTGGCAGTCTTGATGGTCACCTTGACGACGATCACGCTGTGGTCGCTGGGTCAGGCGGTCATCGTCGCGGCACCCGCCTAAAGCTGAGGCGCTAGGGCGCGATCCCAGCGCTCGCGACTGGCGTGTGTGAGCCGGCAGCACGACGCGCGGCATCAAGTGCCGCCTCGGCGGAGCGGTACAGCTCCTCGGGCTTCTGTCCGTCGTGGAACCGCGCACATCCGGCGGACAGCGAGACCGTTACGGCCTCGCCGGCTTGGGTGCGGATGTTGAGCTCACGCGCCTGGTTCTTGATGTACTCGGCCACCTCAGACGCGGCGTCAACGGACGCCTCGTTGAGCATCACGAAGAACGAGTCCGCCCCGACGCGCGCAACAACGTCAGAGGCGCGGAAACGCTGGCGCAGGAGCGTGCCAACAGCGCGCAGGACCGCGTCACCGACCAGCCGCCCGTGGCCGTCGTTGATCTTCGCGAAGCCATCGATGTCAAACACGATGAGCGCCAGCGGCGGCCGTTTGTCGGGCTGCGTCCGGCGCCGCCACGCAATGATCTGCTCGAAGACGGTGTCCAGGTATGCACGGTTGTACAGACCGGTCAGGTAGTCACGGGTCGCCTCGGCGACCTCGCGCTTGACGACGGATCCGGTGACGGCAAGGGTGACGAGGGATGCGATCGATTCGAGAAGACTCTGGTCGTCGGCGGAGAACGCCGAGCCGTCCGACCGGCCGACCGTGACGCTGGCGATGACGCGGCCGCCCTGCATGCACGCCACGGCAGCCATCGACGCGGCCGACTTGCCGCGCAACCTGCGCGACAGGCCCTGCTCGCTTGCGGTGTCGACGCCGCCCGCCACGACCAGGCGCTGATCACGGATCGCCTGGCCGGTGATGCCAACGCCGGACACGACCTCGACACCCACGGCCGAACTGCCGCCTCGTGCGGCACGCACGAACTGGCGGCCTGACGGGGGGTCGAGAACGGTCAGCACGGCAAGGTCGGCACGCAACAGCTCGGCCACGCCGTTGGTGAGGGCCGTTGGCATCTGATCAGGGTCGTCATTCGCGAGGCGGGCGGCAAAGTCACTGACCAGAGCCGAGCGGCGCGCGGCGGCAGCCGCAGCGTCGCGCTCTGACCTGCTCCGGTCGCTCAGATAGGTGGCGATGCCGATCAAAGCGCCGCTGGCGAGCAGGCTGGCGACGACGCGCGCCATGCCGCCCGTGGATGCGGCGAGGCCTGGCTGAGCGTAGAACAGGACGAGATAGGCGCAACCCACGGCCGTGGCAAGGACGCCGCTCCACAGTCCGCCGATTGCCGTGCCGGCGAGCACGGCCACGGGCACGAGCACGGCCGGATCAAGCGCCGCGGGCTTTCCCAGCAGTTGAATGACAGCGACGAGGAGGCCCACAAAGATGACGCCGGACAGGCGCTCATAAGGCGGGGCAGACGGAAGCACCAACCGTCTGCGCTGCCCGGAGATGGCATCCGCCATTGCGGCAACACTGGGCGCGATCACGGCCTCGACGATCGCCCAGGATGTGCCGCGCGGCAACGGGACAGAGGTCCTATTCGTGCTCAATCGGCCGTGCCCCGACGACCTAGACTCGAACGGTGCTGAACGAGCCGTTGGAGCTCATCGTGCCGCTCATTCATGGCGCCGATCCGCGCGCGACGATGGGCATGCTGTGGCAGGGACCAGCGGACCCGCAGATGCTCGTCGATGGCGCCACGATTGCGCGCGCGTCACGCTACCCGAGCGGCCCCGCGGCATTGCGCATTGCCGTCGCGCGCGACCACGTCGTCGCCCGCGCTTGGGGCGCGGGCGCGCGCGACGCCCTCGAGCAGGTCCCGTCACTCATCGGCGAATGCGACGACCCATCACCGCTGGTGCCGCGTCACGAGATCGTGGCTCAAACCCAGCGGCGCCTGCCCGGCCTGCGCCTGACGAGCGGCGCGCCGCTGTTCGAGACGCTGCTCTTTTCGATCATCGGCCAGAAGATCACCTCATACGAGGCGCGCCATTCGTTTGCGGCGCTCATCCGCCGCTTTGGCGAGCCGGCGCCCGGGCCGCTGGGGCTGATGCTGCCGCCGCCGCCCGAGACGCTGGCGCGAACTCCGTACTGGGCATTTCACGCGCTGGGCATCGAGCGACGTCGAGCAGACACGATCCGGGCGGCGGCGGCCGTCGCGCACCGCTTCGACAGCCTCCGCGCGCTGCCAACCGCGCAACGGATGGAGCGCCTGACCTCGCTGCCCGGCGTCGGCCCGTGGACCGCCGCAGAAGCGATCCGCCTGTCGTTCGGTGACCCGGACGCGGTCAGCGTCGGCGACTACCACCTGCCCGGCGTGGTGTGCTGGGCGCTTGCCGGCGAGCGTGACGGCACGGACGAGCGGATGCTCGAGCTGCTTGAGCCATATGCCGGGCAACGCGCGCGGGTGGTGCTGCTCATCGAGCGATCGGGATTGCGCCAGGAGCGCCATGCGCCACGCATGGCGCCGCGTTCAATCGCCGGAATTCTGATCTACGGCCGCGTTACGCGGCGCTCGGCGGCTCCGGTTCCTCGAGGCGGCTGATCTGAACCTCGATGAGCGCGATCTCCTCTGCCGCGGCGCGAAACTCGCTGCCGCCGAGCGGCGCTGCGTCGCGCTTGGCGCGCGCGGAACGATGCTGGGCGAGGAGATCTTCGCGCTGCTTGGCGCGGTCCGCGGCGGAGGTCGAGGTACGTTCGGTCACTGGCCGCGGACTTTAGCAGTCGTGGCGGGCCACACGGGGCGGAATGTAACAATCCACGCGTGTCCAACCGCGACCGTCACCGCCAGGGCCTGATCTACGGGCCTGTCCGGCCTTCCGGGCCGCGCGATCGCGGACGCATCGTGGGCAACCTGCTCGGGCTGCTGGTCGTGGGCGTGACGGTCGGCGTCCTGGTCGTGGCCATCTACTTCTTTCTCCAGTCGCGCGCTGCGGAGCCACCGCCACCCGCGCCAACGGCAACGGCTACCGCTTCGGCAGAGGTCGTCGAGTCGGCAGCGCCTTCGGCAGCCCAGCCAACTCCGACTGAGGTTGCCGGCGCAAGCACAGCGCCATCACCGACCCTCGCGGGGCCGACCAGCCCGCCAACCGTGCCGCCCACTGATGGCGCCACGCCTGGTCCCACCCTCTTCGTTCCAGCGGTCATGCAGGGCCCGGGCTTCATCACCTTCGGCACCACCGCCGACGCCCAGCTCCACATCACCGATCCCAAGACGACCTTCGCCATCGACGAGGCCATGGTCTGGAGCGCCTATCTGACCCAGACGGCAAACTCGGCCGACCTGCGCATCCGTATCCTCAAGCTCGATGCGACCCAGCCAACCGGTCAACGGCTTGTGCGCGAGGACCCCGTCAAACCCGACGTCACCGGCGCACAGATCTTCTTCCGCCGACTGCGTCCGATCGGCGCATCGGACGGAGCCGGCCTGTACACGATCGAGTACGTGCAGGGCGACCAGGTTCTTTCGACGGGCTCGTTCCTGGTCCAGTAGGCGGCCAAACGTCAGCGGTTATGCTCACTCCCGGCCAGTGAGAAGCACCACACCTCGATCTCCTGTCCGCCGCTTGGGGCCGAGCCTATGGCTGGCCGTGTTTCTGGTCGTGGTCGGTGCCACCGCGCTCGCCTGCAGCAGTAGCAGTCCGACCTCTCGCCCGAGCGCATCACTGGCGATCGTCGACTTCACGCCGTTGCCGACCGTCGCTCTGCCCAGCCTGGCACCCACGCGGTCGCCGGCGCATACGACCCTGAACGGCAGCTGGCCGGTGGGCTGGGACGTTTCCTTCTGCACCGCCTTCGCCGATGCGACCGTGGCGCACCAGCTGGTCATCGACATCGAGCGCGCCATCGCCGATGAAAACCGGACTGATGCGCAGGGCCTGGCCAACGAGCTCGCGCAGACTGCACCGATCGCGACGACGGAGGTCACGCGCATGAAGGACTGGGAGCCCGCGGCGCAGCTCAAGACCGACATGACCGCGATGCTCGATCTGGACCTGCAGGCTGCGGTGGCCTACCAGAGCTACTTCAACGACGACGTCAAACCGGCGCTCAAGCAGGCCCGCCAGTTGCGCAACCAGGTCGGCAAGCAGGTCGACTCGGCCAACACAGAGCTCCAATCGCTGGCCGACATGGGGCTCGCGTGTCCGGGGACAGACCTCAAGTTCGAAACCTTCTGAGCATGGCCGGAGGCACGGCGAGCACGCCGACCTTCCTGTTCACGGATATCGAGGGTTCGACGCGCCTGCTGCAGTCCCTCGGCGGCCGCTACGCGGGCCTGCTCGATGAACACCGCGAGCTGATCGCCACGGCCGTTGCCGCCGCCGGCGGCCGCATTTTCGGCACTGAGGGCGACGCGGTCTTCGCGTCCTTCCCAACTGCCGCGGGCGGAGTGATGGCCGCGGCCGATGCACAGCGCGCCATCGAGAGCCACGCGTGGCCTGAAGACGGACGGATTCGCGTGCGCATCGGCGTGCACACCGGCGAGGCGATGGAGGCCAGGGACAATTACGTCGGCCTTGCCGTGCACCAGGTCGCGCGCATCATGTCCGCCGGGCACGGCGGCCAGGTCCTGGTTTCAGAAGCAACGCGGCGGTTGGTGCAGACGCTTCCCGCAGGTGTCGAGCTGCGCGATCTGGGCGAGCGACGGCTGAAGGACCTGGCCGCCCCCGAACGGCTGTATCAGCTGGTCATCGAAGGCCTCGAGGACCACTTTCCGCCACTGCGCACGCTCGACACGCGCGCCAACAACCTGCCCACGCAGGTCACCAGCTTCGTCGGCCGCGCAGAGCTCGAGGCGGCTCGTCAGGCACTGGCCGACACGCGCCTGCTGTCGCTGACTGGACCGGGCGGAACAGGCAAGACGCGCCTGGCGCTGCAGCTCGCGGCAGAGATGAGCGACGACTTTGACGACGGCGTCTACTTCGTGCCGCTCGACACGATCGTCGACGCGCACCTGGTCGCACCCGCGATTGCCTCCGCCCTGGGCATAACGGTGACCGGCGCCAAGCCGCCGCTTGAGGCTGTGCTCGAGTTCCTGGGCAGCAAGCGCGTTCTTGTTGCTGCTCGACAACTTCGAGCAGATCGTCGACGCGGCAGCCGATGTGAGTCGACTGCTGCGCGAGGCGCCCAACATCAAGCTGCTGGTCACGACGCGCGTGGTGCTCCACGTCTACGGCGAGAGCGAGTTCCCGGTGCCGCCGCTGGGCCAGCCACCTGCCGACGGCGGCCGACTGACGGCCGAGGAGGCGATGCGCTACGAGGCTATCGAGCTGTTCGTCGATCGGGCGCGGGCCGTCCAGCCGTCATTCGCACTGACCGATGAGACAGCACCGCTCGTGGTTGACATCTGCCGCAGGCTGGACGGCCTGCCACTGGCCATCGAGCTCGCTGCGGCGCGCACGCGCGCCCTGCCGGTTGCAGCGATCCACGCTCGTCTCGATCAGCACCTGTCGCTCCTGACCGGCGGCTCGCGTGACCTGCCCGGACGCCAGCAGACGCTGCGCGGCGCCATCGACTGGAGCTACGACCTTCTCGAGCCAGCCGATCGGCGCCTGTTCGAGCGCTTCTCGATCCATTCCGGCGGCGCGTTCCTGACCCAGGCCGACGCAGTGTGCGGCCCGCCCGCGGAGCTCGGCGAGGACGTGCTCGACGGCCTGTCCTCGCTGTCGGACAAGAGCCTGGTCAAGCCGGACCTGGCAATGGCCGAGGATCCGCGCTTCGCCATGCTCGCCACGATCCGCGACTACGCCCACGAGCGCCTGGCCGCGACCGACGAATTCGACGGCCTCGCCCGGCGCCACGCCAACGTGTACCTCGAGTTCGTGGAGAGCCTGGCGCCGGGCCTCACCGGGCCTGAGTCGCGCGAGGTAAGCGACAGGTTCGAGCTGGACCACGACAACATCCGTGCCGCCCTCGACTGGGCCACGGCCAATGGCGAGGTCGAGATCGCGATGCGCATCGTCGTCGCGACGTGGCGCTTCTGGCAGCGGCGCGGCCATCTCGACGAGGCGCGTCGGCGTATCGATCTCGTGCTTCGTCTGCCCGGAGTAGCGGACCAGAGCGACGTGCTCCAGGCAGCAGGCATTCGGGGCCGCCGGCGGTATCACCTACTGGCAGGCCGATACGCACGCGACATACCGGTACTACAACCGCGAGCTGGAGGCCGCTCGAGCGATCCGGCGACAAGCGCACTGATCGCGCGAGCTCTGTACGACCACGGCTTCGCCGCGCTCGATGTCGACACGCCCGTCGGACGATCTGTACGCGCAGGGCGTGCCGTTCTGGGAGCAGAGTCTGGCGCTGTTCACAGGAGATCGGCGACGCTCAGGGCATCGCCAATTCAGCGTGGGGCCTGGCCCAGGCGACGGCCGGCGAGGGCGACCACGGACAGGCGATCCGAACTACGCGGAGCAGGCGCTCGACGGCTATCGGCGGCTCAAGGACCCGTTCGGAATCGGCTGGGGCGTGTTCACTCTCGCCGGCTTCTATGTCCGGGACGGTCGATTGGACGACGAAGCCGAGCCGCTCGATTCGTGAGTCGCTGCAAGATCTTCGTCGAGGCCAACGACCGGACCGGCATTCTGCTCAACCTGGCGGCGTTCCTGATGATCGCCCAGCGTCGCGGTACAAGGTGCGTGAGCTGCGTCTTGGCGGGAGCCACGCACAGGCTGCGTGTGTCAACGGGCGCCGCATTGCTCGACGTGCCCATCGACCTGATCCAGTTCAGCATGCCGGCCGAGCCAACAACGATCCCGACGAGAGGCGCGTGTGGGACGACGGGTGCGCGGATGTCGGCCGAGGAAGCCGCCGAATACGCGCTGAGCGACATCGACACCGATAAGACGGAGTTGAGCGACAGCTAACGGACTGCTAAGCGCCGCTGCCGATCATTCCCGAATGGGACGCAGAGGAGCACGAGCGCTGCCGGGGCGCGACATGTCGGCGCTCGCCGAAGAGCCGATGATCGTCGCGCCAAGTCGGGCGGAGGTACGCGCGGCGATCGACACGTTGCCGCCCGAGCTGACCTGGGAAGCGGTTTCGAACAGCCTGCGGCCCATGTTTGTGCGGCGCAGGCCAATGCCGCCCGGCGCGGATCGGCCGCTCACCTTTCGCGTCCCGCCGGGCGTGAACATTTGCCTTGGCTTGGACATCGGACCGGCGTTCCTGTACGTGGGCTCGGCCATGGTTGACGACTGGCCCGTGTCGGCTGACGAAGCGCTCGGCCGGGCGATGGCCAACCTGCGCACGATGGTTGAGGCGGAGCGTTACATAGAGATGGAGTTCGGCACGCTCGCTGACATACCCGTGTGGTGGTACCAGTCGCACGGCGGCCTGGCGTCAGGTGTTCTGCTGCTCGAGGACGAGCTGCGCCTGCGCTACGGCGATGAGCCGCGGCTGTTGGTCGCGCCAATGCGCAACCTGCTGCTCGCTGTGCCGTTCGACGCGGACCGTGAGATGGTCGGCTGGCTACGCGACGAGATCGCGTACGAGGATCCAAATGGGCTGGATCTGCCCATCTTCGCCTTCGTCGACGGCCGGCTCAGCATCGATCGTCGTGGCAACGGTGGCGGCGCGCCGGTTCACTGACTCCGGCGTGCGTCCTCGCCCGGGATGCCGCGCTCGGCGAGAGCCGCGCCCAGGCCCTCGAGATCAGCAACGGACACGTACAGGCACGGAATGCGCACGATCGAGCGCCGTTCAGGCTCGCGGAAGTCGATTCGGACGCCGCCCTTGTGGTTGCCGCCAAAGGTGACGTCGCCCTTGAAGATGCCGCGCCGGAGACCGATCGCGGTGATCCACAGCCACGGACCTTCTATGCGCCACGAGGCAATGTTCGAGACCGGCGCACTCAGGTGGTAGTAACCGAAATGAGCATCGAGCGTCGACTCGCTCAGATCGACGTACGCGTTTCGCTCGCGCACGCCAAAGATGAGCAGCAGCAACAGGCGTGATCGGGGTCCTATGCGGATCGGGAAGCGTTGCGCCACGATCGTCAGCCGCCCAGGGCGAATTCCTCGAGGTTCGCAGCCGGCGTGACGTCCTTCTGACGCGTCATACCCGTCGCCGCCGCGAGTCCCAAGAGCGCTGAGAACAGCGGGACCAGCAACGCAACCTGGAGTCCGAACGGCCGCGCCTCAGTGTTGATGCGAATGATCTCTGCCTGAACCTCCGGCGTCTCCCCGACAAGCAGCTCGGCGAGCTTGGTGTTGGTCATCACCTCGGCGTTCTCGTTGAGGGTCGTTGACACCTGCTGCTTCTGCGGGTCGGTCAGAACCGTGCTCGCGTTCGTGAGGCTGGTGAACTGGAAGGCGAGGGCGCCGAGCATCAGTGCGCCGCCGAGCGCAAGGCCGAACGACAGGCCGAACGAGCCACCCGCGGAGTTCACGCCGGCGGCCTCGCTGATGCGTTCCTCAGAGATGGGCGCCAGGGTGTAGTTGTTGAGCTGCGACACGAGCAGGCCCAGGCCTGTGCCCATGACGATCAGCGCCGGCGCCAGCCACAGGCCGACTTCGATGCGCGGGATGAACGGGATCATCACCAGCGTCCCCAGCGGCGACCAGCGCAAAGCCGATCTGGATGATCGTCGCCGGACGGCGGCGCAGCGTTGCAGAGCGTCGGCCGGCGATGACGGCCACGAAGAACATGCTCAGCGACAGCGGCATTAGGGCGATGCCGGCCTGCAGCGCGTTGTACTCGAGAACCATCTGGAAAAAGATGGGCAGCGCGATCATCGAGCCACCCAGCGCGATCTGCTGGAGCGTCTGGCCGCTGATGCCCAGACGGAAATGGACCGATTTGAAAAGGTCCGGGTCGATCAGCGTCACCTTGCCCTGGCGCTTGCGCCGGACCAACCACCACGCAAATGCGGCAAACGACACGACACCGACAGCCATCAGGGCGCCGACTGCCGCCCCACCGCTCTCCCACACGAGGATGCCGAGCACGATACCGCCCATGCCCAGCACGGAAAGTGCTCCGCCCACGAGGTCGATGTGGCGGTCGCCCGTGTACGGCACGTCCTTGATCAGGCGCACGCCGGCGAGGACGAAGCCGATCACTACCAGCTCTGCCAGGAAGCCCACGCGCCACGACAGGAAGGTCGTGACAAAACCGCCGATGAGCGGCCCGATGGCCGCGGCGATGGCCGCAGACGCACCGACGAGGGCGTAGACCTTCTTCTGCGCGACGCCGCTGAAGTTGCCGTGGATGAGCGCCTGCATGGAAGGCAGCAGAAGTGAAGCGCCCAGGCCGCCGAAGATGGCCCAGAAGATGACCACGGGCACGATCGTCTGCGACAGAACCATGGCCAGCGCGCCGACGGCATAGCCGAGCAGGCCGATCACGTAGGCCAGCCTGCGGCCGATCAGGTCGGCCACTTTGCTGCTGATCAGGATGAACGCGGCTGAGACGAGCGCCTCGATCGCGATGGCCGACTGAACGGCGCTGGCGGTGGTGCCCAGGTCGGATACGACTGCCGAGATGGACACGTTCATTAGCGACGTGTCAACGACGAGCACGAACATCGCCATGGCCAGGAGCAAGCCCAAGATGCCGGGGCCCTGTGCGGCCTCGTCTTTAACTGTCTCGTCTGTTGCCACGGACAAAGTCAGCCCCTCCTGTTCACCTATGCTGCCGGAATGGTAAGGGCCAACTCGCGGCTGAAAGTGCCCGAGTTCCTATTGGACCTGGGCAAGCCGCCTGGTGCGCTTGCCGCGCTCGTGGCCGGCAGCCTCGCGCTCTTCGCCGTGGGGCTGGATCCGCGCGTCTTCAGCTCCGGCACCCCAGATGCCCAGGCCGCGCTGCGCGACCGGCCGCAACTTGAGTCGCTGTTCCTGCTCTCGGCCGTGGTCGAGGCCGCGTTCCTGCTCATTGGCGGCGTCCTTGGCGATGTCATCGGCCGGCGCCGCGTGATCCTGACCGGCCTCGTCGCGCTGATCCTGTTCGAGCTTGGCGCAATGATCACCGGCGACGGACCTCTCTTCGTCGCCTGTCGTATCGGCGCCGTCGCGTCAGTCGGCTTCGTGCTCCCGGTGGCACTGGCCATCGTCGCGGTCGCCTACAACGGCCCGCCGCGCGCCACCGCTCTTGGTCTTGCCTATGCGGCGCTCAGCGGGGCGACGGCGATAACGCCCGCGGTTCTCATCGCGGTCACGCCCACGTTCGGGCGTTGGCCGTCGTTCATGCTCGCGATCGTGGCTTGCGTGATTGCCGCGTTCGTCTGCTGGAAGCGCGTCCCGCACGCGGAACCGGCCGGCTTGCCGATTCGCGCCGTTTACCCGCATGGGCTGTGGGCGTTCGGCCTGCTGTGCATCACCGGAGGGATCATCGGCTTCAGGGCCAACAGTGAATCGCTCATACGCATGGGCCTGATCGTTGGCGGCATCCTGCTCGTCGCCCTCTTCCTGGTCGTGCAACGTCGCCGGGGCGGTCAGTCGGATGACGCGCGAATCGACATCCGGCCAACCACGGTCGCACTGGTCGCGGGCGTCGTGATTGCCATCGCGCAGATCGCGCCCATGCTCGAGATCCCGCTCTTCTTCCAGATTGCGCAGAACGCCGCACCTTTGCTCGCGACCATCGCCCTGGCGCCGTTCATCATCGCTTTGATCGTCGCCGGCCCGATTGCAGGTTTGCTCCTGGTCCGCTTCAGCCCGCGCACGCTGATCGCGGGCGGGCTGGCGATCGTTGGAGCCGGAGACCTGCTGCTTGCCCAGGCGTCGCCTTCGACGCCGTATCTGTACTTCATTCTGCCCTTCTTCGCCGTTGGGGCGGGCTTCGTTGTGGGTACCTGTGTGCGAACCGCCGTCATCTTTGCGAGCACGCCACGGCGACTGCCGGCGACCGCGGCCGCGCTCAACCAGACGTCACTCGTCGTCGGCGGCCAGGCGGGCGTCGCCGGCGTGACTGCTCTGGTCAGCTCCGCGGCCATCGCTGCGTTTGCTGCCTCAGTGCCGGCCGGCATTGACCCAACTACCGCCGTGGAAGGCTTCAAATCATTCCTGCTTGCCGTGGGCACGAGCGAGTTCGGCGGCCTGCTTGATGGCCTTTCCACCGCGACCGGAGCGCAATACGGCGCGGCCTTCGCCGCAGGCGTCAGCTCGGCGATGGTCTTCGTTGGCGTTGTCTCGATCACTGCAGCCGTGATCGCGTGGTTCGCCATGGCCGGCCCGAATCCGGTCAACAGCATCTGGGAGCACCGCGAGGAGCGCGCGCTGGCCACCTAGGCCAGGACTTCGACCGCCTTCCCGGCCGCCGCCCGATCACGCAGCGGGTCGCCACTCGCGCCGTAGCGCGTGGCGACGACCTCAGAGATGATCGCCAGTGCGATCTCTGCCGGTGCCCGTCCGCCAAGGTCGAGGCCGATCGGCCCGTGCAGCCGCGCGAGTTCCTCGTTGGACACGCCGCGTTCGCGGAGCCGATCACGACGATCTGCCTGCGTCTTCCTGGAGCCGATCGCTCCAACGTAACGGCAACCGCGGCGTAGCGCTTGGACGATCGCCGGCTCGTCGAACTTGGGGTCATGGGTGAGCACCGCGACCGAGTCGTTAAGCCCCAAGCCGATCTCGCCAGCGACCTCATCCGGCCAGCCCACGATCAGCCGATCCGCGTCCGGGAAACGCTCATGCGTGGCGAAAGCCGGGCGGCCGTCAATGACGATTGTCTCGAAGCCCAGCTCGTGGGCGAGGCGGACCAGGGGCCGGGCGTTCTCGACCGCGCCAAAGACGATCAGCCGCTGTGGGACCGGGAATGTTTCCAGGAAGTACTGGCGCTCGCCAAGCTCGAAGACGCGCGAGCGACCCATCTCCAGCGATGCAACAGCGGCCGCGACCAGCTCACCGTCCGTCGATGGGTCTCCGGTCGAACCGCGCAGTCCTCCGTCCGTTTTGAAAACGAGGCGATCCGGAGAGTCGGTGCCCTGCTCGCCGGGTAGAACGGTGATCACGACCGACGCTCCGTCGCCACCCGCAGCGTCGATCGCCTCGCGTGGCACGTCTGGCTCGATCAGCGCGTCGATAGTTCCGCCGCAGGCGAGCCCCACGCTCCATGCCTGGTCATCAGTGACGCCGAAGTGCACTATCCGCGTGAGTCCTGATCGGCGCGCCGCATCGATCTCCTGCGCAGCGGCACCCTCGACGCAACCCCCGGAGACCGAGCCTGCGATGCGCCCGTCAGACGCGTAGAGCAGCACAGCGCCCTCAGGCCTTGGTGCTGAGCCATACGTCCGAAGAACCACCGCGCGGCCGACCTGAACACCGTCGGCCTGCCACGCCCGCAGCGTCTCGAGCAGCTCCTTCATAAGTTTCCGATGCTACGCCGCCGGCACCTCCTTACCAGATCACGTCAACGTTCCCGTCCGCAAGGCCAAGGAACTTTGAATCCTTGCTGACCAGCGGCCAGCCATTTTCGGCAGCCGTGGCATAGATCAAGCGATCCGCGGGATCGCCCGCGTGGCTCGAAGGCAGGGCAACGGCCGCGGCCGCGATCTGAGGACTTATGGGAACGCTGCGCACCAGACGCGCGAGTCGCTCGAGCCAAGTGGCGAGCGGAATCGAAAGTGAGATCCGATTTCGCTGCGCCAGCAGCGCCAGCTCCAACCACGTGATGTCGGCGACAACCAGCTCGTCAGCTGCGGTGATGAAATCCGCCGCCGCAGGGCTGACTCGGCTCGGCTCAGCGGACCACCAGTGCAGGACGTGGGAGTCCAGGACAACCGCGCTCACGACGCATCCCAGATCACCCCGGTCGAGAACAAGTCCTCGTCTGAGGCCAGCGTCGAAGCCACGCCGGCGAGGCTTCCGCGCAAACCCAGAGGCCCGGTGGCCGGCACAAGTCGGGCAACTGTCTGTCCGTGACGCGTGATCTCGATCTCCTCGCCGGCCTCCACTCTGTCGAGCAGCGCCAGCAGCGTGGCCTTGGTGTTTGTCGCAGTCATTCGCGTTGTCATATGGTCATAATAATGGTCATTCACGCCTTCAACAAGCAGCTCGCTCGGCAACGGCCGCGCTAGAAGGTCCACTGAGCTGCCGACGACGGCCATCCCTGCTTGTGCGACGAGCTCCTCCAAAGGCGGCAGAGGCTGTCGCAACAGCTCAGGAGATTCCGTCGCCAAGATCGTCAGGACGGCGACGACGGAAAGCGACCTGGGGTCGCCCATTGCGTCCTTGATCAGCGACCCGATGAGGCGCGCGGCGCGCGCGGTTCGGTCGGCGTCGAAGTCCTCATGGCCAAGGCCGCCGACCTCGAGCGATCCGTGGCAGACCTTCAACGACAGGTATTCGCGATCGCCAAGCGGCTCCAGAAGTCCCGGCCACGAGATTGCGACCGACTGCCACCGGTGTGCCAGGAGGAAGTTGAATGTGGATTCTGCAGATGTCCCGCTGGGCGGTGACCGCCAATCGTCTGACCACAGGTCGTCGTCGTCCCACTCCCGCGCAGGCAGATCGAAGACCGACTCAATCGTTGAAAGCGATAGCCCACCGACGCCATTCCGGCGCACGTTGAGCACTCTCTCCAGCAGCCAATCGCAATCTCCAACCACGATCAGCCTGTGATCGCGTTCGAAATCGCTCATCCGATGGATGAGATACGCGCCCTCAAGCTGCGCAAAGAGCGAATAGAAGCGTCCGTCCTCGCCTTCGATGAGGCGCCGGTCGCCCCGGACGGCCGCCTTGGCCGTCGCCTCAGGATCGCGCGCGTGCGTTGCGCCCGATGCGGCGAGCAGCTGGCCGAGTTGTGGCGTTGTCGACGGCCCGTGCGTCTCGATCAGCTCGACCGCCTGGTCCGCCATCGTTGGCTTCCGACTCACCTGCACCTCCGAGTTGGAAGGCTATGAAGAGTCGCTTATCGGACGCTTATCCGCTGGTCAACAGTGGCTCGGCGACCTCGCGCGCCATGGGCAGAAGTGCGTCGGGGGCGGCGGCGCCCGGAACGCCCAGGATGACGTGGGTCGCGCCCGCCCGCTGAAATTCGCGAGCGATGTCGAGCGCCTGACGTCGCGATTCGGCGTCGGCGCCGCAGTCGACTTGGGCGGCGAAGGTGAATTCGGCTGGGTCTCGGCCCGTTGATTCCAGCTCGCGCGAGATCTTGTCGCGCATCTGCGTGAAGTAGGTGACGTCGCCGGCGCGATTGCCGGGCAGCGGCCAACCTGACGCGTAACGCGCGATCAGCTCGATTCCGCGCCGGCGCTGGCCGCCCAGCCATAGCTGCGGACCCGTGGGCGACGTGGGCGGTGGCTCATTCGTCGCCCGGTCAAGCGGATGGATCGGATCATCGAGCGTGACCCCGGGCGACTCCCGTGCCGCGTCGCTGAACAGGGCCGAGAGCACGCGCAGCGACGATTCGTATCGGTCGAAGCGCTCCTGCGGCGGTGGCAACGGCACGCCGTACGCCTCGTGCTCGCCAACGTGCCAGCCCGCGCCAAGGCCCAGGATGAAGCGGCCGCCCGTGACGATGTCGAGCATCGTGGCCTGCTTTGCCAGCACGGCCGGATGGCGAAAGGTGTTCGCCGCGACGGCGATGCCGATCCACTTCCCGGGCACGCGGTGCGCGAGCGCGGCTGCGGTCGTGAACGCCTCAAAGGCCACTCCCCCGCGCTCGCGACTCGCATCGGACAGGTGGTCGCTCAGCCAGCCGGCACTGAATACGTCCAGCTCACCGGCCTGCGCCCAGGTCGCGTCGAGCCGCGGCCAATCGAGCCCGGCACTCCCCGTCGCCGAGATGCGAAACCCAACTGGACCCAGGCGACTTTCAACTGTCATCTGTGCGATCGTATCGATCAGACTGGCCCAGCCGTCTGATGGACGGAGGGAGTCGCTCATCGATGTTGGCTGCACGACCGTGGCACGGTCTCGTTCTCGTCGTTTTCATCGTGGCCGCCTGTGCCGGGACGGCGCGAGCCGTCGGCGACGCCTGGCATCGCGACCAGTGCGCCAGGCTCGTTGGCTGTGGCAACCGCGGCTCCACCCACAGCGCCACTGCGGCCGCGTCGCTCGTTCCGTCACTGGAGCCATCACCGACTGCGACGTCGGTGTCGACTGCGCCTCCACCTTCCCAGCCGACGGTGATTACGCCGCCGCTCGAGACACGCCCACCGATCGCTACAAATGGACCGACGTCGATCAAGCCGCTACCGACGATCGACGACCCAAACGCGGACGACCTGCAAGCGTTCTGGTCGCAGGTCATCGACCTGTCGTGCATCGCCTTTGGCCAAGACGAAGACTGGGAGTCACTCAAGCAGATGACGAACGACGTGGACATCGTTGTTTTGGGTCGTCCGACGAGCGTCTCTACCTACTACGACTCGGAAAGGCAGGGGGATCGCTATCTGGTTGACTTCACGGTCGATGAGGTCATCAAGGGTGACCTTTCGACGGACATGACAGGTGTACTTCGGCTAGACGACTGGTATGGCGCCTTCTCCGAGAAGTTCGACGCGCCGATACCGTCAACGACGACGCTACTGTTCGCCCGCAACAAGGCCCTTCGCGAGCAGCTTCCGGGGCTGACGAAGGTTCCGGGCGACGAGTTTCGCTATTACCTCCCGAGCAACTACCAGAACGTTTATCCAGATCTGAACGGCAAGGTCTTCATCACCTATCCGACATCGGATCGCCGACTGGATCGGACCCGGCGAATTCCCTCTCGAGCTCGAAGGCGTGTCGTTCGACGATCTGGTTGCAAAGGTTCGCCAGGCCGCGGCCAATCCAACGAGTCCTGATGGCGCCGTCGCCGGGCGGCGCTTCGCCTGCTGATCACTCGTGTGAGAGCGGCCAACCCTTGAAGTCGGCTGGTCTGCGCCGTATCGGCACCAGCATTGCCGCCTGCAGAGCCAGCGCGTTAGTCGTCCGACCGAGGCGTCAACGCACGCCCAAACGGGCCGACTGTGGCTCCGATCGTCCACTGGCATCGTCCAGGGCGATAAACGTGAGCTAGGGCAGCCCATCAGGGCGGTCCCAAGCCGACTATCGTCTCGCCTCCGCAAGGCGCAATGCTGGTGCCAATATCGCGAGCGTCAGCGTCTCAAGTAGACGGTCGCAGCGACCGGAAAGAGCACACGAGTTCGGGCTGGAGCACGCTGGCCGTGTTCGTCCGGCTGGGCGGTGGGTCGGTGACATATCCTCCGACGGTCAGAGGATTTCGACGACGGAGGCGCGCCCGATGTTCACGGCCACGAAGGACCTGATGCTCCCCGCGACCGTCACCGGTTCGTGGCCACGGCCGCGCTGGTATGACGGCGGCCTGTGGGGCCGGCCGCTCGATACGGCGCTCCTGGATGTCAAGTTCCGCGAGCAATTCCTCGACGCCCACTCAACGGTCATCGCCGACCAGGAGCGCGCCGGCCTGGACATCCTGACCAACGGCGACTACCACCTCGACGAGGACTTCGCCGGCCGGTCGTGGCACCACTATCCGCTCCAGCGCTGGAAGGGACTGGAGCACGAGGAGCTCCAATACGCCAGCTCGCGCGACGCGCTGCTCAACTTTCCGGCCGGCAGCCTGATGTACGAGATCGAGAGCACGTGGCGCTGGCCGCGCGTTGTTGGCAAGGTGGAGGCGGATCCCAAGAACCCGCTCGAGTACGCCAAGCTGTGGCGCATCGCGCAGGCGCGCGCTGCCTCTGGCAAGCCGGTCAAGTTCGGAACCTGCTCGTCCCAGGTCCTCGCGATCTTCCTCGACAGCCACACCGACAAGTACGACCTGGACAACAAGAAGCAGCTCATCTGGGACATGGCCACGGCGATGAACCTGGAGCTCCGCCAGCTGGCCGCCGCAGGCGCCAAGGTGATCCAGATCGAGGAGCCGACGATCCACTTCACGGCGTGCTTCCACCCCGAGGAGAAGGAGCTGCTCGACTTCATGGTCGACGCCTTCAACCACGAGGTGGACGGCCTCGACGACGTGGAGCTGTGGATCCACACCTGCTGGGGCAACCCGAACATGCAGAAGGTCTACTCGGGCGAGTCGTACGCGAACTCGATCGACACGTACCTCAATCGGCTGAAGGGCGACGTGTGGACGGTCGAGGCGACGGAGAACGAGCTGGCGGAGATCGACCTGTTCAAGCCGTACGCCAAAAACCTCAAGAAGAAGGTCGCCGTCGGCGTCGTCAACCATCGCCAGCTTCAGGCAGACCTGCCGCAGGTCGTCGCCGGCCGCATCCGCAAGGCGCTCGAGGTCATTCCGGCGGACAAGCTCGTGCTGTCGAGCGACTGCGGCTTCGGGCGCCAGGGTTTCAATCGGCTGGTGGCGTTCTACAAGGCGACGGGCATCGCCCAGGGCCGCAACATCGCGCTCAAGGAGCTGGGCCTTGCCCGAGCGCTACGTCGCGGCCGCCGACCCGGCGCTGGTGCCCGATGTGCTACCCGACAACGAACCGCTGACGCACTTGCAGGCACCCTGGAAATAGGACCGCCGGACATGCCTGACGCTCCCGACAACAAGCGCCTCGTCCATCGCAAAGACGCGGAGGGCAAGATCCAAGTGGGCGCGACCTGGGAGTCGCTGATCGACCGCCAGATTCGCGAGGCGATGGAGGAAGGCAAGTTCGACGGTCTGCCACACCAGGGCCAGCCGCTGCCCAACGATGACAACCCGTATGCGGGCGATTGGGGGCTCGCGTTTCACATGCTCAAGGACGCCGGCATCGCGCCGCCCTGGATAGAGGCGGACAAAGAGGTCCGCGAGCTTCTTGCGAAGCGCGACGCGATCCTGGCCCGCGCGGCGGAGGGTCCGGCGCCCAGCGAGTTCGCGCGAAAGCGCGACCGGGCCGCGTTGGAGCATCTCGTGCACGACATCAACGTGGCCATTGCGCGGCTCAACGCTGAGGCACCGCTCGACAGCCAGCGCCGCCTGCCGCTCGTCCTCGCCGACGAGCTCGCCAGGTACGAGGCGGTATGCCGGCGCGAGGGGCTCGCGCAGGATTGAACGGCATGCCGGACGCGGGCGACATCGAGCCGCTGGCTACGCTCAGCCTCGATCGTCTGGCGCGTGAGGCTGGCACGACGCCCGACTACGTCGCCCGCCTCGTCGACGCTCGCGCGATCGAAGCGGATGGTGACGGACGGTTCGCAATCGAAGACGTGCCCCGCGTACGACTCACCCTCGCCCTTGCGGAAGGTGGGATCGAGCTCGACGACCTGATGTCGGTGATCCGCAGCGGAGCCCTCCAGCTCGACTGGGTGGCTCGACTCTGGACCGTGGGCGAGGCATCGGGGCGGACGTTCGACGCATTTGCAGCGTCGCTCGGCGAGCGCGCCGTCCACCTGCCCGGGATCTACGCCGCGCTCGGCCTGGCGCCACCCTTGCCCGACACGGTGATGCGCCGGGACGAGGAGCAGGTCATCACTGACTTTCTCGAGCTGTGGAGCCTGGTCGACGATCGGCCAGAGGTCTACCTTCGCGCCGCCCGAATCGCCGGCGACGGGGTCCGCCGAATCCAGGGCGCCACCCAAGACCTGTTCGACGAGCTTGGTGGGCCGCCCGGATACCAAATCGCCAAGGGAAAGTCTCCGTCCGATGCCATGCGGCCGGCACTTCGTCTAGGCCCGGTCATCGCGGAGCTGATGGTCTGGCTTCAGGCCCGCCACCAGGAACACGAAGTTTTTGGGCGGATCGTGACGTACGTCGAGGAGACGCTGGTCCAGGAGGGTCGCGGCGAACGACGTGGTCAGCAGCCAGCGATCGCCTTCATCGATCTCACGGGTTACACAGAGATGACGGACTCGGTCGGCGACGAACACGCGGCACGCGCCGCGACGATGCTGCAAAACCTGGCTGCAGCGGCGGTTCGCAGCCGCCGCGGCCGGGTCGTGAAACTGCTCGGTGACGGCGTGATGCTCCAGTACTCATCGGTCAACGACGCGATCGACTCCGTCCGCGAGCTGATGACGTCCATCGTGGCGGCGAGTCTGCCGCCGGCGCACGCCGGCATCGCTGCCGGGTCGATGGTGGTCCGCGACGGCGACGTCTACGGACACACCGTGAACCTGGCGGCCCGGATCGCGAGTCACGCCAGAGCCGGGGAGCTACTCGTCGCCGCGGACGCTTTGGACCAGTCGGCCGGAGAGTCTCGCGGGCTCGTAGACGCCGGATCGGCCACGCTCAAGGGCATCGCCCAGCCCGTCCGCCTGCTGCGCGTCCCGTTCGACTGACGCGACTGTGTGCCGCCGGTCGACGATCCTCAGCTCAACCCGCGATAGCTGACGCGGAGTAGCCCGCGAGTTCGATCAAATCTGCGCGCTGCTCGTCACCAAGCGGTTCGTCGTGGGCCACGGCCAGGACGCCAACGACTTCGTCACGGTCCGTGACCAGGGGCAAGTGGCTGCGCAGCTTCGGGCCACCGGGTGCCATCGGGAGTACGTCGAACGTGGGGGCATCGTCCGTCAGCGCCCGAGTGACGGGATGATCTGGATTGGCTACCGCGGCGACGAGGCCATCGAGCGCCGGCCCCGCAATACCGGCCGCGGCCGCGAGCTGCAGCGCCGACGAGCCAGGGACGACATAGAAGATCGCGGCCGACTGGATGCCGCCCACCCCGATTGCGCGCTCGGCAAGCTCTTGCAAGTTATCCAGTGGTGAATCTGCCATAGCGCTGCCGCTCCTCAGTACTCGACGATCTCATCCGGATCGTACCGCGCGCCCCTGACGTACCCAAAAGTTGCGCCCCTGGAGAGGCTCGGGGACCCGAGAACCCACGCAGCGTGACCCGCTGTCGTGGTGACGCCGCGTGAGGGAGCTCGCCGCGAGCCGTGGTCAACGCAACAGGTCAGACGACGGAATGGCGTAGAGCCGGTCCGGCGAGAACGGCCTGCCAGAAGGCCTGATCCACGATATCCATGCCGTTCGAGAGCCATCATGTTCCGACATACCGTTGAGCCACGACGGATCTACATCGATCATGCGTCCGTTGTCGTGCAGACCAGATGCCGATCGTGGCATCGAACGTCCGCCAGACGACGACGCCGTCGAGATCGAATAATCGGGCGTAATCGATGACGCCCAGGTCAGACCGGCGACCAATGATCGATTTCCGCGGTCATCAGGTGTGAGACAGTCGAGTGTCACGTCGGACGTCTTCGCCCTGCTCCCACGACGATGCGGCGGCCGTCGAGGCGCACCGAATAGGCATGCTATTGCGAGTTCGACCACTCGGTTCGGTATCGTCCCGCGCCAGCATCAATCAAATGGGTTGATCCGGATTCTCGTCGATCGACTCCGACCGGCATGGAGAAGGCGCGTCCACGAGCGTTCCGTAGCTGTAGACAGCTCATCGCCCGAGATATCGAGCGGACGTCGAACGGGGCCGGGCGCAGCAACAGCTCTGCGCGCGAGTGCCGTCAGCAACGTTGGTCACGGTGATCGTCCGATGACCCGCGCCGCATCACGGGATCGTCAGACGCGCAGGAGGCTCCCCGTAGCGCCAACGCGAATTTCGGCGTCCAGCCGCTACGCCACTGATCGGAACAACCGTACGGCCACCTGAGACAAGCGTCGGCACCGTGCTCATGTGGCGCGGCTCGTCGAAGGGCATCGACCGCTGCACATTTGCTGACAAGCTGAGCGACAGAACTCCATTGGCCGCAGCGTCGCCTAGCCGTTCGTGAGCCGAACCAAGCGACGAATCGCTCGGCGTGACCAGTCTCGTCAGGCCCGTCGTAGTCGCACGAACGACCACTGCGGTCGCGTCGATGCACGTGGGCGAAGGCTCGTTGAAGTCGTCACCGGTGCGCGCCGTCGAGGCGCTCGAGCTCTCGTCCTGTAGGCGACGCTGTCGTCATGCGACTCGCCGAATCGGCTCCGAGTGCGCCCGACTTGCGGCGGCCGGCCCGCGGGAACGAGGGCGGCACTGTCGTGGCACGGTCGCCGTCGGCTCGATGGTTGCTCGTGGTGGTCGCTGACGCCAATGGTCGGTGGTGTGAGGATTCAACCGTAGGTCCGGCGGTGTCGTGTCGGTCCAGACGAGGTTGGCGTAGCCGTCACGACGGGATGGAGCCACGGAAGCAGGCGCCGCCGTCGGTGATGGCGCGGTCGATCCACAAGCAATCGCGAGCCGATGCGACTGGCGGCGACAGTCAGACGCCGAAGTCACGACCTCGTGCGCATGTGCTGCCACCTTCGCAGTAGACGTTGGTGTGGGACGTCTTGTTCAACCCTGGCCCATGCCGAACGACGAGTCGTCAAACTGTGACTTCGGATCGAGTCACGAACACGCGCGTCGAGTTGCCCGTCTATCGCGCCAAGAAGAGCAGCAACCCGAACGGCGTCGGCGTCGGGCGTTCGACGCCGCTCGGACCGCCCGCACGGTCGAACGGCAGCGGCATTGAAAGGCGCGTCGAAGGCTCCGCTAATTAGCCGGCAGTTTCGCGGCGGTTGAAGGTGCGGATTGCGTGGCAGTTGGCGCACACGACTTCGCATTTGGCAACTTCGATGCGTGCGAGTCCGATGCTGCCGCGACGTACGAGGCTCGCGACGTCGAGGCGCTTCGTCGGTTCCAGGCAGGTGATCAAACGCCATGGCGGCCGGATGGAAGGTTCCGCCGCAGTCGGCACATGGCTTCGACTTCAGCTGGCGCATCCAGCTCACGTGATCGGCGATTCGCTCGCGCTTCTGCGCCATTCGGCGCTCGCGCGTGTGGGCGTGGTATTCCGCGTCGCGTTTGCGTCGACAAGGCTTGCACCAGCTCTGCCGGCCTTGGCCGCGGAGATGGAACTCGTCGAGCGGCTTGATCAGTGCCACACGAGGTGCAACGCTTGGTGCCCGTATCACCGGTCGTCACAGCAGACATTATAGAACAGACGTTCTAGACGCCATAGAGAGTGCGGAGGAATTGGTCGGGGCGGCCAGATTCGAACTGGCGACCCCAGCGTCCCGAACGCTGTGCGCTACCAGGCTGCGCTACGCCCCGACCGAGGGAATCACCGCGGCACGAAGAAAGGCGCCGGGCGGTCTCGGAGTATATATCCGAGCCCGACCGGCGCCCCTCTGAGGCCTTCAGATCTCAGCGATCAGACGCATCCGGAACCGTTGCTGCCCGGGGTCCCACCGCCAGTAGTTCCGGTGCCGCCCGATCCGTCGGAGTTGCCCGACTGGGTCGTACCCGTGGTCGTAAGCGAGGCACCGTTGTCCGCACGAAGCGGGTCCGTGCCGCCATTGCCGATGCCGGCTACGGCGCTGGCGCCAGCGCCGCCCGTACCGTTGCATCCACCGTCTCCGCCAAAGCCGGCGTACGCACTGGAGCTGCCGCCATAGCCACCGGCGTTATTCGTCACGCTGTCATGCAGGATGTCAGCATGGCCGCCCCACTGGTAGATGGCCATGCCTGTGCCACCAGATGCCGCGAGCGTCACCGCACTTCCCGCGTTTCCACCGTTGCCGTTTGCGTCGGCGCCAGTGCCGCCGTCGCCCCCCTCTGCCAAGCCAGCGTCACCACCATTGCCCGTGCTGTTGGCCGTCAACGTCGAGTGGCTGACAGAAAGCACGCCAGAGCTGTAGATAGCGCCGCCATAACCGCCCGGGCCGCCGTTTCCGCCGGCGGCGGATGCGCCTGAGCCGCCGTAACCGCTCGGAATGCCTCCGTTGCCCCCACGGCCACCGATGGCGAAGCCGCCCTTGCCACCGGCACCGGCGCGGTTGTTGCTGAGCGTCGAGTACGAGATCGTCAATTTGCCTTCGCTATAGATCGCGCCGCCGCGACCGCCGGCCCCGGCGTTGCCGCCAGCTGTATGGCCCGCGTCACCACCAGAGGCGCCGCCCGCGCCGTTGAGTGCGTCGAAGCCCGTGCTCGAGCCGCCGTCACCGCCGTTACCGGCCTGGTTGTCGTCGAGAGTGACTCCAGTCAGGGCTACCGTGCCCAGGTTGTAGAACGCCCCGCCATCACGACCGTTCTCGCCGTTGTCACCCGGTGTGCCCAGATGAGACGCGCCGGACCTGCCGTTGCGCGCGCGGAAGTCTGTCACGGTGAGGTTGTCGATGGTCAGATCGCCGCTCACATCGACGGTGACGAAGCGGAAGCGCGCGGCGCCGTCCCTGTGGGCCACGGTCGACCCATGGCCATGGATGGTGATGTCGGAGCGTACGACCGGCAGCGCATTGGCGCGGACACCGTCGACCGGGAAGCTGTTCGCCCTGAAGAATGCGTACGTGCAGCTTGCCGCCAGGTTGATGACCGTGGTCTTGGGCGCGCGTGTGTTCGCGTCGCGGACGGCCTGGACGAGCTTGCTCGTGTTGCCGGTGCCGCCCGGGCAACCGACACTGACGGTGACGCTGCCGGCGGCCGCCACCGGTCCTGCGAGCGCCGCGCTGAGTAAGAGCGCACTGGTAACCGCGGCCGCCAATGCGGCACGGAGCGTAGACAGAGCCACCGATTCCCCTCTCCTTCCCACAGCCCCCGGCCTGGCCACAGCGCAGCCGGTGCCGACGATAACGCGCCGCCGGTCGCGACGGAAGCGGCTTTCTAGAATCAGCTGATGAACTGGCAGGACTTCAAGAATTCCGCGCCGCTAATCGGTGCGCTTGCGCAGGAAGCCTTTGATGACCAGCACCTGGCGATCCTGGCAACCTTGCGACGCGACGGCTGGCCACGAGTGAGCCCGTGCGAGGTCTATTTCGTCGATGGCGAACTGATGGTCGGGATGATGCCTGGCTCGAACAAGATCGCGGATCTCCGGCGCGACTCACGCATCTCCGTGGTCAACGGACAGGAGAGCCGCGAGCCCAAACGCGGAGATGTGAAGCTCTACGGTCGCGCGCGCGAAGTCTTTGATCGCGGGCAACGCGCACGCTTTGGTGACGAGCAGGAGGCCGTCATCGACTGGAGGCCTCCGGACGAAGCTCCGATTTTCGCGCTCGACATCCAACGCGCGTCGTACATCAGCTTCGGTAAGGAGCGCCGACTACTGCGTTGGACTCCCGAGACGGGCGAAGAACAGCTGCGCCACCCCGACGATGGCAGCGTCGAGAACTAGTTGTCGGCGGTCACTCAATATGCCGGCGTCGACGAAGGTGGATGAGCGGCAGCGCGAGCGCCACGAAGGTCATCAACAGATACACCCCTACGGCAGCTAGAGGTGCAACCACAGCGAGGGCAATAGCGCCCACATTCAGGGCGATGACGATCCATCGTTGGCGGACTTTGGCGTCCAGCGTCTCGTCGGCGACTCCATCCAAGACGAGCGACCGTTCGCTGGCGATGTAAAACATCAGCAGGCTCAGGGCAAGTGACGCGAGGAGGACGTTGACGCCATAGATGATGACGGCCGCCTCCACGTCAGGACCGGAGAAATGCGTGACCATCAGGTTGGTCGAGAACGGAAGCACACCCACGAAAAGCAGCATCACGAGGTCGATTCCGTAGGCCAGGGTGTCGGCCTGACGCATCAGCTTGGTCATGCCCGCGTGGCTCACCCAGATCCCACCGATAAATACGAAGCTGATCAGATAGCCCAGGAACTCATGCCACTGCTCGGCGAGGGCCGGCAAGAGGTGACTGCCAACAGCTGGCACGGAGAGCTCGAGAACGAGCAGCGTGATGGCGATCGCGAAGACCGCGTCCGTGAACGCATTGAAGCGGTCGAGAGGCAGGACATCCGCTGGCCGACTACTGCGCCGACCGCCTACTGGTGGTCGCTTGGGCGGGTCGGTCACGGCCTCATCGCCGTGTTGCTCAGGTTCCATTGACGCCTTGCGCTGCCATATTGGGCGGCGAGGCGGCCGCCGGCGTCACTCCATCTGCTGGGATGACATCGTCGCCGGACGCTGCCGCGGCGACAGGCACCGTGCCTGGCAGGCCGCCGGTGAACGCGAGGGAGACAAGGGCCAGGATCGCGGCCGCCAGCAGACCAGCCTTGAGCGACCTGAGTTGCGCCTGTTCGTAGTCGTCCAGGATCGCGGCCGTCGCGGCGGCGTCGAGTCCGGCCGTCTGGGCTGCAGTTTCGATCGCCGCGGATGAGACGAAGTCGAGACCTGAGGCCACCTCGGTCCCGACCTGACCGGCGACAGCTTGGCTGACGCGCGGGTCGGATTGGATGGTGGACACGAACGTCGACGTCAGCCCGGTCAGGACGATGGCGCCGATGAGAGCCACTCCGAGGGACGAGCCGAGCTGCTGGCCGGTGAACTGCAAACCTCCTGCCTCGCCGCGGCCGGAGGCGTCGACCGACGACTGGACCACCAGGCCTAGCTGCGACGCAATCAAGCCCATTCCGGCTCCCAACACGGCCATCGATGCTGCGAAGGCGAAATCGGCCAGGTCGGGCTGAATGGTCGCCAGCAGCATCACGCAGGCGATGCCGGAGAGGATCAGGCCCGTCCGTGTAATCGCTCTGACCGAGTAGGTGGTCGAGAGCCGCGACCCGGCGGCGGCCATGACGAACATGGCGACGGACACGGGCAGCATCTTGAGGCCTGTCTCGAGCGCGTTGAGGCCCAGGACGAGCTGGAGATAGAGCGGGATGACGAAGAAGACGCCCATCAGGAGAAGGTTTTGCGTGAAGAGGCCGATCAGGCCTGATCGAAGCGGCAGGATCTTGAGCAGGTCGAGGTGGACGAGCGGGTCGCTGCCGATGGCTTCGCGATGCCGCTGCCAGCGCACGAACGCCCACAGGAGCACACCACCGCCGGCGATGACGAACAAGGTGGGAGCGAGGCCGAATGGCTCGATCGGCGCGTCCTTGGGCTGGATCAGGCCCCACACGCTTGACTGGAGAGTGCCTAGGACGATCAGGCCAAGGCCGGAAGCAGACAGCACCGCACCCACGACATCGAGCCTGGGCTTGGGGCCGCTCCGGAGGGCGTCAGCGACAAACCGGGTCATGACGAAGATCCCGATCACGAGCAGGACCTCGCCGGCGAACACCACCCGCCAGCTGAGCACTGTGGTCGCCCAGCCGCCAACGATGGGACCCACGGCAATGCCCGCGCCAGCGACGCCTCCGATTACGGCATAGGCGACCTTGCGGTCCTTGCCTTCGAAGTTGCCTGCGATGAGCGCCACCATCGCAGGCAGGACCAGAGAAGCGCCGATGCCCTCGAGGACGGACCAGCCCAGCGTCAAGATCGCAATGTTTGGGGCCAGCGCTGTCATCGCTGATCCGCAGCCATAGATGATCAGGCCGATCTTGAAAGCGCGGCGGCGGCCGATGATGTCGCCGATCTTGCCACCGGCGAGCATGAGCATCGCCATCACCAGGCAATACAGCGTGATGATCGCCTGGATGGTCGTTACGGTCGTGTTGAAGTCGGCGACCAGCTGACTGATGGACACGCCCATGACCGTCTGGTCGAGGACCATCACGAACTGAGCACCAGCCAGTGCAATCAGGGCTGACCGTCGCTTCATCTAGCTAGCCGCCCTCATGCTCACGCGCCAACCATGCCTGTCGGTTTGAGTCTAGGGCGCGGTCGGTCGACAGGTCACGCTGTTGCGCTGCCTCCGGCTCATCGGCGGAGAAAGGTTCGGCGCAACATTTTCGGGCCGTCACTAGGCGGCGGCGGGCGCGGCGACGAGCACGGGCTGACTGTTTGTGCGGACCTTCAAGAACTTCTTCACTTCTTCGACCACGATGAGTAACAGCGCCACGCCGATGCACACGAGCCACTGCTCGCCGGTCAGGCCGACCATGCCGAGCAGGTTCTGGAGGATGCCGAGTTCGGTGGCAAGCACGATCGTGACGATCGAGAGACCGGTCGCTTTGAGGAGCGCTGGGTTACCCAGGATGTAGCCGCTGAAGACCGATCGCGTCTCGTCGGCGGTCTCCAAGGACGAGGCGATGCGGAATAGCGAGAACGTGGCCACGCCCATCGTCCGCGCAACGACGTCGCCGTAGGCGCCACTCGCCCACGCTATGACACCGAGGGTTCCGCCGCCCATGACGAGCCCCACAACGATGAGCCAGACGGTCAGCGGGCGAGGAAGGATCTTCTGGTCCTTCGGTCGCGGCTTCTCCTCCATGAGGCCGTCTCGGGGCTTCCCGAACCCAAGGCCGATCGCCTGGAAGACGTTGACAGTGAAGTTGAGCCACATGGTCTGGAGCGGCAGGAATGGGACGCCGCCCAGGATGTTCAGGAGCGACGAGCCGAGGAAGACGGTGATGTACCCGTAACAGGCCGCCATCTGGAAGCGGATGAAGCGCAGGAGGTTGTCGTAGACGTTGCGGCCGATGCTGATCGCCTTGATGATCGTGGCGTAGTTGTCGTCGGTGAGGATCATGTCGGCGGCGGCCTTCGTGACCGCCGTCCCGGTGATGCCCATGGCGATTCCGATGTCGGCCTTCTTGATGGCCGGCGCGTCGTTCACGCCGTCGCCGGTCATCGCCACGATGTGGCCCTGCTCCCGCAGGACATCCACGAGGTGGACCTTGTCCTGGGGCGAGACCCGGCCGATGACCCCGATGCCATCAATCTCCCGGAGCACGACGTCGTGGTCCAACGCTTCGAACTCGGCACCGGTGATCGCCTTGCCCGGGATCCCCAGCTGCTGGGCGACCACCGCGCCGGTGACGGCGGCGTCCCCGGTGATCATGCGGACGTGGACGCCGGCGCCCTGGGCCTCCGCGATGGCGGCCTTCGCGGCCGGCCGCGGCGGATCGGTGATCCCAACCAGGGCGAGGAGCGTGAGGCCGTCGATCGCCTTCAGGAGGTCGGCGTTCGGGTCGAACGTCGCTGCATCGAAGTCCTTCTGGCCGGTGGCCATGAGGCGCATGCCCAGCTTCCCGATCCGGTCGCTCTCGGCGAGGTAGGCATCGCGCAGCTGCGCGATCGGGACCTCCTTCCCGTCCGGGCCGTGGACGGCCGCCGCGCGCTTGAGGAGCTGGTCCTGTGCGCCCTTGATGTAGGCCCTGACGACCTTGTGGCCGCTCTCGTCAGTCCAGTCGTGGAAGGTGGCCATGAGCTTGTAGGCCGCGTCGAACGGCAGGGTCGCGATGCGCGGGTGCTGCTCGCGCGTGAGGTCCGCATCTACTCCGCCCTTCGCCGCGAGGACGACGAGCGCGCCCTCGGACGGGTCGCCCGTGAGCGTGCCATCCCGGACCTCGGCATCCGAGCAAAGGGCCATCGGCAACAGGTACGGCTCAAGCGGGACGTCGGGCTGGCCGCCGGCGTGGGAGATTTGACCGGTCGTCGAATAGCCGGTGCCGGAGATGGAGTAGCGCCGCCCGACGATGGCCATCTGCACGGCGGTCATCTGATTCATGGTCAGGGTGCCGGTCTTGTCGGAGTTGAGCGCCGAGGTCGACCCGAGGGTCTCGACCGAGCGGAGCTGCTTCACGATTGCGCCGGCCGCCGCGAGCAGCTGGGAACCCTTCGACAGGATGGCAGTGTCGATCGCCGGGAGAGCCGTCGGGATGGCCGCGATCATGAACGCCACTGCGGTCAGGAACAGCTCCTGGATCGGCACACCACGAGAGATGCCCAGGAGCAGCGACGCCACGAGCGCGAATGCGGCAAGGATCAGGATCTGCCGCGTAAGCATGTTGATCTGCTTCGTCAGCGGCGTCTGCTCAGCAGTGGTCCCCTGCAGCATCCCGCTGATGTGGCCGACCTGCGTATCCATACCTGTCGTGACGACGAGGATCGTGGCGGCACCGCGGGTGACCTGGGTGTTCATGAACGCCATGTCCACGCGGTCCCCGAGGGCGGCGTCGGCAGCGACCGCGCCGACCTGCTTTGGGGTGGGCACGCTTTCACCCGTGAGGGCCGACTCGTCGATCTCGAGCGTGGCTGCTGACAGGATGCGCGCGTCGGCGGGGACGAGGTCGCCGGCCTGGAGACTCACGATGTCGCCGGGAACGAGCTCGTTCATCGGGACATCCGCAAGATCGCCGTCTCGGCGGGTCTTCGCGGTGACGGACAGCTTCTGGGATAGAGCGTCGGCGGCCAATTCCGCCTTGCTCTCCTGGTTCAGGCCCATCAACGCGTTCCCCAGAGTGAGGAGCAGGAGCATGAGGCCAGTAAAGAACTGCCCGGGCAGGAAGAGGCAGATTACGCCAGCGATGAGGAGCACGATCTGCATCGGGTCGGCGTACTGAGCGATGAACTGCTGCAGGCGCGACGCCTTCTTCGCCTGGGCGAACTTGTTCTCGCCGAACTTGGCCCTGCGCTTGTCGACTTCGGCGGAGCTCAGACCCTTGTCGATGTCGACGCCCTGCTTGCGCAGGGCATCATCCGGGCTGAGTGCGTACCAGGACGGGGCGCTCGCCACTGGGGATGGCACGGTGCTGTTCATGATCGCTTGCCCTTCTTCGACTTCTTAGCCGCCTTGTCGGCGGTCTCCGCAGCGATCGGGTCGGGAGCTGCCCCGGCTGGGGCCTCGCGCTCGAGCTCGAGCTTGGCGTCGTGGAGTGCCGCCCGAGCGTCCGCATCGACCTTGGGAAACCGGGGATCGAGCCGGATCAGCTCGTGGGCTATGGCGCCGGCAGCAGCCACGCGGGCGAAGGGCTTGTCGTCGGCGGGGATAACGTACCAGGGCGCCCATTCGGTACTCGTATTGCTGAGCACTTCCGAAAAGGCCTTCTGGTACTTGTCCCAGTAGACGCGCTCCCGGGCATCATTAGCGCTGAATTTCCAATTCTTCTCTGGCTCGTCGATTCGGGCCAGGAAGCGCCGTCGCTGCTCCTCCCGGGACAGGTTGAGGAAGATCTTGACGAAGTGATAACCCTGATCGGTCAGGTAGCGCTCCCAGTCGTTGATCTCACGGAAGCGCCGGTCCCAGACATCGCCCCGCTTTGATGCGGCGGGCAATTTCTGACCGGCCAGGATCGCCGGATGGACGCGGACGACAAGGACCTCCTCGTAGTGGCTCCGGTTAAAGATCCCAATGTGGCCGCGGGCCGGCAGCTTGCGGGCGTAGCGCCATAGATAGTCATGGTCGAGCTCGGTCGAGGACGGGACCTTGAAGCCGTTGACCTCGACGCCCTGGGGGTTCACTCCGCTCATGACGTGCCGGATCGTGCCATCCTTGCCAGCGGCGTCCATCGCCTGGAGTACGACCACGAGCCCGTACGTCTCCTGGGCGGCCAGGCGCATCTGGTATTCAGCAAGGAGCCCGACGCCCTGAGCGAGAACCGCCTTTGCCTCTTTGGTCTTGATCTGGCGGGTCCCCGCGGGGTCGAAGTCGCGAGGCAGCCTGACACGTTGGCCGGGTTCGATCCTGAACGGCTTGATGAACTCGGCGATCCGCTTCGGGGTGATGTCAGCCATGGGAGTCATCCTTTCGATTTGCGGCCGACCGCGACTCAAGGCAGAGTCTTTCTCCTTGGCTAGCGTCAGGGCACGGGCCGGTGAGCCTCTGGGCGACCCTTAATTTCGGCCGTTCCCGGCCGCGTGAGCATCCTCCCCGTCGGAGGAAGAGCTACATCTCGGACGTCGTCAGTCGGTGGCCGGTGATCCACGCGGTGACAGGGACGATTCGATCGGCCAGAAGCGCTCCAGGAGCCCTACCTCAACCGCCAGGTCGACCGCGTCGCTACGGGTCGCTGCACCGAGTTTCAGGTAGATCGCTTGCGCCTGCGTCTTGATCGTCGTCTCCTTGACTCCAAGCCGTTGCCCGATCTCCTTGAACGATAAGTAGTACGGCAGGAATGAAAGGACGCGTAGCTCTGCGACCGTCAGGCCAGTAGCGCTGAATCCTCGCCCCGGTGCCCGCGCGGCAACTGATGCCCGGAGGGAATCCACCTCACCAGGCAGAACGCCAAGATCGGGCCGAACGCGGATCACGTCGCCGGCCTGGGCAAGATTTGCGCGCGCACCGGCTGGGTCATCAATCGCGACGTGCGCTCGTGCGAATGAAAGAAGCAGATGGACGGCTCCCGCCGGCGCTGCGGCGGTCAGAAGCGGACGTAGGCTCGTCGCGCGGGCGAGCTCGCGCCGCGCTTCGCCGACGTCCCCACGATGGATCATCAGCCTGATGCGGACCACTCGAGACGGGATGCTCGACAGGTACCCGTCGATCTGAGGGGCCGGATCTATCGCGTCGCTTTCAGCGATGAGTGCAAGTGCCTCGTCCCAGGCGCCTCGTTCGACGGCAATTAGTGCCCGGTGCCCGAGCACGCAGTACAAGACGGCAAGGGCGCTCGACGATCGGGCCGCTTCGGCCGCATCGGCCAATGCCTCGTCGGCTCCGGCCACATCGCCGATCGCGAGTCGCGCAAATGCCAGCTGCCAGAGCGCGAAGTCTCGCCAGGAACCAGCCTCCCCTTCGATCTCCACCGCTCGGGTGGCGTTCGCCACGGCGTCTTCCGCCCCATTGCGTGCCATGCCGGCTCGAAGCATCGCCCGGCCTCCCTCGAACGAGGCCGTGCCATCGGGCGGCCTGCCCTCGAACCTCCCGCGCTCGGCGGCATCAGCGAAACGTATCGTCGCGGGGACATCGCCGGCGGCGATCTCCTCCCAGGCTGCCAGCACCGCGAGCCACGGGCGCGCCTCGAGAGCATCAACACCCAAACGCCGTGCCCATGCTCTGATCGTCGCTCGATGGCCGGACCAGTGATATTGGACAAAACCGTTGCCAACCAATGTGGCGACCAGGTTGGGATCGCCCGCACTGAAGGCATGGTCGACGGCACGCTCGATGACATCGTTCGCCCGATACCACGCAGCCGCTCGCAAGTGAAGGGAGGTCGACACATCAGGCTCGCGGGCCGCGAGTTCTTCTTGGAGGAATTCACGCAGGAGCGTGTGGTACCGGTACGACCCGCCGTAGTCGTCCATCAGCAGCGTCGACCTGGCCAGCCGATTTAGAAAATCGGCCGATCCTTGTCGATCGGTGACCGAATTGCATAGCTGGGCCGGCAGTTCCGCGAGTATCGATGTGCGCGTAAGGAACTGGATTTCGGCAGTGGAGCGGCGCTCAAGGATCTCGGACCGCAGATAGTCGTCGATGAGATGGACTGTTCGGGCGTCGGTCCGTTCGGCTCCTTCCCCGGAAGCGCGGGCGCCCAGTATCGCGAGGGCTAGCAGGGCCGGCCACCCTTCGGTCTCCCGCGTCAAGCGTCTCGCCGTTTCGGCGGGCAGTCGTATACCGAGCTCGCGTCCCAGGCCGACAGCCTCACGTTCGTCCATCGCCAGCTCCGCGGGCCCGATCGCCAGTACTGACCCCCTGGGCCCGCCAACGTGCGAATGGGAGGCGTATCCGGGCGCGTCCCGCGATGGCCACTTGCGACCCATCAGGCACGTGCTCGATCAGCTCCGCCAAGATGTCGAGGCATCCCCGCGAGGTAATCCGCTGCGCGTCGTCAATCGCGATCGTGATGCGCTCCCGAGGTCGGGCCATCGCTGCCAGCAGTCGCCCGACGACCGTCCTATGCGACACGGTGTCTGCGGCGATCGCGCTGAAAAGGTCCTTGCCCAGCGCTTCGCGGCGATCAATCGCATACGCGAGATCGGTTAGGAATACGACGGGGTCGTTGTCGCTGTCGTCGACCGTCAGCCAAGCGACGGGCCGGGGGTTGAACGTCGCCCACTGGGCCAAGAGGCTCGACTTGCCGTAGCCAGGGGGCGCGACTATTGAGATAACCGGCAGATCCGCAGCCGTCCGGAGCAGGCGCAGCAACCGCGCCCGGCGCAGCGTCCCACCGTGTCGCCGCGGCACGAGGAATTTCGCCTCGAGCAACGGGTCGAGCGGAGCTGAGTCACCGGCCGCTGCTACGAATGGCGGCTTTGACGTCGTGTCGAGGGCGGGGGTGGAAGTGGGCATTCGCTCCACCGGCTGGCGGCACGCCCGACGATCGAGTCAAGGCGTATGGCGAGCATCCTAGCGCAGCCAATCGTGGTGTACGTCGCAGCGGTCGCCGGCGCGAGGCAACCCGCCACGCTAGGCCATCGAATTGTTCTTCCTCCGACGGGGAGGATGCACCGGGCAGCGCGACGCGCCTAGCGTCTCGACAGTCGTTCGGCGCACCCGTAACCGCGACAAGGTGACCCCTTAGGACGCCGCCGATTACCCGTGCGGCGCATGACAGCCGGTTTACCCCAGCGCTGGGCATGCAGCCTCGAGATGAAGGAGATCAGACATGGCAGACAAGCACGTAACCGGGCCGATCCAGGTGTTCGTGGTCGGTTTCGACAAGTTCGAGGCGACCGGCCGGATCATGGCCGAGCTGCGCCGGGTTCGGAGGCGCGGCGTGATCCGCCTCGTCGACGTCATCTTCGTCCAGAAGGACAGGCACGGTGACATCGAGAACTCGATGCACCTGACCGACCTCTCCGAAACGGAGCGCATGCGCCTCGGTTCGATCGCCGGCGGCCTCATTGGGCTCCATGCGGGTGGCGTCAAGGGCATGGTCGAGGGCGAGGTGGCCGGTGCCGTCGCCGTCGCCGAGCGCGATGCCGGCCTTTCCGTTGACCGCATCCAGGAACTGGCCGAATCAATTCCCGCAGGCAGCGCCGCCGCGATTCTGGTGATCGAGCACCACTGGGCGGCCAACCTTCGCGACGCGATCGTGGACGCTGGCGGCCGAACACTGATGCAGGCGATGGTCGCGCCCGATGCTCTTGCCATTGTCGGCGACGAGCTGCGCGTGAAGATGGAGGCCGAAGACGCGATCGAGGCCGCAGAGGAGATCAAGCTGGCTGCCGCAACGGAGATCGCACAGACGCTGGTAGAGGCCGAGCTGATCGAGGAGGCCGCCATCGCGGAGGCCGCCGAAGTCGTCGCCACGGCACTCGCGGTGGAAGATGCGGCGGCAGAGGACGTCGTGGACACGCTCTTCGCGGCTGAGCTCATCGAAGAGGCGGCCAAGGACGAGGCCGAGAACGTCGTGAGGATGTCCCTCGATGTCGAGGAGGCAGCGACTGAGGAGGCCGAGGACGCCGTGGCCGCGGCTGATCAGATCGAGGCTGCTGCCGCGTTGCGCGCCATCCGCGCGCTCATGGCTGCCGACCTCATCGAGCGGGAGGCGGCAAAGGAGGCCGTCGATGCGCTCGTGGCGGCTGACATGATCGAGCAGGAGGCGGCCGACGACGCGCTTGCATCCGTTCTCGCCGACGAGCAGGTCAAGGCGGGGGTGAGCTGAGAAGGAACCCGGCACGACAAGTCGAGCAAAGTCAACGAAGGAGATATTCAAATGACTGACAAGACTCAAGACACGCCCGCGACGCCGGATCAGCCGGTTGACGTGGCCGTGGCAGCGGTCGGCGACGATCAGGGCATCGACGCCGTGGCCGGCATTGCCGTGCAGGGCAACCAGGCACTGGTAGTGGCCCAGTTCGCCGACATGGACTCGGCCAAGAACGCCTATTACGCGCTGATCGATGCCGAGGCCAAGCGAGCCATCGACATCGACGGCGTCCTGGTCGCCAACGCCGACTACCAGGGCAAGGTCAACATCCAGAAGATGACCGACCACAAGACCCGCAACGGGTTCCTGTGGGGCGCCGTCGGCGGTGCCGTCATCGGCCTCATCTTCCCGCCCACGATCCTGGCCGGAGCCGTCTACGCCGGTGTCGCGGGCGCTGCCATTGGCAAGGCGCGCAACGTGATGATGAAGAGCGGCGTGGCCGAGGATCTTGCTGGCGTCATCACCCCGGGCACGTCGGGCATCGTGGCCCTCGTGTCGATAACCGGCGTCGACGCCGTCAAGGCGACGATCCCGGACGCCAAGGTCGTCAAGTCCGCTCCGATCGACGACGAGACTGCCACCGCGGTCAAGCAGGCAGCCAAGGCAGCAGGCGACAAGTCAGCCGGCTGAGCTCGTTTGACGGGCTGGTCTAAACAAGGTGAGGCGGGGCAGGTCAGACCCAGTGCGGGCATCCTGCCCCGACTTACTCGCAAGGGTCACACTGTCTGGGTTGCGGCAACCAGTCGGCATCTTCCATTGGCTTTGATCCGAGGACAAACGTCTTGACCGAATCCAGAAAACCTGTGCGATCGTCACGCAGAACGACTACGAGACACGAGACCCAAGCGACGGTCGACTCTGCGTGGCAGGCCGGCCTCCCTGCGCAAGGTGCCTCGTGGACAGCACGGCCTTGGGTGCCGCCGAGTGAGCGGGCGGCGGTGGGTAGGGCAGCCCGCAAGCGAGTGCCTCGAGGTTCCCACGCCGCCTTCGTACCCGCCGCCAAACGCGACCCGATCGCGATCCTCGCGGCGCAAGAGGAAGACAGGCTCCAAAATCTTGTTCCTGTGCGCCATGAGCGGATGGCTGAATCCGCGTTCGCCTACTACCGCGGAACGCCCGCAGTCATGGCGTTCGACCTTGGGTCTACGCCTCGTTCGGACATCCTCGTCCAGGCGAGCGGCGACGCCCACCTAAGCAACTTTGGACTCTTCGCCTCGCCTGAGCGTGCGCTCGTCTTCGACGCGAACGACTTCGACGAGACGCTTCCCGGACCGTGGGAATGGGATGTCAAGCGGCTCGCGACAAGCGTCGTCATAGCCGGTCGGGCGCGCGGCTTCAGCGCCGCCCAGAACCGGGCGGCAACCATGTCCACGGTCCGCAGCTATCGGCAATGGATGGCGCGCTACGCGGGAATGAGCCTCATCACCGTCTGGTATGCCTCGATTACGGAGGCTGATATCCGCGAGGCCGCCCAGGCGACGGGAAATCTCCACGGGCGCGAAGGCGCCACGCGCCGCAGAAACCTCGAGGCCGTCTTCAGCAAGGCACGCCAGCGCGACGGGATGCACGCCTTCGAAAAGCTGACGGCCGTCGTGGACGGGCGTCGGGTGATCCTTGATGACCCGCCGTTCATCACTCATGTTGATCTCGCAGACACCGGCGGTACAAAGGCCCTGGAAAAGGTGTTCAGTGATTACCGCGCGACGATGCCTGAGAACCGGCGCGACTTCCTGGAGCGGTATCGCCTCGTGGACTTGGCTTTAAAGGTCGTCGGAGTCGGCAGCGTGGGTACCCGTTGTTTCGTGCTCGTCCTCCAGGGCCGAGATGAAAACGACCCGCTCATCCTCCAGGCAAAGGAGGCCTCCGCTTCGGTCCTCGCACCCTTCGTGGACCACAGTGCGCACGGCAACCATGCCGAGCGAGTCGTAGTCGGGCAGCAGCGCATGCAGGCGACGCCCGACATTCTCCTGGGCTGGACTCGCGGACCGGGAGGCCGCGACTTCTACCTTCGACAGCTCTGGGACATGAAGGGCTCCGTCGATATCACCACGATCATGCCGCTCGGCCTGGGCTTGTACGGCGCTATCTGTGGTTGGTCACTCGCCCGAGCTCACGCTGTTAGCGGCGATGCCACGGCCATCGCGGCATACCTGGGCACGAGCGACAAGTTCGATGGAGCCATCGCCGACTTTTCCGAGACATATGCGGCTGTGAACGAACGGGACCATGCGGCCTACGTTGCGGCTATCAAGACTGGAAAGGTGTCGGTTCCTGCCGTCTCGTGAGGCTACGTGAGATCGAACACGTTGTAGCGCCACGGACCCAGGTCCAGGAACAGCCCCTCTGAGGCAAGTTCCGAACCATCGCGTTCGTAGGAGTCATCGCCCAGGGCATCATCGAGGCGCCACTGCCGCTCGGCTAGGTCGTTCCAGGGCAAGGCCAGTCTGCACTGGCTGTCGTGGTCCGCGTAGTTGACTGCCACGATGCGCCGCTCGTCGGCGGGTCCCGTCCAGGCGTAGCAGATGAAGTCATCGTTCGAGCCGTTGCCATCCCAAGCCGCACGCGCATCGAGTAGCTGCCACTGCCCGTCGCGGAACGCCGGCTGGTCGAGGCAGGCCAGCAGACGGTCGTAAAAGACTGCGAGGTCTGCGTCGGTGCCTTCGTTCGGTCCGCGGCCCAGGTGCATTGGGATGCGCGCCTTGCGCCCCTCGCGCTGGCCCTGATGAATGAAGCGCAGGCCGGGCGCGAGGAACGTCACCACGGCCGCGGCCTTGTGCGTTTCCGGCGCGAACGTTGCGGCCGCGCGCGGCTCGTCGTGGTTCTCCAAGAATCGCGCGAGGTGGTCCTGGAAGTCGAGGCCGGCATACAGGTGTTCGCGTACCGGCCGCGCGCGCCCTTCGCGCAGCCGGTCGTACAGACGCTTGTCGTAGGTGTAGTCGAAGCCCTGCTGCTGAAGGACCCATTCGAGATCCCAGTAAACCTCGGCCATGAACGTGAAGCCGGGCTGCGCGGCACGGACCGCGGCCGTCACGCCCGGCCAAAACGGCTGAGCGTCGATGCCCCACGTCCGGCTGAACACATCCGGCAAAACGAGCATGGCCATGTCGCAACGCACACCGTCGCATTGCGTCGCGATGCGCTGGAGCTCGCCCAGCATCGCGTCCTGCAACGCGGGATTGCCGTAGTTGAGCTGGAGCGTGTCCGGCCACCCGGCAAAGTACGGGTCGCGGCCATAGGCCAGGATGCGTTCGCCGCTCGCGGTCTGCATGCGGCGCCAGTTGAGCGGCTGTTCAGCCAGTTGAGACTCGGTGCCGTCGATGAAGAAATCCGGGTGTTCGCTGACCCACGCGTGATCGGGCGCGACGTGATTGGGGACGAAGTCGAGCATCAGCCGCAGATCGCGGGCACGCAGCCGCTCGCGCAGGCGAGCGAGGGCCGCGTCACCGCCGAAGTCCGCGTGGACGTGGTAATCGCGCACGGCAAAGGGCGAGCCAACGACATCGGAATCGCGGAAGTCGGGCAGGACGCGCCGGTACTCGGCCAGCCAGTCGGGGTTTGACGCGGAGACATGCCGCGCCGCGTCTCCGGTTTGCCACACCCCAAGCAGCCACAGGATGTCGAAGCCGCGTTCGGCGAGGGCGTCAAGTCCTGAATCGGGCAGGTCATCGAGCGTTGCCGCTCGACCCAGGCTCGCGCTCAGCTCAGATAGCCGGACGCGCGTGTTGAGCTGAAAGAGCTGCGGATAGCGCGGACGACTCACCGGCACACCTGAAGCGCTAAGCCGTGCGCCCAGAGACGACGCCCTGCGCCCCCTCGCGAGTCATGTCGCGCAGCACCGCGGCCTTGGAAACGTCGAGCGCATCCTCCGACGAGAGCCGACCGAAGACGTCCATCAAGCGCGAGATGACGCCGGTCCAGCCGGTTTGATGACTGGCGCCAAGGCCAGCGCCGTTGTCGCCGTGGAAGTACTCGTAGAACAGAATGTAGTCGCGCCAATACGGGTCATCCTGGAACTTCCGCGATCCGCCGTACACCGGCCGCTCGCCGGCCGCGTCGCGCAGGAAGAGCTTTTCGAGTCTGTTGGTGATCTCCTGGGCCACCTCGAACAGCGTCATCTGGACACCTGAGCCGGTGGGGCACTCGACCTTGAACTCATCGCCGTAGAACCAGTACAGGTTGAGCAGGCCGCGCACGATCAGTGCATTGACCGGCATCCAGACTGGACCGCGCCAGTTGGAGTTGCCGCCGAACATGCCCGTGTCGCTTTCTGCTGCGACATAGCGCACCGTCTGGGTCGTGCCACCGGCACTGAAGTTAAATGGGTTCGCCTCGTAGTGCTTTGACATTGATCGAATCCCAAACGGACTGAGGAACTCATCCTCATCGAGCATGTAACCCAGGATGCGCTCGAGGCGCTTGCGCGAAAGCGGAGAGAGCAGACGGCGGCCGTTGTAGCCCTCAAAGCCAGTGGCGTCAGGTGCGACCTGGGCAACGACCTCTGGGTAGCGCTCGCGCATCAGGGCGATGAGCTCCGCCAAGCGCGGGTGCTTGTCGAGCGTGGTGGGGTCGAACGTCGTGCTCGCGCAGAGCGGCAGCAGCCCGACCATGGAGCGCACCTTGAGCCGCTGGGCGGAGCCGTCTGGCAGACGGAGGACGTCGTAGTAGAAGCCGTCCTCCTCGTCCCACATCTCGTCCTGGTTGTCGCCGATACGGTCCATCGCGTAGGCGATCCACATGAAGTGCTGCACGAAGGTGAACGCGTATTCCTCGTAGCGTGGGTCCTTATCGGCCAGGATCAACGCGATCTCGATCATGTTCTGGCAGTAGAAGGCCATCCACGCGGTGCCGTCGGCCTGCTCGAGGCTCCCTCCAGTAGGCAGTGGCGAGCTGCGATCGAAGACGCCGATGTTGTCGAGGCCCAGGAAGCCGCCGGCGAAGACGTTCTTGCCCTGCGGGTCCTTGCGGTTGAGCCACCAGTTGAAGTTGAGCGCCAGGCCGTGGAACGAGTCCTCGAGGAAATCGAGGTCCTCGCGGCCGAGGCCCTGCTCGGCGCGGAACAGGAACAACGTGGCCCACGCGTGAACCGGCGGATTGACGTCGCCGAAGTTCCACTCGTAGGCCGGAAGCTGGCCATTGGGATGGCTGTACAGGCTACGCAGCAGTAGCAGCAGCTGCTCCTTGGCAAAGTCGAAGTCGACCAGGGACAGGGCCGTCGTGTGGAAGGCAAGGTCCCACGCGGCGTACCACGGGTACTCCCACTTGTCGGGCATGGAGATGATGTCGCCATTGAACATGTGGAACCAATCGGCGTTGCGGAAGTTGCGCCGCGACGGTGAGAGCAGGGGGTGGGCGTCGTGCTCTTTCAGCCAGCGGTCGACGTCAAACAGGTAGAACTGCTTGCTCCAGAGCATGCCCGCCAGCGCCTGGCGAAAGACGAGCTGTTCGTCGGTCGAAAGCTTCGGCGGCATGATCCGGTTGTAGAACTCGTCCGCTTCCGATTTTCGCGTGGCGAACGTCGATTCGAATTCGCCTCCAAAAGCGGGCACGCCGGCCCCCTGCTGAGGCGGAACGGAGACGAAGGCGAACGACCGACTCGCCGCCCGCGGGCACTTCCAGCACGTAGTGCGCCGCCGCCTTGGTGCCGACCTGTTCCGGGTTCACGGCGTCCGTCTCAGCATCGACTACGAAGCGATGGAACGCGTCCTTGACGTACGGCGTGGGGCTGGGCTGGCTCCACAACCGCTGGGTATTGGTCTCGTTCTCCGTGAACAGCAACTGGGGCTTGCCGTCGACCTCGAGCGCCACGTCGCCCAGGACCGCGTGCGAGGCAACTACGGCGCCGGACGACGCGCCCATGGTCGGGCGTGGCGCGCCCTCCTTCAGCACCCAGGTATTGCGGAACCAGAGTGTGGGCAGCAGGTGGATCGTGGCGGCCTCCGGCCCGCGATTGGCCACCGTGATCTTGACCAGCAGGTCGTCCGTGCCGGCCTTGGCATACTCGACGAAGACATCGAAGTAGCGGTCGTCATCGAATACGCCGGTGTCGAGCAGCTCGTACTCGAAGTCGTGCCGGTCGCGCGAGCGATTCTGCTCGATCAGATCGTCGTACGGGAACTCTGCCTGCGGATACTTGTACAGGTAGCGCATGTACGAGTGCGTCGGCGTCGAGTCGAGGTAGAAGTAGTACTCCTTGACGTCCTCGCCGTGATTGCCTTCGGAGTTGGTCAGGCCGAACGCGCGCTCCTTGAGGATCGCGTCACGGCCGTTCCACAGCGCGATGGCAAAGCACAGCCGCTGCTTGTCGTCGGAGATGCCGGCCAGGCCGTCCTCGCCCCAGCGGTAGGCGCGCGAGCGTGACTGATCGTGGCTGAAGTAGCTCCACGCATTGCCGTCGTCGCTGTAGTCCTCGCGCACCGTGCCCCACTGCCGCTCGGACAGATAAGGACCCCATTTCTTCCACGGGACCTGCTGCTCGCGCGCTTCGTTCAGCCGGCGTTGCTCGGCGGTATCAGTCGTCGTCTCGTTCATCACCGCCAGAGCGTACGCCGGGTCTATTAACGGACATCACATCGTGCGGATGATTGAAAGCTCGGTTTAGGGAGCCGGGAGTGCCTCGCTCGGATGTCGTTCGTCCTTCAGGCGGATCGGCAGGACGGTCACGGCCGCGGCAACGAACGCGACGGCCATGAGCAGGAAGGTGATCGGAAGGCCGACATCTTCCCCGTACGTTGCGATGACCCAGCCGTACAACGCGACCCACAGCGAGCCGACACCGAAGGCGAGCGTGAAGTAAGCGGAGAAGGCTGCGTCGCGCCACGCCGACGGCGTGATGTCGGACAACAGCGCCTGGAGCTGCGGGCTCTCGACGAAGTTGAAGATACCCAACATGAAGATCGTGATCCACAGCAGCGTCTCGTTCGAGCCGGCGAGCAGGAACAGCACGAGCGACACGGCACCGCCGATGTAGGCGGCCAGGATGAGTGGCTTGCGTCCGAACCGGTCGGACAGCATGCCGGCGACGATCGGCCCCGGCACGCTGAGCACCACGAGCGCCGTGTACATGAACACGACGGTCGTGGCATCAAGGTTCAGGACGAGACTCAGGTACAGCGGCACGAAGACGTTGAGCACGCCCAGGCCACGGGCGCCGCCGCCCAAAGCGCCGGAGATGAAGACCAGCAGGAGGTTGCGGTCACGGCTGACCGCTCTGAGCGTCGAGCGCAACGGGCCGTAGGCGCGGGCGGCGGCGCGATCGGCCCCGGACTCGCGCACGAGCAGGAAGATGGCCAGCGCGATCAGGATGGCGGGAATGCCGAAGAGCACGACCGTCCAGCGCCAGCCGTAGCCGGCGATCAGCCACGCGCCCAGGAGCGGGACGACGACCGTGCCAACGTTGCCGCCGGCGATGTGGGCTGAGATCGCAAAGCCGCGGCGTTCCATGGGGAACTGCTCGGCCAGCAGCCCGTTACCCACGGGGTGCTGCGGTGAGCCCGCGATGCGCGACACGACATTGGCCGCGGCAAAGGCGGCAAATCCCGGCGCGAGCGCCTGGGCGGCGAAGCCACTGCCAAAGATCACGCCACCGACGGTCAAGATCGATCGGCGCGACACGATCCGCGTCAGGCCCGAGTACGTGAACTGGACCAGACCGGATGAGAGGTTGCCCGCGGCGACGAGCAGCGCGATGGCGGCCGCGTCGACGTGAAACTCGGGGATGATCGCGAGGTAGATCAGCGGCAGCAACGCGGCCTGAGCGTGGTTGACGGCGTGCGCTGCGCTGAGCAGCCACAGGGTGCGATTCGGGCGGATCACGTCCGCGTCCAGCCCGGCTGTGTCGTCTGCTGACGTTCGCGGCTGGTTCCATGTCGGCTTCAGCCATTGGCCCGAGGCTACTAAACTCGTGGCTCAATGGATGAAATGACTGACACGCGAGAGCGGTGGGCGCTGATCCTTGGCGCCAGCAGCGGATTCGGTGGCGCCAGCGGCTTGGCGCTCGCGCGCGCCGGCTACCCCATAGTCGGCGTTCACCTCGACCTGCGCGGCACGCTGGCTCGAGCCATGGAGACCAGGGACGCGATAGCCGCGACCGGTGTTCCGGTCGTGTTCCACAACATCAACGCAGCCGACGAGGAGAAGCGTCACGGCGTCGTGGAGGCGACCAAGGTGCTGTTCGACGAGCGGCGCGCGCTGGGCAAGGATCCGTTCATTGCCGTGTTGCTCCACTCGCTGGCCTTCGGTACGACCCTCTCGTACATCGCGCAGCAGCCAGACGAGCGCGAGGTGAGCCAGAAGCAGCTCGAGATGACCGCGGATGTGATGGCCCACTCGCTCGTGTACTGGACGCGCGATCTGCACCATGCCGGCCTGATGGCGAACGGCACGCGCATCTTCGCGATGACCAGCGAAGGCTCGAAGAAAGCGGTGCCAACCTACGGCCCGGTAAGCGCTGCCAAGGCGGCTCTCGAAGCGCACATTCGACAGCTCGCGCTCGAGCTGATCCAACAGGGAATCACCGTCAACGCGATCCGGGCCGGCGTCGCCGACACCCCGGCGCTGCGGCGCATCCCGGGCCACGAGGATCTCAGGGCGACAGCAGAAGCACGCAACCCGGGCGGCAGGCTGACTCGACCAGAGGACGTTGGCGATGCAATCGTGGCGCTCTCGTCGCCGCGCTTGCACTGGATGACGGGCAACATCATCGGCGTCGACGGCGGCGAGATGATCGGCGAGCGCCGCCCCGGCAGCTAGCTAGGGCGAGAACGTTTTCAACGCCGAATCGGGTCAGTCGCGCGTAGTTCCACCCAAGCGACACTATCGCCGATATCGACTACTTCATCCCGAGCGCGGGCCTGACCGGCAGTCGACCACAACGTACCTATCCGAGCGTCGGTCAACGTGATTCCGACTGTGCACCAGCGCAATCTGAACCCATACACGTCGTCGATCGTTCCGCTTGGGCGGAACTACGGCGGACTGCCCCCGTCTGGAGTGGCCAATACCGCGGAGTAGCCGGCCCGCGCCGAGTGGGCCGGTTTGATGATCAGGGCGAGAAGGTGAGGGTCTGTCGCGTTGCGGCGTTGACCGCGTCCGTGGTCCATGGGAAGGGCAGCGGGTCGTTGGCCAGCCAGCGCTCGATGAAGTCGCCGTAGTGCGAGTCGAAGGGAACGCCTGACTGTCCGGTCGTCTGGATGATCGTGGCGCCATCCGGGTTCTTCATGTCGACCACCAGCCGATACGACGGACTGCTCGCGGCGCTGAATCGGGCTTGAAGGTCGCCCTTCTCGTCGCCGATCGGCCAGTCGTCCGCGATCGAGCCGCAGATCTTGGCCACTGTCGTGCACGAGCCCGGCGCCGGATACGGACCCTTGTTGAAGATCCATTCGAGCGGGCCGATGCCGGTTGTGCCCAGCGTCTGCTCCTGGAAAGTGGCCGTGTGGATGCGGCCCCACGTCCACTTGGCCGGATCGCCCAGGTTCGTGCGCAGCTCGGCGGCGGCCTTGTCGAGGGCCGCGGCGATGACCTCGTTGCGCGTCTCTGTCGTGGTCGGCGTTGACGTGTCGTCCCACCACGAGCTCGCCGGCTGGGCGACAAGTCGGGTCAGGAACTCATGCGCGGCCTCCGTGCCAACGTAGCGCCAGGCGGCGTTGGTCGGCTCCGTGCCGCTGCCGAGCTCGTCGCCGAACACACCCCGTTCGAGCCAGTACTCGAAGTTCTCGTAGCCCGCGCAGCCGGCCGAACCGGTCGTGCATGTCAGGTCGGCGGCCCACGAGACGAGCGACTGGCGGAGTGCCTCGCCATCTGCGGTCGTGGCCTTGACGTCGGGCAGTGCCGCGATGACCGGCGCCGCGCGCGTGAGCTTGACGTCGCCCTGCACTGCGCGCAGCTGGTCGGTCGTGATCGGTGCGCCGGTGTCAAGCAGCTCATGGATGCGCATGGCGCGCCAGCCAGGATCAAATTCGCGGCCGATGAAGACGGGCGCGTCGAGGGCTGACGGCGGGTTGTTCGAGGCGACGATCACGCCACTCGACGGGTTGTAGACATACGGCAGCTGGTCGAACGGCACATAGCCGGTCCAATCGTGCGCGCCATCCGCGCCCGGGACCGGATAAGCCCCATTGCCGGATGCGCGGATCGGGATCATGCCCGGCACCTGGACACCGATGTTGCCGTCGACGTCGGCGTACAGGAAGGTCTGCGAAGGCGCGCCAAAGTCTTTCAACGCCGTCCGGAACTCGTCCCAGTTCTGGGCACGGTTCACGGCGAGAACAGAATCAAATGTTCGGTCCGGTTGCCTCGTCGCGGTCCACGCCATCGTGTAGACATAGCCCGGCTGGCCCACGCCGGAGCCGTCCGGATCAGTGGTCGGCTTGAAGACGTCGTCCTCGTCGCTCATCACCGGGCCATGCACTGTGAGACGCACGTCGAGCTGGACGTCGTCGCCGCCCGCAACGTGGATCGTCTCGTGGCGCACGTCGAAGGGCAGGCTCTGGCCCTTGTACATGTAGTGCGTGGGATCGGCCGGATCGACCGTCTCCTCGAAGACGTCCTGGACATCCGGCCCAACGTTGGTCAGGCCCCACGCGACGCGGTTGTTGTGGCCCAGGACGAGCCCAGGCACTCCCGCAAACCCGGCACCGGCCTCGTCATAAGCACATGCCGGTCCAAGCGTTGTGCAGTGAAGTCCGACCAGGTACCAAACCGACGGCATGCTGATGTCGAGGTGCGGGTCGTTGGCGAGCAAGGCGCCACCGGTCGCCGAGCGTGACGCGCCGACAACGAAACCGTTCGAGCCGGCGAGTGCGGGTCCGGCACCGGCCATGGCCAACTCTGCGCGCAGCGAGTCGGCCTCGCTGATCATGTCAGTGGCCGTCGGCGGCGCCATGTGGGTGGCGAGATCGCCCGCGTTGGTGGTCGGTGCTGAAGCTGCCTTCTCGAAGCCCGTCTGCGACGTGATGATCGGTCGCGACGGATCGTACACAGGGTTCAACTCATCGATCTGGGCGGTGGTCAGGCCGCGCTTGAGCAATATCGCGCGGAGCAGCTCGTTGCCGTAGTTGTCGCCCAGCGACCAGGCCTGGACCTTGGCCCAGGTCAAGGTGTCGATCGGCGTCCAGTGCTGCGGGTGGTAACCGGCCAGGCCGCCGCCGGGGCCAAGGAAGCCGGCGACCACGAACGGCAGCGGCATATCACCGTGCTGGTCGAGCCACGCGTTGACGCCGCTGGCGTAGGCGATGAGGGCCGTCTTGCCCTCATCGGACATGACCGTCCAGTCCTTCTCCGCGGCCGCGCGCCAGCCCAGCGTCCGGATGTAGCGATCCCGAGCGAGCGACGTGTCGCCGAACAGCTCCGACAGAGTGCCTGCCCCGATGCGCCGCCAGACCTCCATCTGCCACATGCGCTCCGACGCATGGACCCAGCCCTGCGCAGCGAAGAGGTCCTCAGTCGTTGACGCGTAGATGTTGGGGATGCCGTATTGGTCGCGGACCACTCTCACGTCGGCGCTCAAGCCCGGGATGTGGGCGCTGCCGTCGCGCTGGGGCATGCCGCGCGCGACGAGCCAGGCAAAGAGGCTGCCGGTGGCGATGACGAGGACGAGGACCAGGACGAGCGCGACCTTTACGACGCGCTTCGTCCAGCGCCACAGCCCGCTCACCCGCGGATGATCGCTTATCTACAGAAGCGCTACGCGACGTCCCCGACGTACAGGAAGCAGCCCGGCACGTGATCGTCGACCAGGCCGGTGGCCTGCATGAACGAGTAGACGATGGTCGAGCCCACGAAACGGAAACCGCGCTTCTTAAGGTCCTTCGAGAGCGCGTCCGACGCGGGCGTTGTCGCCGGCAACGAGCCAGACGTGGCCGAACTTGGCAGTCGGAGTGGAGGCTGCGGGACGCGGTTCGCCAAGTAGTCGGCGAACGAGCCGAACTCGCTGGCCGTGACCAGGAACGCGCGCGCGTTGCCGATCGTTGCGTCGATCTTGGCACCGTTGCGGACGATGCTCGCGTCGTTCATCAGCCGCTCCCGGTCACTCTCGTCGAAAGCGGCCACGGCGCGCGCATCGAACCCGGCGAACGCCGCCCGAAACGCGTCGCGCTTGCGCAGGATCGTCAGCCACGACAGGCCCGCCTGGAAGCCTTCCAGCGTCAGCATCTCGAACAGGTGCGCGTCGTCGCCGACCGGTCGCCCCCACTCGGCGTCGTGGTATTCGGTCAGGAGCGGGTCGCCCAGCACCCATGAGCAGCGCGCCGGCGCCTGGCTGTCAGTCACGCTCAGGCGCGCGCGGCGCGGACCTGTGCGAGTGCCTTGCGGGCCTGGTCCGTGTGCACGAGATCGTGGCCCGCAGTGAGCCTGAAGGTCAGCTCGTAGCTTTCCGGCCCGCGCTCGCGGTGAAGGCCGTAGCGCGCGCGGTCGCCTGGCGGAGTCCGACGCCACAGGTCGAGGTCCGCGCGCCGCACAGCCTCAAAGAAGGAGAGCATCGACTCGACGTCCTCATCCTGTGCGCCGTGGAAACGGTCGGCCCACAGGTCCTGGTCGTAGGGCAGGATGTCCGGCTCGTCGTGGGCCAGGATCCAGCGATAGCGCCCGGCGATTACCAGCTCCGCATCGACGATATGGCCGATGCACTGGTAGACGGACCACTCCCCGGCTTCCGGCCGCGTGCGCAGGTCCTCGCCAGCCTGCGCAACCAGCGCGCGGATCAGCGCGGGTGTCTCCGCCTGGACCTGGGCGGGATCGCGCTCGTCCAGGGTGGAAAGCAGGAGCTGCTGGTACTCGTTCACTCGCTGTTCACCATACAGATCGGGCCCGTTAACGACCGAAATTGCCGACAGTGCTGGCGCCTTCGCAGGCAAGGTCCGTAACAGGCTTAACCGTGGCGGCTTGGCCGACGACCTGGCGCGGAGGTCATGCAGCCCAACACTGCCGGCATCATCGCTCTTGTCGAGGACACCGCCGTGGTCGAAATCGAGCGTGCCCTCGCGCAGGCCGACGAGATCGTGGCCAAGGCGATCGACAAGCAGCTCGCTCTGGAGATCGACCGGGAGGCGGCTGCGGCCAAGAGCCAGCTCGCCACGAGCTAGGTCTAGCGTCTCAGCTCAACTAACTAGGCCCCTGGCCCCTTGCGGAGCCAGGGGCCTCTTCTTGTTCGCGCAGAGGTGCGGGGTCTGCCATTGGCCGTATCGCCTCCAGCATTACTCCAGGCGGTGCTCAGGCTTAGGAACGTCGCGCACCTTGCTGAAGCAGGCATCGGGCTCGGAGCGTCAGTCACTTATGCGACCTGGGTGAATAGCCGACCCAGCCTTGACTCCGATTCGACGAGACGGCGCGCGACCGTACGTTCGGTGGCGCGGGCTAAGGCCCGACAGCCCGCCAGATAATGCTGGTGGCGATATCGGACCTGGGAAGGTTCGTGGGGCCCCGGGGGCTCGCGGCGGGCGGAGAGGTGCGCTGGCCCTAGCCGAAGGTCAGCGTTTCTTTGGCTTGATCGTGCTGGGGTGCTCCGTCTTGACCGTGCTGGGGCGGAGGCGCGATCGAAGTGGGCCGTAGATGGCCAGGACGACGATGGCGCCGATTGTCGAGCCGATCAACCCGGTAACAGAGATGTCAAAGCCGTTGCCGGCGATCAGGTTGAAGATCAACCCGCCGACGAACGAGCCGACGATGCCGGCGACGAACATCTCCCACTGCTCAAAGTTGCGTCCCTTACCGACGAGATAGTTGGCGATGTAGCCCGCCACGAGCGCGATGACGACAAACGCGAGAATGATCATTCCGGCCGATTACCCCTTCTGCCCCCGAGTTGACGCCGGAACCATACCCCGCCCCACCGCGCTGCGCGATCACACGGATCGTATGACTCAGTACTGGAACAGCAGCTCGCGGTATTTGGGCAGCGGCCACAGATCGTCAGCAACGACTGTCTCGAGCTCGTCGGCGATCTCGCGCAGCTTGGCCTGGGCCGGAATCACGTCGTTGACGAACGCCTTCGCCTCGTCGTGAACGTCGTTGGCCTCGTGCGCTGCGTGGACCGCATGCTCCAGCTCGTCGATCGCGTCGCTCAACTTGTCGACCATCCCTCCGACGCGGTCGCACATTGCGGCCACGGCCCGTGATGCGGGTCCGACGGCATACAGCGTGGCCAGATGGCGGACCGCGGCAGGCAGGATCATCGTGCGCGCAATGTCCAGCGCCGCGCTGGCCTCGATGTTGCCAACCTTGACGTAGCGCTCCCAGCCGATCTCGACGCGCGCCGCGAGCTCGCGCTCTGACAGCACGCCGAACTTCGAGAAGACCGACTTGGACTTGGCCGTCGACAGCGCGGGCAGCGCATCGACCGTCGTCTTGTTGTTGGGCAGCCCGCGTCGCTCGGCCTCGGCGTGCCACTCGGGCGAGTAGCCGTTGCCCTCGAACAGGACCTGCTTGTGGTCCCGTGCGATGCCCGACAGGATCGCGGAGAGCCCGTCGAAATCGGTCGGGTTGAGCTTCTCGAGCTCGTCGGCCAGCTGGCTGAGCGAGTCCGCGACCGCGGTGTTGAGCACCGTCTGCGGCCAGTAGATCGGCGCACTCGATCCCACGGCACGGAACTCGAACTTGTTGCCGGTGAAGGCGAACGGCGAGGTGCGGTTGCGGTCCGTCGCGTCGCGCGGCAGGTCCGGCAGCGACGAGGCGCCCAGATTGAGCGACCCGCCGTCCTTCGACCCTGACGCGGGACCTTTCTCGATCTGCTGGATCACGTCCTCGAGCTGCGAGCCAAGGAAGATCGACATGATCGCCGGCGGTGCCTCGTTGGCGCCCAGGCGATGGTCCTGACCGGCATCGGCGATGGACGCGCGCAGGATGTCGGCGTGGACGTTGACGGCGCGGATGACCGCGAGAAGGATCGCCAGGAATTGGGCGTTGTCGTGCGGGGTCTGGCCTGGATCGAGCAGGTTCTCGCCAGTGTCCGTCGCCATGCTCCAGTTGTTGTGCTTGCCACTGCCGTTGATGCCGGCAAACGGCTTCTCGTGGATGAGCAGCATCAGGCCGTGCTGATGAGCAAGCCGGCGCATGGTCGACATGACGATCATGTTGTGGTCGCTGCCGACGGACGTCGCCTCATACACGGGCGCCATCTCGAACTGCGCCGGCGCGACCTCGTTGTGACGCGTCTTGGCCGGGATGCCCAGGCGCCACAGCTCGCGGTCCAGATCCATCATGAACGCGAGGATCCGCTCGCGGATCGGGCCGAAGTACTGGTCCTCCAGCTCCTGGCCCTTGGGTGACGGTGCGCCGAAAAGGGTCCGGCCGGTGAGCAGCAGGTCGGGCCGCTGCTCGGCCAGGCGACGGTCGACCAGGAAGTACTCCTGCTCCGGACCGATGTTCGTGAACACGCGCGATGCGGTCTCATTGCCGAACCAGCGCAGCACGCGCAGCGCCTGTTTGCCCAGCGCGTCCTGCGAGCGAAGCAGCGGGATCTTGTAGTCGAGCGCCTCGCCGGTGAACGAGACGTACGCCGTCGGAATGGTCAGGGTGACGCCATTCGGCTCCACCTGGAGGAAGATCGGGCTGGTCACGTCCCACGCGGTGTAGCCGCGCGCCTCGAACGTGGCGCGGATGCCGCCCGACGGGAACGACGATGCGTCGGGCTCGCCCTGGAGCAGGTTCTTGCCGCTGAACTCGGCGACCGTCTTGGCCTCGCCCGAGGGCGTCAGGAAGGAGTCGTGCTTCTCCGCGGTGGAGCCGGTCATGGGCACGAACCAGTGCGTGTAGTGCGTGGCGCCGTTGGCCATCGCCCATTCCTTCACGCCATGAGCCACGGCATCGACGATCTGTGGATCGAACGGCTCCATGCCCGCGATCGAGCGGCGCAGCTTGGCGAAGATCGGCTTGGCCAGGTACTGGCGCTGGGCGTCTTCGCCGAAGACGTATTCGCCGTAGATGTCCGCGCCGGCGCGCTCGAGATAGTCCTGGGTCGAGCCAACGCGGTGGTTCGCAATCTGGTTCAGCGCGGCCTGGCGCGACGTCATGCCGCCGGCCGATGGGCCTTTCTCGGCAGCGGCGCGCCCGCGCCCTGATCCGTTGCTCGATCCGTCGGTCACGTGACCATTGTTATGCATGACCGGACGCTCGGCGAGCACCATCGTCGATAAACCCTCCGTCGCAGCACGGCGCTCAGCCACATGGCGTCGCACGGCTCGGAGCCGAGTCTAGCCCGGGCATCCGGGCGCTGACGGTTGCATTCGACATTCGGGATGGTTACGGATTGGCCCGGACAGGCCCCTTGCGTGAGCGGACCTATCCTTCAGCGCATGGTCATCATCTTCGGCTGGGGATCAGGACAGGCCAAGGACCTTGGACCGGCGGCCCCGGCCATCTGTCCCAACTGCCACAACGACGTGTACATGCACCACGTCCGTTCGAACAAGCAGTTCAGCCTCTTCTTCGTCCCGCTCGGCTCCTATGGCAGCAACGAATACCTGGCCTGCCCCATCTGTCAGCACGCACTACAGATCGGCCCGGGCATGAGCTCACGCGTCCTGAACATGCGCGCGGCCACGCAGAGCTTCAGACAGGGGCACGTGCCGGAGGCGTACTACCGCCAGACAGTCGACGCATTCTGGGGCATGCTCGGGGTCAACCCGAACGGCCAGCAGGTCATGCGCGGATCGACCAGGGCAGGGACACCGCCACCGGAGCCTGCCGCCGAAGCGGGTTCTGACGGGCCGTCACTGGCGCAGCAGCTCAAGGGCCTGGGCGAGCTACGCACGCAGGGCGTGCTGACGGAAGAAGAGTTCTCCGCCGCGAAGAAGCGGCTTATCGACAGCCACCACTAGCCGACACCGGCACCGCCGGTGCGCTTCGTGATCGTCTCGACGAGGTGCTCGAACTCGCGCTCGGCATCGACGTAGCGGTCCGCGAGCATGGCCAATTGCAGCTTGCCGTTCTCGTAGCGCGCCCAGAAGCGCCGGCGCGGAAAGTAGAACGACAACACGAGGCCCGTGATCAGGCTCAGGTACGCGATCCAAACCAGCCCCTGACCGGGATCGCGTTTGATGACCATGCCCGTGTACGCGCCCGCGCTGTGCCAGGTGATCGTGTAGCCACTCGTGGCTGCCGGCGGGCTGGTCTGGCCGATGCCCACGCCGTTCAGGAACGCGATGCTGGTCGCGCCCGCCTGCGCATCCTGGGTGATGCCGGTCAGGGCAAGTACCGGTGCGCCGGCAGGGTCCTTGTCGAGCACGAGCACCAGTCCGACGTCCGAGCCGGGAATGGTCATGAAGCCCTGCGGCTTGCCGTTCAGAGAGCCGTCAAGCAGGACCGGGCCGTCCCACACCAGCGCCCCGTTCGGGTCGGTGATCTGGAGCGTCTCCGCCGGCCCGAACGTGTTCTGGTGGAACGCATAGCCGTCGAACTCGAGCGGGTCATTGACGCGGATCGTCTTGCGCGCCACCTCCACGCCGTTGCTGTAGACGGCGAGGTCCGTGGTGAAGTCGGCGAACGATCCGTCTGCTCGAGTCGGAGCCTGGAAGTCGACGTTCTTGACCAGCAGGTTGTCGGGCGTGCCCACCGATTGGACCGGCGCGGTCTGGCCCTGGCCAAGGAATACGACCGTTTCAAAGCCGAAGCCCGTGGTGATCGCCGCCGCGCCCAGGAACAGGATCAGACCCAGGTGCGTGAACAGCGTGGCGAGCTTGAAGTACTGATTCTTGTCGCCGTAGATGTGGATCACGTCGGTGCCGGCCGGTTCGGCGATGCGCTGCTCGCGGACGCGGAAGCGAGAGCGGCGCAGGACTGACATCACGTCAGACAGCGCGGCTTCGTCCACGTCGGTCATCAGCGCGCGGTTGTCCATGCGCAGGTCGTAGAACGGCGGCGGCTGAACCGCGCGCACGAGCCGTTCCTTGCGCCACAGGTCGGGCGTCCGATTGAGCGTGCAGCAGATGATGCTGACCACGAGCAGGGTCAGCATGAGAACGAACCACGGCGCGGCGAAGACGCGGAATAGGCCGATGCGATCCATGAGATCGACGAGCGGCGCGCTGAGCGTGCCGTCGTAGGCGGCATGGATGGGAGCCAGCTGCCCGGCGTACGCGCTTGGATCGTGCAGCGCGAAAGCCGGGATCTGCTTCATCACGGCGCCGATCACGCCGGCGACGGCGAGGATGCTGATCTGGAGGACTGCGAACTTGACGCTCGTCAGGGTCCGCCACACAGCCCAGCCAAGACGGCCGAAGGGGTTGAGCTGCTCGTCGGCTCGGCGATCGCCGAGGGTGATGGTCGCCAAGAGCGGTGGTTACGCCGTGGTCGGCGTCAGCGGGGCGGTTGCTTGCTTGGCGGTTCTGGCGGCGGCGAGTGCCTGGTCGAAGTCGGCGAGCAGGTCGTCGGCGTCCTCGAGGCCAACTGAGACGCGAATCAGGCCTTCCGGAATGCCGGCAGCCGCAAGTGCCGCCGCGTCCAGCTGACGATGCGTGGTTGACGGCGGATGAACCGCGATCGTCCGGACACTGCCCAGCGACGCTGTACGCGGCGGCAGCGTCAACGCGTCGAGCAGCACCTCAGCGGCCCTGCGATCGCCGATGTCAAACGCAAGCATCCCGCCACCCGAGCGGAGCTGGCGCTGAGCTACGGCGTACTGCGGGTGGCTGGGCAGGCCCGGGTACCAGACGCGGTCGGGAACGTCGCTTTGTTCGAGCAGCTGCGCCAGCGCCGTGGCCGTCTGGGTGTTGCGTTCCATGCGCACATGGAGCGTTTCCAGCCCGCGCAGGACGAGGAAGGCGCTGAACGGGGCCAGGCCGCCGCCGGTGTCGACCTGCACGCTGCGGACCTGCTTGATGAGCTCCTGTGAGCCTGCGACCGAGCCTCCCAGGACATCCGAATGACCGCCGATCCACTTGGTCAACGCTTCCATGGTCAAGTCGGCGCCGAGCTCCGCGGGGCGGCACAGATAGGGCGACGCGAACGTGTTGTCGACCGTGACCAGGGCGCCGCGCGAGTGGCCGCGCTCGATCAGGTCGGCCAGGTCGGCGACGGCCAGCGTGGGGTTGGCGATCGTCTCGATGTGCAGCAGGCGCGTGTTCGCTCGGAAAGCGGCGTCGATCGCGTCAGGATCGGTGACGTCGACGAAGGTCGACTCCACTCCGAAGCGGCCGAAGACGTTCTGGATCAGGTGCTGGACGCTGCCGTAGATCTGGCGCGAGAAGATCATGTGGTCGCCGGCACGCAGGATCGTCGCGAACGCCGCGTGCAGCGCGGCCATGCCGGTGGCGAAGACGTATGCGGCTTGCGCGCCCTCAACTTCGGCGATCGCGTCGGCCAGGGCCTGCGAGGTGGGGTTGTCGATGCGCGAGTACGAGTAGCCGGGCTGGCGATCGCCCAGGACGTCGGCCAGCTCCGCCGCGGACGTGGAGCTGAATGTGGCCGCCTGATAGATGGGGACGGCGTCGGGATGCTGCTCGACGTTCGGGGTTCGGGTCGCGGCCGCCAGTGCCCTGGTGCCGAACCCAGCGCCCTTGCGCGGCCGGGTCTCGCTCACGGACGGATGCTACATGCCGCCCCTGAGATGGCCGCCCGAGCTGCTCAGTCCCAGGGCGCGGGACCGGCCGTTACCGCGGGAATGGACACGGGCGCGGGCGCGGGTGGGGCGATCGGTTGGGGCGCCGGCGTTGCGATGGGCGCGGGCGTCGGCGCTGGGGACGGCGCGACCGGCGCGGGTGGTGGTGCGACCGGCTCAGGTGGTGGGACCGGTTGGAACGCCGGTGGCGCGGGGATGGTCGGTTGGCTCTCGATGCTCGGCTTGGGCTGGAAAGTCGGCTGCGCCGGGATGGTCGGCTGCGGCGCGACTGGGGGCGCCAGCTGGGCAGCAACGGCCGACGAGTGGATCTGTGCCGCTCTCGGACCGACCGGCGCAGGAGCCGCGCCGTCGCGCGCGAAACGAACGATCTGGTCGCGTCCGCGCCGCTTCGCCTCGTACATCGCCAGGTCCGCACGGCGCAGAAGCTCGGCGGATGTGCGCCCGTCGTGCGGGAACGTGACGATGCCGATCGATGCAGACGTGCGCACGACCTGGCCGTTGTGCGGCAGGGATACGCGCGAGATGTCGACGCGCACCTTCTCCGCGACAAGGATCGCGCCCGACAGGTCCGTCTCCGGCAGCATCAGCACGAACTCGTCGCCGCCGTAGCGCGCGGCAACGTCAGTGACGCGAATGTCGCCGCGCAACACATCGGCGACGGCCTTGAGCAGGTTGTCGCCCCAGTCGTGGCCAAAGCGATCGTTGGCCGCCTTGAGCCCGTCCAGATCGAGCATCGCAACCGCGAAGGGCCGGCCCGTGCGGGTGGCGCGCAGGATCTCCTGCTCCAGCTCGGACGTGAAGTAATCGCGGCTGTACAGGGTCGTGAGTGAGTCGAAGCGCGACAGTCGGAGCGCCTCCTCGTGCGCGCGGCGCTGCTCGCGGCCGATGACCGACGCGACGTACATGACCAGCGCGATCGAGATCAGGTTGAAGGCGACGACGCCCATCTGCTGCGTTGTCAGTGGCACCCCGGCAGCGGCGATGATCACGGCCACCAGGTAGGCGACGCTGCTCAGGACGGCGAGCACGACGCCGCCCAGCTCAGAGGTAGACAGCGCCGCGGCACCGACGAGCAGGATGTAGCCGAAGAAGTACGGGCTTTCCTGTCCGCCGGTCATGATGATCAGCGCGGTCAGGAAGACAAGCACCAGCGCCGCCTCGAGCGGCAGTCGCAGACGGCCCAGCGCGTACGTAGGCAGCACGTCCTGGAAGAGCTCAATCATGATCAGGCCGAACGCGAGCAGGACGATGACCGCGGTCTCCTCGGTCGCGCCGGCGACCACCGCGAGCACCATCGCAGAGCCGATGAACATGAAGCTGACCACGCGTGTCATGCGCTGGTACAGCCCGGTTGGCAGGCCGGTGGAGCTGGTCAACACTCCGCTCGTTCCTACCGCGTCACCACCCAGTCCGCCACGACCGTCTGAGCCTGCCCAACCGTTCGATCCCGGGTACGCGTCGGCAGCGCTCGGGCCGCGCCCAAGGCGGCGGCCGAGACGCGGCAGCTGGAGCGCTATGAGCAGCACCAGATTGGCCGCGATGACGAGAACGAACAGAAGGGCTAGCTGATCGATTCGCACCTGAGCGGACGGATGGCCCAATTCGCCGAGGGCGGGCGTGATCCCTCTCTTCGACTAGTGCGATCGTACTGCCCGCGGTAACCGATAAGTACTACTAGTGAGCCGATTAGTGTGGACGCCGGGCAACGCCAATCTCAGGACTGAGGGGCGCCTCGGGGCAGGCTGCGGCGCACGATCGGGTCGAGTGCGAGGCCCTGGACGATGAGCGTGAAGAGCGTGATTCCGAAAGTCACCTCGACCAATAGCTCACGCTGAGGAATATCTGCCGGCAGCGACAGGGCGAGCGCGATCGACACGGCGCCGCGCATGCCGGCGGCGATCATCACGTGCAGCCAGCCGGTGGGTATGCGGTTCTCGACCGAGCGTTGCAGCCGACTCGCGGGACCGACCATCCCATAGACGATCAAGGCACGCGATCCGACCACGGCGACGATGCCCCAAACGATGGGAACAATCGCCGAGCTCAGCGCACCCAGATCGATGGTCAGGCCGATGAGCACGAACAACAGCGCGGTGAGTAGGAAAGCGGCGAACTCCCACACGATCTCGACCGCGTCCTGGGCACGCTCGGTCAATGCCCCGCGACGGGCAAAGACGCCGAACGTGATCGCGGCCACAACTGTCGCGATGATGCCCGACATGTGCAGCGCGTCGGCCAGCACATATGTGCCGTAGGCGAGCACGAGGGTGATCGACAGCTCGACGAGGTGATCGTCGGTCAGCTTGACCACGCGGCCGGCAACGACGCCCGCGGCGACGCCGATCAACATGCTGAGCGAGACAGTCACGACCAATGAGATGCCACCCGCGACCACGTCCACGCCGTTCGTGAGCGCCACCAGCGCGACGGTGAAGATGACGATTGCGGTGCCATCGTTAAAGACGCTCTCTGCCTCGATCAAAGTGGCCAGCCGCTCGGGAGCATGCATGCGCTTGATCGTGGCGATGACCGCCGCCGGGTCCGTCGCGGCAAGCATCGCGCCAACGATGAAACCCAGCTCTGGTGGGAGACCCGCCGCGATCGCGAGCACGATCGCGACCGCGGCGGCGGTGATGATCACGCCCGGCACGGCCAAGAATGCGATCGCGCCAGAGGTGCGCCGCAGCTCACCGACATCGAGCCGGTAGCCGCTCTCGAACACGAGCCCGGGCAGGAACACGGTCAGGATCACTTCAGGCGGCACGTCCACGTGCAGGCTCGGCGCGACGATGACGCTGCCCAGGCCAACGACCACGAGCAGGACCGTGTACGGAACGCCGATGCGCCGGAAGACCAGTCCGGCCGCGGTCGCGAGCGCCACCAGAAGAACGAAGAGCTCGACCAGGCCGGACGTTGAATTGAGCGTCACGTCGTCAGGCTAACGGGGCAGTTACCCTCCGCGAATGGACGACGCCTTCGATTTCGTGGTCATTGGGGCCGGTGCCGCCGGCGAGGCCGCGGGCCATCTGGCCGGCCAGCGCGGCGCGACCGTGGCCGTTGTCGACCGCGAGCTCGTCGGCGGCTCATGCGCTTTTTGGGCGTGCATGCCGTCAAAGTCACTGCTCCACGACGCCGGTGTCCACGTCCTGCAGCCAAGCCACGCTTGGAGCCAGGCGTCCGACCGGCGCGACTGGATGATCAACCGCGAGCACATCGACTGGCCCGACGACTCGGGCCACGTCAAGTGGTTCGTCGCCGACGGCGTGGTTGTCATTCGGGGCACTGCCTACATCGAGGCACCCGGCAAGGTCAGGGTCACGTCCAAGGATGGCGCCGAAGCTGCGCACGCTCAGCGCCAAGAACGTCGTCGTGGCGGTGGGCAGCAACTCGACCATTCCGCCAATTCCCGGTCTCGAGCAGGCCAAGCCGTGGACGAACCGCGAAGCGACATCGTCGCGCGAGCTGCCGCGCAGCCTGGTCATCCTGGGCGGCGGCCCGACCGGCATCGAGCTTGCCCAGGTCTATGCGCGGTTCGGCGTGCCGGTCTCGATCGTCCAGTCACAGGACCGACTCAACCAGCGCGACCATCCGCGCAATTCGGCGGCCATCCGGGCGGGGCTCGAGCGCGACGGGGTCAAGGTCTACGCGTCGGTCCGCGCTCAGAGCATCGTTCCCGCAGCGTCGCCTGACGACGATCACGAGGTCAAGCTGTCCGACGGAACGAGCGTGCGCGGGCGACATCTGATGCTGTCGATCGGGCGCACGGTACCGATTGACGGGCTTGGCCTGGAGAACGCGGGCGTCAGCCTGCGCGACGGACACCTGCCGGGGGACGGCAACCTGCGCCTGGCCGACGGCTTGTGGGTCGCCGGCGATCCGGCCGGTCCTGAGATGCACACCCACCTGGCCCACTATCAGGGCGAGATGGTCGTGCGCATGGCCCTCGGTGATGATGTTCAGCCCGACTACCGGGCCGTCCCGCGCTGCGTCTACACGGACCCGGAGACCGGCGGCGTGGGCTTGACCGTCGATGAGGCGCTCGCCGCCGGTCACGACGCCGTGGAGTACACGGAGGACCTGGGCAAGACGGCCAAGGGCTACGTGGCCGACGCAACCGGTCACGTGACGATCGTCGTCGACAGGGGCTCGCGCGAGCTGTTGGGCGCTTTCATCGCCGGCCCCGGCGCGTCAGAGGCGATCCACGAAGCAGTCCTGGCGATCAAAACGCACACGTCGATCGATGTGCTGGCCGACACGCTCCACGCCTTTCCCACAACGGCGCGGGTGCTGGGCACCGTCTTCATGGCCGCGGCGCGCGATCACTGACCGAAAGGCCCGCGCTGATGGGCACTACGGCACATGCCGGATGATCCGCTCACCGGCACCCTGAGAACATGACCATGACCGTGACCAACCCAAGAACTCTCGCCGGTCCGCCCGACAGGGCCACTGATGTCCTGCGCGCCACGCGCAATCCACTCGACGCGATCTTCCGGCCGCGCTCGGTCGCGGTCATCGGCGCCACGGAGAAACTGGGCAGCGTGGGCCGCACTGTGCTCTGGAACCTGATCAGCAGCCCGTTCGGCGGCACGGTGCTGCCCATCAATCCCAAGCGCGACAACGTGCTGGGCGTGCGTGCCTACCCATCGCTTGCTGACGCAGGGACCAGCATCGATCTCGCGGTCATTGTCACGCCGCCGCCCTCCGTCCCCGGCCTCATGGCCGAATGTGCCGCTGCCGGCGTGAAGGGCGTGATCATCATCAGCGCCGGTTTCCGCGAAACAGGCGCGGAGGGCGCGGCGCTCGAACAGCAGGTGCTCAAGATCGCGCGCAGTGCCGGGATCCGCGTCGTCGGCCCGAACTGCCTGGGCGTGATGAACCCCGTTCACGGCCTGAACGCCACCTTCGCTGCGGGCATGGCGTCCGCGGGCTCGGTCGGTTTCGTCTCCCAGTCGGGCGCGCTCTTGACCGCCGTCCTCGACTGGAGCGCCACTGAGGGGGTGGGTTTCTCGAACGTGGTGTCGCTCGGCTCGATGGCCGATGTGGGCTGGGGCGACGTCATCTACTACCTGGGCGACGACCCGCACACGTCTTCGATCCTGATCTACATGGAGACGATCGGCGATGCCAGGGCCTTCCTGTCCGCCGCGCGCGAGGTCGCACTGACCAAGCCGATCGTGGTCATCAAGCCCGGTCGTACCGCCGAGGCCTCGCGCGCGGCGGCGTCGCACACCGGGTCACTGACCGGGTCGGACGAAGTCCTTGACGCGGCGTTCCGGCGCGTTGGCGTGCTGCGCGTGGAGCGCATCAGCGACCTGTTCGGGATCGCTGACGTCCTTGCCAAGCAGCCGCGGCCGGCCGGGCCGAACCTGACCATCGTGACCAACGCGGGCGGCCCGGCCGTGATTGCGACGGACGCGTTGATCGGTGGTGGCGGCCGCCTCACGGAGCTGTCGGCTGATGCGATGGCGCGCTACAACGAGGTCCTGCCGGCGGTCTGGAGCCACAACAACCCGGTTGACATCATTGGTGATGCGGAGCCGGCGCGCTACGCGCAGGCACTGGAGATCGCCGCCGCCGATCCTGCCGCCGACGGCATGCTCGTGATCCTCACGCCACAGGCGATGACCGACCCGACCGAGACTGCACGAGCTCTGACTCCATACGCGCACAGCAAGGGCAAGCCCGTGCTCGCGTCGTGGATGGGCGGCCGCGACGTCGCCGAGGGCGCAGAGCTGTTGCGCCGCAGCGGCATTCCGACGTTCGACTACCCGGATACCGCCGCGCGCATGTTCAACTACCTGTGGCACTCGTCTGAGAGCGTCCGCGGCCTGTACGAGACGCCAACGCTGGCCGTCGACGACGACGGCCGTGCCATCGACCGCGCGGCCGCGAAGTCCGTCATCGACGCCGTGCTCGCCACCGGACGCACGATCCTGACCGAGGACGAGTCCAAGAGCGTCCTCGCGGCGTACGGCATCCCGATCACTGAAACGATCGTGGCCACTGACGTCGACCAGGCGATCGCGGCAGCAGACCGCATCGGCTATCCGATCGCGGTCAAGCTGTACAGCAAGACGATCACGCACAAGACGGACGTCGGCGGCGTGCACCTGAACCTGACTGACGCTGCCGGTGTCCGAGATGCGTTCGCGGCAATCCGCGCGTCCGTCAGCGAGAAGCGTGGCGCCGAGCACTTCAATGGCGTGACCGTCCAGCAGATGATCAACTACACCGGCTACGAGCTGATCCTGGGCTCGTCAACGGACGCCCAGTTCGGCCCAGTGCTGCTCTTCGGCGCCGGCGGCCAGCTGGTCGAGATCATGCGCGACCGATCGCTCGGCCTGCCACCGCTCAACACGACGCTCGCACGACGCATGATTGAGCGCACGCGTATCGCCGAGGCATTCAGGGGCGTCCGCGGCCGCCGGCCGATCGACACGGCCGCGCTCGAGGAACTGCTCGTGCGATTCTCGATGCTCGTTGCCGAGCAGCGGCGCATCGCGGAGATCGACATCAACCCGCTGCTTGCCTCGCCGGAGCGGCTTATCGCGCTCGACGCGCGCATCGTTCTCCACCCCGCTGACATCGCCGACGCGGACCTGCCGCGGCTTGCCATTCGGCCGTATCCGCTGCGCTACGTTGCGAAGTTCGCCGCGCCTGACGGCAAGACGTTCACGATCCGACCGATCCGGCCGGAGGACGAGCCGCTCCTGGTGCGCTTCCACGAGATGCTCACCGCGGAGACGGTCTACGCCAGGTACCTGGGCTACCTGGGGCTGTCCACGCGCACCGCGCACGAGCGCCTGACCCGGGTCGCCTTCAACGACTACGACCGTGAGATCGCGCTCGTCGCGGAAGGCACCGACGAGCACGGCCAGCCGATCATTGTTGCGGTGGGCCGGCTGTCCAAGTCGCACGCGGCCCCGGATGCGGAGTTCGCGATCCTCGTCGCCGACGCGTGGCAGGGCCACGGCCTGGGCACGGAGCTGCTCAAGCGCCTCGTTCAGATCGGCCGCGACGAAAGACTGGAGCTGATCTGGGCGGAGATGCTCGTGACCAACGAGGCGATGCGGCGCACGGCGGTCGCGGCCGGCTTCAAGATTCTCTCGTCCGACGGTGGCACGATGCGCGCGGAGCTGCGCCTCGAGCCGTAACAAAACCGGCCCCAATCGATGTCGATGTTAGAGCCACGTCCGACGAACTCGACGGGTAACGTGTATTGATGCACGACGCCACGCGCCGACAGCTTGCGGCGGTGATGTTCACCGACATCGTCGGCTACACCGCAACGATGGGCGCCGACGAGCAGGCCGGGCTCCGGGCGCGGACGAAGTACCAGGAGATCCTGATGCGCGAGCACGAGGCGTTCGGTGGCAGGATCGTCTCGCTCCAGGGTGATGGGGCCCTGTCGGTATTTTCCAGCTCAGTGGAGGCAGTCCGCTGCGCGGTCGAGATCCAGCGTCAGTGCCGACTGTCACCCGAGGTCCCGTTGCGCATTGGCATCCACGCTGGCGACGTGTCGTGGACACGCACAATGTCATCGGCGATGCGGTCAACATCGCGTCGCGCATCGAGTCGTTCGCGATCGCGGGCAGTGTCCTTGTATCCGACGCGGTCTACGACCAGGCTCGCAACCAGCCAGGGCTGGACTTCGTGACGCTCGGCAGTTCAAGCTGAAGAACGTCAGTCGACCGTTCGAGGTTTTCGCTGTCGCGCACGACGATGTCGCTCTTCCAAGCGCCGCTGTCATCGAGGGCAAGGGCGAGCGCCTTCGGAGTCTGCCCGCCAGCCTGCCGCAACCCGCGACACCGATCATCGGTCGAGACGCTGACGTGGCGGCGATTGGCGCACTGCTCGAGCAACGGCGAGTGGTGACCATCACCGGACCCGGCGGCGTCGGCAAGACGCGCCTGGCCGTGGAGGTCGGACACCATCTGCCTACGCGTTTTGAGGACGGGGTTGCCTTCGTGCCGCTCGCCAGGGTAACAGCGTCGAGGACCTGGTTCCCGCTCTGGCCGAGGCGCTGGACGTCAAGGAAGCCGAGGGCCGGACCACAGCGGACGGTCTCGCAGCTCTCATCGGCGACATGCGTGTCCTGCTCATTCTCGACAACCTGGAGCAAGTGATCGCTGCCGCACCCGATCTTGCGGCCCTGCTCGAGCGCTGCCCATGGCTCCACCTGCTCGTCACGAGCCAAACGCCCCTGCGCATCAGCCTCGAACAGCAGTATCCCCTCGCGCCGCTGCCTTTACCGCTCTCCAATGGACACGCTCAGGGGGAAGCGGCGGGGCGTACCCGAGTGTGACTCTGTTCGTCGAGCGTGCCCGCGCCGCCCGCAGTGGTTTCGAGCTGACGGCCGACAACGAAGTTGCGATGTCCACGATTTGCCGCCGCCTGGATGGGCTGCCTCTCGCGATCGAGCTCGCCGCCGCGCGGATCGGTCTGCTATCTCCGGACGCTCTACTGCGACGACTGGACCATGCCCTGACTTTGCTGACGGTCGGTGCCCGGGACGCGCCGCACCGTCAGCGCACGCTGCGCGCCACGATCGACTGGAGCCACTCGCTGCTGTCCCCCTCTGAGCAGCGCCTCTTCCGGCGCATGGCCATCTTCCGTGGCAGCGCCTCCGTCGAGGACATCGAGGCCGTGTGTGCAAGTGACGATGCCGTGCTCGAGGACCTGAGCTCGCTGGCAGACAAGAGTCTTGTCCAGGTCGATGGCGCAAGCGATCGGATCACCATGCTCCAGACGATCCGGGAGTACGCCAGCCAGGCACTGAGCGATGCCGCGGAAGAAGAGCAGCTGGCGATAGCCCATGCGCGGCATTTCGCACAAGTCGCAGCCGACATTCGTGCGGGGATAGAGGGCGGCGATCAGGTCAGATCGATCGAACGTGGCGTCCTCGACGAGGTCGATCTGCGGGCGGCGCTCGACTTCCTGTTGGATCGCGCCACGAAAGGTGACGTGGATGCGGCCGAGCTCGGCATGGGCATCTGTGGCGACCTGGTCTACCTATGGCACATTCGTGCCCGTCACCTAAGTGCGCGCGACTACACAGAGGCGTTCCTTCGCCTTCCTGCGAGCGTTTCTCCGACGGCGAGCCGGGCGGCGGCGCTGCTGACAGCGGCAATCGCATCGAGCTCGCTCGGCGAAAACACGGCTGCGTCCGATGCGAGCCTCGAGTCCTACCAGATCGCGAAGGAGATCAGTGACGGTCGCGGCCATGGCGTGTGCGGCTTACTTCCTCGGGTTCATCCGTCTCGGCTTCGATCTGGCCGAGGCGCACGAATGGGCAGAACAGGCTATGGAGCTCAGCCGGGTCAATGGACTCCCGTTCGAGGCGTCGCGCGCCGCGCTCATCGATGGCATCGTCTCGTTGGCGTCGGGCGATGTGGCGACGGCGGAGGAGCGGCTCACCGATGCACTCGCCCAACAGCGGTCGTTAACGGAGGTCCAAGGCAGTGCGTTGTCCCTCAGCTCTCTCGCCCTGCTACGCGCCATGGCTGGCGAGTCCGCTGGCGCAATCGAGCTGTATCAGCAGTCGCTGCATGCGTTTGAACAGGTCGGCGACCGGGCGGAAGAGGCGCGGGTGCTGACCGAGATGGGTGGCGTCTATCTCAAGGTGCAGGACGCGCCGGCAGCGAGGCAGGCTCTGCTCGAATCGGTGCGCGCCCACGATGACGTGGGCAGCATGCGGGGAATTGGCATATCGCTCATCGGCCTGGCGGCCGTTGCGGCAATCGAAGGTCGAGCGGCCGACGCCGTCCAGATCGCGATCGCCGCCGACATCCTGGCCAGCAAGGAGGGCATCGTGGTTGCGTACTCGGAGAACGCACCGGGACGTCCGTATGTTGAAGAGGCACGCGCGAGCCTGACAGCCGGCGAGCTGAACGAAGCAGAGGAGGCGGGCCGGCGCCTGTCGATGGCGGAGACGCTCGAGCTGGCGCGCGGTCCGGCGGCCTAGACGAGCACCGTCAGCGACATCTTCTGGATCGTCGCGCGGAAGCCGCCGGTGTCGGGCATCAGGTCGCCGTCGATCTGCATCGGCTCGGGTGGCTCTGTGCTCACGCTGATCTGCTCGCCGCGCAGCCGGATCGAGTGGCCGCCGTGTTCCGTGCTGCCGCGCAGGAGTGAGTCAAGCGCAGAGCGCGCGGCGATGGGCAGCTTGGTCAGCCATGGCCCGCCCTTGATCGCGATGACGTCGAGTACGCCGTCCGCCGGGTCGAGCGTCACGCGCGGCCCCAGGATGCCGGGCACGATCTGGCCGCAGTTGGCGACGAGCACCGCCACGGTTGGCAGCTCATAGGTCCGGCCGTCGACCACGATTTCTGCCTGGGCCACCGGCAGTGACGCGACGAGCCGCGCCATCGTCGCGAAGTAGGCCAGGACGCCGAAGCGCCGCTTGGCCTCTGACGAAGTCGAGGACATGACCCGCGCGTCGAAGCCCACACCGGCGGCAACGGCGAAATACTCGGCTCGGCCGTCGAGCTGGAGCAGCCCGGTGTCGATCGTGACGGGACTCGCCGTCGCGAGGCGCTTCGCCGCGACAAACGGATCGCGCGAGATTCCGAGCGTGGCCGCGAGCAGGTTGCCCGTGCCGAGCGGCACGATGCCCAGCGGCAGTTCGCCACCCGCCAGCGCATTGACGCCCAGCCTGACCGTGCCGTCGCCACCGGCCACGACCGCAAGCTCGTAGCCGTTCGCGTGCGCGTTGCGGAGCAGGTCGGCCGCCTCGTCGGCAGAGGCGGCCAACGGAAAGTCGGCCGTGAAACCGCGCTCCGTCAGCGCCTTCGTGATGGCCGCGGCCAAACGATCGCGGCGGCCCGGATCGTGGCCGCGACCAGCGGCCGGAGATACAGAGACGAGCGCGCGTGCCATGGCCGCTGATTGTGACTGACGGCACGTCCTTTACACGCCATCTGCCACATATGCGCGCATTCGCATATGGCGATAACTGACTCATGGAAGCGATCTACGAGATGCAGGCGAGCGTTCTGCGCATGCTTGCCCACCCACGGCGACTGGAGATGCTTCACCTGCTCGCCGACGGACCCATGGAAGTCGGGCGCATCGCCCAGACGATGGGTATCAGCCAACCGAACGCCAGTCAGCACCTGGCGCTTCTGCGCTCATCCGGCCTGGTCGAGATCGAACGCAATGGTCGCGAGATCCGCTACCAGCTGACGGACCCGGAAGTCATGGTCGCGTGCTCAGTCATGCGTGGCTTCCTTCAGCGCCGGCTCAGCCATCTGTCCACCGTCGCAGTCGCGGCCGCGCCATTGGCCGCCGTAGGAGTCAAGGCATGACCGACGAACCCATCAACCTCGTCCTCTTCTCCGGCACGGACGACAAGCTCCAGGCTGCGGCCGTGCTGACGGCCGGCGCCGCGGCGCTCGGCAAGCCGGTGCACGTTTTCCTGCAGTACTGGGCACTCGACGCATTTCGTGCCGACCGGATCGACTCGATCCTGCCCCTCGCGCCCGAGGCGGGCACGGACGGTGCGGCGGCCGTGGCGCGCATGCGCGGCGCCGGCCAGCAGCCGTGGGCACAGACCTTCCGCGACGCCAAGGACATCGGCGAGGTCGATATCCAGGCCTGCTCGCTGTCGATGGACATCCTGGGGCTTTCAAGCGAAGAGCTCGATCCGCTCGTCGACGGCGTCGAGGGTATCGCCACGTTCTACGTCAACGCCGGCCAAGGCCAAGTCGTATTCATCTGAAAGGAGAACCAATGCCGACCTCAACGGTCCTCGACGCACGCGGGCTGAAATGCCCGATGCCGATCGTCAAGACGGCGCAGGCCATCAAGACCATCCCCGCCGGCGAGCTGCTCGAAGTGCTGGCCACCGATCCGGGCGCGGTCGCGGACTTCGCCGCGTGGAGCCGGAGCACGGGCAACGAGCTGGTCGAAAACAGCATCCAGGACGGCGTCTACCGCTTCGTCCTGCGCAGGAAGTGAGGCACCGAGATGACTGCCATCGCTGAACATCAGAGCGTCGCTGAGACTCCGATCCCAAGCGAGTTCACGGCCGCCTTCTCCGAGGCTGGACCAACCACCAAGCAGCTCGTGATCATCAACTGGAGTGGCGAGCTCGACAAGATCTGGCCGACGCTGATCATGTCCAGCGCAGCCGCGGCTTCGGGTTACAAGACCAGCGTATTCATCACCTTCTGGGGCCTGCTCCCCTTCGTCAAGAACCAGCGCCGCATCGTTGGCGAGAACTGGATGCAGAAGATGCTGACGCTCATGCAGCGCCCGGGCATCGACCACCTGAAGCTGTCCAAGATGAACTTCCTGGGCATGGGACCGTGGATGATCGGCAAGCTCTCCAAGCAGTACAACGTGGCCAAGCCAGCCGAGCTGCTCGAGGCGTGCCAGGCGCTCGGCGTCGAGTTCATCCCGTGCCAGATGACGATGGAGATGTTCGGCCTCAAGCGCGAGGACATGATCGACGGCCTGGGCGAGCCCGCCGGCGCCGCGACCGTGATCGAGCTGATGACCCAGCCCAACACCGCAAGCCTGTTCATCTGATCCCAACTTCAAACGAAAGTGTGAATTCCATGACTGTCGAATCGCCTGCAGCGGTCACACCGCGTGTGATCGACGCGCGCGGCAGCTTCTGCCCGGGCCCGCTGATGGAGCTCATCCGCGCCATCCGCGAGTCGCAGCCCGGTGCTCTCCTTGCCGTCTATTCGTCGGACAACGGCTCAAAGACGGACATCCCCAAGTGGGTCGAGAAGGCCGGCCACCGGCTTGTCTCAGTCACCGCCCGTGACGGCTTCGACGAGATCGTCGTCGAGAAGACGCACTGAGCGACGGGATACCCACGATGAAGCGAGTCGTAATCCTGGGCGGCGGCGTGGGTGGCACGATCGTCGCCAACCTGCTGGGACGCAAGCTCAAGAAGCAGATCGACGGCGGCCAGGCGAGCGTCACGGTCGTCGACAGTTCCGGTCAGCACGTCTACCAGCCGGGCTTCATGTACATCGCCTTCGGGCACGAACGAGCCAGCAAGCTCAGTCGGCCCGAGCGCGGCCTGCTCGATTCACGCATCAAGCTCGTCACCGCAGAAGTGGTGCGAGTCGATGAGGCGACGAACACGGTTGAACTCGCCACGGGCGAGAAGCTTGGCTACGACCAGCTCGTGCTGGCCACCGGCTCGCGCATCGTGCCCGAGGAGTTGGCCAATTTCGACACTGAGGCGCACCACTTCTACACGGCTGAAGCCGCACAGAAGCTGCGCACCGCCCTCGACGCCTTCAAAGGCGGCAAGATCGTCGTGGCTATCGCGGGCATGCCTTACAAGTGCCCGCCGGCGCCGCTCGAGGTCAGCTTCCTGGTGGAGGCAGAGCTTCGCCAGCGGCACCTGCGCGACAAGAGCGAGATCCATTTCTGTTCACCCATCGGCCGTGCCTTCACGATCGAATCGGTCAGCGAGATGGCCACGCCGGTGCTCGAGCAGAAGGGCATCGAGCTGCACACGTTCTTCAACGTCGAGACGATCGACGCGCAGCGCAAGGTGCTCCAGAGCCTTGAGGGCGAGGAGCTGCCCTACGACCTGCTCATCCTCGTTCCGCCGCACAAGGGCGCCCAGTTCCTGATCGACTCAGGACTCGCCCCCGCGCCCGGCGGCTGGCTGCCCACTGACCGCCACACCCTCCTGGTTGGCGGCAGATCCAACGTCTACGCGCTCGGCGACGCAACTGACCTTCCCCTCTCCAAGGCCGGTTCGACGGCTCATTTCGAGGCGCCCGTCGTCGCCGAGCGCGTCGCAGCCGCGATCATCGGCCGCGAGCCCAACGCCAAGCACGCGTCCTATGAAGGCAACGTGATGTGCTTCTTTGAGATCGGCGATGGCAAGGGCACGCTGTTGCGCTTCGACTACGAGCATCCGCCACGGCCACCCAAGCCAAACCGCGTTTGGCACCTGGGCAAGGTCATGTTCAACAAGGCGTACTGGCTGACCGTGCCCAAGGGTCGCGTCTAGTGACCCGCCAGCTGAATTTCGCATAACCCTGACGGCGGCCGCCCGCAGCACGGTCGCCGTCCTTCCTCTCTCGACATGGAGTCCCGAGACAATGCGTTTCGCCATCCCAACAACACCCACCGGTCACGTTGATCAGAGCTGGGGTCGCGCGCCGCGAGTCACAGTTGCCCAGGTCGAAGACGGCATGGTGACCGAGTGGCTCGACTTTGATGTCGAATGGGATCGCCTGCATGACGCTGACGGCGAGGGTGGCCATCACGCGCGGATAGCGCGGTTTCTGCTGGACCACAAAGTCGATCGGGTCGCCGCCCAGCACATAGGCCCGGGCATGACCGTGATGCTCGCCAAGATGGGCATCAGCGTCGATCTGGGCGTGAGCGGCGATGGGCGCGCCGTGGCGCTCAAAAGCGCGGCCCAAAGATGACCGGCACGGCCTCCTCATGCGGTCTCCGGTCGCTACATGCCACTTCGCATGAGCACCATGACCGGATCATGGAACACGTCGACAGATTGCCCGTGCTGGCGAACGAGATCACGACCGTCGACATCGACACGTTCGCCCGAGACTTTGAGGTCGAGTGCCAGTTCATCTCGACTCAGCTCGTGCCACACATCGAGGCGATCGAGACCACGCTTTACAGCGAGCTTGACCGGTTGATGGAGCACCGCCACTCGATGGACCCAATGCGTGAGGAACACGCTCGTCTCAGGCGACTATTCGAGGCTCTGTGCCACTACCGCCAGGCGATCGAGAGGGGCCAATTCGAGGGCGAGGAGGCTATCGGCCTGAGGCGAGTCCTCTTCCGCCTGTACAGCCTGCTCAAGGTTCATCTCGCCGAAGAAGAGTTGTACCTGGGCGTGATCGATCGCGATCTGTCGGCGAGTGAGAAGGACGTTCTTGCGCGTGGCATCGACCACGCCGCGACCCAACCGGTCTGATCTGCGCGAAGCTAACGCCGAACCGCGCTGACGAACTGGAAGTAGAGAGCATCGAACTCCGCAATCAGGCGCGTCCGCTCCTTCATGACCGCCGCCCACTCGTCGAGTTCTTCGTAACCGCTGGCCGTCAAGCGGTACTCCCGCCGCCGTGGTCCAGTGGGGTCGTCGGACCATTGCGAGGTGACGTGACCGGCTTCTTCGAGGTCGCGCAACGTCCGGTAGACCTGGCCAATGTCAACGCTCGTGCCGGTGATGCCCATTTCTTCTAGTTGGGCAATGACCGCATAGCCGTGCGTTCCACCACCGGCGAGCAGCACGAGGACGAAGGGCTCCATCCACCGCCGACGACTGCCGGCTGGCGCCCAGCCTCGGTGCGTGGGCGTGCCGGCCGCGTCGCGATCTGACGCAATCTGGTCACTGTCCGGCCGGTCGGTGCTATCCGGATCAGCCCGGTCTTGAGCCGGTCGCTTCGCCGAGGCATGCATATGCCTCAGGAGAATAGTCGGCTAGAACGTTGCGGTGCCGGCATGCTCCATCGCGGCGGCTAGGGCTGCCTCGCGCTCGACGGAGGCTCCGTGCTCGATCATGTCGGCATAGAGCAGCTCTTCGGCCAGATGGATCTTGAGCAGGGCATAGAGCTGGAAGATCGTTCGGCGAAGCTTGACTGCATCACGCGGAGGCAGAGGTTGATCGCCGACACTCGCGCGCATTGCGTCGAGCTTCTTGACTTCGGCACGAATCACGTCGTGCTCGCGGCGCATCGGCGTCATTGAGTGCCGGTTCTGAAGTACTCGCTCCAATTCCGGGTAGAGCGCGCGCTCGGCTGCCTCCATGTGCGGCACGAGCAGGTCGCTCAGGAATCCGCATGTTTCGTCCAGCGCGATCTTGAGCTCGCCGGACTGTCCACTGTCGATCAAATCGCCCGTCCTTGGCATGCGATCGACGTGCTTCACGAGCCGCTCGTGGTGTTCATGCACGACTGGTGAGGCCTTGACTAATGTGGCGTTCACGAAACTGCCTCCTTGGCTACGAACGACATGAAGAAGAGCGCCAGCGGTCGGTAGATCGCATGCGCGAACTTGATGAATGGGGCGAGGAGCACGAGCTCCATGGCCACGGCGACGTGGAACAGGAACAGCCAGTAGCCCCACACGGGCGGTTCGGGCAGGTACAGGCCAAGCTCGATCGCGAAACCCGTCAGGCCGGCCACGAGGAGCAGGACAAGGAACGTCCAGTCGGCCGCAGTCGACGTTTTCAGTGACCGGTCGGCGTGTCGGTAGCGGCGCCACATGAGCATCGCCGTGCCGTACACCAGGGCTATGCCGGCGATCGTTCCGAGCAGGCGCACCGGGTACCAGATGGGCACCGGCGTTCCTGTCGCCTTGATGCCCACGACGGCCAGGCCATAGTCGATGACGGTCGCCGCGAGCAGGCCCAGGAAGCCCCACATTGCTGCGGCGTGGATGAACCAGCGCGCGCGATACCAGGGCACGGCGTTGTCCGGTGACTCGCAATCCTTGCGGTAACGGCGCTGGGCGAGCGTATCGACAGCGATTGCGTCCCACGCCGCGCCGGCCGCCTTTGACAGAGCGGCACGGCCAGCGAACATCGAACGCAGCGTCACGCCGTTGTCGCGCGATACCCGCCGAGCCATTGTTGCCAAGCCGAGCAGGCCCGCAGCAAAGATGATGATCATGACCAGGATGCCCGTGTTGTGGATCAGCTCTTCGGGGATGAAGGCGAAGATGTCCAGCGTCGTGCCGTTCATTGGGCCGTGCGCCGTGTACATGAACAGGGCGAAGAACGCAGCCAGCAACAGGCTGATCACCGTGCCCAGGAATGGTCGCGTGTACATCAACCGGGCGAAGCCCGTTCGGTCGTAGCTGGCGATGGCATAGCGTCGCGCCGCAGCCATGAACTCACTCGGCTCGGCCTGTGTGGGGCAGCTGTCCGAGCACTCACCACAGGCGTAACACGACCACAATTCTTTGCTCGAGAGCAGCTTGTCACGCATGCCGACCTGGGCGTACCGGATCATCCGCCGCGGGAAGGTGTTGTCATCGCCCACAAGTGGACAGATCGCGGTGCAGGTGCCACAGCTGAAGCAGGCCGAGACGTCAGCCGCGCCGAAGCGTTTGATGTCGGTCAGCAGGCCCGTGTCAATGACGGCGGCGGTCATGCCCGATCCTCGCTTTCGTCGCGGGCGGAGGGTGCGCGCGGCGGAGTCTTGACGACGGCCTCGTAGCGGAAGTAGCCGTCGTCGGTGACGCCCTTGACCTCTGCCACGTGTCCGTAGCGGCGCATGCCCATGACCCACAGGACGGCCTCGTGGTTGGGCACACCGAGCTCGACCGCGATCTCGGGGATGGTGCGCGGCCCTTGTGCGAGCGCCGCCAGGATCTGGCCGCGCATGACCGGCTCCTCGCGGATGATTTCGCGTAGGGCGCGGTTGGGGGCGTTCATGAGATCGGGACCTCCAGCAGGCTGTCGATCATTGAGGTGATCTGGGCGTTGGTGTAGCCGAGGAGATCGATTGCGCCCTCGGGACACACAGGCACACAGCCGCCACAGCTCTTGCAGCCGGTCTTGCTGATCACTGCCAGCTCCTTGCCCTCGACCGTCGCCATCTCGATCGCCGCATAGGGGCACGCCTCCACGCACAACCCGCACGCGGTGCAGGCCGCGGCATCGACGACCGCGACCAGCGGGTCGAGCTCGGCGTAACCCTTCTTCAGGATGACCGCGCTCTGGGTCACCGCCGCCAGGCCCGAGGCGACGCTCTCGCTCGAGTTCCGCGGCCCCTGGCAGGCGCCGGCGATGTAGACGCCGTCGACCATTGTCTCGACCGGACGCAGCTTGGGATGGATCTCGTTGAAAAAGCCGTCGCTGCCCAGGGGCAGCTTGAGGATGTCGACCAGCTCCTGGTTGGCACGCGGGACCATGCCCGTGACGAGCACGACGAGGTCGGCTGGAATGACCAGCTCCTCGCCGCCGTCGGCCGTGCTGGTGAGCAGGTCGCGGACCGTGACGAGCAGCCCGTCCTTGCCGCGCTCGACGGCCGGCGGAGCGTCATCCGCGAATTTCATGAACACCGAACCCAGCTCGCGCGACTGCGTGTACATGAGCTCGTACTTGCCGTACGTGCGCATGTCACGGTACAGGTGGTACTGGTGGACCTGCGCGTCAAGTTGAGCGAGCTGGACCGAGGCAGCCACGGTGGCCGCACAGCAGTAGCGCGAGCAGTAAGCGTTGCAGTCCGGCGTGTCGGCGGGCTCGCGGCTTCCGACGCAGTAGATGTACGCCACGCTGCGCACCGGCTTGCCGTGGTACTCCAGAGTGCCGGCGCTGCCGTCGATCATCGTCTTGAACTCAGGCAGCGTGACCACGCCATCGATGCCGTAGCCGTACTCGCCGGCGTCGGGCGCGTAGGCGTCGAACCCGGTGGCCACGATGATCGAACCGACCTGCACCGTGAGCGTCTCACCGCCACTGCCGCCCAGCCTGATGCCGGCGGTGTAGTTGCCGAAGCTGCCTGACTTGCTGATCAGCTCGGCCTGCGTGAAGACGTTGATCGACGGCCGCGCCTCGATCTGCGCAATCAGCTCGGCGATGAGCGCCCGACCGTTCTTGCCGGCCTGGTACATCTCTTCGAATTCCCCGACCCAGCCGCCCAGCTTGGCCGCGCGCTCGATCAGGAAGACGCCCAGGCCGATGTCGGCCAGGCCGATGGCGGCGCGCAGGCCGGCCACGCCACCGCCAATGATCAGGGTCTTCTGCGTGGTCTCGACCACGATCGGCTCGAGCGGCTCGCTCAGGCGCGTGTGGGCGATGCCCGACAGGACGAGGTTGATGACCTTGTTGGTCGTCGCGTTCAGGTCATCGCTTTCAACCCACGAAGCCTGCTCGCGCACGTTGACCTGGGTGTACTCGTACGGGTTGAGGCCCGCGCGCTTGGCCACGCCGCGGAAGGTGACGACATGAAGCTTGGGTGAGCACGAGGCCACGACCATCCCGTCGAGGTCGAGCTTCTCGATGTCCTGTTCCATCTCGCCCTGACCGGCATCGGAGCAGGCAAACATCATCTGGCGCGACACGACCACGCCGGGCTCCCTGGCCGCTGCATCAACAACCTTGTCGATATCCACGTGGTCGCTGATGTTTCCGCCGCAATGGCAGACGTAGACGCCGATCCGGCGTTCCGGTGTTGTCACGACCGCACCTCCCCGCCCGAGGTCGCTCCGGCCATGGAGGGCGCCTTGCGAATTGCCGCTACCGGTAGGGCCCGGCCCGGCCGTAGGCCGCCAAGGTCCGTGGCTTCCTCCGTTGGAGTGCTGGCGGCGGGTCCGCGGGCCTGCTCGAGGAACGCCGCCACCTGGGCGACGGTCGAGCCGGCGTGCAGGATCGAGTCGGCGATGTCCTTGGCACCCGAGGCGGCGCCAGAGACAAACACGCCGGGGATGCTGGTCTGGCCTGGGTTGGAGTCCTCGTCGGGCTCGGCGACGTAGTGGTATTCGTCGGTGGCCAGTGATCCTTCGAGGAACAGGGCCTCGGCATCCGAGTTGGGCTGGACGCCCACGGCCAGCACGACCAGGTCGTACTCCGCCTCGACCACTACCCCGCCGTGCTCGATGTCCTCGTAGCGCAGGACCAGGTCGCCGTTCGGCTTCTCGGTGATCTTGGACACGCGGCCTTTGACGTAGTTGGCGCCCATCTGTTTGGCCTGCTCGTAGAACTCGTCGTAGCGCTTGCCCGGCGCGCGGATGTCCATGTAATGAACGGTCACGTCGGCGATGGGCAGGGCGCCCATGATCAGCTGGTTCTGCTTGATCGAGTACATGCAGCAGAAGCGCGAGCACAGCGGGTTACCCACCGTCTCGTCACGCGAGCCGGTGCACAGCACGTATGCGATCCGCTCGGGCACCTTGCCGTCACCGGGCCGCAGGATCGTGTTGAAGGGCCGTGTCGGCGCGAGTAGACGATCCATCTGCATGCCGGTGATGACGTTCTTGAAGGTGCCGTAGCCGTACTCCGGCTTGAGGTCGGCGGCAAACAGCTTGAAGCCCGTGGCGACAACGACGGCGCCCACCTCGACTCGCTGCTCCTGATCGATGGCACGCAGATCAATGCAGTTGTCCACCGGGCAGGCATCGACGCACTCACCGCACTCGGAGCAGACGCCGCAGTCAAGGCACAGCCCGGCGCCGCGGCGCGCCTCGGCCTCTGTCATGGGGCGCTCGACCTCACTGAAATCGGTCGGCGCCGCGCTGAGAGTCTCATTCGGTGCCTCGCCGATTGCCAGTCGATAGGCCTTCTGGCGTTCGAGCACGGACGCCTTGTCGACAACCGGCAGACGCACATCGAAGCCAGTCATCTCCTGACCATTGACGAAGCGGTCGATCGCGAAGGCGGCCCGTTGGCCGGCGCCTGCGGCGCGAGTGATGTCGGACGCACCGGTGACCACGTCGCCTGCGGCAAACAGCCACGGAGTTGCGCTCTGAAGCGTGTCCGGGTCGACCACGACCTGGCCGCGGGCATTGGCCGCGAGGTCTGCGCCGAAGCCATCCGTGTCCGGGCTCATGCCCACGGCGGCGATGACCACGTCGGCCGCGATCTCGAACTCGGACCCCGCGATGGGCTTCAGCTCACTGCGCCGTGCGCCGCCGTTCGTGCCGTTCGAGCCGGCGCGGCGACGTCGCCATCTTGATTGCACGCAGCGCGCGGACGCGTCCGTTGCCATCCTCGAGCACCTCGACTGGGGCGGCATCAAAGATGAACTTCGCCCCCTCAGCCTCGGCGTCCGCAGCCTCCACGTGCTGAGCCGGCATCTGTGCCCGGCTGCGGCGGTAGACGACCGTCACTTCGGCAGCGCCCAGCCTCCGGGCGGTCCGGGCGGTGTCCATGGCGACGTTGCCGCCACCGATCACGAGCACGCGGCGACCCGCCAGATCGGCCTTGTCGCCCATCTTGACCGAGCACAGGAAGTCCGTACCGGCGAGCACGCCGTCGAGGGTGTCGCCGGGTACGTTCAGGCCGGTCGAGCGGGACGTGCCCGTGGCCAATAGCACGGCTTCGTAACCATCGGCATGCAGTGCCGCGAGGTCCTTGACCGGCGCGTTGGTGGCGATCTCAACGCCCAGTGCCGTGACGTTGGAGATGTCCTGCTCGACCACTTCGGCCGGCAGCCGATAGGCGGGGATGGCGCGGCGCAGGAAACCGCCGGCGACCGCGGCCGCCTCGAAGATCTTGACCGTGTAACCCTTGCGCGCCAGCTGCCAGGCGGCAGTCAGGCCGGCCGGACCTGACCCGACGATGGCCACGCGATGGCCGTTGGGGATGGGGATCTCGACGCCTGGGCCGTCGAATGTGTCGTAGTGGACGTCGGCGATGAAGCGCTTCAGGCGACGGATGGGCAGCGGCCCCTCGAGCGAGCCGCGTGTGCAGTCGACTTCGCACGGGGCGTAGCAGGCGCGGCCCAGGGTGCCGACCAGTGGGGTGGCATCGAGGACAAGTTGAAAGGCCTTCTCGTACTCGCCGCTGCGAATGAGCGACACGTACCCGTGCGCGGAAATGCCGGCTGGGCAGGTGTACGAGCAGGGCGACGAGCCGGCGCGCTCGATGACCGCCTTCTTGGGCACGGCCTGGGGAAAGGCGATGTATGCCGCACGGCGCTGGACGAGGTCGGCGTTGAACTGGTCAGGAACCGCGACGGTGCACGCCGTCTCACACAGTGAGCAGCCGGTGCAGGTGACCTCGTTAACGTGGCGGGCCTTGCGCCGGATCTGAGCTGCGAAGTGCCCGTCGTTCGTCGGGTCGATCCCGTCGACCTCGGTGTAGGTCATGGTCGTGACGTTGGGATGGTGGATCGAGGCTGCCATCTTGGGCGTGCTGATGCAGCTCGCGCAGTCGAGGGTTGGGAAGACCTTGGACAGCAGGATCATCTTGCCGCCGACGCTGGCCTCGCGCTCGACCAGCAGGACCTTGTAACCCATGTCACCGAGTTTCAGGGCGGATTCCATGCCGCCGATTTCGGCGCCCACGACGAGGACGTCGTAGTCGGTCATGACAGCACCCCTCTCGAAGCCGTCTGCGCGGCCGGGCCAAGCTCGGCCAGCGCTGCGCTGAATTGGGTGACGTGGCGGGTGAACGGCTCGGCACAGACCGAGCAGATGGCCGCCATGCGCAGACGCCCCTGCTGATAGCCATCGGCGGTCAGCAGGGCTTGGGCCTGGGCCATGATGCGCGAGGCCCGCTCGGAACAATCGGCGAGATAGGCGCATTCGTCGCCATCAGAGGCGATGAACACGCCGTCAAATCCCTGCCGAATTGCATGCTGGATCCAGCTTGGCCGGATCCCGCTGGTGCACGGCATGCTGATGACCACGACGCCCGGCGAGTAGGACATGTGCGAGCTGCCGGCGAGATCGATGCCAGGATCGCTGATGTTGTTGGTCGAGAAGACCAGGATCCGGGGAACGAAGGATTTCTCCGTGGCACCGGTCCTAGCCGGGGCGAGTGTGGTCATCGCGTGCTGTCTTTACTTGCCGCGCTGAACGAAGACGCGGTCGTAGCCGTCGGCGGCCGTGGAGCCAAGGAAGACGTGGCCTACCTTCGTTGACCAGGCGCCGATGTCGGTCTTGGTCACCGGATCGGTGGACCAGATCTCAATGACCTGGCCCACATTGATCGTGCCCATGCCCTTCTTGGCTTCGAGCAGCGGACCCGGGCAGGCGGCGCCACGGGCGTCGATCACCTTGTCGGCGACGATGGTGTCGAACTCGGCGGTAGCGGTCATCGGTTTATCCCTTTCGCGGTGTTGGTTGGTTGCTTCAGTACGTGAGGGTTGCCTTGGCCGAGGTGATCTCAGCCACGAAGCGCGCAGCAGCGACGATCTCGGAGCCTTCGATCAATGTGTCCGCGATGCCACGACTGTTGACGCACGGGCCGCACACAAGGGCCTTGCCGCCCAGCTCGCGGAAGTCGTTGACGAGCTTCGCGAGCGGCGGAAAGCCGGCTGCCTCGACCGTCTCCGGCTCGCCCTGGTGCATCAGGCATACGCCATCGCCCTGAAAGCCCATGACAACATCGACGTCAGACGCCAGAGCGGCGCACGCCATTACGAACGGGATGGTGGCCAGCTCAGGGGTATGGGGGCCGTGCGTGGCCAGAATGACGAGTTTCTCTTGCTCAGCCATGAAGAGCTCCTTTCAATGCTGTGTGGCGGTAACGACAGTTGAGAAGTGCCCTCGGTCATCGGCGCCCGCCGCGAGGTCGCCCAGGTGGGCGAGGCGGCGCACGAGCACGCTGCGCAACAGATCGCAGGCGGCTACGAGATCCGGATCGGCCACGCGGTAATGCATTGAACGTCCGTCGCGCTCGGCCTCGACTACACCCACGGCGCGCAATGCGGCGAGATGTTGGGAGGTTGCCGTCTGCGTCATGCCCAAGGCATCAGCCAGGTCATGCACCTCGGCCGCGCCAGTGGCCAGAGCGTGGAGGATCCTGAGTCGGGTGCGGCTCGCGAGCGCGCGCAACATCGCGGATTGGAGCTCGTCCAGGTCGTCGCTGAGCGGGAGCACCTATTCCAACCTCGTTACATGTTGCATACGGATATATGCGTGACGTTGGTATATGTCGGAAGCCAATAGATGCCACGGGCCATTCGGCACCGCGGTGATGTGCCGAAGGTCGCCTCGGAGAACGGCGGCGGCTGTCGGGCCCCCTCGCTTCAGCGGAGCAGGCTGAAGCTGACCGCGAGCAGGGCGAGGACGAGCAGTGCGAGGCCTATGTACAGCCCGTCGTGCTGGCGCCAGAAGCCGACGGCCGTGACCGCGACGCGCATGACGGGCGTGGCAATTAGCACAACGAGGCCGGCTTGGACGATCGCCAACGGCTGCAGCAGGACCAGCCGTTGGATGAGCCCGCTGAAATCAGTCGTGTCCGTTGGCGGTATCGGAGCACCGCCGAGCGAGCCCGTCCAGCCGACGAGGAACGACGCTGCGAAGCCCACGGCGACGAGAGTCGCGCTGACGGCGACGCCAGCGGCAAGAACCCATGCGGCTATGCGCTCGAAGCGCTCCTCGGTCACAGGTTGATGCCCAACCCGCGCAGCAGCGTCTCGATCGCGATCAAGAGAAGCACGGGGATGAACACGATGCGCACGTGCTGATTGGTCAGCCGCGGCAGCAGTCGTGCGCCGCTGACCGCACCGATCAGGATGCCCAGCACGACCGGCGCGACGAGCGTGGCATCGACGTAGTCGCGGGCGATGTAGATGCCGACAGATGCCGCCGCGGTGACGCCGATCATGAAGTTGCTGGTGGCCGAGCTGACCTTCATGGGCAGGCGCATCAGCCCGTCCATGGCCAGCACTTTCAGGGCTCCCGAGCCGATGCCCAGCAGACCTGAAATGACCCCCGCTACGGCCATCATCGCGAAACCCGCGCCCACGCGCTGCGGTCGGTAGTCGAGCGTGCGTGCCAGGCGCAGGCTGTAGAAGCTACCGCCCAAGCGCAGCCTGTCGGGCGTGTCGGGCGCCGCCTGCGCCGGCTCATCCGCGAGGCGCGCCACCTGCATAACAACTGAAATCAGCAGCACGACGCCCAGAGTCAACAACAGGACCTGGGTCGGGACGTTTGGTGCGATCAAGGCTCCGACCATCGCGCCGGCCACGGTCGCAACCTGCAGGAACATGCCGACGCGGACATTGGCCCAGCCATCGCGCAGGAAAGCAACGGCCGCACCGGAGCTCGTGGCGATGACCGCGACGATGCTCGCACCGGCAGCGAGATGGATGTCGACACCAAAGAACAGCGTCAGGACCGGAACGATGACCAGGCCGCCGCCCACGCCGCCCAGAGACCCGAGCAGGCCCGCGACGATGCTGACGAGGAAGATGACCAGATCAGCCGAAGCCCCCAGCGCGATCACTGGGCAGCACGTTAGATCAGTGCGAGAAGAAGAGCTGGAACTCGATCGTGCCGTGGTCGTCGACGGACAGCACGACGGGGGCCTGTGGAGCGGTCATGTTGTAGTCGGCGAAGCTGAACGGCGTGGAGCCAACAACCACGATGACGCCGTTCTTTAGTTGCGCGTGCAGGTCCACGGAAACCTGTTTCGTGACGCCGTGGACGGTCATGTTGCCAACCGCCGTGAGGTTGTAGGTCACGCCCTCCGCAGGAGCCTGTAGAAGGCTGATCGGCTGGGTCAGCTCGAACGTGGCAGTCGGGTACGTGCTCGTCTCGAGGGTGCGCTGGATCGGCTGATCGCGGCGTGGCTGATCGCTCGTGATCGTGGTCAGGTCGACGTTGATCTTGGTCGCTGTGAGCGTCTGACCGTTGAGCGTCAACGTCCCTGAGACGTTCGGCGTGCGGCCGATGGCAGTGTTGTTGCCGATGTTGGACAGCACCTCTTCGACGCGGAAGCCGGCCCAGGCGCTCGAGTAGTCACTGTACGAACCGATGCTCGCGTCGACCGTCCAGGTGCCGTCGAGGCTGCCGCTCGATTGGGCAGCGCCCCCCGACGGCTCGGCAGAGGCTGCGACATTGGCCGCATCGTTGATCGACGCCGATCCGGGCGCCTTGTTGCCGAAGAAGTAGATGAGGCCCGCCGCGCCGGCGACGCCCACGAGGAGGAGGACTACAAGGGTGCCGACCGTGGCGCGGCGTTTGGTGACCATCTGAAGATGTTCGAGACGCGGCCTGTGAGTCTGTTATCCGCTCGCTGAGAGGTCGCTGATCTCTCCACTTAGCCATCCATAGACGCGGTCGACATCCGCGTCGTCGCCGGCGTGGCCGGCCGTGTCGTGAGCGTCAACGATCGCATTCGGGATGTGGGCAGCGAGCCAGTCGCCGTGGGCGGGCGGGACGAGGTTGTCCGTTCGGCCGTACTTGACCGCGGTCGGGACCCGGATCGCCGCGACCTCAAATCCCCACGGCGCAACGAAGGCAAGCATGTCATCCACCCAACCATCAACGCCCGGTGCGAGGGCGTTGAAGAACTGGTCGGCGACGCGCGTCAGGTGTTTGGCCATCTGCGCCTTGTCCGCCTCCGACAGTTCGTAGCCGTCGCCCAGGAAGTCGGCGCGACCTTCAGCGAGGCGATCGAGCGTGACGCGGCGCTCGCGCTCGGCGATGCGACGGTGATACTCCTCGCCCTTCATCGCCGCATCGAACTCCTCGATGTTGCCCTCAGTCATGCCATCGAGCCAGTCGAGCCCTTCCGACGGATACGGGGCAATCGAAACCTCCGCGAGGCACCGAATAACCCGATCGGGCATGAGCGCAGCTGTCGCCAGGCAGTGCGGACCGCCGCCCGAGCCGCCACTGACGACGAACTTGTCGATGCCGAGCGCGTCGATGATTGCCTGTACGTCCGTTACGACGTCAGCCACGGTGCGGCCCTTGCGGCGCGTCGACTCGCCGTAGCCGGGCCGGTCGTAGGTCAGACGCCGCAGCCCGTGGCGCGCATAGATCCCAGGGTCTTCCCAATAGGTGATCCGGCCGCCCGGTGTGCCGTGCATCGAGATCAGCGCCACGCCGTCCGGGTCGCCCCATTCGGCCACGGCCAAAGTTCGGCCGTCTGACGTCTTGACTCGGTGTTCGATGTGGTCGGGCGTGTGTATTTCAGGCGCTGGCATGACCGGATGCTATCGGCTGAGTCCCGGTTAGTCGTCGACTTGGGAGCCGAGCGCGATGTCGACGATCGAGCCCGGCGTGAAGAGGCCCAGGAATTGTTCAACTGCTTCGTGCCGATCTACCGCACCCAGATCGGGGCGGAGGAAGACCTGCTCGCCATATGAGCCGACGTCGGCGATGGCCCATGCGTAGCGGTAATAGGCGAGCGCGACAGGATCGACGTCGACGGCGCCATAGCCTTGGAAGAACAGCCGCTCCTGGCGTTCGCTGACGAAGCCTGGGCCTATGCCGCCGATCACGAACATCAGGTCGCGTTCGCGCGGCGCGAGCATCGTCTCGTCCCAGTCCGTGATCCAGACGTGCTCGTCGTCGACCAGAACATTATTGGTATGGATGTCGGCGTGGCACAGCAGGAGCGGCGGGTTGGCAGCCTTCAGCAGCTTGCCCATGCCGCGGGCGCGCTCGAGCACGAGGTTGATCGTGGCCCGGTTGTCACGCCAGAAAGTCGCGATCGTGGCCTGACCCGCCGTCTGGAAGTCGCGGGCGTCCACTAGCCCGTCGAGCGTGTCGACCGATTGGCCGCCGTCCGGCACGAACGATTCGACGCGCATCACATCGCGCAACTCGTGGGTAACCGTCGTGTCGTGGATCTGGCGCAGCACGGCACCGTAGTCGACCCACTGTTGATCAGACATGCCCTGCGCCAAACCCGTGCGTTCTGTGACGTAGCGGTAGACGATGAGACCGTATTGACCGGCGCTCGTTGACAGCGCCCTGTGGCGCGTCGCAATCGGCGCCACGACCTGACTCACGCCACGATCGGCGAGGTAGTGCGGGACGATGAGCGCCGCCTCGTTGGTCACCGCCTTGCGCACCTTGACGAACCAATCGGTGTCCGTGCCCGTGGCCCTGTAGACCCACGCCGCCGAGTCGTGACCAAGCGGCAGGAAGGTCAGGGCATTCACCGCAAGGCCGTACTCGGTCGCCAAGACGGCTCGGATCTGGTCATAGGTCAGGTCGGCTGGGGGCTCGCGCACCGCCAGACGCTAGCAAGCCGGCGAGGGTTACGCGCGCGGCGGTGCGTCCGTGCACATGGCACCGTGGCCGTACCACACTGGCACTGACGGACCATAGTCCGGGGCCTCAGCGAGGGCCAAGGTTCCCGACAACAAGGCACGCGCCCCAGCGCCCCAGCCCAAATGCGTGCCGCGACCACCTGGTGGAGGGACTCAGGATGGCCTCGCTTCGCGTTCTGTCGACGCGCATCGCTCTGATCGCGGTCGTTATGGCCGCACTCGTCCAGGTCTCAGCTCCGGCCGTCAGCGCGGCTGCCACGACCGAGTACGACCTCGTCTACAACACGATCCACTCAAAGCTTGGCGACCAGTGGAAGGAACGTGCGACCGGCCCGAACCTGTTCGATTGCTCCGGACTGGTCTGGTTCGGTTTTCACGAGCACTCGCTTCAGGACCGCATCGGCGGCTACCGCAGCGTGGCCGGCTACGTGAACTGGTTCAAGCAGCGTGGCCTCGTCAGCAAGACCAATCCGCAGCTGGGCGACCTGGTCGTGTGGGGCAACAACCAGCACATCGGTCTGTACATCGGCAATGGCATGGCGATCAGCACGCTCGTGACCAAGAGCGGCGTGTCGATCCACCCGGTAAAGGGCTACCTGGGCATCAAGATGAAGACGTACCTGCACACGCAGATCTCGCGCCCGTCGTCCTAGAGGAAGCGCTCAGGCGCGTGTCCGACGCAGCTCCGCCTGGATGACCTCGTGGATGAAGTGCGCGAGCTCGTGCGCGGCTGCGGTCTCTGCCCCGGTGCTCGCCAACAGCTTGCGTAGATGCGGCATCGAGTTCAACGACGGTGCCGCGGGGGCTGCACTGCGTCGCGTGTGATGACGCGTCTCGTGCTGCTTTAGGGCCTCGCCCAGCGCATCTGCCAAGACATCGGAAATATCGTCGCCGCTGGCCATCTCGGGTCTCCTCGCCGTATCCCCAGATTTTTCGCCAATGTAGCTGCGGACTTACGCCGCGTGGGGTGCGGCAGCGCACATCCCGGGCTACCTTTTGACCATGCGGCGTCTACCTGCTGGTGAGCTCACCTTTGTGTTCACTGATGTCGAGGGAAGCACCCGACTGCTCGCGGCGCTCGGCGAGCGCTACGTCGCAGTCCACGGACAACAGCAGGCGATCGTTCGTACGGCGGTGGCACATCACGACGGCTTCGAGATCTCGACCGAGGGTGACGGATTCTTCGTGGTCTTCGGTGACGCCCGGCTCGCGGCGCGTGCAGCGGCTGAGATGACAGCCACAATCGAGCAGCACCCGTGGCCTGAAGACGGACGCGTCCGAATCAGGATCGGGATGCACACCGGTCGGGCAGTCATCGCCGCCGACGATTACGTCGGGATCGACGTCAACCGCGCGGCTCGGATCGCGGCGGCCGCACATGGGGGCCAGATTCTGCTTTCTGGCACCACTGCCTCACTCGTGAGCGACATCGCCAATGAGCTCGGTTCAATCCGTGACCTTGGACGCCACCGGCTCAAGGACGTTGGCATCGAGCAGCTCTACCGGCTCGAGCCAGCCGGGCTCGAAGCAGATGATCGAGCGCCCCGCTCGCTCGACGCTGCACCATCGAATCTGCCCGCGTCGCCCCAGGCACTCGTCGATCGGGTGGCCGATCGTGAACAGCTCACCCACTTGCTGGGAGAGGCTCGCGTGGTCACGGTCACCGGTGCCGGGGGCATCGGCAAAACGGCACTGGCACTTGACGTGGCGAACGCCGCGCGGAGCCGGTTCATCGACGGAACCGGCTACGTCGACCTCGCGGCCATCGACGACGTCGAAACGGCAGCGGTCATGATCGCCGAAGGTCTGGGCCTCCAGCTTGACCCTGGTCGAACCGCAGCGGAAGTCCTCGCGGATCAGCTTCGCGCACGCGAGGCCCTGCTGGTCTTCGAGACCGCGGAGCATCTGCCGGCGATCCGCGACCTGATCGCCACGCTTGTCCACACCTGCCCACGCATCCGCGTCCTGGTCACGAGCCGCGCCACGCTGCACGTCCGAGCCGAGCGCGAGCTGCGCCTTGAGCCACTCTCGATTGACTCGGCGACAGAGCTGTTCATCTCGCGCGCGCGCACGGTTCGGCCGACGTTCCAGCCGACGAGCGACGAAGCCGCGGCCATCGCGACTCTCGCCGAGCGGCTCGACGGACTGCCACTCGCGATCGAGCTAGCCGCGGCACGCACGCGCGTCCTCTCGCCGCCCCAGATCCTGGAGCGTCTCGAGAAGCAACTCCCTGTCCTCAGCGGCGGCGCGGTCGACGCGCCGCTTCGGCAACAGACGCTGCGCAGCACAGTTGAATGGAGCTACCAACAGCTGTCCGAGCCTGAGAAGGCCCTCTTGCAGACAACCGCGGTCTTCGCCGGCGATTTCGGACTGGACGCCGCGGAGAATCTGGCGCAGCACGTCGAGCGCGACATTCCGTCGGCGGCTGTCCTCGATCTTCTCGAGGGGCTTATCGACAAGAGCCTGATCGACGCCCGTGGCGCCGGACGTGCGCGTTTTCGACTGCTTGCCGCGATTCGGGAGTTCGCTCTCGAGGAGCTGGCCGACGCAGGTCAGCTCGCGGCGACGCGCGCAGCGCACCTGGCTTGGATAAGCGGCGTCGCGCGCACTTCTGCCGCGGCCATCGACTCAGGGGACGAGCATTTGCGAGCGTACGAGGACGACTTGCGCGCGGCCCTCGGCACGGCGCTCGAAACGCCTGAGCGAACTACGGACGCCCTGGAACTGGCCGCTGCCGCAGGCACATTCTGGTACAAGTTCGGACGTGCTCGTGAGGGCTCAGTCTGGCTCGAGCGAGCCCTTGCGTCAGCACCGCCGGGCCGGGACACCGTTCATGCCGACGCCCTCTACTGGGCCGGCGTGCTGGCCGACGAGCGGCGTCAGCCAGAGCGGGCCGTCGCGTGCCTCGAGCTGAGTCTCGAGATCCGGCGCGAGCTCGGCGAAGTCTCCTGGGTGGCGCGAACAATCAACAGCCTCGGGGTTGTTTCGAGGACGGCAGGCGACCTGGGCCGAGCTCGAGAGCTTCTAACGGAAGGCCTCGAGCTGAAGCGTGTCGCGGGCGATCCCCTGACTGGGTCGACGCTGACCAACCTGGCGATAGTCGCTGCGGATGAAGAGCACTTCGATGAAGCGTTCGACCTGTTCGAGGCGGCGCTGGAGGCTGATCGACGAGCCGGGTCGGTCGACCCTCATCCGGCGGTGCTTCTTGGTATCGCCGTCGTCCAGGTGAGAATGGGCCAGGCCGATCGCGCCATTGAGCCAGCGCTCGCCGCGGCGCGGCGCTTTGTGCTGCTCGATGACGATCTCAGCGTGGCTGAATGTCTCGAGGTGCTGGTCGAGGCATGGCAGCGAGGGCATCCTGAAGCCGCGCTAGCACTGCTTCATGCGTCCGACAGAATCCGCGAGGCCGAGGGGATCGCGCGCAACGAACGCGACCAGCAACGGCTACAGGCCATCGGCATGGCGATTAGCGCTGGCTTGTCGGCGGATGACGTCAAGTCGCTGGTTGCAGAAGACGGGGCTCTCGACGCGATAGCGGCGGTCGACTATGCGGAAGCCATCACGACGGCGCAACCACCTGGCCGTCGCGCAGCTCGATGACGCGATCGGCCAGATCGATCAGTGTCGTGTCGTGGGTCGCGACGATCGCGGTCACGCCCTCACTCCGGACCAGGTGCTGCAGGACGGCCATGATGCTCCGCCCAGTCCGAGAGTCCAGCTGGCCGGTGGGCTCGTCGGCCAGGAGCAGATCCGGGTGATTGGCGAGCGCCCGCGCGATTGCGACCCGTTGTTGCTCGCCGCCCGACAGCTCGTGCGGCCGGTGGTTGATCCTCTTGCCCAGGCCGACCAGTTCGAGGAGCTCGCGCACGCGCCGATCGCGCTCCTTGGGATCGGCGCGAATCAGCCGGAGAGGGACCTCGACGTTCTCCGCGGCGGACAGGACCGGCAGCAAGCCGAACGCCTGAAAGATGAAGCCAAGCTTGCGGCGGCGGAACTCGATGAGCTCCGATTCGGGCAGGTCGGAGACGGTCAACCCGTCCACGGAGACGGTGCCCTGGGTGGGTCGGTCGAGGGCGCCGACCATCGACAGGAACGTCGTCTTGCCCGAGCCTGAGCGCCCCCGCAGCGCCACAAGCTGGCCACGGCCGACCTGGATGCTCACGTCGTGCACGGCGTGGACAACACCGCCGGGCATGGCGAAGTCACGCGACACGGAGCGCGTCTCGACCATCGGCGTGGCACTCGCTTCCGTGGTCGGTACGGGCGCGCGACATGCGTCCTGTGCCTGTCGGGTCACGACCGCGGCCCATCCTTGGGGCGGTATCGCGCGTGCTCGTCGACCTCGTCGACTTCGTCGACTTCGTCGTTCAGTGCCTGTGCGGCCGGGGCACGGTCCGCGGCAACGTCGGCAACGGGCGCACCTCCCGGCGACACGCCGTCCACATTGCCGGCGTGAAACGGCCAGACACTGATGTGGTCCGCTTCCAGCTCCAGCCGAACTCGTCGCTCGAGCCCGAGCGCTTCAACAAAGCCGGGCGGCAGCTGCAAGCGGCCGACGCGATCGAGGACGGCGAACTCCTCGCTCAGGAAGTGGGTGCCGGCTGAGCTGAAAGATCGACGGCGCAGCGTTTCAGTGCTGGTCCGCCCGTCTCGGATGGCGACCGTACGGTTCACCTGCTCGCTGACCAGCGGGTCGTGCGTAACGACCACGATGGTGACCCCCAGCTCCTCGTTGACCTGTCGGAGTACGTCGAAGACCTGGTGTGCGGTGGTCGTGTCAAGCTCACCGGTGGGTTCGTCGGCGAAGAGCACCTGTGGGGCGTTGGCGAGTGCAACGGCGATCGCCACGCGCTGCTGCTCGCCGCCGGATAGCCGATCGGGCCGGTGGTCGCCGCGGTCCGCCAATCCCACACGCGCGAGCAGGTCTGCCGCTCGACGCTGACGCTCGTCGCGACCCATCCCGTCCAACATCATGGGCAGCTCCACGTTCTGGCGCGCGGTGAGATACGCCAGCAGGTTGCGCGACGTCTGCTGCCAGACGAAGCCGATCACTCGACGTCGATAGTTGGTTCGCTCGTCGCGGCCCATCTGGCCCAGCACATGGCCGCCGACGATCGCCCGGCCTGCCGAGGGCACGTCCAGCCCGCCCAGGATGTTCATCAGCGTGCTCTTGCCACTGCCCGACGCACCGACGAGGGCGGTGAACTCACCCGGCTCGACGACCAGATCGAGCCCCTGGAGTGCGACTACCTCCAGGTCGGCGACCTTGTAGATCTTGACCAGGTTGTCGCACAGGATGATTGCGTCGTCCGTGGTCAGCCGTGCGTCCATGAGCGTCAACTGTCCTCGATTCGGAGAGCACTCGCCAGCCGCGCCCGACCGGACAGCCAAGTGCCCATCACAATCGCTGCCACGACGACGGCTGACAACGCGACGATCACGAGAATCAGAGTCGACCAGTCCACGGACAGTGGCACACCCTGGGCACCCACGAACTCGGCGAGCCCAAGGCCCGGCTCGACCAGAAGCGCCACGCCGACGCCCAGCAGGACGCCCGGAATGAGCGCCAGCAGGACGGGCGGCGCTTGCTCCACGGCGGTCAGCGCCTGCGCTTGCCGGCCGGATACGCCCAGGACGCGCAGGTAGGCGAGGTCCCGCGTCCGACCGGAGGCCGACACGATCACGGCGCCAATCAGCGTGACGGCCATATACAGGACAGCCACGGCGAGCGCGATGTCAAAGAAATCGGCGACGGCCGATCCCAGGGGGGCATCGTGGAGCAGGCTGTATGCGTCTTGGCGCGAGACGAGCCGCACCCCTTCATTAGCGGAGCCGACCGCCGCTGCCAGCGGCGGACCAGCATCATTTGACGCTCGGACCCACATCATCGTCGGTATGAACGTCGTGTCCGGAACGGCGGCCGTGAACCAGTTGAGCGGCACGATCACGAATATCGCCGCGTCGCCGTGTCCGGGAAAGGCGGCCTGGCGCTGCACGAGCCGGAATGTCAGCGACCGCTGCTGCACTCCAATGGTGAACGTGTCACCGGGGCGCAGGTCGGCGATTGACGGCGGGAGCTGAGCCGACAGGATTGCCGGAATCGGGTTCGCCTCGGTCCCGATGGCGGCCCCCGACGGAGGCGCGAGGAATGTGGTCGGCCACGCCGGGTCGGCCGCGGTTCTGGCCGTCACCTTGGCGTATGCGGCCACGTCGACCGCGTCGAAATCCACTGTCGCGCGCTTGTTTGGTCCGGTGGTGAGGTCGGCCGTGCCGTCGACGTACGCGGAGGCGACCGCCGTGACCCCAGGGATGGTGGTCGGATCGAGCGACGGGGGCAGACCTCCGATGCCGATCTCCTCGAGCCGGTAGTCGGCCCCCACCGCGAGGTACGAGGCGGCAACCTGGCCACGGTCGACACTCGACGCGACCACCGACGCAAAGGCTGCGAAAGCAGCCGTCAGCATCAGCACCAGAAGCGGCAGGTTCGCGCTGCCTGGGCGCCGTGCCACTGTCCGCAAGCCCAGGACGGGCACGAAGTCGCCACGTCGCGCTGCGATACGGCCCAAGGCCCGGACGGGCAGCGGGTAGAGCCGCATCACGACGATTCCTGCAGCGAGGCCACACAGCAGAGGCACCGCCGCCAGCAGCGGATCAAAGCTCACCGTTGCGCCGGCCGAGCCGATGGACAGGCCCCGTTCACGAAGCAGCGCGACGGCCGCGATGGCGATGACAACGATGGTTGTGTCGATTACCAGGCGGCGCGCCGGAACACGGAGAACGGGGGGATCCTCACGCTCCAGCTGCATCAGCGGGCGCCGCGCCACGGGCCACGTGGCCGCTACGAGTAGAAGCGTGACGAAGAGTGCGAGCACGAGCGCCAGGAACGGGGACAGCGGGGTATCCCGGGCAGGCACGGCGTACACGGCGAGCAGCAATCCAATGAGCGCGGCGCTGCCGGCCAGGACGCTCGCCTCCACGAACTGTGCGCCAAGCAGAAGCGTGCCGGACGCGCCACGTCCGCGCGCCAGCAGCAGGCCGGCCCTGCGACGCCTTACGAGGAGGATTGCGATCATGGCGATGGCCCCGCCAGCGAGGCCGAGCAGGCCCACGGCGGCGATGGACAGAACAGATTCCGATCGCGCGCGCTGGGCGGCGAAGTCCTCCAGGACCCGGAACAAGCCGCTGGTGAGCGAGACGCTGGTGACTGCAACGGTCGATTGAGTCGCGGGCAGGAACCGGTTGTCCGTTGGCGCGACGACGAGATCGAGACGTTGCAGATCCGTCTGGAGCGCGTCGATCTGGTCGGCGTCGAAGTTCGCTGGATCGACCTGGAAATGCCAGTCGTAGTGGAAGGGCAGCCCGGCGCCAAAGACCCGCGGGTAGGCCTGCGCGGCTATTAGGGCAGTCGCATAGATGCCCTCGATTCCGGACGGCCCCTGCTTGAACGAAGGCTGCAGCAGCCCGTTCCCGATCCACTCGTCCGCGCCCGGATCAAGCGCGTCGTATAGGCCCACGACTTCGATCTCAGCTGGCGCGATCTTGAACGCAGTCTTGGGCACGAATGGATCCGTGGTGTCCAAACCCAGGGTGAAGTGGTCGCCCACGTGAGCGCCCATCGTCTCTGCCTGGGCGGTCGATAGAGCCGCCTCGAAAACGGCCGGCGCCGAAGAGTCGGCAGGGTCCGTTGCCTGTCCTACCCGGATCTGCCGCAGCGGCATTCCGCGATCGACGGGCCACCGACCGGCAACGAGGCGGCTGGCGTCAGCCACGCCGTCCTGATACCGGAGCGACACAGCCACGATCGACTGCGGCACCGCGAAACGGACGGACGTGATGCCCGGAGTGCGGCCTGAGATGAGGTTGCCGATACTGCCCGGGAAATCCGCCCGACGCTCGTCTCCGTACGTCTGGACGGCCGCCACTCCAGCGTCGTCGCCCGGCTGAATGAAACCGTTGGCGGATAGCCAGATGTCTCGGTCGACGGTGGATGCTGTCGTCACGGCGTAGCGCGCCGCGTCATCGGTCACGCGGTTGAGAACCCGCGGCGCGGCGGCGAACAGGAAGCTCGTCGACGCGACGAGAACGAAGAGCAGTAGAAGAATTCCTGTCTCCGACTTGAGCCGGCGCAGGAGCAGGGCGGCTGCCGATACGGCCGTCACGTCAGTCCTCTCCCAGGCGCAGGATGCTGCCGACGCCCAGGCGGCGCAGCGCAATCGCCAGGACGCCAACCGCAATTCCAAGGGCAACCATCACGACCACGTCCAGCGCGATGATCCTGTCCCATGGCAGGTAGACCATGACCGCCGGCACGGGCGTCGTCGCCTGTTGGGTGACCGTGATGAACGGCAGTGCGATCAGACTGATCACGACGCCAATCGCGGTCCCCGCGATAAGGCTCACGAGCACGACGCTGGCGTTCTCCAGCCACAGCCAGCTCGACAGCTGCCTTCCGGTCAGTCCCAGCGCGCGCAGGAGCGCGAATTCAGTCCGGCGCTGGCGTGCAGATACCGCTGCGCTGACGACGAGGGCGACCAAGGCGAAGATCCCGGTCGCCACGAAGCCAAGTAGCAACGCGCCGATGATGCCGAGCGCCACAGGATCAGTACTCAGGCTGCTGGCGCGCTCGGCGGCGCTCACGACCTCGGGGCTGTCGAACGGATCCGCACGCAGCGCCGCGGTCACCTGGGTGGACGACCCCGGCGTCACCGCCATCCACCACTCGTCAACGTCGCGGACGGCGATCTTCGACTGCAGGCGTAACAGATCGAGCGTGCGCGAATCGAACAAGAGGAGCGGTTGCGCCGGGTCGGTCGTCGGGAAGGCGTCAACGGTTCCGACAATCGAGATATGCCGGCTCACTCCGTCCACGTTCATGTCGACCGTCTGGCCCTCGCTCGTGCCGATGGCTGCGAGAAAGGCCGGGTTGGCGATGGCCGGGACAACCGGATTCAACGAATCGACATCAGGGGCGATGAAGACCACTCGCGCGGCCGACGCACCGCCGGAGATGAAGGGGATCTCCCCACCGTCGACCTCAATGGCCAAACCGTCCCCACTGGCGGTGGGCACGTGCTTGAGTACGCCACGGGCCGTTGACATGCGCGCAGCCCATCCGTCCGCCGCGACACCTGTCCACGGACCGTCCGGGGCGGCGCTCGTCGAAAGACCGGTAACGCCGATGCGAGCGCTCGAGGTCAACGTGTTGGCCGGCAGCGACACGACGACTTCGACTCCAATGAGCTCGAGCGGAGCCTCCAACTGACCATTTGTCCGCGGCCCCGTCGCGCTGCCCTGGATGGCAGGCGGCACGAGCGGCACGACGATCTGGGCGGCGGTCTGGGTGACGGTGGCAGGTTGCCCGGAGAGCCTGTACAGCAGCCCGCGCGCGTCGCGCACGGTGGCAGTGGCGCTCACGCTCAAGTTGGTCAGCGTGGCCGGGTCGAGCGGCGTGGCCTCGAACGTCTCGCCGAGATACGGTCCTGAGGGGAACTGGACGATCGACTGAACGTCCAACAGCGCCATCACCTGGAGGTAGGCAGCGTCGTCCGGCAGCGTCACGAGCTGGGGCTGTGGGCGACCGTCGCTCAGAGCGCCCATGAGCTCATCGAGGGATTTGGTCGATCCGTCGGCGCGGAAGTGGACTATCGAGCTGGCGGTGCCGGCATCTAGCGCGAGGAGATCGACAGAGCCCTTGGTCAGCGCAACGCCGTCCGCGATGCGCTCGACGGGCATAGCGGCCTGCACTCCCGGAACGGTCGCGTAGTCGGACGGCAGCATCAGCGCCGTGCCGGCCTTGTGGGCGACGGTGGCGCGCAGGTCGGCGCCGGCCTGATAAGCCGCCTGATCCTGTTGCGAGCTCGACCATGTCGCTGAATAGGACAGGGCGAACACGCCCAACGAGAGCGCCAGCATCAGCAGCAGGGCCGTCCGCGTGTAGCGCAACGGGCGGCGGGCGAGCTGGCGTGAGCCGAGCGACGCGACCAGCGCTCGCCCGCGGCTGACCCATGACTCCATCACTGACGCCAGCAGAGGCAGGACACGCAGCGCGAGAATGCCGCCCGCAAGCAGGCCAAGGGCCGGCGCTGCGACGAGCAGGGGGTCGAAACCCAGGTTGCCCTGGACTGTGCGCGTCAGCGGGGCGCCGTACAGCCGCAGCTGCCAGAGCGCGATGAGCGAGACAGCCAGCAGAGCCACATCCAGGCCCAGCCGCTGTCCGAACGTCCGCGTTTCCTGGCGCGAGAGTTCGCGGTCTACTGAGGCATAGCTGCGTGCGCCCAGGAATGCGGGCAGCACGAGAAGGGCCAGGCAGGCGACACCGGCCGCGGCCGCGAGCGCGTAGCTGTCGGCAGTAACAGCTGGGTGGATTCTCAACCCGATATCGGCCAGTGGCCCGGCGACGTCCAGGACGCTCGCCAGCCCGACCGCGAGCCACGGCGCGACGAGCACTGCGGGGATGACCAGCAGGAACGCTTCGGGCAGGGCAACCCGCGCGATTTGGCCGGCGCCTGCTCCACGCGACCGAAGAAGTGATGTCTCGACGCGCCGGTGGTCCACCAGCAGGGTGGCAGTCAGGACGATCGCGTACGCGGCCATGACCGCCAGCTGCGCCATGAGCAGCAGCACTTCCGTCCGGCTCACGAGCAGCGAGCGCTCGGCGGCTCCAAGGATCTTGGGCAGGCCGGTCGTCACGGAAACGCTGTCCGTGGTGGCCCCCTTCAGGCGCGCCGGGAGGTTGTCCAGGCCGCTGTGGATGCCCGCGACGTTGTCGACAGTCAGGCCTTCGAAATCGGGGAAGGCGCGCCATTGCACCTTGACCGACGTCAGCGCCGGATTGTGCAGGATGCCCTCAGGCGTCGACAGGAACGGGCCCAGGACACGGTCGGCGCCGCTCTTGACGATCCCGGTCGTGAGCTGCTTGTCCCCGTACCAGTACGGGTCCGCTGGATCGTCGGCGGCGAAGGTGCCCACGAGGTTGACCGGCACCGGCACGGCTTGATCGGCGTTAGGCGCAACAAGGGTGACCTGGTCACCCACGGACAGGTGCAGGTCGGCCGCGACAGCATCCAGGACCACCACCTGGAGGGGTTGCGACGGATCTGTTGAGGCTGGCCAGTCGCCCTGAACCAGGCGAGCGTGTGCCGACAATTCGTCAAAGAACCCCAGGGCAGCCCGATCATGCGTCGGACCACCGGGCTGCGCGGGGAGCGCAAGAGTCGCACTGGCCCGCCCGTCGCTGACGATCGGGGCCGCCAGTGGCGAGAGGGCTGCCTGCAGGTCGGACCTCACCTCTCCGTCGACGCCGGCCACGTAGGAGGGGGTGCCGTAGAGGGAGACTTGGACGCTGGTTTCCGTGGCCGGGGAATCGGCAAGCGTCCGGCGTAAACCGGCGAGAGACGCGGCCGACGAGTAGATCGGCCCTGCCGCAAAGAGCATTGTGGCGAGGAGAACGATCAGCCATGCCGCAGCGACGATCGGCCAATCCGCGCGGGTCCGGCGGAAACTCAGCCGCCACCCGGCTAACAGTGCGTGCAGCAGCTATCCCCCGGTGATCTGGTTCAGGGCTAGGGTTCTACCACCCTTTGCGGGCAGGTGCAGGAGCAGACCAAGCCATGAATGGTCGGGGTGGCCGGATTCGAACCGGCGACCCCCTGCTCCCAAAGCAGGTGCGCTACCACTGCGCTACACCCCGACGCAGCTAGGTTAGTCGGTCCGGCGATGGCGGCCGAAGATTTCGGGCCAGCATCAAGAGCTCCTGCTGCGCCGACAACGGCCTTCCGAAAGGTGCGCATCGACAAGTAGACTCGCCGGCATGTCCGGCCGAAGCGTCGTGAGAAGGTTCGACGAGGCTGATGAGCGCCGCGAGTTTGAGGAAGGCTTTGTCGACCTCATCTCGATCGGCGGCGTCACGTTCGGCCGAGAGACTCTGCGCCCAGACTGGTGCTGGTCGAAGCATGTACGTCCGCTTGCCGGCACCGAGCGGTGCGAGTTCCATCACGTCGGATATCAGCTCAGCGGCCGATGGGTTGTGGAGGATCGCGACGGTTTTCAGCTCGAAATCCAGCCGGGCGACGTATTCGACACTCCTCCCGGCCACGATTCATGGGTGATCGGCGACGAGCCGTGCGTCACGATCGACTTTCAAGGCGTCGCTGACTGGGCGCTGCGCGGCCCGTCGCTGCGCACGCTTACGACGCTGCTGTTCATAGACATCGTGGACTCCACGCGAACCATCGCGCAGATTGGAGATGTCGCCTGGCGGACGCTGAAGGCGCAGTACGACGAGAAGGTCTCGGCTGCGCTGGCTGGTCATGATGGGGTGCTTGTTGACACGTCCGGCGACGGAGCGTTGGCACGATTTGCGAGTGCCGCAGCTGCCGTTCGGGCAGCGAAGGCCATCGTCTCGGGTGCCGAACGGATCGGATTGCCGACGCGGGCCGGCATCCACACTGGTGAAGTCGAGCTCAAGGAAAACGAGGTCACCGGTATGACGGTCCACATAGGCGCCCGAGTGATGGCGCTCGCCGGACCTGGTGAGGTGTTCGTGACGTCCACGACGCGAGACCTGACCATCGACAGCGGTTTCTCCTTTCGAGGAAAAGGGGCACCTACGAGCTCAAGGGAGTGTCCGGCGCTCGGACGCTGTACGCCCTTAGCTCCTAGGAGCAGGTCGAATCGCAGTCGGGGTCACGGGATGTCGGCGATGTATCCGGCAGGCCCGTTGTCAGCCGCCGAGTAGCCGGTAACCAGGATCTGCGTGCCATCCGGCGACAGCGAAATGTGGTCGATCCGGTCCAACGGCAAGTCGATCGAGTGCCAGGTGCCGTCGCTCAGAATCCTGACGCCGGCTAGGTCGTCGTTGTTGTCGTAACGCGTGGCGATGACTGTCGCGCCGTTGGCCGACGATTGGATGACCATCGAATGCGTCCACGGAGCGACATCGACGGAAACTCCGGCGGGCGTGTACGTGCTCAGCGTCTGATCGACCTCACTGGACACCAGGATCTGGTCCAGGTCGTTCCAGGCAGCGCCTCCCACTCCGCTCTTGGACGAGTCGCCGGGCAGTCCGATCTTGGCGGTTGAGCCCGTCGCAATGTCGATGACGTGGAACTCCAGGTGCCAGACACCCAAGTCGTCGGGGTGGACGTACTCGTACCAAACGTGCTTCCCGGTCGGGTCGAAATAGGCGTCGGAAATGACGATGCTGGGATCGTCCTTGAACGCTGAGGTCAGGGCCGGCCAATTGAGTACCTCGATCCAGCCGTCGTACTCGATGTAATTGGGCTCTGAGGGGTGGAGAACGACAAGCTTGTCGCCGGCGAGATCCCATGCGATGGGCAGACCGACGTGCTCGGCGCTAGCTACGCCGTCCTCCCAAACCACGAACACAGGGCGCGCAAGATCCTGGACCTGCTCGGGTAGGAAGCGCGTGACAGCGAACGCGCCATGGCCGTTGCTAACCGGATCGCAGCAGGGCAGGTCTACAGGAGTGATCGTGCCGTCGGTCGCACTGATCGAGCGGCCCGCCTCGGTGTGGTATTGGTCACGGGCAGAGAACGGCGGCACGGACTCATAGCCTTCCACGGTTTCGGAATCGAGCCAGAACATGTCGGTCAGGCCGCTCCAGTTGGCCACCGACTGACCGGCCCTGTCGAGCAGGTCGTACTTGTCGTACTCGTTGGCGGCCTGCTTGTCGATCAGCACGTGCTGGCTGCCTGGAGCCCAGGTCGGGAAGATGCCCGCTTGCGTTGCGCCGACCTTTTGCCAGCTGTAGGCGTCTGATCCGGTGCCCGTGACGATTGGCGTCGGGGGCGGAGTCGCCGTTGGCGTCGTCCAGTGCCAACTGTCGATTACTGCTTGGATCTCCGGAGGCGCGGTGTTGGACGCGCCGCTCCCGAAGCGGGCCTCGATGACCTCCGGCGTGCCGAGCATGTCCCAGCGCATGATCCCGTCGCCCGCCTGCGAGAAGAGGGCGGTTCGCCCGTCAATCTCAACCCAGTGGTCGTCTTCGGCTTCAACACTTGGAGTCGGGTACGGCTCGATCGGCCCCTGGGGCCACTCCTCCATGCGGTAAACGAGTACAACGCCGTCTTCCGGCACGGTCCACTTGTAGTCCTCGCACGAGATCGCGCCCGGGAACGATCCGGTACAGGCAAGGTCGAAGTTTCCAAACCCGACCGCGACCATCAGCGTTCGCAAATGCGTGGCCACCGCGTGGTAACCGCCAATCACGTTCCATGTGGACGGATAGTCGAACTCAAAACCTTGACCAGACCCTTCGCCGGAGTAATGAACGAGGCTGCCGGCGGGCGTCGCTGGTGGGGAGAGCGACGTAGTCCGATTCTAGATGGAGATGCAGGGTTGGGCGAAGGCGACCCGGCCGACGACGAAGGAGCCGACAGCGTCGGCGGGGAAGACAGAGACGGGGAGGATGGAGCCGACGCGAGGTTCGTACCAGGTGCTGGGGTTGAACTCGGCGACGGACTGGCGAAGCAGCCGACGAGAACGACGATGAGAACCAACGACCAAGCGGCGCGAACAGTCACGCGACCAGTTGGCCTCCTCATCAACACAAAAGTGATCAACCTTGTGACGGTTGCCAAGGTCCGAGTGTCACGGCGTCGTCACGTTCGCCTCGGACTCAGGTCGCAGGTGCGTTGTTCGCAAGATCGCCTCCCTACGCACGAGTCCCAGCCTGCGCTCAACTGCCACGGCGGACAATAGGCCGTACGGCACTGCCTCCCGTCGGCGCGCAGTCAGCGGCCGCTCCGGCGTTTAGCATCCGGCGATGCCAGGCGAAGCGTTGCTCATTGCATTCGCGACGATCGCCGTCGTGGTCGCGGGGTTCACGGCGGTGACGTCGACGCTCGTGCCGTCGGGCGGTTCGTGGAGTCCGGCGATGCGCATCAGGCAGCGCGCGATCGTGTCCACGAGCTTCAACGTCATGTACGAGTCACTTGCGCCGCTGATCCTCTTTGCCTGGCTCGGCGACGCGCACTCAGCACTGGTCATTGCGAGCGCGGGCGTCGCTCTGTACACGGCTGTGATCGTGACGTGGCGGGCACGCCAGTTCCTTCGGACGGGTGCGCACAGGGCCCGATCTGGTCTGCTGCTGTTCTCGATCGGACCGCTGGCGTGCCTGTTGTTCACGGCGAACGCACTCAATCTTCGGCTCGCTCGCGCTCTACGCCCTCGCGCTCGCGCTGCAGCTGTCCATTTCGGTGATCAGCTTCTACACGCTCGTCTCAGCCGCCCAGAGCTGACTCCGGCCTCCCAACTCGGCACCCCATCGCGGGCCTGACGCTGGATCCGTTTCAGGCCATTCGGCCGTTGCAGCCTTCAAAGCTTTGGCTCGATCGTTACCCAACCAAGTGAAGATCAACTCACTACTCGTTGTAATCGCGACATTGGCGGCCGTTCTGGCGACCGGGTGTGACGCGACGACACCCACGCAGCTCCCAGCTACACAGTTGTCATCGGCGCAGTCACCGTCGAGCCGGCCAACACCGCCGAGCCGGCTGCCGCCGACCCCGACCGCGGTTCCGAGCGGACCTCCGACTGCGTCACCTGAGTCTTCACTGCCCTCGGCAGGGCCCACTGATCACGAACAGGATCAGGGCTGGATTGCTCTCAGTACAAGCGTCGACGTAGCGAACTGGAGCCTCGCTTGGTCGCCCGACGGCGCCCACATCTTGATCGCGCGACGAAAGACGAACTTCGGCGCATCCGACCAGTTCATTGACATCTACGACGCCTCAGGAGCGCTGATCCAGTCATTCCAGGGTTTCGACGAGGGGGTCTGGCTCGACGATCAGCAGATCGTGCTCACGACGTGGCAGCGCGGGCCGCAGAACACGATTGAGTATCCGAACCTGGGCTTACCGAGTGCGGCGTCATACCTCGCGGGCCTCGGCTCAGCCGACATTGCACCGCTGAGCGTGAGCCTCGCATACGCGCGATCGAACGGCCACGGAGCGCTCTCGGTAGACCGCTGTCTGATCTGCGCGAAAGGGGTTGGCTATTACCGGGATGCTGGCTACTCAGTCTGGACGCCGGACGGGGGCCTGACTAAACCGAAACCGGGGTTGCTGGAAGCCTGGTCGCAAAACGGCGACCGAGCACTGATCGACCACCTCCTCGCCAACGGCCCTGCCTCGCCGCACTGGTACGAGATCATCACTTGGCCCGTGTTCGTCCCCGTGGCGCGCGGCGGCGGAACGTTGAATGCGGACTTCACCTGGTCTGCGCGCTGGAAGTCATCGGACGACACAACCAACGGACAACTGATGAACCTTGCTAGCGGTACTGTGACGACCTTCACCTTCGCTTCAAGTGGCGGTGAGGGCGCATGGAATGCGGCCGGACAGCTCGTCCTTGCCGACTACGCAACAGGCGATGCGACCGGCATCGCGCCGGATGGGGCTGTCTCAGGCCACTGGACGCAGCTGGGGCCCCGGATCTCGCCGTCTGCAGACCACAGCGTCCTCGCCTTCTACGACGATTCCGGGGCAAGCCCTTCGACCATCAACTTGCTTTCGAGCAACCAGGTGCACAGCGTTGAATTTCCGGGCCAGATTGCGACCGGATTCAGCGGAATCTGGTTGAGTCCCACGGGCAGCGAGATGGTCGTCGTGGGGGTCGGTGGCAGCGGCCAGACGGCATATCTCGATGCCGACGGGATTCCGTCGCTGAGGAAAAGCATCGCTAACCTGCGCGGATGCGCGTTGGAATTGCACTGCCTATAGGCGAACGTGGGCCGGAGCGAAAGGCCCATCCGTACAGAGAGCTGCGCGAAATGGCCGTCGCCGCCGAGCACGGCGGCGCGGACTCAATCTGGGTCGCGGACCATCTCTTCTACGACAACGAAGGGCGAGCTGCGCGGCATGTGGGAGGCGATGAGCGTCCTCGCCGCGCTCGCCGACGCCACGACGCGCGTCGAGCTGGGGCCGCTCGTGATGTGCGTGCCGTTTCGCAACCCCGGCCTGATCGCCTGGATGAGCAACACGATCGATGAGATCAGCGGCGGCCGCTTCGTCGTGGGCCTGGGCAGCGGCTGGCACCAGCCGGAGTTCGACGGCTTCGACTACAACTTCGCGCGCCGCGTGAGCGTCTTCGACGAGTCGCTGCAGGTCATCTTGCCGCTCCTGCGCGATGGGAAATCCGACTTCAACGGCGAGTTCGCGAAGGGCGTCGCGCAGCTCCGACCAGGGGGACCGCGGGCAGGCAAGGGTGGGCCACCGATCCTCATCGCGGGCACGAAGCCACGCATGATGTCGCTCGTCGCCAAGCATGCCGATCGCTGGAACAGTTGCTGGTACGGCCTTCCAACCGACGAATTCCGAGGTGAGCGACGCGACCTCGAAGCAGCCTGCGCCGCGATATCGCGCGACCCGAAGACGATCGAGGTCAGCGCCGGCGTCATCGTCTCTGGCGAGGGCGGTCAACCAAACGACAACGAGCACCTGTTCGGCGACGTGAACCAGATCGCGGATGGCCTGGGCAAGTGGCGTGACGAAGGCGTGACAGAGGTCATGTGCGCCATGCAGCCACCGTCAGTCGAGCTCGTCGGCAAGATCACCGAGGCTGCTAAGCAGGTTCGCTAGCCGGGCTCAGCAGCGACCGCGACCGAGGCCTCAACCTTGGTCGGCGATGGCAACGATGCGCCCCGCGTCGTGAGCGCGCTGTCGAGCATCGCCAGCAGTGGCTGTGCGCCGAGTCGTTCGAAGATCTGACTTGCGCGCACGGCGAGCATGTCCGTGTCCGGAGCCTTGGGCGTGAGTGTTATCAGGTCCAGAAGAGCCTCGGCCTCGTTGAAGTGTGCGTTCATTGCGCCGAACCCATCGGCGGCGGCCCGCCAGTTTGCAGCCGCGTCCGCAACGCGGCTCGCTGCCCACGCGTGAGCCCCACTCGTCCACAGGCTGACAGCCAAGTCGAACGCAGCGCTCCCCGGCAACCCATCGAGACGAGCAAGGACGTCATCAAGGCGTTCGCCAGTTTGTCCCGCATACATCGCGGCGCGCACTGCGATCGGATAGACCACGCTCCCGAACTCGTTCCAAGCATCGCCTGATGCCAGGGCATGAGTCATCGCGTCGGCGGCTCGTCCCTCGAATAGGGCAAGGGCTGTTTCGGCCCAGGCCATCGTGGCCGCCGTTTGGATCTCAGGCGCTTCCGAAGTCATGTCGCGCGCGGCCGCAATCGGCGCGGCTCCGCCGCCACGATAGACCTCGAGCAACGAGCGGATCGCGAGCAGCCGTCCGCGATCGTGGTCCGTCAGGTTGCCCGCCAGGGCCGCGTCGACGTGGCCGAAAGCCGGGTCCCAGTCTTCGCCCTGCTGGAACATGTACATGGCGATGGAGCCGACCTGCCAGTTCATTATCGAGCGCTGACCGAAGCGGCGAGCGAGCTCGATGCTCGCGCCGACGATTGCCACCGCCTCACTGACGTCGATGTCCACCGATATCGTGCTGAGATTGTTGCTGCCCCTGAGCGACAGCTCAGTGGCACCGGTTTCGTCCGCGAATCGGACGCCGGCCTCGAGCACGATGCGCCCTTCGCGCCAGCGGCCGTTGTTCTTGAGCGCCGAGCCCTTGTTGACAAAGGCCTCCGCGACCAGCGCGACGTCGCCCTCACGCTCAGCGACGGCGAGGGCACGATCAGCGATGGCGATGGCGCGATCGCTTTGGTTGGTACGCATCAGGGCTCGCGACAGAGTGGCCAACGCCGCCGCCGTTGCCAAATCGTCGCTCTGGCCGCCACGGAGGTTGATGGCCAATTCGAGCATCTCGATCGCATCCGGCAGACGCGCCTGGTCGATCAGGATCCGGCCATAGAGGGCGGCGGCCCGTATCGCAAGCGAATCATCGCCGAGGGCCTGTCGGAGCCGGAGAGCCTCTGTCATCGCGGCTTCCGAGAGATCATCGCGCCCGAGGCTGTTGGCCGAGTTCGCCTGCAACTCAAGCATCGCAGCCCGTTCGGTGTCGTCGGTCGTAACTGTCAGCGCCTGCTCGAGGAAGGAGACGGCCTGTTCGTGTGCGCCGAGCGCTGCCGCACGCTCCGCCGCGCCACGCAGTGAACGTCTCGCCTGTACCGCGATCGCGTCGCGCTCGGCGCCTTCCGCCGAAGCCTCATGCGCCGCGAGATAGTGAGTCGCGAGCGCGCCAGCCAACTCTTCGTCGCCCAGCGCTTCGAAATAGCGTGCTGCAGCGAGATGCCGGGCGCGCCGATCGCGCTTGGCGAGAGTCCCATATGCGACCTCACGAATGAGTGACTGGACGAAGCCGTACTGACCGCGCTCGGGTGAGCGCGGGTCCAGCTCAATATCGACAAACTCGCGCCGAGACAGGTTGCGCAGGCGCGGCTCAAGCTTGTCCGCTTCATGTCCGGAGACAGCCGCGAGAGCGAGGAGCGTGAAGCGCTGGCCGAGCACGGAAGCGTCCTGGAGCAACGAGCGATCGGCTGGGTCCAGCGCATCGAGGCGCGACGCGATGAGCGAGCGCAGCGTGTCAGGAACGGCAAGGTCGCCCAGCTCGCCGGAAGCTCGGTATGCGCCGTCAACCAGCACGAGCTTGCCCTCGGCCACGAGCATGCGCACGATCTCGACCGCGTAGAGCGGAATGCCGTCCGCGCGCCGCAGGATCTCGTCGACCGTCTTGTCGGGCAATCCCGGAGCGAGGCCGGCCAGCAACGCGCGCATGTGCTCGTCGCTCAGTGGCTCGAGGCCCATCGCGGTCATGAAGCGCTGCCCGCTTGCCCAACTCGGACGGCGATCGAACAGTTCGGGCCTTGACAGCGTGACTACCAGCAACGGCAGGTTTTTCGACCACTCCAGGACGTGCTCGATGAAGTCGAGCAAGCCATCGTCGGCCCATTGAAGGTCCTCGAAGACAAGAGCGGTCGTGCCCTGGGCGGCAATGCGTTCGAAGAACACTCGCCAAGCGGCGAACAAGGCGTCGCGGCCACCAGCGGGCGCCGCATCGACACCCAACAATGCCAACAACGCCGCATTGATCCAAGCGCGTTCGTCCGTGTCGTCGACGAATTGGGCGACCGTGTCCGCGATCTGTCGACGGGTGGTCGCCTCGTCGTCCGTCTCGGTCAGCTGCGCACGTCTGCGAACCATTTCGCCGAGCGCCCAGAAGGTGACTCCTTCGCCATATGCGGGTGAGCGGCCGCGGTGCCAAAAGATGGTCTCGACAAGGCCGTCGACGTACTTCTCGAACTCCCACGTCAGGCGGCTCTTGCCGATGCCTGCCGGACCGGTGATCGACACCAGCCGAACGCGTGGGTCCCTACCTGACGTGTGGAGCAAGTCCTTGAGCTGGCGGAGCTCTTCGTCGCGACCAACGAACGGCGCCTCCAGCCCCTCGGAACGGCTGCCGCCGCCTCGATTGGCCACGACGCGGATCGGCACGGAAGGCTTGAACGGGTACCGACTTGCCCTTGAGCTGCTGCTCGCCCACCGGCTCAAACGTCACGGCCGCCTCGGCGGCGCGCATGGTGGTCTCGCTCACCAGCACGCTGCCCGCCGGCGCGACGCTCTGCAGGCGGCTGGCGGTGTTGACCAGGTCGCCCGCGACCATGCCCTGGCCTGCCGCACCGATCGTCACCGCCGCGTCGCCGGTCATGATCCCGGCCCTCGAGTCGATGCCGGGTCCCGAGCTCGTGGACGCTTTCGAACGAGCTCGAGCGCGGCACGCACCGCCCGCTCGGCGTCGTCCTCGTGCGCCGTCGGCGTACCCCACACGGCCATCACCGCATCGCCGATGAACTTCTCGATCGTGCCGCCGTGGCGCTCGATGGCAAGGCGCGCGATGGCGAAGTAGCGATCGAGCGTGTCGCGCACCTGCTCCGGGTCGCGCTCCTCGGCAAAGGGCGTGAAGCCGACAAGATCGACGAACAGGACGCTGACCAGCCGACGCTCCGCCTGGCCGAGAGCCCGATCAGGGCTTGGACGACTCGGCGCCCTCGACGGAGCTGGCGACGGCTGCCCAGTGCCGTTCCACATGTGGCACAGAACTTGGCGTTGGGTCGGTTGCTCGAACCGCAGTTGGGACATCGCGCGGCGAGCGTCGCGCCGCACTCGTCGCAGAACCGCGTGCCCTGGCTCGTTGTGAGTGCCGCAGTTGGTACAGATCACTGGCGCTGCTCCATGTGCGCCGATCATACGGCTCGCGTGCGACGCAACGGCCTACGATGAATCTGTGAGGTCAATCGACAGACGCGCAGTCCTGCGGTTGTTGGCAGTCGCCGTTCCGGCGCTCGCCCTGGCCACGCTCGCGGTCAAAATCCTGCAGGACGGCCTGGGCATTCCCAATCCGTCGGCGGTCTACCTCGTGGCCGTCGTGGCCACGGCCTTTGTCAGTGGCACTGCCGGCGCCGTGGTGAGTGCCATTGCGTCGTTCCTGCTCTATGACTTTCTGTTCGTCGAGCCGCGCTACACATTCACCATCTCCAGCCCGGCCGAATACCTGAGCGTGATCCTGCTGCTCTTCGTCGGCATAGTTGTCGGCCAGCTGGCAGCCCTCCAGCGCTCGCGCACTCGTGACGCACAGGCACGCGAGCGCGAGGCATACGCCCTGTTCCGCGTGAGCCGCTCCCTGGCCACACGCGACTCGACGCCACAGGTCCTGCCCGAGCTGACGCGTGTGCTGGTCGACGAGGCCCACATGGCCCGCGTTCAGGTGTGGATCGGCGGTGACGACGCGAGCGAGCGCATGGCCGCGGATTCGTCGAGCGAACCACGGACGCCGCTCCCCGCGACATATGTCGTTCTGCGCCGAACGCCGGGTGATCAGCCGGCGGAGTGGGTGCGCGTGCACGCTGCAAAGACGCGACCGCGCTCGGAGTCCGCGCCCACGCTCGACGCTTACAGGATCCGGATGGAGGCGCCCGGCCAACGTTTCGGGTCGATCTGGGCGCTGCGTCAGCGTGCTTCCGGTCAGCCGGATCGGACAGACACGCGGCTGCTCGCGGCAGCTGCCGACCAGGTCGGCCAAGCTTTGGCGCACGACCAGCTCGCGGCCGAATCGCAGGCGGCTGAGATCGCACGCCAGAGCGACGAGCTCAAGTCGGCACTGCTCCAGTCGGTATCGCACGATCTGCGCACGCCGCTGGCCACGATTCGTGCCGCGGCGGGCACGCTCCGGCCCGCCAGTGGCATGAGCGATGCCGATCGGACGGAGAGCGTCGACGCCATCGACCGCGAGGTGGAGTACCTCAACCGGATGGTCACAAACCTGCTCGATTTGAGCCGCATCGAAGCGGGGGCGTTACACGCCGAGCGCGACGTCTTTGAGCTCGACGATCTCGTGGGCAGGTCACTCGAACGACTGCGGCCGCGCTTGACGACGCACGCGCTTGACGTCGCGCTCGGCGCTCCGCCGGTCCTGGTCGACCCGATCTTTCTCGACAGTGCCGTCACGAACGTGATCGAGAACGCGATCAAATACACGCCGCCGGATGCGCCATTACGCATCTCGACAGCTGTTGATGGCAGCGACAACGTCCGGCTGACGATCGAAGACGGCGGCCCGGGCGTGCCCGATGACGCTTTGCCCAGGCTGTTCGACAAGTTCTACCGAGTGCCGGGCCGCAAGCAGACGTCGCGCTCGGGCACGGGCATCGGCCTCGCCGTGGTGCGCGGGTTGGTCGAGGCGATGGGCGGGCATGTGAACGCACGGCGCAGCACGCTCGGCGGCCTGGCCATCGACATTGACGTGCCCGTCGCTCCTGCCCAGGCCGAGTCAGCCGCGTGAGCGGACGCAGCGAACCAGCTGGCGCAACCGTGCTCGTAGTCGAGGATGACGATGAGCAACGCGCGGTGCTCGTGCGGACATTGAAGGCGCGCGGCTACCGTCCGGTCGAGGCAACGGACGGCCGTAGCGCACTCGAGCGCTGGGCTGCCCGGCGTCCGGATATCGTGCTGCTGGACCTGGGTTTGCCGGACGTTGAGGGCATTCGCATCGTGCGCCACATCCGCGCCGAGGCGACAACACCGATCGTGATCCTCTCGGCGCGCTACGACGAACGCCAAAAGGTGGAGGCACTCGACGCCGGCGCGGACGATTACCTGACCAAGCCGTTCGGAGTTGACGAGCTCAACGCAAGGTTGCGCGTCGCGCTCCGCCACGCGGCAGGCCGAACGCCGGCCGATGCGGCGCGCCTGGTGGTCGAGCCGCTCGTCCTGGATATTGAGCGCCACGAGGTGACCGTCAGCGGCCGGTCGCTTGAGCTGACCCCACGCGAGTTCGAGATATTGCGCGTGCTCATGATCAGTCCCGGCCGCTTGGTGACCAAGGCCAAGCTGCTGCGCGCCGTGTGGGGCGAGGCTTACCAGGATGAGGACAGCTACGTGTATGTCCACGTCAGCCAGCTGCGCCGCAAGCTGGCAGCGGCAGACCCGGAAGGCCGCCTGAGCAATTTGATCGTCACCGAACCGGGCATTGGCTACCGCATCCGCGTGCCCGACGAGAGCTCCCAGGTCGCGCTGTAGTCCTTAGGAACTCTTAAGGCCCACAAGCCCCCGGCCGGCGCAATTCCTCTTGGCGCCGTGGCGCACGTTGTTCATGTGAGCAACGAACTCGTTTCACAGACGATCGACCATGAGCTGGAGCTGATCCGCTCGGCGGTCGCCATGGTCGCGAGCGGCAAGGCGCCCCGTGTGGTGGTCGGCAGCCTCCGTTTCGGCGAAGAGATCCTCCCCCATGCGCAGGCGCTGGCCGGGCGCGCAGGCCTCCAGGCAACTCCGCAATGGACGCTCGACAAGCACCAGCACGCAATCGCGATAGAACACCGTGATGTCTGATTCACGCGGCGCGGTGCTCATCGTTGAGGACGACGACAGCCTCCGGCCGATCGTCGCACGGCACCTTCGCGCCCAGCGGTTTCAGGTCACGGAGGCGGCATCTGCAGAATCGGCCGTCGCCCTGCTCGACGATGGTCTGCGCCCGGACGTGATCCTGCTCGACGTCAATCTGCCCGGCGGAACCGGTTGGGATCTGCTGCGTGGCCCCGCTATCGAGGCGGCCAATTCACCGGCGGTGGTGATCACCAGCGCGGGCTCAGTAAGCCCCAAGCGCCTGGCCGAGTTCCGCTGCGCCGGCTGGCTGCCCAAGCCATTCCCACTCGAGACGCTGGTTGCCACGCTCGACCGCCTGGTTTCCGAGCGCGGCGGCGATACCGCCGACAGAGACCTCACATGAATGACCTCCAGATCCTGCTCATTGGACTGCTGTCGATGGTCGTATTGATCGGCTACATGCTGCTCGTCGAGCGCGCGCGCTGATGAATCTGCTCGACCTGGTAGCAGCCGTTCTCGCCTTGGGCGGCTTTGTTTACCTGCTCTGGGCGCTACTACGCCCTGAGGACTTCTGATCATGCCTCTGGGCGATTTCATGACGCTGGCGACCGTGGCACTTGCCGTGCTGCTGCTGACTCCTGTCCTGGGCACCTACATCTACCGCGTCATGGAGGGCGAGCGCACGCCGCTCAGTCCGGTGTTGAGGCCGATTGAGCGCGGCATCTACCGCGTGTGCGGCATCGACGAGACGTCAGAGCAGGACTGGAAGGGATACGCGGTCGCGGTTCTCGCCTTTGCCGTGGTCGCGATCGTCGCCGGCTACGTGGTCCTACGGCTGCAGGACATCCTGCCCCTCAACCCGACTGGCGCGCCCGCGATGTCGCCCGACCTGGCGTTCAACACGTCCGTGAGCTTCGAAACCAATACGAACTGGCAGAACTACTCCGGCGAGACCGGTGCGAGCTACATGTCGCAGGCCGGGCTGCTTGCCGTGCGCAACTTCACCAGTGCCGCTACCGGCCTCGCCGTTGCCATCGCGCTCATCCGTGGGCTGACCCGGCGCAGCGCCAAGACACTCGGCAACTACTGGGTCGACCTGACCCGAGCCGTGCTGTACCTGCTGCTGCCCATCTCGATCGTCGGCGCGCTCGTTCTGGTCTGGCAGGGGGTGCCCCAGACGTGGGATCCGGCGCACGTCGTAACAACGCTGCAGGGAGCTCAGCAGACCATCGCCGTGGGGCCGGTCGCATCCCAGGAGTTCATCAAGGAGCTGGGCAACAACGGCGGTGGCTTCTTCAACGCCAACTCCTCACATCCGTTCGAGAGCCCCACGCCGCTGACCAACTGGATCGAGATAGTGGCGCTGCTCGCGTGCTCGTTTGCGTTGACCTACACCTTTGGCAAGTACGCCGCCAGCCAGCGTCAGGGCTGGACCCTGTTCGCGGCGATGGCCGTGATCCTTGTCGCGGGCAGCTTCCTGGCCATGAACCGTGAGTACAACGGCAACCCGCTCTTCCCGGCCGCGGTCGAGCAATCGGCACAGGGCAATATGGAGGGCAAGGAAACCCGCTTTGGCGCGGCCGTGAGCGGCTTGTTCATGGCCACGACGACCGGCACCAGCACCGGCGCGATCAACTCGTGGCACGACAGCGCGCAGCCCCTGGGCGGGCTCGTCCCGCTGTTCAACATGGAGCTCGGCGAGATCTCGCCCGGTGGCATCGGCGCCGGCATGTACGGCATCCTCGTAATCGGCGCCATCCTGGCCGTCTTCATCGCCGGGCTGATGGTCGGCCGAACACCGGAGTACCTGGGCAAGAAGGTCGAAGCCTTCGAGATCAAGATGGCCATGATCACCGCGCTGGTCCTGGGCGCGAGCATCCTGGGCTTCACTGCTCTCGCGTCGGTCCTGCCGGAGGGACTTGCCGGGCCGCTCAACAAGGGCCCGCATGGCTTCAGCGAGATCCTCTACGCGTTCTCCAGCCAGACCGGCAACAACGGCTCAGCTTTCGCTGGGCTGACCGGAAATACGCCCTTCTACAACATCACCGGCGCGCTCGCGATGCTCATCGGCCGCTACGGAATGATCATCCCCATCCTGGGCCTGGCCGGCGCGATGGCAGCCAAGCGCCGCGTGGCGCCGTCACTTGGCACGTTCCCCACGACGGGCGTGCTGTGGGTTGTGCTGCTGATTGGCGTGATCGTGATCGTTGGTGCGCTGACGTTCTTCCCGGCACTGTCGCTCGGACCAATCGTCGAGCAGCTCCTGCAGAACAACGGGGTCACGTTCTGATGAGCATGGTCACCAACGCAGCACGCGATTTGATGAACGTCGACTTGGGCCGCGGCACGCGTCGCTTCCAGCGTTTCGTGACGCTGCGCGGCGAAAAGCCCAGTGGCGCAGAGCCGCCGCGGCCCCGTGGCGTGCTCGATCCGGAGCTGCTGCGATCGGCCTTGCCCCAGGCGTTCCGGAAGCTTGACCCGCGGCTGCTGATCAAGAACCCGGTCATGTTCGTGGTCGAGATCACGGCGCTGCTCGTGTCCGCGATCTGGATCGCCACGGTCACCGGCGCGCAGGCCAACGCGAGCACGTCGAGCCCCGGGTTCCAGCTTCAGATCGGGATCTGGCTGTGGTTCACCGTCCTGTTCGCCACTTATGCAGAGGCCGTAGCAGAGGCGCGCGGCCGCGCCCAGGCGGCGACTTTGCGCAAGACGCGCAGCGAGACGAGTGCAAACCGCCGGCGTGCGGACGGCACGCTCGAGCAAGTGGGCTCGTCCGAGCTGCGCAAGGGTGACATCGTCGTCGTCGAGGAAGGCCAGACGATCCCGAGCGACGGCGACGTGATCGAGGGCGTGGGTTTCGTCAACGAAGCCGCCATCACGGGCGAGTCGGCGCCGGTGCTCAAGGAGCCTGGCACGGACATTCGATCATCAGTGACTGGTGGTACGACGCTGGTCAGTGACCGGCTCGTCATCCGCGTCACCGCGGACCCGGGCGAGACGTTCCTGGACCGGATGATCTCGCTCGTTGAGGGCGCCAAGCGTCAACGGACGCCCAACGAGATCGCTCTGGCCATCCTGCTCGCGGGCCTGACCATCGTCTTCCTGATGGCTACGGTCACGCTGCGGCCGTTCGGCCAGTACGCAGGGACAGCAGTCGACACGGTCGCGCTCGTGGCGCTGCTCGTGTGTCTCATTCCGACGACGATCGGAGGGCTGCTGTCCGCCATCGGCATCGCCGGCATGGATCGAGTCGCACGCTTCAACGTGCTGGCCATGAGCGGCCGCGCGGTCGAAGCAAGCGGTGATGTCGACGTGATCCTGCTCGACAAGACCGGCACGATCACGTACGGCAACAGGCTTGCCGCGTCGCTGACTGCGGCCGCGGACGTGAGCGAGACGGACCTGCTGCAGGCGGCACTCATCGGCTCGATTCGCGACGAGACCCCGGAAGGACGCTCGATCGTCGATCTGGTCCGCAAGCGCCTCACGGAGCTGAAGGCGCCCAACGGCACGGACGACGACGCGGGCTATGCCGCACTGGGCGCCACGATCGTGGAGGAGATGCCGTTCAGGGCCGAGACTCGAACGAGTGGCGCGCGCACGACGGACGGAACGACATATCTGAAGGGTGCCGTCGACGCGATCGCCGCCAGCGTCGAAGGCGGCTTGCCGGCGGAGCTGAACGCGGCCGCCGATCGCATCGGCGATGCCGGCGCAACGCCGCTGGCTGTGACCGTCGACGGCCGGCCGATGGGCGTCATCGAGCTCAAGGACACAGTCAAGGAAGGCCTCGTGGAGCGCTTCGCCGAGTTCCGCAAGATGGGCATCAAGACGGTCATGATCACCGGCGACAACCCGCGCACCGCAGCAACGATCGCGCGCGAGGCGGGCGTGGACGACTTCATCGCCGAGGCCACGCCGGAAGCCAAGATCGGCTACATCCGCGCCCAGCAGGCTGAGGGCCATCTTGTGGCCATGACCGGCGACGGCACGAACGACGCGCCGGCCTTGGCGCAGGCGGACGTTGGCGTGGCCATGAACAGCGGCACGTCAGCGGCCAAGGACGCGGCAAACATGGTCGACCTGGACTCCGATCCGACCAAGCTGCTCGAGGTCATCGCGATCGGCAAGCAACTGCTCATCACGCGTGGCTCGATCACGACCTTCTCCATCGCCAACGACGTGGCCAAGTACTTCGCGATCCTGCCCGCGCTGTTCGTCAGCGTCTACCCGGCGCTCGGCGCCATGAACGTCATGGGCCTGGCCACGCCGCAGAGCGCGATCCTGTCCGCAGTCATCTTCAACGCGCTCGTGATCGTTGCGCTCATCCCTCTGGCGCTGCGCGGCGTCGCGTTCCGGCCCGCCCCGGCGAGCGTCCTGCTCCGGCGCAACCTGTTGATCTACGGCGCCGGCGGCATCATCGCGCCCTTCCTGGGCATCAAGGCGATCGACCTGATCGTCTCCACTCTCCATCTCGCTTAGGAGCTTCAAGCACACCATGACTCGCTTCGTGCGCCGCGTGATCTGGCCGGCAGTGGCAATGCTGCTGCTCATGACGCTGGTGACGGGCGCCGCGTATCCGGCGCTCGTAACGGCCGTGGCGCAGGTCGTGTTCCCCAGCCAGGCCAACGGCTCAATGATCACCACGACCGACGGGCGCGTCATAGGCTCGGCGTTGATCGGGCAGTGCTTCGATCAGCCGCAGTATTTCTGGGGCCGGCTGTCCGTCGCGGGCGCCACGGACGACAACCCATGCGGCTACGACGCGAACTCGTCCGCGGGCTCCAACCTTGGTCCTACCAGCCAAACGCTGCTCGATCGGATCAACTCCCAGGTCGCGGACTGGCAGTCCAAGTACGGCAACGCACCGATCCCCGTCGATCTCGTTACGACATCCGCATCAGGGCTCGATCCCGACATATCGCCCACGGCCGCGGACTACCAGGTCGCGCGGGTTGCGGCCGCGCGCGGCCTGACTGAGGACGCAGTGCGCGCGGCCGTCGCACGCCACACGGAAGGGCCGCTGTTGGGTTTCCTGGGCGAGTCGCGGGTGCACGTCCTGGAGCTCAACCTCGATCTGGACGGACTCCTTGGCTAGGCTGGACGTGACCATGTCCGATCCGGAGCGCGACCCGCTCGACTTCCGGCCGACAGCGACGGAGATGCTCGTCCGCATCGGCGACGAAGCCGCGACCGGCCGTGGCCGGCTGCGCGTGTACCTGGGCATGGCCCCAGGTGTGGGCAAGACGTACCGCATGCTCGAGGAAGGGCACCGGCGGCTCGCGCGCGGCACGGACGCGGTCGTGGGCTATGTCGAGGCACACGGTCGGCCTCATACCCAGGAGCTGCTCGCGGGCCTGGAGATCGTGCCCCGCCGCCGGATCGAGTACCGCGGCGTGGCGGTCGAGGAGATGGACACGGACGCCATCATTGCCCGCTCCCCGACCGTGGCCCTGATCGACGAGCTGGCCCACACCAACGCGCCCGGATCACCACTTGCGAAGCGGTGGGAGGACGTCCAGCACATCCGCGATTCCGGAATCCACGTCGTAACGACGCTCAACGTCCAGCATCTCGAGAGCGTGGCCGACGCCGTGGCCACGATCACCGGCGCAGCGGTCAACGAACGGCTGCCTGACGAGGTGTTGGAGACGGCCGACGAGATCGAGCTCGTGGACATGAGCCCACACGCTCTCCGACAACGGATGAAGCACGGCAACGTGTACCCGCCCGAACGAACTCAGATCGCACTCGACCGATTCTTCACGGAGGCGAACCTGACGGCGCTGCGTGAGCTGGCCCTCCGGCTGACCGCGCGCCGCGTGGAGGGCCAGCTGGAACAGACCAGCGCGGGAGCGCAATTGCCACTCGTCACGGACCGAGTGCTGGTGCTCGTCGACGGTGGCCCGGGCTCCAAGCGCGCCATCCGTGCCGGCGCTGAGCTCGCCGGCGGCCTGCACGCCGCGCTCGTCGCCGTCGTGGTTGAGACGCCCGCGGACGCGCATCGTTCGTTCGACCGTCAGCGCGACCTCCAGGAGGCCATCGACGACGCGGTTGATCTGGGCGCTCAGGTTGTCACGGTTGAGGCCGCGGATGTCGTCAGCGGCCTGGCGGACGTCGCCCGATCGCGGCGCGCCTCGCACGTGGTTCTGCCCTACCGGCCGCGCGAGGGTCTGAAGCGGCTGACGGAACGGCCCTTGAGCGAGCTGGTGCTCGAGCAGCTACCGCAGATGAAGCTCCATCTCGTCGGCGAGGCGTCCGCCAGGACTTAGGCCGCCGGCGCGAGCCCCACAAAGGTGGCCATCGATGGAAACTGGAGGGCGCGCGGCGTCTGCGCGGCGAGGAACGCGTCGAGCGCCTGGATTCGCTCTCGTCGCGTGTGCTATGGCTCTAAATGCGCGACGGGTTCTGCAGCTGCCTCGACGGCCGGATCGACAGGTGCGGCGGCCACCTCATGCAGGAAGGCGAGCATCTCGTCCGGGTCCGAGAAGACGATGGTCTGACCGGTCTCCACGACTTCCGCCTGGCCTGCCAGTCGCCCGCCCGAACGCGTCGCAGGCACGAGTCTTAGCATCACGGACCGGTTCATGCTTCCAGCCTGACGGTACCGCGTCCAACGTGCGTCCAATCGTCCTAGGATGCGGAGGCGCGTTCGCGACGCTTGACAATAGGGAGAGGAGCGCCCAGCAGTGGCTGGCGACAGGCGGCGATCGGTGCTCATTCCGCGTCCGCGCCTCGACGCCCAGTTGTCGGCCGCGGCAGTGGTCCTGATCGAGGCACCTGGCGGCTATGGAAAGTCGGTCGCGTCGGCCCAAGTCGCAGCCGCACTGGACCTCACCGCAGTGCGCCTACACCTCGCGGCGCCGGTGGGTACTGCCGGCCTGTTGGCGGCGCTGGCGGGCGGCTGCCGCCGGGCCGGTCTGCCGCTGGTGGCGACGGCAATTGATCCCGAAGACCCCGTCGCTACGCTCGCCGCGCTGGTTGAGCGCCTTGCAGCGGCCGAGCGAAGCGTCCTGATCGGCGTCGATGAGGTGCAGCGGGCACAGCCCGACGCGTGCCGCTGGCTGGCTGAACTGGCGGGCGAATTGCCCAGCCGGCACGCGCCTGGTCCTGGCGGGCCGGAGGCTGCAGCAGGAGATTGCAGAGCTCGAGGATACGGTCGGGGCCGCGCGAATCGGCGAGGCGGAACTGCGCTTTCAGCCCGACGAGGTCGGGGCCGTGCTGGCCGCCGTCCGAGGAGCCTCGCCGTCCGAGTTGGAGATCGATTCGGTTCTCACGCGCACGGACGGCTGGCCGGCGGCGGTGGCCCTGGTCGCTGCCCGCAGCGACGCAACAGGCGCAACAAACCTGCCGGGCGACCTTGGCACCTCCGTGCTGAGTGGCCTGATAGACGATGTGATGTCGGCCGCGAACCCCGAGACGCGTCGCGCCATCGAGCTGGTCGCCAGCCTGCCGCTGCTCTCCGCGACTGTGGTCGGCCTCGTTGGCGGAGCGGGTTGTCTGGACCGCATGCTCGACGCGGGACTGCCCGTCCGCTTCCGATCCGATGGCTGGGGCGTCCTGCCGGACCCAATTCGGGAGATCCTCGCGCGCGAGCACCTCCCGGCACCGCTTGCCCGTGAGATCGCCGCGCACTACGCCCGGCGCGGGGAGCTTGCCGAGGCCGTGGGCCTGCTCCATCGGGCGGGCGACGCGGAGGGCGTCGTGGACCTGCTCGCCGGGCAAACCCGAAGCCAGCTCGCAACCACCGGCCTCGAGGTGCTGCACGCGCTACTCGATGACGTTCCTGATGCGATCCTGACGGCCAGGCCGGAGCTCTTGGTTTCGCTCGTCCGGGCCTCGGAGCGGCACGACCGGCTCCGCGGAGCGTGGTGCGAGCGGGCGCTACGCATCCTGCCGCCGGGGTCGGCGGAGCGGCGCGCTGTCGAGGTCGAGGCCGCTCTGGACGGAGCACGAGGCGGCAACCTGGATGGCGCCATCGTGGAGACGACCCGGATCCTGGAGCAGACCCGAGCGTCGGAGCACGCGACCCGCGGACGGGCGCACCTGGTCCGAGGCCTGAGCCTTCTCGTCAAGGACACGGCCGCCAACCTTGGAACTGCCGCGGACGAGTTCGAGCAGGCCATCGCCCTATTCGCGGCGGCTGGGGAGCGTGACTGGGAGGCTGAGGCCCACCAGGTCCTCGGCTTCGGCTGTCAGCTCACGGCGGGCGCGTTCGGACGCGGCGCCGAGCATCTGGCCACGGCGCTTTCCCTGCGACCGGCCCCAGACGGCGCGAGAGCGGCCACGCTGACCTACCTTGCCGAGGCGCTCACTCTCCAGGGCCGGCTGGAAGAATTGGCCGTGGCACTGCGCGAGGCGGCCGCCATCGGGCGGCGTCTGGGCGACGATCGAACGATCGCCTATGCCGCCTGGTCGTCCGCCGAACTGGCCTGCCAGCGTCGCGATCGTGTCGCCATGGTGGCTGCGCTCGACGAGGCGGAGGCTCACCCGTCGGGCTGGTTCGAGGTGCTCGCCGGGACCGAGTTTCTGGCCAACGCCGCCGAGATGCACGCCATCCTCGGCGATAGGAAGGCAGCCGAGTTGTACCTCGCACGAGCCGTGGGTCGCGCCACGGGATCGGCGCGCCCGGAACAGCCGCTGGCCGCCCAGGCGAGGCTTGCCGTCACCTTCGGCGACCCTGCAGCGGCGCTAGAGGCAGTCGAGGCGTGGGAGGCGAGCCCGCTGGCCGTGCCTCGCGATCGCTGGCTCCGCTTCCTGTTCCGCGCGGTGTGCCAGGCGCGTGTGGGCCACGTGGACGAGGCGGCCGCCTTGCTCGAGCGAGCCCGGCTGGCCGCGGCCGAACTTGACGACCCGCAGCGAATCGCGCGGCGCGAGCCGGAGTTGCTGGCCCTCGCAGCGCCCGGTTCGGCGGTTTCTGCCGCGCCGCCTCCGGCGAACGTGATCCTGCTCGGTCGGTTTGCCGTAGAACGTGGTGGAGCCGACGTGACCCCACCACCGGGACGCCCCTCGAAGCTGATCAAGCTGTTGGCACTGAAGGGCACGCTCACCCTCGAGGCGGCAATCGATGCCCTGTGGGAGGACGACGTGGACCTGGCGACCGGCGGCGCTCGCCTGCGCAACCTCCTGCACCGCGTGCGGGCCGCGTCCGGGCCAATAGTTGAGCGGCATGACGGTGCCCTGGGGCTCGAGCGGGATGCCACGGTGGACGCGCAGCGCTTCGAACAGGAAGCCGCCCTCGCGCTAGCCGCGCCGCCAGCGGAGCGCGCGGGCCTGGCTCGTGGGGCGCTGGCCTGGTCAATGGGGGAATTGCTGCCGGCCGATCGCTATGAAGACTGGGCTGACGCACCGCGAGAGCGCATCCGTCGGCGCCAGTTGGCGCTCCTGGACCTGGTTGCCAACGACGCCCTCGAGCGGGGCGACCTGGACGAGGCAGGCCGACTGTTGGATGCGGCCATTGCTGCCGACCCCCTGGAAGAGGAACGTTACGTTCGGTTGGCCAGGGCACTCGTGGCACAGGGCCGCACCGCGCGCGCCGGCACGGTACTCGACCAGGCACTCGCAGTGGCGGCCGATCTGGACGTGGAGCCCGGCGCCGAGCTCCAGGCCGCGCTGGCGGTCGTAGGCGCGGGCAGCTGAGCCGCCCTCAGTGCGAGGCCGGCTTGCGCCACGGTTGGCGGTCGTGCGCGAACCAGACCACGTCCGGATCCAGTCTCTTCATTGCGGCAATCGACTCGTCGTAGCGCTCGAGGCTCCACGCGTGCATTCGCCCAGCGCCCGCGTCGCGGCCCAGCCAATCGTCCACATTGAGGCATGCCTGGCCGGCCAGGATCACGCGTTCGTCTGGTGAGTCGATCACGAGCGACTGGCTGCCTGGCGTGTGCCCCGGCGTTGGCAGGATCGACACGGCGGGCAGCAGATGGTGTCCACCTTCGATGAGCCGGTAGTCCGCGCCTTCGAAATCGACCCATTCCGGGATCGTGTAGTCGGGCTCGTGGGCGGCGTCCCATTCGGCCTGTTGGGCGAAAATCGGGGATGCCCGGCAGCGCGGAATTCTGGCCGCAGTGGTCGAAATGCAAATGGCAGTTGATGATCGCCTCGATGCGCTCGATCGGGACGTTGGCCTCTTCCAACGCCGCTCGAATCGGCCGTGTCGTGATCTCGTACTCAGCAAGGTCCGGGTGACCCTCGCCGATGCCCGTGTCGAACAGCAGCCAGTGTCCATCGGCCTCAACCGCGTAGATGACGACAACGCCGGTCTCGCCGGTCAACGGCCCGTACGGCCATACAAATGTCGAAAGCTCGATCGGTTCGATGCGCACGCAATGGACCTCCTGATCAGTAGCCGCGTTCGATGAGGAGCTCGCGCATGGCGTGCGCTGCGGCCGCGCGATGCGACACGCGGTTCTTCTCCTCCTGCGTCATCTGGCCAACGGTGCGGCCGCCAACGGGCTCCGTTTCCGGCTCGAAGATGGGGTCGTAGCCAAAGCCGCCGTCGCCGCGCGGCGCATCCGCAACGCGGCCCTCGAACTCGCCCTCAGTCGTCTCGACGACCTCGCCGTTCTCCACGAGCACGAGCACGCACCGGTAGCGCGCTTCGCGCTCCGGCGGCGGCTTGCCGGCAAGCTCGGCGAGCAGCTTCTCGTTGTTGTCCTGGTCGGTCGCGTTGGGGCCCGCGTAGCGTCGGGTGTAGATGCCTGGGGCGCCGCCAAGCGCGTCGACCTCAATGCCCGAGTCATCGGCAAGCGTGTCCAGGCCGGACTCCCACCAGTAGTACTGCGCCTTGATGCGCGCGTTCTGCTCGAAGGTCAGGCCCGTCTCATCGGCCGAATCCTTGATGCCCAGGTCGCCCAGCGAGACGAGCTCCGTGTTGGGCAGGTCGAGCATGTCGCGCAGCTCAGCGAACTTGTGCTTCGACCCTGTCGCGATCAGCAGCTTGCGCTTGTCGGCGCTCACTCCAGGCCGAGGACCGTGCGCTGGTACTTGAAGAGCTGCTGCAGTCCGTTGTCGCCAAGCTCGAGCAACTTGTCCATTTGATCGCGATCAAATGGCTTGCCCTCCGCCGTGCCCTGCAGCTCGACGTAGGCGCCGCCACTCGTGCCAACGATGTTGAAGTCCACCTCCGCGTGGGAGTCCTCCGAGTAATCCAGGTCGAGCAATGGCACGGCATCGACGATGCCCACGCTGACCGCGGCGATCTGGCCCTCGAGAGCGCCCTCCGCGCCCACCTTGCGCAGCGCGAGTGCGAGCGCGATGTAGCCGCCGGTGATCGACGCGGTGCGCGTGCCGCCATCAGCCTGGAGCACGTCACAGTCGATGGTCACGGTCCGGTCGCCGATCTTGGAGGTGTCGACCACGCCACGCAGCGCGCGACCGATCAGCCGTTGGATCTCCATCGTCCGACCGCCCTGACGGCCTTTGACCACTTCACGTTGGGTCCGCTCAGAGGTCGCGCGCGGCAGCATGTTGTACTCGGCCGTGACCCAGCCCAGGCCCTTGCCACGCAGGTGCGGCGGCACACGGTCCTCGATCGTCGCCGCGCACAGCACGCGCGTGTCGCCCATCTCGATCGTGCACGAGCCCTCTGCCCATTTCTGGACGTCGAGCGAGACGCTCACCTTGCGCAGCTGGCCGGGTGTCCGACCATCCGCTCTGAATCTGCCGCCACCGATGCTCATTGCGTTGCCACCTTAGCTTTCTTCCACAGCTCGTCGAGCTCCTCAAAGGACAGGTCCTTGAGCTCAACCTTTTCTTCCGATGCAAGGCGCTCGACGTGTGCGAAGCGCTTGGCGAACTTGGCGTTGGCCTGGCGCATGGCCGCTTCAGCGTCGATGCCCATCTTGCGCCCGACATTGACCAGGACCATGAGCAGGTCGCCGAACTCCTCGCGCCGCTCGGCGTCGTTGCGCGCCGCGGCGATCTCCGCGGCCTCCTCCGTGACCTTGTCGAGGACGCCCTCGATGTTGGGCCAGTCGTAGCCCAACGAGGCGGCGCGCTCCTGCATCTCCTGCGCGTAGGCGAGTGCGGGCAGTGAGCGCGACAACCCCGCGAAAGCGGCCGGCATATCCGGCTTTGACGAAGGCACCGATTCACCTTTGCCGTCGACAAGCGCCGCGCGTTCGCCTGCCTTGATCTGCTCCCAGTTGCGCAGCACCTCCGCGGCGGAGTTGGCCACCACGTCGCCGAAGACGTGTGGGTGGCGGCGGACGATCTTGGCCATCACCTCACGGTGGACGTCGGTCATGTCGAAGACGCCGTCCTCCGCGGCATATTGGGCGTGCAGAACGATCTGGAGCAGCAGATCCCCGAGCTCCTCGGCCAGCTTTGGCGTCGAGCCCTGCTCGAGCGCGTCGTACACCTCGTACGTCTCCTCGAGCAGGAACTTGCGCAGCGAGAGGTGATCCTGCTCGCGATCCCACGGACAGCCGTCGGGCGCCCGCAGCCTGGCGACGAGCCACGGCAGCGAGTACGGACTGGCCCCGTTGGCCAGCGGGTCGACTGCGGGCAGGAAGTGCGCGCCGGTGGCCAACCCTTCGTCGGTGAGCTGGGCGACCGCGGCTGGCTGGCCGTCGCCGATCGGGTAGACGCGATGGTCGGCCGGATAGAGCGCTCGGAGCATCTCCGCCGCCGAGCCTGCGTGTGCGACACGGCCGGCCAACGGCGGCTGTGACGACGGTGCGCCGGGGACGACGATCAGGGCAATGCCCGGATCGAACGGTCGCGCCACGAGCGCGGACAGCGCAAGCACCTGAACACCGTCCGCGGGACCGACACCGAAGCGCGTCTCGACCTCGTCGAGGAGCGCCGCCAGTGGAGGCATCCGTGCGTGAGCGACTACTGGTTCGACTGGTCGCCGCCGGTCAGATCGCCGCCGCTGCTGAGCGGGGTGATCGTCGTGATCGTGCCGTCCGCCACGGCCGCATCCTTCTGTGGCTGATACCACGTGCTGAATGCGTTCTGCCTGGCGCTGGCCTGCTGGTCGGCGTCGAGCGGGCGAACCGCGCGATCCTCGAGCTTGATGAAGTAGCGGCCCGTGCCAAGCGCGATCGGGTCTGTCACCTGACCAACCGTGAGCCCCCACACCTTGTCGGAGATGTCAGTGCTCAGGTCGTCCTTGGTGAACCAGCCCAGCTCCCCGCCCTGGTCGGCCTCCGGTCCGTCAGACCACTGCTTGGCGATCGCTGCGAAGTCCGCATTGGGCTGCGCCAGAGCGTCCTGGACGGACTTGACGCGGTCGTCGGCAGAGGCGCGCCGCTCATTGAACATGAGCACGTAGTAGCCGTCGTCGCTCTTGATGGGGCCGATCAGGTCGCCCTTGTTGAAGGTGCCGTTCCAGAGCGCATCGGAGATCGCCTGGGGTGGCGTATCGCGCGAGACGAAGCCGACCTTGCCACCGTCGGAGGACGTGGCATCGTCGCTGTTGGCCGTCGCGATCTCAGTGAACTTTGTCGTTCGCGCGGTGACGTCCGTGATGGCCTGGAGCTGGGCCATGACGCCGTCGGCCTCTGTCTTTGCCGCGGCCCACGCCGGATCGTCCGGTGACAGGCTGGATGCCGTGTCCTGGCTATCGCCCGGGGCGAAGACGATCTGGCTGTAGTCGATCTCGCCGTCCGCAGCGTTCGTGGTGCTGCTGTCGCCGCTGGCCGAGTCCTCGATGTAAATGACCGCGAGCTTGACCTGCTCGGGCGTCTGGACGAGCGCGTCGTTGACGATCTTGGCCTGAAGGTTCTCAGATGCGACCTGGAAGCCCAGCTGCTGGCGCACGCTCTGCTCGGAAACGCTATTGAGCAACTTGTTCTTGAGCGCGTTGTCGACTGTGCCCGGCGTGATCTCCGTCACACGGCCGATGCGATATGTGCCGTCAGCGCCGCGAATGACGCCGGTCGTGCCGTTCAAGGGCAGCTGCCACAGCAGCTGGCCGAACGTGTCGTCAGAGATCGACAGCTCCGTGACTGACCCCAGATCCCCGCCGGCCTGTGACTTGGCGTCCGTGCCGTAGGTCTTGGCGACTTCGGAGAAGTCCTTGCCCGCGTTCAGGTCGGCCAGCGCCTGGCTGGCCTTGTCGTCTGCCGCCTGGCGCTCGGTGGTCGTAGGTCCGTTCGTGGCATCTGCTGCCTGGGGCTCGATCGCGACGACGTAGACGTGGCGCTGCTCCGCGCTGGAGATCTCCTGCTGGTAGCGCGCGTCGATGTCCGCGTCAGTCACGTTGACGCCGCTCGTGGGCGCCAACTGCGACTGGTAGATCTGGTCCACGAGCGTGTCGAGTGCGGTCGTGGACAGGTTCTGGCTCTTCGTGTTCAGCGCATCTGTCTTGCTTGTCGCCGTGTCCGAGTCGATCGTGCCGGCGATCTGGGCCTGGGTAATGCGACCCTCGTCACGCGAGATGCGCCACTGCTCCAGATTGATGTTGTCGCGCAGCATCTGGGGCGAGATCTCAGTCCCGCCGACCTTGCCCAGCGAGCGAAGGTTGTCGTTGTACCAACCCACGCTCAGAGCACCGATGAAGATCAGTGCGACGACAACGATGGTGCCGATGAACAGAATGGTCAGCACCGCCTGCTGACGCTCTTCAGTATCGACGAGGCCGCCCAGGCGAGCCCTGACGCCGACTTTCTCCGTACGGCGTGTTCGGACGGTCATCTGAGGCGACGGAGGATCGAGACGACCAGGCCCAAGCCGGCGCCGAATGCCATCGCCGCGCGCCAGTCGACGGTCGAGCGAACCTCGCCATTGACCGATCGAGACACGACCAGGAAGGTGTTCGAGCCCTCCTCAACGGTCGCCTGATCAGCGACCACCGCGAACGCCGATGCGCCATCGCCAAGGGTCAGGTTGTTGACCCGAGCAAGGCCGACGCCGCTCTGTGAGACATGCATCTCGTCGGCGTGGACCTGGCCGGCGCCGCCCTGACTGAGCGTCACCGTCCCAGCGGAAATCGAGGACACGCCGCTGCTGAGGTTGACGTGGTCGGCGGGCGCCGTGGCTTCAGCGGCATCGTCGAGGACCGGCGCGTCACTGTCATCGCCCATGTCCGTGGGACCGCCATCTGCCGCGAAATCTGCGGGCACGAGGTCGGCGGCGGGCCACTCGGGCGGCCTGAGGCTCGAGGCGAACGAGTCGTCCATCACGTCCGCGTCGCTGCCTAGATCGGGCATGGAGTCCGTGGATGTGGCGTAATCGTGGGCAGCCGGGGCGCTGTCGAAGACATGCTCGGCCTGAGCCGTGATTTGCTCGGCATCCGCGTCGAGTCCCGCGTGGGCATCAGCAACCGCGTCATTGGCATCAGCTGCCGCATCCTGGCCCGCGTCGTCGGCGTCGTGGCCTGCGTCGTGAGCCGCGTAGGTCGCGTCGGTGGCCGGCTCGCTGGCAGCCATCTCAGACGCTTGGCCAGCTTCCCCTGGCGTCTCGGACTCTGGCGTCGCCTCCGCGGGCGCCGAGTCCGCTTCTTGTTCGTAGTCCACGTTCGCTCCTGGGAGTGCCCCTGTGTCGCGCATCCTATGAGTTGATTTCGTTAGAAACCCCGGGGCACTGCCGACTCCGGCGTGCACCGTCAGGGGCCCGTCAGCGTAGCGTGAACCGCCGGACTCCGCTGCGCGGCTTCAGTTTCTCGCCCTCATCTGTGTGATCGCTGTGGGCCTGATGGGAACCTGCCGATGCTGCCGCGGTGGCATAAGCCTCACGCGTTTCGAGCGCGACGTCATGCCACGTTCGTTGGGGCGACCCGGCGCGCCGCTCGGCGTGGTCGCGCAGCTGCCGGGCCAGCGGCCCGGCAGCCCACATTGCCTCAAGTGCGGAGGCCATGCGCGCCGGGTCGCGCGGCTCGACCACGATGCCGGCACTGCCGACGGTTTCAGGTAGAGCACCGGTCTTGGACGAGATCACCGGCACGCCCAGCGCGAGCGCCTCGAGCGCCGGCAGTGCTGTCGCCTCCGTCAGAGCCGGGTAGACGAATGCCTCCGCGCCACTGATCACGGCCGCCCGTTGGCGCGCGCCGGTGGTGGAGATGATCGTCACGGCATCCTCCAGGCCGTTGGCCGCGACGGCGCGGGCAACGCGGCCGTGGTCGTCGGGAAAGGCCAGATCGAGCGCCACGACAATGTCAGGCACGCGCCCGCCGCGCTCGTTGATCAGCACGAGGGCGCTGAACAGGCTGCGCAGGTCCTTGCGCGCGTCGTAGCGGCCGGCAAAGCACAGGTAGCGCTGCGGCAGACCAAGTCGCTCGCGGTCCGCCGCGAACCGGTCGCGGTCGCCTGCCGCGGCGGCAAAGTCGTCGTCGACGGCCAGCGGGATGACCGCGATGCGCTCCTGTGGAACGCGCAGGTGGCGACGCGCGCTCTCGCCAACCGCGCGCGAGCAAACGATGACGAGTGCCGCGTCGCGCAGGACGCGCGCCCGCACTCGATGACCGAAACGTGCCGCGCGACTGGCGGCATACGTCTCCGGCAGCTCCCACGGCGCAACGTCGAGCAGCGTTGCCACGACCGGCAGTTGCGACGCCAGGGGCACGGCTCCGCCGGCGGTGTGGAAGATCGTGGCCGTGTCGGCGCGCGCGCCGACTTCAGCGCCGCGGAGCAGGAACGAATCGAGCGTCAGGCCGGCGGAGCGCAGCGCGCGGGTCGTCGGCGGGATGCGCCGTGACGCGGCGACGGGCAGACCGGCCTCTGCCAGTGCCACTGCCGGGTCGTCGCGCAGCGTCCGCGACACGATCACGAACGACTCGCCCTCAAGCGGGTCCGCGGCGAAGGCGTGCAGCAGCTGCTCGAGATACCAGGCGGTCAGCGGCGAGCGCTCCGGCTCCTGCATGGGACGTGCGTCGATGACGACGCGGACAGGTGCTGGCGGGGGAGCCGGCGCGGCCGGCTCTAGGCGCATCAGTGAGCGCGGCGCAGGCGGCCGCGCAGCTCTTCCCAACGTAGTCGGAGCACGACAGCGAGCGCCTCGACGATGATCCGGCGCGACATCTTGCTCGTGCCCAGCAGGCGGTCGACAAAGACGATGGGCACTTCTGTGATGCGTGCGCCGGCGCGCGACGCGCGGAACGTCGTCTCGATCTGAAAGACATAGCCGCCCGAGTGCATCGTGTCCCACGGCAGCGCCGCAAGCGTCGCGCGCCGCCACGCCTTGAAGCCGCCGGTCAGATCGTGCGGGGACAGGTGCAGGACGGTCCGCGCGAAGAGCGACCCGCCGAGTGAGACGACCCTGCGCATCATGCCCCAGTTGCGCACGCCGCCGCCCTTGACGTAGCGCGAGCCAATGACGAGGTCGTATTTCTCAAGGCCGTCGACAAGCGCCGGCAGGTATTTCGGGTCGTGCGACCAGTCCGAGTCCATCTGGACGATGCGTTGTGCGCCAAAGCCGAGCGCGGCCTGGAAACCATCAACGTACGCTCGGCCAAGGCCCTGCTTCTGCGGCCGATGCATGGTGCGCACGCGCTCGTCCTTGGCGGCCAGCTCGTCGGCGAACTTGCCGGTTCCGTCAGGCGAGGAGTCGTCGACGATGAACAACGTCGCGCCGGGCAACCGCTCGAGGATCGCAGGCGCGATCTTGGGCAGGTTTTCGATCTCGTTGTAGGTGGGCAAGACCACCCACGTTCCCGCGTAACGCGGCTCGGATTCCATCGCGGGCGGAGTCTAGCGAGGATGAGCGCCGAGCCGGCTCTTTCGAGCCGGCTCGGCGCCCCCCACCTGCGGACCGGAGGCTAGGTCGGCCCACCATAAGACCCCCACCGGCTGCCCCCAGAGCCGGCTAGTTGATTGCGTAACCGTTGACCGCCGCGGACATCGAGCTCTTGTTACCGGCGACGTCGATGGCTTTGACCGTGTACACGTGGCGGCCCACTGTGGTCGGCGTGTCGATGAACGCCGGGCTGGTGACCGTGGTGACAAGCACGGAGTCCCTGAAAACCCTGTAGTTGATCACCCCCGACGAGTCGTCCGTGCTCGGCTGCCAGCTCAGGTAAACCTGGCTCGCAGCCATGGATATGGCCGTCAGCCCGCCAGGCGTCGAAGGCGGCGACGTGTCGCTGCCCAGCTCGCTTCCCGATGGGACCGCGACGGACACGTCGGGCGAGAACGAGCTCGATACGCCGGTCGCATCGATCGCCTTGACCTTGTACTGGTATGTCTTGCCCAGCTTGGGCGCATCGACGTAGGCCAGCGCCGTGGTCTTCGTGCCGATGGCACTGCCGTTGCGGAAGACGCGATAGCTGACCGGTCCTGCGCCAGCTGAGCTCGCGTTCCATGTCAACGTCACCTGGTTAGTAGCGCCGACCACAGCGCCGAAGTTGTTCGGTGCGGAGGGCGGCTCCGGCGTCGCTGTCGGTGTCGGTGTCGGCGTCGGCGTAGGAGTTGGTGTGGGGGTCGGCGTAGGTGTCGGTGTAGGCGTCGGCGTAGGGGTCGGTGTAGGCGTCGGCGTAGGGGTCGGGCTGGCGGTCGGTGAACCAGTCGGTGTTGGCGTTGGTGGCGGCGTCGCTCCAACGTTGTCCGCGACATTGACGGTGACCGTGTTCGACAGTGCGCCCTTGACTCCCGCCGCATCGACGGCGCGCACGGCATAGGTCACCGCGCCGGCCTTGGCTGGTTGGTCGGTGAAGAGCGTGTTCGTCGTCCATGTCCCGACCGACTGGTTGTTGCGCACGACGATGTAGCGCACATCGCCGTAGTGGGTCATCGACGCGGCGTTCCACGACAACTGGACGATGCGGTTGTTGTAGGCAGCGGCCTTGAGCTGCGCCGGCGCGGTCGGCCCGATCGGTGGGATGTTGATCTTGGCCAGGTTGGCCGTGGACTCCTCGCCGCGCCACTGGCCGGCGGTCATCGACAGGTCACCTGATACGGCGCGCAGGTAGCCGTCCTTGGGGTCGCGGTCCAGATAGTTGACCGTGCCCGGCGTACGGACAGAGTCGACCATGCGCGCGTCGACGCCAATCCAGCCGAAGTAAGCCTTTGGCTGGGCGCCTGGTGTCTCGAAGATCTGCTGCATCGACTTGTCCGTCGTCATCAGGTCACGCAGCGCCTTGATGTACAGCTGCCAGCTGTAGGCAAAGACGGTCCGCGCGCCGGCAGCCAGGAAACCGGCGGCGAAGTTGTCGCTGCGCTGGTGGGCGATGTCCCAGCTCGGGACTGGCATGCCCGGTTCGCCGTTGCCCGCGGCGTAGCACAGGTGGTTGAGGAAGACGATCGCGTTGGGCGCGAGCTGGATGTCAGTGCGTACGACGTTGGCGCCGTAGTACTTGGTCTGCGCGGTAGTGCCATTGGCGAATGGCCCGACGCCGATGCCGTCCTTGGTGTCCTCCTGGAACGGCGCGTAGGGGCTGGGCCAACCGTTGCCGTGGCCCATGTACACGAGCAGATTGGCGCCCTGTGCGTTGGCCACGACCTGGTCCCACGTGGCGTTGGGGTAGAAGATCCGGCGCACGTCCATGCCGTATGACTCGGCCGCCTGCGCCAGGGATTCCGCGTCGGTCAGGTTCATATCGGTCAAATCGTCGGTCGGACCGACGATGATCACGACCTTGAGCTGGCTGGGCGAGAAGGCCGCCTGGACCGTGGCACCCGGCACTTGGCCGGTGCCTGCGGCAGCCGTGGCGATGCCCAGCTGGCCGATGAACAGCGCCATCAGGCCCGCGACGCCCAGCAGTCGGACTCGCCTCCGGGTGCGTGCACGCACCGGCTGTGGGTCGACGTGAAGTAGGGCTGAATGCATTCGGTGTTGGCGTCTGATGTGGGACTAGTTCAGCTGGTAGCTGTAGTCCGTGTACTGCGCCTGACCGTTGGTGTCAGTGCCCATCACGTGGAACTGGGTCGTGCCGGCCGCGGCCGTGGCGGTGAACGTGATGGTGACCTTGAAGCCGCCATCGGCCTGCTTGGTCGTGGTGTACGTCTTATCGGCAAGACCCGGCAGGCTGACCCTGATCTTGGGCTTGACCGCGGTGGCCGACAGAGTCTCTGCGCTATAGACCACGAACACGACCTTCTGACCGCGGGTGTACGGACCGGACACGGCCGGGACTAGCCGGAATGCCCGGGCGTCAACGACGACCTTCTGCGAGTAGGTGCCTGCGGTGGTGGCGGCCGTCATGACGCTGTAGTACGTGCCATCCGGGACGTACGCGTTGCTGTCGTTCTTGCCATCCCACTGCCACGACTGGTTGCCCGCGCCAACAGAGGCGTTGCTCATGTTGGTGCGCACGATGTTGTTGTTCTTGTCCGTCACGACCCAGCTCAAGGTCGCTGGCTGAGTGAGCGTGACCGTCATCGTCGCCCGCGGCGCGAGGCTGTCGCCGTCCTGCGGGTAGAACAGGCCCGGACTGACGGCCGGGTTGCGCATGGTGGTCAGGACCTTGACGTCGACGCTCTCCGGATCACCGGCATTGCCAGCGCGGCTGGATGGCGTGGCTGTGACCGTGAACGTGCCGTCGCTGACGTAAGTCCCGTCGTCTTTCTTGCCATCCCATGCGGCCGTGCCGCTGCCGCCCAGCGACCAGCTCGAGAAGCTGCGCACGACAGCGCCGGCGGAGTTGGTGATCTGCCAGTCGACGAACGTTTCCTTGTTCGTCGTGTAGCCCAGGTTGAGCGTGTCGGTCGCGCCGTCGCCGTTGGGCGTGAAGAGCGGCATGCTGCCGCCAACGAGCTGCGCACCACCGTCCGTGGACGCGGTCAGGTTGTTCATGTTCGGCGCGGCGGGTGAGTCGGGTCCTGACTTCCACTGGCTGGCGGTCATGTTCAGGTCGCCTGTCACCGCACGGTAGAAGCCTTCGCCCTGACTCGGGTCGAGGAACATCGTCGCGCCCGGCGTGCGCACGGAGTTGACCTTGCGCGCGTCCCAGCCGACCCAGCCCCAGTACTGCCCGACGTGGCCCGGGGTTGCGATGCGGAAGACGCTCTCCATCGTGTTGTCGGTGGCCGGGTCGTACAGCGCCTTGAGCGCCTTGACGAAGAGCTGCGAGCCGTAGGCGAAGACCGTCCGCGCACCAACCGCCAGCCAACCATTGGCCATGTTGTCGACGCGCTGGGTGGCCAGGTCGTAGGTCGGGATGGGCATGCCCGGCTCGCCGTTGCCGGCGGAGTAGCACAGGTGGTTGAGGAAGACGATCGCGTTGGGCGCGAGCTTGACGTACTGCTTGAGCAGGTTCGCGCCGTAGTACGTGTATTTGCTGGAGCTGCTGCCGTCGTACGAGTTGAGGCCCATGCCGTCCTGGCGCGACTCCGTCAGCGCCTTGGTGTACGGGCTGGGCCAGCCATAGCCGTGGCCCATGTACACGACGAGGTTGGCGCCCTGGATGTTGGCCAGCACGTTCTCCCATGTTGCGTGTGGGAAGAACACGCGGCGGACGTCCATGCCGTATGACTCGGCGACCTGTGCCAGTGACTCGGCATCGGTCAGGTTGCTCTGGGTCAGCGAGTTGGTCGGCCCCACAATGAAGACGGCCTTGAGCTGATGCGGCGCGGCATCAGCGACCGCGGAGCTGGAGTGCCGGTTGTGACCGGCCGCGGCGTGAACCGTGGCAGCGAATGAGGTCGTGGCCAGGATCGCAAGCAGAGCAAGGATCGTCGCGACGAGTGGTGCTCGCGCGACAACGCTTCGACGAACTGCTCGGACCGTCAACTGGTTTCCCCTCTCTTGCCTCAGGCTGGGGCGCATCCGGCTGGTCGGACGCACCTGTGGCTTGTGCTGAAGACTCTTCTCGGAGGGGTGACGCGGCCATACCAAGAAGGTCCTGCCACGGGTCGGACCGATGGCGGCCGGATTCGGCCCAGTCATGGGACGGGTGCGGTGCGTGGGCGCAACGTCTGAGTTGCGGTCTGGCGGGCAAAGGTCCGACCTTGTGCGGTTAGGGGCACTAGGCGGGCGGGCAGACGCCGCGGCCGAGGTACTAGGTCCACCTCCCGACCGGCTTACCCCTCTCGCGAATAGGTAGGCGCGGCGGCGGGCCGCTAATCTGCCGTCGTGTCCGACGACCTGAACTACAGCGGCGCACAGGGGCCGGTGGCGCCGGTGCCGCCGAGCGCGCCCGCACCCCGCAAATCGCCCAGCCGTGCCGCAACATGGTCGATCGCCGTGCTCGTCGTGCTCGCCCTGGCCGTGGCCACAGGCTTGCTCGCGGGCTGGATCGTGGCCAATATGCAGGCCGTGCCGGGCCCAGTGGCCGGCGCCTCGCCGACGCCTAGAGTGCCTGTTTCAAGCGCGCAGCCGTCGGCGTCGGCGGGCGCCTCGTCACAGCCGACTGAGGCACCGCGGCGCACGCCGACGCCCATTCCGACCGTTGTCGAGACGCCGGCACCGTTCGTTTACGTCGTCCAGCCCGGTGATCACCTGATCAACATTGCCAACCAGTTCGGCGTCGACATCCAGGACGTGATGGCCCTCAACAACATCACCAACCCGAACCGAATCCAGGTGGGCCAGGAGTTGCTCATTCCAGGCTACGGCGTGCAACCCACGCCCAAGCCGACCAAGAAGCCCAGGTAGTCCGCGCGAATTCCGCGCGAGGCAGCCACTGCTCGGCAGCGGTGCTCGGCTAGGGAGCCAGGCTTGGCTCCGGTGAGATGGGCGGCAGGCCGCCCTCGTAGTTGGTGACGACGAGCACGTATTCGAGCGTCTCGAAGTTGGCCGCCGGGTTCACCAATGCCGTCTGGAAGAGCTGATCTGGTGAGCGCTGCACGTCGGCGACAGTGCCGATGAGCAGGCCCTTGGGATACGGCGAGCGGATGTCCTCGGACAGCTCGATGCCCGCGGTCACGACCGCCTCGCCGAGGCTGACCTGATTGTTGGCGGAGATACCGTCCATCTGGAGCGGGCGGTCGAGCTGGCCGCGCACGGTCCCCACGCCGCGGCTCGACTCGAGCAGTCCGACTACGTTCATGCGCTCGTCGGTGATGAGCAGCACGCGGCTGTAGTTGGGCCCAACCTCCACAACCTGGCCGACGAGCGCGCCGCCGCCGCCGATGACCGGATCATCGACCTCGATGCCGTAGTTGGCTCCGCGATCCAGGCTGATGACGTGCTCCTGGTCGGTGATGCGCCGGCTGATCACCTCCGCGGCGGTCGACTGGTAAGCAAGCGACGAGCGCACCTGGAGGATGTCGGTCAGCTGCTGGTTCTGCGAACGCAGGCTCTCGAGCGACTGGTTCTGCGTCTGCAGCTCGTTGAGCTTGGTCTGCAGGTCAGCGTTCTGCTGGCGCAGCCGGTCGATCTCGCCCAGCGTGGCGAAGAACGAGCTGATGGTTCGGCCGCCCTCGCGCAGCACGTTCTGGATGGGCGCCATGGCGAAACCGATGCCGTGGCGCACTTCCGTGATCGGCGGAGAGGAGCTGAACGCGAGCAGCAGCAGCGACAACGTCAGCAGCGCTACGTACAGGATCGCCTGTCGGCGGCCGGATCTGCCCTTGGTCATCTAGCGGATTCGCTTAGCGGAATCGTTCGCTGTGGTCGCCGCGCGGGCGACTCAGCGCGGCGCGCGCGAGTAGGTCTCGGCGACGAGCGTGCGCTCCATCACGTCGAGCTCTTCGAGCGCCTTGCCCGTGCCGCGCGCGACGCACGTCAGTGGATCGTCGGCGACGTGGACCGGCATCTGCGTGGCCTCGCTCACGCGACGGTCGAGGCCCTGCAGCAGCGCCCCGCCGCCGGCGAGAACGATGCCCTGGTCCATGATGTCCGCGACCAGCTCCGGGGGCGTCTCTTCGATGGTGTCCTTGATCGTGTCGACGATCTGCTGAACGGAGCCCTCGATCGCCTCACGGATCTGCTCGGCGGTGACTTCGACCGCGCGTGGCAGACCGGTCAGTAGGTCGCGACCACGGAGGGTGACGCGCTGCTCGTCGTAGTCGCCCGGGTAGGCCGAGGCAATGGCGATCTTGACGTCCTCTGCCGTGCGCTCGCCCAGGAGCAGGTTGTACTCGCGTCGGGCGTAGGCAATGATGTCCTGGTCGAGCTCGTCGCCGCCGATGCGCAGGCTGCGGCTGACCACGATGCCGCCCAGGCTGATGACGGCGACCTCCGTCGTTCCGCCACCGATGTCCACGATCAGGCTGCCGGTTGGCTCACCGACCGGCAGACCCGCACCGATCGCCGCGGCCATGGGCTCTTCTATAAGTCGGGCCCAGCGCGCGCCGGCGTTGAGCGCCGCATCGCGCACGGCGCGCTTCTCGACCTCAGTCACGCCCGACGGGATGCCGATGAGCATGCGCGGACGTGGGATCAGGCCGACGCGGTCGTGGACCTTGTGCACGAAGTACTTGATCATCTGCTCGGTCACGTCGAAGTCGCTGATCACGCCATCCCTGAGCGGGCGCACGGCGATGATGTTGGCCGGGGTGCGGCCGAGCATGCGCTTCGCCTCCGCGCCGACGGCCAGCACGCGCTTGGTGCGCTGGTCGATCGCGACAACGCTCGGCTCGCTGATGACGATGCCACGGTCGCGGACGTGGACGAGCGTGTTCGCGGTGCCCAGGTCGATGCCAATGTCGCGCGAGAACATGCCCAGAAAGCGGTCGAGCATTAGAAAGTCGGTTCCTCGGTCGTGTCGTGTGGAGGCGCCCGGGTCCCGCGGCAAGCTAAGAGCAGGGACGGAGCCTGCGAAGTGTATACCGAGGCGCCCGCCCTCCCCGGTCGAGCGCCTCGAGGCGCGACTCTACCGTGCGATCGCGGATTCTCGCGTCCAGCGGGCGATGGCTGACCGGATCCGGAGACAGTCGCGCTTGTCTCGCCTTAGCGGGTGGAAGACTCAAGCAACTCGACGATCTGGTCGCGGACGAAGCCGGGTTGCTCGATCCACGGCCAATGCCCGCCACCCTTGACCACGGCAAGCCGAGCGTCGGGTATGAGCGCGGCGATGCGGCGACCCTGGCTGAGCGGGATCGGCGAGAGCTCGCCATGGATGACGAGGGTCGGCACATCGACGTGTGGCAGCCGGCGCGCAAGCGTGCCCTTGCGGAAGTGGTACTGGATGGACATCCACGTCTCTTCGTTGTTCGTGGCAAAGTCGAAGTGCGGCATGGGCGGCGCACCGGCCGGATCGCCGAAGTAATTCGGCCACAGGATCTCCAGGTGCTCGCGCATCTCGTCCTGGGTGGGCGCCTCGATTTGCTCTAGCGCGTCGAGTCGGTTGAGCCTCTCCGGGCTGAGGCCGCGACGCAGGTTGGGGCCGAACTCGCGCTGGCCACCGCGATCAACGGCGCCCAACGAGTCGATGATCACGAGCCCGCCGATCTTGTCCGCGTGAGCCGTGCCGATGTGCATGGCCAGGTAACCGCCCCACGAGTGGCCGATCACGATTGGCCTCTCCCAGCCCAGCGCGGCAATGACCGACATCGCGTCAGCAACCTCGTCCTCGACGCTTACCGGGCCATCGATCGCCGACGGCGCCAGTCCGCGCTGCTGGTAGCGCGCCGTCGTGAGCAGCCCATCCAGCTCGTCCGAGAGTGGCGCCAGGTACTCGGTCATGCCCGGGCCGCCGTGGAGGAGCAACGCGTTGGCTTTCGCGTCCACGGTGTCGCGCACCCAGCCGCCCAACTCACCGTGTTCGGTCTTCGCCCGGAAATCGCGTTCGTGACTCGCCACGGCCGCAGGATATTGCGTAGCCGAGGTCAGCGGCGGTCGAAGGCAACCCCTCTGTCGCGCAACGAGACGTAGCCGTGGCGAGCGAGGATGACGTGGTCAAGCACGGGCACGTCGAGCAACCGCCCGGCGGCGATCGCCTCTGCCGTCAGATGCAGATCGTCCGGTGACGGCTCCGGATCGCCCGACGGATGGTTGTGGACCAGAATCACGCCCGCGGCATGGATGCGCACTGCGTCGCGAAACAGTTCCGCGACGCGCACGATCGCGGCCGAGACATTGCCCACGTAGACGGTCGTGTCGCGCAGGACTGCGTTCTTCGTATTGAGCTGCAGAACGCGCAACTCCTCGCGCTCCAGCGCGGCCATCTCCGGCAGCAGTCGGTCCGCCACGTCGCGCGGCGCTCGCACCGACCACCGAACGAGCGCGCCATCAATCGTGGAACGGCGGCCGATCTCGAACGCGGCAACCAACTGCGCCGCGCGTGCCGCACCCACGCCGGGCACGTCCGTGAGCTCGAGCACGTCCGCGCGGCACAGGTCCGCCAGGCTGCCGTGGCGCGCCAGTGCGCCACTCGCGGCCGCGCCGGAGCCCGCGCCCCATAAGACCGTCAGCAGCTCCGTTGCGCTGAGCGCCGGCGCACCGAGCGACGTGAGGCGTTCGCGCGGACGATCTGTGATGGGCAGCTCGCGAACTCGATGCGCCGACACGTACAGCCCTCGATTGGCATTGACTACAAAGGGATGCTCCCCGGCCCGAACAACGGAGCCCGCCGATTTCCCCGCCGTCCCGACCAGGGAGCGATGCGAACTTTAGGAACGCCCTCTTAGCCGCCGATCAACGCCGACTTGGCCGCCAATTCGTGGACAAGCCCGCGCTAGCGGACAGGCACGAGCAGGAGCACGATCACAGCGAACAAGTTGAAGCCCGCGTGCGCGGCGAACGAGGCCATCAGGCCGCGGCGGATGAATAGCCAGCCCAGCACTAATCCCACCGGGGCGATCACGAGGACCTCGATCACGGCCTGCTTCAGACCGTCGACGGCGCCCGCGCTCGACTGTGGAGTAAGGATGTTGATGATGTGGACCAGAGCGAAGAAAGCCGTGGACCGCAGCAGTGCAGAACGCGCTCCCAGGTCATCGAGCCAAGCCGGGACGTTGTAGCCGCGGAAGAAGAGCTCCTCCCCAAACGGAATCAGCACGCAGGTCGCCACTGCCACTAGAACAACGTCGAGCCATGTGGACATCGTGGGCACAAGATCCGGCGGTTGCGTGCCGAGAAGGAGCGCCAGGACGCCTCCCCACAGCCCGACCACAAGCGCGGTGAGCAGGCCGAGCCCAAGTCCGATGCCTGCGTCGGTCGCCAGCCTGGTCCGGGTAAACGGGATGGGTATCCGGAAATCGCGCAGACCCAGAGCGTGCGGTCGAAGCCCGAAGACCAGGACCACGAACACGTAACCGAAGAGCAGCACGATCGCCGCGATGAGGATGGTGAGCGGGCTCTGGCTGAACCCGCCAACGCCGAACACGACGAGGACGAGGCTGATGATGTTGACGAGCACGAACTGGATACCGAACACGATCAGAGGCGATGGCCCGCGGAAGTAGGGCTCCGGTCGCGCAGCACGTTCGAGGATCTGGTAACCGGCGGCGCTGGACAGTCCGGCGAGCAACAGCAGCAGCGCGCCCATGAGCAACACGCCACCGAGCGGAGGGCCGGCTTGCGCCGCGACGAACAGGGCAAGTAACCCGACACCCGACAACAGCCAGCCGAGCACGTACAGCCCCGGCGCGGGCCTGCCCTGAAGGGTGAACGTGGAACGCGGCGCGGTCGGCGGCGGTGGTGGTGGAGGCGGTGGACGCGGACCTGACGGTGGCGGCGGCTCCCACACCGGGTGCGTCGGCGCTATCGGCAAATCGGTCGGGTCTACCTCCGGCTCGGGCGGTGGAGGTGACGTTTTCGGGTCGGTCTGCCCCGCGTTCAGGTCGATCGGAGCGCCGGGATCAGTGGTCGCCGGTCGCCGGCCGCGGCGAAACCTCTGTCACGCGCGTGTCGATCGAGCTTGAGGAGATCTGTGGCACCGGCGCCGTTGTGGGCGGCAGGTCGTCGTAGGCGGGTGGCTCTGGCATGCGCGCCGGCCTGCCCTTTGGCGCAGCGACCAGAACTTCCTGGAGCACCTCCGGGCGCTCGAAGTCCTTGCCGCACCACGCGCACAGGGACCAGTCCAATTCGACCAGACGCGAGCAGTTGGGACATACGCGGCGCAGCCGGTTGCGGCAGGTGGGACAGATGATCCAGTCCTCGTGGACCTGCCGGCCGCAGTTGGCGCAGTGTGGCTGGGCCTCGATCTCGACCATCATCGCCTCTTCGGCGAGTGCCCTCTCGTTGGCCTCAGCGACGGTCTCACGCGGCCGCAGGATGCGGTACACGATGACACCGAAGATGAAGAAGACGGGCGTGAAGATGATGATCAGCGCGGCCGCCAGGTACGGCGCGACTGGGTTGGTGGTGCGCGTCTGGAGGTCGCGATACGCCCAGTAGGCAGTGGCTGCCCACAAGAGAACGATGTAGAACGCAATTCCTTCCAGCGCCAGCCTGACGATGGGGGAGTCGAGGATCTTCGAGATCTCGCTCCCGAGCGTCTGCAGGAGCTGGTCAATCATCCGTAGTAGCGCCTCGAATACGGGCTAGAGGGCCAACCGCGGCCGAGTTTAGCAGGGGTCACCGGTTCAGCCGGTCTCCTTTGACCTGCGACGAGTGCGGCCTCAGCGCAGTGACGCGAGCGTCCAAAGTCCGGCCCTTATCGCGGAGACGAGGCCGCACACCACGAGCGCGCCGGCAAACACGCCCCCGAACAAAAGGGCGACGAGCAGCGCGCTGACGAGCTCGCGCAGTCCGCCCGAGAGCCCGTTGGACAGGAATACCGACTCGACCGCCTGCCACGCGACGCCCAGGACGACGACGCCCAGGACGACGGCGAGCGCGAACAAAGCCCATCCGATCACGGCTACCAAGACCGCGCGCAACGGACGGTGAGTCATGCGGAAATACGGAGCAAGGCTGAAGGCGCCGGCAAGGACCCGCCGGGCTACGACGGCGCTGATTGCCTCGATGACAACGATCGCGACGAACCACACCAGGAGCGGCGCGCTCACGTCGTTGAGGATGCGGGCATAGATCGACTCTGTCGATGACGGCAGCGTGATCTCCGCGAGCGTGGCCTGGCCGGCTGCGGCTGCTAGCGGGACTGCGGCGAGCAGGACCGCGAGCAGCGCGACTGCCTCCACGACGAAGAGGCGCGACGTAGTGGCACCACGCGCGTCATCAAGAAGGCGGCCGGGCGCCAGCCAGGCGTGCTCGGGGCTTTCGCCTGCCGCGTTCACGAAGCGCGTGAACGAGGCCAGCTCGATGCGCGCGAGCGCGTAGAGCACGAGCAGCGCCAGGCCCAGGATGACAACGCTGAGCGCGGCGACGAGCACGAAGAAGCCGGGCGTCAGGCCCCTCGAGCCCAGGCTGTCGCCGAGCAGGAAGCGCACCTCGACGGCCGTTGGCAGGACCAGGATGGGCACGATCAGCAACAGGATTCCGCCGCGCAGCGCGAAGCCGAGCATGCCCAGCACGAGCAGGAAGGGGTGATTGCGGATGGCGCCGACGACTGTGGCAACGTCCGCACGCAGGCCGGTCGCGCCAGCACTGGTGCGCACACCCGGCGCGACGAGGGCTCGTGAGGTTCCCACCGCGGCCGAGTCTATTCCCGCGGCCTATGTGCGGATGCTGAGTAGATCGCGCCCAGGAAGCGGCTGGGCACACGGCCGATCTCGCGCGCGTCCGTGAGGCCTGCGGCACTCGCCAGGCCGGGCCACGCGCGCGCCGAAAACGGGTGCGGCACCCATGGATTGCCGCTGTCAGCGTCGTACTCCACGACGACGAACGTGCCGCCCGGCTTGAGGTGCGCGGCCAGCCGCCCGATCACGGCAACCTGCTCCGAACGCGGCACAAAATGGAGGCTGTTGGCCGCGACGAGGCCGTCGAGCATGGGCAGAGTCGAAAGTGCCCTGCGGAAATCTGCGACGAGCGTGGTCATCTGCGTACCGGGGAACGCGTCGGCAACTGCCCTGGCATTCGCCCCGAGCACACCACGATCGCGATCAACCGCAACGACGTGAGCGCCAGGGCCGAGGAGATCCGCCAGCGCGAGGGTGAAGGCGCCCGAGCCCGCGCCAAAGTCGGCCCACGTGGCGTTGGGAGTCGGCTCGGGTATGGCGGGCCGGAGCAGGCTGACGTGGTCGGAGTGGTCCACGCGCTGTCAGTCGGTGGCCTGGAGCGCGAACCTTACTTGGCCTATTTGCGCGTGTCGATTGCGGCCTTGGCCAGCTTGACTGCGATGCTGCCGCCGGGCACGAACAGTCCAACTGTGTCCGCGCCAATGTCGAACAGCACATCGCGAGTGAGCATGCCCTTCATCTGGGTCATCATGCCCTTGCCGGACTGAGCCTGGCCGGAGATCGAGTCGACCTCGATCACGCCGACCTTGTCGCGCCAGCTGAACTCGAACGCCCACGTGGGTCGGTAGTACAGATCGGTCGTCTGGAGCACGATCGTCTCTTCGATGATGCGATCCGCCTGGACGGGCTTCATCACGTCGGCGAGCGTCTTGCGCACGACGAACGAGGCGCGTTGCTCGGGCGGCACGACGATTGTCTCCTCGGTCTCGAGCGTCTGCAGATCGCCGATCTCCGACTTAGGCCCGGCGATGACCGCCGGGCCATCCGCGACTGCAGCCCCGGTAAGTCCGTCGGTGAAAGACTCGCTGCGGAAGTCGTTCTGGCAGTGCTCGAGCAGCGGCAACCTGAATGCAGGCTGCGAGCCCAGGCGTTGGTCCATCTCGTGGCGCTGGTCATGGACGGTCACGGCCGTGACCTCCGACGATGCTGCGGGCACGGTGTAGTCGTGGTTGCGTTCGTAGACGTAGTGCGACGTCGCCGCGACATGCCAGAACGGCATCAAGCGCCGCTGACGCGTGACGAACGTGACCTCTTCCGCCTTGGGCCGCTGAAGCAAGCCGCCGATGCCGCCGCCGAAGGCGCTGACGCGCTTGTCCATGGCTTTCTGCTGGATCTCGTCAGCGGTCAGGTGCTCGTCGAGCAGCAGTAGCCTTTCTTCACCGAGCTGAATCTCCATGCCGCAATGATGCACCGCCGCAAACGCACCCACCAGAGTCCGCTTCCACGGCTGGGGCGCCTCATGTCGACGAGATTGCCAATCACTTGAACACTTTGCCGGTCAAGGGCACCGCGACGGGACGAGGGCCTCGAGTCGGCCCCGACAAGACACCGGTACGGCAGCATCTTTGGCCGATCATTTGCCAAAGTTGTCAGTCTGTCAGGGTCGCGCCTTCGGTTCCTCGAACCAAGACGGCCAGAGTGTTCAGGTCATTTGAAAAGTCGCGGGCTATGACGGGCGGCTGAGGGCCTCGACCGCTGACGCGAAGCCGACGATCAGCTCGTGCGCAAGCTGGTTGCGCGACATGACGCTCGCGCGCACCGGATCCCAGCGGATAGCGAGCATGAGGAGCATCGGCCGTTCCCAGGGCCGTGACTCGTCGGCCGCGGGCGGCATCCGTCAGCCGGATCAGCTGGCGGCCGTCCTCTTCAGCGATCAACCCGGATAGCGCTCCTGCCAGCCGCGGCCCAAGCGCGGCGATCGGCGTGCCCGGCGGCGGCCCTGCAACCGGTGCCAGGTCATGCGCGTCGACGATGCCCGCGCCGTCAGCCACCCACAGATGCGCGAGCCACCAGTCGTCGTCGGTGCTGCTCGGCGCGGTCATTCCCGCGTGCAGTGGAGCAGCGCCCGCACCCGATAGGTCGCGGCCGCGAATCGGCTCGTCCTTGACGAACGACGGCCCGGGCACCGGTAGCCTGCTTGACATCTGCTCCGATCGTAACGGCGATCGAACTTTCATCCGCCTGGACCACTCATATAGGACATGGAAATGACTGGCAGATCTCGCGGCGGCGCCCGCGTAACGACCGCGGCCCTATTTACGCTGTTGCTCGCGGGCTGCGCGGCATCGCCGGCGACGCCGAGTGCCGCCACCCCGGCAGCGGCCACGCCGAGCGCCACGACGGCCGCGCAGGCGACCTCCCGACCGACAGTCACACCCATCGCCACGGCCCCGACCCTCGCCTCGAGTCAGCCGACAACCGCCGCGATCCCTTCGCCGAGCGCCTCGTTTAACAACCTCGCGGCGTGCGACTTCCAGCCTCCGCCCGGCGCGCACCCGTGGCTGTGCGGAACGCTGGACGTGCCACTCGACCGGGCCGATTCGTCAGCGGGGACGTTGCCCATCACCTACATGGTGCTTCCGCACAGCGACACGAGCACACCTGCCGGCGTGCCGTTCTTCGCGACGCCGGGAGGACCGGGCGCCAGCGGCTTCGACAACTACGCCCTGTACGCCATCCAGCCTGCTCTTCACGAGCACCACGACATCGTCACCATGGATCCGCGCGGCACCGGCGATGCGGGCGCCATCGACTGTCCCGCCATCCAGGCGAACCCGCAGAGCGAGCAAGCGATCCAAGCCGCCGTGGCTGCCTGCGGGCAGCAGCTGGGCACGGCCAGCAGCCGATATGGCGCGGCTGACCGGGCCGCGGACGTTGAGGCAGTTCGCCAAGCTTTGGGCTACGACTTGATCGACTACTACGGCGGCTCGTACGGAGGCGTGGACGTGCAGGCGTACGCCGCTCGCTTCCCCGACCGGCTGCACGCCGTGATCCTCGACTCGACGTTTCCGGTCAACGACCCAGAGCACCTCGCCTGGACACAGGGCTCGTTCGGGGCGCCGGCGCAGGTCCACACAGTCGCGCTGCGCTGCCAGCGCGACGATCTGTGCACAGCCATCAGCCCCGATCCAGAAGCGGCCATCCTGAAGATGATCCGAACAGTGCGCAATCAGCCCGTGCAGGGAACGCCCAGCACGGGTGCGAGCCCTGCGCCGATCACGGTCGATGAGCTGGCCGTGGCGTTCATGATCGCGACCGCGGATCCACACCAGACCGTGAACGCGGCAGTGTCCCTCGCGCAAGGAGATGCGCAACCGCTTGTCGATCTGGCGGCGGAGTTTCCTGGCATTCCCCCGATGAGCACGGAGCCACTCAAATGGTTCTCAGTGGGCGCCAACGTCGCGGGGTGGTGCAACGATCAGGACGTCGCCTGGGATCGCACCGACCCGCCCGCTACGCGCCGCACCAAGTACGCCGCGTACCTCGACTGCGCTTCCGGACGACATGTTCGCGCCGTTCTCCAAGGAGACCTGGGACCGTGTTCGACTTCATGGACCAATGCCTTGACTGGCCTGCGCCAACGAACTTCACGCCGGTGATCCCTGTTGGGGTGTCGATGCCAGATGTACCGGCTCTCATCCTCTCAGGCGACGAGGACAATGGCGTGCCAACGGAGCTCTCCCGGGCGCTGCTCCAGGAGTTCCCGGGCGCAGCGATGGTCGTCATCGAGGGCGCCGGACACCCGACGATGTCGATGAACGGCCCATGCGTCCCGACGATGGTGGCCGGGTTCCTGGAAACCCTCACGCTGCCCGACACGAGCTGCGCCGGCACGCCGGCGTGACCTACGCGAGCGGGTCTACTCCCACTCGATCGTGGCGGGCGGCTTGCTGCTGATGTCGTAGACGACGCGGTTTACGCCCGGGACCTCGTTGACGATGCGCGACGAGATCTTGGCCAGCACGTCGTAGGGCAGCTTGGCCCAGTCGGCGGTCATGCCGTCTTCTGAAGTCACCGCGCGAATGGCGACGACGTTGGCGTACGTCCTGCCGTCGCCCATGACGCCGACGCTGCGCACCGGCGTGAGGATGGCGAAGCTCTGCCACAACTGGCGGTACAGGCCGGCGGCCTTGACCTCATCGATGACGATCCAGTCCGCCTCGCGCAGCGTGTCGAGCCGCTCGCCGGTGACCTCGCCGATGATCCGGATCGCGAGCCCGGGGCCCGGGAATGGTTGGCGCTGGACCATCGACTCGGGCAGCCCGAGCTCCGTGCCGACCAGTCGGACCTCGTCCTTGAACAGATAGCGCAGTGGCTCGATCAGCTGGAACTTCATGTCCGCCGGAAGCCCACCGACGTTGTGGTGCGTCTTGATCTTCTGCGCAGCCTTCGTCTCAGGCGCGGTCGACTCGATGACGTCCGGATAGAGCGTGCCCTGGGTCAGGAAGTCGATCTGGCCGAGCTTGGCCGCCTCTTCCTCGAAGACGCGAATGAATTCGTCGCCGATGATGCGCCGCTTCTCCTCCGGCTCCTCAACGCCGGCGAGGCGGCGCAGGAAGCGCTCGCGCGCGTCGACCATGACCAGGTTCATGCCCAGGTTCTTCTCGAACGTCTCGCGCAGCAGCTCTGACTCGCGCTTGCGCATCAGGCCGTGATCGACGTAGATGCACGTCAGCTGATCGCCCACGGCGCGATGGACGAGAGTTGCAGCGACCGCGGAGTCGACGCCGCCGGACAGGGCACAGATGACCTTGCCGTCGCCGATCCGGGCCTTGATCTGGGCCACGTTCGAGTCGATGAAGCTCTGCGGCGTCCAGCTGGGCCGGGCGCCGGCAATGCCGATCACGAAGTTGCGCAGGATGTCGCGTCCGGCGGGCGTGTGCACGACCTCCGGATGGAACTGGATGCCGTACATCTTGCGACTGGGGTCGGACAGGCCGGCGTATGGCGTCGATGCCGTCCGCGCCAGCGGTTGGAAGCCATCTGGCGGCGAAACGATCGAATCGCCGTGACTCATCCACACGCGCTGCTCTGGGGCGATGCCGCTGAACAGCCCGTCCTCCGTGGTGATCGAGATGACCGCCGGGCCGTACTCGCGCTTGTCCGACGGGACCACGTCGCCGCCCAGGTGGTAGGCCATCAGCTGCAGGCCGTAGCAAATACCAAGTACCGGCATGCTCGCGTCGTCTGCCCACATCAGGGGATCGGGATGCGGCGCGCCGTCCTCGTAGACGCTCATCGGGCCGCCGGACAGGATGACGGCGCGCGGCTTGCGGCGTTGGATCTCGTGCCAGGGCGTGTCGAACGGCAGCAGCTCTGAGTAGACGTTCAGCTCACGGACGCGCCGCGCGATGAGTTGCGCCGTCTGGCCGCCGAAGTCGAGGACGATGACGCTGTCGGGCGTCTGTGGCTCGTCGTCAGGCGCGCGGTCGGGAGGCGGCGCATCGAGCGCTACCTCCAGATATGCCTCGACCTCCGCGTCATCGGGCGCCAGCACACGGTGGCCGGCGTTGGCGGCCTCGCCGTGGACTGTCTTGCCGCGTCCTGATCGCTCGATCGGTTCCCCTCCGCTGGTGTCAGTGCAGTCTAGCCGGGGCTGAACGCCTCGATGCTCTCCGCCAGCGGTGCGGGCATTTCGGGGGCGAAGTAGTTCTGGAGCCGGAACAGCTTGTTGTCGCGGACCACGGCCAACCCAACGACATGCCACCAGCGCCCATCGGGATACCGGACGCGAAATGTGACCGTGAACTCGTTGGGTGAGGCGAGAGGAACCACGGTGTAACCAGGGGAGATAGCCCATCTTTCCTCGGCGCCCACCACCGTTATGTCGGGCAAGGCTGGCACCAGCGGTCCGCCACCCGGATAGCTCTGCAGTTCGGTCCAGAACGCTTCGAGGCCCTTGGTCCGTTCACCGGATTGGGGAATCTCGATTACGAAATCCTCGTGCAGCACGCCAGCCAGCTTGTCCTTGTCGCGCTCCTCGATACCCGACAGGAAACGGGCGAGAACATCCTGGGTATCAATGCTCACGACGGACTCAGCCGCGTGGAACGATCTCGACGATTCCCTTGCGCCACTCGGGCGGCTCGAACTCCGGAGCGAAGTAGGTCTCAGCGTGCCAGACCTTGTCGTCCTTCATCGTCAGGATCGACACCACCCACCAGAAGCTCCCGTCGGGGTATGGCGCGCGCGTCACCGTGGTGAACCGGTCGGGGCCTTCGAGCGGCAGGACGGTGTAGCCGGGCGAGATCGCCCAGCGCTCCTCTTCGCCGAGAATCTTGGTATTCGGGTCGTCGAAGCGTGAGGCCGACAATCCGCCCGGGTACTTCTCGAGCTGGAAGCGGAACGCCGCGAAGCCCTTGAAGCGCTCGCCCGACTGCGGATAGTCACCCACGTAGTCGGGGTGGATCATCTGCTCGAGCGCCGCGAAATCAGATTCCGCGATTGCGAGTACGTAACGGCGAAAGAAGTCGCGCTTGGACTCAGGCATTCCGTGCTCCCGCAGCTGCGCGTGATGGGTCGTGCTGGGTTGACTCATGAGCCTCTGAGGTCGACAGGCGGGCGGCCTCCTCTACGGAAAACGAACGATGCAGCAGGAGGTCCGTCGCACGAGCATGCTGATCGAGCACCGTGCGCAAAACGGCTGTGCGCACAGCCGCCGGCAGCTTGTCGTCGCGCTGCGCCTGCTCGTAGCCGGCGTGGCTCATGTACGCCTTGACGATGGTTTCAAGCTCGTCGGCATGTAGCCACGTCGCCAGCTCAGGAAGCTGGCTGTCGAATGAGCCGCGCCGGAGTGGCTGGAAGACGAGATGCTCCGCCGCGACCTTGATGTCCGTCGCGTTCATGACGAGCTCGAAGTACACGGCCCGCGCCGCGTTGCGCGCCTGTCGCTCCGACTGGCGCCGCTGCATATAGATACCCACGAGCAACCAGCCCGCGGCGCCAAAGAAGGCGCCAACGAGGGAAGCGATGAGCGTGTCGATGTTCATGCGACGCCCATCCTACAAACGTGCGCCAGCCCTGCGCGGCTACTCGGTCGCGGCAGCGACCACGTCACGTAAGTAAAGCGCCAGCTGCACGATGTCGCCGGCGTCGTCGACCGTGAGTCCGTTGGCGCCCGGTTGGCCGTGCCCGAAGCGGCCGAACTCCGTCAGCCGCTTGACGCTGGCCCCGAGCGCGTCACGCAGCAACGCCGCATGTGCCACGGGGATGGCCGTGTCGGTTACACCGTGAAGCAGGTACACGGGCACCTTGATTCGGTCCGCATAAGAAGTTGGTGAGATGCCCGCGAGCTGAGCGCGCAACTCCGGGCTGAGCGCGTCCGCGGCAGCCTGGGCGGTTGGTCGGTCGTGAGCAGTGAACATGTCGAAGACGTGTTGCGCGTCGCCTGTGAACGGCTGCGCGAGGATGATCGACGGCAGCTGCGACGGGTCGTCGGCGGCCACCACCGGCGCGAGCGTGTCGCGCAAGGCGTCGCGCTGCCCGTCATCAGGGAGTGCCTGTAACGCGAGCTCGAGCACGTCGTGGCGGATGCCCGGATCCGGCTGCCAGGCGGAAACCGTCCCATCCTCATTCAGGGTCGTGCGACTGGCGACGTCGACGAGTAGCCGCTGCGCATCCGCGTAGCCACCGAACGACGACACGAAGTCCAGATGACCGTCCAGGCGCGGGTCGGCGGCCGCGTCGAGGGCCATGCTCGCCCCCGCGGAGAATCCGGCCAGACCGACGCGCGAGCCGTCGACCTCTGGTCGATCGGCGAGCGCCAATGCGGCATCTGCGAGGTGACCTGGCTCCTGCGGCGTGACACGCAGCTCGCGCAAGTGCCGTCGAGTCGGGCACGCCAACGACCACGCCCGTCCGCGCGATGGCAGTGGCGAGCTTGACAATGCTCGGGTCGTCGATCGGGGCTGGATGCACGCCAAGCGCCAGGACCACGGCCGGTAGCCGCCCACCGGGCCGTGCCCCAGCCGGCAGGTACACGTCCATGCGGTCCGCGGGCGTGCCGTAGCTCACCGTTTCGCGGCGCGGCTCATCGGTCACGGCCGAAAGTGGCGCGAAGCCCAGGTCGAGCATCTGCGGCACGAGCGAGGCAGTGATCAGCGCGGTCCGGACAGGCGCCAGCTGGAGAAAGACGAGCGTCGCGAGCACGATTGCTGTCGCGATGATTGCCCAGCGTCGCCCGCGCGACGCATGTGAGTCGATTGCCAAGGGTCTCCGGGCGCGTCAGTCCGCGCCAACATCAGGTTCTGAGGAAGTCCGGAATCGTACCGCCAACTGCCCGCGGCCCATCACGGGGCGCCATCTGCGCCGCTACGGGTCGCGCGGGGTCAGCCGGAATGCAGGGCCCGGGCCAAGCCTTTCCGCCGGCGTTCCGTACTTGATGATGAGGGCCGTGACCGCGCGGTTGCTCTCGGCCTGGGCCAGCTCTGCCGCGATGTAATGCCGCGTCTCGTCGCCGATCGTCGCCGTGCAATTCGGATCGTGGCGCAGGTTGAGCGCCCAGTCGGCGTCATCCGTGCCCGCGGCGACCACAAGCATCCCGCCGGGCTCGTCGACGAAGCCGACAGCCGAGCGAACCGAATTGCCGCTCACGCGCCCCGTCGTCTCGAGCAGCGCCACTTTGCCCCAGGCAGCGAGCTCCTCGCCGATCTCGTCCCTGCTCATGACGAGCACGGGCGACGCGTCAGCGCGACGAGCCCCGCTGCCAGGACTTGCCCTCGACCGCCACGGCGGGGGCGTAGACCATCTCTACCTGCTGCATGGCGCGAATGTCGCGCGCACCGAGTGCGGCCATCGACTGGCGCAGCGCGCCGACGAGGTTCAGCGAGCCGTCGGTCACGTCCGCGGGGCCAAACAGGATCTTCTCGAGCGTCCCACTCGTGCCCACGTTGATGCGCGTGCCGCGCGGCAGCGTGGGTGACGGCGCGGCCATGCCCCAGTTCGTGCCGCGGCCGGGCGCCTCTGAAGCGCGCGCAAGCGGCGAGCCGAGCATGACCAGGTCCGCTCCGGCCGCGATCGCCTTGGCGATCTCGCCGCCGCGGCGGATGCCGCCGTCTGAGACGACAGGGACGTAGCGACCGCTCTGGTCGTAGTAGTCGTCGCGCGCGGCGGCGACGTCCGCGACCGCGGACACCTGCGGCACGCCTATGCCCAGCACATCACGCGTCGTGCACGCCGCGCCCGGACCAACGCCGACGAACACAGCCGCGGCGCCCTGGCGCATCAGCTCGATCGCGGCCTCGTACGACGTCGTGTTGCCGACGGCCACGGGGATGGGCATGAACTTCGTGAAGTCGCTCAGCGCCAGGGCCTGATAGCCGCTGGCGATGTGGCGCGCCGAGGACACCTGCGACTGGACCAGGAATGCGTCCGCGCCGTGCTCGGCACAGAACGGACCCATCCGGCGCGCCGCCGCCGGCGTTGCGGCGACAACAGCCGGCGCGCCGGTCGCGCGGATCTCCGCGAGGCGTAGCGCGATCAGCTCCTCTGAGATCGGCGTCGCGTAGGCCTCCGCCAAGTGCCGCGTGAACATCCTCAGCCGGCACCGTCGCAATGCGCTCCAGCACAGCGGCCGGATCCTCGAAGCGCGTCTGCAGGCCCTCGAGATTGAGGACCGCGACGCCGCCCATCCGCGCGAGCGTGCCGGCGAAGGCGGGATCGACGACGGCGTCCATGGCCGAGGCGAGAATCGGGATGGACAGTCGGAGCCCGCAGAAGTCGACCGTCGTGTCCACGTCGGCCGGATCAAGGGTCTCCGTACCGGGCGCGAGCGAAACGTCGTCAAAGCCGTACGTCGGGCGCAGGTTGTCAGTCTTGGACGGCCTGCGCAGCATGGAACGCGCGGCGGGTTCGATGGTTTCGGCGGGTACGTCGACGCTACCGACTGTCACGGCGATCCGGTCCCTCCACGGCATTCCGCTCGACCACACCGAGCGGATCTCTACAAGTCACGGCAGTATACCGAGGTGACTGCTCCAGACGGCCCACCAATGGTCACGCTTGACGACGTTCGCGCCGCCGCCCAACGCATTGACGGGCTCATCGTGCGCACGCCGCTGCTGCGCTTTCGCGAACTCGGCTTGGTCAAGCCGGAAAACCTCCAGCTGACCGGCTCGTTCAAGTTCCGCGGCGCGTTCAACACGCTCGCGCAGCTGTCCGACGCGCAGAAGAAGATGGGCATCGTCGCCCACTCGAGCGGCAACCACGCCCAGGCCGTGGCACTCGCGGCGAAGCTGCTCGGCGTGCGCTGCGTCGTGGTCATGCCCGACAACGCACCGCAGGTCAAGGTCGACGGCGTGCGCCGCAATGGTGGCGAGATCGTCTTCGTCGGACCGGCCAACGTGGAGCGCGTCGCGCGCGCCCATGAGATCGCCGATGCGGACGGCCTGGAGCTCGTGTCGTCGGCGGACGACGTACGTGTCGTCGCGGGCCAGGGCACGGTCGGGCTGGAGATCGTCGAGCAGCTGGAGCAGATGGGCGTCCGCGAGGCTCCTGTCGTGCTCGCACCGGTGGGCCTTGGCGGACTCGCCGCGGGCATCTCGCTCGCGGTCAAGTCGCTCCACCCCGACGCGCACGTCTTTGGCGTCGAGCCGGAGCTCGCCGCCGACACGCATGACTCGCTCGCGGCCGGCGCGCGTACGCCGTGGCCCGCGGAGATGGTCGGCCGAACGATCGCGGACGGGCTGCGCGGCGAGGCGCCCGCGAACATCCCGTTCGAGCTCTTGAAGCAATATCTCGATCGGCGTCTTCCTCGTATCGGAGGATGAGATCGCGCAAGCGATGGCCATTGCCGCGCGCGAGCTCAAGCTCGTGCTCGAGCCGTCCGGGGCAGTCGCTCTGGCCGGGCTGATCGCGCACGCCGACGAGCTGCCCGCCGGTGCGCGCGTGGCTGTGCTGACCGGTGGCAACGTCGACATGCCGCGCTACCTGGAGCTGCTCGCCGCCGGCGCCTGAGTCGGCCTCGAAATTGCCGCGTCCCGAACCTGCCGCGCGACTATCATCGGGCGCGATGGATCGCGCGGACTCCAACTTCACGCTGCTCGAGGCAGCGCGCATCGTTGCTCGAGGCAGCGAGCTGGACGCCAAGCTCGACGCGCTATGCGGCCACGTTTTGGGCGCCGCCGGCGCCGTCGCCGCGGTCGTCTACCTGTTCGATCCGGTCGCCGGACTGCTGGTGCCTGCGGCGCAGGCCGGGCTGGACGCTGACGTCCTGGCCGAGAACGGCCAGGTATCGGCCGACGATCCCGACGAGCTGGTCGCGCGCGCCGTCCGCGAGCGTCGTCAGCTGATGGCCAACGGGCCGGAGGCGGCGCGCTCGTTCAACGGCCAGCATCTCGAATGGCGCGGCCTGATCTGCGTGCCGCTGGTCGCCGCGGACGAGGCTGGCGGCGAGGAGGCTGAGGGCGCGCTCCTCGCGGCGTTCGAGGGTGCGCCGCCCGACGCGACGAGCCCGGAGAACGTGCTCACGGCGCTCGCCGACCTGTGCGCCGTGGCCATCCGCCAGGCACGGCTGGAAAGCGCACTGATGGAGAAGGCCGACTGGATCGGCCGGCTGGCATCCACGGATCCGTTGACCGGGCTCGCCAACAAGGTCACGTTCGAACGAATGCTCGAGCTCGAGATTGCGCGCGCGACGCGCCAGGAAACACAGCTGTCGGTGCTGCTGTTCGACATCGACGGGTTTGCGGAGATCAATGAACAGGGCGGCGCGCGCGCCGGCGACGAGGTCCTGCGCCACGTCGCTGCGACGCTCGCCGATCAGGTGCGCCTGGTTGACACGGTCGCCAGATACGGCCCGGACGAGTTCGCCTTGATCGCGCCGGGCGGCGCCGGCCAGGTCGCGGGGCGGCGTGTGCGCGACGCTTTGACCAGCCACGAGTCCGTGACCGGCCCGATCAGCATCAGCGTCGGCGCTGCGATCTACCCGATCGATGGTGCCTCAAGCGAGGAGCTCGTCGGCGCGGCAACCGGGCGCTCCAAGAAGCCAAGCGCCGCGGCCGCGGTTCGATCTTCGTCGCCAGCGGCTCCTAGCGCGGGCGGCGGTTCGCCCCGGCTAGTCCCTTGATCGGGCGGCCCTAACGGTTAGTCGGAATATCGACCCTTACGGCGAGGCCGTGGCCGAATGTCCGTGACTTCGACCCACGGAGTCAGCGATCATGCTCCACGCCTGGCTTGGCGGTACCCAGGAGCAACGGGCAGGCTTAGCCGCAAGGGTCGGTTTCGGACCAGCCCGCCCGGAGTGGATGTCCGCGCGCCGGGCACACGGCGAGCGCCGCCGGCCGCTGAGGCCGCGGCTAGTCCGCGAAGAGGTCGGCCACGGCCGACCAGACCGACTCGGCCACCGCTTCCGGGCTGGCCGAACCGTCAACAACTCGCCAGCGCTCCGGCTCGTCCGCGGCGAGCTGCCGATAGCCATCACGGACGCGCTCGTGAAACGTCTCGCCGTGCTCTGTTGCGTCCGTTTCGAAGCGCGTCAAATCGGCGGTTGAACCGGTCTCGCGCCGTTTGAGCCCAGCGGCGATGGGCAGATCAACGAGCACGGTCCTGTCCGGAACGATGTCGCCGATGGCGATCTGCTTTCAGCTCGCGCAGCCGTGTCTGAGGCATACCGCCGCCGTAGCCCTGGTAGGCAAGCGTCGAATCGGAGAAGCGGTCACACACGACGACCGCGGCGCGGTCGAGCGCCGGGCGGATCACCTCGCTCACCTGGCGCGCGCGGGCGGCATTGAACAGCAACGCATCGCTGAGGGCGTCGTGTGATCCGTCCGGCGCGTGCATCAGCACGATGCGCAGACGCTCGCCGAGCGCGGTGCCACCCGGTTCGCGGGTCTCCACGACTTCACGTCCTGTTGCGCGGATGCGCTCGGCGAGCAGGCGCGCCTGCGTGCTCTTGCCGGCGCCGTCCGGGCCTTCGAGGGTGATGAAGATGCCGCGCTCGCGATTCGTCTGGGCCATCACGGGCAGTCTATGGAGCGCGCGTCAGACAGGTGTGGTGACGTTCCCCACGATGATCGGCTGGCTCGTCGGCTGCTCGGATCCACCAGTTGGTTCGAGTGTGACCGCCACGACCTGAGTGCCGGGCAGCGGCTCCATTCCGGACGCGACGAGATTGCCGTCCGGCCCCACGGTCATCAGGCCGGCTGAGGACGCTTGGCCATCGACGATGAACCAGGCCTGGTAGGTCATGCCGCTGGGCGCGTCGGGCACGTCGGTCATGACCACGTAGCCACCGCCTGAGGCGGGGAACGCGGCAAAGCCGTTGACGCCCTGCGCGGCGCCGGTGCCGTGCAGGATCGCTACCTGTGAGCCGGGCGCGGTCATTGCCGCCACGGCCGCGGCGATCTGCTCCGCGCGCTGATTGGCCTGGTCCGCCTGCTGACGAAGGTTGAGGCCGTACACGCTGAGCGCCGCGAGCAGCACAACGGCCACGCCGGCTGCGGCCCAGCCCAACCAGTTCGGCGCGCGCCTACGCCGTGCGGCCGGTGCTACAAGATTTGGCGCGCCATCAACGGCATCAAGTCCAAGCGGCGCGCTGCGCGCGACTCCGGGATTGTCCGCGGCATACGCCTCGAGCACTCGTCGTTTGAGCGACGCGGGCGCCCCGACCGGCTCCGCCTGTGACGCCAGAGCGGGCGCAAGTCCGCCAAGCGAGGCGATCTCGGAGTGATCCTGCGCGCAGGCGGCGAGGTGTGCGTCGACCGCGGCCTTTTCATCGGGCGTCAGGGCGTCCAGCGCGTACAGGCCGGCCAGCTCCATCGCCTCCTCGTGGCTCATGGGGGCTGGCGTCATGTCGGCTCCTCGAGCTCACGTCGTAGCGCAGCAAGGCCAAGCCTGACGCGGCTCTTGACCGTGCCCAGCGGCACGTTCTCGCGCGCGGCGATCTCGGTCTGGGTCAGACCGCTGAAGTAGGCCAGCTCGATCGCCTGACGTTGTGCGCTGGGCAGCGTCTCGAGCGCGCCGCGCACCGCCGAGGCGTCCGCGGCACGAGCCACCTCGGGCCAGACGTCCGGGGCGGTGAGCGCCTCGTGGTTCTCCTCGATCTCCGGCAGCGGCTGTGTCGCGCGCCGCCGGCGAACGATGTCTATCGCGCGGTGATGGGTGATCGACAGCATCCACGTGCGGGCGCTCGCGCGACCCTCCGTGAAGCGGGACGCGTTGCGCCAAATACCGACAAAGGCCTCCTGGACGGCGTCCTGGGCCAATGCGGCGTCATTCGTTATGCGCATCGCGAGTCCGTACATCATTCCCTGGTAGCGGTCGTATAGCTCGGACAGAGCGGCCTCATCAGGCCCGGCCGCCAACCGTCCAACGAGCTCCTCGTCAGATGTGGCGGCCTTTACCGCGCTGTCAGCGACCACTGCTGTTGCACGGCCGCTCACCACTGATGCGCGCGAAATCGCCAGTCGGTTCACTGCGCCGCGCTTCCGGGTCGCGCTGTGGGTTGGGCACGGCGCCAGTTTAGGGCGGCCAAGCACGGCGACCCGACTTTCCGATGGGCCATGTGATCCGATGCCCCGCCCTCCTGCGTAACACCGGTCAGACAACTAAAGACACAGGAGGAGGGACGCCTAGCGATTGGCCGGTCGAAATCGCGCCCAGCGCGCGATGCCCAACGTCTCGTGACCCGAGACGACTTGTTCACTCGAGGAGGTAACTCGACCAATGCGCGTACAGCGCAACCGGGCAGTGTCGGCGTCGATCGCCAGCTCGCTGCTCATCCTTTCACTGGGCCTGACACCAACGATCAACGCGGCGGACCACCTTGACGGTCCCGGCGTCGCGAACAACGGTGCGGCCGACATCACTGACCTGTATGCCTTCAGCACGTCGAACCATCACAAGACGGTCATCGTGCTCAATGTCAATCCCGGCGCCGGCGTTCTGGCCCAGTCGGGGACGACGTTCGGCCCAGGCGTTCAGTACAACATCAAGGTCGACACGAACGGCGATTTCAAGCCCGACGTGACGTACATGGCCCGCTTCGGCCAGCCCAGCCACGGCGTCCAGAGCCTGAAGCTCTACCGCAATGGCAATCTGGTTTCCGACGGCTGGACTGGCATGGACAACGCCATCTCCGGTGGCGGCAAGGTGACCGCCGGCCTGTTCGATGATCCGTTCTTCTTCGATCTTGATGCGTTCAAGGGCGCAGTCCTTGGCAGTGGCAACGGCCGCACCTTCTGCGACGGTGGCACGACCGACTTCTTCCTTGGGCTGAACGTCAGCTCGATCATCATCAAGCTCCCCAACAGCAAGCTCGGCGGCAACAACAAGAACATCGGTATCTGGTCAACGACGAACGTGCTCCGCAAGGGCGCGTGGGTCCAGGCCGATCAGATGGGTCGCCCGGCGATCAACACCGTCTTCAACAACGTCGACGCGCACAAGACTGACCGCGAAGCGTTCAACACGACGCAGCCAGTCCAGCAGCCGGCCTTGTTCGGACAGCATGTCCAGGATGTCCTGACCGCGCTCGGTGCCGCTGATCCGGCCGGCCTGGCAGGCGTTCTACTGCCCGACGTGCTGACCTACAAGACGGGCGACACCTCCGGCTTCCTCAACGGCCGAGGCCTGACCGATGACGTCATCGATGCCGAGCTCAACCTCGTCACCAATGGCGGCGTCACGACCGACTGCATCGGCAACGACAGCGCGATAACCAACGCGTGGCCGTACCTCGCAGCCGCGAATAATTGAGCGCGTTAGACACGCTGCTCGGCAATCCCGGGGTCGCCGCAAGGCGGCCCCGGGGACGCCGGGTCCGTGGGGCCTTGTTCCTCGTCCCGCCGCTGCTCGCCGTTCTCGTCGTGGTCGGCGTCCAGCTGCTCAACTCAAATCACACCGTACCCGCCGCTCCTGCGCCCGCCGCGCTTGCGGCCGATAAGCCGGCTGATGACCTGACGCCGCAAACGGAGATCTCGGCGATCGGCAGCGTCGACACGACTGACGTCGACCGCCGCATCAACTTCTGGAAGCAGCGCACGCAGACCTCCTCTGCCTCTGAGGACAACTGGTCGGCGCTCGGCGACGTGTTCGATCTCAAGGGCCGCATGACCGGTGACATCACCCAGTTCCTGGCTGCTCAGCAGGCATACCAGACGGCGATCTCCATCGCTCCGAACGACAGCGCGGGCCACGCCGGCAACGCACGTGAGATGGCGACACTGCACGACTTCAACGGCGCGCTCCAGGAAGCCACGAAGACGCTTGATCTCAACCCCAACGCTCTCGGCGCCCTTGGTGTCGTGTTCGACTCGTCGATCGAACTCGGCCACATCTCCGACGCCCAGCTGGCCCTCACGGATCTTCAGCGACTGATCGATTCACCGTCGATCGCCGTTCGACAGGCGCGCCTCGACTTCCTCCAGGGCAATACCGCTGCCGCCGTCGCGGATGCCGAGGGCGCTGCCGCCGATGACACAGCGGCGGGCGATCAGCCCACGACGACCGCCTTCTACGACTACACCGCGGCCGAATACGAGCTGCTGGCGGGCAATCTCGACGCGGCCCAGACCAACTACGAGGCCGCGCTGGCACTGCTGCCCGGCTATCCGCTGGCGATCTTCGGCGAGGGTCGAGTGGCGTACGCGCGCGGCGACACGGCGACCGCGATGACGCTGCTCCAGACAGCGACTGCCGCTCTACCGCGGCCCGACATGCTCGCCTTCCTGGGTGATCTCTACTCGATCAGCGGCGATCCGGCGAAAGCCGCAGATCAGTACGCGACGGTCGACTTCATCGCCTCGATGACCGAGTCATCCGGCGCCGGGCACGTCTACGACCGCGAATACAGCCTGTTCCTGTCCGACCACGGCCGCAACGTGGCCAAGGCACTGACTCTGGCCCAGGACGAGCTCGCGTTGCGCCAGGACATCTACGGCTACGACGCGTACGCGTGGGCGCTGCATGCCAACGGCCGCGACGCGGAAGCGCTCGATGCCATCAACAAGGCCATGACGCTCGGCACGGCCGACGCCAAGATCTACCTCCACGCAGGCCTGATCGAGATCGCCAGCGGCCTGACCGACCAGGGCAAGGCTCATCTCCAGCAAGCCCTCGCGCTCAATCCAACCATTTCTGTCCTCGTCGTCGATGAGGCGCGCAAGTCGCTCGGCCAATGAAATTCGACGCGCCTGCTGCTGGCCTTCGCAATCTCGCTCGCGGCGCTGGCGCTCGTCGTGCCCGCGACGAGCGCCCACCCGCTGGGCAACTTCACGATCAACCACTACAGCGGGCTGCGCGTTTCCACGACCAGCGTGCTCGTTGATCACGTCACCGACTTCGCGGAGATTCCCACCTTCACCGAGCGCCGGAACATGGACACCGACCACGACGGCATCGTCTCCGACGCTGAGGCAGCCGCATACGCCCAGACCGAGTGCACCGCATTGGCGCCCGATCTCGATGTGGAGGTCGGCGGCGCCCGACTCGCGCTGAACCTCAGCCAGCTGGGTATCAGCTTCCCGATGGGCCAGGGCAATCCGACGATGCGCCTGGTGTGCGTCTACGACGCGGCGTTGGCCTCCTCGGCTTGGGAGTCGGGACTCAGATCTCGTTCGCCGATCACTCGTTCGCCGAGCGCCAGGGCTGGCGCGAGATCACGCTCGCCGGTGACGGCGACAACGCTGTCGGGCACGGATCTGACCTCCGACTCGGCCTCCGACCGGCTGACGCACTACCCGGCCGACCTGCTGACCGTGCCGCTCGGTCAGGCATCGGCATCGTTCGTCGCGAATCCCGGTGGGCTGACACTGCCCGCCTTCGGGGTTCCCGACGCGACGCCGATCAATTCGACGAGCGTTCGAATCGCCGGTCGTGGCGCCCGCCCCGGCCGACGGCTCGTCCGCGGCCGTGCCCGCGAGCGTGACCGAACTGGGCAGCGACGTGACCGGCCTGTTTCAGGCCGCGGATCTGACTCCTGTGGTGATCGCGCTTTCATTGCTCGCTGCAGCCGGGCTCGGCGCGCTTCACGCGCTCTCGCCCGGCCACGGCAAGACGGTCATGGCCGCCTACCTCGTCGGCACGCGCGGCAACGCACGCCAGGCGCTTGGCCTGGGTTTGACCGTGACCGTGTCGCACACGATCGGCGTGCTTGCGCTCGGGCTGCTGAGCCTGTCCGCTGCAGTCGTGATACCGGCGGACAAGCTGTATCCCATCCTGAGCGTCGCATCGGGCACGATCGTGGTCGTCATCGGCACTTATCTGCTCGTCGCCAGGGTGCGCGCATGGCGCGCACAGTCGCGCGCTCAGGCGTCCACCCACGCGCATCACCGGCCGTATCCGCATCCACTACCGTCCCGCGGTGGCAGCTGAGCCAGTCCATCCGGAGGGCTGGCACGATCACAGCGGCGTCGGCCATACCCATCTGCCGCAGCAGCCTCAGATGGGCAAGCGCGGCCTGTTCGCGCTGGGCCTGTCGGGCGGCATGATCCCGTCCGTGTCGGCGCTGTTGATCCTTATCGGCTCGATCTCGATCGGCCGTCCTGCATGGGGGGTCGTGCTGACCATCGTGTTCGGCATCGGCATGGCGGCCGTGCTCGTGGGCATCGGCTTCGGCCTGGTCTACGCGCGCAAGTTCGTCGAGCGCTTCCCTCAGACGAGGTCACTCGATCTCGGTCGTCGCGTCCCGGTCCTGAGCGCCGTCGTCGTCCTTTTCGCCGGCGTCCTCATTGCCGGCCAGGGCCTCGTCGGCCTGGGGTTGTGACCTATAGCCCAACGCGCGAGGGCCGCGTGGCCCTTTGGTCGAGCCTGTCGCCGTTCGTACGGTGACGGTGGCTGAATTCGGCTGCTTAGCCTCGCCCATCGCTGGCGACCCGGGTGGCACGATCGTCGAAAGGTGGCTTGGTCATGCGACGCCCGGTGGTTTCAAGTACGCAGCTGCGTTTGGCAACGGCTGCCGCGATTGCGTCTCTCGTGCTTCTCGCCGTGGCCGCGCCCGTCGGTGCTGCGGCTCCGCCAAACCTCCTGAGGGACATCAACGCCACCGGCTCGTCGAACCCGCACGGATTGACGCAAGTCGGCGGCACTGTGTTCTTCGCTGCCGACGATGGCATCCACGGCGGTGAGCTGTGGCGAACCGACGGGACGGCGGCAGGCACGGTCATGGTCAAGGACATTCGCCCCGGCCGGCGATCTTCGAAGCCAACTGACCTGACTGCCGTGGCAGGAACGCTCTTCTTCGTCGCCAAGGACGGCACCCACGGACGTGGGCTATGGAAGAGCGACGGGACGACCGCGGGAACCGTGCCGGTAAAGCAACCCAGCCGGAGCTTCGCAGCCCCGGGGCTCCTGTCGGCACTCGGCAGCCGCGTGTTCTTCATGGCCACCAACCGCTCTGGCTGGACTCCGAAAGTCTGGGTCTCTGACGGAACGGCCGTGGGAACGCACGTCGTTTACGACGCCACGGAACACACTCCGCAATGGGGTCTCGCCACGTCGACCAAATATTTCTTCATTACCGGCCTCGGAAAGGACGGCCTGGCGCAGCTCTGGTGGACGGACGGAGTCACTACCAAGCAGGTGTCCCAGATCACAGGCATCGATCTTGGTACCGCATCGCCGACCGGTACATGGCGGGGTGGAGCTGCGACAGTCGGCCGACAGCTCTTCGTGGCCGCGGATGGAGCCCTGTGGAAGACGGATGGCACGTCGACCGGAACCAAGAAGCTACTCGACGGCGATTGGTCCTCCGGACCCAAGCTGATCCACGCGCTCGGCCAGAAGATCGTGTTTCTGCGCGGCGTGAACGGCAACGAGCTTTGGGTAAGCGACGGCACGAAGGTCGGCACCCAGCAGATCTATGACGTCGGTGATGCCGGGCTTAACGGCGCGACCATGACTACCGCCGCCGGACAGGTCTTCATCGCCCGTGGCTGGGAGCACGGTGGAACCATATGGCGTACGAATGGCACCAACCTTGGGACGCAGCCCGTGGGTCCGACAGACTTCGCGGCGCTACCGACGATGGCGACAGCCGTTGGTGACGAGCTCTGCTTCGCTGTCCCTAACTGGGATCCGAGCGGCTTGACCTGGGCCCTATGGGAGTCAGATGGCAAGTCCGACACGGAGGGCACATACTCGGTCGGCTCCTTCCAGATGGCATACGAAGGCGTCATGCCCGCCGCAGCCCTCAACGGCATGCTCATCTTCAACGGAAACGACGGCGTCCACGGCGTGGAGCTCTGGAGCTACACCCCGTGAGCGCTCGCTCCTAGCCGCGTTGGGCGCGGGCGCCGTCCGGGTAGAGACGAACTCGACGGTACGGCTCGCGCCCGCGCGACTGCGATACGAGGTTGGCGCGCTCGGCCATCTGGTGCTGGAGCCGCCTGATGTACGCGTTCTGTGGCGACAGCTCGACCGGCTGTGACTGGGCCTGCACCAGACCGATCGCCTCTTCGACCTCGCGCAACGCCAGCTCGCGCGGATCGACCTCCAGGGCAAAGATCGACGTCAGCGCCGATTCGACCTGGATCAAAGTGTTCGACTTGAGCACGAACAGGGGCAAGCCGCGCTCCTCTGCCTCGCGCAGTGCGGGCGGCTTCTGCTTGAAGTAGTTGCGCAGAGGTGATCACCACATCAGCCTCGTCGGGCTCGCGCACGAGCGTCACCGGCAGCTGCAACTCGCGCACAGCCTGTTCCAGGCGCTTGCTGCTGATGCCGAAAGCCGAGCACGTTGAGGTTGGGCAAGCGTGTCGCCCGGAGCGGGCAGGGCCGTCAGGCGTCGTTCGCCGGCAAGTTCTTCGTCGGTTTGGGGGTCCTCCAGAGCATGAAGGTTCCGGGGCTGCTCGTCGGCGCCGTCATCGTCGTCGAACGCCTCCGCGCGCAGCTGGTTGATCGCTCTCGCGGCGGAATCGCGCCACTCACGCTGGCGCTGGAACTCGCGAACGTCGCGCGCACGCGGCTCCGGAACCGGCGTGCCACGCTCGAGCGGCCCGCGGTCAGCTAGTTCTTGGGTTTGGAACGCTTCCGCCGGTCGTCGATCTTCCTCCCATGGCGCCGGCGAGCCCGCCGCGCCTGAGGTGCGCGAAGCGCGGCCGCGACGCCAGCCACCGGTCGCGCCCGGGCGATATCCGGGCCGGTAGCCGCGTTCCGGCTGCTGGAGCGGTCACGTCGTTCGCGAATGTGGTTGGTGAGGTCCGCGTGCCCGGACGCCAGCCCGGCTCCGTCCGGAAGCTGCTCGTCCCGGCACCGACGAGGCCCCCGAAACGCTCCCCGGGCATCTGCGACTGCGGCCCCGGCCGCGGTCTGGCCTGCGATCTCAGGACCGTGCCTGAATCGTCACGGGAGCGCAGCTCAGGCGCGATCGGATCGCCGCGGAGCATGGCATCGACCGTGTCGGCCACATCCGGGTGCACAGTGACCCGATCGCGCGACTGGATCTCCACCACGACATCGAACGTGGGCGGTGCCTTACGTTCCAGGACGCTCTTCTGCGAGCGGCGCCGGCGTGCTTCCTCGTCGCCAAGGGTGACGCTCTGGATGCCGCCGATCAGGTCGCTCAAGCGTGGGATTGAGCATCAGGTTGTCGAGGTTGTTGCCATGCGCGGTACCGATCAACTGCACGCCGCGCTCGGCGATCGTGCGTGCTGCGGACGCTTCCAGCTCAGTGCCGATCTCGTCGATGACGATGACCTGGGGCATGTGGTTCTCGACCGCCTCGATCATCACGGCGTGCTGCTGCGCCGGCGTGCGCACCTGCATGCGCCGCGCGCGGCCGATGCCCGGATGGGGAATGTCGCCGTCGCCGGCGATCTCGTTCGACGTGTCGACCACGACCACGCGCTTGTCGAGCTCGTCGGCCAGCACACGGGCGGCCTCGCGCAGCATCGTCGTCTTGCCGATGCCCGGGCGGCCCATGATCAGCACGCTCTTGCCCGACTCGACCAGGTCCTTGATGATCTCGATCGTCCCGAACACGGCCCGGCCGATGCGCGCCGTCAGGCCGACGATCTTGCCGCTCCGATTGCGGATCGCGGAGATGCGGTGCAGCGTGCGCTCGATGCCGGCGCGATTGTCCTCACCGAATGAGCCGATGTGATCGATGACGTACTGGATGTCCTCGTCGGTCACCTCGCGCTCGAGGAGCACCTCTTCGCCGCCCGCGCCAAAGCGGGCCTCAGGCCGGCGACCGAGGTCCATCACGATCTCGATCACGTCACGCTCGGCCGGAATGGCTCGGACGCGATCGGCAATCTCTGGTGGCAGCGCGACGAGCAGCACCTCCAGATCGCGCGGCCTGTCGTCTGGTTCTTTGGACGGTCATTGCGGACATGTTGCCTTGGTTCTTCGAATCAGGCTTCGAATGGGTCAACGCAGGACGGCCGGGACTAGCGCTGGCTTGGTCACGCGCTCGGCAACCTCCCTCATCAGCAGCGAAACATTGGCCGAATCGACGAAGCCGTGATCCTCGAAGCGCCGGTCGAGCGGCGCCTCATACGTTCGCACTGCGCTGACGACGCCGCGATCGACTGACGGCACGGCGCGCTGCCAGCGGGCGGTCAGATCCGACCAGCGCGAGTGCGTCCGCTCAGCGATGGCCGACAGGCCATAGGCGATGAGCTGCGACGGATCGTGATCGGGTAGCGCGATGACGCGAATGTAGTGCGGTTGGTCTGCCTTCGAGACGCCGATCTGACAAAAAGCGACCAACTCCCCGCCCGACTTTCCGCCCAAAGCCTCCTGCACGAACGCCTCCACGTCCGCGAAACGGAGGATGGGGTTCAGGGCCGAACGAGGTACGCGCCAGCTGTTGCCCTGGCGCTCCCAGTCGATCTGGCGGTAGCCCTCGAGACGAGCGACCGGTCCCGGCGTAGCTTTCCGATACAACCGATCGAGTGCGAGGGCGTCGAGCGGAACCGCGGGCCGAATGCCCTCCGCGCCGGCGTCTGCTGCGGAAACGCTGGCAATCGGTGGTTGATCGGGCGCTCGGTAGAGCAGGATCTCTTCGCCGTAGCGCATGAACCCGGCCTGCATGAACAGCTCGACGTTGTCACCCGAGTCAGCACAAGCGACGTGGAAGCGGATGCCTCCGCGCTTGCTCGCGTCGCGCAGGAGACGCTGGATGAGTCGGTAGCGAACGTCGCCCGACAGCCCCTCGTCGATCGCGTCCAGCTCGACGATCGTCCACTCGTCGCGCAGGCCCTCGTGCTCGACTCGGGCGAGTCCGCGGACGCGCCCTCGTTCCTCGTAGACGTACAGCAGATCTGTGGGCAGCAGAGCGCCGAGCGGCAGTCGGAAGAGAGTGAAAACGCCGACCTGGCTCGAGCCAACGGGCAGGCCCAGCGTCTGCATCCGCGCGTCGGCGCCACTGGCCATGTGCGATTGGCGTGACAGCTCGCCGAGCGCGGCCAGGTCAGTGATTCGCGCCGCGCGAACTCGCCCGGCCCGTTGCGTGCTGGGCCGGGGGTTGTCGGTCACTCCGCGCGGCGTCTGACTGGATGCGGCCGCCGGCCACTGCCCTCACCCGGTTCGGCGAATTCAGCAGCCATCGTGGCTACCAGGCGGTGGAAACGTGTCTCACCGGCAAGCTCTGGATGGAAGGCCGTGGCCACGACGTTGCCCTTGCGCACGGCCACGACGCGGCCGTCGTCGAGCTGCGCGAGGATGTCGACGTCCGGGCCGACTCGCTCCACGATCGGCGCGCGAATGAACACGGCGTGCACGGGACGATCGCCAAGGACGGGTACGGACAGCTCCGACTCGAAGCTCTCGAGCTGACGACCGAAGGCGTTGCGCTTGACGGAGATGTCGAGCAGCGGGAAGACCGGCGCGTCGCCGTCGGTGATCTCCTTCGAGAGCAGGATCATGCCCGCGCACGTGCCGAATATGGGTGCGCCTGTGCGCGCGAGCTCCAGGATCGGTTGGCGGAGATCCCACGTGTCGATCAGCTTGCGCATCGTGGTGCTCTCGCCGCCTGGAAGAATCAGCCCGCTGATGCCATCGAGGTCGCTCGGCAGCCTGACCTCGACGGCGTCGATGCCCAGCTGCTTGAGCACGGCCATGTGTTCGGCGAACGCGCCTTGAACGGCGAGGACGCCGATCTTTACACGGCGGTGCCCGTCATCGTGGGTGGTTGTCATATCCGGACCGAGTGCCGGCGAGCCCGGCGTCCGCCTACCAGCCGCGAACGGCGAGCCGCTCGCTGTCGGGCATCGTCCGCGTCTCGAGACCGGCCATCGGGGCGCCCAGGCCCTTGGAGACCTCGGCGATGATCTGCGGGTTGTCGAAGTGCGTCGTCGCCTGGACGATCGCGCGAGCCGTGCGTGCCGGATCCTCGCTCTTAAAGATGCCTGAGCCCACGAAGACGCCCTCCGCGCCCAGCTGCATGGCGAGTGCCGCGTCCGACGGTGTTGCGATGCCGCCGGCGACGAAGTTGACGACCGGCAGCTTGCCGTTTGTGGCCACGTCCTTGACCAGCTCGTACGGCGCCTGGAGGTTCTTGGCCGCCACGAACAGCTCGTCCTCGCGCATGCCCTGGAGTTCGCGAATGCCCGACCACAGCGCACGGATGTGGCGCACGGCCTCGACGATGTTGCCCGTGCCCGCCTCGCCCTTGGTGCGGATCATCGCCGCGCCCTCGTTGATGCGCCGGAGCGCTTCGCCCAGGTCGCGGCAGCCGCACACAAAGGGAACCTTGAAGAGGTGCTTGTCGATGTGGTTGAGCTCATCGGCCGGGGTCAGGACCTCCGACTCGTCGATGTAGTCCACGCCCAGTGCCTCGAGCACCTGCGCCTCGACGAAGTGACCGATGCGCGCCTTGGCCATGACCGGGATCGTGACCGCGTCCATGATCTGGGTGATCAGCAGCGGGTCGCTCATGCGTGCAACGCCACCTGCGGCGCGGATGTCCGACGGGACGCGCTCGAGCGCCATTACGGCGACTGCGCCGGCATCCTCTGCGATGCGGGCGTGCTCGGCGGTGACCACGTCCATGATCACGCCGCCCTTGAGCATCTGGGCGAGGCCCTTCTTGGTCGTCCAGGTCGACTTTTCTTCGGTCACGCTTGGTTTCTGGAACCTCTCAGAGTGGGTGCGCACGCGCGGTGAGTCGCGCCGCTCGGCTGATTATCTCACCCGCAGGTGGCGCAGCCCGGCTTGCGCCCCGCGCACGATCCGTCCGCCGAACTCCTGTTGACCGTGGTTGATGTAGGCAGGGACGCCGGTTTGACTCACGCCACCCGACGGTTCATGCGCCCGACGCAAAAATAGTCCTCACAAGGACCGGATTCGGACGCCGGTTGACCTTCCGCTTACGAGGCAGGCGCCAAACCGGACAGGTCGTGCGTTTGGCGCAAGTGCCATTGCTCGGGCAAGGGCGCGCGTGCTCGCGGCAGACGCGGGCCACTGTCGTGAACAATTGGCCCATGAACGGAGCGCCTGCGGGTCTGGTCGATCTATACGACGGCTGGGCCAGAATTCAAAGCAACCTTGTGAGAGTCCTCGGGCCCCTCGACGACGAGCAGCTGGCGCTCAGGCCCGCCACGGAACCCAATCATTGGGCAATCTGGCAGCTGGCGAGCAACATGGCCGGCGGCCGCGCGTACTGGTTCCATGACGTCCTGGGTGAGGGACCGGCGGCAGTGCGGGACATGTTTCTGGTGGCGAGCACGACCGTGCCCGGTTTGTCGCTGAGCGATGCCGGCTGGGAGGACGATGAGACTCACCCGCGCAGCGCAGTGGAGCTGGTCGGGGCGTTGGAGACGACGTGGGGTTTGGTCCAAGAGTGCATCGATCGCTGGAGCGCCGCCGAGCTGGAGGAGGTCTTGCCGGCTGGCGCGGGCGCATATCCGACCGTCAAGCGCGGCTGGGTGATCTGGCACCTGATCGAGCACGAACTCCAGCACGGCACTGAGATCGCACTCATCCTGCGCCAAAACGGATTGGCGACGATCGAGCTCTGACCATCGGGCGCTCACCGCGCGGCACGCGGGCCGCGGCGAATTTTGAGCAAATCGAGGCGTCTCTTTCTCATACTCGATACACGCCACAGGAGTTCCCATGAACCGGGACCTCATCGATCGCGCGAAGAAGGGAGACAGAGACGCCTTCACGGCGCTCGTCCTGCATCACGGCGATCGGCTCTACTCGATCGCGTATCGGATCCTGCGCGACGCGAGTCGGGCAGAGGACGCGGTTCAGCAGACATTCCTGACGGCGTGGCGGGAAATCCGTCACCTGCGCGATGACGATCGCCTCGAGGCTTGGCTTTACCGCCTTCTGGTCAACGCCTGCTATGCCGAGGCGCGACATACCCGGCGCTGGCAACCAGGGCTTCGGCTGATCACCGATGCCGACGTCGGTCCCACGACCGATGACTCTCATCTGACCGTTGAACTGCGCGACCAGCTCGAACGAGCCTTCCGGAGGCTGACCGCCGAGCAGCGCGCCGTCCTCGTTTTGCACCACTACGTCGGGCTGTCTGGGGCCGAGGTTGCTGATGCGCTTGGCATTTCGCCGGGCACTGTGCGCTCTCGACTCCATTACGCCCGGCAGGAAATGCGGGCGGCACTCGAAGCCGATGCCCGCCTTGTCGCCGATGGAGGCCTCGCATGAATCCGCAGGAACGCGCCGACCAGGCATTCGAGAGCTGGTTGGTGGACGGACCGACGCGCATGCCTGAGCACCTCGTCGACTCGATCGTCACCCAACTTGAACAGACACATCAGCGGAAGCACCTGTGGCTTCCGGGGAGAGAGCAAATGAACCGCATGATGGTTGCAGTCGGGGGAGTGGCTGCGATAGCGCTGCTTGCAGTTGCAGGCCTGTACTTCGTGGGCCGAGGCGGGGGAATCGGAGGTCAGGCGACACCGGCGGCCACGCCGACCCTGGCACCAGCGCCGACAGTGACGCCGGCACCGATACCGACACCAACACCGACCCCCGCCCGGCTAACTGCCGGCGGAACACTCCAGCCCGGCCGCTATTTCGTCGATAACCAGGGCTACCGGTACACGTTCTCTATCAGTGGCAACGGCTGGTCCGCCTACGTGAGCGGCACTGACGTGATCATTCAAAAGGGCAATGAGCAAGGCTCGGATTTCGCGAACCTGTGGCTCTGGGGACCGACCACAGGACAGATGGTCTGGGGAACGGCCTGCGCATGGACAGGCACCAGTTTCACGCCCGGGCCTTCTGTCGACGAGCTGGCGAGCGCGATCGCCGGTTTGACGGGGTTCCAGACGACGCAGCCAACGGCCGTTACGGTGAGCGGCTATTCGGGTAAGGAGCTCAAGCTGACTGTGCCCGCGGGCGTGAGTTTCGGGTCGTGTCCTCAAGGCGAGTACAGAAGCTGGGACGGCCGTTACTACCAACAGACCAACCAGACGGACGACGTTCGCGTCCTCGACTTTGACGGCACTAGAACGCTCATCTTCACCACGCGCTTCGCGGGAACCCCCGCAACCACGTTGACCGAGCAAGCGACCATGTTCGACTCCCTCGAGATCGCGCCGGTGCCCGGGGCTGCTGCGACCTCCACGCCGTAGCCTCATCGAACTGCAAGGTCACCGAGGCGCCGGGCCGGCAACGGTCCGGCGCCTACTTCTGGTCCCACGCCGACGCGCTGGCACTTGCGCGAATGTTTGAGTATCTGGGCCTGCCCGATCCGTCATAACTGACAACACGCGCCATATCGGCCCGTGCGGGAGATGGAGAGGGAATGAGGCGAGATCTCGTAGAGGCGGCAGCCCGCGGAGACCACGAGGCATTCGAAGTCCTCGCGACGTCCGCTGGCGATCGCCTGTATGCGGTAGCTCGCCTGATCCTTCAACGGTCCGACCTGGCAGAGGATGCGGTTCAGGAAGCTCTAGTCCGCGCGTGGCAACAGCTTCCCTCGCTGCGTGATCCAGACAAGTTCGACGCATGGCTCCATCGCCTGGTGGTCAACGCATGTGCGGATCAGGGCCGCCAACTGCGGCGTTGGTCGCAGCAGGTCAGACCTATCCAACTCGAGGTGGCCGTCGCCGACGACACCGGTGCCGTTGCCGATCGGGAGCAGCTCGAGCGGGGATTCAGCCGACTCAAGGCCGAGCAGCGAGCAGTCGTCGTCCTGCACTTCTACAGCGGGTTCTCGGCCGCCGAGATTGCGCGAATCCTCGGCGTCCCCGAAGGGACCGCGAGATCAAGACTTCATTACGCGACTGAGGCAATGCGCGCGGCTCTTCAAGCCGACGCGCGGCAGCCTGCAGTCGCCCAGAACAGGACTGCGTGATGGCTACTAACGAGCAGCTCGACCAATTGATCAGCGGATGGTTGGAGGGGACGGCGCCGGTTCGGATACCCGAGCGCGTGTTCACCGCCACCTTCGAGCAGACACGGAAGACCAGGCAGCACGGCACCTGGCGCGCATTCATGTGGAGATTGAACGTGCCCCGTTATGCGGCCGCGCTGGGCACGGCTGCCATCGTCGTGGTGGCTGCGGCCCTCGCGTTCAACCTCTTTGCCAATCAACAGGGTCGTTTCGGCGTGCCGGCACCCACTGTGCGCGTCGCGTTCGTCGGCCACTGGGAAGCCACTGACGTGGACGGCAGCAACGAAGTAATGGTGGTGGCCGCGCGGCCGAACTCGAATTACAGCGTGATCATTCGCGACGACTCCGCACGTGTTTGCGGCGGAGTGTCGTCAACGATGACGGGGGTAGCGGTGTCGAGCGAACCCGATACGTACGTCATCGCACAGCCTGAGTATTCCTGTGACGACGACAGCCAGCCTGTCGGGCTGGAGCAGGACCGGCTCGCGAACTTGACCTTCAGGTACAACGTCAGTCTGGACCTGGTGCGGGACACGTCGGGCCTTGAGTGGTCGCGCATCGGAGCATCATCCGATGCAACCGTCGCGCCGGACCCGAGCGAGCGACCTCCTGTTGCGGGGTCGATGTGGCCCCAGTCGAGCCTCGAAGAAGTCCGTGCCGCCCAGGCGCACGCCGATGCCGGCGACCCGAACTACACCGGACAGGTCGACGCCCAGCTCGTGGACGGTCCCGATGGCATCAACTGGCAGGCCGTCTACGACGGTCAGGTTGAGATCATTGATCGGTTCCTGCGTGACGAACTCGGCTGGGCCGGTTACCTCCACAACAATTTCGCCGGTGCCGCCGACAGCTCACTTATCGGCCAGCAGTTCCTCCGGTGTGGCCCGGGCGACGCAAACCCGCTGTTCCCGCCACAGCCTGACTCGGGAAATCGAGGCGAGAGCTGCCCACCAACGATCGATGAGCTGACCTACGAAGCGATCAACTTTGACCTGGTCCAGCCCGTCCGCAATGGCGCGGATGGGATCTGGGTCGTTCAGAACTGGAGCCCGGCGACCTTCGAACAAGCCGACCCCGAGGTTGCAGAGGAACAGGCAACTGAGCGCCTGAAGGACTTCCTCGACGCGCGCGTCGCTGGCGTCGGCGCCGAAAACAGGATCGACGTCTACGGCGACTGGGTCGGGCGAGAAATTCCTCTCCTGTACGCCACTACTTCCGGATCGCCCTACGAGCGATACGAGTTCGAGCGCGTGGACGGGCCGGAGTGGCCGTACGGGGGCTACATCAAGTTCGCGGTTCGGTTGTTCGCAGAGGACGGAACCGTCGTTGAGCAACCGATCGAATCGCATTGGGACGGCGGCCGTTCGGTGGGGCTCAAAGGCGGGTTGGCGCTCAACGCTGTGACAACCGAGAACGGCGCGCTAGTCCCTATGCTCCATGCGCAGATCGACGGGGAAGTCACCTACTTGTCGCCGAACCCCAACTCCTTCGTCATTAGAGACGACGCTTATATCGACTTCAGCGATCCAGCCGCCTATTGGTCGAACTGCGCACCGAACCCGGCGCCGGCCAATGCTGCCGCGTTCGCCGAGGCGGTCATCGGTGACCCCGACTTCTTGGCCACTGACCCTGTTGATGTGTTGGTCGCTGGTGTCGAGGGCATCGCAATGGACGTTGCGTTGGCCCCTTCCGGCCACGTTTGCGGGCCATTCGAAACCGACGGTCACCAATGGATCAATTTGCTGGAAGAAGGCAAGCGCATGCGCCTGTTCCTGGTCGACGTCCCGGAGGGGATGTCCATGCGGACGTTGGCGATCACGGTCGTGGCGCCCGAGTCCCAATTCGAAGAAGTGATCGGACAGGCCCAGCCGATCATCGACTCGATCGAGTTCCACGCGCCCTAACCACTGCGTGCGGAGGTCACTTATGAACCGTCTCGCGATCCTCACTGTTGCTGCGGTATCCGTCGTTACCGGCTGCACGGCAGCCGCGCCAGCGGCAACGACCAACCCAACCACAGCCGCGACACCTGCGCCGACGGCGGCGCCGACTGCACAATCCCACTGCGGCCCCGACACCGAGCCCAGCCTCGCCGGCACCCTCGCCATCGCCGGCCGCGTCAACTTCGCCAGCTACTGCGCCATCGGCGGGCGCCGTGTTCCCGCCGTGGTACGTGGGCGAGACCAACGGCGCCGGTATCCTGCCGGCAGGCAGCCAGACGACCAGGTCGTTCGTGCCCCGCTTCACGTTTACGGCTCCGGAGGGTTGGGTCAACGGCGAGGACGACGCCGGCTTCTACGGGCTGTTCCCGGACACGCCCGCCAACCAGGCCGAGTTCGCCGCCTCGGGGGGCCTCGCCCATGCGATCCACATGGGGCTGCAAAACAACCCGTACTTTGTGTGCGACGCGTGGGAGGACAATCGGGGCTCGACGGCGGCCGAGATCGTGGCAGCGATGATGGCCAACGACGCTCTCGGCGGATCTGAGCCGGTCGACGTAAGGATCGGTGGCCTGACCGGCAAGCAGATCGACGTCCAGCTTGATCCCGGCCGGAAGGCGAGCTGTCCTGGCGACCCGCCGACGTTCGACCTCGGGGACGTGCGGACTCGAGCGATCCTTCTCGACAGCCCCGATCGTGGTGTGATCGTGATCATCCTCGGCTCGTTGCATTCGGCCGGTCACGAGGCGTTCCTGGCCGAGGCGATGCCGATCATCGAGAGCTTCCAGTTCGATCTCGACCCGTAGGCGCTAGCTTCGATAAATCCGCTTCCTCGATGTCATCGGCACGATTGTGGCCGGCGACTTCGTGTACTTCTCGGCAGCCGAGGTCTGCTGAAGGGAAAGCTATCCGAGCGTCGTTGCCGGAGTTTTCGGCGCCTATCACCCGTTTCCTGCTTGTCACGCATCTAGTCTTCTAACCGGCGGATTTGCTGCCGGCCGACGGAGGGAGTGCGTTGACCGTCGAGGCACTGCGTCGCGGTGAGCCGCAGGTCCTTGCCGAGCTGCTGGCGCAGTACGGCAAGGAGATCCAGGGTGTCGCCTACCTGATCTTGCGCAACCGCGCCGACGCCGAAGACGTGCTCATGGACACCCTGATCACCGCGCTCGATCGCGGATCGGGGCTGCGCGACGCATCGGCCATGCGCCAGTGGCTGCTCAAGATCGCCACCAACCATGCATTGGGCCGCAAGCGTCGTTTTCGACGCGTGACGTGGCTCGAGATCTCTCCCGACCTGGTCAGTCCCCCTGTTGATACGACCGAACGCGTCGCCCTGCTGCAGGGCCTGGCCACGCTGCCAATCCGAACACGAGCGGCAGTCGTTCTGCACTACTACGCCGACCTGCCCGTGGCCGATGTCGCTGCGGTGATGGGGACGAGCGAGAACACCGTCAAATCCCAGCTTCGAACAGGGCTCGCCCGACTGCGCGAGCTCCTCGATGCGTCCGTTGGCGCTCCTTCTCCCGCGGAGGCCCTCAATGGCTGATCAGACGTTCGACTCTCGACTCGGGTCGCTGCTTCGCAGCGCTCTGACAGACGAGGTCGCGAGCCTGCCCGTGTCAGTCACGGCGGATCAGGTCCTGGAACGCGCGCGCATGCGTGAAGGTGGCAGTGTCGTCGGGCGCCTCCGCCGGTTGGGCCAACCGACGACCGGTCGTCGGCGGCTGTCATTCGCGGCGGCGGCCGGGAGCGCCGTGGTCGTGATTGTCCTCGCCGGGGTCATCGGACTGACCTACTTCCTGAATCAGAAGCCCGTCATCGGGCCGTCCGCGACTAACCCGCCGACGGCGAGTGCCGCGCCGACGACGATGCCGTCGCCCTCGGTCGACCCGACGAGTGCCGCTTCGCCAGCCGAGCCGGTGCCGACGCCGGTCCAGCCCAGCTCGGGAGACGTTCCTCTCGATTGGTCGAGCGACGGCACCCGATTGCTCGTCCAAAGGGACCTCGAAAACCTGTTCGTCCTGAATGCCGAGGGTTCGGAGACGCAGGTGACCGATCAGCTGTCGGGGTTCAGCAATATTCCTGGATCTGCCCGGCCATCAGGTGCCACGATCTCTCCCGACGGGTCGCGCGTCGTCTTCGCGGGCCTGACCAAGCCATGGCAAGACGGTAACTCGTGCCACAACGGCGGCCTATTCGCGGTTGACGCTGACGGCGGCCCGGCCGAGCTGCTGTGGGAGTCTCAGGTAGCCCAGAACGGCATTGTCAGGTATCCGACTTTCTCTCCAGACGGGACGCAAATCGCATTCGCCGACGGCTACTGCGATAGCAGCCACGGCGTCTGGGTGATGAACGCCGACGGCACCAACGCGCATCAGATCGTGCCCACCGACTTCGGTCCGTTTGGTGCGACTCATGTCCACGGTCTCTCGTGGTCGGCGGCCGGCGATCGGATCGCAATCCTGGTCGATCAGGGTTTCTACGGGTTCGCGCCCGATGGCTCGGGCTTCACGCAGATCACCGACAGCTCCGACTTTTGCTGGCCGTGGAACCCGTGTTAGCTGCGGCCCTGGTGTCCGGCCACCGAGTCCGGGGCCCATGACGAGGCACTAGTAGGTCCGACCTGGGCTCATTCATCGAACTGATCGTCATCGTGAGGCTGCGCAATGAACCGATTAACGCTGGCCAAATTCGGCCCGATCTTCACGGGCCTGCTGCTGGCGGGCTGCTCGACGGCGGCGCCATCTTCAACCACCACGCCGGCGCCGGCGCATACGGCGTCCGCGACGACCGCACCTTCGCTACGGGCGACGACGGCGCCACCGGCCACTTCTGCACCGACCGTCCCGGAGACGACCGCGCCAGCTGTCATTTCTGCACCGACTGCCGCTTTGCCGACGACCATGCCTGCGCGCACCGTGGTTTTGAGTCAACCGCACGACGGTGAGCCCGGGATCACGATCACGCTTGCGGCCTCAGGCTGGGAGATCGACGAGGACGGCCACCCCGTCAAGGGGTCCGAGGTCAACGGCGTTCCCGAAGCCACGATGCTGGTGTGGTCGTTCCCGGCCGGCAGGGAGTTCTACGTTTGGGGAGATCCGTGCCGATGGAAATCGACGCGGCCGGATATCCCCGCCACCACGCCCGCCGAGTTCGCGGCCGCTCTTGCCGCCCAGGCATCTCGAGACGCGACGGAGCCGATGGACGTGACGATCGGTGGGTTTGCCGGGAAGTCGCTCACCCTCCACGTACCGGATGACGTCGTGTTCGATGATTGCCAAGGCAGCGGATTCCAGACCTACGGCACCGACGAGGATCCCGGCGCCCGCTCTCAGCAGGGTCCCGGTCAGATCGACGAGCTTTCGATCGTGGATGTCAACGGCTCGACCGTGGTCATCGACGCGATGTACCGGCCGGACACATCTGCCGAGTTGATCGAGGAGATGCGCAAGATCGCCCAGTCCGCCACGTTCGATATGCCGTACCGAACCCATGTCCTCGCGGACAGCTCTAATGGCGGGGTAGGTATCACGGTCACAACGCCCGCATCTGGTTGGTCCGGTGATCCTGGTTCGTGGGTCATGGAATGGGGACCCGATGGCGCCGATCCGCCGATCGGTGCGGGCATCATCACCTACACGGTGGACGAGGAGTTCTACGTCTACGGCGATCCGTGCGCCTGGTCAAGCACTAGGCCCGACAAACCTGCCACCACGGTCGACCAGATAGTGGCCGCCTTGGCGAAGCAATCCTCGCGAAGCCCGTCGGCCCCGGAGGACATCGCCGTCGGCGGGTTCGCCGGTCAGAGAATCACTCTTCATGTGCCAGACGACGTCGACTTCAGCTCCTGCGACGAGGGCAACTTCGCTACCTTCGGAGTGCCCGGCGAATTTCCGGCCCTCTACGCACAGGGCAGTGGCGAGATCGACGAGATGTGGGTCGTGGACGTGAACGGCAGGATCGCGCTCCTCGAAGGCGCCTACTACCAGTCCACGCCGCAGAACGCCGTGGACGAGCTGCACGCGATCCTGAGCTCAGCCACGTTCGACTGAGACGACCCGCCGCCTATCATCCGCCGCGTGGCGGTACTGACGACGCGCGTTGATCCGCGCAGCGAAGAGGCGCGCAGCAACGCGCGGCAGATGCGGGCGCTCGTGGCGGACCTGCAGCGGAAGACGGCCGCGGTAAGTGAGCGGGGAGCCGGAGGTGACGAGCGCTCGATCGCGCGGCACCGCGAGCGTGGGAAGCTGCCCGTCCGAGAGCGCATCGAACACCTGATCGACCCCGGATCGCCGTTCCTGGAGCTGAGCCCGCTCGCGGCGATCGGCATGTACGACGACGACGCGCCCGGCGCGGGCATGGTCACCGGCATCGCCAAGGTCAGCGGCACGGACGTCGTCATCGTCGCCAACGACGCGACGGTGAAGGGTGGCACGTACTACCCAATGACCGTGAAGAAGCATCTCCGTGCCCAGGAGGTTGCGCTCCAGAACCGACTGCCGTGCATCTACCTCGTCGACAGTGGCGGCGCCTTCCTGCCGCTCCAGGACGAGGTCTTCCCCGACCGCGAGCACTTCGGCCGCATCTTCTACAACCAGGCCCGGATGTCCGCGCAGGGCATCCCGCAGGTCGCGCTGGTGATGGGCAGCTCGACCGCGGGCGGCGCGTACGTGCCGGCGATGAGCGACGAGACCGTCATCGTGCGCGGCACCGGCACGATCTTCCTGGGTGGGCCGCCGCTGGTGAAGGCCGCCACGGGCGAGGACGTCACTGCTGAAGACCTGGGTGGCGCGAGCGTCCACGCGCGCATCAGTGGCGTGGCAGACCACGAGGCGCTGGATGACGAGCACGCGCTGGCGATCGGGCGCCAGATCATCGGCAGCCTGGAGCGGAAGAAGCCCGACCCACCGTGGGACAGGCGCGATCCCTGCCCGCCAACCATCGCCACGCCCGATCCAGACGATGAGGCCACCGACGATCCGCACGGCATGTACGGCGCCGTCAGCGCGGACCTGCGCAAGGGCTATGACGTCCACGAGGTGATCGCTCGACTTGTCGACGGCTCCGAGTTCCACGAATTCAAGCAGGGCTACGGCGAGACGCTGGTATGCGGCTTCGGCCACCTCGACGGCTATCCCGTGGGCATCCTGGCCAACAACGGTGTGCTTTTCTCGCAGTCGGCGCTCAAGGGCGCGCACTTCATCGAGCTGGCCTGTCAGCGGAAGATTCCGCTGGTCTTCCTGCAGAACATCACCGGCTTCATGGTCGGGCGCGAGTACGAGTCGGGCGGGATCGCGAAGGACGGCGCCAAGCTCGTGACCGCAGTGGCGTGCGCCGAGGTGCCCAAGTTCACGGTCATCATCGGCGGCTCGTTCGGCGCCGGAAACTACGGCATGGCCGGGCGGGCGTACGGCGCACGCGGCCTGTGGATGTGGCCCAACGCGCGCATCAGCGTGATGGGCGGCGAGCAGGCGGCGATGGTGCTTGTCGATGGTCGGCACGTTCAAGGACGACAAGGAACGCGACGCGTATCAGGGACGAGATCCGCGCGAAATACGAGCGCGAGGGCAATCCCTATCACTCCACCGCGCGACTGTGGGACGACGGCGTGATCGATCCTGCCCAAACGCGCGACGTGCTCGCCCTCGCCATCGCAGCGTCGCTCAACGCACCCATCGCCGAGACGAAGTTCGGCGTCTTCCGGATGTAGCTCGAGCGGTCTAGGGCGCCGGACCGAAATCCTGCTGATCGAGGTAGACCCAGTCGCCTGTGCCGCTGTTCGCGCCGGTGTCGACCGCATACAGCGTCACGTATTGGCTGGTTGAGTCTCCGTTGGCGTCGAAGCTGACGCTCCCTAACGCTGTATCGAACCTGCTCGCGGGATTCACGGCGAAGGCGCGTACTGCCTCGCGCAGGCCCGATGCGTCTACGCCGTCGCGCGCAGCCTGTGCTAAGGCATCAATGACGACCTGCGTGCAGGCATATGCGGCGGCCGCATAAGGGTTCGGATCCGCGCCGAAGGCCGCCCGATAGCGTTCGCCGAAGTCGGCTCGTGCGGGAGCGAGTGATGACTGAGTCACGTAGCTGTTTGCTGCCGCTGGTCCCGCCAGGTTGATGTAGGAACCGTCGTCAGAGCCCGATCCATCGAATAGTCCGTCCCAGCTCACGAGGGGAACGTCGGCATGTCCGCCAGACACCATCGCCTGCTTGAGAGCGGCTCCGCCGTCACCGAGACCGCCGAAGTAAACCGCCCACGGGCCGCCAGAGCTGTCGTCGAGTGGAGTCAGGATCGAAGTGAAGTCCGTCGTGTCGGGGTTCATCGACCGGCGGACCGTCGTGCCGCCAAGCGCTTCAAACGAGCTTTCGAAACTGTCCGAAGTTTGGCGCCCGCCCGGTGAGGTGTCGTCGACGACGAGGACGCGGTGGATATCGAGCCCCGACTTGTTGCGGACTCCAGCGTTAGGGATGCCGGATGTTGGGGGGTGGAAGACGAAGGCTGCGGCCGCAGGTCCCTGAATGTCGTCGCTCGGGAACACACGCACATAGTTGATCCGGTCCGGGTATGCGGAGCGAAGGTCCAACGCGCCAAAACGGGGCTTGGTCAAGTTTGGATTCGAGTTTGCCGGGCTGCACTCCAGTAGCCCTGCCGCGTTCGTGACTGGAATGTCCACGGCGCCGTGCGGCGACTGGAACGGACCGATCAACCCAACGACCGAATCATTGGACACAATGGTGTTGATGGACTCGGTCGCGATGTCCTTCCGATCGGAGGTGCCCTCATCGAGTACGTCAAGAACGAGCTGTTGGCCACCAACGCCACCCTGGCTGTTCGTCTCGTTGATGGCCAGTTGGGCTGCGTTTACAAGCGTGGCGCCCAGGTCCGCGCGCGGGCCGGACTGGGGCAATTGCGCGGCGATCGTCCATGGGCCGGGCGGAAGGCGACCGGCACCGCGCTGCATTAGCCAAACGGCACCGAGCGCGAGCAAGGTCACCAGGGCCACCGCACAGCCGGCGGCCACGAGGGTTCGCAGACCAATCCGTCGCGGAACTGCCTGTTGCTTGACACGGGCATCTACTGGGGTGGCAATCCAGAGACGACTGCCTGCTCCAATTTCGCGCTCAGTGCTCCGCGCTCGCTGGAACGCCAATCTGACGTTAGGCGCTGAGCGGCGGACTTCGTCGGTCAAGAGCACGGTGCCTGATGGCGCAGCCATCCCGAGTCGCGCAGCTTGGATGTAAGCCTGTGCAGTGCCCTGGTCGCTGCCAGCCACGAGTCCACAAGCAACCGAAACTGTCCCAGCTTGGTCACCAGCGGGCGCGACCCGCAGCAAAGCGCCTGCCGCGTCGACCGCCGCCGCGGCAGTCGGACAAACGCAGAAGTAGCTGTCGCCTTCCGACCTGATTTCCGTTCCTGGATAGCCAGCCACAGCGGTGCGGACGGCTTCGCCAAACGAGAACAGCGTCGACGCGGCCTCGTGCGCACCAACCCGCTGGATCAGATCAGAAAGGCCGCGCAGATCCACATAGAGATAGCCGAGCGTCGTCTTGGCGCCGGATGTTTCACGGTTCGCTCCGGCGATGGCTACCAGCGATGCTTGATCGCCCGTAACGTAACTCCGTTCTTAAGGTGCGGCAGCAGCTGCTGGCTCGGTTAACCAGAAGGCGTGAACTTGGGGGGCACGGCCGTGCCTTCGCGCACTGCCAACTGATCAGAGCTCCCAAACGATCTTCAGGGCAGGATCTGGAGTGTACGAACAGAACGTGCCGGTGTGAACTGACAGCGTGAGGTGACGGCCAAGCTCAGGTCCGTGCGCCGTAATGCGGTCGACTGACGACCAGATCGCCTTGGTGACACTGATTCGCGCCCGCTCCGATGCCGACGACACGGTCCGCAAAGTGCCACCCAGACCAACTGCACCAGCAAGCTCGCGAACTAGGAAATCACGCTCTTCGTTCAACCGCTCAACGCGTTCTGGATCATTCCAGTCGTGCGCCTGTCCGATTTCCGCGTCGAGGTCCGCGAGTCGGCGACGGTAATCCTCGCGCGCTTCGGCATCGATCACCTCGCCCGCACCTGCGAAGGGATCGGAGGTCAAATCTCCGGCTGAAACGGAGTCCACTCGCGCTGCGTCGTTGCGCGTCTCGTCGGCCCGCCCACCACGCACCAGATCAAGCGAGTGGATCTCAAGGTCCGGGGTTGCCAGCAATCTCGCGAGGTACAGCAGACCCTTCGTGTCGCGCAGCGAGAAAGTCGAGCCTGCGAAGGCGACCGTCCAGTACTCGCCATCGCGACGGAACACGTTTGGCCTGGACGATGGTTCGACTGAGGCTGGTGGCGTCGCCGCCCGTGGGGCGGGATCCAGGCTCTTCGTCTCATAATCAACCAGCCCTATCTGGCCGGCAGTCGCGCGCGCGGCCGCGAGGTAGTTGACCGACAGCTCGTCGTCGTCCGCGCGTCCGCGCACCGAGAGCACGCGGGCAAGGTCGGCCCGGGCCCGTGCCGCCCACGGCAGGAGGCCGTTTCGGTCGGCGATGCGAATGGCGCCTTCGAGATGACGCTGAGCGTCATCGAGCCGACCATCGCCGGCCGCGATCAGGCCCAGGTATCTGTCGACAGGCCCGAGACTGCCCAGGTCCGGCGCGATGGCGAGCTGTCCCGTGTACGGAAACAAGTCCGCATAAGCGGTATCCCTCGCGCCGTCTGCTCCGAAGCCAACATCGAGCGCGAGCGCGAGCAGTTGTGCGCGACTGCCGGTGAGCGACCGGAGCTTTGTTCTGACCGCTTCGACCTCGTTGTCGTTTACGCGGCCCTGATCGCGGAGCAAGAGGAAGCTCAGGAACCACAGACGCGGAATACCGGGACCAGTCCCGGCCGGCTGCGCTCCCTCCGTATCCCCATCGATCAGCTCCTGCGCTCGATCGTAGTCGCCGCGCAGCAATGCCAGAGTCGCGCAACGTGCTGTGAGCGCGGCGAGCCGAGCCTGATCTGCGAACCGCTGCAACAGCTGCCTTGCGGTATCTAGCTCCTCGACTGCCTCGGCGACCAAGGCCCTCTCGGCAAAGACATCGGACAAGGCCAGGCGCGCGTCGAACTGCTCCTCTGCCGAGCCCGCTGTCGTGGCCGTCGCCAGGCGGTTCAGCGTCTCCTGCAAAGCCTCGATGTGACTCGCGCGGTCTTGGTCAATCCGGTTCATCGGTCCTCGCGCGAAGAATATGACCCGAGACCGGCGCGGCGGCACGAGAAATTCAAGCTGGAACGGGCGCTCGCCTCGCGCTGGCTGTGGCGGTCGGCCTCTGTGTGGGCGCGGCCGTCGCGGTCGGCGTAGACGCGAACGTCGGAGTCGCTGCCCGACCTGATGGCGACGTCGGTGGTGGCGTCAGTTCGGGCCGACGGCGCTACCCGATGTCAGGAAGACAGCGATCAGTCCAGCCAGCAGCCTGTCGCCCAGCTCCCCGATCACGCCCACATCTCTCCTGTCACGGACTCTCGCCGCCGAGCGCGTTGAGGATCAGCGCGAACGAGTTGTTGAGGTCGCGGTTGATGTACGGGCCGTTGTGGGTTCCGTTGCCGTAGGCGTAGACCGTGACCGGGATGTTCAGTTCGTTGAGCCGCTGGACAAGGGCCGCGCTCTCCTTTGCCACCTCTCGTTCAACTTCTCCGGTCGGGTCGAAGGGAGACAGCGCGTAGTTATCCAATGCTCCCGGCTCGCCATTGCCGTAGGCGACATAAAGCTCCGTGCCGCGGAGTGCCTCTGCGCTGAGCACCGGATCGTGCGCCTTCCAGATGTCTGCCTGCTCGACCGGGTCGCCCCACATCATGGCCGGCACGTCCCAGAACACCATGTTGCCAACCGCGTCGAATACGCCGCTGTACGCCGCGGCAAACAGGAACATCCCGGGTTTGCGCGCCGCGTACTCGATCGCTCCGTAGCCGCCCTTAGAAACGCCGGCTACCGCCCGCTTGTCCCCGGCCTGCCAGTTCCGCTCGAGAAGCTGGAACAGCTCAACGAGGTGGAAGGTCTCCCACTGCTGCCGATCGGCGTGACCACCGTTCCACCAGTCCGTGTAGGACGAGCCCCAGGGTTCGTTGGAGCCGGCATCGGGAATAACGACGAGCAAGTCGGTCGGAGCGGTCAGCGACTCGAGGTCGCTCCAGCCGGACCAGCCATCGGCGTGCCCGAAACCGGAGCCGGGGAGCATGAACAGCACCGGCCAGCGGGTTGTGGGCTGCGTATCGAAGTGTTTGGGGAGGAGCAGCCGAACCTGTACGCGACCGACCGCGCGCGAGTCGATAGTGAGGTCCCTGGTACGGACTCCGTTGACCGGGTCCTCCCCGGCAACTGTATCCACCGCGATGATGCGCGCGCCGTCGTCGGCCGGCTCGCCGATGGTCGGAGCTTGGGTGGGCGTCTGCCTGGGCGTCCGCGTTGGGGTCGGCGTCGGGGCGAGCGTTGGGGTCGCGGTTGGTGCCGCTGTCGCGCTCGCCGTGATCCTGGCCGTGGGGCTTGGGACAGCGGAGGGGGTCGCTGACGGCACAACGGTCGGTGTCGTGTTCGCGGCACTGCCGCAGGCGGTCACCGCGAGCGCGAGCACCGTGGTCAGGAGCACCCGAAATCGGTGATCAACCATTTTCAGAAGACCTCCTCAGAACTCCCAAATTGAGTGCAGCCCTGGTCCCGGCTGGCTGGGGGCCGGTGGCCCGAATTGGGCCTCTCGACCCACGCCGGCCACCGGGACTTCGTAGCGGTGCCTTGAACCTACGGCTGGTAGAGGACGGCCGAGGTCAGGGGCACGAGGCTCGAGATCCCGATGCCGGTACCTCCGGCGATCAGAACCCGGCCATCGTTCAGGAGTGCCGCGACCTGGCCATCGCGTGCGGCGCCCATCGAACCGATCGGGGTGAATTTCCCTGTCGCAGGGTCGTACAGCTCCACCTCGGAGAGCACGTTCCAGCCCTGGGCGTCTTGGAAGTCGCCGCCCGTGATGAGAACGCGGCCGTCCTGAAGAAGGGTGGCAGTGTGTTCCTGGCGACTGGCACCCATCGTGTCGATCGAGCTGAACTTGCCCGAAATCGGGTCATACAGCTCGGCAGAGGCATAGGTTGTGTCGTTCGGCGACCGGCCCCCGGTGATCAGGACGCGACCGTCCTCGAGCAGCGTCGCTGCGTGAAGCCAGCGGCGGCTTGGCCATCGATCCGGTCGTGCTGAAGGTGCCGGCAACCGGGTCGTACAACTCTGCCGTGGCCAGGTCATACCCTTCGCCGCCGCCACCGACGACTAGGACGTGGCCGTCCTGGAGCAGCGTCGCCGTGTGGCCGTTGCGGAAGTGGCTCATGGATCCGGTTGGGCTGAACGTGCCGGACACCGGGTCATAGACCTCTGCGCTGGCAAGCGTGCTGTCGCCGGCCGTGGCCGCGAGATGACCGTCCTGATACGAGCCGCCCTGGTACGAGGCGAACACGACCTGGAAAGCGACCGCGGGCGGTGGGCCCGTGATGCCTCCGGCGATGAGAACACGACCGTCGGCGAGCAACGTTGCGGTGTGGCTCGCCCGAGGCGTGCCCATTGAACCGGTCGGGCTGAAGGTTGCCGTCTGGGGGTCGAAGATCTCTGCCGAAGGCCAGGTTCCGCCGGTTACCGCGTTCCCGCAGTTGCTGCCGCCGGCAATCAGGACGCGACCGTCCAGAAGCCTCGTCGCCGAGGCGCGGCCGCGTGTCACGGTCATAGGACCGGTGGCGCTGAACGAGCCAGTAAGTGGGTCATACAGCTCTGCCGTCGGGTCGCACCGCTTGGTAACGAGTACGCGGCCGTCGTTGAGCACGGTGGCTGTGTCAGTGGCATTGGGGAAATCGTTGTTCGTCGTGGCGCGCAACGACCCTGTCCAACTGAATCCTGGTGCCAGCTCCGGTATCGGGGTTGCCGACCGGTGTTGGCGGCGGCGGCCCGACCGGTGTCCCGGCAGTCGGGTTCCACGGCGGCGGCACGATGGCTGGCCCACCTGTCGGCTGCCAGAGTGGACGCGAATACTGGAAGTCCGTCGGCCCAGCTCCAAGTCACCGACCCAGGCACGAGCTCGGCCACGTTGGTGCCGTCGGCATCCATCGTCCAGAAGCTCGAACCCCGAACGAACAGGATCCGTCCATCGGGCGTCCAGGTCGCACCAGATGACGCACCGTCCGACGTCAACTGGCGCAGGTCGGTACCGTCGGGGCGAATCGTGTAGATGTCCTGACTTGTCTGCGCTCCTGTTGACATGAACACGATCCGAGAGCCATCCGGCGACCAAACGGCGGATTCGAGCATCGAGCGTCGTGGGGCTGATCTGCCGAAGATTCTGGCCGTCGACATCGACGACGAAGACGCCGGCCACCTTGGGCGGAAATCGGGCCGTGATGCCCATGTCCTTGTCCGCCGTACGTGGAGAAGACGATCTGCCTGGCGTCGGGCGACCATCCGGGTGACGTCGCTCCGGCATCGGCCGTCGAGTTCAGCTCGGCGATCCGACCACTGGCGAGATCCATCGTCGCGATGTCGACGGGGCCGTCGTACCCCTGGCATCGGCGGACTGCCGCAGGAAGACGAGGTGCTCCCCGTCGCTCGAGAAGGAAAGCGCTGCCGTCGCCACCGACACGGTTCGACGCAGCCTGTATCGACGAGGGAGGCTCGCTGCCGCTCGCGTCGGTCAAGTAGAACTTCCCACTGTCCGAATAGAGCAAGTGAGTCCCGTCAGGCGACCAGCCGAACAGGCTCTGGTCGCTCGAGACCGTCCGGGAACAACTCGTGGGCGCCGGTCCCGTCGGAGCCAACGATCCACAATCGAGGAGTTGGGCAGTTGGGCAGCGGGTCGAAGCCAAGGAGGCAGTTCGTGTTGTCGGGCATGTCGGTGATCCGGACGAATGCGATCCAGGCGCCCGCCTGGTACCGATGTAACGTTGGGTTGGGCGCATCGGTCACGGCAGACCGTCTGGGACGTAGGGCTCGGGGCGACCACCGCGGGCATGCTCGGGCCCGAGGTCACGCCGGGCTGGGGCTCGGGCCGATAGGCAGCACGGCCGGTCTCGTGAGATAGAAGAAGGTGCCCACCAGGAGCACGCCAATGACGGCGGCCGAGGCGGCGCGGGCGAGCAAGTTCATCGTCTGGGAACCTCCACGGCACACGCATTGGGCGCCGTTGTCGTGTCAGGTCAATTTGTTCGAGGGCGTTGTCGATGACTCGATCGGCCACCTGGTCAGGCCCGTCGGCGAGAAACGCGCCGAGGAGGCTGCCCAGCTCGCTCTGACTGGTCATGAGATGCGCCCTCCGACCGCCACCACGACGGGGCGCTCGTCGGCCTCGATGGCCGCGCGCATCGCCCGGTGGGCGTAATGGAGTCGGGATCGGGCCGTCCCGACCGGGATCTCGAGTCGGTCGGCGATCTCGGTCGGGGTCAGGCCCAGGTAGTACGTGAAGACGAGGATCGCCCGCTGGTCGGGCGGAAGACGTCCGAAAGCCACGCTCGAGGCGATCGCGGTTGTCGAGTGAATCCCCCTCGTCGGGCCCCGCCGGTCCTTCGATCGGCAGCACCCTGACGTTGGCGCTCCACGTTCGCCAGCGGCGCGCTTCGGCGTAGCTGGCGTTGACCAGGAGGCGTTGCAGCCAGGCTTCGAAACGTTCCGGATCGCGGAGGCTGTGCAGCTCACGCCAGGCGATCACCAGCGTCTGCTGCACTGCATCCTCGGCACGTCCGACATCCCGGAGGATCCGGTACGCGATCGCCATGAGCCGGTCGCCGTGCGTGCGGGCCAGGATGGCAAACGCCTCCCGGTCCCCACCCTGCGCCTGCTCGACGAGATCGCCATCCAACCGATCGTCCTCCTGGCGTCCGTAGGGGACGCCTTCCGACCCCAATGAGTCGCTAGGGACTACTCGCGTTCAATCTTCAATTGCGCGACGAGCCACCGCGGTGGGCAGGCCCGTGGGTAGGCCGCCGGATTGCGGTGACACTCGTCCCAAACGGCCCACTGCGGACAGGGCCATTCGGCAGGGTGCGGACGCGACCGGCTGAGTCGTGCCGAGATTGATCTGCGGCCTAGACTCGCAGCAGTGATTCGGTGTCCGGCGTGTGGCGAGGAGAACCCAGAGCGTTTCCGGCTGTGCGGGTTCTGCGGCACTGAGCTCGCAGCGCCCCATGCCGGCGCGCGAGACACGCAAGACCGTGACCATCCTGTTCACGGACGTCACGGGCTCGACCTCGCTCGGCGAGCAACTGGACCCGGAGTCGCTGCGCGAGATCATGGCCCGCTACTTCGCCAGCATGCGCGAAGTCATCGAGCGCCATGGCGGAACTGTCGAGAAGTACATCGGCGACGCGGTCATGGCCGTCTTCGGCGTGCCCGTGATCCATGAAGAGGATGCCCTGCGCGCCGTGCGCGCCGCCGCAGAGATGCGCGAGGCGCTCGAGACTACTGAACGTGAGGCTGCTCGCAGAGCGCGGCGTGGCGCTGCAGGCGAGAACCGGTATCAACACCGGCTCGGTCGTGGTGGGGACCGGCGGACCGGGCGAGGCAATCGTCGTTGGCGACGCGGTCAACGTCGCCGCCCGGCTGCAAACCGCGGCCGCGCCGACAGAAATCCTCATCGGCAGCGCGACCTTCGACCTGGTCCGCGATGCGGTCGAGGTGGGACCGGCCGAAGCCCTTGACCTCAAGGGCAAGACCGAGCCCGTGGTTGCCTACCGGCTGAGCAGCGTCGCAGCTGACGCCCAGGGACACCGCCGCCGACTGGACGCGCCCATGGTCGAGAGGGAGCGTGAGCTTGCTGCGCTCCAGCAGGCATTCGAGCGGGCGAGCACCACCAGGTCAAGCCAGTTGTTCACGATCCTTGGGACGGCCGGCGTCGGCAAGAGCCGTCTCGTGGCGGAGTTCCTGGGCAGTGTTCGCGACCGTGCCCGCGTCCTGCGCGGCCGGTGCCTGCCCTACGGCGAGGGCATCACCTATCTACCCGTCGCCGAGATCATCCGACAGGCCGCCGGCATCGACGAGTTGGCGAGCGAGGGTTCGGCTCGAGAGCGACTCGAGAGCCTGGTGGCCGGCATTCCCGAATCTGCCGCCGTGGTTCGAGGTCTTGCCGGCTTGCTCGGTCTCGAGGCCTCAGCAGCGCAGGAGGAGCTCGTCTGGGCGTTTCGCCGGATGTTGGAAAGGCTCGCCGACGCGATGCCCCTCGTTGTGCTGGTCGACGACATTCACTGGGCGGAGCCGACCCTGCTCGACCTGATCGAGACGGTCGCCGATCTCACGCGCGACTCGCCGATCCTGTTCGTCTGCCCGGCACGCCCTGAGTTCCTGGACGATCGACCAACGTGGGGCGGCGGACGGCTCAACGCCACGACCATCCTGCTCGAGCCGCTTAGCGAAGGCTCCGCTCTCCTGCTGATCGATGCGCTTGTCCCGGGCGACGCACTTCCGCCGGAGGTGCGAACGAGGATCGCCGAAGGCGCCGAGGGCAACCCCTTATACGTCGAAGAGTTCGTGGGCATGCTCATCGACGAGGGCGCGTTGATTGCCAGCGCCGACGGCTGGAGCGCAGCCGGGGACCTCGGGTCAATCGCTGTTCCGCCCACGATCCAGGCGCTGCTGTCTGCACGGCTGGATCGGCTGGCTCCGGACGAGCGTTCGGCCGCGGAACGAGCGTCTGTAGTGGGACGCATCTTCGAGCAGCCGGCAGTGGTCGCCTTGACCCCGACAGAAAGTCGTTCGGATATTCCGCGCAGCCTTTCAGCGCTCGTGCGCAAGGAGCTGATCCGATCGGATCGGTCGGCGCTCACGCCGTGGGAGACCTTCCGCTTCCGTCACATGCTCATTCGCGACGCCGCGTACGAACGTCTGCCCAAGTCGGAGCGCGCACAGCTGCACGAGATGTTCGCCGACTGGCTCGCGGAGGCGCTCGGAGACAGTCGCGCCGAGGGCGATGAGGTACTCGGCTACCACCTCGAGCAGGCCTTCCGATATCGCACCGAGCTGGCGCCTGTTGACGACCGCGCTCGAGACTCTCGCGCAGCGAGCGGCCAAGCTGCTCATCACCGCCGGCCGGCGCGCGCTGGAGAGGTCCGACATCGCGGCCACAGTCAACCTATACGGCCGCGCGGCGAAGCTGCTTGACGCGGATGACCCGGCTCGTATCGCGGTCCTGCCCGAACTGGGTCAAGCCCAGGCGGCAGAACGGGCGTTTCGACGAATGCAGCGGCAACCTTCGCAGAGGCGATCGAGCGAGCCCGAGGCTTCCGGCGACGAGGTGGCATTCGCCCGTGCGCGGGCCATGCGCTACCTCGTGCTTGATGCACCCGAACTTACGGCCACCGAGTGCCGACGAATAGCCGACGAGTGCCTCGCCACCTTCGAGCGAGCTGGCGACGCCAGAGGCCTGCTGCCTCGCCCTGAGGCTGCGCGGCGAGGCGTCGTGGATCGAGGGCCGCGTGGCCGGCCACGAAGTCGCCTTGGCTGATGCACTCGTAATACGCCGCCGCGCCGAGTCGCACTGGGAAGAGGCGACGATCGTCCGCGTGATGTGCGGTCGACTTCTACTGGGGCCCGACGCCGGTGGCGGACGCGATCCGGTGGTGCGAGGAGATCCTGGCCAGGCGCCGAATGATCGAGGCTTCGAGGTCGGCGTTGCCCACGCTCTTGCCCACATGCACGCACGCCTTGGCAACTTCGAGTCTGGCTCGATCACTCGCCGCTCGGCGCAATCGAGATCGCGAGCCGAAAGTGGGCTGCGCGCCGACGCCGTGTCACTGGCAGAGGTTGCGGCCGACGTAGAGACACTCGCGGGCAACCATGCCGCCGGCCGAGCGGATGCTTGCTGAGGCGTTGCGAGACGTTAGCCGCGATGGGCCAGGCCACCTGGCGCGTTATCGAGGCGCTCCACGCCTTGACCCAGGTCGACGCCGGGCTGCCGTCGATGTCGAGCGGCTGGAGGGCATGGTGGCCGGAAGCTACGTTTCGTCCCAGGCTCTGCTGCACGCGGCGATCGCAGCGGCGCATCTGGTCGCGGGGCGACTGGTCGGAGGCGGAGGCCAAGCGCGCAGTGCCGTCGACTACTTCGCGACCACCGACATGATCACGTTCCACGCCAACTGCGCGATGATGCTGGGCGACGTCCTTCGCGCGGCCGGTCGGCGCGCAGAGGCCAACGCCGTGTATCAAGAAGCGCGCGATCTATACAGCCGGAAAGGCAGCCTTGTCAGCGTCAGCCTGGCCGAAGCCAGACTGGCCGCGGAATGACTTCATCAGTCGACGGAGCACCATCTGCGACGCGTTGTCCTTCGTGTGGCGAAGCAAACCCCGTCGGTTTCCGCCACTGCGGGTATTGCGGTGAGGCTCTCAGCGTCTCTTCGCCGGCGCGGGCGACCCGCAAGACCGTGACGATCCTGTTCTCGGATGTGACCGGGTCGACCGCTCTCGGAGAGCGCCTGGACTCCGAGGCGTTGCGCGATGTTATGGGCAGCTATTTCGCGAGCATGCGCGAAGTCATCGAGCGCCATGGCGGGACCGTTGAGAAGTACATCGGCGACGCCGTGATGGCTGTGTTCGGAGTCCCAGTCGTCCACGATGATGATGCCCTACGGGCCGTCCGAGCCGCTGCCGAGATGCGTGTGGCGCTCGTGTCTTTGAACGCCACACTGGGTCCACGACTGGGAGTCACGCTCGAGGCGCGGTCGGGCATCAACACGGGCTCAGTCGTGGTCGGGCCCGGCGGACCGGGCGAGGCGATCGTGGTCGGAGACCCGGTCAACATCGCCGCCCGGCTCCAGTCCGCGGCCGCGCCCGGCGAGATAGTCATCGGAAGCTCGACGCACGGTCTTGTGCGCGACGCTGTCGAGGTCGGTCCGGCCGAGGCGCTCGAACTCAAGGGAAAGACGGAGCCCGTGGTCGCTTATCGCCTGCGGGAGGTCGCGCCTGACGCCGATGGCCACCGTCGACGTCTTGACGCACCAATGGTCGGACGCGAGCGCGAGATTGTGGCGCTGCGGCGCTCATTCGACCGGGCAGTCTCTGATGGATCGTGCCAGCTGGTAACGATCTTCGGTACCGCCGGGGTTGGCAAAAGCCGTTTGGTTGCTGAGCTCCTCGGCGATGTTCGTGATCGGGCCCGCGTGGTCCGCGGCCGCTGCCTTCCATACGGCGAAGGCATCACCTATCTGCCGATCGCACAGATCGTCCGCGATGTCACCGGCATTACGGACGGAGACGCGATCGAGACAGAGCGTGAACGGATCGAATCGTTCGTGGCCGGGCTTGCGGAGGCAGCGGCGGTCAGTCGGGGTCTGGCAGGTCTGATCGGACTCGAAGGTTCGGTAGCCCAGGAGGAGCTGGTCTGGGCGTTTCGCCGGTTGCTCGAACACCTCGCCGACAACCGCCCACTCGTTGTGCTTGTCGACGATATCCATTGGGCAGAGCCGTCGCTCCTCGACCTGATCGAGTCGGTCGCCGACCTGGCCCGCGACTCCCCGCTCCTGTTCATATGCCCGGCGCGCCCCGAGTTCCTCGAGCGCCGACCGAATTGGGCCGGTGGCAAGCTCAATTCGACGACGATCGTGCTCGAGCCGCTGTCAGAAGGGTCGGCGCTCGAGCTGATCGATGCGCTCGTGCCCGGCGGTGCGCTGCCCGACGGCGTACGCGCCCGCATCGCGATCGCAGCCGAGGGCAATCCGCTGTACGTCGAGGAATTCCTCGGCACGCTCGTCGACGATGGCGCATTGGTGGCAGGAGACGGTGGATGGATTTCGTCGCGCGACCTCGACGCGGTGCCCGTGCCGCCGACAATCCAGGCCTTGCTGGCGGCTCGTATGGACATGCTGGCACCGGCGGAGCGGGCCGTTGCGGAGCGCGCGTCAATCGTGGGCCGCATGTTCGATCAGGCCGCGGTGATGGCCCTGTCGCCCATCGCTGACCTCAGTCAGGTCTCACCAAGTCTGCTCGGGCTGGTTCGCAAGGAGTTCGTCCGTCCGGATTTCTCGGGCTTCGCGGGTGCGGACGCATTCCGGTTCCGGCACATGTTGATCCGCGACGCGGCATACGAACGCCTGCCCAAGTCGGAGCGTGCTGACCTTCACGAGATGCTTGCGGCTTGGCTCGACCTGTCCGCGGGCGAGCGGAGGAGCGAGGTCGAGGAGATTGTGGGCTACCACCTGGAGCAGGCTTTCCGTTACCGCGAGGAGCTGGCGCTGATCGATGATCGAGCTCGTGAGCTGGCCCGCAAGGCTGCATCGCATTTCATCGCGGCCGGTGGCCGTGCGCTCGAACGATCTGACATAGGTGCCACAGTCAACCTTTACGGACGGGCTGCCACGCTGCTCGATACGGACGACCCGGCGCGCCTCGCGATCCTGCCGGACCTCGGTCGCGTGCTTCAGGCTGGAGGACGCTTCGATGAAGCCAAGGCGTGCTTCTCAGAGGCCCTCGAGCGATCGGAGGCGGCGGGCGACGTCCGCGCCATGGCGCGCGCCCGCATCCAGCAGTGCCTGAGTGGCAATGCCGGACCAGACGTCACCGCCAACGATTACCGAAGGATCGCCGACGAGTGCTCAGCGATCTTCGAGCGCCTCGGCGATGACCAGGGGCTGGCACTGGCCTGGAGGCTGCGCGGTAGCGCCTCCTGGCTGGAGGGGAACATAGCCGGCGATGAAGTCGCGTTGACCCGTGCCCTGGAGCACGCACGGCGCGCCGGGTCGCACTGGGAGGAGATGTCGATCATCCTCGACCGGAGCGTCGATCTGTACACGGGACCAACACCGGTGACCGAGGCCATTCGATGGTGCAACGAGATCCTCGCCGACGCACCCGACGATCGCGGGATAGAGATGCCCATCGCTCACGCTCTTGCTCACATGCACGCTCGGCTGGGCAACTTCGAGCTGGCCCGGGCGCAGGCGGCCAGATGCCTGGAGATCGCCAACGAGAGCGGCCAGCGCAGCGCGGCCATGACTCTCACGGAGGTCGCGGCCGACGTCGAAACCCTGGCCGGCGACCACGTAACCGCGGAACGCATGCTGGCCGTGGGATGCGACTGGTTCAGCGCGTTGGGCGCGCCGCATGCGGTGCTGGAGGCATTCCACGGACTGTCTCAGGTGTACGGGAATATTCCCGTCGATGTTGACCGACTGGCCGCCATCGCCGATGCCCAAGGGCCCCTCAGCCTGGGGCGTCTACGCGGACCACCACCACGCGGCGCTCGGGCCCTCTTGGAGGCTGCGATGGCCGGCGCGCACCTCAACGCCGGACGCTACATAGAGGCCGAGCGAGACGCGCGCAGTGCCGTGGCGTTCTTGGCGACGACTGACCTACTTACGTTCCGCGCCGACAGCTCGATGATCCTGGGTGACATCCTGCGCGCCACAGATCGCCAGGCTGAGGCGGAACAGTCGTTCCGCCAGGCGCTGCATCTCTACGAGCAGAAGGGCAGCCTGGTCGGCGCGCGGGACGCTCAGGCTAGGCTCACCGGCGCTTGATCTGCGTCAGGATCTAGGGCTTGCTGGCGCGCGTCCCTGTCCAGACTACGACCGCGCCGCTCGAGCTGACACCGAACGCCACGAGGCCGGTCCCTTCGTCGGCTGCGAGAACGTTTACCGCGGCGTCGGCAGCGAGCGCGGAACCGACCAGAGTCTGGGTCCACTCCAGGCCATCCGTTGACGCGTACAGCGTTGCGTTCTTGCCGTCTCCCCCGCCTGCCACGAACAAGCGACCCACTGACGGCGACGGCGCTCAGGCCACCTGGTCCGGGTGAGGTGCCTCGTGTCCACACTTGGGCCGTCGCGTCAGACGTCCAGACCGCGGCGTCGTTCTGACTGCCCGATCCGACCGCCACAAACTTGCCAGCGCCGAAGGTCAGGCCGTTGGCCTGACCGGCGCCAAGTGAGCTGCCCGAGACGTTCTGCCACTGGTGGCCGTCCGCGGAGCTCCAAATCTGAGGTTTGCCGGAGCCGTAGCCGATCGCCGCGAGCACAGAGGTGCCGCTGGCAACATCGCCCATCGTCGCGCCCGTGAAGGCCGAGTTGTTCGGGACCTGCGTCCAACTCGTGCCGTCGGTCGAAAGGGTCACCGCAGCATCCGCCGGGACCGCGGGAAAGCCGGCGCTGAAGTCGGAGCCGACGGCGATCAGACCAGGCCCACCATTCGCGATCGAGTGGAGTTGACAGCATGTGCCGGGATCTACGGGTTGTCGTGTCCAGGTCTGCCCGTCAGTCGAGGTGAGATACACCTCACCGGGCGGTCGCGCAACCTTCGTTCTGGCCGCAGATGCCTCCGACCGCTGCGAATCCGCCTCCAAAACTGGTAACCGCGGCAAGGGTCGTGTTCTTGAGGGACTCACCGAAGGGCACCGAGGTCCAGGTCGCGCCATCCGATGAAGTCCAGATTGCACCGTCCGTCTCGCCGGCACTAACACTTCCGACCGCGACCCATCGTCCATGGCCAAACGCTGCGCCGTTCACGGTGGCGCCAGAGAACGCCGGATCCGCGGCGTGACGCTGCCACGTCACCGGCGCCGATGCACCGGAGCCGCACGCGACCGCCAAAACGCAAACGGTCACAAGCCCGACTAAGCCCCGACAAACGCCGCATGACAATTGCTCCTTCTGGGGCCGCATGGGCAGGCCCGCGTAAGCGGGCGACGCGGAGTACCCGTTATTCGGTTGGAGCCAGAGAATACGACCGTCGCGGGCGCCTTCCTGTCAAATGCCTGACACAAGGTTCAGCGTCTTCGATGGCCAGACATCATCGATGCCGACGTGAGAAGGTGAGCGAATGCAATACGTTCGTCAGGGTGAGCGAGTACAGCTCCGTTTTGAGAGCGGCGAGCCGTTCGCGGCGCCGCTTCTCGCGTGGCTGGCCAGGGAGGACATCGGCTATCGCGACGATGACCGGCCTGGGCGCGGTGAGCGCCGCAACGGTGAGCTACCTGAACATGGACACCAAGTCCTATGAGCAGCATCAGCTCGACGAGCAGATGGAGGTCGTGTCGCTCGTCGGCAATGTGACGCTGCGCGAAGGTCGACCGTTCATTCACGCGCATGTGGGTTTGGGTAGGCGCGACCTGTCGATGGTCGGCGGTCACCTGAATGACCTCGTCATCTATCCGACGTTCGAGGTCTCGTTGCGGCCAGGAAGATGAGCCGGTCCAGCGCGCCTTCGACGAGTCCTGCGGGCTGTGGGTCATGCAGCTTCCGGACAGGGCGTAGCAGGCCCTAGCCAGATGGCGATCGCAACCGGCCGTGTCCTGCAAGTCAACGTCTCAGCGGGCGGTGTTCCCAAGCTGCCCGTCGACAGAGCGTGGGTGAACATTCTGGGCCTGGAGGGTGACAAGCACCGCGAGTACACGGTGCACGGCGGGCCGCATCGAGCCGTGTGCCTGTTCGCCATGGAGGTCATCGAGCGGCTCCAGGCGGAGGGCCACCCCATCCAGCCTGGAGGCGCCGGCGAGAACCTGACCACATGGGGCATCGAGTGGTCGCTTCTGCCGGTCGGCGCGACGATCCGTGTTGGCGACGAGCTCGTGCTCGAGGTGTCCTCTTCGACAACGCCGTGCGTGACGCAGGTCGGCAACTTCAGCGACGGCAATTTCAATCGGATCCTGATCGACAGGCATCCATCCGACTCGCGCATGTATGCCCGCGTGCTGCACGAGGGCAGCGTCGCGCCGGGCGACGCGATCACGGTCGATGGTCCGGCCGATTCGAGCGCGATCGGACGAGCTCACGTTGCGCTGGTTGGATCGCGCCGAAGGTAAGTCGACTGTCGCCGCATGGAAGGCGGCGCGCGCGGCGGGTTTCGAGATCGACTTTGACGAGGACGGCGAGATCTCGATGTCTTCGTCGGCGGAGCTGCCGGGGCCGGCCTTTAACCAGGCGCACGGGTTCGCCGGCTTGCCCAACCTGCTCACCATCGCGACCGACTACTACGACCAGCACGGCACTCGCGGATGGATCTGGGCGACGGAGCCACCATGGACCGGGGCCACGCCCGACCTGACGCTGGACATCCTGGGCGCGACGCCGGACGACATCGCGGACATCCCAGCGCCCGAAGGAGTCGTGATCAGGCGGGTTGGGCGCCACGAAAAGTGCCGATTTCGCGCATGTCAAATCAGGCTCAGAAAGGCGCGGAGGTATGGACGAGGGTGCCATCGACCCGTGGCCGCGGGTCATGGCTGAGCTGGCCAAGACCAACGCCCGCCAGATCTTTGTCGCTGAGGTCGACGGAACCGTCGTGGCGCACGCGTCGCTGCACGTCAGCGGCAAGGTGGGCTGGATGCGCGGTGCCACGGTCGCCCGGGAGGCACAAGGGCGCGGCATCCAGCGCGCGCTGATCGCCGCCCGCGCCCGCGCCGCGCAGGCCGCCGGCTGCAACCTCGTGGGTGCATCAGCGGAACCCGGCCAACTGTCAGCGCTCAACCTGGAGAGGACAGGTATGCGCCGCTTCGGGACGCGCTCGAACTACATCTACGACCCGGCGGTTGCGCAGCGATGAGCGACGAGCTGCTCGTTGAGCGCTCCGGACCGAACGGGTCCGTCGCGCGCGTCACGCTCAACCGGCCTGACGTTCACAACGCATTCAACGCAACGTTGATCGGCGAGTTGCGCCGCCTGTTCACACGTCTTGCCGACGAACCAGCCGCGTCGCTCCGCGCCGTCGTATTGGCCGGCGCCGGTCCATCGTTCTGCGCCGGCGCGGACGTCAACTGGATGCGTTCGTCATTGGGCTTGACGCGCGAGGAAAACGAGCAGGACGCAATGGTCATGGCCGAGATGTTCGATGCCATCGACCGTTGTCCCGCACCGGTCATCGCGCGCGTGCAGGGTGCGGCGCTGGGCGGCGGCATGGGCCTGTGCGCAGTGAGCGACCTGGTCGTGGCTGAGGCGGGTGCCAAGTTCGGCTTCACAGAAACGCGGCTGGGCATTCTGCCCGCGGTCATCTCGCCCTTCGTAATTGCCAAGATCGGCGAAACGCATGCGCGCGCGCTGTATCCCGGCGGGCGCCGCTTCGATGCCACGCGCGCGCTGCGCATTGGCCTCGTCCACGAGCTTGTTGAGGGCGAGCAGGCATTGGATGCCGCGGTCGAGGGTGCGGTGGGCGACATCCTTTCCGCCGGCCCAACGGCAGCGCGCGCCGCCAAGGCCATCATTCGCGAGGTCCGCGGGCTGCCGCACGAGTCGACGCGCTGGCACACCGCGCGTCGTATTGCTGGCCAGCGAACGAGCCCGGAAGGACAGGAAGGCCTGCGCGCTTTCCTGGAGAAACGCGACCCGGCCTGGCGCGAGGGATCTGATCCGGGCTGACTTACGGCTCATCGATCTGGCCACAAGGTTCCGTTTCGGATTTGACCATCCCCGGCAAATCTCAATGGGCGATCGTGCCTTCATAGCTCAGAGGGCCGGCGCAAGAGGGTCGCCCAATGGGTCTCTGGCATCGCCAGCACATTCGAGCAATCATCCCGATCGCCGCCGCACTGGGGATGCTGGCCTGGTCGGTGGTTCAGGTCGGCGCATCGGACTACGTCGTCTTGTCCGGAAAGATCGCTCACGATCACGGCGACATCTTTGCCGCAGACAAGTCGGTCGAGTACGAGGTGCTCGAGACGGGCACGGAGCGCCTGCGCGTCAGCGGAGCACTGGCTGAACTGGCGCCTGGCACGCGCGTCAGGGTCCGCGGCAGGCGCGACGGCGACACGATCGTGCTCGCCCCTGGCGCCAACGCCGTGACCGCGTTGCCCGGCGGCAGGATCACGCGCACCACCACCGCCGAGGCGGTCGCCAGCCAGAGCGGGACGGGGATCATCAATAAGCGCGTCGCGGTCCTGCTCGTCAACTTCACTGGCGCCACGCCAAAACCGAGCGCGACGCCGACACCCACGGCGGCGGCGACCAATTCCGAGCCACCGGATTCCACGCCGCCGGATGCCACGCCACCGGATGCCACGCCGCAACCGACGGACGTGATCGACGCAGCCGACGGAGCAACCCCGTCACCCGATGATGCTTCGCAGCCACCTGACACGCTGGCGCCGACAGCATCGCCGGCACCGACGCCGAGCGACACGCCAGCGCCGAGCTACCCGCCGACCCCGACGCCTACCCCTGCGCCGAGCGTTGCGCCGACCCCGACGCCGAGCGCTACGCCAACCGCTCCACCCGAGCCGTGGACGCCCGCATCAGTCAGCGCGGTCTACTTCACCAACACGAGCTCAGTGGCCTCTTACTACGCCGACGTGTCCGAAGGACAGTTGTCGATCACCGGCGACGTGTTCGGCTGGTTCACGGTGGGCGCGAACACCAAGGCATGCAACTACAGCGACTGGGGCTCGGCTGCGCGCCAGGCGGCGACGGCCCATGGCATCGACCTGGCCACCTACACCAACGTTGTATATGCGTTCCCCAAGCAGTCGGTATGCTCCTGGAACGGGCTGGCCAACGTGGTCGGTCGCAACAGCTGGCTCAACGGCACGACTTCGTTGTTCATCGCCAGCCACGAGCTCGGCCACAACTTCGGCGTCCACCACTCGTCCAGCCTGACCTGTACGAGCGGCGGGGCGCGCGTCGCGTTCTCGTCCAACTGCACCAGCGACGAATACGGCGACCCGTTCGACATCATGGGTTACCACGGACAGCGGTTGATGAGCACCTATCACCGCTGGCAGCTCGGCTTCCTGACCGCCGCAGACGTCCAGACTGTGAACACGGACGGCGTGTACCGCGTCGCAACCGCCGAGGTCGCTGGCGGTACGCCGCGGGTGCTACGCGTCGCTCGGCCTGGGGGCGACTACTGCTACCTCGAGTTCCGTCAGCCCAGTGGTCCGTTCGACGACTTCAGCGCGACGGCTCCGGTGGTCAACGGCGTGACGATCAGAATTGCACCCGACGTCAACAAGGTCGTCGAGTCGCGCCTGATCGACACGAACCCACAAACAGCCACGTTCAACGATGCGCCACTGGCCGTGGGCCGGACGTTTGCCGACCTCGTCAATCAGATCTTCATCACGACGCTGTCGATCGACCCAACAGGCGCCACCGTGCAGATCCATTACGGGGCGGACCTATTCCCGCCGACCAAGCCCAGCGGACTGACTGCCACGGCGATTCCCGACGGTACGGTCCGGCTCGATTGGAACGGCTCGATGGACAACATTTCAGTCACCGGCTACGTCATCAGCCGTGATGGCGTGTCGCTCGGCTCAATTGACAGCCCGCCGTACGTCGATCAGCCGACGGCTCAGGCGCAGGTCCACAGTTATGTGGTCAAGGCGTTCGACCAAAGCGGCAACTTCAGCGGGGTAGCGACGACGTCTGTGTTCGTGCCTGATGTCGTCGCGCCTTCGACGGTGGGCAACCTGGTCGCCCAGCAGCACGGTCCGCAGTCGGTGAGCCTCACCTGGACCGCTGCGAACGACAACGTCGGCGTGATCGGTTACCTGGTGACACGCGATGGAACACCGCCGGCCACCGTGGGCGACCAGACATACCTGGACGATGCGGCGCGCGACGGCTTCGCCAATCAGTACACGGTCGCAGCCATCGATGCCGCCGGCAACGTCGGCGCACCGTCGCCGATTAGCGTGGATGTTCCCGACGTCACGGCACCAGAGCTGCCAGGCACGCTGAGCGCGATCCAAGTCACCCCCGATTCCGTCGCCCTGGCCTGGCCCGGAGGCACGGACAACGTTTCGATCGATCACTACGAGATCACGCGCGATGGCACCGACCTGGCGGCCGCAACAGTCGCCGCGTACACCGACTCCGGTCTGGCACAGGCACAGACGTACGACTACGAGGTCGTCGCCATCGATCCAAGCGGCCTTTCAAGCACGCCGCTATCCGCGTCTTTGTATATCCCGGACACGACGCCGCCTGCATCAGTAGGGACCATCACGACCAACGTGACCGGGCCGGGGGAGGCGTCGATCTCCTGGCCGAGCGCCTCGGACAACGTCGGCGTGGACCACTATCTGGTCGGTCTCGATGGCGTTCCGCTCGCGCCCACAAGCGACACGTCACTCACGCACGTGGGCGTCGCCGAGGCGCAGACGCACGATGTAAGCGTTGCTGCGGTCGATGCGGCCGGCAACGTCGGCGAGGCCTCGATCGCATCCTTCTATGCGCCCGACCTGACCCCGCCCACGACGCCGGACCTGCTGGCGCAGGCCGACGGCCCGGCTCAAGTCGACCTCGCCTGGACCCCAGCCAACGACAACATCGGAGTGACCGGCTACGTGCTCGAACGCGACGGCGTGGCGCTGGCCGTCCTGGGGAGCGACGAGTTGTCGTACACAGACACCGACGTCCCTTCCGATCGAACCTATACCTACTCGATCACGGCCCTTGACGCTGCCGGCAACTCCAGCCCGGTCGCCAGCGCGCTGGCCACGCTCGTGTCGGTCGACGTCGCGCCGCCGACGGCGCCGAGCACCCTCCTGGTGACTGCGCTCGGCCGGCGACACGTGAACCTGACCTGGAGTGCGAGCACCGACAATCGGCCGGGCGTGGTCCACTACCTGGTGTACCGCGGTCGGCACAGGATCGCGACGGTGACGAGCCTGTCCTATGTCGATTGGCCGGCCAAGGTGGCGACCTACCGTTACCGCGTTCGCGCGGTTGATGCTTGCGGGAACAAGAGCAAGTTCAGCACCTGGATCAAGGTCAAGGCGAAACGCTGAACACCACGATCTGGTTCGACATCAGCGCTGATTGACAGCCGACGCGACAAACGCGACATTCGTGACGTCGTGGGAGAGCCGATCGGACCGGGTGAGGCTGCGCGCCGGCTTGGCGTAAGTACGCGCACCGTCCAGCGCTGGTTGCGCGAGGGGCAGCTGCCGGCGGTCAAGGTCGGCGCGCGGGTCAAGGTCGACGCGTCTGCCTTTGCCCCGGTGTCTGAGGGCGTGACTCGCCGAAGCATCGGTCGACTGCTTGTGGCAAATCGGGGCGAGCTCGTCGTGCGCATCGCCCGCACGGCTCGGCAGCTGGGAATCGCCACGCTTGCGCTCGCACCAGAAGATCAGGCGCGCGCCTGGTGGACGTCAGCGGCCGACGAGATCGTTCCATTGCGCGGCAATTACCTCGACGTGGAAGCGGTCCTTGAGGCGGCCGTGGCCGCGCGGGCAGACGCCATCCACCCGGGCTACGGCTTTCTGGCCGAGAACCCGCTGTTCGCGCAAGCGGTGATTGACGCCGGATTGGCCTGGGTCGGGCCCCCGCCCTCGGCGATGCGCGCGCTCGGCGATAAAGCGGCCGCGCGCCGATTGGCCGCACAAATCGGGGTCCCGGTTCTGCTCGGCTATGACGGCGACGACCAGTCGGACGCGAAGCTGCTGCGCGAGGCGCGTCGCATCGGCTTTCCCGTGCTGGTCAAACCCAGTGCGGGAGGTGGCGGCAAGGGCATGCACGTGCTGGAGCGCGCGCGCGATTTCGATGAGGTCGTCAGCCGTGCGCGACGCGAGGCGGCCGGGGCGTTCGCCGATGAGCGGCTCGTCCTTGAGCGCTACCTGCCCCGGCCGCGGCACATCGAGGTGCAGCTGCTCGGCGATGCCCACGGCAATGTGGTTCATCTGGGCGAGCGCGAATGCTCGCTGCAACGCCGGCATCAGAAAGTCGTCGAAGAAGCGCCTTCGCCCGTGGTCGATGCAGCGCTTCGCGCGCGCCTCGGCGAGGCCGCCATCAGCCTCGCCGGTGCGGCCGGCTACACGAGCGCGGGCACGGCCGAGTTCCTTGTTGCTGACGATGGCGGGTTCTACTTCCTGGAGCTCAACGCGCGCCTCCAGGTCGAGCATCCGGTCACGGAGCTGGTCTCTGGACGCGACCTGGTCTCTGATCAGCTGCGCATCGCAAGCGGCGCGCCCCTGGGATTCACGCAGGCGGACGTGACGCTCACCGGACACGCGGTTGAGGCGCGCCTGTACGCCGAAGATCCGTGGCACGACTTCGTGCCCGCCACGGGCGAGATCGTCGAGGCTCGCTGGCCGCTTGGCGAGGGCGTGCGCGTCGACCGTGGCATTGCCACCGGCGACGTGGTGGGCACGCGCTACGACCCGCTGCTGGCCAAGCTCATCGCCATTGGCCCGGACCGCGGCGCCGCATTCGATCGTCTGACGCGGACGATCGCAGAGACGAGCGTCCTGGGTGTCACGACCAACCGTGGCTTCCTGTCGTGGCTTGCCACGAACGACGACGTTCGCGCTGGAACGATGTGGACCACATTCATCGACGAGCGGTGGCCGGAGATCGCGGCCGCGGCCGATGAGGTCCCGGCAGCGACGTGGTCCGCGGCCGCGTCCGCTCTCGCGCAACGGGCGGGGATGGACGCCGCGGCCACGCCGCCAGCCGGTTTCAGGCTCAACGCCGCGGCGCGCATTCGAGTCGCGATCGGGGCACAGGCGCGCAGCGTTGACGTGCCCGCCGTGCGCACGCTCGTGCCCTGGGCAACGCTCGACGATGGATCGGTGGTGCTTGACGTTGACGGTGTCTCAATGCGCGCGTCCTTCGCACCTCCGCCGACCGTGGAGGCCGCGCTGCGTGGCGCTACGCACGAGGGCGGCGCGGCCCAGACGATCACGGCGCCAATGCCGGGCAGCGTCATCAGCGTCCGTGTCACTGAAGGCGACGAGGTGGAGGCCGGCCAGGTGCTCATCGTGCTCGAGGCGATGAAGATGGAGAACACCGTCGCGGCACCGTTCGCCGGCCGCGTTGCGCGCATCCTGGTCGAACCCGGCCAGCAGGTCCAGCGCGCAGAGATACTCGTCGAGCTGGATTAGCCTCTAGCCATGAGTGCTCTGCCCCGGCGCGTGCGGATCTACGAGGTTGGGCCGCGCGACGGCCTCCAGAACGAAGCTCAGCCGGTCTCGACACAGACCAAGCTGGAGTACATCCGCCTCCTCACCGCAGCCGGTTTGACGGAGATCGAAGCGACCAGCTTCGTCTCGCCCAAGGCAATCCCGCAACTTGCCGACGGTGACGCGGTGATGGCCGGGCTGGCACGCGCCACGGGCGTCCGCTATCCGGTCCTCGTTCCCAACGAGCGCGGGATGGACCGTGCGATTGCTGCCGACGCCGACGCGCTCGCCGTCTTTACCGCCGCCAGTGACGCTTTCACGCAGCGCAACATCGGCATGTCCATCGCCCAGTCGCTCGCGGCGTTCAAACCGGTCCTGGAGCGCGCGACTGATCTGGGGTGGTGGAAGCGCGCGTATGTTTCGACCGCCTTCGGCTGTCCCTTCACGGGCAAGGTCGAGATCGCCAAGGTCGTCGAAGTCAGCCGGAGCCTGATCGAGCTGGGCGCCGACGAGATCTGCCTGGGCGACACGATCGGTGTCGGCGTCCCGACACAGGTTCACGCGTTGACGCGCGCGGTCACGGAGGCGGGCATTGCGCTCGATCGCCTTGCGTATCACTTTCACGACACGCGTGGCACTGCCCTGGTCAACGTCCTGGCCGGGCTGGAGGACGGCATCTCCTGCTTCGATTCATCAACCGGCGGCACGGGCGGTTGTCCGTATGCGCCGGGCGCCGCGGGGAACCTTGCCACGGAAGACCTCGTTTACCTGCTCGACGGCATGGGCATTGAGCACGGCGTCAACTTGCCCGGCGTGCTCGAGGCGGCGCGCTTCATCGCCACGGCCCTTGGCAAGCCACTCGCCAGCAAGGTTGGTCAGGCCGGCGGCTGGGATCCGACAACCGGAGAGCGGACGGGGCTCAAGCCGGCCGGTGTCAGCTGATCGAGCAGCGAGTTGACCTGACCGCGGACGCTGTCGTCCTGCGCACCAAGCAGCAGCATCACGTTGTCGCGCACGATCCAGGCGTTGTTGTTGACACCGCCCGGAATTGACACACACCTGTTCGACGCATCGAACGCGGACATCTGAGCTGCGGCCGCGCGCGTCGATGGCCCGTCGAGCACCAAATCGTTCGTGCTCGGATAGATGACTACCAGACGCACGGGCAGCCCGATCCACTGTGCACGCGGCACGATCGCAGACGAGACGGCGTACGACTGCACGGGCCAGTGCACGGGACAGGGCGTCGCCTCCTCGAACGGACGAATGTCGAGCGCCGGGAACTGCGCCCCAAGGTCACTGATCAGCGTCTCCGGCGCAAAGGGCGCGGCCGCGGTCTTGTCGTCGCCCTGCCACACCGGATCGCCCACGTCGAGGCGCGGCAGGCAAGCCTCTTTTGCGCTGAAGGCGCAGCTCGGGTCGTTCTCAATGGAGGCGATGTAAACGCGCGGGCCCTGCCCATAGTCGAAGTCAGCCTGGCCGGCGAGCAACAGGGTGGCCACCCGAGGAGATCGCGAAGGAATGTCGGAAAGTGACGCGCGGCCACACGAGACCGGAGCGGTCGCCCCACCCGGACACGCTGAGCGCTGCGCCCAGCCACCCACGAGCACGGCCGCGCCAATCGGCAGGGCTGCCGCGTCTCGCACCCGCACCACCTGGTTGCCGTCGATCACGGCCGGAATGCCATCGACATAGCTGTCGCCTTCGAGGCGCAGACCGATCGGACTCCCGATCAGCCCGGCAGCGGCGCTTCCAAACGGCCGCTGAACCACGGTCAGTGACCGCGCGGGCACGATCGGTCGCTGCGTTGCCGCGGCTGCAACGCTCGTCGGGTGGTTTGACGCGGCAGGCTCCTTGCCCAAGTTTCCCAGGACCACGACGGCAGCGACGATCGCAACCAGGCCAACCGTGGGCACGACCCACGAGCGCGCGCGGAATGTCCTCGTCAGCGGCGTATCGGGCGGCTGGTAATCGGGCAACGCGCGCTCCTTTGCCAGAGATTGTCGCGCGACGGCATCCACGCTCACTTTTGCTACGATGCGAGCGTGGTCCGGCCGAGTCCCGGCTGACCTCAGGGAGTGATGGATAGCGCGGTACTGCTGCTCAATTCCGATTACGAGCCGCTGAACGTATGCAACGTCCGGCGCGCCTTCCGCCTCGTCTTCGCCGAGAAGGCCGAGGTTATCCAGTACGACCACCATGACATTCGCACGGCCACGGCCGTGTTTCGCGCGCCGAGCGTCATCCGGCTGCACCACCGGATCAAGCGCCCGCGGCCACGCGTCCGTCTGAGCAGGCGCGAGATCTTCGCCCGCGACAAGCACACCTGTCAGTACTGCGGCGTGCAGACCAATGACCTGACCCTGGACCATGTCATCCCGCGCCACCGCGGCGGCGGTCACACGTGGGACAACCTGGTCGCCGCGTGCAAGAACTGCAACCACCGCAAGGGCGGCCGCTTCGTCGACGAGGCGCGCATGCGCCTGTCGCGGCCTCCGTTCGAGCCGCGCTGCGACGTCTACACGTTGTTCACGCCGTACCTGTCGGACCCGCGCAACGAGAACTGGCGCGACTACCTCTTCGTCGGCCACAACTAGGCCCTCGAGCCCTGGCTCGATGAGCGACCTCCAGGTGCCGGCCGCCGTGCTGGCTGTCATCGACACGCTGTGGTCGCGCGGATTTGCCGCTTACGTGGTGGGTGGCGGCGTGCGTGACACGCTGCTCGGCCGGCCGGCGCCCAAAGATTGGGACGTGGCCACCTCAGCCTTGCCTGAACAGGTCACCGCGGCATTTCCGGCCGGCCGCAATGAGAACCGCTTTGGCACGGTCACCGTCCCCGCCGACGACTTCGTGGTCGAGATCACGACATTCCGGCGCGACCACCAGTACGGCGATCACCGTCGTCCCGACACGGTCACCTTCACCGACTCGCTCGACGAGGACCTGGCCCGACGCGACTTCACGGTCAACGCGATCGCCTGGGGCCGATCAACCACGGACAACGAGCCCACCATCGTGGATCCGACCAACGGGCTGGCCGACCTGCAAGCGCGGCTGTTGCGCGCAGTTGGTGATCCGGCCACACGCTTCGATGAGGACGGGCTGCGGCTATTGCGCGCGGCGCGCTTCGCGGCACAACTCGGGTTCGAGATCGAGCCCGCGACGCGCGCCGGAATGACCGAGAAGGCGGAGGTCGTGCGCTGGGTGTCACAGGAACGGATCGGCGGCGAGCTCCGGCGGATGCTGGCAGCGGACCCGCCGTCCGCCGCGTTCATGGTGCTCGCCGATACCGGCGTTCTTGAGCACGCCCTGCCGGAGCTCGCCGCGCAACGCGGCGTCGTCCAGGACAAGATCCCCGGCCACGACCTGTGGCTGCACTGCCTCACAACAGTCGATGCCGCGGCCGTGATCGACTCGGGCAACGCTCGGCTCCGACTCGCGGCACTGCTGCACGACATCGGCAAGCCCGACACCTTCGCCGACGGCCACTTCGTGGGCCATGACGTCGAGGGCGCAAGGTTGGCCGAGGCGCTCCTCACGCGGCTTGCCTACCCCCGTCGCGAGTCGGAGCCGGTCGTCGAGCTGATCCGCCAGCACATGTTCAACTACGAGCCGCGCTGGAGTGGCGCGGCCGTTCGTCGTTTCGTGCGCCGCGTCGGGCGCGACATGATCGACGACCTTTTGAAGCTGCGCGCCGCTGACAACGTTGGTAGCGGCCTGGCGCCCGACGCGGGCCGGCTCAACGAGCTGCGCAAGCGCATCGACGACGAGCTGCGCACCAATCCGCCGCTCAGCCTGGCGCGATCTCGCGGTCAAGGGTGACGACCTCACGAGCGAGCTCAACATCCGGCCCGGCCCAACCGTCGGCCGGCTGCTCGACCGGCTGATGAGCCTGGTCATCGCCGATCCCGCGCAGAACAGGCGCGAGGTGCTCCTCGCCCACGCGACACACTGGCTGGCCGACGAGTCATGAACATCGCCAACTACGAGAAGCAGATCCAGGCGGACCGGCTGCTCACCTACGGGCTCCTCGATCAGGCCGAGAAGCTGTACCAGGAGGTACTCGAGGCAGAGCCCGCCAACGTCGAGGCGGCGTTCGGCCTGGCCCGAGTGGCGCTCGAGCGGGGCGATGAGCAGCTCGCCTACGAGCGCGTCCAGGTTGCGGTCAGGATCAACCCGCGCTTCGACGACGCGCGGCGACTCGAGCAGCGCCTGGCGGAGATCCTCGCCACGCGCAGCGCGGGCGTCACACAGCACGAAGTCCAGGCCGTCCGTCCATCGGAGCAGGCCGCATTCACGCGGAATCGGTCGATGGCGGATCATCGGGCAGACGAGCAGCAGAGGACAGAGAAGAAGTGAGAATCCTTGTCACCGGTGGTGCAGGCTTTGTGGGTAGCACCACGGCGCAGCGCCTGATCGAGAGCGGCCACCAGGTGGTCGTGGTGGACACGATGCTGCGTGGCTATCGCCAGGCCGTGCCCGAAGGCGCTGAGCTGGCAGTCGGTGACATGGGCGACCGCGAATTCATGGAAGCGCACGTTGCGCGACCAGCGCATTGACGCCGTCCTCCATTGCGCGGGCATGGGTCTCGTGGGTGAATCGGTCACCAATCCTGATGACTACTACCGCGTCAACGTCGTCGGCGGGCTCGCCCTGCTCGAGGCGATGCGCGCGGCAGGCGTGCGCCGCATCGTGTTCAGCTCGAGTGCCGCGGTCTACGGCGAGCCACTGACGACCCCGATCACAGAGGACCAGCCACTTCTTCCGATCAACCCGTACGGCGACACCAAGCGCTCGTTCGAAGGCATGCTCAACTCGTACACCCGCGCCTACGGCATGGCGGCGGTGTCGCTGCGCTACTTCAACGCGGCGGGCGCCACGGACAAGCTGGGCGAGGCGCACCAGCCGGAGACGCACCTGATCCCGAACATCCTCGCCGCCGTCGAGCGCAGGGCTCCGATCGCGATCTTCGGCAATGACTACCCCACGCCCGACGGCACGTGCATCCGCGATTACATCCACGTCGATGATCTCGCCGCGGCACACGGTGCAGCGCTCGACTTCACCGCGGGCAATGAGAACGGCCACACGCCGTGCAACCTGGGATCAGGCAGCGGCTATTCGAATCTTGAAGTGCTCAGGGCGGTGGAGTCGGTCGTCGGTCACAAGATCGAGTACGACATGCGTCCGCGTCGCGCCGGCGATCCGCCCGTGCTGGTCGCGTCGAATGACCGCGCGCGCGACATCCTGGGTTGGACTCCGCGACGCGGCCTCGACGAGATCATCGGGTCGGCGTGGCGCTGGCGGCAGAATCACCCGCACCTGTACGACACAACTGGCTAGCGCCCGTGGCGGAGCAGACCCTGATCATCCCGCCGGACCCGCGCCAGTGGCGGCCGCAGCGCGTCGACAAGAAGGGCAACAGTGTCGGCTACGTGCAGAACCCAATCGCGGAACCAATATGGGCGGGCACGCGCGTGCTCGTCTACTTCCGCGAGGCCGAGCACGCCGATGAATGGGGCTCTGTCGACGTGATCGACGAGAAGGGCGACGACGCCCTCGATCTTGCGCGTCGAGCGTTCGACCAGCTGCGCCGCTCGATTCTTGCGTCCGAGGCAGTGATCGACGGCATCGTGACGGACCAAACGCTTGATCCGGGCGTGAGCATGGAATTCGACGAGAACCGGGCAGGCTTGGGCAAGGATCTCGCATTCGTGGCCATCGACCTGCTGCGCGTCGATCATCAGACGCTGTTCGACATACCGTTGTTAGAGCGCAAGCGCCTCCTCGAGGGACTCATTCAGCAGAGTCCTCTCGTCCGCCTCTCGCCGTGGGTCACGCCACCCATCCAGGCGTGGCTACGCACGTGGCGCAGTGCCGGCTTCAAGGGTGCGATCGTCAAGGCCGCAAACAGCCGCTATGTGCCAGGTTCCATGACCGTGGAATGGGCAGTCCTGGAGTGAGTGCCACGACAAGGCGGCCGTGGCCGCTCGTGGTGCGCCGCGCGCGGCCAGGCGACGAGGCGCAGGTGATGTCGTTCTCGACCAACACCTGGAACGGCTGGGATTACATGCCGCGCGCCTGGCCGCGCTGGATGGACGAGCCCGACGGTGTGCTGCTCGTCGGCGCGGTCGGCGACCCAGGCGGCCCGGACGTCGATGGCAAGCCACTCACTCCCGGACAGGTGGTAGCCGTCGTGCGCGTGGCGATGCCGGCCCAGGGCGAGGCGTGGTGGGAGGGCATCCGCGTCGATCCGCGCGTGCGTGCGATGGACGTCGCGACAGACCTGCAGGTGGCCGAGTTCGCGTGGTCGGCCGCGAACGGCGCGCGCATTGTTCGCTACGCGACGAGCGCCCGCAACGAGGGCTCGCACCGGCTCGGCGCGCGAGGCGGCCTCGAACAGATCGCCGAGTTCGTCGGCGCGTCGTGGAAACGGCCGGTTGCGGAAGGCACAGAAGCCCAGGACGAGGACAACCGAAGTGGATTCGAGCCGGACGTCCAGGCTGTAGTGCGCAAGCGACGGCGCGCGGTGCTCGAGCAGCTGGCGCACGAGGGCGTGATCGCGCAACCTGCACAGGCCGGGGCCATCTGGCGCGGCGTCTCAGGCGACGTGACATTCAACGATGGAGCGCGGCTGTACGAGCCACGGCCGTGGGCGATGGAAGAGCTGACCGAGCAAAAGTTCCGGGAGCACGTGGAGCTGGGCGAGGTGCTCCACGGCGAAGACAAGGACGGCGGCAAGGCCGTCGCAATCCTGGTCGGGGACGTCGCACCGGCGGAAAGCCCGGTATTGGACTTTGCCCTCGTCGCGGGCACGCCACGGGCCGCATTCGAACTCATCGACCGTGCCCGCAAGGCGGATGGGGAGAGGATCGACTTCCGCTACCCGTCAACGGCGCAGCTGATCGGCGACGCCCGAAGTTCCTATCTGGACGCAGGCTACGAGCTGTCCGACTGGGCGCTACACATCTTCGCCCGGCAGATAGACGCGGCCAACCCAGTGCCTGAAGTGGACCCGCTGGCACTCGTGCTCGAGGATGCGCCACAGGCGCTGATCACGCCGCCCCGATAAGGTTGAGCCGATGCCTGCGGCCGCCCTGCCCAAAGCAATCCGCGACGAAGTTGCGCGGCTGGGCAGTGCCGACATCATGGTCGGCATCCCCTCGTTCAAGAACGCAGCGACGATCGGCTACGTGGCTCGCGCCGCCCAGGCGGGGCTCGTGCAGTACTTCCCGGATCTGCGCCCCGTGCTCGTCAACGCAGATGCAGGCTCACCCGACGGAACGCAGCGCGTCGTGGTCGAGACAGAGCCGCCCGACTACGTCGAGCGCATCCTGCTCATCCACCCGACCAACAAGCTTCAGCGCATCTCGCTGACATATCCGCCGGTCGATGGCGTGGGCGGCAAGGGCGCGGCGCTGCGCACCATCTTTCAGATTGCCGCGGCCCTCAACGTCGAGGCGCTGGTGGTCGTCGACTCGGACCTGCGCTCGATCGTGCCCGAGTGGATCGAGCTCCTCGCCGGGCCTATCCAGAAGGGCGGCTTCGACTTCGTTGCGCCGCTCTACTCGCGCTACAAGTACGACGGCACGATCACCAACACCGTCACCTACCCGATGACGCGCGCCCTGTACGGCCTGCGCATCCGCCAGCCCATTGGCGGCGACTTTGGCGTCAGTGGCGATCTCGTGAAGCACTACCTCGAGCAGGACGACTGGGACGCCGACGTTTCCAAGTTCGGCATCGACATCTGGATGACGACCAAGGCGATCACCGGCGGATTTGCCGTTTGCCAGACCCGACTTGGCGCCAAGGTGCACGACCCAAAGGACCCCGGCGCGGACCTCGGACCCATGTTCTCGCAGGTCGTCGCGACCCTGCTGCGACTGATCGACAGCCACGACGAACGCTGGCTTGACGTGCGCGGCTCGCACGACGTGCCCATCTACGGCTTCGAGCGGCTGGTTGACCCGCCGCCGCTGGCGGTCAACACGAAGCGGCTGCTCGAGGAGTTCGTCAAGGGACGGCTCAACGTCGGCGATGAGTGGCAAGCGACTCTGACACCGGAGAACCTCGCCGTCGTGGAGGCGCTCGCCGCCGACGCCGAGCAGGCCCTCGATGGCGCGCCATTCATGTTCCCCGACGAGATCTGGGCACGAGTCGTCTATGACATGGCCGTCGCGTGGCACGAGCGGCTGTTGCCGCTCGACCGCCTCGTCGCCGCGCTCATTCCGCTGTACTTCGCGCGGGTTGCTTCGCTTGTCTTCGAGACGACCGAGCTCACGACCGACCAGGCGGAGGTGTTCGTCGAGCGCCAGGCACGCGTCTTCGAGCTGGCCAAGCCGTATCTCGTCGATCGCTGGCGGGCCGCCGCCACGAGTCAGGCTCCCGCGCCAGCCTCGACCGGATCGGCCCGCTCGTGACCGCCCAGCTGCCCGCGCGGATTGTCATTCCGCTCGCGAACCCGCGGACGGCAGCGGATTTGATCCGTGTCGGATCGGGCCTCCTGCGCGCCGGCGGCACGATCACGGCGCTGGGGATCGTGGAGGTGCCGGAGACAGAGCCGCTATCGGAGGGCGCGACCAAGGCCCGCCAGGCGCGCCGGCTGCTCCAGCGCGTGCTCGACTTCGTGCCCCAGGGCGTCGAGCTGCGCACGGTCGTGCGCATCGGTCGGCGCGCCGCCGAGGGCATCGTCGAGGTCGCCGCTGAAGAGGAAGCGGATCTCATCATCTTCGGTTGGGGCGGCCCGCCGACCGGCAAGCGGCCGAGCAAGGACGCCGTCTTCTCGCCCACGATCGACGAGGTGGTGCGCGCGGCGCCGTGCGACATCGCTGTCGTCAAGCAGCGCGGCATCAAGGACGTGCGGCGCATCCTGACGCCGGTGCGCGGCGGTCCGCACGCTGAGCTGGCACTGGCCTACGCCGCCGCGCTGGGGCGCTACTTCGAGGCAGAGGTGGACGTGATGCACATCGTCCCGCCCGACATCTCGCCGCTCGCGCGGACGCAGGTGGAGCGTGCCCTGGCCACGTTCGTGCGCACCCATGCGGATGAGCCGGCGCGACCGCTGCTGGTCGAGGGCACGAACATCGGCAGCTCGATCATCCGCGAGGCGGAGTCGGCCCAGCTGGTCGTGATGGGCTCGGCAGCGGTCGCGCCGGCGACCGTCACGAACATCGAAGGCGCGCTGTTCGGCGAGCTGCCTGAGACCGTCGCCCAGCACGCGCGACCGTCGGTCATCGTGGTCAAGACGCGCGCCACGATCAGCCAGGCCACGTTCGCACAGCGCATCGAGCAGGCAGAGTCGCTCGAAGCTGCGGACAAGGCGGCCGAGCAGGGCCGCAGCGTAGCCGCCCGCGTCGACCGCTGGTTCGCCGAGTCGAACTATCACCACTCAGAATTCGGTGACCTTGGCCACCTCGTGGCGCTCAAGGAGAAGCAGGGCATAACGATCAGCGCTGTGCTGCCCACGCTCAACGAGGCCGCAACCATCGGGCCGATCGTGCGCCTGGCGCGGCGTGAGCTGATGGAACGCTTCGCCCTCGTCGACGAGCTGCTCGTGATCGACTCGGAATCTGATGATGACACCCGGCGCATCGCGGCCGACGAGGGCGCGCGCGTCGTTGTCCACTCGGACGTGCTGCCGCGCTACGGCAGCTATCGGGGCAAGGGCGAGGCGCTCTGGAAGAGCCTGTACGCGACGACCGGCGACCTCGTCGCCTGGTCGGACACGGACATCGTCGACTGGCACCCGCGCTTTTTCTACGGCACGCTCGGACCGCTTCTCCAGGAACCAAAGATCGGCTACGTCAAGGCTTATTACCAGCGCCCGATCGTCGAGGGCGGCGTGCTCAAGGAAGGCGGCGGCGGCCGCGTCACTGAGCTCGTAGCGCGGCCGCTGATCAACATGTTCTTTCCCGAGCTATCGGGCTACATCCAGCCGCTGGCAGGCGAGTACGCGGGACGCCGGGTGCACCTGGAGCAGATCCCGTTCTTCACCGGCTACGCGGTCGAGATCGGCCATCTGATCGACCTTGCCGAGCGACTCGACCTCGATGGCCTGGGCCAGGTCGATCTCGACATCCGCATCCATCGCAACCAGGAGCTCGAGGGACTGTCGCTGATGAGCTTCGTCATCCTCCAGGCAGTCATGAAGCGCCTCGAGGAGCGTCGCCGAGCACGCCTGTTCGCGGAGCTCGGGTCGAGCATCAAGCTCCCGCGCTCCGGGCCGAACCACCTTTCGCTCGAGGTAATCGACCTCGCCGATCAGGAACGGCCGCCCATGATCCGCATCCCCGAATACGCAGAGCGCAGGGCTGCGGTCGGCGCGCCAACGCCCGCCTGACCCAGAGCCGTGCGGGTTCTGATCGCACCGGACTCGTTCAAGGGCTCGCTCGACCCGCTCGCCGTGGCAACGGCCATTCATGACGGGTGGCGCCGCGCCCGACCCTTGGATGTCATTCGACTCATCCCGCTGGCGGATGGCGGCGAGGGCACCCTGGGGGCGATCAAGGCCGGCGGCGAGGACTGGACCGAGCTGCCCGCCCACGCTCGCGATCCGCTCGACAACCCAATCCGGGCAACGTTCCTGCGCCGCGGCGACGAGGCCGTGGTGGAGCTCGCCAGTGCCTCGGGGTTGTCGCTGGTGCCGGTTGCGCAGCGCGATGCGCTGGCTGCTTCCACCTTTGGCACCGGCCAGGTTCTGGCCACTGCCGTCGGGCTGGGCGCGCGACGGATCGTGCTCGGGCTGGGCGGCAGCGCCACGACCGACGGCGGTTCCGGCCTGCTGGTCGCACTTGGGGCGCGCTTTCTGGATGCGGACGGCGAGGAGTTGCTGCGTGGCGGAGGCGCGCTCGGGGACTTGGCGCGCGTCGATTTGACGGATATCGCACCGGTTCTTGGCGAGGTGTCGCTGACGGTTGCCTCTGACGTAACCAACCCGCTCCTTGGTGAACGAGGCGCGGCGGCCGTCTACGGCCCGCAGAAGGGCGCCGACGCGGCACAGGTGCGCCTGCTCGACAAGAACCTTGCCCACTACGCGGATCTGCTCGAGGCGGAGTCCGGGCGCGCCATTCGCGACGTGCCCGGCGCCGGTGCAGCGGGCGGCACAACGGCCGGACTGCTCGCCATCGCTGATCGATTCGGCTCGTTCGAGATCAGACGCGGTGTCGAGGTGCTGATGGAGTTGACCGGGTTTGACGCGGCCCTCGCTGAAACAGATCTGGTGCTCACCGGAGAGGGCCGCGTGGACGAGCAGACGGCGTTCGGCAAGACAGCGTTCGGTGTGGCGCGGCGAGCGCGCGACGCGAACGTGAGCTGTATCTGCTTCTGCGGTGGTGCCACGCCAGAGGGAATCGCCGCGCTGGCCGCGCTCGGCGCCGTCGTCGTACCAACGACCGAACAATCCATGACGCTCGAGGAAGCAATCGCCGCCGGCGCAGCGCCGGTGATTCGTGCCGCGGAGCGTGCCGCCAGGATCGCTACGATCGGCACCAGATGACACCTGCGCAGACGGCGACCAAGCCCAGGACGAAGGCAAAGGCTAAGCCCAAGCGCGCCAAGCGCGATCCGGTCAAGGCGTGGCACTCACGGCTGAGCCGCTATCGACCGGACCTGATGGTGGACACGCTCGCAGCGCTCCAACAGATGTACGGCACGCCGACCTGGCAGCGCGTCTACGACCCAACGAGCGAGCTGATCCTGACGATGCTGTCGGCCAACAGCGCCGACATCAACGCGGAGAAGGCGTTTGACGCGCTGTGCCGCTATTGGCCAGCGCCGTCTGACGCGCGGTCAGTCGGTGCTCGTGCGGGCTTTCGCGCGGGCTGGGGCGGGGTCGGCATCGAGGAGGCAGTGGCTGACTGGGCGGCCATCGCCGACGCTCCACTTGACGAGCTCATCGATGTCATCCGGCCGGGTGGCCTGGGTCCGACCAAGGCGCCGCGCATTCAAGCCGTCCTGCGCAAGATCTTCGAGGACCGTGGTGACTTCTCACTCGAGTTCCTGGGCGAAATGTCGGCGCCGGAGGCACTTGCGTGGCTGACCCAGATCCCGGGCATCGGGCGCAAGACCGCGTCCGTGGTCCTGCTGTTCTCGTTCGGCATGCCGTTGATGCCCGTCGATCGGCATATCGAACGGGTGACCAAGCGGATCGGTCTGATCCCGCCGAAGGCGACGCCGGAGCAGGCACACGATTACCTGCAGGTCCAGCTACCCAACGAGCGTGTTCATGAGGCGCACGTCAACCTCATCACCCACGGCCGCCAAACGTGCCACGCGCTGCGGCCTGCGTGTGGCCGCTGCGCCATTGCCGATCGCTGCCGCTACATCAACCCCAAGGCACCCTGACCCAAAAATTCGGGCGGCACGCTGGTCGGAAATCGATCGACCAATGGCGCGCCAGGCGATAAAGTCGGGGTGACACCAACTTCAGTGGTGCGAGGGCGATCTCGATCCCTCACGTGCGCTTCAGCATTCGATCCAGGGGAGGAGATCAGTGGCAGATTTGAGTCCACTCGTGGACGCCTTCTTGGCCAACGAATGGGATATTTCGCCCGTCACGGCCAGCTATCTGGGCCTAACCCAGTACGACGAGCTGCTCGATGACATGTCCGCCGACGCGTTCCGACGCCGTGACGCGGACGCAGCCGAGTGGCTGACCCGCTTCGAGCAAGCCGGCGACAACCTGGACTTCGACGACGAGATCGACCGCCAACTGGTGATCTCGCAGTTGAAGGGCCGGCTCATCGGCGCCGACTGGGAGGTCTGGAAGCGCGATCCAACGACTTACTCGGGCGTGATCCTCAACGGCCTCTTCTACCTGTTCCTGAACCGGCTGCGGCCGGGCGCGGACCTTGTCGATGCGGCCGTGGCGCGCCTCGAGCAGGCCCCACGCGCGCTCGCCCAGGGACAGGCCAACCTGGATGCGGCGCTCGCCGCGCCACTCATCGTCGAGCGCGCCATCGGCTCGGCACGCGCCGGCGGCCAATATGTGCGCACGATGCTCGTCGATGAGGGCGAGACAGATTCGCAGCGCGATGCGCTGCGGACCGCCGGTGCCATCGCCGGCGACGCGTTCGACGAGTACGTCGCGTTTCTCGAAGGGCTGCTCCCGAACTGCCACGGCACCTGGGCGTACGGCGAGGAACGCTACTCGCGCCAGCTACGCGAGCGCGAGGCACTCAACTTCGACGCCCGCTCGTTGCGCAACATGGGCCAGGCGGAATACGACCGGCTCGACGCGGAGATGAAGCAGCTCTGCCTTGACGCCCGAGGCACGGACGACTGGCGGACAGTCCTCCACGATGCGAACGAGCAGGACCACCCTCTAACGGAAGAGGCGATGCGCCAGGCGTACGAGGAGTGGACCGAGAAGTCGCGCGTCTTCCTGGCCCAGACCGGCCTGGTGACACTGCCGGACGGCGAGTCGTGCTCGGTCGAGCCTTCGCCCGTGTTCACCCGCCCGCTGATCGCCGTGGCGTCCTATTCGGGTCCGCCGGCGTTCTCGGATACCCGCGCCGGTCACTTCTTCGTGCCCATCGCTCCCGAGGGCACGTCGGAGGCTGAAATTCAGAAGCGACTCGAGTCGAACAGCTTCTCGAGCATCCCGACGACGACCGTCCACGAGGCATATCCCGGCCATCACTGGCACATCACGTGGAGCAAGATCCATGCCTCCAGGCTGCGCCTCGTGCTCGGGACGCCGTACTTCAGCGAGGGCTGGGCGCTCTACGCCGAGCGCGCGATGCGCGAGCGCGGCTTCTTCGAAGACCCGATCCAGGAGCTCCAGCATCTGGAGGCAGCAATCTTCCGTGCGGCGCGCATCGTGGTCGACACGAGCCTGCACATGGGCGAGATGGACTACGAAGAGGGCGTGGCCTACATGTTGGCCAAAACCCCGATGACCGAGCCAACCGCACGCGCTGAAGTCGGCCGGTACTGCTCATGGCCGACCCAGGCCTCGGCGTACCTGACCGGCTGCCTGGAGATCCTGCGCATCCGCGATCGTTTCCTCGAAGCGCGCGGGCTTGGCAATGTTGCGCCAAAGGACGTGCCGATCGAGGTCATGCGTGAGTTCCACGACCGCATCTGCGCGAGCGGACGAATGCCCGTGGGCCTGGCAGAGAAAGTGGTCATGGCTGCTGCCTGAGAGCAGGCTGAGATATCTCTGCAACCCGCGCTTGGCCGACGGGAATGGGCCGTGCAGGGTTTCGTGCGTAGAGTCGGTGGAAACGTACAGAACGCCGTGCGTGGCGTCTTGTGACGGGACGCCGCCGCATCACCTTGCACGGCCCGGGTCCCCTCCCCGGGCCGTGCCGGCTGTCTAGCGCGAAACGAGCAGGGCGACAGCCGTTGCGCCGGCCAGGATGAGCAGCACCAACACGGCGAAGGCTGCGCTCAAACCCGGGGCGCGGCGCAGCTCGACGGCAGTGGTGACGAGCGCCACGGCCGGTGTAGCCAGAAGGACCACCACTGCGATCGAGCTGGCGACCTCTGCCAGCGCCACCTGACCCACCAGGCGCAGGACAAACGCCACGGCAAAGACGGCCACTGCGACGATCGTGCCCACCGTTAGGGCCCGCACCGTCGCCTGTGCATCAGGTCGGTGGTTGTTGATCGGTTGCTCGCTCATCAGCCGTTGACCACCTTTAGAAGCATCTGGGCCGCGAAGAACAGCGACACGAAAACGAACGCGAGCGACAGTGCCTGCTGCGGGACCCTGGGCTGGAGTGCTGCGCCAATGCGGCCGCCAACGACCACGCCAATGACCACCGGCGCCGCGAGCGCGAAGTCGACCTCGCCTCGACTCAGGTAGATAACCGCGCTTGCGGCCGCCGTCGCACCGAGCATGTACGTGCTGGTGGTCGTCGACACGCGGATGGGGATGCCCATGAGCACATTCATCGTGGGCACGTTGATGATCCCGCCACCCACGCCCAGCAGGCCGGATACAGCACCTGCGAAGAGCGACACGATCCCACCGGCGCCCACGCGACGCGCGCGATACGCAACTGCTGCGCCCGTGGTTGGCTCGACGTAGCTCGAATCGAATTCGAGGCCGCGCGGCTCGCCCGTGAACTCCGGCGCGGTCGAGCGCCGGCCACGCAGCATCTGAATTGCGACGACGACAAGCACGATGCCGAACAGAGCGCTGATCACCCGTGCGTCGAGGTAGCCGGCGATGTAGCCACCGAACACGCCGCCCAGCGCCGTCGCAACAAGGAGAGTCAACCCCACCCGCCGATCGACAAAACCCTGATCCAGGTAGGACGCGGACGCGGTGGTGGATACGGCGATCACACCGAGCAGCGAAACGGCCACCGCCTCGTGGACGGGCACACCCAGAAACAACGTCAGGAGCGGCACGATGATGGTCCCGCCGCCCACGCCGATCATGGCACCAAACGCGCCCGCGACCGCGGCGGCAATCAGAGCGATCACGTCCAGGGTAAGCACCGCTCGCGATTATCACGGGCGGCGCAGCGGATAATCGGCGCAGGAGTCTGATTGAGCCAAGACCGCGATCCAGGCGAAGAACATGCCGAGAGCTATGCCCAGGCGCTGCTGACGGGCGACGAGCCGGGCCTGCGCTGGGGCAGGCGTTTCTTCAAGAGATTGCCCAGCTCGCCGCGGTGCAAGATGTGCGCCTCGCCCTTCGCCGCCCCGATGGGCCCGGTAATGCGCGCATTCGGCAAGGCGCCGTGGCCCAAGAACCCCAAGTACTGCACCCAGTGCTTCAACGTGCTGCTCACTCACCGCGGCGGCACGGAGATCGAATGCAGCCTGCTCTTCGCGGACGTCCGCGGCTCGACGGCGCTCGCCGAGGGGATGCGTCCCGCGGCATTTTCCGGACTGATGAACCGGTTCTTTGAGACGGCGTCGCGAGTGCTGATCGGCAAGGACGCGATGGTCGACAAGTTCGTTGGCGATGAAATCATCGGCGTCTTCCTGCCGGTCATGACCGGGCCCGCCCACGCTCGCCACGCGGTTGAGGCCGGGCGCGAGCTGCTCGCGGCCACGGGCAACGACACCGACTCGCCGTGGCTGCCGATCGGCATCGGCGTGAATACGGGGCTCAGCTACGTGGGTACCGTGGGCGAGGGCGACAACATCGACATCACCGCCATGGGCGATCCGGTCAACGTTACGGCGCGACTGGCCGGCGCCGCGGGCGCGGGCGAAATGCTCGTCACCGCCGCATGCGGCCGCCGCGGCCGAGCTCGCCGACACGGGACTGGAGCGGCGCCGGCTCGACCTCAAGGGCAAGAGCGAGCAAACGGAGGTCGTCGTCGTCCGCGCAACTCGGTAGGCACGCGCGCCGGTACGATCCGGCGGTGAACGTCGCACCGGGGCAAGGGCCGCTCGCGGGACTCCGCGTGCTCGAGCTATCGACCGTCCTCGCGGGGCCGTACTGCGCCATGGTTCTGGCCGATCTGGGCGCCGATGTCATCAAGGTCGAGCCACCGGAGGGCGATCCCACGCGCGGCTATGGACCGCCGTGGATCGGCCCGGCGACTCCCGGCGGCGAGCGCATCGCGGCGTACTACCTGTCGGTCAACCGCAACAAGCGCAGCCTGCGACTGGACCTTCATCAACAGTCGGGCGTGGAGGTCGTGCGCCGGCTCATCGGTCGGTCAGACGTGCTCATCGAGAACTTCCGGCCCGGCGGCTTGGATCGTCTTGGCCTCAACGACGGCGAGCTGTCCACGCTGAACGAGAAGCTTGTTCACCTGTCGATCACGGGCTACGGCCCGAGCGGACCCGACTCAGCCAAACCGGGCTTCGACTTCGTCGCCCAGGCGGTCGGCGGGCTGATGTCCGTAACCGGGTTTCCCGCAGAGGCTGGCGGCCAGCCGACCAAGGTGGGCGTCGCGATCACCGATGTCGTGACGGGGCTTGCTCGGGGCGGTCGGCGTGCTGGCGGCGCTGCGCGCCGGCGTCGGCCAGCGCATCGACATCTCGTTGCTCGAGGCGACGCTGGCGACGCTCATCAACCAGGCACAAAACGCCTTCGCAACCGGTGCGCAGCCCGATCGGCGCGGCAACGCGCATCCCAACATCGTCCCGTACGAGACGTTCGCCACGGCCGACGGCGAGATCGCGGTCGCGGTCGCCACGGAACGCCAGTGGCCCCGGCTGTGCGACGCACTGGGCATGCCGGAGCTGGTGCACGACCCGCTCTTCGCCACCAACGATGTCCGTGTCCGCAACCGGGACGTGCTCCGTCCGCGGCTGGCCGCGTCGCTTGTCACTCGCAGTTCAGCGGAATGGCTCGCCGCGCTCGACGCCGCGCAGGTGCCGTGCGGCCCGGTCAACGACGTGCTGGCGGCCTTCGCTCAGCCTCAGGCCGTGGCGCGCGAGATGCGTGTGGACGTCGTCCCATCCGGTGTTGGGCACCATGCCGCAGGTCGGCATCCCGTTCAAGCTGTCGGAGACGCCCGCGTCGATCCGCAGCGCGCCGCCGTTGCTCGGCGAGCATTCGGACGAGATTCTGGCCGAACTCGGCTACTCCTCTGACGACGTGGGCCGGCTGCGCGCAGAAGGTGCGATCTAGCTCTCGATCGGAGCGGGCCGGCGACGTAGAGCCACATCCAGCCCAAGCAAGATCCAGCCCAGGCCATGGATCGCCAGCCCGGTCATGATCACTGCATTGAGCAGCGTGCCCTCTACGGTAAGACCGAAGATGCCCATGCCGATGAAAGCAAAGAACGATCCGACGATCAGATGCGATGGCGCCGAGCCGGCTAACAACTCCCAGCCGCAAGGTGACGACGCCGAACCACAGGTCGCTCAGCCACATTGCGCCGCCGATCGCTGTGAAGATCAAGCCGTATGGAGCCGGATCGTCTGGCAGCAGCATCGTGCGCAGCACGGGCAGCATGTACAGAGCGTTCATGAGCACCGCGGGCGCTGCCCCGGCAAGGGCCAGCCGTGGACCTGCCGGCGACTGGACGCGGTGAACCGCGAGTACGACAGCGATCGCACCCAGGTTGAACAGGATCAAGCGCACGTTGTTGTCTTCGGGGCTGATCTGAACGACGAACGCCGCTAGCAGCACGATGCCGCCGATAACACCGAGTGCGCCGAGCAGACGGCTCGAGGGAGTAGGCGCGATGGCCATTGACTGAGCCACGGTTCGGTTCCTCCGCAGGTGCTCGGACGCGGCCGAGCTGGGAATGTCCCCCATGGCTCCGAGCCACGTTCGGCCGGGGCCTTCGTCTCGAAGCTGGTCTGAGAACAGCTGCACCATCTGGTCGGTGTATGCGAGCGCGGTAGTCGGACGGATAGAGCCGCAACAGGCTGCGGTAGATCCGTTGATGTCCCCCGAATTGAGTACTCAATCGGCGGGGAGAGAGGTGTCAGTCCGGCGCGGCCGGATTGCCACGTCAAGACCAAGCAATATCCAACCGACGCCGATTAGCGCAAATCCTCCTTGCGCGATCTTGAAAGGCGTCGTGTCGGGAACCATCGGAACGATGATGCCCATGCCCAGCAACGCGGCCAGCGAGCCGATCACGAGCGCCAATGCGGCGACTCGGTTAACGGCGCCGAGGCGAAGCGTGACCAGACCAAACCAAAGGTAAGTCAGCCACAAAGCTCCCTGGAAGTAAAAGTGGTTTGGTCCGTAATCACCGCGACCGATGTCACCCGGTTGGGCGACGAGCTGGGTGATCAGGATCAGATAGGCGAGGTTGGCGATGAGAGCCGGGATTGCGGCGCTCAGCGCGAGGATCCGTCCGTGTGATGCCTGTCGCTGATGGACCGCAAGTACGACCGCAATCGCACCGACGTTGAGCAGCACGAGGCGCAGGTTGAACAGGTCATTGGTCGGCCAGATCGGGACGTACGCGGCGAGTGTTACGAGGCCGCCTATTACTCCGAGCATTCCCATGATGCGCATGCTGGGTGACGGCGCGACGGCCATTGTGTGGGCCACGGTTCGGTTCCTCCGCAGGTGCTCGGACGCGGCCGAGCTGGGGATGTCCCCCACTGCCTTAAGCCAGCTTCGGCCGGGGCCTTCATCTCGAAGCTGATCTGAGAACAGCTGCACCATCTGATCGCTGTATGCGGCGCGGTAGTCGGACGGATAGAGCCGCAACAGGCTGCGATAGATCCGCTCTTGGCCGCTCATTGGCCGTTCAGATCGCCTCGAGCGCCCACGGGCGGGCGGATTGCACGAGGGCTTCCAACTGACGAGTTTCGGCAGCAACGACGGCGCGGCCCAGGCCGGTCAGCCGGTAGTAGCGCCGTGCGCTGATCGTCGACAGCCGGGTCGGGACGGTCGTCGGACTCCTCGATCAGCCCGTCGTCGAGGAGGCGCCGGATGGTCGTGTAGACGCCGCCAGGACCCAGCTTCGTGGCCCCGTCCGTGAGGCGAGCCACTTCGCGCATGATCGCGTACCCGTGGCGCTCCTCCGGCCCGATGGCCAGCATCACCAAGAGCGCGGTACGGGTGATCGGCGGGGTCGGATCGGCTGGTTTTGCTGCGTCCATCGCGCGCACTATATCAATGTTTGATGCATTGTCAACAGATACATCAGGGGCCGAGCACGACGAGACTCAACCGCGCTGGCGGAACGCTCCCGACAACACCTCGGCGCTGAACATCTGGCCGGCGTCGCCCTTCGTGGCGTAGCGGTACAGGCTCGCGACGTAGATGCCGCTCACGGCAGAGCCCACCAGTCCGACAGCACCAATGGCGAGCAGCAGCACGACAACCGCGGCGATCGTGAGCCCGATTGAAACCTGGGCGAGGGCGACGATCAGCACACCGCCAACTATCAGCACGGCGAACATCAGCAGGCCAAAGAGCAGCCCAATGCCAACGTTGCCGATGATCTGCTCGCCCCACGTCTTGCGCAGCAGACTGCCGCTGCGTTTGATCGCCTCGATCGGGCCGACATTCTCGACCGCAAGGACGGGCACGACCAGGAAGGTCGCAATGTTCCAACCGAAGCCGATGATCCCCGCCACAAGTACGCCGAGAAATCCAGCTCGCTCGCTGATCAAGCGCAGGGCCATGCCCACCGTTGCGGCGATGAGCGCGTAGCCGATGATCTTGGGCAGGCGCGAGAAGGCGATGCGGAAGCCGTCGCCAAGGGTCGGATCGCCGCCGTCGAGACGGATCAAAGCGGCGCCAACGAGCGCGGTGTTGAAGAAGAACGCGATCGTGTATGAGACGAGGTAGAACAGGAACAGCAGGACGTACGAGATGACGTTGACCTTGCCGTCTGTCGCGTCGGAGATGCCGCCCGTCAGGACGAAAGGCGCGGCGAAGCTGAGCGTTACGACGGCCAGCACGAAGAACGAGACGAGCGGGAAGAGGAGCAGCTCCTTGTCCTTGCGCAGGACTCCAAAGCTGGCCTTGGCCAGATCGATGCTTCTTCCAAATCGTTCGAACATCTGACGCGCTCCTCCCTCTGGCCGATGGCCTAGACCATTATGCGGCCGAGGTTGTGCGCCGGATCAGACCCGGCCGAGGCCTGATACGCGGGGAGTGCCCTAAACTACTGAGCCCGGCCGACATAGCTCAGCGGTAGAGCAGCTGTTTCGTAAACAGCAGGTCCTCGGTTCAAATCCGAGTGTCGGCTCCAGCCTTTCCTAGACAGAGCGCGCGTTATGAGCGCGTGTCCTACGCGCGAGCGAGATCCATGGCTTGCTTGATGGAGAGCCGTCGACCCGCCTCGGTGGCGCGCGCTACGTCCTCCGCGGAAAGCGCGCCGCGTGCACGCTCGACGAACTCGCGCCCGGGCGTCTCGTCGGAGTAGACGTTGACGATGCCCTCCTGGCCAGCGTAGACCTCGGCGGCAGCGGCAATCTGGACGGCGTTGTCCGGGCGCTCCGCGGCCTCTGTCGAGGCCAGGCCGACCAGCGAAAGTCCGACGCCGCGCACGCTGCCGACGTCGATGTATGCCTGGATCGAATCGAAGAAACAGCGGCGGGCCTGAGCCGCATCGGCGTTCCGCAGGTATGTCCACGCCATTTCGCTCAGGACCCGGGCCTCTTCAGCACGATCGCCGACCGATTCGAACGCGTGCAGGGCTTGCGCGTGCAGGTCAAGCGCACTTTCAAGGTCGCCACGCGCCGCGGCGATCGATGCGCGTCCGCCGAGCGATACGCCAGTACCCTCCGCGTCGCCGAGTGTTTGTAGGATTTCCTGTGCCTCCAGGAACCGTCGGTCGGCGAAATCAAGATCGCCCGAAACCATTCGAAGGACTGCCGTCGAACGCAAGGCCATGCCAAGACCCCAGGTGAAACCTGTCTTACGGCCCAGATCGACAGCGTCGTTCGTCCACTTGAGAGCGGCTTCGAGATCGAGGCCTAACAGCGCTACGCCCTGGAGCAACGCACTGATGCACTGCTCGCGGCGGGCGTCGAGCTCTGTGGCCATCCGGTAGGCCTCGTTCAATTGCTCGAACGAGAGCTGGAACTCGCCCAAAATCCATGAGCCCAGCCCCGCGCAAATCAGTGCGCCAACGCGGCCGACGGTCGCCAATCTGCCGGTGTCACACTCGAGGAACGCGGCCGCATATTCCCTGGCGGTGACATTCTTGCCGCGGATGTGCCAGTAGAAGTACAGGTCACCGCACATCTTCATGCCGGCTTCCACGGCCATCGCGTCGCCACGTCGCGCCCCTGCGAGGAAGGTGTCGAGCGCGGCGGTGAGGTTGCCTTCGTCGGCGATACCGCGTTCCAGGGCGCCGATCTGGTCTGTGCCCTCCGTGTCGTCCCGAATCGCGAGCGCCAGTTGTGCGTATCTCAGCGCGTGACGCTCGGCCGTCGTCACGGTCTCACCAGAGGCTTCGAGACGTTCCCGGGCGTAATCGCCGATCGTCTGAAGCATTCGCAGCCGGCCGGTCTGGCCGTCGACCTGGACGAGGGCCTTGTCGACTAGCGACTCGATCGCGTCGAGCGCCATATCGCCTGCATCTGCGCACACGGCCTCAACGTCGTCGATCGTGCAACCGCCCACGAAAACGGCCATTCGTCGGAACAGGCTCTGCTCCGGCTCAGTCAAGAGCGAGTGGCTCCAGGCGATCGTGGCGCGCAAAGTCTGATGTCGCTCCGGAACTTCTCGGGGCCCTGAGGTGAGCACATTGAGCGCACCACTGAGCCGTTCGTTGAGGGCCTGTGGCGACATGATCCGAAGACGAGCTGCGGCCAGCTCGAGCGCCAGCGGCAGTCCGTCGAGTCGCCGACAGATATCGGAGATGGACTTCGCGTTGTCAGGCGTTACCTCGAACGTGCTCTTTGCGGCGCGGCGCCCGCTCGACGAACAGAGCGGTCCCTGGGTAGTTCATCAGGGCGCCGGCCATGTCCGTTTCCCGTAGATCGGGAAGCTCGAGCGTCGGCAGCGCGTACTCCCGTTCGTTCGAGAGGTGCAGCGGCGTCCTGCTCGTGACGACGATCCGCAGATTCGGACAGCCCTGCACGATGCGGGCGACCTCCGGCGCCGCGCCAACGATCTGCTCCATGTTGTCCAGCAAGAGCAGCGCGCTCTTGTCTCCAATGAGTGCCATGACGCCGTCGCGAAGGGACCTCTCCTCCGCCTCCTTCACGTCCAGCGCGGCGGCGAGAATCGGGACGAAATCGTCAGGCTCGGTGATATCGGCCAGGGAGACGAACGCGAGACCATCGAGGAATTCCGGGGCGAGCATGCGACCGAGCTCAATGAGCATCCTTGTCTTGCCCACGCCGCCCGGACCGGTAACGGTCACGATTCGCCCAGCGCGAACGAGGTCGATGATTTCTTCAAGCTCCCGCGCCCTACCGACGAGCGCAGACGCAGGTTCCGGTAGGTTGCTGGGCAAGCTCGCGAAGCGCTCGCCCTTGCCCTCGAGCGTCTTGGCGTCCGGCAGGACAAGGCCATCGCCGGCAACGGCGTACAGCTCGAGCGGCTGGCCAATGCTCTTCAGCTTGAAACGACCCAGACTCACCAAAGCCAGGTCTGTTCGGTTCTTGAGCTGCTCACGAGCAGTGTCTGACAACATGACCCCGCCCGGAACCGCAAAGGATTCGATCCGCGCGGCAACATTCACGGCGTCGCCCGTCAGGCGCTCGGGCTCAACGACAACCTCACCAACATGAATGCCGATGCGCACCTGAACGTCCTGCGCAACCAGCTCGCGCTGCGTCGCAACCGCGGCTTGAACAGCGGCGAGTGAGCTCGGGAACATGCTCATCGTCCCATCACCCAGGCGTTGGACGATGGTTCCGCCGAACGCTCCGTGCTGCAGTTCGACCGCCGCGAGGTATGTGTCGCGGCTTTGAACCGCGCGTTGCTCGTCGGACTGCATGAGCGCGCTGTAGCCAACCATGTCGGTGAACATGACCGCGACCAGCCGACGGTCGAGCCCGCTATCCAAGCAAACCTCCTCGGCCATCCGGGGGATGGTGCGCCGAGAGTCTAATTTGGCGGCCCGACCCAGTGGTGGTCGCCCTGGGCTCTCCCGCTACGTATCTCGCCTCCGATAAAGCGCGTAGAGCGCGGCCACCAACCCGATCGCCAGCACGATCACCAGTAGGATCAGCCAAGGCGACGTGGCACCGGAGCTATCGCCCGACCCCGAGTTTGGGTTGGCCGTCGCCTCAGCGGTCGGCTCAGCGGTCGGCTTTTCCGTCGCCTCAGCGGGCGGCTTCTCGGTCGCCTCGGCGGGCGGCTTTCGTTGGCTTGCGGTCGCCTCAGCGGGCGGCTTCTCTGTTGGCTTTGCCGTCGCCTCAGCGGGCGGCTTCTCGGTCGGCTTCTCGGTCCGCTCGGCGGGAGGATTCTCCGTCGCCTTGTCGGTTGGCTTGTCGGTCGGGCGTGATGGGAGGTCCGGCAGCGAAGCGCCCGGTTGAAGTGAAGGCGCGGACGCGCCGCAGCCAGCCAGGAGCATCGTCGCGACGATCAACGAAGCGCCCACGGAAATGGCGCGAACGCGACGCCAAGATGCGGCGCGCTGGGACGAGGAACGGCGAATTCCATGCGAGCTCACGCCAATGCCCTCCGCAATTACGACTCTCATTTGGCCGTGTCCACCTTGACGCCGAGCGCTTGGCGGATCTCCGCGATCATCACTGCCTCGACATTGCTCGTGCCGCCGCCCTTGGCGTTGGCCACGGCCTCGGCAACGCCCACCACGAACGTCTTGTAAGCGTCCAGGTCAGAGGGAGACTTCGCCTGTAGCGCGGCAAGCGCCGTAGTGAGCGCAGCCATCGTCTCAGCGCGCATTTTGTCGGGCGACGTTGTCAAGCCAAAGCCCGACCCGTGCTCTTTCGCGATATCGCGAATCAGTTCTGTCGCGCCGGCGACCTGCTGCCCGGCCAGGTACTTCGACATGGCGTTTACCTCACCGAACGTGTCGGTGAAGTCGCGGTCGCTCAGCGAAACGAGCATGCCTGCGCCCGTCGCTCCGCGGTGAAGAGCCGTCCATTCGTCAGGTGTGAAGTCTGTTCTCGTCGCCATCGTTTCTCCGCGGCTGGGTAAGTCTCGACGTGACAAGTATCGCCAAGGAAAGCCTGACGCCGAAATACTGGCCAACTCGATCTCCGTCCTCGCCAGTCAGAGCGCTTGCGCACTTGACTTATGCGTGCCATGCGCTCGATGCTCAGCGCAGCGACGTTCTTTATGGGATGGAGGATTGCGGCGAATGACACAGGGTCAAACTTTTCACCGGCCGATCGGGGTCACGCTCCTGGCGCTTGGAGCGTTCCTGGCGGCGCTCTACGAGGTCTGGCGGATGCTCGTCTTCATGGGCATCGCCAAGTGGACGTTCATCGGCAAGGAAGTCTCGTTCTCTGATCCGCAGTGGGGCCAGGCCTTCTGGGCGCTGATCCTCGCCGCGATCTGGGTCTGGGTCGGCCTTGGCTTCTGGAGCGTGCGCGCATACGCAGTGCAGTTCGGCATCTTCATCAGCCTGTTCACGCTGATCTGGGGCTTCATGGCCCTGCTCTTCGGCTCGACGGTTGAGGCAGAGACGATCCCGTGGCTGCTCGCCGGCGCGATCTTCCTGTACCTGTCCTATCCGGGCGTGCAGAAGCAGTTCTACGAGAGCGAGGTGTCGCTTATGACACCTGAGCAGCTTGCTGCGTTCGAGCAGATGCAGGCCGCGCAGATGGCCATGGCGAAGGCCAGCTACGGCCCGAGCCCCGCACCGGCCGCTCCGGCCGCGCCCAAGTCAACCGACTCGGGCTCGTCCGGCGGCTGACGCCACGCGAACCACGAACACGGCGGCCCACTCGGGCCGCCGTTTCCATTTCTGGACGAGTCCATGACGTCCAATCCGCGACTTGCGCTTGTCACGTGCGCGACGCTGCCCGGACTCGATCCGGACGACCAGCTGCTCGTCGAACCGCTCCATGCGCAGGGTGTGGAGGCGGTGCCGGCCGTGTGGGACGACGCCTCCGTTGATTGGACGAGCTTCGATCTCGTCGTCATCCGCAGCACCTGGGACTACCCGGCGCGCCGGCCGGAATTCGTGGAGTGGGCGCGCCGGGTGCCGAACCTGCGTAACCCGGCCGACGTCATCGCCTGGAACACGGACAAGCGCTATCTCGCGGAACTCGCCGCGGCAGGCGTGCCGATCGTGCCCACCACGTGGCTTGACCCGAATGATGCCGTCGTTCTGCCGCCCAAGGGTCGGCATGTGCTCAAGCCTTCAGTCGGAGCCGGCTCGCTGGGTGCGGCGGCGTTCTCGCTCCACGATGTACACGAGGCGCGTCTGGCACGCGAGCACGCGCTGCGCCTGCTCGCCGCGGGCCAGACGGTCATGGTCCAGCCCTACGTCGCACAGATCGAGCAACTCGGTGAGACAGCCCTGATCTTCATTGGTGGCGAGTTCAGCCACGCTATTTCGAAGAGCGCGATGCTCGTCGGCGATCGCGAGGCTCTCGAAGGAGGCCTGTACCTGGAGGAGTCGATTACCCGCCGCGACCCCACGCAGGCGGAGCTGGAGGTGGCCCACCGGGCACTTGGTGCGATCCCGGGAGGCTCCGATCGCCTCGCCTACGCCCGCGTGGACCTGGTTCCGGACTCGACAAACAAACCGATCCTGATGGAGCTCGAGTTGACCGAGCCTTCGCTCTATCTGCGCCACGCGGATGGTGCGGCGGAGCGCTTCGCGCGCGTGCTGGCCGAGCGAATCGCGGGAAATCCGATCAGTTGAGGTCCGTGACGGGCTGCACGGGCAGGACGAGCGGCGGCCGCGGCTCTTGCGAGAAGTCGAAATCAGCTCTCAGATCACCCAGTTGGGGGTTGTTCTCTCGAACATTGGGTCGTGGGTCCGGCCGTCCGTCTGTTGCGGGATCGAGACGTTCTCCCTGAAGGAAGTCGTCCTCGATGAACTTCAGGTAGGCATCAAAGCTCAGCGTCTGTTGGTCGACGAAGCCGGTCCGTGCATAGGGGCTGATGACGAGCCCGGGCACGCGTAAGCCGTAGCCCATTCCGTCAACCTCCGGTGGAGCGACGTGGTCGTAGAAGCCGCCCCAGTCGTCCCAGGCCAGGAAGATGGCCGTGCTTGACCACGTCGGGCTGTTCATGATCGCGTTGATCAGGCCGGTCACATAGGTCTGACCGACGCTGATCCTGGCCGGCGGGTGCTCGCTGACATCACCGTTGGGCACGACCCACGACACGGAAGGCAACGTGCCGGCGGCCGCCGCGTTGTAGAAGTCGTCAAGGGGCTGGACGTTGACCACCTGTGCGTCGTCGTGCACGTCATCGAAGTACGGCAAGGGATTCCAGATCTGCGGCGTACCCGCGTCCTGCGGCCGAGGCGCGCACGTCTCCGCATCGTTGTAGCAGTCGGGCTGGGTGCCGCTGGCAACGTAATAGCCCCAGCTCACGTTAAAGGCGTGCAGCAGCCAGGTGATGTCTGTCCACGGGTATTCGGGCCGCGCCTCGGTGCCCGAGTCGTCGTTACCACGGAGCCCCGGCGGGTTCTCCGGAGCATTGCGGCAAGTGGACACTTCATTCGGGACGGAGCACTTGGCCGACCACGCCGAAACCATGTACAGGTGCGACGGCAGGCTCCACGACTTGACCGACTCGAACAGGTCGTCCTGGAGAACGAAGTTCTGCGCGTACGACCAGTAGTTGGGGATCTCACGGCTGTCGTGGTAGCCCATGACGTCCTTACCCGCGCCGCAGGTGGGGTCGAAAGTGTCCTGGCACGCGGTGCCCGCTCCCACGCGCGCCTGGTCGACGAAACCGTCCATCTTGCCGCTGTCGATGTCCGCGGTCGCAGCACCCAGGTCGTGCGGGCCGCCTATGCCGACGTCGGCAGTGTCGTGGAAGGGCGCGATGCATGACGCCAGTGCCTCACTGGCGGCGAGACATGGAACGGGCTGACCGTCCGTCATGGGGATGCCGTTCGCGCCCGGAAACGTGCCGAAATAAGAGTCGAAGCTGCGGTTCTCCTGCATGATGATCACGACGTGCGCGATCTTGTGGATCGGGTCGTTCGGGTCGAACGATTTGCGCGGCGCCGCGATCGCGTGAAGCCGAGTTGGCCCTGGGGCGATCGCTACGCATGCTGACACGGACAGCGACAGGGCACACATCAGCGCTGCCAGGACTCGGAAACGACCACGGCTGTGCAGCACAGCGGCGAGCGTAGCGACCTCAGATTAAAGCCAGACCTGGTACGTCAGTTCGAAGTGCCGGACAAATAGAGAGGCCGGGCGCGCGCCCCAGCGCGGCGTACCCGGCCTCATCAGCAGGAGAGAGGGTCGTCGTCTCCTGACCGTCCGCACCGAGGAGAGGGATCTCAGTGCTTACGTCTGAGACGCACGATAGGCGGCCCGTGTTCCGACCGATATCCGCCGTTTTACTGATATGAGTACGTGCGCGTGACTCGGTATCCGTACAACGCGCTACGAGTCGGCTTGTTTGAGACCCTCGAGCTGCCACAGGTCAGCGAGCGGCCCCGCTTCTCCCACGCCAGCGAAGAGAAGCACGCGGTTGCGTTTGGCGTCGGCGATCAATGTCGCGGCGGAGCGGGGTGGCGGCGCGCTCGCCACTGTCAACGGGCTTAGCTCCAGGGTTTGTTCGTCGATCGTCCACGCGTCGTCGAGATAGCGTCCGGTCGAGTGCGCCACCGCCGAAGATCAGCGCGCCGTGCTCGAGAGTCGCGAGCGCATAAAGCTGACGGGCTTGAGCGGCGCCCTGAGGACCGCGTAGCCACGCTCCGGACGCCACGTCGAGCGCCCAGATGTCGTCGAGCGCGGGCACGCCGGTCGTCTGGCCGCCGTAGAGGATCAGCCGCGTGCCGTCGGCCGACCAGAAGCAATCGTGCAGGCACCGCTTGATCGGCACATCGCCGGATGGCGTGACGTCTTGCCAGACTCCGGTCGTGAAGTCATATGCGCGTGTGTCGGAGAAACGTCCGCTGTCTTCCGTGAAGCCGTGGCTGATCCACAGCCTGCCATCGGGACCCAACGAAGCGCACGATCCGTAGCGCGCGGCTGGTACTTCTCCGGTCGACGGCAGCTGTCGCCACGAAGCTGCCGACGGGTCAAACGCCCAGATGTCGTCGAAGAAGTGACTCGCGCCCTGGCCGCTCCACACCACGAGACCAACTCCGGGCACCCACGTGCCGGTATGCCCGAAGCGTGCTCCGGGTGCGTTACCGCTGATCGAAACGGGCGCCCACGTATCGTTCGTCAGGTCGTAGCGCCACAGCTCCGCCGACGGCCCATCCGCGTCGAGGCCACCGAAGAGATACGCGGCGTCGCCTGTGGCGTCGATCGTCCAGGTGTGATCCGATCGTGCGGACGGGCCTGTCGAAACAGGGACCGTGCTCCAGTGGGCAGCACCAGTCGCGGCTGTCGACGGCGCTGAAGGTGGCGCCGCGCTGGGCTGTGTGGCGCTAGGCGATCCCGCGCTAGACGGCTGCGCTGATGACGGTTGCGTGGCGACGGTCGAAGTCGGGTTTGGTTGCGACGAAGCAGACGACGTCAAAGTCGGCCGCGAGGTTTGCGCAGGAGCAGGCGTCAGTGCCGGGGACGCGCAAGCTGTAATAAGAACCGAGGCGAGCTGGGCGACCCCCAGCCAGCGCCTTACGACTCTGAAGACTCCTCTTCCGAGGCTGCGCCTTCGGCCGTGGCCTCTGCGGCTTCCGGAGCGCCCTCGCCGACATCGGCGACGACCGCCTCTTCCTCGACGCGAGGTTGCTGGACGCGCATGATCGGCTCGCTGGCCTCCGTCACGAGGGTGACACCCGGTGGCATGAGCAGGTCTGAGGCGTGCAAGACGGCTTCGAATGAATCCAGCGCGCTGATGTCGATCTCGATCGCCGACGGCAGGTCGTCTGGCTTGGCACGGACGACGACGGCATCGTGCAGGTGGAGAAGCACCCCGCCCAGCTTGTCGATAGCGACTGACTCGCCAATGGCCACAACCGGAACGTCGACCGTCATCTCCTCCTGGAGGTTGACGACCAACAGGTCAACGTGCAGTGGCTTGCGCGAGATCGGATGCTCCTGGATCGTCTGCAGCAGCACGGGCTGAGCCTTGCCCTCGCCGGCGACCGTCAGGTCGAGCACAGCGTGGCGGCCCGTGTGGCGGTGGAGCAGCTCGAACTCATGCATGTCGAGCGTGATTGACTGCGAAGCAACGCCCGCGCCGTAGACAACGCCCGGCAGCAGGCCGGAACGGCGGAGGGTGGCGACTTTCTTGCCGAGCACGGCGCGCGGCTCTGCGGATAACTGTGGTCTTGCCATGGGAGGCCCGATCGTAGCACGGATGTACGATCAGCCCGTGGCGGCATCAATTCTCATCGTCGAGGACGAGTACGCCGTTGCGCGCGGCATCCAGTACGCACTCCAGCAGGAGGGCTACGAGGTGACCGTGGCGCGCAACGGCGAAGAGGGCCTCGAGCTAGCGACTCACAGCGCCCCTGACCTTGTGATTCTCGACGTGCGCCTGCCCGGCATGGACGGTTTCGAGGTCCTGCGGCGGCTGCGCGGCACCGGCAGCAAGGCGCCCGTGCTGTTCCTTACCGCGCGTGATGAGGAGATGGACAAGGTCATCGGCCTTGAGCTCGGCGCGGACGATTACCTGGCCAAGCCGTTTGGCCTGCGTGAGCTGATGAGCCGCATCAAGGCGCTGCTCCGCCGCGCGTATGGCGATCTTGCCGACGCAGCCGGCGGCCGCGTGATCCGTCATCGCGATCTGCTCATCGACCTCGAGCGACGCCGCGTACAACGGGGCGATCGCAGGCTTTCGCTCACGGCAACGGAGTTCGAGATCCTGCGCCACCTCGCGTCGAGGCCGGGCCGGGTCTTCACTCGGCGCGAGCTGCTCGAGCTCGTGCGCGACTACGAGGCCTTGGACCAGGACGAGAAGACGATCAACGTCCACGTCAGCCACCTGCGCGAGAAGCTCGAGGACGACCCGTCCGATCCGGCTTTCATCCTGACCATTCGCGGCGCCGGCTACGCGTTCGCCGAGCGCTAGCGAGGCTTAGCCCCGTGCGCGCTCCACGCATATCGACCCTGGTACTGGCCTGATGCGACGTTTCGTCCCGCGCGTCTTCACCGGACTGCGTGCGCGCCTCGTGCTGGGCTTCCTGGTTGTCACGCTCATCTCGCTCGGCCTTGTCTTCGCCACGTTGCCCCGGCTGCTCGACGGCTACTTCCTGGATCAGGCCCAGCAGGACCTGAACCGGCGCACGAACGTCACCGGCCTGTTCGTCGCCCTCGCGCTGCTCAACTACCAGGCCCCCGGTGGCGAAGCACCCAAACCGATCATCGAGGGCGACCCGCCGAGTGCCGCCCAGGGCGTGCAGGACGCGCTGGGCACCGCCGACGACGGGCGTGTGCTCCAGATCGCCCAGCAGATCGCGCAGGCCAACGTCACGGTCCAGATCGCAACGGACGCCGACAACCCCGACCAGGTCGCCTACCAGCTCGACGTGCCCGTTGGCGACGAGGTCGCCGCGCCCGGCCAGCAACGTGAGCAGCTGACGTCCGACAAGCCGTTCACGCTCCAGATCCCCGACTTGTTCTGGTCCGAGCAATCCGGCTCAGCGCCAAAGCGACTGCTGCAGGTTTCGCTCCAGAATCCGTACACATACCGCGCCCAGACGATCGAAACGATCATCAGCGTCATGGGCGTGGCGGGCGTGATCGCGCTGATCGTCGCGGTCATCGCCTCGATCCTGATCGCCGATCGTGTCTCGAATCCAATTCGCCGCCTGACCGGAGCCGCGCGCGAGCTGTCAGAGGGTCATCTCGAGACCCGGGTTCCGCCACCGTCCAGCTCGCGCGAGATGGGTGAGCTGACGGCCGCCTTCAACTCGATGGCAGAGCGCGTCCAGGCGTCGATGGAATACATCAGCCGCGACCGCGATCGGAGCCGCGACTTCCTGGCCGACGTGTCGCACGAGCTGAAGACGCCCATCGCCGCGCTGCGCACGTTCAACGAGTTGCTCAGCGACGGTCAGGTGAAGGACATCGCGACGCAGCGTGAATTCTTTGAGCAGTCCCGGCAGCAGATAGAGCGTCTCGATTGGCTGGCCGCGAACCTGCTCGAGCTGTCCAAGCTCGAATCCGGCCTGGTGCTGCTCGACCTGCGGCCCGATGACCTGCGCGCCGTCGTCCAGAGCGCAGTCCAGCAGGCGCACCCGGCAGCCGACCGCAAGGGCATCCAGATCGTGACCGTCCTGCCCGACGAACCGATTCGCCAGCCTCACGATCCGCAGCGCATGGGCCAGGTCCTGAGCAATCTGCTCGGCAACGCGATCAAGTTCACGCCCCACGGCGGTGAGGTGCGCGTGACGCTCGAGCCAACCACGGACGGGGCTGAGCTGCGCGTCGCCGATACGGGCGTGGGCATCAACGCCGCCGAGCTGCCGTTCGTGTTCGAGCGCTTCTACCGCGGCGAGCAGGCGCACGAGTCGCGCGCCACAGGCTCCGGCCTGGGTTTGTCGATCGTGCGCTCGATCGTGGAGATGCACAGCGGCAGGGTCTCGATCAGCAGCACGCCGGGCAAAGGCACTGAGGTTGCGGTCGATCTGCCCCGTGAGATAGCCGTTTCTTCACCGGCTCCTGTTCAGGCCTGAACCGGTGTCTGTCACGCTTCACAAGCCGTGAGCGAACCCGGGTCGACAGATCCCCAATTTGACATGTCTCAAACCAACCCGGACGAATCCGTCGATGAGGGCGTGGACGCCACGACCCGGGATCACGTCGGTGCCGACTTCAGCGACGAGCAGACGGCCACTTACGAGCCGCCAACGGAAAACCACACCGCCTGGGCACCGGCCGGCTGGGCGGTCCAGACTCCGCCGCACTGGTTCGAGCCACTGCCGGACGCTAACCCGCCCAGCCGGCGCAGTGGACGCGGCACAGGGCTGGTTCCGCTTTTCGTGGTCGCGCTCATCGCAGCGATGCTCGGCTCGCTGATCACCTACGCCGCGATGATGGCCACTGGTCGCCTTGATTCACCCGTTGCGAACGTGACGCAGCCCACTCCTATGCCCAACACGCTGACGTCGCCCGCGGCGAGCCGAACGCCGCTGCCGCTGCCCGTCGAGAACTCGTCAATCACGGACGCGGCGCAGCGCGTCAGCCCGGCCGTCGTCACGATCACGGTTCAGACGGGCACGCCGAGCGACCCATCGTCGGGCGAAGGAATTGGCTCGGGCATCATCTACGACTCGAACGGCTTCGTGCTCACCAATCGCCACGTCGTCTCAGACGCAACTCAGGTTTCAGTCGCGCTCAACGACGGCCGCGAGGTCCCGGGCACGGTCTATGGCGTTGACACGCTGACGGACCTGGCCATCGTCAAGATCGACGCGTCGGACCTACCTGCGGCGCCGATCGGCGATTCCGGGTCGTTGCTGCCCGGCCAGACAGCGATCGTCATCGGCAGTCCGCTCGGAACGTTCACCAATAGCGTCACCTCTGGCGTCGTTTCAGCCCTCGGTCGCTCGCTCGTCGTCACGGATCCGGTGACAAGCCAGCAGCGGCGGCTGCGCAACCTGATCCAGACCGATGCCGCGATCAACCCGGGCAACTCCGGCGGACCGCTGGTCAACACCGCGGGCGAGGTCGTCGGCGTGTCGACGGCTTACGCCGAGGGCGCCCAGGGCATCTTCTTTGCCATCCCGATCAACATCGCCAAGCCGATCATGAGCCAGGCTGTCGCCGGCGAGCCTTTGACCAGGCCGTGGATCGGCATCATCTATCAGCCGGTCGATCAGACCGTTGCAGAGCAGAACAAGCTGCCCGTGGACTACGGCGCGTGGGTTTCGCCCGACACCAGCGGCGGAGCTCCGGCAATCGTCGCGGGCAGCCCGGCCGAGCAGGCCGGCCTCAAGGCAGGTGACATCATCACCTCAATCGACGGACATCGAATCGACGCCGGGGCCGGCCTCGACGACGTGCTCAGCCAGTTCAAGCCAGGGGACACGCTGACCCTGGAGGTGTTGCGCGACGGACAGACGATCTCGCTGTCGGTCACCCTGGGCACACGGCCGGCGAACCTGGACTAGGGCCGGCGTCGCTCCAACCGGACGCCGGCATGGTCGAGCACCCCGTCGATGGGCACGCCGGGCTTGCGCACGGTGACCGCCACACGCTCGATGCGCTTGTCGCTGTCCAGCACGTCTCGCGCGATGTTCTCGCCGATCGCTTCGAGCAGGTGGTAGCTGTGGTCCTCGACCTGCGCCCGGCAGATCTCGAAGACATCCGCGTAGCTCACGGTCTGGGCCAGGTCATCGCTCGTGCCCGCCGGGCGCAGGTCGAGCTCGTACTCCAGATCGACCTCGATCACCTGGGGGTCGGCACGCTCGTCGTCTGACACGCCGTGACGGCCTTCGAACTCCATCGCGCGCAGGAAGATCGTGTCGCTCATCGGGCTACCTCCTCTGTCCAGCCGCCGCGGACGATCGCATCGGCCATGCGCGCCGCACGCACGTTGGGCTGCACGTCGTGGACACGCACGATGTCTGCACCGGCAGCCACGCCGAGAGCGGTCGTGGCCAGCGTGCCCTCGACGCGCTGATCCGCGGGCAGATCGAGCACCTTGCCGATCGTCGACTTTCTACTGGTACCGAGCAAGATCGGTCGCCCGAGCGTCGCCAGAAGACTCAGGTCGTGCAGGATGGCGAGGTTCTGCTCGGCCGTCTTGCCGAAGCCGATGCCCGGATCGACGATCGTGGCTTCCCACGCAATGCCCGCGCTGAGCGCCCGATCGAGCGCGCGCGACAGATCCGCGATCACTTCTGCCACGACGTTGACGTAGCGCGCCTGGTCGCGGTTGTGCATCAACACGATCGGCAGCCGACGCTCGGCGGCGAGCTTTAGTAGAGCCTCTTCCGCGCTCACACCCCAGACGTCGTTGACCAGGTCAGCGCCCACATCCACGGCCGCGGCCGCTACCTCTGCACGGGTCGTGTCGATGCTGATGGCAATGTCCGGCAGCGCGGCGCGGACCGCCGCGACGACCGGTACCGCACGTTCCAGCTCGTCGCTAACCGGGATGCGGGCGTGTCCAGGCCGTGTCGACTCGCCGCCGACATCGATCAGGTCCGCACCCTCGAGCGCCATCTGAAGCGCCTGAGCCACGGCACGGTCGACGAATGACGCCGGTGCACTCGCGAGCAGGCCGTCGCCGCTGAACGAGTCGGGCGTGACGTTGACGATGCCCATCACGTAAGTCCGTGAGCCCCACACGAAGTCACGTGCGCCGATGCGCATCGGCACGGGCGGGCGCGCCGGAATGCCACGGCCGGCGTCGTTGGGCAGGTCCACTGAAGGGGTCGCGTCCATTGGGTCAGTCTCTGAGCTGGGCACGCACGTAGCCGACAAGGTACAGCGACCCGCACACGAGCAGCAGTCCGCGCACGTTGCGGGCGTTGAGGAGCGCGGCATCGAACGCTGTTTGAGGATCTGAAATTGGACGCGCTCCGGGACCCCATTCAAGCGCCAGCCGATCCGGTGGCAGTGCGTTGTCCGAATCCGGCACGCTCGTGGCGAACACCGTGGCAGCGGGCAGAACCGCCAACAGCGGATCGAGCATGCCTGCCTGCCAGTGATTGGCCAGGACGCCCATGAGCACCGTCACGGGGCCACCCGACAGCTGTGGCAGAAGCGCCTCGAGCGATGCGGCCAGGGCCGCCACGCCATGCGGGTTGTGGGCGCCATCGAGCAGGACGTTGGGCTGGCCCGGGTCGCTGATCAACTCCATCCGTCCGGGCCAGCGCGCGGCGGCGAACGCGGCCGCCCGCTGCTCAAAGTTGACAGTGGCGATGCCCGCGTCCGACAACGCGTCGAGGATGCCCCACGCAACCGCCGCGTTCGCCGCCTGATGCGGCCCGAGCAAGCCAACGGTCAGCTCCGCGCCGCCCGGCGCACGCACGCGCGTCCCATTGCGCTCGACACCAATGATGTCGAGCGGCGCAACGACATTGAGCGGCACTCCAACGCGCGCTGCTCGTCGACTTATGACGCCCAGGCCTGGCTCAATCGCGCCGGTCACGGCCCCAGAGTCGCCGCGCTTGATGATCTGCGCCTTCTCGGAGGCAATTGCCTCGATCGTCGGGCCCAGGACCTCCATGTGGTCGAGTGCCACATTGGTGATCGCGGACACGCCACCTTGCCAGACATTGGTCGCGTCGAGCCGGCCGCCAATGCCCACCTCGATCACGCCCACCTCCACGCCAACCCGCGCGAAGTGCAGGAACGCCGCGCAGGTCAGAACCTCGAACTCGGTCGATGGCCCGTGCTTGTCCCACAGCCTGTCGTCCGCGGTCATGACGTCGCTGAGCAGCACGCAGAAGTCCTCGACGGAGATCGGAGCGCCGTCGACCTGGATGCGCTCGCGATACGAGACGAGATGTGGCTTGGGCGTCTGGCCGACTCGGTAGCCCGCCTCGCTCAACGCGGCACCGACCAAAGCCTGGGTGCTGCCCTTGCCGTTCGTCCCACCAATGAGGACGCCGCGCAACGAGCGATGGGGATTGCCCAGCGCGCGCAGCAGCGCGCGCGTCCGGGCCAGGCCCAGGCGCATGCCAAACCGGCCGCGCGATTGGAGTCGCGCGAGGATCTCGAGGTAGGCAGCGTCGCTGTCAGTGGCCGTCGACATGGCGGTCAGCCGCTCAGGGGTTGAGATCGTCCTCGTAGAAGACGCACTGGTTGAAGCGTGGCGAGAGGCAGATGTCCGACACGTAGCCCTGCTCGAGATGCACGCCGCCGCGCAGCTGGCAGCGCGCCGTGTTGATGTCCTGGCGCATGAGCGCCTTGAGCAGGTGCGGCGCATTGATCGGGATCGGGCCGCGTGGTCCGGTCATGTAGAAGTGCGGGCAGACGTTGCGGCGCAGGTTGGGCAGGCCGAACGGGATGCGCGGAAAGCCGTTGTTGTCGGTCGGCGAAGCCGCTGGCTGGCGCATGCCCAGGTTCGACGAAACGCGGCTGATTGGTCCACGCGGTGGGGAGGGCGGCGTGGGCCGTCCGTGCAGCGCGCCGCGCGACAGCGTAGCGAGCGGCTTGCGCGTGGTATCCAAACGTTTCCTCCCAACCTGGCGCGGACCCGCGCCCGTCAATAAAGCGTACACGGCGCGCGTCCACCACGACGAGTGGCAGCAACGTCTAACGAACACATGTTCTGCCTGCCAAACTGGGTCCAGATGCCGGGACCGTCACGCCCATCGCAAAGCGGCGGTCCGAGTGACAGGCGCGCAGGTGCCCAACGCCAGCGTCGGACACGCCGGCAGCCCGCAGCTCGACATGCGCGGCGCATCAGCTGGTCGCGCCGTGTCGGCGCGGCTGCGGCGCTCGTGCTTCTCGTTGGTGGGTCGATCGCGTTTGCCAGCCAGAGCCTCAATCATCAGGATCCGGGCACGACCGACGTCGGGGCCCCGGCGCCGCCGCCGTTGACCCTGCTGCCCCCAACGACCGCCATTACACGCTCCGACAGCGTCGATTTGACGGCCGTGGCCCCGGCCAATCTGCGCAACGACCAGCAATACCAGGTGCGCGTCTTCGTCAACGACAAGCCCGTCGGCCGGATGGACCTGCCTGACCAGGATCAGTTCAAGGTCAGCAATGTGCCGCTCGCAGAGGGCGCCAACTCGATCCGCGTGACGCTCGTCGGCGACGGTGGCGAGAGCGCGCCGTCGACTCCCGTATCCGTGACGCGCGACGACGTCCTGCCCCAGATCAAGATCCTCGAGCCGACCGGCCGGGTCTTCACGGAGACAGACACGCTCCTGGGCACGACCGAGGCCGGTGCGGACATGGCCATAACGGACGGCTCAGGACATGCGATCGAGTCGTCTGTCTCCGCCAGCGGCCGCTTCTCAGCAGATCTCACGCTTCACGTCGGGGACAACGAGCTGACTTTGCGCAGCACAGACCCAGCGGGCAATCACGCCACAGAGCACGTCACGATCGTGCGCGCCTCGAGCTCGGCGAGCATCGATCTGACCGTCACGCCCACCGACGTGTACTCCGCGGACCTTCCGGCGACGATGGATTTGAGCGTCGTTGTGCGCGACGAACTTGGTCGCGCTGTCGCCGACGGGACGGCTGTCGTCTTTGGTGTTTCGCCGCCCGATAGCGCGACGACGACCTACAACGCCACGACGACCAACGGCCGCGCCCGCTTCAACGGGCTGACGATGGATCCCGGCGACGCCACCGGACCGTGGCTGGTAACGGCGCTCGTGACGCTCCCCTCAGGGATCGAGCTCCGTGACGATGCTTCATTCAACCTGGTTGATGGCGCGCCGAAATCTCCGGGGCCGCACTGAGCGTGTCGCCCTGCTGGTCGACGATGGGCAGGCTCGGACCCGCGAACAGACCCTCTGCGACTGACTGATCCGGCCCCGCCCAGCACGAGCGCTGCTCTGCGCCGCTGAGCGGTGAGTGCTGCCGATCAAGACCGCAGTAACCGACGCCGCCGACGACCGAGGCACGGAAATGCACGCACGTCCCACAGCTCGTGGCCGATCGACCGCACAGGAAGCAGCGCGTGGTCTCCCCCTGCACCGTTCGGCAGTGCGGGCAGCGCCACGTCGCCATCGCGCCTCAGTCTAGGCGCTACGGACAGGGGTCAGCAGGTGGTTTGACGAACAGGTAGACGTACGTGCCGGGCGGAACCTGCGCCCCGGCCAACGGGAACTGCTGTGCCACCTGCCAGTCGTCGGTGGCCTCGTTCGGGAACCAGACGCCCAGCTGGAGCCCGATGTCGGCAATCTGCGTCTTGGCTTCACCGAGCGAGCCGCACGTGGAGTAGTTGCCAACCGTGACCGGGGTCGGCTCAGGTGTGGGCGGCAAGGTCGGCTCAGGTGTCGGCGTGGGCGCCTGCGTCGGTGTCGGTGTGGGCGGCACCGGCGTCGGCGTAGGTAGGACCGGCGTGGGCACCTGAGTCGGCGGCGGGGGCGTGAAGGTGAAGCTGAAGGTGGGCGGCGGAACAGTTGGCCGTGCCGTCGGCGGCGGGGTTGGCGTCGGCGCCGGACCGAGCGAGATGACGTAGTCGATTGGAGTTCCGCGGGCGACGTTGATGCCTGCGCGTGGGTTGGTGCGGATGACGAGGTTGACGGGCACGTCCGGGTCGTATGCCTCCGAGCGCTCGCCCGGGGCAAGGTTGTTCTGCGCCAGGATGTCGAAAGCGTCGGCCTCTGTGTGCAGACGCAGATCCGGCACAGGCACCGTCTGCTTCTGGGTCGCGACAGTGACCGTCACCTCGGAGCCCTTCAGCGCGATGGCGGCAGCGGCCGGATCCTGGGCAATGACGGAGCCCTCAGTCGCCTGGTCGGTCACCTGGTAGGCACCGACGCTGAGCACGAAGCCCTGTGACTGCGCGTTGTTGCGTGCGTCGGATAGTTGAAGTCCGACAAATGACGGGACCTGGACCAGCAGGCCTGAGGGAGCTGGTGTCGGCGCCGGGCGGCCCGACAGGAGCAGGAAAAGCAATCCGCCTCCTGAAAACAGGACGAGCACGCCCAGGATCGCGGCAATCCACGCCCAGGCGCCGGGGCCACCATCCTCGTCGTCTTCATCGCCGTACGGCATCTGCGCCGCGGCGACTGCGGCGGCACCTGTCGGCGAGCCATACGCGACCCCTTCTGGCGGCGCCTGCTCCAGACCCATCGCCGTGCCGGTGCCCGTTGCTTGCGCGGCGCCGGCGGCTGCCGCAACACCTGCTGCACCAACAACGGCGCAGCTCCAGCCGGACGCAGCGGAGGCGGCACAGCGCCCTGCGGGTCCGCGATGTAGCGCCCGAGCAGCGCAGCCATGTCGCCGGCAGTCGGACGATCCGCCGCAACGCGCGCCAAAGCGCGGCGCACCGCGATGTCGAGGATCTGCGGGATGCCCGAGCGGATCGAGGATGGCGCGGGCGGATCGCCCGCGAGGCGCGCCACGGCCACGGCCCCGGCACTGTCGCCGGTCCACGCACGCCGCCCGGTGAGCATCTCGAACAGCACGAGCCCGGCCGAATAGATGTCAGAGGCGGACGTGACCATCTCGCCGCGCGCCTGCTCAGGACTGAAGTAATGGACGCTGCCCAGCGTCGTGCCGGGCATCGTCAGCTGCGCTTCGCTGAAGGCGCGCGCGATGCCGAAATCGGCCACCTTGACCCGGCCGCCGCTGGTCAGCAGCACGTTGGTCGGCTTGATGTCGCGGTGGATGATGCCGCGCGCATGCGCTGCGTCGAGCGCCTCGTAGATCTGCTGGGCGATGCGCGCGGCCGCAACAGGCTCGAGCGGCCCGTGCTCGCGGATGACGGAGGCGAGGTCACCGCCGTCGATCAGCTCCATGACGATGAACGGGTCGCCCGACTCCATGCCGTAGTCGAAGACATTGACCACGTTGGGGTGATTGAGCGCCGCGGCCGACTGGGCCTCTTGCCGGAAACGAGCGACGAACGCGGGGTCGCGGCCATACTCCGAGCGCAGCACTTTGACCGCCACGTCGCGGCCAAGCTGCGCGTCGTGAGCGCGGAAGATGGTCGCCATCCCGCCCTGGCCGAGCAGCTCGACAAGGCGGTAGCGGCCGGCGAGAACCTGTCCTGCCTCGGCCAAGGCTAGTTGTGCCCCTCGTGCGTCAGGCTGAGTGCCGCGACCGTTCGTGGCATGCGCGTGTTTGCCTCGCTCAGCTCAGGTCGAGCCCGGACAGATAGCGCCGGAACTCCCCGCCAATGTCGGGCCGCTCCAGTGCAAGCTCAACTGATGCTTCGAGCCAGCCCATCGTAGTGCCCGCGTCGTAGCGCTTGCCTTCGAAGGCGTACGCGTACACGTCCTGCTCGGCGATGAGTGCTCCGATCGCGTCCGTCAGCTGGATCTCGCCACCGGCGCCGCGCGGCGTCGACTCGAGCTTCTCGAAGATTTTGGGCGTGAGCACGTAGCGGCCGATGATCGCGAGTGTGCTCGGTGCGACCTTCGGGTCGGGCTTCTCGACCAGCCGGCGCACTTTGAACAGGCGCTCATCGTCGGTCTCTGCGTCCGGATCGGGGTCAATCACGCCGTAGCGGCTGACCTCCGAATCGGGCACATCCATGACCGCGACAACGGAGCCGTGTGTTTGTTTGTAGGCCTCGATGAGCTGGCCTATGCACGGCCGATCGCCGACGACCACGTCGTCGGGCAGCATCACCGCGAACGGCTCGTGGCCCACGGCCTCCTTGGCCATCAGCACCGCGTGACCCAGGCCCAGCTGCTCCTTCTGGCGCACGTAGCTGATCTGGACCATGTTCCCGATCTCGCGAATGGTGCGCAGCATGTCGATGTCGCCTTTTTCTTCGAGCAGCTGCTCCAGCTCGTAGTTGTGGTCGAAGTGGTCTTCGATCGGGCGCTTCTGGCTGCTGGTGACGACGACGACGTGCTCGATGCCGGCCGCAACGGCCTCTTCGATGCTGTACTGGATGACCGGCTTGTCGACGAGGGGCAGCATCTCCTTGGGGAGAGCCTTCGTCGCTGGCAGCAGCCGGGTGCCCCAGCCGGCGGCCGGAAAAACTGCTTTGCGAACCCGCAAGACGTACCTCTGCTGATCGATCGCTGACGGTGGTGTCGGACGCTGGTGCCTGCTGCGATGTGTGCTGAGGACGCGCGGCGATCGGGTGGGTGAGTCGGGCGCGAGTATAGCCGCGAGGCGCTGATCGACCGTCCGCCGGCGGGCAGCACGGGTGCCCGGAGGCACCGACCTAGATCAGCGGGCCCAGCTCAGGCTCCGGGATCTTCTGCCCCGCTGAGCGCGGGGCGACCTGGAGGATGGCCGCGCCAGCGAGGACGGCAGCGCCGCCCGCGATCTGAACGAGGCTGGGCTGTTCGCCCAAGAGCAGGGCGGCGATGGTGACACCGACGAGCGGTTCGATGGTCATCAAAATGGCGGCGCGACTGGGGCCGATGATGCCGATGCCGGTGATGAATGCCACGGTCGGAATGGCCGCGCCGGTGATCGCACCGGCCAGTATCCAGATCCATGCTTGCGGCTGCTGGAACGGCACCAGCAGCTCGCCAGCCTGGCCGGCAAGGATCGTCAACGGCACGCTCAGCGCGAAGGCCACGGCGATGATGAAGGTCGAGACATGCAGGTTGGGCATGGGCTTGTAGCCACGGCCGGAGATGAGGATGAACGTCGCCTGGCACAGCGCCGCGAGCAGCGCGAGGCCGACACCTAGTGGATTGATGACCACTCCCGTCGCGCCAGCGAGTGGCGCCAGGACGACCACCGCCAGTCCCACGCTCGAGAGCAGCAGCGCGCCGATGCGAACTCGGTCCAGACGCTCGCCGTAGAGCGGCACGGCCGCGATCGTGACCAGGGCCGGGTAGATGTAGAAGCAGATGAGCGCGATCGCGACCGTGGTCAGCAGGTACGCGGCGAACATGGCGATGTTGAGCACGGCGCCGCACAGCGCCGCGACAATCAACGCGATGCGCCGATCGTTGCTCAGCACTGACAGCGTCGGGATAGCGCGACTGGCCGCCTGCGCGCGTGCCAATGACGACGCCCACGATGAGCAGCACCGTCGTCGCCACGAATCCGCGCCAGGCGACGAAGGTCAGCGCCTCCATACCGGTCGCGGCCGCCTGGCGCGCGATGAAGCTAAGCGTTCCGAAGAGTGCCGCCCCTCCTGCGACGAGGAGGATGCCGAGAGTGTTTCTGGACAGCTCCGGGACTCAGCGCGCCGAGTCGGAGGCCGCGTTGGCCGTCTGTGGCTCGTGGCGCTCGCCGCGCAAGACGCGGTGCGTGAACGGGATGCGGATCTCCCGGAAAACCTCTGTTGAGATCAGGAAGCCCGCAAAGATGAGCACCAGCGCGACGAGCTTGGCGCCCGAGTAGAAATTGGTCGAGCCCATGCGTGACAGTGCGTCTGCGCTGCTGACGATGATCCCGCCCGCGGCGATGAGCAAAGTCGCCGGCACGCGGCTGTTGATCTTGCCTGTGAACAGGGCAACGATCGCGCCTGGCAGCGAGGCGACGAAGTTGACCGGCACGGCCACGATGGCCAGGAAGACGTTGAACAGGAACTGGTCACCCGACTGGCCGGCGTCAAGCGAGTAGTCCAGGACGCGCTTCTTGGGCATGAAGATGTACGCGCTGAACAGAGCGCCAAGGATCAGCGCGATGCCGCCGGGTACATTCATGAACAGCGAGATGCTGCGCACCGGACCCGTGATCGACGCGCCTGTTGGGACGGCGCCGCCGGTGGGCAGTGGCCCAGCGAGCGGGTCCGTGAAGGCGAAGAACGCGCCCACGACACTGGCCACGATGACGGTCAGTGCCGCGATCTGAGGCCAGCGCTCGTTCTGGAAGTACGTCTCTACGGCGATCGAGATGGCGATGATCAGCGCGGCGATCAGGACGAGCACGCCGAAGGTGCCCGCGTTGTATGTATTGCGCGTCACGAAGGCCAGGAAGCCGCCGAAAAAGACGAGCGCCGCATACGCGTACCCAAACCGTGTCTTGCCGAGCAGGTATGAAGTGCCCAGGCCCAGCCAGGCGGCCGTGAACACGGCGCCAGCGAGATACCAGGTCCGGTACATGAACTCCGACCAACTCTGATCGGTCGGGATTGACGCACCGATGGCCTCGCATGCAGACGCAACGGCGAAAAAGAGCATTCCCAGCGCCCAGATCGCCTGAAAGCCGCGGCGCCGATCAAACCATTGATCGAGCAGGGCCAGCGCAAAGACGAACGCGAGCAGCGAGGTCAGCGCGGGCAGCAGAACGGCGATCGACATCTCTTTCCTCTTACAGCCGGCATCGCTGCCGGCGGCCTCTCAGTCAGCTAGGCCGGGACGAACTCGTGTGCCTCGCGGTGGAATCCGTCGCACAAGCCAAAGCGTGGCTTCGTCGCCGGGGATCGGGACCGGGCGCATGATCTCGCGCACGTCCGAAAGCCGGCAGAAAAGGTGTCCGCGTCGTCGGGCCCACGAGCGGAAATGGTCGGGCTGGGCATGAAATTGGTGCGGGCCTGGGTTCAGGCGCGCGCCCTCGGCCCACGTCGGTGGAGCCTCCGGCGCAATGATGTCGAGCAACGTGACTCGGAATGGCGTGCCGGTGATCGGCTCGCCACAGCCATCACAGCGGATCGTGTCGTTCTCGTCGAACACGGTGCTGATCTGGATGCCGTAGATCTCGCCGCCGCGAAATGTGTTGGACATCGTGGCCGATTGTAGCCAGCGGTCCTCAATCGGCGACGGTGTTGATCCACGTTGGATATGGCAGGCCGAGTCGACGCACCGACCATTCGAGCGTCGAGCGGAACTGTCGCCGCTGGAAGGCGCGCAACCTGGGTAGCTCGGGCACCTCGGGACGAGAGCCGCGATCGGCGAAGAAGCCGGCCAGCCCAGCGACGGAAGCGGTCAACACATCGTCGTCGACCGGAAGCACGGCCGAGTACCAAGCCGTTACTTGCTCAGGATCAGGGCCGCCTTCGCCGACGATCGACTGCGCGAATGCCGCGAGATCAAACTCGGCCGGTCCCACACACGTCCACGGCCAATCGAAGATGCGCAGCAGGTCGCCATCGAGCCGGATGTTGTCGGACCGCGTATCGAAATGGAGCAGCGCCAAGTGCGCCGGCGATACCAGCGCTTGCTCAGAGACTGCCAGCAGCGGTGCGTTTGTCCTTATCCAGTCCGTGGCTTGCTCTCGTGTCCGGGGTGTCGGGCACAGGGCCGCCAGTCGGGCGACCGGCTCAGGGTCGACCGTCATCTCTTGCCAGAAGCCACAGAACTCGAGATGCTGCTCGCGCGACAACCATTCCGGCAGTTGCCTGCCCTCCGTCCCGGCGTGGAACTCGGCGTACGAGCGCGCGGCACGCTCCGCGCGTGACGGCGTCCAAGGCGGCATTCGGGCGCCGGCAACTGCTTCGATCAGGATTGCCTTCCACCCGTCAACCCGGAGCGATCCGAAATACGACGGTGCCCAGGGCGAGATCAGATGCGCGAGGTCCTGGTACACGCGCTCTTCCTCGTCATGCGCCCATTTCACAGCCGAGCCTTCAGGCAGCGGGTAGACGCCTTTGAAGAACGCGCGTCTGTCGTCGGCGAGCGTCAGTACGAATGTCGCGGACGGCCCGTAGCCACCGAATGCGCGAACCGCGCGCAGGACGCGTGCGCCGAGGATCCGCTCCGCCTCCTCTCGGACCGCGGCGGGCACGGCGACCCAGACGGGCTTGTCCTCTCGCCGTCGCTGCACGTGTCTAATGTTCGCTGTCGTGCTGCCAGATGTTCGAGTCCCCGAACTACGCACGGAGCGTCTACTTCTGCGCGGCTGGCGTGAGGACGACATCGAGCCGATGCGCGCGATCAACTCCGACCCGGAGGTCAACGCTTGGCTCGGCGTCGATCCGAGCCAAACGGAGGCTCGCATCGCCCATTGGCTCAATCACTGGCAGCAGTTCGGATTCGGACTGTGGGCGATTGAAGAGAAGGCGACGGAAGAAATGATCGGCCGCGTCGGCCTCGTAGACCAGGTCGACTGGACGGTTTCGCCCCAGGATGCGGAGGTGGGCTGGACGCTGGCCAGCTCAGCGTGGGGCAAGGGCTACGCGACCGAGGCTGCGCTGGCCGCGCTGGAGTTCGCGCGCGAGAAAGGCTTGCGCCACATCATCTCGATCACACGACCCGACAACGTCCGCTCGCAACGCGTCATGGAGAAGCTGGGCCTCACCTACCGCGGCGCCACCAATTGGCACGGCTACGACCAGGTCTGGTACGGCACTGAGCTGGAGCCCTAGCCGCCGCGGCATGACGAACGGGGGGTTTCCGAAGCGCCACGACGATCGATCCTTGATGCCCATGACACCTAAGGAATGGATCGCCCGGCGAGCCAGCCGTGTAGATCTCCTCACGTTGGCAGGAGTTTTCCTCGCAATAGTTGCTGTCTCGTTCCTGGTCATGGGCAGCCTTCACCCTCAACTCGCTGACCCGCACGAAACGCTCCGTCCGCTGATCCCGTAGCGCACGCCGCCATACTTCTATCTGGGGCCAGAAGGAGGCGGCTGATGACAGATCCGATCGAGGACATCATCGGGGACTACCGGGCGTTCGCGGCGCAGCAGCGCGACCGGCTCATGTCGCGTGGCATCGACATCAGCCCATACACGCTGAGTCACGTCTGTTACCGGGTCGCCGAATGGGATGAGTACGTGCGTGTGCGCGGGCAGCTCGAACGCTATGCCGCCGCAAATCGCGAGAACGTCTGGAACGGCCGCCCGATCTCACTGATCGTCCCCGCTCAACCGCTCGAGGTCCTCGACGGCAAGGAAGTGCCGCTCATCGAGCTCATCCCGCCCGTCCACCAGCGCGTCTACAAGATGGGCCTGGAGCACCTCGGCGTCGTGGTCGGCGACACATTTGACGCTTTCGTCGAGACCCACAAGCCCGTCCTCACCGGACAGCAGTTCCAGGGTCCGACCAGCGTTCCCGATCCCGTCTACATCCTGATGGAGGACTTCACCCACGTGAAGTTCTATCGACTGTCACTGCAGGCGTCAGTCGAGCTGGACAGTGGAATCCTGTTCGAGGGGTTCCACCACGTCGAAAACTGGGCGCCTCAGGCGCTCGTGACTGCCACCGGCCCGAACCCGCTGCCGCGCTGACGCCAGCCGGGGCAAGTCAGGCCTGTGTGCGCACAACGGCCTGACCGCAAAAGATTGAGCAATCCGATCTCGAAAACCGTCAATACACGTAGCGGGGGCCGATTCGGGAGCGGAGGTTGTGAGTGATGTTCAAGCGTTTGCGGGTTTGGCGGCTGGTCTGCGTTGGTGCTGCCTTGATGCTCGGTACTTTGGTGACGGCGCCTATCGTCGCGGCCGCGAAGCCTGACAAGCTGGTCCTCGGAACACCCGGACCAATCGTCAACCCAGCGGGTGAGCCCTGCGCCTTTCAGGTCAATTTCGACCCGATCAACATCAAGCGGACGATCTTCACCTTTGAGGATGGAACGCAGTTCGTCAAGCTCAACGGCTACGGGACTCTGAGCAACCCGGCGTCAGGTGCGTCGTTCCTCCATCACGTCGTGATGCAGAGCGTCGAAAGGTATGACCCGGACGCCAATGAGTACCTGGTCCATACCAGGGCCAGTTCGGCATCAGGCTGTACGCGGGCGACGTTGGCCCTTAGGGTGTGGTCGAAGCGCCTGGGCTCTTCCTGCGAATCACAGGACGGGCCGAACAGACGTTCGACGGGGATACGTTCGTATCGACGTCGTTCTCGTACACCGGCAGCTTCATCGACATCTGCTCAGTTCTGGCTGTCTAAGAGGGCAGTCGTCAGGATGTGTGGCGGACACTGGTGCCCCCAAGGGGATTCGAACCCCTGATCTCCACCTTGAAAGGGTGGCGTCCTAGGCCTCTAGACGATGGGGGCGGGCGGCTCCGAGTTTACAGAGCAGTCTCAGCCCACGCCCGCGGCGAGGATGCCCAGGACGAGAGCCATGGCCAGCGAGCCCGCGGCCGCAAGGACGAAGAGACCGGCGACAAAGGCGAGCCCCAGGGCACGACCCAGGCGTTCGTCTTCACCGGTGCGTGCCGCCGAACCGGCGAGGATGAAGCCCAGGATGCCGATGGTGATGCCAAAGACCGACAGCGACGCCACAAGCAGCGGCAGCTTGGTCGGCGAGCTGTCGATGAACAGGGCGAAGGCAGACAGGAGCCCCGATCCGATGGCGAAGATCCACAGCACCCAGCGCAGCGGCGTCATGTGCTTGCCGCCACTGCGCCTGATCTGCCACCGACGACGAGCTTGACGCCCAATTCATCGCTTGACACAGACGCGCCCGCCGTGCCCGCCAGGCCGACCGGCTCGAAAGTGCGCCCGCGCAGCTCGTCGGCCGTCAGGGTCATCTCCAGCGATCCGTCGCCGGAGTTCAGGACAACGATCACGGCATCAGTGTCGTCCAATCGGGCGTACGCAACCGCTTCATCGGTCGCGGCAAGCAGCTTGAACGAACCGTGCCGGAGCACCGGCCGGGCGTGGCGCAGTGTCGCCGCAGCACGGACGAACCCAAGCAGATCCGTGTCCCAACGCGACTCGTCCCATGGGAACGCGCGCCGGCAGTCCGGATCGTGGCGGCCCTCCATGCCCACCTCGTCGCCGTAGTAGATGCACGGCGCGCCCGGCAGGGTCATGACCGCCAGCAGTGCCAGCTGCAGGGAAGCGATATCGCCACCCGCGACGGTGCGGAAGCGCGCCGTGTCGTGGCTCCCCAGCAGATTGAGCTGAGCCGACACGTTGTGCGGCCGGTACGCGGTCAGCAGGTGCTCGAGGCGTGACCCGAATTCGTGGCCGTTGATCGGCCGCACGAACTGGCGGTACTCGTGTTGTGAATGGACCACGTCCATGTCCAGCTGACGAGCGGCCACGAACGAGAGCAACGCCTCCGTCAGTGGATAGTTCATGAGCGCGTCGAACGTGTCGCCGGTCAGCCACTCGGGCTTCTCGCGCCAGATCTCGGCGACGATGTAGGCGTCCGGGTTGACAGCGCGGACTCGGTGGCGGAATTCGCGCCAGAAGCCGGCGTCGATCTCCTCTGCGACATCGAGCCGCCAGCCATCGATTCCGAAACGGAGCCAATGCTCGACCGCGCCGAGCAGGTGCTCGCGCAGATGCGGGTTGTTGGTGTTGAGCTTGGGCAGGGCCGGCAGGCCCCACCACGCCTCGTAGCCGAGTGGCTGACGCTCACGTCGCCCCGGATAGGCACGCAACGAGCGACGACCGGCGCGCACCTCGTCGTCGAGATAGAACCAGTCCGCGTACGGCGACTGGGCACCGTTCTCGAGCACGTGGTGGAACGGCCAGAAGCCACGGCCGGAGTGGTTGAAGACGCCGTCGAGCACGACGCGCATGCCGCGCGCGTGGGCCGCGTCGAGTAGCTCGCGTAGCGCGTCGTCCCCACCAAGCAGCGGATCTACCCGGTAGTAGTCGTACGTGTGATAGCGATGGTTCGAGGCCGAGGCGAAGATCGGCGTCAGGTACAGCGCGTTGATGCCCAGGTCGGACAGGTAGTCGAGGTGCTCGACGATGCCCAGCAGATCGCCGCCCTTGTAGCCGTGGTGCGTGGGCGGCGCGTCCCACGGCTCGAGCGCGCCGGGCTTGGGTACGCGCGCGCTGGACGCAAAGCGGTCGGGGAAGATCTGGTAGAAGACCGCGTCAGCGACCCATGCCGGCGGATCCTCGAAGTTTGTTTGTGTCAAGCGCATGAAACGCTACAGGAAGCGCGCCGCGGGGCGGACGGGTCACGCTTCGCAAGGTGCGAAAATCGACAGTCGATGCTCCAAGTGATCCGCTCAATGCCAAACGGCGTGAAACTCGTGCTCGCGTTCGGCTTCATCCTGTTGGCCGGCGTCGGGCTGACTCTGCCCTTGATCATCAACCAGGCCGTCGAGGCGCCCGTATCGCCCATCGGCCTGCTGTGGATGCTCCTGCTCGCGTACCTGATCTTCACCCTGACGCTGATCCTGCAACGCAAGCAGGCGGCGTGGATGCTGTCACTGGGCCTCTGTTCGCTGGCCGTGCCGATCGCGTTGATCATGTTTTTCTGGGCGGGCGTGCCCGGCGCGATCTTTGGCATCGGGCTGACCGGGCTGTTGTTCACGTCGCTCCGCGGCGAGCGTGTGCGCAGCTGGTTCAGTGAGCCCTGACCGTCATCAGCGTGTTCTCAGTCCGGCACGGAAACGCCGGCTGCCGTAGGCTTTCGAGCGACGCCCGCGCGCTCAGCCGCGCCATAGCGCCCACAGGAGACCCCCAAAGCAGTGGCTAAACGTTCACGCCGGCCGGTCACGCCACGGCCGAGTCCTGCGCCGACTCCCGCGCCGACTCCCGAAGCGACGTCGGACCAGACAGGTCCCGCCGCAAGCGCTTCGCCAAGTCCAAGCGCCTCGACGCCGTCCACGGCATCAACTACGCCCTCGACGTCCAAGCCGCGCTCGACGCGCACCAACCGTTCGAGTAACCGGCCGCGGCGCGCGGTTGCGGCCCAGCCAAGCTTCTTCGAGCGTTATCGCGCGTTGATCATCGGCGGCGCCGCCGTCCTTGGCGTCGCTTTGGTGGGTTATTTCCTGTTCTTCGCCAACCAGGGCCCATCCGGTGATTTCGTGGCGCGCGGACCAAAGTACGTGTGCGATTCGCTGCTGACTCCGGGTCCGGTCGAGACGCTGCCAACGCCTGCGCCGAGCGTCCTAGCCACGCCCACAGCTGCGGCTACGCCCACCGCCGCACCAACTTCGGCTCCGTCGGCAACGCCCGCCGCATCAGGCGACGCCTCTGCGTCGGGCTCTCCGTCAGCGTCGGCTGCGCCAACCGCTCAACCAACCGCATCTGTGGCTGCGTCCGGCTCACCCGCTGCGTCGACAGCTCCTACCGCCGAACCGACGCTCCGCCTGGGCTTCACGACTGAGATCCTTGGCCGCAACCACGTGCTTAATCCCAACCAGGTGATCGAGTACGGCTTCTGCCCGCCGACCTCCGGTGACCACTACAACATCCCCGGCATCGGCCCGATCAAGGCCGCCGTGTACCCGACCAATCAGCCTCAGCCGCCCGGCGGCTGGGTGCACAACCTGGAGCATGGCTGGGTCGTCGTGCTGTACCGCTGCACCGGCCTGAATGACTGCCCGTCGGACGTGGAGATGCAGCAGATGCAGGACTTCTTCAACGCGGCACCAACGGCGGATCCCAGCCAGGGCTGCCCACCCCCCAACAAGGAAGTAATCGTCGCGCGCTTCGACAGCATGGATACGCGCTTCGCGTACCTAGCCTGGGGCCGGGCGTATCTGACCAACGAGTTCGACAAGGACACAGCGCTCACCTTCACCCAGCAATGGATGGATGCCGGCACGGAGCCGGAGAAGTCCATCTGCTGAGGCGCGCTGGAAGTGATCAATAGCCCCTCGATCACAGGCAAAATGACCGTGACGGCGCGCGTAGCGAGGCGCACTATCAGCGCATGACAACCCAATCGGCGGCAGTGGTCGACGCTCCGCCGATTGGAACCACGATGCGCGCGCTGGTCAAGGAATCGGCGGCACCGGGCGCAGCCATCCGCGAGGTCCCCGTACCTGAGCCTGGCCAGGGCGAGGTGCTCGTCCGCGTCCATGCCGCGAGCGTGTGCGGCACGGACATCCACATCGAGCGCTGGGATCCGTGGGCGCAGCAGAACTTCGGTCCGCCGCCGATGACGTTCGGCCACGAGATGGCCGGCGTCGTGGTCGCACGCGGCCCGGGCGCGACGCGCATCAACGTCGGCGACATGGTCGCCGCAGAGACGCACATCGTCGATTGGACGTGCTACCAGTGCCGCACGGGCCGCGCCTTCGTGTGCCAGAACATGCGCATCCTGGGGGTCCACGTCCCCGGGGCTTTCGCCGAGTACATCGTCCTGCCAGAGCAGAACGCGTGGGTGTTCGAGGGCTATCCGTTCGAGATCGCGGCTTTGCAGGAGCCGCTCGGCAACGCGGTCTTCAGCGCGTTCGTCGAGGAAGTGGCGGGCCAGACGGCGGTTGTCACAGGCTGCGGGCCGATCGGCCTGATGAGCATTGCGGTCCTCAAGAAGGCCGGCGCGCGTGCTGTTTACGCCACTGACATCAACCCGGAGCGGCTGGAGATGGCGACACGGATGGGCGCCGACCTCGCGCTCGATGCTCGGGACGACGTGGTCAGCCGGCTGCGCGCGGAGACGGACGGCAACGGCGTCGACATCGTGCTCGAGATGTCCGGCCAGGCATCTGCCCTGCACCAAGGTCTGGAGGCCGTGACCAACGGCGGCCGCGTCTCGCTGCTGGGCACGCACACCGTGCCGGCCACGATCGACCTGTCCAAGGAGGTCATCTTCAAGGGCCTGCGCATCTATGGCATCACCGGCCGTCAGCTGTGGGACACGTGGTACCGCACCACGGCACTGCTCGAAGAGGGCCTGGACCTGTCCCCGATCATCACGCACCGCATGCCGCTGGCCGACTACGAGAAGGCGTTCGACCTGGTCGCGGCCGGTCACGCGGGCAAGGTCGTGCTGCTGCCCCAGGAGGATCACTCGTGAAGACGATGCGCGCCGATCCGCTGAGCTATCTGGGCGACGAGCTGGCCACGCTGCGCGAGCAGAACCTGTACCGCCCGCTGCGCGAGATGAGCGCGCCGCAGGCGGTCCACACCGTTGTCGACGGCCGCCCCGTGATCAGCCTCTCGTCGAACAACTACCTGGGCCTGACAACCCACCCGAGCCTCGTCGACGCGGCTGAGAAGGCGGTGCGCGAGTTCGGCGTCGGGACCGGCGCCGTGCGCACGATCGCCGGTGACACGACGCTGATCGAGGAGCTCGAGCGCCGTTTGGCGGATTTCAAGCACGTCGAGGGCGTGCTGACGCTCCAGTCGGGCCTGGCCGCCAACAGCGGCACGATTCCGGCGGTCACCGGCGCAAACGACCTGATCGTGAGTGACGAGCTTAATCACGCGTCGATCATTGACGGTGTCCGGCTGTCGAAGGCCGCGCGCGGCGTGTTTCCGCATCGTGACGTCGACGGCCTTGAGAAGGTGCTGCGCGACGCACGCGCGACCGGCGGCCCGAACGGTCCCTATCGCGCGATCCTGGTCATCACCGACGGCGTCTTCTCGATGGACGGCGACATCGCGCCGCTGCCCGGCATCTGCGATGTCGCGGATCGCTACGAGGCCGCGGTCATGGTCGACGACGCGCACGCCTCAGGCGTGCTGGGCAGGAACGGCCGCGGCACGATCGACCATTTCGACATGCACGGTCGCGTCGACATCCAGGTGGGCACGCTGTCAAAGGCCATCGGCGTGATGGGCGGCTACATCGCGGGTAGCCAGAATCTCAAGGACTTCCTTGTCCAGCGCTGCCGGACGCTGCTCTTCTCCACGTCGCAGCCGCCGGCCGTGGCCGCCGCGTGCATCGCCGCGATCGACGTGCTCGAGAACGAGCCGGAGCGGATCGCCCGGCTGTGGGACAACACGCGCTTCTTCAAGTCGGCACTCCAGGCGCTGGGCTTCGACACGGGCGTCAGCGAGACGCCCATCACGCCGGTCATTGCCGGCGACGAGTCGAAGGCGCAGCAGCTTGCCGCGCGGCTGTTCGAGGAAGGCGTCTTTGCCACGTCCGTGGTTTTCCCCACGGTCGCGCTGGGCAAGGCGCGTGTGCGCACCATCGTCACCAGCGAGCACACGCGCGACGATCTCCAGACGTGCATCAACGCCTTCGAGAAAGTGGGCCGCGAGCTGCGGCTCATCTAAACCGTGGGCCAGCGCTGGGTCTGCTTCGATGTCGGTGAGACGCTCGTCGACGAAACGCGGGTGTGGGGCACATGGGCGGACTTGCTGGGCATTACCCGGCTGACATTCATGGCGGCGCTGGGTGCCGTGATCTCCGATGGCGACGATCATCGCGACGTCTTCAAGATGGTCGGGCCGGCCCGACTGGCAGGCCTTCTACCCCACGTTCGACGTGAAATACGGCGGCTTCCAGGCGAGCGATCTCTATCCCGATGCGATCCCAACGATCGAGGCTCTGCAGCTCGCGGGCTACCGGATCGCGATCTTCGCCAACCAGCCCGCGCAGCGAACCGCCGAGCTGCGCGCCCTGGGCATCGCGCCCGACCTGATGGCAATGAGCGCCGAGTGGGGCGTCAGCAAGCCGGCACCTGAGTTCTACCTGCGCGCACTTACAGAAATGGACGCCCAAGCGGAGGACGTCGCCTACGTCGGTGACCGATTGGACAACGACGTCCGACCTTCCGCCGCTGCCGGCTTGCGACCGGTCTTCCTGCGCCGCGGACCCTGGGGCGTCATCGCTGAAGGCGACGTGCCGGCAGGGCACGCTGGTCGTGGACTCGCTGACGGAGCTGGTCGAGCGGATCGCGGAGTGGTGGCCGTGAAGCTGACGGTTGTCGGCTGCGCGCCGTCGTACACGGTCCGGCCGGGTCGGTCGTCGAGCTGCTACCTGGTCGAACACGGCTCGACCCGGGTGATGCTCGACCTGGGCGCGGGCTCATTCCCGGAAACGTGGCGCTACACGTCGTTCGGCGACGTGGCGGCCGTGTTCATCAGCCACATGCATGCCGATCACAACGTCGACCTCATCCCGCTGCGCCATTGGGTCAAGTACGAGAACCGCGGCTACGGTCCGGCTCTGCATTCGCCGTCCGAGCTCCGCGCGCGCATGGGCGAGTTCCAGGCGGACCCGGATTTCCTGTCCGACCTGGCGGGTGAGTCGCTGGCGGTGCGGACGTTCGCGGTGGGCGACTTGCTCATCGAGGCTAGGCACGTCACGCACATCCCTGACTCGTTCGCGTTTCGCGTGTCCGCTGCGACGGGCGACGGGCCGGGCCTCGTCTACTCAGGCGACTGCGGAGTGGCCGACGATCTGGTGCCGCTCATCCGTGAGGGCGACACGCTCCTGACTGAGGCGGCCTGGGGCGCGGGCAAATCGGAAGTGCCCATCCACATGACCGCGAGCGAGGCCGCGGGGGCGGCGGCGCGCGGTGGCGCGAAGAACCTGATCTTGACGCACATCCTTGACGATCGGCGCGAAAGCGACGCGCGCGCCGCCGCCGCCAGACTGTTCGAAGGCGACGTCAAGCATCGCCCAACCCGGCCTCGAACTCGCGATCCGCTGAGGTGCGCGCGGCGCTCGTAGTTTTCGCCGCCAGCCTGCTGTTCGCCTCGTGCGCAACTTCGTCAGTGCCAAGATCTGCGGCGGTGCTGTCAGTTGAGAATCGAGGGGGTCCGGATCTGCTGGTCAAGGTCAACGACGTGAGCGTCGCGACCGTTCCATGTGGAGGTGGCGCAAGCGTCATTGCGGGCGTGTCATCCGTACCTCAGTTGCCGTGGGACTTGTCGGTTGTCCGAGCGAACGACGGTGTCACTCTCTGGACGGGCCCCGTGACCTCACTGCCTGGCTGGTACGTTCAGATCGGCGACGTTGCAACGGGTGTCTCAAAGAGCGCGATCCCTGGCCCACCCGGACCGCCGTGTCCTTCGGCCGGACCATCGTCCGCACCTACGCGTTAGTGGATATTTGGGCGCGACGGGGGCTCTAGTGCGTGGGCTAAGATCAGCACATGCGTGTGCACATAGACATGGATCGAGATCTGCTCGAACGAGTCGATGAGGTCGCCGGCGAACGCGGCCGAAGCCAGTTCATTCGCGACTCTGTTCTCGCCGCGCTGGCAAGTCGTGAGCGACTCGAAGCGCTTCGCGCGTCGGCGGGAACGATCGACTCATCCGGGCACGATTGGGACGACGATCCGCAGGTCTGGGTTCGCCGCCAGCGTCGCGGGGACCAGCGTCGCGTCGGATGATCGTCCTCGATTCGACTGTCCTGATCGACCACCTTCGAGGGCGCCCTGCCGCAGATCGCGTGAACGCGCTCGCTCAGTCGCACGAGATTCTCGCCACCACGGCGATCAATGTCGAAGAGATCGTTCGCGGGCTTCGAGTGTCCGAACGGGCGGCGGCCGACAGACTTTTCGCCGGGCTCATCGTTCTGCCAATCGGTCAGGAGGAGGCAGTTCGAGCCGGCGAATGGCGGCGCGATTTCGGCGCGGAGGGCATAACGCTGAGCCAGGCCGATTGCCTCATCGCCGCTTGCGTGGTGACCGCCGGTGGCCGCTTGGCTACCGGCAACCCACAGGACTTCCCGATGACCGGCCTGCTCGTTGAGGATTGGCCGGTCGGAACGTGAGCAGTCGCGGGAGAGACTTCGAATCTCCGGTACGCTGCGGACGTGGAGACGACGCGCGATCTCGTTGAGCGGCGCATCCGCGCTGTCGCGCAAACGGCGCTTGGCATCCAGCCGGATTTGATCGAGGTGATGCGGCCGCAGACGGCCGAGCACGGCGACTTCTCGACCAATCTGGCAATGAAGCTGGCACGCGACTTGAAGCGGCCGCCGCGTGACATTGCCAACGATCTGGCTACCGCTCTGGCCGCGGACGATGTCATCGCGCGTGCAGAGGTCGCCGGTCCTGGCTTCGTCAACGTTTGGCTCAATCCGAGCCACGTCGAGCAGTCGGTCGACGCCATCCGCGCCGCGGGGCTCGACTACGGCCGCAGCCAGACGGCCAGCCCAAAGAGCATCAACGTCGAGTTCGTCAGCGCCAATCCGACCGGACCTCTGACCGTCGGCAACGCGCGCGGCGCATTCGTCGGCGACCTGCTCTGCCGCGTCCTCGACGCCGTCGGCCACAAAACCACGCGCGAGTACTACTTCAACGATTTTGGCTCACAGGTTGAGAAGCTCGGACAGTCGGTCTGGGCTCTCCACCAGGGCCGGGCTGTGCCCGACGATGGCTACCACGGCGACTACGTCGCGCCACTGGCGCAAGACTTGCCGCAAGAAGTTGCGACGCAGGCGGCAAGCGACGAGGCGAAGGCCGGCTGGGTAGTCGGCGCCTGGGCGTCAGAGCGCGTGCGCGCAGGTATCGAGCGCAGCCTGGCGACTCTTGGCGTGCGTTTCGACGTTTGGACGGGCGAGGGTTCCATCCACGACAAGGGCTGGGTGCAGAGGGGCATCGACGAGCTCAAGGCCGCCGGCTACATGTACGAGCAGGACGGCGCATTGTGGTTCCGCTCGACCGACTTCGGCGATGACAAGGACCGCGTCGTTATTCGCTCGAACACGGAACCGACCTATTTCGCAAGCGACATCGGCTACGTTCTCGAGAAGTTCAGCCGGGGCTTTGATGAGCTGATCTACATCTGGGGCGCGGACCACCATGGCACGGTCGCGCGGCTCAAGAATGCGGCCCAGGCGCTCGGTCGAGATCGCGACGCGGTCAACGTTCTGCTCATCGCCTGGGTGCGCTTCGTGCGCGATGGCGAAGAGGTCTCGATGTCCAAGCGCTCCGGCGAGTTCGTCACGCTCGACGAGCTGCTCGAGGAAGTCGGCGTGGATGCCGCGCGCTGGTTCTTCGCCTCGCGCGCACCGTCAACGGGCATCGACTTCGATATCGAGCTGGCACGCAAGCAGTCGAGTGAGAACCCGGTCTACTACGTGCAATACGCGCACGCGCGGATCAGCTCGATCCTGCGCAAGGCGGCCGACTCTGGGCTGGCAGCGAGCGCGACCCTTGAGGGCGGCCTAACGGGTGACGACGTGGCGCTGGGCCTCGCCAAGGACCTGCTGCGCCTGCCCGACATCGTTCGCGACGCGGCGGCGGCACGCGAAACCCAGGCCATCACCGCGTTCGCGACCGAGCTGGCGACCACGTTCCACGCCTACTACCGCGACCGGCGCGTGGTCGACGCCGCCGATCCACAGACGTCAGCCCATCGCCTCGCGCTCGTCGACGCGACGCGCGTCACGCTCGCCTCTGCGCTCGGCCTATTGGGGATCAGCGCGCCCGACGCGATGTAGGCGCCGCAGCCGTCCGGATCAGCCCGACGGCAGCGCCAGGAACAGGCTCGGGTCAGAGGCGATCACGACACGCACCGTCTGCGGCCCGTTGATCAGCCGGGTCGTGCCCTGGAATGTGCCCTGGAGCTCGCCGATGCGGGCCGCGAACTCGTCCGCGTCAGCCTGCGTGTCCCACGCCGTCTGCCAGTCGATCAGCCACGAATTGGCTTCATCCCGCTCATACATGCTCAATCGGTCGCCGCCCCAACCGGCCGCGACTTCCTGGTGCGGCCACTGAGCAGGCAGGCCGGGTACGTCGAGTGCGGGCTTCTCACCGCCCGTAGCCAGGACCTGGATGTTCAGCTCGCCCATCGTCTGCTGGTAGACACTGGGAAAGCCCAGGGTCGTTGACAGGTCATCGAGTGTCACTGCCACCGGTGCCTCGTGATTGAAGTACTTGTCCGAGTGCAGGACCTGCTCGGTCGACGCGGGAGGTGTCTGGATCGCCTGGTTGACCGCGTCGTAGCCGCCCAGACCCCAGATGTCGGACGTGAACAGGAAGCCTTCCGTGTACGGGAACTCGAGCTGGCGGCGCAGGATCAGCGGCATGTTGGCCAGCTGGTCGCTGCCGACCTGGCCCAGAGCGTCCTGCAGGAGCTGAAGCTGCTCGGCCGGGGTCAGGTTGGTGCGCATCCAGTTCTGTGACGTAAGCGTCGCATCACCCTCGATGACGGAGATCTGACCGAGCGCCGCGTCGCCCTCCGCCGGGTCCTTGATGCGATTGCCCTCCAGGTCGAAGTGCTGATCCTGGAGCGCGTGGGTGTATTCGTGCGCCGTCGTGACCTTGTCGACTGGGCCGAAGGGCGCATCGCGTTGGATGATGTAGAAGGTGCCGTCTGCTGGGTCGTAGTAGGCGGCGACTTCCTGCGTGTACAGCTCCAGCAGCAACTGATCAAGGTTCGCGTCCTGGGGCAGCAGGCCCATGCGCTTCAGGAATCGCTCCTCAGCCGCGCGCCACGCCGGCGTGGTGTCCTCGTCCGCGCTGGCCAGCAGGTAGTTCTTGAAATCATCGCGGCTGATGACGCGGTAGGGCACGTCCTTGGTCGGCTGCAGCTCGCGGATGGGCGGAACCTGCGCCACGACCGCGTCGATCTGAGAGGCGATCGCGGGGTCGACCGTGGGCGCGGGCGTCGCCGGGCCGGCCGATCCGGAGGGCGCCGGCGTGCCCGGCTGCGTCGACGTCTGCGGCGGCGGCGTTGAGCCGGGTACCGTCGGTGGCGCGGCGGGCGTCGCAGTGCTGGCCGGGTTGGTAGCTGGCTGGCTCGCCGCAGGTGTTGGCCGCGGGGTCGGCACCGGTCCGATAGTCGGCGGAGGCGTCACAGTGGTGCAGCCGACGGCGACGAGCGCGACGACCAAACCGATGGTCGTGAGCCTGCGCCCGAGCTTGATTGAGATCTGGGTCATGGTCGAATTGTGGACCAGATCGATTGATGTCTGTTTCTTCACCGTTCGCCGTCTGGTTGCTTCACGCAGCCGTCCTACATTTCCAATCAGCGGAATACGAAGCAGCGCTTCGCGTTCCCTCTCCCTCCCTCGGAACGAGGGGCGCCAATTGGGCAGGCGCCCCTCGTTTCTTTTTGCCGTCCGTTCCCGTTGCGGCTGCGACAATCCGCTCATGGAGATCGTTTCCTTTGGCGAGACCTGCCTCCGACTGCGCGGTCGCGAGGGCATCGTTGCGACGGACGCCTTCCCGCGCATCGTGGGGCCGACCGGGCGCGGTCTGACCGCCGACATCGTCACCTACAGCCATGGCGACGGACAGCAGACATTGGACCTGGGTTCCAAACGCAAAAGTTCGCGCACTGACGGTCAGCGTGTGCCCTCAAGCCTTGAGACGTCCTTCCTGCTCGACTCGCCCGGCGAGTTCGAGGTCCACCACGTCTTGATCACGGGCGTGCAGACGTACCGCGATGAGCACGAGGGATCAGAGCGCGGATCGAACATCTGCTTCGTCTACGAGCTCGACGGCGTCCACGTCGCGCACCTGGGCGATGTGGGCCACCTGCTGACCCAGACACAGCTGGGCGAGATCGGCCAGGTAGACGTGGTGTGCGTGCCAGTGGGTGGGTCGCTCGCGGCCGCACGTGCCGCTGAGCTCGTCGCGCAGCTGGACGCGAAGATGATCGTGCCCATGCCCATGGACGGCGAGGTGGGCATTGCCGAGCTGGACAAGTTCCTGCATGAGATGAGCGTGCCCAAAGGTGACCCGCAGCCCAAGCTGCAGGTGACGGGCTCGTCACTGCCTCCTGAGACGACCGTCACCGTGCTCGACCCGCGCGGCCGCAGCTAGCCCTGGCTGACTCTCTCCCTCGAGCGGCGCACCGCCAGAAACCCGACAACTACACCCGATGCAAGCACCAGCAGCGAAATGACGATGTGCGGCGTCAGATCGACGGGCGTCGCGCCGCATGGCTGGTCAGCTGCAGCGCAATTCTGAGTCGCGAGCGCAAACACGACAGTCCACGTCCCACCAATCGCGATTGCGATGCCAGCGAACGCGAAGCGGCCCAGCATCAACAAGGTCAACACCGCTGCTAAGACCGTCGCCGCCATCCCGATCAAGCCCAGGACTAGACCCACCAAAGCCAGGACGACGCCGGCCGCGAAGGCGATGACGACCGTCGCCCCATTGCTCAAGTGGAGCCCACCTCGTACACGATGCGTCCGCGCTTGACCACGTTGCGCACCAGGTTCGCGCCCAGCCAGTAGGGCAGCAGCGTGTACGAATCGGGCTCCCACAGGACCAGATCGGCGTGCTTGCCCTCCTCGATCGAGCCGTGGGTCTGCTCCAGGCCGAGCGCGGCGGCAGCATTGATGGTCATTGCCGCGAGCGCTTCCGCGGCGGACAGCTTCAGCCGGTGAACGGCGAAGGCCATCGCCAGCTGAGCGTTGGGTGCCGGTGACGAGCCCGGGTTGAAGTCCGTTCCCACGGCAACTGGCACGCCATGCTCGATCAGCGCGCGTGCCGGCGCGAAATGCGGCTCGTCCAGGTAGAACGCGCTCACCGGCAGCAGCGTCGCGATCGTCGGTCGCGCCGCCGCCTTCAGCCGCGGCCGCGAGAGCGGCAATGCCCTTCTCGGACACGCCGCCCAGGTGGTCGGCCGATAGCGCGCCGATTTCCGTGGCGACCTCCGCGCCGCCGGTCGAACTCAGTTGGTCCGCATGCAGCCGCGCGCCCAGGCCCAGCTCCTGCGCCCGTGTCAGCAGCTGGCGCGACATGTCCACGTCGAACACGCCACGCTCACAGAACACGTCGCATGAAGTGGCGATGCCCTGCTCGACGACGCGTGGGAGCTGCTCTTCGATGACGCTGCGCATGTACGCGGCAGCGGCATCCTCGCGGCCGCGGAACTCCGGCCCGATCGCGTGCGCGCCAAGGAACGTGGGGACGATGTCGAGTGGCCCCTCCGCGGCCAGTTGGCCCGCCAGGCGCAAGAGGCGCAGCTCATCGTCTGCGCTCAGGCCGTAGCCGGATTTGACCTCCACCGTCGTTACGCCGTGGCTGAGCATTTCGGCCAACCAGCGCCGCGCATTTGCGAGCAGGACTTCGTCCGGCGCGGCGCGTGTCTCACGCACCGTCTGGAGGATGCCGCCACCGGCAGCCAGGATCTCGAGGTAGCTGTGACCGCGCTGGCGCAGCTCGACTTCCGCCTGGCGCGTGCCGGCAAAGATTGAGTGGGTGTGCGGGTCGACCAGCCCGGGCGTGACGGTTCCCTGCCGCGCGTCCAGACGAGCCACTGACGAAGAGGCAATGCCCATCCCAGTCAGGCGTTGCTCGACATCCGCGAGCCGACCCACGGCCACGATGCGGCCCTCGTAGGCCGCGACGGCGCCGTCGCTGTCGATGACTCCGATCTGCGCCTGATCCGCGCCGCGTCGGATGCCGCCAGCGACAGTGACGACCTCCGCTGCGTTGTGGACGAGCAGGCCGGGCAGCTCGCTCACGGCTCGGCTCGTTCGGCCTCTGCCAGGCGGATCTCCAGGGCCATCGACGGGTCGAAGTCGCAAATCTTGAGCCACTCCGCCGCGCGCGTGATCCGTTGCGCGTCCGAGAGCGCTGCGTCCACGTCGATGTGATCGGCGACGTCGATGAGCGCGCGGATGGGCGCGAGGCCGATCAGCTCCAATTCGCGCAGCTCCACGCCGTGCTCGGCCGCGGCAGCGCCGACCGCCTCCCATACGCGCCAGATGGGCGTGATCGAGAAATCGAGCAAATTCATCGACACCTGAGAGCAGTTGAGATCGTCGAGGAACATTCCGAGCGCCTGGACGCGCGGCAGGCCGCCCGTCCGTTCGCGCACGCGCTTGGCGATCTCCTTGGCGAGGTCGATGTCGTGACTCTCAAGGTTGATGTTGTAGGCGATCAGGAACGGCCGCGCGCCGATGACGACCGCGCCCCCAGTGGGATGCACGTGGCTGGGTCCAAAGTCGGGTGCGTACTCGGGTGTCGAGATGAGGTCGCGCAGGCCCTCGAACTGGGGCCGGCGGATGTCAGCCAGCACCTCGCGCTCTTGTCGTTGAGCGGCGCGCGCGTACAGGTACACAGGCAGGTCGAAACGCTGTGCCACGCGCGCTCCAAAGTCACGCGCCAGCGCGACGCATTCGTCCATCGTCGTCTCGCCGAGCGGAACGAACGGGATCACGTCGACCGCTCCAACGCGCGGATGCTGGCCTTCGTGGACGCGCATGTCGATGCGCGCCAGGGCCTCCTCGATGGCGCCCTCCATGGCGGTCGACACCGCGGCCGCCTCGCCGGCAAACGTCAGCACGCTCCGGTTGTGGTCGCGATCCGACGTCCGATCGAGCAGATGGACGCCAGCCACGCTCGAAACGCGGCCCGCGATGGCGTCGACGACGGCCGTATCGCGGCCTTCGCTGAAGTTGGGGACGCACTCGACAAGACGGGCCATCTGCGAGGGCAAGTCTACGGGTGCGGCAGTGGGGCGCCGGCGTTTTCAGCAAACGGGCGCACGATCGGGGACCTTGGGAGCCGTGGCTTTCACAAAGTTAAGTACGGGCTTGACAAAGTGAAAGAGTGGTTTTACTGTCCGACTCATTGGATACAACAACAAGGGGTCAGGTCCGTCAGATGCAGAGAGAAGTGATCTCGGATTGCCCGGTTTGCGACAGCCCGCTGACGGTTACGCGGCTGCACTGCAGCAACTGTGGCACCACGATCGAAGGCGAATTCACCGTAGGCCGCTTCAGCCGGCTCAACCGCGAGCAGTACGCGCTGCTCGAATCGTTCCTGCGCTCGCGCGGCAACCTGCGCGAGCTGGAACGCGAGCTGGGCGTTTCGTATCCAACGGTCCGCAACCGGGTTGAGGCACTCCTTCGCGCTTTGGATCTCGCGGATGGCACGCCGATGCCGCCGGAGCCGCCGCGCACAGAGGCCGCGGCGCCCACAGTGGATCCAGATACACGCCGTTCGATCCTCGAGCGCCTGGCGCGCCACGAGCTGACGGCCGAACAGGCCGCGGCAGGGCTGCGCGGCGAGCCAATCCCGGCGGCGGCCGTGGAAGAGATCGCGGTTGCGCAAGCCGATGAGCCACAGGCACAAGAAGCGGCTGCTGAGGAGCAGCCTGAGGAAACGAGCAATGAGTGACAACTACGAGCGCTACCCAAACCCGAGCGAGATTCGGCACCGCATCGGCGCCACTGGCCAGCTGGTGATCAACAACGTCTCAGGCGAGGTCGAGCTGCGCGCGGTCGATGGCGATGAGGTCACCGTGGTGGCCCAGACGCAGAGCCTGCGCTCCAATTCGCTGCCCATCACCGTGCGCAAGAGCGATGGCTCGCTGGTCATCGACGTGGAGAAGCGAGTCGGCTCGTTCGCCCAGTTCGGCACCTGGTTCGGTCTGAGTGACGGCATGGAGTTCCAGGTCAACGTCCCGCGCGCGGCGCGGGTCACGATCAACACTGTCAGCGCCGACATCAGCGCCCATTTCCTTTCGGGCGAGCAGTCATACAAGACCGTCTCCGGCGATGTCGAACTGAATGCTGACGGTGGCAGGTTGCGCGTCCAGACCGTCTCCGGCGAAATCGAGGTCAAGACGGCTGAGCCGGCGGAGCTGATCGTCCAATCGACGTCGGGTGATGTGAGCGTCGAGGGGTCGCTGGTCGACCGTCTCGAGGCACGCACCGTCAGCGGCGACATCGACCTCAAGGCTGGCCTAGGAGTTGGCCCCGTACATACCATCGAGACCGTTAGCGGCGACCTTTCGATCGAGTCGCCCACGGGCGTCACGGTCGAGATCAAGAAGAGCATGGATATGCACCACGGCGGGCCGCGCGCGAAGGTCGCTGGCGACGGCGCCGCCCAGGTCCGCTTCCGAACGTTGTCGGGCGACGTCCGCCTACGCGGCTCACGCGACGCGTCACGCGACAGGCATGACGACGACGGCCGCGGTCGCCACGGACGGCCCGGCAAGTACGACCGCTTCGAGCGTCAGCTGGAGCGGCGCATGGAGCGCGACTTGCGACGGGGCATACCGGGATCGTCGATGGACATCGACTTCCCGGACGGCACGCCACCAATGCCACCTATGCCCCCGATGCCACCGATGGCACCCATGCCACCCATGCCACCCATGCCACCTATGCCACCGGCTGCTCCCAGCGTCGACCATGGGCGGTCGGCTACGGCCACCCAACGTCCGCCGGTCGACCAGCTCGAAGTCCTGCGCGCCCTGGAGCGCGGCGAGATCGACGTTGAAGAGGCGACCCGTCGCCTCCAGGAGGCTTAGTCATGGCTGACGTGGAGAAGATCCTCAAGCTCGTTGCCGAGGGCGCTCTCACGCCTGAGGAAGCCGACGAGATTCTCAACGCACTGAACACGGCGCACGAGCCTGAGACGGCGGAAGTGCCGCCGGCGCAGACGCTGCCACTGGGCGCGACGCGCGCGCAGGACACGCCGCGCCACCTGCGCATCCAGGTCACCGAGCGTGGCCGGCCGGTGGTCAACCTGCGCGTGCCAATGAACATCGCAGGCTGGGCCTCCGCCTATCTGCCCGGCCTGTCCAACGAGAACGCGGATCGCATTCGGAGCGCCATCAACTCCGGCCAGCGTGGGCCAATCATCGACATCGAAGACGGGGACGACCGCGTCCTCATCACCAGCGAATAGCTGCGGATCGCGGCGGGGAAGGAGGAACGGACATGGTCCATCACCTTTGGTACGACTCGTTCGAAGCGGAGGCCGACGACACTCGACCACGGCATTGGCGGAACCAGCTCGTCCGCCAACCACACCCGCGCCGCGGAGGCCCACGCAGGGCCGTGAGCAAGGCATTGATCGAGCTTGGCGAACGCATCTCACCGGAGCCCCGGTCACCCAGAGACGCCCGCTGAGCAGTTGTCCGGGCGGGAGCGGCTGTTGTAGGCTGCTCCCGCGCCGGACCGAAACGTGGGGGCGACGGATCGATCAAGGGCCGCGCGCGAGAGAGGGAGAGCGGAATGGCTCGACGCGGCGCGGCCGTTTTTTTGTTTGCGTTGCTACTGATTCTGGGCTCGTTGGCGACCGTGCCCGCCGTGCTCGGGCGGGAGCCCGCGCCGGCTCCCAGCGTCCAGTACGCCTGGTCGCCGGTGGGCGGCTCGAACGCCATCAACGACGACGTCTATGTCACGACGGCCAACAACAACGACGTCTTGATCGGCGGCGACTTCTATAACGCAGGCGGCATCGGCACCGCCGACGATCTCGTCCGTTGGGACGGGACCACGTGGACGGGCATCGGCTCGCACAACGGCAACGGCGCGTTCTCCATAAGTCCCAGCATCCGCGCCATCGCCCGTTCCGGTCAGGACATGTACGTGGGCGGCACGTTCCAGGACGCCTTCGGTAACAACTCAGCGGATCGCATCGCGTTCTGGGATGACAGCGCGGGCACGTGGAACGACGTCGGCGGTGGCCTGAGCGGCCCCGTCAATGCGATCGTCGTGGACGGCAACAACGTCTACGTGGGTGGGGACTTCGTCGATGCAGGCGGAGTCGATGAGGCCGACTACGTGGCCAAGTGGAACGGATCGAACTGGTCCGCCCTGGGCTCGTTCGGCGTCCCGTCCAACGGCGCGCTGGATCGACACGTCAACGCCTTGGCACTCAAGAACGGCACGCTCTACGCGGGCGGCTTGTTCACCAACGCCGACGGGGATAACCAGGCCGACTACTTCGCCAAGTGGACGGGATCGGTGTGGGACAACCTGGGCTCGAACACGTCGGGCAACAATGGCGCCCTTAACGGCGAGGTCTACGCGCTGATGGTGTCCGGATCGGACATCTATGTCGGAGGTGTGTTCACCAACGCTGGAGGGACTGGCGCGGCGGACCACATTGCGAAATGGGGATCGAGCACCTGGTCAGCGCTCGGCCCGAGCACGCTCAACAACGACCGTCTACGCGCTGGCTCAGTCGGGCAGCGACATCTACGCCGGCGGCCTGTTCAACGACGCGGGCGGCCCAATGGACAACCTCGCGCGCTTCGACGGCACGACCTGGTCCGCCGTGGGCAACAACGGCGCCGGCAACGGCGCACTCAACAACACCGTGCATGCCCTGGCCGTGTTCGACGGCGACCTGTACGTCGGCGGTGAATTCACCGACGCTGGCGGCAACGTCAATGCCGACCATCTCGCTGCGTGGGGTCTGCCCCCCGTACTCCAGCCGGACGGTCGTGTCCGTCTTGGCTCGGCCGGCGGCTACACGGGCAACAACCTCTACAACCTGAACGGCAAGAACCAGAAGGTGAGCGACTCGCAGCCGCGCGGCGCCACCATCACCTACGAGATCTCGATCCAGAACGACTCAGCCACCGATTCGGACGCGTTCTCCGTGCTGGGTTCCAACGCCGCGACGGCCGACTTCACGGTCAAGTACTTCGACGGTGCTACGGACATCACGACGAACGTCGTCACGTGGCGCGTGGCAGACGCCTGTCCTGGCGCCGGCTGCGACCTACACGCTCCGTGTCGAGATCAAGGTCAAGAACAGCGCGCCCGTGGGCGCCAAGGTCACGCGCACCGTGACATTGACGTCGGCAGGCGACGCCACCAAGCAGGACGCGGTCAAGGTCGTCGCCAACCGTTCGTGATGCCGCGGGGTTGATCGCCTAGTCGTCCTCGAGCATCGGGACGCGGACGCCGCGCTCACGGGCGACCTCTATTGCGCGCTCGTAGCCAGCGTCCGCGTGGCGAATGACGCCCATGCCCGGGTCGGTCGTCAGGACGCGCTCAAGCTTCTGCGCGGCGAGGTCCGTACCGTCGGCGACGACGACCATGCCGGCGTGCTGTGAATAGCCGATACCGGTGCCACCGCCGTGGTGGATCGACACCCAGCTCGCGCCGGCCGAGGTATTGACCAGGGCGTTGAGGAGGGGCCAGTCGGCGATCGCGTCGGAGCCGTCGCGCATGCCCTCCGTCTCGCGGTTGGGCGACGCCACTGACCCGGCGTCGAGATGGTCGCGACCAATGACGATGGGCGCGCTGACCTCGCCATCGCGGACCAGCTCGTTGAAGCGCACGCCTGCCTTGGCGCGCTCGCCGTAGCCCAGCCAGCAGATGCGCGCCGGCAATCCCTGGAATGGAACGCGCTCCTGGGCCATGCGGATCCAGCGCGCGAGTGACTCGTTCTCCGGGAAGAGCTCGAGGACCGCTTCGTCCGTGCGCCGGATGTCCGCAGGATCGCCGGACAACGCGACCCAGCGAAACGGCCCTTTGCCCTCGCAGAAAAGGGGCCTGATGAAGGCGGGCACGAAACCCGGGAAGTCGAAGGCGTTGTCGACGCCCGCGGCCTGTGCCTGGGCACGGATGTTGTTGCCGTAGTCGAAGGTGACCGTGCCGGCGGCCTGGAGCGCCAGCATCGCGCGCACGTGGTCGGCCATCGACGCCATCGCCTGCGCGACGTAACCCTGCGGGTCGGAGACACGCAGGCTCGCCGCCTGATCCAAAGTCAAACCTGCCGGGACGTAGCCGTTGAGCGCGTCGTGAGCAGACGTCTGGTCCGTGAGAACGTCGAAACGTTCGCCACGCCTGACCAGCTCCGGCTCGATCTCCGAGGCGTTACCGATCAGCGCGATGGACGTCGCCTTGCCGCCGGCGGCGGCGGCGCGCGACCACGAAAGAGCTTCGTCGAGTGACTCGGTTAGATCGTCGATGTAGCCCATCTCGCGCCGCCGCTGGGCACGCGCCGGGTCCACCTCGATGACCAGCGCCACACCCTCGTTCATCGTCACGGCCAACGGTTGGGCGCCGCCCATGCCGCCCAGGCCGGCAGTCAGCACGACGCGGCCGCGCAATGTGCCCGCCGAAGTGCTGGCGGGCCAGCTCGGCGAACGTCTCGTACGTGCCCTGGAGGATGCCCTGGGTGCCGATGTAGATCCACGAGCCGGCCGTCATCTGGCCGTACATCGTCAGACCCTGCCGCTCCAGCTCGCGGAAGGTGTCCCAGTTGGCCCACTTACCGACCAGGTTCGAGTTTGCGATCAGGACGCGCGGCGCCCACTCGTGAGTGCGAAAGACGCCAACAGGCTTGCCCGACTGGACGAGCAGCGTCTCGTCGTTCTGGAGCCGGCGCAGCTCGCGCACGATCGTGTCAAATGCTTCCCACGAGCGCGCGGCGCGACCGGTGCCGCCATACACGACCAGGTCCTCAGGCCGCTCGGCAACCTCTGGGTCCAGATTGTTCATGAGCATGCGCAGCGCAGCTTCTTGCTGCCAGCCGCGGGTGCTCAGCTCAGTCCCACGCGGCGACCGGATTACGCGCGCTTTGGTGGCAATAGCCATATGTGGTCCTCCCGAGGCGCAGTCTAGGACTGTGCCGCAGTGTCCTCTGTCGTGACGTCGACCACGGCCGCGTTGGTCGCGGCGATCAGGTCAGCGGGCTTGAGATGGATGTTGACGCCGCGACGTCCTCCGCCGATAGCCACCTTGTCGAGCGCTTCGATCGATGCATCTGCGATCACGGGCCACGCGTTGGTGGAGCCAAACGGTGTGATCGTGCCGCGTTCATAGCCTGTCGCGGCTTTCGCCTCTTCGGCGTCGGGCAGCGACATCCGCTTTATGCCCAGATGCGCCCGAAGCTTGGGCCAATCGAAACGCCGACCACCAGGCACGAGCACGAACAGGTAGTCGTTGTCGCCGCGACGGACCACGATGGTGCGCAGCAGCTGGTGGAGCTGGATGCCCTGAAAGGCGGCGCTCTCCTCGGCGCTGCTCGCAGGCTCGGTCACGACCAGCTCGAAGGGAGTACCGGCGGCACGCAGGGCCAGCGTCGCGCGTGTCTCGTCCTGGATCAAAGCTCGCGCCGCATGACCGGGAAGCGCTCGTCATCGACCGCCATCTCGAAGCCCAGCTGGCGCCAGAACTCCGGCCGCGCCGCGCTCGTTTGGTGCTCGGGCAGGGTCAGGTCCGGGTACGCCTCGACCGCCGCGAAGCCGCGCGCCGCGAGGTCCGCACAGACGGCGTCGGCGAGGTCGCGGGCATAGCCGTTCCCACGCGCTGCGGCGGTCGTGGCGACGCATGTGATCACCGCGGGCAGCGGTGCGGCCGGCAGCTGCTTGTAGAGGTCGCGCAGGCGCTGACCGCGCGGGTACGCGGACAGCGGCCCGAACTGGCAATACGCGACCGCTTGGTCATCAACGAGCAGCACCTTGGCGTACGAGCCGAAGATTCCCCGGCCCCTGTCGAGCAGGGCGAGCTTGCGCGGCACGCCGTCGCGCAACGGCCGCTCGCGCTGCGTCTGTGGCGCGAATGGGTTGTCGTCCGGGACGGCGAACAGGTCGTCGTCGGCGAACGGGTCGGGGATCGCAGCGCGAGCGGCACTCGCGAACGGATTCGGCTCCGGCTCGTCCATGTCACCCGTCGCGAACGGGTTGTCGCGCAGACCCGGTCGGGGTGCCGCGGCGGGAGCCGGTCTGGCCTCTAGCCACGCTGGTCGACTCTGCTTGGAGCCTCGATCCGCGTCCTCCCAGTAGTCGCAGGTCCGATGGTCGAAGCGCGGATCGGCACACGGAGGGATCAGCGCGAACGTCGCGCCATCACCGATGTCGACAATTCGACGCTCAGGCATCGGTGTCGATCAGTGGCCGACGAGCTGCCAGTTGACGGTGCCCTTGTCGTCGGTCTGCGTGACCTGGATGGTCAATATCGCGCCGTCGGGAGTTGTCGCCTTACAGGACGAGACGTCGTCCTGGCGGATGGGTATCTCGCCGTAACACGTCACCTGCGCGGTGATTCCGTTGTCGGCGAGGCCACTGGTGATTTCTTGCTGCAGACGAGCGTTGTCAAGGATCAGTGTCGTGCTGCAGCCGGCGAACAAGGCGGCGGCGAGGCCCAAGGATGCCAACGGGCGCACAACGGACGTCCGGAACATCATGAATCGTCTATTCCTCCGCGGGCAGGGCGGCGGCCAGTTGGCCGGTTTGGACGAGCTCAAGAACGGCTGCGATGTCCGGCTGGGGATCGCGATCGACACCAAGATGATCGACAGTCTGGCGCACGAGTGCATGAGCGCGCGCGACGCCGATCCCGGGACGGACGCCACCACCCATCTTGAAATCAAGGCCCTGGGCGGCGGCGAGCGCCTCGAGGGCCAGCACCTGCTCGACATTGGCGACCACGGCAGCGGCGTGACGGGCCGCAATCGGGCCCATCGACACGTGGTCCTCCTGATTCGCACTAGTGGGTATCGAGTCAACGGACGCCGGATGAGCGAGCGACTTGTTCTCCGACACGAGGGCGGCCGCAACGTACTGGTACAGCATCATGCCGCTGTTCAGCCCGGCGTCCTCGACCAGGAACGGCGGCAGGCCGGACGTGCGTGGGTCGGTCAGTTGGGCGAGACGGCGTTCGCTGATAGAGCCGATCTCCGCCACCGCGATCTTGAGCATGTCCATGGCCAGCGCCACAGGCTCGCCGTGAAAGTTGCCGCCGGAGACGACGCGTCCGCCGCCGGTTGCGACCGCGCCCGGATCGACGTCCGCGCCGTCGGCAAAGACGAGTGGGTTATCCGTGGCCGAGTTGACCTCGATCTCCAGCACGCCACGGACATACACGAGCGCATCGGCGGCTGCGCCATGGACCTGTGGCACACAGCGGATCGAGTACGGATCCTGGACCTTGTGCGTCTCGCCGTGATGGGCGCGCATCAGACCAGAGTCGCGCAGCATCGCGCGCATCTGGGCGGCGACACGCTGCTGACCTGGGTGCGGGCGAGCAGCGTGATAGGCCGCCGCGAACGCCACGTCCGTTCCCGTGAGCGATTCGACAGACATCGAAGCGACGACGCTGGCGGTCCGAATGAGAAGCTCCGCGCGCAGCAGCGCGAGCACGCCGATGGCGGTCATCTGTTGCGTGCCGTTGAGCAGGGCAAGACCTTCCTTGGCTTCCAGAGTCAGCGGCTCGAGCCCGTGCCGACGCAGTGCCTCGCCGCCGTCGACGACCTCGCCAGCCACCTCCGCCCGGCCGCGGCCGATCAACGGCAGTGCCAGGTGCGCCAGGGGCGCAAGGTCACCTGAGGCGCCGACCGACCCCTGCGACGGCACGACCGGATGGATGCTCAAGCGCAAGAAGTCGAGCAGCCGCTCGGCGACGATCGGCCGACAACCGCTGAAACCCTGTGCGAGCGCGTTGGCGCGCAGCAGCAGCATGGCCCGCACGACCTCAGTCGAGTGGGGATCGCCGACACCAACCGCGTGGCTGACCAGCAGGTTGCGCTGGAGAACCTGGGTGTCCTCGTGGGCTATGCGCCGTGAAGCAAGGTCGCCAAAGCCGGTCGTAACGCCGTAGACGATCTGGTCCGACGCGACCAGCTCCTCGATCACGGCTCGGCTGGCGGCCATTCGCTGACGCGCCGCCTCGCCCAAACGGACGTCGGTCTCGCCGTTTACAGCAACGGCCCAGACGTCGTCTAGGCTGAGGCCGCGGTCACCAAGTTCGATCAACGTCAAATCAGTCCCAGGTGACGCCGCTGATGCCGCGGTTGTGGGCCATGTCGTTGAGCAACATGAGCAGCGGGCCGCTGTCCGGCGTCTCCCAGCGCAAGACGGTCAGGTTCGCCCAGTCCTGCAGGAATCGCCGCCGGTAATCGGCCATTGGCACGTTCGTCACCGCCGCGAGCAGCACCCGATTGATCGACGAGTGGCCCACGAGAAGCACGGTCCGGTCGCCCTTGCCCGACCACCACTCGAGCAGGTAGTCGATCAGCGCGATCACGCGCTGAGCAGCCTGGTTGCCGTTCTCACCACCGCCGGGCCTATAGATGGCCGGATTTGCGTCGTACATCGCGAATTCCTGGGGCAGGGTGGTCGACACCTCGTCGGTCGTCATCCCTTCCCACGCGCCGTAGTCGAACTCGATCATGCGCTCGTCCGCCTCGACGTCGAGCTGGCGCTCGCCGACGATCAGCCGCGCCGTTTCCTGGGCGCGATCCAGCGGACTGCTGATGACGCGGTCGATGGGCACCGACCTTCAGGCGCTCGCCGAGCGCGGTCGCGGCCTGCCTGCCCTTCTCGGACAGCGACGCGGGGATGCGCCGGCCCAGGTAGCGATCAGGCTCCGACAGGTCCGTATGACCATGCCGGGTGAGGAGGATCGTCAGCACACAAACACGATACCGGTATGCTGGAGGTACAAATCGCATATAGCGCCTCTGTTTCGGGGTTGGGTGTAATTCCCGACCGGTGGTCGAGCCGTCGAACGAAGCGGTTCAGCCCACGACCCGGCGCCGTGCAAGCGGCGACGGTGGATCCCCGTGAAGGGAGCCGACGGTCACAGTCCGGATGGGAGAAAGAGAGGCGAGCCACGGCGCCGCGCGTCGTGTGCACGTCGTTTTCGCTTTCCCGATTTGTCCCCGTTGCTCATAGGCGCGCAACGAAAGGACAGCTCGCTGGCCGCGATCAGCGTCGAAAGCGTTTCCAAGAGCTTCATCGTCGACAAGCGCCCGTTGCTGGTGCTCGACGATGTTTCATTCGACGTACCCGCGCACGGCATCAGCGCCGTGCTGGGGCCGAACGGCAGCGGCAAGAGCACGCTCCTGCGCTTGATCAGCGGCTTGATCGAGGCTGACGCCGGCCAGATCCTGATCGACGGCGAGCCGGTGGCCGACGCCGACCAGCGTGTGGGCCTCGTATTCCAGGAACCCCGCCTCTTGCCGTGGCGGACGACCCTCGACAACGTCGCCTTTCCACTCGAGCTTGGTGGCGTTGCGCGCGACGTGCGCCGCGAACGCGCGCGCTCGCTGCTCGATCTTGTGGGCGTGGCCGCGTTCGCGGACGCCTACCCGCACCAGCTGTCGGGTGGCATGCGCCAACGTGTGGCGATCGCGCGCGCGCTCGTCCGCGAGCCACAGATCCTGTTGCTCGACGAGCCATTCAGCGCCCTCGACGCCCTGACCCGCGAGCGCTTCAACACCGAGCTGCTCGACCTGTGGCAGCGCACCGGAACAGCCATCGTGGTTGTCACGCACAGCATTCCCGAGGCTGTTTTCGTGGCTGACGAGGTCGTGGTGCTGTCGAGCTCACCCGGCCGCGTCCTCGCTCGAGTGCCCGTACCGCTCGGCCGCCCACGAACTGCACGGATGCTCGACAGCACACAGCTGACCCGGACTGCCGCAACGCTGCGCGCATACCTGTCAGGGACGCCGGCCGAGCTCGCGCTGCAGGAAGCCGCCGCCGCGCCCACCCGTGACGTGCTCGATCGTGCCGGCGCGCCTGCCTTCTTCGATCCGTTCAGTCACGCGCCATGAAGCGCTCAGCAGTCCTTTCGGTCGTGGCCGCCGCAGTCGTCTTCGTACTCGCTTGGAAGCTGATCGTGGTCGTCGGTGGCTACCCCGTCTTCATCCTGCCCGCACCGGAGGTCGTATTCGGGCGCTTCGTGACGGCCTGGACGGACGGCACGATCCTGCCCCACGCGCTGGCCACTCTCCAGGAAATCGTTATCGGCTTCATCGTTGGCGCAAGCCTCGCGGTGATCGTGGGCTACCTGCTCGCGCGCTCTCCCCTCGCCGAGCGGCTGCTTTCTCCGTATCTCGTCGCGGCACAAGCGACGCCGATCCTGGCCATCGCGCCGCTGCTGGTGCTGTGGCTGGGGACGGGCCTGCTGCCCAAGGTCGTTATCTGCGCGCTGATCGTCTTCTTCCCTGTCGCGGTCGCGACGATGATCGGCATCCGTGCTGTCGACAAGCGCCTGCTCGAGCTCGGCCGCTCGTTGCGTGCAACGCGCTGGCAGGTATTCCGTTACCTGGAGCTGCCCGCGGCCACACCCCAGATCCTGGGCGGCATGCGCGTCGGCGTGACGCTGGCGGTCATTGGCGCCATCGTCGGGGAGTGGGCCGGCGCCGACAAAGGCCTGGGCGTGCTTGTCAACCTCGCGCGGGGCAGCCTGTTCGATTTCCCACTGATGTTCGCGACGTTGTTGACGATCGCGTTGATCGCCGTCGTTCTGTATCTGCTCGTCGTGCTCGCGGAGCGAGTACTCGTCGGCAACTGGAGGTAAAGGTGCGTTTCTCTCGTAGGTCGTGGGGCTTGGTCGTCGCAGCCGCAGCGTTGATCGTCGGCTGTTCACCGGCCGCAACCGTCTCGCCGACGCCTCTGACCAAGCTGACCGTGGGCCTGGGCTATATCCAGAGCGTCCAGTTCGCCCAGTTCTATCGGGCGCAACAGCAGGGCTACTACCTCGACGCCGGCCTCGACGTGACCTTCCAGAATGGCGACGACGCCAACCTCGTGACGCTCGTCGGCCAGGGTGCCCTGGACATTGGTGTTGCCGACGGCACTAGCGTGATCCCCGCCGTCGGCCAGGGCATCCCGATCAAGTACGCGGCCACCATCTACGCCCAGTTTCCGAACGTCGTCATTGCCCCAGCCACAGGCCCGATCAAGACGCCCGCCGACCTGAAGGGCCACTCGCTGGGCATTCCCGGCCGTTACGGCTCCAGCTGGATCATGCTCCAGGGTTTGCTGGCGTCGGCCGGCCTGACGCCCGACGACATCACCATTCGCGAGTACCCCGACTACGGCCAAGGCACTGCGTTGCAGCAGGGACAGGTCGAGAGTGCGACGGGCTACCACAACAACGAGCCCGTGCAGCTTGGGCTTGCGGGTTTCGCAACGACCGAGTTCACCATTGACGACATCGTGCCGCTGCCGGGTCCGGGCCTGATCGTGGGCACGAACACGCTGGCGACAAAGAAAGACGCGCTCAAGGCATTTGTGGCGGCCACGCTGCGGGCTATGGATGAGATCAAGGCCAACCCACAGGCCGGCCTCGACGACTCAATCGCGGCCGCGCCCGTGCTGGCCACGAACAAGGACGCGCAGCTCGCGATCCTGAACGCCACGATCGAGATGTGGTCCAGTCCTTACACTCAGGCGAACGGCACGGGCGCGATTGACAGCGACGCGTGGTCCAAGTCGCTCGACTTCATGCGCGGCCTGCCGGGCTCGAACATTCCGAGCAACCTGACGGTGGACCAGCTGGTGACACAGGAGCTGTTGAAGTGACCGACGGACACGGACACACGCCCGCGACGGAAGAAGACGACGCGGTCGCTCATCACGACCCGGTCACGCACATGGACGTCCATACCACGCTCAGCGACGACGACCACGGCCATGCGGAATCAGACCTCGGACCGATCGATTGGGGCAAGTGGGCGTTCGCGATCGTGGGCGGCATCGGCGGCCTGATCGTGCTCGGCTTCTTCCTTTTCGCGCTCGGCGGGCTGCCCTCCTAGCCGGTGCAGTTGACCGTCATCGGGGGCGTGGGCGGCTGGCCGGCCGCCGGCAAGGCGTGCAGCGGTTATCTGCTTGAGAGCGACGACTTCAAGCTATTGATCGATCCGGGCTACGCGGTAGTGCCCGCGCTCCTCAAGCGGTTGCCGGCGGAGAAGGTCGACGCCGTGCTGGTAAGCCACGGCCATCCGGACCATTGCGCAGATATCAATCCGCTGCTGCGCATCCGGGCGTTCTCTGACCGATCCCCTGCACCCCTACCGCTCTTCGCCCTGCCTGAGGCACTCGACGCAGTTCTCGCCCTGGATCGCCCAAGCATGCTCGGCGAGTCGTACCGGCTGCATCTGTTTGAGGCGGGTGACAGCATTGAGATCGGCCCATTCAGAATCGATACGCGACTTCTGCCGCACCCGCGGCCGAACGCCGGCTTCCGCATTGCGAAAGCCGGCGATGTCCTCGTCTACACCGGCGACGCCGCTCCCGACCCCGCCCTGGTCGAGCTCGCCGAAGGAGCGAACGTGCTGCTCGCTGAGGCCTCGTTCGCCACCGACGTTCCGTCCGATTTGGTGGGCTCGCTTTCGAGCGCGGCCGACGCTGGGCGCCAGGCGGCCCGGGCATCAGTGGGGGAATTGCTGCTCACGCATCTGCTGCCCGGTGAGGACCCGAGCACGGCTAGACGTGCCGCTCGTGGCGCGTTTTCCGGAAATGTGGCGGTCGCACGAGCCGGGCTAAGCCTTACCGTCGGTGGTTAGAAGAGTCCGACCGTGTCGCCGTTCTCGTTGATGTCGACCTGCTCGCCGGACGGGTGAGTCGGAAGCCCGGGCATCATCATCATCTCGCCGCAATAAGCCGTCACGAAGCCGGCGCCAGCGAATAGCCGCGCGTCGCGGATCGGGACGCGGAAGCCGGTCGGCCGACCTTTCAGGCTCGGATCGTGGCTCAGCGAGAGTGCCGTCTTGGCCATGCACACGGGCATGTGGCCGTGGCCCAGGCGCTCGAATTCGTGCAGCTGCTTGCTTGCCTCGCCGGAGAAGTCGACTCCATCGGCGCCATAGACGCGCGTCGCGATGCGCTCGATGCGTTCCTCGAGATTCGCGTCCTCGCGACTCAGGAAGCGGAAGTCGGGCGCACCCTCCTTGGCCGCCGCCCACACGGCCCTGGCCAGATCTTCTGCCCCGGCTCCGCCGCGCGCGAAGTGATCGCTGACCACGGCTGCCTCTGCGCCGGCGGCCAGCGCCATGCGCTGGACGACGGCGATCTCTGACGGCTTGTCCGTTGGGAACGAGTTGATCGCGACGACCGCGGGCAGGCCGTACCCACGCACGATCTGGATGTGCTGGACAAGGTTGGCGCAGCCGCGCTCGACCCCGTCCGGATTTTCCTCCTCGAGCGCCGGGTCGAGCGCCTTGCCGGCCACGACGTGGCCCACGCCGCCGTGCATCTTGAGGGCGCGGATCGTGGCCACGATCACGGCCGCGGATGGCCGCAGGCCGGACAGACGGCACTTGATGTCGATGAACTTCTGGAAGCCCATGTCCGAGCCGAAACCCGCTTCAGTCACGACCGCGTCGACGAGCTTGAGCGCGATCCGATCAGCCACGACCGATGAGTTGCCGTGGGCGATGTTGGCGAACGGCCCCGCGTGGATGAAGGCCGGGCCGCCCTCCAGCGTCTGGACGAGATTGGGCTTGATCGCCTCGCGCATGAGCACGGCCATAGCGCCCGCGACCTGGAGCTCCTCGAGCGTGACCGGCTCGCCGTTGTAGTTCTCCGCCACGATGACTCGGCCCAGCCTGGCCCGGAGGTCCTCGAGGTCGCTGGCCAGGGCCAGGATCGCCATCACCTCAGATGCCGCGGTGATGTGCCACTCCGACTGACGGACCATGTCCGCCTTCTCGCCCAGGCCGATCTCGACCCTTCTGAGCGCGCGGTCATTGACGTCAATAACTCGTGGCCAGCGGATGGTGGCCGGATCGATGTTCAGCGCGTTGCCGCGGAAGAGGTGGTTGTCGAGAAATGCCGCGGCCAGGTTGTGGGCGGCGGCGACGGCGTGCAGGTCGCCGGTGAAGTGGATGTTGATCTCCTCCATTGGGAGGACCTGGCTGAAGCCGCCGCCGGCGGCGCCGCCCTTCAGGCCGAAGACGGGGCCGAGTGAGGGTTGTCGAATTGCGACCGCGGTGCGCACGCCGATGCGATTGAGCCCCTGGGCAAGGCCGACCGAAGTCGTCGTTTTGCCTTCGCCAAGTGGCGTCGGCGTGATCGCCGTGACGACTATCTCGCGGCCGTCGGGCAAATCCTTACGACGCTCGTAGGCCAGCGGCGAGATCTTGGCCTTGAACTTGCCGTAGAGCTCGATTTCGTCTTCGTTGAGGCCCAGGTCGCGCGCGATCTGGGTGATGGGGCGCAGAGTGGCCTCGCGCGCGATCTCGAGCGATGACTTCATGGCGGGTCCGTTCTTTCGTGTGGCTCGGCTGCGTCTACGCGGCGCGTTGCTTGCGGCCGTGGCCGGCCATGATCGGGTGACCGGTCTGCTGCCAGCGCGCGGCACGGATGAGGTGCTCGAGCAGAACCGCGTTCGTGACCGGGCCCACGCCGCCCGGCACGGGCGTGATCGCCGCGGCAACCTTGACGGCAGAGTCGTAGTCGACATCGCCGACGATGCGGCCGCCAACGACGTTGATGCCCACGTCCACGACGAGCGCGCCGGGATGGAGCATGTTGCCCGTCACCAGCCCGGCCGACCCCGCGGCGGTAACCACGATCTCCGCACGGGCGATCTCCGCCGCCAGGTTCACGGTGCGGCGGTGGCACACGGTCACCGTGCAGTGCTCACGCATTAGCAGCAGCTGGACGGGCTTGCCCACGACATTGCTCCTGCCGATGACAACGGCACGCTTGCCCTCCAGCGGATAGCCGTAGTACTTGGGAATCTCAACTGCGGCCTCCGCGCAGGCGGGCAGGAAGCCCTCGTAACCGAGCGCCATCAGCCCTGTGTTGAGCGGATGGATGCCGTCAATGTCCTTCGCCGGCCTGATCGTGTCAGTCAGCGTGCTCAGCGGGATGTGTCGCGGCAGTGGCTGCTGGACGATGATGCCCGCCACTTCTGGATCGTCGTTGAGAGCGCTCAGCACGCGGCGCAGCTCGTCTGCGGTGGCCTCACGTGCAAGCTCGACGACGCGACTGTCTATGCCAACCGATTTGCACGCGCGCAAGATCTGCTGGACGTAGACGCTGGCTTCTGCCGGATGGCCGACCATCACCGCGCACAGCACGGGCGTGAAGTGGTAACGGCCCTTGAACGCGCGCACCTGGCGAACGACCCTGGCCCGGATCGCGGCCGCCAGTGGGCCGTCCATCGAGGATCCGCGCAGGCTCGTCGTAGCGCAGAACCTCGCTGTCCGCGACCAGGGCGACGGCCACTAAGCCTCCGGCTCGCGCAGCGTCCCGGCCGCGGCTCGCTCGGAGATTTGCGCCGCCAGCCGATCAACCGCCTGAAGCAGGTCGCTCACTTCGGCCGTGGCCGCGCCCGCATAACCGTCATCGCCGACGCTCGGCAGATTGATCATCACGTTGGCCCCAGCCCCATGCGCGCTAGCGGCCGCGAGCCTGCCCGCAACTTCGAGATCGCTCGAGGCATTCAAGTTGCTGCGTCCGGCCATCGACTCGACCGCGCCGATCACCTTCGCGCACTCGCGCACCACGGCCAGCGGCACCTCAGTCGCCAGTCGTGCAGCCGCATGCGTGGCCTCTGCGCGTGCCTGTTGCTCAGGTTCTGTGTCGCGCGGCATCTTTCGCGCGGCCGCAAACGCGGCAAACGCGCGCGCGTCCTCGTCCGCAAGATCAAGCAACCGCGCGCGCCCCGCCTCCGCAACCGCAAGTGCACGTGCGTGAGTCGCTGCAAAGTCGGCGTACTTGGGCCGGTCAGTGCTCAGCCGGCTGACCATCGCGAGGAGGCTCGCGGCCATGCTGCCGGCGATTGCCGACGCACTACCGCCACCGGGTACCGGCTCAGCCGAGGCCAGGCGCTCCTCGAATTCAGCGAGTGTCAGATCGGCGTAACGGGTGTTGGGCTCCACGCGGCCGATTGTCGCTCAGTCGGCCCTTCTAGTGGACGAGAGTCTGTTTCTGGAACTAGTGGGAATCGGCCCGTCAGGCCGCTTCGACGCCCTCCAGCAGCCAACGACGTCCGCGCTTCTCAAACGCGAGCCGAAGCCGCGCGTCCGGTGTCCGGACATCGAAGATCCTTCTGGGTCCCCGTTCGACTGGATATGCCGCCAGCTCATCGCGCACCTGCGAAATCTCGATCACCGGCACGCGCTCATTTGCCGTCTTGATCGATCGCGGCCGGCCGTCAAACAGTCCGCAGGTGACATCCACCTGCGTTGGAGTAACTCGAACGATTGCCATCTCAACTCGCCTCCCAAGGCGTAGAACATTTGTTCTAGCGCACCGTACCGAACGTCTGTTCGAATGTCAACAGGTCCACGAGGTTTCGTAGGACACAGCCAACGGTGCAGGGCGGGCGTGCCAGCTAGCGTGTCACTCGTCTGGCGGATGGTCGGGATTCACCAACGGCAGCCGGCGTGGATCACGTTCGAAGGGCGCCCGAACACCCGCGTCCAACAGGCGAGCGCGGCGGATGGCCTTCGACCCAAACTTCTTGCGCACCTCGTCCGCCGCCTCCGTGGCTCGGCGGCGGCGGTCATCAGTCGGCGCCTCGAACAGCGATAGCTGGCGCTGGTCGCCCAGGCTGCTCGCGGCAACCCCCAGTAGTCGGATGCGCTGACCGTGCACCTCGCGCTTGGTCAGCTCGACCGCGATGCGCCAGATGACCTCGCCCATGTCCGTTGGCTGGGGCAGCGTCCGCTGCCGTGTAATCGTCTCGAACGCCGAGTTGCGGATCTTGACGCTGACCGTGGATGTGACCACGTCCGTGGCGCGCAGCCGTCCCGCGACGCCCTCACTCAAGGCGAGGAGCGTCTGCTCGAGCACCTCCCAATCGCTCGTGTCGACATCGAAGGTGTGCTCCTGGCTGACCGACTTCGCGGCCTCGTGCCCACCGACCACCGTCTCCCCGATGCCGCGCGCGCGCAGCGTCAAGTCGCGACCGTGCTGACCAAACCTGCGCACGAGCACGTCCTCTGGCAGCGCCGCGAGATCGCCGATCGTGGCCACGCCGAACTCCGCCAGCTGGCGCCGCGTGCTGGCGCCTACGCCCCACAGGCGCTCGATGTTGAGCGGCGCCAGGAAGGCCGCTTCCTCGCCCGCGAGGCACGACCACCAGACCGTCCGGTTTGCGCAGATCGCTGGCAATCTTGGCCACGAGCCTGTTCGCCGCGACACCGACCGACACGGTCAGCTCCGTCTCGTCGCGGACAGCCTGTTTCATCAGGCGGGCGGCATCTTCGCCGCTGCCGAAGAGCTGCTCCGTGCCGGTCACATCGAGGAATGCCTCGTCGATTGAGAGCGGCTCGACGAGCGGCGAGAAGCGCCGGAAGATGGCCATGACCTGCTTGCTGGCCTCCGCGTACTTGTGGCCGTTGACCGGCACGAAGATGCCGTTCGGGCACAACGCAGCGGCGGTCCTGAGCGGCATTGCCGAGCGCACGCCGAAGACGCGCGCTTCGTACGACGCGGTGCTGACGACGCCGCGGTCCGTGGGACCGCCGCCGCCGACTATCACCGGCTTGCCGCGCAGCGCGGGATTGTCGCGCTGTTCGACTGCGGCGAAGAACGCATCGAGATCCGCGTGCAGGATCGTCTTGCCCGGCGTGCCCGTCACGCCCACATCATGCGCCCGCGGCAGTGGCAGCTAGGTTGTCACGAGGCTTCGACGACTAGTACAACGTATCGCTAAACGTGGGACTGCGCCACTCACATGCACCTTGCGCCGGAAACGCGGCCTCGAGGCGCAGGTCGTCACCGTTTGCGACCTCGATCGCGGTGGTGCACTCGTCCTCGGGCACTCCCCATACGCCCCCCGGCTCGGCGATTTGAGCGTGCCATCCTTTGAGTTGGTAACTGCCCGGCTCGAGTACTGCGCCGGGGCCAGCCATCCAGCGCGTAACGTCGTTGTCACCGGTCAGGAAGCTGCCACCGATGAGGGCTTCCTGAATCGTTGTGCCGCCCGCGGCGATAATGCTGTACATGGGTTGAGCGTCGCCGCCCGGGCAACACTCCGCAGTGTCGGTGGCCTGAGTACGCACAAGGCCAGACATATAGCTTGTCGCCACGTCGAGGGCCGTCCTGGCGACCACCGTTCCTGTCGCGTCATCAATCGCTTCGACTGCGGCCGCGCCCGCGTCATGATCGATCTCGCCGGTCAATGCTCGTACGACCCAATAGGTGTCCGTGCCCACGACGTGCAGCCGTGGGTCGATCGCCTGGACATCTTTGCCCTGCACAACGGTCGCCATTAGCAGAGGCCCTGCCGCGGCTGTTTCGACTTCGTCGATCGTCATCTGATGACTCAACGCGGATGGGTCATCCGGCAATTCGACGGGCCACGACTGGCCATTGGACCAGGCGACCGTGTCGACGACGAAGGTCTTGCGGCATGCGTCGCGGACCTCGGATGGGCACTGCAGGTGCCTCGCGTCGCCCGCGTGTCCTAGGACGACAACGGGGACCGGCTCGAAGTGGCGAAAGTCCGTGGTGCCGATATGGCTGCTGACGTCGTAACTGTCAAGGATTCGGACAGTGATGGTCTGAGCGTCTGGCGGCGGGGGATTGCCACCGCATTCTGTGCCGTTCGAAACTTTGTGGCACTCGGCTCCGGGGTACGCGGTGTCGGACATCCGCTGATAGTTGCAATAGCCCTCGAGAGGCGAATACCACCGACCTGGCGCGGGGCACGAAGGAATAATCGAAGAGATCCAGTAACCGCGGACTGCAGCAACGCGGCCGTCGAGTTTGCCGGTAGCGATCAAGTCGTTCACATCGCCGACGCTGACGACGGGCAGGCCAACGACCGCGGTCGGAAAGCCGTCGGCGTCGTAAGAAGGGATAGGTTTGTCAGTCGCCAGTGCAGCGGGCGTTGGCGGCGTGGGTTGAGTCGGCGACGCAACAGGAGCGGTTGCGACCGTGGTGGTTGAGGTTGCGGATGTCGGAGACGGCTCGATCGCGGCGACCGACGGAGACGCGCTCGACGACTGGGCGCACCCGGTTAGCGCCGCGGCAATCGTCACGACCGCGACCAAACGGAGAACCGCGCCGAGCGTCATACGGCACGTTATACGCGCCCTAGATCCTGGCGACGGACAAATTTGGGTTAATTACAGCGGCCGTGGCGTCAACCGAACGGTTGGGGCAAGGCGAGCGCTGACAAGCCTGAAAATGGCCGAATTCGGGCCCGAATTCGTGGCCATGATGGAAATAGCTCCGTTTGTGAGGGAGACGTTCCCGGTAAGGCCACCTGCGTTGCAGTTGGCGTAAGTCGACCGGCACGCGGTCCAACCGGATCCAGCGGCCGGGCTAGCCCTTGGGCTCGACCGCGATCGTGACCTCTGGCGTCAGGCCGGCGAAGACCTTGATCGCGACCTTGTACGTGCCCAGCATCTTGAGCGGCTCGTCGAGGTCCACCTTGTGGCGGTCGACGATGATCCCGCGCCGGGCGAGCGCGTCGGAGATGTCCTTGGCCGTGATCGAGCCGTACAGCTTGCCGCCTTCGCCAACCTTCACGCCCATCGTCAGCGTCGTCGATGAGATGCGCTGGGCTGCGATCTCCGCGTCCTCACGCTCGCGCTTGCGCTTGTCTTCGCGCGAGGCGATGTCGTGCTGCCAGGCGCGATATGCGCCGCCCGTTGCGGGAACGGCCAGCTTGCGCGCCAACAGGAAGTTACGGGCGTAGCCCTCAGCAACTTCCTTGAGCTCGCCGCTCTTGCCGAGCTTGTCGACGTCCGACGTCAGGATGACTTTCAAGCCTTGTACTCCTGTGATGAATTGCGGAACCGAGTCACCACGTCCCTCGCGCGGCGATCGAGCCCAGTGTCAAATACGAATTCGGCGACACCGTCGATGGCGTCTGGAATGCGCAGCATCAAGCGGCGCACCGACTTGGGAACAAGACGCCTAACCTTCGCCAGATCCTGCTCGAGCTCGCTCGGCGACATGCCCAGATCGGCCAGCTTCTCGTCGATGAGGTCCTTGGGCAGGCCATCTAGGAAGATGTCCACGGCCAGGACCATGACCGCGATGTCGTCGATCGAGCCGATGATCGGAACCGCGTCCGGCACCAGGTCGAACGGCATGATGATGTACGCGCCGGCAATGCCCAGCAGCGCCTTGCGCGACGGTGGTACGCGCGGATCTGTCGCCAGCGCCCAGAGCAGCCGGGCATAACTTGGCGCGCGACCGGCCAAGGGCAGGAATGGGAGCAAATTCAGGACGCGGAGCGTTCCGGTCCCGCGACGGCGTGAACGGGCCATGAGCGCCCGGAGTATACCGAGCATCCGCTGGACACCCCTTTAAGCGCCGACCGCGAGCGAAGATTCACTCCGACAGGCTGCCTGCCTGCGGTAAATTTCCGATCACACAGCTTGAGGGGTGGACTCCGGCACGCATGACGTTCTCGAATTGGTTCCGCGCTTTCCTGTTGCCCGCGCTGATATTGGTCGTCTCTGCTTTGGCGTGCACATCGACGGCCGACCCGCACATCGGCGGGACCGTGCGCGTGGTCGGCTCGTGGAGCGGCGCAGAACAAGACGCCTTTCTGGCGATGGTTCGTCCGTTCGAGCAGCAATCCGGGGTGTCGGTCGAATACACCGGCACACGCGATCTCAACGGACTGCTCTGGCAGAGCGTGGCGCAGAAGAACCCGCCCGATGTAGCGGGGCTGCCCGGACCAGGCCAGATGGCCGAATTCGCCCGCTTCGGCGCTCTTCAGGACCTGGGCAACGTCATCGACGTGGGGGCGTACAAGGCCGACACGGTGCCCACTTTCATCGACCTGGGCACGGTCGACGGAAAGCTCGTCGGCGTTTTCATCAAGGCCACCCTCAAGGGCCTGATTTGGTACAACCCCAAGATCTACACGCTGCCCGCGCCGCAAAACTGGGCCGCGCTCCAGCAGGACGCCACGCTCGCCAAGCGCGATGCGAACACGTGGTGCGTCGGGCTCGGCTCGGACGCCACGAGCGGCTGGCCGGGCACGGACTGGATCGAGGACTTCGTGCTGCGTCAGAGCGGCCCGGACGTGTACGACGATTGGGTCAGCGGCAAGCTGCCGTGGACGTCGCCGGAGATCAAGTCGGCGTTCCAGATGTACGGCCAGGTCGTGGCCGATGCTGCCGGTGGCCAGACGTCTGTCATCGCCACGAGCTTCCAGGACGGCGGCAACGGCCTGTTCAGCGACCCGCCGCAATGCCTGTTCCACCATCAGGCGACGTTCATGACCGAGTTCTTCAAGTCGCAGGCCGGCGCCCGCGAAGGCGAATACGACTTCTTCCCGTTCCCGACGCATGGACGATCGCTTTGCCAATGACGTCACCGGCGCCGGCGATCTGTTCGGCATGTTCCGCGACACTCCCCAGGCCCGGGCGCTGATGGCTTATCTCGTGACCCCGGAGGCGCAGTCGATCTGGGTGTCGCGCGGCGGCGCGCTGTCAGTCAACAGCCAGGTCACCGACTACCCCGATGAGATCTCGCGCCGCGCGGCGGAGATCCTGAGCACGGCCAACCGCTTCCGCTTCGACGGCTCCGACCTGATGCCCGAGCAGCTCAACGAGGCGTTCCTGCAGGGCGTCATCGCATACACGCGCGACCCAGCCTCGCTCGACGACATCCTTCAAAACCTGGACTCCGTCAGCAAATCGAACGTGACTGGGCACTAGTCCGATGAAGAGCGCCACGCTGGTTCGACCGCGACGTGTGCCGCAGGTCAGGTGGCTGTACTGGCTGGCGACGGCGCTGCTGATCCTGACCGTCGTGGGTGTCGCGGTGGACATCGCTGTGTGGGCCGGGATTCGCTTCCGCGCCCCGCATCTCAGTTTCATTCAGGGCTCGGCCGTATTCGTGGCGGAGATGTTCTTTGCCGTGTCATACGCGGCCATGGGCTGGGTTTTGGCAACACGCCTGCCGCGCAACGTCCTGGGCTGGATCTTCCTATTCCTTGGGCTGGCGATGGCCGGCCAGCTGGCCGTGACGTTCATGATCGAGAGCGTCTACGACGCGTTTCGGCCGCTCGAAAATCCGCTCCTCTTTGGCGCCTGGATCGCTTCGTCGTTCCACCTGCCCAGCCTGGTGGTGCTGATGACAGTCATCTTCCTGCGCTTCCCGACCGGCAAGCTGCTCGCGAAGCGCTGGGCGATCGCCGGCTGGATGACGTTCATCGGCGCTCTCGTCGTGGGTGTGTCCGTGGGCCTCAATCCAAACGGCCTGGCGTGGTACCCATCACTGCCGAACATGTTTGCCGCCCCGGTCGCGTGGCGCCCGGCGCTGCAGGTCGCGTCGCTCGTCGGTTTGACTGTGATGGTCTTCGGCACGCTCATCGCCACGCTGTCGATGGTCGCGCGCTACCGCCAGTCGGCGGACGTTCAGCGCACCCAGATGCGCTGGATCGCTGCGGCGGTGCTGCTACTGGCCGGCGCGGGCTTGCCTTTCATCATCGTTCGCTACGGCCTTGATCTGCCCTATGCGTCGGGCAACATCCTGCTCGCACTCGCCCTTGTCGCGGGTTGTTTCCTGCCCGTCGCCGCCGCGATCGCGATCCTTCGCCACCGGCTGTACGACATCGACCTGATCCTCAATCGAGCGCTCGTCTACATCCCCCTGACGGGCATCCTTGGCGGCCTGTATGCCGCCGGCGTGGCGCTCTTCCAGCGCCTGTTCGTGACCGTCACGGGCGACAGAAGCGACGGGGCCGTGGTCATCACCACGCTCGTCCTGGCAGGCCTGTTCACCCCGATCAAGAACTGGCTGCAGATGTTCGTCGACCGCCGATTCAAGCCCATCGCGGCGAGCAACTCTGGTCCGAGCGAGGACATCGAACTGACCGTCGAGCAACGCGTCGCACTCATCGAGCAGCGCCTGGCGCGCATGGAGATCGGCTCGTCGTCGCGCGACGACAACTTCGACTGAGCCTCGCGGCAGCACTAGCACTCTGAGCGGTTCGACACCGGACCTGCGGTCAGTTGATCGCGCTCTGGTGCGCGGCCAACCTCGCGTCAAAGGCACCGCTTGAGTGTCGACGGAGGTAAGAGTTGATGAGCGCAAACACTGTTGCCTGGCGAGTGCCGGCCTGGCGGGCCTTCATGTGGGCCGGCGTGGTCGGCTCGGTGGTGGCCTGGACCCTGGCATGGGTAGTCGGTCAGGGCGCACAGGTCTTCATGGTCTTGGTCGCTCTCGCGGCCGTAGCACTCGCCTATCGCGCGGCGAGCGGCGTGCGTATCGCCCTCGTGGGTCTGATGGTCGCCGGCTTCGTAATGTTCCTGGCCAGCCTGTACTGGATGTTCTGGGTGATGCTGCCGGTCGCCGCAACGTCTGTCGTCGACATGGTCACGCAGTCAGTCTTCCCGCTCGTCGCCGCAGTGCTGCTGCTGCTTGGCGCGGTGCCCGGCTATCGCCACAGCCACGACGCAGAAGGCTCGACCAGCTCAACGACGAAAAGCGCGGCGGCGGGCAACTGACGCTCGAGCGCCCTTGACAATCGAACACCCGTTCGGTATGGTCATCGCGCAAGGAGGCGCCGGTGACCAAACACGACGCGGCACGGAAGCAGAAGATCATTGAGTTCATTGCCGCAACTGTGCGCGAGCGCGGTTATCCGCCGTCCGTGCGCGAGATCGCGGCCGCGGTTGATCTGGCGTCCACGTCGGCTGTCCATCACCATCTCCAGGCGCTAGAGCGCGAGGGTTTTCTGGAGCGCGGTGCAAGTCACTCGCGTGCACTCCGCCTTACGCCACAGGCCGCGCTGCGAGCTGGCCTGCCGGGCAACGGCGCGCTCAACGTGGTCCCGTTTGAAGGCCTCACGCTGCCAGTCGTCGGTGAGATCGCAGCCGGCGGCCCCATCGAGGCATACCAGGACGCCAATGAGACGCTGGCCGTTCCGGACGCAGTCGCCGCCGGCGGCGATGCGTACGTGCTCCGGGTGCGCGGTGACTCGATGATCGACGCCCACATCACTGACGGCGACTACGTCGTGATCAAGCCTCAGCAAACGGCGCGCGATGGCGACATCGTCGTCGCCCAGGTTGAGGAGAACGCGGTAACTCTCAAGCGCTTCTACAAAGAGAAGAACCGCGTTCGTCTCCAGCCGGCAAACGATCAGTACCCGCCGCAGTTCTATGACGCGGTGCGCATCCAGGGCAAGCTGATCGGCGTCATCAGACGCGTGGACTGACGGGGCACGTTCCCCACACTGTCCACACTCCGTTCAAAAAACGGGGACGCAACTCGTAGATAAGGCCGTCGCCACCAGCGGGCACCAGGGCTGACGATCGGCGCAACGATTTACACCAGACATCTGGGAGACCGTTCGCGTTGTCAATCGACCGCCTACCGCCGCAATCGATCGAGGCCGAGCAATCGGTTCTTGGCGCGCTGCTCATCGACCGCGACGCGGTCATCGAGGTGGCGGACTTCCTGCGCCCGGTGGACTTCTACCGCCAGGCGAATGCCACGGTCTACGACGCGATCATCGAGCTCTACGACCGGCGCGAGCCCATCGACATCGTCACCGTCTCGGAGGTCCTCGAACGCAAGGGCGCCCTGGAGCAGGTGGGTGGCTCGGCGTACCTGACCAGCCTGATCAACCTCACGCCCACGGCGGTCAACGCCATCTACTACGGCCGGATCGTGGAGCGCAAGGCCGTCCTGCGCAACCTGATCGGCGCCGCGGGCAAGATCGCCGCGATCGGCTACGACGATTCGGCGGACGTGAGCGAATCGATCGATCGCGCGGAGCAGGAGCTCTACTCGGTCAGCGATCGGCGCGTCGAGAGCGGTTTCGCGCCACTCAAGACCTTGCTCCACTCGGCGTACGACCGGCTCGACTATCTGCACCAGCACAAGGGCGAGATCAGCGGCATTCGCACCGGGTTCGCGGATCTGGACGCGCTTACGAGCGGCCTTCAGAAGAGCGACCTGGTTGTCCTCGCCGCGCGCCCCAGCATCGGCAAGACCAGCTTTGCGCTCAACTTCGCCGAACACGCGGCCGTCCGCGAGGGCCAGACCGTGGGCGTCTTTTCGCTCGAGATGAGCAAGGAGCAGCTCGTGCTGCGTCTGCTCAGCTCAGTCGCCAACATCGACTCGCAGCGGCTACGGACCGGCTTTCTGGAGGAGATGGATTTCACTCGCCTCGCGCCGGCCATGAACGCGCTCGCTGAGGCGCCCATCTATATCGACGACACGCCCAACATCAGCACGATGGAGCTGCGCACTAAAGCGCGCCGGCTTCAGGCCGAATCGGGGCTGGACATGATCATCGTCGACTACCTCCAGCTGATGCAGAGCACCATCGCTTCGCGCGACGCGAACCGGGTTCAGGAGGTGAGCGAGATCACGCGCGGCCTCAAGGCACTCGCGCGCGAGCTCAAGGTCCCGGTCGTGGCGCTGTCGCAGCTCTCACGCCAGGCGGAGATGCGCGAGAACAAGGAGCCGCGTCTCTCGGACCTGCGCGAGTCCGGCTCGATCGAACAGGACGCGGACCTGGTCATGTTCCTGTGGCGCGAAAAGGAGCGTGGCGGAGAAGACGAGGATCCGGAGGGCGAGATCATCAATCTGCGCCTGGCCAAGCACCGCAACGGCCCCACGGGCGAGACGAAGCTCTACTTCCGCAAGAAGCAGACCCGCTTCGTGTCCTACGCCGACGAGTCGCGCTACGCCGGAACGTACAACTAGAGGGCCTCGAACTAGTCGAGCGGCTGGGCGGCCAGCTCCTCCGGCAGCCACGGCCGGAGCGCAAAACTGACAAGCGAGCCGTCTGGGGCCTTGACCCAGATCGACAGCTGGCCGCCGTTGGGGACGGTCGTCAGCTTGGCAACCTGGTCGCGACTCATTGACAGCATCGCCCAGGCGGACTCATCTGGCTTGACGAAGTCAGATGGTTGGACATCCGACCACGGCCAGGCGATCGGTTCGACGCCGTCCGCCGGACCGCCACCCATGTTGTCGAACAGGACCACCTTGTAGGCAGACGGGTCGTATTTCGTGACCGAGTCCGTAGCGCCTGCGCGCGCCTCCGTCTCGAAGTTGGTCAATCGCGTCTGGAGCTTGTAGAGCGCTTCTCGATCCGTCTGGTCGGGGCCATCGTTCGTACCTTCGTAGAGCGCGTACACGGAAACCGTCTTGTCCACGTCACCGGCGTTGATCCAGAACATGGTCGTGCCGGCGTCGGCGATGCCCGGGTAGTCGTAGTTCGTCTTCGCCCCGGCGAGGCCGCCCTCGTTGAGCGCGTAGGACAGCAGCTCCTGGATGGCTTCCTCGGACATGTGCCCAGTCAGGAACGGTGGCTTTGGCGCGTTGAAATCCGTGCCGTTGTTGTTCGGCAGTGGCTGGAATACGGCCGTGCCATCGCCGTAAAGGGTGAACTGCGGGGCGTCCGTAACGATCGTGTTCGGTGGCACGAAGCCGCCGCCCCACTCGACCCGGAGCACGATGTCGGTGGCACCAGTGGGGTGCGAGATCGCGGGAGCCTGTGTCGGTGGTGGTGTTGGCTCAGGGGTCGAGGTCGGTGCAGGAGTGGCAGTCGGAGGCTGGCGTAGCGGTCGGCTCGGGAGTTGCCCCGCCACCGCGCAGCGCGGCACAGCCAGGGACTACCAAGAGCAACGTTGATATCAACGCGATGTGGAAAAGCTGTGGACGATGGCGACGCGAGGCCACGCGAGTAATTGTGCGCATTGGCCGTAGACGGCGGGTAGTTGCGCTGGGTTCCTCGCTTACACTCGGCGCCCAGTGAGCATCGCGTGATTGAGGGAGACGGAGATGGGCGTTGTGATCATCCGCGAATTGGTCGGCACGAGCCCGCGGTCGTGGAGCGACGCTGCGCGTCAGGCTGTCGCCACCGCGTCGCGCACCGTGCGCAACATCCGCGAGATTGAGGTCGTCAAGTCGAGCGCGGTCGTCGAGAACGGCGAGATCGTCGAGTACCGAGTAGAGCTGAAGCTCCACTTCGAATACGAGGGTAGTTAAGCGAGGTTAGGTCTGGTTATCCACAGACCCGAGTCGTCAAGCATTCGATAAGCGGGCGCGGCCATGATCAGCCGATGTTCCGCCAATCGCCGGTAGCCCCGCCGATGACCCGTCGTGCCACAGCGCCAAGCAAGGTCGACGAACCAGCGCGCGCGCCTGAGACAGATGCGCCCAAGCGGGTGCGCGGGAGCGCCACACGCCGCCTGCCACCGGTCGAGCTCGGGCCGATCATCAAGTCGAAGATCCAGCCGCCGGCACTTCGTGCATCGACGCTCTCTCGCCAGCGGCTCATCGACAAGCTCGCGGAGGCGACGACCCATCGCCTGACGCTGCTGATCGCCGAGGCCGGCTACGGCAAGACCACGCTCCTGGCCGACTTTGCCCGCGCATCGGGTCTCCGGACGCTCTGGTATCGCCTGGATCCGACCGATGGTGACGTCATCACCTGGGCGAACCACATCATCGCGGCCGCGCGCGAGGCCGAGCCCGACTTCGGCGAAGCCACCTTGCGCCTCATGTCACAGTTGGCCACCGGTGGCCCGCCAACCTCCGCCTTCGTCTCAAGCGTAATCGGCGAGCTGGGCGGAATGGACCCAGTGCCAACGCTCCTCGTTCTCGATGACTTCCACGGCGTCGACGAAAGTGACGCGGCCGTGGATTTCGTGTCGCGCCTGACGCGCGACGGTCCGCCGTGGCTAAGGATCGTCATCTCGTCACGCAGGAAGCCATCGTTGGGACTTGGGCGGCTGACGGCGAGTGACGAGCTCGCGGAGATCTCGACGGACGATCTTCGGTTCTCGCGCGAAGAGACGATCCAGCTTTTCTCTGAGAGCTATGGCACGCCGCTAGATGACGACGTCGTACGCGATCTCGACTCTCGCACAAGAGGTTGGGTGGCGAGTCTGCAGCTCTTTCACGGGTCAATTCGCGGTCGGTCGCCGAGCGCAGTCCGCGCTCTGGCACGCCAGCTGTCGGGGGCGACGAGCCCGATCTACGACTTCTTGGCCGAAGAGGTGTTGGCAAATCTGTCGCCACCACTCGAGCGCTTCCTGTTGCGCTCGTCGATCCTCGAGCGGATCACGCCGACCGTTGTCGTTCCCTTGGTCGAGGATGTTTCGCCAACGCCCACTGCCAAGGACGTCATCGATTGGATCGATGAAGCGGACCGCCTGACGCTTCTCGGCCGATCGAGCCAGACCAGCGAGGCTCGCCAACTCCATCCGCTGCTCCGTGACTTCCTACTGAGGCAGCTCGCGACAACCGAGTCGCCTGATGCAATTCGCAGACTGCATTCGCGCGTCGCGAGCGCAGTCGCCGCGACCGACCCGCTCACTGCGGCTCACCACTTCATCGCGGCCGGCGACGAATCCGCGGCCATGCGCTGTATCGGAGCGTCTGTTCTAACCGACAATGGCAACAGGCCAGGCTGGTATGGCGTCCGACCTCGTAGACCGCATCACAGGATCTCTCACGGACCCTGCCGTCGCCGCGATCCGAGCCAGGCGGCTACTCGAGCAAGGCGACCTTTCGACGGCCACGGACCTTCTCGCAAACGCTGACATCACTGACTCTCCTCCAGACGTGCGCGCCGTTGTGCGGCACACGAAGCTCGCCCTCGGCTGGAGGTCCGGCGATCGCGACCTCATGTTTCGCACCCTTCGCGAGATAGAGCAGGACCCGAACGCTCCCGCGGTACTTGCCGACATATTCCAGATCTACCTGGATGCGAGCCCACTTTCTCGGCACCCCGCTACCTACGCCGCGCTCGCTGAGCGTATGGAGCGCATGAGCCGCTCGCAGCAGGAGTCCGGCCAGACGTACTACGCGGCGATAAGCCTTCACAACGCCGCGCAAACAATGCTTGCGGCTGGTCGATACGAGGACACGGTGCGACTCGGACACGAGGCCTTGATGGCTTTTGACGATATCCCGCATGCGGACGTCGAGAAGTACTCGACTCACGCCGTGTTGGCGATTGCGGCCTACGAGCGTGGGGATTCCACCACCGGTGAGCTGCACATTCGGTCGGCTCTATCCTCGGGTTTGGAGCGCGGCGATGTTCATACCGAGTGCGCCCACACGATGGCCGTGCTCGGAGACATCGACCGTTCGACGCAACTCCTGATGTCGGCGACGGATCTCGAACTTCTCGGTCGGTCGGATCTTGCTGGCAAATTGCTGCACACCTTTGCGCAAGCCCTAATGGAGATGCCGGAGTACGCGCTGGAAGCACGCGAGCGGCTTGAGGCGACTCCGGACTCGATGCCGCTCGACACCGGCTACGTCTTAGACCGCGAAATGTTGATTGCACTAAGCCTTGCCCTGTCACACCAATCAACACTTGCTCGCGATGCGGCGGACGCCGCGTTAGAAGTCGCACGAGCCAGAGGAGCTCGGCGTGTCGCGTCACGACTTGAGGTCGTGCGTGCGCTAGCGGTCGGCGAGGCAGACGGCATTCGAAAGGCCGTGACTATGGCGGCGTCGAGCGGGCAGCTCGCCTTGCTTACCGTTGCCGATGGCCTTGCGAATGCGTTGTGGCTAGTGCCGGAGGTGCCGTTCGAGATTCGAGAGTCCATCGGGCTTTGGCCGCAGCGATGGCTGCCGGCAATTCGACGTCAGCTGAACGATGGTGGCACGGCGAACGCGGTCGTAGCAGCTAGGTTGCTCGACGAGTTTGGCGAGGCGACTGATCTGACCCGTTTGAAGGCGTTCGCGAAGACATACCGAAAGGTAACGAGGACCATCCCGACTTTGGGTACGCGCCTTGCTCGACGCGTTGCCCCCACCCTCGAGATATCGGATCTTGGACGCACCCAATTGTCGGTGGGTGAGCGCGTAATCCAGATCGGCTCCGTGCGACGCAAGTCTTCGGCTCTCCTTATGTTCCTGGTTACCCGCCCTGGTTTCGCCGCCAATCGCGAACAAACCTTGGAGGAGCTGTGGCCGGAAACCGATCCAGATTCGGCCGCGAACAACCTAAATCAATCGCTGTACTTCCTTCGACGAGAGATTGATCCGTGGTACGAAGACGAGTTATCGGTTGAGTACGTCGGCTTTCAGGGTGACCTTGTATGGCTCGATGCAAACCTGACCCGCGTGGCCAGTGTTGAGTTTGCGTCGGACGCTCGAACTGCCATTGCACAGATGTCGGACGCGCGCGTGGCGATCCCCACGATGATGCGATATGTCGGCCAGTTCTCGCCAGAGTTCGAGTACGAGGAGTGGGCCATCTCGTGGCGCACCCGCGTCCACGCACTGTTCCTGGAACTCGCCGCTACGTCGATCAAGACGGCGGCTCGAACTGGCGACCTCGAGCTTGCGCGCGACATCGCCTTGGTCGGTCTCGATCGAGACCCGACGGCAGCCGACTTGGAACGGAAGCTCGTGTGGCTTTACTGGCACATCGGATCCCAATCGGCTGCGGTTGCGCAGCATGAACACCTGGCCTCGCTCGACGAGCGCGATGGGCTCGAGGTGACATCACTCGCCGAAACGGTTAGTGCCGATCTCCCCTAGTAAATGAATACGCTGCCATGCGTATTGGGTCCTAGCCGCTCCCAACCCTAACGTCGCACTTGCCTTCGTACAGAAGTACCCGGGAGGGCCATCCCGCCCAATTGAGGGAAGGCAGGGCACAACGGTCTTGGATCAGACCGTAAGAGGAGCGGGCACATGGAGCCGAACAAGAACACCAAGGCTTGGTAGATGCGCCAACGGATCTTACGGGCGGCGCTGCTTGTCGCTGGCCTGTTGGCGCTGGCGCTCGCTGGGGGAGCAGGGGTACGACCGGTCTAGTCCGGTCGGTTCTTAGTACCTTGTGGCCAGTATGGGGGCACGAAGTGTGCCTCCATACTTTTCGTGTGTCAGCCGCGATCTCCGCTGGAGATGAAGCCCCGACTTAGGGCGCTGCTAATCGCTGTAACGACGGTGGCCGTCGTCGTCGGCGTATGGGCAGTGTCGACCACATCTCTGTGGCCTTCCATCGGCGGTCCCGCTGGGGCCGCCTTCTGGGTTGTGCTCGTGGCGCTCGGGTCCTCCTCCTCCGTCCGGATGCCTGGCGGAACAGTCGTTGACGTCGGCATTGCGCCCCTCTTAGCGTGCGCTGTTTTGGGCGGTCCCGCTGCCGCGACGATCGCTTCCGCAATAGGAGTGCTTGAGCTTCGTGAAGTGCGCGGATTCGTCCCTCGCTCTCGAGGTGGAGTGCCGTGGTACGGGACCCTCTACAACCACTCGGCCGTTCTCGTTCCTGCGGTATTGGCGAGCGTCTTATACGGCCAAATAGCCGGAACAACCTTCCAGCCCAATCTGACAACGTTGGTCGCGGTGCTGCTGGCTGGCGGACTCCACTACGGCTTCAACAACGTATTGACCGCTGCTGCAGTCGCCGTACGAGAGGACAGGTCAGTCCTGTCGGTGTTGCGCTCGAACGTCAGCCAATTCGGCGTCAGCCTTGCTGGGCTGGCCCCGGTGTCGTGGCTGATGGCGTCGATGTATGTGGTCGCGGGGCCGATTGGGGTGCTGCCGTTCGCGGTGCCGCTGCTGGCGACGCGCTCTGGCTACAAGAAGGTCGTCGAGATCCGCGACATGTTCACCCAGACCGTGAAGAGCCTGGCCTCAGCGGTCGACGCCAAGGACCCGTATACGGCCGGCCACTCGGTCCGCGTCCAGCTCATCGCCAAGGACCTGGGCAGCGAGTTGCGCGTCTCAGAGGCCGACCTTGAGGCGCTCGAATGGGGCGGCCTGCTCCACGACATCGGCAAGATCGGCATCCCCGACGCAATCCTGCTCAAGCAGGGCGAGCTGACCAAGGAAGAGCGCGTGGTCATGAACGCGCATCCGGTCAAGGGCGAGGAGATCATCCGCCCCGTCGCCAAGCTGGCGCCCGAGCTGCCGATCATTCGCCATCACCACGAATGGTTCAACGGCTCCGGCTATCCCGATCGGCTGGTCGGCCACGACATACCGCGCCTGGCTCGGATCATGCATGTCGCCGACTCGTTCGAGGCCATGACCGCCGCCCGCCCGTACCGCATGAACCCACTCAGCGAAGAGCAGGCCATCGGCGAGCTGCACAAGTTCAGCGGCATCCAGTTCGACCCGGAGATTGTCGCGGCGTTCGAACGTGTCATCTCGCGTCGCCCCGAATGGGCCACACCGAACATCCCCAAGCACCTGACCGAACGCCAGATCCCGCGCCTGGGAGAGTCGGTCCAACCGAGTCCCGCGTAATCAATCCGACTCACTCGGACCCGCACGGCGCCAGTCGCAGACGTTACCGTGAAAGCGTGAGCCCAGGCACCCAGAAAGCCAGCCGAGCCCAACACAGATGATCGCCATCGGCATTGCCGTGGGCCTCATCCTGGGCCTCCTGGCCCGCGGCAAGATCACCCGGCTGATCGATGTCCATCTGACCTGGGTGGGCCTCATCTTCCTGGCCCTGGCACTGCGCATCGGCACCCAGGTCGCGGTCGCCAACGGCGTCCAGATCGCCGAGACGCTCCGCCTGCCGCTGTACGCCGCGGCCTTCCTCCTGCTACTCGCCGGCCTGTGGCCCAACCGCAACCTCCCGGGCATCGCGGCCGTGATCGTTGGCGCCGCGGCCAATGGGTTGGCAATCATCATCAACGGCGGCTTCATGCCCGTCTACGGGCCGGCGCTTGCGGCCGCCGGCATGGGCGCAGGCGACCTGTCGATCGGCTTCCATGTGCTCCTGCCAATCGAGCCGAACCTTCAGTTCTTCCTGATGGGCGGCCCGATCGCGGACCTCATCCCGATCCCGCTTCCCTACGTGAGCAACGTCGCGAGCATCGGCGACGCCTTCATCGCGGCCGGCCTGGGCTGGTTCATCTTCGCCACGCTCGTGCGCGGCCGGGACGACCCGCAGCCTGCCGGCATCAGCCTGGGTCGCGGCACGCACGCTGCCCCGACATCGAGGATTGGCCTGGAGCGGCCGGTCCTCCTGGGCTCTGGCGCGGGCTCCGGCCTGTCCAGCCCCTTCGGCCTGGGCGCCAAGATCCGCGGCCACGCGTACGTGCGCCTGGCGCTGGATCCAAGATTTGCCGCGTACTGGCTCGCGCAGACGATCAGCCTCTTCGGCGACCGGCTGCACCAGGTCGCGCTGGGCGTCCTCGTTTTCAGCGTGACCGGACTCCCCGCTCGCGACCGGCCTCGTCTTCCTCGCCGCGACGCTGCCGAACATCTTCCTCGGGCCGATCGCGGGCACGTTCGTCGACCGCTGGGAGCACAAGCGGGTCATGATCGCGTCCGATCTCATCCGCGCTGCCCTCGTCATCTGCGATCCCATTCGCCGCGGCCATGGACCTGTGGCTGGTCTACCCGCTCGTGTTTCTCGTCACCACGGTCAGCCTCTTCTTCCGCCCGGCCAAGGTCGCCTTCCTGCCGCGCATCGTCAAGGAGGACGACATCCTGGCCGCGAGCAGCGCGACATGGACCGCGGACACGCTCGCAGACATCATCGGCTTCCCGCTCGCCGGTCTGTTCGTCGCGTTCCTGGGCACACAGGCGAGTCAGCTATCGCTCGCCTTTTTCGCCGACTCGGCCACTTACGTTCTGTCGGCCGCGCTCCTGGCCACGATCACCGTCGCGCCGCTCGTGCGCACGGTCGCTCCACACGTCCAAGGCGCGCTGCGCCTCTTCACCGATCAGCTCGTCGAGGGCTGGCAGCTTCCTGCGCACGCGAGCGCCACTCATCCAGAACACGCTCATCAGCGCGCTGGCACAGATGACGTCGGCGCGACCCTGGCACTGATGGTGGTCTACGCGCACGACTCGCTCGACGGCACCGTTATCCCATATCCGCAGAACTTCGCCGCGATCGAGACCGCGATCGGCATCGGCAATCTGGTCGGCGGGCTGGCGGTTGGGTTGATCGGCGCGCGCTTCAAGAAGGGCTGGCTGGTGGTCGGTGGCTTCATCGTCATGGGCGCGTCGACGATCTTGCTCGGCCTGACGTCGAACGTCGTGCTTGCCCTGATCGCGGCCACGATCGTCGGCATCGCCAATCTGGTCTACATCATCCCGACCCAGACGATCTTCATCGAGCTGACGCCAACGAGCTGATGGGCCGCGTCGTCGCGTTCCGGAGCAGCCTCGTCTTTCGGATCGATGACGCTGGCCATGGCAATCAGCGGCATCGCCGCCGAATCCGTGCCCGCAGGCATCGTCATTGCCGGGTTTGGCGCGTTGACGCTCATCGGAGGGCTGATCGGCGCACTGCTACCGGCAGTCAGGGATCCGCAGATCGACGCGCCCAAACACGAGTCGGCTCAGCCGGCGCTGCAATAATCCGCGCCGATGACCACGCAAGACATCGTCATCCTGGCAGTCTCGGGATCAATCGCGGCGTTCGTGCTGATCGGCGCGCTGGCCGCGTGGCGCACGCTCGCGCGCGTCGGCGAGGGCCTGCGCAGCGCATCGGATGGACTCTCCGAACGAGCTGCCGCGTTGCCCGATCGCCTGTTCGAGGTCCGTACGCAGCTGGATGCTGTGGATGCGCAGGTCGAACATGCCCTGTGGACGCTGGGCGAGCTGGACGATCGGATCGACCGCGCCAGCGTGGATCTGAGGGCGAAGCGCGTTTCATCCGATAGCCTTCGCCTGCGGTTCCTCGAAGGCCGCGTGACGATCGCGAAAATCCGCCAGTTGATGCGGCTGATGATTCGACTTGGTGAGTTGAGGAGGGCATTCCTGTAATGACGGGCGCAGTGCCGCCGGACGACAAGGACGCGCCGAAAGACGGCGAGCTCGAGCCGGAGGAGGCCGCCCCCGAGCCGGAGGAGCCGACCACTCCTGAGCCGGAGGAGCCGACCGCTCCGGAGCCGCGAGCCGGAGCCGGAGTCGCCCGAAGCCCCCGCCAGCGAGGCCGATGAGAACGCTCAGGACGAGCTCGACGATGGGGACGACGACGGCGAGGACGAAGACGACGAAGAAGACGAGCCCGACGTCGACGAGGAGCTGGCCGACGAGCCCGCGACGCCTGCTCGGCCGCGGCTGCCGCGGTGGCCGCGACGCGAGCGGGCCAGCGCGCGAGCACCTCTGCCAAGACAGGCGCCGCACCTGCTGCGAGTGTCAAGGCACACGTCGACGGTGACGAAGAGATCCCCTTCATCGACGACCGGGCCTCGAAGTACTGGGTCGGGGCGATCGTGACGATCTTTGTGCTGATCCTGGCGTACGGGTTGTTGTTCGGGAAGGCCGGCCTGTTCAGCCCGCCACCACCGACTGAGGAGCCGCTGCCGACCGATACGCCTGTGCCCAGCATCACGATCGGACCAAGCGCATCACCCACAGTCCATCCCAGCATCACCCTCGCGCCAAGCACATCACCGGCCGCTTCGCCGTCCGCGGCGCCTTCGGCCTCGGCGGGATGCACGCCGGCTGCCTCAGGCGGCTCATTCGCGCCAGCATCGCCAGGCGGCTCGTCGGCGCCCGCCTCGCCGGGCTGCTAAACCGAGCTCATCCGTGCGCCGCTGGTTCGGTCGGCGCGAAGACTGGGCGACCGCGCAGCTCGAGCGGCGCGGCATTCACGATCCGGATGTGCTGCGCGCGATGCGCGCCGTGCCGCGCGAGCGCTTCGTGCCGGCTGAGCTGAGGCGATCGGCCTACGACGACGGCGCGCTTCCGATCGGCCACGGCCAGACGATCTCGCAGCCGTACATCGTCGCTTCAATGACCCAATCGCTGGCGCTGGGCGATTGGTCGGCCGCGCACGACGGCGCCCAACCCAGAGTGCTCGACGTGGGCACTGGCTCTGGCTACCAGGCGGCCGTGCTGGCGCACCTTGGTGCCAACGTCATCTCGATCGAGCGTGAGCCTGAGCTGGCTGACCGTGCGCGCGACCTGCTCAAGGCACTGGGTTATCGCGTCAGCGTGGTCGTGGGTGACGGCAGCGCCGGAGTACCTGATGAAGCGCCGTTCGCCGGCATCGTCGTCGCGGCGGCCTCGCCGGAGATCCCCGTCCCGCTCGTCGAACAGCTGCTGCCGGACGGTCGGCTGGTGATTCCGATCGGTACGCGCCGCGACCAGGTCATCACGCTCGTGCGACCAACAGACGACGGCTTCACGCGCGAGCCGCTCGAACCGGCCGTTTTCGTGCCGCTCGTCGGCGAGCATGGCTTCGCCGAGTGATGTCCGCTGATATTCTCGCCAGCCGATGACCCACGTCTTTGTTTCGCCTCATCCGGACGACATCGCCCTGTCCTGCGGCGGCCTGATTGCCAGCCTGCGTGAGCTCGGCCAGAACGTGACCATCCTGACCGTGTTCAGCGGCACAAATGCCGGCAACGGCCAGCTGACTGACTACCAGCGTCGGGCGCTGGGCTTTGGTAGCAAGGCGAACTGGCCACTGACTGAGGCCTTCCGGCGCGACAACATTGCGGCCGAGTACCCCGTCGATGCCAACCCGGCCAACAACCCGCCGTGGCTGGCCAATCCGGACCGAATCGAGCAGACCCAGGCACGAGCAAACACCCAGGCGCGCCAGTTTTGGCAGCGCGCCGCGTGGACCCGATCGGCCAACATCACCAACATCGAGACGGACGCGCGCCCCGTGGCGGATGCGATCGGCGGTCAGGGCTCGCTCGAAGTGATCGACTTCAGTGCTGCGGACGCCGCTGCCACGCGGCGCATCGAGGAGGAGCGCTACGCGTTCTTCGCCGAGTGCTCGGTCATCTTTCTGGACCTGCCTGATGCGGTCTACCGAGGCTATGAGGGCGACGACCAGCTCTTGGGCGCCGTTCGTGATGATGACGAAGCGCCTTACGAGCTACTGCGCAGTGAGATCCTGCGCCTCGAGCCGCAGATGGTCTATTTCCCGCTCGCCGTGGGCAATCACGTCGACCATCAGCTGTGCAGGGATGTCGGCGTTGGGCTGCTCGCGGAAGGTCGGCGCTGGGTGATGCCCGCACCCAGCTTCGTGGGTCGGACGGCTTTCTACGAAGACTTCCCATACGCTTGGTGGGACGATTTCCAGGGTCAGGCAACCGATTCAAGCCTGGGCCTTGATCTGCCCCAGGGCGTCGCGGTGGAGTCGCAATACAGCGATATCAGCGAGGTCATCGACCGCAAGGCAGCCGGCCTGCGCGTCTACGCGTCGCAGATGCCGCACCTGTTCGAGTCAGATCAACAGATGCTGGACAGCGTCTTTGGCTACGGCCATCGTGTGGCGCTGGCCGGCGGCGCCTCAGGGTTTGCCGAGCGCTACTGGGCGACCATAGCCACCTGACCTCGCCCGCGTGGGTCGCGGGCGAAGGCTTCTAAGCGGCAGTCCGCGTAGCCGTCGCTCGCTCGGCAACGATGGCCGCGCCCTCGTCGTAGATCGCGCTGATCGCGCGGACCATCTCGTCCAACGAGAAGCTGGCGTGCACGAAATCGTGGCCGGCCCGGGCGAGCACGTCCGCGAGCGGGTGGTTTGTCAGCAGCCGCGCGATAGCCTCGCCCAGAGCGACAGGATCGCGCGGCGGCACGAGCAGGCCTGTCACGCCGTCCTCGACCATTTCCGGCACTCCCCCAACATTGGTCGCGACCACGGGGCGGCTGAGCGCCATCGCTTCGAGCAGCGCCAAACCTTGAGCCTCTCTGTATGACGGCAGTACGGCCACGTCCAGCGCGGCGGTCACGGCCGGCACGTCGTCGCGCAAGCCTGTGAACAGCACCTGCGCGCCTGGACGAGCGCCGCGCGTGCCCACGCAACGATCGCCCGCGCAGTCCTCGCCGAGGAGAGCCATTTCGTCAGCCTGCGCCTCGAGCGCCGCGCGCTGGCTGCCCTCGCCGATGATCAGTAGCTTGGCGTTCGGGACCTTGTCGAGCACGAGCGGCCACGCCTCGAGCAGCGTCCGATGGCCCTTCTCCGGCTCGAGCCGAGCAACGACGCCCACGAGCGGCGTGCCCTCCGGGAAGCCGTACTCCTCGGGCAGGGTGCAACAGGCATCCATGTAGGCATATTTCTGGAGGTCGACGCCGTTGTAGACCAGGTCCACTGGTGCGGCCGTGCGGCCCTCCGCAACGAGCTTGGCGATGATCGCCCGACTGACCGCGATGAGCCGGTCCATCGAGGGCGTCAATCGGCGCAGCAGCGCACGGTCGTCCTCGCTGCGCACGCGGCTCGAATGGATGGTGCTGATGACATACGGCCGCGGCAGCCCTTGCTCGGCAATGGCCAGCGCCGCGCGCGTGCCGATCACCTCGGCCCTGTACATATGGTTGTGGACGATCTCTGGCGGTCGGTCGTGGAACAAAGCGACGACTCGGGCGAGGGCGGCCGCATCGTCCGCCTCATCCACAATGTGAGTGGTCACGCCGGCCGCGCGCAGGCGGCGCACGGCCGGCCCATCGGACAGCGAGATCACCTCGATGTCGTAGCGCTCAGGGTCGAGGCGCGTGACCAGGTTCTGGACACTGACCTGGGCGCCACCGCCTGCGCCGGAGGCCATCACTTCCGTGACCCGCGTCTTCATCGCGGCTCCTCGCGCAGCACCAACAACCTCTCGATGGGCTCGTTATGGGCGCCCCACTCGTACTTGTACGGCTCGTCGCCGCGCAGGAAGTCGAAGCGTCGCCGGCCCGCGGCCAGGCGGTTCTCGAAGTACATGGCCGTGCCGGTGATGCCCGGCGACACATCGCGCGCCTCCGGGTCCATGCCGGCGTTGTACAGGAAGCAGGTCTGGCCGTCGTCGAACGCGAGCATGGCCCACACCAGCCGATGGCCGCAGTGAACCAGCCCGACGTGCAGCTGGCCGTCGCGAGAGTCGCGCTCCAACTCTGCCAACCGGTGGATGAAGCGCCTGCTGCGCTCGCCGCCGGCGCTGGCCGGAAAGAGCCCGTCTTCGCCAAAGCGGCGCGTGTGGAGGTCGATGAACTTATCTATCGCGTCTTGCGTGGGGGCGGAGACATCGATCGACAGGTCTCCGATCACGGACGCGCGGCGCACCTTGCGTCGGATCTCGTGACGGTCCTTCTTGTCGAGCGTGGCCAGGTACTCGTCCCAGTCGCCACTCGGTGCAGTGATTACCGGACAGACGTCCTCCTGCTCGCGCGTGACCTCCCAACTCGGATCGGCTGTCTCCAGCGCGAGTTGCAGAGCGGGCAGAACCGGATCGTCGAAACGCAGCCGACGCAGGTCGACGACGTCCCAGGGCGTGTCTCCGTGCGCCGTGTCGGGCGGTCTGGCGAACGATCCGGCCACTGCGGCGGCCACTGCCGGCAGATCTGCCGCGGCGCTCAGGATCGTGGCGTAGTCCGCGTGGTAGCTGGCACCGAAAAAGACGGCTTTCGCATCAGGCGGCACGGTCCGGCACGACGAGCCGTGGTCGCGCTCGCGCAGGATTGTTCGGTTGATGATGTCGTCCGGCTCGACCTCATGGCGGTGCATCAGCGGCACGATCGCGCGGACCAGCTCCCAGTCGATTCGGTCGGCGGCGGAGTCGGAAGGCAGCACGACCAGGTACTGCTCGTGGGCCGAGTCGCCGTAGGCGTCCCACCACGCGCGCTGGAACGTCCAGCGCGCGAATGGCGTTGCGGCCGGCGTCACTGACACGAGCCGTTCCCAACACGAACGCGGGATGTCGGCGAAGTGAACCGGCCGCGCCTCAAGCACGGTGCGCGCGGCGGTGGGGGTCACGTGAAGTGTGGGTGTCGTGGCCAAGGATGTTCGGTTGTCAGGTCAGCAGCGAGAGCAGCAGAAAGTCACCACTAGTGACTCTAGCACCGGTTATCTCTTGGGCACGTTGCGGTGAATGAGCGGAATGCGGAACAGGTCATACACAACCCGCAGTGCCAGGCTCGGGCGAACGCGCATGCGCGAGCCGCGCTTGTCCGACCACTGCACGGGCACGATCGCCATCTTGTAGCCACGTTTGCGCGCCAGATTGATGATCTCGGCGTCGAAGACGATGCTGCCAATCTCCTGGCGCGCGAACAGGTCGTGCGCCGCCTCGCGCGTGAAGCCCTTGAAGCCGCACTGCGTGTCAGGCACAGGCCCCGTGACCCAGAACGCGGCAAGCGAGTGGAAGACGCGGCCGAGCAGGCGCCGGTGACGGGGCTGACTGGCACGGCGGTCAGTGCCGTCAGGCTGCACACGGCTGCCCAGGGCAATGTCGTGGGTGCCAAGGGCACGCGTCAGCAACGGCAGCTGGTCGGGTGGCGTGGCGAGGTCCGAGTCGGCAAAGATGATGTAGTCGGCCTGCCCCTCGAGCATGCCCGCCTTGACCGCGGCGCCCTTTCCCGCGTGCGGCCGGCGCATGAGCTGCAGGTCGGCGTGGGCACCGCCGTTGGCCTCTTGCCGCTCGGCCACGATCTGCGCTGTCTTGTCCGTGCTGCCGTCGTCGACGACGAGGACTTCGACGTGGCCCATCTCCGATGCGGGCCGGCCGCTCTGGCGCACCTTGGCCGTGCCCTTGAGATAGGCGAAGAGTTCGTCGAGCGCCGAGCCTATGCGCGCCTCCTCGTTGTACGCGGGGAGGACGAGAGTGACGCTGCGCTTAGGCTGGTCTTGCCCCGGCTCTGAAGGCGCTGCGGAAAGCGCGGACCCAGGTGCTGGAGCGGAGGACATCCGGCGCATGGTAGTCGGCAGAGTCGGGTGCGAGGCGCCAGCACGCGGCCATGATTGCGAATGCGCCGGGCCATAGCGCCGGTACGGAGATCGCGGCGCTGAGCGGAACGGTCCAGCGCCGGTTGGTCAGCGCGCCCCACGTCACGATCAGCGCCGCCACAGGCAGGCGCAGGAGCAACGGGATCGGCAGGGCCGGCCACGGCGGCGGCGTGCCGGCGCTGTCGACGATCATCCGGACCCAGCCCATCCACTGTGTCGGCATCGCTACCAGTGTTACGGCCACGATCGCGCCGGTGACGCCGAGTGCGACCGCGAGATTGCGCCACTCTCGACGCACCGCGAACCAGAGCAGCCCGATTCCGGGCGTGACCTTGGTCAGCAGCACGATGCTCCACGCAGCCGGATAGCGGAAGCCAACGGCGATCGCAACGGCGAGCAGCAGGTGGATGTTGCCGTGGTACAGATCGAGAGCCACGGGCGGAAAGGCGAGCACGGCCAGGAAGCTGGCGCGGCCGAGCCACGCCACGGCCGAGAACAGGATCGTGTACCACAGGCTGACGAAGGCCAGCCACGGCAGCGCGTGGAAAGGCGCAAGGATCAGCGCGATGGGCGGTGTGTAGGCGAAGAAGCCAAGGTCGCCAACGTTGCCGGTGTACGGGTGGGCGAGGTCGAACGTGTAGTACGCGGCGATGTCGTAGGCCGCGCTGCCTTTCTGCGACTCTGAGACGAGGAACAGGTAGGCGGCGAAGACGAGTCCGACGACGACGGCGCCGTGATACAGCACGCGGCGCCAGCGCTCGTCAACGGCGAACGACATGGCGCGCAGGCTAGGGTCGCACTGGGGTCACGATTCATGGCTCGTTCGTACCGCTCGGACGCGTCGACTAGGTGATTCGTACGGGGAGGGGGGTGGTAGGTCCGTTGCTAGGCTGCAACGTACCCATGATCCCGGTGGTCCTAATCGCTATAGCTTTCCTCGCGCGGGCGGCCGTTGGTTCGGCGTTCGCTGGTCCGGCGTACCCCGACTCGTACTACTACGTCAACGTCGCACACTCGCTTGCGGCGGGCCATGGGCTCACGATCGACTACATCTGGAACTTCGTGGATGTCGGCGGGGTGCTTCCGGCGGCTCCGACTCTCCCGATACCCTCCAACGGACACTGGATGCCCCTCGCGGCGCTGGTCCAGGTGCCGTTCATCTGGGTTCTTGGCCCAACCTGGCTGGCGAGCGAGCTGCCCATGTGGATTGTTGGCGCACTCGCAGCTCCGCTGACCTACTTGATTGCCCGGGACGCCGGCCTCGACAAGCGCCTCGCGCTTTGCGCCGGTTTGCTCGCCGCTGTGCCCGGCGCGCTGACGCCGTTCTTCGGCCAGCCTGACAACTTCGGCCTGTTCATGACCCTGGGCGCGTTGGCGCTGTGGTTGTGTGCGCGCGGGCTGCGCGGCGATCGGCGCGCATACGTGCTGGGCGGACTCGTCGTCGGCCTCGCTACGCTCGCGCGCAGCGACGGCGTTTTGCTCGGAGTGCCTTTCGCGTTTGCTTTCGCGCACGAGCTTTGGACCAGGCTGCGAGGGCGGGCTCAGGGCGGTTCAGCCGCCATCGGCTGGGCCGCGGCCATTGGCTGTTTCGCACTCTTCGCGCTCATCGTGGCGCCCTGGTTCTACCGTCAGATCGAGGTCTTCGGCTCGATCGCCCCGTCCGCGGCCAACGGCCGCATCCTGTGGATCAGCTCGTACGACCAGCTCTACAGCGTCGGCGCGCCGGCCACGCCCGGAACCCTGCTCAGTGGCGGACTCGGTCCGTTGCTGGCGAGCCGGGTCGGCGGGTTGCTGTCCGCGCTGGGCCTTTTCGCGTTCCTGCCGCTGACCGTTGTGCTGACGCCATTCGCGCTCGTCGGCACATGGGTGCGGCGCCGCGACGCACGGTTTTCGTCCTTTCTTTGTGTACGCCATAACCCTGTTCGCGGCGAGCGGCCTGCTCTTTGCCGTGCACGTGCCCCACGGGACGTTCATCCACTCCGCCGTCGCGCTGTTGCCGCATACCTTCGTGCTGGTGCTCGTCGGCGTGCGCGGCGTTGTCGAATGGGTAGCGCGACGGCGACCGTGGGACGTCGAAAGGGCGACCCGTCTGTTCGCCGCTGGAGCAGTGGCAGTCGCCGTCATTGGCGCCGTCGTCTATTCGGGCGCCACGATCGGCAATTGGTCGGCGGCGCGCACGACCCAGGCTCAGCTCGCGGCGGCACTGGACGCCAACAGCGCAGTTCTTCCCACGGACGTCGTGATGTCTGCCGATGCGGGGGCGTTCAACTACCTGACCGGCCACCCAGGCGTCGTCACGCCGTCCGATGACATGGCCACGATCGAACAGGCGATGCGCGACTACAACGTGCGCTGGCTAATCCTCGAGCGCAGCCAGATCGTTCCCGCCCTTGCGCCCGTGTTGACCGGCGCTGCGCGCCCGGATTGGCTGTCGCAGCCGGTCGCCATCGTTCAGAGCACGCCCTTGGCAGTGGCTACGACCGGCCCCGTGCCCAACGGCGTGCCCGCCGGCGCCGTCTTCGCCGTGTGCCTGGCAGCGAGTGACGTGCGATGTCAGTGACAGGCACCGCGGCCGCTGTTTCGAGTCGCGCCGCGACAGTCGCGTGGCGCGCGTTGGCCGCGCCACTGGCGCTGTACGGGCTGGCGCTCTTCATTCGCTTGACCACGCTCTTCACGGTGCCGTTCGCGATGACCGAGGGCAGCGCCTACTACGTGGCCGTGGCGCGCAACATGGCGCTCGGCCAGGGCACGGTTATCGACTCGTTGTGGAGCTACGCCACGCCGCCCTTGACCCTGCCCCGCCAGGCGTTCGAGCTGTGGCAGCCGATGGCCTCGGTCATCGCTGCCGTGGCCGATGAAGCTGCTCGACACCTCCTTCACGAGCGCACAGCTGGGCTTCGCTCTGTTCGGCGCCCTGCTTGCGCCACTTGCCTGGTGGGTCGCGCGAGATGCGGTCCACCGCCTGAACCTGCCGTCCAACCGTGCTGAGGCGGTTGCCATCGGAGCGGGCCTGCTCGTGGCGGTGGGTGCGCCGTTCGTGCTCGCCGCGGCCGTGCCTGATTCGACGCTGCCCTTCACTGTCATCGCCGTCGCCGCGTGCATGGCCATGCCCGCCGCAGCGCACGGAAGTCGGCGCGCTCTTCTGGCGCTTGGTCTGTTGCTCGGGCTGGCCTATCTGACGCGCATGGAGAGCGTCTACCTGGGCCTCGTGTTCATCGCCCTCGCTTGGGCCGCCGGAGTGCGAGGTCGTGGTCTTTTCATGAGAGTCGGTGCCGTCGCGGCCGTTGCTGCGCTCGTGGCCCTGCCGTGGTGGCTGCGCAACATCGCGGCGTTCGGCACGCCGCTGCCCGGCCAGCTCGCCGATAACGCATTCATGACGCGCAATGAGCAGATCTTCGCCTGGACCGACCAACCAACGCTGTCGGGCTTCCTGGCCCAGGGACCGGCGACGATCTTGGCCAACATCGGCGCCGGAGCGTGGCACAACGTCGTCGACGTCTTGCTTCTGCCCGGCACGGTCATCGCCGCGGTAGGACTGCTGACGCTCGTCCTTGGCTGGCGCAAACGAAAGCCACTCAGCGCGTCGCCGCTCTGGGCCTTGCTCGTCTACGGCCTCGTCGCGCTCGTCGTGACCAGTCTTGTATTTCCGGTCGCGACGCTGTGGGGCACATTCAGCCACGCCAGCGGACCGTTGCTGGTCGGACTCGCCGTGCTGGCGGTCGTGGGCGGCGATGCGTTCGTCGCGCGCGTCCGGGTGTGGCGCGGCTGGCAGCGCGCAAATGTTTGGATGGCGCCGGGCGCCTTGGTCGTGCTGGCGCTGACGATGACCGTCCTGCAACTGACGATCGCGTCGAGTCAGTCGCACCAGCGCGAGCGCCAGGTCGCCGCGGCGGCGGCCGTCGTGAGCCACGTACTCGCACCGGATCCCTCAGCGCCGATCATCACCGACCGACCGATCTGGCTCTCAGACGCACTCGGGGTGCCGACCCTCGCGCTGCCCGACGAGAACGCAGCCAGCGTGCTCGATCTGGCGCGCACGTTTGGGGCATCGGCGGTGGTCATCCTCGACTCCGAGTTGCGCGATCCGGCCCGGCTCGTGGCCGATCCGACCGGTTGCCTCGAATCGGTACCGGTCTCGTCGCTCGTTGATATGCCCCAGCTAACCGTGTTCATCATCGAGGAGGCGTGCCGATGACCGATCAAACGCGGGACCAAATCGACGAGGCGCCCGCTCAGATGGATGAGGTGGTGCGTGCGCGCACCGGAAGTTTGAATATTCCCAACACCTATACTCGATCACCAATGGAGAGCGGGGCCGTGGGCGTCAGCCACGACGTGCCCGTTACGGACGCCCCGGACGTCGATCAGAGGATGGCACTGGCGCTGCTGGCTGCCCACGAGCAGGAGCGCTCGCGCCTGGCTGAGGAGCTGCATGACGGTCCGGCGCAGGCGCTGGCAAATGCCATCTTCCAGACAGAGCTCGTCGCGCGCGACCGTGGGTGGCGATCCGGATGAGGCTCGGGCGGAGATCCTCGCCCTGCGCCAGATGCTCGAGCGCGAGCTGGACACGTTGCGCGGCTACATCAACCAGCTCCGGCCGTCACTGGGCGAAGCTGCCGGCCTCGACGAGGCGCTGCGGGACAGCGCGAATGCCATGAGCCAGCGCACAGGCGTTCCGGTCGACCTGCGCCTGGAAGCGTCCAACGAGGCGCTTCACCAGGCCGCACGAACGGTCGTGCTGCGTGTCGCCCAGGAAGCGATGCGCAATATCGCCAAACACTCGGGAGCGACCCGTGCGTGGGTGCGCACCTTCATCACCGGATCCCAGGACAGTCGTTGGGTGCTCGAAGTGGGCGACAACGGCCGTGGCTTCGATCTGGACACCGTGGCGGCGAACCCCAACCGGCGCCACTTTGGACTCCGTTTCATGCGCGAGCGGTCGGACCTGCTCGGCTCACAGCTATCAATCCAGACCAGCCCAACGGCCGGCACCGTGGTGCGGCTGACCATAGATCCAAGTGAGGAGAGGAGCTAAGTGGAAGACACCATGGACGTGGACTACAACGGTCCCGATCGGAGACGGGGTGGACCCGACCGACGTACGCCAGATCAGCGGACGAAGATCCTGCTCGTTGACGATCACGCGCTGTTCCGCATGGGCATGCGCCAGATGCTCGACCGCGAGGCGGACTTCGACATCATCGGTGAGGCTGAGGACGGCCGCGATGCGTTCAATATCGCGATCGAGATGACGCCCGACATCGTCCTGCTTGACCTCTCTCTTCCGGCGCCAGGCGGAATCGACACGACTCAGCGCATCAAGCGCGAAGTGCCCAGCGTGGGCATCATCGCCCTGGCCGTCGCCGAAGACGAGGATCAGCTTTTCGAAGCGATCAAGGCCGGCGCTGCCGCATTCATCCTCAAGGACATCAACCCTGACGACCTGGTCACGATCATCCGTCGCGTCCGCGCCGGTGAGTACCTGATCAACGACAAGGTCTTCTCGCGCCCGTCGGTGGCATCACGCGTGCTCAAGGAATTCCGCGAGCTGGCCGTCTACGGCCAGGAAGCGGCGCCCATCTTTGCTCCGCTGTCGCCACGCGAGGTGGAGATCCTGGACAACATCGCCAAGGGCATGACCAACAAGCAGGTCGCCTACGCGCTGACGATCAGCGAACAGACGGTCAAGAACCACATGAGTTCAATCCTGCGCAAGCTGTCGGTCAACGACCGCACCCAGGCCGTGGTGTATGCCATGAAGCAGGGCTGGATTCGGATCCCCGAGGATTGAGGGCAGCCGATTGATCCGGGGGCGCACATGAACCAGCCGCTTACAGCGCTCGCCGCTGAGCTCGAGCGCGATCAGGACACGCTCCGACGCGAGCTCGAGGAGATCGAGCTGCTGCTGCGCCAGACGGCGAGCGAGACGGAGCGCAACGAGTCGCGCCGCGTCCAGGCGGAGGAGCGCCTGGCGCTGCTCGAGCGCGACCACTCGCCGCCGGGTGAGCAGCTCGCCGAGGCGCGCGCGCAGCTGCTGACGCAGACCCGTCGCGCGACGTTGATGCAGGCGCAGCTGGACGTCCTGTCAGGTAAGCAGCGCGCGCTGCAGCGCTTCCGCGAGCGCGTCGATACGGCGCTGCCCCTGGTCAAGTCAATGTCGGAGGGCGAGGCTGCCCCAGCGCCGCCGCCCACGAACGGCCACAGCGCCGCAGTCGCCGACTCGGGCGACGTGCTTGCCGCCCAGGAGCAAATGCGGCGCGAGATAGCGCGCCAGATGCACGATGGGCCCGCGCAGAGCATCGCCAACATCGCCCTCCAGGCACAGATCGTTGAGCGGCTGTTTGAGCGCGATCCCGCGCGGGCCACGATCGAGCTGCACGAGCTCGTGGCGATGGTCCAGCAGGCGCTCGAGGCGACCAAGACGTTCATCTTCGACGTCCGACCCATGGTCCTCGACGACCTCGGCCTGGTGCCCACCCTGAGGCGTTCTGCGGCGGAGCGCGGCCGGCGCGCGATCATGCCCGTGCGCTTCGAATCGGTCGGGCCGGATCGGCGTCTTCCGACAGAGATCGAGAGCGGGGTCTTCCGCATAGTTGATGACGCGGTGACGGCGTTCATTCGCGTCCGTGCCACGGCCGTACTCGTGCGCCTTGACTGGTCCGATCAGTCGCTGCGCACCACGATCCACGGCACATCGCCACGCGGCGAGCAGACAGACGATCAGAAGGCGCGGGCGGCCGTGGCCGCCGCGCGACGCGACAAGGCGCTGCCGTCGCAGCTCGCGACCATGATCCACGAGCAGGAAGAGGGCGAGGCCGCGCGCAATGCCGGGTTGCCGGACAACGTCCGAGCAGAGGTCGAGCAACGTGCCACGCCACTGGGCATCACCGTCACCGTCAGCGAAGACCGCTGGAACCTGGAGCTCCTCTTCGCAGGTTGACGGTGTCGCACGGGCAGGACTGCTGCCGAGTCGACCGGGACTCTCGTCCCATTTCTGCAACACATCGTCCGATCTAATTTCCCGGCGTCCTCATCTTGAATGGACGTCATGGACAAAACGGAGGGTGTCGTAAATGCTTCAGTACCTGATCAGCCTTCTTGACCGCGACGAGCGTGGTCAGGGCCTGGCCGAGTACGCGCTGATCCTCGCGCTGATTGCCGTTCTGGCGATCGCGGCGGTCACGTTCCTCGGCGGTCAGATCAACAGCATTCTGTCGAACGTCGGCAATAGCATCTAGCTGACCCAGACGACAGATCGAGCGCCGGCCGAAAGGCCGGCGCTTTTGATTCCACTTCCAACGCGGCCAACGTGCGCGCGGCGTGGTTCCTGGCCACGCCCGCGTTTTCGCTATTGGTGACAGCCACGCGTTAGCATCCGTGCGCTGTGTCGGATCTGCGGAGTCTGGAACGCGTGAAAGGTCGGTCGCCGGAGAGCGGTCAGAGCCTGGCCGAGTACGCGCTGATCGTCGCCCTCATCGTCATCGTCGCGCTGGTCGCGTTGACGCTGTTCGGGACGCAGATCAACGACATCCTGTCAGCGATCGCCAACCAGATAAACGGTTGACGCGGATCAACTGACCAAGCGTGGCGCGGGACGGGACGCGCCGTCGCCGAGTACAGACGTCCTATATCGGTCCCTGCCACCTCGGGCGACATTGCCGGCGCGTCGCGCATTTGACGACGACGGGAAAGCTGAGGTGGACCACAGAGTGAGACTGACTTCAGTCCGGCAAAGGGTCCGGAGGGGAGAGAGCGGCCAGGGTTTGGCCGAGTACGCACTCATCCTTGCGCTCATTGCAGTGTTCGCGATTGTTGCGATCACTTTCATGGGCGGTTCGATCAACACCATGCTCTCGAACCTCGGGAACTCGATGTAACACGGACTCATCCCTCGTCGAAGGGAGTGCCTCTCGGTCCAACCTCCTCAGGACCCAGCGGCGCTCCCTTCTTCTTTTTGTGGAGCGCGCAAATCCGGACTCGGAGCGCGCGGAAGGAGTGAGGCAGATAGGTACGGTCCTAGGCCTTTCGTGGGATAGGGACCCCCCTAGACCGTGCCTAGAGTCGTTGACACCTGTCACACCGCCCACGGAGAAACAATCTTGAAGCGCGCCAATCGTTTCTTGCTCATCATCGGCGTCGCGCTCGCGGCTGTGTCTTTCATCGCCGTGCTTGCATTCGGTGGCGTTGGCGGGCAGAACAATGCAGCCAACGACCCAGATGTCACCGTCGTCGTTGCGGCGGCGGACCTTGCACTTGGCTCGCAGGTCACCGCGGCGCAGCTGACGACAACGACCAAGCCTCAGTCACAGGCCACCGGCACTTATCAGGACCCACATGACGTGGTCGGCAAGGTCGTCCGGCAGGCCGTCGCGAAGGGCGCCGCTCTTACCGCTGACGACTTCACCTCGACCGTGAGCGTTCCGGATCTCGTCCAGTCGCTTGGTCCCGGCCTGCGCGCCATCGCCATCCCGCTTGACACGACCAATTCCGTCGGCGGCCTGATCCAGGCAGGCGACCGCGTCGATGTCCTGCTGTCGATGGAGGATCTCGACGGCCTCAACCCGATCGTCATCCCCAACGCTCAGATACCCGAGCTCCAACGGCTCCGTGCCCGATCCGTACACATTGATCGACGACCTGGTCAACAACACGACGGTCAAGGTCGTCCTGCAGAACGTGCAGGTGCTGGCCGCGATGCCGTCCGCGCCGGTGACCGACCAGTCGAGCGGGAGCAACTCCAGCCAAGCGTCGGCGGCTCCGGCCATGGTCGCGCTGCTGGCGGTGACGCCGCAGCAGGCTGAGGTGGTTCGCTTCGCTCAGCTCGACGGCAACATCTCGTTGGTCCTGCGTGCTCCGGCCGATGCCCAGGCGCCCGACGTCACCACCGGCGGTATCACGCTCCGTGAGCTGGTCGACAAGTACGGCGTCTTGCCACCGGCTCCGGTCAGCCCCGTAGCTACTCCCTAGCGTTCCGCATGGGCGGCAGGAGCGAAATCAACCAACATGGCTGACCTGATCAACGTCGTCATCGTGGACGACATCGCCGAGACACGAGATCACCTGGCCAAGCTGCTCAGCTTCGAGCCGGACATCAACGTCGCCGGCAGTGTCTCCTCAGGACCAGAGGCGATCACTCTGGCGAGCGAGGCAAACGTCGACGTCGTGCTGCTCGACATCAACATGCCGGGCATGGACGGCATCGCCACTGCCGAGCAGCTGGCGGTCCGCGCACCCACGTCCGCGATCATCATGATGAGCGTCCAGGGTGAGCCCGACTACCTGCGCCGAGCGATGCTCGCCGGTGCGCGCGAGTTTCTGGTCAAGCCCTTCTCGAGCGATGAGCTGGCAGCATCGATTCGCCAGGTCCACCAGCGTGAGCGACAGAAGTTCGATCGCGTCGCAGGACAGAAGCCGCAGATGTCCGTGCCGGGCAGCGCGGCGCCCGTGCGGCGCGGGCCGGGCAGGGTCGTGACCTTCTTCTCGCCCAAGGGCGGGGTCGGTCGGACCACGCTTGCGGTCAACTTCGCGGTCGCGGCCAAGACCGAGCTCGGCCTGACCGTCGCGCTCGTCGACGGCGGTCTCCAGTTCGGCGACGTTGGCGTCCTGCTCAACCTGAACCCCAAGAACCAGTCAATCGCCGATGTGGCACGCGAGATGGCCTCTGGCGATCTCGACACGCTCGAGCCGACGATGGTCGAGCACTCGACCGGCGTACGCGTCCTCATGGCGCCGCCCAGCCCGGAGATGGCCGAGCTGGTCACGCCCGACCACCTGTCAAAGATCATCGGCCAGCTGCGCACGACGTACGACCTCGTCGTCGTCGACTCGTCGCCGCTGCTCCAGGACGTGACGCTGGCGTTCCTCGACCAATCCGATCTCGTCTTCGCGGTGCTCACGCTCGAGATCACCAACATCAAGAACATGCGCCAGTTCCTGGCGCTGACCGACCAGCTGGGCTACCCCGATGACAAGGTCCAGCTCCTCCTCAACCGCGCCGATTCCGGCTACGGCATCCGCCAACAGGACGTCGAGAGCTCGATCGGCCGCAAGATCTCGCACAGCGTCGTCTCCGACGGCCGCACCGTCGTGTACGCCCTCAACCGGGGCGTGCCCTTCGTGGTCGCCGCGCGCCAGACCCGTGTCAGCGAGGACATCGTCCGTATGGCCAAGGCCGTGCTCGAGGGAGAGCCGGAGTCGACCGCGGACGTCGCCATCAGAAGCTCAGCCAAGAAAGCCGGCCTGTTCCAGTGGCGCGCCCACTGATTTAGGAGGGATCAGTCCAAATGTCGCTGTTGCGCCGTATCGAATCTGCCCGTCCAGCATCGGACCTTGATGCAATACCGGCTCCCGCGCCGGGCGGTCCGTTGCCATCGGCGCCGCCTGCGGCGGCGCCGACCAAGAACCTGCCCGCGGTGGGCGCCCAGCCGGCTGCGGCCGCTCCGGGTGTCTCCACGGGCCGCATGCTCGCCCAGGTTCCGTTGCGCGAGTCATTCCGTGACGCCAAGTTCCGCATCCAGCAGCGCGTCATCCAGGACCTGGACCCCAAGCTGGACCTGTCCAACCAGGTTGAAGTCCGGCGCGAGATCGAGGAAGCCTTCGGTCGAGCCCTCGACGCCGAGGGCCTCGCCCTCACTCGAGCCGAGCGGACGCGCATGCTCGAGCAGATCACCGACGAGATCATCGGCCTTGGCCCGCTCGAGCCGCTTCTGCGCGACGAGACGATCACTGAAGTCATGGTCAACGGCCCGCGCCAGGTGTACATCGAGCGCAGCGGCAAGATCGAGCTGACCAACGTCACGTTCCAGAACGATGAGCACGTGATGCGCATCATCGATCGCATCATCGCCCCGATCGGCCGGCGCGTTGACGAGTCCAGCCCAATGGTTGACGCCCGCCTCGTCGACGGCTCGCGCGTCAACGTCATCATCCCGCCCATCTCGTTGGTCGGACCGGTCGTCACCATCCGCAAGTTCGCGGCCACGCCGATGACCACCGACGACCTGATCCGGTTCGGGACGGCGACGCCTGAGATGTTCGACTTCCTGCGCGCATGCGTTGAGGCTCGGCTGAACATCTTCGTCTCCGGCGGTACCGGTTCGGGCAAGACGACGATGCTCAACATCCTCTCGTCATTCATTCCCAACGACGAACGCATCGTCACCGTCGAGGACGCGGCCGAGCTCCAGCTGCGCCAGGAGCATGTCGTGACGCTCGAGTCACGCCCGGCCAACATCGAGGGCAAGGGCGCGATCCCCATCCGCGAGCTGGTGCGCAACTCGCTGCGCATGCGGCCCGACCGGATCATCGTCGGTGAGTGCCGCGGTGGCGAGGCGCTGGACATGCTCCAGGCCATGAACACCGGCCACGACGGATCGATGTCGACGGGCCACGCCAACACACCGCGCGACATGCTCGCCCGACTCGAGACGATGGTCCTCTTCGCCGGGGTCGAGCTACCGCTCCGCGCGGTGCGCGAGCAGATCGCTTCGGCGGTCGACCTGATCGTGCATCAGGACCGGTTGAAGGACGGCACGCGCAAGATCACCAACATCACTGAGATCCAGGGCATGGAGGGCGACGTCATCGTTCTCCAGGACGTGTTCATCTTCGAACAGACCGGCGTTCAGGAAGGCAAGGTTCAGGGCCGCCTGAAGCCAACCGGCGTCCGACCTCGCTTCTCAGAGAAGTTCGAGGCGCACGGCATTCATCTGCCGCCACGCCTCTTCGGAGGCGCGTACTGATGCCAGTCGCAATCATCATCGCCGCGGTCGCCGCGCTCGGCGTCCTGCTCGTCTTCTTCAGCCTCGCCCGCGGCTCGGACGTCAATGAACGGCTCGAGCGCTACGCCGGCACGGCACCGGCGGACAACGGCAAGGGCAAGAAGGACCTGCGCGAAAGCTTTGCCACGTCCTCGACGCTGGCCAACCTGAACCGCGTTGTCGAGCGCCGCGACTGGGGCAGCAACATGGCCCGCGAGCTTGCCCGCGCCGACGTCGTCCTCAAGCCGAGCGAGTTTCTTGCGATCCGCTTCGCCTCGATCATCGGCGTGCCGCTCGGGATGATCGTCCTCAGCTCATTCTTTTCGTTCCTGGGCAGTCCGATCGCGTTGGGCGTCGGCCTGATCATCGGCTGGTGGGCACCCAAGTTCTGGCTCGGCCGACGTAAGTCGAAGCGCCTCAAGGCGTTCAACTCCGGTCTGTCCGACACGATCATGTTGCTGGCCAACTCGCTGCGCGCCGGATCGTCCTTCCTGCAGTCGGTCGAAATGGTCTGTCGCGAAGCCCAGCCGCCGCTGTCGACAGAGTTTTCGCGCGTCATCCGCGAGGTCAACCTCGGCCTGCCCCTCGACGACGCCCTGGCCAACCTTGGCCGGCGCATGAAGTCGGACGACCTTGACCTGATGATCACGGCCATCGCCATCCAGCACCAGGTTGGTGGCAACCTTGCCGAGATCCTGGACACGATCGCCTACACGATTCGCGAACGCGTCCGCATCAAGGGTGAGATCAAGACCCTGACCGCGCAGCAGCGCATGTCGGGCTATGTGGTCGGCTTCCTGCCCGTCGCCCTCGTCGTCCTGCTGTCCGTGATCGCGCCATCGTTCATGGCGCCCATGCTCCAGAAGCCGCCTGAGCTGCTCGGGCAGCCGGCGGGCCTGTTCATCCTCGCTATCGGCGGATTCATGATGCTCATCGGCTTCATCCTTATCCGCCGCATCGTCGACATCGAGGTTTGATGCCGTGCTGCCAATAATCATGGCCGTCGTCGCCAGCGTCGGCGTCCTGCTCGTCTTCTATGCCCTCGCCGGAAGCAGGCCGATGGACCCGGTCCAGGCGCGCCTGTCACAGCTTGGCTCAATGCAGGCCCGGACGCTCGAAGAGATCGAGCTCCAGCAACCGCTCTTCGAGCGCACCCTGCGCCCGATGGCACGGCGCCTGTCCGGCCTTGCCCAGCGTTTCGCGAGCCCATCGAAAGTCAGCCGCACGGAGAAGCGTCTGCTCATGGCCGGTAACCCCGGCGACCTGCGCAGCGTCGACTTTCTGGGTCTCAAACTCGTCGTAGCGGGCCTTACCGGGGTCGGCGTGTTCGTCGCCTTCGGCGTGTTCCTGTCCAACCCGGCGTTTGGCTTCATCGGCGGTGTCGCCCTTGGCGGCCTGGGCTTCATGTTCCCAGAGATATGGCTGAGCCGACGCATCAAGAAGCGCCAGAAGGCGATCCTGATGGCCGTTCCTGACACGCTCGACCTGCTGACGATCTCGGTCAAAGCCGGTCTATCGTTCGACGGTGCGCTGGCCAAGGTCGTCGAAAAGACGATCGGCCCGCTGTCCGACGAGTTCCGCCGCGCACTTGCGGAGATCCGCGTGGGCAAGGCCCGGCGCGAGGCGTTGCGCGACGTCCAAGCCCGCACTGACGTGCCGGCTCTCTCCAACTTCATCTCCGCCATCGTCCAGGCCGAGCAGCTCGGCGTGCCCATCGCCAAGGTTCTTCAGGTCCAGTCGGAGCAGCTGCGCATCGAGCGCCGCCAGCGCGCCGAGGAAATGGCCGCCAAGGCCCCGATCAAGATGCTCTTCCCACTCGTGGGCTGTATCTTCCCGTCGATGTTCATCGTCATCCTTGGCCCGGCGGTCATCTTGATCGCGCTGAACATGTCCAAGGGCGCGTAGTCCCGTGCGCAGGCTCGTGATCGAGCACGCGACCGACGGCTCGCCCATCTGGGCCGTCGATGTCGCTGACTCGTACTTCGCGCGCCTGCGCGGCCTCATCGGGCGCAAGCCGCTGGCCGCCGGGGAAGGGCTCTACTTCCCGGGCACCAACAGCATCCACATGCTGTTCATGCGCTTCGCCATTGATTGCGTCTTTGTCCGCCCTGACGCCGGCGGTGGCGACGTCCACGAGGTCGTCGACGTGCGCAGCGATCTGCGCCCGTGGACGGGCGTGGTCTGGTTCGTTCGGCGCGCCAAGGGCGCAATAGAGCTAGGCGCCGGCAGTGCCGCTCAGGCTGGCGTCCACGTCGGCGACCGGTTGCGACTCGTCACGGCCGACATCTAGCGCGGACTTGCCGCGGTCCTTCGCAAGGAACGGCAGCAGCGTTCCACACACGACCACGAACGGCAGCAGCACCAGCGGCAGCCAGCCCAGCAGTGGCAGCAGCACCCCGAAGCGTCGTCCGCGAGCCGCGAGCAATGCGCCGGGAACCATCAGCATCGTCAGGTAGTGATCCCACAGCAGTGGTGCGAGTAGCAGGGTCGCCATCAGGGTGACCACGTAGCTGATCTCACGGTCGCGACGCAGGCTGATCACGATGGCGCCGATCGCCAGGATGTAGCCGATTACCAGCGCGACCACGCCTACCTCGCGGGTAAGTCCGAGCGACAGCGCGGTCGAGCCCAGGTCCACGTTCTGGGCGACACCCATCACGTCGCTGATATTGCGCAGCACGGTGACGTACTGGAGCCACGGGTTGAGGCCGATCAACGGCAGACTGGCAACAACGATCGCGGCCAAGCCGATCAAGGTCCAGGCAGCGGCGCGCCACTGACGGCGGACCAGCCACCAGAGCCAGACGACGCCCATCGTCGGACGGATGGTCAGGGACGCGGCAATGGCCAAACCGCCGAGCGGCTTGTCCAGCCAACGCCACGCCACGATCGCGAAGAAGGTCACGATCAGGCTGACGTTGCCCAGGTTGAGATCGTGCAGGATCGGCGCGCTCACGGCACAAACGCCGAGCGTCGGCCAGCTTGACCCAGCGCGGCACCGGCAGCAGCGCGCAGGCCGCCACGAGCAGGCCCAGGCGGACCACCAGCCAGACGAGCGTGGCCGATGACTGTCCGATCCACGTCAGGGGCACAATCACGAGTGCCGGCACGGGCGTGTACAGGTACAGACCGGCCGGGCCGGGCCGGAATGGACCGCTGAGCGTCTCCGCCTGGTAGGGAGTGCCAGTGGCTACGAGACGCAAGGCGGCGTCGTAATACGCTCGAAAGTCGAAGCCCCAGCCCGCCGTCTGCTGAGCGCCAACGATGACCGTCCCAACGATCACCGCGATCACAACAGCGGCGGCCGCGAGCGCGAGCAGCACCCACCATTCGACCCTTGGCGAGGCGCGTCTCACGGTCGCAGACGGTCTTGCCGCATCCGATCGATCATAAGTCGGCGCTAAGCGCGCGATGTGCCGCAGCTAAGCGGCAGGCGCCACGCTTCCGGCAATGCAACGGCTGCTCGATGTCCTGCTGCCACCAACTTGTCCCGGTTGCGGCCGCGAGGGCGAGATCGTCTGCGCGGAGTGTCGACGCGTGCTTACGAGACGACTCCAGGAGCCGGCCGGCGTGCCTCTGGGCCTGCCGAGCAAGGTGCCTGCCGGTATCGTCCAGCTCGAGTGGTGTGCCGCGTACAACGGTCCGGCGCGTGCCTGTCTGCACGCGCTCAAGTACGACGGTGAGCGGCGTTTGGTCGAGCCGCTGAGCGAGATCATGGCCGCACGTTGGGCGCGCGCCGGAATCGGCGGAGACGTGCTCGTGCCGGTCCCAGTCCACGCAGCGCGGAGACGCCAGCGTGGCTTTGATCAGGCGGAGCTGCTCGCGCGCGGCGTCGGAGACCGGCTCGGATTGCCGGTCGTTGCGGCGCTGCGCCGAGCCACCAAGACGACGGCCCAGCACGCGCTCGGACGCAGCGCGCGTGCCACGAACGTCGGCCACGCGTTTGCTGCGGACGAGGTGCTGGCGGCGCGTGTGCGAGGCAGCTGGGTCGTGCTGATCGACGACCTCACGACGACCGGCGCAACGCTCGCCGGCTGTGCCGCGGTGCTCTACGACTCCGGTGCGGCCGCGGTGTCAGCGCTCGCGCTCGCGCGCGAGCGCTGATCGTCCTGTTCCTGGCGCTGGGTTCGGGGCCACTCGGAGCGCGGTCGCAGCCGATACTCGCCGCTCTTGCGTGACATGAAGCCCTCGTCGACGAGGTAGCGGCGCAGTGAGGCCGGGTCGGGATACACCGCGCCGAGACGCTGGTTAACTTCCTTCTCCGGGTAGCGGCGCTTGCGCTCGAAGACCGTGTCGGCCAGCTGATGCAGGACAACCATGCGCTTCGTGCGCTGGGCCGGGATGCTCGTCAGCAGACCACCCTCGAAGAACGAGCGCAGGATCTTGGCCTCGTCCGGGCGTCGCCCAGTCCGGTGCTCCGGGCTCATCCTCCACACCCGACTGCTCGCGCGCCAGCTGGCTCAGGTCGGCGCCGATCTCCGCCAGTCGCGCGAGACGCAACGAGTAGTCCATGTACGGTCGGCGCGGCGTCGACTCGACCAACCGCGCTGCGCGCAGCCGATTGAGGTGGTGGACGACTGTGCCCGGGCTGAGCGACAAGCCGCTTGGCCAGGTCCTCGACTGAGATTGGCTTGCCCTCCGCGAGCACGCCGACGATGCGCAGGCGAGAGGCATCGGACAGCGCCTTGAGCGCAACAAGAAGGTCTGCATCCATGCGCGCAAATGTAATGCGTGGGTTTGACGCTTGTCGAACTACTTGACAATGCTCAAATCCATGGGCGCCCGTACGATGCCCGCGTGCCTGCCACACCGGGCGATCCCATCGCCAAGCGTCAAATCGGTCCGCATCTCCCGCTTGCGACGGGCCTGCTCAAGGCGGCCGATCGGGCACGGGAGCTCGGCGCGACGGCCGTGCAGATCTGGACCGATAACCCCACCGCGTGGCGCAGGCGGCATGATCAGCCAAAGACACTGGCCGAGTTTCGTGATCGGCTGCGCGTGTCAGGCGTGCGCTCGATTTCCGTCCACGCGCCGTATCTGATCAATCTGTGCGGGGCTGACGACGATTTCTGGCACAAGTCCGTGGACACCGCCGCCAATGAGCTGCGCGTCGCGCGCCTGTACGGCGCGGACTTCGTGGTCATGCATATCGGCTCGCATCGCGGGCTCGGGCGCGACGAGGGCATCAACAGGCTCGTCGCGCGGCCTGCGCGCGGTGCTCGACGCGGCCAGCGACGAGGGCACTGAGACAGATGACGTCGAAGCGCCGGGATCCCCGATGCCGCGGCTCGTACTCGAGAACTCGGCCGGCAGCGGCGACGGCATAGGTGCCCCGTTGGAGGACCTGGCCGACATCCTCGACGCCGCCGCACGTGCTGACGTGCCGCTCGATCGCCTGGGTCTGTGCCTCGACACGGCCCACCTGTGGGGCGCCGGCTACGACCTGTCCGACGAGGCCGGTATTGACGAGCTTGTCGCGCGCCTGGACGACATCGTCAGCCGCGACAACGTGGTCATGCTCCATTTGAACGACTCGCGCACGACGATTGGCTCACGCCTGGATCGACACGAGCACATCGCCGCCGGCCAGATGGGCGCCGATGGCATGCGCGAGCTGCTCACGCACCCTTGGCTGAGCACGCTGCCAACGTTTCTGGAGACGCCCGGCATGGACACCGGCTACGACCTCGTGAACCTCGATCGAGTGCGCCAGCTGATCGAAGGTGAGACGCCTCCGCCACTTCCGCCGGAGGCCTTCGAGCAGCGCAGCTCGCGCTCACGAAGTGCGCCTCCGGCGAGCTGATGCGGCAGCTCCAAAAGGGCTAACCAAGCGTTAACCCGCTTGTGACCAGACAGGCCGTACCAAGGGCCTATATCGGGCAACACTTGCGCACCGGATCATGCGCCTTGTCGCCCCTACATGCGGCCGGAAATCGAGGGAGTGGCCGCCACTCGGCCAGCGGAGAAGCCAGCATCCAATGAGCGTCCAGAACGGTCGAGCCTTCAACGAATGGCTGCGGACCCAGCTCAAGGCCAAGAAGATGTCGCAGCGTCAATTGGCGCAGCAGTCGGGTGTCGATCACTCGACCATCTCCCGGCTCGTTCGTGGTGACCGTACCCCGTCACTCGGGACCGCGACCAAGCTCGCCCGCGGGCTACGTGAGCTGCGCGACGAAACGGAGACACCGCATTACTTCGGCCTCGTCCAATCGTCGACGAGCCATCCCACCGCGCGCGTCGAGTACGCGCTGCGCTCCGACGACCTACTCAGCGAGCCTCAGGTTCGACAGGTCATGGAGTACTACCTGGCACTGCGCATGCGCCGCCTCGCCGCTGCCCGTCAGAACGGCCAAACGACTCGCCCGGGTACGCCTTCGCCTGGTCCAGCGCTCGTCGCGCGGATGCCTAACCGCAACTAGCTCCACGAGCGGAACAACTCCGCGAACTTCTACGTCGTATCCCAAGAACGGAACGTCGATTCACGCGACGTCCCGTCCCGACGATGCCGGTCGAACCAAAAGTCGACCGGCATCGCTGATTCCTGACGCGATCGCTCCGAGCGCGGCTCAGCTGGCCGGCGTCTGTGCCGGAGTGGGCGTGGTGCGCGGGCCTTTGGTCTTGTCGGACAAGAGATACGCGATGCCACCGAAGATGATCACGGAGATGACGCTGATGGCACGGTCGACGAGAACAATCGCAACTGCCTGAGTTGGCGTCGCGCCGTAGAGCGAGGTCAAGATGACCACGACCACACCTTCGACCGCGCCAAGCCCCGCGGGCGTGAACGGGATGGCCGTCAGCAGCGACGCGATCAGGGCGACGAACAAGCCACCTGACAGACCCATCGGCAGGTTGAAACCCATCGCCAGCACGACGAGGTACAGGCGCATCGCCTCCGTCATCCAAATCAGCACCGTAAGCACCGCCAGGATCGGCACGCTGCGCGCGTTGACGGAGAACAGGCCCTCCTCGAAGCGGTCGTAGAAGTCGACGACGCGCGTGGGCAGCGGCAGACGGCGCACGAGCCGGCTGCCAAAGTTGCGCACCAGGAACAGGCCGATGGCGAGCACGGCGATAACGACGATGCCGATGACAAAGATCAGCTGCACCTCGGGCGACATGCCCGCCCGGAAGCTCCAGAAGCCTGCGGCCAGGCCCAGCAGCACGATCGCGAAGAGGTCGAAGACACGCTCCATGAAGATCGTGCCGAAGGCCAGGCTCATTGGCGTGCCGTTGTTGAGCTTGAGCAGGTATGCGCGATAGACATCGCCCAGCTTGGCCGGGACGAGGCAGTTGACCAGCCAGCTGATGAAGATGATCTCAGTCGAGTCGCGCACCTTGATCTGTGTTCCGGCGTTGCGCAGCAGGATGGCCCAGCGCCAGCCGCGCAGGGGGAAGCCCACGTAGTAGATGACCAGGGCTGCGAGCAGCAGCCACAAATTGGCCTGGGCGATCAGGGCCGGCAGCTGGTCCAGGTGGAAGGACGGAAACGCCACGAGGACCAGGACGATGATGAAGATCGGGAGAACTAGCGAGACGATCGTGCGCGGATTGCGCAGGCGGCTGGAAAGCGGTGGCGGCGGAGAGCTCTCCTCGTGGACGAGCGGGTAGTCGGGGATCTGTTCTTCTGTTTCGCTCACGGCCGGCGAATTGTTCACCAAATGCTCGTTGTCCGCGCTCACGCGACTGTCACCCGCTTGTTGCCGCGCATGCGTTGGATGACCTTGGCAAAGGGCATGCCCAGCCGGATGAGGCGCGAGCCGTGTGAGGTGACCATCTCCGGACCTGCGCCCAGGGCGGCACGGAACTCTTCGGGCGTGTCGATCGGCCCCTTGAAGATCGTGTACGCCACGGCGACCTCCATGATCGTGTGCGCGTCGGAAGCCGCCAGGCCGGCCAGGCCGTGTGCCTTGGCAAACTCGGCCGCGCGGCGGTTGCCGTCACCGACCATCAGCCGTGCGTTCCACGCCTCGACGTAGTCGAGCGCCGGAATAAGGCGCTCGAGCTCGTCCTCCCAGCCCTTGCGACCGGCACCGGCGCGAAAGCGGTCAAACGGATGGGCGAGGCCAACGACACCGCCCTGCTCGCGCACGGCCTGGGCCGCCTCATAGGGTGCCAGGCCGGGCCGGATGGGCTTTTCGACGAACAGCGCGATCAGATCGCCGGTGGTGGTGCGGACCTCCTGTCCGACGATGACCGTCAGCCCGTCCGGCGCCGCGTCGCGCGCGCGGAGAGCCCCTTCAATGCGGTCATGGTCGGTGATCGCGAGATGCGTCAAACCTCTTTGAGCGGCCGCGCGCGCGACCTGCTCGGGCTTGGACAGCGAATCGAATGATGCCGACGTGTGGCAATGCAGATCAGCGAGTGAGCGGACTGGGCCGCTCGCGGTGTCGGTGCTCAGATCTTCTGGACGAGCGACTTCCGGAAGAAATCGAAGTGCTCGAGCGCCAATCCGGTGCCCAGGGCCACGCAGTTGAGCGCGTTCTCGGCAACGTGGCAAGGCACGCCGGTGACCTGCGTAAGAAGCTTGTCGATGTTGCGCAACAGAGCGCCGCCACCCGACATGACCATGCCCTTGTCGATGATGTCGCTGGACAGCTCCGGCGGCGTCTCCTCGAGCACGCCGCGGACGGCGCCGACGATCTGCTGGAGTGGCGCCTCGAGCGCCTCCATCACCTCAGAAGAGGTCAGCGGCACGGTCCGTGGCAGGCCGGCGATGAGGTCGCGGCCACGGACTTCCATGTGCAACTCGCGCTCGAGCGGCAGCGCTGTGCCGATCTCGATCTTGACCTCTTCGGCGGTGCGATCGCCGATCATCACGTTGTACTTCTTGCGCACGTAGTTGGCGATCGCTTCGTCGAACCGGTTCCCACCGACGCGCACGGAGCGCGAGACGACGATTCCGCCGAGCGATATGACGGCGATCTCGCTCGTGCCGCCGCCGATGTCGATGATCAGGTTGCCCGATGCGCCGGAGATGGGCACGTTGGCACCGATCGCAGCCGCGAGCGGCTCCTCGATCAGGTACGCCTCGCGCGCACCGGCCTTGAGCGCTGCATCGCGCACGGCGCGCTTCTCGACGCTGGTCACGCCCGACGGCACGCTGATCATCACGTCCGGCTTGGTGAACGATCGGCCGGCCTTCTTGATGAAGTAGCGCAGCATCGCCTCAGTGATGACGTAGTCGGCGATGACGCCGTCCTTCATCGGCCGGATGGCCGTGATGTTGCCCGGCGTGCGCCCGATCATCTCGCGCGCTTCCTCGCCGACGGCAACTATGTGGTTGTCCTCGCTGACCGCGACGACGCTCGGTTCGCGCGTGACTATGCCCTTGCCCTTGACGTAGACAAGGATGTTGGCCGTGCCGAGATCAATACCGATTTTCATCTGGTGGTAACGCTGGCCCCTTCCGAGACACGCTCGATCTGCGCGCCCAGATCGAGGAACTTGCCTTCGATGTTCTCATACCCCCGCCGAACGTGGTGCGCGCCATGAATGAGGCTCGTACCGTCGGCGGCAAGGGCGCCCAGGATGAGCGAGGCGCCGGCGCGCAGATCGCCCATCTCTACCTCCGCGCCGCGGAGCGGCGACGGACCGGCAATTGATGCGTGATGTGTATCGAGCAGCGCGACCTGTGCGCCCAGCTTGCGCAACTCGGACAGCCACTCTAGTCGGTCTTCAAAGATCGTCTCGTGGAGCTGGCTCTTGCCGTTCGCCTGGCTGAGCAATACGGACGTAGGCGACTGAAGATCTGTCGCCAGCCCCGGATAGGGCGCGGTCTCAATATCGCGCGGCCGGAACGCGCCACTGATGTCCGGATCGCAATGGACCTCGATGGTGTCGCGGCCGCACGCGACCGGCACGCCGATCTCAGACACAACGTCAAGGAACGTGCCCAGGTGATCGCACGGCGCCGACTCGATGGTCATGTCGCCGCCGGTTACCGCCGCGGCAATGACGAACGTGCCGGCCTCTATGCGGTCGGCCATGACGCGATGCTCTGCGCCGCGCAGGCGGCGCTGGCCCTCGACCACGATCGTGTCCGGGGCGGTTCGCTCAACCTCCGCGCCCATCTTCTGGAGCATCAGGATCAGGTCGTCCACTTCCGGCTCGCGCGCCGCGGGCTTGATCACCGTCCGGCCCTCGGCCAGCGTCGCAGCCAGGATGGCGTTCTCCGTGCCCATCACGGTCACCTGGGGAAAGCTGATCTGCGTACCGCGCAACCGGCCCGGCGTGCGTGCGAAGTAGTAGCCGTTGCGGTACTCGATGTCGGCGCCCATGGCGCGCATCGCGTCAACGTGGAGGTTGACCGGGCGGCGACCGATCCGGTCGCCGCCCGGGTTGCTCATGATCACGCGGCCGAAGCGCGTCAGGAGCGGCCCGAGCAGGATGAAGCTGGCGCGCATCTTGGCCGCGGCCTCGAGCGGCACGAACAGCCACTCGACGTCGCCCGCCGCGACCTCGTAGGTGTTCGGCGCGGGATGGTCGACGACGACACCGATGTCGCGCAGGACCTCGACCATGACGCGCACGTCCTCGATCTCAGGGACGTTCGTGAAACGGCATCGCTCGCCGGTCAGGGTCGCCGCGGCAAGCAACTTGAGTGCGGCGTTCTTCGAGCCGCTGATCTGAACGCGGCCGCGCAACGGCCGCCCGCCCGTTACCCGGAAGGCCTGCCGCTCAACCGGCAAGTCCTGGTATTCCCAGTGAAACCTGCGATCAGCCACTGATCAACCGCGCGAGCGCGGACCCTCGCGGCGATGGCGTTCTGCGACCCGGATGTGGAGCAGGGCGCGCTGCAGAGATGCTCTGGCGCGGGCCAGATCGGCGGGCTCCTCGAAGCCCTCCGACAGCTGCCGCTCGGCCTCTCGGCGGGCCTCCATGGCCTTCTCGAGGTCGATCTCCGAGGCCATGTCCGCTGTCTCCGCCATGACCACGACCTTGTCCGGCCGAACCTGAAGGAAACCGCCGGCGATCGCGAAGTACTCCACGTCGCCACCGCGCCTGATGCGCAGCTCGCCGTAGCCCAACGTCGTCAGCAGCGGCGCGTGGTGCGGAAGAATGCCCAGCTCGCCCTCAATCCCGGGACAGACGACGGAGTCGACCTGGTCACTGAAGACCTGCCTCTCCGGCGTCACTATCTCAAGCAGCAAAGACACTCACATCCCTCCCATCTCATTGAGACGGGCGGGGGCGACGGAGCGTGCCGCTACGGGCGTCATGCGGACAGGCGCTTGGCGTTCTCGCGAACGTCCTCGAGCGTGCCTGCGAGGAAGAAGGCCTGCTCGGGCAGATCATCGGCCTTGCCCTCGAGGATCTCCTTGAACGACGCCACGGTGTCCTTGATCGCCACGTACTTGCCCACACGGCCCGTGAAGACCTCGGCGACGAAGAACGGCTGGCTCATGAAGCGCTGCAGACGCCGGGCGCGCGCGACGAGGGCCTTGTCCTCCTCGGACAGCTCGTCGATGCCCAGGATGGCGATGATGTCCTGAAGGTCGCGGTAGCGCTGGAGCACGCGCTGCGTCTCGCGCGCCACGTCGTAGTGCTCCTGGCCGACGACGAGCGGATCAAGCACGCGCGAGGTTGATGTCAGCGGATCGACCGCCGGGTAGATGCCCAGCTCGGTCAGGTAGCGCTCGAGTCGAATGGTCGAGTCGAGATGGCCGAAGGCCGTCGCCGGCGCCGGGTCCGTGTAGTCATCAGCGGGTACGTAGACTGCTTGGAGCGACGTGATCGAACCAGTCTTGGTCGAGGTGATGCGCTCCTGAAGGCCGGCCATCTCCGTCGCCAGGTTGGGCTGGTAGCCCACCGCCGATGGAAGACGGCCGAGCAGCGCCGACACCTCAGAGCCTGCCTGGGTGAAGCGGAAGATGTTGTCGATGAAGAGCAGCACGTCGCGGCCCTCATCGCGGAAGTACTCCGCGAAGGTCAGGCCGGTCAAAGCCACGCGCAGGCGCGCACCGGGGGGCTCGTTCATCTGGCCGAAGGCCATGACGGTCTTCTCGATGACGCCCGACTCGGTCATCTCGTGGAGCAGGTCGTTGCCCTCGCGCGAGCGCTCGCCAACGCCGGCGAAGACCGAGTAGCCGCCGTGCTCCTGGGCAACGTTGCGGATGAGCTCCTGGATGATGACGGTCTTGCCCACGCCGGCGCCGCCGAAGATGCCCACCTTGCCGCCCTTGGCGAACGGCGCAATAAGGTCGATGACCTTGAGCCCGGTCTCGAAGACCTCCGTGGCGGTGGTCAGCTCCTCGAATGCGGGCGCAGCGCGGTGGATCGGGTAGTACTTCTCTGCCTTTGGTGCCGGCTTCTCATCGATCGGCTGGCCCAGGACGTTGAACACGCGCCCGAGCGTCAACGGTCCAACCGGAACGCTGATCGGCGCGCCCGTGTCCTTGGCCTCCGTGCCGCGCGCCAGGCCGTCCGTTGAGGTCATGGCCACAGTGCGCACCCAGTTGTTGCCAAGGTGCTGCTGCACCTCGCACGTGAGCGGATCACCCTCGCGCTGGATCTCGACCGCGTTGAAGATGCCCGGCAGATGCCCGGCGGGGAACTCGATGTCGACCACCGGGCCGGTGATCGCGATCACTCGTCCGGTCGCCAGTGCGGCTACTGCCATGTCGTCGTCAATCCTCCTGTGTCGCTAGGACGCCTGGGCGCCCGTGGCGATCTCGATCATCTCGCGGGTGATGTTCGCCTGGCGAACCTTGTTGTAAGTCAGGGTCAGATCCTCGATCAGGTCCTGCGCGTTCTCCGTTGCGTTCTTCATGGCCACCATCTGGGCCGAGTAGAAGCTCGCGGTGAGCTCCAGCGCGGCCTGGTAGACGCGCGTCGCCACGTAGCGCGGAAGTAGCTGACGAAGCACCTCGTCCGGGCTGGGCTCGAAGATGAACTGGCGACCCGGGATGCCCTCAGTGTCGTCCGACGGCTCAATCGGCAGGAGCCGGGCAATGACCGGCCGCTGCACGAGCGTCGACACGAAACGCGGATAGATAAGGTCGATCGATGAATACGTGCCGGCGACATAGTCGTCTGTCAGCAGACGCGCGAGCGGAATGACGGCCGAGAAGGCGGGTCGCTCGCCGTAGCCGTCGAAGGTGGCCACGATGGGCACGTGGGCGCGGCGCATGGCCGCGTGACCCTTGCGGCCGACGGTGACTACGCGCAGATCGGCGCCGTCCGCGGTGATCTCCTCCGAGGCCTTGCGAATGACGTTGGTGTTGAGCGAGCCGGCCAGGCCGCGATCGCTGGTGAGCAGCACGATCAGGCGCGTGCCCCCCTCGCGCTTGGCCAGCAACGGGTGATCTTCCGCGCCGAGCACGGCCGCCAGATCCGCCAGGACCTCGTCGATCTTGTCCGCGTACGGACGCGACTGGAGAGTCGAGTCCTGCGCTCGCTTGAGCTTCGAGGCAGCCACGAACTGCATCGCCCGCGTGATCTGTTTGATGTTGCGGACGGAGATGATGCGGCGGCGGATCTCGCGCTGACTGGGCATACTTGTTGGCTAGCCCTGGAAGGTCTGCTTGAAGGCCTCGGTCGCCTCGCGCAGGCTGCTGACGATCTCGTCGGTCAGCTCCGGCTTGTCGGCCAGCTTGGTGAGCACGTCCGGCCGTTCAGTCTCGAGGAAGATGTAGAAGCGGCGCTCGAAATCGCGGATGCGCGGCGTGGGAATGTCGTCGAGATAGCCGTTGGTAACGACCCACAGGATCGCGGTCTGCTTCTCGACTGGCACGGGCTCGTATTGCGGCTGCTTGAGCACTTCTGACGTCTTCTCGCCGCGTGTCAGCTGATCGCGCGTGGCCTTGTCCAGGTCCGAGGCGAACTGGGCGAACGCCGCCAGCTCGCGGTACTGGGCGAGGTCCAGCTTGAGCGGCCCGGCGACCTTCTTCATTGCCTTGGTCTGTGCCGCGGACCCGACGCGCGACACGGACGTGCCCACGTTGAGTGCCGGGCGCTGGCCGGCGTTGAACAGGTCCGTCTCCAGGAACAGCTGGCCGTCAGTGATGGAGATCACGTTGGTCGGGATGTACGCGGAGATGTCGCCGGCCTGAGTCTCGATCATGGGCAGTGCCGTGAGCGAGCCGCCGCCGTTGGCCTCGTTCAGGCGCGCGGCGCGCTCGAGCAGGCGTGAGTGGAGGTAGAAGACGTCGCCCGGGTAAGCCTCGCGGCCGGGTGGGCGGCGCAGCAGCAGCGACATCTCGCGGTACGCCCAGGCGTGCTTGGTCAGGTCGTCGTAGACGCACAGCGCGTCCTTGACCAGCTTGCCGCCGATCTCGACGCCGTTCTCCATGATCTCCTCGCCGATGGCCGCACCCGCGTACGGGGCGAGGTACTGGAGCGGCGCGGGATCCTCCGCGCCGGCGACGACGACGATGGTGTGTTCCATCGCGCCGAACTGCTCGAGCGTGGCCACGACCTTGCGCACCGTCGACATCTTCTGGCCGATGGCGACGTAGATGCAGATCAGGCTCTTGCCCTTCTGGTTGATGATCGCGTCAATGGCCACGGCCGTCTTGCCCGTCTGGCGGTCGCCGATGATCAGCTCACGCTGACCGCGACCGATCGGGATGAGCGCGTCGATGGCCTTGACGCCGGTCTGAACCGGCGTGTCAACGCCCTGGCGCTTGATCACACCCGGAGCGACGCGCTCTACCGGTCGGGTGCGCTTGGTGTTGATCGGCCCCTTGTCGTCCATGGGGCGGCCGAGCGGGTCAACGACACGGCCGATGAGCTCGACACCGACGGGCACCTCGACGACGCTGCCGGTCGTCTTGACGGTGTCGCCTTCCTTGATCTGGGTGTAGTCACCCAGGATGACCGCGCCGACCGTCTCCTCCTCGAGGTTGAGGGCCATGCCCATGACCCCGTTGGGGAACTCGAGCAGCTCGCTCGCGAGCGCGCCCTCCAGGCCGTAGACCTGGGCGATGCCGTCGCCGACCTCAACCACGGTGCCGACCGAGCGCGTCTCGACGCCGGCATCGAAATTGTCGATCGCCGACTTGATGATCGTTGTGATGTCTTCAGATCTGATGGCCATCAGTTACTCCGTTGGTCGTTGGCAGTGGTTGTGATCGTGTTCGTCAAGGCGTGACGGCGCCGGAGGCCAGCTGGCCGCGCAGGCGCTCGAGGCGACCGCGGACGCTGCCGTCGATGAGCAGGTCGCCCAGGCGCACCTGGACGCCGCCGAGCAGCTGCGGATCGACATCCACGGTCAGCTCGACCGTCCCGCCGGTCATCTGCTCGAGGCGCGCGCGCAGTGCGGCCACTTCCTTGTCATCAAGCTGCGCGGCGCTGATAGCGTGGGCTTCATGAATGCCGGCGCGCTTGTTGTACAGCCGCCGGAACTCGCGGGAGATATCGCCCACTGACTCGAGCCGTCGGCGGCGCAACACCAGGCCGAGCAGATTCCAGACCTGGGGCAGCATCGTATCGCCGGGAAAGAGAGCCTTGAACGCCTCATGGCGCCGCTCGATGGCGACCTCTGGGTCCTCCAGCCGGCGCACGACAAGATCGTCAGACAGCGCAGTGCCGAGACGCTCGAGCTGAGCCAGCCACACGTCCGTGTTCTTGTCGCGTTCAGCGATCTCGAACGCGGCTTCGGCGTAGCGTCGCGCGGTGGTCGTTCCGGCTCTGGCCATGGCTTACGTGCTTCCTAACTCGCCTTGGACGTCGACGAGCCACCGACCTGGGTGAGGAACTCCTCCACCAGGCGCCGCTCGCGAGGCTGGTTCATGGTCTCGCCAACGACCCGACCGGCGGCCGCGAGCGCGAGCTCGGCGACCTGGCCGCGTACGTCCGCGAGGGCACGTTCCTTCTCCGCAACGACGTCCGCGGCGGCACGCTCGCGCATCTGCTCGATCTGGCTGCGCGTTTCGGCGAGGTCGCGTTCGCGACTCTCGTCTGCCACGCGCTGAGAGCGAGCAAGGATCTCTTCTGCCTCAGAACGCGCCTGGGCCAGGACGGTCAGACGCTCCTGTGCCGCCTGTTCGCGTTCAACTCGCGCGGCATCCGCATCACGCAGCGACTGCTCGATGCGATCGCGGCGCGCGCCAAGGTTGCGCGGCAGGTTGCGCAGGCCCAGATACCAGGCCGCGACCAGGAAGATCAGGAAGTTGGCCGAGACGACCAGGATCCAGAAGACGTTGATGACCAGCCCACCCTGTTCCGCCGCCCCCGGCGGTGCCGAGGTCGGTAGGCGCGAGGTCAGGCTGGCGAGTGCCAGCAGGTCCACCAGCTACACCTAGCCGGTGATGAAGATCGCGAGCAGGCCGACGACGATCGCCAGGACGCCGAGGCCTTCGGCGAACGCGGCCAGGATGATCGCCAGACCGCGGATCTGTCCCGCCGCGTCAGGATTGCGGCCGATAGCGCCCGCAGCCATGCCGGCCAGGATGCCGATGCCGATGCCAGGGCCGATGACACCCATCGCCGCGAGGCCTGCGCCTATGTGCTCCATTTGTCTCCTCTCCTCCTTCTAAGGAAGCGATGCTAGATGCTGGTTTGACCGAGCGGCACACTTGCATGTGCCGTTGAGCTCGCAAGGTTGGGAACCGGCGCAGCCGGTGCGGGGTGTGACTCGGAAGGCAACGGGTTACCTTCGAGCTCGGCCATGGCCTCCTCGGCCACGTGCCCCTCTTCGTGGTCGTGATCTTCGACCGCAAGAACGATGTACATGAGCGTCAGGATGCTGAAGATGAGCGCCTGGATCAGGTTGAGCATGAACTCCAGGCCGAGCAGCAGGACGGGCAGGATCACGATCGTCAGCGCGGTGATCACGCCCAGGGCGACCTCGCCACCGTAGATGTTGCCGAAGAGACGCATTGACAGCGTCAAGGGCCGGACCAGGTCGAGCAGGAACTCTGTCAGGCCGACGAACAGGGCAATCAGGCCTGCGCCGATGCCCTTCTTGAACTCGTACAGGGGGAAGAACTTGCCCAGATACTTGCGTGCGCCCAGACGCCGGAAGCCCTCGACCTCGAACATGACGAAGGCGACGATCGCAAGGCCGATGGTGACGTTGACATCGCTCGTCGGCGCACGCAGGAACTCGACGCGCCCGACGATCGGAATGAGGCCGATCCAGTTCGAGAACAGGATGAGCAGGAAGAACGTGACGAAGATGGGCACGTACGGGCGCGAAGCAAGGCCGCCGATCGAGGTCGCGAAGCCCTCCATCGACTCGTACGCCCACTCGCCGAAGTTCTGAAGCCGGCCGGGCACGCCGGCGCCGCCGCGACTGAGCAGGAAGATGGCGATGAGCAGGCCGATGGAGACGATCCACAGCGTGAACATCGTTGAGGTGATGCTCGGCTCGAAGGTGATCGTCAGGCCGGGCGGGAAGGGCGGGAAGTCAGGCGGGTAGATCACGGCCGGCGGCGGGAACTCGAGCGTGCCCTGGATGAAGCACACCGGGAAGGGGCACGGCTGGCCGGGCTCACCGGGCGGGAAGGGCGGATAGACCAGCGCCGCAAAGATGTCGATCAGCAAAACGAGCACGACCGCGACCGCAATCACGGAACGAGCGCTGAAACGCGGCTTCGACTTATCGTCGGCAGGCGTCTGTGGCGCGCTGGTGCTCATGTCTGGAATTTCGGTCGACAAGCTCGCTCCCTCGGAGAACCGGGCGGCCGGATCTGGTCAGTTCAGCCTTGCTAAGAACCTTGTAATGAGGCGGTAATCAGCCACGGCGCCGATGCCCGCACCAGCCAGAAACCCGCTCACAACGAAGATGGGGTTTGTTCCCAGCTGGAGGTCCAGCCAGTGGCCGGCCAGCGCTCCGGCCAACGTCGTAACAAAGAGGACGAGGCCTATCTCCGAGAACAGGGCGAAGTAGGCACCCAGCCTCGGAACGTCGTTCACCGCTGATCCGATAACGCGCGCGGAGTATAGCAGCGGGTCGTCATCGACCCGGCTCGGACGTCTTTTCGTCGTCCGCACCGACGATCTCCTCGCCGACGTGTCTGATCGCGCCGAGTGCTTCTGGCTCAGGCTCATCTGCGTAGCTGCTCCGTTCGAGCGACTGTCCGGCACGCCGGGTGAGCAGGAAGAGCAGCACGCCACCAGCGATGACGACCAGGATGAACACGGAGATCTGGCCGCGGCCGGAGAGGAGCAGACCGGAGATGGCCAGGATGATGCCGATCGCGTAAATGACCATCACCGCCTGGCGGTGGCTCAGGCCCAGGTCGAGCAGCCTGTGGTGGAGGTGGCCGCGGTCGGCGCTGAATGGCGACCGGCCGGCAGAGACGCGCCTGATGATGATCCAGAAGGTGTCGATGATGGGCACGCCCAGCACGAGCAGCGCGAGCGCGACCTTGGCCGTGCCCATGACCGACAGCACGGCCAGGGCATAGCCCACGGCAAACACGCCGGCGGTGCCAATGAATACGCGCGCCGGGTGGAAGTTGTAGGGCAGGAAGCCCACGAGCGAGCCCGCGAGGAGCGCGCACATGATCGCGACGATCGGCTGGATCGGGTCGCTGACGAGCGAGATGATGCCCAGCGTGGTGACCGCGATGAGCGACACACCGGCGAGCAGCCCGTCGAGGCCGTCGATGAAGTTGACGCTGTTGAGCATGCCCACGATCCACAGCGCCGTGGCGGCCATCGCCGCCGCGTCGCCCAGGAAGATCGCGTCGTCACCGATGGGGTTGGGTATGCGATCGATGCTGATGCCGAACCAGATGGCGATGCCGGCGAGCACGAATTGAAAGATGAATTGCCACCGAGCGCGGAGTTGGAGGCGGTCGTCGAGGTAGCCCAGGGAGGCTCCGACTGCGACGCCCACAAATAACGCGACGACCTCAGGCGTGCGCACCGCATTCAGCGGCGGCGCGAAGTGGGCCACGGCATTGATCGCCAGGCCGGCCAGACCCACGATCACGAACGAGGCCGCTACGGCGATGCCGCCGGTGCGCGGGATGGGCTTGCTGTGAATCCGGCGCTCGTCGTTGGGAACGTCGATCGCGCCCAGCTGCGCGGCGAAACGGATCGTCAGCGGAGTTAGCAGGAAGCTGAGGATCGCCGCGGCAGACAGCGCGACGAGAACGACAGGTAGCGCGCTGAGCGCCGCCTGGCTCACTACTCCGGCAAGCCCGGGACCGGGAAGCGGGCGCAGATGTCGTGCACGCGCCCGGAGAGCTCGGCCAGGGCCTGCTCATCGTCGCGGCGCTGCAGAGCCTGGACGATCAGCGTGCCCACTTCGCGCATCTCGTCCGGACCAAAGCCGCGCGTCGTCGTCGCGGGCGTGCCAACACGGATGCCGCTTGACGTGTTCGGCGGCAGCGGATCGAACGGGATGGCGTTCTTGTTGACGGTGATGCCTATGCCATCAAGGACGTTTTCGGCCTCCCTGCCCGTGACGCCGAGCGGCGTGACATCGACGAGCATCAGGTGGTTGTCCGTGCCGCCACTGACGACCTTGGCGCCGTTGTCGGCGAGCGTCGCGGCCAGGACCTGGGCGTTGCTGACGGTGCGCTCGATGTCGCTCCGGAACTCGTCCGTGGCAGCCAGCTTGAGCGCCACGGCCTTGGCCGCGATGACGTGCATCAGCGGCCCGCCCTGCAGGCCGGGGAAGACGGTCTTGTCAACCTGCTTGCCCAAGGCCTCGCGCGCGAAGACGAGGCCGCCGCGCGGGCCGCGCAGTGTCTTGTGCGTCGTGGTCGTGACCAGGTCGGCGTGCGGAAACGGGCTGGGATGCTGACCGGCAGCGACGAGGCCCGCGATGTGGGCCATGTCCACGAACAGCAGCGCGTCGACGGAATGGGCAATCTGCGCCAGGCGCTCGAAGTCGATGATGCGCGGGTAGGCGCTCGCGCCGGCGACGATCATCTTGGGCTTGACCTCGCGAGCCTGGATCGCGAGCGCGTCGTAGTCGATGCGGGCGTCGTCCTCGCGCACGCCGTAGGCGTGGATCTCGAACCACTTGCCGCTGAAGTTGACCGGCGAGCCATGGGTCAGGTGGCCGCCGTGGGCGAGGTTCATGCCCAGCACGCGGTCACCGATATTGAGCACGGAGATGTACGCAGCCATGTTTGCCTGCGCGCCCGAATGGGGCTGGACGTTGACATGCTCCGCGCCCGGGAAGAGTGCCAGCGCGCGTTCCTGGGCGAGCCGCTCGACATCGTCGACGAACTCGCAGCCGCCGTAGTAGCGCTTGCCGGGCAGACCCTCGGCGTACTTGTTGGTCAGCCACGAGCCCTGTGCCTCGAGCACCGCGCCAAAGGCATAGTTCTCACTGGCGATGAGCTCGATCTTCCAACGCTGGCGCTCGCGCTCACCGACCATCGCTTCCCAGAGCTCGGGATCGACTTCGGAGATTGGCGCCCAGGCGAGTCTTGAGGGAGAAGAGAGGGTCACGGCTAGGCCAGTTTAGCCGTCAGGACAGTGCATCCGTGATGTCGGCCGCAGCGATGGCTCCCTCGCGCAGGATGCGCACCGCCACGCTCGGTCCGAGCAATCCACGACGGTCGACGGCGTGCCGCCGCGGACCGGGCCGTCGTCGACGATGAGCGTCAGCAGATCGCCCAGACACCTGCTCAACGAGCGCCGCGGTGGTTGAGTCCGGTTGGCCCGACACGTTCGCGGAAGATGCCGCGATCGGCCCCAGGCGACGTGCCAGGGCGCGCGGCACGTCGTGGTCGGGCAGACGCAGCCCCAGCGTTGGCCGGCCGCCGCCGAGCAACGGTGTCATGTCGATGTCGGGGCGACGTTCGAGGACGATCGTCAGCCCGCCGGGCCAGAAGCGCGCGGCGAGGCGCTCGGCGGCGGCGCGTCACGACGGCCACCGCAGCGGGCCTGCTCGAGCGAGTCGACCAGGAGCTGGATGCCCTTCTCGCTCGAGCGCTGCTTGGCCGCGATGAGGCGCTCGACGGGACCCTCGTCAGGCAGCGCCGCGATGCCGTAGACGGTCTCAGTCGGGATGCCCACCAGCTCGCCGCGCTCGATCGCCGCAACCGCCTCGTCGATTGCGTGCGGATCTGCTGGCTGAGAGCAGGCGCGCCATCAGCCGACGCGCAGCGATCTCGACCACGCGCGGTCGCTCGGCCAGGTCGTTGTGAACTACCGATTGCCAGCCATCGCCCAGCGCAGCCGCCTCGACGACTGCGTCGGCCTGGTCCGCGCCTATCTCGAGCAAGGCGATCCCATGCCGGCCGCAACAGCGCGGGCAGCTGGCGGATCAAGCGCGCGGATGAGGTCGAGTCCGTCGGCGCCGCCGTCGAGCGCCGAGCGTCGGCTCAAAGCTGGCCGCGGCGGGGAGGGTCGGGACCGTCGTCGGTGGGGATGTAGGGCAGGTTGGCCAGGAGCAGGTCGACCGGCGCGTCGTTTTCTTCGGCGGTCACGTCGGCCGTGGCGAAGTCGATCATGTCCGCGACGCCGTGGACCACGGCGTTCTCGACCGCGAGCGCCAGGGCGTCCGCGGACGCGTCCGTGGCGCGCAGACGGATGTCGGGCGCGTAGCCGCGCCGCCGGCTCTGCACCGCGATCGCGACCGCGATCGCGCCGCTGCCCGTGCCCACGTCCCAGATCTTGAGCGGCGCTCCTTCGTCGCGCGGCGCGGCAGTGAGCATCTGTCCCAGACGGCTGAGCGCGAGGTCAACGAGCGTCTCCGTCTCCGGCCTGGGAATGAGCGACGCGCGGATCCACGGTGAAGACGAGGCCGTAGAACTCCTTGAGGCCGCGGATGTACGACACCGGCTCGCCTTGCGCGCGACGCTCCACGAGCGCCTTGAACTCCGTCGCGGCATCGGCGCCCACGCCTGCCTCAGGACCGGCGAGGAGCGTCGCGCGATCAACGCGCAGCACGTGGCCCAGGAGCAGCTCCGCGTCCAGGCGCGGCGTGTCCGAGCCGCTCTCAACGAGCCGTGCTGCGCCATCGCGCAGCAGCTCGCCGACGGTCGTGGCCACGGCGGCGCGCCTTTCTGACCCTAGAGCCGGACGACGACGTCCAGCTCGCCGGTGCGGCGCAGGACCTCGACTGAGATCGAGTCCGCGTCGCGATCGAAGGCGAGATCAACGAGCGCGTTGCCCACGCGCAGGTTGCGCAGGCGCAGGTCGTCCAGCCAATCGGGCAGAGTCGGGCGAACCAGCTCGAGCCTGTTGGCACGCGCGTTGGGATGCATGCCCAGCGTGGCACTGACCATGTGGAAGAGCGAGCCGGCCGCCCACGCCTGGGGCGAGCATGCGACCGGGTACGGGACTGGCAGTGGCGAGTAATCGCGATCGAAGCCGCAGAACAGCTCCGGCAGGCGGGCTTCGCGGAAGTGGATCGTCGCCTCGAGCAGCGCGCCACACACCTTGCGCGCCTCGTCGAACAGGCCGTAGCGCGCGAAGCCCGCGGCGCAGATGCCGTTGTCGTGCGGCCAGATCGTGCCCAGGTGATAGCCGATCGGGTTGAAGCCGACGTTGTCGCTGGCCAGCGTGCGGATGCCCCAGCCGCTCCACAGCGGCTCGGAGGTCAGCACCCGAGCGACGCTCGCGGCGTGCTCGACAGAAGCGATGCCCGCCCACAGAGCGTGGCCGGCGTTCGAAGTGATGCCGTCGACCTGCTGCTTGCGACCGTCGAGGGCAAGCGCGTACGTGCCCGCGTCGGGCATCCAGAACTTGTGCTCGAACTGCTCGCGCAGTCTGTCGGCGGCCTTCTCCTGTGCGGCGGCGAGCTGGTTCTCGCCGCGCAGGAGTGCGAGACGCGCCATCCCGCGCCGAGCGGCGTAGACGTAGCCCTGGACCTCGACCAACGCGATCGGGCCTTCAGCCAGACTGCCGTCGCGGTTGCGCACGGCGTCCGACGAATCCTTCCAGCCCTGGTTCGACAACCCGCGCTCGGAATGACGCTCGTACTCGACAAAGCCGTCGCCGTCGACATCGCCGTATTCGTCGATCCAGCGCAACGCCATGAGTGCGTTGGGCCACAACCGCTCGATCAGCTCATCGTCGGCGGTCCAACGCTCGTACTCGTCGAGCAGCATCAGCCACAGCGGCGTGGCGTCGACCGTGCCGTAGTAGGGCGTGTGCGGGATCTCGTTGTGCCGTGCCAGCTCTCCAGAGCGCAGCTCGTGCAGGATCTTGCCCGGCTGTGCGTCGCGCCAGGCGTCGACCTCCTTGGCCTGATAGTGCGCGAGCAAACTGAGCGTGTTGCGCGCGACCTGCGGCCGGACGGACAGCAGCTGAAGGCTGGTGATGATCGAGTCACGGCCGAACAGGCAGCTGAACCACGGCACACCCGCCGCGATGTAGCGGTCGCCGGTCTGCTCGTCGGTGTTGAGCAGCAGGCGCAGGTCCGCGCTGGCGCGCTCGAGCGCACGCTCGGCAAGAAGGTGACTCGTATCGATCGACGCCGACGATTGGCGCCACGCGCGATGCATCGCGATGGCCTGGTCCGCGTCGATGCGCGGCGGAGCCTCGTCCTCCACCGTGTCGTCCGAGCCGGCGTCAGCGTCGGGCGCAACGCCTGCCTCCAGGTCCTCTTCGCTCGGTTCGTCCGCCTCCGGGGTCGGGCGGTCGTCGTCGTGCCAGACCTCGATCGTGAGCGTCAGCGCGTCGCCGGCGGCAAGCGTCTCGTCGAGCTCGAGCGTGACGACGCCATTGGCACCTGGCGCTCCGCCGGACGCGACCACCATGCCCGGGGAGAGCGCGACGTGGGTCCGGCGCAGGACATCGTCCAGGCCGCGGTAGGCGAACGTGACGCGGCCATCGCCAACGATGTTGGCCAGTCGCTCGCCGCGCTGGGCACGGACGACGCCACGCAACTCGAAGATGTCCGCAAAGTCGGCGTCGAGCGCGAGCGACACGCGTGCGCGCTCCGGACCGGTCGTGTAGTTGGTGATCGTGATCCGCTCGCGAAAGCCGTTGGCCATGACGCGCTCGCGCACGACGCCGACCGACTGTCGACGGAGCACGATCTCTGATCCGTCCAGGGCGCGCGCCGGGTCGGCGAACTGATCCGGATTGGTCAGCTGCGTCGTGCCCTGGAAGTTGGCCGCCGGTCCGGCGCGCAGCACGACCGGGTGGACGCCGTTGAGCAGCAGGTCGTAGGTCGACAGCACGCGCGTGTCCGAGTCATACAGGCCAAGGCCGCGGCCGTCGGGGCGAATATCGCCGTGCGCGCTGGAGAGCATGAACAGGTTCTCGTGCTTGAGAACGTGGACGCCGGTCAGGTCGGTCGCGCGCCGGATAGGCTCGTTGTCGGTGTCCGTGAGGTGACCTTCGAGCGCGGGGCGAGCCTCGAACATGTCAGCGGCAGCAGCCTGGGTGGTAGCGACGATGTTGTCCGCTTCCCCCGTCCCGCTCATGCGGCGTCGCTTGATTCGTAGTGCGCCAGGAGCTCTGCCTGGTCGGTCGAGATGAGCTCGTCGAGCAACCGATCCAGGTCGCCGTCGAGCACGTTGGGCAGGTTGTGCAGGTCGACGTTGATGCGATGGTCGGTGACCCGATCCTGTGGGAAGTTGTAGGTCCGGATCTTTTCCGAGCGATCGCCCGAGCCGACCATGCTGCGCCGAACCACCCGCTCCGCTTCGTGCGCCCTGCTTTGCTCCGCCTCCAGCAGCCGAGCGCGCAGGACCGACATCGCCTTGGCCTTGTTCTTGTGCTGACTCTTCTCGTCCTGGATCTCTACCACGAGGCCCGACGGCAAGTGGGTGATGCGCACGGCCGAGTCGGTCGTGTTGACGCTCTGGCCGCCCGGGCCTGACGAGCGTTTGACCTCTATGCGCAGGTCCTTGTCCTCGTCGATCTGGACCTCGACCTCGTCCGCCTCTGGCAACACCGCGACCGTTGCGGTCGAAGTGTGGATGCGGCCGCTCGACTCGGTTTCCGGCACGCGCTGCACGCGGTGGACTCCGCCCTCGTACTTGAGCCTGCTGTAGGCGCCCTGGCCGCGAACCTCGAAGATGACCTCGCGCAAACCGCCGATGCCCGTCTCGTTGGCCGTCAGAACCTCCGTCTGCCAGCGATGACGCTCGGCGTAGCGGTTGTACATGCGGAAGAGCTGCGCCGCGAAGAGCGCGGCCTCCTCGCCGCCGGCACCGGCCCGAATCTCGACGATGACGTTCTTGTCGTCGTTGGGATCGCTGGGCAGGAGCAGGACCTGTAACTCGGCCAGCAGCCGCTCCTGGGTGATCTCGGCCTCGTCGATCTCCGCCCGCGCAAGCTCGTGCAGCTCCGGGTCGTTCTCTGCCTCGTGGGCCGCCGCCAGTTGGGCGCGAGTCTCCTTGAGCTTTCGATACGCGCTGACCACCGGTTCGAGCTGTGCCTGTTCACGGCCCAGCTCGCGCTGCATGTCGGGATCCGTGGCTATCTCCGGACGCGACCACTCATTCTCGATCTCCGTGAAGCGCTGCTCGAGCGCCTCCAACCGGTCGTCGAGGCTCATTGCGTAAGCTGGTCGGGCGCCTGCTCCTGATCTTTGACGCCCGTGCTCCCATCAACGTCCTTGTCACCCGCAATTGGCAGCGGCCGCCGCGCCGGATTGAGGCTGCCCGCGGGTGCGGCCTCGTTGTTGGCTGCCAGTGCTTCCTGCATCGACGCAATCGCGACCTCGATCATCGAGTCGTCGGGCTGCTTGGTGGTGATGCCCTGGAGCCAGATGCCGGGCAGATACAGCCACTTGAGCCACAGGCTGTCGCGGTGCTTGGCGCCAAAGCGCAGGAGCTCATATGCAAGCGAGGCGATGACCGGCACGAGCAGGATGCGCCCGACGATGCTGACCAGCAGGCTCTGACCCACGAGCAGGCTGAACATCAGGATGCTCAGGATGATGAAGATGACCAAAAACTCGGTGCCGCAGCGTGGATGCGCCGTGGGGTACTTGCGCACGTGCTCAATGTCGAGCGGATCCTCGTGCTCGAGCGCGTGGATGGTCATGTGCTCCGCACCGTGGTACTGGAAGGTGCGCCGGATCTCCGCCGAGCGGCTGACGATGAGCAGATAGCCGACGAAGATCAAGACCCTGATCAGGCCCTCGATCAGATGCTGGATGAACGCCTGGTCGGGTCCCAGGGTCACGCGCGTGGTCGCATCGGCCAGGAAAAGCGGCAGGAGCACGAACAGGCCAACTGCCAGCGCGAGCGTGACGACGAGCGTGATCGCGATCGTGCCGCGGCCCATCTGCTCGCCTTCGCCCTCCGCCTGGACGGAGCCGGACTTCATCAGCCAGCGTGTGCCGATGACGAGCGTTTCGTACAGCAACACGATGCCGCGCACGAACGGCGCGCGGGCAAACCGGTTACGGTGGAGTATCGAGTTGAGAGGCTCGGCCGCGGACACGATCGAGCCGTCCGGATGACGGATCGCGACGCCAATGGCGCCGCGACCGCGCATCAGAACACCTTCGAGCAGCGCCTGGCCGCCGAAGTCAGCGCGCGCCATTAGCTGATTACGCCTCCGCTGTAGCGGGCGTTGTGGCCGTCGCAGTCACAGCGACGCGGCCAGATTAGAGCCGCGCGGACCGCTCGAGACGCTTCTGGAAGCGCTCCACCTGGCCGGCCGTGTCAACCATCATCTGCTTGCCGGTGAAAAACGGGTGGCAGTTCGAGCAGATGTCGACGTGCAGCGACGGCTCCGTCGAGCCAACTTCGAACTCGTTGTGGCACGAGCCACAGACCACCTTGGCCTGCTGGTACTTGGGATGTATGCCGTCCTTCACGCTGCCTCCCCCGCGCCCGCGGCGGCGGGCACAGCCTCGATGCGGACGCGCTTCTTGTCGCGCCGCTCGTGCTCGAATCGAACCTTGCCATCCATCGTGGCGAAAACTGTGTAGTCGCGGCCGAGATCAGTGCCCGGGCCGGCGAGGAAGGTCATGCCGCGCTGGCGGACGATGATCGAGCCGGCCGAAACGACCTGTCCGTCACCGACCTTGACGCCCAGGCGTTGGCCGGCGCTATCGCGGCCGTTCTTCGAGCTTGAGCCCGCCTTCTTGTGTGCCATCTGACCTACTCGTCCTTCTTGGTGCCGGAGCCCTTGGCGCGTGAGGGCGTCGTCTTGGGCTTCTGTGCGCTTGCGTCAGCGGCCTTGGCCGGAGCCTTGGCCGACGCCTTTGCGCTTGTCGTCTTTGTCGTGGTCGCGGCGGGCGCCGCCTTGGCCGTCGCGGACTTGGCCGTCGTTGACTTGGCCGTCGTTGCCTTGGCAGCGGGCTTGTCCGGTGCCGGCGCAGCATCAGCCTTGGCCGCGGCAGGCTTGCGCGTGGTCGTCTTGGTTGCAGGCTTGGCTTCCGCCGCCTCCGTCTGCGCTGCGCTCTCCGCGGCGAGCTTGGCCGCCAGTGCCTGGTCGGCGGCCGCCTTCTTGTCGGCCTCCGCCTGTGCCGCCTTGCGCTCGGTCTCCTCGCCCTTCTTGGTCGTACCCGCCTCGTCAGCGGCCGAGCGGCCGTCGAAACGGATGTCAGCCACGCGCAGAACGGTCTGCTCCTGGCGGTGACCCTGCTTGGAGCGATGGCGCGCCTTGGGCCGGTACTTGAAGACGATCACCTTGTCGCCGCGGTCCTGGCGAAGCACGTCAGCAGTAACGAGGGCATCGGCCACGGTGGGCGTGCCAATCTGGGCCTTGTCGCCATCGGCCACGAGCAGGACACGCTCGAAGTTGATGGTGCTGCCGGGTGCGGCGTCAAGCCGCTCGACGGCGAGCTCGTCGCCGAGCTCCACGCGGTACTGCTTGCCGCCCGTTTCGATTACTGCGTACATGGTTCTCCGGGGTCCGTCTGGCGCGGCTCATGGGGCCGGCGCGCGGCGGTGTTAACTGGCTCTTCAGATGGGACGCTGCCGGGCGCGACCGCACGCGAGCGCGGTCTGTAGGCGCGAACAGGAAGAATAGCACGAACCACGCTCAGCTCCAAGCGTGGCGCCGTGGGTGAGTTAGAGCAGGTCAAGCCACCCATTGCCACTGGCTGAAACGCATCATCAGGTACAGCGCGAGCACGAACCCAACGCCCACGATCGCGTAGTTCAAGAGACGATTGCGACCCCAGATGGCAATCAGGAAGAAGAACGGGAAGATGGTCAGCGACCAGCGCATCATCGATTGAAAGTGGGTAGCCAGCAGCAGCGCCAGCGTCGTGAGGGCGGCAAAGACGCCGTAGACGCGCGGCAGACGCCACAGTGCGATCACGCTCAGCACGATGATCGCAAACGCGACGATCAAGTCAGCCCGCGTCAGCGCGGGCGGGGTCAGCCACCCGTACTGGGCGTCCAGGTAGCGCAAGAAGCCGTGCCACGGCACATCCAGGTGGCGCGCCCAGGCGGCCTGCGCCTTGAACCACAGCAAAGGATCGCCGAGCTGGAGCCACAGCCAACCGAAATAGACCAGGGGCCCCGCAAGTGGGCCGACCGCCGCGACCGGCAGTCGCCTGCGGCGCAGTGCTTCCCAGGCGATCGGAACGACAAGCAGAATGCCGTAGGGACGTGTCAGAGCACACAGGAAGCCCAGCACACCCGCCACGCCCAGCTGTCCTTTGCGAGCGTGGTAGAAGCTGCCCAACATGAGCGCCATGAACAGCGACTCGGCGTACGTCGCAGACAGGAACAGGGTCGTCGGCACGACGAGGTAGTACAGGGCGGCACGTCGCCCGACTGCGTCGTCAAAGTCGAGCCGGCCGATGGCTACAACATAGGCAAGCATCACCAGCAGAGCCACGTTGGCGATTACGAGCCCGGCGACGGCCAGCACGACACGATCGCTGCTCCACAGGGTGAGAACCTGCATCAGCGCCGGATAGAGCGGAAAGAAGGCCGTCGGCGGCGACGTTTCGCGAAGGAAGTAGCCGTGCTGGGCAATGGCGATGTAGATCTGGCCATCCCAGCGCGTCCACATCGACAAAGCCGCGGGACCGATGTCGCCATGGAGTGGCGGCCGGGAGATGAACAGCCACCCGTACAGGCCCGCGACCACCAGCCCGAGACGGGTAACGACGAACGCTACGACGACATCGCGCGGCAGCCAGTCACCCAGTCGCGTCCGGAGTGCTAGGACCCCGGTACGCGGCGAAGGCAGAAGAATGTCCGCTTGTGGGTCATCGACCAAGGGCACAGGATTGTCACTGATGCCACAAGACCCCCGCTTCAGCTACTACCGAGTGCTCATGGTCTCCGAGATCGCCGACGACGAGATCATCGGCACGGTCTATCGCAAGCTTGCCCAGCGCTATCACCCGGACATCGACTCATCGCCCGACGCGGAGCGACGCATGGCCGAGATCAACGAGGCCTACGCGACACTGCGTGACCCGGTCAAGCGCCGCCAGTACGACCAGTGGCTCATCGCGCGCCGAGATCGGCGTCGCAACGACCACCTGATCGTGCGCCAGGGTGAGATGGGTTACGGCACGGCGGGCGCGCCGGTGGGGCCGGCGCAGGGCAGCGTGCTCGGCTTCGGCCGCTACCAGGGCTGGAGCCTGGGCCAGATCAAGCGCGCCGATCCCGAGTATCTCGAGTGGCTCTTGCGCGCGCCAATCGGCCAACGCTACCGGCCGGAGATCGCGCTGCTGATCGCGAAGCGTTAGGGAACACCAGGGCCGCGCCGGCGGCCGCGGTCAGGTGGAGTTGCGCGTCCGCCTGATGTTGATGCTCTGAAGCAGCCCGAGCGCAATCGCCGTGCTCACGATCGAAGCACCGCCGTGGGTGATGAACGGCAGCGGAATGCCCGTCACCGGCATCAACCCCGCGACCATGCCGGCGTTGACGAGCATCTGGAAGATGACCATGGCCGCGGTGCCCCCGGCGAAGGCGACGCCAAAGACCGAATCTGAGCGCCAGCCGATGACCAGCACGCGCCAGATAAGCCCGATGAACAGCAGGAAGACGACCATGCCGCCAATGAAGCCAAGCTCCTCGAGCAGGACGGCGAAGGCAAAGTCGGTCGACTGAACGGGCAGCAGATTCGAGGCGGCGCCGGCGGTGAGGCCCTTGCCAAATATGCCGCCCGAGCCAACTGCAATCTGCGCCTGCGCCAGTTGAAAGCCGGCTCCACTCGGGTCGGACGACGGATCCAGGAACGAGAGCAGGCGCTGTTTCTGGTAGTCGAGCAGGAACGACCAGACGATCGGCAGCGCGGCAATGACTGATACGGCTGCCAGGAGCATCCAACGCAGGCTGGCACCGGCCAGGAAAAGGGCGCCGACCATGATCGCGACGAGCACGAGCGCAGTGCCCAGGTCAGGCTGGATCATGATCAGGATGAACGGCGGCGCGGTCAGCAGCGCCGCGCCGATCAGCGTGCTGACACTCTTGATGCGATCGGCGCGGCCGGCCAGGAAAGCGGCCAGCACGGCGATCATGAGCACCTTGGACAGCTCGGAGAACTGGAAGGTCAGGCCGGCTACTGCAACCCAGCGTTGGGCGCCATTGATCTCAATGCCGATTGCCATCGTCAGCAGCAGCAGCCCGATATTGATCAGGTACAGGACCCACGGGAGCGTGCGCAGCCAGCGGTAGTCGAACGCAGCTGAAAGCGTGAAGGCGACCATCGCCAGCGCGAACCACATCAGGCCGCGCGTGAACGTCGAGCCGGCAGCGAGCGGACCGCCGGTGGTGCTGTTCGTCCAGGCCATGAGCAGGCCGATGATCGCCAGCGCAAGCGCGTAGAACGCGAGCTGGATATCGAATGAGTGCCACGAGCCCGACTCGGGGCGGGCTACATAGCTACCGCTGGGCGAGCGCTCGACGCGCATGGCAGTCATCAGCTGGCCTGCTCGAGCATCAGTTCGAGTAGAAGTTGTCCTGCTGGAGCAGGTCCGGTCGGGTCAGGTCGACACCCAGGTGGTAGTGCTCCTGGAGGAAGTACTTGACGATCTCAGTCGCCGCGTTGCCCTTGGTGTTGGAGTTGTAGGCGAAGGCGATGATTGCCAGCTGCGAGTCGGTCTTGGCCGGATCGCCCGGCGTATCGGCTGTGAAGTTGGGCACGAAGGCGACGAACCAGGTGTGGAAGGGCAAACGGCCTTGAGCATCGCGTACGCCGAACTCGGCCGTGCCGGTCTTGCCGGCCACGACAAGCGGCTCATCTACCAGGTTGAACGTGTGCCGGCTGGTTACGACCTCTCGGGCAGCGAGTCGCATCGTCTCGAGGACGTCGGGCGAGACTCCCACCTGCTGGATGAGCTGCGGTGAGAAATCCTGGACTACGCTGCCGTCGGGCGCCAGCACGCGGCGCACGATCTGTGGCTGGTAGAGCCAACCACCGTTGGCCAGCGCCGCGTAGGCATTGAGCACCTGGAGCGGCGTCGCCGTGTCGTAGCCCTGGCCGATGCCTGCCTGGTAGACCTCGCCGGGGAAGACATCCTGGCCGAACACGCTCTGCTTCCAGTCGTTCGTGGGGATGATGCCGCGTGCCTCGCCGGGCAGGTCAATGCCGGTTCGCTGGCCGAAGCCAAACTGCTGCGCCCAATACGCCAGCCGATCGGCGCCCAGGTCGCCCGCCATCTGGTAGAAGAACGTGTCGCTCGAGTCGGCGAAGCCCTGGGTGATGTCGAGCGGGCCGAAACCACGCTTGTTCCAGTCCCAGTACTTGTACGGGCCGATCTCCAGGTACGGCGCGGTATCGACCAGCGTGTCGGGCTGGATGACACCATCCATCAACGCGCCTGCGCCGGTGACCAGCTTGTAGGTCGAGCCCGGCGGATATTGCTCGCTGATGCCGAAGTTCACGAGCGGCCGGTTGGGATCGTCGATGAGAGCCTGGTACTCGTCGTTGGTGATGCCACGGGCGAAGAGGTTGTTGTCGTACGACGGATTGGAGACCATCGCCAGGATCTCGCCGTCCTGCGGGTTCATCACGATGACCACGCCGCGTTGCAGGTTGACGATCCCCGTTGCCCAGTCGAGCGCCTCCTGGGCCTCCTTCTGGATCTGGACATCCACGGTCAGCTCGAGCGAATCACCCGCGATGGGCTGCTGATCAATCTGCACCGTGCGCGTAACGCGACCTGCTGCGTCGCGCTCCACCTGCTGCGAGCCGTAGGTTCCGCGCAGGTCGTCCTCGAACGTGGCCTCCACGCCGGTCTTGCCGATCGTGTCGTCGTTGAGGTAGCCCTGGTCCTTGAGACTGTCCAGGTCGTCGGCCGTGACCGGCCCGGTGTAGCCCAGCACGTGCGACAGGAGCGGGCCGTATTCGTATTCGCGGCGCTCCTGGACCAGCACGTCAACGCCGGGCAGGTCACGGCTCTGCTCGTCAATGATCCGGGCCACGTCCTCAGGAACGTCCGTGGCGATGTTCACGTACTCGTAGCGCTGACTCGCGTTGCGATCGAGGGCCTGGATGATGTCGGAGCCGTTTACGTTGAGGAGCTGCGAGAGGCGTGAGACGACCGTGTCGCGATCCGTGAAGGGGAGGTCGCCGGGTCTGACGCGGACGACGTACGAAGGCACGTTGATCGCCACCGGCCGACCAGCGCGGTCATAGACCAGGCCGCGCGCGGCCGTGATCGGCTGCGTGGTGCTGGCCGCGTCCTGGGCGAGACCGGCGTAGTAGCCGCCGCTGACGACCTGGATGTAGAACAGGCGCGTCGTCAGCAACCCCGTGACCAGAACGATGATCAGCCCGAATACGGCGAAACGCGCCCCCAGACGCGTTCTGGGCGGCTCCGGTTGGCCCAGGATGTAGTCGGTCATGCGGCTGCCACTACCAGTCCACCCGTTCGGCAGTACCGAAACGCTGCTCGAGCGCGACGAAGAGCCACGACACGGGGATGGCGATCAGGCCGTTCATGAACGCGGCAATGAGAATCGCTGCGAAATCGAAGTTGAGCGGAGCTCCCTCAGTCAGCACGAGCACCAGGCTCAGCACGACGTGCAAGATCGGCGTCAGCACGACTACGAGAGCGACTGACAGCCAGCGTCGGTTCGGGCCGGCCACACGGGCGACGGCCGCGGCAATGCCCACGACGAGCAGCAGCGACAGCGTTGCCGCGCCGACCGGTCGTTGTGGGATGAGCATGTCGATGAGCAGGCCGCCAAGGAACGCTGAGATCAGGCCATCCTCGATGCCCAGGATGAGCGTCGCGGTGACAGCGACGACGAGGACGAGATCCGGCGTTGCCCCTGCGATCGGGATTTCAGGTAGCACCGTCGCCTCGATCAACGCTGCCAGCAGCGCAACGAGAGCGGCGAAAGGAATGGTCAAGGAAAAGCGCTCCGAGTGACGAGGCGGCGGCGTGTCGCGGCCCCGCCGCCGCAGGAAATGCCTTGGGAAGTATAGGTGGCCGAGCGTGAATCGCCTTTCTGAGGGTCGGCTCGGTACACGCTGTGACCGTCACCCCGAGCTTCCGTCGCCCATGGTTTCACGTGAAACAGAACTCTTCTAAACCGCGGCCCAGTCCCTGTGTTTCACGTGAAATAGGCTCATGGCGAACTGATTAAGCCACTGTTAAGTGCCAGCCGCGACACTCGCCCGTGTGGACGCTGAGCGTGCGCCGGAGACGGCCGAGAAGGGCCCTTTCCGATAGAATCAGTTGACGTGGATGTTTACCGCCTCGGCAGTTGAGTGGGCGACGTCATCGCCTGCGCGAACCAGAAGGGCGGCGTCGGCAAGACCACCACTGTCATCAATCTCGCCACCTATCTGGCTCTCAATGGACGCCGGGTGCTTGTCGTTGACCTCGATCCGCAGGGCAACGCAACGAGTGGCCTGGGTTTCGATCGAGCCTCGGCCCGCGCTTCCATCTACCCGTCGCTCGTCGAAGGCCTCAGCGCGCGCGATCTCGTTCAGAGCACGCAGGTCGACGGCCTGTGGCTCATTCCATCCGGTCGCGATCTTGCCGGTGCTGAAGTCGAGCTCGTCGACATCCCGCAGCGTGAGCGCAAACTCCAGCAGGCGCTCGTCGAGCTCAGGCCTGCATTCGACTTCATCGTGCTCGACTGCCCACCCGCGGTGGGTCTATTGACTGTCAACGCCCTGACCGCCGCGGACTCCGTCCTCGTGCCGATTTAGTGTGAGTACTACGCCCTGGAGGGTCTGAGCCAGCTGCTCTCAACTATCGATCTCGTCCGTGACAACCTCAACCCGCGTCTGCGCCTCGCGGGCGTTCTGCTGACCATGTTCGACGCGCGCACGACGCTTTCCGCCGACGTGGCCGCTGAAGTGCGCCGGCACCTGGGCCAGACCGTGTTCCGCACCGTGGTGCCACGTTCTGTGCGACTCGCCGAGGCCCCCAGCTACGGACGGCCGATCGCCCGCTACAGCCCCGAATCACGCGGGGCGCAGGCATACCGCGCTCTCGCCGACGAGGTCTTGGAGCGCGCCGGCTCGGTTGCCGGTGCCGCGAGCGTGGCGGCGCAGGCGGTGGGCGCGTGACGACTGACATCAAGCGGACGACCACCGGCCTTGGCCGCGGCCTGGCTGCGCTCATCCCGCAGCGCGACGAGCAGCCCGCCTCCGTTGAGTTGCCCCTCTCGGCGATCAGCCGCAACCCATATCAGCCACGGCAGGCATTCGAGCAGGCGCAGCTCGACGAGCTCTCGGCAAGCATCGCCGAGCACGGCGTGCTCCAGCCCATCCTCGTGACGGAGATCCCGGGCGGCTACATGCTCATCGCCGGCGAGCGCCGGCTACGCGCGGCGGAGATGGCCGGCCTCGAACGTATTCCGGCGCTCGTGCGCAACGCCGACGAGAGTGCCCAACTGTCGTGGGCGCTGATCGAGAACATGCAGCGCGCCGACCTGAACGCCATTGAGGAGGCTGCCGCGTTCCGTCGCCTGGTCGACGAGTTCGGGCTTAGCCATGAAGACGTCGCGGGCCGCGTGGGCAAGTCGCGCTCGGCGGTGGCCAACACTCTGCGTCTGCTCGAACTGGCGCCAGAGGTAAAGGACGCACTGGTGCACGGCACGATCACCGAAGGCCACGCCCGTGCCATCGCCGGGTTGGACGATCACGCGCAGCAGGCAGCCGTTTTGATGGATATCAAATCACGCGGTCTGTCGGTCCGCCAGAGCGAGGAGCTCGTGCGTCGACTGAAGGCCGACAAGCCCGCTCCACAGGTTCGCGAACGTGCGCCCGACGTTGACCGATTGGAGTCGGCGCTGCGTGATTCGTTGGCAACCAAAGTGACCATCAACACGGCGCGCAAGGGCGGTCGAATCACGATCGAGTACTACGACGAAGACGACCTGGAGCGGCTATACGAGCGACTGACAGGGGGCAAGCCATGACCGATCAGGTCGCACACAAGCCGGACACCACGAGCGGCAACGGTCGCCGCGGCCGCGGCGCAACCGCAGCGGCCTCGTCCGCTTACACAGCGGAGAGCATCCAGGTCCTGGAGGGCCTCGAGGCAGTCCGGCGCCGACCGGGCATGTACATCGGCTCGACAGATGCGCGCGGCTTGCATCAGCTGGTGTGGGAGGTCGTCGACAACTCGATCGACGAGGCCATGGCTGGCCACGCCACGCACATCGAATTGATCCTCAACGCCGACGGCAGCGTCACCAACCGTGACAACGGCCGCGGCGTCCCGGTTGGCAAGCAGAAGCAGACCGGCAAGGATGCGATGGAGGTCGTGCACACCGTGCTCCACGCAGGCGGCAAGTTCGGAGGCGGCGGCTACAAGGTGTCCGGCGGCCTGCACGGCGTCGGCGTCAGCGTGGTCAACGCGTTGTCGGAGTGGCTGTACGTCGGAATTGGCCCGAGACGGCAAGATCTGGCGGCAGGAATACAAGCGTGGCAAGCCCACCACGGCGGTCACGGCGGTCGGTCCATCCAACGGCCGTGTCGGCACGCTGACCTCGTTCATGCCCGATAACCAGGTGCTCGAGACGACCGACTGGAGCTTCGACACCATCTCGCAGCGCCTGCGTGAGTCGGCCTATCTCAACAAGGGCGTGTGGATCAAGTTCGTTGACGCGCGCGAGACACCGTCGCGCGAGAAGTCGTTCTACTTCGAGGGCGGCCTGATCAGCTTCGTGCGCCACCTCAACAAGGGGCCGCGACGTCCTCCATCCGCTGCCCATCTACGTCGAGCGACGCGACGGCACGACCCAGATCGAGGTCGCGCTGCAATACAACGACGGTTACAGCGAAAGCGTCTTCGCCTTCGCCAACAACATCAACACCGTTGATGGCGGATCGCACGTGACCGGCTTCCGCGCGGCGCTGACCAGCTCGCTCAATGACTACGCGCGCAAGCAGGTGATCCTCAAGGACAACGACGCGAACCTCTCAGGCGACGACGTGCGCGAGGGTTTGACGGCCGTCATATCCGTCAAATTGACGGAACCGCAATTCGAGGGACAGACCAAGGCCAAGCTGGGCAATGCCGAGGTCAAGGGCCAGGTCCAGGCGGCGCTCACGGAGGGCATCAACCAGTACCTCGACGAGCACCCCCAGGACGGCCGGCGCATCATCGAGAAGTCGCTCACGGCGGCGCGAGCGCGCGAAGCCGCGCGCAAGGCGCGCGACCTCGTCATCCGCAAGAGCGCGCTCGAGGGCAGCGCCCTGCCGGGCAAGCTGGCCGACTGCCAGGAACGCGATCCGGCACGGAGCGAGCTGTTCATCGTCGAGGGTGACTCGGCCGGCGGCTCGGCCAAGCAGGGCCGCGATCGCCACTTCCAGGCCGTGCTGCCCATGTTCGGCAAGATGCTCAACGTCGAGAAGGCGCGCATCGACAAGGTGCTCTCGAGCGAGAAGATCCGGCCGCTGATCATCGCCCTGGGCGCCGGCATCGGCGAGTCGTTCGACATCGCCAAGCTGCGCTACCACAAGATCATCCTGTTGGCCGACGCAGACGTGGACGGCGCCCATATCCGGACGCTGTTGATGACCTTCTTCTACCGCCACATGCCCCAGATCGTGGAGAACGGGCACCTCTACTTCGCTCAGCCGCCGCTGTACCGGATCAGCACGGGCAAGGTCACGCGCTACGCACACGACGACAAGGACCGCGATCGGATCGTCAAGGAGTTCAAGAGCAAGAACCTGACCATCCAGCGCTTCAAGGGTCTGGGCGAGATGAACGCCGATCAGCTTTGGGAAACGACCATGAGCCCGAGCTCACGCACGCTCCTGCAGGCAGAGATCGACGACGCGGCGGAGGCTGACCGCATCTTCTCGACGCTGATGGGCGAGAAGGTCGAGCCGCGCCGCGACTTCATCAAGGCCCGCGCGCGCCAGGTCCAGAACCTGGATGTCTAGGGCGGGCAATTGACACCCTCAGTGTTTGAAGCGGAGCAAGCGACGTTTGAAGCCCAGCGGAACGCTGGGACTCAAGCGCTTCGCGCGCAGCAGCCCGCAGGGATGCGGAGCAAAGCCTCTTGTCTGAAGTGACGGCCCGCGCTCAGGCGCTCGTTGCCGAGCGGCTGCCGCAGGCGCGCGGGCTCGGCGACAGCCTGGCCGACGTGATCGATTACCCGGAGGAATTTGCGGCCATCCTGCGCGACGGACTCAACGCGCTCGCCGACGAGGCATACCAGCTCGAGCAGGAGCGTGTAGCGCCAGGCTCGGGTGCCATCTTCGGCGTGCGTCAGCCGCTGCTCGCGGCAGTCATGCGCCAGCTGCGCCAGCCGTTGCGCGAAACCTCACCGGCTCTCGCCCTGAACCTTGCCGAGCGGCTGTCGGACGAGACCGAGCGCGAGTTCGTCTTCTTTGTGCACATGGCACTCGAGCGCGTCTTGCCCACGGACCCGGAGCGCGCCTGGCAGCTGATGCGCCGCCTCGCACGCCGCGCCCACGACTGGATCCGCGTCGACACGCTCGCGCCGCTGTACGCGAAAGGGATCCTGTCCGAGTGGGTGCGCTGGGCGGAGATCGAGCAGCTCGTCTTCTCGGCCAGCGAGTGGGAACGCCGGCTGGTGGGGGCGACGCTCGCCACGCTGCCATTCGAGCTGCCGCGCGAGCGTCGCGTCGAGCTGGCCCGGACCAAAGGGCTCGACCTGATCCGCTCGCTCATTGGCGACGCGAGTGAAACCGTGCGCAAGAGCCTGTCGTGGGCACTGCGCTCGTGGCGCGAGGTTGATCCGCGCGCAGTCGACGAGCTGCTCGTCTCAGAAGCGCAACGCGCCGCAGCCACCAACGACGGCAACCGCGCGTGGGTCATTCGCGATGCGCTGAAGGAGCAGCGGACGCCCGTGCCGGCGCCGGTCGCGATGAGCATCAGGAACACGCTCGCCGGCGTTCGCCGTGCTCCCGGGGGCGGGTCCACGAGCGAGGCATCGGAGATCGCGTCGCACTTCGTCGGTTTCGACGGGATGGCCGAGGTGGCAGTGCGCATGCAGGGCGAGCGCCAGCGCCTGCCCGGCAGTCGGGCATAGTCGGTAATCGGGTCAGGGAGAAGACTGAAAGCAGATGACTGAAGACACCGGGCGCGTGCTGCCCATCCGCATCGAGGACGAGCTGCGCACCAGCTACCTCGACTACGCGATGAGCGTCATCGTCAGCCGCGCCCTGCCCGACGTCCGCGACGGCCTCAAGCCCGTCCATCGCCGAATCCTGTACACGATGCACGAGATGGGGCTGACGTCCGCGTCCAGCTACCGCAAATGCGCCGCGATCGTCGGCGAGGTGATGGGCAAGTACCACCCACATGGCGATGTGGCCCTCTATGACGCCCTGGTGCGCCTCGCGCAGACGTTCTCGCTGCGCTATCCGCTGATCGACGGCCAGGGCAACTTCGGCTCGGTCGACGGCGACCCGCCGGCGGCCATGAGGTACACGGAAGCGCGCATGACGGCGATTGCGGCCGAGGTGCTGGCGGATATCGACAAGCAGACGGTCGACTTCGTCGAGAACTACGACGGCACGCGCATGCAGCCCCAGGTGCTGCCGGCGAAGCTGCCCAACCTGCTCGTCAACGGCTCGACCGGCATCGCCGTGGGCATGGCGACGAACATCCCGCCCCATCACCTGGGCGAGATTGCCGATGCAACGGTCGCCTTGATCGACAACCCCGCGCTGACCAACGACGAGCTATGCGGCTACGTCAACGGCCCCGACTTCCCCACCGGCGCGACGATCTTCCGCTTCGAAGAGCGGCGCAACCCCATGACCGGTCAGAAGGACCGCATCGACGCCATCCGCGAGATGTACGCCCACGGCCGCGGCCGGGTCGTGATGCAGGCCACGGTCCAATTCGAGGAGACGCGCCAGCAACGCACGGCGATCGTCGTCACTGAGCTGCCGTATCAGGTCAACAAGGCCACCCTGGCCGAGAAGATCGCCGACCTCGTCCAGCAGAAGAAGATCGAGGGCATCGCCGACATCCGTGACGAGTCGGATCGCGACGGCATGCGCCTGGTCATCGAGTGCAAGCGCGATGCAGCGCCACGCAAGGTGCTCAACAACCTGTTCAAGCACACGCCGCTCAAGCTCGCCTACAACATGAACATGCTTGCGCTCGTCGACGGCCAGCCGCAGACGCTGACGCTCAAGGCGGTTCTGCAGCATCACGTCGATTGGCGCCGCGAGGTCGTGCGCCGGCGGACCGAGTTCGACCTGGGCAAGGCGCGCGACAGGGCGCACATCCTCGAGGGCCTCAAGATCGCCCTCGACAACCTCGACGCAGTGATCAAGACGATCCGCGAGAGCGCCGATGTGGACACGGCACGCCACAACCTCATCGCACGCTTCGAGCTGTCCGAGATTCAGGCCAACGCCATCCTCGAGATGCAGCTGCGCCGGCTCGCCGCGCTCGAGCGCAAGAAGATCGAGGACGAGTACCTGGCCACGATCAAGATCATCGCCGAGCTTGAGGACATCCTGGCCAACCCGGCACGGGTCATGGCCATCATCAAGGACGAGCTGACCGAGCTGTCGACCAAGTACGCCGGGCCCCGACTCACCCGCGTAGAGGGCGATTCAGACCGCGAGCTGACCGACGAAGACCTGATCGCCCAGGAAGACGTCGTGATCACGATCTCCAGCCGTGGCTATATCAAGCGCCTGCCCCTGGCCACGTACCGGCGCCAGGCGCGCGGCGGCAAGGGCATGATCGGCGCCCGGACGGTCGAGGAAGACGCCGTGGCGCATCTGCTCGTCGCCAACACGCACGACTGGGCGCTCTTCTTCACCAACCAGGGCCGTGTGTTCAGCTCCAAGGTGCACCAGATTCCGGACGCTTCGCGCCAGGCCAAGGGCATCCCCATCATCAACCTCGAGGGGGTCCAGGTTGAGCAGGGCGAGCGGATCCTGGCCGTGATCACCGTCAAGAACTTCGAGAAGGGCGGCTATCTGGTCATGGCCACGGTCCGCGGCGTGATCAAGAAGACCGCGATCGAGCAGTTCGAGCGCGTCCGTTCCACGGGCATCAGGGCGATCACGGTCAAGGAAGGCGACGATCTCGCGTGGGTGCAGGTCTCATCCGGCACGGACGAGATCATCCTGGCCACGGCTGAGGGCAAGATCGCGCGCTTCAACGAGAGCGAGGTCCGCCCCACGGGCCGCGGATCGGCCGGTGTGGCGGGCATCAAGCTCGTGCGCCCGGGCGACCGCGTGGTGGTCATGAACGTCGTCGACACAAACAGCCAGATCCTGGTTCTGACTGAGACCGGCTACGGCAAGCGGACGCGGGTCGAGGAAGTTCGCCGCACCCACCGCGGCTCACAGGGCGTGGCCCTTGTCACGCTGGAGGGCAAGAAGACCGGCCGTGTCGCCGCCGTGCAGCTGGTGCCGGAGGACGCAGAGGAGCTGCTCCTGATCAGCGCCGCTGGACAGGTCGTTCGGACTGATGTTGAAAGCATCAACGTCTACGGGCGCACTGCCCGCGGCGTGATCGTCATGCGCCTCAACGAAGGCGACGAGGTTGCCGGGATCGCCGTGTTCCGGGCCGAAAATCGCGAAGAAGACCCCGTGACAGATGGTGATGCGATGCCGGACAATGGCGGCCCGTCGGGAGGGCCAGCGTCGTAACCGCTTTCGGCAGCCGTGCCATGAATCAGTACAGCGATCAGTTCGACCTGTATACCGGTAACGCGAACCCGGATCTGTCGCGCAAGATTGCGCGCTACCTGGGCCGCGATCTGGGCAATGTCGAAGTGTTCGAGTTTGCCAACGAGAACATCTTCGTCAAGATCGAGGACAACGCGCGCGATCGCGATGTCTTCCTGATCCAGCCCACGTGCCGGCCAGTACAGAAGTCGATCATGGAGCTGCTGATCATGATCGACGCCTTCAAGCGCGCCAGCGCGGGACGCATCACGGCCGTCATCCCGTACTACGCCTACGGCCGCTCTGACAAGAAGGATCAGCCCCGCGTGCCCATCACGGCACGCTTGGTGGCGGACATGATCAGCGTCGCGGGCGCCGATCGGCTGTTGACGATGGATCTCCACCAGGGCCAGATCCAGGGCTTCTTCAATATCCCCGTCGACGAGCTGACGGCGGTGCACATGCTCTCGAACTACTTCAAGCGACTTGAGCTGGACAACCTGGTCGTCGTCACGGATCTGGGCTTCGCCAAGCGCGCACGCACGTTCGCGGAGATCCTTGAGGCGCCGCTGGCGGTCATCGAGAAGCGGCGCCCCGGCAACCAGGACATGGCCGAGCTGCTCAACGTCATCGGCGACGTGCGCGGCAAGCGCGCGATCATCGTCGACGACGAGATCGACACCGCGAGCACGATGATGGAGATCGAGCGCGCTCTGATCCGCGAGGGCGTCACGGACATCTATGCCTGCGCGACACACGGCGTCCTGTCCGATCCGGCGATCGATCGCCTGCGCAACTCGGAGATCACGGAAGTCGTGATCACCGACACGATCCCGCTGCCGCCCTCCAAGCAGCTGCCGCGCATCAAGGTGCTGTCAGTGGCTCCATTGATCGGCGAGGCCATCCGTCGCATCCACCGCGGCGAGTCGGTCGGGGCCTTGTTCTCCGAGGACCTGGAGCTCGTCCAGGAGATGCTGATCTGGGATGAGCAGGCCGAGGGCGACAGCAACTCCCCAAAAGCGGAGATGACCACGACGCTCCACCATGAGCGCGAAGTGAGCGCCCACAGATGAGCCTCAAGCTCTATCGGCCAGGTCCGAACGGCCTCGAGCCGAACCCAGCCGCCCAGCGCACGTGGCGCAGCCGCCTGGTATCAAGGCGCTGGAACCCGGCCGCGCTCGAAAACCCTGAGCTCGCCCCCACGAGCAATCGCGTTGCCGTGCTGTTCTGGGTCTTCCTCGCGACGCTGACCTTCTTCCTCATCGTCATCGGCTACGGATCGGGTTTCTGGGGCTGACGGGGAACTGACCGGAGACGCCTGAGCGGGCGTTGAGGGTCGTCCGCCTATACTTTTTCGACCGTGTTGAACCTTTTTTCCCGTTTCGTCGACTCGAACGAGCGTGTCGTCAAACGTCTCCAGCCGCTCGTCGACGAGATCAATTCACTCGAAGCTGAGCTCCAGGCACTGACCGACGATGAGATCCGTCAGCGCATGATCGAGCTGCGCGACGAGATTCGCGAGGACGCCGCCCCGTCCGAACCGTCCGAGGAAGAGCTCACCAACGAGAGCTCCGAGCGTCGCCGCGAACTGCGCCGGCAGCGTGAAAAGGAGGACATCAAGCATCTCCAGGGCGTCCTCGATGACGCACTGCCTGAGGTGTTCGCGGCGGCGCGCGAGATCAGCCGGCGCAAGCTGGGCATGCGCCACTTCGACGTGCAGCTCATCGGCGGCGCCGTGCTCCACCAGGGCAAGATCGCCGAGATGAAGACCGGCGAGGGCAAGACCCTCGTCGCGCCGCTCGCGGCCGCGCTCAACGCGATGTCCGGCCGTGGCGTCCACGTCGTCACCGTCAACGACTACCTGGCCAAGCGCGACCCGCAGTGGATGGGTCCCATCTTCCATGGGCTGGGCCTGACGGTCGGCATCATTCAGCACGAGAGCGCCTTCGTCTTCGACCCCGATCACCGCGGCACAGACGAACGCCTGGTCAACCTCCGTCCGGTGGAGCGTGCCCAGGCATATGCCGCGGACGTGACCTACGGCACGAACAACGAGTTCGGCTTCGACTACCTGCGCGACAACATGGTCACTGAGCTCAACGAGCGCGTGCAGCGCGATCGCTATTTCGCGATCGTCGACGAGGTCGACAACATCCTCATCGACGAGGCGCGCACGCCGCTGATCATCAGTGGCCAGGCGGAGGAGTCGGAGGACCTGTACTACCAGTTCGCCCGTCTCGTGCCACGCCTCAAGGAGCGGCCCGAGGGCGACGAGGAGGGCGGCGACTACTTCATCGACCTCAAGGAGCACGCGGTTTCGCCGACCGAGGAGGGCATCGACAAGATCGAGCGCCTGCTCAAGGTCGACAACATGTTCGACGCCGATCCGCGTCTGGCGCGCCACTTCGAGCAGGCGCTCAAGGCGCACGCGCTCTACCAGCGCGACCGTGACTACATCGTGGAAGACGGCGAGATCGTCATCGTCGACGAGTTCACCGGGCGCAAGATGCCCGGCCGGCGCTGGTCGGAGGGTCTCCACCAGGCGGTCGAGGCCAAAGAGGGCCTGCGCGTCCAGCGCGAGTCGGTGACCCTGGCCACGATCACATTCCAGAACTACTTCCGGCTGTACGAGAAGCTGTCGGGCATGACCGGCACGGCAATGACCGAGCAGGAGGAGTTCTACAAGATCTACGGCCTCGAGGTCGTGTCCATCCCGACCAACAGAAACATGATCCGCGACGACGATGCGGACCTCGTCTTCCAAACGGAGAACGCCAAGTTCAACGCGCTGATCGACGAGATCGTCGAGATGACTGACGTCGGCCGGCCGGTGCTCGTGGGCACCACGAGCGTCGAGAAGAGCGAAGTGCTGTCGGAGATGCTCAAGCGCCGGGGCATCAAGCACGAGGTGCTCAACGCCAAGTTCCACGAGAAGGAAGCACCGATCGTCGCGCAGGCCGGCCGCAGCGCGTCGGTGACCATCGCGACCAACATGGCCGGCCGTGGCACGGACATCGTGCTCGGCGGCAATCCCCAGGGCATGGCCTCAACGGAGATGCATCGCAAGGGCATCAACCCGGCCGAGGCCAGCCAGGAGGAGCTCGACGAGGCTCTGGCCAAAGCCAAGGCAGATGTCGACATTGACCACGAAAGGGTCGTGGCCGCCGGCGGCCTGCACATCATCGGCACGGAGCGGCACGAAGCACGCCGCATCGATAACCAGCTGCGCGGGCGCGCCGGGCGCCAGGGGGACCCGGGCTCATCGCGCTTCTACCTGTCCCTCGAGGACAGCCTCATGAAGCGATTCGCGTCGGATCGTGTGGCCGGGCTCATGGAGCGCATGGGCCTCGAGGGCGACATGGCCCTTGAGTCGCGCCTCGTGAGCAAGACGATCGAGAGCGCTCAGTCGCGCGTCGAGGGCTACAACTTCGACATCCGCAAGCGCGTCGTCGAGTACGACGACGTCATCAACAAGCAGCGCGAGACGATCTACGCGGAACGCGACAAGGTCCTGCGCAATGAGGACTTGACCGCGACCGTGCGCGACTTCGTCGACGACGAGATCGACGCCCTGGTCGACCAACACATGGCCGGTGAATCACCGCAGGACTGGGACTTCGACGGGCTTTCCCACCAGCTGAACCAGATGGGTCTCGCTGGCGACGACGTTTCCGCCGACACGCTGGCCGACATCGGCGTGCGCGAGGACATCAGCGAGCACCTGCGCGAGGTCGTCGATAAGACGCTCGAGAAGAGCGAGCAGGAAGTTGGCGAGGAGGTCTGGGCGCAGGTCGAGCGACTCGTCCTGCTGCGCTCGATCGACACGCTCTGGGTAGAGCACCTGACTGAGCTCGACGACATGCGCCGCGGCATCGGCCTGCGTGGCTACGCCGGCACGGATCCGCTCAACGAGTTCAAGCGCGAAGCGTTCAAGCTCTACGAGGAGCTGCGCGGCTTCATCAGCAAGCAGGTCGCCAACAACATCTTCCGCGTTCAGATCCAGCAGGCTCCGCAGCAGCAGACGTTCCCGATGCCCATCCCCGCGCAATTGGGACAAACGGGCACGGACGGCAATGGGGCACAGCTCGACTCGATCACGCCGGTCGAGGGCGGGCACGTTCATTCTGATGGAACTTTCCACGCGGACGCGCCGCCCGCCACCGCGGGCGCGAGCGCTGCGCCGGTGCTGGCGGCCGCGGCTGTACTCCCGGGTCTGGCCGCGACTCAGAGACGCGGCGTGAAGCTGCAGCACGGCGACGAGGTGGCGGTCGGCGACGGCAGTCCGGCAGTGTCCGCGTCTGCGGCCAAGACAGCGCCACAGAGCACCGGGCCCAAGCTCGGCCGCAACGACCCGTGCTGGTGCGGCAGCGGCAAGAAGTTCAAGCGCTGCCACGGTAGTTGAGCAACTCTCAGACATTCGCAGGCGAGGAGCGCATCCTCGACTGGGACGGAGCACTTAACGCACGCGACACCGGCGGCCTGCCCACGGCCGACGGCTGGCGCATCAAACCTGGCGCACTGGTCCGCTCAGACGTCCTGACGCGTCTGACGCCCAGCGGCCGGGAGGCGCTGGTCGCCCACGGCGTGCGCACCATCGTCGACGTGCGCACGAGCGAGGAAGTCGGCCGCGACGTCGACTACCCGTTCCGGGATGCGCCCGCGAACAGCGACCCGAATTACGTCAACGTCTCATTCGTCGTTGACCTCGATGATCAACAGCAGGCTGAGGTCCGCGCGCGCCGCGAGTCGGCGACGGAGCTCGACGAGCTCAATCGCATGGACCTGGAGGTCCACAAGTCAGGCATCGGCGCGATCGTCGCCGCGGTCGCGGATGCGCGACCGGGCGGTGTGCTCATCCACTGTTACGCCGGCAAGGACCGAACCGGGATGTCCGTGGCGCTGTTGCTGTCCGTGGCCGGCGTAAGCGACGCGGACATCGCCGACGATTACGCACTGACGATGCTCAACCTTGAGCCGCTGATCAGCGACTGGCTTGACACGATCGAGGACGAGGCCGAGCGCGATCGGATGCGCATCCTGGCAACTCCCAACCGAGAGGTCATGCTCGAGACCCTCGCCTACGTTCACGATCACTATGGCTCGGCCGAGAAATACCTGGTCTCCGCGGGCGTCAGCCCTGAGCGCATCGCCCGCATCAGGCAACGTTTGCTCGAGCCCGTCAGCGAGGGGACAAGTCAGTGGATGACATTGCCCGCGAGTACCTACTCATCGGCCTCTCGCTCGGCGAGATCGAGGATGGAGTCGTCGACGCGTACTTCGGCCCGCCGGAGGTCAAGGAGCAGGCACTCAGCGAAAAGGCCGCGCCGGCCGACCTGATCACGCGCTCGGCTGCGCTGCGGGCGCGCCTGGACGAAGTCACAGATGCGCAGCGCGCCCGCTGGCTGGACCGCCAGCTCATCGCCACTGAGACGATCGCGCGGCAGCTCAACGGCGAGGTGATTCCCTATCGCGAACTCGTCGAACGTTGCTTCGACGCGTCGCCGCAGCCCACACCGCCGGAGGAGTTCGCCCGGACACGCCACGATCTTGAGGACCTGCTGCCCGGGACCGGGCGACCTGCGCGAGCGGCTCGAGGCACACCAACAGGCGTTGACCGTGCCGCTCGAGCGTCTTGGCGCGATCGTGGAGTGGCTGACCGCGCAACTTCGTGCTGAAGCCAAAGCCACGTTCTACGTCCCGGATGGCGAGAACCTGGAGCTCAGCCTGGTGACCAACGAGCCGTGGGGCGCGTACAACTGGTATGAGGGCAACCTGCGCTCGCGCATCGAGGTCAACACCGACCTGCCCGTTCGTGCCGGAGGCCTCCCGGCCCTACTAGCTCACGAGGCTTTTCCGGGCCATCATCTCGAGCACACTTCGAAAGAGCAGCGCCTCGTCCGGGAGCAGGGCCGCTACGAGTCGAGCATCCAGCTGATCAATACGCCGGAGGCGTTCGTGAGCGAGGGCCTGGCCGAGACAGGAGTTCGATTCGTCGCTGGTGAAACGCGCTGGAAGCAGATCCTGATCGACATCTGCGATCGTGCCGGCATCGCCATGACGCCGCAGGAGGCCGACCGCAACTGGCTGATCCGCGCTGCGCTCCATCGGCTGCGCGGCACTGCCGGTGACGCCGCGCTGCAGCTGCACGCGGAGGGCAGGTCGCGGGAGCAGGTCGTCGCGTTCCTCGAGCAGGACGCTCTTGTTGCGCACGATCGCGCGGTGAAGATCTCTCGAATTCGTCACTCACCCGCTGTGGCGCGCGTACGTCTTCTGCTACGGCGGAGGCGAGGCACTGCTGACCTCCTGGGTTGAGCAGGCGGGCAGCCCTGAGGGGGAGATCGAGCGCTTCAGTCGGCTGCTGAGTGAGCAGCTGACGCCGTCTGGTATGGCCGCGGAGATGGCTCCAAGCTCGTAGTCGGAGCCAAATAGGCCCGTTTTGAGTGTTTTCACGCTCAAAACGACGATTTGACCCCTTGAGTCAGAGCGAATCGGCTGGCATACTCGGACGTACCCGCCTCCGGAGGCCGTGCCTCCTCCGGTGAATGTGTTGAAACCACGTTCCCGGGGTCGAGGGTGGCCCGGGCGCCTAAGGAGTTTGGCCTGCCGTGAAAGCCGCCGATTCCATGCAGGAGGCACTCGTCGACCCGTTCGTCGACCTCATCGCCTGTGAGCGAGAGTGCCGAAGCTGCAGTTACGCCATGACCTTGGACTGTGACGGAAACTGCGGGGTCTGCCCGCACAACGGATACTGTCCGTGTGTCAACCCCGTCGTCGCTCGGAGCAAGACAGCGCTGCGCATCATTGAGCTGCGTCCGATCATGCTCCAGGAACTGCGTGCCAGGGAAGTAAGCGTCGGCTGATGGAATCTGCCCAGCTGCGCGACCTGGTCGAGCGCATCCACGCGACCTCGGGGCGCCTTTGACCTAGCCGCCAAGCAGGCGCGCGTCGAGGAGCTCGAGGCGCAGTCGGCAGACCCTGACTTCTGGTCCGATCAACGCGCCGCGGGTAAGGTCCTGCGCGAGGCTGAGGGCCTGCGCGACGAGATCGACACATGGAACAAGCTGACAACGCGCGCCGACGACCTGGCCGAGCTTTCTGAGTTGGCTGAAGATCCCACCGACGCACAGATGGCGGCGAGCCTCGACTCGGAGTTTTCCGCGATCCAGGCGGAGTACGAGCGACTGCGCACCTCGCTCATGTTCTCCGGCGATTACGACCAGCATGATGCGATCCTGACCATCACGGCCGGCGCGGGCGGCACTGAGGCGACTGATTGGGCGGAGATGCTCCTGCGTATGTATCTGCGCTGGGCGCAACGGCACCACTACGCGACGGAGATCATCGACCAGCTTGAGGGCGAGGAAGCAGGTCTCAAGAGCGCGACCGTGGCCATCGACGGCCGCTGGGCATACGGGCATCTACGCGCGGAGCGCGGCGTCCACCGCCTGGTGCGCATCTCGCCCTACGACTCGCAGAAGCGGCGCCACACGACGTTCGCGCTGGTCGAGGTGCTGCCCGAGGTCGAGGATGACACGGAGGTAGGCGAGATCCCGGAGGACGAGCTCAAGATCGATACCTTCCGCTCCCAGGGTGCGGGCGGCCAGCACGTCAACAAGACCGACTCTGCCGTGCGCCTGACGCACATCCCCACGGGCATCGTCGCCCAGAGCCAGAACGAGCGCTCGCAGCACCAGAACCGCGAGTTCGCGATGAAGGTGCTGAAGGCGCGCCTGCTGGAGCGCCGTCTCGAGGAGCGCGAGCGCGAGCTGGCCCTGCTGCGTGGCGAACACATCGAGGCGGGCTGGGGCAACCAGATTCGCTCGTACGTGTTGCATCCGTATCAGATGGTCAAGGACCACCGCACCAACTACGAGACGAGCGCCACGAATGATGTGCTCGACGGTGACCTGGATGCGTTCATGCTCGCCGAGCTTGAGCGCATCGCCACGACAGAGCTGCCAGCCCCCGCCGCTGCCGGATGACGACGGCAGAGCTCATCGTATCGGCCGGCGGTGCCTGCCGATCTGGAGACGTGCGCAGACGTGCTCTACACCGCCGACGACGCACTGTCGGCCACCCGCGGCCTGCCCACCAGCCCGCGCAACCGCGAGGCGCTCGTCCGGCTGTACACGCACATGCAGCGCCACGCGCCCGATCGCTGGTGGGTAGCCGAGCAGAACGGCCGGATCGTGGGCTTCAGCGGCTCGGCCACGTACCAGGAGATGGTCTACCTGGGCTTCCTGTTCGTGTTGCCGGATGTGCAGGCGACAGGGATCGGTCGGCGCCTGCTCGAGCTGTCCATGCACGACTCGTCGTACCGCGCCGTGGCCATTGCTTCGTACCAGCCCATCTCCGCCGCGCTGTACTCGTGGTACGGCATGACCCCGCGCATGCCCATCTACATGCTCAGCGGGAAGCCACGGACGGAATTGCCGGCAACTGCCGCAGGGTCTGAGCGTGCGCCGGCTGGATGCTGCCTCGACGGCCGCGCTCGATCTGGAGATCTGTGGCTTGACGCGCATCCCGGACCACGAGTGGTGGGAGGGGCTGGGCCGCTTGCGCTTCGGCCTCTTCGAGGGCCCCGAACTGGTCGGCTATGGCTACATCCAGGAGGTCGGCCGCCTGGGGCCGATCGTCGTGCGTCGCTCGGAGCACCTGCTGCCGTTCTGCGGGCGGCTACTGTCAGAGATGCCCGACGTTGAGACGTGGCTGGTCAACGTCCCCGGCGCCGCAAACGAGACGTTCGTGGCGCTCCTCCACGCCGGGATGCGCCTCGAGGGACCGCCGGCGATCTACTGCGCGACGGATCTGCGCATCGACCACAGCCGCTACCTGCCCGCGTCGTACGCGCTTCCCTGAGCGACTCGCAAGCGGAGGCGACGGCCCGCGCTCGCGGGACGTCGCCTGAGCGCGCAGCAGCGCCCGAAGGCGAATGCGGAGCCAGAGCCCATTTCGCGCGCCGCACCTAGACTGGCGCTCCTGCTCCCTTCCCTTTGAGGTCCCGACCCGCGCGCTATGTCCGATCTCCCCGCTGCTTCCGACTCACCCCTCGTCACCGACTCTGCCACTCCCCACTGACACCCAACCGTCGAGCGACTTCGACGCGCCGCGCCCGCGCGGCGCCCGTTGGACCACGCTGCTGGCCATCTTCCTGGTCGTGGCCATCGGCGGCGGCGCGCTCTTTGTCTCCGGCTTTGCCCTGGGGCGCCTCGCGGGCGCCACGCCGGGCACCACGGCCGATAACCAGGATCTGTTCCGCCCGTTCTGGGACGCGTACAACGACATCACCCAGAACTACGTGGGCAAGGTCGACGAGCACCTGCTCGTCGAGGGCGCCATCGGCGGCCTGTTCACGGCCCTGGGCGACCCGTTCAGCCAGTACCTGACCCAGGAGCAGTACACCCAGCAGCTGAGCGGCATCTCCGGCGAGTTCACCGGCGTCGGCGTCCAGGTGCGCGACCCAGGACGCGGCCGGCAAGCCAGTGCGACAAGGTGTCCGACACGTGCCAGCTGGTGATCACCCACGTCGTGCGCAACTCGCCCGCGCAGAAAGCCGGCATCGCTGACAACGACGTGATCGTGGCCATCGACGGCACCTCGACAACCGGGACTGACGGTCGACGACGTCGCCGGCAAGCTGCGCGGGCCAAAGGGCACGACCGTGTCGATAACGATCGACCGCGCCGGCGAGACGATGGACTTCAGCGTCACGCGCGACGTCATCCAGCGCGAGGACGTCATCAGCGAGGTCCTCGTCCGACGGCAAGGTCGGCTACATCAAGATCGCAGGCTTCTCGTCCGGCTCCGCAAGCGACTTCCACAACCTGCTCGACGAGCTCGTCAACACGAACAAGGTCCAGGCCATCGTGCTCGACCTGCGTGATGACCCGGGCGGCTACGTCGACGCCGCGCAGAAGATCGCGTCCGAGTTCGTCGGCGACAGGCCGCTCTACTTCGAGCAGGCCGCAACCGGCGATCCGCAGCCGCAGCAACCCATCGCGGGTGGCGTCGCCACCAATCAGGCGATCCCCGTCGTGGTCCTCGTCAACGGCGGCACTGCGCTCTGCATCGGAGATCGTGTCGGCCGCGATCCAGGGCAACGGTCGCGGCCAGCTGGTCGGCTCACAGACCTATGGCAAGGGCACGATCCAGGAGTTCAAGGAGCTGCCCGGCGCGGGCGGCTATCGGCTGTCGGTGCGCAAGTGGCTGACGCCCGACCTGACCTGGATCCACGGCATCGGGCTGTTCCCGAATGTCAACATCGAGGCACCTCAGGACGAGCCCGCCGGCCAGGACGTCGTCCTCGACAAGGGCGTCCAGGTCGCGCTCGATGCCCTGGCCAACCCATCGGCGACATTCCCGCCGGCGCCAACGTTCGTGCCCACGCCTGTTCCGTCCGCGTCGCCCTCTGCTCTGCTCGACCAGTCGGACGTGGTCGAGGTATCGCTTGCAGCGCCGATCACTCTCGGTTAATGTGATCGGGAACGAAAGGAGGTGATGTGCAGTGTCGGATAAGTCACGCTGCACCACCTCCGGGGAGAAGCTCTAACAAGAGCCGACACCCGGGAGTGGTGTAAGCCGCCACGAAACGCCGGCCCACTGTGGGCCGGCGTTCGTGTGTCCGGGGCTCCGAAATCGCCATGTCACAGACGATCGCGCTCAATCGCAGGGCGCGCCACGAATACACCATCACGGATACGTTCGAGGCAGGCCTCGTCCTGACCGGCACGGAGATCAAGAGCGTCCGTGCGGGCAAGGTCAACCTGTCTGACGCGCACGCCCGGATCGAGAAGGGCGAGGCGTGGCTGTTCGGCGTGCATATCGCACCGTTCGAACAGGGCAATCGCTACAACCACGAGCCGCGCCGCGACCGCAAGCTGCTCCTGCACCGCACTGAGATCGACCAGCTCATGGGTCGCGCCGCGGCCAAGGGCCTGACCGTCGTGCCGCTGCGGCTGTACATCACCGACAAGGGCAGGGCCAAGGTCGAGCTTGGGCTTGCGCGCGGCAAGCAGCTCCACGATCGGCGCCACGACATTGCCGACCGCCAGTCCAAGCGCGACATGGAGCGCGAGCTGGCCGACATCCAGCGCGGTCGCCGCTGACGTCTGACGATGAGCATCGTCGTGCGTCTGGGCGGTCCTGACGACGTCGATGCGGCCGTGACGATCTTCGTTCGGACAGGCAATGCCCAACACCCCGAACGTCCCGTTCCCAAGCGGCGGATCGACGAGGTAGCGAGACCCTGCGCCGCGCCGGAGACCTGGTTCTTCGTGGCGGAGGACTGCCGACCGAACCGGTCGGGCATGGCAGCCGCGATGCCGTCGCGCGAGCACGAAGGCGCGGGCGAGCTGGTGCCCGGGCTGTGCTACCTGGACCTGATCTTCGTCGTGCCTGAACGGTGGGGCGACGGCATCGGCGTCGCTTCTCCTCGACACCGTCATTGCGACGCTCGCGGCCGTGCCTTCACCCGCATCCACCTGCTCACGCACGACGACAACGACCGCGCCCAGACCTGTATGCCTCGCGCGGATTCGAGCGAACGCGGCTGGGTCGCGGCTGCTTCCGACCCCGCCGGCATGGTCAGTGAGTGCCCGAGCGACTGGGCGCGACCGCTCTAGTAGACTGTCGCGCTCTGGGGATGAGTGGTTTCGACAGGGCCGGATTCCCGGAGAACGCGAGTCGAGGTTGCCATCGGGCCTCGTTAATCAGGTGGCAAAACGAAGTAACTGGCAACCGCCAGCCTGCTCTCGCCTACGCCGCTTAAGGCGGCAAAGTGAGCGTCGAAGCAGCCCCCTCCCCGCGGGCTGTGGAAGCGTCATTTAGCGGGGATGCGCTAACAGCAAGGTCACGTAGCCGCTAGCAAAGCCCGCAAGGGAACGTGGATGGATCCGTCGGGATGCTGTCGATGGCAGCCCGGTGGCTCGACGATAAATCATCGAACACGCTCGTAGTGGTCTCCGGCTGAACGCTCTGGACGAGGAGTTCGACTCTCCTCCATCTCCACCAACCGCCCGATCACCGCGCCGGTTCGCCGGCGCGTTTTCTTATGTCTGTTTGGCCTCGAGGTGCTCGCGCAGGGCAGCTGATTCTGCGCTCAAGTCGGGCCAGCTCCTCGGTCACACCACGGTCTGAGGCCGAATTCTGGTCGGCCGCCGCCTGCATGGCCGCGCCGGATTCGTCGCTCGATGGCGACGTCACGAGAACGCTGGCCAGGATCGACGCCAACGCGCCGATGATGCCCACGCCGGCGACCATGACCAGAAACGCCGTCATCCGGCCCAGGGTGGTGACCGGATAGTAATCGCCATAGCCCACCGTGGTGATCGTGACGATCGACCACCACAGCGCGTCGCCGCCGGTCTTGATGTTCGCGTCGGGCGACCGGCTCTCGAACTGGAGAACGGCGATGCTTGACAGCGACAAGATGATCATGGCCGCGAGAATCGTGATGAACGTCGCGTATGACCCCCGATTCTGAACGACGTCGCGGACGAGCTCCTTGCCTGCTTGGCCACGGAGCATGCGGGTGATCCGCGCCAGGCGTGAGAGTCGAGCCAGTCGGAACAGCGCGGTCCACGGAAAAAAGCCGAAAGTCGGGATCGAGCCGAGAAGGTCCAGCCAACCACGCTGCCCGATGAAGTAGTCACGGCGCGGATGCGTGGTAACCATGTTGAGGGTGAAATCCATCAGGAAGATGACGCACACGGCGTTGTCGTAGACCGTGACCAGCAGGCGCGTGCCCTCGTCGAGCGGCAGCAGTGCGAGAAACATCAGCAGCAACGAGAAGATGGTCAGTACGAAGATGAAGATCTCGTAGGCGTTGCCGTGCCGTGGTCTCTCCACCGGGGTGCTCATGCACTGTGGATGATGGCGCGTTGGAACGTGCCTGTTGCGGCGTTCTTGCCACGCTGGATATGGTTCGAGTCTGCCCGGCAGTCATTTGAGGAGGCGTCTAACGACATGGCCACAGGAAGGGGAACCAAAGACGATCCCTGGCAGCTCACTACACCGCCCGGCACATCCGCGTATCAGATGTGGCTCGACGACAGCTCCGACCCGCCCGCGATCGTGTGCCAGGTGGGCGGCACGCAGCTCAAGTATCAGAAGCGCGCGATCGACGACCTGCACGCCATGCTCAAGGCCAACGGCGGCTGGATGGACCTGGGCGGCGCGGATGAGCAGAAGCCCGCAGCCGAGGGCACGGTTGAAGCGTGGGGTCGCTCAGAGTCCAACCCCGTCGGTGGCTGGTACGGCATGAAGAAAGGCCTGCGCGGCCGCTTCGGCGTGTACATGCCGCCGCTGATGGAAGCGCTCGGGCTGGTTGAGCTGACGCACGACGCCAAGAACAACAAGATGCGGGCAATCTGACCCGGAGCCGGTCGCGCTAGTGGTTCGCCTTCCAGACGGACTCGAGAACCTTCGTGCCGGACGGCGGATCGCCGGGGAAGCGTCCGACCATGATCAGGCCGTCGATCGTCTTGTAGCTCGACTTGAAGGTGTCCTCGTGGATGATGTTGCCGGAGACGTCCTTCACGGTGCGGACCACCGTTGAGTCGAAGCCGTTGACCGTGAACTCCACGAGCGACGTCTTGCCCGCCGGAAGAGTGTCCGTGTACTGGTAGTACGTGTTGGCCGTCTGCGCGTTCTCGATGACCGGGTCTGACAGCTGCACCGTCCGTCCGTCAGGCACGCCGTAGATCTCGAACGTCACCTTGTTGGGCTCATTGATGCCCTTGATCAGGATCGGGTACTGCGTATCGTTGACGAACGACATCGTCTGCGAACTGTTGGGTCCGGCCACCCAGACCGTGGCGTCGAGGCCGACCGGATAGCGGCTGATGTAGTAGGTGTGGTTGCGGCGCGCTTTGATGTCCAGGCCGGCGCGCAGCGCCGCGTTGAAGACCGTGGTTGACGACGAGCACATCCCCCCGCCAAGGACGCCTTCCTCGACGGTGTGGCCGTGGATGATTGCCGCGCCAGCGGTGAATGGCGGCGAGGTAATCGGGCCGATGACCTTGAGATAGTCAAAGGTCGCACCAGGTTCGACGACATAGCCGTTGATGATCCTTGTCGGGATCTGGATGTTCACGCCGTTGCCATTGAGCGGACCGGAAACGTAGTTGGTCGTCCACTCGCCGATCTTGGTCACCTTCTGGGAGATGGCCGCTGCGTCGGCGGTGGTGAACTCGGGCGAGACCGGGCCGAGCGCAAGCTCGACGCTGGCCGGGGCCGCGGAGCCTGCGACGCGCGCCTGGAGCGCGGTCATGATGTTGTTCGTTGTCGTGTCCACGTCAGCGGCACGACCGTCGGTGCTGGGCACTACGGCCACGTTCGCGCCGCCGCCGTTGTCGAAGGTGAAGCTCGCGTTCTTGGGCGCAACGTCCGTCTGCATCGCGAAATCGGACACGTACTGCTGCAATGGGATCGCGCTCGATGACGACCTGCCAGTTGCCGCCGCCTGGCGCCTCCTGGAGGTAGACCCAGCCGCGCAGCTCGTCTTCGCTGATCTGCCGCGACAGATCCGCACCGGCGACGGTGATGCCGCCACCGACGACCCGCTCGAGCGTGTCCGCGGCCGCCTGGGCCTGATCAGTGCTGATCACGGGCGGCACGATGGAGGTGTGGACGCTGATCTGGGTGTCCGCGGGCGAGGTGTTGTTGACCGCCGCGATGGCGTCTGACACGGCCCCCTGAACGTCAACGGATTGACCGTTGATCGCGGGCGTCACGACGTAGTGGCCGTTGACGCGCGTCAGGCTGGCGCTGACCGGATCCTCCTGGGCCGACGCCGCGATGTGTTGCGACCTGGTCGGCCAGCGCCTGGCTGTTCGACGTTACCTGCGGCGCGACGGTGACGCCGTTGAGCAAGATGCGCAGCTGCTCCTGGATCTGCTGCATGAAGTTCGGCGCGCGACCCAGGTTGAACGCCTGGGTGAGCATGTAGTCCGTGTCGTAGCCACGATCGAACGTCGAATAGGGCACCGCCGACTTGGCGCCCTTGATGTCGACCACGAGATTGCCGCTGGCCAGGCTGGGCAGCTGGTCATTGAGCTTGGCCGCGGCCTGATCGTGTGTCAGTCCGGCCAGTGAAACGCCGGCAACGTCCACTCCGGGCAGCACCTTGTCCTGGTTGACGCGCGCGTAACCAACTGCGAACGAGGTCATGAACACGAGGATCGCGACGAGCGTAAGCAGGAAGGTGAAGGTGCCGCGTCGAAGGCCGCCGGTGCGCGAACTGGACTTGGCGTAGGGGACCGCGTATGGGTCGGAGCGAGTGGTCATCGAGCTCGAATGCTAGCGTGGGTGGTGGGCTGACGTGGTGGTTCGTTGGTCCCTGCCGCGGCCTGACGAGTGGTGCCTGAAAGCACCACCAGCCTCACCGTGGCCCGATTGAGACGCCCGCGCAGCACCGACTGTTGCGGCCGACGGTGCGCGTTAAGAGGACTTACTGAGCGCTCGGCTGGCGCTTGAGGACAACGACGCGCCGATGCGGCTCCTCGCCAATTGATTGAGTGGCGACGTCTGGGTTGTTGCGCAGCGCGAGGTGGATCCAGCGCCGCTCGAGGGCGGGCATGGGCTCGAGCTGGATCATCTTGCCGCTTTCCTTGACATGCTCGGCCGCGCGTGTCGCTATCTCACGCAGCTGGCGCTCGCGCCGGCCGCGGTAATCCTCGACGTCGACCAGCACGCGCGTCCATGCGCCCAGCTTGCGCGACAGCATCAGGTTGACCAGGTGCTGCAGCGCGGACAGGCGCTCGCCCTTGCGGCCGATCAGCGCACCGAGCGCTTCCTTGTCTGATTCGCTGCCACGGACGTCGAGCTTGGACGTATCGCCGGTTTCGACACTGACGGTGACGTCGAGGCCCATGTGCTTGAGTAGCTCATCGAGGATCTCGCGGCCCGCCTCGAGCGCCTCTGGGCTGGCCTCAGCCGCCTGGATCTCCTCGCGTTCGATCGACAGGTTGGCGCGGTTCGCGCGCACCTCTGCCGCTTCGCTGTCGCTCAACGCGCCACCGCGGTCGCGGTTGTAGCTGCCCCGGTCGCGGTTGCGGTCGTTGGGCCGGCCGCTGCGATGAGAGTCGCGCGGCGGGCGCATACCTGCCGCGGCGCCAGCCTCCGCGGCGTTCATCGTGCCACGCTCCGGGCGCACCGAGCGGCTCTCGTTGCTGCCGTAGGTCTCGCTACGTGGTGCTGCTCGATCGCGACTGCCGCGACGGTCGTAGCCACGGTCGCCCTCTGGCCGGTCCGGACGATCTGGCCGCGGCTCGCGCGGCGGTGGCGGGGGCAGTGGCGTCTGTGCCGCGGCCTCGCGCCGGGGAGCGGCGCCGCCCAGCGCCGAACGCGGCGCAGCAATGATCCGGGCCGGTTCCGCGCCCATGCCCAGCACGCCGCGGCTGCCGGGGGTCAGGATCTCGAAATCGATCTCGTCAAGGCCAGCCCCGCCGAAGGCGTCGCGCGCAGCGCGCAGGGCCTCCTCGACTGTCTTGCCGGTGAACTCCTGGTACTCGCTCATTGACGTCTCCCTCGCCGGCTGGTGCGTCCTCTCTGACGCGCCGGCTTGATTGTGCCGGCCGCACGGTCAGTTGCTGTGCGGCCGTCTTGCTCGGTGCGGCCTGCGCCTGCGCCGCTTGTAGAACTTGGTTGGACCGGCTTCGGCGCGGGCATCTTGGGCGCGAAGCGCGGCGTGTGGTCGATCGCAAAACTTGGCGTCCAGCCGAAGATCGGAAATAAGGATCCCCAGCCCGCGATCAGGTATTGCTGAATGATCGAATAAAGCGTGAACACGATCCAGTAGATGAATAGTCCGGCCGGCAGGAACGAGCCGTAGAAGATCGAGAACAAGGGCAGCAGCAGGAAGATGCGCTGCTGGCTCGCCTGCTGCGGGTCGCCCGTCCTGGGCTGCGCCATGCGTGTCTGGATCAGCTGCAGTCCTGCGGCGATCAAGGCCAACGTCGAAATGCTGAAGCCGATGATCGGCACGATGAAGCTGTGCTGGGGCAGGTGCGCATCAAGGCCCAGCCAGGCGATGTACGGATTGATGCACGGCTGGAGCGTTCCCAACGCGTGACAGGTAAGGCCCTGGAGCACGGGAACGCCAAGGAACTGCAGCGCCGACTGGATGTCCGGAGCGCCAAGGCCGGTGTTGATGACCGAGTAGATCGGGATCAACAGGAATAGCTGAAGCAGCGACGGCAGACAGCCGGAGGCAGGGTTGATGCCGCGCTCTTTGTAGAGCCGCATCGTTTCCTCGTTGATCTTGGTCCGGTTGCCCTTGAACTTGACCTGCACGGCCTTGATCTCTGGCTGGATCGTCTGCATGCGGCGCTGCGACACGATCTGCTGGCGTGTGAGCGGGATGAGGATCGTCTTGATCAGCAGGGTCAGGACGATGATCGCGATGCCAATGTCACCGAACAGCTGGTAACCGGCGGCCAGACCAAGGAAAAGCGTCTGGAAGATCGGGTTGAAGAGGACCGCGAGCAGATCGCCGGGGTTGCCGCTGGGCTGGGCCGGACAGAGTGCGTGCGCCGGCGGCGTCGGGGCGGGCTCTGGCGTCGTGCCGGGGACCGGCGTGCCGACGGGAGAGGGCGTGGGTGTCGGTGTTGGTGTGGGCGGTGGCAGCGGACAGGGCGGCTGGGGCACTGCCGGGTTCGCGCCACCGGGCAGCGTCGAAGATTCGGCAACAGGGGTGGCACTTGCGCCCGGGATGCTCGTGTCAGCGGCCGCGACCGTTGCCGATGGCGCCGGCGCGACGCTTGGTGCCGGTGATTCGGCACCTGCCGGGAGCGCGCCGGCAAACAGCGCCAGGAAAGTGAGCAGCCCGAGGACGGCCACGAGCAACAACCGGCCGCGGCGGATCGTGCGCCTCACGCGCGGGGAGCCGGAATCAGCGGACAGGATCGTAGCCCCCCGGGTTCCACGGCTGGCAGCGGGCGATGCGCTTGGCACCCATCCAACTGCCCTTGAACAGCCCGTACTTGACGATGGCCTGCTCCGTGTAGCGCGAGCACGACGGCTCGAAGCGACAACTGGACGGAAGCCAGAAGAAAGCGATCCGGTAAAGATGGATCAGGCCCACGCCGATGGGCACGGTGATCCGTTTCATGCGCGCGTCGCGTCCGTGCGTGGCGCGTCATCAGTTGGGCGACCCAGCAGCACGGCTGAGCGCAGCAGCTGACGCAATGCGACCTCCAGCTCGGACTGTTTCACGCCAGCGGCCGCTGGTCGAGCGACGAGCAGGATGTCATAGCCGGACGAGACGTCCGTGCCCAGGGCGCGCAGGATCGTGCGCAGCCGGCGACGAATGCCGTTGCGGACAACCGCTGATCCGACCTTGCGACCGGTAGATATCCCGTAGCGCGTGCGATCAAGCCCATTCCTGCGGTAGCGCATGAGCAGCAGCGGGTGTGCTCGGCTGCGGCTGTGCGATTGGATCTGTTGAAAATCGGCGGTCGAGCGAAGCATCTCGACGGCGACCACCTCGCTCCTCCCGAGCGCCCCTCTCGCCCTGTGCTAGGCGGTCAGCTGCTTGCGGCCCTTGGCGCGCCGCGAAGCGAGCACCCGGCGACCGGCCTTGGAACTCATGCGTGCCCGGAACCCGTGTTCCTTGGCACGATGCCGCTTCTTGGGCTGGTACGTCTGCTTGGTCATGACTCCCCGAGACTTCCTGGCGACTGTGGGTCAGGACGGCCGGCGAACCAACCGATCTGGTGTGTAGAACGCGCCGTCTGTGTTGGGCTGGCGCGAATGTCAGCCGACGTCCGAGCGCCACGGCGCGACGACTACGCGCAGGATTATATCCACGCACTCCGTTTACGAGTGATTGATACGAGGGAGCTGATGACAACGCCCACTTTCAAAGAGCCCGGCAGCGCCACAATCGACGACTTTCACACGATCGACATGCGCGTTGGGCGGATCACCGCCGTCGAGCCGTTTCCGGCCGCCCGCAAGCCAGCCTACAGGCTGACGATCGACTTTGGACCTGGCGGGGTGAAGCGCTCATCAGCCCAGCTGCCGCCCACCTATCCGGATGCGCAGGGGCTCGTCGGGCGGTTGATCGTCGCCGTCGTCAACTTCGGCCCGCGCAACATCGCAGGATTCCAGAGCGAGGTGCTGGTCTTGGGTGCGCTGCCCGCAGACGGCTCGATCCCGCTCCTTTCGGTCGACGCCGGTGCCTCACCGGGTGATCCGATAGGCTGAATCGGAGGCGATGACCGTATACCCCCTGGGAGTATGCGGAATTGGCCTTGCAGGTGCCGCTCCGGCGGTGCTACTGTTGCCCGCCCAAGGCCCGGTGAGGCCGTGGAGAGGGAGAGGACAGACCGAGTCCGGAACGCTGGTCGGGAACCCAGCGCCGCCGCCTCGGGCCATTTTTGAGGGTCAGCGCTAGCACTTCGCCGTGCGTCGTGAGCGGCTGCCCGCCCATGGAAACAACAAAGTCGGGGCAGCTAAATCGGTGGATGCGAAGCAGGTCTGGCGTGCGGCACTGGGCGAACTTCAGGTTTCGCTCTCGCCGGCCAACTTTGAGACCTGGCTCAAGGAAACTGCCCTTGTCTCGGTTGACGACAACCGCTTCACGGTCGCCGTTCCCAACGGTTTCGCCAAGGACTGGCTTGAGACCCGCTATCGCTCACTGATCAGCCAGACGCTCGCGCGCGTGGTGGGCTACAGCGTGCAGGTCGACTTCGAGGTCCGTGAGGGACTGACCGGCACCCTGACAGAGGATGCTCAGCAGAAGGCCAACGATCCAAGCGCCCAGGTTGCGGCCGTCGCCGCACCGGCTGCTGCGCAGCACGTCAGGCTCGAGCCCGGCCGCGTGGGCGGGCCGGAGAGTGGCAGCCTCAATCTCAACCCGCGCTACACGTTCCGCAACTTCATCGTCGGCTCAGCCAACCGGCTTGCCCACGCGGCCTCGCTGTCCGTGGCGGAGCGCCCCGGCCACGCCTACAACCCGCTCTTCCTGTACGGCGGCGTGGGCCTGGGCAAGACGCACCTGATGCACGCCATTGGCAACCAGGTCCTGGCGCGCTTTCCGCGCAAGCGCGTCGTGTACGCCACGAGCGAGAAGTTCACCAACGAGTTCATCACCAGCATCCAGCAGGGCAAGATCGACGAGTTCCGCAATCGCTACCGGCGCATCGATCTGCTGCTCATCGACGACATCCAGTTCATCGCCGACAAGGAACGGACGCAGGAAGAGTTCTTCCACACGTTCAACGCGATCCACGAGGACGGCAAGCAGATCGTCCTGTCGTCCGACCGTCCGCCCAAGTTGATCGTCACCCTCGAAGAGCGCCTGCGCAGCCGCTTCGAATGGGGCCTGATCGCGGACCTGACCGCCCCCGATCTGGAGACGCGCATCGCCATCCTGCGCGCCAAGGCGGAGGAGCAGAACGTCCATATCGGCGCGGACGTGCTCGAGTTCATCGCGCGCAAGGTCATCAGCAACATCCGCGAGCTGGAGGGCGCGCTCAATCGGATCGTGGCCTACGCCAACATGGGCGGCATGCCCATCACCATCGAGCTCGCCCAGGCCGTGCTCTCGAACGTGCTCTACAACCCCAAGCGCCGCCTGGTTACGCCTGAGCGCATCGTCCAGGCCGTGTCGGACTACTACAGCGTCGAGCTTGACCAGCTCAAGGGCCAGAAGCGCGACCGAGCGATCGTCATGCCGCGCCAGATCGCGATGTACCTGATGCGTGCGGAGACTGACGTGTCGCTGCTGCGCATCGGCCAGGAGCTCGGCGGGCGCGACCACTCCACCGTCCTTCACGCGTGCGAGAAGATCGACAAGGAGACGCAGGACAACGAGGAGCTGCGCCGCGATCTGGCCGCCGTCCGGGAGCTCATCTACACCGACTGAGTGCGCGATTTGCGCGTTCTCTGTGCGCGTCAGTTGTGGATATCGCTGCGCCAGACATCTGCTGAAATGGTGCGCAGTCGGTGGAGAAGGACGAGAACTTCGAGCGGTTGTCCACCGAGGCCTCAGAACAATCCGCAATTGATCCCCAGCGAGGGGTCGGAAGTACACCGCCGACCGATCGATAAATCGACGATTTTGAGCGTGAATGAGCCGTTTTCCCCGCCGTCAACACCATGATGACGGTGATGGAATGAGAAGATAAGAAAAGAGATTCAGAATCACCTGTCGGCCGTGCGCGCCGGCACCTTGAAAGGCCGACAACGGCAAACCGTGAAGGGAGCTCGAGGGACGTGAAGCTTTCCGTGATGCAGGAGAACCTGGCGCGCGGCCTGCAGGTCGTCAGCCGCGCCGTCAGCAGTCGGAGCACCTTGCCCGTGCTGGCCAACGTCCTGCTGCGCACGGAAGACGCGGGTCTCAAGCTGACCGCCACGAACCTCGAGATCGGCATCACGGTGTGGGTCGCGGGCAAGATCGACAGCGAGGGAGCGTTGACCGTCCCGGCGCGACTGTTCAACGACCTCGTCGCAGGCCTGCCCAGCGGTGAGAAGATCGAGCTGGAGTCGGACGGCGCGACGACCTTGCGCATCAAGGCCGGCCGCTACCAGACCCAGCTGCGCGGCATAGAGGCCGACGAATTCCCGGTCATCCCCTCGCCCGGTGAGCGACCCACGACCAGGGTCAGCCAGAAAGAGCTCCGCGCGGCACTGTCTGAAGTCGTCTTTGCCGCGGCCTCAGACGAGGCACGGCCCATCCTGACCGGCGTGCTGACCAGGCTGTCCGGTGATCGATTGACGCTCGCGGCCGCCGACAACTACCGCATCGCGGTGCGCAGCGTGCCCATCCTCGATCCGGTCGAGGACACGTCACTCGTCGTGCCGGCACGCTCTTACGCAGAGCTGATGCGCGTCCTGACCGACAGCGACGATCCGGTCGACATCATGCTCGCCAGCTCCAAGAGCCAGGTGCTGATGCATGTCGGAGACGTCGACATCGTCAGCCGGCTGATCGACGGCCAGTTCCCCAACTACCAGCAGGTGCTGCCGTCATCGCATTCGACGCGCGCCGTCGTTGAGCGCGACGAGCTGCTCAAGGCGGTGCGTATCTCCGCGCTGATCGCCAGCTCGGCCGCCAACGTGATCCGCATCAAGCTCGGCGACGAGGGCACCGGCACGATCAACATCGCGGCCGCCGCGGACGTCGGCGAGGCACAGACGGACGTCGAGGCGGCCATCGAGGGCGATCCGATGCAGATCTCGTTCAATGCCAAGTACCTCCAGGAGGCGCTCCAGAACCTGGACTACGAGCAGCTCGCGCTCGAGTTCTCCGGGCCGCTCTCGCCTGGCGTGATCAAGCCGACTGACGGCTCGGACTATGTCCACGTGATCATGCCGGTGCGCACGCCGTCCTGATCTTCGCGCCGCCGACCGCGGCGTGCCGGCGCTGATGCGCGTCGAACGGCTCCAGCTGACCTCGTTCCGCTCGTACGACGATCTCGACGTGTCGTTCAGCGGCGGCCCGCAGGTCGTGGTCGGCCCCAACGCGACGGGCAAGACGAATCTGCTCGAGTCACTCGTGGTGCTGGGCACGTCGCGCTCGCACCGTGCCGGCAACGACGGCGAGCTCGTCGCGTGGGGCGCGGAATTTGCGCGACTCGAGGCGGCGCTGGGCGGCACAGCCGACGGCCGCGCCGACAACCGTGTCGAGGTCCTGATCACGCGCTCGGTAACGGGCGGCGGGCGCAAGCGCGTGCTGGTCAACGGAGTCGCCCGCCGCCCGTCCGCGTTGGCCCAGGCAATGCCGGTCGTGCTCTTCGCGCCGGAGGACATGCTCCTCGTCGTTGGCTCGCCCGGTGGACGGCGCAACTCGCTCGACGCGCTCGTCGTGCAAACCGTGCCGGCCTCAGGCGCCACCATGTCGAACTACGGCCGTGCCCTGACCCAGCGCAACAACCTGCTGCGCGCAATCCGCGAGGGCACCGCTGCGCCGGACGAGCTGCGCTACTGGGATGGCGTGGTCATCGAGGACGGTGCTCAGATCGTCGACTGGCGCCGCGCGACGATCGCCCAGCTGAGCGGACCGCTCTCCGACGCGCACCGCGAGATCGCGCCAACGGAAGAGACCGTCGAGATGCGTTATGTGAGCAATGCGCAGGCGCTCGATGGTGAGACGACACGCGACGCGCTGCGCCGACGTCTAATCGACACGCGCGACAAGGAGATGTGGAATGGGGCGACGCTGATCGGGCCGCATCGTGACGACGTCGTCTTCTGGAGCGGCGAGCGCGAGCTGTCAACGTACGCATCGCGCGGCCAGCAGCGCACGGCGATCCTGGCCTACAAGCTGGCTCAGCTCGACCTGCTCACCCAGGTCGCCGGCCATCCGCCGTTGCTCCTGCTCGATGACGTCTTCTCAGAGCTCGACCCCGATCGTCGCGCTCATCTGGTGCGCCGCATCGGTGCCCTGCCACAGGCGTTCGTGACGACGACAACGACTGATGACCTTGATCCTGCGCTGGTGGCCGCCTCGACGGTATGGGAAGTGTCGCCGGGCCGACTCGAAGCGGGTGCCAGGTGACTGCCAAACGCCAGCCGACACGTATCGGCGACATGCTGCCCAAGATCGCGGCCGACATCGGCATCAATGATCAGCTGCGCCTGGCGCGCCAGATGTCGGCCTGGGAGCGGCTGGTCGAGGAGCACCTGCCCGCCGCGCGCGGCGCGTCGAAGCTGCTCGCCGTACAGCCGCCGGCGCTCGTCGTCAGCGCCACGGACAACGTCGTGGGCCAGGAGCTGCTGCTGCGCCAGGGGGAGCTGCTCGAGGCTTTCGGGCGCATGCCCGACGGTGCGCACCTGCTCGAATTGCGCGTGTCGGTTCGGCCGCCGGGCCGCGCCTTCGGCCCGCGCTAGACTGGCCCGCGATGGCTTCCCGGCTCGCGCTCAAATATGGGCTCGTCTCCGAGGAGGACCGCCTTCCCAATTCCTCCGACTCGATCGTCGTCACCGAGCCAACGACGGGTTCCAAGACGCGGACGAAGGGCAGTCTGTACCTGATCGTCTGTTCCAAGAATGCCGGCGGCCGCGTTCGCGACGCGTGCCGGATGGTCGCCGACACGATCAGGCGCGAGTACTACTACGACGAATCAGCGGGCATCGCGATCGTCCTCGAGAAGGCCGTCCGTGCCGCCAACCGCCGCCTGCGCCAGTCCCGTGAGGGGAGCGGTCTGGCGGCGTACTCGATCGGCATCTGCATGGCCGTCGTGCGCGGCAACGAGCTGTATGTCGCCACCGCCGGTGACGCGAACGCGTACCTGATCCGCTCGGCACGGCTGTTGATGCCCGAGCATCACTCGGGCGTGGGTCTGCCCGCGGCGGACAACCTGCGCCTGGGCGTGTGGCGCGGCGATTTCGCGGTGGGCGACTCGCTCGTGCTCGCGTCGCGCAACCTGGTCGAGGTCGTGGGCACGGAAGAGCTCAAGAACGCGGTCGTGACGCTCCACCCGCAGTCCGCGGTGGAGCATCTCCACCATTTGTTCGTGGCCGCCGGTGGCGAGGGCTCCGACGCGGTGCTGGCGCTCGAGGCGACAGAGGCCTCCCTGACCCGAGCGGACAACCGCCTGGTGCCCGTGGTCCCGGCCGAGCCACTCGCCGGCGCGCCCGAGAAGTCCCCGATTCCGCTCGCCGACCAGGTCTCGGGCATGGCCTACGCGGTCCGCGAGCGAGCCAGCTCGACACGCACCGGCGTGAGCGAGGCATTCCACGGCGGTGTCAACCGCGTGCTCGACCTGATGCCCAAGCGTCGCACCGGATATCGCCGCATACGCAGCTCGAGCGACAGCGCCGACAGCCGCCGCCGCGCGTCATTGGCGGCCATCGCCCTGGTCACCGTCATGGTCATCCTGGGCGGCCTGGTCTGGTATCTGGGCCCATTCCGCTCCGACAACCCAACCGACAACACGCCCGACGGCGCCGCGGCCCTGTCCAGCGCGACCGACAAAGTCAACCAGGTCCTGGCGCCGGGCGACGACATGATCCACAACGACCCAGCGCAGGCGCAAACGCTCCTACAGGGCGCATGGGACGACCTGCAGCACGCCAAGGCCGGCGTCAGCGCCGCGGCCTACCAGCCGGTACTGGAGCGCGTCACGGGCGCCCTGGAGGAGCTCGTGGGCACCGCCCACATCACCGGCACCCAGTTCTACGCGGCACCGTCGGGCGCGACCGTGGCTGACGTGGTCCTTGGACCGGACAACGCCAGCTATGCCATCGTCGGCGACGGCGTCGTGCGCGTGGATCCATCCAACGGTTCTGTGGCCACTGTCGTCCAATCCGGCGCCGGCAGCGGCCAGGGCATGGGCAGGCCGCGGCTGTTGTCGGTGGGCGGGCCGGACCTGCTCATCGTCGACGACGGCGGCAGCCTGTGGCGCTGGCGACCGTCCGACGCGATTGGCGGCGGCACGCTCGGCGAGATCCGCGTCGTCGGCGACCAGTTGTGGGGCCCGGACGTGGTCGACATCGCCACATTCATCATCAACCCGGCGGAGGGGACGTACCGGCTGTACGTGCCCTATCCCACGGGCTCGCAGGTCCTGCGCTACGAGCCGACGGCCGACGGCAGTGGCTTCTCCGCGCCCGGGCCGTACTTCCTCAACAACAACGAGCCGGTGTCGACGTTCAAACAGATCATGGTCGATGGCGATCTGTATGCGGTCACGCCGGCGGACCTGCTCAAGTACTTCAGCGGCACCAAGACCGGCTTCTCGCTCGACCCGGCTCCCGATGATCTCAACCTGCGCCCGGGCCACTCCTACGGTCTGCTTGATGCCACGGGCAGCAAGGGCAGCGGTCAACTCTTCATCTGGGACAGCCAATGGCAGCGCGTCCTGGTCTACAACAAGGCCGATGGCACTTACGTCGAGCAGTACCTTGCCGCGCCCGGTGCACCGCCGCTGAGCGATCTGACCGGCATGTATGTCATCGACCGTGGCGTGACCCAGCCGCCCATCCTCGTCTGGGCCCGTGCCGACGGGCTGTACCAGGCGCCGCTCGTGGCTGCGCCCGTGGCGACACCGTCGGCCTCGCCGGGCGCGTCCGGGGTGCCGTCATCCGCGGCGCCCAGCTCGTCCCCGACTGTGCGACCCACCACGGGCGTTCAGACTCCGCTACCGTCGACCCTCACGAGCACCCCGCCGAGCACCGAGCCCACCGAACGGCCGCGTCGAACGCCGCGCCTGGGGTCGAGCCCAGGCCCGTCGACCAGCCCCTGACCGCGAGTAGAATTCGGCCATGTCCACAGGGGAATCCCCGCACGGTGGACCCAACGGCGGGGCAAACAAGGCGCTCAACGAGATGGTGGTTGAGAGCGTCCGAGTGCACATGATGTCCTCGCAGCACGTCGTCATCCTGCGCGACACCGCCCACGACCGCTACCTGCCCATCTGGATCGGACCGTGGGAGGCGAATGCCATCGCCATGCGCCTGCAGGGGGTCACGCCCGAGCGCCCGATGACCCACGACCTGTTCAGCCAGACGCTGGCCGAGTGCGGCATCACGGTCAAGCGGATCATCGTCTCCGACCTGTCCGACGACACCTTCCGCGCGCGGCTGCTGCTCCAGATCGACGGCCGTGAGGTTGATCTTGACGCGCGCCCGTCGGACGCGATCGCGCTCGCCGTGCGCGCGGGCGTGCCGATCTTTGCCACGGACTCAGTCCTGGATCGGGCCGGCGTCGTGCCAGAGGGCGCCGAGGAGGAGAAGCTGTCGGTCTTCCGCGACTTCGTGAACTCGCTCAACGTCGACCTGCCCGATGAGCCCGCCGAAGGGCCTCGCCCCGACTAGCTCGCGATCGATTTAGCTGACGACGGGCTCGCCGCGCTCGAGGGCGCCGGCGCGGTTGATCCACAGCCTGACGCGCAGGCGCCAGAAGTCGCGTACCGCTCTGAAGATCACCGATGGCTTTGCGCCAGTTGGCGAACCGGCCGTGCGCGGGTAGTGCGGCACGCCGACCTCGGCGATGTGCCGGCCGCGTTGCTTGAGCTTGATGAGCAGCTCTGCGGACATGAAGGCGCCGCCCGATTCGAGCCGGATGCCCTCGAGCGCCGAGCGTTTGAAGAGCTTGAAGGCGCAGTCGACGTCGCGCACACCGAGCCTGTAGAAGATGTTCAGCGCGAGGCGGTAGGCACGTGCGTAGGCGGTGCGAATGAACGGATCCGCACGCTTGAGCCGGTAGCCGGCGACGACGTCAGTCTTGTCCGACCTGGCCATGCGCTCGAGCAGGCGGCCTAGGTCGGCGACCTTGAACTGGCGATCGCCGTCGGTGAACGCCACGAGCTCGTAGCGCGCTGCCTTGAGGCCGCTGCGCACGGCCGCGCCGTAGCCCATGTTCGTCTCGTGGTGCACGACCCGGACGCGCGCGTCAGAGGCGGCCAGGCGATTGGCAATCTGCAGGGTCGCGTCGCGGCTGCCGTCGTCGACGGCAATGATCTCGAACTCGTCCGCGAACGACGGCAGCACCTCGAGCGCCTCTGCGACGAGGGCCTCGATGTTGGCCTCTTCATTGTGGGCAGGAAAGAAGAACGACAGTGCCGGCACGCGCGAAGGCGCATCAGCCGGGGGCCGATCAGCGGTCAGGACGGCAGCGTCGGCCACGGCCGGGATTATAGGTTCGGCCGTACGGGTGCCTGAACGGCCGTCCCGAAGTGCCACGCGGTCGTCTTGGGGCCCACGACCTCGAGCAGCTGCTGGCCCTGGACGCCGGGCAGCGGCTGCAAGTCGTACTTGCTCCTGGAACGGGGCGTAATCCTGTGGCAGGCGGATCAGGAAGACGGGCCGCTGGCCAACGTTGTCGGCGACGACCTGCTCGGCACTGCCCAGGTGCTGGTCGAGGATCGTCCGGTCGTCGATGATCGTCACGTCCGGGCGCCAGCCCTCGACGTATTGCGCGTACCACAGCGGCGTCGAGTAGCTCCACCAGCTGACGATCAGGGCATCCTCGGGCAAGGCCGTGGCGAGCGAGTCGAGCCACGCGCGCGAGCCGAGGTCCGTTGACTCGTCGATTGCGTGGAAGCGGCCTGGGACCGTCGCGACCGCGGGCACGATCAACACCACAGCCATGATCACGGCGAACGCCGCGCGCGCGTACGGCCGCCAGGCGGGCGCGAGCCGCTGCATGACAACCTTCGCGCCCTCGAGGATCGCGCCCGCGCCCAGCCCGCCGACGACCGCGACGCACATCAACGGGACCAGGTAGTAGCGTCCGATATCGGCGTTTTCGTAGCCCAGGTCGAAGTACCACGTCACCACGAACCAGGCGATGAGCATGATCATCAGCGCCGCGCGGCGAACGAAGCCGACCACGATGCCGAGCGCTGCAAGCGGCAAGAGCAGGCCGAGCTGCGTCCACGACTCGGACGCGATCAGGTTGACGGAGTCCTTGAGCGACGGTCGGGCGTGGAACGTGCCGGTGAACTGCTCGCCGAAGACGACGTACTTGAAGCTCTCCCATGTCTGTGGGTTGGCGTAGTCCAGCGGCGGATTCATCGCCGATCGGATGGGCAGGTAGGCGTACAGCGCCACCGTCGTCAGCACCAGCGCTCCGACGCACGTGGCGACGAGGCGCAACCGACGCAGGATGCCCGGGTAGACCAGAAGCACGTATAGGCCGACGCCCGGCGCGAGCAGCAGCGTCAGCGCGTGATTGCCGAGCGACACGCCGAATACCACCGCCGCTGCGATGAGCGCCCAGTCTGCCTTTGGTCGGCCCGCCTTGTGTCGGTCGGCCCATACCACGAGCAGCAGGAGAAGCAGCGCGATCAGGAACAGATGAAACGCGTGCGGGTCGGCGTGCAGGCCGATCGCCCACACGCGCGACGCCACGGCGAAGGCGATGCCAACTCCTATGCCAACGACAAGTCGCCGGGTGAGCATTGACACAGTTGCGCCCAGAAGCGCGCACGCGCCCGCCACAAGAAGCGCGGAGAGCATGTCTGCCCGGAACGCGGGGTTGCCGAACGGCTGGAGCACGACCGATGCCAGCCACAGCAGCAGCGTGTATGACGGGTAGCCCGTCGGGTGGGCGATGCCCAGCACCGGGCCGAGGGCCTGGAACTCGGCCGTGTCCCAGTAGTTGACGTCGGGCATGAGCGTGCGCATGTACAGCAGCAACGCGGGCACGAAGACGATCGCCGCGGCCAGCAGCGGCCGTGTTCGATCGTTGAGGCGTGACCAGCTTGCCGTCTCGTGCACCTGCGTCGCAGGTGTCGGGAGTTCGGCCGCAGAGGTGCTCACCAGCCCAGTGTCACTCCCCAGTACACGCCCCACGCGTTGACCAGCACAGACAGCACGACGAGTGCCACGGTCAGCTTGCGAACTCCCAGCCGGGCAATGCCGAGCGTGACCAGGATCAGCGCGAAGGGCGCGAAGTCGTTGCTGAAGCGGTAACCGAACTGGACCCAGCCCTGGCTGAAGTGCATCAGGTTGACGAACGCTATGCACACGACCGCCAGTGCCGAGCCTAGGACGAGGCGCTGGCGCCACTGGCGAACGACGACGGGCACCGCGAGCAGATAGGCGGGCGACGTCAGCAACACGCTCATGCCTATCTGGCTCGGTTTGATGGGCGCGCAATCAGCGTTGAGCAGCGCCAGACCACAGCTCGTATCGATCACCGGCGGCCAGCCCAGCATGATCAGCAGGTTGAGTGGAATGTGGCCAATGTCCTCGATGCCCAGCTTGGTGTTGATCTCGAAGCCGGGCGGCATGTAGCCCAGGTACTCCGAGTGAAACAGGTAGTCGTAGACCGGATTGAAGATGTGGCCGCTCGATAGCAGGTTGTAGATCAACAGCAGGAGCACCGGGATGAGCGCGCCGAGGGCGGCTGACACGCCGCGTTTGGCGATTGAGCCACCGGGTCCCACGAACAGGAAGAACGGCGCCGCGAAGATTACCGTCAGCCGCGCCAGGACGGCCACACCGAAGACGAAGCCGGCCATGAACTGGACCGGCTCGAAGTACGGTCGAGCACGCCGGTACCAGTTCAGGAACATGCTGTTGCCCTCGAACGCGGCCACGATCGTGTTCGAGCCACTGCCGGCGGTCGTCAGCGCGGCGCTCACGAGCGCGAGCGCCCGTTCGCGGCGCTCACCGTCGAGCGCGAGGGTGATGCCCAGGAGCGTGAAGGTGATCGCGACGACGTGCGCCAGGAACCACGTCGTCGACAGCATCGACGCGTACCAGGCCACCGTGCCGAAGCCAAAGAAGACGGTCGCCAGCACGGCCACGGAGCGCCGTTCGGTCAGGCGTGTCGTCATCCGCCACGCCAGTGCCACGTTGACCGCGCCCAGGAAGACGCCGAACAGCTGCGAGTTCGTGGCCAGGCCGAAGACAGCCACGAACGGCATGAGCAGGACCGCCGGCAGCGGCGGGAACGGCAGCAGCGCATAGCTCGGCGCGCCGCTCGCGCCGGGCAGCTGCATCACGTCCTGGAAATAGGCGTTGGTGTACGGGCCGTCGCTGACCGGGAACGAGATGGCAAAGCGGCCGTGCAGGAAGGCGTCCGCCTGCCACACAAAGTGGTTGTAGAAGCCGGAGCGCGACGGGTCGGAGAAGTAGTAGATGCCCAGCGCGAGGACGAAGAAGAACAGCCCGATCATGGCCGGATCGACGCGCTCCAGGGCGCGTTCGAAACTCTGGCCGATGCCCGGGCGTCCCAGACTCGATGGTCTGGGTTGATCGAGGTCCGTTGCTATACTCCCGTCCACCTCGTCACCCTCTGGAGGTTGGGTCGGTTTTGACAGCACCCCGCCAGGATGGGGCCGACCAGATCTCGGGGGTCGATAAGAGTCCGCTGAGCGCGAGCGCGGTCGGCTCCGGCATCGCGATCCTGCTGCTCGTCGGCCTTCTCCTTCGTCTTTTTCTTGCTTATGTGCTGCTGCCCGGCTCCGGCTTCGAGTCGGACACGGCGACGTTCACCGCGTGGGCCGACCAGCTGGCCAAGACCGGCCCGGGCAGCTTCTACGCCACCGCGGGCTTCGCCGACTATCCGCCCGGTTACATGTACCTGCTCTGGGTCGTCGGCGAATTGGGCCACATTCTCGCGCCCTTCGCGCATAACGACCCAACTTCGGCGATTGCCGCGCTGATCAAGATCCCGCCCATCCTGTGCGACATAGCCATTGGCTACGTCCTGTACAGGATCGTCCTGTCGTGGCGCGGCGACCGGCCCGATGCGCGCCGGCTGGCACTGATCGCGGCCGCGATCTACGTCTTCAACCCTGTCACCTGGTACGACTCGGCGGTCTGGGGCCAGACCGACTCGGTCGGCTCGCTCGTGCTGCTGCTGTCGGTCTGGGCACTCATCCGCGGCAACTCGGAGGGCGCCGCCGTGCTCGCGACCGTGGCCGCGCTGATCAAGCCACAGTTCGGCGTCGTCGCGCTGCCGCTTGTCGGCGTCGTGCTTCTGCGCCGGCACCTGTTCAAGCCCGACGACCAGCCGCGCAACCCCGTCCTTCTCCCGCAGCGCATCCGTGGCTGGTTCGAGTACGAACGCGGCGCCTGGCGGCTGGTCTCGTCGGCGGTCGCGTCACTGATCGTGCTGCTGGTCATCATCACGCCCTTCTCGCTTGGCCCGTTCGACTTCCTGCAGCAGATGGCCAAGACGGCCGGCGGCTACCCGTATCTGAGCGTCAACGCCTACAACCCGTGGGCGATGCTCGGCTCGGGCGGCAATCAGCCGCTCGCCTTCGGTGGTGGCTGGTCGAAGGACACGATCCCGCTCTTCGGCCCCATCCCGGGCTTCGCCGTGGGCACGTTGTTGCTCGCACTGGGCTTCGCGCTGGGGCTCGCGCGCGTCGCCTGGCGCGACGATCGGCGCAGCATCCTGTTCGTGGCCACGCTCCTGGCGCTGGGCTTCTTCATCCTGCCCACGCGCGTCCACGAGCGCTACATGTTCCCGATCTTCGCGCTGCTGCCGCTCGCGGCCATCGTCAACAGACGATGGGCGGCGGCCACGATCGTGTTGTCCATCGCGGCCTTCATCAACATGCACGGCATCCTGACGACGCCGCTGTACGCGTCGCCCAACCTGGAAACCTTGCCGCTTGGCGAATTCTTCCGCGAGCCGGTCGCGATCGTCAGTGCCGTCGCCCTGAACATCGTGGGCTTCGCGTTCATCGTCTGGGCGCTCCGGCCCAGCGCCGTCGAGGAACCTGACGAGTACGAGCTGGGCCTGTCCCCTGTCGCCGCCATGGCTTACGACGAAGACGGCGAGCCGCTCGACGATCTCGACGACGAGGCACTCGAGCCAAACGAGCCGGCGCAACCGTGGTACGCGCCACTCTCAGGGCTGGTGCCCAGCTTCTCGATCCGTCGCGACCGGAGCGCGCTGCTCATCGGCGAGGGTGGCGGGCGCATCAGTCGGCGCGACGTGGGCCTGATCGTCATCGTCTTCTTTGCCGCCCTGTTCCTGCGCACCTATCGGCTCGAAGTGCCTTACGACATGCACTTCGACGAGGTCTACCACGCCCGGACAGCGATGGAATTCCTCCAGGACTGGCGCTACGACATGCCCCACTCGATCTACGAGTACACCCATCCACACCTGGCCAAATACGGCATGGCGCTCGGCATCGAGGTGCTCGGCAACCATCGCGTGACCTCTACGACAGACCTTGGACAGCCGACGACAGATGCCGCCATCGAGCAGCGCTGGAGCCCGACCGGCGCGCCAACGGAGCACCTGGGCGACAGGCTCTACGTCGCCACGGGAACGGCCGTCGACGTGTACGACCTGGAGCAACCGGGGCCTAAGCAGATAGCGACGGTCGAGGGACCGTTTGTGGCAGTCGCCGTCGATCCGGACACGCACACGCTGTACATGGGCCAGGCCGACGGGACCATCGCCCAGCTCCCGACCTCAGGCTTCGATCAGCTGCGCCTGTCACCCTCAAGCGACGGGTCAGCCCTGCAACCGGCGCCATTCGGCGCGATGTCGGACCTTGACGGCCCACTCGTTCGCCTCGCGGTCATCGGCGACCATCTCGTCGGGCTGTCCTCTGGCGGGACGCTGGTCAGCATCGATCCCGTGACCGGGGCTGAGACCGGCCGCAACTCGCTCGACGGCATCGCGGACCTGATCAGTGCACCCTCGCACGGTGTGGTCATGGTCGATCCGGACCAGGTCACGGATATCAAGGCCGTGTCGCAGCAGCTCGGGACGTTGCTCAAGGACGACCCGGTGCGCATCGAGCACCTCATCGCCACCGCCACAGGGCCAGTTCCGGTCGCCGGCTACATCGGCGACAAGCGTGACGACGTCCAGGCCCAGATCGACGACGGCAACCTGCCCGGCGTCAGCATCACTGACGGCACGGCCGTCGCCGTTGGCGATCCACACGGCGTGACCTTTTTCGACGCGGCAACGCTCGCACAGCTGGCCGATATCCAAACGGCCGATCCGGTCACCGGCCTGGTCCTCGCCGAGCGTGGCCCCGACCAACCCACGATCTACACGGCCAATGGGGATCGCCTTCAGACGATCCGCATCCCGAGCGACGGATCAAGCGTCGCGCTGGGCGAGACGGTGCCCATGCCCAACAACGTCGAGAAGATCTACTGGAACGAGGCGACGACCAACATCCACGTCCTGGGCACGACCCAGGACGGCAGCTCGCCCACGGTCTACGTCGTCGAGCCGCGCGGCAACAGCGTCTTCGCCGATGCGCCACTGCCGTTTGAGCCGCAGGTCGCGGTCATGGACGCGCAGCACGACTATCCCGCCGAGGATCGCAACGACCTCCTCGCCTTCAGCCCGACCGGAGCGCTGGCGACCGTCGACACGGGCAACAACCAGTTCGCCTATCGCTTCCCGGGCGTGCTGCTCGGCGCGTTGACCGCGGCGCTCATCTACCTGCTCGCACGCTTCCTGTTCAAGCGCCGCAGCGTCGCCGTCATCGCGGCCATCGCCGTACTGGTCGACGGCATGTTCTTCGCCAACGCGCGCATCGCCATGAACGACACGTACGTGAACTTCTTCATCGTCGCCGCGTTCACGCTGTTCGTGCCGTTATGGCTGGGCCGCTGGCGTAAACCGTGGATGACGGCGAGCGTCCTGCTCACGGTCGGCGTGCTGCTGGGCCTCGCGCTGGCCTCGAAGTGGGTCGGCGCCTACGCGATCGGCGCAGTCGGTCTGCTCATCCTGATCCGCTCGGCGCTCGGGCGTCTGATCGCGCTGGCCGCGATGATCAGCCTGACCGGTGTGCTCGGCTACATCGCCATCACGCCAAATCCGACCGTCTCAAACCCGCAGATCAACTACCTGTTCCTGGCGATCATGATCGGGCTGACCGTCCTGCTCGCGGTCGGCATCGCGTTGCGCCCGGTGCGCATGACGCGCGATGAGTTCCGCTTCGCCGTCGTGTTGCCGCTGCTCGTTGGGGCCGTCGCGTCGATCTATGGCGCGTACCGCCTGATTGCCGGACCGCCGGCCGCGGCCGGCGCACTGCTGCCGCCCGCGCGCATCGTCGTCATCGGCGTCGCGGCCATCGCTGCCGGCCTGATCGTCGCGATCGTTGGTTGGTACCTGGGACGGCACGGCCGTGGCCCGCTTGCGTCCGCGGAGACGGTCGATCCGGCCGCCCCTGTCTCGTCACCGCCACCGGAGCGCGGCTGGCTGCGGCCCGGCTCGGGCATCTTGGGCCTGCCGTGGATGCTGGCACTGGTCGCGATAACGGTCGTGCCGCTGGCCGTTTACGTCCTGAGCTACATCCCGTGGATCAACCTGGGCAACCAGTGGTTCGCGGGCTATCCGGCGGGTCATACCGGCCAAACCTTCCTGGCCCTGCAGCAGTCGATGTACGACTACCACAACTTCCTGCGCGCCACGCACCCGGCATCGTCGCCGTGGTGGGCCTGGCCGCTCGATCTGAAGCCGGTCTGGTTCGAGCAGAACGACTATGCCGGTGGCACGACCGCGGTCATCTACGACACGGGCAACCTGGTCCTGTTCTGGCTGGCGATCCCGGCCGTGGCGTGGGCCTCGTGGCAGGCCTGGAAGCGGCGCAGCCTGGCACTGACGTTCGTGATCATTGCCGTGCTGTGCATGTGGCTGCCGTGGTCGCGCATCGACCGAGCCACGTTCCAGTACCACGTCTTCACCGCGCTGCCGTTCTCGTTCATGGCTCTGGCCTACTTCCTGGCCGAGCTGTGGCACGGTCCCTCGCCCCGAACATGGCAGTTCGCCAAGCTCGCGGCCGGCCTGGCGATCATCGGCGCGCCGCTCCTGTGGCTCTTCCGATTGCCGCTGTGCGGCCTGGCCAACACCCAGCAGGTCAACAAGGGCACAGAGGTGTGCGGCTCACTGTCGCGTGACTTCACGCTGACCGGTTTCCAGGCCATCGGTGTGCTGCTTGCGGTCGGCGGACTTGTCGCGGCCGGCATCCTTGTCTACCTGTCGCTGCGCGAGTCATCGACGATCAGTGGCAGCCGCCAGCCCCTGCTCGTGCCGATTGCCTTCTCCGTCGCCTTACTCGGCGCGGTGCTCGTCGTCGTTGGCGCGGCACTCAAGGGCGACGCTGTCTTCCAGGCCCACGTCACGGCCGAGCTACCGGCGTTCATCGCCCTGCTGCTGTTGTGCGTGCCCGCGTACTTCGCGCTCCAGGGACGCGACCCCAAACGCTACGTCGTCGGGGTGCTGGTGGCCGCAACAGTCTGGTTCGTGGCGTTCTATCCGAACTTCGCCAGCCTGCCTGTCCCGACACCGCTGTCGCAGATTCACCTGGGCCTGCTACCGACCTGGAACTGGGGTTTCCAGTTCGGCGTGAATCTCGACGAACCGAACCGCAACCCGATCAACTGGTTGAGCGTCGCGATCCTGGCGCTGGCCGTGACAGGGCTGTGCATTGCAGCGGTCTACGCCGCGCGCAGCTGGCGCAAAGGGCCCGACCAAACTTTTGCCACGGAGGGCCTGGCGGTCGCTCCTGTAACTGACCATACCCAGGACGCGCTGACGCCGACCGATGAAGCTAGGTTGTTGAGCGACCCTGATGACCGTCCCCTGAGCGCTGTTGACGGCCAATCACCACCGCCAGCGGAGCAGCCGGAGCCCGCGCCCGACGGTTAGCCGGCGGCGCGGAAGGAATTGATCGGCGTCGGCTCGCGCGGTCCGGCAATGAGCGCTGGATTCGTGTGCGGCGGCAGGTGGCCCTGGGCGGCGGCGCGACGCGCGACGAAGAGGTAGTACTCCTCGACCTTGGCCGTGATGTTGTCCCAGCCGAACTGGACGGCGCGCTGGCGCGCCGACTCGCTCATCCGCTCGCGCATCTCCGGATCGGATATCAGCTCGCCCAACGCATCAGCGAGGGCGTTTACGTCGCGCGGCGGCACGAGCAGCCCTTGCTCACCGCGGCGGACGACGCTGCGATAGCCGTGGATGTCGCTGCACACGATCGGCGTGCCCGACGCAAGTGCCTCGAGCAGTACGACACCCATCGACTCCTGACCAGTGGCAGGTGAGAGGTATATGTCTGCCGTGGCGAAGTAGCGGATCTTGTCAGCCTCGCTGATCCGGCCGAGCAATTCGACGCCCGTCAAACGGCGCGTGGCGATGTAGCGACGCACCTCGCGCTCCTGCGGCCCGGCCCCCGCGATCAACAGCCGGCAGTTGTAGCCGCGCTGACGCAGCTGTCGGTAGGCCTTGAGCGCATACATGACGCCCTTGCGCGGCTCGAAGCGGCCGATGAAGAAGATGTTCAGCGTGCCGTCCTTGTAGCGCGTGATCGGCTGTGCGTTGGCGAAGCGGCCCAAATCCACGCCGTTGGGGATGACCTTGTAGTCGCCCGGGAAGTAGCGATCGGCGAAGTGGCGCGCCGCCGCGCTGACAGCAATCCGGCCGTTCAGGCGGCGCGCGAAGCGGCCCAGCATGCGCTTGCCGAACTCAGCGGCCGTGCTCCAGCCGGCATATGCGTGGAACGTGGCGATGTTGATGCTCTGCGACTCGCGCAGCAGCACGAGCGACAGGAACGGCACGAATGGCTCGTGGAAGTGGAGGATGTCGAAGCGCTCGCGCTCGAGCATCTCGGCGACGATGCTCGTGTAGCGCGGCGAGAACGTCAGCGTGCCGACGGAGCCGTTGGTCGGCACAGAGAAGCCGTAGCCCAGGCGAATGATGTCGCCCTCGCTCTGGCGCTGGGCGCCGTGGACGCTGCTGATGATGCGCACGTCGTGGCCGTGAGCGACGAGGTGCTCGTACAGGTCATGAACGTGGGCGTTGACGCCGCCCGGCAGCGGGTAGATGTACGGCGTGACGAGGCCGATCTTCATTCGTGCGCTCCTTCAGCCCGCAGCCCCGATTCATCGAGCCGAGCCGGACGCAAGCGTCCGCCCGGATAGCCCAGGTCGCGCCCCGTTCCGTCGCGCAGGACCTTGCCGCGGACCTCGTCGCGGACGGCCAGCGCGTTCTTGCCCATCTGGCGCCGGAAGGTCGCGAACTGCGTCTTCCATTCATGAGTCGAGCCTTCCCAGCCTGTCGTCCGATTCTCGATGGCAGTTCGGACGTCGTCAGCGGACGTGCCGGGAAAAGTGGTCAGCGCGTAGCCGACATGCTCGGCGCGGTGCGCGTCGCTCGCGCCGAGCGCGGCAACGCCGGCCTTGGCCACGAACTCAGGCGCCCGTGCGCCCCAGTGCATGCCCGCCGTTGTCGGGTTGAACGCCTCGATCCCGTCGGGGTGGTAGATCGGGTCCGGGTCGTCAAGCAAACGCCGAATGGTGCGCCCACTGGTACACAGCGGATAGGGCACCAGCGGGTGGGCGATGATCGCCAGGCCGCCCTGTTCGTGGATCTGGGCGATGGTCGAGCTGATCGAGCTCCACGGCCGGATGCGCTTGTCGATGAACAGCGCCACGACGTGGCCGCTGCGCGTGCTGACCTCCTCACCGACGATGACCTGGACGCGCATGCCGCGCGCCTCTGCCATCGCGTGGGCGGCGTGCGCAGCGTCTACCCGTTCGTGGTCGGTGATGGCGATGACGTCGAGCTTGGCCCGGTTCTCGGCGTGATCCAGGATCTCAGCCACGCTCGAGACGCCGTCCGAGGCGAGGCTGTGGATGTGCAGGTCCGCGCGGCCCATCAGGCGTGTGGCCCCGGCTCTGGCTCCGACTCCGGCTCCTGCGGCCGCGCTGGCAGGTCGTCCCAGATCTGGAAGAAGAGCGTCCACCACTGCTCCGGCGCGTCGGCGATCACGCGCTCAAAGCCGGTGACCTGCGCCGCAACGAACGCTGCCAGCCGCTCACGCGGCGTGCCCGTCGGCGGCAGCTCCAGGCGCTCGATACGGGTCAGGTACCTGGCGCCGGCGCGCCGCGCAGCGACGATCCAGGTTGGCGCGCCGGTCTCAAGGGCGAGCACGGCCGGTCCGACAGGCAAGCGCGCCGGCGCCCCAAAGAGCTCGACGCGCGCACCACTGCCGCTCAACGCGCGATCGGCCACGAGCGCGACCGTCTCGTTGTTGGCCAGCGCCGCCCGGATCTTGGCCGCGGCACCTTCGAGCGGCACGACCTTGATGCCCGTGCTGCCGCGCGTCCGTTCGAAGTACGACTGAATGTCCGGATCGGCGACGGTCTCCATCGGCGCCAGGACCGGTACGCCTCTGGCGCCGGCCCACAGCGCTGGTATCTCGAGCGCGCCAAAGTGCAGGCCGACCACGATCGTGGGGCCGCTGCGACCCGGCGGAAACGACTCATTCACGATCTTCTCGTCGTCCGGAACGACGCGCGCCAGCTGAGCCGGCGACGTGTAGCGCTTGAGTGTGGCGCTTTCAACGTAGCTGCGCACGTAGTGCCCGAATGCCGCGCGAGTGAGCTTGTCCAGCGCGCGGCCGTCGCGTGCGGCGGCGGCGGTCGCCTGGTTGGCCATGTTCTCGTGGACGAGATACATGCAGACGCGTTCCAGGTTGGCGCGCACAAGCCGGCGACGCTCTGGCTGGACCCGGTAAAGCACTCCGCCCAGCCACCAGGCGATGCGCATCGACGGCCGCTCGGGCAGCCGTGTGAGCACGGCCGAGAGTGCAAACAGGCCGCGCACCGCAAGGCGCCCGCGCCACGAGCTGCGTCGCTTGCGCGCCACGCGCACGCGCGCCACGCGCACGCGCGCGACCCGGTCCACGCTAACTTCGGCGGCCGAGCTCACGCAGCAGCTCCGGCGACGGCAACCGCGCGCGCGGCCAGCGCTTCCTTCTCCGCCGCGGTCTCCGGCCATACCGGCTTGAACGAGTACCACTGCTCCGGCGCCACAGAGATCATGTCTTCAAGGGCGTCGGCGATCTTTTGCGTCGCGCGCTGCAGTTCGACATCCGTCGAATCGGCAACTTCGATCGGGTCGTAGTGGCGCGCTTCGAACTTGCCATCCGACCGTCGCCGGCCAACGACGGGAACGATCACGGCTCCGGTCTTGGCGGCGAGCATCGCCGGGCCAGCCGGCAGCGCGGTCCACTCGCCGAAGAGCCGCACGGGAATGCCGTCGGCCCGATAACCCCAATCAACGACGAGGCCAAGGATGGCGGGCTCACGCAGTGCGCTGAATACCTTGCGCAGGTTGCGCCACGGGATGACCTCCACGTTCCACCGACGACGCTGGGCGTTCATCAGCTCGAACAGCTCCGGGTAGGCGGAGTCGTCGGCGAGCCCGTATGTCGGCAACCCTCGAAGCGCGAACGCGCCCGCGAGCAGGTCGATCGAGCCGATATGGCCGGAGACGGCGATCAGTCCCCGCTTCTGGGCGCGCAGGTTCTCAAATATCGCGACGAACGAATCGGCGCCGTGATCGCCATCGATGTGCTCGAGCAGGCGCACCGGTTCGTCGGCGGGGAGGTGCGGCAGACGCATCAGCTCCAGGATGAACGTGGCGTAGGTCGCGTAGACGCGCCGCGCCAGCTGGCGCACGCGCTTGTCGGACGTGGGTAGTCCGAGCACATGTGAGGCGTTGGCCAGGGTGATGCGCCGCTTTGCCGGCCAGGCGTAATAGCTGCTGACGAAGAGCGACCGACCAACTGGGAGGCTGACCCGTGGCGGAATGCGCGCGATCGTCGCGGACGTCGCGCGGTAGCCAAGTACGGCGGAGCGCTCGCGCGCCCGCCGTACCTGCTTGACGACCCGATTGCGGGCCTCTTCTCTGCGATGCGGCGCGTAGCTGACGCCGCTTGTCTTGTCGCTCAGGGTTGAAGAACCTCTATCTACGCGACGCCTGCCTTGGCCGGATCAGCGGCCTTGGCCGCCTTGCCGGCTTCGTGTGTGCCGAGCCGACGCCGCTTTGGCGCCGTTACCTTCTCCGTGCCGACGAGCGTCTCGTTGTCCTCGCCGCGGATGAACGCCTCGACGCGGTTGAAGGCGATGTCGTCGTGGATCTGGCGCGGCGGGCTCTTCATGAAGTAGCTCGACGGTGCCACGAGGGTGCCCTTCAGGCCGCGATCGAGACCAAGCTTCAGGCAGCGGATTGCGTCAGTGATTACTCCGGCGCTGTTGGGCGAGTCCCATACCTCGAGCTTGAGCTCGGCGTTGAGCGGCACGTCGCCGTACGTCGTGCCTTCCATGCGGATGTAGCACCACTTGCGATCGAGCAGCCACGGCACGTGGTCGGAGGGACCGACGTGGATGTCATCGGCGTCGATCTCGTAGTCGAGCATGCTCGTGACCGCGTTGGTCTTGCTGATCTTCTTGGACTCGAGGCGCTCGCGCTCGAGCATGTTCAGGAAGTCTGTGTTGCCGCCGAAGTTGAGCTGGTAGGTACGGTCGAGGCGAACGCCGCGATCCATGAACAGGCGTGTCAGCACGCGGTGTGTGATCGTCGCGCCAACCTGGCTCTTGATGTCATCGCCGATGATCGGCAGGCCTTCCTCGGCGAAGCGGCGCTGCCAGTACGGCTCACGTCCGATGAACACCGGGATGGCGTTGATGAAGCCCACGCCTGCCTTGAGCGCCTGCTCGACGTACCACTTGGTCGCCTCTTCCGAGCCGACCGGCAGGTACGAGACCATCACGTCGACTTCGCGCTCCTTGAGGATGCTGACGATGTCGGCCGTGGGGCCGGGGGCCTTCTCGATGATCTGGCTGAGGTACTTGCCCAGCCCGTCGTGGGTCATGCCGCGCTCGACGGTGACGCCGGTATGCGCGACCTGCTGGAAGACGTAGGTGTTGTTGGGCTTGGTGTAGATCGCCTCGGACAGGTCCTTGCCGACCTTGTTCTTGTCGATGTCGAAGGCGGCGACAAAGTCGATGTCGCGGATGTGGTAACCGCCCAGGTTGACGTGCATCAGACCCGGCACGAACTCGTCGTCCGCGGCGTTCTCGTAGTAGTAGCGGCCCTGCACGAGGCTGCTCGCGCAGTTGCCAACGCCCACGATCGCGACGCGGATCTTGCCGTCCTTGCGCTTGGGACCGCGCCCGTTGCCGTTGGCCTGGGCCTTGCCGTTCTCCTTGGCCATGGTTGTGTCTCTGACCTCCTAATTTGTTGACTGTGACTGGCGGTAGACGAAGAGGATTCGTTGGATGGTGGTGACGGTTGCGAGGATTGCGATGAGCGCGAGGGCACCGACGAGCACGCGGATGTCGAACGCTGCGCCAAGCAGACCCACAACGAGGATGACCGAGCGCACCTCACGCGGCGCAAGGCCCACGTTGGCCATGCCGCTGCCGGAGCTGAAGCCCAGGCTCTCCGACTTGGCGCGGGTGTAGCTGACCATGAACGCGGCAGCCATCGCCGCGGCCGACAGGGCCGCGCCGTTGGTGTCGCCCAAGCGCAGAAAGGCAACCACCAGACCGACGTAGACGATCGCCTCGCCGGCGCGGTCGAATGTCGAGTCAAGGAATGCGCCGAGCTTGCTGCTCTTGCCCGTGGCACGAGCGAGAGCGCCGTCGAACATGTCGAAGGCAGTGCCGAAGCCGACGACGAGACCGGCAGCGATCCAAAGCTGGATTGCGGCCAGGTAGGCGCCGATGACGGCGATGCCGAAGCCGATCAGGGTCAGCATGTTTGGTGTCAGGTGGGTGCGAATGAAGATTGCCGCAACGGGCTTCTCGATCCGGGCGCGCCATGCCTGCCGGAACGCGGCGCCGCGTGAGCTGCTCGCCTGCTGTCCGGCGGCCATCAGGAGGCCAACCCGAGCAGCTCGCCCTCACGCGCACGGAAGTGGGTGAGGACGTCGCGGCTGAGCGTGCAGATGACCTCGCGTCCGGCGCGGCGCGTGGCGACGACACCGGCCGCCTTGAGGCGGTGGAGATGGAAGGAGACGAGTGGCTGCGACAGGTCCACCGCGCTGGTCAGCTCGTTGACCGTGGCCGGACCCTGGGCCAGGCGCTGCAGCAGGCGCAGCCGCGTTGGATCGGAAAGTGCCTTGTGATACGCGGCCACCAAACGCAGCTCCTCTGGCGGCGCTGCGAGCGCGGTGATCGTCGATCGGATGTGGGCGGGTGAGGGCACGCTCGTCCTTGTCTGGCGCAGGACTTGAGAAGGTCCGGCTGAGTTGCCGCGGCGCTGGGGCAGCCGCGGCTAATACATAAAGCGTTGTTGATATTACATACGGTCCAAGCGGTGTGTCAAGGCCCGAAACCATGCCCTCAATCCGATTGGAAAGTCCGCCACGGGGCCATACTCAGCCGATGGTGGGCGGGCAGGCCACGAACGACACGGGCATCGATGACGCGCAACACGAAGCTGATCGTGCTTGCCGCGCTCGGCCTTGGCGTGTTCCTCGTCGGTGTCGAGCTGATGGTCACGGCCGTGGCATTGCCGCAGATCCTGGGGTCGCTGAGCGACTGGACCCAGCTGACCCACGCGTCGTGGATCGTCAACGGCTACCTGGTTGCATATGTCGCGGTCATGCCGCTCGCTGGCCGTGCCGCCGACCGCTACAACCTGGCCACTTTGTATGGCCTGAGCCTGGGCACGTTTGCAATCGGCTCGTTCCTGGCCGGCACTGCCCAGAGCCTGGATTGGCTGATCGCGGCACGCGTCATACAGGGCGCCGGCGCCGGCGCGATCTTCCCGCTCGCGACGGCATCCGCCGGGCACCTCTTCGAGGGTCCTGCCCGCGCCCGCGCCATCGGCGTCGTCGGCGCACTGTCGTTCCTGGGCATGGCCTGCGGTCCGTTCGTCGGCGCCATCATCCTGCAGACTTTCGTGCTCGCAGGCGGTCCGCTGACCGTCCCCAGCTGGCGCTGGGTCTTCTACCTGGGCGCGCCGTTCGCGCTGCTCGCCGGCATCTATACCTGGGCCACGGCGCGCGGCTGGCCCAAGCCCACCGGCACAGGGTCACTCGACATCGTCGGTGGCGTGCTCTTCACGACCGGCGTGGCCGCGGGCCTGATAGCGATCACGAGCGCGGGCGGCACAGATGCCAGGGTGCCCGGCGCGCTCGCCGTCGTCAGCGTCGTCGCGCTGATCGCGTCGGTGATGTGGTTCCGGCGCACGACGGATCCGTTCTTCGACCTCAATCACTTCCGCGATAGAACCTTTTCTGGGGCCGTGTCGATGAGCCTGCTGACCGGCTACGGCTTTGCGACGGCGGTCATCGGCGCCGCGGTGTTCGTCGACCGCGTTCGCTACGCGGGTCCGAGCGAGCAGCAGCTCGCGCTGGGCTCGCTCGCGGGAGCCATGGCGATCGGGGCGCTGGGCTCTGGCTATCTCGTGCGGCCAATGGGCGTGATGATCCCCAGCCTGGCCGGCATCGTCGCAGAGGTGGCGGGTCTGCTGATCGTGGCTGCCGCCCGACCCGACTCGCCGCTGGTGATGATCTGTGCCGGACTCGCACTCTTCGGAGTCGGTTTCGGAGTGACCGTCACGGCGCGCACAACCGCGGTACTTGAATCACTCGGCCGGCGCGCTTTTGGCGTCGGGAGCGCGTCGCTGACCGTCGCGCGGATGCTGGGCATGGCCACCGGCGTGGCCGCGCTGACGGTCCTGGGCTCGAACCGGATCCAGGCGCTGTCCGTGGTCCTGACCGACCAGGCCGCACGCGACGCGGTGCTCCCCGCGGCGCTCCAGGGCCGGCCGCTGGAGGATTACCTGGTCGTCGATGCGCTCGAGCGCTGGGCGGCTCAGCAAGCGGACCAGATCCTGAGCGTGCTCTTTGTTGTCGCCGCCATCGTGACGGCGATCGCGATTGTGCCTACGCTCGCCATGCACAACCGCCCGGGCACCATGTCCCAGGCTGAAGGTGAAGGGGACGATGAGCACGCCAACGCGGTCGAGGAGGCGTCACGAGCGGGCCTCGCAATCTGACAAGGGCCAGGCGCCGGCAACCGAGCCGAGCAAGCACCCGTTGCCGAGCGTCGCTACCGACTCGGTGACGGCGGCCCAGGTTGTGGCCAAACCAAACCCGGGCATGTGGTGCATCGCCCGTGGCGCAGACGACAAGATCCACAAGCTCTCGTCCGCTGCCGACGTTCGTGAGGCCCTGGCGACGCCCGATCAACGCGTCTGGATCGACCTCGTCTCGCCCAAGCACGACGAGCTGGCGGAGTTGGCCGAGATCCTGGGTCTGCACCCGCTGGTCGTCGAGGACATCCTGGAGAGCAACCAGCGCGCCAAGATCGAGACATACACGGATGCGCTGCACATCGTCATGTTCGGGCTGTCCTACGAGGGCGAGATCATCGCCCATGAGATCGACATCGTGCTCGGCGAGCGCTACCTGCTCACCTCGCATGACGACGATATCGACCCGCGCGCCGCGCCGTTCACGAAGCGCGAGGAGGGATTCCACCTCGCTGGCGGACCTGACTTCGTGCTCTGGGCAGTCGCGGACTGGATCGTTGACGGCTACTTCCCGGTGTTTGACCGACTGGGAGACGAGATCGACGATCTCGAGGCAGACGTGATGCGCAAGCCCAACCAATGGATCGTCGAGCGCCTCTTCCAGGTCCGCCGCGATCTGCTCCTCATCCGACACGCGGTCAATCCGCAGCGCGAGGTCTTCAACCAGCTCACGAACCGCGATTCGAAGCTGATCAAACCAGAGCGCATCGTCTACTTTCGCGACATCTACGATCACCTCATCCGCCTGACCGACGAGCTGGACAGCTATCGCGAGCTGGTCAGCACCACGCTCGACATCTACCTGTCGCAGGTCAACAACAACCTGTCCGAGATCATGAAGCGCCTGACCGGCGTCACGGTCGTGCTCGCCACGATCGCAGCGATCAGTGGCATCTTTGGCATGAGCGAGGCCGGCACAGCATTCCAGTTCCAGGAGGCGATCGGCTTCTGGATCGTTACCTTCGTTGCGATCGGGATTGCGCTGACCACCTACCTGTACTTCCGCCGGCGTAACTGGATCTAAGTTCGCCGGAGTCGGCGCGCTCGCGCGTCGGCGGGCCCACTTGCGGGCGCCGTAGTACATTCCACCGACATGCGCCTCCCCGAAATACTGGGTGTGATTGGCGCGCTGGTTGTTGGAGCCGTCCTGGCGGTCTTCCTGCTCACCTCAGCCTTGGGCGAGCAGCCGGCGCTGCCTACGCCCGTTCCGCCGAGCCTGCCACCGCTGCCGACTCTGGCTGCCTCGAGCCCGACTTCGAGCGGCGGGCCGAGCTCGTCGCCGATTTCTGTCGCGACTCCGGCAGCGCCGCTGGCAACCGGCGAGGTTGCGCCGCCGCTCGAGGTCACGCTGCTAGATGGCAGCGTCATGAACACGTCCGATTTCAGCGGCACGCCAATGTGGGTCTACTTCACGACGACCTGGTCGCCCCAGACGCCCACCGAGCTGGCCATGATGACCGAGTACTCCAAGCTCCTGGGCGACCAGATGAACGAGCTGGTGATCGATGTCGGCGAGGATCCGGCCACGGTCAAGGCGTTCATGAAGGATCAGAAGTTCACCCTGCCCGTTGCGGTCGACGAGGACGGCACAGCCCAGGCGGCGTGGGGCGCGTATGCGCTGCCCGTCCACTTCTTCCTCGACGGTGACGGTGTCGTGCAGCAGATCGTCTACGGCGGCGCGCCGCCGGAGATCTTCATCCAGGCGATCACGGTCGTCGTGCCCGACTTCTCCGCACAGCTCCCAACGCCCAAGCCGAGCGTTCCGGTCGATCAACCCACTGACACACCCGGCCCCGCAGAGACCGCTTCGCCCAAGCCGTGAGCACGCCCGTCACGGTACGGGCAGCCGTGGAGGCGGCCGAGGCACATCTCGAGCGGCGTCCGCTGCTCGTCGTCAGTGACTTCGACGGGACCCTGAGCCGGATCGTCGACGATCCGTGGGGCGCGCAGATCCTGCCCCTGGGGCGCCGCGCTCTGCGCGCCCTGGCCGGACTGCCGAACGTGCATGTCGTGGTCCTCTCGGGCCGTTCAGCGCCGGATGTTGCGCGGCGCGTCCGCGTGGGCAACGTGACGTACGTTGGCAATCACGGCATGGAACGAGGCTTCCTTCATCGGCGCGGACGGCCGGACTCGCTGCGCACGAGCGTCGATGACGCGTCACACGAAGCCGTGCACATGGCCGAGCGGCTCGCGGACGAGGTGCCGCGCGCGATCAACGAGCCGTGGCTGATCGTCGAGCGCAAGCCACCCGCGGTCGCGTTCCACTACCGCACAGCGCCTGATCTCGCCGCGGCATCCGCGCGCGTTCACGCCGCGGCCGACGCACTCGACCCGAATGGCGTGCTCGAGCGCTTTGCGGGGCGCCGGGTGCTGGAGCTGCGGCCCTTTGGGGCCGTGGCCAAGGGCGAGGCGCTGGTGGCGCTCGTCGAAGAGGTGCGGCCGGGCAGCGTGTTCATGCTCGGCGACGACGTCAGTGACGCGATGGCGTTCCGGGCGTTGCGCGATCTGCGCGCGCGCGGTGTGACCGATGGCGTGGCCGTGGCCATCCAGGCGCGCGCGGAGGTGCCGGCAGAAGTGCTCGCCGCGGCCGACATCGTGCTTGGCTCGCCGGTCGACGCGACGCGCTTCCTGTCAGCGATCTATCGGAGGCTGCGCTCATGATCACCTTGCGCCCGGTCGAGCCGGCCGATGTCGACATCTTCTACGAACACCAGGCCGATGCGGTCGCGAGCCAGATGGCGGCCTTTCCGAGCCGCGACCGCGCCGCGCACCACGAACATTGGGCGAAGCGAGTCCTTGGCAACCCAAACGGCGTGGTGCGCACCGTTGTCGTCGACGGCGCGGTCGCGGGCAACGTCCTGTCGTGGGTCGATCCGGACCTTGGCCGGATGCTGGGCTACTGGATCGGCCGCGAGTTTTGGGGCCGTGGCGTCGCCACGGAAGCTGTCGGCGCGTACCTGATCGAAGTTGGCGAGCGCCCAATTCACGCCTTCGTGGCCGCGCACAACATTGGTTCGCAGCGCGTCCTCGAGAGGAACGGCTTCGTGCGCGTGTCACACGAACCGGAGCTCGCCTCCGACGGCGTCGTTGAGCTGTCGTATCGCCTCGACGACTAGTCGCGCACACCGGGCTCGACGGTTCTGACCTTGTCGCGCAGGGCGCGTGACGGCGGGCGACCGCCGGTGGCTACGGCCGACAGGTCGCGCAGCTGACGGGTCAGCCACCAGGCGAGGTCTTCTTGGCGGACCGATGCGCGCAGCCGGCGCAGGCGCCGCGCGCGTTCCTCAGCGGGCATGTCCAGGCCCGTTTCGAGCATCTCGCTTGTGCCGTGGACATCCGCCGCAGCGACCATCAGCGCGTCCGACGCGAGCTGCTCGGCGGCGCCGGCCGTTTCAGAGAGCACGATCGCGCCATGGCCCACTATCGCGGCCTCCTTGGCCACCAGGTTCATCCCGTCGACGACCGGGTTGACGAGCACCACGTCCGCCAGCGACATAGCCGCGATGGCCAGCGCGTACTCCGATCCATCAAGCAACCAAATGGGTGCCTCATCCGGGTCGGTCATGCCGTTCACGCGGGCCACGACCTCGCGCACGGCCGCGGCGTAACGCGCGTACTCGGGCACGCTCTCGCGCGAGATCGACTGGATGGCCAGGAAGCGGACGCGTTTGCGCAGCTCCGGCCGGCGCTTGAGCAGTGCCTCGAAAGCGAGAAAGCCGCGCAGCGCGTTCTTGGACGGCTCCAGGCGGTCGACACGCACGATCAGCTTTGGCTTGCCGGCGCGCTCGAGTCGGGCGGACAGCTCCTTGCGTCGGCGGGCAACCTCAGGTCCGCGCGCGAAGTCGGTCAGCGAATCGGGGTCGATCGAGATCGGATAGGCGCGCACCCAGATCGTCCGCCCGCGCCAGCGAACGTGACGTCCGGCAGGATCGACGCGCGCATCGCGCACGAAGGCATCCACGGTGTCGAGGAAGTTACGCGCGTATCGGTCGGTCTGCAGGCCGCAGATGTCGTTGGCCAGCAGTCCCTCGCAGATCGCGCGACGAAGCGGCTGGGGGAGCAGCAGCCACGAATCGACGGACGGCCAGGGAATGTGGTTGAAGTGGAGCACCAGCGCCTCCGGCCTGCGCTCGCGAATGAAGCGCGCGGCCAGGTACAGGTGATAGTCCTGGAGCAGCACCACCGGCCGCGCGTCGTCGCGCGTCTCGTCGAGGATGGTCTCGGCGAAGGCCTGGTTGACCGCTCGGTAGCCGCTCTGCCAGGCGTTGACCAGGTGCTCGTCGACGATCGGCTCATACGGCAGCGTGTAGAGCTGGTGCTGCATGAACCACAGGAATGGGTTCGAAATTGTGCCGTAGTGCTGCTTCCACGCCTCGGCGGGAATGTCGCGAATCACGAGGCGCAGGTCCTGGCCGGGCATCTGGCGCTCGATCTGGGCCAATAGCTCGTCGCGCTGCGGGCCTGTGTCAGAGCGCAGGAGCCGCGCCGCGTCGCGGTCGGCCTGGTCCATCGCTGCGCTGACCCACGTCACCGGAGCGAGGCGACCAACCTCAGCCAGAGCCGTGACCAGGCCGCCCGAGCCGCGGCGCGCGTGCCAATCACCGCTTCGACCGCGCCGGAAGGTCAGTGGCCCGCGATTGGACGCGACGACGATGCGCTGACCGTCATGGAGCAGCGTGTTCAGGTAGTGGCCGAGGCGATCGTGTCGCTCGTGGGGCTGAGGGCCGTCCCCTGTCACGTGGAGCTAGAGCGGCGTGGCTGCTACAGCAGCGCGCGCGCAGCCTGTTCGGCCATGGCGATGACCGCGATCGTTACCGGCGGGATCAGGCCGATCGCGACCGTGGCGACCGCGGCGATGCCCAGCCCGGTCGAGGTCTGGCGGCCGATGGTCACCGGCTGCGCGCTGTCAGCCGGATCGCGCATGTACATATAGACCGCAACGCGCAGGTAGTAGAACGCAGCAATCGCTGCGTTGAGCACCACCAGAACGGCGAGCAAGGTCAGCCAGCCGCCCACCTGGAGCGCGGCCTGGATGACGTACCACTTGGCCCAGAAGCCGGCCAGTGGCGGAATTCCGGTGAGCGATAACAGGAACAAGAGCATCAACGCGCTGAGCAGCGGCGCGCGCCGGCCAAGACCGGCAAATGTCGAGATCTGCGACGTGACGCCCGGCCGGCGCTGGAGCGCAGCAACGACCGCGAAAGCGCCCAGGTTCATGAACGTGTAGGCGACGGCGTAAAAGAGCACTGCCTGCAGCCCGGCTTCTTCTGCTGGTGAGCCGGCCGGGGCGGCGCCGTAGGCGGCGAGGCCGACGAGGATGTAGCCGGTGTGCGCGATCGAGCTGTAGGCCAGCATGCGCTTGATGTTGTCCTGGGTCAGCGCCACGAGGTTGCCCAGCGTCATGGTGACCGCGGCGAGGATGACGATGATCGGCGTCCAGTCCGCCTTGAGCGGGCCGAGCGCCTCAACGAACAGGCGCAGGATCAGGGCGAACGCCGCGACCTTTGGACCGACCGACAGGTAGCCGGTGATCGGCGTCGGTGAGCCCTGGTAGGCATCTGGCGTCCAGTAGTGGAACGGAACGGCAGCGATCTTGAACGCCGCACCGGTCGTCAGCAGCGCGAGGCCCATCAACAGCCCGGGTGCCAGAGCGAGCAGGCCATTCTGGCCGACGGTCGTTGAGATCGACTGCGCCACCTCGTGGATGCCGGTCGTGCCGGTATAGCCGAACACGAGGACGAGGCCGAACAGGAAGATCGCGCTCGAGAACGAGCCGAGCAGGAAGTACTTGATCGCGCCCTCAGTGGAGAGCCCGTCGCGTTTGGCGTAGCCGGCGAGCATGTAGCCGGGCAGCACGAGCAGCTCGAGCGCAAGGAAGAGGAGCAGCAGGTCGCGTGCGCCGCCGATGAGCATTCCGCCCGTGATCGCGAACAGGAGCATCGCGCTGAACTCGCCGGCGGGCAGTCCGCGGGGGCGCAGGTAGTCGGGTCCGAACAAGAGCGTCAGCAGCGCGATCGACAGGAGCAGCAGGTCGAGCATGGCCGTCAGGCCGTCGCGGACATACGCGCCGCCGAAGACCTCCGTCGCGCCGGGCAGGATGCCGACGTGGAAGTCCTGGAATTCGAATGGGCCGATCACCGCGACGAGGACCATGAGCAGGACGAGGCCGATCGACCCGACCCACACGATGCGCCTGTCTTTGCCGGGCCAGGCCAGGTCGACCGCGACGAGCAGCATGGCCAGCAGGGCCACGCCGACGACCGGAAGAATGGCCAGGATCGTGTCGGCGTCGAAGCTGATCATGTTTCGCTCACGCTCGCGCTAGGGCAGCCCGGCCGCGAGGCGGACTGCGGGCGAGACACGCGCGAGGAACTCGCTGACGGGCGTCTGCCACAGCGCCAGCAACAGCCCTGGGAATATGCCGAAGCCGATTGTCAGAACCACGAGCGGTGCGAGCGTCGCGACCTCTACGCGACTCATGTCCGTCAGATGGTGGCCGATGCCCTTCAAGAAATCCGAAAGGTCGCCGAAGATCACCCGTTGATACATCCACAGCAGATAGGCGGCGCCGAGCATCATTGCCAGCGCACTGACCGCGGCCACGACCGGCCAGAAGTCGAAGGCACCGACGATCACGAGGAACTCAGCGACGAAACCGGCCAGGCCGGGCAGACCGAGGCTGGCCAGCACGAAGAAGCCGAAGATCGCTGCGTAGACCGGCAACGTGCCGGCCAAGCCGCCCATCTTGGCGATCGTGCGATCGTGAGTGCGCTCGTACAGGACGCCAACGCACAGGAACAAGGCGCCGGTGATGATGCCGTGCGCAATCATCTGGAGCACGGCGCCCTGCAGGCCCTGCTCGGTGAAGATGAAGATGCCCAGGGTCACGAAGCCCATGTGGCTGACTGAGCTGTAGGCCACGAGCTTCTTCATGTCCGGCTGGACGAGCGCCACGACCGCCCCGTAGACGATACCGATCAGGCTGAGGGTTATGACCAGTGGCGCCCATTGGACGGCGGCATCAGGGAAGAGCGGCACGGCGAAGCGGAGCAGGCCGTAACCGCCCAGCTTGAGCAGCACGCCGGCGAGGATCACCGAGCCGGCCGTGGGCGCCTCGACATGCGCGTCGGGCAGCCAGGTATGGAACGGGAACATGGGCACCTTGATCGCGAAGGCGAGGAAGAAGCCCGTGAAGGCGAAGAACTGGAGCGTCGGGTCAAAGCCGAAGCCGCGCAGCGCCTCGTAATCGAAGGCATGATCCCAGGAGCCGGTCGCGACCTGGTACGAGTACGCCGTGGCCAGGATCGCGACGAGCATGAGCAGCGATCCGACGAGCGTGTAGATGACGAACTTGAGGGTCGCGTAGACGCGGTTCGCGCCGCCCCAGATGCCGATGATCAGGTACATCGGGATCAGGACGATCTCGAAGAAGACGTAGAACAGGAACATGTCGAGCGCCAGGAAGACGCCGATCATGCCCACCTCGAGAATCAGGAAGGAGATCATGTACTCCTTCACCCGCGTCTGGATCGGCCCGAAGCTGGCCAGCAGGCTGATCCACGTCAGCGTCGTGGTCAGCACCACCAGTGCGAGCGAGATGCCGTCGACACCGAGCTTGTACTGGATGCCGAAGAACGGCACCCAGGCCGCCTCTTCCTGGAACTGGAAGCCCGCGGCGTTGACATCGAAGCCGGCCAGGATGAGCAGCGACGCAGCAAACGCGAGGAGCGCCGTCGCCAGGGCAACCCAGCGGATCGCGCGCAGACGGTCGCCTGGGATGAAGGCGATGACGATCGCGCCGAGCAGCGGGATGAACGTCACCAGCGACAGGAGCGGCAGGCTGTGCAGTCCTTCGATCATTTGACGACGAATATGAATGTGACGGCGATGAGCAGTAGGCCGACGGCGATGCCCAGCGCGTAGTTCTGGACGCGGCCGGTCTGGATCTGGCGAATGCCCTTGCCTGTCTCCTGGGTCAGCGAGCCGATGCCGTTGACGGTGCCGTCAATGACACGGACGTCGAACCACCACAGGGCGCGTGCCACGCCGCCGCCGAAGCGGACGAAGATCAGGTCGTTCAGATCGTCGAACCACCACTTCGCATATGAAGCGCGATAGAGCGGCCGCAGCCGGTCCGTCCAGCGCTCGACGCTGTCACGCTTCTCCCGCGCGCGGAAGAGGCCGAAGAACCACATACCCAGGATCACGCCGAGCGCTCCGGCCGCGGCGCCGATGATGATCAGCGCGCCGTCCACGCCCATGAACGTGAACTCCGTCTCCTGGATGCCCAGCGTCTGCTGGGCACCGGCAAAGACCGGCTCGAGCCACTGGTGGATCAGGCCGCCGTCGATCGGGAAGCCGATCACGATGCCCAGCAGGATCGTGGGGATCGCGAGCAGGATGAGCGGCAGGGTCATCGTCCACGGCGACTCATGGATCTTGGGCTCTACCTCCGGATCGACGTGGCTCTCGCCGTAGAAGGTCTTGCCCATCAATCGGAACATGTAGAAGCCGGTCATCACGGCGACCACGACTCCGATTATCCAGACCACCAGGAAGCCGTTCTTGAATGCGGCGCCCAGGATCTCGTCCTTGCTAAAGAACCCCGCCAGTGGCGGGATGCCGGCGATCGCGATTGCTCCGAAGAGCATCGTCCAGTGGGTGATCGGGATCTTGCGCCACAGCGCGCCCATCTTGTTCATGTCCTGCTCTTCGTGGACGGCATGAATGACCGAGCCGGAACCCAGGAACAGCAGGCCCTTGAAGAAGCCGTGGGTCATGAGCTGGAAGATGGCCGCGGCGAACGCACCCACGCCCAAGCCGGCAAACATGTAGCCAAGCTGGCTCAGGGTCGAATAGGCCAGCACTCGCTTGATGTCGCGCTGGGTGAAGGCGATCGACGCGGCCAGGATGGCGGTGAAGATGCCGATCGCCGCGACGATGACCATCGCGCCGGGTGCCTGGGCGAAGATCGGATTGGCTCGGGCGATGAAATAGACGCCGGCGTTGACCATGGTCGCGGCGTGGATGAGGGCGCTGACCGGGGTCGGGCCTTCCATCGCGTCGGGCAGCCAGACGTGAAGCGGGAACTGGGCACTCTTGCCGACTGCGCCGCAGAACAGCAGCAACGCGATGCCGGCCATCATCCACTGCTGGATCTGGCCGGACTGGAGCGCCTGCGGCAGCAGCTGGAACGCGCCCGGGCCGGCGTCTGTCGTGGTGAAGTTGAACGTCCCGACGGTCGTCCACACCGCGGCTATGCCCAGCGCGAAGCCGAAGTCGCCGACGCGGTTGACGAGGAACGCCTTCTTGGCTGCCAGGGCCGCAGAGCGGCGGTTGTACCAGAAGCCGATGAGCAGGTAGCTCGACAGGCCGACCAGCTCCCAGGCCGCGAACAGGAGCACGAAGTTGTCGGCCAGGACCAGCAGCAACATGCTGAACATGAACAGGTTCAGATAGGCGAAGAAGCGCCAGCGGCTCGCGTCGTGGGCCATGTAGCCGATCGAGTAGACGTGCACGAGCATGCCGATCGTGGTCACCACGATGAGCAACACCGCGGTCAGGTTGTCGACGGCGAGATTGAAGAAGACCTCGAAGGCGCCGGCGGGGATCCATTTGTAGATCGTGAAATGGAGACCTTCGTCGCCGAAGGTGCCCAGGATCAGGGTCTGGTAGACGATGTACATGGCGATCAGCCAGGTCACGATCATGATTGGCACGGCGATGACCCAGGCGCGCGTATGCAGTCGTCGGCCGATCAGTGCGGACAGCAGGAAACCCGCCATCGGCAGCACCAGCAGGAGCGTTACCAGCAGCTCGTTGGTAGTCATGTGCGACTCGCCCGACTAGTCGCGCATGCTGGCGTACTCGTCGACCAGCGGCGTGCGGCGATTGCGATAAATGGCAATGACGATGGCCAGGCCCACGGTCGCTTCTGCCGCGGCCACGGCCATGACCAGCAGCGCGATGATCGCCGCGTGCGCCTGGAGCGACGGCGTGAAGGCACCGAACGCGATCGCGGCCAGGTTGACCGCGTTGAGCATCAGCTCAATCGACATGAGCATGGCGATCGCGTTGCGCCGGGCGAGGAAGCCGAAGACGCCGATGCTGAAGAGCAGCCCGGACAGGATGAGGTATGCGTCGAGCGAGTGACTGATGCCGGTCATGCGTTCTCTCCGGCCGCGGCGGTGGAGGCCGACGTGGAGCCAGACGCTGTCGCCGCGGAGCCCGCGGCGGAGGCCGGAGCCGTGACCTCGATCGGCGAGCGCAGGCGCTCCAGGGTGGCCGTCTCGCGCTCGCCCGGGTCGGTTGAGACCTCGCGCTTGGCCAGGAACACGCCGCCGATGACGGCTGCGGTCAGGAGCACCGCCACTACCTGCAGGGCAAAGATGTAGAGCGTGTCCTGGAAGAGCAGCTGCGCGACGCCAGTCGTCGACGCGACCAGCCGCTCGCTGCCCGCCAGCGGCCACTGCGTGTTCATGATCGAAACCAGGAACAGGAGCACGAAGCCAATCGCTGCAAGTGCGCCGGCCCACGCCTGGTGGTGGAAGACGAGCTCCGTCGGACCGGACTTGGTCTGCGTGAGCATGATCGCGAACAGGATCAGGATGCTGATCGCGCCGATGTACACGAGCACCTGCGTGGCGGCGACGATGACGGCACCGGCAAGGACGTAGATGCCGGCCAGCGCCGCGAAACAGGCCATCATGGCCAGGCCGGAGCGGACGATGTTGCGGCCCAGGACGACGAACAGCGCCGAGCCGAGCATCATCCCCGCGAGAATCAGGAAGAGCAGGTCATCCCATGGCCAGTTGAGGAACGGGATGGTCGGCGGTAGCGCCAGATCCGCGAACACGGACAGGGGCGCCATCAGTGAGCGTGCTGACCGTTGCCGTCGTGGGCGTGACCGTTTCCGTTGTGACCGTTGCCGGACACATTGGCCGGCAACACCGGCAGCATGCGGCTGGAGTCCAGCAGGCGGCCCTGCTCGGACGCGCGTACGGCCCAGTCTCGCTCGCGCTGGATGAAGCTGATCTCCGTGTCGCGGTCCATCGCGCTAGTGGCCAGCAGATCGACGATGGGCATGCCGCGCGTCTCGTGCGCCAGCTCGTAATCGGGGCCGCAGCGCAGCGCGTCGTACGGGCACGCATCGACGCAGATGCCGCACAGGATGCAGCGGCTCTCGTCGACGTCGTACTTCTCCAGCACGCGGGGCTTGGGCATCAGCGCGCCGGTCGGGCACGTCTCTGCGCATCGGCCGCAGCTGACGCACGGGGTGGTGTTGAGGCTCATGTCGAGCGGCGTGGTCACGAGCGTGTCGAAGCCGGTGCGCATGAAGTCGTAGCACGCGGCGCCAACGACCTCCTTGCACACGTTCGCGCAACGGCCGCAGTCGATGCAGCGCGCCGGTTCGCGCAGGATGAAGGCGTGGCTGTCGTCGCGGATGTAGTCGTGGTTCGTGCCGGTGAAGCGGTTCTCAGTCACGCTGCGGTGTGAGAAGCCCGTCCGCTCAGGCTCGAGCGTGGCCAGCGTCGTGCCGTACTCGATGCCCTGGCGGCGCAGGTCGCAGTAGCCGATCGCCTCGCACGTGCACTGCAGGCAGCGCTTCGATTCGGCCATCGCCTCTTGCTGGCTGTACGGGATCTCGTACTCGACGTAGCTCTTGTTGCGCACGTCGGCGGCCATCGCCTTGAGCCTGTAGCGCGGTTCCTTGACCTCGCCCGTGTAGGGGACGATGTTCAGGAACTCCGGCTGTGGCTCGGCCAGTGTCTGGCGCGTCTTGATGGCTTCGAGATCCTGGCCCTTGAGGAACGCGTCGATCGCGTAAGCAGATCGGCGACCCTCAGCCACTGCCTGGACCACGGTCGCGGCGCCGACGCGCACATCACCGGTGCCAAACACTCCCGAGCGGCCCGTGGTGAACGTCACAGCGTCGGCGGCAAGGCGACGGTTCTTGGTGGCCGTGACCCCCTCAGAGCCGTGGTCGAGCCAGCCGAGCTGCGGGCCTTGGCCGATGGCGAGCAGGACGCGGTCGCAGTCGATCACGAACTCCGTCCCGGCCACAGGCTCCGGGCGGCGGCGGCCGGAGGCGTCGGGGGCGCCCATCGCCATGCGCTGGAATTCCACGCCTGTGACCTTGTCGTTCTTGTCCGTGACGACGCGTGTGGGCGCCGCCTGGAAGATGGCCCTGGCGCCCTCTTCGATCGCCTCGTGGACCTCGTTCGCGGCGGGCATGTCCTTCATGTCGCGGCGGTAGACGAGCGTGACCTCGGCCGCACCCTGGCGGACAGACGTGCGCGTGCAGTCCATCGATGTGAAGCCGCCGCCGATGACCACGACACGCTTGCCCTCGTGGCCCGGATAAGGCAGTCCGAGGGTGGCGATGCGCAGGTACTCAAGACCATCGAGCACGCCGTCGGCTTCCTCGCCGGGCACGCCGAGCTTGTTCGTCTCGTAGCAGCCGATGGCCACGCACACCGCGTCGAAGCCCTGGTTCTGGAGGTCGTCGAGGGTGTAGTCCTTGCCCAGCTCCATGTTGCACACGACCTTGCCGCCGAGCTCCGTGACCGAGTTGTACTCGGCCTCGAGCACCTCCACCTTGGGCAGGCGGTACTGCGGGATGCCGTAACGGAGCATTCCGCCGGGCGCCGGATCGCGCTCGTAAACGGTCACGTCATGGCCGGCGATGAGCAGGTAATAGGCCGCGGCCATGCCCGCCGGGCCGGAGCCAATGACCGCCACGCGCTTGCCCGTCGCAGGCTGGACGGAGAATGGCACAGGCGCCGGTGCGCCGGTCGCGGCGCTGACCTTGAGCACCTGGTCGCCGGCGTAGCGGTGCGAGTCACGGATCGCGATCGCCTCTTCGACCTCGTCGCGCCGGCAGTGCTCCTCGCACGGCGCCGGGCAGACGCGGCCGAGCACGCTGGGGAACGGGATGGTGCGCTTGAAGATGCGCGCCGACTCGATGAAGTTGCCCTCAGTGTTGGCCTTCAGGAAGCCCGGGATGTCGATGTGGCTGGGGCACTTGTTCTGGCACGGCGGCAGGCAGTAGGCGTTGTGGTCGCTGAAGATCAGCTCCAGGTTCGTCTTGCGGATCTCGCGCAGGCGCTGGGTCTGGGTCTGGACGACCATGTCCGGCTCCGCCGCGCGTGAGCAGCTGATCGGCGGCGTGTCCTCGCCCTCCACGTCGACCACGCACATGCGGCACGCGCCGAAGCCGGGCAGCTTGGGCTCGTAGCACAGCGTGGGCACGTCGATGCCGTTGTCGCGGCAGATCTCGAGGATCGTCTGGCCCTCGTGGCCGGTGAACTGCTTGCCGTCGACCTCGATCGTGAAAGTCGGCGTCGCCTGCGGTCGCTGAGGCGACTGCGTCTCGAGCAGTCGCTCAATCGGCAGGTCGGGCGCTAGGTCTTCGCGGAGCTGCGGCAGGGTGTCAGTCATGCGCTCGCGGTGGTCATTGCTGGGCTGGCGACACGCACCGGATTGCACACGCCGGCCGGACACGTGCCGCGCGTGAAGTGTGCGTCGAACTCGTCGGCGAAGTATCGCATCCCGCTCAGGAACGGATTGGGTGCACAGAATTCGAGTCCGCACAGGGCGGCGTCACGGACGTCCGCCGCAAGCTCCTGCAGGACCTGCGGATCACTGGGCCTGGACATGCCGCTTGTCGCGCGTTGGCCCATCTCGTACAGGCGTCGGACGCCGATCCGGCACGGGATGGTCTTGCCGCACAATTCATCGGACAGGACGCGTTCGAGCGTGGTGGCCATGTCGACCAGACACGTATCCGGGCCGCACACCACGATCGAGCCGCTGCCCCAGATGGCGCCCTTTTCGTTTAGCGCAGTGGCCGTGTACAGCGTGTCGAACTCTGACGGCGGCAGGAAGCCACCCGCCGGGCCACCGACCAGGACAGCCTTTGCTTTCCCGACACCGCCGGCAGACTCGACCAGGCGCTTGACGCTCATGCCCAGTGGGACCTCGACGATGCCTGGCTTGGCGACCGCGCCGGTGATCTGGACGAGCGTCGTGCCCGGATGATCGCCGTCGCCAATGTCGGCGAAGGCCTTTGAGCCATTGGCCACGATCCAGGGCACGAGCGCCAGGGTCTCGACGTTGTTGACCACCGTTGGTCGGCCGTACAGGCCCTTCTCCGTGGGGAATGGCGGACGTTGGTCCGGCTGCGCGCGCTTGTTCTCGATCGCGCGGATGAGGACGGTTTCCTCGCCAACGATCATGCCACCGGGCAGAGCGACGACCTCGATGTGCACGTCGACGCCCGAGCCCAGCGCGTTCGAGCCGATGTAGCCCTGTTCCTCTGCCTGGCGCACGGCTGCTTCGAGCCGCTGCCGTGCAACTGTTGCGCGCTCACGCACAGCGATGTACGCGCGGCGCGCGCCGATCGCATAGGCCGCCAGGGCGAGGCCCTCGACGATGGCGTGCGGATCGTTTTCCATCAGGGTCCGGTCAGGGCGCGCGCCGGGATCAGCCTCAAAGCCATTGGCAATCACGTAGCGCTCGTCGGCTGCGACGGCGGCCGCGGCGCGCCACTTGGCGCCGGTCGAATACGCGCCACCGCCGCGGCCGCGCAGGCCGGAGTCAGCGACGATGCGCACGAGCGCGGGCGGATTGGTCGAGCCAACCGTCTTCTTCCACGCCTGCCACGCACCGGCCTCCTCCGCGGCGGCGATCGGGCCGTCCGGCTGGTACTTGCCAAAGCGCTCGGTCAGGATCGTGGGCATGCCTTTTGGTGAGGGCAGGATGTTCATTGCTGTGTTGCCTCTCGACCTATGCCCGCGCCGGCCGCGTGCCCTTGGCGCGCAGCTTCTGTGCCATCTGGCGTGCCTTGTCCGCGGTCATGCCCGGCTGGGCCTGACCATCCAGCGTCACGAGCGGCTCGTCGCGGCTCTCGCCGCCACAGTCGGCGCCAACGAAGCGCACCTGGCCATCAGCAGTCACCCCGCCGATGTCCGTGCCCAGCGCCGCGACGAGCCCGTCGCGGACGCGGCCTGAGCCGAGCAGCGCGCATGTCGCACACGTGCACAGCCCAATCTCCGACACACGGCCGGGTTCGAACACGAGGTTGGGGTACGACGTGGCAATGCCGTAGATCTCGCTGTACCACGCGCCGGTCGAGTGGCTGATGTGCTGCAGCGCCGCGACCGGCAGGTAGCCGTACTGCGCCTGGGTGGCTTCGAGGATCGTCAGCAGGCGGCGCGGGTCGTAGTCATTGGTGACCAGGATGCGCTCGAGTGGACCCAGGTCGATCGGCAGCCATGCTTCGAAGTTCGTGTCGGCAACTGTTCTGCCCGATCTGCGCAGGGCGGACTCCTCGCGCCGCTCGGCGAACTGCTCGGCCGGCCCCCAGTGGACGTGGAAGCGGTTCTTGGTGTCCACGCCGCCCATGTCGATGATCTCTATCGGGCACGCCTGGGCGCACTGGAAGCACGTCTCGCACTTGAGGTTGCCGGCTTCGTCGTAGAGCAGGATCAGCCGGCCGCGATGGTGCGGCGAGATCTCCTGGTGCTGCTCCGGGTACTGGATCGTCTTCTTGGGCTGGGTCATGCGGACGAACGTGTGGACCATGCCCTTGGCAATGCCCCAGCCGGGCAGGCGCGACATGATGCTCACAGTCTTTCTCCGCAGCTGGCCTTCGGCTGCTGCTGCGCGCAAAGCGCCCGGCCTCCGGCGTACCGCCGGGTGCCGTGCGTTGCTTGCTCCGCCCTCATCGGGTTGCCAGCTCCTGAACGAGGAGGATGGCACCGGCGGTCACGAAGGCGTTGAGGAGCGAGATCTCAACCAGCCACTTCCAGGCGAAGCCCATGAGTTGGTCGATGCGCACGCGCGGCAGCGTGCCGCGCATCCAGACGAATATGAAGGCAAACGTGAACGCCTTGAGCATGAACCAGAACAGGCCAACGACCACCTCGAATGAGATGAACGCCCAGATCACGACGACGCTGATGACGAAGACGTTGAATAGCAGGAAGGCCACGATCAGCGACTTGACGATGCCCCAGCTGCTCTTGAACGTCCACAGCACGAACGTGAGCGCCAGGATCACGAGCGGGACGCCGAAGACGAGCGACCACAGCAGCCAGATGTCCAGATTGCCCAGGCTGGGCGTCGTACCGATGCTGATGTGGAAGAAGTCCAGGATCGCCTGCGAGTCGATGGGCGAGTTCCAGCCACCGAAGAAGAGCACGACGGTCAGGGCCGACAGTACGAAAACGCCCACGTACTCGGCGAAGAAGAAGAAGCCAAAGCGCATGCCGCTGTACTCGGTCGCGAAGCCCGCGACGATCTCACTGTCCGCCTCTGTCAGGTCGAACGGTGTGCGGTTTCCTTCGGCGGTCGCGGCGATGAAGAAGACGACGAACGCGAGCGGCTGCTGGAAGACGTACCAGTCCCAGAACCAGCCGGCCTGGTGCTCAACGATGCCGTTCAGCGACAGCGTCCCGGCGAGCATGATCACGCCAACCGGCGCCAGCACGAGCGGCAGCTCGTAGCTCACGATCTGCGCCGCGGCGCGCAGTCCGCCGATGAGCGAGTACTTATTGAAGCTGGACCAGCCGCCCATCATCAGCCCGACCACGGTCAGGCCGGACACTGCGAAGAAGTAGAGCAGCCCGATGTTCATGTCGTAGCCCACGAGGCCGGGCGCGAACGGAATGACGAGCAACGTCAGGATCGACGCTAGGAAAGTGATGATCGGAGCGACAGTGAATACCGCGCCGTCAGCGCCGGTCGGCGTGTAGTCCTCCTTGGCGAGGACCTTGAAGCCGGCCACCACGGAGGCCAATGTGCCCCACGGGCCGGTGCGGTTGGGGCCGATCCGCGACGCCAGGAAGGCAATGACCTTCAGCTCCATGAAGATGATCACGAAGGCGGTCGGGATGGTGAAGAGCAGGATCGCCGTCGCCGCCAGGAGGAAGCGGACGATGTCGATGTTCGAGGTGATGAGGTCCGCGCCGATGCTGATCAGCCCCGGGATCAGCCCGATCTGCCAGCCCGCGAGGAGCAGCACGGTCATGACCGCGCCCAAGATGAGCAGCGGGATGATGATCTTGCCGGCCAGCGTCATGCGCTGGAACGGCCGCGTTATCACGCTCACTTAGATTCCTCCGCCCGGGCGCCTGCGGCGCGGGCTGCGCGCAAATCGACGACGTCCCGGCGTCCCGCCGGGCTGTCGTCGTTGCTTGCGAGGACTCTCAATTTCCGCAATTACTTATCTACCCCGCCCATGACCGGGTCGAGGCTGGCCATGATTGCCATTGAATCTGCGATCAGGTTGCCCGGCAACAGCTCGCCGACGCTCTGGAGGTTCCAGAACGATGGGTCGCTGATGCGCAGCCGGAATGGCTGATCGGAGCCGTCGCTCATGGCGTAGCACGCGTACTCGCCCCGTGGGCTCTCGATCGCGACGAAGGCTCGGCCGGGCGGGATCCTGATCAGGCGTGGAATGCGCGCCATGATCGGGCCGTCGGGCATCTCGTGCAGGCACTGGTCGATGATCTTGATGCTCTCGCGGATCTCGTCGACGCGGAGCATGTAGCGCGCGTACGAGTCACCCTCCGGTCGTGTCGGGATGTCGAACTCCAGGTCCGGGTACGCCGCGTACGGGTGGGCGCGGCGGATGTCGAAGGGGATGCCCGTGGCGCGCAGGTTGGGGCCGGTGATGCGCATGCGCAGCGCCATCTCCGGCGTCATGGTGCCCATGCCCTTGGTGCGCCGGACGAAGATCTCGTTCTCGTTGAGCAGCCGCGTCTCCTGCTCCAGCTCCACCCCGGCGCGACTCATCCAGTCGCCCAGCCGCGACAGGAAATCGTGGTTCAGGTCGCGGTTGACGCCGCCGATGCGGAGGTAGTTGAAGAGCATGCGCTGGCCGGTCAGGGCGGCGAGCATCTCGACGATCTCGTCGCGCTCGATGAAGCCGTACAGCAGCGGCGTCAGCCCGCCCAGGTCGAGCGCCAACCAGCCGATGAACAGGCCGTGGCTGGCGATGCGGTTCAGCTCCCACACGAGGGTGCGGATGTACTGCGCACGCTTGGGCACCTGCAGGTCGAGCAGCTTCTCCGCGGCCATGACCGGCATCGCCTCGCTGAACAGCGACGCTACGTACTCGAGCGGATCGCACTGGCTGATGGCGATGTGCCAGTCACCGACCTCGCACAGCTTCTCAACGCCGCGGTGGAGGTAGCCCAGCACCGGGTCGAGATCCGTTACCCGCTCGCCGTCGACCTTGAGCACGACACGCAGTACGCCGTGGGTTGACGGGTGTTGCGGTCCCAGATTGAGCAGCATTTCGCCATCGCGCAGGTGGTAGAACTCCGCCTCGCGCTCCGTGCGCGGCGGGTAGGGCGGGATGGCGTCGTAGATCGTCGCGGGCGTGTCGACCCAGATGTTCGGGTCGTCCAGCGAGCGAACCGTCGTCGGGTCGGTCATGCGGGCGGAGCCTCTGTTTCCTCTGGCAGCTGGCTGATCGTGCTGATCTGGTTGTCGCCCAGCTGGGGAGCCATGCGCATTACCGGTCGGCGCAGGTTCTCAGCCGGCTGGTGGGTCTGCTCCACGTGGCGGACGCCCTCACCGGGCGAGCGCGACGAGTCGTCGGGCAGGAGGAAGTCCTTGCGCAGCGGGAAGCTGGTGTAGTCGGGCGGCATGTAGATCCGGCGCAGGTCGCGGTTGCCCTCGAAGATGATCCCGAACATGTCATAGGCCTCGCGCTCGGGCCACTCTGCGCCCTTCCAGATGTAGGTCACTGACGGCACGCGCGGATCATCGCGGTTGAGCGCGGGGACGATGACGCGCAGCCAGTCCGGCGTGCGCGGCGACCAGAGGTGGTAGACGGCCCACATCTCCGTGCCCGTGTCCACGCCGCACAGGTCGGCCAGGATCTCGAATTCGAACTGCTCGTCGTCATGCAACCGGCTCATGACCGCAGGCAGATCCTTGGCGCTGACCCAGATCTCAGTCTGGTCGAGCACCTGCCGGAGTGGCGCGGCGAACTGGTCGGCGAACGCCTGCTCCAGGCGTCGCTTGAGCTGGGTGTCCGTCTCTCTAGCTCCCCGTTTGAGTTAGATCAGATGCCGTTGGGTACGGTCGGGCCAACTTGGCGCTCGGCCCAATGGCCGCGGCGCTCCTTGATCAGTTGCTGCAGCTTCATCATGCCGTAGATCAGGCCTTCCGGTCGCGGCGGGCAGCCCGGCACGTAGACGTCGACGGGCATGACCCGATCGATGCCTTCCACCGTGGCGTAGCTGCGCTTGTAGCGGCCGCCCGACACGGTGCAGTCGCCCATCGCAACGCACCACTTGGGCTCCGGCATCTGCTCCCACAGGCGCACCAGTGGGCCGGCCATCTTGGTTGTCAGGGTGCCCGCGACGATGAGCACGTCTGCCTGGCGCGGACTGGCCCGGAACGGGAACATGTTGAAGCGGTCCATGTCGTTGATCGGCGTGGCCGCGGACATCATCTCGATCGCGCAGCAGGCCAGGCCAGAGGTCAGCGGCCACAGGCTGTTGAGCCGGATCAGGTCAAGGACGTAGTCGGCCTTCGTGGGGATGATGTCGAGCGCGCCCCAGCGGCCGTTGTCGGTCTTGTCGCCGAACTCTTCCTCGTGGCGCAGGTGCGTGATCTGGGCCGGCAGGCCGCCGCTGTACGCCTGCGGGTTGGTGCTTGTCCAGAGGGTGTTGGGCACGATGATCGGCTCGACCAGCGCGCTGTCGTTGTTGTCCGTCTTCGCTACAGCCACGTCGTCCGCGGCCGGCTTGGTCACTTCCATGTCAGAACGCCCTTTCGCCAGGCATAGCCCAACCCGACCAGCAGGATGAGCACGAACAGAAGCATGGCGATGAAGCCACCGATCAGGACGTCACGGAAGACCATCGCCCACAGATAGATGAACACGACCTCTATGTCGAAGGCGACGAAGAGCAGTGCGTAGATGTAGAAGGAAAGGCCGACCCGACCCCAGGTGTAGCCATATGTGTCGATGCCCGACTCATACGGCAGGCCCTTGTGCCGATCGCCCTTCGAGCGATGGCTCAGCAGCCACGACGCGATGATCGTGATGAGCACGAAGGTCACGCCCGCGAAAGCGAACCCGACGACGTACCACAGGGCGGTTGTCACAGAGGCCTTTCAGGCGCCACGGTCCGCAGTTGTTTGGGCTTGGTGGGTTGGCTGGGTCGGACCGCAGCTCACAACTAATTCTACGCTGCAGCGGCCTTTCAGCACACCGTCGCGCGAGCCGTCACGGGTGCAATTCCCGTTCTGTGGCGGCACCATTCCGTCAAATCCACACCAACGCGCAGATGGAACGCGGTACGACCCGTAGCGCCGCGGGATTCTGGACGTTTCTCCCGCCATTTCCTTTGTGATCGCGGGATGTGGCGGGATCTTGCACGGTCTGGGCTAGGGATCCGCGTGACGGCCCGGAACCATCGGCGATTTCGTCGTGATTTGACGGAAGCGCAGCGCTACCGGTGCACCCTCGTATGCTCGACCTGTGCCCAGACGAGTTCGCACCTACATCAGGCATTGGCGCCAACGTCGGTGAGCCGCGCGTCCAGCTGCGCAACGCGGTGCGCGCCCTGGGCGGCGCTGCCGGGTGTGTCGCTGCGCGGCGTGTCCCCGCTCTACTCGACCAAGCCGGTCGGCGTGGTCGACCAGCCCGACTTCATCAACGCGGTCGTCGCGTTGGACGTGCCGGCCGGTCCCGACCCGGACACCGGGGCCCTGGCGCTGCTCGGCGCACTCAAAGGGCTGGAGCAATCGATCGGCCGCGTGACTCGCCAGCGCTGGGGTCCGCGCGAGGTGGATCTGGATCTGCTCGTATTCGGCCGCCACGTCATCAACGTCGAGCGGCAGGACGGGCGCTGGCTAGTCGTCCCTCATCCGCAGGCAAACCAACGGCTGTTCGTGCTGGCGCCGCTGAGCGAGCTCGCTCCCGGTTTGCGGCCGCCCGGTTGGCACGAAACCGTCGCCACCGCCCGGCGGCGCCAGGAAACGGCCGAGGGCCAAGATGCCGTCCGTGTCATCGCCGACCGCGACTGGGCCGAGCTCAGCCCACTAGGGACTACCTCCGCGGGCGGCTGACGTCCTGTGTCCGGCCAACTCTGACCGTTGGAAGGCATAAGCCCGGCCCACTCAGCGCCGGTTGGTCGGTGCGCGTAGTAGTCATCTCTGTTTGCGCCAAAGCCGAGCAGCATGCCGTTGTACTCGACGACCTGCTGAACGACATGGCCGTGTTGAGCGTCGCCCAGGTATGACCAGTGATCTCCGTCCGGTGATGTCCATACCACGCCCATGCCGTCGAAGTAGTCATCGTCGCCGTCCATTCCTGCCCAGCTGCATGCGCCAACCGCGACGAAGCCGGCACTGGTGGTAAAGACGTTGTCGACGCCACGCGGTGGCCGGGATGCTTCATGCCAGGAACCGTCAGGGCGACGGAAGAGAGCTGGCGCGCGTTGTTGTAGTGGTCGTCGCGATTGGCCGACAACGCCACCAGCGTCGATTCGAACGACGCGGCATCAACCACGCTCCACGTGTTTGCAGCGCCGAATTGCTCGCCGAGTGGCGTCCACGTTGCTCCATCGGCCGTCGTCCAGGCGCTGACGGGCCCATGGCCAAGATACGAGTCGGTCGGCTGAGTCAGCGCTGTGACGCTATCGCCATCCGACACGAGATTGACCGAGGTGCCTGAGAAGTCAGCAAGGCCCGCTTGGTGCCACGCAAGCCCATCCGGCGATGTCCACATGAACCAACCCAAAGCCGTCGCGAGAAGGCCATCGGCTAGATCGGTCACTTGCCACAGATTGCGGTCACCGGGACCGGCGGGCGGTTCTGTCCATGTCTGGCCGTCGGTTGAAGTGAGCAGCATGTTTCGGTCGCCACCTGGAGCACTGGTGAAGTACTCCTGACCGGTCAGAACGAAGCCGCTCGGAGATGGCTGGACCTCGTCGGCTTCGAAGCGTCGTGCCCTTGGGGGCGATCTGTACGGCAGACCAGTTGAAGCCGTCGCGCGATGTCCAGACGACGTAGTTCAAGTCGAACTCGCTCCGCCCCACTCCGCCGACCGCCACCAGCGAACATGCGTCGGCCGCGATGTCGTCGACGTACAAGACATCGCCCATTCCCGGATCGTGTTTGAGCTCGTGCCAATCGCCGACGTTGAGATCCGGGCCGGGCGTCGCCGTCGCCGGCTGGCGCAAGGATCGGAGACTCGGTCGGGCTGGCCGTCGACGTTTGCGTCGGCGCGTTGGTGGGACTCGGTGGCGCACTGGCGATTGGCGGAGATGGCACAACGCGGGCCGTCGGTGGAACTGCTGAGCTCGGGTGAAGGTGGCGGTGGTGTTTCGGCAGGTTTCTGGGCCGAGCACCCGGCAATCGCTAGCGCCAGAAGAACGGTCAGTGCGGGCCGAATCATCGGGAAAGGTCGGGGAACGGGGCGATCCACACGGCGCCGTGCGGCAGGTAGTCAGCTCGGTAGTCGCGCCCGATGCCTACCAGCGTCGAGTCAATGGCAAACAGCTGGATGATGTCCTTGCCCCATTCGTCGTCCGCCTGGTGCCCCCACACCGTGCCGTTGTCGGTGGTCCACGTCTGGCCGGTGACGGCGTCGGCGTTGAAGATGCCCGTGCCATGTGGGTACAGACCGGTCGTGATCACGAACGCAGAACCAGCCGCGCCAAGCGCGAAATACTCCGTTCGCGCAATGAGGCTGGGCACGTTTGCCGTCCGTGTCCACGTCTCGCCGTCAGTGGAATACCAGGAAACGGCAGGCTTGGCGCCCGAAACGGCGAGGATGCCGTTGTCGTTGCGGGCGACGCCGTCGATCAGGACGCCGCGCGATCCGGCGAGTTCCGCGCTCCGCTGCCAGGCCATGCCGTCGGCTGACCGCCACACCTCGACGCCGTCGACGCCCGACGCGTCAATGGCTGGACTGGTCGTAACGAAGGCGTAGATGTAGTCGCCGATCGTTGAAATGCCGCTGTCGTTCAAGCAGCACGGCATGCGCACGTTGGCTATGTGGGCGGCGTTCGCGTCGGACGAGCGCTGCCAGGTGCGCCCGTCGTGCGAGATCCAGGCCACGCCCGAGTAATCGGTCGTCGATTCGCCAAAGGCCGCGAAGACGCCGTTGATGGCCGCGACGGTTTCAACGCGCGAATCAAGGAACGCAGGATCGTTCACCACCGACCAGTCCTCGCCCGTGGTCGAGATGTACATCGATCCGTCGCCGGTCGCCACGATGACCCCATCAGCCACGACTGGCGGCCCAAAGAATGGGGCGCCAAAGCCGTCGGCGACAGGCACCTGGGCGTCGATGGTTTGCCAGGGGAGATTGGACCTGGCGGTGGCGCGGTATCGGTCGACACGTTGGGCAGCGAGGCAGTCCAGACGACACCGGCGGGCACATCGTTGGACGACCAATCGATGCCGATGCCCATAAGCGTCCGCCCGCTCACAAAGAGCTGATCAATCTCACGCCCGAGCCAGCCACTCGCGGCGGGCATCTTCCGCCAGATCTTGCCGTCAACGGAGGTCCACGTCAGAGCGCGCTCCTGGGCAGGGTCAAACACGCAGCCGGGTGGATATTGCTCTGCGCTGACGATGAACCCGGATACGTCCCCTATCGCCGCATTGACCGAAACCCTGCCCTTCTGGGTGAGCGTCGGTGTGTTGGTTGCCACGTGCCAATGAACATCATCCTTCGAGTACCAGGCTTTGGCACCGGCGATCACGACACCGCCGACCGGTCCGAACGCGGCGCTCAAGCCAGTCGTGCGTCGAGAATTGGGCAGCTGCGCGGAATTCGTCCAGTGCTCGCCATCGCTGGTGACCCAGACCAGGACGGGAGCGTCCCCGCCGCCATTGAAACTACGGCCGCCGGTAAGCGCCCAGAGGCTGGTTCCGTCGCCCGCCAGCGTTACCGGCTCAGTCGGGCCGTTGGAGATGGCGTTCCAGGTATGGCCGTCACTCGACCAATAGCCGTGGCCGGAATCAGGAAATGCGGCGACGACACCGCCGGCGCTGCCGAGTTGCGCGAAGTCCGCGTTGAGTAGCTTCGCGGGCACGCCCGCGTTGGCCTGTGTCCAGCTGTGGCCATTGTTCGAGAGCAGGATCCCCGATGACCAGGCGACGAACCCAGGTCCGCCTGGGACGATGTACGAGGGAGGAGCGTCTCCACTCCACACGACCGACCAGTTGAGTGCATCAGTCGATGCCCAGATGCGCCCTCCCTGGTTTGCCCACGAGGAAACTACGTACGTTCCCTTGGCGTACGCGCCGGCGGGAAATGCCTCTGGTCTGCCGAGCCCGCTTGAATTCGCCTGGTGCCAGTCGACCTTCAGCCCGGTCTGGTGCGCGCGGGTGCTCGCCGCCGCCGCGCCGGGCGCGATCAGGAGCAAGACGAAGAGGGCCGAAACGGCGACGAATGAAGCCCGAGTGGACGGCTTCACGGAAAGCCTCCTTCTGGCGGGCCGCATTGGGCAGCCGTGCCGCGAAGCGGTAGGTCACCGGCCACTGATGTTGGCCTGGATCCTTAGCCGAGCCGCGGCCCGTCCCCGTGATATTGCCACGCAGCAATGGTGGAACGCCATAGCCCGAGCTACTTACTTTCGGGCGAACCTGACTACAGCCGAACGCTCGGCGGGCGGTCGCGGTCGAACATGTGGACTGTGTCGACAAATCGGATCTGCTTGGCCTGGTAGCCCATGACCAGCGAGTGTGTCCGTGCGCCGCCGCCAAAGAAGCGCACGCCGTGGAGCAGATCCCCATCCGTCACGCCCGTGGCGGAGAAGACGAGGGTCTCGCCCGGCGCCAGGTCCGTGGTGGTGTAGACGCGGTCTTCTGACGGGTCGATGCCCATCCGCTCGCCGCGCGCCCGCTCTTCGTCGCTGCGCCAACGGAGGCGCGCCTGGATCTCACCGCCCAGGCAGCGCAGAGCAGCTGCCGTCAGCACGCCTTCCGGCGCCCCTCCGATGCCCATTACCGCGTGGACGCCCGTGCCCATGACCGCACACGAGATCGCCGCGGACAGATCACCGTCGCTGATGAGCTTGATGCGTGCGCCGTTGGAGCGGATCTCGTCGATGAGCCCTTCGTGGCGCGGCCGATCGAGACAGACGACGGTCAGGTCGCCGATCTTGCGTCCGAGTGCCTCTGCGATGCGGCCCAGGTTCTCGCTCGTCGACTCACGAATATCGACATGACCAGAGGCCACCGGGCCAACGCACAGCTTCTCGAGATACGTGTCCGGTGCGTTGAGCAGGCCGCCGCGCTCTGATGCGGCGAGGACGGTGATCGCGTTGGCCAGGCCCATTGCGACGAGGTTGGTGCCCTCGAGCGGATCAACGGCGATGTCGATCTCCGGCTGGCCGGCCATGGCTATGCCCACTTGCTCGCCGATGAAAAGCATGGGTGCCTTGTCGCGCTCGCCCTCGCCGATGACGATCTGGCCAGAGATCTCGATGTCGTCGAAGGTGCGCCGCATTGCCTGCACCGCGGCTCTGTCAGCCGCCATGCGATCGCCGCGACCCATGAAGCGGGCCAATTCGATGGCCGCCGCCTCCGTCACGCGGACCATCTCGAGTGCCAGTAGCGTCTCCATGGAGCTGCCTTCAGCCATCGTCAGTGCCGGTAGTGGCGGCGGCCGGTAAAGACCATCGCCATGTGATGCCGGTCGGCAACCTCGATCGCCATCTGATCGCGCACAGACCCGCCGGGCTGGATGATCGCGGTGATGCCGCGCTCCGCGGCGAGCTGGATCGCGTCCGCGAACGGGAAGTACGCGTCAGACGCGAGCACGGACATCGTGGCCCGGTCGGCCGCCTTGTGCAGCGCGATCTCGACTGCGGTCAGGCGCGACGCCTGGCCGGCGCCAACGCCGACGAGCGCGCCATTGTGGGCGAGCACGACCGCGTTGGACGTCACGTGGCGCACCGCGCGCCAACCGAAGAGCAGGTCGGTCAGCTCCTCGAGCGTGGGGCGGCGCCGTGTGACTACCTTGAGCTGTGATCGATCGAGCTCCGACCGATCTCGCGTCTCGACCAGAAGGCCGCCATCAATCCGCTGGAAGTCGAGCCGGGCGATGCCGTAGTCGCTCAGGCCCTCGAATGGCGGGCCTTTGACCGCGAGCACGGCCAGATGCTCCTTCTCGGCGAGGATTTCGCGTGCCGGTTGCGAGAACGCGGGTGCGACAACTGCTTCATAAGCATTTCCCGCGACCGCCGTCGCTGTCTCCGAAATCGACCTCGCGATTGAAGGCGACGACGCCGCCGAAAGCCGATACCGGATCGCCCTCGAGCGCCTTCTGATAGCCATCGGCGAGGCGGTCGTTGGACGCGAGGCCGACCGGATTGCCCTGCTTGACGATGCAGCAGGTGGGCGCTGTGAAGTCGGTCGCGATCCTGTACGCCGCGTCGAGATCGAGCAGGTCGTTGAAAGTGGGCTGGTCGCCCTGGATCTGGAACGCGTCCGCGAGTGAGCCGGAGCGGTGCGTCGTCTCGCGGTAGAACGCGGCCTGCTGCTGGGGGTTCTCGCCGTAGCCGAGGTCGCGCACCTTCTCGACGACCACGGCAAGACGGTTTGGGAAGCGCATGCCGGCGATGTGGTTGAGGTACGCGGCGACCTCCGCGTAATACGCGGCGACGTCGGCTAGCGCGTCGGCGGCTAGTCGCTGGCGGAACTCGGGCGTCAATGAGCCCATCTCACCCAGCTCGCTGGTCAGCTGGGCGTAGTGCGCGGGCGACGAGACCGCAGCGACGGAGGCGTAGTTGCGCGCCGCGGCGCTGATCAGAGCCGTGCCACCCACGTCGATCATCTCGATCGCCTCGTCGAGCGGAACGGCGCGCTGGCCGACCTCTGGGGCGAACGGCTTGACGTTGACGATGACCAGATCGAGCAGCTCGATGCCACGTGCGGCAAGCTCCTCCATCTCGCTCGGCGACTGGCGTCGTGCGAGGATGCCCGCGTAGACATTGGCATGGAACGTCTTGACCTGGCCGCCTGCGAGTGACTCGGAGCCGGTCAGGTCACTGATCGGGTGTGACTCGACGCCTGCCTCCGCGAGCGCGGCACGAGTACCGTCAGTGGCGAAGAGCTCGACGCTCAGGCTGGTCAGGCCACGCGCGAGATCGGCGATCCCCTCACAATTCGCGACCGAGAGCAGGGCTCGCAAATCTCCTCCAGTGCCTCTCGGTGGAACTCGCGCACGCCTGTCCGGAAGGGGCGCTGCACGGCAGCCTGAGTATAGCAACGGCGCGCTCCCCGGCCGTCAGCCGAGCGGCTTGCTATGCTCGGCCCACAACCGTTGTCTGAACGCCGAACAGAGGGATTCGCGTGCATCTGGGACCGCTCGACTACCTGGGACGTGTCGCGTTCACGCAGGACAACTTCCCGGATATCTACGCGCCCATCTGGATTGCCGCACTGGTCTTGTTCATAGGCACGATCGTTCTGTACAACGTCCAGGTCCGTCGCCTGCATCGCTACGAGGTGCTCCGCTCGATGCAGGAATGGCTGCTCTGGGCCGGCCTGATCACTTTCGGCTTCGTCCTCGTGGCCACGCTCTTCAATTTCTACTTCCTGTTCATCCTGATCGGCATCATCGTCGGCATCTCGACGCTCGTATGGATCCGCTTCTTCCGCTTCCCGCCGTACATCCAGGCGTACAACGACCAACTCCGCCGCGCACGCTTCTTCAGCCAGTCCAAGTACAAGGCAGCTGAGGCCACGGTTCGTACCAAGCGCTCGCGCGGGGGTCAGCGCCGCCGGCGCAGCTGACGCACCAGCGCCCCCAATGGAGATCCTGCGCTTTGGGCCTGGACATAGGCGATTGGGAGGCCCGCCGGGCACTCAGAACGTGGAAGGTGCGGTGATCCTGGCCGATGACCGCGCGGTCGTCAGCGAGCTCGCCTTCGGCCGCTACGCGATGGTCGTGCCCCACGAGAACCCGGACAACACGGCACTATTCGTGGTCATCTCCGGCGCCGGCTGGGTCCAGGTGGGCGATGAGCGGGCGCGGATCAATCACGGTGAGGCCGTCGTCTGGCCACCTGGCATCCCGCATGGCGCCTACACCGACGGCACCGATATGCGCGCGATCGTGGTCGAGCTGACCGGCAGTTCCGGGATGGCAATCGAAGGAACGGCGCACGCCGCGGTGGAAACGGGCTCCGACACTGATGCGGGAACAGATTCGGACGCTTCCGCGCCTGCGCCGGCCGCGGCGGAGGGGCCTGCCGCGGCGGCGGCGCCTGCCGATGGTTCGCTCGCCGAGCGCCAGATCACGCGCGACGAGTACAACTCCGCCGAGGGCGAACCCTGGTAGATCTGCGCGTGGAGCCGCTCACGCCGGAGCGTTTCGCCGATCTTGCAGCGCTCTTCGAAGAGGGCGGCGACCCCAAGTGGTGCTGGTGCATGTACTTCAGGACGCGCGGCCTCAATTGGTCGAACTCGACGCCGGCCCAAAACCGCGCGGGTTTGGAACAGCTGTCTGAGAACGAGCTCGCGCCGGGCCTGGTGGGCTATCGCGACAACCGGGTTATTGGCTGGGTCAGCCTCGCGCCACGAGGGGACTACAACCGCCTGACCACGGCCAAGCTGCTCGCCCCGGTCGACACGAAGCCGGTCTGGTCGATCGTCTGCTTCGTCGTATCGCGCCACGCACGTGGCGCTGGCGTGGGCAGCGCGCTGCTCCAGGCCGCGATCTCATATGCGAAAGCACACGGCGCGACGACCCTGGAGGCCTATCCGGTGGCCAGCGAGCGCGGTCGCGTTCCGGCGGCCAGCGCGTTCCACGGCACCCAGTCCATGTTCGAGCGCGCGGGTTTCGCCGTGGCCGAGGTGCGGCAGTGGAACGCAGGGAGCCCGCCGCGCCCGATCATGCGCCTCGAGCTGACCGCCGCCGATCAGTCCGCTCCAGCCTCCGCGAGATAGGCGCCGAACCGCCCGAGCATCATCGCCGTCGCACCCCACACGTGGTGCCGGCCAATTTGATAGCCGCCATAGCGCAGGTGGTAACCGTCGCGCTCGGCCGTGACCGTCTCGATCGGTGCCCCAGGAAGAAAAGCCGACAGCGGAGCGCTGAACACCTCGACGACCTCGTAGTCGTCGGGCTTGAGCACTGGTTCCCGTTCGGCGAAAGCGACAACGGGATGGACCAGGAAACCCGACACGCGGACATCGAAGACGGGCAGGACACCGACTAAGCGCACGCCGGCCTGCTCCGGAACCAGACCCACCTCTTCGCGCGCTTCGCGCAGCGCGGCTGCTTGCGGAGTCGCATCTTCAGGATCGATTGCGCCGCCCGGCAGGCTGATCTGTCCGGCATGGCGGTGGCCTCCGGATGCCCGCTCAGTCAGGATCAGATTGGCCTCGCCGGCTTTGTCGGGATACAGCAGGATCAGCACCGCTGCCGGTCGACTCTCTGTCTCGAAGCGCGGCGGCCTGGTCAGGAGTGTGCCATTGGCGTCGATGACGCTGGGGATGATCTCTGTCGGGATGGGTGGCAGGTGGCGCGGGAACGGGTCGAGCCGGGCGCGGACCTCGTCGAGCTTCACGCTCTTGGCTTCAGTTGCGCAAAGCCGCGCAGCGGCGGATGAGTGGACGTATTCCTTTCGCGAGCACCTCGACGAGATAGCCGCCAAGCGCGTTCGGATCGAGCAGGCGCTGGATCGCAGAGCGCAGGTTGAGCGCCGCGTCCCAATCGCTGTCCGTTTCGGCGCGCGCCTGCTCGTACATGTCGTCGAGCCCGCACGCGAGCAGGAATTCGTTCGACTTTCTCCGACCGGCCACAGCCAGGCCGCAGGAGCGCGCCTGTCGCTCGAGAGCATCGAAGTCGACATGGCTGGTGATGTCGCGTGAGCCCGGATCACTCAGGACGTCGCTCGACACCTGGTGGCCGGCGAAGGCGCGGATCGTGCCGGTCGGTCGCGACGATCCATAGAGGTCGCTCGCTGTGGATCCATAGTCGATGATCAGGACGTAGCCCCGCTCGATCTCGTGTGAGAGCTTCGCGAGCCAATCCAGCATGGCCAGATTGACCTCCGCACGTTGGTTCTCTGCCAGCTCCGCTCCGGCATCGGTAAACCACGTCGCGAGACGGTCGTCCGTCAGCGGCCCAGCCACCTCGACGAATTGACCGTCGCGCCAATCGACGTGGATCTCACGTGGCTCTCCGTTGAGACGCATCACGCGATGGACGGGCAGTGCGTCCAGGAACTCGTTGGCGACGACGACGCCCGTCAGCGGCCCGCCGTCACCAGGCGGCTATGCGATCTGCCACACCGGAAACCGCCAGTCGATCGTGCACGGTAGCGATCTGGCGCGGCAGGTCGATCGGCTCGGTATCGAACGAGTTTGGCCAGCGGCGAATTGGCGCGCACGAGCCCGTCGAGAATGGCCGTGAACAGCGCGCCACTGCCTGCGCCGTACTCGCGAATGACGAAGGCCTCCGGCCGACCCATGCGGCGCCACATCTCATCGACCTGGTTCGCAAGGGTGCGGCCGAAGATGGGATGCAGCTCCGGCGCAGTCAGGAAGTCGCCCGCACGCGTCGGCCGGTTTGCAGCCGTGGCGTAGTAACCCTGTTCGGGTTCATACAGCGCACGCTCCATGAAGCGCGCGAAGGTGATCGGCCCGCTGCTGTCTATCTCATCGCGGATCGACTCGGCCAAGCGGCCGCCCCTGCCATCAGCCGGTCCGGCCGGCAGCGCGGGATCTTCCGGGCGCCATTCGACGCGCATCGAATTCGGCGCTCTTGCCTTAGTTGAGGCGCGTGCTGCCGTCGCTGCCGACGGGCACGGACCCCGGCTCAACGGGAGTCTGTTCAGAGCGGCCGCGGACATCACGTCGCTCGTCCGCGGCCGTGGTCACGATCGTGTCGCCACCGTCGCTGAAAACGAGCGTGCCGCTCACTGGATCAGCGTCGACCTTGATGCGTGTGCCCGCCTTGAAGCGGCCTTCGAGCAGTGCCCGCGCGAGCGGGTTCTCAACAAGGCGCTGGATCGACCGGCGCAGCGGCCGTGCCCCGTACGCCGGGTCGTGGCCCTCACGCGCGATCAGCGTCCGGGCTGCGGGCGTGATATCCAACTCCAGGTCGTGCTCTGACAAGCGTCGGGCGAGGTCGGTCAGGAGCAGGTCCACAACGTGGGCCAGATCGTCCTCCGTTAGGGAGTGGAAGACGATGATCTCGTCGATCCGGTTCAGGAACTCCGGCCGGAACACCTGGCGCAGCGTGTCCGTGACCTGCGCCTTCATCTGCTCGTACGTAGCGCCTTCGCGACCGCGGCGTAGCTCGTGATGAACTGGCTGCCGACGTTGCTGGTCATGACGATGACCGTGTTCTTGAAATCCACCGTGCGGCCCTGGCCGTCCGTCAGACGCCCGTCGTCAAGCACCTGGAGCAGGACGTTGAACACGTCCGGGTGCGCCTTCTCGATCTCATCGAGCAGGATGACCTGGTACGGCCGACGTCGAAGGGCCTCCGTCAACTGGCCTCCCTCGTCGTAGCCCACGTAGCCGGGCGGGGCGCCGATCAGGCGCGATACGGAGTACTTCTCCATGTACTCGCTCATATCGATGCGCGTCAGCGCCTGCTCGTCGTCGAATAGGAACGCCGCAAGTGCGCGGGCGAGCTCTGTCTTGCCCACACCGGTTGGCCCTAGAAGATGAATGACCCAATCGGACGGCGCGGATCCTCGAGCCCCGCCCGCGCGCGTCGCACTGCATCAGAAACGGCAGCAACGGCCTCTTCCTGGCCGACGACGCGCTTGTGCAGGTCCTCCTCCATGCGGATGAGCTTGGCCTGCTCGCCTTCCATCAGGCGCGTGACCGGGATGCCCGTCCACGATGACACGATGCCCGCGATGTCGTCCGCGTCGACTTCTTCCTTGAGCAGTCGCCGCGCGCCGGAATCGGCCAGCGCAGCCTCCTGATCGACGAGCTGCTTCTGGAGCTCGGGCAGCTTGCCGTACTTGAGCTCGGCGGCTTGCCCGTAATCGGCGGCGCGCTCGGCCTTCCTCTATGTCCAGCTGGAGATCCTCCAGCTGCTTCTTCGTTGAGCGCAGCTCGGCGATCCTGGCCTTCTCCTGCTCCCACTGGCTCTTGAGTGCGTTGGCTCGCTCGCTGATATCGGCGAGCTCCTTCTCGAGGGCATCCAGGCGCGTCTTCGAGGCGTCGTCGCGTTCCTTGCGCAGGGCCTCGCGCTCGATCTCAAGTTGGATTCGACGGCGCTCTAGCTCGTCGAGTTCGACGGGCATCGAATCGATTTCCATGCGCAGCCGGCTGGCGGCCTCGTCGACGAGGTCAATCGCCTTGTCGGGCAGGAAGCGATCCGAGATGTAACGGTTCGGAGAGTACGGCGGCAGCGACGAGGGCAGAGTCGGTGATACGCACACCGTGGTGGTTCTCGTAGCGTTCGCGCAGGCCGCGCAGGATTGAGATTGTCTCTTCCACGGTTGGCTGATCCACGAACACCGGCTGGAAACGCCGTTCGAGCGCAGCGTCCTTCTCGATGTGCTTGCGGTACTCGTCGAGAGTGGTGGCACCGATCGTGTGCAGCTCGCCACGTGCCAGCATTGGCTTGAGCAGGTTCGACGCGTCCATCGCGCCCTCTGCCGCTCCGGCACCCATGCACCGTGTGCAGCTCGTCGATGAAAAGAACGACCTGTCCTTCAGAGTCCTTGATTTCCTTCAGCATGGCCTTGAGCCGTTCCTCGAACTCGCCGCGGTACTTGGCCCCCGCGATCAGCGCGCCCAGGTCGAGCGCAACGACGCGCTTGTCCTTGAGGCCTTCAGGCACGTCGCCGCGCACGATGCGCTGGGCCAGCCCCTCGACGATGGCCGTCTTGCGGCTGACGCCCGGGCTGCTGATCAGCACCGGGTTGTTCTTGGTCCGCCGGCTGAGCACCTGGATCACGCGCCGGACCTCTTCGTCACGGCCAACGACCGGGTCGAGCTTGCCGTCGCGTGCGTCGCGCGTCAGGTCGCGGCCGTACTTCTCAAGCGATTGGTATGTGCTCTCCGGGTCCTGCGAAGTGACACGCTGGGTGCCGCGCACGCTGGTCAGCGCGGCCAGGATCTGCTCCTTGTTCGCACCAGCGTTATCGAGGACGAACTGCGCCTCGCCACCGGCCTCGGCAGCGGCGATGAGCAGGTGTTCCGTCGAGACGTACTCGTCGCCGAGACGCTTGGCTTCGTCCTCCGCACGCTCCAGCAGCTGCCGGGCGCGCGGGTCGATCGACATCTGGCCACCGGCGATGCGCGCGCGGCGCCCGAGCACAGCGGCGAGCTCGACACCCACTTGCGCTGGATCCGCTCCAAGCTGGCGGAGCGTCGCGGCGGGCACGCCATCAGCGTCCTGGAGCAGCGCGGCAAGGATGTGTTCGGCGTCGAGGACGGGGCTGTCCTGCCCCTCCGCCAGTTGCTGGGCGACGAGGATCGCTTCCTGCGCCTTGTGGGTGTATCGATCGAGCTTCATGTCTGGCTAGCGAGTCCTGTTCGTGTGCGAATTCAAGGCTGACGCGGATCTTGCTGATTGACGAGATCGAGGAACGCCTCCGCGGCCTGCTTGGTCTCTTGTCCGAGGCCCGTGGGCAGCACGACCTTGACCTTGGCGTATAGGTCGCCGCGGCCTTCCTTGCGGAAGCGCGGCAGGCCCTGTCCCGTGAGTCGGAACATGCGGCCGTTCTGCGTTTCAGGCGGGATGCGCAGCATCAGCCGCCCGGTCAGCGTCTTGACCGGGACCTCGCCACCGAGTAGCGCCTCGCGCAGCGTCAGCGGCACTTCGCGCTGGAGGTTCGCGCCATCACGGGCGAAGACCGAGTGCGGCTTGACCTTGACCTTTATATACGCGTCGCTACCGGCCGCGACCTTCGAGAAGCGGATGCGTTGGCCGTCTGCGACGCCGGCTGGAATGTTGACCTCGAGGCGTTTGCCATCGATGTCGAGCAAACGTTTGGTGCCGGTCATGACCTCGTCGAGCGTCACCTCCGCCTCCGCCTCGATGCGCGGCGCGCTTCGTGATGCAGGGCGGCCGTTGCCGGCGCTGGTTGCGCCGAAGTCGTACTGCGTCGCGTAGCCCGCCTGGCCAAGGTCACCGAGCAGGTCGTCGATCGACCCAGAGCGCACCTTGGTTTCTGTTCGCGCGCCGCTACTGCGGGCACCAGCGAGATCGTCCATGTCGACGCCGCCGGCGAAGAACGTACGGAAGAAATCGGAGAACCCGGCCAGGTCCTCCGGGTTGCCGGCGTACTCGAAGCGGACGCCACCGCCGCCCCGTTGCGGCCGGTGAAACCCGCGAACGGATTGCCCTGCGAGCCGCCGCGCGGCGCTCCGCCCTGCTGGTACGCCTGCCAGTTGCTGCCCAGCTGGTCGTAAAGCTTGCGCTTCTCAGGATAGAAAGGACCTCGTTGGCCTCGCTGACCTCCTTGAAGCGCTGCTCGGCGGTGGAGTCGCCCTTGTTGACGTCCGGATGGTGCTGGCGGGCAAGCTTGCGAAAGGCCTTTTTGATGTCGGCCTGACTCGCCTGGCGCGGCACGCCGAGTGTCGCGTAGTAATCCCGGTACTCCATCGGGTCAAACCTTCTGCCTTCGCAATCGCCCTACGGGCGCCGCTACGCGTTAGGGCGAAGTCCCGCAACCGCGGGCTTTCGACTCCGCTTGCAGTCGCCGCCGCGGTCGCCCGCCGCCGCGACCTCCATTGCCTGTCTAGCTGTCGCCGCCGGTGAGGCCATCCATCTCCGCAATCGCCCTTCGGGGGGTACTCCGCGCTCGGGCGGCGTCCCACTGAAGTGGGCTGCCGTCTCCGCTTGCGATGGCCGGCGGCTGATCGCTTCCCGGGAACCCACGCCGGATGTTGTCCGGAGCGGCGGGCGTCGACTCATCGAGCGCCTCACCCTTGTCGACGACCTCAGCGGGCTTGGCTTCCAGGCGCTTGGGCTTGCGCACGAGCGCGTGCTCGAGCACCTGGTCCATGTGTCCGACGAGGACGAGCTTCATTTGCTTGCGGATCTCCTCGGGGATGTCCACGAGGTCCTTCTGGTTCTTGAGCGGCAGGATCACCACTCCGGCGCCGGAAAGGTGCGCCGCAAGGATCTTGCTCTTGAGCCCGCCGATTGGAAGCACTCGGCCGCGGAGCGTGATCTCGCCGGTCATCGCCACGTTCTTGTGGACTGGGATGCCCGTGAACGCACTGACCATCGCCACGGCCATCGTGATGCCCGCTGACGGTCCGTCCTTCGGAATTCCACCGGCCGGCACATGGATGTGCAACGTGTTCTTTTCGAATTGCTCACGCTCGATGCCGAGCTCGCTGGCATTTGCGCGGATCCATGACAGGCCGGCTCGCGCCGACTCGCGCATGACCTCGCCCAGCTGACCGGTGAGGATGAAGTCCTCCTTGCCGGGCATCTTCGTCACTTCGACTGAGACGACGTCACCGCCGACCTCAGTAACGACAAGCCCTGTGGCTGCGCCGGTCTGATCTTCCTTCTCGAGCTCGCCGTACTCAAACCGAGGCGGGCCGAGGTAGTCGCTCAGCTTCTTCGCGTCGACGGTCACCTTGCGCTTACGACCCTCGGCAACCCGCCGCGCCGTCTTGCGCATGATGTTGGCGATCTCACGCTCGAGGTTACGGACACCGGCCTCGTGGGTGTATGCCTGGACCAGCTCGACCATCGCCTCGTCGGTCAGCTCGATGTTCTTGGCCGTCAGGCCGTGGTTCTCGAGCTGCTTGGGGATGAGGAAGCGCTTGCCGATCTCGACCTTTTCCTTCTGGGTATAGCCGGGCAGCTGGATGATCTCCATCCTGTCACGGAGAGCCGGCGGGATGGGGTCGAGCAGGTTGCCCGTAGCGATGAAGAGCACCTTGGAAAGGTCGAACGGCACCTCGAGGTAGTTGTCCTGGAAGGTGTTGTTCTGCTCCGGATCGAGGACCTCAAGCAGCGCCGACGACGGATCGCCGCGGAAGTCCATGCCGATCTTGTCGACCTCGTCAAGCATGAACACCGGGTTATTCGTGCCCGCGGTCTTGACGTTCTGGATAATTCGGCCGGGGAGGGCGCCTATATAGGTTCGGCGGTGGCCGCGGATCTCCGCCTCGTCATGAATGCCGCCCAGGCTCATGCGCACGAACTTGCGGCCCATGGCGCGCGCGACGCTCTTGCCGAGCGAGGTCTTGCCCACGCCTGGCGGTCCCACAAAGGCAAGGATTGGGCTGCGGATCTTGTCCGCCAGCGAACGCACCGCGAGGTACTCGAGGATGCGCTCCTTGATCTTCTCCAGGCCGTAGTGGTCCTCGTCAAGGATGCGCGCAGCTTCCTTGAGATCGAGGTTGTCTTCCGTCGTCACGTTCCACGGCAGACCGACCAGCCAGTCGACGTACGTTCGGATGACGCCTACCTCTGGCGAGGCCGACGGGATCCGGCTCATGCGGTCGACTTCCTTGATCGCCCGGGTCTTGATCTCCTCGGGCATGCCGGCCTGCTCGACCTTCTCACGCAGCTCGTTGATCTCCGCCTGCTGCGGATCATCCTCGCCCAGCTCGCGCTGAATCGCCTTCAGCTGCTCGCGCAGGATGTACTCGCGCTGGGTCTTGTCCATCTCGGACTTGACCTCGGACTGGATCTTGCCCTTCAGCCTCGAGGATCTCGATCTGACGGCCGAGGAAGCTCGAGACCAGCTTGAGCCGCTCGTGGACGTCGATCGTCTCGAGCAGCTCCTGGCGCTGCTCGGTGCTCATGTCCGGGCTGTACGCCACCATGTCTGCCAGTAGGCCTGGCTCTGTGATGTTGCGCGCGGCAACGGCTGCCTCCGGTGGGACCGGTGCGCCTGACTGGACGTACTGCTCGATTTGGCCCTGGACGGTGCGCACGAGTGCCTGGACCTCCAGGCCGGAGGCGGGCTCCTCTTGGACCATTTCGATACGCGCCTGGATGAACGGATCAGATCCGACGAATTCGAGCAGGCGGACGCGTTGCTGACCCTGGACGATGGCGCGCACCGTGCCGTCCTGAAGCTGGACGACCTGGGCGATCTTGGCCAGCGTGCCCACGGCGTACAGGTCAGCCGGGTCTGTCACGTCTTCCAGATCGGCCTGACGCTGGGTCACCAGCACGATCGGCGAGCTGTCGGCAACGGCCTGGTTGAGCGCCTGGACCGACTTGTCGCGACCGACCTGGAGCGGCACGATCATCTCCGGGAAGATGACCGTCTCGCGCAGGGGCACGAGCGGCAGCTCGCGCACGCTTGCCACTGACGCCTGCTCGGTCTGCTCGGTCTCTTCGACCGGCTCGGTCTCTTCGACCTGCTCTTCGGGGTTGATGGTTTCAGTCATTTCGCTCCTTGGTGAATGCCTGACCGGTCAGCGACGCGCGGCCGCCTGGTTCTCGCTTTCGAAAGTGCTGATGTCGTTGGTTGAATTGAGGTCGTTGTTGGCCTTGTTTGTGGCGGCGATGTTGTCCTCGTAGAGCGTCTCGAGGATGCGCATGCCAAGGCGCTCCTCGAGCTCGAACAGCACCCGCACTCCGGCCAGGTTGACGCCAAGGTTGCGCGTCAGATGGCGGATCCACAAGACACGCCGGATGTCGTTCTCTGAATACAGACGGTTGTTGCTGCGCGTTCGCGCCGGGCAGATCAGGCCCTCAAGCTCGTAGATGCGCAGCGTTCGAGGGTGAACACGGACCAGTTCCGCGGCCACGCTGATGACGTAGACCGGTCGCTCTGGATCGCGTCCGACGCGTTCGCTTGTCGTCTCTTCCGTCATTGGCGCAAAACGTAATGCTTGACAATCATGTTGTCAAGGTTGTTAACGAATGTTCGCATACTGTGTTGCCGACGGTCCACACGGGTCCGTTGTCTGCCCCGGGCGTGAAACGCGTACTTCGACCCGTTCCGCCCACAAAAGAGCGCCACCTCTTTCGCGGTGACGTCGTTGGTGCTCGGTCCTGACCATGCGGCCATTACTCGACTCGGCGGTGCCTCCGTCAGGCCGAACGCAGTCTTCACCGAACGCGAGTTCAGGTACAGGATCAGCACCAGCGGGAGCAAGCCGGCCGCGAAGCCGATGCCGCTGCCGAAGTACTGGAACATGAGGAGCGCGGCCTCGAACAGCGAGATGCCGGCAACGACCATCGCGAACGCCCACGCCCAGGGCCGGAGCGCCCAAAGACCGACAGCGGCAGCAAGCCACAGGATGCCGGCGAGGATCGCCAGCCAGCCCCATATGCCAACGTGCTCGAGCTGCGGCAGATCACCAAAGATCCCGAACCAGTCGAAGCCGATCAGACGCATTCCGAAGAACAGCCATGCGAACCCGGCCATGGCCCCGAAGAAGCCAAGGACCGAGATAAGGATGGGCGGATTTTTCACCTTGTTCGTTCTCTCCTCTCCCTGTGGTGGGTGATCAGCGGGCGCCGATCACTAGCCGAGCAGCTTGGCCTTGGCGGCCGCGAACTCCTCGTCACTCAGCACACCGGCCGTGTGTAGGTCGCCGAGCTGCTTGAGCTGTTCCATGTCGATGCCGGCGGGCGCCGCGGGCGCGGCCGGAGCGGCGGCAGGAGCCTGCGCCGGCATCTGCTGCTGGGCCGCCATCTGCTGCTGCATCGCGGCGTTCTGCGCCTCCAGGTCCGCGATCTGCTGGTTCTGGTTCTGCTCCTGTGCCTGTGCGTTAGCACTGTTCTGAGCGCTCTTCGTTGCCACGCTGGGCTGCTGTGCCCACGACGGCCGCCGTCATGAGGAGGCCGCCTCGTCGTCGTCGCATCATCGTCGTGAAACTCCTTCGATCGTCATTTGTGACCGACGCAGCTGCTACGTCTCAACTGAGCTCTTCCGCCTCGACAGCGGCAGCGACTTCCTCGACAACTTCCGGCGGCACGACGGTCCGGCTGATCAGGAACCCGCCTGCATCCTGGATTGCCTTCTTGATGTTAACCGCCCAGCGGTGCTCGAAAAGCAGGATCAGACCTGGAGGTGTTGGCCGGGAGCGACGTCGCGATCTCGAGCAGGTCCTCCTCGGGCAAGAGGCCCATGGTGCCTGAGATAAGGCTCTGGAAACCGGTGAAGCGAGGATCATCCTTGTTGTCCAGCTCCGTCACGACCGCGTCGCCGTCGCTGTCACGGCCGATGAACACGACATCGACGAGCGCGATCGTGCCGTTCTCGACGACCTTGGCGATCTCGCGCGCGATGCTGCCATCGAAGTTGTTGCCCTCGAACCCGATAACGGTGTACTCGAGTGGTCCGAGTGTCATAAGGGATTCCTCCGCTGTTTTCGAACCACGCCTTTGTCAGGCGGAAACGCACCTGGTTGCCAGCCGATCTCAGCAGCCGCCGCGAAGGGCAACATCGTCCAATCGGGGTGACGGCTCATCGGCGCACGACACGACACGGACCAATCACCTTCAGGGGATGACGCTGCCCGGACTGAGAGGGCGACAGTGATCAGTGCCGTCGTAGTCCGGCGGTCCTCAGGGGCCGGGGAGGGTTGAGGCTTTGTCATCGGTTGAAGAGGCGTTTCGGCGTCTGACAATCGGGGACCCGGAGTTCGTCCTCGCGGTGGTAGACCGCGACCGGCGCACGCGGGCAATTCCGCATCTCGACGCGCGTACTGAGTCACTGCTGCGCATCGCCGCGCTGGTAGCGGTGGATGCTCCGCCGTCCGCGTATCGGTCGGCCGTGGCCGTGGCGCAGATTGCCGGCGCCCGCATGGAAGACTTGTTCGCTGTGCTCGTCGCGATCGCCGACGATGTCGGTTCGGCACGCGTCGTCTCCGCCGCGCCGCGCATCGCGCTCGCCGCGGGCTACGACGTGGAGGCAGCGCTCGAGTAGTTAGCCTCGGACGATCCGGTGGATTGATCGTCGCGGGCGTCAGTTGCAAAGGGCAAGTAGAGTCTTCTGACAGCGCTCTCGCCCGGGGAACTGCCCGTAATGTCTCTGGCAAAGCCGTCGACCCGGGAACGACAGGTGAATGGACGCGCGTCGAAGGGGAGCGACGCGCAGTTTCAGCCCGCGTTCCCCATCATCGACTCCAAGGTCACCGCACCGCCACTTCGCCCCGGCATGGTCCGGCGCGAGCGCGTTCTGCGCCAGCTGCTCGACGGCGGCCCTGCTGTCGTCTCCATGGTGGCGCCGCCCGGATACGGCAAGACAACCATTCTTGCCCAGTGGGCTTCGGCGTCTGCGGAGCCCGTCGCGTGGCTGACCATCGACGCGCTGGACAACGACCCGATGGTGCTCATGTCCTACCTTGGGGCCGCGTTCAACCACATCTCCCCAATCAGCAGCGAAACAGCCAAGGCACTCTCGGCGGGCTCTCGGCGGGTGCTCGTTTCGGCCGTTCCCCGCCTCGTTTCTGAGCTGCATCGCTGGCCCCAGCCCGGGCTGATCATCCTCGACGATGCCCATCTACTGACCGATCGGCTGGCTCTCGACGCGGTGAGCACGCTTATCGCCCACCTTCCCCCAGGTTTCCGCATGGCAGTTGCCGGCCGGCACGAGCCGCTCCTGCCGTTCGCACGACTGGCCGCACATGGCGAGCTTGTCACGATCGGCCCCCTGGAGCTGGCCCTCGACACGAGCGAAACGTCGGAGCTCGTTGCCGCGACTGGTCAGGTCCTCAGTCCCGACGAGATCGACCTGCTCTCGGCACGGACGGAGGGATGGGCGGTCGGGATCTACCTGGCCACGGTCGCCCTGGGCCGCGGTCGCCCAGATCTGGGGCCACTCTCGTCGTTCGGCGGCGCCGACCCGCGCTTGGCAGCGTACCTGCGCTCTGAGTTCGAAGATGATCTCGACCCAGATGACATGACCTTCCTGACTCGGTCGGTCGTCCTCGAGCGCGTCACTGCCGCGGCCGCGGATGCCGTCACACAGATACCAGAGGCAGGCGGCCGACTGCGCCGGCTTGCCCAGCGCAGCCAGCTTGTGCTCGAGCTGCCCGGCGCAGAGCCGGCCTATCGCTACCACAACCTGCTGCGCGACTTCCTCGCAGTCGAGCTGGAGGCACGCGAGCCGGGCGCGACGCGACGCCTGCACCGCCGCGCTGCGGTGTCGTTCAGGAGCCTCGACAGCACGGAGCTGGCGATCGAGCACGCTATCGCCGCGGACGACTACGACATTGCTGCTCGGTACGTCACTGCCGTCGCATATCCCGCGCACCAGCGCGGACGAACCGCCACCCTCGAGCGCTGGCTCGCCGCGTTCGACGAAAATTATTCGCGAGCCATCCAGCACTCGCCGTGATCGCGTCGTGGGTCATGCTTCTGACCGGACGCGGCGATGAGGCGGACGCGATGGCGGACATCGCCGAGCGCGCCGACTACCACGGCCGGCCGGGCGACGGCTCTGCGTCATTTGCTTCCCAACGAGCCATGCTCCGCGCGGCGATGACTCGCTCGGGCCCGCGCGACGCGCTGGCCAGCGCGAAGATTGCCGTCGCGCTGGAGCGGCCGGGCAGCTCGTGGCGCCCGACGGCGCTCATGCTCGCCGGATCCGCGCACGAGATGCTTGGCGACGCGGATAGCGCTGATCTGGCCTATATCGAGGCATTTGGCTCGGGTGCAGGTGGTGCCTGGGCAACCGTCATGATCTGTCTCGCCAAGCGCGCCCAGCTTCGCCTCAACGCCGGTGACTGGGCCGGCGCAGAGGACCTCATCGCACGAGCTGACGACCTGCGCGAGCTGTGGCAGTTCGATGGCTTCGTCTCGGTTCTCTTCCTGCAGGCGATCAGTGCGCGCATCGCCATCCAGCGCGGAGACTTCGGACCCGGCCGCGAGAGCCTCGTTCGCGCCCAGCTATCCGGCCGCTGGCCAACCACGCCGCGCCGTGGCTATCCGTGGACGCGCTGCTCAACCTGAGCCGTGCATATCTGGCCATCTCAGACCCGTCCGGCGCCCAGCTGGCCCTGCGCGAAGCGGAGAACATCGTCCGGCGCCGGCCGTCGTTGGGGATCCTGACCACGCAGCTGGTTGAAGTCCGGGCACAGCTGGCCGATGCCACATCGACGTTGCTCGGCTCGTCAGCGCTGACCTCCGCGGAACTTCGCGTGCTGCCTTTCCTGCCCACCTATCTGTCGTTCCAGGAAATCGCCGAGCGACTGCTTATCTCGCGCAATACGGTCAAGACTCACGCAATGTCGATCTACGGGCAAGGTTTGGGCATCGTCGCGCGGCGAGGCCGTCGAGCGGGCCGTGGAGATGGGCTTGCTCGAGCCATATCCGGCGCTTAACAGGACAGCTGCGCCGGGAGCCGGCAGCGCCGCTCCGTATCTGAGACTCTTGACCGCCGACGAGGTGGAGGACGAGACACAAGACGGCGACTGAACCACGCGGCGAGTTCAAAAGCGCCGCATATGAGCTCTTCATCCTGCTCGTTTCGCTGCTGTCCGTGGTCAACCTGGCCATCGCCGCCGTGCCGATCGGCCCCGATCACATCTTCGACCCGACCGGTCAGGTCATCTTGGTCATGGACGCGCTGCTGACGCCTGTCTTCCTTACCGACTTCCTCTATCGGCTGTACACCGCCCACTCACGGCGCGGCTACTTCCTGCACTCCTCCGGCTGGATCGACATGCTTGCCGTCTTCCCGATCCTGCGCGTCCTGCGCCTCGTGCGTGTCGTCCAGGTGCAGCGCTGGATGCGCCGGCGCGGCGCGGCGGAGGTCATCGGGGAGCTGGATGCGAACCGCGCTGGAACGACCTTCCTGTTCACGGTCTTTCTCGTGTTCCTGGTCGTCGAGGTTGCCGGGGTCACGGTGTTGATCGCCGAGAGCGGCGCTCCGAATGCACTTATCACTACCGCCCAGGACGCGATCTGGTGGGGCTTGGTAACCATCACCACGGTCGGCTATGGCGACATGGTTCCCGTAACTGGAGCTGGGCGGATCATCGGAGTCTTCCTGCTCTTCGCCGGCATCGCGCTGTTCTCCGTCCTGACCGGCTTCATCGCGAACTTTTTCATCGCTCCGCGCAGATCTCGTCTGCGCCGCGCCGCGCACGATGAGACCACCGACACGTTGATCTCAATGCATCAACTACTTGCGGAACAGGACGAACGTAGCCAGTTGATGCACCAGAGGCTGGACGAGTTGGAGCGTCGTCTGATCAAGGACCACGAACAGGTCGACCAGCCGACCGCCTAGTCCTGGAACAACCGTGCGTCCAGCGACGATCAGGTCGGCGTCCTCGACAGAGGTGATCTTCCAGGCGTATGAGTCGAGTCCGTCGAAGGGCAGCCACTGCGGGGACGCCAGCGGTTCCTGCGTGAGCCGATCGTGAGATCGCGCTCGACAGTGACCTCCTGCTGCCCGGCGGTGGGAATCACGCCAAGGACGGTCGTTTGGACACCCTCGGTCCGCACCAATTCGACGATCATCGAAACGCGCCCGTCACCGCTTGGTACCGGGTCGCGAGAAGCGCAGGCTGTCAAACGGGTGGTCGGGATCGAGTCCGCTGGCGGGGCCATAGCTCGCGTAGGCGGCGTTGATGTGCTCAGTGAGCGCGTCGCGTGTGGCTGGCCCACATGACCCTGACCGAGTCCGCCGACCGGGGCGCGGCGAAGAGCGGCGCCGCAGCCTCGGGCTTGTTGCGCATCCACGCGTCGATGTACTGCTGCAGCGTCGCACTGGCCGACCCGTGCCGGCCGCCGAGCAGCCAGAAAAGGGTCAGCACGGTCAGCGCGACTGGCAGCAGCACGACGATGCCCATTTCACCTCCGGCTTTGGCGCCCATCCTCAGCGCCCGTTCGTGCGCACGTCGACCGCCTGACCGACCCAGAAGACCATGAGTGCCAGGAGTGGCGGGAACACGACCAGCCAGCGCGTGCCGTCCAGCAGGGCAGCGGCCAGCACGCCAACGGCCACGATCGCGATCGGCTGGGCGATGAGCAGCAACCAGCCACGCCGATAGCCGAGCAAGACATGGCCAAGTCCCCAGCCGACAAGAGCGCGGCGCAGGACCTGGCAGCGGACGGAACGGGCCGCTTCGCAGGCTGTTCGGCCGCGGCGGTCATCTGACCAGACAGTGTTCGTTGACGCCGGCGCCGGTCAGCGCGTCAGGGACGGTTCGCCGACCCCATCGCCGGTCGCCGATCAGCTCGCGCCGCAGTGCCTGCTCAGCGTCCGCGCGCGAGACCGCGAGGACCTTGTCGCCGGACTGGAATACCGTGTCGGGCCGGATCTGCTGAACGCTCTTGCCGCGCAGGAGCAGGAACAGCGAGCAGCCTTCGGGCAGGGTGATGTCGCTTGGTTTGCGCCCGACGGCAGGCGAGTCGTCGCCGATCTGCGCCTCGACAAGATCGAGCTCGCCGCCCTTGAGCTGTGCGATGTCGAGCAGCTCGTGGACTGGGATGTCCTGTTCGATCGCCGACAGGACCATGCGCGTGGGGCTGATGATCTCGTCAACGCCAAGGTGGCGGAAAGCCTCCCTCGTTCTTTGGATTGTTGACGCGTGCGATCGTGCGCGGCACGTCGAAATGGTGCTTGGCCATCTGGCACACCACCAGGTTGTCCTCATCGTCACCGGTGACAGCGGCCACGATCGAAGCGCGGTTCGCGCCCGCCTCGGCGAGGTGTTTGCCTTCACAGCCGTCGCGATTGAGCACGATGCTGCCCAGCTCGTCAGAGATCTGACGAGCGCGAGCGCTGTTCTTCTCGAGGATGACGAGCTCGTGGCCGGCGGCGAGTAGCTCCTTGGCGAGGTAGTAGCCGACCTTCCCGCCACCCACAACGACGATGTACACGGCCTATCTATCCGTTTGCAGCGCGGCCACGCTGCCATTGTGGTGGTCGTGGTGGCCTTCGGCGACGCGTACGCCGGCCGCGCCGGGATCGGCGGGCAGCCCGGCGTGCGTGGCCAGGGCATCTACCAGCAGCCGGGTGCGGCAGATCGTGGAGAGCCCGAGCATCGTGTATGCCTCTGCCCTGACCGGATCGTTGATCTTGGCCACTACGTTCTGGACGCCAAACTTCTCTTCAGCGAGCTGAGCGGCGAAGGCATTGCGGTTGTCGCCCTCTGTCAGAGCGAAGAACCACTCGGCGTTCTCTGTGCCGACGCGGCGCAACACGTCCTCGTCGGTGCCGTCCGCGCGGACAGCACGGCATGGAAAATCGGGCTCGAGGCGGCTGAATGCGTCCGTGTCGATGTCGACGACGGTCACGTCGTGGCCCGCGCGCGCCAGACGTTCGGCAAGCCCCGCACCTACGCGGCCGCAGCCAACTATCACTGCTCGCACTGGGTAATCAACCTCCATCCCCCTGGTCCTTGTGGCCGTTGCCACGCGATCTGTTGCGGAAGCTCCAGCCGCCTAGCCGATCGGAGCCGCTCGTGCTGCTTGATTCTGCCCGAGCCACTGGAACTTTCTGCTCCGACCTTGGCCGCGACCTTCTCGACCGGCGCCGGCGTCTCCACCTTGGTCACGCTGGGCATTGGCTCGCGTACCACGATCACCTCGCACGGTGCGTTCTGGAAGACATATGAAATCGTGCCACCGATCGCGAAGTCGCCTCCGAAACGCTTACGGTAGGGCAGGCCCAGGATGATCGCGTCAGCCCCGATCTCTATTGCCTCGTCGACCAAGGCGGCCGCGACCTCGCGCGCCTGAAGCAGGTCGCCGGTCAGCTTGACCTTGAAACGATCGGCAATTCCTCGGCCTGGTCGAGCACGCCGGAAGCAGCTTCGTTCTCCTGCGTCAACTCGTCGGAAAGCTATGACTCCAGTCGACCTCGATGACGTGGATCGCCACCAGCTCCGTCACGCCGAGCTTGGCCAGCTGACAGCCCAGGATCACCACCAGCTCGTCAGTTGGCCCGCCGTTGAGCGCCAGCGCCGCTTTGCGGAACGCCGGTTTGCCTTCTCCCATACAGCGCTGAAGGTTAGCACCGGCTCTCTATCCGGCCGGCCTCATTGGCCGAGCCGAGCCGAGCGGACGCACTCAGGGAGCGCTGGGTCCGGCCGCTGGCTGTTGCCCGAGCGGGTCGTCTTCTTCTCGCTCTGGCCTGTAGGGAACATTGACCACGACAGTGTGGGGCCGCCCGATGAGCGCCGCACGCAGCCAATTCGCGGACTGGTTGTACAGAATGCGCTCCCACCAGCTGCGCGCGACGTACTCGGGAATGACGACGAAGGTGATCGGCTCTTCCTTGTCATCCGGCCAGGTCTGGGTCAGCACGTCCAGGTAGGCAAGCATGGGACCGACGAGCGCCCTGTACGGCGACTCGACGATGACCAGTGGCACGTCCGGTATCTGTCTCTCCCACCGTTCGCGGAGCTTGACCGCTTCCTCCGGCTCGTCTGAGATCAGCACCGCGCGAACATCCGGCGCGATCGACCGGCCCACGTTGACGGCCTAAATCACGGCCCGCGAGATCCCGGGCACGGGCACGATGACGCGTTCCTCTCGTCGCGGCGGTGGGATGACGATGTCGTCGCGCACCTCCAGGCTGGCAGCCGACGCCTCGTACTGGCGGTGGATGAATAGCATCATGAACACCAGCATCGGGATGATCACCGCGATCAACAGCGACGTCGGCGCCTTGGCAACGAACACGACCACGGCCACGATCGAGGTCATGACCATGCCCAGGCCGTTCAAACCCAGCTTGAGCTTCCAGTTCGAGCCGCGCTCACGGATCCAGTGCTTGACCATGCCCGATTGGCTGATGCTGAACGAGATGAACACGCCCACGCTGTAGAGCGGGATGAGTGCGTGGGTATCGCCCTGGAAGAGGATGATCAGCGCGATGGCGACGACGCTCAACACGACGATGCCACCCGTGAACGCGAGTCGATCGCCGCGAAACGAGAACTGGCGTGGCATAAATCCGTCGCGGGCGAGGATCGCCCCAAGGCGCGGGAACGCGTTGTAGCTCGTGTTCGCGGCCAGGAACAGGATCAGCGCCGTGAACGCCTGGAAGAAGTAGAACGCAATCGTGTCCTGGCCGAAAGCGATCGCGGCGACCTGGCTGATGACGGTCTTTGGCGCGTCGCCATCGATGGGAACGATTCCGAACGAGTCGGCGACAAAGGTGACGCCGATGAAAAGCACGGCCAGCAGGATGGCCATCGCGGTCAAGGTCTGGGCCGCGTTGCGCGGCTCGGGCTTCTTGAACGCGGGCACGCCATTGGCGATCGCCTCTGTTCCGGTCAGTGCCACGGAACCGCCGGCGAAGGCCTTCACCAGGAGCAAGATGCCGATTGGCTCGAGGATGTCCGGCTGACCCGGAACAGGATTCGGGGGTGGGACGCCGTCGCCGGCGAGCACCCTCATGACACCGATCGCGATCATTAGTAGCGCGCTGAAGACGAACAGGTACGTGGGGATCGCGAAGATGTTGCCCGACTCGCGTAGGCCGCGCAGATTGCCGACCATGATCAGCAGGACGGCCACGACGCCCATCTCGACGCGCCAATCATTGACCCACGGCACGGCCGAGATGACCTGTTCGACGGCAGACGTCGTGGACACGGCGACGGTCATGATGTAGTCGACGAGCAGCGAACCGGCTGCTACGAGCGCAAAGATTCCGGGGAGGTTGGCGCGCGCCACCGCGTATGCGCCGCCGCCGGACGGATAGACGTAGCCGATCTGGCGGTACGACGTGGAGACGACCGCCAGGAGAATGGCGATCGCGATCGCGATGGGCAGCGACAGGAACAGCGCGGCCGTGCCGCCCAGGACAAGCACACGCAGGATTTCCTCCGTCGCGTATGCGGACGAGCTGATCGCGTCGCTGCTGAAGATGGCCAGCGCCTTTTTCTTCGACAGTCGCTCGTCGATCTCCTCGTGGATCGAGAGGGCGCGGCCCAGCATCGCGTGGCGGAAGTCGCTCAGGAATCGGCCGGTCCGTGTCCGTGGCGTAGACGCCGACTCACGCGCGACGAGCGTGCCCGGGCCTGAGTAGCGGAAGTACTGCGCGTGCGGACGATCGACGCGCACGCGTCGATCGCCGGGCTTGCGGCCGTGCAGCCACGGCTTCATCGAGCCGGGCGGCTGCGGGCGGTCCGGGTCGCTCACAGGCCGAAGGACAGCCGGCGCACCAGGCGCGGCGGCAAGCTTGCGCTGGGTCATCAGCTTCTGGACCTGCTCGATCGGGTACTCGACGCGGTGCCACTCGAGCGTGTGCTTGTCCGAGTCGAACATCATCGCGCTGGCGCGCGGGTCGCCGTCGCGCGGCTGCCCGACGCTGCCCGGGTTGGCGATCACGCGCTGGCTGCCGAGCTTGAACTTGTAGCCGTCGTCGATCTGGACGCCCTCCATCCGGCCACCCTTCTCGCGATAGACGACGGGAACGTGCGTGTGGCCGGCCAGGCAGTAGTCCGTCTCGAACGACGACAGGTTTGCGCGCGCGATGCCGGCAGTGAAGATGTACTCCCAGATCGGGTCGCGCGGGCTGCCATGAACGAGCGTGAAGGGATCCTCCGTCGCGCGCTGCGGTAGCTGCGCCAGCCAGTCGCGCGTGGAAGGCTCGATGCGGTCCGCGGTCCATTCGACTGCCGCGCGCGCGTCATCGTTGAAGCTGTCCGTGTCGAGCTCGCCGAGGGCTGCAGCGTCATGGTTGCCGCGCACGCCCGTTGCTCCCTCTTCTGCCAGTCGTGCGACGACCTCATCTGGCTGCGGGCCGTAGCCCACGATGTCGCCCAGCTGCCAAACGGCGTCGTACGGCTTGAGCATTTCGAGCACCGCCTCCAGGGCGGGCAGGTTGCCGTGGATGTCAGACAGCACGGCGATCCGCATCGGCGGTCAGGGTAGCGTCCCTCGGCGCCGCTCGTTCGGAGAACGTGGATACCGATCGGGCGTGGGCCGCACCTTCCGGATCACGATCAGGCAGCTGCCGGGCAGGCCGACTCTCTCGCCGGCCTCCAGCTTGACGACGCGGATGCCCGCGCCGCCGACGGCCTGGACGATCCTGCGCGCCCGGCTGATTTCGTCATCGAGGGACGCGCCCGCCCAATCGTCGCTCGCGCGCTTCCAGATGACCAAATGGCCGTAGCGGCGCGCGAGCGGCAGCCCCAGCTCGGCACACTCGGCGACCGTGCCGACGGCCCGCGCCACGATCAGGTCCCAAGCTTCTCGGTAATCGGGTTCGTCGGCCAGGTCCTCGGCCCGTTCGGCGAGCGCCGTCATCTGTGGCCGTTCTGCCGGCGCGTCGCTCAACGCGTCTCCAACCACGGCCGCGGCCGCTTCGAGGAACGCGGCCTTCTTCGCGATCGAAATCAACCAGCGCCACGCGACCCGCCGGCAGTGCGATCGCGAGTGGCAGGCCCGGAAAGCCTCCGCCACTGCCGATGTCGAGCAAGCTGACGCCACGCCGGCCTGCGCCGCGTGCGAGCTCACGCAGCGCGGGCACGGCCAGGAGTGCGTCGAGGACGTGGCCGCGCGCGATCGCGCCACTGTCGCGCAGGCCGGACAGGTTGATGTGCTGGTTCCAGGCGAGCAGCAGCCGGACGTGGTCCTCGATCGCGGCGTGTTGAGGATGGGTCAGGTCGAGCCCTATCTCGTGCACTCCAGCGTCGAGCACATGGGCGAAATCTGCGTCGAGCGGCGGCAGCTCGCGCACGTCGCGCGGCAGCAGTTGACGATCAGGGGAGGTAGTGGAGGGTCGCCGTGGGAGCGAGGACCGATCAGTGACGTCCATGCCCGAACGTCCCTGAAGCGTTGCGCTGTCCCCGCTCCCATTGGCGTGACGTTTCCGACACCACCGGCCTTTCAGTTTTCCCCCGCTAGCCGGCTGATCTGACCGGGTTTCCCCGGTCGCCGGAGCCGGCGAGGTTACCGTACTCGGTCTGGGACGCCTCCCCGCTTAGGGCGCGCCAGTGGTGTGGAGGGCGCGAGTCTCGCCAGCGTGGAGCGGAGGGTCAACCCTGTTTTCCACGACTTCCCACAGCCGTGCGTGGATTGTGGAGAAAGCGTCGCAGACGACTTGCGGTTGTGGAAGAAGTGGACCTGTCGGCCGGTGTCCGGGCGGTCAGTCGGCCGGGCTGTTCAGTCGGCTGGGCGAGCCCTAACCGGGCGGCCCATGCTTCGGCGCACGACCTCCATCACTTCTTCCGTGTAGGCGGTCGCGTCGCCTGTCTTGACGGCGGTCGCGAGGCAGCCGGCGACATGGTCCTCCATCAGCAGCAGCGACACGGCGTCGACCGCGGCGCGCAGTGCAGCCGTCTGCTGGAGGATGTCGATGCAGTATTCGTCGCGCTCGATCATGCGCGAGATGCCGCGCACCTGGCCCTCCATGCGCGCCAGGCGACGCAACAGCTGTGCTCGGTCTTTGCTATAGCTGTGACGCGAAGGCCCATCGTGGCCATCGTGCGCGTCTGTTCGAGTTGGTGTGCTCATACTGCCGGGGAGTATACCGCGCACCCTTGTCGCGATACTCTGCCCCACTGCCGCCAACGGGCTAGACTTTGCCGCAGATGGACAGTCCCGACTGGTTGCGGACCCAGTTGACGTCGTTCACCTGTCCGGCCTGCGGCCGCCGCTACCGGGGCAGCCGGATCAAGCTCCTTGCCGAGCGTGAAGGCCTGTTCTTCGTCGACCTGGACTGCTCGCGCTGCGGCAGCCACACGGTTGCGATCGTGACCGTCGAGGGGGACGCGACCGAGCTGTCGATCATCGACGCATCTGACATCGAGCTCGCGGTAGACCTTGAGCCCGAGCACCTGGGCGAGGACCTGCCGACCAACACGACCTTGGTTACTGCGGACGACGTGCTCGATATGCACCAACTTCTGACCGGTTTCGACGGCGACATGCGCGAGCTGCTGGCCGCGGGTGGCGGCGGAACGGACGGCGCCGCGCGCAGGTGACGGACGAGACCGAATTCGCGCATGCCAGCGAGGCTGAGCTGGCTCGGATTCTCGACTACTACGGCGTCCGCTGGGAGTACGAGCCGCGCACTTTCCCGATCATGTGGGGTCTCGACGGCAAGGTCGTCGAAAGCTTCTCGCCCGACTTCTTCTTGCCCGATCTGAACGTTTACGTCGAGCTGACCACGCTCAAGCAGAGCCTCGTGCGGCGCAAGAACCGCAAGCTGCGCCGACTCCGTGAGCTGTACCCGGACATCCGCGTGAAGCTGTTCTACGGCAAGGACTTCCGCGCCCTGATGCTCAAGTACGGCCGCTTCGATCTCGCCGCTTCGCTCAGTGGCCTCGAAGGACAGGTCGCCGCTGATCGGGCCAACAGCCAGGTCAAGCTGGCGCTGGTCGTGCCGCCGCAGGTCGTGGCAGCGCAGAGCGATTCACCACAACTCGTGGCGAATGACGCCGACGGGATTGATCGGCGACGACCGCAGCGCGCCTGGTGGTCTCCGGCTCGTACCACTTCAACATTCGGTGCGCGCCGGCGCGTCTCGCGCGGCTCGCGGCGCCGGCGCGGTCGGCGGGCATTTCGACGCCGCGCGATCGCTTTCGTGACTAGAGGAGGGGCATATTGATGGTTGAGGGTGAGCGGCAGGCTCGGCTTACCGGATCTCGGCGCAGACATCGGCCAGATCCTGATCAGCGAGGACGAGATTCGAGCCAAGGTGCGCGAGCTGGGCACGCTCATCAGTGCCGATTACAACGGCCGCGCCGTGACTCTCGTCAGCGTGCTGAAGGGCTCGTTGCCGTTCATGGCCGACCTGATGCGCGCGATCGACGTGCCCGTCCAGATCGACCTGATGGAGGTCTCTTCGTACGGCGGCGCGACGACAGAGACATCCGGTCTGGTGCGCATCCTCAAGGACCTCAGCTCATCGATCGCCGGCCGCGACGTGCTCATCGTCGAGGACATCATCGACACGGGCCTGACGCTGAACTATCTGCTGCGCTACCTGCGCGGCAAGAACCCTGCGTCGCTGCGCATCTGCGCGCTGCTCGACAAGCCCGCGCGACGCCTGGTCGAGATCCCGATCGACTACACGGGCTTCACGATCCCCGACGAATTCGTCGTGGGCTACGGCCTGGACTTCGGCGAGTTCTACCGCAACCTGCCGTTCATCGGCGTGCTGCGCCGGGAGCTGTACGAGACGACCTAGTTTCCCTCCGCGGTCCGCCTTGGGCGACTGCTGCTGGCGTCGCTTGCTAGAGGATCTTGGATAGGAAAGCCTTGGTGCGCTCGTGGGTCGGCGCCTCGAAGAAGTGCTCGGGAGTGCCTTCTTCGATGATCTGGCCGTCATCCATCATGACGACTCGGTCGGCGGCCTCACGCGCGAAGCCCATCTCGTGACTGACGACGATCATCGTCATTCCCTCGTGAGCCAGCTCCTCCATCACCTTGAGGACCTCGCCGATCATCTCCGGGTCGAGCGCGCTGGTGGGCTCGTCAAAGAGCATCAGCGCCGGGCGCATGGCCAGCGCGCGGGCGATCGCAACGCGCTGCTGTTGACCGCCTGACAGCTGCGCCGGGTAGGCGTCGATCTTGTGCCCGAGTCCGACGCGGGTGAGCAGGGCGCGACCGATCTCGGTGGCGGCTTCCACCTTCTCGCCGCGAACCTGCACCGGTGCCTCGATCACGTTCTCGAGTGCCGTCTTGTGCGGAAACAGGTTGAAGCGCTGGAACACAAAGCCGATGTCACGGCGCTGCTTGGCGATCGCCGATTCCTTGTCCTCGACGAGCTTGCCGTCTTCCTCGCGGTAGCCGATCAGCTGGCCGTTCACCCGAATCGTGCCGCATTGATCTTCTCGAGATGGTTGATGCAGCGCAGGAAGGTTGTCTTGCCGGATCCTGATGGCCCGATGATCAACACGACCTCGCGATGTTTGACCTCAAGTGACACGCCCTTGAGGACCTCCAGACGGCCGAAGGACTTGTGGACGTCAGTGGCCGAGACGATGACCGCACGCGTCTCGTCCGGCACGCCGGCAACGCTGAGCAGGTCCGATCCGATCTCAACCATCAGCGCGTGCCTGAGGTTGGAGGGCCAATTGTTTGGCGGCGAAAACCAAGGAGCCGCGACGTAAAGCCCGGCCCATCGGTTGATGCGCCGGGTGTGCCCTTGGCCAGGCGCCGTTCAATCCACGACTGGATGACGCTCCAGATCGTGGTCAGCAGCAGGAACCAGACGGCGCACGCCAGGAACAGCTCGAATGGGTGGAACGACGTCGGCCCGTTGCCGTTGAAGATCTGGAAGGTCACGAACAGCTCCTGCACGGAGATGATCGTCAGCAGTGACGTGGTCTTGAGCATGTTGTTGAACTCGTTGCCCAGCGGCGGAACGATGACCCGGGCCGCCTGCGGGAGCACGATACGGCGCATGGCCTTGAGGTAGGTCATCCCGAGCGAGCGGGCGGCCTCCGTCTGCCCGGGGTCAATCGAGATGATTCCCGCGCGCACTATCTCCGTCATGTATGCGCCTTCATTTACCCCAAGAGCGAAGATGCCGGCCAGGATCTTGCCTTCGACGACGAACCCGCCGATGTTGAGGTCATCCCAGCGGAAGATGTTCGTGTTCAGCAGGCCGAAGTAGATGATCATGATCTGGACCAGCAGCGGGGTGCCGCGGAAGATCCAGACGTAGGTGTTGGCGATCCAGCGCACCGGCCGAATACGCGACAGACGCCCGAGCGCACCAAAGACGCCCAGAACCACGCCGATAACCTGGCTGATGACCGCGATTGACACAGTCAGCAGGACGCCGTGGATGATGCGCGGATCGGGCCTGAACAGCGAATCGAAGAAGATGTCCCAGTTGTACTGGTAGGCAGTGGCGCGGCGGCCGCCTCCAGAGCACGCCTCGATGATCACGGCAATTAGAAGCAGCCCGCCGAGCGTTAACGCTCGGCGGGCTTTGGGTGACTGAATCACAGAGCCCGCTTCCCCGGCTCCTGAAGGATCAGGAGGCCGGCGAAGGTGCGACCTGTGGAGTGTTCACGACGTCGCTGGTGATGGCGCCAGCGTCGACGTGGTACTTGGCCAGGATCGCCTGGTATGAGCCGTCAGAGATCATCGCCAGCAGCGCGGCCTTGACTGCGTCAAAGATCGGGCTGGTGGCCACCGCCGGGTCAGTTGACTTGGCGATGCTGATGCCCTCGAGCGCAGGATCGATCTGCGGGACGGGAGCAACCTCGAACGTGTCGGGCTGGGCGTCGGCATAGCCGATCACGACCGGCAGATCAGAGAAGTAGGCATCCGCGGCGCCGGCCTGGAGGGCCGACAGAGCATCAGGATCCTTCTGGAATGGGGTTGCCTGAACGTCCGGCAGACTTGCGTCGGAGCAGATCTTGGGCAGTCCACCGTTCTTGAAGGTGCCCGTGCCGCTCAGGAAGTCAAGCATCGTGGTGCCCGCCTCAACGGCGACCTTCTTGCCGCACAGGTCCGTCTGTACCTGCAGGTTGGACGGGTTGCCCTTCTGAACCAGGAACGCCTGGCCGGCCTGGAAGTACGGGATCATGTCGACCTGGGTCAACCGGTCGTCGTTGATGTTCTGCGCACTCACGATGATGTCGCACTTGCCGCCCGTGAGCGCGGGAATGATCGTGTCGAAGACCGAGTTCTCGACCTGCGCCGTCAGCCCAAGCCGGGCTGCGATGCCCTGTGCGATCTCAATGTCGGAGCCGATCGGATTGCCTTCCGCGTCGAAGTACTCCTGCGGCGGGTAAGGCAGGTCGGAGCAGACGACAAGCTTGCCCGTGAAGAGCAGCAGCTCCGGCGGGATGGTCGCCACGACGGCGATCGAAGCGGCCGGCGTTGGAGCTGACGACTCAGGTGCCATCGACTCCGGAGCCATGGATTCCGGTGCCGTGGACTCGTGTGCCATCGACGCCGGTGCGGTTGTAGGCGCAGCCTGCGAGGCCGGCGCCGTCGTTGACGCTGCCTGCGTTGCGGGGGCGGTCGTTGATGCAGCCTGCGTCGCTGCCGCACTGGTCGGCGCGGGCGCGGTGGGCGTGGCTGACGAGTTGCCGCACGCGACGGCGACAACCACGATCGCCATGAGTGCAGCGATTCCAGATAGTCGATTCAAAGCCCAGGCCTCCTCAATTCGTGGGTCTAGCGTATTTGTGAAGTCGGCACAGTACAACCCATTCGCATATTGGTGTGGATATCTGTCATGCGTATTGCATAAACGTCATTTAACTTGCGCGGCGGCGGCCGCCGTGTTGCTCGGCGTGGATCGTGGCGTCCACGTCGGCCGGGGTGATTGGGTCGGGCTTTCGGGCACCAGCCTTACGGCCAGCCAACGCGTTGAGGTGGTGACCGTTCCCGGTGCGCTCCCACGCGGCCGCAGTTCGAAGAAGTAGTCGCCTGCCGGCCACGTTCCGTTGGCGGATATCGACGCGGGTGGAGTGAGATAGACCTCTCCCTGCGCTGCCAGCTCAGGGTCGAGCACGCCGGCGTCTGTGACCGCCACGATCGCTCCACCTGCATCGCGACGCCACAGGGAGACGTCGCCGACGTATTGCGTTCGGGTCAACTCATCCATGCCCGGCGTGCATATTCGCTTTGATGTGGACGCCCTTGGTGCGTCGCGTGGCGGCGCTCATCCTCGCCATCATGTTTATCAGTGCCGTTGGTACCTTTGGTAAGGTCGATCTGATCGGTCACACACTGATCGTCGTTGTGCTGTGCGCGGTGGTCGGTGACAACCGCACTGAGCAGCGGTTGGTGCGTCGTCCCTGGTTAGTGCCGATTGGCTATGCCGCTTCGTTGTGTCTGTTCATGGCGCTGTACTACGCGGGACATGCGCTGGCGTTTGGTACGTCGATAAGCTGAGTGCCTGACGCTGGTGCCGCACTCCGGGTTGCCGGTGGACAATGCGCAGAGCAAATACACTCTATTCAATATCCAACGTTGCCTTGATGAATACATCCGCTAAAGAAATTGTTGAGAACTGAAGCGAGTGTTTTCACGAGCGGTGCTTGTTCGGACGAATCAAAAATAGATATTTGCACGGCGGTGAAAAGCGATGGAGCGGTGCAAGTCTGGTAACTAGCACGGAAGTATCGCTTGGAGGTCTCAATGACTGGCATCTCAGCACAAACAGAATTGAGCATGCTCGACCAGGGCGCACACCTGGACGAGCACAGCAATCCGGTGGCCAGTCTAGACGACCTCGACGATGCAGTAGATGCCTGGATTCGCGAGGCGGTAGCCAACAATACGTTGAGCGTGGAGGCAATCGCCTGCGCGATGGAGGCCGACGGTTGGGGATCGCACGAAGCGCGCGTGTTGGTCGCGCTTGGCATGGTGAGCTTCGGGAATATGGTGTGCTGTTGCGGGATGTAGGCGAGGCCGCGCCGCAGCAGCTCGTGCGGCGCCATGCGGAACACCGGCGCGCCGGCGATGCGCACGTCGCCGTGACGTTCCGGCGTCATGTTGTAGATGCCCTTGAGCACGGTGGACTTTCCCGCGCCATTCTGACCGATCATGGTGACGACCTCACCGGCGGCGACTGCAGATCGACGCCGTCGACGATCAGCCGTCCGCCGCCGTAGCCGGGCGCAGGCCGCTCACGGTGAAGATCGCTGGCGCTCATCCGAGATAGGCCTCGATGACGCGCGGGTCGGCCTGCACCTCGGCGGGCGTGCCCTCGCGCCAGCACCTGCCCCTGATGCATCACCACGATCCGCGAGGCGAACGACATGATGAATTCCATGTTGTGCTCGACGATCAAGAACACGATCTGCCGCTCCGCATGGATGCGGCGGAGAAAATCGCGAAGCGTGTTGAGCAGCGTCGGATTGACGCCGGATGCCGGCTCGTCGAGCAGCAGGATTTTCGGGCCGCGATCAGCACCGAGGCGATTTCGAGCAGCCGCCGCTGGCCATAGGACAGCGCCGCCGCCGGCACATCGGCGTAGCTTTCGAGATTGACCAGCGCCAGCAGCCGCCGCGCCTCGGCGCGGCGGCATCGCGGGCGCGCCGGTTGCGCGGTCAGGCACTGGCTCAGCTCGGAGCCGAGACGCTTGTCCTGCGCGGCAAACAGCACGTTGTCGAGGCAGGTCTCTTCCGTAGAGGACGCGGCATTCCTGGAACGTGCGCGAGAAACCACAGCCGCGCCCGCTGATGCACGCGCAGGGCAACTCGATGGGTTGCGCCCTCGAGACCGGATCGCTCCGGCATCCGCGGTCTGCCGGCCGCAGATGACGTCGAACAGCGTGGTCTTGCCGGCGCCATTGGGACCGATCAGTCCGTAGATACCGGGATGGTCGATGGTCCAGCGCGACGCCATCGAGCGCGACGATGCCGCCGAAGCGTTTGCGCAGGCCCGCGACCTCAAGGATGGCGGGCATGACGGCGAACCCGGTTGGCTTCGTACCGGGCGCCGGCACAGAAGCGCGGCGAGCAATCCGGCCAGACGCCGCGCGGCGCATAACAGCGCGAACAGCGACCAGCATGACGCCGAAAATCACGAATCAGGCGCACTCGTTGGCGATGCGGAGCACCTCGGGAAGGGCGATGAACAGCACCGCCCGATCGCGGCCCAGCGAGATAGCCGGCGCCGCCGACGATGACGATGATGACGCAGATTGATGCTTTCGGCAGGCTCGAAGCGTCGCGGCGCCGCGACGCGCAGGAACGTCACCTTCAGCACCGCCGCCGATCCGGCGATCGCCGGCCGAAATCGCGAACACCGCGATCTTGTGGGCGAACACGTCGAACTCCGCGCGCCGGGCGAGCCGTTCGTCCTGGCGAATCGCGGCGAGGCCAGCGTGCGCCCGAAATCGGAGCGCACGATCATCCACTGCACGAGAAACATGGCGGCGAAGACCGTCAGCGTCAGCCAGTAGAAGCCCTGCTGCCGGCGGAAGTCGATCACGGTGAAGCCAAGATCGAGCGGCGGCGGCCGCGGAATTCCGGGCAGGCCCTCGGCGCCGCCGGTGAGCGCGTCGAGGTTGTTGAACAGGGTGTAGAGGATGACGCCGACCGCGAGCGTTACGATGATGAAGAAGTGGCTGCGCAGGCGAAGACACGGCAGCCCGACCAGCAATCCAACCGCGCCGGCGGCGATGGCGCCCGCCACCAGCGCCGGGGCAAAGCCGACGATGCCGTTCTTCATCAATAGCGCGGTGGTGTAGGCGCCGACACCGGCGAAACCCATGTGGCCGAGCGACAAGTCCGGTGTACCCGAACAGCAGATTGAGCCCGATCGCCGGCACGGCGTAGCACAGGGCCAGGGTCAGAATGTGCAGGGCGTAGAGCTGGTTGGGCGCGAGGACCGGCACGAGATAAAGCAGCACAAACAAGCCGAGCACGCCTGCGGTCGCGTGCCATGCCCGCATCGTCAGGCCTCGCCCCGCACGCGCACACCGAACAGCCCCCATGGCCGCACCAGCAGCACAAGGATCAGAAGTCCGAACACCACGGTGTCGCGGAAGTCGGTCGGGATGAACAGCGTGGACACGGCCTCGACGATGCCGATGGCGAGGCCGCCGATCACCGCGCCGGGCACGCTGCCCATGCCGCCCAGCACGATCGCGGTCAGCGCCTTGAGCAGCGGCAGATCGCCCATCTGCGGGAAGATCAGGAACAGCGGGCCGAGCAGCGCCCCGCCCAGCGCCGCCAGCGCGCTCGCGATCATGAAGGTGATGATGAAGATGCGGTCGGTGTCGATGCCGACCACCCGCGCCGCCTCCCCATTCTGGCTTGTGGCGCGGAGCGCTGTGCCGAGCCGGCTTCGCACCAGAAAAAGCTGGAGCAGGATCACCGTCACGGCGACGGTGCCAATGATGACAAAATGCTGCACCGTGAAGCTGAGCGGGCCAAGCCGCACGATCGTTTCGGCTGTCGGCACGCGCATCTGCAGCGCGTTCGGGCCCCACAGCGCGACGACGCCATTCTAAATCACGAGGATCAGGCCGAGGGAGGCGACGATCTGCATCTGGATGTTGTCACGCAGCGTCCGGAACACGGCCCGCTCTAGCAACAGACCCAACGCTGCAAGCGTCAGCATCGACAGTGCGATCGACGCCGGGTAGCTGCCGGTCAGCTTGAAGAAGGCGAAGTGGCAAAGATAGCCGCCGAACATGAATAGCGCGCCATGGGCGAAGTTCAAGACCTGCATGACGCCGAAGATCAGCACCATGCCAAGCGCGACCAGCACATAGACGGAACCGATCACAGCGCCGTTGACGATCTGCTCGCCCAGCGCGGTCAGCATCGCGGCTCCCGCGCGATCAAGGCCGGCCGTCGAGGACGATCAGCCACCGCCGCAATCCGCCTTGTACGCCTCGGGAAATACCACCCGGCGCCGGCCGTCGTCGCACCATTGGGCGTGATGTAGACCGGCGGCGACGCCTGACCCTTGGCGTCGAACTTGATCGGGCCGATAACGCCTTCGCTGGAGAGCGCCGCGAGCGCATCGCGGATCGCCTTGCCATCGCTGATGGTGCCGGCCTTCGCCATCGCTTCGACCGCGATGTGCAGGCCATCGTAGGACTGCGCGGCGAAGCCGTGGAACTCCTCGCCGAATTTTGCCTTATAGGCGTCGTTGAACGCCTTGATCCGCGCCGTCGGCAGGTTCGGCGGGAAGCCGTTGTATTGCGCCATGCCCGCCAGATATTTAGCGTTGAGCCGGTCCAGGA
>CAVQDZ010000009.1:0-580560 GCA_963711405.1 uncultured Chloroflexia bacterium
ATCCGCATCGCGACGCCACAGGGAGACGTCGCCGACGTATTGCGTTCGGGTCAACTCGTCCATGCCCGGCGTGCAGAAGCCGATCGCCTCGACGCCACTGCCGAAGACCCTGGGGGTGTCTGCGCGGCTCGCGTCCGGCCGTGTCGTCACTGTCACCGGCCATGCCGTGCGCACGCCCAGCCGGACGGTCTGCTGGAGCGAGGTGACCCGCCAGCCGATCGTGGGGAAGCACTGGGGATAGAGCCCTGCCGCGTCAACCGCCGGTTGCGCGGCTGGATTGGCCGAGGGCGCATCACGCGGCGACGCGGCCGCAAGCGCGTCCGATCTCTGGGGCTTGCGCGCCCAAGGCTGGGTGACCGCGAGCGCGACAAGCACTATGCCCAGGCCGATCGCTACGACCGGCCAGCGTGGGTATTTGTTGCGTCTGACTCGCTCTAAGTGCGGGCCTTCTTCAAAGGCCAAAGGTGTCAGTCCTCGCCGAGATACGCCTTGCGTACGCCTTCGTTGGCCGCCAAACCCGCGGCGCTGTCGGCAAGTATGACCTTGCCCGTCTGGAGCACGTAGCCGCGATGGGCGATCGACAGGGCCTGGAGCGCGTTCTGTTCGACGAGCAGGATGGTCATGCCCTGCGCGTTGATCTCCGAGATGATCGAGAAGATCTGTTGCACGAGAAGCGGCGAGAGGCCCAGCGACGGCTCGTCGAGCAATAGCAGGCGCGGTCGCGACATGAGCGCCCGACCGATCGCGAGCATCTGCTGCTCGCCACCAGAGAGTGTTCCACCGAGCTGCTTGAGCCGTTCCTGGAGACGCGGAAAGAGTGTCATGACTCGTTCGAGGTCTTCCTGTTGCTCGGCAGCGTTGCGCGTGTATGCCCCCATCTGGAGGTTCTCGAGCACAGTCAGGCGCGAAAAGATGCGCCTGCCCTCCGGCGCGTGGCCAATGCCGCGCGAGACCAGCTTGTTGGCCGATACCTGCGAGATGTCGTCGCCCTCGAAGCGAACCTTGCCCACGCGCGGATGCTGGAGGCCGGAGATCGTGCGCAGCGTTGTCGTCTTGCCTGCGCCGTTGGTCCCAAGGAGGGTGACGATCTCGCCGGCGGCAACCTCAAGGGTCACACCCTTGAGCGCCTGGATGCGACCGTAGAAGGTCTCGATCGCGTCGAGCTCGAGCATTGGCGTGGACTTGTCTTTGTCCGTCGCCGGGGCGCTGGTGGTGGCTGTCATCTGAGCGGTCATTCGGTCGCGGCTTCCTCGAGCGCGGCGTCCTCGGCCGCGCCCGCTGCCGGGCTGTGTTCGGGCGGCTTGCCCAGGTACGCTTCGATGACGCGTGGGTTGGCACGCACCTCTGCCGGCGTTCCTTCGGCGATGCGTTCGCCGTGATCGAGGACGGTGATCCAGTCACTGATGCCCATGACCACGCGCATGTCGTGCTCAATGAGCAGCACGGTCAGATTCATGTCATTGCGCAGGCGATTGATGAGTGCAGTCATCTCGGCGGTTTCGCGTGGGTTCATGCCGGCTGTCGGCTCGTCGAGCAGGAGCAGGGTCGGTTCCGAGGCAAGCGCACGAGCAACTTCGAGCCGGCGCTGATCGCCGTAGGGCAGGTTGCGGGCGAGCTCGTCTCCTCGGCCGTTGAGTCCGACCAGGGTCAGGTACTCCTCCGCCTTGGCCGCCGCCTGAACCTCCTCGCGCCTCTTGCGCGGGGTGCTGACGAGCGCATCGACCGGGCTCGAATGGAGCTGGAGGTGCATGCCCGCGAGCACGTTCTCGAGCGCGGTCATGTTCTGGAAAAGACGGATGTTCTGGAATGTGCGTCCGACGCCGGCGCGTACAACGTCGTTCGGCCGCGCGTTGCGGAACACGCCCAGGGCGCGGATGAAGCGCTCGTAGTACGGCGGCCGGGACATTGCGATCGACAGGATGATCGTCGTCACGAGCAGTGCCAGAAGCGCCCAGACGGCCTGGTTGCGCACGTTCTCGCCGCCCACAGGCAGGCCCAGTACGAGGATGATGAGGCCCGGTACGAACCAGGTGATCGGCTCCATCCACGCCCGCCGCGAAGCTGCAATGAGCGGATTGCCGTTGATCGTCACAGTGCCCGAGCTGGGCGGCAGGATGCCTGCGATCACGTTGAAGAACGTCGTCTTGCCTGCGCCGTTGGGGCCGATCAGGCTGTAGATCATGCCGCGCTTGATGTTCATGTTGACTGACTTCACGGCAACCAGGCCGCCGAAGATCTTGGTGACTTCGTTGGCCACGAGGACGTTGTCCGCCTGGTCGGTTGCCGCCTGGTCGACGGCAGCCATCGGGGTTGGATCTGCGTTCGCGTCTGCGGTCATTCGTCGAGATCCGAGCTGACTTCGATGTCTGGTGACGCTTCGCGCGGAGACTTCATCTCCTCCTCGCCGGCGGACTCAGTGTGCAGCTCACGACGCCTTCGAGCGCTCGGGAAGAGGCCCTCAGGACGGAACAGCATCATGACCACGAGCAGGATGCCGTAGAGCAGGAACTGGTACTGCAAGAAGTCGATCTGGGACAGGATCGGGATGCCCAGCGGGTGCAGGAAGTTCGTCAGCTGGGGCAGGAAGACCTGTTGAATGATGAAGATGATGAAGGCGCCGGCAGCGACGCCCCATATGTTGCCCATGCCGCCCAGGACGACCATCGCCAGGATCGTGAACGAGACCTGGAACTGAAACTGGACGGGTGCCACGAAGACGTTGCGGGCGGCGCTGAAGACGCCAGCGAAACCGGCCGTCGATGCGCCGATGGCGAAAGCCAGCAGTTTGGTTGTGACCGTGTTGATGCCGCTGGATGCGGCCGCCAGCTCGTCTTCGCGGATGGCATTCCATGATCTGCCAAGGCGCAAATCCTGTAAGCGATAGGCCAGAATCATCACCGAGGTGACGATGGCAATCATCACTAAGTAGAAGCCGTACGGCTGCGCGGCGCTGAAGCAGGTCACGCACTGACCGCCGATGACAATCTCGAACGGCAGCGTGGGCCGGTCGATGCCGGGAATGCCGTTGGTACCGCCGGCGAGCTGGTCCGAGTTGGTGAAGAACACGGGCACGATCTCGCCGAAGCCCAAGGTGACGATGGCCAGATAGTCGCCGCGCAGGCGCAGCGTCGGCGCGCCAAGGACGATGCCGAACAGCGCGGCGATGACGGCGCCCACGATGAGCCACGGCCAGAACGGCACGTGTATGCCGCTGTATGACGAGGCGACCATGCCGTACGAGTAAGCACCGATGGCGAAGAACGCCGCGTAGCCAAGGTCGAGCAGGCCGGCCATGCCGACGACGACGTTGAGGCCGATCGCGAGCAGGATGTAGATGCCCGCGGTGTTGAACTGGTCGACCCACACGCCCTGGGTGAGGAAGCCGTTGAATGGCGGCAGCAGGACCACGAACGGCAGCATCGCCGTGATGACGGCCATGCCAACGATGATCGAAATGGACCGGTGCCTGCCGGAATAGTTGCGCATCCGGTCGCGGATCGACCTTGGCGCGGGCGCCTGGGCCGCAGTCGCGGTCATGCCCGCTCTCCCAGGGGCACGCCCAGTAGACCGGACGGCCTGAGCACAAGGACGATGATCAGCACACCGAACACGAGAGCTTCGGACCAGCGCGGCACGCCAACGACGACCGCGCCGACCTCGATGAACCCGATGATCATCCCGCCCAGCGCCGCACCGACCGTGTTGCCGATGCCGCCCAGGACGGCGGCCGTGAAGGCCTTCAGACCGGCGAAGAAGCCGATCGTGAACTGGGTCTGGCCGAGGTACAGGATGTAGACGACGCCAGCGGCGCCAGCAAGAGCTGAGCCGATGAAGAAGGTGATGGCAATCGTCGTGTTGATATCAACGCCCATCAGCTGCGCTGCGTCGCGATCCTGGGCCGTGGAGCGCATGGCGCGCCCAAGTCGCGTTCGCCCGACGAACAGCTGCAGCGCGATCATCATCAGGATGGCTATGGCGAAGATGAACAGGTACAGGTACGGGATCGACGCGCCCAGGATGGTGAAACGGACGTCGAGGCCGATCAGCTGCGGCGTCGGCACGGGCGACGAGGTGACCACGATCTGGACGATGTTGAGGATGATGAAACTCACGCCGATGGCGGTCAGCAGGGGTGCCAGGCGCGGAGCGTTACGCAGCGGCCGGTATGCGAATCGTTCGATGCCCACGCCCAGCAGTCCGAGCAGCGGCATGGTCACCAGGAACATGATCCCCAGGACCCCCACGAGCACGATCGGGTCGGCGATCGCGCCGGTGAAACCCAGGAACTTCTCAGCGACGAAATAGGCGACGAATGTGCCGACCATGAATACGTCGCCGTGGGCAAAGTTGATCAGCTCGATGATGCCGTAGACCATCGTGTAGCCGACGGCGATCAGGGCGTAGATGCCGCCCGCGGCAAGCGCATTGAAGAACTGCGCGGTGCCCTGGGCGACGACCGTGTTCATGTCCTTGACGGGCGCCCCGATGTACGCCAGGACCAGCATGGAAAGCCATGCAACGGCGAGGAGCAGAACCGTGATTGCCGCCAGGCGCAGCAATCGCTTCGGCAAGTCGCTACCTCCTCGTGAGATTGCGCCGGATAGAAAACGGCCGGGAGGCGAAACGCCTCCCGGCCCTAAGGACTAGGGGATTAGCAGCCGCCCGGCTGGAACGCCTGCTGCTTGATGTACACCCAGCCGCCCTTGCCGCCTTCGGCAGTTGGGTCGACCTTGTAGAACGACATGACTGGCTGCTCGATATCGCCACAAGCGTTGAAGCTGATCGAGCCCATAACCGTGTCGTACACATGGTGTGCAGCGGTGTCGAAGACGTAGCCATCCACAGCCGTCCGCCACTTGGCGAGATCGCCGCCAGAAGCGGTAGCGGTGTCGGCCATCGCCTTGAGAAGGACCTGTGCACAGGCGTAAGCGAGGGCGCTATAGGCGCCCGGCGCCTTGCCGTACTCCTTGGTGTAGTCGTCCGTGAACGTGCTACCCGAGGGGAGGTCGTGCAGGCCCGCGACGCTGCCGTAGACATCGTTGGAGTTCTCCACGCCAGCAAGCGTGATGAACCCACCGGTGCTACCGCCCGGCGCCAGGTCGGCGATGCCGTCTGGACCCGTGTACGGGATTGCGCCCATACCGGCCGCCACCATCTGCTTGCGCGCCAGACCACCACCGGTGACCTGGGTGCCGCCGAAGTAGACGACTTCCGGGTTCAGCGCCTTTGCGGCGGTGAAGAACGGCGTGTAGTCAGTGGTCGACTTGGGCACGCTTGCGCGCGGGTTGTCGACGATTGTTCCACCCAGGCGAGTGAACTCCTGGCTGAAGGAATCGGCAACGCCGACGCCGAACGGCTCGGTGTCGTCCATCACGTACGCCGTGTGCTTGCCAAGGTCGGTGTAGTCGAAGTTGGCCATGGCCGGACCCTGGATGTTGTCCGGGGCAGCAACGCGGAAGTAGTTGCGCGTCGCCTGATTGTTGAAGCGGTACACGTCCGAGCCCGCCTGGGTCAGGTCTGTACCGGTGTTGGCGGGGCTGCACTGGGCGAGGCCGGCCTCGTTGGAGACCGGGATCTCGGCGCGCGCGACGCCCGAGTTGAAGGGACCGACGACGCCGAGAACGGCGGTATCGGCGACGAGCGTGGCCATATTCGCGCGGCCCTTGTCAGGGTCATGCACGCCGTTGACCGCGTCGTCCTGGCTGTTGAAGTCGACGGTGTAGCCCGGGATCAGCTTCTTGTCGTTCGCCTGCTTGATGGCGAGCTTGATGCCGTTCGCGGTCGGCTCGCCGTTGGCGAGCTCATTGCCTGACTGCGGGAGCTCGATGCCGAGCTTGACCGTCTTCGCCCCGGAGCCTGCGTTGCACGCAGCCCCCACGACGAGTACCGCCGTGGCCGCAATGGCGACCACTGCACGATGATTCATTAAGCGAGCCTCCTCCTATTCCTCCTCATGTCCAGCGGAATCGGCATCGGCCAGGGCTCGGCGTACGGAGTGTCGAATTCGGGGGTGGCGCCACCCTCAGACGGCTACCACCGGGTCCTCGCGGAGCGACCCTTCTTCCCCAACGACCTATTCCGTGACGGAGTTACGAGCACCAACCGCGTCGATCTCCCCGCTGACGCGATGCCGTATGATAGTCAGCGACGCCCCGTTTGCAACAGACGTTGGAGCGCCCCGGCCCAGCCGTCAGACCCCACCGCAAGGTGAAGTTTGCGCTTCCGGAGCGGCGACTCCCACCGGATCTACCGGTCGACCGTGGCGTCACGGGCACCTGTCTCGGAGGGCAGCCCGACCATCACGAGGGATCACAGCCAGCGTGGAACTACAGCTCCGCGACGCGCGCCTGACGGACATCGACCGGGTCATCACCCTGGTCGAGCGTGCCGACTCGCGCTGGTCGAGGGAGCAGCTGACGAACGCGGCTGATGTCCTGCGCCAGATGGTCTACCTGCCCAACACCACTGTGCTCGTCGCGCTCGACGGTCGGATGCTGGTCGGTCTCGCTGTGCTCGCACTGCGACCGTCGGTCACTGCCGGAGGGCTGGTCGGTACGGTCGACCTGCTCGCAGTAGAAGCAGGCTACGAAAACGACGGAGTCACTGAGACGATGTTGGCCGAGCTAATCCGCTCAGGGCGCAACAAAGGCTGCGCAGTGCTCGAGGGCGACGTGCCCACCGAGCCCGCAGACCTTGCGCACTGGGAAGCAGCGGGGTTCACCAACGCGGGCCCCCGGCTGCGCTGCCCACTCATTCGCGCCGCGGCGTTGTCCTCGTAGGACCGCAGCCCGAGCGGCGCACCCCATGCCGAGCGTGTCTCGGCCGCGCGCAAAGGCGCGCGTAAATCAAATAACAGGAGAAATTCGTGAGCAAGAACGTCGCCGTCTTCGTGGACGTGGCGAACATCTTCTACGCGGCCAAGGCGGCCGGCGTGGACATCGATTACGTCACGTTGCTCAAGTCGGCCACGGCCGGACGGGATTTTGTGCGCGCTTACGCGTACACCGGTCTCGATCCGGAGAACGACAACCAGCGCCAGTTCCACGCCTTCCTGGCACGGAACGGCTACAAGGTCATCAGCAAGGACATCCGCAAGTACGGCGACGGCCGGATCAAGGCGAACCTGGACATTGAGCTCGTCGTCGACATGATGAAGACGGCGCGCAACCTGGATATCGCCGTCGTCGTTTCCGGCGATGGCGACTTTGCCAGCGCCATCCGCGCCGTCCAGGAGATGGGCGTCCGGGTGGAGGTCATCAGCTTCCGGGGCAATACCAGCTCCGATCTGATCGAAGTCGCCGACCTGTTCACTGACATCGCGCAGATCGCGCGCGTGGACAAGAGCGGTCGGAGCGGCCGTCGCGTTGCTGCTGAGGGCGACCTGTCGATGACAGAGGTCCCGGAGAAGGAAACAGAAGGCGCACCGCGCCGACGCCGCACACGCACCGTCCGCGACGAGCGTCCGGCAGCGGCGACACCGGTCGAGCCCATCGATCAGGACAACGGTGATGCCGCCGACCACGGCGCCAACATCGTCGTGCTGCCCGGCGAGCGCCTGTCGCGGCGCGGCGAGCCAGACGTCGAACCGGACGTCGAACTCGACGTTGATGCAGAAGACGAAGCGGCATATGCCGCGTCGTCGAACGGCACGGAGCCGGGCGGCGAGGACGCGCGACGGCGCCGACGCCGGCGCGGCGGTCGTGGTCGTGGTCGTGGTCGGCGGCCGGAGGACGAGGGCGTTGCCGTCAGCGGCGAGCCCGCGGCCTTCGAGGAGGAAGAGGAATTCGAGGAGCTGCCCACGACACAGCCGCCGGTGCACGCCTTCGGCTCTGTCTGGGACAACCAGCTGGGCATGCCCACTTCCGCGTCCATGCCGCCCTCGGTCGATCTGACCGGTGGCGACAGCGACCTGGAGGAGGATTTCGACGAGCCGGAGGTGCCCGAGTACCTCCTCGCCGAGCGACGCCAGGGCGGCCAGCGCCAGGGCGGCCAGGGCAATCGCGGCCGAACAGGTGGTCGGGGTCGGACGGGTGCGTACCAGGCCGCGCTCGATCGCGAGCGCTACGGCTCGCGTGCGGCCCAGCCCACGTACGGCAACACCGGCAACACCGGCGGCAATCGTGCGCAGCCGAGTGGCAACCGCGACCGCAATCGGCAGAGCCGGCCGCCACAAGGCAGCCGTCCGCCGCAGGGCAGTCGGCCTCAGGATCGCGGCCCGCGTCCCCCACAGCGCGATTACGTCGAGCAGCGCTCGTCGTCGTCAGAGCCGTGGTCGGAGGTTCCGCCCGAGCTTGAGGAGATGCTGCGCGCCGAGTTGGCACGCAAGCAGCCTGTGGTTGAGACAGTGACGACGACGTCCGACACTTTCGTCGCGTCAGTCACTGACGCTCCGGCAGAGGCACCCGCCAAGCCGGCGCGCAAGCCGCGGACGACGACGAAGAAGCCAGCCGCTTCGACCGAGCCGACCGTGGAGGCCGCCGCTCCAGCGGAGGCACCTGCGCCGGCGAAGAAGCCGACGCGGGCACGCTCGACCAAGGCCGCGGCTGCGAGCAGCGCAGCTTCTGCCGAGCCGAGTGCTGAGGCCCCCGCCGCGGACGCACCCGCAGCTGAGGCGAAGAAGACCACCACGCGGCGGCGGACGACCAAGTCGACCGCTGCCCCCGAGGAGGGCTGAGCGCCCACCGCACGCAACAGGCCAGAGCTTGCGGAGGTATTCGTGGGCACGCTCCTGACGCGCGGTCATCCCGCTGCACAGCGGCTGATCGAGCGCGCGATCGAGAGTGGCAATCCGCCCCACGCGCTGTTGCTCGTGGGCGCAGAGGGCATCGGCAAGACCACGCTCGCGCTGGATCTGGCCGCGGGACTGCTATGTCTCGCGCCTGATCCGGCCGATCGGCCGTGTCGCGAATGCGCCGCGTGCCGCAAGGTCGCGCACGGCAACCACCCCGACCTGCATCGCTTCGCGCCTGACGGTGCAGGTCAGCAGATCAAGATCAGCCAGGTGCAGCAGCTCTCTTCAGAGCTGGCGCTGCTGCCGCTGGAAGGCCGCTTCCGGATCGCGATCATCGAGCAGGCGCATCGGCTCAACGAGGATGCGCAGAACGCTCTGCTCAAGACGCTCGAGGAGCCACCGGCCCGCGTTGTCATCGTGCTTGCCGCGGACGATTCGACACGGCTGCTGGCGACCGTCATCAGCCGGTGCACGCGAGTCCGCATGGGGCCGGTCGCGACTGATGAGCTGACCAGGATCCTCGCCGAGCGCGGCGTCGGCGACGCCGCGCGAGGCGCAGCGCTGGCCCGACTGACCGGCGGCCGGCCCGGAGCAGCCCTGGCACTGGCCGCCAACTCGGAGGCGGTCATGGCCCACGGCCGCCTGTCACGGACGCTGCTCGACCTGCTCAGTGCCGATCGACGGCGGCGGCTGGCCACTGCCCAGGAGCTGATCGACGACGGTGCCACGCTCGCGGCAGCCGCCGGAGCGGCACTGCCCGGCGACGGCGACGCGGAGGCAGAGCGGAAACCCGCCAAGGGCCGTGCACGGGCCGGTGGAAGCGCGCGCCGCGCGAGCCCTGCCGAGCGTCGCGCGGCCGTGACCCAGATCGTCGCTGTGTGGCGCGACGTCGCGCGCGACCTCGCCGTCGCGGCGCGCGGCGGCACGCGCGAGCTGCATCAGCACGAGCTGCTCGACGAGCTGAGCGAGGCCGGCAAGCTGGTCGATACGAATGAGGTGACGGGCTTCCTTCAGCGCGTCGACGCGATCGGTCGTGCGCTGGACGCCTATGCCAACCCGGAGCTGGCGCTCGACGTGCTGCTCATCGAGTGGCCGCGAACGCGCGCGGCGGCGTGACACAACCAGCGCACGAACACGCGCCTGAGCGGATCGAAGCGATCGTGCGCGGGATGGTGCAGGGCGTCGGCTTTCGCTGGTTCGTCGTCCGTCAGGCGGCGCAGCTTGGGCTCGTCGGCTGGACCTCCAACGAAGGCGATGGATCGGTGCGCGTGGTCGCCGAAGGGCCGACCACGGCGCTGGAAAAGCTCGAGCGACTGCTGAACGAAGGCCCGCCCGGCGCGCAGGTCACGCGAGTCGATATCGCTCGTATGCCGGCCACCGGCGAGTTCGCAAGTTTCGGCATCCGCTCGGGCTCACATCAAGGCGATTGAGCGGTGCGCTATCGTGCGGGCGTGGCCCTGACCGACGAGCAAAAAGCGACACTCCTGAGCGATGTCCCGCTTTTCGCCGGCATCAGCGCGGAATCGATGAGTCGGTTGGCCGCGGTTGCCGGCGAGCAGGAGTTCGCAGCGGGCGCGTTCATCGTCCGCCAGGGTCAGGTGGGCACGGGCTTGTACGTCATCGTCGCCGGCTCAGTGCGCGTCGAGCGCGGAGCTGACGACGTCCTTGCCACGCTCAACGCCGGGGACTTCTTCGGCGAGCTGTCGGTCATCGACCAGCAACCGCGCAACGCCAACGTGCAGGCCGCCGAGCCGACGACCGTGCTCGCGGTCGCATCATGGGACCTGCTGGCGCTGCTAGAACAGGACAGCGCACTTTCGCTCAATCTGATCAAGGGCCTCGTCGTCCGCGTCCGCGCGGCGGGCGAGCAGCACCGCCACTAGCCGCCACTAAGGAGCCAGCCCAGATGGCAATGAGCCAGCAAGAGCTGATCGACACGCTGTCAGGTTTGGCGCTCTTCGCCGACCTGTCCCGGCCCCAGGTTGAGGCCGTAGCGCACAAGATGGCAGAGGAGTCGTACCCGACCGGCCAGCGCATCCTGCGCCAGGGCTTCACCGGCACCGGCTTCTACGTCATCGTCGACGGCGAGGTCGCGGTCAAGATCGACGGCACGGAGATCTCGCGCTTGGGCAAAGGCGATTTCTTCGGCGAGATGTCGGTCCTCCTGGGCGAGCCGCCCGTGGCCGACATCGTCACCACCCGCCAGCTGCGCGTGCTGCATCTGGGTGGCTCGGAGCTGGAGGGCTTCCTGCGCGATTACCCGCCGGTCATGCTGCGCATGCTCAAGGCCGTGGCCACGCGCCTGCGGAACGCGAACAGATGGCGGAGCTAGGCGAGCGGCCTTTCCCGCCAGGCGATTATCCGGTTGTCGTAGTCGGCAGCGGACCGGGCGGGATACAGGCCAGCTACTACCTGCGCCACCTGGGCATCGAGCATGCCGTCATCTCGGCAGATCCGGTGCCGGGCGGCATGTTCCGGCGCTTCCCGTTCTTCCAGCGCCTGCTGTCATGGACCAAGCCGTACGGTCCCGTGCCGCGCGACGATCCGTTCTATTACTGGTACGACTGGAACTCGCTGCTGGCCGAGGAGCCAGAAAACCGGGCGATCATGCCCAATCTCATGGACGGTACGTCCTCGTTCCCGTCGCGACCGGAGATGGAGCGCAACCTGGCCACGTTCGTGGAACGGACGGGTCTTCAGATCCGCTTCGACACGCGCTGGGAAGGCACGTCGCGCGATGGCGACCGATTCGTGCTGCACACGAATGATGGTGACTACCGCTGCCAGGTGGCCATCTTCGCTGTCGGCGTGGCTCATCCCTTCAAGCCCGACACACCCGGCTTCGAACTCGCCTCGCACTATGTGGACACCCGCCCGGCGGAGACCTACGCCGACAAGCGCCTGTTCATCGTGGGCAAGGAGAACAGCGGTTTCGAGCTGGCCACGGGCCTGCTCCAGTGGGCGCAGCGCATCGTCTTGGCCTCGCCGCGGCCGGCCAAGCTGAGCATCAACTCGCACTCGCTGGCGGGAATTCGCGCGCGCTACGTGCTGCCTGTCGAGGACGAGATTCTGGGCGGCGGCGTGTTCATCCTGAATGCCTCTATCTCGCGCATCGAACGCGTCGGCGATGCGCTCCGCGTCTTCACCGTGCGCAGCGAGACGGGCACGGAGATGGCCATTGAAGCTGACGAGGTCATCGCCGCGACCGGCTTCACGTGCCCACTGCAGGATCTGCAGTCGCTGGGCGTCGATGTCTTCGGCCGCAGCGAGCTACCCCAGATGACGAACTACTGGGAGAGCGCATCTGTGCCCGGCATCTACTTTGCCGGCACGATCGGACAGGGCGTGTCAGGCATGAAGAAATACGGCCTGCCGGCCAACTCTGGCGCTGTCCATGGCGCTCGCTACAACGCCCGAACGATGGTCTATCACGTCGCCCGCACCCACTTCGGCGTCGATGCGCCGCACCCGGCGGTGAAGCCCGCGGATCTGGTTGACTTGCTCCTTGCAGAGGCGACGCACCGGCCCGAGCTGTGGAACCAGAAGTCGTACCTGGCGCGCGCGTTCTCGCTCGATCCGGACACGGGAATCCTCGACCAGGGCATCGTTCCGCTGGCGCAGTTTGTCGACGAAGAGGGCGCAGCCGGTGTCGCGATCGCGGTCGAGACCGACGACACGGGCGATATTCACCCCGCGGTCTACGTCCGCGACAAGAACAAGCCAGCGATCGAGACGCTGCTCATGTCGCAGGCGCTGCACGACTTCCGAACAGCGGACAACAGAGCCCACCTTTCGGAGATCCTGCGGGGAGTGACTGCCGGCGCGGTGAGGTGACCCGTCTCGAGCAGATCGAGGCAGACATCGTCGAGTGTCGCCGCTGCCCGCGCCTGGTCGCGTGGCGCGAAGCGGCCGCGGCCAATCCGCCGGCGCGCTTCGCCGGCCAGACTTATTGGGCGCGGCCGGTGCCCGGCTTCGGCGATCCGGACGCGCGCGTCCTCGTGGTCGGTCTCGCGCCCGCGGCACATGGTGGCAACAGGACCGGCCGAGTCTTCACCGGTGATCGATCGGGTGACTTCTTGTTCCCGGCGCTGTTCGAGGGCGGCTTCGCCAACCAGCCGACATCCAACGGGCTCGACGACGGGCTCTCGTTGAGGGGCCTGTTCGTGGCCGCGGTCAATCGTTGCGCGCCACCCGGCAACAAGCCCACGCCGCAGGAGCGCGACACCTGCCTGCCCTACCTGGTCGATGAGCTGCGCGCGCTGACGCAGGTGCGCGTGATCGTCTGCCTGGGCGCATTCGCCTGGGATGGCGCTCTGCGCGCGCTCTCCGCGCTGGGCCACGAGGCCAAGGCACGGCCGAGATTTGGCCACGCTGCGGAGGCGAAGGTGGGTCCGTACACGCTGCTAGGGTCGTATCACCCAAGCCAACAGAACACGTTCACCGGCAAGTTGACCCCGCCAATGCTGTTGGATGTGTTCACACGAGCGCGCGCGGAGGCCGGGTAATCGCCGGTCGCGGCGCGCTATGGTTTAGATATGGCGAAACCGACCGGGGGAACGGACGAGCTGCGCTCCGACCTCGCGGTGGCCATCGAGCGCGGTGAGTTCAGGCTTGAGTACCAGCCCGTAGTTCGACTCGGGGGCGGACAGGTCGCGGGCGCAGAGGCGCTCGTCCGCTGGCGTCATCCGCGCCGCGGCACCATTCCGCCGATCGAGTTCTTGCCCCTTGCGGAGCAGGCCGGGTTGATCGACGGCATCGGCGACTTCGTGCTCAGCGAGGCTGCTCGCGCTGCAGCGACCTGGCCACGCAATAACGAGCGGCCAGGCTTTGTCAGCGTCAATGTGACGCCCGGGCAGTTGCGCAAGCCGGGCGTGGCGGCGCGCATGCTGCGCCATATTGCTGATGCCGGCCTGGAGCCCCGTCTGCTGACGGTCGAGCTCACGTCCGGTGTGTCAGGCGACGCGACGACGATCGCAGAAGCGCTCGACGAGCTGCGCGAAGCCGGCGTTGGCGTAGCGCTGGATGACTTCGGCATGGCCACTTCGCTGGCCGATCTGAAGCGCCTGCCCATCGACCAGGTCAAGCTGGCGCGCGAGTTTGTGGGCGCGATCAACGGGCCGGCAGAAGACTCCGCATTCGCTCTGTCACTGATCAACATTGCCGACGTCCGTGGCGTGGATGTCGTGGCCAAGGGTGTCGAGTCACGCGAGCAGGCCTGGCGCCTGGCGGAGCTGGGTTGTCGGTACGGCCAGGGCTTCTTCTTCAGCAAGCCGCTGGGCGCGAGCGGCGTTCTCGCGGTTTTGCGCCAGGGGACACTGCGCGGCTAGTTCCCGGCTAGTTCACCACGAGCGAGTAGTTACGCTCACCGCTCTGGCCGGACACGTTCGTGCCCAGACACCACGCTGACACCGTGAACACGTAGGTGCCCGCTGTCGTTGGTGTTCCCGACAAGGTCGCCGAGTTGGACGAGCCGCGTGTGAAGACGAGCGTCATGCCATCAGGCAGCGCGCCGCCGCCGACGTAGATGTCGCCAACGGGCGTGGCGTTATTGGAAACGGTGATGATCGCCTCGTAGGCCTGGCCCGCGCTCGCATCGGGCAGCTTGTCGGGCGAAAACTGGAGCCCTCCGCGACCAACATTGCAGGCGGCGAGAGCCATCGCCAGCACCATTAAAGCCAGACACGTTCGTGCTCGCATCGCGCGCATTATCGCCCGTGGCTAGAACGTCTTGGAGAGGTCCGCGATGCGCAGTCGCGGACGCATGCCGGCGCCGGTGTACAGGCCGTACGCGGCCGGGTTGGTGTTGGGGTCATTCCAGACGAGCACGTGTTTGGCGCCGTTGGCCCACGCACGATGGGTCACCTCGTGGACAACGGCCGTCGCCAATCCCAAGCGCCGGTAGTCACGATGCGTGCCCAGCGGCTCGATCTCGAGCGTCTCCGATTGCTCATCCAGCCAACCGATGCAGTACGACGCGACCGTTCCGTCGGGCGCGAGCGCGATCGTCACCAGGTCGGGTCGGAATTGCGGTGCGCGCCTGACTGCCTCGTGGAGCTCGCGCCGGTAGGAGCGACGGCCGGGTGTCCGACCACGCCGCACGGTGTCCATCGATGTACGTGTCGTCGTCGACATCCTCGAGCGACGCGAATCGGAAGCCTTCCGGCAGAGTCGGCCGTGGTGGCTCGATGTCCGTGTCGGTCATCAGCTCAGCGCTTTTGGCGGTTTGCTCGAAGCCTCTTTGCATCAGCTCACCGTGCAACGCGCTGCCTTCGATCGCGGAGGTCTGGATCTCCGCCAGGCCTGCTTCACGTAGGAGTGCCTCGGCCCAATCGACGAGTTCTTCGCGCGCCGGCCCGTCATCGCTCTCGGCAATGACGTACGTGCCATCGCGCATGACAAACGCGACCGGCCGATCGCCGTCGAACCACAGCCAGGCCGCGAAGTCGTCACGTCCACCAGCTAGCTCGCGCAGCCACCACTGAATCCCGCCCGAGTGCCAGATTCCTCCGTTGACGCGGGTTCGCCCAAGCAGGTCGGCGACGCGCGGGAAGGTCGGTATCAGGATCTATCGGACGTGGCTGCATGTTCTGGCTCGGCATTGGATCTGATGATGTTACGAAGCAACGGGCGTCGTACATCGCGGGGGATGCACCGACTGTCCCCTCGTGCTCCACTCGGTCGTGAGGGCGAACACCTCTGCCCAAGAATTACGGAGTGACCATGACTGAGAGATCAATCGACGAGCTCGGCCCTGTTGACTACCTGGTAGTCGAATTCCCGCCCGATTCGTCGACATTCACCGGCGAAGGCGCACAGGAGCTGCTCAGGCTTCACGACGCCGGAATCATCCGAGTGATGGACATCGTCATCATCGCCAAGGCCGAGGACGGCACGGTGATGGCACAGGAGCTCGGCGACCTGGGCGAGATGGACGAACTCTCGCGGCTCGAGACGGAGCTCGCGGAGACCCTTGCCGAGGCAGACATCGAGCATTTCGCAGCGCCAATGGAGCCCGGCACCCTGGCCGGCGTGCTCGTATACGAGAACCTGTGGGCCGCCCCGTTTGCGTCCGCGGTTCGGCACAACGGTGGTCGGGTCGTGGCCAACGGCCGCATCCCGGTCCAGGCGATCATCGCGGCCATCGAGGACGACGAAGCAGCCATGGCAGAAGCAGGAGTCTGAAAATGCGAGCATCCCGACTGGGAAGAACAGCTGTCGTTGCCGCAGCGGTCACACCCGGGCCATCGCCAATCGCCAAGGCCGCCGTCGTCGGCGCCGCGGTCAGTCCCGGACCAGGTCCTGGCCCCAGCCATACGGTTGCCAAGACCGCGGTTGTCGCCGCGGCAGTGACGCCAGGTCGGCGCCGCTTCTAGCAAAGCGCTTCAAGGCGGGGTCGCGCGCTCAAGCGTGCGACTCCGCTCTTTTGATTCAGGTGGCGCGCCCGGCGTGCGCCAGGCACACGCAAAGCACCATCGTACGGGTGCCGATCCACGGTAAGGCGGAGAGGGAGGCGTCGATCCGCGAGCGTTCGGCGTCATGACGGCGGTTCGCCGGCGACCGACACTGCGCCAGCTCGAGGTCCTGCGCGCCTCTACGTCGCGACGGGATCGATCGCGCTTGCGGCGCAAAGGCTTGAAATCACGGAAACGACGGCAAGGCAGCACCTGTCGCAGCTGTACCGTCGGACAGGCTGTCTGAACGTCGCTCAGGCTGCGTATCGACTTGGCGCAGGGAAGCTAGTCGCGCAGCACCAGCGGGACGAAGTCCGGTCAGCGGGGCAATTCGCGAGTGGAGTATGAGCCGCGGCGCCTCGCCACAAGGGATAAACGGCACTTGACGCGCACGCTAGGGCGGCGCAGCGTGCTCGTTACCGCCCGGCCGTTGTTAGTGGGCCGGATATGTCCATCATCGCTCCGTGGTGGACGGTGAACCTGACGGCGCAAGCGAGTACGCACCCAACTTGAGCGTTCTATCCGATCGGGAACGAGATGTCCTCGCTGCCTGCGCTGGAGGGTCTCACAGCGCGCGCCATTGCAAGTCGTTTGTCGCTCAGTGAAGCGACCGTCCGGAGTCACCTTTCGGCGATCTACTCGAAGCTTGGCGTTACAGGGCGAGTTGACCTAATGGCCAGGCTCAGCGGAGGGGAGGTTCGGCTGGTGAGCGATCAACAGGAACGGGAAGTGGACGGGTCGGCGTCCGTGCGGCCGCCGAAACGACATCGAGTTGGCGCTACGGCGTTGTTGGCGACGCTCGCGTTGCTCGTGGTAGTCATCGCCAGCGCGGCACTTGTCGTCTCGCAACTGGCGTTGCCGCGTCAGTCCGATCTCACGACTATCTCGCAGCTCGTAGCCTCAGACGCGGTCGAGAAGCTCGACCTGTCCGGATCGACGTTGACGGTCACGCAGAAGAACGGCAACGTCCTTCGCGCCGAGTCTGTCTCTGCGGACGAATTCCAGCAGCTAGCCACCACCGCGAGCCAGAGTGGTGTCGCCATCCACGCGTCGAGTGGCTCGCAAGCCTCATGGGTTTCCCAACTTGCGTTCCTCGCGACCTTGGTGCTACCGGTGCTCGTGATCGCGGCCATTCTCCTGGTCGTCATGTGGATAGTCAGACGACCGCCGCGGATGCACTACGCCGGCTAAGTCGCGTGGAGACGGCGCTCCCTGAGCAGGTCGTGGTGGTTATGGCGCGCCCGGCGGGACTCGAACCCACGGCCTTCTGCTCCGGAGGCAGACGCTCTATCCGCTGAGCTACGGGCGCGTCGCTTCAGGTTAGCAGCGCCCTTCAGTGGCAGGTCCCGCCGCTCGAGTCCTGTGTCACACCCGCGATATCGACAAAGCGGCTCGACCATGAATCGGCGGCAAGCGTGAGATCGAGGACTCCGTAGGCGTCGTTGATCCTGACCAGTGAGTTCGGCTGCGCGTCCTTGAACGCTTCCAGGTCTGTGCCCCCGGTACCGACAACGATCTCCACGACGCCGCGCGCTTCGTCCGGCGCGCCGTCCGGCGTTTGAGGTGCGAAGCGCTCATAGTCGTGGTCGTGACCGTCGAGGACCAGTTCCGCCCCGGCCGCGTATAGCTCGTTCCAGAGCGCGCCGACAGCCAGGGCGTCGCCATGCTGGCCGCTACTGAAGCGGGGCTGGTGCAGCAACGCGAGCGTGCAACGGGCGCCGCTGGCGGCAAGATCCTCGTGCAGCCAGCGTGCCTGCTCCGACCCGCTGCTACAACTGCTGAATAGTGGCCAGATGAGCCCACAGTTGCCGTCCAGGACCACGACGTGCCATGCCCCCAGGTCCTCCGAGAACCAGGTATGCCCATCCCGAACCGCTGCGCTGCCCATGTACGCATAGAACGGCGCCCCACCGTCCGTGTGGACGTCGTGATTGCCAGTTACGGCAAACTTGATCCGGTCCTTGACGACACCCCACGATCCACCAAAGCACTCTTCGAGCTGCTGCGTCGTTCCGTCCGGGTAGGCAGTGTCGCCTAACGTGGCGACGACGCCCGGGAGACTCGCCGCCAGCGCGCCGGTGGCATCGTCATTCGTCGAGTCGCAAACACCGATGTCGCCGGCTGCGATGACGTCGATGGCGGGGGCACCAGACTCGACCGGGTTAGCTGGGCTGGGCTGATCGACGACGTTGGTCGATGATGGAAGCGGAGATTGGGTGACGGGCGTCGTGTGCGCTGCACAGGCGGCAGCCATCGTCGCCATGAGGATGGCGATTACGGCAATACCACGCTGAGCCTTCATGTGCCGTCGGCTACGTTCGTTCGGCGTTGCCGCCGGATCTCCTCATCGGCCGTTTGGTGATCCACGACTCCAGCACCCGGCGGTGCCTGTCCTGAAGCTTCACCAGCTTCCGCTTCGACGTCAGGAGGTCGTCCACCTCATCGAACGTCATCCCCTGCACATCCATGAGATATGCGGCGAGCACCGTCGCGGACCGACCACGACCCTTGGCGCAATGGATGAGCACGACGCGGCCGTCGAGGATCTGAGTTGTGATCCAGTCCACAGCGTCGGTCAGGACGTCTTCACCTGGCACCGTGACGTCAGGGACAAGGTACTGGCGATGAGCAATGTGGTGCTCGTCGAAGAAAGCCAGATCACCAGAGCGCTCGGCGCGCACGTCCACGACCGCGGTGATGCCAGCCTTCAGGATGACGTCGTAATCCCGGTCGTAGGTCGGTGCGCCGCCCAGCCACAGGCTGGGCGTCACCTGCGAGAACCAGATATGTCCCAGGAGCCGCTCGTAGGTGAAACGGATGGCCGGATAGAGCCTGTCGAAGCCTCTATGAAGCAGACCGACGTGGGGCGAATCCTCAGGGGATGACAACCGTCAGTGCACCCCGGAGCACGTCGACTGAGAGCGGCGTACGACCGATGTACTCGCCGTCCGTCCAGACAGGCTGGTCGGGCTCGACGGTCACCTTGATCGAGCGGGCTTGCCGGTAGTAGCGTCGAGCTGCGTCGGTATGCAGATCGAGGGCTCGTGCGGCGGCGGCGACGAGCGTATCGGCGTTGGCCTTGTCCAGCACGAAGCAGTCCAGCAGTCCGTCGTCGATGGCGTAGCCCTGGGTGACCTTGAAGCCGGAGCCAGTCATCCCCGAGTTGACCATGTAGACCTTGGTCGCTTCGAACGAGAGGGCATCTCCGTCGATTTCGACCTCGTAGTGGAACTCGCGTGGTCCGGATACCTGCGAACGAGCAGAGACGACGTAGGCGAAGACGCCGTAGCGATCCTTTAGCTCGCGGCTCGTCTGCTCCTCAGGTTCGGTGCCGATGTACAGCCGCTGGATGAAGTATTTGTCGTCGACGTGTGCGTCGCCGACGCTGCGCAGCCTGCCTACGTCGATGGCGCGCGTTTTCTTGCTGGTGCAGAGCATCACAGTCGCGTCCCGCACATTGTTGGGAACGCCAACCTCACGGGCGAAGCCGTTGCCGGTGCCACCCGGCAGGATTCCCATTGGTGTTTGCCGGCCCGAGGCGACGACGGCATTGGCGACCTCGTGCTGCGTGCCATCGCCGCCGTATGCGACCACAAGGTCGACACCGTCGGCGATGGCAGCCCGGGCCTGGTCGCCGGCATCGCCATAGCGGTGCGTCACGCTGACGTCCCAAGTCACCTCATGTTCGCGAAACACGTCATTGAGGACGTTGAGGATGGGCTCATCCTTGCCGGAGGCAGGGTTGATGACGACGTGGACTCGCCGATACGCTGGATCTGCCATCAGTGCCCTCCTGCGGCCGAGGCGTCGCGCCGAGAATCAACCTTCCCGTCACTTGCTTGTGGCGCAGGTTAGCAGCGCTGGGCTGGCAGCCCTTAGCATCTGACTCCAACGCGTCAGACGCAATGAGGTGGCAACCGGATGCCGAATTCCGTTCCGATCTGGCTCATTGGCGTCGTCTTCATTCTGTTCTGCCTGACAGCCTACGAGCTCGGTTTCCGCTTGGGTCGGTGGTGGCAGCGGCGCACGCCAGGAGAGCAAGAAGGCCCCACCGGCGTGCTCGTCGGATCGCTGCTCGCGCTGTTGGCTTTCATGCTGGCCATAGCGACGGGCATGGCCGCCGACCGCTTTGACGCGCGGCGCGGCTTCGTAATTGACCAGGCCAACGACATTCGCGTGGCGTACCTGGAGGCCGGCTACCTCCCGGCACCTGCGAGCGACCAGATACAGCAGCTGCTGCGCGAGTACGTCCCGCTTCAGGTCGGCACCACGGACTCATCGATCCTGGCGCAGAACATCAACAAGTCGGCCGATCTCGAGGCGCAGATGTGGGCGATCACCCAGGACATCGCTCGAACAAGCAGCAACGACGTCCTGGCCGAATTCGTGAGCTCCCTTGGTGAGGTCACCAAGGTTCATCAGGACCGCCTCAATGCGGTCTTCAACGTACGCGTGCCGGCAACGATCCTGTGGCTGCTGATCGGCGGCGCAATCCTGTCGATCGGCATGGTGGGCTTTGGCGCAGGTGTTACCGAGCACCGCAGTGTGATCACCGCTGTCGTCCTGATCGTTGCACTGGGCGCCACGATCCTGCTGGTGCTCGACCTTGACAGTCCAACCCAGGGCCTCATTACGGTCAGCCAACAGCCGCTGATCGACCTCGTCCAATTCCTGGGCCCGCCCTAGCGGGCCGACGCAGGCCTACGACAGGAAGCGCGGCAAATACGTCCGATTTGCGGCGAGCAGGGCGTCGAGCAGCTTCTCAGCCGTGGCCCAATCCGGGACGAGCGGATTGGCCGCCAGCGCGCGCAAGGCAACGCGCCGGTCGCCTGACTTGGCAGCCTCGATGGTCAGCTCCTCGTAGCCGCGCGCGGCCTCGACCAGGCCGTGCATATCCGGCGCGAGTGGCGCCAGCTTGAGCGGCTCCGCACCGTCGCGCGTGATGCGCGCGGGCACTTCCACAACGACGTCATCGGGCAGGTCCGGCAGCGAGCCGCGATTGTACGTGTCGACGACCTGGATATCGCCGCGCCCGTCGTGCAGCGACGCGATGAGCTGCGCGGCAGCCTCTGAATAGAACGCGCCGCCGCGGTGCTCGAGCAGCTCCGGCTTGGTATCCAACGCTGGATCTCGGTACATCTCCAACAGGTCGTGCTCTATCTGCATGACTTCCTGGGCGCGATGGTGGCCGTCACGCTGCTCCTCGAGCACCTCGGCCGTCGAGTAGTAGTAGCGCAGGTAGTACGACGGCAACGCGCGCAACGTGCGCACGGAGACGCCGGGTACGCCGACCATCTCGCCCAGCTCGTCGGCGTCGCTGTCGATCAACTCCGGCAGCCGATCCACGCCGTTGACGCGGATCGCACGTTCCCAGGACAGGTGGTTGAGGCCAACGTGCTCCAGCTCCACGTCGTCTGCAGAGACGCCGAAGCGCTCCGCGAAGCGGCGCTGCAGACCGATCGCCACGTTGCATAAGCCGATTGCGCGATGACCTTCGTCGAGCAACGCGCGGGTGGCGATGCCGACCGGGTTGGTGAAATCGACGATCCAGGCGCCGGGCGCGGAACGCTGGGCCACCTCCTCGGCGATCTCGAGCAGCACGGGCACGGTGCGCAGCGCTTTGGCGAAGCCGCCTGGACCGGTCGTCTCCTGGCCAATCGTGCCGAACTCGTTGGGCAGCGTCTCGTCCACCAGGCGTGCCTGTTGGCCGCCTACACGCAGCTGGATCAATACGAAATCGGCACCGTCAAGCGCTTCTGCTCTGTTGCCGGTGATGGTCAGCTTGCCGGACCAGCCGCCGCGTCGGAGCATCCGCTCGGCAAGTCCGCCGACGACTCCCAGGCGCTCCGAATCGATGTCGAACAGCGCCAGCTCATCGGCGGTGAGTCGGGTCGAGCGACGCGCGATGCCGTCGACCAGCTCAGGGGTATATGTGCTGCCCCCACCGACGACCGCGATCTTGATGCCCACTTGGACTCCCGACTTTGGGCGGCGCGTGAAGACGCGCCTTGACAATACGCTACGGCATTGCTTATAAGCATATGATCAATGGCGGTCAAGCCCTTTGACCGTGCAGGACGGACCGCTCGCGATGGAGGAGACGCGTTTGGCTCGGTTCCGGCTTGAGCTAGGGCCCATCCCGTTCTACCACCAGGTCTACCTGGACCTGCGCGGCATGATCGACGACGGCCGCTGGCCCGCGGGCCACCACGTGCCGCCTGAGCGCGAGCTGGCGCGCCAATACGGCGTGAGCCTGATCACCGTGCGCCGCGCGCTCGACGAGCTCGCCCGCGAGCAGCGCATCGAGCGCACCCGCGGCCGGGGCACGTTCGTGCTCGCGCCGCGCATCGACCGCGACCTGGATGAGCCCCTTTCGTTCAGCGAAGAGATGCAGACACGCGGCCTGGATCCCGCCACGCGCCTCGTCGGATCGCGCGCGGAAGTTGCCAGCGAGCGCGTCGCTGCCGCGCTCGAGATTCCGCCGGGCGCGCCGACGATCTTCGTCGAGCGTCTGCGCATGGCCGATAGCGATCCACTTCTGCTCGAGCAGGTTCACCTGCCCGCGGCGCGCTATCCGGGGCTGCTCGCCGCGGACCTCGAGAGTGGCTCGCTGTACAGCCTGCTCAACGACCTGTACGGGACGCGTGTGGCCCGCGCGCGTGAGACGTTCGAGCCGGTGCTCGTGCGCGCGCGGGAGGCCAAATTGCTCGGGCTCAAGCCACGTATGCCGGCGCTCCTCGTCGAGGGCGTCGCGTTCTCCGATGAAGGCATTCCAGTCGAGTTCTCACGCACGTTCGTGCGCGGCGACCGAACTCGCTACTACGTCGAACGAAACGTTCGCATCAATCGTGACGAGCGCCGGCCGCGGCCGGCAGGGAGGACTCCAACGACGAACACGCGCATCGCTGTAGCTGCATCAACCGCGAACAGAGGAGGTGAGCGATGAGCCATAGATGGCTCCGACTACCCGTTCTGGCAACGATCGCCGTCATGCTGGCGGCCTGCGCCGGCACGTCCGCACCAACGCCGGGGCCAACGAAGGCGCCGGCGACTGCTGCTGCCCCAACGACCGCACCTACGGGCGCTCCGGCAACTGCCGCCGCATCCGCTCCGCCGGCCACGACCGGCACGGCCACTGGTGGTCCCGCGACAGTGGCACCGCAAACTGCCGAGCCAACCACAGAAGCGACAGCCCCCGGTCCGTCCGGGACCCCGCTTCCAACGCCCGTCATCGTCGCGCCCGAATCGGTCGCGCCGGGCGTCAAGCTCATCCGCTGGTATTGCTGCCTGGGTACCGGCGACGACCCCAAGCAGGTCAAGGTCGAGAAGAGGGTCATCGAGGCGTTCAACGCCTCGCACACCGACATCCAGATCCAGGGCGAGTTCGTCCTCTATGCCCAGGCCTACGACACCCTCGCCACTGAGATCGCCGGCGGAAACCCGCCCGACATCGTTGGTCCAGTCGGTTTCGGCGGCGCCAACGCATTCTCCGGGCATTGGCTCGACCTGCAACCGCTGATCGACTCGACCAGCTACGACACGAGCCAGTGGGAATCATCGGCGGTCGACTACTTCAAGGTCGGCGATGCGCAGGAGGGACTGCCCTTCGCGATCTATCCCGGCGAGCTGTACTACCAGCGCGGCGCATTCCAGGAAATCGGTATCAATGAGCCGCCGCACGCCTACGGCGCGAACTACGTGGCTGTTGGCCCGGTGGCCGCCGCACTCAACGTCAGCGATGGCACTGAAGTGCCGTGGGACTACAACACGGCGCGGACGGTGGCCATGCTGCTGACCGTGGACACCAACAACCTCGATGCCACCCAGGCGGGCTTCGATCCAAACAACATCGCGCAGTACGGCTTCGAGCCGCAGCGCGATGACATGCGCGGACTCGGTGCCTTCTGGGGCGCTGGGTCACTTGTTGCACCCGACGGATCGGCCCAGATTCCTGAGCCCTGGTCGACCTCGTGGAAGTGGTACTACGACGGCATCTGGAAGGATCATTTCATTGCCGACGGCGGCCATTTCAACGACCAGGTGTCTTGGAACCCGGACGGCGTTCCGTTCTGCAACGGCAAGGTGGCCATGGCTGAAAACTTCATCTGGTCCACCTACTGTCTGAGCAGCGCCGGCGACAACTGGGACCTCGCGGCGGTGCCGGCTTATAACGGCACTCAAACGGCCGCATTCAACGCCGATACCTTCCGCATCTGGAAGGACACCGCCAACCCGGACGCGGCGTTCACCGTGCTTCAGTACCTGCTTGGCCCTGCTGCAGCGGATCTGACCCAGACCTACGGAGCCATGCCTGCGAAGGAAAACCTTCGCGACGCCTTCTTCCAGACGCTTGAGGCGAGTTTCGGCACGCTTCAAAAGCCGATCGATTGGCAAGTCGCCGTCGACGGCATCGACCATGCAGACGTACCGAACTTCGAGTCGCCGCTGCCCTTCAACAAGTCGGGCGAAAACGCTTACAACGAGTCGCTGAGTGCCATCACGACGTACGCGACACGCTGGGATACGACGCCCGGTCTCGACATGGATCAGCAGATCCAGCAAATGCAGCAGGATCTGCAGGCCATCTGGAACAAGTAGTCAGTAGCACGAGGCTCGAGCCGAGCAACAGATGTCAGGTCTGACGCTCTCTCAGCGCGTCCGGGTCCACGTGCCCAAACGTCGCAAGATGAAGCCCCTGGAGCGCCGCGAGGCGCTCTGGGGCTTCCTATTCATCTCGCCGTGGCTCATCGGCTTCTTTCTGTTCACCCTGCTGCCGACCTTGGCCACCCTTGGGCTCTCGTTCACGAACTTCAACCTGTCGTCGACGGCGCCCTTCGCGATTACTGGTCTCAAGAACTACCAGGACATGCTCGCCGACCCGCAGGTGTGGGCATCGCTGCAGGTGACGTTCACCTTCGCCGCACTCTGGCTGCCGATCACGTTGATCGTCCCGTTCATGGTCGCGGTCATCCTCAACAGCCCCACGTTGCGCGGGTCGAGCTTCTTCCGCATCCTGATCTTCCTGCCCTACGTCGTGCCTTTCGTAGCTGGCGCGCTGATCTGGCAGAACACTCTCTCGCCAGATACGGGCTGGCTGAACCAGGGGCTGCGCGCGTTGGGTTGGGAGAACCCGCCCGACTGGCTCAACAGCACGACGTGGATCTACCCAGGTCTTGTGCTCGTCGGCATTTGGGGCATCGGCGGGGCCGTGATCATCAATCTGGCCGGGCTGAAGAACGTGCCCACAGAGCTCTATGACGCAGCCAAGATCGACGGTGCCGGATGGCGCGGCCAGATGCGCCACGTGACCCTGCCTCTGATGTCGCCGGTCATCTTCTATTCGCTCACGCTCGGCCTGGTCGAGGTCCTGCAGTACTTCCTCGTCCCGTTCGTGCTCAAGAACGGCACTGGCGAGCCGGGTGGCACGACCTACTTCCTCAACCTGTACATCTACAAGAGCTTCTTCACGTTCCAGCGCATGTCGTACGGCGCGACGCTCGCATGGCTGCTGTTCGTCATCACTCTGGTCGTGACCCTCGCCCTGTTCGCCACCGCCCGGCGCTGGGTCTATTACGCCGGGGACCGCAACTCGTGACCAGCGCGGACCTGACGGCTACCCCGGACACGGGCACCGGCGACACGGACACGACCGATGTGCCCATCAAACGCGCGCGACCATGGGCACCACGCCTGCGCAACGGCGGACGGTCATTCCTTCTGACACTCATCGTCACGTGCCTGGTGGCGGCGTTTCTCGCGCCCATGATCCAGTCGGCGTCGTTGTCGCTCAAGTCGCGTGACCAGATCACGCAGCTGGGCGCGCCGCTCTGGCCGGCCGATCCGGTGACGTTTGATTACAACGGCCGGACGCTGAATGTCTACGAGGTGGACATCGACGGCACGGTCACGAGCCTGGCATTGCTCACCCCCGGTCGGACGAGCAGCGTCTTCGTTGACCCGGCCAATCCGGACGCGCCGCCAATCACCTGGCAGGGGTCATGGCGCGCATTGCCGCGGGCCTGGATATTCGCCCCGCACCTTGAGAACTTCAGCGAGGTGTGGAACCTGCTCGACTACCCACGCCTGCTGTTCAACACCGTCGTCATTGCCGTCGTGGGCATGATCGGCGTGCTCGTCTCGTGCACCCTCGTCGCCTACGGCTTCGCCCGCTTCCGGTTTCCGGGCCGCAACCTGCTTTTCCTGCTGCTGATCTCGACGATCTTCCTGCCCGCGATCGTGACGACGATCCCGACTTACGTTGTCTGGCGTCAGTTGGGCGTAATCGGCAATCCCAACCCGGTTCTGGCCTGGGCGCCACTCCTCGTACCAACCTTCTTCGCCAACGCCTTCGATGTGTTCCTGATGCGCCAATACTTCATGACCATCCCGCGCGAGATGGACGAGGCTGCCGCGATGGACGGCGCCGGACCGTTCCGGACGCTGATCTCGGTCATCCTTCCGCAGTCGTGGGCCGTGATCATCGCGGTCGGCATCTTCCACTTCGTGTACTCGTGGAACAACTTCTTCGAGCCGCTCATCTACCTGACGACGCAGCCCGAGCTCCAGCCGCTGGCCGTTGGCCTTCAGCGCTTCAACGGCATTCACTCGCGCGAGCCGTCGCTGCTCCAGGCCGGGACGTTGATGACCCTGGTCATTCCGGTCCTCGTCTACATCGTGTTCCAGCGCGTGTTCACGCGCGGCGTCGTGATCACCGGCGTCGAGCGTTAGCAGCCTCACGACCGTGCCCTTCCGCGTCGCGCTGACCCTCGACATCGAACATCCCGACCGACCGACCAAGAGCGGGGTTACGGAGGACCTTGTGTCCCTTCTGGCGCAGCGCGATGTGCGCGCCACGACGTTTATCCAGGGTCGCTGGGCGCAGGCGTATCCGGATGTTGCCCGCTCCATTGCCGGTGCCGGTCACCTGGTTGGCTGCCATTCGCACTTCCACGCGCGGATGCCCATGCTCTCGCGCCGCGGCCTCGCTTCCGACGTGCGCTCGGCGACGAGGGCGATCATCGACATCACCGGAGTGGATCCGCGGCCGTGGTTCCGTTCGCCGTTCGGCGCTTTGGATCGCGGCACGGTCGTGCTGGATCAGCTGCGGACGCTGGGCTACCGCAACGTCGGCTGGCACGTTGATTCGCGTGACTGGGCATCGCGCGGGGCGGACGTCGTTGCGCGGCGGGTCATTGATGGCGTGGTCGCCCACGGCGATGGAGCGATCGTCCTCATGCACGGCTGGCCCGCGCCCAATCCAAAGGCACTGCCGCGGATCATCGACGAGCTGCATAACAACGGCGCCACTTTCGTCACCGTCGACACGCTCGACGCGCTACCTTCGCGCGCGGAATGGGACGACGGACCGGGGTGACTGACGCAGCTTCTGGCGTGGCGCTCGTCCTGGGTATCGATGGCGGCAACTCGAAGGTAGATCTCGCGCTCGCCGACGCGCGCGGCCGACTACGTGGGGCGGTGCGTGGGCCGACCGTCTCGCATCAGGCGGTTGGCTTGACCGCAGGCATGGCCCAACTGAGCGAGCTGACGGCGCGTCTCATGGATGAAGCAGGGTCCCCGCCAACGCCGGACATCGTCGTCGCCACTGTCGCCGGCGCCGATTACCCAGAGGACGTGCGCAAGCTCGAGCGGTCGATCAGGCGGTTGAACCTCGGACGTGAGGTGGTCGTGCTCAACGACACGTTCGGCGCGCTGCGCGCGGGCGCCACGGCCGGCTGGGGTGTCGGCCTCGTGTGCGGCCAGGGCATCAACGCAGGTGCCATCTCGCCCGACGGCGCGCAGGCGCGATTCCCAGGAGTTGGCGATGTCGCGGGTGACTGGGGCGGCGGCGGCGGGATCTCGATGGCCGCGCTCCAGGCCTCCGTCCGCGGCAGTGACGGCCGCGGCGCGCGCACTGAGCTGGAGAGGGCAGTGCCACGCTTCTTCGGCGTCGAGACGCCCGCGGCGATGACGCGCGCCTTCTACTTCGGCACTATCCCAGAGTCGCGCATCAACAGCCTCGCGCCGCTCGTGTTCGAAGTCGCGGCCGCGGGCGATGAGGTTGCTCGCTCGATCATCGACCGTCTGGCCGACGAGCTTTCTTCGATGGCCGGCTCACTCATCCGCCGGCTCCACATGACGCAACTCGAGGTTGAGGTAGTGCTCGCCGGCGGCGTCTTCCGCGCAACTGAGCCCGACTTTTATGCACGGCTCGATGACGGCATCCGCCGCGCCGCGCCTCACGCACGAACCATCAAGCTCGACGCGCCACCCGTCGCCGGTGCCGTTCTTCTGGGCTCGACGAGCTCGCCCGCCGCGGCCTCACGCCCGCACCGGACGCCGACCTGGCCGAAAATCTGCGCGCCGCCCTCCGCACCTGGGACGCCAAGGTCGTGGGTGCATGAACCCAGCTCCTTCTTGCGCCAGACGCACGACCCGTCCGTCGATAGCCACGCAACGAGGCCACGTCCGCCCGACCGCACGCAAACTCACCGATTTCCGCCATGCGCCGCCCTGATTCCGCCACATTTGGGCCTCGCGACCCGCGAAAACCCCTCGACCTCGACTCCGGCAGATCCCCCATTCAACGCTGACGCCGCTGCTCGGACAGGTCGTGCGTTTGGTGCAAGTCCACCGCTGACCTCAGACCCCAGCGGCTGCTCAGGGGGCCGAAGGCGAAGGCACCCACACCAACTGACGCCAGCGACCGATCCCGACGGCTGAGCCGAAGGCGCCGACCACTTACGCCAGCGAGTGATCGGGAGGCTGGAGGCGAAGACGCCGGCAAGCGGCTGAAGTGAGCGCACTGAGTGTGCGTGAGTGAAGCCGCGCAGACGGCAACGCACGAATTCGGTCATCCTGGACACCCGCGTCGACATACGAAGAGGCCCCTCCGAAGAGGGGCCTCTTGCACTGTCCCGGCCGAACCGGCAACCGAAGTCACCTGACCCTGCCACGCCACAAGGGCATCTATCACGCCGGCTGCACCGGCTACCCTAACCCAACCTACCCATGACCTTGCGCCTGGGGCAGCACATGCCGCACAAGTGCGACATCCAAGGCTAGTCTACCTGACCCCTTGCCGCGACTCAAGGGGTTATGCAGAGTGCATCGTTAATATTCCTGAACTTGCCTCGCCGAGCTATCAGCGGACTCTCAGGTTTGGCTTTTCCGATCCTCTCCGGCCGGCAATCAGGTCGATGCAGGTGACGCTGGCGAAACCGGTGATGCAGTCGGTTTGGTCGTAGGTGGCGGCACCGGTGACGCCGTCGGGACGGGCGTCCCAGTCGGCAATGGCGCCGTAGCTGCAGTTGTAGGGGTCGGGCTGGCCGTCGCCGGCGGTACCTGGATCGTGACCGTGTTCATGACCACCGGGTCGAGCGCGGTGTTGCTCGGCGAGCCGGAATTCGGGCCTGCCGCGATCTGGTCGACCACGTCCATGCCCACCGTGACATTGCCGAATATCACGTAGGTGTTGTACTGGGCGAGGGCTGCCCTGGCGTCGTCCGACAGGACGATGAAGAACTGCGAGCCTGCCGAGTTGGCCGCCGATGTGCGCGCCATGGCCACGATGCCGCGACCGTACTGGCCGACGACCTTCTCATCCGGGATCGTGTAGCCCGGTCCGCCTGAGCCGTCGCCGCTGGGGTCGCCACCCTGGATCACGAAGTCGGGAACGATGCGATGGAAGTCGAGTCCGTTGTAGTAGTTCGCGTTCGCAAGGTTTATGAAGTTCTCTGAAGCGACCGGCGCCGACTCGTTGTAGATCTCGAAGGTGATGGCGCCCAGGTCGGTCTGGATGGTCGCGGTCGTGCCGTCGCCGGCCGGAGCAGCCAGGGGGCTGGCCATCGGCGTCGCTAGCGGTGGATGCATCGACTGTGCTGGATCGATCGTCGGGCCGACGGTTCCGCCCGGGCCTGCGATCTGGGTTGGACTTGGCGACGCGCCGGTATTCGCGCCGGGCAGCGTGTAGATGTAGACGAGCACGATCACCGTCGCCACCAGCGCGACACCGCCGGCGATCCACCACAGGCGGTTCCTGTCGCGTTCTGATGGCGGCGCCATCTGCTTGCCGCCAGGGCCGGCCGTGCCGCGCGAGAAACCCGGCTTGTAACTCGAGGACGACCCACTGTGGGTGCGCGTGACCGTCCGTCGTCGCTTAGCCATCTAGCCGCTCAGCCATTGATTGCCACACCTCGTGTTGATTCACTGAAGTCGATTGCGCCTGAGAAGAGTGCCTCACCCAGGATCAAAGCGTCTGCGCCACAGGCGCGCGCGGCGTCGACCCCGGCACTGTCAGTGGCCCCGCCGGCGAGCTGGAGCTCCAGATCGTGGCCGCGGACGACGTTCGCCACCGGTCCGACAGATGCCGGATCCCAGTGCGATAAGACCAGCCGGCGCACGCCCTCGCTCGCCAGCATTCCAACGAGCGCCTCGAACGTTGGTGGCGGGCCGTGCCACGGAAAAGCCGCCAACCGGTCCGGACGCGCGTCTACGCCGACTGCCAGCCAATCACCGGCCACGCCCAGGCACGCGCGCAGGACGGACACGTCTTCAGCGACGGCCCACAGCGGCACGACGACGCGCGTCGCGCCCGCGGCGAAAGCAAGCTCGATCTGCTCCGGCCCGTCGACGCCGCCGGCAAGCTGGAGCGGCACGGCAACCGTGCGCGAGATGCGCTGGATGGCCTCCGTGTTGACCGGAGCGCCGCGCGCAGCGCCGTCGAGGTCTACCAGGTGCAGGAGCTGCGCGCCGAGGCCGACGAAGTGCGTCGCGATCTTCTCCGGCCGATCGGTGGGCGAGCCCTCGCCCGTCGCGGCGCCGGGCCAAAGGACAAGCCGCGAACGGCCCGTCTGGAGGTCGATGCTGGGGATGATCTTCATGAGCGCCAGGAAATGAACGGCTAGGCGGTCAACAGCCGGCGCTGGAAGCTGACCGGCAGGCTGCCCTGGGTGAGCATCGCGTCGTGGAAGCGGCCGAGCGAGAAGGACGATCCCAGGCGCCGCTTCTCGTCGTCGCGCAGGCGGAAGAGCAGCACCCGGCCCAGCAGGTAGGACAGCTGGTAGGTCGGGGTGTACGTGTAGCGGTACACCTCGGCGGTGGAATTCGGTCGCTCGAAGCCAGTCTGGTCGACCAGGAAGTCGATCGCGTCGTCGACGCTGATGTCGCCGCGGTGGAGCTTGACATCGAGGATGATCCGACAGGCGCGCCAGATGGCATCGGTGTGCATCATCATCCGGTGCTCGGGCCCCGTATCGAAGCCTTCTTCGCGCATCATCAGCTCCGTGTACATCGCCCAGCCCTCGACGAATTCGGGCGCGTCGACGAGCAGGCGCATCAGGCTGGGATGGTCGTTCGCCGCAGACAGCTGCTGGTGGTGGCCCGGATACGCCTCGTGAATCGAGGTGTTATAGATCGATGCGTAGTTGTGCTCGCGCATCGCTCTCTCGTCGCCGTCGACTGAGCGCGTGACGATGTAGATCCCGCGCCGGCCCTCGCCATGCGGCTCGAACTTGGGCGCGGCAAAGTACGCCGCAAAGGGCATGACGCTGCGCAGGTAGTCGGGCGTCTCGATCACTGACAGCTTCTCGCCCACCGGCATCGTCGCGATGTCGAAGTCGATCACGTACTGGCGCGCTTCGTCCATCGCCTCGCGATAGAGCGTCAGCGCGGTCTCGAAATCCGCCGGGTGATCCGACTTGATGCGGTCAACGACTTCCCACTCCGACTTGGAGCCATCGATCTGGCGGGCAAGCTCCGCGCGCGCGGAGCGGTTCTCCGCGAGCTGCTGCTCACCTACCTCAAGGATCTCGTCTGTCGTCATGCCATCGAACGCCCGCAGCCCAACGAGCACGTCGTACTTCTCGCGGCCGAGGGCGTAGCCGTCTGTCGCCCGCCCCAGCTGACCCTTGATCCATATGCCGTAGTCCTCGAGCGCCGAGTTGGCCGCCGCCGAGGCCTTGACGAGGCGCGCGACCTGACGCGCGTCATCGCCAAACTCGACTTTGGCCGATGCCACGACCTCGTCGAAGAGCGACGGCATCGAGTCGATCGCGTCGAGCTCCATCTCGTTCCACAGCTTGGCCGGCGGCACGCCGTTCAGGCGTGACCTCTGCTGCTCCATGTGCAGCGGTGCCTGTTCGAGGCGGGAAGCGATCGACTCGAGTCGGTCGGCCAGCGGCCGCGTGCCGCGCGCCAGGAGCAGGAAGATCGCGTCGCCGATCTCGTCGGTCGCGGAGACCCGGCGCTCCCAGACGCGATGCTCCTCGATGTCAAAGATCTCGCGCCGGGTCGTGAACAGCGCCAGCTCACGCTCGATCGCGTAGTACGGCGACAGCTCATCCGGGTTGATCGCTTCGATCGCCGTCAGGAACGTATGTGCCAGGGCCGCGTCTTCGAGGACCGCCGCGCGGCTGCCGTCGGCGAGGTCGTCGTCGTGCTCGTTCAGACCCAAAAAAGTGGCAAAGCCCGGGTGACGGCCCATGATCTCGTGGAAGCGCGCTGTGGAAAGCGTGTCCAGGAGTTCGTCAGCGGGCGTCGCCGGCGAATGCGGCGTGCGCGCGTCGAGCCCTCCGTCGGTGCTGGGCTGCAACTCGGACACCTCAGGCTCCCGCGCCAACCGGCGCAGCGGACATCGTCGGCGCGAGTCCCACCGCCGCCAGAGCGCGACGGGTGGCGTCGATGGCAGCGTCAACGTCGGCCGTCTCGATGCCGTAGTGGGTAACAGCCCGGATTCGCTGGCCGCCGGGGTAATCGATCATGAGCACATCCTCCGCGGCGAGCGCATCAAGGAACGGCATGCGCAGCTCCGGCCGCGTCAGCTCGAAGAAGACGAAGTTCGTGTGCGCGCGAGCCGGGTCCAGCCCGACCACGCCCGGCAGATTGGCAATCCCTTCCGCCAGGCGACGCGCGTTGACGTGATCGTCGGCCATGCGCTCGATCATGCCGGCAGGGCCGTCGCGCAACGCGATCAGACCCGGTGCCGCGAGGATGCCCACCTGGCGCATCCCACCACCGACCATCTTGCGTGCCCGGCGCGCACGCCAGATCAGCTCCTTCGAGCCCACGACGAGTGAGCCGACCGGGCAGGCGAGGCCCTTCGACAGGCAGAAGCTCGCGGAGTCGGCCGCGGCCAACAGCTCGTGCACGGGCGTGTTCAGCGCGACGGACGCATTGAAGATGCGTGCCGCGTCGACGTGCAGCGGCACGCCGCCCTCGTGCGCGACTCGGCCGACGTCATTGACGTAGTCGGCGGGGAGTGGCTGGGCCATCGAGTCGCTGTGCGTGTTCTCCAGCATCACCAGCGACGTCAGTGGCTCGTGCACGTCGTTCGGGTTGCGGAATGCGTCGCGGATTTGATCAAGGTCCATCCGGCCGCGGTCGTCCCACGGCAGCAGCTTCATGCCCGCGCCAACGACGACCGCGTGGTTGGCCGCCTCGTGCGCGAAGGTGTGGTTGCCGTCCCCGGCGATGATCTCGCCGCCGCGCGGCACCTGGGCCAGGACGCTGACGAGGTTGCCCATCGTGCCGCTTGCGACGAACAGCGCGGCCTCCTTGCCGGTGATCTCAGCGGCACGCTCCTCGAGCGCGATTACGGTCGGGTCGTCGCCGAAAACGTCGTCCCCGACCTCCGCCGCCGCCATGGCGCGGCGCATCTCCGCGGACGGCTTGGTGACGGTGTCGGAGCGTAGATCGATCGGGCGGTCGGTCATGGGATGACCGAGTTTACTGGTATCCTCACCGTTCGCTGCACGGACCCGTGGTGTAGCGGCCAAACATGCCAGCCTGTCACGCTGGAGATCGCCGGTTCGAATCCGGTCGGGTCCGCCAGTTCCGTCGCTTGGCGCCTTCTTTGTCCGTGAGGTCCACCGTCATCACTCGGTCAGTCAGAACTCGGCTGGTCATCTTCGCGGTGGTCGCCCTTGTCTTCGCGGCCTGTGGATCGTCGACTCCACCCACTGCAGCACCCGCAGGTTCGATTGCCATTCCGACGCCTGTCGGGAGCTCCAACGCCACGGTGGCGCCGACTCTCCCGCCCCCCAGCACCGGCGCGGCGACGCCAGCGCCTACGGCTCCCGTGAGCGGACCGACTCCGACACCGGGCGGGTCGCCCTCGCCTAGCGCCACACCGCCGCCACCGGTGGGCAACGAGTCGATGCCGTTCGTGCCGGTCATCAACTTCTGGTCGACGCGCACTTCGATGCCCATGGACGAGGTCAGGGCCGCACTCCAGGGCAGCAGCGACAAGTACTCAACGATCGTCGTCCCGGCGGACGATGCCGATGCGCTCGCCGCGGCCGCCGGCGTGACCCTGGGCGCGAACGTCCAACGCGGAACGGTTGACGACGTCATCGCCGCGGTCAAGGCGGTCGACGGTTTGGGCTTTCTGCGCGCCGCCGACGTGATCCCACAGGTGCACGCCCTAGGGATTGATGACGCGAACCTGTTCGGTGAAGGCCGCATCAAGGACATTTCGCAGTGGCCGCTGTCCGTGAACGTCCAGTCGGCCACGGCCTGGGATCAGAGCAAGACCTGGGTGCTCGTCTCGGCCGGAGACATCATGGGCGACCGCGGCGTACGCACGGCCGTTGAGGCCTCAGGCAAGGGTCCGTCGTACCTGCTCGACGGTGGCACGTCGCAGGTCGATCGGATCAAGTGCTGTTCGTTCTTCAACTACCAGTACCCGGTCGTGTCACGCACGGGCAATGCCGGCGCAGTGCAGAAGGTGATCTCCGGCGCCGACTTTGCCATGGCCAACCTGGAGACCGGGGTTCTGCCCAACCCACCCTTCCACGCTGAAGGCTTCACTTTTACGACCGATCCGTCCTATCTCCAGGTCATCAAGGACTTTGGCTTCGACCTCGTCTCGAATGCCAACAACCACTCCAAGAACGGCGGCGCCAAGGCGCTGTCGACGGCCATGTCGACGCTCGATGGCCTGGGCATCCTGCACGCCGGCGCCGGCATTGGTCCGGAGGCCGCAGCGGCGCCGGTGATCACCGACATCAACGGCCAGAAGGTCGCGATCATTGCCTGCGATGCCATTAATCCCGGCTATTGGGCAAGGGCCGGAGTCGTGGGCACCAACAGCTGCAAGAACGGCAGCGTTACCCAGACCATCCACCAGATCCGCGACAGCGTCGACGTGATCATCGTCTTCCCCCATTGGGGCATCGAGTACGAGCAGCCGGTCGCCTATCAGTTCGCGCTGGCCCGGGAATGGTTCGACGCCGGCGCCGACATGGTCATCGGCGCGCACAACCACTTCCCGGGAGGGATCTACGACTACAACGGCCACGTGGCCATGCTCTCGATGGGCAACTTCATCTTCGACCAGAACTTCCGCCAGACGACGCTTCAGGGCCTCGTGGTCGAGACCACCTGGAATGGCAGCAAGCCGGTCCAGATCTGGGTCCACCCGTTGCTCAACGTCGACGCGCAGCCCAACTTCGCCGATCCGAATACGGACGGTCAGTGGGCGTACGACGTCATGAAGTGGCAATCAGAGCCCGGCAAGCTCGACTGGGGTGGCACGCCCGCACCCAACTTTGGCAACACGCCCCCGAAAAGGCCCGGACCCGGGTGGTCGCGATGGACCCTTTGGCCACGTCGTGGCGGATGTCCGCGGATAACTCGTATAGCCACGCAGATGGGCCACGAGCCGGCGTTTCGAATGTTCCGAGCGCCAAACGGCTAGGCCGTGTCCCTAAGGGTTGATAACGCTAGCGCAGGCCGGCGAAGAGGTCGTCCTCTGGGATCCTCACACCGGAACGCGAGACGCGCAGCGTGAACTCTTCGGTGTGCATCAGCTCCTGCCAGTCCTGGACCGTGAAGGCAAGGAAGAAGCCGTCGTGGCGGAGCTGGGTGATGTGCTCCTTGAGTGCCGCGAGCTTGTTCGCGACGTAGTCGCCCACCTCGACTGAAGTAGTCACCGGGCCGGTCGCGGCGGCCATCTTGGCCATGTGTTCTTCGCGCTGCGCGCGCTGCTCGTCGGTCTCGTCCTCTGACGGTGCCCACCAGTTCTGTACACCGCGCTCCTCGGCGCGCTTCATGACCTCTTCATTGCGCCGGAAATTGAACGCGGTCTCGTACAGCTTCAGCGGCGCCGCATCGCCGTCCTCTGCTACAGACCGTTCGAAGGCCGCCTTGGCGATCAACGCCGAGCGGATGTGGTCGGGGTGGCCGTAGCCGCCGAAGTCGTTGTAGCCCACGATCACCTGCGGCCGGACCTCGCGCACGATCGTCAGGAGCCGTTCCACGGCCGCATCGAAATCGGCCTGCCAGAACGACTCGGGCGCCTCGTTCTCCGGCGTGCCCATCATTCCCGAGTCGACATAGCCCAGCTTGCGTGACTCGACGTTGCCCAGCGCGGCCAGTGCGCGGCGCAGCTCCTCGGCCCGAATCTCGCCCAGCTTGGCGTGGTTCTCCGGCGTGTCCATCTCCGGCACGACGATCTCTCCGTGCTCGCCGCCGGTGCACGTGACACACACCACGCGCGCACCTTCCGCCGCGTATCTGGCCATGACACCGCCGGTGCTGATCGTTTCGTCGTCGGGATGAGCATGGACGGTCATGAGGGTCAAGCGTGCAGACATGCACTGATCATATGGGGAGTGGCGATTTCGGCGTTTAGACTCCGCCAGCCCACACGTTCTCAAGAGGGAGACACCGCGCACATGTCAGACGCCGCCGACAACCGCCAGCCCTGGGCGCTGATCCTGGGCGCCAGCAGTGGTTTTGGCGAGGCCGCGGCGCTGGCCCTTGCCAACGCGGGCTACGACATCTGTGGCGTGCACCTCGATCGGCGCCAGGGGATGGCGCATGTCGATGAGATCAAGGGCAAGATCGCGGCCGCCGGCCGCAAGGCGCTGTACTTCAACGGAAACGCCGCGGACGATGAGCAGCGGGCACTCGTCATCGCCGGGTTGAAGGAAGCCGCCGGTGAGCGCGGCTACGTGCGCGTGATGATGCATTCGCTTGCGTTTGGCACGCTCAAGCCGTTCCTGACCCAGGATCCGAACGACGGCATCCAGCGCAAGAACATGGAGATGACGCTCGACGTCATGGCCAACTCGCTTGTCTATTGGGCACAGGACACGTGGCGTGCCGGGTTGTTCGGCCGTGGCTCAAAGATCTACGCCATGACCAGCGAGGGCTCGACGCGCGTGGTCGCGTCGTACGGCGCGGTCAGCGCGGCGAAGTCGGCGCTCGAGTCGCATTGCCGGCAGCTGGCCCTGGAGTTCGGCCGCAACGGTTCGGGCGTGACTGTTAATGCGATCCGCGCGGGCGTGACCGTGACGCCCGCCCTGATGCAGATCCCCGAGCACGAGGGACTGATCAAGTACGCCACGGAGAGCAACCCGATGGGCCGCATGACGACCGTCGACGACGTTGCCCAGGCGATCGTCACGCTCTCGGGCGAGGGCACGGGCTGGATCACGGGCAACGTGCTTGGTGTTGACGGCGGCGAGCTCATCACTGGCTGAAAAACCTGGGTTGCGCGGCGCCGTGCCGGATGGTCCGGGTTCCCCGACCGCACCTAACTAGGGCAGAATGGTCCCGACCCGACCTGCCGTGCGTCGGGTCGAGTGGGAGGAAATGATGGGACGAGTGAGGCTGCGCCTCGTCGCCATGTTGGCGGCTCTGATGTGTGTGGCTGGAGTTGCGGCTCCGGCCGTGGCTGCTGCTGGGCCACATAGCAATTCGAACTTCCACCTCGATCTCTATCGAAGTGGCGTCTTTGCGACGCAATATCGGTGGACGTGGTGTGTCGGGGCCAGCTCGCAGGCCATGCTCAACATCATCGGGGACACGTCCGACAGGTCACTTGGGCGTCAGAAAGAGCTCGTCAAGTACGCCATGGCGCACGACGGCTTCCCGAATTCGAACAAGGGCGGCTCTGACGCCGTGGGTTTCGCCGCCGCGCTGAACCACTACGGCGGCGGCTCGTATTCGCCGGTGTTGTCGACCAACTTCCGCCAGGCGGTGCATCGGGCGGCCAAGGCCATGGCCATGACCGGTAAGCCTGTTGGTTTGATCGTGATGGGCGGACGCCACGCGTGGGTCATGTCCGGCTTTGATGCGACCGGCGACCCGACCACGGGCGCCTTCGAGGTCACGCACGTTTACGTTCTGGGCCCGCTCTATCCCAAGGAGCAGCAGGGCTACTTCGATCGGCCACCTGACACCCGACTCACCGTCACCCAGTTCCGAACGCCATTTCACGTCTTCGACGATCCAGACTCGCCGCAGTACGCGGGCTACTGGGTGACCGTCAACCCGTAACTCGCTCTCGGCGTCGGCCGTAGCCGCGTCGCCTCGGCCTTTCGCGCCCTCGCGATGGCCTTATGGAGCCTCGCCTTGGCCGTATCGCCTGCAGCATTACCGCTGGCGTTGCGAGGCGTTAGTGCCGTCTTGGCAAGGCGGGGCGGGCGTCTGATGCGGTTCACCGATCGACTTGACGCTTAGGTGAGGACGAATCCCGATCAGCCGACGGCCAAGTAGGCGAGTTTCGGACCGATTGACGGCCATAGGGTCGGGCAACTTGCGACTAACCCTCTGCTGCCCCTTGGGTAATGCTGGAGGCGATTCCAGTCAGCGCAGCGCTGATGCGTCGTTGGCGTAGCCGGTCAGGTCGACGTGGGTCTCGCCCCAACCGCTAGGAGGCGGTGGCCAACCCATTGGCTGTGCGCCTGGACGACTGCGTTCTTTGCCTCGCTGGCTGACTTTCGTCGCGCGCGGCACTCCGCCCAGTCCTCGTTTGTCGGGTCGGTGACCTCGTCGTACCAACCCAGGTAACTGAGGAACAGGACTCTGACGTTTTCCCAGTCGGCCTCGAGTGACGGCAAGGCCCTGACCAATTCCCTCGCGTTTGCGACCGTCTCGCGGATATTGGCGAGGTCTCCCTCACTGGCCACGAGTTGGGCATTCACCGCATCGTCAGCGCGCTCGAATGTGTCGGAGACGATGTCATCCGACTCCGCGATAGCTCGGTAGTGAGCAGGTGCCACGAACCCGATCCACGCTACGAGAGTGTTCGGGAAGATCGGGATCGCGATGGCCCCGAAGAAAATGAAGAAGGTAGTCACCAGCTGCAGCGTGGCGTCCGCGGCGAACGGCAAGACGGCCAGCAGCAGTACGGCGGGAACGAGCAGCGTTGCCAGGTCGCGATATCGGATCCGCTGAACTCGGCACAGGATGGTCAGGATCGCCGCCAGCGTGAGCCACATCACCACCGCGCTCGGCCACGTACCGATCCGCAGACCCTCCAGCACCACAAACACAAGGACGACCGCAATCAGGACCCATGCGGCGCGCGAGATTTTCCAGTTGATAGGGTCCAGCGGGGCGAGCAGGACCCGCAGCCGGTTTGCCACGGGCGTGCCTACGGCCCCGCCGGGGCGTAGCCGGTCAGCTCGACGTAGGCCTCGCCGGCCAGTGGCTGGCCACTGCGCGAGGCCGAGACGTGCTGAGAGCCCTCCCAGTAGATGACGCCGGTCGTGGCGCGCGTGTCCAGCTCCTGGTCCGCGACAGTCGGCGTCAGGTCAATCGTCAGCTGCTGCTGGGCCAGCGAGATGTGCCAGCCCGCGGGGTAGGTCGCGCCTGATTTAGGGCTCGTCCACGAACCGGTCGCGGTCACCTTGAACGCGTCACTCGGGAGATGGGTGACCGTTCCATCAGGTGCGACATACGTGCCGTACACGAGCGGGTAGGTCCCGTCGGCGTTGCGGACGAGGGACAGGGTGAGGTCCGTGCCGTCGGACAGGTTGACGGCAAACCAGTCCCAGCCGCCGCCGCCGACGGCGATGAAATCGCCCCACTGGTGGTCGAACCACGCCTCGCCGGTGACGGACATCCTTGTGCCATCCAAGGTGACACTGCCGGCTGCTGTCATGCGTGGCCATGAGTAGTAATACGAGCCGCCCGCCTGCCCGAAGTCCACCCAGCCGTCCGTGTCGTGCAGGACCGGAGCCGTCCGCACGGACGACAGCGACAAATCGATACCGAACGATCCAGACGCGGCGCTGAGCGAGTCTTGCCCGCCAAGGCCGCTCATCAGCCATGGTGCCGCAGCGAAATCGGGCACGCCCGAGTCACTCGTGCCGCGCAGCGAGAACGCGAAACCCGGTCCGGTGGCGACTGCAACCTGGGGACCGATCTCCGAGCGCTGGTCGTACAGGAATCGGTTGCCCTGCTCGTCGGTCAGGGCGAGGTGCGATGCCCATGTGACGGGAAATGAGCCGCGCTCAGCTCGGAAGATCACGAACTCGAAACCGAAGCCTGCGGCCCGTTTCCGTGGCCAGGTGGCCGGTGTAGTACCACCACTCGGTCAGTCGGTCGTGAGGTGCCTCGTCGCGCGGCAGGCTGATTGGCTGTGGGTCGGGCACAGAACTGGTCATCGGAGCCGGGAGTGGGAGCACGTGGTGTCGCGGGCAGCGGGTTGGCGAACACCTGCCCGGTGGGCGAACAGCCCATGACCAGCGCTGCGACAAGTGCCAGCGTGAGCAGGAGGAACGGCAGAGAGGCCGTCTCCGGCAGATGGAGCCGCGTACCGATGAACCGCTTCAGCCGCGCCGGCAACCACCAGTTCAGGTCGCCCAGAAGACGCATCGTCGATGGCACCAGCAGGCCGCGGACGAGCGTCGCGTCGAGGGCAACGGCGATGGCCACGCCAAGGCCCAAGGCCTTGATGAGGACGATGTCTGCGAATGCGAATGAGCCCGCGACCACGACCACAATCAGCGCGGCGGAGCTGACGATGCGGCCGGAGCGCTCCATGCCGCGGATGACGGCTTCGCGGTTGTCGCCGGTCTTGTCATAGACCTCCTTCATGCGCGAGAGGAGGAAGACCTCGTAGTCCATGGACAGCCCGAACAGGACGCAGAACAGGATCACGGGCAGCGTCGTTTCGACGAAGCCGAGCGGCGCGAAGCCGAGCAAGGCGGACAGATTGCCGTCCTGGAAGATCCACACCAGCGCGCCGAAGCTGGCCGTGATCGACAGCGCGTTGATGACGATCGCCTTGGCCGGCAGCACGACCGAACGCAGCAGGACGAATAGCACGAGATAGGTCGAGATGATGATGAACAGCGCCGAGCGTGGGAAATCGGCGGCGATGCGCTGGACGGTGTCGCGCACCTCTGCCGCGCCGCCTCCGACGAGCACGCTGACGCCAGGCGGCGGCGCGACGCTGCTGCCCGGCGTGCGCATGTCGGCTACGAGCTGCTGACCCTCCGCTCGGTTCGGGCCGTAGGGCGTGAAGACGGTGAACGCAGCAAGGTCGTCCTTGGTGCTGGCCGCCAGCGCCCGGCCCACGAACCTGTCTCCGGGGCCGCCTGGCGCGGCATAGAGCAGCTGGTACTGCTCGAGCGTCAGGCGCGGGTCGACGTCTACATAGCTCTCGACGCGTGACACGCGCGGGTCCGCGGCGAGCCGGCGCGAGTAGTCGTACAGGAGCGCCACGTTCGCTGGGTCCGTGACCGGGCCGTTGGTCTTGACGGCCAGCACGAGCGGCGCGAACTCGCCCTCGCCAAAGTCGGCCGCGAGCGTGTCGAACGCCAGTCGGCTGGGCACGCCCGGCGGCAGGATCGACGCGTCCGGCGCGTTGAAGTGCACGTGCAGGAACGGATAGCCAAGGAGCAGGAGCAACAGCAGAGTCGGGATGAAGACGCGCAGCGGGTGGTCCATGACGCGTCGCGCGAGCCGGCCCCAGGCGCCCTCCGTTTCTGGCGCGGGCGTCGGCGGCGCCGGCCGGCCGCGTAGCTTGGCGATCCGTTGGCGGAGGTGGATCGGATACGCATCGACCCTTGGGCCAAGGGTGGCGAGCACCGCGGGCAGCAGCGTCACCGCGCTGGCCACGGCCAGTCCGACGACCATCGCGCCGGCAATGCCGACCGAGCGCAGGACCATGAACTCGAACAGGATCAGCCCGATCAATCCGAGCAGGACGGTCAGTCCGCTGAAGAAGACGGCCCGGCCGGCGGTGGCAACGGTCGCCGCGACGGCGGCGTTGACGGCGTCCTGGTCCGTCGCGCCGGTCTGCGCATCGCGGCCGCCGCCGCGCGCTTTGAGTTCCTCGCGGAATCGGCTGGTGAGCAGCAAGGCGTAGTCGACGCCAAGGCCGAGCCCCAGGAGCGTGGCCAGGTTGAGCACGAAGATGCTCAGCGCCGTTGCCTGGGCGACGAAGTAAAGGGCGCCGAGCGCTACGACGACTGCCGTCCCACCGACGACGATCGGCACGCCGGCGGCGACGACGCTGCCGAACACGAGCAGGAGCGCGAGCGCCGCGAGCGGCAGTGAGATGAACTCGCTGCGGCGCAGGTCGTTCTCGCTCAGGATCTGGATGTCGCCGTAGAAGGCCGGGCCGCCCGCGAGCATGACCTTGAGGCCGGGAACCGGCGTGACGGCGTCCTCGACCGGCTTGAGCGCCTCCGGTGAGTCGTCGGGCGACAGATCCAGCGTGACTATTTCGTAAACGGTCTTGCCGTCGGCGCTGATCTGGCGCGCTGACAGGACGTGAGTCAGCAGGCCCGTGACGTGCTGCGCCTGCGGCACCTTGGCCAAAGCAGTTGCAGCGGCCAGCTCGAATTCGGGATCGCCGGCGCGCGCGTCGGTCTCGCTCTGGAGCAGGATGACCATCGCGCTCGGCGGGACATTGAGCGCCGCCAGCGCCTCGCGCGCCTTGGACGCCTCCAGATCGTTCAGGGTGAAGCCGCCCGAACGCAACGCACCCGGCAGCTGAGGCGCAAATGGCACGGAGGCCACGAGCAGCGTCACCCAGAAAGCAATGACGATGTAGCGGTAGCGCGCCGCGAGCAGCCCGACGCGGTGGAAGAGGCTCACTAAAACTCAGTATCGCCCAGTAACAAGAACTCCGCCACCAGTGCGCAAGCGTTGGCTATGCGCCAGCTGGATGAACGGATGAACGAAGCGTCGGAATGGCGTGATTCGATCAGTCCTCCGGCCACCAAACCCGGCCCGATAAGCGGTACGAGTCACACAGGCGAATAGAAGCGGGTTCAGACGGGCTTCGTCAGAGGCCAGACCGTCTGGAATCCAATAGGTCCGGAGGCTCCGTCATCGGTTCATCCGCCTCGCGCATAAGACGCGAGGGGGGCTACTCGTCCGATTCGTCGACGACCGGCTCTGGGAGACCCAGCGCAGCGAGGTCGCCGGCTGTGAAGCCGGACTCAACGCTGGGCGATGAAGGAAGCGCCAGCTCGATGTGCTTGCGGCCGGTGCTCGTCCCGTCGAGCCCGACCACCTCGACCGTCGCCTCGATCGTGGCCGCGGCGGCAATCGTGTTGATGACCGAGCAGTAGCGGACGATGCTCAGCCGGATGACGCGGGCAACGACGGGGTAAGTCAGCTGGTCGCACACGACTCGGAAGTGCAGTGCCACGCGCGTGTAAATCCAGGGTGGCTCGTCGGCTTGGGTGCCCTCGACAGCGACGTCGAGCGACTCGACTGCGGCCCGGCGCTTGCGCAGGATCTCGACAACGTCCCAGCACGCGCAAGCGCCTGCCCCCGCGAGCAACAGCTCAGTCGCGGAGAAGCCGGTCGAGCCACGCGTTTCCGACTCGGACCGCGGAGCATTGATCGAAATCGGCTGGGTGGCATGCGTGCCCAGGGCGACGAATCGGCCGCCCTCTTTGTCCCAGGAAACGGAAACGGTTCTCATGCTCGCGTGCCCCGCAGGGCCGCCACGGCTACTCGCCGATGACGGACCAGATGAAGCCCATGAACAGGAAGATGCCGATCAACAGGCCCAGGAACGCCGGCCCTCCCTGCTGCTGCGGGCCGAGGCCAAGGCTGGCGAGAAAGGCCATGCCGGCGCCCCACAGCAGGATCAGGATCAGGAACAACCAGCGACCGTTCGGGCCGACGATGGCGCGTACCCAGCCCGTTTGACGCTGTTCCGGCACGAGCGCGACGCGCAGGATGATGATCGAGAAGATCACCGCGAGCAGCACCGCACCGCCGAATGCGAGTGGGTGGAGGATGAGCTGCAGGAATTGGGCGTAGAGGGCGATGACCACCGCGCCCGACGTCAGCAGCGCGAGGATGATCGCGAGACGCTTCCAGCGCTCCATCGAACGTTCCATCGGGCGCGAGTCTAGCAGCGAGACGCTCAAGCCCACAGGACTTTTGACGGGTGTGCCGCGCGGCCGCCAGGCGCGCTATGATCCGCGTATATCCAGACTGCATAAACAATATGCAGTCGAGGTCGACCATCGGGCCGGCTCGCCCACGTCGACACGGAGGACGCACGAAATAGCAGTCGAAACTCGTACCGAGCTCACGCTCGAAGAGCAGCCCTTCGTCAACCAGCGCGACCCGGCGCGCCGGCTCGGCCTTGACGGCAAGCCGGCTGTCAGCCGGCGCGCGCCGCTGTGGGCCGACGTCCCTGACGACAAGTGGAACGACTGGCGCTGGCAGCTCTCGAACCGCGTCAACGACCTGGCCGATATCGAGCAGATCCTCAACCTGACCGACGAGGAGCGCGAGGGCCTCTCCGCGACGGACAAGTTCCGCGTCGACATCACGCCGTACTTCATCTCGCTCATCGACCCGAACGATCCGAACGACCCGATCAGGCGCCAGGTGATCCCGCTTGGCCGCGAGCGGGAGGCGTTCACGGCGATGATGGAGGACTCGCTCGCCGAGGACCGCCACTCACCGGTGCCCGGCCTCGTGCACCGCTACCCGGATCGCGTTCTGATGCTCGTCACGACCCAGTGCGCTTCGTATTGCCGTTACTGCACCCGGTCGCGCATCGTGGGCGACCCAACCCAGAACTTCAACTCGCGCGATCACGAGGCCCAGCTCGACTACCTGCGTCGAACGCCGCAGGTGCGCGATGTGCTCATCAGTGGCGGCGACGGCCTGACCCTGGCGCCCAAGCTGTTCGAGAAGATCATCCGCGGCCTGCGCGAGATCCCGCACATCGAGATCATTCGCATCGGCTCTCGCGTGCCGGTGTTCATGCCCCAGCGCGTCGACGACGACATGTGCGAGATGCTCTCCAAGTACCACCCGCTGTGGATCAACCTGCATTTCAACCACCCGAACGAGATCACGCCCGAGGTTGCGCGGGCGGTGGACAAGCTCACCCGCGCGGGGATCCCGGTGGGCAATCAGTCGGTGCTTCTGGCGGGAGTGAACGACTGCGTCAACATCCAGCGCGAGCTCGTCCACAAGCTCGTCGAGATGCGCGTTCGACCGTATTACCTGTACCAGTGCGACCTGGTCGAGGGCAGTGGCCACTTCCGGACGCCCGTCGGCAAGGGCCTCGAGATCATGGAGGGCCTGCGCGGCCACACCAGTGGCTACGCGATCCCCACATACGTCATCGATGCGCCCGGCGGTGGCGGCAAGATCCCGGTCATGCCCAACTACCTGATCAGCTACTCCGACCACAAGGTTGTGCTGCGCAACTACGAGGGCTACATCACGACCTACGAGGAGCCGCTCGAGTACAAGCAGCACGACCGGACGACGTGCACCTCGTGTCGCTCGGCGCGCTCGGAACCGGGTCAGTCGGGCGTGCTCGGCCTGCTCGAGGGCGATCGGATGTGGATCGAGCCAACCGGCTTCGAACAGGTCCATCAGCGCGGCAACACGGAGCCGCATCGCTTGCAGCGGCCGGAGAAATGGACGCCCTATGGCGTTGGCGCGATCGAGGGACAGGCCCGCGAATCGCTGCCGGTGCTGACCGCGACGACCGCCACCGCCACCGCCACGGCCACGGGCGCTCCTTCTGCACCCGAATTCGCGCCAGGTGAGGAACCTCGTCCGCGTGACGGCGAGCCAACCGGCTCTGCTCATGGAGAGCTGCTCTAGGGCGTCGCACGGTGCGCCAAACGACTGAAAACGGCATGGCAGTCCGTCGCTACGGCGATGGAGACCGGCACATCGTCTATCTCCACGGACTTGGCGAGGCGAGTGGAGTCTTCGAACCGCTGCGGCAAGTGAACACGCTGCGTGATTCGGGCTTCACGCACACGCTGCCCGACCTTCCCGGATACGGACGCTCCAACTGGCCCGACTCACCGCTCGGACTCGCCGCGCTGGCTAACCAGCTGACCGATTGGCTCGGAGACTTTCCGACTCGGCCCGTGCTGGTCGGCCATTCGATGGGCGGTGTGCTGGCGGTGCTGGTCGCCGAGGCATCACCCAGCGTGGTCAGGGCGGTCGTCAACGTCGAAGGCAACGTGTCGCTCGAAGACTGTGTGTTCAGCGGTCGCGTCACGGCCTGGGACGAGTCGGGCTACATCGCCGACGGACACACATCGATGGCTCGGGACATCTACTCGACCGCTCAGGATGGGTCACCTGAGAGCTTCTACTACGCGGCGTTCCGCTTCGCGGATCCGGTGTCGACATACAGACACGCGACTGATCTTGTCGAGCTGTCTGCCGCCGAGTCCATGGCCGAGCGGATGGCTGCGTTGACGGTCCCGTGCGTTTTCGTGGCTGGCGTCCCGCGCGGCATCGCGCCGCGCTCGCTTGACCTTCTCGATTCGGCCGGGGTACGGACCGTGCGCGTCGAGCCCGCCGGCCACTGGGTCTTCTGGGATCAGCCTGCCGCGTGCGCTGAGGTCATAGCCGAGCTGGCTTGAACCGCCGCGATCGCGGCCTCGACCGCTTCGCGCAGCAGACTCAAGCCGCGCGCCGCCGCGGCCTGCTCACCTCCCAGCGCGCCAAAGAACGAGGCATAGGCCCGTTCGAAGGTTTGGTTCGCGCCACGGTGCGCCGCAAGGCCCGCGGCCGTCAGCACGATGCGCGTCGCGCGCCTATCCCGCGGGTCCGTCATGCGTGACGCGTGCCCGCGCCGCTCGAGCGCCGCGACGCGATCCATGACCGTGGTGAGCGGCATGCCCAAGCGCGCCGCGAGGGCAGTCGGTGTGACCGACTCCAACTCGAAGATCGCGCTGTAGAAGGCGTACTCGGACGGAGTCAGCGGGCTGTCCGCCATGTACACGTCGAGCATCCGACCGACCGCCTGGTCGAGCGCAAATACATCGAACAGGAGCGAGGTGGGGGGATCATTGGGCGCATCGCCCTGCCATTTCATCGGGCGGACTCCTGGATGGCCGTCAGCGCAGGATCTATGCCCGCTGACCAATCGGCCTCCGTCAGCGGCGCACTGATGTCCGGCTCGATCGTCTTGCGCGGATCGTCGGGCGCAACGCCGACCTCGAAGAAGGTGGACACCGACACGCCAATCTTGCTGAAGGGCAGGACGAAGTCGCGCGAGTTGCCCCATGTCGTTGGGCAGCCGGACATTGACTCGCCAACGACCTGCGCGTGTGCCTGATCCACGAGTCGTGCGACAAGCATGCTCGCGGCGGAGAACGTGTTCCGGCCGGTGATGACGAACAGCGGCCCCGCCGCGACGACGTCCGGATCCGTCAGCAGCGACGTGATCGGGTCGAGTGCGGAAACCTCGCCGCCGGTGTTGTGGCGCAGGTCGAAGACGATGCGCTTGACGCCCGCAGCGGTCGCTGCCGTCCGCACCGCTTCGATCGTCGCGACCGGCACGCTCGCCACCTCGTTGTACTGAACGTAGAGCGTGCCGTCGTCGAGCATTTCCGACCACAGCGTGTCCGTCTGGCGCGAGAGGTAAAGGACGTCTGGGTCTGCGGGCAGCAGCAGGCCATACGGACCGGCCCAGTCGTTGTAGTCGGCAATGGGGATCGCGGCCACGTCCCTTGTCGTGCCGGCCGGGTTCTTGCCGTCCATGTCCAGCGTCACGGTTGAACCGGTCGCAATGCCCACGCCATCGAGGAACTCTGGAACGAGCAGGTAGCGCGGGACGAGCAACCGGACCGTCTGGTCGTTGTCGCGCGGGATGACCGGATCCAGCTTCGCGATCACTTCATCGATGGGCATGCCGGCGATAGAGGTGATGCGACTGCCGACCAAATTGCGGTACGGATCAAGGGCGTCAATGATCCAGACGCCGTCGTCGAACCACCGAAGTTTCAGGGGCAAGCTGCTGACCGGATAACCGCCGCCGCCCCACACGTATGCACCCGTGTGCGCGTCGCAGCCCGCGCTGCTGACCAGGGCCGCGATGCGCATGACGCCGTCGAGCAGCTGGTTGTCCGTCAGGGTCCCGACCTGGTCGGACAGATCGCTCGCGGCCGCGTTGAGCACGTCGAGACTGACTCCGTGGTCGAGCTGCGGATGCTTCTGATCCATGCCCGGCACAAGGGCGGCGATGTCGGACCGCCAGCCGTCGTCCCTCGACAACGAGGGCGCAGGCGAACGGGTGGGCGTGGCCATGGGCGTGCCAGTTGATGCGGCCGTTGGGGCGGTTGTCGGCGCAACGGTCAATGCAGCCGTCGGTAGGGCCACGCCGGCGGTCGGAATCGTCGTCGGAACGGTTGACGGCACCGTGCCGCCGCAGGCAGCCAGCAGGGCGAGGACGAGTGTCAGGCGGGTGATCGGTCGCAGCATGCTCAGAGAATACTACGGATCCGTAGTAATTACGCAGTTGAGGGTTGCGCGACTATCCTTCGCTCAACACCGCCGTTCTCGTTTCCAAAGAGGTAATCGCGTGTCCACAGCCCGCCGCCTGGTCGTCCTTATCGGGGCCGTCGCAGTCCTTCTTGCCCTTGCCGCTCCGGCCGCGGCAGCCTCGTCAGGCTCGTCGGCCAGGCTCGTGATCGAGGAGATCCGCATGCCGTCTGAGGCGGCGGCGAAGGGTGGCAGCAATGTCGGCATCTCGCCGCCGCCGTGCCAGGACCACGCGTTTCGCACGCTCGGCGCCAAGCAGGTGAGCACGTACAACTGGTCGTTCAAGTCCTCGTCCACGCCCTCAGGCTTGAACAAGAGCTCAGTCGCGAACATGCTCCAGAAGTCGTTCAGCAACGTCACGGGCGCGAACAATGACTGCGGGCGCGCGGACAACGTGAGCGCTACCCACCACTACCAGGGCACGACCACCAAGTCGCCCAATTGCGGCACGCAGGACGGCAGCAATGTGGTCGGTTTCGGCAAGCTCGACTTCGGCGTCCTTGCCGTCACCTGCTACTGGATCAACGGCGGCAAGATCGTCGAGGCGGACATGAAGATCACGACGCGTGAGTCGTGGGCACTGTCCCTGGCGAGCTGCCACGGCAACATGCCCATGCTCGAGGCCACCATCACGCATGAGGCCGGTCACGTCTTCGGGCTCGATCATGTGGGCGAGAACAAGCACGGCCGACTGACCATGAGCCCGTATCTCGACGGGCCGTGCAACAACAATGAGGCCACGCTCGGGCTGGGCGACATGCTCGGCCTCGAGTCGTTGTACTAGACCCGTCGCCCTTCGTGCCCTTCGACCCCAAGGCGCTGCGCTGGCTGAGCGACGCGATCGAGGTTGAGATCGAGACGACCCGTCTTGACGGCGCCCCGCGCCGGACGGTGATCTGGATCATGGTCGACGGCGAGGACGTGTTACGTTCGCTCGTGGCGCGGCGACCGCGGCTACTGGTATCAGAGCGCCACGGACCCGGACGCGCAGGTGGCGCTGATCATCGACGGCCAGCGCGTCGCGGTGACCGTGCACGACGCCACAGACGAGCGATCCGTCGCGCGCTGTAGCCGCCAGCTCGAGCTCAAGTACGCCGGCGACGCGTCGCTGCCGGGCATGCTCCGACCGGGCATCCTGGGCACGACCCTGCGCCTAGAGCCTGCGGCGGCCGATTGACGCTGCCGCTGCGCGAGGTCCTCGCGCTACCTGACCCGAACCTCCGACCGCCCACGGTTGCCGAATCGGGCGACCCGTTTTCTGCCCTACGCGTCGCGCACCTGATCGCGCGCCTGCCGCGCGGCGTGCCCGTTCGACTGCGCGACATCGTCGATCAGCTCAATTCGGATTACCTGGACTGGTCCTTCTCGCGATCCGTCGTGGCCGCGGTCGCGGTGCAGCTGCAATCGAACTGGCTGGCGGATTTCAGGACGTCGGTCGGCTTCGAGCTGCGCGACGGCGAGCGCGGCGACGAGCTCGTCATCGAGGACTCCTCGCGCGTCGAACCGTGGCTTGTTCGCCAGGTTCAGCGCTATGGGGCGGAGTGCGCCGATCGGCTGCGTAGCTTCGCGCGCAACGAGGGAGACGTGCCCTGAGGGCCTGAGGGCTCGATCGGCCTTAGCTGCTCGGCGTCATCCGCTCATACGTTCCGCGCAGCGCTTCCCCCTCGACTGTCCGATCGGCAGCCCACTGGTTGGTGAAGAAGACGAACACCAGGCCGGCGTCGGGGTCGACCCACAGCCGGGTGCCGCTCGCCCCGCCGTGCGAGATGACGTTCTTCGACCCGGGCACGTCGCGCATCAGCGTCGGCTTGCCCCAGCCCAGGCCGTGGTGGACCGGCACTTCCTCGTCGTCGTGTTTGCCGGCCACTTCGCCGCGCGTGTGGTCTTCGCCCATCAGCGCGATCGTCTCCGGTCGCAGCGGGACCGCACGCCCATCGACAACGCGCGGCCTGAGCAGCGCCGCTCCAAAGTTCGTCATGTCATCGAGCGTCCCGAACAGTCCACCGCCAGGCAGCGCCGCGCGGGCCATGTAGCGCAGCACAAGAAACCGGGTCAGGAACGAGTCGACGCCCACGCCGTGAACCGCGACGATGGGCCGGCCCGCGCGGCGCGGATCGAACGTGGCATTCATCCCCAGCGGCTGCTGCAGCCGCGAGTCCAGGTACTCGCGGTAGCCCAAGCCGCTGACGCGTTCCATGACCAGCGTCAGCATGTAGAACGACGCGCTGTTGTACTCCCACTTCGTGCCCGGCTCGAAGTGCAGGGGCGACTCGATCACGTGGCGCGTCATCTGAGCGCCGCTCGGCCGCTTGCGCGCCACATCGCGCGGGTCGAAATCGGCCAGGCCGGAGGTGTGCGTCATGACGTGCCACGGCGTGACCTTCTCGCGCCCGGCGCCCAGCTCGCGCAGCCGTGGCTCAAAGTCGGCGATCGGCTGGTGCAGCCCCACCTTGCCGTCCTCGACCAGCTGCATGAAGGCGGTCGAGATGATCGGCTTGGTGACCGACGCCAGGAAGAAGTTGCTGTTCGGGTCGAGCTGTTTCGATTCAGACGAGAAGGTCTGGGCGCGGATCATCCCGTCCGCGTCGCCAACAGCAAGTGCTGCCGCGGGCAGCGCGCCCGCACGGACGCGCTCGCCCAAGCGCGCGAACACCTCGTCAAGCGAAGCCGGGTCGGAGCGCAACAGCGTGGCCGACGCTGGCTCTGCTTCGCTCGACGGCGAAGAAATCACCGCCACCGTGTGACCATAGCCAAGAATGACGAGAAGCGAGTTGATCGAGCGGACCGCGGCGCCTTGTCGCGGAGGGTGAGCGCCTGCAGAAGCAGCCCAGCCTGCCATCCCTTCGGACGTGGCTCCAGCTGTCCGACGAGCTCCTCGCCGCCGCGTGGGGCTCCATGGATCGTTATCACCTGGTGTGGCTGTCGGTCGGTCGGTCAAACGAAGTCCGTGGCCGTCCGATGACCCCGGAGGAGGAGTCGGCTTACGTGCGCGACGTGGCGGCGCAGAAGACCGCGGCGCTCCAGATGAGCCTCAAGGCGGCCGACGAGCAGCACATGCCCTTCCTCGGCGAGACGCCGGAGGGCGCGACGGGCTAGATCCGCTTGATCTCATCGAGGGGCACGACGAAGACCGTCGCGCCGCCGTGGGTCACCTCTGCGGGCATCCAGTTCGCCTCGCCGAAGACGCCGATCGGCCCCGCGCTGAGGCTCTCCGTGCGCGTCTCGCAGTTCTCCTCGATCAGGCGCATCGCCGCCTCCACCTGATCGTCCTCGACGCCGATGTAGAGCATGGCGTTGCGCGCCTGGAGGAAACCGCCGCGGCTGAGCACTTCGGTCACGCGCAAGTCGGCGCCGCGCAGCGCCTCGACCAGCTGGCCGGCGTCCTGGGCGTGGACAACGGCGATCAACAGCTTGGGCATGCGCTCATCAGCTTGGGCATGTGCTCATCATCGCGCGCCGCGCCAGGCCATGAAAGCCATCAGCGCCAGCGAGATCACGTGAATGACGGGCACGAACTCGAGCCCCGACAGGTACGTGAAGAATCCGTCCGCGGTCAGCCGATCGAGCAGCGTGAAGCTCGAGTCCTTGATGAACGCCTGGCTGACCGCGAACGCAAGGATCAGGGCGCCGAGCCACGCGCCGACGGTCAAGGCGAGCGCGGTCCATTGATACGGTCGGTAGGGATCGTGCGGCTGCCCGGACCACGCGCCGTACGAGACCGCGTTGCCGATCAGCCAGCCGCCGAAAAAGGCGGCGGCGAGCAGCCCCAGGATCAGCTCGATCGGCTCGGACAGGAAGCCGTAGACGAGCATGACGACGAGCGCGGCAAGGACGCCGAACGCGATGGCGCGGGCTGTCGAGCGCTCGTTCACAACCGATAGACTAGGTCGCCGATGCACCATCCCAGCCTGGGTCTGCCGCCCGACGATGCCACCGCCGGTCTGCCTCTCGCCGCCGCGCATCTGCGCGCGAACCGCGAGCGGCTCGCGCGCGTGGCACTCCAGGAGACGATTCGCATCGCGCCCGGCTTCGACGAGCGCTACGACGAGACCATGCTGCGCCTGTTCCTGCGCGACTTCGACCGCCACATCGAGCAGCTCGCTCGTGCGATCGAGACCGGCGAGGACGCCTACGTCGTGAGCTATGGCGAATGGCTCGTGCCCATCTATCGTCGGCGCGCAGTCCCGATGCTCGATTTCATCGCGATGCTCAACGGCCTGCGCAATGCGTGCGCCGCCGTGCTCAGCCCTGAGGAGAACGAGGTGGCGCTGCAGCTCTTCGACCGCTGGGCGGACAGGCTCAAGCGCCACGGCCGCTTGGCTGGCGATCACAAGGGCAATTCAGTGATCCGCTTCTTCTTCAAGGGCGCCGGCATCGGCGACGACAAGTGGATCTGATCGTCCGCGGCGCGACGGGGCCGGTTCGATGACCATCAAATGGGTCAAGGCGGACCCGCTCGTGATGAACGGCGAGCCGTTCTGCTACGGCACGCGCCTGACCGTCCGCAACATCCTCGAGATGCGCGAGAACGGCCTTACCCCGGACGACATGCTCGCCCAGCATCCGGAGCTCAAGCGCATCGGTGTCGCCGAGGCTTTTCGCTATGCCGCTGACAACAAGGCGCGGTATGACGACTTTTTCGAGACAAACGGCACATTGCGCGGCCCCGGCTTCTCCGCCGACGATGCCTCCAGGCTTCCGGAACACCTGCGCGGCCTGACCGGAGTCGTCGTCAGCTAACAAAATCGCGCTCGCGGCACGTCAAAGGGGAGCGATGCGCCGACTTGCTTCCCTGTTAGCTGCGAGCCTAATCCTCGTTTCGTGCAACGCTCTGCTCGCAACCCCGAAGCCGACGAACCTAGGTAGCGGTGTACCGTCAGCCGCGCCCGAGGCCACGGTCGAGGCGTCCCCATCTGATGCTCCGCGCCCTTCATCGAGCGAGTTCACCTCGTCGCCATCGGCCAGCCCCACGGAAGCGGTGTCCGAGGGCACTCCGACGCCCTTCACGCCGAACGTGCAGCAGCTTCAACTTCCGTCGGACGCGGTGGAGACCCAGAGTCTGGTGAGTGTCGCTGGCGGCACGAAACCCATCCGCTACCTATACCAGGACGCCGAACTGTTCTTCTTCGCCATCGGTGACACGCGTCTATGGAGTGCAGTTCGGCAAGGAAAACAACGGCCTCGGGTCGATTGCGACCGCAGCTGACGGACAGCGGGTCCTGGGCATCGACGGCGGAACCTCGGACTGGTACTGGGCGGAAGGCAACTATGAGCAGCACACCGGGCGCGTTCCGTGCGACGACAGCGGCGCGCTCACCTGGCGTCTGAATTCCTTCGAATCCGATCGTGATGGGGGCGTCGCAACATACGTATTCGCGAGTCCGTTTCTGCACCGCTGCGCCACCCATGTTCGCGATGGACGGATCGACACTCGCAGTGGCGGTCGAGGCCCCACGCGACGGACACCCTCAGGCGTGGGAGATCCAGCTGATGTCGACCCTCAATAACAAACCGTTGCGCACCGTCGAAACCGAGGGCGATGTGTTCGGCATCGATCTATCAGGCAATGACGTCGCTTACGTTGAGGGCGACTACGATGTCGATGTCGAACCGAACTACGCGTTCAACACGCACCTGATGCTCTCAACCGCCAACCGTCCGGATCCCGTCGAAGTTGCCAAAGACAGCTTATGACGTCTCTTTCTCCGGTGGTCGGCTCGCGTGGTCGAGCAATCCGCAGCTGAGTCAGCGGGACGAGAACGCCGCGCCGTCTGCCTTGATGACCGCATCTGTCGACGATCTGACGCCCTCGGATTCTGACGACGGAGCCTTCTGCGACAGGATCCTCGCCGGTCGCGGCAGGCAACTACGTGACCTGGAGTGCCGACCATCAGATCTTTCTCTGGGACGCGGGATCCAACGCGGTCTGGCCTCGTCCAGGGACACGGGCGACGCGGGACAGGCCTCGGCTCGGGGCGGCTGGCTCACGTGGGTCGGCGACGACCGGGACGGAGTTCAGTCGCTCAATGCAGTCAGTCTGACAACGCTGTTCCCACCCGCTCCCACGCCGACGCCGAGACCGACACCGCCGGCGACGGCTATCCCATCCGCATCCGTGTCCGCACCGGAGACGATCAAGGTCGATGGCGCTGACCTGGACGAGGTTTGAGCACGAAGCGCTGCCTGACCTCCGGTTCGTGGGCGATGTCCGTGAAACGGGAGACCAATTCCTCGTCATCGCATCGCGCTGCGCATATCCGCTGCCTGCGTACGCCGGTGGCTGTGGCACATCCGAAGTCCTGTTGTCGAGCCAGGATGGGATGGCTCTGGACTGAGCTCGGGACCGTGGCCACAGAACCGGATTACGCCAGCTCGTTCTACCAGGACGGCAGCGCCCTATTGGCTCCAGGATCGCGCGGCGAGGACGCTTCGGCGGAGGTCGGAGTGTTCCGGTCAGTGGACGGCGGATTGAACTGGGACTTCATCACCGACCCTTCCTTCAACTCTGGAAAATGCGTGGGTGACAGGGGCGGCGCAATCGGCGAGATCGTTTCTGACGGGTCGCAATTGATCGGGTTCGGCACGGGGATCTGGCAGTCGTCGACGGGTGACGTGGAAGTGTATCGGTCCGACTCCGCACATCGCCATTACGTATGGCCACGGAGTCTTCGTCGGTGCGGGCGCTGCCGACCCGACGTCGACCAACGACCACTTCTGGTGGTCCTCTGACGGTGTGACGTGGCAGCAAGTGATCAAGGCCCCGTTCAACACCGATATCACCGCCGTTGCTGACGGCTTCGTCGCAATCGGCGGAAGCGAACACTTCAGCCCGCCGACTGATGTCCTGACCTCACCCGATGGCGAATCGTGGACGGCACAGAACAATCCGTTCGCCCATGTCGAGGTCGACCAGTTGAGTTCGGATGGCAATCGAGCCGTGGTCATAGAAGACGCGGACAACCCTGACACCCGAGACCCCGGAGCAATCTGGGTCTCGTCAACCGACGGCACGACGTGGACCAGATATCAGCTGCCCGTACGCGACGGCGATTACGCGGATAGTGTCGCCATCCTTGGCAATCGAATCGTCGTGACCGGCTCGTCCTACAACAACGGCAATTCCGACGGCTCGGGCGTAATCTGGACCGCCGAGATCCCTTGACTCCGGTTATCCGGTGCCTCAGTGCTACGATCTATATCCGACATGACTGATCAGATATCCACCGATCCCACGGCTGTTGCGGCAGCTGCGGCTCCGGCATTTGACCCCCAGGCACGCGCGACCGAGCTCGCGATCCTCGATGCGCTGCGCGCCGTGGTCGACCCGGAGATCGGGATGAACGTCGTCGAGCTGGCCCTGATCAAGCAGATCATCCAGGCGCCGGAGCTGACGGAGGTCAAGATGATCCTGACCACGCCGTTCTGCCCGTACGCCGGCACGATGATCCAGCAGGTCAAGGAGCAGGTCGAGTCGGTCGTCGACAACGAGGTCAAGGTCACCCTGCTGGCAGAGCGCTGGGACCCGCGCGACGCCGGCCTCGTCTGGTAGTCGGAACCATCTCACCGAGTCGTCGGCCCTCCATCGCCAAGAGCGCGGTCGCCACGGGCAAGGGCGACGACGGAACGACCGGCCTCCTGTTCGGCGGTCGGGTTTCCAAGGCCGATCCGCGCACTGACGCATACGGCGCGGTCGATGAAGCAGTCGCTGCACTGGGAATGGCGCGCGTAGAGCTCACCGACCATCAACTCTCCGACCTATCCGATCTGGTGCTTCGACTGCAACGCGAGCTTTTCGTGGTCGGCGCCGAGCTTGCGACCGACGCTTCTCACGCCGAACGTCTGCAGGACGGCTTGACCAGGGTCTCCGAGGAGATGCTCGAGTCGGTCGAGGCAGAGCTCGCGCGCTGGGAGCAAGTGGTCACCATGCCACGCGAGTTCGTCATCCCCGGTGAGACTCGGGCGTCCGCCGCGTTGGAGCTCGCCCGATCGGTTCTTCGGCGGGCGGAGCGGCGCATCGTCGCGCTGAACGTCGTGGAGCCAGTCGGCGAGTGGCTGTTGGCTTACGTCAACCGCGTTGCCGACCTCTTGTGGGTTCTAGCTCGCGTTGCCGAGCAGGCCGAGAACGTCGCCCCCACCAAACTTCGCGGCTAGGCGCACAATTCGCGGCGCAATGCGCTCGCGCATCTCCGTCCCCGTATTCCTGTTGTTTGCCGTACTCGCGCTGGCTGTTGTCGGCTGCGGCGACATCGGCATTTCCGGCACGACCCCGACGCCGCCGTCGGGCATCAAGGGCACCGTGATCCTGGGTCCGACGTGTCCGGTGAGTGGCGCGCCCGAGTCGTTCAACCCGGTTCCGCAGGCGTGTCTGACGCCGTACGCGGCGCAGATGGTCGTGCTCGACGACGAGAGCAAGGTCGTCGCGCACATCGCATCCGGCGCGGACGGCACGTTCCAGGTCGATGTCGCGCCGGGCGACTACATCGTCACGCCCGCGTCCTCGGACTCCTACCCGATCGCGCAGCCTGTGTCAGTCACCGTCGTGCCCGGCCAGTACGTGACCATCCAGATCAACTACGACACAGGCATCCGCTAGGGCTACCACTGCTCCCAGTGAGCGAAGTCATCGCGTGGGACCCAGCCGCGCTTGAGTGAGCCGGAGCGCCTGTCCGGTAGCGGGTAGCCCACGGTTACCAGTCCGATGGGCTGTTGGTCGGGCGGAATGCCCAGGTAGGCGCTCAGCTCGGAGTAGTCGGCGAGGCCCAGGAAGCCGGCCGCCAGCCCTTCGTCGATCGCGGCAAGGTGGATGAGCAGCGCAGTGGCACCCACGTCCGTGTACCAGTAGGGGATCGGCCAGTTGATCTCCGTGCCGTCGTCCTGGATCTTGTCGGGTTCCTGGTAGCGTCGGTGATAGATCTCCTCGCTCACCGTGGGCACGAAGATCGCCGGCGCGCGGCTGATCCACGGGTCGAAGCCGGCCTGCACCATCTCTGGCTCGTGGCAGATCTCCGCGATGCGCTGGCGGCGGGCCTCGTCGCGTGACGATCACCACGCGCTGGCCCTGGCTGAAACCCGCGCTGGGTGCCCGTTGCGCGGCCGCGGCGATGCGCTCGAGTGACTCGCGCGAGACGGGCTTGTCCGGGTCGTAGTTGCGCACCATCCGGCGCCGCCGGACGACCTCAGTGAATTCCATGGTCGTCAGCGTAGCGCCGGTGGGGAGTGCCCGGCAGTCCGCGGTCGGAGCGAGTGTTCCAAATTTCGATCCTTAAGGACAACGGTTGGCCGAATGTCCGGAATCTCGATGCACAAAGCCGAGCATCCGGGCTTTGGGCTTGGCTTTCGTGTTCCGAATGTCGACCAATCGGGCAGGGCTTGGCTGCAAGGGTCGGAATCGTGACCAAGGCTTCGAAGGCCCGCGGGCTCGGCGCCTTGATTGCGGCTCTCTGGCGCCTGGTCTAAACTCAATCCTGACGTGATAACTCGGAATTCCGTGCGGTTGGACCCCGCGCTGGCCACCACGGCCGCCGTGGCTGCCAATGCCAAGGAAAAGCAGGTCCGACCACGGAGCATCTTCCCCGGTACCGGCGCCGTGCATTTCTCTACGCGCGGCGAGTACGGCGTGCGCATGATGGTCGAGCTTGCTCGCCACTACGGCAGCGGCCCCATCTCCCTCGCGGAGATGGCCGACCACGAAAGCCTGCCGCGGCCATACCTCGAGCAGCTCGTCGTCAGCCTGCGTGAAGCGGAGCTCGTGCACAGCACGCGCGGCGCCCACGGCGGCTATGAGCTCAGCCGCGAGCCTTCCCTGATCAAGATGGGCGAGGTGCTCCGCGCACTCGAAGGCCCCATCGCGCCGATGGTGTGCGCCAGCGAAGACCCCGCCCATGCAGGAATCTGCGATCGGACGGGATACTGCACCGTGAACCATCTGTGGCTGACCGTCCAACGGGCGATCGTCGACGCGCTCGACTCGATCACCCTGGCCGACCTGGCCACGCCGCGACCCAGCCACCCCTATCACTCGACGCTGATCCCGATCAGCCAGACGGCGCCCATGAAGCAAGACCAAGCACCAGACACGACGGAGCTATGACCGACACACTGACCCAACCCAGCGCAGCACAGGCACCTGCGGCCGCGACCGACGATCGGACCCTGTCCATCCGCGACCTGCACGTGGTGCCCATCGCCAATCGACGAACAGGAGATCCTGCAAGGGATCAACCTCGACATTCGCCAGGGCGAAGTGCACGCGATCATGGGCCGCAACGGCAGTGGCAAGACCACGCTCGCCTACGCGCTGATGGGCCACCCGGCATACGAGGTGACCAAAGGCGAGGTCATCTGGCAGGGTCGCAACATCCTCAAGCTGAGCGCCGACAAGCGCAGCCGGCTGGGCATGTTCCTCGCCTTCCAGTACCCCACCGCGATCCCCGGCCTGTCCGTCGCGAGCTTCCTGCGCACCGCGCTCAACGCGCGCATGCGCCCGCTCGATCAGGATCCCAACGATCCGTCGGCGCAGTGGGATCCGAGCGACGCGATCAAGGGCGGCATCAAGATGGCCGACTACCGCAAGCTGCTGCGCGAGAAGATGGCGCTGCTCAAGCTCGACGACAGCTTCGCCGCGCGCTACGTCAACGAAGGCTTCTCAGGTGGTGAGAAGAAGCGCCTGGAGATGCTCCAGATGGCCGTTCTCCAGCCGCAGATGGCGATCCTCGACGAGACCGACAGCGGCCTTGACATCGACGCGCTGCGCGTCGTGGCTGAGGGCGTCAACGCCCAGCTCAACCCGGACCTGGGCGTGATGCTCATCACCCACTACCAGCGCCTGTTGAACTACATCACGCCGGATTTCGTGCACGTCCTGGCGCAGGGCCAGATCGTGGCCTCCGGGGGACGCGATCTCGCGCTTCGACTCGAGGAGGAGGGGTACGCTCCCATCCTCAAGGAAGCGGGCCTGGAAGTCGCCGACGAGCCCGAAGCACCCGAACCACCGGAGCCAAGCTCCGCGCACTGATGAGGAGCTGAGCGAGCCATGGCCATCGTCCAATCGCTCGACCCGGTCGCGATCCGGGCCGACTTCGCGATCTTCGAGCGCGACTTCAACGGTCGCCGCCTGGCCTATCTCGATAGCGCCGCAACCAGCCTCAAGCCGCGCATCGTGGCAGAGGCCATGGCCGGTTACCTCAACAACTACAGCGCCAACGTCCACCGCGGCATCTACGTCATCGGCGAAGAGGCCACCGCGGCCTATGAAGGCGCGCGCGCCACGATCGCCAAGTTCCTGGGGGCCAAGGACGCGCGCGAGATCATCATGGTCCGCAACGCCACGGAAGCGATCAACCTCGTCGCTTACGCCTGGGGCCGCAAGAACATCAAGCAGGGCGACACCATCCTGGCCACGGAGATGGAGCACCACTCGAACATAATCCCGTGGCAGCTGCTCGCCCAGGAGAAGGACGCCGACCTGGAGTTCGTGCCCTTCGACGACGACGGCCGCCTGCTCCAGGACTCGTTCGATGTCCTGCTGCGCACGCATCCCAAGCTGGTCACGTTCACGGCTGTCTCGAACGGCATCGGCACGATCAACCCGACCAAGGAGATGATCCGCAAGGCGCATGAGGCGGGTGCGCTCGTGCTCGTCGACGCGGCCCAGGCGGCGCCGCATGAGCCGGTCAACGTCCAGGACCTGGACTGTGACTTCCTCGTCTTCTCCGGCCACAAGACGCTCGGCCCGCCAGGCAGTGGCGCGCTCTGGGCACGACGCGAGATCCTCGAGGAGATGCCGCCGTTCATGGGCGGTGGCGAGATGATCCGCGAGGTCAAGCTGCGCCACTCGACATTCAACGAGGTGCCGTACAGGTTCGAGGCAGGGACACCGGACGTGTCCGCCGCGATCGGCCTGGCCGTGGCCCTCGACTACCTCACCGGCCTGGGCCTGGAGCACGTCCGCGCCCACGAGAAGGAGCTGGTCGACTACGCGCTGGCGATCCTGCCCGAGCGCGTGCCGTCGATCCGCATCCACGGTCCGCACACGTCAGACGATCGCGCGGGCATCATCACCTTCAACCTGCGTGACGCGCACCCGCACGATGTGGCCACGCTCCTCGATCGCGAGGCGATCGCGGTCCGCGCCGGCCACCATTGCACGATGCCGCTCCACCAGCGGCTGGGCGAAGAGGCCAGCGCCAGGGCGAGCTTCTACGTCTACACCGACCGTGACGACATCGATCGTCTGGCCGACGCACTCAACAAGGTCGAACGTCTTTTCGCTCGGCCTGCCTGAGCAACCCGAAAGCAGAGATGGACGACCTTTACCGCGACGAGATCCTCGAGCACTACAGAAACCCGCACAACTTCGGCATCCTCGAACAGCCCACAACGTCCAAGGAAGGCGCCAATCCGCTGTGCGGCGACCGGATCACGATGATGCTGGGCATCAACGACCAGGGCACGATCGAGGAAGTGGCCTTCACCGGCCGTGGCTGCGCCATCAGCCAGGCCTCGGCGAGCATGCTGACCGACGAGATCAAGGGCAAGTCGCTCGATGAGATTTCCCACATGGGCAGCGCGGACGTGCTCAAGAATCTGGGCATTGAGATCAGCCCGGCACGCATGAAGTGCGCGATGCTGTCGCTCGAGACGCTGCGCGAGGCGACCCAGGACCGCGTGACGTGGACACAGCCAGATGAGTCCTAATCCGGTTCGCGAGATCACTCCGGCGCAAGCGCAGGAGCTGATCGCAAGCGGCGCGGCACTGCTCGACACGCGCGAGCCGCACGAGTGGCGCTCCGGTCACCTCAACGGCGCGACGTTGCTGCCCCCGGCAGATGTCGCGGCGCGCGTCGAGGACGTCGTCCCGGACAAGGGCAAGCCCGTGGTCATCTACTGTGCCGCCGGCGCGCGCTCAATGCGCGCCGCGTTCCAGCTTGCCGGCATGGGCTACCAGGACGTCTATTCCGTCGCCGGCGGCATCGGCCGCTGGAAGGCTGAGGGCCTGCCCTGGGAGCTGCCGCAAGGCACCCCTTCGATCGCCACTAATCCGCGCTACGCCAGACACCTGGTGATGCCGGAGGTCGGTCCGGAAGGCCAGGCCAAGCTCAACGAAGCCAAGGTGCTGTTCATCGGCGCCGGCGGTCTTGGATCACCTGCGCTGCTCTATCTGGCGGCAGCGGGCATTGGGACGATCGGCATCGTCGACTTCGACGTCGTCGACCTGTCCAACCTTCAGCGCCAGGTGGTCCACTCAGAGAGCCGGATCGGGATGAAGAAGACCGAGTCGGCCGCGATGACGATCAAGGCGCTCAACCCTGAGGTCAAGGTCGTCCAGCACATCGAGATGCTCATGGACGACAACGTCGACCGGCTGATCGCCGGCTACGACCTGGTCATCGACGGCACGGACACATTCGAGACGCGCTACACGCTTAACGACGCGGCCGTCCGGGCGGCAATTCCGGTCGTGCACGCGTCTGTCTTCCGTTTCGAGGGCCAGCTGACGGTCTTCGTCCCGTTCGAGGGACCCTGCTATCGCTGCCTCTACCCGACTCCACCGCCGCCCGAGCTCGCACCAGGTTGCTCAGTCGCGGGCGTCCTGGGTGTGGTGCCCGGCGTGATGGGCCTGCTCCAGGCGACAGAGGCGATCAAGCTCATCCTCAAGCTGGGCGACCCGCTCGTTGGGCCGGCTGCTGATCTGGGACGCGCTCGATGGCACCTTCAGCGAGGTCAAGCTGCGCCGCGACCCGATGTGTCCGGCGTGCGGCGTAGAAGCCGTCATGCATCAGGCTGAGACCGCTCCCGCGGCCTACGCCACGGCATCGTGACGAGGGTCCGCATCCCGCCCGTCCTTCGGACGCAGGTCAACGGGCAGAAGGAGATCGAGGCGTCCGGCTCGACCGTGGGCGAGGTGATGACCGACGTCGTCGCGCGCTACCCGCAGATGGGCGAACAGCTGATGACAGCGGATGGCGGGCTGCACCGTTTCGTGAATGTGTATCTCAACGGCCAGGACGTGCGCTACATGCAGCTGCTCGACACGCCGGTGGGCGAGAGCGATGCGCTGATCATCCTGCCCGCGATGGCCGGGGGTCGTTGAGCGCTTCCGGCGCTACTCGTCGTTGGTCGAGGCAATCGGCCACACGCCGCTGGTCGAGATTCCGCGGTTCTGCCCGAATCCGGCCGTCCGCCTGTACGTGAAGCTGGAGGGCGTCAACCCGACCGGCTCCGTAAAGGACCGCGTCGCGCGCTACATGGTCGAGTCGCTCGAAGCGTCTGGGCGACTGACGGCCGGGTCCATCGTTCTGGAGCCAAGCTCCGGCAACACCGGCATCTCGCTGGCCATGATCTGCCGCCTGCGTGGCTGGCCGCTGACCGTGGTCATGCCCGCGAACGTGACCCGCGAAAGACGTCAGATGCTCGACATCTACGGTGCGACGATCGTCGAATCGCCCGCCGAGCTGGGCTCGAATGGCGCTGTCGCACTGGCGCGCAAGATGGCGGCCGACGATCCGCGCTACGTCATGCCCGACCAATACGCCAACCCCGCGAACCCGCGCGCGCACTACGAGACGACGGCGGTGGAGATCATCGACGACTGTCCGGAGATAGATGTCTTCGTCGCGGGGCTGGGGACTGGGGGAACGCTGACCGGGGTGGGTCGGAGGCTGCGCGAGTATCGGTCGGACGTGAAGATCTACGCCGCCGAACCAATGCCCGGTGAGATGGTCCAGGGACTGCGCTCGCTCGAGGAAGGTTTCGTGCCGGAGGTGTTCGACGCGTCCGTGCTCGACGGCAAGTTCCTGGTGACCACGGCCGAGTCGATCGAGGCGCTGCGCAGGCTGACCGAGCTGGAGGGCATCTTCGCCGGCGTCTCGTCGGGTGGGGTGCTGGTCGTGGCGGCACGAGTGGCGGCGCAGATGGAGTCGGGCACCGTCGTCGCGTTGCTCGCCGACGGCGGTTGGAAGTACCTGTCAGAGGACGTGTGGTCGCGCGATCTTGAGGACGACTCGGTCGAGGCACTGAACCTGTGGTGAGCGATCGGGATCCCGTGCCTTCCTCGGCGTCCGAGTCGCTGCCGACGGCCGAGGAATGGGCCGCGATCAAGCGTGATCCGGCGTCCGTGGTTTCAGGCGGCGCGGCCCAGGCGCCAATCTCGGCCGTGGTGCTCAACGAGGTGATCGACGCGCTGCGCGCTGGCGTTCCCAACGAGGCGTGCGGCATCCTCGTATCCGATCGGTACTGGGGCGAAGGCGGCGCGGCGCTGCGCTGGGTGTCGCTCAGGAACGCCGCCGAGTCGCCGTACCGCTACATGATCGATGCGCAGGAGCAGCTCGCGGTATGGACCGAGCTGGACGATGCGGACGAGGTCGTCTGGGCGATCGTCCACTCGCACGTAGCGTCGCCGGCGCGGCCATCGCAGACGGACATCGGGCTTGCCTTCTACCCCGACTCGCTCTACGTCGTCTGCTCGTTCACGGACACGGACAACCCTGACGCCCGGGCCTGGTCAATCGTCGACGGTGTCGTCTCAGAGGTCGCGCTGCTCGTCACGTAGTGGCTGGTGGTGGCCCTCGCCTGGCGGCTGGCGCCGGCCGTATCGCCTCCAGCATTAGCTGATGGGGAGGGCGAGCCTTTAGTCCGTCCCCGGAAGCGCTTTTCCTGGGCCTAACGTCATCCGTAGTGCTGGTGCCGTTAAATCGCGTGCAAATGAGGCTTTACGTGAGGGGCCTGGGCGGTAAGCGGCCAAGCGTCTGTCCTCTAACCGCTCGCCTACGCTCACCGTAATGCTGCAGGTGCTACGGCGAGATTCGCCCGGGCGATCGCGGATGCCACTGCCGTGCGCATCTCAGCAGCCAACTACGTCGAGTTGGGAGCCGTGATTGACGGCGCGCGCGATCCGGTCGCGAGCCGGCGCGTGGATGAGCTGATCGCAATGGCGGGCATAGGGATCGAGCCGGTAACTGGCGATCAGGCGCGACGCGCACGCGACGCATACCGCGACTTTGGCAAGGGCAGCGGCCATCCGGCGGGCCTGAACTTTGGCGACTGTTTCGCCTACGCCCTCGCCACAGATTTGGGAGAGCCGCTGCTCTTCAAGGGCACCGACTTCGCCCTGACGGATGTTGCCTCCGCCCTCTGACTAGCGGCCCTGGTTGTTCTGCGCTGCGACCTGGCGCGCGACCTCCTCCTGCATCTGCTCGTCACGGCGCTTCTTGCCGCGTCGAACGAGGAACCAGCCAACGACGATGGGCCAGAAGAAGGCAGCGATTGCGCCGGCGATCGCTGCTGTCGCTGCGAGCGACGTGTCGACATGGTTCCACCACAGAATTCCGATTACGACCAGCGCGCCGACCGCGCCGCCAATGATCCGCTGAATCATTCAGGTCTCCTTCCGAACATCCCCCGCTCTCGTGCTGTAGATCGTATCCCGTCGCGCTACCAGGGCGAACCTATTTACGCGTCAGATGGCGTTTGGATCGCGAGGCCCGGAATGTCGTCGAAATCTCGCCGATTGCGCGTCATCAATACGAGGCCGTGTTCGAGGGCCGTGGCCGCGATGAGTGCGTCAGGGAGCCGCACCGCATGTTCGCGTCGGATACGTCCTGCACGTTCGGCGACTGCTCCGTCAACTACCAGCTCATGCATCGGCTCAAGAAGGCGGACGACGGCCGTCTCGTCCGACCCGCGACCCGAGAACAGCTCCGCCCGGGTGATGCTGGAGACGAAAACGAGCTCGTCTCCAGGAACAAAGCGGCGATGACCGCGTAGATGGTCGATCAGGACATCGCTATCTACCAGGATCGGCACCGGGCTCCCACTCATCGCGATCCGGCACCTGCAGCTCCGGTTCAGCGCCAAAGGTGTCATCGAGTGCCACGGCTAGCTGGCCGGCGTCGTCGATCAAGTACGCGTCGAGTGCTTCGCGAACCATGTGTGCGAGCGACTCGCCCGTGCGACGGCTGCGGCGCTCAATCAGTCGGCGCTGCTCCTCCGTCAGATATATCTGCGTTCTGGTGGCTGGCATATACAGCACAGCATACATCAGACATCGTTGGAAGCAAGGGCCGTGACGAATGATTCCGCCGTCGGGGTCGCACCGAACCCAAGGCGCGCGCCAAGTCGGGCGGGGAGTGGCGGCTCCAGGAATGTCGACTCGAGGATGCCCCAGTTCGGCTCACTGAAGACCTCGCCGACGGGTCCGTCGAGCACCAGCCGGCCTTCGCGCATGACCAGCACGCGCTCAAACGCCTGCGCGACGAAATTCATGTCGTGGCTGATTGCGACCACGGTGCGGCCCTCCGCGGACAGTGCCGCGACGATGTCCTTCACGCGGGCGACACCGTTCGCGTCCTGACCGGTGGTCGGCTCGTCGAGCACGATCGCGGGCGTGCCCATTGCAATCACGGACGCGAGTGCGAGCAGCTTGCGCTCGGAGAAGCCCAGGTCGTACGGGTTCGTGTCCGCCGCCTGCCCCAGGCCGACCTGCATCAGCGCGCCGTTGACGCGCCGGTCGAGCTGCGTGCCACGCAGGCCGATGTTCTTGGGACCGAAGCTGACCTCCGCTCGGGCCTTGCCGGAGAAGATCTGGCGATCCGGATTCTGGAACGAGATCCCGACCAGCCGCGCGAGGTCCGCGACGTGGGTTCGCCCGACCACGCGCCCGTCGACCAGCACGCGACCCTCAGTCGCCCGCAACAGACCATTGAAGTGGCGCACAAGCGTCGACTTGCCACTGCCATTCTGGCCGACGACGGCGACGCGACTGCCGGCTGCGATCTCCAGCGACACGTTGCTCAGCGCGCGCGTGCCATCTGGATAGACGAAGCCAAGGCCGTCCGTTTCGAGCGAAATGCCCGTCGCCTCTGTGGAGTCGCTGGTCACGGCCACTCTCCGCGCCACGTCAGCCCGGCCGCTACGACCGCATGACGCAGGGCCACGTCCGCCGGTGCCGCCACTCCCCATTCAAGGAGCGACGGGTCGGCGAAGATGTTGTCGGCCGTGCCGCGCGCCACGATCGCGCCGGCGCTGATCACGGCGACCTCGTCGCACATCCGCGCCAGCAGATCCGTCTTGTGCTCGGCGATGAGCACGCCGATGCCCGTTTCGCGCGCCGCACGTGCGAGGGTTTCGCCGACCAGGCGCGTTCCGAGCGGATCGAGCTGCGACGTGGGTTCATCGAGCACCAGGTACCCGGGCCCGAGCGCGAGAACGGCTGCCAGTGCCACCAGCTGAGCCTGCCCGCCCGACAGCCGAGAGGGATCGCGGTCGACGATGTCGCCCAACCGAAGCGCATCGATCGCGGTCCAGGTGCGCTCGATGACCTCGTCGCGCGTCAGGGACAGGTTGCGCGGCCCGAAGGCGACCTCCTCCCAGACAGATGGCGCGCCGCTCGTCAGCTGCGTCTGCGACTCCTGGAAGAGGATGCCAGCGTGCTGGGCGAGCATGTGCGCCGGCGTCTCCTTGGTATCGATGCCGTCGATCTTGACCATGCCGGTCAGCGCGCCGCCGATGACGTTGGGGGCCAGACCCACGGCGCACAGGCACAACGTCGATTTGCCTGCGCCGTTCGCCCCGACCAATCCGACCACGCGGCCCGGTTCGACCGACAGGTTCACGCCCTTGAGTGACTCGGTCAGCGTGCCCGCGTAGCGGTAGGTGACGTTGGCCAGCGACAGGGTCACGGGACGCGTCTCATGGCAGCCACGACAGGGCGCCGGAGATGGCCGCAGCGAGCAGCACGATCGTGAGCAGGACGAGTCCCCAGCGCATGACACGTTGCGCTGTCGAATCCGGATAGGCGCGCAAGACGGTCCGTTTGCCCGGCGCCGCGAAGGCGCGCGCCTCAAGGGCCATGGCGCGGTGCTCGACCTCAGTCAGGGCGCTCAGGACGAGCGGCCCGGCCACAGGCAGCACGCCACGCGCGCGCGCCAGATAGCCACCTTCAGTGTTCAACCCACGCGATCGCTGGGCCTCCACGATCTCGCGCGCGCGCTCTGCCAGCCGCGGCACGGTCCCAATTGCCGTGGTCAGGATGAATGCCGCGCGGCGGCCCAGGCCGCGCCGCTCCAGGTCGTCAACGAGCTCGTCGGTGCGCGTCGTGAGTGCGAACAGGGCAACAGAGGTCGCGAAGGCCAGCACACGCAGCGCGGCCTGTGACGCGGCGACCAGACCTGTCCCAGTCGCGCTGAACGGCCCGATCGTGAACAGCACGTCCGTGGCGCCTGGGTACAGGAAAGTGTTGATGAGCAGGATCGAGAAAAGCAGCAGGCCGGTCGCGGCGAGATACGGCAAATACCGGCGGACGACGCCGGCCCACACGATGAGCACGAACGAGACGCCCAGGATGATGATCGGCGCCGTCCAGCCGCGAACGCCGAATGCGATCAGCGCCGATGTGAAGGCGATGACGAGCTTGGTGGTCGGATTGAGGCTGCGGTATGGCCCGTGCTGTGGCTGGGCTACGAAATCTGGCAGTCCCCGCGAGGCAGTGACTGCGGCTGAGTCGGCGACTACTGATCCTCCGAATCGACGGCTGGCACTGCGCTCGCGGCGGGCGCCGCCGCAGCTGTAGCCGTCGCGTCGGCTGTCGCCGGCTCGAGGCGGATCAGTCGGTCGCCCAGCGGGAACCGGGCGAGATAGCGCGGCGAGAGGTTGGACAGCACGATGAACACGATGAAGCTCGTGATCAGCTTGTCGATCGGGTCGCTGAATAGGCCCTGGCCGAGCGACGCTTGAAAGACGTCAGAGCCTCCCTGGCGTAGCGCGGCCACGAGCAGGTCAGTCCCTGAGCCGGTCACGCCGCCAAAGACGATCGCTGCGATCGGGGCAGAAACGAACGCCGCGACGATTCCGGTGACCACGCCCGCGACCGCTACCCACAATCCGGCCAGATCGCGCTTGATGTAGATGAAACCGGCCACGACGACCGCGACGACGATGGCGATTACGACGGCCGCGGTGAAGACCCAATCCGGATAGCCGCCGATATTCGGGTCCGTGTAGGCAGGGTTATTGAAGATCGGGTACGCGGCGAGGATCACGATGGCGGCCGCGACGATTGCCGCAAGGAGGAGCTGGGTGCCGGATGCCGGGCGCGAGCGGTAGACGCCCAGGTAGCCCCACACGCCGGCGAGCAGACCGATCACGCCGGCGGTGATGGCGAACGGACCAATGGTGCCGCCGCCGATGACCGGCGCGTATTGCCAGATCAGGTTCGAGAGGATGCCGGTCAACGCGCCGGCGAGCGGGCCGGCGAGCACGCCAACAAAGATCGTCCCGATCGAGTCCATGTAGATGGGCAGCTTGAGGACGCTCTGAATCGTGTAGCCGAGGACGATGTTGATCGCGATCGCGACCGGCATCAACACGATCACGCGCGTTGTGAACTGTCCCGAGATCCAGCGCATCTCCGCCCTCCCTGCTGCCGTTCGTCCGCCTGGGTCAGATTGCCACGTTCGCGAGGCTAGCGGCGAGCCTTCCGACGCGCTCGATGTAGCGCGCGAAGAAGGTGTCTATGTCCGCCAAGACGGCCACGTCAAGGTTGGGCGGCTTGCCCCACGAGCGGCGCCAGTCAGTAACAGTCTCGCCGGTCGTCCAACGGCCGCCCAGCTCCACCTCGACGGCCACGGATTCGGTCTTGATCAGACTCGGATCAAACGTGCTCGCGAGAGCGAGGGCGTCGTGGATGAACGCGCCATAGAAGCCGTCGTAGCGGCTGTGGAACTCCATGTAGAAGCGCAGCGCGTCATCGACGAATTGCAGCACCGCAGACCCTGGCGGGTCACCGGCCGCGGCGTGAAGCTGGCGCAGGTGGTCGGGCGTCATCTTCGCCCGCTCCGTGACGTCCAGGCCAAGGGCTACCGGCCGACCTACCCCTGCGCAGGCCGCCCACCCAGCGAGGACCACCTGCATGGCCTCCGGATCGACCGCAACGTTCCATTCGGTCGTTGGCGCGGTGTTGCCCGCCGAGCGGTACGAGCCGGCCATCATCACCAGGCCGCGCAGCAATCGAGGCAGCTCCGGCTCGCGCACGAGCGCAACCGCAAGATTGGTCAGCGGGCCGATGGTCACCATGGTGATCTCACCGGGCGCGCGGCGAGCCTCCTCGATGATCAGGTCCGCGGCGTGGCGCGTGCTGAGCGGCGTGGCCGCATCCGGAAGCTCCGCGTAGCCAACGCCGCGCGGACCGTGTGTCTCCGGCGCGACCATCAGCGGCCGAACGAGAGGCACTTCCCGACCGAGTGCGACCTCGACGTCGCTGCGGCCCACGAGGTCCAGCACGGCGCGCGTGTTGGCCGCCACCTGGCGCGCGTCGATGTTGCCGGCGGTGCAGGTCACGGCGAGCAGTTCGGCTTCCGGTGACGCGACCGCGTACAGCAGCGCGAGCGCGTCGTCGATGCCCGTGTCGCAGTCGATGATCAGCCGGTGTTTCATTCTGTCCAGGACCAAAGCATAGGTTCGTCGCGCGTCTGAGGAACCGTATCGTGTCCGAAGTGGTCACCTTTGAAGGTCTGTGGGACCGACGTCAAATGGCGGTTGCCCGGGCAAATCTGCCGACGATCGACCAGGCAACGCTGGAAGATCGACAGGTTCGAATCCCGCACGCAGGTCTCGGCAAGCGGCACCCTGATGCAGATACAGGCCCGGCCGCCCTCGATGACCTTGCCCACAAGGCTTGGATCGACTCGGTCATCGCCGAATGGCCGTGTACCACGTCGGTCGACCTGCCGGGGATCACCAGTTACTTCGTCGTTCACGACGACGACGTCGATCCGGTGCTCCTGTCACACCTGCCGAATCTTCGTCAGATCGTCGCGCCCGCGGTTGCTCCGGAGGAGCTGGTTCGACTGCCTCTCCTCGTCGACGTTTCGATTGGCTGGCGCCGTTACGCGATCCCGAGCGGCTACGAGGCGACGGAATTGCTGCGCAATCCGAAGTTGGTCGCGTCATTCCCGCGAGCGACTGCCGGCGCGCCCGCTCTAGCCGCACTCAAGGGTCTCGAGCGCCTTCAAATCCGCGACTTCCACTATCGCGATCGCGCCGATCCGATCGCAACGCTCAGCTCGCTGCGCTGGCTCTCGTTACAAGGCTGGCGCAACCTGCGTGCCCTCGGTGCGCTTGAGAATCTCGAACGGTTGGAAATGTGGGAACTCGAAATCGCCAACCTGCGCGCCTTCCGCAGGGCCGCGAACGTACGTCGTCTGGGACTGGCCGGTCGCATGGACTCGCTTGACGGAATTGAGGCTTTCCAACAGCTCGAGCAGATTCGTTTCGGCGGCCGCGCGGTGCGTGATCTATCGATCCTCGCCGCGTTGCCCAATCTCCAGCTGTTGACTTTGAACTACCCCGACGCGGTGAAGGACTTTGCGCCGATCGCCAGGATCAAGAGCCTACGCAGGCTGGAAATGCTCCTGGGTGACAACACGGATGCCGGCGAACTACCCGACGTTGCGTTCCTACGCGGCCTCGACCACCTCGAGGAGCTTGTGCTGCTCAATGTCAACATCACCGACAACAGGCTCGATCCACTCTTCGAACTGCCCAGCCTGCGCCGGCTCAAGCTGACCGGGAGAGTCGGACCGAACGTCCACGAATTGAGAGCGCGCCGGCCCGATCTCGAGATCGAGACTCACCTCGTCGGTGAGCCTGCCGGCCGCACCTACGTCGGACAGATTCACTACGACCCGCCATACGCGGGCACGAGCCAGTGGTCGATCCGACAGAGCCTGGCCGATGCGCTCCATACATCCACCAACTCGTCCGCCGAACAGCGCGTCCGCCAGGAGCTGCGCAAGCGCGAGCCCGGACTCCTGGAGCGCGTCGAGTTCGACACAGAGTCCGGCTCCGTCGGTATCTACGCGACGAATGAACGTGACATCAGCCGTGTGGCAGAGATCGTGAGTGAGTTGGCCACCACCGACTGAATCAAGGGTTGCCGCAGCTAGAGTGCCGGCAGCAAGTGGCGAGACGCACGATATCGCTACGCTTGGGTCATGGAGCCATTCGTCGCGATCATCGTGGGCAGCCGGTCAGACCTGGAGGTCGTCCAGAAGGCAGCAGACCTGCTGACCAAGCTCAACATCACCAACGAGCTGCGCGTGATCTCTGCCCACCGTGCACCGGACCTGCTCGAGTCGTACGTCAGTGGCGCGATCAGCCGCGGAGTCAAGGTCTTCATCTGCGCGGCCGGACTCGCGGCGCACCTGCCGGGCGTCGTGGCGTCGAAGACAACATTGCCGGTGATCGGCATTCCCATGCCCGGCCAGCTCGCGGGCGGACTCGACGCGCTGCTCGCGATCGTGCAGATGCCCAAGGGCGTGCCCGTGGCCACGGTCGGTGTGGGCCAGGCGGAGAACGCCGCGCTCCTTGCCGCGCAGATGCTGGGCTTGAGCGACGACCGCATTGCCGCCGCGGTCAGCGCCCAGCGCGCCGAAGCCCGCCGACAGATCGAGGAAGACCCGACCAACCAGCCCTAGCGCTGTCTGGGCTTGGGCGTGCCCTTCGCGACCGCGATGTCGTACGAGTCGGTGATCAGCTTCTCGAGGAAGCCCGGGTCGACGTCGGAAAGCCGCACGAGGATGGACGGCCAGCCGTCGTAGTGCGGCTCCGTGAAGATCGACGGATCACCCGAACCGAGCAGCGTTTGCTTGTCCATCTCGTCGCGCACCCCGATCACGACCACGCCCGGATTGGGCACCTTGGTCTTCTTGGGATCTACGCGCTCGCGCCAGACATGGACGAACTGGCGGCCGTTGACGCGGAAGGAGAACTCGCTGTCGTCGGCTTTGGTGTCGGGCAGCGCCAGCGCGATGCGCGCTACGTCGTCCTGCGTGGGCATCAGAAACGGATGCTAACGGCGCGCTGACTAAACTCGGGCGCGTGGAGCTCGATCGCCAAGCGCTGCCGCCATCGCGCAAACCGGAGCCGCCGCAGCGCGTGCCTGAAGCGAACCCACCGCTGCTCGGCGACTGGTTCATTTACCTGTCCGTCATCGTGCTCATCTGCGGGGTCATTGCCATCTCAGCGCTCGAGTTCGGCAGCTCACTTTCGTCGCCCGTCGTGCGCATCCCGGGCTTCATCGCCTGTGCCCTGCTCGTGCCCATTTCCGCGGACGCGGCCGTGCGCGTGTGGCGCTCGGCGTGGACCTGGCTGCCGGTCGATCGCAACCGCGGCCTGTTTCGTTTCGTGTGGGCCGCGGTTCTGGCCGGCATTCTGTTGGCCAGCCTGGGCCTGGCGATCGGTTTCGTGTTCGTTTGAGCAGCATCGTATGAGCCACGGCCGCAGCGGCCAGCGCCGCGCGAGCCTGCCGGGCGTGCCCGGCTGGCTCGCCGCCAGCCTCAACTACTGCTCGCGCTGCGGCCAGCCGCTGACGTTCGGCCCGCTCGATTCGGAGACGCGCGACCGGCTCGCGTGCGACTCGTGCGGCTTCATCGCGTACGTCAACCCACGCCTGGTCGTGAGCACGATCCCCGTCACCGACGACGGCCGGCTGTACCTGATCCGGCGCGCGATCGAACCCGGCTACGGCGCGTGGGCCCAGCCCGGCGGCTTCCTCGAGATCGACGAGACGGCCCAGGAGGGCGCCGTGCGCGAGACGCTCGAGGAGACGGGCCTGATCGTTGAGCCAACAGAGATCGTCGGCGTCTACAGCCGGCCGCAGGCAGCCGTCGTGGTGGTCTGCTGGGAAGCGCGGATAGTCGGTGGCGAGGCGCAGGCCACGTCTGAGAGCCTCGAGGTTCGCGCCTGGTCACCATCCGCCATCCCGTGGCCACACGTGGCCTTCCAGACCACGGCCTGGGCGCTGCACGATTGGTTGGCGCTTCGGCACCCGGAGCTCGAAACCGTCGCCGACACTCCCCCACGATGGCCCGTCGAGTCGGCCTGATCCCCGCGATCCACATCGCGGTCGGCGGGGCGGTGGCGCTGCTCTCGATCGTCCTGCCGCCGCGCGACGGTGACCCGGGCTCATTGCTGGCCATCGCCGAGCACGCCGCCAAGGGCCTGGTCGCCTACAGCGACTACCCGGTCGAGTACCCGCCCCTGGGCCTGGTCAGCATCGCGTTGCCGCGGTTGCTGGGCGGGGCAACGCTCGAGACTTACCAGACTCTCTTCAGCGTCGTGAGCCTCGTGTTCGCGATCGGAACAGGCGTCGCGGTGTACTGGCTCGCGCGGCGGCGCTGGTCAGTCGAGAACCCGACTGAGGTGGCGCTGATGTTCGGCGGTCTCGCCCTCGCCGCCGCGCCCGTCGTGGTCTGGCGTTTCGACATTCTGCCGGCATTCCTGACAGCCGTGGCTCTAGTCGCGTATGCCGCTGGGCGCGCCGGTTGGACGGGAATGTCGCTCGGGCTGGGGTTTGCGGCCAAGGTCTATCCAGTTTTTCTCGCGCCGGTGTTCGTGCTCGCACAGATCTTCGAGCGCCGCTGGCGTGACGCGGCCCTCCTCGTCGTGGCAACCGGCGTAACGCTCGCGCTGATATTCGGCGAGCTCTTCCCCGTTGGGCTAAGCAAGGAGTTCTACTTCCTGATCTACCAGCGCAATCGCGGCATAGAGATCGAGAGCATCAGCGGCGGTATCGGCATGCTCGCCGGCGCCCTCGGTTTGTCACCGGCGAAGGTCAGCGTCCAGTTCGGCTCCGAACAGGTCAGCTCGCCACTGCTGACGTCGATCGCCAATCCCGTGCTGGTGTTCGAGGCGATCGTCGTTCTATTGCTTGTCGGCGCGGCCCTGTTCAGCTTCCGCCGCGACGTCCGTGGCACCGGCCGCGTCCAGCCGCTGACGATCGTTCAGTACGCGCTGGCCACGGTCATCGTCGCGATCCTGACCAACAAGGTGTTCTCGCCGCAGTACGTCGTTTGGCTGCTGCCATTCGTGCCGCTCATGAGCGCGCGCAAGTCGCTGCTCTTCCTGGTCATCGTGGTCATGACGACGTTGGAATACCCGTTCAACTTCTACGATCTGGTGCACCTGCAGCTGCCGGTCGTGCTGCTCGTGAACGTGCGCAACTTGTTGCTCGTGGCGCTCTTCGTGTGGGTCGTGTGGCCGCAGCGCGAGGCCGTTCAGGCCGCCGCCGACGCTACATCGAGGCCAGGTTCGACATCCCGCCTATCAGCCCCATCGTGACGCCGAAGCCAAGCAGGCCGTAGGCGAGCCACTTTCGTTTGGGCGCGATGAGGACCATGAGCGTCGCGGCGAAGGCGACTGTGAGGACCTTCGCGAGGGTCAGACCAGGGATGCCCGACGTCTGCGCGATGCGCACGACGATCGGATTTGCCTCAGCTGCCAGGCCGTGGCGCGACATGAGAACGAGGAACGTCGCGTAGTCAAAGAAGTGCGCCAGCGCGAGCATGGCTATCGCGACGACCTGCGGCACTGTCAATCGGCCTCGATGCAATGCGGGACCGGTCTCGCCACTGCTCAGCGTGTCCACCAGGCGACCGTTGGTCAGGACTCGCGTCGATGCTTCCCGTTTAGATCGCGATTGTCGTGAGTAGTACTTCCGTTGTCGAGTCATGTAGTACTTTCGCCGGTGCCGCCCGACAACGAGCCCGACTCGCCGCTGGACGCCGATTCCGCCTCGAGCGGTCCCGACTCGCGCCGCGCCCACGCTTTGGCTACGCGCTTGCCGACGAAGCCCCGGCCGACGAACGCCGACTCGAGCAGGCGCGGCGTCGCGTGCCAGAAGCTTTCCTTGTAGCCGCCGACCCACAGGAAGTCGTAGTTCGCGCAGCCGCGCCGAACTGCCTCGAGCGAGGCCCACGTCGAACAGGTGCTTACCCAGCGAGAACGGCCGGTACACGGCGTCGGACGTCATCGCGACCATTAAAGCCATTGCGTAGCCGTTCTGCTTGACGGAGACGAGCACGCCCTGGATTCCAGCGTCATCGCGGGCCACTGTGAGCCAGGCGTCGTTGCTTTCAGTCAACGCCGGGATCGATTCGTGGACGAGTCCCCGGAACGATGGGTCGCGGGCAAAGTAGACCTCGCCGTCACCCCAGCGCTCGCGCAGCAATCGTTCGATGGCATCAAGCGCTTCACCTGTTTCCTCGGGCGCCACCGTGGGAGTGATCTGTCCGCCACGCTCCGCGAACTTGCGCACCTCCCAGCGCATGACCTTGCGCGACTTGGAGCCGAGATGCTTCTCCCAGCCTTCCTCGGAGTCGGGCAGGTCAACCTGGAACGTTGTCGAGCGCAGGTTGGCGTAGTCGGCATACGCCCAGCCTGCCGCGTCGGACTCTGCGCGGAGGCGCGCCACCGTGGGTGACTCGAACTGCGGCCGAACGACGCGCAAAACGTCCCATTCCTTGTTGTCGCGCAGCCAGCCGGTGAACGAGTCGAGGACGGCATCGCGCGCGGAATCGGTGGCCACGACATCGCACAAGCCGCGCATTCGCGGCCCAACCGAGCCCCACCAGGCCAACTGGCGCACCGGCCGGATGGGCGGCCGATCTGCGATCAACGACAGTGGCGCAACGCCGACCAACTGACCGCCGTCGCGCCATGCCAGGAATCGAATTCCGTAGCGGGTGAGGTAGCGCTGAGCGAGAGGAAGCTGCCAGTCGGCCGCTTCAAGCGCCGAGCGCGCCGACGACGAGGTGAGCGCCCGCCACTCGGGCAGCAGTCGTTCGACCGCGGAGAGGTCGGTCAGGACCTCCACGCGATCAACCAAGGTCTACGAAGACGTTCTTGACCTGCGTGTACTCGTCGAGAGCGTGCATGCCCAACTCGCGGCCCAGGCCGGACATCTTGTAGCCGCCGAAGGGCGCTTCCGTGTGGATCGTCTCGTTGCTGTTGATCGAGATGGTGCCCGACTTGATGCCTCGCGCAACGCGCATGGCGCGGCCGATATCGCGCGTCCAGACACTGCCGGCCAAGCCGTACGGCGTGGCGTTGGCGATGCGCAGCGCCTCCTCTTCAGTGTCGAAGGGGATGATGCCAACGACCGGGCCGAAGATCTCTTCACGGATGAAGCGCATGTCCGCGTTGGCGCCGTCGAAGATCGTGGGCATCAGGAACGCGCCGCCGCTCAGGGCCGCGTCGTCCGGGGCGTGGCCGCCCTGCACCAGCAGCGCGCCCTCCTCCTGCGCCGAATCGATGAACTCCTGCACCCGTTCGCGCTGGCGCGCATGGACCAGGCTGCCCACCTGCGTCTTGTCGTCCTGTGGGTCACCGACGACGAGCCTGGCGGTCTGCGCCGCGACCAGCTCCACCACGCGCTCGTGGACGGAGCGCTCGACCAGGATCCGGCTGCGCGCGGTGCAGTTCTGGCCGGCGTTGTCGAAGACGGACATCGGCGCCGCCGCTGCGAATTTGTCCAGGTCAGCGTCGGCAAAGACGACGTTGGGGCTCTTGCCGCCCAGCTCGAGCGAGATCTTCTTCACGTTATTGGCCGCCAGCCGCATGATCTCCTGGCCAGTCGTTGTCTCACCGGTGAAGGCGACCTTGCCCACACCCGGGTGCGCGGCGATGGCCGCGCCTGCAGTACCGCCGGGACCCGTCACGACGTTGACGACGCCCGGCGGAAAGCCGGCTTCCAGCGCCAACTCGCCAAGGCGGATGGCGGAAAGAGGCGTCCACGACGCCGGCTTGAGGATGCAGGTGTTGCCTGTCGCCAGCGCCGGCCCAAGCTTCCACGCGGCCATGTTCTGCGGGAAGTTCCAGGGCACGATCAAGCCGACCACCCCGATCGGCTCGCGCAGCGTGAAGTCGAAGCCCGGGATTGACGTTGGGATCGTCTCACCGAAGTGCTTGTTCGCGGCGCCGGCGTAGTACTCGAGCACGAGGCTGACCGCGAACGACTCGCCGCGCGATGCGGCGATTGGCTTGCCCACGTTCTCCCGATCGATCTGGGCGAGCTCCTCATTGGCCTTCTTGACCAGGTCGGCGAACTTCTGCAGCGTCCGGCCGCGCTTCGACGCGGACCACTTCGAATACGGACCGTCGAACGCCTTCTGCGCGGCTTCAACCGCGCGATCGACGTCGGCCTTGCCGCCCTGCGGGACGCGCGCGAAGACCTTGCCCGTGGCCGGATTGGTGACCTCGAAGGTCTGGCCGTCGAGCGCGTCGACCTGCTCGCCACCGATGAGCATCTTGACGTCGCGCACGGGTGAATTGGCCGTGGGCTGGGCCTGTGTCTGTTCGATCGTCATGAGCGAGCGATTCTAGTCGCGTCGCGCGTCGCATCGACGCGCGGCCACAGCCGATCGACTGCGTCGCTGATCAGCCCAACCGGGTCAGTCGGCCACGCGATGCGTGCGGTGGCCGGGCCGAGCCACAGGTCGATGTACCAGCACAGCACGAGCATTGGTGGCACGAGGTACGCGGGCGAGGACCAGAAACCCGCGTAGAGCGTCACGAAGTAGATGGCTATGCCGGCGACGACGACCCCGCGATGGGTTCGAGCCCAGGGCGCGACGATGACGGCCGTCAGCGCTCCGGCGGCCAGCCGGAACGCGTCGAGTGTCGTGCGCGGGAGGCTGATGTGGGCGCGCGAGAGCGCCTCGCCCAGCGAGAAGTAGGGCGTCTTGTGAATCGCGTCCGCGGCCTGAAACGCGCCGAAGACGTTGCCCGGGCCCCACAGCAGCACGGCCGGTAGCCAGACAACGGCCGTGCCCACCAAGCCTGCGATGAGAGCGCCGGCGCCCGCCCAGATGAAGATCGGCGGCAACCACGCCAGGGCATAGATCTTGAACCCGGCAGCGACGCCGATGAGCACGGCGCCGGCGCGTGGCATGCGCTCGAGGACCACGATCGCGACGAGCAGGAACAATCCCGCGCTGTGGTCGTTCGAGCCGTCACTGGCGAGGTTGACGGCGAGTGGCACCGTGGCCCACAGCGCGAGTCCCAGCGGCTGGCCGCGGAACGCGAGCACGGACAGCAGCAGGATCGAGATGCCGAACTCCTGCAGACGTGGATCGTGAAACGGCGCGTACCACAGAAGGGATAGCGGCCCGTACGGGAACGGCGCCCGCTCAGCCCCGGCGGCGTATGGGTTGAGGCCGCGGGCGACCTCGTCGAGCGCTGCCTTGATGGTCGTGGGTACATCTGAAAAGCCCACGCCGAACTGCGCGTAACGAAGCTCGATACCCACCATGAAGAGCACGACAAGTGCCAGCGGCCCGATCCGGTATCTGACCGAAACAAGCGTCGTCGCGGCGAGGACAAGGAAAGACAGACTGGCATCGTGTGGCTGCGGCCACGCCGAAAAGAGCGTGGCAATGAACAGGCTGAGCGTCAGCCAGGGATTGGGCGGAAGCTGTCGAGCCGTCAGTAGATCGTGCGCGTTTCCGCCGACGTGTGGACCGTGAACGCGGAGTCGGGGATCGCGTCGTCGAGGCGCACAGTGGTCGCCTCCGCATGGCGCGTGATGCGCTCACCCACGTGCTCCGCGAGCAGCAGGATCATGCCCGTCTGAGCGTCGACGCCCACCTCCAGCCAGTGGTCGGGGCGATCGAGCAGCAGCTGGCTCGAGCGCGGATGGTCGCAGCGCAGCAGGAAGGCCTCGCGACCGGCGATCGAGGCGGTGCCGCGGCGATAGACGACGCCAGTGGCGAGGACGTTGCGACACAGGCCGTTGGGATGGACGAAGGTGTCCGCCACGGTCTCCGCCTGGAGCGCCGTCTGCGTGAAGTAGACCTGCGCGTGGCGTGGCAGGTCCGGGTCATCAAGCCCACGAGGCGGCCGTGGCGCGCGGCGCTGAGTGGCGGTCCGGCCCAGGGCGTTGAACGAGTGCACCGTCTCGCCGTCGGAAGACCACACGTCGTAGTCGCCATCGCCCGGCTCACCGCGCGTGCTGACGATCTTGGCGAAGCCGGTATGGCGCAGCCAGACGTCGTGGACTACAGCCTCCTCGCCGTGCGTCGTTGTCTGGCGATCGACGATGCGCATGCGCAGCGAGTCGAAGCGCAGCTCCGCCTGGGCCATGAAGCCGAATAGCTCGTTGAGCGCCGGCGTGCCCTCAGGCAGGACCGGCAGATCCGGCGCGGCAACCGTGGCCAGCGCGCGGCTCGTGGAGGACTCCGGGGCCGGGTCGTGCATCGGCGCGATTGTAGAGTCACCCTCAGTCCCAGGCGTTGAAGGATTGAGGCGGTTTCGACGCCATACCGAGTGAACGTGGCAGGTGGTCACGACGCAACGAGGGCGTCCGGGTGGATTCGGAGCTCGTCAGGCGCGCACAGGCGGGGGACCGGGAGGCGTTCGAGGCGCTCGCCGCGACGTCCTACGACCAGATGTACGCGATCTCACGACGCGTCCTGCGCGACGGTGCGGCCGCCGAGGATGCCGTCCAGGAGACGCTCATCCGCATCTGGCGGGATTTGCGCTCGCTGCGCGACGTCGAGCGCTATGACGCATGGAGCAAACGACTCCTCATCCGCAGCTGTCACGACCAATGGCGCCGCACTCGCCGCATTCGGACCGAGATTGGTGGGATTGATCTCGAGCGGCGCGATCCGCGTGACGACTACGCCACCGTAGGTCACCGCGATGAGCTCGAACGAGCATTTGGAAAGCTGTCGATCGAGCACCGCGCCGTCGTCGTCCTGACCCACTACCAGGGGTATTCCGCGACGGACGTCGGCGAGATCCTCGGCATCCCGCCCGGAACTGTCTACTCACGCCTTCATTACGCGCTGAAGGCTCTGCGCTCGGCGATGGGCGATACGAACGGCGCGCTCGCCGCTATTCCCGCGACCAAGGTGGGGAACCCCAGATGAACACGGTGATCGATCCAGCTGTTTCTCAGCTGGCTCAAGGAAGGGCCGCAACACGGTCCGGCAGCCGGGCTGACACGCGCCCTGGCTGCAACGCGCGCTGTTGAGCAGCGCCCGCGCTTCGTGTTCGCGAGTGGTTGGATGCCTCGAACGAACACAGCGACGGCCAGCCCGGCCACACATCGGCGTGGTGCCTCTGCTGATCATCCTTGCCGACGCTCCTGCTCGTGCTGGTTTCTGCGCTCTACGTCGGCTCGAATCCGGAGACCGCATATCCCTCAGTCGATAGGTCCGTCGGCGCAGATGCCCGATCGCGTACCAGGACGGAACGCAGATTGCCGTTGCCCAGATCGACGGCAGCGGAAAACGCACGATCAGCGGTCAGACTGCCTCGTTCGAGCTCGCCTGTCTTCTCCAAGGATGGATCGAAGATCGCGTTTCTCTCCAAGACCAACCCGACGGATGTTGGTAGTGAGCTTTATGTCGTGCCCGTCGATGGGTCGAGTCCGCCAATCGCTGTAAGCGGCGACGTGCAGGTCCTCGAGGCGGAACACGCCCGAGTTTTCGTGGTCGCCTGATGGATCGAAGATCGCGTTCGCGAGTGCGGCTACTCCGACCGTCATCTACGTCGCACAGACCGACGGCAGTGGCTTGTCCCCTATCACCGACAACACGACCAGTCGCGATCTTCCTTCGTGGGAGACAAACGGCAACCGAGTCGCGTACCGCGCTATCAAGGCGGACGGCGTAACCCAACGTCTCGAGGCGGTCGATCCGACGAGCGGTCAGGTAACGTCGATCGACGCCGTCATCGGACCGGGCGCGCAAATGTCGCATACTCGCCTGGTCCCCGGTAGAAGACAACCGAGCGCATGCGGTGTCGTACGTCATCCAGGTCGGCTACGGCAGTCAGGCGCAGGCTGCGATCAATTTCACAGATCCGACCGTTACCACGACCTCGGGCATTTTCGTATCCCTGGACCGAAGGAGTAGGCGGGTATGACGCGTTCGGTACGCGGTGGTCACCAGACGGGAAATGGATCGCAATCCTGACGGCACGCGACGGCGTAGTGCTCGCGCAGAACGACGGAATGGTGCAGGCCACGGTCTACAACCAGGACTACATAGGCACTATTCGACATTTGGGCGACGTCGTTGACTGCTGGATCGACTGGTCACCTGACGGGACTGCGCTCTATGGAGGCTCGCCCAACGGCTGCACCGGAACCGTCGTAGTCCCCGTGGACGAACCCACCTCTGCCTTCACCACCTACACGCCCATGGTCGGCGTAAGCAGCTGGCAGCCGTTGGTGCCGTGAGGAGTCCGCCCATGGTTGCAGCTTGTCGCGCACGGGCCTCGCCGAGAGGTGTCCGTCCGGTCTGATCGACCGACCCGTCAACTCAGTCGAAATCAAGAACCACGCGCGTTGCCACGGGATTCGTTTGCCCGCGTCAGCCCGCACCCCTGCAAGGAGGCTTCCAAATGCATCCGTGGATTCGTCTTGCCTTTCGCACCGTCGCATTAGTCGCGTTCGCGATCGCGCCGAGCACCGCGCTCACGGCGGCCACTGTCGTTGCGGCGAACTCGGGCCAGACCGTGGTCCGCTACGAGTTTGTCGACCACAACTTCTGCAGTACTGGTGAGTCAGTCGATGTGGCGACTGGCGGCGTCGTAAACGACTCAGGAGGCGACGGCTCGGCTGGGATGTCGGGGACAGTCGAAGTCAGTCAGTGGGAGCTCGCGGAAACGTGGTACGTCAACCCGGCCAATGGAGCGGCCGTCGTCGTCCTTTCGTCGATCGATGACGGAGGTGGCGCAACGACCGTCGCGAGTTCTGGCCCCGGCTCGTCGGGCACGGACGCCGGAACGATCATCTTCTACGACCACTTCAGCGCCGCTGGCGGCGATCCGAGCGCCGACTGGATGGTTCCTGTGGAGCACCCCGAGTTCAATTCCGGCATGAACGACTTCTGCCCGTTGATGTCCGAGGCGCTCGGCCTCTAGCGAGGGCAACACCGCATTTCCCGCGCCGGCGCGCGGTCGCCTGGTCGCGCGCCGGCACAGATTTCATGCCGCTTACACTCGGCGCATGACCGAGACGATTACCGGGCCAGGGTCGGCAGACGCGGACTGAGAAGGATCCGCTGGGCGAGCTCGAGGTTCCGGCGATCTGCCTACTACGGCGTCCAGACGCAGCGCGCGATCCGCAACTTCCCGATCAGCGGGCGTCTGCCGGATCCGGCGCTGGTTGCCGCCGCCGTGCAGGTCAAGAAGGCCGCCGCGCGGGCCAACAGCCAAACGGGCCGGTTGTCCAACGATCTCGCCAACGCAATCATCCAGGCCGCCGACGAGATCCTGGGCCTGCGCGCCGACTCGTCGTCCGAGTCGGGCGAGGCCCTGCGCGCCACCTTGATCGACAACTTCCGCGTCGATCCGTTTCAGGCCGGCGCTGGCGTGTCGCACAACATGAACACCAACGAGGTGCTCGCCAACCGCGCCATCGAAATCCTGGGCTCACGCGGAATCGGCAGCGGGCAGCGCGGCGACTACTCGGTCGTCAACCCCAACGACCACGTCAACATGGCCCAGTCGACCAACGACGTCTTCCCGACGACGATGCGCGTGGCGACGCTGACCAAGCTGCGCGACTTCCTGCCCGTCGTCGACGAGCTGGCGAGTGCCTTCGACGACCGTGCCAAGGCCTTCGACCACGTCCTGAAGTCAGGCCGCACGCACATGCAGGATGCCGTGCCCATCCGCCTGGGCCAGGAGTTCGCGGCCTACGCGCTGACGATCCGCCGCGCGCGAGCGCGCATCGCGGAGGCGGCCGATGGGTTGCTCGAGCAGAACATCGGCGCCACGGCCGTGGGCACAGGCTTGAACGCCGAGCCGGAATACATCGAGCTGGTCGTGCGCAACCTCGCCGAGCAGACGGGCTTCGAGCTGCGCACGGCCGAGCATCTCGTCCAGGCGACCCAGTCGATGGCGCCCATGCTCGCGGTGTCTGCGTCCCTGCGCGGCCTCGCGGTTGACCTGGCCAAGATCGCGGAGGACCTGCTGCTGATGTCGTCCGGGCCACGCACGGGCTTCGCGGAGATCCGACTACCCGCCAAGCAGCCGGGCTCGTCGATCATGCCCGGCAAGGTCAACCCGGTCATGGTCGAGAACCTGTCGATGATCTGCTACCACGTCATCGGCCTGGACACGGCCGTGGCCTGGGCGACGTCGCGCGGCCAGCTGGAGCTGAACGTGATGATGCCGATCATCGCCCACGACACGCTCGAGGCACTGACGATCCTCACCTCCGGCTGTCGCCAGTTCGCGCGCGAATGCGTCGCGGGCATCGAGGCGGACGAGGAGCGCGCCGCGTGGCTGCTCGAGCAGTCCAGTCGCCATGGCGACGCCGCTCGCGCCGTACATCGGCTATGCCCTCGCGGCGGACATCGCCAAGGAGGCCGTCAAGACGGGCAAGACGATCCGCCAGCTGGTCATCGAGAAGGGCGTCTTCACCGCAGGACGAGGTCAACCAGATCCTCGACCCGCACGAGCTGACCGAGCCCGGTGTCGCCGGCGGCTTCCGCTTCGAGCCCAAGATGCCGGAGGGCTACACGCGCCCGACCGGACCCGTGGGCGGCGGAGGCTGAGGGCAACTGCCCGCACAGGTGTTTGACCAGGGCAAGACACGGGCCAGCTACGACCGCGTTGCCCGTCACTACGCCGAAGAGATTGCCGGCGAGCTGGACAACAAGCCGTTCGATCGGGCGTTTCTCGATCGATTCGTTGAGCTTGTTGGCGACGGCACGATGGTCGAAGCTCGGCTGCGGACCCGGTCATGTCAGCGGCTACCTTCACGGCCGGGGCGCCAATGTCTCGGGGCTGGACCTATCGCACAGAAATGGTCGACCAGGCCAAGGAGCTATTTCCGGAGCTCCAGTTTCGAGTCGGCGACATGCTCGCCCTGCCGTTTGACGACGGCTCACTCGACGGTCTCGTGGCTTTCTATTCGATCGTTCACTTTGACGCGGAGCAGACCGAGCGGGCCTTCGCGGAGATGGCACGTGTACTTGCGCCCGGAGGTCGAGTTGCCCTTGCATTTCACATCGGCAGCGACGTCATCCATCGCGACGAATGGTTCAGCGAGCGAGTCGACATCGATTTCAGGTTGCACGAACCGGCGACCGTGAAACGTCAGCTGGAGGTTTCCGGCCTGAGCATCGAGTCGATCGAGGAGCGCGACCCGTACCCGCCGCCGATCGAGTTCCAGAGCCGCCGCTGCTACATCGTCGCGCGCCGTCCCGCGGACGGAAGCTGAAGTGAGTGCCGCACCCTGTCGTCGCATCGAGATAGGTTCGCTGCGGTCCGTCTCGACGAAGTAGTTCGCCATCCGATAGCGGGGTCGATGTACTTCCGCTCAAACGGCACGATCGTCGGCAATCGCTAGTTCTACCCGCGCTCAAATCACGCCGACATCCCGGGAATTCGGCCGATCCGGACATGCACCGAACTCAGTCGTCACCCACGATTCGGTTCGATGGTTCAGTTTGCGCGGAACTACGTGTCAGGTGGCCTGCGGCAGCGCAACCACGACGCTGCACTACCGCGCCGAGAACTGACAATGGCACGTACATGAGCCCGGCCAAAGCCTCGACCAGTGGATTTGTCCGGCGTGACCGTGTCGTGCGCGAGGCGGAGGAAGCTCGCCTGGCGCCGGCTGCGACGCGGTCGATCGACAGCCGCGGACGTGTCCGCCCCGAGCAGCCTGACGAGTATCGGACCGCCTTCGAACGCGACCGCGACCGGATCCTGCACTCCAAGGCGTTCCGTCGGCTGAAGCACAAGACGCAGGTCTTCATCAATCCCGAAGGCGACCACTACGTCACGCGACTGACCCACACGCTCCAGGTGACGCAGATCTCGCGCGCCCTGGCTGCCGCACTGACGCTCAACGAGAGCCTGTCAGAGGCCATCGCGCTGGGCCACGACGTGGGTCATTCGGCGTTTGGCCACACCGGCGAAGAGGCGTTGTCGCCGTATTTCCCGGAGCCCGGCTGGCACCACGCCGCACAGAGCGTGCGCATCTTCGAGTCGCTCGAGGACCTGAACCTGACGTGGGAGGTGCGCGACGGCATCCGCGCCCACAGCTGGAAGATCGAGCCGCCGCCGGGCACGCCGGAGGCGATGACTGTCCGCTACGGCGATCGCATCGCGTACCTCACTCACGACGCGCTCGACGCGCTGCGCGCGGGCGTGCTCGAACCAACGGACTTCCCAGCCCGCGCGCTCGAACGCTTTGGCCCGCCGGGGCGCGACTGGATCGCCCAGATGATCAACGCGGTCATCGACGAGAGCCTGCGCACGGGCACGGTCCAGATGGACGCGCCAACGCTCGAGGTGATGAACGAGCTGCGCACGTTCATGTTCGATCGGGTCTACCTGTCTCCGAGCCAACGCGTTCACACCGACTACGCGGTCGGAGTCCTGCGCCGCCTGGTCGACCACCACCTCGATCATCCAGACGAGATCCCCGACTCATACCGAGATTCGGACGCCGACCTGACCACCCAGGTGGTCGACTACGTCGCGGGCATGACCGACCGATTTGCACTCCAGGCGCACGACCGACTCTTCAGGCTTGGCGACTGACTGCCGCGTCGTGCTCATCGGGATGATGGGCAGCGGCAAGACGACGGTCGGGCGGTTGCTTGCTGCGGAGACCGGCTGGCCCTACTTCGACAACGACGAGCTCCTCGCCATGCGCGGGACCACGGCGCGCGAGCTGCTTGAGCGCGGGGGCGAGCCTGTTCTGCGCGCGGCTGAGGCGGAAGCGTTGCGGCTCGGGCTGCAGACGGCATCCGCCGTGCGTCATCGGGGCCGCGGCCGGAACAATCCTTGACGAGGCGGTCCGTGCGGACCTGCGACGCGAGGCGCTCGTTGTCTGGTTGACGGCAACTCCCGCGGCACTGGCGCGGCGCGCGCGTGGCGCAAGCCATCGGCCGTGGCTCGACACGGACGCCGTGGCGTGGATGACGACGACGCTCGCTGAGCGCGCGCCGCTCTACGAGGCCGCGGCGGACCTTCAGGTCAACACGGAGCGGCGAGCCGCGCGCCTCGTCGCGGCGCAGATCCATGGCTGGCTCGAGGAGCGCTGCGCGTGACGATCCTGCCGGCAGTCGTCCGCGCCCGGTCCACGCCGCGCTTGATCGCGATCGGTCTATACGTCTTCGCCTTCGCGGCGGTCGGCGCGACCGCCCCATACATGCCGGTCTACTTCGAGCAGCTGGGCCTGCCGCTCGACGTGATCGGGCTGATCGCCGCCCTCGCGGCACTGTGCGCGCTCATTGCGGCGCCAAGCTGGGGCGTCCTGGCCGACCAGGCTTTCGGGGTTCGCGCGGCGCTGGTAGGAGCCGCGTCGATCGCGGCACTGTGCGCGTTGGCCATGGCGCTGTCATCGGCGGCCTTTGTTGCGGCCATGATCTGGATCCTGTACTGGCTCGCCTTTGCCGGCATCTCTCCGGTGCTCGACGCCTACACCCTCGACCAGGTTGGCGCCAACCGGCATCGCTACGCGCGTTTCCGCGTGTGGGGCTCCGCATCGTTTGTCGTCAGTGCCGTGGTCGTCGGTGTGCTCATCGAGAAGACGCAAACGAGCGCCCTGTTCATCGTTCTGGTCGGCAGCCTGATCGCGTGCGCAGTCCTCTCGGCACTCGTGCCGCCACGGACGCGTGCCCATGTCGCCAATCCGGAGCGGCAGCTGTCCGGCCTGCGCGTGGTCCTGCGTACGCCGGTGTTGATGGCGTTCGTGGGCGCAGCGCTCGTCGTGTTCAGCGCCTCGACCATGGTCAACGGCTTCTACTCGATCTACCTCGTCTCGCTCAACGCGCCAACCGTGCTCGTCGGCAGCGCCTGGGCGCTGGGCGCGATCGTGGAAGTGCCGCTGATGCTGGCCTTCCCGCTGCTGGCGGCCAGGTTCGGGGTGAGTCGACTGCTCGTGGTCGGTGCCCTGTGCCTGCTCCTGCGCGCGCTGGTGGTGGCAATCGCCACGGATCCACTGATCGTGGTCGCGGCGATGGCGCTGCACGGTGCGGGTTTCGCACTGATGCTCGTCGGTGGAGTGACCTACGTCGCTGCGCGCGCCCCGCACGGCAGCGCGGCGACCGCGCAGGGAGTGCTGTCGGGCGTCGTGTTCGGCCTGGCGCAGGCGATCGGCCCGGGCGTCGCGGGCGTCATCGCCGGTGCCACGAGCCTCCACACCATGTTCGTTGTCGCGGCCGCGGCCAGCACCTTGGGCGTCGTGGCAGTCGCGCTCGCCGTTGGCTGGTTTGCCCGGCGCGATAGCCGAGTGCCGCGCTCGGCATAGACTTTCAGTGATGGCCGACACGAGCGAAATCGCCGCTGAATTGCGACCAATAGAAGCGCAGGATTACCGCGAGGTTCTGGCTCGCTTCGCAACCGGCGTCACCGTCGTCACGACGCTGGAGACGACTGAAGACGGAACACAACCGTGGGGGACGACGGTGAACTCGTTCACCGGCATCTCGCTCGATCCGCCGCTGGTGATGGTCTCGATCGGCCGCGAGCGATCCATCCACCCCATCATCGAGCGCACTGGGCGGTTCGGCGTCAACGTCCTGGCGGAGGGTTCAGAGGCAATCTCCGACTGTTTCGCCGGCGCGCCCTCACCGCTGCCACGGTCGGCTTTCTGCAACGCCGACTTCACACTCGGGCGCGCCGGCCTGCCGGTCCTGGATCAGGCGATCGCCTACGTGACGTGCGACGTCGATCGGATCATCGAAGCCGGCGACCACACGATGTACCTGGGCCGCGTGACAGAAACGGCGTGCCGCGACGACGTGGGCTGGCCGCTGCTCTATTTCCGGCGCCGCTACCTGAGCATCGAGCGCGCCGCGACCGCCGATCTGCGCGGCAAGCCCGACAAGCTGCGTTAAGAAGTGCCGATCGTCCACGCCAACGGCCTCGACATCCACTACACCGTCGACGGAGCTGGGCCGCCAGTGATCATGCTCCACGGCGCGACATCGGCCGCGGCTGAGGACTGGGCCGCGCAACGGCCCCTCTTCCGCCAGGCGTTCCGCATGTACCTAGTGGATGCGCGCGGCCATGCGGGTACCAAATGGGACGTCCGTGACGGCTTCGACCGCGACATGCTCGTCGAGGACCTGCTCGCCTTCGCCGACGCGCTCAGCCTGGACACGTTTCACGTCATCGGCTTCAGCATGGGCGCGATGACGGCATTGACGTTCGCGACGCGCTACCCGGACCGGCTGCGCACCGCGATCATCAGCGGCATCGACATCCTTCGCGAACCGCGCTCGAGCGTCGCGCGCAGACTCATGGATCCCCAACGGATCGAGCGCGAAGAGCCGGCCTGGGCCGCGCAGCTGGAGAAGCGCCACGGCCCCGTGCAGGGCGAAGGCGCGTGGAAGCGGCTGCTGCCGGCGATCGTGAACGACGTCGCCAACGCGTCACTGCTGACCTTTGAGGACCTGCGCCGCATCCGGCTGCCGGTGTTGCTCGTGTATGGCGACCGCGACGTATTCGTGCCCGTAGATCACGCCGTGGCCATGTACCGCCAGGTGCCCGACGCGCGCCTGCTCATCGCTCCGAACAGCCCACACGCGGTGATGGTCGCCCAGCCGGCGTTGTTCAACCAGGCGGCGGGCAACTTCTACCGATCGACAGAGGATGTCGCCAAGGAACGCGCACAGACCCGCGGTCGACGCCGCCAGTCGGTTCCGGCGGGCGACGGCGCGTCCGAATATGAGCCACGCGCAATGGCTGTTGCCGAGTCGCACGACACCAGCGACCCTTTCAGCAAGTGGTAGGGAGGAGTCAGCACATGGGCGCGACCCTGCTCGCGTTGTACAAGCGTCCTGAAGGCGGCGACGAGGCACTTCAGACCTTCTGGCAGCGTTATCGCGACGAGCACATGCCGTTGATCGAGAAGGTGCCCGGGTTGCGTGGCACGAAGATCTGGAGCGTGCCCAAGCACTATGCCGGCGAGGACTTGATCGGCACCTGCGAGATGTACTTCGACGATCAGGCCGCGCTTGACGCGGCGCTGGCCAGCGATGAGATGCGCGCCGCCGGTCGCGTTCTGCGCGACATCGCGCCAGGGCTGCTGACGCTCGTGGCGCTCGAGGAGTCGTGGCCGGAGTGACCGTCCACTACGACGTCAGCGGTGGCGTTGCCACCGTCAGGCTCGATCGGCCGGAGGTCTTCAACGCACTCAATCGCGAGACTCTCGAGGGCATCCGCGACTCGTTCGTGAAGGCATCGGCGGATCACGGCGTCGGCGTCGTCGTGCTGACCGGCACGGGCGACCGTGCCTTCTCAACCGGCGCGGACCTCGACGAGCAGCAGCAGTTCCTTGGCCGACCGAACGATTACTGGGACTGGATGAGCCGCTTCATCGAGGCGATCGAGGCAATCAAGGACTGTGCCAAGCCCGTCGTTGCGCGGCTCAACGGCATGGTTGTCGGTGGTGGCAACGAGCTCAACATTGCGTGCGACCTGGCCGTCGCCGCGGATGATGTTGTGTTCCGCCACGTTGGGCCATCGCGCGGTTCGTTGCCCTCAGGTGGCGCGACGCAGTGGATGTCGCTCCTGGTCGGTGACCGGCGTGCGCGCGAAATCCTGCTGCTCAATCGGCCGTTCACCGCCCAGCAGGCCGCCGAGTGGGGCTGGATCAACCGCGTGGTTCCCAGGTCCGAGCTCGACGCCGCCGTCGCGGACTACTGCAATGAGCTGCTGGCCAAGATGCCTGAGATCGTCCGTGCCACGCGCGTTCAGCTCAACTTGTGGAAGAACCTCTCGTGGGGCATGAGCATCCAGATGGCACGCGAGTGGCTGACGATCCACGCCGCGTCCGCGGAGGTTGCAGAGGGCCTCGCCTCGTTCCATGAGAAGCGTCCGCCCGACTACGAACGTTTGCGCGCGGACCTCGACGAGGCTGGCGAGCCCCAGGGCGCGACGGAGGGCTAGGCGCCCTCCATGAGGGTGCGCACGTCAATCCAGCCGCCTTCGCCACTCGCAGCTACGACTTGGGCCAAACCGTTGCGCTTGTCCATGACCTGCACGGGAATCGATGATTCGAGGATGCCGATTGACGAGGCGCGATTAGAGGTCGAGTAGATCATCGCACCACTCGGTCCCACGCGACCGGTCGGCTGCCAGTCGTGAGGCGCCTTGTTACGGGGCTTTGATTGTTTCTCCGTCGTGAAGAAGTAGCCGTTGTCTGGTTCGCCTGTGAACAGGTAGACGATGCCAATGAATATCAGCGCGAAGCCCAAGGTGGAGATGATCCACAGCAGCATGTACGCGCCAACCAGGACACGGGCGATCAGGTTGCCCCTGATCAGCGGCCCCTTGAGATTCCAGAGCAGAACCGCCACGAAGAAAGCCACGAAGGCTCCACCCGCGTACAGCGGCACGAGATTGGCTGTTGCCACGCGCTGGTTGAGCTCGATCGCCCGATAGCCGAGCACAGCTCCGCTCAAGTAGCCGAATACGGCTGAGATGCGCAGGATGTTGCCGATCGCGGCCCAGGTTCGTGGCCCCATGCGATGAGTCTCTTCGGCGCCGATGCGCTGGTCGATCACTCGATGGTCCCAGCGATTGACTAGTGGATAGACTCGATGACCCATGGAGAGGTGCGGGTGACGGACGAAAAGCCACGAGTGAAGATCGAGCCACAGACCGATCGCCCGGGTGTGGTGCTCGTCACGCTCGACCGACCAGAGGTTCTGAACGCGCTCGACTATCGAACCCTGGGCGAGCTGGCCGACGCGCTGGAAAAGCTGGACTCCGATGAGTCGGTGCGCTGCGTCGTCATCACCGGAGCGGGCGACCGAGCCTTCGCCGCCGGCGCCGACATCAAGGAGATGGTCGACGCCACGCCGGTGACCATGTCCGTCGCGAACAACTTCGCGCGCTGGGAGCGGCTGAAGCGTGTCCGCGTGCCGTTGATCGCCTGTGTGCGCGGCTACGCGCTCGGCGGCGGCTGCGAGCTGGCCATGGCGTGCGACATGGTCGTGGCCGCGGACGATGCAACATTCGGCCAGCCGGAGATCAAGATCGGCATCATTCCCGGCGCCGGTGGCACCCAGCGGCTGACGCGGGCGCTGGGCAAGGCCAAGGCGATGGAGATGATCCTGACCGGCAGGAACCTTTCGGCGCGCGAGGCTTACGAGCGCGGCCTGGTCAGCGAGATCGTGGCGCGCGAGGAGGCACTGCCCGCGGCCCTGGCGCTGGCCGCGGAGATCGCGGCCCTGCCACCGCTCGCCGTCCGTGCTGCGAAGGAGGCCGTCAACCGGGCTTACGAGCTCTCACTCGAGGCAGGCCTCGAGTTCGAGCGCCGCAACTTCTTCAACCTCTTCGCGTCGGAGGACCAGAAGGAAGGCATGCGCGCGTTCATCGAGAAGCGCCCCCCAACATGGAAGGGCCGCTAGACACGTGGCCGACGAGACAGTCCTGCGCGAGGCCACGGACGGCGTCCTGACCCTGACGCTCAACAGGCCCGACGCGCTCAACTCGTTCAACGTCGAGATGAAGGAGGCGCTTCTCGCGGCCCTCAAGGACGCCGCGCGCGACAGGAGCGTCAGGGTCGTCGTGCTGACCGGCGCCGGGCGCGCGTTCAGCGCCGGCCAGGATCTCAAGGAGCGCCAGGCGCCCGGCGTGGCGGACCTGGGCACGGAGCTGCGCGTTCGCTACAACCCGATCGTGCTCGCCATGCGGCGCATGGAGAAGCCGGTCATCGGCGCGATCAATGGCGTCGCCGCCGGCGCGGGCATCAGCCTCGCTCTCGCGTGCGACATCCGCATCGCGTCAGATAGCGCGAGCTTCATCGAGGTGTTCGCGCGCGTCGGCCTCGTCCCGGACACGGGTTCGACGTGGTTCCTGCCGCGCCTCGTTGGCTACGCCAAGGCGGCTGAGATGGCATTCACGACCGATCCGGTGGACGCGGCGACCGCGGAACGAATCGGCTTGGTCAACAAGGTCGTACCAGCGGACCAGCTCATGGCCGAGACCAACGCAATGGCGTCCAAGCTGGCGCAGGCCGCCCCGCTCGCGCTCGGGCTGGCCAAGCGCGCTTTGAATCGGGCGCTGGAATCCGGGCTGGAAGAGCAGCTCGAGTACGAGGCGCAGCTCCAATCGGTCGCTGGTCGATCCAAGGACCATGTCGAGGGCGTCGCTGCGTTCGTCGAAAAGCGCCCGGCCAGGTTCAGCGGCGAGTGACGGGCACGAGCCAGGACGGAGCCCAGGCTCGCGTCGACGGCGTTTTCGCGGCGCTCGCCACCGTCTCGGACGCGGATCTGATCGCAATGCGCGGCGTGTGGACCGGCGAGGACGCGCAGGTGCGCGAGCTGGCCTGGACCAAGGTCAAGGCCGCCGCCCGCCAGGATCCGCGCGCGAAGCTACTCGATGACAGCCGCGACCGCCTGGCGAGTTGGGTCAATGACCTGGGCATCACCTGGGCTGGTGCGTACGACAGGTCGATCGTCGTGCCCATGGGAGTCGACCAGGGCAACCTGCGCAGCAATGCCGTTCCGGCCATTCTCGACGCCATCGTCGCGGTCTGCTTCGAGGACGTCCTTGACGATGAGGAGCGCGACGTGCTGCTCGGGCCGCTGCGCCACGTGACCGAGCCGGCAGAGACGAGTGACTGACGGCGCGGCGCCAACGCTGACGATTGGTGTCGTGGGCGCCGGGACGATGGGCGCGGGAATTGCCCAGGTCTGCCTCGCGGCCGGTCACGATGTGCTGCTGTTCGACGTGGACCATGCCGCGATCGAGCGCGGCCGCGGCCGCGTGGCGGATGGACTTCAACGGCTCGTCGACAAAGGGAAGCTGCCGGTCGACGGCCGCGACCGCATGCTGGCCGCGCTGCGCGACGCGCACACGCTCGAGGGCCTCGCTGAGGAGGCAGACATCGTCATCGAGGCTGCCCTCGAGGACCTGGAGCTGAAGGAGGCTGTCTTCCGCGCACTGGGCTCGGCCGAGCAGATTCCCGGCATCCTGGCCACGAATACCAGCGCCTTGAGTGTCTCTGACATCGGCGATGCCAGTGGCCACGCCGACCGAGTCATAGGTCTGCACTTCTTCAACCCAGCGCCGGTCATGCCGCTCGTCGAGGTTGTCATGGGCGACCGGACCTCGCGCGACACGATCAAGCGTGCCATCCAGTTCGCGCGCGACCTGGGCAAGGAGCCCGTCATGTCGACTGACTCGCCCGGCTTCATCGTCAATCGGGTCAATCGGCCATTCACGCTCGAGGCGCTACGTATGCTCGAGGCCGGCGACGCTGGGGTGGAGCAGATCGACCGGGCGGTCAAGTCGGCCGGCTACCCCATGGGGCCGTTCGAGCTGATGGACCTGGTGGGCGTCGACGTCAACCTCGCGGTCGCCACCGCCCTTTGGACTGGCTTTGACGAAGCCCTCCGATTCACCCCGTCAGACATCCAGCGCCAGCTCGTGGCTTCCGGTCACCTTGGGCGCAAGACCGGCGAGGGCTTCTACCGCTACGAAGACGGCCGACCAACCGCGGTTGCCTGGACCTCCACCGAGGGCGGCCTGCGCGACGAGGAGATCGTTGCGCACATCGAGCTCGCGGTCATCAACGAGGCGTACACCGCGGTCGGGGAGGGCGTGGCTGAGGCGGGCGACGTGGATCGGGCGATGAAGCTCGGCGCCAACCATCCGTACGGGCCGTTCGAGCGCGCCGGCCAGATCGGCCTGCGCAACGTCATCGATGGCCTGCGCGCGCTCGAGGACGTCTATGGCGAGCGCTATCCGCCTCTCGCGCACCCTCTGGGACATCGCCTCGATCTAAGGCTTGGTCTTGTCCGGTATGAGGACCCGTGTTCCGGCGGGCGGATCGCCGGGCTTGCGGCCCAGGCTGGTCAAGCCGGGCAGCATGCTGTACTGCGAGTTGAACGTGTCCTTCCAGATGACGTTGCCATTCGCGCCGCGGACCGTGCGCACGACAACCGAGTGGAACCCGTTGTAGCGGTCCTGGATGTGTGCCGTCTCTCCCGGTGGCAGGTCATCCGTGTACACGTAGTAGGCGGGTGCCTTAACGAGGTTGGTGATGACCGGATCTGACAAATTAACCGTTCGGCCGTCGTCGACGCCCCAGATCTGGAAGGTGACCTTGCGCTTAAAGCCCTGTGCACGAATGAGGATGGGGTGGTCCATGTCATTGACGAACTTGACGTCCTGGCCGTCGCTCTTGCCAGTCGAGAAGACGGTGGCGTCCAGTCCGACGGGGTAGCGCGGGATGTACACCGCGTGGTTGTGCCGCTCGACGATCCTCAAGCCAGCGCGCAGCGCGGCGTTGAACAAGGTGGTCGATGCCGAGCACATGCCGCCACCGGGGATTCCCTTGGCCGGATCCAGCACGAACTGACCGTTGTGGATGAAAGCGCCCTTCGCGTAGGGCGGGACGGTGACCGGCACAATCGCGTCGATGAACTGGAACAGCTGACCGGGCTTGACAATCGTCTCGTTGATGCGCTTGGCCGGGACGGTGATGTTGACCCCGTTGCCGTTCAAGACGCTGGGAATGAAGTGCGTCGTCCAACTACCCAGCAGGGTCATGTTCGGGGGAGTTGACGGGGAATTGGTTGGAGTCGGAGTCGGCGTTGGTGTGGTCGACGGCGTGGGCGTCGCGGTGCCCGTAGGCGTGGCGGTGGGTGTCGGAGTGGCGGTCGGCGTCGCAGTCGGCGTCGCAGTCGGCGTCGGGGTGGGAGGCGCAGTGGGCGCCGGCGTCGGCTCGGCAGTCGGCGCCGCAGTCGGTGCCTCCGTTGCCTGCTCGGTCGGCTGGTCAGTTGGAGTCAGCGTTGGCGCGGTTGTGTCCGTCGGTGCGTCCGTGACGAGGACGGTGGGCAATTGCGCAACGAGAGTCGGCGCCGGAGTGACCGTGATCGCCGTGTCGCAGGCTGTAACCAGGGCAAGCGCAATCACCGCCCATGTCATCCGGGATAACCGAGTCACGCCTACCTCATGCTGCATGCATAGCGCCGTGTCGACAAAACCGATCGCCGTGCACTGTGTGGACGCAGCGTAGCCCGAAGAAGTTACGCGCGTGCGCAATGAGCCCTTACAAAGGGCACGGACCTCTCATTTGGGTACTAGTGAAGTCTTGTTGAGGCCTGACCTTTGGGCCATGCCGGTGCAAATGGGCACCACTCCTAGAATTCACACATGTCACGAGTGCTCGATCGACCGCTGCGCGAGGCGTGGATCGTCAGTGCCGTCCGCACGCCGGTCGGCCGCTACGGTGGCGCGCTGGCGCGCGTTCGACCCGACGATCTTGCCGCTACCGCGATCAAGGCCGCGGTCGAGCGATCGGGCGTGGATGCCAACGATATCGATGACGTGATCCTTGGCGCGGCCAACCAGGCCGGCGAGGACAATCGGAATGTCGCGCGCATGAGCGCCCTGCTCGCGGGCCTGCCGGTCGGCGTCGCCGGCCAGACGGTCAACCGTCTGTGTGGCAGCGGCCTGCAGGCGATCAACACCGCGGCTCACGCGATCATGGTTGGCGACGGTGATGCCTTCGTCGCCGGCGGCGTTGAGTCGATGACGCGCGCGCCGTACGTGATGGCCAAGCCTGAAGCTCCGTACGACCGCGGCAATCGCGAGATGTACGACACGACGCTGGGCTGGCGCTTCACCAATCCGCGCCTGGCGCAGATGTATCAGCCCTATTCGATGGGCGAGACCGGCGAGAACGTAGCTGACCAATGCGGCGTCTCGCGCGAGGATCAGGATCGCTTCGCGCTTACCTCGCACATGCGTGCCGTTGCCGCGATCGAGGAAGGCCGCTTCGAGAACCAGATCGTCCCGGTCATGGTTCCCCAGCCAAAGGGCGATCCGCTCGAGATCTCGCGCGACGAGCATCCACGCGCCGACACGAGCATGGAAGCACTCGGAAAACTGCGCCCTGCCTTCCGCGCCAATGGCAGCGTCACTGCCGGTAACTCGTCGGGCATCAACGACGGCGCCAGCGCGACGGTTCTGGTCGACATGCACTACGCGCTCGACCACAACTTCAAGCCGATGGCGCGCATCGTCAGCACTGCCGTCGCCGGCGTGGACCCGTCAGTGATGGGTCTGGGCCCAATCCCGGCGACGCGCAAGGCACTCGAGCGCGCGCAGCTGACCGTCGACGACCTTGACCTGGTTGAGCTGAACGAGGCGTTCGCCAGCCAGTCGATCGCGGTCATGCGCGAACTGAAGCTCGACCCCGACAAGACCAACGTCAACGGCGGCGCGATCGCCCTCGGCCATCCGCTCGGAATGAGCGGCGCGCGCCTGATCACGATGCTGAGCCATGAGCTGGTTCGTCGCGGTGGCCGCTACGGCCTGGCGACGATGTGCATCGGCGTTGGCCAGGGCATCGCCACCGTCATCGAGCGCATCGACAGGGACACTGAATAGTTATGGACAACGACCTGATGGCGCGGCGGCTACGCCCGCCTTCCGATCCACGACGGCCCAAGAATGGGCACTCCCAGCAGTCCGTCGACGATCAGTGGAAGACACTCCCGGCACCCTCAACGGAGATCCCCTGGGATCGCCCGATGGATGAGCCGTGGCCGCCGGTCGACACGACCAGCCAGGCAACGGCCAAGATGTCGCGGCCAGAGTCGGTGCTGATCACGCCCGCGCCGATAGTCGTCGACGAGCCAGAAGCCACCGCCGAGGCTGTCGCGGTCGAAGACCCGTTTGTCGATGCGGCGGTTGCGGTCGATGACTCAGTCGTCGATGACCAATTCGCCTATGAGCTCGCGGTAGATGAGCTCGCGGTCGATGAGCCGGTCATGGCCGACGCGCCGGTCGCCGAGGTGGAGGTCGATGCCCTGGCATTCGACGCCGAGCCGCTTGTAGCCGAGCCGGTCGTCGCCGAGGCATTCGACGCCGAGCCGGTCGTCGCTGAGCCGGTCGTCGCCGAGGCAGAACTACTTGAGCAGTCGGTGTGGGAGCCGGCAGATCCGGCGACCTGGGAGACGGTCGACACTTTCGCCTGGTCGGATCCGGCTCCATGGGAAAAGAACGGACACGCGCACAACGGTGTCGCTACGGATTGGCCGACCGAAGCTGTCGCCGACACCGCCGACACCGAAGCTGTCGCCGACACCGCCGAGACCGAAGCTGTCGCCGAGACCGCCGAGACCGAAGCTGTCGCCGAGACCGCCGAGACCGAAGCTGTCGCCGAGACCGCCGAGACCGAAGCTGTCGCCGACACCGCCGAGACCGAAGCTGTCGCCGAGACCGCCGACACCGAAGCCGTCGCCGAGACCGCCGAGACCGAAGCTGTCGCCGAGACCGCCGAGACCGAAGCTGTCGCCGAGACCGCCGACACCGAAGCTGTCGCCGAGACCGCCGACACCGAAGCTGTCGCCGAGACCGCCGACACCGAAGCTGTCGCCGAGACCGCCGACACCGAAGCTGTCGCCGAGACCGCCGACACCGAAGCTGTCGCCGAGACCGCCGACACCGAAGCTGTCGCCGAGACCGCCGACACCGAAGCTGTCGCCGAGACCGAAGCTGATCTGGCCGAGCCTGAGTCCTTCTGGGTCGAAACCACAGAACCGGTGGTGACTGAGGCCGAGTCGGCGGAGCCCGTGGCCGAATCAACTGAGTCATTGGCCGCCGAGGGCGTCTGGTCGGAAGACTCCTGGTTGGAGACCACCGATCAGGCCGAAGCCGAGTTCGCGGAGCCTGAGGCCGAGTCAGAAGCCGCAGAGCCGGTCGTCGCCGAGGCCGCTTGGTCTGAATCAACTGAAACAGCCGCTGCGCCAATCGTCGTCGCGGACTTCGTGTCTGCCCCTTGGGACGAAATGTCTGAGGACGATGACGCACAGTTCGAAGGCGCTCCTGCGACGGTGCAAGTCGCCGAGCCCGGACCGTACGCGGCCGAATCGGACGTCTGGCCAGAACCGGTTCTCGCCGAGGCAGACGAAGACGCGACTGACATTTCCGTGCCAGGCCGTGCTCCCTGGGATACACCCGAGCCGTACGCTTGGGACGCCATGGACGCTGACGACGACCGTTCGGCTGAGATGCTCGCCTCCTACGACGAGATGGTTCCGGTCGTCACGCGCGCCGTGGCGGCAGCAGCTGTCCAGCACAACGTCAGCGACCCGGACGACGCCCTCGCGCCGGTCCTCAACGACGTACCGCAGTCGCCGGTCGGTGCGTGGCCTGACTGGAACAGCTCCGCCGACGCATCGGAACACACACCGAATCAGCCCGCGTCCCTGGACGAAGGCGTAGGACCCACACCGCCGCCCGAGCTGTTCGACGAGCCCGAGCACGACGCCGAGGACGAGGACGAGGAGAGCGACCAGGTCGCGCAGGTCGCCGAGTCAGACAACGAGCCGTCGGCTCCCACGACGAAGACCATGACCGTCGAGACCGCGATGCCGTCGATCTTCTCGACGGCGCCGAATTCGCCACAGCAGCCGCTGCTGGCGCGCAACGAGCTGGCCTTCGCCGGCGAGGCGGGCGCCACGGCAACGGCCCAGTCCGCGCGAGTGACGGGTCCGTGGTCGGACGTGGACAACGACGTCGATTCGGTCACCCCACGTCACCCGGAGTTCGAGCCGCGCACGTTCGCCACAGATGACGCCGACGCTGCTGCTTCGGCAGACGCGGACGAGACGGGTGATTCGGTCGAGCTTCCGTGGGTAGTGCCCGCGTCCGATCCGCTTGTCGCCATCGGCTCCAATGACTGGACGCTCGAGGACGTGCCGTCCGATCCTCTCTCCGACCTGCCCGCGGCGACCACCGTCCCGTCCGCTGGCGCTGATACGTCCCCAGCGGTAGCGACACTGGCTGCTCAGTCGAGCGTCGCCCATTCGAGCGCCGCTGCATCGTCGGCCGTGTCCTTCCACATGGCTTCGAGCCAATCGCCGGCCGCCGTCCAGGTCGACGCCACACCCGGTCCGGCGCAGGCTGCCGACGCGGATCAGTCGGACCTGTGGTTCCTGGCTTCCGAGCCGGAGGGCTACACGTCCGCCGAGGCGGCCGCACAGGCCGCTGCGCAGCCGTCGACGATGCTCACGGCTGGCCTGACGATCGTGATGGCCGTGGTCGTGATCATCCTCGTGCTGGTCTTCATCCAGCTGATGACATCGCTCCTCAAGTAGGGGCCGTGCTCTTCACGCTTGGTGCTCACACGTGTCACGCTTGCCGATACACGACTCGCCGAGTAGGATTTGAGGCATGCTGAACACGGAACCGCAGGTAACGCCAGAGATCCCCATGCAGAGCGAGCCCCTCGTGGTGCTCAGTGAGGCGGCCGCCGGCAAGCTGCAAGAGTTAGTCACCGCCGAGCAGAATCCGAATCTCGGACTGCGCGTGTACGTGTACAGCGGTGGTTGCTCGGGTTTCCGCTACGGCATGATGCTTGAGGATCAGCCCAGCAACGAGGACATCAGGGTTGAGAGCCGCGGCATCAACGTCTACGTCGATCCGCAGAGCACGCAGTACCTGAGCGGGTCAGAGATCGACTACCTCGACACGCTCATGGGCGCCGGCTTCACGGTCAACAACCCCAACGCCGTCTCGGCGTGCGGTTGCGGATCCAGCTTCAAGACGGCCGATTCCGCAGGCAGCCCAGGCGCCTGCCACCACTGATCTCCTAGTTCAGCTACCCACGGACGGCGAGCCGCAAGGCTCGCCGTTTTGATTCCCGCCCAAGTCCCTTTCATTCGCATTCAGAGCCCGCCACACTGATCTGGTGACGCGCGCGATTGCTGCAGCCAGGCGTCACAGCGATTTCTGGCTCGCACTTGCAGCGGCAGGTACTGCGCTCGTCATTGCCCTCGTCGCGCTTCGGGCATGGCACATGGATCTGCACGTGCCGATTCGCATTGGGGGCGACGCCACACAGGTCCTTGGCTACGTCGAGAACCTGATCGAATCCGGCAGTCCTTCTGCTGGCCCCCGCCTGAACGCACCCTTTGGCCAGCAGTACACGGACTTCCCACTCGGTCCGGACCTTCTCAACTTCGCGTTGCTGCGACTCGTCGCCTTCTTTACCAACGATGTGGTCGCGACCGTGACGATCTTCTTCCTGCTGACCTTTCCGCTCGTCGCTGTGGTCGCATACGGATCGATGCGCGGCCTGGGTGTATCTAAGCCGGTGGCCTACTTCGGGGCCGTCGTGTTCGCGGTAGTGCCGTTTCACTTCGGCCGGGCAACCACGCATCTCTTCCTATCCGCCTATTTCGCCGTACCCATCGCCGCGTATCTCCTGGTCCGGACGATTCAGGGCCGCGCCTTGTTCGGCTTGGACCCCGGGCGGGCCGGCCAGGGACGGCTCAGACGAATCGGCGTCCCAGTGGCCCTTGCCGCGGTCATAGCTACGACGGGCATCTACTACGCCGTGTTCACACTGTTGCTGCTCGTACCGGCCGCCATCCTGGGCTGGGTCAGGTCGCGCTCAGGGCGCGTCCTCGTTTCGGCTGGACTGGCTGGGGCGATCATCGCCGGCCTGGTGCTCGTGACGATGCTGCCCAACTTCGTCTCGACCAGCCAAAACGGACCGAATGCCGACTTCCCAATTCGTGGTGCCGCGGAGACTGGCATCAACCAGCTTCGGCCGATAACGCTCGTGATGCCGGTTTCCGGGCACTACGTCCCCCAGCTCGCCTCCCTCGCGTCGCGCTTCGAGACTGCGTTTGCAGACCCCGGTGAGAACGGCGAAAGCGCTGGCTTCTTGGCCGTAATCGGGCTTGTCGTCCTCGCCGTTGTGGCCTTGGGCAGCCTGGTTGGCGCGTTCTCTCGTCGAACCCTGTGGCGCAAGGAGCGCGGCGTCGCAGCCCTCGTGCTGGTCTGCCTGGGGATAGCCGCATCGGGCGGGGCGTCGAGCCTGTTTGCCCTGCTGGTGACCCCGCAGATCCGAGCCTGGGCACGTTTCTCGATCTTCATCGATTTCTTCGCGCTCTTGGCGCTCGCGTTCGCGCTTTCGCTTGCGTGGAGGTACCTGCGGCGGACGCGCTGGCGCAATGTCGTCATCGCCGGGCTGGTACTCGGCATCGTCTTCGCCGCGGTGGACCAGACCGGGACCAGCATCATTCCCAACTACGATGGCATCCGAACGACGTGGCTCGCCGATGGTGCCTTCACGCGCCAGGTTGAGGCGTCACTGCCTGCCGGAGCCGCCGTGTACCAGATCCCATATCGCCAATATCCGGAGGCCGGGACAATCGGCGACATCCCGGACTACGAGCCGCTCCGTCCGTATCTTCAGTCGAGCGCGCTGCGCTTCAGCTTCGGCGGCGAGAAGGGCCGCGAGGCGGGTTGGCAGGACTACGTGTTCGACCGCCCGGCAGCTCAGGTATTGCCCTTGCTTTGCCTGGCGCAGTTCTCTGCGATCTGGCTTGATCGGGCGTCCTATGGCACCCAAGATGCGGCACTGGCCGAGACCGGCCTCGTCAGCGCCCTCGCGCAGCAGCCGGTGGTCAATGAGTCCGGCAGGTTCGCCGTGTTCGACATTCGTCCGTACTGCGACCGTCTGCGATCGGGGATGGATCCAACCACCGTCGATCGCCTTCAGGGCGAGCTGATGGCCCCAATTTGGACGCACTGGGATCGCGGTGCTCTGCCCGCGCGGGTGCCGGAGGGGATCGTCATCCGCGATGTCCGTCTGCCGGCCCAGCTGTCGCTCGTCAATGCCGGCGACGCCAACCGGCCCGTGACCGTTTCGTTCAACTTGGCGGCGGTCTACGGATCACAGGGACTGGTTCAGGTCGAATGGCCCGACGGAGTTACGGAAGCGTTTGGCCAGGGCAGCCGCGCGACTCGGACGATCGAGTTGGCTCCCGGCCAGAACGTGATCACATTCTCAGACGGAGGCGGTACGCAGCGCGCAGCCCAATTCCTGATGAGCGACTTCTACGCCGTGGACCCAGACCTGCTGGCGATGGTTCCGTGAGCAACATCGAGCGCACCGACGACGAGCTCGCCAAGAGCCGCATCGGCCCGCCGGAGATCCTTAACTCCACGATCTACCTCGCGCCCTACGATCCTGAGTGGCCGCGACTGTTCGAGCGCGAGGCCCAGCGAATTCGCGCCGTTCTGGGCGAGCGCGCCATCGTGCTCGAGCATGCTGGCTCCACATCCATCCCTGGTCTGTCGGCCAAGCCCAAGATCGACATCGTGCTTGGAGTCGCCGACACGACCGATGAAGCCGCCTACGTCCCGCAGATGGAGGCGGCCGGCTACGTCCTGCGCATCCGCGAGCCCGACTGGCACGAGCACCGAGTCTTCAAGGGTCCCGACACGGACGTGAACCTGCACACCTTCACAGTCGGCTGCCTCGAAATCGAGCGGATGCTTCGCTTCCGCGACCACCTACGCTCGGATCCGGCCGACCTTCAACTCTATGAGCAGGCCAAGCAGGCGCTGGCTCAGCGGACTTGGAAATACACGCAGCACTACGCCGACGCCAAGTCAGAGGTCGTCGAGGACATCCTCACGCGCGTCGGACTGACTGCTACGGCCTGCGAGCGTTACTGAGTCGTGAAGCCCGAATCGACACACCAATAGGTCGAGATGATCCCGCTGGTGTCGACGACCCGAACGCAGCCACTGCCGCTATCAAAGATGTAGATCTGGCCCGCTGCGTCGGCGCCAAGTCCAAGGGCGCCGCTTAGCTGAGCTTCTGTCGCAGGGCCACCATCGCCTGAGTTGCCGGCGGTATCCGTACCGGCGAACGTGGTGATCAGTCCGTCGGGGTCGATCCGTCGGATGCGAGGAACGTCCTCCTCCGTCACGTACAGGTTGCCCGCAGGATCCAGCAGAAGCTGGTTCGGAAGTGTGAAGGTGGCATCCGTGGCAGGCGCGCCATCCCCCGACGATCCGATCTCGCCAGTGCCGGCGAACGTGGTGATGATCCCGCTCGGATCGACACGTCGGATGCGGGCGTTGTCGTCGTCGGAAATGAACGTTGTTCCGTCCGGGCCAACGGCGATGCCTTCGGGGTCGTCAAAGCTGGCTTTGGTCGCCTGTTTGCCGTCACCCGCAAAGCCGTTGTCGCCGCTGCCGGCGAACTGTGGTGATGATTCCCTGCGTGTCAACGCGGCGGACGCGGTCGTTATTTCGGTCAGCGATGTAGACGTTGCCCGCGTGGTCGACGGCGAGGTACGTCGGGAAGTCAAGGGTGGCGTCGATGGCCGGACCGCCATCGCCGCTGAAGCCCGGTAACCCGGTGCCGGCCACTTTCGTGACGATTCCGCCGGAGTCGATCTTGCGCACGCGATTGGCGCCCCGTTCGACCACGAAGAGATTGCCAGCTGAGTCGAGCGCCATCCAAATTGGGCAAGTGAACCGCGCCGCGGTCGCCGGCCCGCCGTCACCGTCTGACCCCGCATCGCCGGTGCCGCCGACGACCTCCACGTTGCCGGACTGGCCCACCTGGTAGATGCGGTTGGAGTCGCAGCTCGAGAGGATCAGAGTCCCATCGGCCGCGACCAGGCCGAACGAGAACTCTGTTGGTTTGAACGTCGCACCGGGTTGGACCGATCCGGTCGCGGTCGGTGTGATCGAGGGCTCAATCGTTGGTAACACCGAGGCCGCGACCGTGGCCGGCGCCGTTGGCGAGTAGATCGTCGACTGAACCGTCGGGCGCGGCGTTGACGACACGGACGGAACCAGCGAAGCAGAAGGAGACGTCGATCCGCAACCTGCGGCTACCACCAGCATTGCGACCGCGGCCAGAGGCAGCCTTCGCCGTGGATGCTCGTTCAACAGCACAAAATTAGCACTACTGCAGCTGGTAAGAGGCGACCCTGGCGGGGCCAGCGAATTCGGCGCCTCCCAGGCCGATGACCCGGGAAGAAGCCTCGACGAGGACGTTGATCCGGAATCTCGCGAAGTCGGGGTTGAATGCAGCGAGATGCCAATCGGCACCATCGGCCGACACGAGAATGGCGTCCTTGGCAGGGCCTTGGTCAGGCTCTCCAACCGCGATGTAGCCGTCCGGAACATGCACGACGCTCCTCATGGAGTAGCCAGCGGGAAACGTTGTGACCGTGGGTGTTCCGCTCCACAGTCCGGTCCACAAATGGCTCGCGTCGAGCGCCGTGTCCTCATCGATCAGCTGCAGGTCAGGTGATTGGATGGCGTTGGGTAGCTCGACACCTGGACTCCAGCCTTCAGCGTCAAAGCGCCACACCACAGGGGCGGCATCTGATGCGCGGGAGCCGAGCACAAGGAAGCTGTGATCAGCCGGAACAGCGTCGATCAGACTCGCCGCTTCCACCGGACCGGGCGCCTGAGCCCAGTCTCCGCCCTCCCAACCCTGGCCGGTCCAAATGACGCCTTGTGGGGCATCACTTCCGGGCTGCGCGTCAACGCCAACGGCCAGGTAGCCAATGCCGATCACGTAGGCCAGCGCACTTACCGTCGCGCCGTCGCCCTGTGTGGGCAGCGGCGTCGGCTGAATTGGCGATGGCCGGCCGTAGACGTTTGCGAAGTCGGCGAAGGGGTGGCTCCCGTTCTGATCATTGCCAACGTAGGTTTCATTAGCGAAGCCAACCGCCATGACTTTGTCGAGCTGAAGCGAGTTATTCCACTGACCCGGAGTGTCAGACGACCACAGGACGCTCGATGGGAGCTTCGTGGGGCAGTGGCTGATAGCAGTGATGAGTACCTTGTTGATGACCATTGCTTCACGCCCAACTGGGCAAAAGAAGGACCACCAGACGACCACAAGTCCGTTGTCCGCCGTAAGTGGGCCGGACGTCGCCAGCGGGCTCGGGGGCTCCGTCGCGCCCGGCGCGTGCGTCCGCGAGGGAGTTATCACGGGCGTCGGCGAACTAGTCGGCGAATTGGACCCGATTGGATACGCCGTGGCGATCGGTGTAGCCGGATGTGCGGTTGCAATCGGTAGTGCGCCCGGCGTCGACGAGTTGCCCGTCGGTGTTGCCGCAGGTTCGGGCGCTGACGTCGGAGCCGGCGCGGAAGTGCAGGCTGCCACGACCAAGGCGACGAGAGTTATCAACCCGGCTTTCATCTACGACACCTGGGAGTCATTGATTTGGGACCCACTGCCACGCGCCCATGTACACGTTGGGGACGAGGAGTGTTGGTGTGCTTCCGTCCGTGGGAATGGACTGCAGCCCTTCGGTCGGTTCACCAAACGGTCCTCTGGCCAGGACCGCCGATCCGTCCGGTGCCCAACCCTGGATCCAGTAGCCTCCCGATCCAACCTCGTTGCCGCCTGGATCTGGAGTTGCCGGCACGCTAGTCGGAGTCAGTTGTTGCGGACTGGACGATCCGTCGGTGGCCACGACCCAGACACCTTGGCCGGAGTTGACAGATGCATTGTCATAGGAGTACGCAAGTTGGGTGCTGTCAGCGGACCATACATAAGTCCACTCGGCGTACCAGCCCCCAGCCTCCGGAGCTACGACGATCCGTCGGTTGGAGCCGTCGGAGTTCATGATGCCTAAGGCGTAGCAGTCACCGCCTGTGTCACATGTCTCGTACGCGATGTGCGTGCCATCTGGAGAAAGTAAGGCCCCGGTCAGCGGCTGACCGGTCTCCGACGTCCCGAGGAGAGTCGCGGGACTGCCGTCCAGAGGTACGAGGAACAGGCCGTGTACGGTGCTGACCTTGCTGCTCGGCGACAGACAGGCGCTTGCCAATTTGCAGGCCCCGACCAAAACGGTAGAACCGTCCGGCATCCAAGAAAGGCTGGCCCAATCGGACGCGTCCCAACCGGCAAATCCAGCCGGCAGCAGCAGGTCGCGACGCGAGTTATCCGGAGCCACGATCGTCAGTCGTTTGGCGCTCAGCAATGCGAACGCCTTGCCGTCAGGCGAGAGGCGCAACGAGAATCCGACTGCCCCATTGGGGCCGATGTCACGCAGCGTTCCGTCGGCCTCGAGGGCCACGAGCGAGGAATGCTTCGTCGATTCGTCGGTGTAGGAAAGCACTGAGCCGTACCAGGCGGGTTCGTACGCATTGCTCGCGATCAGTCGAGCGTTGCATCCGTCGGCATCGGCGAGGTAGAGGTCCGGGCCTAGCGTGTAAGCAAGTTGGCCCAATCGGAGTGCCGAGCTGCCGGGAGCCGGGGTCGGCGCGGGCGCTTGGCACGTCACCGGAATTGGCGTCAATGCTGGGATCGTGGCTGTTGGCGACTCGGTGGCCGATAGCGACTCAGTTGCCGCACTCGACGGGAAGGGCGTCTCCAGGACGACGGTCTGTATCGCGCCGGGGCTCGAAGTTGGTGAAACTACCTGGGCCGGCAGACTGGGCTGCGGCAGGACCGGCACCTTCAGGCCACCGAAGAGGATTGCCGTTGCAAGGAGTGCGATGAGCAGAACCGCGCCGATGGCCACGAAAGCGAGCTTTCCGGCCCACGGAGTCAGGCGCGGGCGCGGCGTGGTGGTGGGGATCGACAGGACCGAGTCAAGGAGCACAAGCGGAGGCTCTGAGGCGGCCGCGCCCTCTGCCAGCCAACGCGTCAGGGCTTGCTGCGTGGTCATTTCTCGTCCTCCCCATCGACGGGCAGACGCAACTCCCCGCCGATTTGTCCCAGGGCGTTGTGCAGGCGCGACTTGACCGTGCCGCTCGGTACGCCGACGCGCTCGGCGATCTGGTCGACGGAGAGGTCGAGGTAGAAGCGCAGGACCACGACGATGGCGTGATCCGGGCTGAGGCGCCGGAACGCGCGCTCGATTGCGTCGCGGTCGATGACCTGCTTGGCCGCGTCGCTGCCGTCGCGCAGCTGGAGCAGGCCGCTGATGTCATGTACCTGCCGGCGCCGGCCGCGGCGTAGGCGATCACGGCAGACGTTGACGAGGATGCGCCCGAACCACGCATCGAACCGCTCGGGGTCGCGGAGGGACGACCACTTCTGCCACGCCTGCACGAACGCGTCGTGGGTCGCGTCCTGTGCCTCCACCGGATCGCGCAGGATCAGGGCTGCAAGTCGGTAGCTCGAGTCCAGGTTGCGCCGCGCGAGCGTGTCGAAGGACGCCGCCCGTTCGTCAGCTTTCTGACCCCCGAGAACCTGCTCTTTCAGCATCTTCACCAATACCGACGACGGGCAGGCGTCGAACGTTCAGATTCTTGGCATCAACAGCATACGGTCGAAGGAGTCGACGCTCGTCGCTGTCATTCTCCAAGTCCATGCAGATCAGCGACGATGTGGATTCGACCTAGCGAATTGATTCGGACAACGACCTGGCAGCCGGGATCGCTGACGAGAAGCTGACCGTGCCCATCAAACACCACCCCGCCTGGCGCATCCATCGAGATGGAGGTCGCCAAGGCTCCCTCGACCTCGCCACAGCCCTGGGTTCCATTGCCCATCACTGGTCGGATGACCCCGTCCGGCCCAATAGCTCGGACTTCGTGGCATTCACCCTGCGCGACGATCACCGACCCGTCCCGTCCAACGGCGAGACTTCCAGCGTTCTGAAGGGAAGCGCTGATGGCAGGTCCGCCATCGCCAAAGCAACCGAGCTTGCCATTGCCGGCATATGTCGAGATGAGGCCACTGGCGCTGACATAGCGAATGCGAGCGTTGTTCTCGTCTGCGATGAAGAACCCGCCTTGTGCCGGGAACGCGACGTCTCCAGGACGGCTCAGTTTGGCATTCGTGGCAAGTCCGCCGTCCCCGGCGAATCCGCGCTGTCCCGTGCCGGCGACCGTGGTGATGATGCCGCTCAAGTCGACTCGTCGGATGGCATCGTGGTCGCGATCGGCGATGTACAGGTTCCCAACTCGGTCGACTTCGATGTTCCACGGAGCGTCCAGGATGGCCGCCAACGCCGGGCCACCGTCGCCGGTGCCGTGCAGGTGTGGATACCACGGACCGTGGTCGTATTTGAATAACGGACCGGAACCGACCACCGTTGAGACGATTCCGTTGGCGCCAATCCGCCGGATGACATCGTTGAGGTGATCGACAACCAAGAGGCTGCCATCGACTGCCCAGGCAAGGCCTTGAATTCCGACAAAATGGGCATCGATAGCCAGTCCGCCGTCGCCCGAGTAGCCGTTGTCGAAGCCACCCGAACCGGCGCCTGCGAAGACGGTAACCGCGCCCGAAGGCGATATCCGGTAGATGCGGCTGTTGAGTAGATCGGAGCCGAGAATCGAGCCGTCCCGCATCACGACCATTTCCCCGATGGACGGCACATCGATCGTACCGAAGGTGCCTGAGGCAGCGGCCGCTAATCTCGGAACCACCGGCACGACGATCGCGAACATCACGGTGGCGACGAGCCACGCAGTGCGCACCAATGTGTTCACGGGGGCACGTCTCGAGCTCATTTGCTAACTCCCTCTTCGCTTATCGTCGGCGAGTTCGGGTTTAGCGAAGGAACAGCAAACCGGAACGCTCAGACGCCGACGTCATCAATACCGACGTTGGGCAGGACGTCGAAACGTTCACCCGCCGCGGGAAGCTATTCGCTGAAGCGCTCTTCCTTCCACGGATCGGCGTTGTTGTTGTAGCCGTAGCGCTCCCAGAAGCCGGGCTTGTCGACCTGCGTGAACTGAAGGCCGCGGACCCACTTGGCGCTCTTCCAGAAGTAGCGCTTGGGTACGACCAGGCGGAGCGGGTAGCCGTGATCGGGCGTCAGCGGCGCGCCGTCGGCGATGTCGGCGAGCATGACGTCGTCGTCATCGAGGACTTCGATGGGCAGGTTGGTGGTGTAGCCCTGCTCGGCGTGGATGACCACGAAGCGGGCGGTCGGGCGAAGCTTGGCGCGCTCGAGGATGGTCTGGATCGCGACGCCCTCGAAGTCCATGTCCAGTCGGGACCAGCGCGTGACGCAGTGGATGTCCGTGTGCAGCGGCTTGCGCGGCATCTGTTTGAACTCGGCCCAGTCGAACTCGAACGGGTTGTCGACCTCGCCCCAGACCTTGAAGTCCCACGTCTTGAGATCGACGCGCGGCACGGATCCGTAATGCAGCACGGGCCACTTCTCAGTGAAGTACTGGCCAGGCGGGATGCGTTTCTTCTGCTCTTCGCTGACGCGCGGGCCGCGGCCCAGGAAGCTCACTGGCGCAGTTTACGCAGCGCTCACTTGTGGTGGCTGAGCATCCACTCGTAGATGTCGGGGCCGCCGTCCAGGCTGTACGTCCGCGTCCAGACGTCGTGGCCGGAGAGAGGGAAGACGGTCAACCGGGCATCGACCGGCGCCGGACCTGTGCACGCCTGCAGCTGGCTGATCGGATAGACGTCCCCGATGACTGGCACCCCGTCATCAAGTGCTCCGTGGAAGGCCCAGATCGGCGTCTTGCCCAGCTCGCAACCCAGCTTCTGGAACGCGTCGACTCCGTAGCCGGCTATGGGCACGGCCGCTGCGATCGTCTCGTTGCCGTGCTCGCGCAGGTAGTGCCACAGGCCAATGGCGCCGCAGCTCAAGCCCGTTAGGTAGATCCGGCTCGGGTCGACGTTGTACGTGGACTGCGCGAATGCCAGGAAGTCGCTGACCTCTGCCGGAGTGAAGCAGTACTCGCCTGGCAGCTGGTCGTCGTGCTGCGGCGCGAGGACGACGAAAGGCCGGTCGTCTGGCCAGAGATCGAAGGAGATCAGTCCCGGAAGTGAATTCGCGGCGAGGGCCGTCAGGTCGCCGTCGGTGCCCTTGCCGCTCTCACCCGAGCCGTGCAGGAAGACCAGCAACGGGCTCTTGTCGCCAGCGGCCTGGTACGACGGAGGCAGGTATTCCAGGTAGCCCAGCGTTGCGCCGTCGACCGTGCCAGCCGGATGCTTGAGCAGCCGCTGCGCCGACGTAGAGACCGACGCCGAGTCAGGTGGCCGAGATGCGCTTGCAATGGGTGGCTCGTAGGGAGGAGGCGTCCAGTCAGCGGACTGGATGAAGTGGAACGGCGTCGCCTCATAGATGGCCGTCTCGAGCAATATGTCCTCGGCTCCGCACGTGTCATCGCCGAGCTCGATCGTGAGCATTTCGCCAGATCGATTGAGCTTGAAAGGGATGTCGCAGTTGCCCCCTGGATCGTGGACGACAAGCGTCGACGCATCGGCCGAGGTGATCTGCCCTTCGCCACCGCCGTCCCTTGCTCCGGCGTTGAAATCCTGTTCGTCCCATGTGCCGTCCTTGATGGTCAGCACGAAGGTGCGGTAGTCCACGCCGGTCCAGTCACTGAACCACGGCTTGAAATCGCGCGGGTCGAGGTCACTCTTCACGAGAGCCGCGTCCATGGTGGCCTTGGTCATTGGCTCGGACGTCCACACGCCATCAAATGCGGTCTTCATGGCGGGTGTGGGAGTGGGCCTCGGTGTTGCTGTGGGCGATGGCGCAAGGGAAGCAACGGAGGCTGTGGCCTGCGCCGCTGGCGTGGGCGCGGCGGTATCTGTCGGCTGAGGCGCCGCGCTCGTACAAGCGACAAGGCCCAGCGTAAGTAAGAGCGCGGCGGCATTCCTCATATCAGTTAGATGCCGCTCAACACTCAAGTGTCCCGTCACGCGTCGTCGATCAGCTGCGAAAGGCGCCGCGTGATAAAGCGCGCTGCCTCTGCGCTCTTGCCCCCCAGCTTCTGACCGTCGTCCTGTTCCAGTGCCAGGCGCAGGTCCGCGAGCGTCTGATCGATGTCATCCGTCCTCATCAGAGTCCCCTCGGCGATGGCGCTTTCGAGCGACTCCATCGCCTCGCGCGCGTTGTCGACCGCGTGGCCCTTCTGTTCGAGGATGCGTCGAAACTCCGCTCGTGCCGCGTCGGCCTTCGCGCCGGTCGAAGGCATCATCCGGGTCGCCCTCAGCCCGCCACCCGTTCGTCGGCCGTGACCGACTCGTCGTCGAACAGGCGCTCAATTCCGGACGAGGCGTAGCGGGCCTCAAGCCATTCGTTGGCCAGGACGCCCATCTGGACCTCGTCGAAGTAGCGGCCGTCGCGCATGATCGCGTCGCGCAAACGGCCTTCAATGCGGAAGCCGGCCTTTTCGTAGGCGCGGATGGCGCGCATGTTGTACGAGAAGACCGTCAGGCCCACGCGGTGCAGCGCGAGGCGCTCGAAGGCGTGTGACAGCATCAGCGACGCGGTTTCAGTCCCCAGGCCGCGGCCCCAGGCGTCGCGTTCGCCGATGGTGATGTGAAACATGACCGAGCCGTTGTCGGGATCGAGCGACGAGAAGGTCGTGAAGCCGATCTGGCGCCACTGCGGCAGCTCAACGATCGTGTAGGCCAATGCGTCCGGCGCGAGCAGGCGCGCCTGGAAGAAGCGCTCGATCTCTGCCTGGCTCATCTGCCGCGTCTGGTAGCGCGTCAGTCGCGCTATCTCCGGATCGCGGTACCAGCGCACGACGCCGGGCAGGTCATCCGGGCGCGGCCGGCGAAGAGCGACGCTGTCGCCGACGATCTGTGTTGGTTGCCAGAGCTCGCGCTCGGAGTAGTCGGCCATTCCTCCTCCAGACCTGCACGATGGCCTGAATCTCTGCCCAGCTGCCCGATCGTATACCACCGCTAACATCCCCCCGAATGCACCGCTGGAGCGAAACCGCGGCGCGCATCGCGGCCACGTCGCGCACTAGCGAAAAGGTCGGCACGCTCGCCGCTTATCTGCGCGATCTCAACGCTGACGAGCTGCCGCTCGCCGTCCGCTACATGACCGGCCGGCCGTTTGCGGAGCGCGATCCACGCTCGACCGGCATCGGCTGGTCGGCGATCGCCGCCACCGCTCAGGAACTGGTCAGCGCGGGCCCTGGGGCGCTTGGCGCCGCGTACAACGAATCATCCGACCTGGGCCAGGCCGTGCACGACATGTTCGTCACGTACGAGTTCGAGCCACTCGACCATCCGGCGACGTTGCCCGACGTCGATGCGGCGTTCAGCGCCGTCGCAGCGGCGCGCGGGCCGGCGGCGAAGGGTGCTGCGCTGCGACTGCTTCTTGAGCGCTGCGATGCGTTGTGCGCCAAGTCGGTGGTCAAGGTGCTCTCCGGCGACCTGCGCATCGGCTTGCGCGAAGGCCACCTGGAGGCGGCGATCGCCGAGGCCTTCGACCAGCCTCTGAAAGACGTCCAGACCGCGGGCATGCTCACCGGCGACCTGGGCCACACGGCAGAATTCGCGCGCGACGGGACGCTTGCGAATGCGGAGCTGGTGCTCTTCCGGCCGTTGAAATCGATGCTCGCGTCGCCGGTCGCGGACGAGAACGAGGTCATGACGCGCCTTGGCTCACCGGTCTGGGTGGAGGACAAGTACGACGGCATCCGCGCCCAGCTGCACAAGCAGGGCGACGTCGTGAAGCTCTTCAGTCGCGACCTGCACGACATCAGTGACGGCTATCCAGAGGTGGTTGCGACCGTGCAGGGCCAGCCGTGGGACGGCATCCTCGACGGCGAGGTGCTCGCCTTCCGCGACGGCATGGCCCTGCCGTTCATCCAGCTCCAGCAGCGCCTGGGCCGCAAGAACCCATCCAAGGAGATGCAGGAGCAGATTCCGGTCATCTACGTCGCGTTCGACCTGCTGGCGTACGGCGCCGGCAGATGGCGCGCGCGTGGAGCCCACGTTGACGTTGCCACTCCACGAGCGACGCGCGCGCCTGGACGCGATGCGCTTGCCGGATGTGCCGGGCATGGCCACGGCCAATCTCCTGAACGCGTCAACCGCGGAGGAGCTGTCCTCGATCTTCGATGAGGCTCAGCAGCGCGGCAACGAAGGGCTGATGGTCAAGGACCCCGACTCGACCTACACGCCCGGCCGGCGCGGCTACGGCTGGCTGAAGCTCAAGCGTCCGCTGGCCACGCTCGATTGCGTTGTGGTTGCCGTCGAAGTGGGTCACGGCAAGCGCCATGGAGTTCTGTCCGACTACACCTTCGCGGTGCGCGACGACCGCGAGGGGAGTGGCGATCGCCTGGTCACGATCGGCAAGGCGTACAGCGGCCTGACGGACAAAGAGATCGCCGACATGACCGCCTACTTCCACGAGCACACACTCGAGCAGCGCGGCCGCTTCTACATCGTCGAGCCAACGATCGTGGTCGAGATCGCGTTCGACGTGATCCACCGCTCGAACCGCCACGACTCCGGCTTTGCCCTGCGCTTCCCGCGCATCTTCCGGCTACGGCCGGACAAGGACGCGCGCGAGATCGACACGCTTTCGAACGTGGAAACGCTCTTCCGCCGACTCGAAAGTGGGCGCCGATTCAGCGTCCAGACGCACACCGGCGCGGCGCCGCCCGCATGACCACCGACCTATCGCGCGAGCCCGACGACGAGAAGGTCGCCCGACTGCGCGAGCTGTTGCCGGCCACGTCGGCGGGCATCTATCTCGACACGGCCACTTTCGGGCCACTGCCGGCTGAGACGGCGGCCGCGATGCGCGAGGCGGACGACTGGGAGCTGAAGGTGGGTCGTGCCACGGTGGGCCGCGACGAGGACATGGAGCAGCGTGTCGAAGAGGCGCGCGCGGTCCTCGCCGCGCTGCTCGGTCGCCGACCCGTCGGAGATCGTGCTCGCGCCCTGGCGTCGACGCCGCCCTGGCGCTCGCCGGACGGTTGTCGAACAGTCGTGACACGGTGCTGCTCGACGCTTCGCTGACGGTCGGAACAGTCCCTTTTGAGGCTGCCGCCCAGGGCGCCGATCTCATCGGCTTTGCGTGCGACAAGTGGCTGCTCGGTCCGGAGCAAACCGCAGCGTTGTGGATCAATCCGCGACTCGGTTCATTAGGGATGGGCGCTGCCGCATCGTCTGGTCTTTCCCGAACCGCGGTGCTTGGTCTTGCGCGGAGTGTCGGCTGGCTCGAGATGTATGTCGGCCTCGAGTGGGCTTACGGCGCACCGCGCGGCTGGCCGATGAACTGTTGGCGTCGCTCAGCGACATCCCCGGAGTGCAGGTGACGATGCCTCAGCCCGCTGTCGTGACCTTCCAGGTGGAGAACTGGACGGTGGAGGACACGGTCGACGAGCTGCGCCGACGAGTGTTCGCCATCGTCGGGCTGACGCCTGACGGTCGGTCGATCAGGGCGAGCGTCGGCTGGTTCAACACCGAGTCGGAGATCGAGAAGTTCGTCGGCGCCGTCCGCGAGATCGCGGCGAGCACGCCCGACTCCATCCCGCGGCGCTTGCCGCTGCTGGGCCAATGAGCGATCCGCAGCCGGCTCAGCGGTCGTGGCTGGAGGTCCGCTGGCGGCAGTTCAAGAACCCGCCCCAGCCCGTTTTCCGGGCAGTGGCCGCCAATCTCACCGTGGCCATCGTCGGCGGGCTGTTGCTGTTCATCTACGCGCTGATCGCACCGTCGGCCAACCTGGCGCCGTGGATCGCCCTGTACGTCGTCGTCGTGCTCGTCGTGGGCAGCCTCGCCACGTATGTGTGGGTCAAGCTGCCCTCTGGCGCGACCGGCGAGCGCAAGCGCTCGGCCTGGGCAGGCGTCCTGGGCCTCTTCGCGGCCGTGCCGATCGCCTACATCGTGCTCGTCGTCGTCTTCCAGGTCCTCCTCGGCCGCTGAACAGGGCGGGTTTCCGTCAAATCAGCGTTTCCTCGCAGGTCGTGTCCGTGGAATCGGCTCCGATGCCCAGCCCGGCCTGCCAAATCCCCTACGGACGCCGCGATTTGACGGACAAATAGGCAGTCGGGGGCGTCGCGCGGGCCTTGCGCCGGATTCCATCCGCGATTCCCTTGGGATTTGACGGGACGTTGGCGAGGCGGCCGCTGAGTCGGCGGCTGGGTGGCCGGTGTACGCTTTTGGCGCTGGGGGAGTAGCTCAGCGGTTAGAGCAGACGGCTTATATCCGTCCGGTCCCAGGTTCGAATCCTGGCTCCCCTACCACGTTGGATAAGTGAGATGAAGAGCGGCATCCTTTCCTACGACGGCGGTACCTACGAGCTCGAGCCCGATACGCTCCGAGATCTGCTCGACCGGGGCGTGATCGTCGCTGGAGATTCGCCAGGCCACTACCTGCTGGCGCTCGAGCACGTCATCGACGAGGTGGAACCGATGGCCACCGTGCTCGACCGTCTGACCGGCTCGCGTGCCCGAACTCAGGGAATTGACGGGCGCAGCGTCAGCGTTGGCTTGCACGCTCCGAACGGCTTCGGAGGGCGGCGCTGACGACCCACAGGCCGGCACTCTGAAAGACGCTGCCGGCGCCGCGATACTTGGCACATGACTGACGACCTCAAGGAGATTGCCCGCCAGCGGGTTGAGCGCGCGCACGATGCGCTGATCGGCCTGTCGCACTGGATCCAGGCAAATCCAGAGCTGAACTACCAGGAGACGCTTGCCTGCGGCTGGCTCATCGAGTGGCTCGAGAAGGCCGGCTTCGACGTGCAGCGCAACGTAGCGGACCTGGAGACGGCCTTCGTGGGCACGTACGGCTCCGGGGCGTTGAACGTGGCAATCATTGCCGAGTACGACGCGCTGCCTGAGGTGGGTCACGCGTGCGGGCACAACGTCATCGCCGCGAGCGCAATCGGGGCCGGCATCGCACTGGCGGCCGTTGCGGACGCGCTCGACATCACCGTCAGCGTCATCGGCACGCCGGCGGAGGAGGGCGGCGGCGGCAAGATCGTGATGGTCGACAAGGGCGTCTTCGACAACGTCCACTGCGCGCTGATGGTCCATCCCGGGCCGAGCGATCTGCTCCTGCCGGAGGTCCTCGCCGCTCAGACCCTCGAGGTCACGTACACCGGCAAGCCTGCCCACGCGGGCTCGTTCCCGGAACGCGGCATCAACGCCTGCCGACGCGATCGTTGTCGCCCAGGTGGCGATCGGCCTGCTGCGTCAGGGACTCACCGCAGGCGATCGGGTGCACGGCATCGTCCAGTCCGGTGGCGAGGCATCCAACATCATTCCGGCCAAGGTCACGGCCGAATGGATGGTCCGTGCTACGACCGTCGCGCGGCTCGACGAGCTGCGCGAAAAGGTGCTGCGCTGCTTTGAGGCGGGCGCTCTCGCGTCAGGCGCGGAGCTGGAGATCCTCCAGCGCCCTCCGTACGCGGACATGCGCCACGACGCGGCGCTCGCGTCGCTGTATGCCACGAACCTGGAGGCGCTCGGGCGCTCGCTCGAAGGCGTTCCCGGTGACCCACAGCGCCTCGACATGAACCGCTTCTCAACGGACATGGGCAACGTTTCCTACGTCACGCCGTCGATCCACCCGATCCTGGGCATCGACTCCGCACCGGCGGTCAATCACCAGCCCGAGTTCACGGAAGCCACGATCTCAGCCGCGGCCGACCAGGCGATCTACGACGGCGCCGTGGCCATGGCCTGGACCGCGATCGACGCGGCGTCGGACCCTGACCTGCGCCAGCGCCTGCTCGACCGCCGCGAGATGTAGGAACGCTCGTCGTGGCTCGACTTGCGCTTGCGGCGTTGGTCTTTCTGAGTGGCTGCGCCGGTGGCGGGTCGCCGACGAACGTGATCCTGACGGTGGCGAACGAAAGTGCTTACGCGGGGACGGTGCAGTGGGTATCGCCAGGCCTGCTCGGCCTGCCGCTCTTTCCCGATAAAGGGACCGACAACTTCACCGGTTGCTCGCAGTACATAAGAACCTTCGGCGTCGGACATCATTCGATCTCGATCAGCGTCAACTCGAACACGCTGACGTTGGGACTGGACGGGGTCGCCAACGCATCCGAGACCCGCTACGTCGTGGTCGATCCTTCCGGGCATCCTTCCGAGGTTGACGTTGGGGCGGTTCCGACTGAGCGCTGCGGCCACCTCTAAGCCGCCCTTCGACCGCCGCGAGGTCTAGCTTCGGACATGTCAGTGACGCTGACATAAAGGCGGCAAATTGGCGCTTAACGTGCGTTGGCGACGCGTTGCGTGCCCCAAACAAGCGTGGACGGTCGGCGCCCTGCGCTCTTAAGGCTCGATTACCCCTGTTTTGTCAGCCTGAGTGACATTCGCGAGGCGAACGGCCTAGTAACGGCTTAGCCGGCGCGCAGGACCAGGATGTGCTGGTGGACGATGTTGGGCACGAAGCCGCGCGGGTAGCCGTACGGCCGTAGACGCGTCCCGGCCTGGTACCAGATCAGGTCGCCCTTGGTGACAAAACCAACGCGCTCTGCTCGCGCGGCGAGGTCAGAGCCGGTGAAGCGGTAGCGGCCGTCCTGGTACGCGTCGCGGACGATGATCGTTGCGTAGCGCCCGTCCTTGAGCACGCGTCGCAGCTCGCCAAAGATTGACTCGATGCGCGCCAGGAACTCCTCGTAGGTCGTGGCGTTGGCCAGATCGCCGGGCAGCTCGGAGACCATCGCGTAGTCGGTCCGTCGATTGGAGTGTTGCTCGGCCAGCTTGCCGCCGGCCATCGTCACCTTGAGCTGCGGGTTGTACGGCGGATCCGTGGCGACGAAGTCGATGCTCGCGGTCTCGACGTCGCGCAGCAGGTCGACGGCATCGCCAACGAGCAGTCGGTTGCCCGAGTCGTTGAAGTGCCGCTCTCCACCCGGGTCTGATGAGCCCAGGTCTTCGAGGACATGTCCGGCGTATTTGCCACGGACGAATTCGTAGACGTCTGCCCAGCGCTGGTCGATCTCGAAACCGAGCGCACGCCTGGGCGATCGACAGATCGCCGCACCCAACAACGTCCCGCCGACCCCTGCGAAAGGGTCCAGGACGAGCTCGCCTGGCTTGGTGAAGAACTCGATCAGGCGCGCCATCAGCCGCGGCGGCTTGTTGGCCCCATGGGCCTTGCGCTCTGCGTGGCCGAGCTCCGACGGATACGCCGTTGTCCACAGCGATTTGGTGAAGTACAGCCATTCTTCGCCGCTCATCTCGTTGAGCGTGTTGTCGGGATGCACCGAACTCTTGGCTACAGGCTGCTTAGTACCCTCCTCCACCCCCTCAGTATCCACTCAACCATCGTTATCCTCCGCAGATGGCGTTCATCGGGCGTGAACGCGAGTTGGCGGTTCTGGGCTCTGCTCTACAGCGGGCCGCCGAGGGTCAGCCTGCGCGCGTCGTCGTCACCGGAGCGCTCGGCATGGGCACGTCCCGCCTCATGACCGAGCTGGTTGAGCGTGTCCGCGACGTGCCCGGTGTCGTCGTGTGCCGTGCGCAGTGCGTCGAGCCACGCTCCGGGGTTGCGTACGCCCCGCTGCGCGACGCGTTCGGCCAGTGCCTGGCGCAGGTCCCCGACTCGGAGCTGACCCAGATCGTCGGCGCGGGGGCGCACGACATCGCGCTGCTCCTGCCCGATGTGGGCGACCGACTCAGCGCATTGGGGGTCGAGCTTGCGCCGCCTGAGCTGGATGACAAGCGCCAGCGCGGCGCCCGCGTGCGCGAGGCGCTCTTCGGCGTGCTTGGTCGACTCGGCGGATCTGGTCCCGTGGTGCTCATCGTCGAGGATCTGGAACACAGCGATCCCGGCACGCTCGAGTTCCTCGGCACGCTTGTCCGCACCAGCCGGCGCCTGCCAGTGGCGCTCGTCGTTGGCTATCACCCCGACGAGATCCGCCGCGGCCACCAGGCACGCGCGTTTGCCGAGTGGCTGGACGACGACTCGTTGCCCATCGAGCGCATCGCGCTCGAGCCGTTGGGCGCCGAGGAGATCGGCTCGCTGGCCGAGGCTGCGCTGGGCGAGCGGCCCACGCTGGCCTTCCTGGCGGCCCTGAAGGAAGGCTCGCGCGGCAATCCGTTGGTCGCCGAGCAGCTCATCGCGGCCCAGCAGCAGCTTGCCGCAGCGCGATTGTCCGATCCGCTCGATGAGATCGTCGACGCGCGCCTGGACGAGCTTGAAGAGGCGCAGATCCGCGTCCTGCGCGTGCTCGCGGTCGCGCGCCGGCCGTTGTCAGAGGCGCAGCTGGCAGAGCTGACCCTGCCCGGTGGGCATCTGCCGCGGACGGCACTGGCGTCTGCGGAGAGCAGCGGCCTGACCACGGGCGATGCCAGTGGCATAGGTCTGGCGCACGTCCTCCTGGCAGAGGCGATCGAGGCTTCGCTGCTGCCCGCAGAGCGGCACGCGTTGCACGCGGCCGTCGCGGCCCTGTTCGAGGAATCGCCGGCGGAGGCCGCGTGGCATCACGTCCGCGCCGGACGCGTCGCTGAGGCACGCGTCGCACACCTGGCCGCTGCACAGCAGGCCCAGTCGGTCGAGCCTGGCGGCACCACGCTGGGCCACCTGGTCGCGGCACTCGAGCTGAGCGACTCCGCTTCTGGGGACGCGGATATCGACGTGCTCGTCGCGGCCGCCGAGGCGGCAGACGCGGCAGGTTCGTTCCGTCGCGCGGCGTCGTTGTGCGCCCAGGCCATCGAAAGAGTTGCCGGCGGCCGCGTCGAACGGCTGATGACGCCGCGGACCGACGCCGCCGCCCGCGCGCGGGCGGCGGCGCTGTGCGAACAGCTCGGTCGCTACCGGCGATCGAGCGGCGACTCTGAGGGCGCACGCCAGGCATTCGAGCAGGCACTCGCGGTTGCGCCGGAGGCTGCGCCCGCTCGCGCCGCCGCGCTCGCGGCGCTGGCCCAGGAGCTGATGCTCCAGGGCGAGTTCGATGAGAGCACGACGCGCGCCGAACAGGCGCGCCGCGCCGCCACGGCCGCCGGCGAGGCCGGCACGGCCCAGTTCGCCCACGCCACGGATACGGCCGCTGTCGACGCCGGCTTCCTGGGCCGCGTCGATCGCGGGCTGGAGCTGCTCAACGAGGCGCTCGCGGCGGCGCGCGAGGCCGGCGATCTGGCCGAGGTCATGCGCTGCTACGCGAACAAGACCACTTTGCTCGATCTCGACCTGCGTCGCGAGCAGGCGCTTGCCGCTGTCCAGGACGGTATCGGCGAGGCGACACGCAACGGCCTGGGCCTGACCTATGGCGCCGCGTTCCTCGGCGGCAATGCCGCTGACATCCTCTTCCAGCTCGGCCGCTGGACGGAGGCAGAGGCGCAGTGCCGCTCGGCAATTGAGTTCCCGCCCGCGGGCCTGGCCTGGTTCAGCCCGATCCTGTACCTGGGTTTGGTACTCGTCGAATCACGCGCAGACGACGAAGCGGCCCAGCTTGTCGGCCGGACGCTGCTGCAGCTGGAGACGGTGCCGGCTGGCCAGTGGTCCGCCCTGGTGCTGCGCAGCGCGGTCAGCCTGGCGATGTGGCGCGGCGACCTGGACGACGCTCACAACGCCGCCGAGCAGGGCTGGCGCAGGGTGCTCGAGACGGATGACCCGCCCCAGATCGTCGTCGCCGCGGCCACCGTGCTGGAGGCATGCGCCGCAGCCGCCGACGACGGCCGTCTGAAGCGCGACTGGTCAAGCGTGGCCCGCGCGACGACGCTCGCCAACGAGGTGCTGCCCATCGCTGAGCAGAATCTTGCCCGCCATCCATGGCCGGCGTCGGTCGGGGCGCGACGCGAGGCGGAGCTGTACATGGCCACTGCCCGAGCTCATCACGAGCGCGTTCGGGGCCGCACCAAGCCGGAGACATACGCCGTCCTGGCCGAGTCGTGGGCCAAGATCCCGGTTCCGTACCAGGTGGCCAAAGCGCGTTGGTGGCAGGCTCAGGCGGCACTGCCCACCCGCGCGCGGCGCGCCGAGGCGCGCCGCGCACTCACTGAAGCGTGGCGCATCGCCGGCAAGTTGCCCGCCGCGCCGCTCCGTGACGCACTGCGCGACCTGGCGGCGCGCGGCCGCATCACCCTGCCCGCCGACGACCTGGTCGCGATAGCCATCAAACCGGAACGCGACCTGATTGCAGTGGGCCCGGGCTATGCGACGGACGGCACCGCCTCGAGCATCGCCGACCGCTTCGTGTCCGTCCAACCGCCCGCGGTGGCGCGCTTCGGGCTCAGCCCGCGCGAGTACGGCGTACTGCTCGTGCTCGCGGAAGGTCGGACAAATCGGGAGATCGCGGACAGGCTGTTCATCAGCGAGCGCACGGTGGCGGTCCATGTGCGGCGCATCCTGGCCAAGCTCGGCGTCAGCGGCCGCGTCGAGGCCGCGGGCGTCGCGATCAGGCTCGGTCTGATGCCAGAAGACCCCAAGCTGGCGGTTCGGACCTGACGTATTCGCCGCGATCGGCAAGAATGGTGGCCATGCACATCCCCACGCTGATCCGCCGTGCCTTGCTGCCCATCGGCGCCCTATTTCTGCTGACCGCCTGCGCAGGCGGCACCAGCGCCGGTTGGACCTACGCCCCGCTCGGCCCGACTCCGTCCGCGGCCACGTCCGTCGCCCCCACTCAGCCAGCAGGCTCAGGTGGCCCCGGCGCCACGATCACCGTCGAGACGACGCAGGATCAGCCGCTCGCCTACAACCCCGGGACGCTCGACGCGGCGGCGGGAGCCACGGTCACGGTCAACTACACGAACAACAGCAACCTGCCCCACAACATCCAGTTCTTCAACGGCCGTGACAGCTCCGCGCCATCGCTCGGCGCGAGCACCGTTGGCACGGGTCCAAACAACGCCCAGACGGTGTCGTTCACCGCGCCGACGACACCGGGCGATTACTTCTTCTGGTGTGACGTCCACCAGAACGCCATGAAGGGCTTATTGCACGTCCAGTAGCCCTGCGCTTGGGGCGGCAGGCTGACCGGCGTAGCAGTCGGACGGCTAAATCCGTCTCAACGGGTAGACTTTGAGCCACTACTCCCGCCGTCGTGCCCAACGGATGCGGGAACAAATGGTTCCATTTCCCAGTCTTTTGATGGGCACACAGCACCACTTTTCAGGGGCCTGACGACTCAACATGTCCAACAAATCACCCACGCTCGCGGCTCTGCTCTCGTTCATCTTCCCGGGACTCGGGCAGATCTACGCGGGCCAGATCAAGAAGGGCGTCATCTGGGCCATCCCGATGCTGCTCGTGATCGTGGGCGTTGGTTGGCTCTTCCTGGGCCAGAACCGGCTCGTCGCCTTCGCGACCAGCTCGCAGAACCAGATCGCGCTGCTGGTCTTCAACGTGGCATTCTTCCTGTACCACGTCGCGGCGATGATCGATGCCTACGACGTCGCCCGCAGCGAACGAGCCGTGAGCTACAGCCGGCAGCGTGGTGCGCCGATCGCGCTGGCGATCCTCATTGCGGTCGCGATCATGGTCCACGGCTTCCCTGAGGTCTACGGCTACGAGGCGCACAACGCCTACGCGTCGATCTTTTCCGGTGACCATGGCGGCGCTCTACAGAGCTTCACTCCGAACACGCCGAACCCCAGCTACGTCGCGCCGACCAGCACTCCCGCACCGAGCGCCGGCGCAACGGCGACACCGGGCGGGTCGGCCGGTCCATTCCGGCACTCCCAGCGGCACAACCGGTCCAGTCGCGACGCGCACGCCGCCACCTCCGGTCGATCTCTCGACGTGGCCCGCGTGGGCCCAGGACGGCCGGCTGAACCTGCTGCTCATTGGTGGCGATAGCCGCTCCGACACCGGTCTCGACGCCAAGAGCCTGCGCACCGACTCGATGATCCTGCTGTCGGTCGACATCCAGAGCGGCAAGGCCGCGCTGTTCAGCTTCCCGCGCAACCTGTGCACGGCGACGGACGGCTCATGCGGCGACGGCACCCGCTATCCCGACTGGCTACAGCCTCAAGCTGCCCGCGGAGGACACTTCGTCCGCGGCCGGCCAGGCGGCGTTTCCAACGGGCGACTTCACTGCCGACGCAAACGTGTGCCCGGGCATGAACTCTGACGGCCTGCTCACATCGCTGTGGCACGTCGCCGCGTGGTGCGATCAAGATCTTCGCCGGATCTGACGGCATCAGCGGCAACGATTGCCAGCAGCAGTTCGACTGCGAGCGCGCCTGGCGCGCCCTGGTCGGCACCCTCCAGATCTTCACCGGCCAGCAGATCGACGGCGTCATGGCGGTCAACCTCAACGGCTTCGTCGACCTCGTCAACGCGCTGCCGGCGCAATGTCCCACGGCAGATCAGCGCGTGACGATGCCGAACACGCCCAACTGCTACGGCGGCCTGTGGCTGTACACCGACGCGCTCCAGGACGACGCGTACTACAACTCGCAGCAGAACCTGATCCCGGTCGACTTCACCCAGGGCTGCCACTACGTCGACGCGGAGTACGCGCTCGCATATGCGCGCTCACGGCATGCCGACTCGGACTACCAGCGCGAGCGCCGCCAGCAGTACGTCCTTCAGCAGGTGCGCCGCCAGCTCGATCCGCTGGCTCTACTGCCCACGATTCCGTCCTTGCTCTCGATCGCGCAGGCCAACCTCTACACGAGCCTGAGCGACACGGACGTCCAGTACCTGGCGCAAATTGCCAATCGCGTTGATGCGGATCACCTGTACCAGGAGGATTTCGCCCCGGCCCACGTCACCACGCTGGGCAGCATGCAGGGCATTTCCGACTTCGTGACCAATATCTTCAGCCAGCCCGAGCCGGACCCAGCGCCGCAGCAGCAGAACAACCCCTGCCCGCCCAAGAACTAGGGCATCCTTAGGCGATGGCAACTCCGTCGCCTGCGCCGTCCAGCAGATCGCCAGCCGTCGCTGCCTTCCTGTCGTTCATTTTCCCGGGCCTAGGGCAGATTTACGCGGGCGATACACGCAGGGGCATCGTCTGGGCGATCCCCATGCTGCTCGTCATCGTGGCGGGCGTGCTGCTGCTCATGGGCGGCACCGCCGCGCTGACCCAGCTGCTCACCGCCGAGAAGGCGCTGGCGCTGATCATCTTCGACCTGGTTTTCTTCCTGTACCACGTCGCGGCGATGATCGATGCATACGAGATCGCACGCCGCCGGCGATTCGGGCCGGGCCGGTCCTTGACGGGCAGCGGTCCAATTGCCCTCGCGCTGCTGATCTCGCTCGCGATCGTGCTGCACGGCTTGCCCGCCGCGGTCGGACTCGTGCCGTACTGGTTGTTTGCCGCCGGTCAGCCCGGCCACACCGCGGTCATTCCGCAGGCGAGCTTTGCTCACGTGACGGCCGGGCCGGCAACGCCGACGCCGCTGCCTACGGCCGAGTCCACCCCGGGCACGCCGGGCACTTCGATCCCCGGCTCGACGGCAACACCGGCGGTCAGCGCGCTGCCCACCGACGCCGAGCCAACGGACACGCCCGTGCCGACGCTTGAGCCGGGCACCTCGTTCAAGCCCAAGGTCTGCCCACCCGCGCCGGACCTGGCCGGTTGGGCGCCCGGCGCGGATGGACGCCTGGACATCCTGCTCGTGGGCTCCGACTCACGCTCCGATGACGGCGTCAGCGCGGCCAGCCTGCGTACCGACTCGATGCTCCTGCTCAGCGTCGATATCGCCGACTGCAAGGCGGCGCTGTTCAGCTTCCCACGCAACATGACCGACGTTCCCGCAGATTCGATCACCCGCTACCCCGACTGGCTGACCATCCCGACTGAGAGCAGCACGCCGTTTAACGGCTACCTCTTCGGCCTGTGGCGCGATGCCGCTGCGAGTCCGAACGACTACCCGGGTTCTGACGGCATCGGCCCTGAATGCCAGCAGCAGTTCGACTGCGAACGCGGTTGGCGCGCGCTGACCTACGCCATCCAGCAGATGGCCGGCGTCAACGTTGACGGCGTGGTCGCGGTCAACCTCAAGGGCTTCGTCGGCCTCGTCCAGAACCTGCCCGGTGGCGGCGTGTGGCTGGACATTCCCGCGCCGCTGTCCGACGACGCCTACTACAACTCGCAGCAGCAGCTCTACCCGGTCGACTTCCAGAAAGGCTGCCAGTTCCTCGACCCGGAAGACACGCTCGCCTACGCGCGCTCGCGCCACCAGGACTCCGACTACCAGCGCGAGCGCCGCCAGCAGTTCGTGCTCCAGTCGATCCGCAAGCAGCTCGATCCGATCTCGCTTCTGCCGCATATCCCGGGCCTGCTCGACGCGGCGAGCGCCAATCTGTTCATGAGCTTCTCGAGCGACGATTTCCCGTACCTGGCCCAGATTGCGTCACGGGTGGATGCCGACCGCCTGTACCAGTACGACTTCGCCCCGGCCCACCTCGTGCCGTTGGGCAGCATGCAGGGCATGCAGGCCAAGGTTCAGAACATCTTCAGCGAGCAGGAGCCCCAGCCCGGCCAACAGCAGCAGAACAACTGCCCACCCAAGAACTAGGTTTCGCGCGGCTCAGGGCCGCAGCAGGCCGCGATCGCGCAGCTCCGACTCCAGCTCGCCCAGGCTGGTGACCACGTCCGCACCGGCATCGATCAAGTCCGATTCGTCGGCGGCACCGTAGGTGACGCCGACAGCGACCATGCCCGCCGCTACGGCCGCACGCATGTCCCAGGTGGAGTCGCCCACGTACCAGCACGTTGACGGTCGCTCCTCGACCCTCTCAGCCGCGAGCAGAAGCAGGTCCGGTGCGGGCTTGGCGTGCTCCACGTGACTACCGTCGACGACTAGCGGCGGCTCGGGCAGCTCCAGCGCCGCGACTGAGACGCGCGTCTGCGCGGCGCGACTCGATGTCGCGATGGCCCACTTCAAAGCCGACTGCTCGAGCTCGACGAGCAGGGAGTGCGCACCTGAGGTTGGTTCGGGATTGAGGTTGAGCTTGTCGTAGGCCGCGCCCGCGCTCTTGTCCAGGCGTTCCTGGTCGGCGTCTGAAAGCTGGCGACCGGCGCGCTCGGCGATCTCGCGCGCGAGCTTCTTGCCGTCGGCCCCGATTAGCGCTGCCAGGTAGTCGCGGTCGACCGCGATGCCCTCGTCCTCGAAGATGCGCAGCCAGCCTTCTATGCGCGTGTCGACGGTGTCGACCAGCGTGCCGTCCAGGTCGAAGATCAGCGCCTCAGGCTGCGGGAGCGCGGCGAGTCCGGTCAGCGCCTGTTCCGATAGAGCACGTAGCCCACGACGCCGCCGATGATGATCACCGCGAGCACAAGGGCGATCGTCAGGTCGTTGCCGCCGCCACTGCCCGATCCAGTCGATGGTGACGCCGCGGGGGTGGGCAAGGCCGTTGACGGCGCGGCTGACGATGCGGCTGTAGAGGCCGGCGTCGTTGGCGCGGTCGTGGCGGCCGTGGCACTCACCTCGAACTGGTACAGGCCGCGCTCGACGGCCTTGTCATCGGCCGAAACGGCCGTCCATTTGACCTCGTACGTGCCGTCCGGCACGAGCGGCAGCTGCGCTGTCATCATGTGATCGTCCTTGTCGCTCACCGTGCCACTCGCGACCGTGGCGCCGTTGGCGTCGACGATGACGATTGACGAGCCATCCGGCGTCAGCTCGTCGTCGAACGTGGCCGTCAGCGTGTAGGGCGTCTTGATCGTGGCGCCCTGCGCTGGATCGGAAGAAGTGAGCTGAGCATGTCCAAGCACGGCCGTGGCCAACGCGGCAACCAGGGTGAGTGCCAGTGCGAGTGCGCCGGCGCTTCGAATCTTCATGGCTGGGATGCTAATTCCGATGCCAGATCGGCGGGATTTGTGACCGGTGCGCGGCACGCGAACTGCCGACAGACGTAGGCAGTGGCACGGCCGTCCCGTTGCGGCCGATCCTCGAGCAGCGGCACCCTCGTACCGCCCGAGACGCCCACGGCCAGGACCGCGAATGGCCTGTAGCCATCGCGCGCGACCGCGATCAGCGCATCGGTATCCGCCGTTTCCACCTCGCCACTGATCGCGATCTCGACCGGATCGGCAAGTGCGAAGGTGATCGCGTTGAGCCACTGCGCGAAGGCAGTTGGGTAGCGTGGGGCGAGCGGCAGCACGGTAGCGATCGCCGCGTTGGCAGCCTCGGCGTAGCGTCCCGCACCGGTGAATGCGGCCAGCTTGAGCAGCACGGTTGCGCTCATCGCGCCCCCGGACGGCGTCGCGTTGTCCTGCACGTCCTTCGGTCGGGCGATGAGCGCCTCGTGATCGTCGGCCGTGTCGAAGAATCCTCCGGACGGATCGGCGAAATGGGCCAGGATCGCGTCCGCCAGCTCGCGTGCCGCGACGAAGTAGCGCTCGTCGAATGTGGCCTCGTACAGGGCGAGCAAACCGTCGGCCAGGTTCGCGTAGTCCTCCAGCACGCCCGAATGGAGCGCCCGGCCGTCTTTCCACGAGCGGCGCAGGCGCCCGTCGCCGTCGCGTACGTGTTCGAGCAGGAGGTCGGCAGAAGCCTTGGCCAGATCAGCCCAGCGCCGCTCGCCAAAGGCCGCGGCGGCATCCGCGAAGGCCGCGATCATCAGCCCGTTCCAGGCGGTCAGGACCTTGTCGTCGCGCGCCGGTTGGGGCCGGAGTTGCCTGGCCTCGAACAGGGTCCGGCGCGCGTTGGCGAGCGTGTCATTGTCGGCACTGCCGATCTGGCGGCGCAGGATCGTGCGGCCTTCCCAATTGCCATTGTCCGTGACGTCGTACGCCGCGTCGAACTGCGCCGCGTCCGGACCGAGCGGCGCATCGATCTCGGACTTGTCCCAGACGTAGGTCGCGCCTTCTTCGCCATCCGTGTCGGCATCCAGACTCGCGGCAAAGCCACCGTCCGCGGTGCGCAGCTCGCGTGCCACGAACTCCAGTGTCTCCTCGGCCACCTGGCGGTAGCGCGGCTCCTTGGTCAGCTGCCAGGCGTGGACGTAGACGCGCGCGAGCTGCGCGTTGTCATAGAGCATCTTCTCGAAATGCGGCACAAGCCAGACCGCGTCCGTGGCGTAGCGCGCGAAGCCGCCGCCGAGGTGGTCATAGATGCCGCCGGCGGCCATCGCGTCGAGCGTGCGGCGGGCCATGGCCAGCGGCCGCGCGTCTCCGCTCTTGACGTGTATGCGGAGCAGGAACTCGATCGTCATTGGCTGGGGGAACTTGGGCGCGCCACCCCAGCCTCCGTGGCGTGCGTCGAAGCTGCCGTCCAGACCGACCACTGCCGCGTCCAACAGTCCATCGTTCAGCTCCGCGGACGCGTCCGACGCGGCCGGCAGCGAGCTGCTGATCGCCTGGGCCAGTGCCGCGCCAGATCGCTCGACGTCCGCCCGGCGCTCGCGCCACGCCTGGCTGACGCCCTCGAGCACCTGCGTGAATGAGGGCAGGCCGTGCCGTGCCGTGTCGGGGAAGTAAGTGCCGCCGTAGAACGGCTTGCCGTCGGGCGTCAGGAACACGCTCATCGGCCAGCCGCCGCTGCCGGTCATCTGCTGGACCGCTGTCATGTAGATCGAATCGAGGTCTGGGCGCTCCTCTCGGTCGACTTTGATGGCCACGAAATCCGCGTTCATAAGGCGCGCCGTGGCCTCGTTCTCGAACGATTCGCGCTCCATCACATGGCACCAGTGGCACGCGGCGTAGCCGATCGAAAGGAAGATCGGCTTGTCCTCGTCGTGAGCACGCGCGAGCGCCTCCGGTCCCCACGGATACCAATCGACCGGGTTATGCGCGTGCTGCAGCAGATAGGGGCTGGTCTGTGTCGCGAGTCGGTTGGTGTGGCGCTCCATCTCCTCCGATCGTACAGTCGGGCCAGCATGAGTCCCTCATCAGATGCCGTTTCGACCCGGCCACTGCTCGACAAGCTGGGAGTTCGCGCCGATTCGCGCGTCGCGCTCATCGGCGCTTTCGACGACGACTTCCGCACGCTTCTGCGCGGGCGCGCGGCCGCCGTGGAGGAGGGCGTTCCGGGAGAGTCGGTGGACCTGGTCTTCCTCGTCGCCGATTCGCTCGACGACCTGGGCCAGCTCCACGGTCTGCGCCACTGCATCGTCAGCAACGGCGGCATCTGGGTCGTGTGGCGCAAGGGCAAGCAGGCCACGATCCGAGACACTGACGTCATCGCGGCCTCGCTCGACGCTGGGCTGGTCGACAACAAGGTCGTCTCGTTCTCCTCAACGCACACCGCGCTGAGGGCCGTAATCCGGCTGCGCGACAGGAAGTAAGCCGCTTTATCTACCCTCGCGCCTTGACACTCCCACTCAATGGTGGTGATAGTCGCGCTGTGGATACAACAGACCTCGTTTCACAGCTGACGCGGCTCGGGCTGACGAGTTACGAGGCGAAGGCATACCTGACGCTGATCAGGCGCGATTCGTTCACCGCGGCGCAGGTCGCGCGCCAGTCCGGCCTTCCTCGCCAGCGTATATACGACGTGCTCGGCTCACTCGTTCAGAAGGGGCTGGCTGCCGCCCGACCGGGCACGGTGGTGAAGTACGCCGCGACGCCGCCCGATCTGGCGATCGAGCTGCTGCTCGCCTCGCACCGCGACCAGCTCGCGCGCATGGAGCGTGACGCGCGCGAGATGGTCAGCGATCTCAAGCCCGCGTTTGACGAGGGCCAGGAGCACACCGATCCGCTCGAGTACATCGAGGTGCTGCGCGACACGCGCGCGATCAACGAGCGCTTCGCCGAGCTTCAGGCGGGCGTCAAGCGCGAGATCCTCGTCTTCACCAAGCCGCCCTACGCGACGCCGCCGCAGGAGAACGTTGAGGGGCTCAAGGTCAGCCGCAGCCACGAGGCGCGCTCGCTGTACGAGTTCTCCATTTTTGACGACCCCGCGGTAAGGCGCGGCGTGCAGCGCTTCGTCGAATCGGGCGAGGACGCGCGCTTCGTGCCGTCGCTGCCGCTCAAGCTGGTGATCATCGACGAGACGATCGTGATGTTCGGCATGGAGGATCCTGTCGCGGGTTCGTCGGAGCTGACCATCGTGGTCGTCGAACACCGATCGCTGGCCAGGGTGCTCAAGACCGCCTACGACGCGATCTGGGCCACGGGCCTCACGTTCGACCAGGCGTACGACCTGCTCATCCGCAGGAAGGAGCCCGTCCCGACCGTCTGATGGCAGCCATTGATCGGCCCAAACAGACTGCGGGATTGATTCTTGGCGCCGGGTTGGGCACCCGCTTCGGCGGTCGGAAGCTGCTGACGCCGATTGACGGCAAGCCCATGATCCAGCACGTCCTGGATCTGAGCGCGGACGCTCGGCTCTCACCGGTCGTCGTCGTGCTTGGTGCCGACGCGAACGAGATCGAGTCGACGTGCTCATGGCGCGATGAGTTGCTGGTCTGGAACTCGGCACCGGAGGAGGGCATCGCGAGCTCAGTGCGGACCGGCATGCGCAGGCTTTCAAGCCTGGCTGAGGCGCGTCGGGTGGTGGTCTTGTTGGCCGACCAGCCGTTCCTGTCCTTGGATCAGTTGAGCGTGGTTCTGGGAGCGTCCGGACAAATCGTGGTTCCGCGCTGGTCGGGCAAAGTCGGCAACCCGGTCGTCCTGGACCGCTCCGTGTGGCCCCTCGCCGCGTCGCTTGAGGGCGACCGTGGTTTCTCCCAGGTTTTCAGCGCTTATCCCAATCTCGTGACCTACGTCGACGTTCCGGGTCGCAACCCGGACATCGACACGCGCGCAGACGTCGACGTGTTCAATCGCGCTTGAGCACGAGGCCGATGCGGCCGTAGGGTGGCCGCGGGTCGCAGTAGACCTTCACGCGCTCATCCGACTCTGACGTGACGGACAGGTCCCACAGCCTGTTCTGCGCTTCGAACGACACCTCAGCGAGCTGCGGCCAGCGCTCGAGCATGGCCGCGCCGATCTCGTTGACCAGGTGCTGGATGGAGAGCGACACGAAGCGGTGAAAGACCGCGCCAACGAGATCGGCGACCTGCTCGCCGGCCACGTACGAGGCGTGGTCGGCGGCGAGCGCGGTGGCGGGGGAGTCGTACTTCCAGCCGACATCGAGGTGGATGTACAGCGGCCGGTCGCGCCGCTCGGGCAGGGTCGTGTACGAGTCGCGCGCGAAGTCGGCGAACGCGGAGCCGGTGACCTTCATCATCTGCAGGCCAACGCGCCCAGCCTGCAAGTCGGTGACCTCAACTTCGCCGGCCGGCGTCCGACCGAGCTCGAGGGTCGCGCTTGATCGGTCGCCGTGCTGGCGCTCGAACAGGACCTCGGAAGCCTCCCAGCCGTCGCCATCGGCCGCCGGTACGACGGCCGGTTCGAAGGGGATCTCCACGCCGGAGACGCGCAGCCGCTCCATGTGCGGGTACGTCTCAAGGAACCGGCGGCCGATGAACGCCAGCCACTCCTCCAGGGTCGCGCCGCTGAACGCGAGCGACTCACGATGGATGAAGTTCTTCATCGTGTCCGTGGCCACGACCAGGCGGTTGTCGCCCTCCGTGTACGCGGCCATGAACGCGGTGCCCAGAACCTGGACCTCGATCGTGGCCGCCAGGAGCGTGTTCGATTTGCCCTCGAACGCCGACTCTGGGATCGCGGTGATGCCCTCGAGCGGCGTGGCATAGGTCCGATACGTGGCGACGTCGGCCTTGCCGTAATAGATCTCTGCTTTCACGACCCCTCCTCGCTGATCGGCGACGGTCTGCGGTCACTGTCGACCCACATGACGCGGTAATCGATCTGCGGCTTGCGCAGGTTGAGCCGCTCGCTGCGACCCGCGATCTCGTAGCCCCACGAACGAACCATGTCCTCAGTTGGCCTTGATTCGAGCTGTTCGTTGAAGACGCCGACGATGACGCGGTCGGCCTGCGCCAGAAGGTTCTCGAACAGATTGCGCCGACGGTTCGCGGGCGCGTAGTCGAGGTTGGTGCGGACGTAATCGAACCGTCGCCCCGACTGCCAGAAGAGGGCGTTCCCGACGGCGAGGTGGTCGGCGACGTCGGGCACGCGTTGGCGTGCGCGGGCAACGAGCGCCGCGCTGATGTCCAGGCCGTACAGATCGAGGGCGTGGCTGGACCAGCGCGGCAGGCACTCGAGCATGTAGCCGTTGGCACAGCCGACGTCGAGGAACGAGCCCGGCCGATCGATCGCGTGGGCGACGTGGCTGCGCGAGTACTCCCAGTCGTTCGACGTGCCGGATTTGCCTGATCCGGCCCACGGCGTCTGCGCATCGAGGTATGGCTCGGTCACCATCCGTGCCATCGCGTCGAACCACTGCTGCTCGTCGATCTCGCCCCGCTCGAGCTGCGCGTCGATGTCAGCCACTTCGCGCCACGCCCGTTCCTTCAGTGGTGCGTAGGGGTCGCGCACCGAGGTCACGGCTTGGCCAGCTTGGTGGCACGGGAGCGCGCGATCGCGATCACGTCGCGCAGCGCACGCGTCTTCTCAGCCGTCCGGTCCGCGTCCATGTGCTGCTCGATGATGTCGGCGATCTCCGCGCGAGATCGGCCGTTGACGAAAACCACGAAGCGGAAGCCGAACGCGTCCTCGTATTCGTCGTTGAGCGCGTCCAGCCGTGCCTGCAGCTCCGCCGTACCGGTATCCGTGTCATAGCCCTGCTCGCGGTACGACAGCGCGCTGACCGTGGTCGCCGCCGCGCCGATACGCGGATGCGCATTGATCAGCTCGACCTGCTCGTCCTCAGGCATCGTCAGCGCCGTCCACTCCGCCTGGTAGAAGAGATCGTCCATCGACTCCGCGTCGAACGCGGCGACTGCGATCGACGAAGCGCGGCGCGCCCTCGAAGAGCGTCGTGAGCATCCCGCGATCGGCACGCACTGTGCTTGTCCGTCAGGTGTCCGTGGCGTCAGCTGCCGCGATAGCTGGACACGGAATAAGGCGAAATCAGCAAGGGCACGTGGTAGCTGCGGCCCGCGTCCGTCACGCGGAAAGCGAGCGTGACCGTGCCGTAGAAGACGCCGTCGAGACGGAATTCGATTCGGTAATGGCCGTCGCGCAGCTCGTCGTCGAGCAGGCGCCGGACGCGGCCGTCGTCATCTGTGACGGCTCGCCCGACCTCGCGGTCGCCGCCCGGGGCGATGCGGTAGAGCACGACCTCGACGCCCTGAGCTGGTGCTCCGCGCTCGGTGTCGAGGATGTGGGTGGAGATGGTCGGCTGGTCGTCCATCGGTGCTCTATTGGCTCCTCGCTGGGCTTGCGTGCCGTTGCTGCCTTGCGCGTCTCGTTACGCTGCGCGCCATGACAGACCTCGCGATCCGAGTCGGCGACCTGAACTTTACTGCCCGTTGGGAGCCCAACGCGCCTGAGACGTGCGCGGCAATTCGCGATCTTCTGCCCATGCACTCGAAGCTCATCCACTGCCGCTGGAGTGGCGAGGGCTGCTGGATCCCGTTCGGCGACGACAAGCTGGCCGTGGGCTACGAGAACCACACGTCACATCCCGCGCCTGGCGAGATCATCGTCTACACGGGCGACGTCTCGGAGGGCGAGATCCTGATCGCGTATGGCGGCGTGACCTTCTCGTCCAAGCTTGGCCAGCTGTCGGGCAATCACTTCGCCACGATCGTGTCTGCCGGCGGCCTGTCCGACCAGGACGACATCCGCGACACGCTCCGCGAGATGGGGCGGCGCGTGCTGTGGGACGGCGCCCAGGACATCACGATCGAGGAGCTGTAGCTGAGAGAGCGGCGATGGCTCAGCTGATCATTCGTGGCGGCACGGTCGTCACGGCGGCGGGCCGCAGCACGGCAGACGTGGCTATCGACGGTGGCGTGATCACGGCCGTGGAGGCGGCACTGCCGCAGGATGCCGACGCGCGCCGAGATCGACGCCGCGGGCCTGCTCGTGCTGCCCGGCGTGATCGACGCCCACACCCACACACGCGTCGCGAGCGATTACGAGCCAGATCGCTTCTTCCAGGACTCAGTCGCGGCTGCCTTCGGCGGCACGACCACCTTCCTGGCTTTCAACAACCCAGGCACGGGCGCAGCGCAGACGGGCTCGCTGCCCACCGATATCGCGGCCTGGCGACGGCAGACGGATTCCGACTCGGCGGTCGACTACGCACTGAGCCTCGTGCTCCAACCGACCCACCACGACCTCGAGCGCGAGATCCCTGCGGCGGTCGACGTTGGGGTGCCGACGTTCAAGGCGTTCATGGTCTACGACTTCGCACTCCCCGAGCCGTCGCTCGGGATTGCGCTACGCGCCACGGCCGACTTTGACGGGTTGCTCGAGATCCACGGCGAGGACAAGGCTGCGCTCGAAGCGAACATCGCCGCGCTGCTCGGCGAAGGCAAGACCGCGCCTCGCTTCCATGCCGAGTCGCGACCACCGTACGTGGAGGCTGCCTGGGACGAGGCACGCGATCGAGTTGGCGCGCGCGGCCGGCGCCCCTGTCTATTTCGTGCACGTGTCGTGTCGAGCGGCGTTGGACGAGATCGGCCGCGCGCGCGCCGCAGGCGAGCCCGTCTTCGCCGAGACTTGCCCGCACTTCCTGGCCCTCGACGAGTCGCGCTACAGCCTTGCGGACGCCGGAGTGCGCCAAATACGTCATCTCACCGCCCTTGCGCGCTCCAGACGACCGTGCCGCCCTGTGGGACGCGTTGCGTGACGGTGGCTTGGACCTGGTGGCGACGGATCACGTCCCCGATCGCGTGGCCATCGAGAAGCGGTTGGTCGGGCAGTCCTTCGATCAGATCAGCAACGGAGCGCCGGGCATCGAGACCCTGCTGACGATCGTCTACAGCGAGGGCGTCCAGCGCGGGCGTGTAACCGTTGAGCGGATGGTCGACCTGCTGAGCACCACGCCCGCGCGCCTCTTCGGCCTGAATTCGAAAGGCTCCATCGAAGTCGGCAAGGACGCCGACATCGTCCTGTACGACCCGCAGGAGCGGCGCACGATCACCCAGTCGGAGCTGCATCACACGAGCGACTACGCGCCGTACGAGGGCATGCCCGCGGCGGGCATCGTGCGCAGCGTCCTCGTTCGTGGCGAGTGGGTAATCCGCGACGGCCATTTCGTCGGCCGCCGCGGCTTCGGCCAATTCCAGGAGCGCGAGCTGATCTGGCGTTAGCCGGTCCGTCCTGCAGCGATTGTGCTACTTTGTGCTACATGAGCGAACGAGATCAGCCGGCGCGCGTAGGCATTCGTGAGCTGCGCCAGAACTTGTCGATCTATGTCGACCGGGTCAAGGACGGCGAAACGCTCGAAGTGACAGAGCACGGTCAGCCAGTGGCGCAACTACGACCGGTTCCGCCTTCGACTTCGATCCTCGAGCGCCTCATCGCAGAAGGCAAGGTGACGCCGGCGAAGAATCCTCGTGCGCCACTACCGACTCCGGTTCCTCTGTTGCCCGGGGAGGAACCTCTATCTGAGACTCTCCGCAAGATGCGAGAAGAAGAGCGCTACTAGGTGGTGCTGGTATACGCAGATACTTCAGCGCTTGCGAGATTGATTCTCGACGAACCCGAAGCGCGTTCAGTTGCTCGATTCATTCACGACGTGGACGTGCTCATTACCAGTCGCCTTACGCATGTCGAGCTCGTCCGAGCCGCTGCTCGGCATCCCCATCAGTCGGATAAATCGCTGGCGACAATCATCGAGCGACTCGTCTTTCGCGAGCTGACCCCGGATCTTGCGTCCGCGGCCGCCAGGCTGCAGCCACCCGAGGTGCGATCGTTAGACGCCATTCACCTCGCCACCGCGCTCGAGTTGGTGCCTGAGCTCGACGCGTTCTTGACCTACGACAAGCGTCTCGCCACGGCCGCGAGGCGACACGGCCTGTCGGTCGCCGCGCCCGCCTAATCGACTCGGAACGTCAGCTGAAATAGAGCCCGATGTGAGTGAACGCGTTCTCGGCGCGCTGCTCGGCCTCAATGGCCGCTGCCTCGAAGTGCCAGTCGAGGTCGTCGTACTTGGTCAATCGAGTTTCGCGTAGGCGGGGATGGTCAGGAACTCGACGAAGTCGTCCGACAAGGCGACCTGCTCGAAAAGCGCGGCGGCTTCGGCGTCGTGTGAACGCCAGGGCTCGATGGCGGCGAGGACCTGCTCGCGCGTGAAGTGCCCGGTGCGCATCCACTGCCAGACCTGCGAACGCGAGATCTCCGCGGTGGCCGCATCCTCCATCAGGTTGTCAAGCGCGGCGGCGCCAACACCGGCCAGCCACGCCGCGATGTAGCGGATTCCGACCGATACGTTGGTCATCAAACCGGCATGGGTGATCTGCCCGCCGGGCACTTCGAAGTTCGTCAAATCAGGAGCGCTGACGTGCACGTCGTCGCGTTGCCTGTATTTCTGGTTGGGCTTGTCGCCAAGGGCGCGGTCGAAAACCTCGATGGCTACGGGCACGAGGTCAGGATGGGCGACCCACGTGCCGTCGAACCCGTCGCCCGCCTCGCGCTCCTTGTCCTCGCGCACCTTGGCCAGCGCGGTGGCGGTCACCTCCGGTTCGTGTCGGTTGGGGATGAACGCGCTCATGCCGCCCATCGCGTGCGCGCCTCGGCGATGGCACGTCTTGACCAGCAGCTGCGCGTAGGCACGCATGAAGGGCACGGCCATCGTCACCTGAACGCGATCGGGCAGGACCGCGCGCGACGGATCCGCGCGAGTACGCCTTGATGATCGAGAAGATGTAGTCCCAGCGGCCGGCGTTCAGTCCGGCGGCGTGCTCGCGCAGCTCGTACAGGATCTCGTCCATCTCGAACGCGGCCCAGATCGTCTCGATCAGCACCGTCGCGCGGATCGAGCCGCGCGGGATGCCCACCTGCTCCTGGGACCAGATGAAGACGTCGTTCCACAGCCGCGCTTCTCGATGCGACTGCATCTTGGGCAGGTAGAAGTACGGCCCCGACCCGCGCCGCAGCAGCTCTGCGCCGTTGTGGAACAGGTACAGACCGAAGTCGAACAAGGATGCGGAGATTGGCGCACCGTCGACCTCGAGGTGCCGCTCGACCAGGTGCCAGCCGCGCGGTCGCACCACGAGCGTCGCAAGTGAGTCCCCGAGGCGGTACTGCTTGCCTTCCGACGAGGTGAACGCGAGCGTCAGGCGTACCGCGTCCTGGAGCACGGCCTGGCCGTCGACCACGTTCGCCCACGTTGGCGAAAGTGCGTCCTCAAAGTCGGCCATGAAGACCTTCGCGCCGCTGTTGAGCGCGTTGATCGTCATCTTGGCCTCTGCCGGCCCGGTGATCTCGACACGCCGATCGTTCAGGTCCGCCGGAGCCGGCGCGACGTGCCACTCCGATTCGCGGACGCGGGCCGTTTCGGCCAGGAAGTCCAGCCCTTCGCCGGCAGCCATCCGGGCCGCGCGAGCCTGCCGCGCGGCGAGGACCTCCTGACGCCGCGGCTCGAACTCGCGCGCCAGGCGCTCGAGGAAATCGACAGCCCCAGGTGTCAGGACCCGTCCCATGGCGTCGCTCATCGTTGGCTCATCTTGGGCAAGCGTGTGGGGTCGATGCGCTCACCGGTCGCATGCTGGTCGATCAACGCGTCCATTCGTCGTGACCGGGTTTCCTCGCGCTTTGCGTTCATCACCCACCACGTCATCTGCCGACGATAGCCGGCCGGCTGCTGGTTCCAGAAGTCCCAGGCAGCGGTTTGTGCCCGGAAGCGCGCCTCGAGTTCAGGCGTGAACTCCAGCGGTGGGTTCTCCGACGAGTAGACACCCGTGCGATCGGCGCGGCGTGCCTCGAATACGGCCAACCCGGATCGGTGGACACGCCCGGCGGCGATCAGCGCCTTCATCCGTCGCACGTTGACGTTGCTCCAGATGCTGCCCGGCCGGCGCGGCGTAAAGCGAATTGCGTGGCTGTGCTCGTCAATCCCGCCAAGCTGGCCGTCGATCCAGCCGAAACACAGGGCCTCCTCCACGGCGTCCGGGTAGTTCATGGCTTTGCGCCCGGCGGTCTTCTTGTAGAAGCCCACCCACTGGTGGTTAGCAGCGGTCGTGGTTGAGATCCAGCCACGACCGAAAATCGGGCGCCGCCTCAAAGAAAAGGACCTTCTCCGGCTTCACTCTGTCAGGACTGGCCGTCGATGGGCGGACCAATCGGGCAGTTGCAGTCGACGGATGTGACCAGGTAATCGAAGCCGGTCTGATCCTGGACGTTATCGATGGACTGTGGTCCCCAGGTGAGGCGCACAAGCGAGCCGTCAGAGTCGGCGATCCATACGTCCGCTGCCCAATCCGCGGCTGCCGTGCCGGTGTTCGCGACAAGTCCCTGGACAAAATTATCCGCGAGCCGATAGTGCGTAGCCGCGATCCCGCTGACCGTCTCCGCGCCGACCTTGTCGAACTCATAGCCCGCGGTTGCGGCTTCGCTGAGGATGCTGTCCAGGTAGAACGTCTGAAACGCCAGATTCACGTAGGCATCCGATGCCTTCGTTTTCGTGAACGATCCAGCTCCCGTGTCGTTCCAGACATCAGTCCCAACGCGGACGTACCTCATGTCGGGCTTGCCTGACTGCACCACGGTGAAGCTGACAGCTGTCGGCAATTTGGCAGTCTGCGTACCAGTAACCGTGCGCGAAAAATTCGGCGAACCTGGCTCGTACGTCGTGAGCGTGAACTGCCATGCGTCGTGCTCCGATTTGAGCGCGCTCGTAGCCTCCTGGACGGGGTTCGTGCTTGGATGGACTGTTGCCGGCACCGCGGTCGGACTCGGCGTTGCCGAGCTTCCGCCGCAAGCGACCACGAGGGACAGCGCAGCAAGCACCACAGGGATCTTTCGCATCAGCACCCTGCTTATCACCAGCCGCCTGCCTCGCGCAGCATGCGATGCAGGATCCGCGCCGTGACCACGCGCCGATAGTCGGCAGTCGAGCGTACGTCGTCGATCGGGTGGATCTCGTTGGCGATGGTCGTGGCGGCATGGTCGGCCGTTGTCTCGCGCGGCGCGGCGCCCTCGAGAACTTTCTCTGTCTCGCGCGCCCGAATCGGCGTTGGGGCGACCGAGCCGACAGCCACGCGGACATCCCGCCATACCCCGCCGTCCTCACGCCACGCAAGGGCGAGCATGACCTTGGAGATCGCCTGCGCCTGACGAGTACCGACCTTCCGGAAGCGAACCTGTCGACCCGCGGGCAGCGGGATGCGGATGGCGGTGACCAGCTCGTCCGGTCTGCGCGCCGTGACGCGGTAGCTGGGCCAGAATTCGGCCGCGGGAACGGCGCGCTCGCCTGACGCGCTGCGCAGCACGATCACAGCGTCCGCGGCGAGCAGGACCGGCAGGGTGTCACCCGCGGGCGAGGCATTGACAACGTTGCCGCCGATCGTGCCGCGGTTCTGGATCTGCGCTGCGCCAATGGTCGCCGCGCATTCCGCGAGTGCCGGCAAATGCTGCTGGACCAGCTCGCTGTTGCGGATCTCTGTGTACGTCGCGAGCGCGCCGATGCTTAGCTGCCCATCACTGGCGCTGATGCCGCGCAATTCGTCGAGGTGCCAGATGTCCAAAACACGCTCCGGCGCCGGCCCCAGCTCGCCCGTGATCTGCACCATCAGGTCCGTGCCCCCCGCGATCGGCCGCAGCCCATCGCTCGACGCGAGCAGGGCAAGGGCCTCGCTCAGCGACCTGGGCGATACGACGGGTGGTTCGGCCGGGGCGGGCATCAGCGTTCGCCGCCCGCTGCGATGGCGATCGAATCAATGATCTTGGTGTAGCCGGTGCAGCGGCACAGGTTGCCCGCGATCGCCTCGCGGATGTCGTCAGGTTCCGCGCCGCCGCCGGCGTCGAGGTAGGCGCGCGCGGCCATGAGCATGCCCGGCGTGCAAATTCCGCACTGCGCGCCGCCGGCCTCCAGGAAGGCCGTCTGAAGCGGCGCCAGCTCGCCGGTATTGGGCGAAAGACCCTCGACCGTCAAGACGGCCGCCCCGTCTACCTGGCACACCGGCACGAGGCATGAATCAACGACCTGACCGTCGACGATCACGGAGCAGGCGCCGCATTCGCCCTCGCCGCAGCCCTCCTTCGTGCCCGTCAGGCCCAGGTCCTCGCGCAGCGCGTCGAGCAGCCGACGCATGCCCGGCACCTCGAGCGTGACCACAGCACCGTTGACCGTCAGCTCGTAGCTCATCCGTCGTATGGCCCGCGCGTCGGCTGTGGATCTGTGTATGCGTCCGGATCTGGATCGAGTGCTTCCGGCTTGACTCCCGCGTCGTGGGCCGACTGCGCGATCTCCGTCGAGTGCGCGCTGACGGTCGAGATGCCCGGCGGCGGTGGCGGCTTGATGCCGTGCAGCACGGCCAGGATGCGCTCCGGTGACGCGGGCAGATCGTGCACCCAGGCGCCGGTCGCGTCGTGGATTGCCGCGACAACGGCCGCGGCAGGCACGTCCATGGGCAGCTCGCCGACGCCCTTGGCGCCGTGTGGCGCGCCGCTGAACGGCTCCTCGACGAGGATCGATGAGATGCGCGGCGCGTCGAGCGACGTGGGGATCAGGTACGTGGCCAGGCGATCGTTCAGGTAGCGGCCGTCGGCCAGCTTGATCTCCTCGATCGTGGCATAGCCAACAGCCTGCAACGTGCCGCCCTCGACCTGGCCCTCGGCGAGCATCGGATGGATCGCGTGGCCGACGTCGTCAGCAGCCACCACGTCGCGCACCGCGACCTCGCCCGTGTCCAGATCGACCGTCACCTCGGCCACGGCCGCGGCCCAGCCAAAGACCGGGTAGGCGTCGCCACGGTACGTCTCGTCGTCGAACTTCACACCCGGATATGGCTCGAACTGCTGGTCGACGCGCAGGCCGCCGTGCTCACGGGCGTAGTCGAGGTACGACTCGGCGAACGGCTTGCCGGTCGATTTGATAACCGTCGAACGCAGACGTGCGGCGGCCTGCATGACCAGGCCGCCGACGACCATCGCCGTGCGTGACGCAACCGTAGGACCTGAATCGGGCACGATCGATGTGTCCTGCGGCGCCATCAGCACGATGTCGGCGGGCACGCCCAGCTGCTCTGCGGCGAGTTGCGGAAAGATCGTCTTGGTGCCCTGGCCCATCTCCGTCGACCCGGTCAGGACGCGGATCTCGCCGGCGGAAGTCAGCTCCACGCTCGCGACACTGGCCAGGTGGACCTCGCCACTGCCGGTAAAGCCGGCGCCGTGCCAGGCCAGCGCCAAGCCGATACCACGCGCCGTACGCTCCCTGGGCGACACGACAGCACCCACCGCGCCCGACTTCGCGCCAGACTTGCGCTCGACGCGCTGCTGAGCGGTCAGCGTGCGGATGCGTTCGAACTCGGCAGCCTCAGCGGCTCGCTCAAGAACTTCTTCGCCCGCGACGCTTTCCTTGAGGATCTGGCCGCTGGGCGTCTCGTCACCGATGCGGTAGACCCAGCGCCGGCGCAACTCGAGGGGCGACATGCCGAGCGCTTCCGCGACGCGATTGACCTGCATCTCTGCGGCGTACTCGGTCTGCGGGGCGCCAAAGCCACGGAAAGCGCCGTTGGGTGGCGTGTTGGTGGCCATGGCCCGACCGCGGATGCGCACGTTGGGGCAGCTGTATGGGCCGCCAGCGTGAAGAGTGCCACGCGATAGGACCACGGGCGTCAGCGTGCTGTAGGCGCCACCGTCGAAGACGACGTCGATGTCCTGCGCGACAAGCCTGCCGTCGAGCGTCACGCCGGTCCGGTGGCGCACGATTGCCGGGTGGCGCTTGGTGGTCGCGGCGATGTCCTCGTGGCGGTCGTAGATCATGCGCACAGGCTTGCCCAGGCGCTGCGCCAGCAGCGCCGCGTGCAGGGCGATGATCGACGGGTACTCCTCCTTGCCTCCGAAGCCGCCGCCCGTCTCCGCCTGGATTACGACCGCCTGCTGATCGGACAGCCGTAGCGCCCGCTTCATCGCCTTGTGGATGTAGTAGGGGCACTGGAGCGAGCCGTGGACGGTGATGCCGCCGTCGGGACGGGGCACGGCGATCATGGCCTGGTTCTCGATGTACAGCTGCTCCTGGTGGCCCATGCGGTACTCGCCCTCGATGACCAGGTCTGCCGCAGCGAGGCCGGCCTCGATGTCGCCCTTGTCGAGTGCGAAATGGGAGAACTCCTGCCCCGACTCGAGCGGGTCGAATACAGCCGGCAGCGGCTCGGTCCGGAGGTGGATGTGTTCCTTCGCTCGGCGCAGCGTGTCGCGGTCGGGCGCGGCAAGCAGCGCCACCGGCTCAGCGTGATGGCGAATCTCGTCTTCGACGAGCACGGGCTGGTCGTCGGCGATGAGCGACACGAGGTTGTCGCCCGGAATGTCCCTGGCGGTCAGAACGACAACCTTGGTCCAGTCGAAGTCCTCGTCGAGATCGATGCCCAGCAGCCGCGCGTGAGGCTCCGTTGATCGGATCGTGTGCCCGTACCAGGCTCCGGGGAACACGAGATCGTCCGTGTACAGGGCCGTGCCGGTCAGCTTGGCCGGACCTTCACGCCTGGTCGGGAAGGCGCGCGCTCGTCCAGCGCTCACCTCGTCGGCCGCGGGCGCGAGCAGCGGCGTCGCAACATCTGGATCGGCTTGGGCTGGCTTAGACCGCGGCGGGCGCGACGTGACGGTCATTGCCCGCGATGGTAACTGGCGAATTGGCCGAATTCGCCCACGCGGGCGGTGCTAATTTGATGGCACATGGACTGGGTACTCGAGATCCTGCTGTTCCTGCACATTGGCGGGGCGATCATCGCCTTCGGCCCGGGGTTCACGTTCATGATCCTGGGTCCCATGGCCGGTCAGGAGCCGCAGCATGTCAACTTCGCGCTGCGTTTCCAGCACCGTGTGACGACGCGAATGATCTTGCCGCTGGCTCTTTTTCAGGGCGTGACCGGACTGCTGCTGGTCTGGAAGACTGGCTTCAACATCCTCACCACCGGCTGGCTGCTGGTGGGCATCGTGCTCTACATCATCGCCCTGGCGATAGCGATCGGCATCGGCATTCCCACGCTCAACAAGCTGGTCGAGATTACGTCCAAGCCCCCGCCTCCGCTGCCACCGGATGCGCCACGGCCGAGCGGCCCGCCACCGGCCGTCGCTGCGCTCGTGCGGCGTGGCCGGATGGTCGGCATGTCGCAGTCGATCTTGGTCGTGATCATCGTCTTTCTGATGGTGACCAAGCCCTTCTAGGCAGCACCGGCGACGGCGCTATCCGCGCCTTATCGCCCGTCCCGCGAGCGCCCCCGTGTGCACGCCACCATCGACGACGACTGTGCCGTTGACGATCACGTAGTCAATTCCGGTCGGGAAGCGGCGCGGCTCGTCGTAGGTCGCGTTTGACGCGACCGTCGCTGGATCGAACACGACCACGTCTGCAAGCAGCCCGTCCGCCAGCCGGCCACGATCGCTGAGTCCGAGGCGCGCCGCCGGCGCGGACGTCATCTTGCGCACGGCCTCCTCCAGGCCCAGCAGGTGCCGCTCGCGCACGAACTCGCCCAGCACGCGTGGGTAGGAGCCATACGTCCTGGGTGACGGCTTGGCCCCGACGAACGTTGAATCAGTGCCGAACATGCCCACCGGGTGGACGACGAAGTGATGCATCGTCTCGTGCCACGGCCCGCTCGTGACCTGGTTGACGCGCAGGTCCTCTGACAGCAGCAGATCGCACATCGCGTCGACCGCGTCGACGCCACGCTCGTTCATCACGTCGGCCAGGGTGTGGGACTCCCAGTGCATGTTCTCCGGCCGAGTGAACGCGCCCAGCCGAACATCCGCCCAGCCCGCGGGCGAGGTGTAGGCAGCGCCACGCGCGCGGAGCTCCTCGCGCAGCCGATCGCGCGCAGCGCGATCGGCGAGGCGCTCCTTCAGCGGCCCGGGTCCGCCGTCCTGGATCCACAGCGGCATCTGGATCAGCAGGCGCGTCGATGCCCATTCGTAGGGATACATGTCGAAGGTCACGTCGAGACCTTCTGCGCGCGCGTCATCCACGAGCGCCAGGAGCGGCTCTGGGCCGCCCGGGTGCGTCTGACGGTGATAGAAGTGGGTGATGTGGACCGGGCCCTCGCCGCGGCGGCCGATCTCGATTGCCTCTCTGAACGGATCCAGGTAGCGATCACCGAGCTGGTAGCGCACGTGCGTGTGGTAGAAGCCGCCGCGGCGCGCAGCCTCCCCGGTGAGCGCGGCGAGCTCGTCGGTCGTGGCAAACGCGCCGGGCGGGTAGTCGAGGCCGCTTGACACGCCTAGCGCGCCCTCATCCATGGCTGACGCAAGAACGGCACGCATGTCGGCCAACGCGGCGGCGTCCACGGGAACGTCATTCCAGCCCAGGCGGGAGATGCGCAGCGCGCTGTTGCCCACCATCAGGCCCACGTTGAGCGCGACGTGGCCGTCCATCCGCGCGAGGTAGTCACCGACGGAGGTCCAGTCGGTGCTCAACCCGTCCGGTCGGCCGTCGAGGCCCGCGTTCATCTCGACCAGCGCGTCAACGTCGGCGCGCGTGGGCAGGGGCGCATACGAAAGGCCGTCGACGCCGACAATCTCCGTGGTCACGCCCTGGCGCACCTTGGGCTCGTGGCGCGGCTCGGCCAGGATCATCAGCCCCGAGTGCGAGTGCAGGTCAATGAAGCCGGGCGTGACGACCTTGCCCGTCGCGTCGATCGTGCGCGCAGCGTCGAGATCATGTCCATCGGGCACGACGCGCAGCCGGTCGGCGCTGATCGCCACGTCCGCGGCGTAGCCGGGCGCGCCTGTTCCGTCGACGACGGTGCCGCCGCTGATGAGCACATCGACCCGGGCCATGGCGGCCAAGCCTAGCGATCCCGCCTAGAATTCAGGCAACACCCCCGGCCATTGCGCCACCGCTGCCCGATCAGCCAACCCTCCACAGAGGTAAGCCCGTGCATCCGACTCGACGCGCTACTGCCATAACCATCGCCGTGTTCGTCTCGTCCTTCGGGCTGGTCGCGTGCGGTTCAACTGCCGCCACACCGGGCCTGTCCACGGTTCCGCCGCCGGCCCCGTCGACCGGCGCAACTGTCCGACCCACGAGCGCTCCGCCGACTTTTGTGCCCGTCCCAACGCCCCTGCCGAGCGCTGCGGGCACGGCTCCCCCAAGCGCGCCGACGACCGCGGCAACGAGTAGCTCATCACCAGCGCCGGTTCCCACGCTGGTGCCTGGCAGCAGCCTCGACCCGTCGCTCAGTGACGCAGGCGTCGTTGGCCGGATCATCATCACCAATGACACGCGCAACGGCCTGAACGGAGTGCACGACATTGCCGGCGTTGCCGACGACAGCAGCTCGTGCGGCTACTCGCTCGACGGCAAGGAGTTCACGGCTGTGGCCTGGTACGACGAAGCGCCCAACAGCATGCTCCATCAGATGTCGGTCACGGTGAGCACGGACTTCGTGCCCGCCAACGACGGTGAGCAACGCATGGGCATCACCGACGGCAGCGTCTACGCCGATTTCGTCACAGAGAGCGGTTTTGGCACGGCTTACGCCGGTGCCCAGGAGGCCGGCGATGGCAGCAGCTCCACGATCGACGCCGCGCTCGTCGGCGACACGCTCGTGTTCACGTTCAGCGGCACGACCTGGGACGGCATCGCCATCTCCGGCCAGATGGCCTGCTCGGGCATGACCGGCGGCGGACCAGGCTAGAACCCGGACAGACCCTCAGGCCGGCAGGCGCCGGCCTCTGACCCAAGCGCCACTGACCATGTTTGGCCGCGTGCGGTAGATCAGCCGACTGGCGATCTCTTCGGGGTCGTCGACATCTTCGCCGGCCACTGGCGTTGTCCTGGCCGCGTCGACGCAAATGAAGTCGGCTTCCTTGCCCGGCTCGATCGAGCCGATCGTCGCGTCGAGTCCGAGCACGCGCGCCCCATCGAGCGTCCCCAGGCGCAACCAGTCGAACGGCTTCATGGGCCGCTCCTGGTCACCGAGCATCGTGCGCCGGCCCGACTGCGTGTATGCGCCGGCGCGCATCTCGCCGAAGATGCTCACGTCCGGCCCCGCTGCGATATCGCTGCCCAGGCCCACACTGATGCCCGCCTCCAGGTAGCGCGCGAGGGGCATCGCGCCGCTCTCCAGGAACAGGTTCGACGACGGACAGTGAGCGATGCGCGTCCCACTTTCAGCGAGACGCATGACCTCGCGCTCGCTCAGGTGCACGGCGTGGGCGACGATCGAACGCGGCCCGAGCGCCCCGGCTCGGTCGTAAACGTCCGTGTAGTCGAGCGCATCGGGAAACAGGCGCGTTACCTCATCGATCTCGTTGCGGTCCTCGGCAAGGTGCGTCTGCCAGTAAGCGCCGGTCGTCGTGGCCAGCGCGGCGGACTCGTGCAACATGTCCGCCGAGCAGCTGACCGCGAAACGCGGCGTGACGGCGTACTGCAGCCGGCCGTTGTCACGGCCGTGCCAACGCTCGATCAGCCGCTGCGACTGGGCCAGGCTCTGGTCAAGCACCTCGTTGTCGGCGAGCGTCTCGTCGTAACGGAAGCGATCCATCATGACCTTGCCCAGCACGAGCCTGATGCCGTGCTCTTCAGCCGCGGCAAACGCCGCGTCCGTGCTGTCCTCGATATACGGCGCCGTAGAGCAGCGCGGTCGTGGTGCCCGCCCCGGCCAGAGCTTTGTAGAAGAGCGGCGCCAGGCGACGCGCGGCATCCGAGTGGAACTCGCGCTCGAGCGGGAAGATGTAGCGCCGCAGCCAGGTCAGCAGATCCAGTCCCGCGCCCAGACCAGCATTCGGCCACTGCGGCAGATGCGCGTGCAGGTCGACCAGACCGGGCATGACGATCAGCGGCCGCACATCGACGAAGTCGATGCCGTCCGCGCCGCCGTCCGACGGCCACGCCTCAACGGCGGCCAGGCGCCCGCTGGCGTCGACCTCGATCAGCGCGTCGCGCAGGTAGCGCGTTGTCGCCGCTCGCAAGCGGCGTGAGCAGCCGCGCGCGCAAGGTGAAGGGCGGTTCGTCGAGCGTGACGCTCAGCTGTTCGTCGTGCACGGGCGCGATGTTACGTGGCGGCTATGCTCGACCGGATGCCGGATATCCAGGTCACACAGAATTCGTTGGCGGTCTTCCTGATCGTCGGCGCGATCGGTCTCGCGGCCGTCGATCGCGGTAGTCTCGTGGCACTGGTCGGCGCCAGGTGCCCAGGTCGGCGAGCGCATCGGCGGGCGCGGAACCCGTCGAGAACGTTCGCTACCGAGTCGACCTCGACGCCGACAACGCCGCAGGGATAACCGCCTCGCCCGAGCATCTCCGCGACAACCATCTCTGCCGACGCGGGTCCGGTCGAGATGCCCCACGGGCCGTGCCCGGCACACACGAACAGACCGTCAAGGCCGGGTACGGCACCGATCAGCGGCCGGCCGTCGAATGACGACGGGACGCGCGCAGGCACGCACTCTGAGCGGTCGCGCGGCGCCGAGCGCGGGCACGTAGCGCGCGGCACGCTCAACGATCGCGGCCACGCGATCCTGGGGATCAGGTTGCCGGGCGAGGAATGTCGACCCGACGCTCGTGTCGGAGCCGGCCGTGACGAGGCTGAACAGCTCATCTGGCTGCGGTCCGGGCCGATCGATGCCCAGCTCTTCGAGCACTGCCCGTGGCGATCGGTCGAGCGCGACCGTCACGACGACGCCCCACACCGACCGGATCGGCGGTTGCTCGGACCAGCCGGGCACCACGCTCGGCGTCCACGGCCCGGCCGCGACGAGCACTTTGTCCGCCTTGACGACGCGTCCCGAACCCAGATGCACGCCAGTGACGCGATCTCCATCGACCGCTACCCCGCGCCGCGTCGCCGAGCTCGAACGTGACGCCCGCCCGCCGCGCTCGGGCCGCGAACGCCTTGGTGGCAGCCGCGGGCGCGACCGGATAGCCCGTCTCGAGCCGGCATGCCACGAGATCGTCTGCGAGGGCCGGCTCGAGCTCGTGCAGCTCCGCATGGCTCAGGACCGTCGGGGAGAGGTCGGGTGAGTGGCGCGCGATGGATCCGGCAGCGTCGGTGACCGCGTCCGTGTCGTCACTGAGCAGGAGCAGACCCGCGGGCGAAGCGCCCAGCTGGAAGTCGGAGCCGTCACAAGCTCGTGGTACAGCGCAAGCGTCCGGCGGTGCAGATCGGCGAGATACGGGTCGAACGGGTGCTGGATCGCACCACTGTTGCGGCCCGACGCTGCGCTGGCGATGTCGTCGCGTTCGAACAGGCCGACGCGTATACCGGCCTCGGCCAGAAAGGCCGCCGCCGACACGCCGATGATCCCGCCTCCGATGATCGCGATGTCGTACTTGTCGGGCACAGAGCACCTCTCGTGGCTGCACAGGTAGACTCGCTACCTGCTGCGGAACGGGGGAGAAGGAGACACTGTATGAACGTCCTTGACAGGCTCGACCAGATGATCGACGAGCAACACCTGCTCAAGCACCCGTTCTACACCAAGTGGGCAGAGGGGACGCTGCCGATCGAGGCGCTGCAGGAGTACGCGCGCCAGTACTACGCGTTCGAGTCGGCCATGCCGCGCTACCTGTCGGCGCTGCACACGCGCACCGCCGATACGCGCCGTTCGTCAGCAGATCCTCGACAACCTGTGGGACGAGGAGCACGGCAAGGACAACCACGCCGAGCTGTGGCTGCGCTTCGCCGAGGGCATCGGCGTGTCGCGCGAGGACGTCCAGTCGGCCACGCCCAATGAGGCGACCAAGGCGCTGACCGACACGTACTTCGAAGTCACACGCGACGAGCCGGTCGCGGCCGGTGTCGCGGCGCTGTACGCCTACGAGCGCCAGGTGCCGCAGGTCGCCGGCTCGAAGATCGATGGACTCGAGCGCCACTACGGCGTCACGGATGCGCGCACGCTGACCTTCTTCAAGGTCCACGGCGTGCTCGACATCGAGCACTCGGGCGCCGAGCGCGAGATGCTCGGCGTGCTCGCAGCAGGACACGCCCGATGAGCCGATCGAGGGACGCCACCAAGCGCGCGCTCGACGCGTGGTGGAACTTCCTGAGCGCGGTCGACCAGCCGCGTCAGCGGCGGTCGCCTAGGCCCCACGTCGCACCCAATGAAAAACCCCGAACACTGGTTCGGGGTTTTGGGTGGACGACGGGCGACGGGTCTTCGGTGCCGTTGCCGGCTCCGGCTGGGGCGCTATCAAGGCCCGCCGTCCACTGCGGGGAATGATCTCCTACTCGTCAAGCCCCTTGTAGTGTGAGTGGACTAAGTTCCCTGACGATAGCGTTGCGCGGCCTCCGCGCGGTTGCGTACGCCGAGCTTGTGCAGGATGTTGCTGACGTGCGTCTCAACCGTCCGCGGCGAGATGGTCAGGGCATTGGCGATCTCGCGATCGGTCAGGCCGTCGGCGAGCATGGCCAGGACGTCGTTCTCGCGCGGCGAGAGGCCCATCAGCTCGCCCTCTGCTCCTGACACGGCCCGCCCGCGCCGCGCCGCATCTGCGAAGTAACGCAGTGCGCGGGCGGCAAAGCGGCGCGACATCGCGAGCTCACCGCGCTGCGTGCCGCGCAGCGAGCGCAGCAGCGCCTCCGGGCTGAGGTCCTTGGTCAGGTAGCCGGCGGCGCCGCGCGCGACCGCCTCGAGCAGGTCGCGCTCGGAGCCGGACACGGTCAGCATCACGATCTTCGTGTTGGGCAGGCGCGGACCCAGCTCCTGTACGAGCTGGATGCCGTTCATGCCGGGCAGGTCGATGTCGAGCAGCAGCACGTCCGGCCGCAGCACCGGCGCGAGCGCCATCGCCTCCTGGGCGTTAGCGGCCTCTCCGACGAGCTCGACGTCCGGGGCGGTGATCGCCTGACGCACAGCCGAGCGCACCAGCGCGTGGTCGTCGACGAGCATCACCCGTAGCTTGCCGTCAACTTCGCTCACTGCACGCTCCCGTTAGTCGCGCACGGGCACGATCAGATCGACGGTCGTGCCACCACTTGGCTCGCTCATCACGCGCAGGTCACCGCCCATCAGCCGCGCACGCTCCTTCATGCCCGTCACTCCCAGGCCCTCACCGCTCGTCTCCTCGGGTCTGAAGCCGCGGCCATTGTCGACCACGACGAGATGGAAAGTGTCGTCCTGGAGCTCCGCGCTGACGCGCACCACGGTCGCGTCGGCGTGCTTACGTATGTTGGTGAGCGCCTCTTGCAGAATGCGCAGCAGCTCCACCTGCGTTCGAGGGGGAAGAGCCTCGGGCAGGTCCGCAGCGGAGAAGTCGGCCCGCACACCAGATCTCGCAGCAAAGTCGTCGATCGTGCGTGACATCAGCTCGCCCAATGCGAACTCCCGTTCGTCGCCCTCGCGCATCGTGACCACGGCCTGCTTTGCCTCGGCGATGGCCGAGTCGATCGCCTGGGTCACCTCCTGGGCCAGCTCCTTCTGGTCGTCGGGCACGTAAGCCACAAGCCGTTCGTGCTTGAGCTTGGCGAACCACAGATCCTGCGCGAGGCCGTCGTGGAGCTCTCGCGCCAAGCCGCGTGCGTTCTTCGAGGGTGGCTCGCTCGGCCTCGGAGATGCGCATCCGGTCGAGCGCGGCGTAGGCACTGCGCAGCGCGCGCAGGTCTGAACGCGACTCGGCGTTGATGCCCGCGAACAGGACGACGAAGAAAGCCAGGCGCAGCGCCTCACTCGTGGTGACCAGGCCGCCGTATACGCCCGGGTAGAAGTAGAAGTGGATCTCAGCGAAGGCACCGATGAGCATGGCCACAGCCAGGTAGCCGTCAGCGACCGGTCCGTCGCGCAGGTATGACCGGCGATAGAGCACGACACCGACCAGGAACAGCGCCGCACTGACGGCCTGGATGAGCAGGGCGATGCCCGTCACGTCGGGCATTGGGCCACCGAAGCGCGGCTCGGTGATCATCGCCTTGATCCCGAGCGGACCGACGAACGCGGGCAGCAGCGTATCGAAGGTGGTCACCTGTTCGCGGACGAGGTACAGGACGAAGAGCACGACCGTGACCGCGGCGCTGGGCACGAGCAGCGTCCGACGCGTCACTGGCTGGCCGCGGACCATGCCCACGGCGGCCGCACCGCCGACGACGAGGAGCGCTCCGGCGACCAGGCGCGAGATGGACGAGATGTACAGCGGCAACTGCTCGGGCCGGCCCAATGAGAGGCCGAAGTCGTCCTCGACCTTGAGCACGACCACGCTGACGTTGAGCAGCGCAACCCAGGCGATGAGCAGGAAGGCGCTCGCCTGGAAGAGGCCGGCCAGCCGGCCGGCCTCGCGGTACCGCGCGAGCGCCAGCGCGGCCAGGCTGCCCGCGGCGAGCACGGTCAGGGCATTGATCGCCACGTCGGCGGAGCGGTCGAGCAACGCAAAGCTGAGCGACTTGTCAGCGAGGAAGACGGCAGTGGCGCCGAGCAACGCGAGGGCCGTGACGAGGAGAACGAGATCGAGACGGCGAACGGCGAGATTGTCGCGCCGCTCGCGCAGCCGATCCATCTGTCGATGATAGGTCGGCCAGCGCGCAGCACTGCCCATGCCGTTGCCAAGGCCGCTGCTCATGGACACAAGGCTCACTCTTCGAGCAAAGGAAGACAAGCGCCAGAAAAGACTAGAGCCGGACCGCGCCCCAGCGCCGATCCGGCTCCCGTCAATCGCTCGTCTTCACACCCCGCCGTGTAAGGGTGGAGCCGAGCTGAGTTTTTCTGGTTAATCGCAGCCAGCCACTGGCGGCGACAACGCATACGATGGGCCATCACGCGCGGCGCGAATATCCGAACGTGTACGGAATTGTGTACGGAGCCGTGACTCCGTACTGGCAGCCACGTACTTCGGTACGCGGACTGTTCGGGGCCGCATTACCTACAACTGCTCCGCTCATCACCAAGGACTGCGATGACCCCCGCCCGCCCCGCCCGGCGCGCTCCCGAGTGGCAGGTTTGGGCCGCCCTCCTGATCGTCTACGTCGTCTGGGGCTCGACCTATCTGGCCATCAGCGTGGTCGACGAGACGATGCCGCCACTGCTCGCGGCAGGCCTGCGCCACCTGACCGCAGGCGTGATCCTGGTCGTGCTCCTGCTCGTGACGCGCGGCACGAAAGCGCTGCGGCTGACGCGCGCCGAGTGGCTGGGCACCGGCTTCGTGGGCCTGGCGCTGCTGCTTGGCGGCAATGGGCTGGTCGTCCTTGCCGAGACGAGCGTGCCCAGCGGCCTGACGGCGCTGATCATCGCCATCGTCCCGTTGTTCGTCGTGCTGCTCAGGCGCATCTTCGGCGAGCGCGTCGCGCTCGGCACGTACGTCGGCGTGGCCGTTGGTTTCGCCGGCGTGGCCGTGCTCGTCGTTCCTCACGGGATCTCCGGGACGCGTCTCGATGGTCGGCATGCTCATGCTCATCGGCGCGTCGCTGAGCTGGGCCATCGGCACCTTCTTCTCCAAGCGCGTCGCCTTGCCGCGTGATCCGCTGGTGTCGACGGGTGGACAGATGCTGGTCGGAGGCGGGGGTCTGCTCGTTGTCGGCCTGTTGACCGGCGAATCGGGTCAGGTTCAGGTGGGCAGCTTCAGCACGTCATCGGTCGTGGCGCTGCTGTACCTGATCCTGTTCGGCAGCGTGCTCGCCTACACCGCGTACACGTGGCTGCTGCAGAACACGACCGTTTCGCGCGTGTCGACCTACGCCTACGTCAATCCGCTGGTGGCGATCTTCCTTGGCTCGGTGCTGCTGCACGAGCCGATCGACGCGTCCATCGTCGTCGGCGCGGCGATGATCGTGGCCGCGGTCATCGTCGTGGTGCGGACAGAGGCATCGCGCGCAGCCAGCGCGCCGGATGCGTCCGATGCAACCGACGCGACTGATGTTGAGGCGCGCCAGGCCACCGACGAGGCTGCCGTCGCGGCCGGCTAGTCGAGGGTCAGGTCGGCCAGCATCGCGGCCAGCTCGCGCGCATTGGTCGAGCCGTAGTTGGCGTAGCAGTTGTTCATCAGCACGTGCAGGTCGCGCGTCTGCTTGCCGGCCTCCGCCAGGCGCGGCGCCCAGCCGGCCAGCTCGTCGCGGTCGTACAGGTAGCGGAAGCGCTCGGCCGGTGTGATGCCGCGCTTCTCCCAGTTGTCCGTGTTGCGGCCGTGGAAGCGCATCACGGCAAGCTCCGGTGACGTGACCGCGACGACCGCGGGCACGCTCGACTTGAAGCCCTGCGGTTCGTCGACCATCACGAAGGGCAGCTTGTTGTCGGTCAGGAAGCGCATCGTCCGATCGACGTTCTTGTCGTTGAACCACGACCCGTTGCGCAGCTCAACGGCGAAGGCGTTGCCGGCCAGACGCTCGCGCGCGGCCAGGATCTCCTCTCTGTTCTCCGAGATCGGAAAGAACCACTTGGGGTACTGCAGCAATACCGATCCCAGCTGACCGGCCGCGCGCAGTGGCTGCCAGGCCGTCCATGAACATTTGCCACACCGCGTCGCGCAGCTCAGCGGGCAGGTCGCGGGCGTAGATCCGGGCTTTCGCGGCAATTTCTGCCGGCAGTGCCTCGCGAATGACCTTGGGCAGGCGCTTCGTCTCCGTGGGTTGACCGGTCATCAGCGCATGGGCCTTGACGTCAAAGACGAAGTCGGGCGGAGTCCGCTCGCGCCACAGCTCACTGACGCGCGCGACGGGCAACGCGTAGTACGTGGCGTCGATCTCGACCAGCGGGAACTGCGACGCGTAGTAGTGCAGCCGTTCCTCGGCCGAGTCCGCGCCCCTGGGATAGAAGACGGTACCGGCGGTCATCGTTGGATCTGTCCACGACGCGGTACCGATCCGTACTGTGGCGCCACCCCCGGGTAGTTCGATCGGGTCAGCCGCGGCGTCGAGCACGTCCGCCGCACGCGCGCCGGCGGCTTCTGGGCCTGGATCGTGCGCGTTGATTTCGCGTGGCTCGGCATGGGTGCCTGAATTGTCGCAGCGCGCCGAACTCGACTGGGACGATCGTGCCCCGCCTATGAGAAGGACCGGCGGTACCGCCGCACGCCCGCGCAGCCGACGATGCCACCGCAATCATCGCCGCGACGAAGGATCAATTCATCCAAGCCGTTGCCGCGGCAGCCGATCCAGACGAGAGGGGAACGGGTCCGCATGTTCATAAGCGCTAGCGCGCGCCGTGCCGCACCGGCGCGCAAAGCTATTGCGCGCCATGGAGGGTTGGCACGCAGCATCTGTGCAGTGACCGCGATCGCTGCGATGCTTGGGATTCCAACGGTGGCGTCGGCCGTGTCGCGCTACACCGAGCCAGCCGGAGCCGGCGCGGTGTCGAACTCATGGTTGGTCACTTTTCGCCCGGACGTGAATGACTACGTCGCGTCGATGGCCGTCGACTCGTCCGGGGCGAAGGAAGTCGGCGACCTGGCCGACATCAATACCCAGGTCCTGACATTGCCTGCCGGCCAGGAGCAGCAGGTGCTCGAGCGCCTGGCCAAGGACCCGCGCATCGTGTCGATCGAACGAGACGGCACTTATCAGGCGGCGGTCATCCCGACCGATCCGCAGTGGACCCACGCCTGGGGTCCCAAGCTCATCCATGCTCCCGAGGCGTGGAACGTGACCACGGGCAAGTCGTCGACGATCATCGCCATCGTCGACACAGGTGTCGATCGGACGCAGCCCGACCTGCGCGGCCGTGTCCTGAATGGCTGGGACTTCGTCGGTAACGACGGCAATCCGCGCGATGACAACGGCCACGGCACGGCCGTCGCCGGCGTCGCGGCTGCTGCCGCGAACAACGGCGTGGGCATTGCCGGCATGTGCTGGCACTGCGAGATCCTGCCGGTCAAGGTGCTCAACGCCAACGGCAGCGGCTTTCACTCGAACATTGCCGCGGGCATCATCTGGGCCACCAAGCACGGCGCGGACGTGATCAACCTCAGCCTCGCCGGACCCAGCCAGGCCAACGTCATCGCCAGCGCGGTCGCCTTTGCGCGCAACCATGGCGTGGTCGTCGTTGCCGCCGCCGGCAATGAAGGCAGCTCGCGCCACTTCTATCCCGGCGGCCTATCCAGGCGTCATCAGCGTGGGCGCCACGGACAGCTCTGACCATATGTACAACTGGTCCAACCGTGGCGCGTGGGTCAAGCTCGCGGCACCCGGTTGCGCCTACACCGGCAAGCCCGGCCCAGCCTGGACGTGGTGGTGCGGCACGTCCTTTGCGTCGCCCGTCGTCGCCGGCATCGCCGCCCTGATCAAGAGCCTCAAGCCCGGCCTGTCCCGGTCGCAGATCGAGCGAGCGTTGCTCACCGCCAGCGTCAACGTGCGCGGCGTCTCCGACGGCCGCATCGACGCGGCCAAGGCCGTTCGCTCGGCCGCCAACCTTGGCGCACCGCCACCATCTCCGACGCCAAGTCCGACACCCACGCCACGGGCGACCGCGACACCCACGCCCACCGCAACGCCGGATCCCAACACGTGGCAGGGCACACTCGACGCGGACACGTCCACGCGCAGCCGCACGTTCCATCTTTCGGGTGCCGTTCATCTCCAGCTGACGTGGTCGAGTGGCGCGGACGTGACGTTGACCGTCACCAACTCCGATGGCGACACGCTTGTCGACTGGCAGGACGGAGACGGTCAGATCAACTGGTTCCGCAACGTGCGTGAGGGTGACTTCAAAGTCCAGGTAAGCGAGTGGTCAGATACCTGGACGCCTTTCAGGGTGACGATCGAGGACTGATCTCCGCGTCATCCTGCGCGGGATCGTCGACGTCAGTCGACGATCCCGCCTTCTTCAGCGCCGGTCCGCCCCCGAACCCACGCCAGTCTCCCACTGGGCAGGACCGCTGATGCCTCGAGCTCCGCTGCATCCGCGGCCAGCATGCTGGCTGAAGCGGCCGTAGCGGGCCGCCAGCGGACCGGCGCTGATGCCGTGCAGGATCACGGACAGAAGCACGGTCCAGCTCACCACGGCCGCCAGCGGGCCAGTGGACACCCGCGTCGTGGAGTCGCCTCCAGGCCAACGATCAGGAACACGATCGAGGCGAGGCCGCGCGGCCCAAACCAGCCAACGAAAGCGACGGTGCGCAGCTGGAAGCGCGAACCAGACCAGCGCAAGCGCGACGGGCACCATGCGGATCACGGTCAGGCTGAGGACGGCGAATGCGATCGCGGCGGGGTCCCACAGGCTGGTTCGCATCTCCCCGGCGAGGACCAGGCCGAACGAAGCCCACACGCCTATGGCGAGCAGCGATCCCTGCGTCTCCGTGAAACGAACTGTCGCGCGAGTCGTGCTGCCGCGTGCCTGCGCCAAAGGCGAGACCTCCGACGAACGCGGCGATGAAGCCGTTGCCATTCAGCGCTATCGCCAGCACGTAACAACTCAACGCAATGGCAAGCACGGCAAGCTGGCTTGATGCGCGCGATGCCCAGCCCAGGCGGAGTGCAAGATCCACCAGCCGACCGCCCACGAATCCGACGACAACGCCGACGATCGCTCCGACCGCCGAGGCGATCACAGCATCGCTCACCCAGCTCGTGTGGCCGGCGCACCTCCGCCCCGACGAGCCCGATGCCCAGGAATACGAAGGGCGTTGCGATGCCGTCGTTGAGGCCGCTCTCGACGTTGAGCAGGCGTCTGATCCGGGCCGGCACGACGGGATTGGTTACTACCGGCTGGCCGAGGGCCGCATCCGTGGGCGCCAGGGCCGAGCCTGATGAGCAGCGCGAGTCCGAACGAGATGCCGGGAAAGAGGAACGTGGCCCCGAGGGTGCCGAGCACGATCGTCAGGGGCAGGCCGATGAGCAACAGGCGGACCACGGCGACCGCGTCAGACGCAGGTCGCGGCTGCTGATCTCCGACGCGTCTGCGAACAGGAGCAGCGTCAGCGCGCCTTCTGCCAGGAGTCTCGACGGTCTCTGCCGCCGGCGCGAACGAGATCACGCCGAGCATCTCATCTGATGCGAGCAGGCCGATGGCCACGAAAGCCATCGCCGGACCAACCGACCAGCGATCGAGCCGCGCCGCGATCAGCCCATAGACCGCCAGAAGCAGCGCGAAAACGACGAGATCAGTGGACATTAGTAAGCGTCAGCGCAGATCGGGCAGGAACGACTTGGAACGCGACGACGAGGCCCTGTCCGAAGAGGACGAGCACGGTACACAGCGACGAGGAATCCGGATAGCGCTGCGCCGGCGAAACGCAGATAGCTCATGCCGCTCGCCGCGGCCGCGGTCGTGGTCAGGGTCGTAAGCGGCGTCGGCAAGGAGGTGACCAGAAAGACGGTCAGGATGCCGTGCTCCGTGACCTGGCGGCGATGCGCTCCTTCGCCGCAGGCCATAGCCCGTGCCCGACGGCCCAAGGCTTCGGGGTGGAAGGCGGATCGGGCAGCGGCGGTTCGTCGGGCGGATCGATGGGCTTCGTCGGCCGACCTCGTCGGCGAGCTCGTCGACGGTCGGGCGGAGCATTCGTTCGATGCGGTGGCTCGCGGCTCGCGCGGCCAGGAAGTACGACGTCTGGCCAAGCACCATCGCGAAAGCGGCGGTGATGGCGACGATGACCGGGTCAAGCGCTGCGCCCTGCTGGATGACCAGCAACCAGCTCACGGCACGGACGCCTGGAACGGGCACAAGCGCACCACCGGCACCGATCCAGCACGCCGCGAAATAGGCCCACATAAGCGATGAGGTCGAGGTCCTGGAAGACGATGACGCAGCAGCCGCGACGACGCGATGATGGCGGCAAAGAAGATCGCCACAAGCGCGACGACCGCCGCCACGCGACGTCGACGCGTCGACAGTCCAGTAGACCACGAGCCGCGCGGACAGGCTCGGAGCGTGGGCGCGGGGCGTCGGGGTGGCGATGCTAGAAGACCTTGCCAGGGTTGAGCAGGTTGCTCGGGTCCAGAGCGTGCTTGATCGAGCGCATCACCTCGACGGCGCGCGCGCCGCGCTGGAGCTCGAGCCAGCGTTTCTTGGCCAACCCTGTGCCGTGCTCGCCGCTGATCGTGCCGCCCAGCTCCAGCGCGGCGCGGTAGATCTCATCACGCGCGACGTCGATCTTGCGCTCCGCGTCTGGATCGTCCCTGTCGAGCACATACGTTGGATGGAGGTTGCCGTCACCGGCATGGCCGAAGACACCTACCGGCAGCTCGTGCCGCGCGGCGATCAGCGCGATCCGGTCGAGCATCTCCGGCACGCGACTGCGTGGCACGCCCACATCGTCCATGCGCGCGGCACCCGCTCGCTCGAGCGCGCCGTGGGCACCGCGCCGCGCCTGGCGCAGCCAGTCGGCCTCCTGGGTATCGGCGGAGACGAGCACTGAGGTCGCTCCGGCGGCGACACACGCCTGCTCGGCAGTCTTGAGCTCCGCGGCCGCGGCGTCACCGCCCAGATCCGACTCGACCATCAGCATCGCCGCGGCGTCGCGATCCAGGCCGAGCTGGTAAGCGTCATCGACCGCGGCGATGGTGAACGCATCCATCAGCTCGAGCGTGACCGGGTTGATGCCCGAGGCCGTGATGTTGGCCACGCCCTGGCCCGCGCCGTGGATCGAGTCGAAGAACGCCAGCATCGTCAGGTTCGCCGGCGGCTTTGGCAGACAGGCGGACCGTCGCCTCGGTGATCAGTCCGAGCGTTCCCTCGGAGCCGACGAACACGCCGGTCAGGTCGTAGCCCGCGACGTCCTTCTTGTTCTTGCCACCGGTGCGGATGACCGATCCGTCGGCCAGCACGACCTCCAGGCCCATCACCCAGTCGCGCGTGACGCCGTACTTGACACAGCGCAGGCCGCCCGAGTTCTCGGCCAGGTTGCCGCCGATGGTGCACGTCTCGAAGCTTGCCGGATCGGGCGGATAGAACAGACCGTGATCGGCCGCGGCGCGATTGAGATCGGCGTTGATGACGCCCGGCTGGACCGTGGCGGTCAGGTTGGCCGTGTCGATCTCGAGGATCTTGTCCATGCTGCGTGAACACGACGGTCACGCAACCGTCGATGGCCACCGCACCGCCGGACAGCCCGTGCCGGCGCCGCGCGGCACGATCGGCACGCCGGCCGCTGTGGCAGCCTTGACGATCGCGACGACATCGTCTGTCGATCGCGGAAAGCACGACCGCGGCAGGGCGGCCGGCGTGCATGAACGCCGTCTCGTCGAAGCGGTAGCCCTCGACGTCGCGGTCGCGTCGAGGACCTTCATCCCGGGCAGCTGAGCGCGCAGCGTCGGCGGCAATATCGGCCATCGCGCAAGAGGCTAACGCCCGTGCCGTAGGTCATCGCATTTCAGGCGCTCCGGCCGACTGACGCGCGCGGGCTGCGGCCGACTATTCTTTGACTCACTTTCTCGATCTCTTTGTGCCCAGGGGTCCCAATGAAGATAGGTGTGGTTAAAGAGCGCGCGCCGAATGAGCGGCGCGTGGCGCTCGTGCCAGATGCGCTCAAATCGTTGATCGCGGCCGGTGCCGAGATCCTCGTGGAGCAAGGCGCCGGCGACGACGCGGCGATACCGGATCGTCTGTTCACGGACGCCGGCGCGACGATCGTGTCGCGCGACGAGCTGTACAAGCAGGCCGACGTCGTGGCTCGCGTCCAGAAGCCGGATGGCGCTGACGTCGACTCGCTGCGCGACGGCCAGGCCGTCGTGGGCATCCTTCAGCCGCTGATCGATCCGCAGCTGATGGAACGCCTGGCCAGCAAGAAGGTCACGGCGATTTCGCTCGACGCTATCCCGCGCACGCTGTCGCGTGCTCAGTCAATGGACGTGCTCTCGTCACAGGCCAACGTGGGCGGCTACCGCGCCGTGCTCATGGGCGCGCAGGAGTACGGCCGCTACTTCCCGCTGCTGACCACGGCCGCGGGCACGGCCAAGCCGGCCAACGTGCTCATCCTGGGCATCGGCGTCGCGGGCCTGCAGGCGATTGCCACGGCCCGTCGACTCGGCGCGATCGTCAAGGCATACGACGTCCGCTCGGAGACCAAGGAGCAGGCCGAGTCGCTCGGCGCGCAGTTCCTGGTCCTGAAGTCGGTCGCCGACGCGTCCGGCACGGGCGGCTACGCGCGCCAGCTGACTCCTGAAGAGCAGGCCGCGCAGCAGGACGAGCTGAACGGCTTCATCGCCGGCATGGACGTGGTCATCACCACGGCCCAGGTGCCCGGCCGGCGGCCGCCGCTGCTCGTCACGGCCAAAGGCGGTCGAGGGCATGAAGCCCGGCTCCGTGATCGTCGACATGGCGGCGTCCGCGCTGGGCGGCAACGTCGAGCTGTCCAAGCCCGACGAGACCGTCGTCACGCCAAACGGCGTCACGATCCTTGCGCCCACGAACCTGCCGGCGACCATGCCGGCCGGCGCGAGCCAGTTCTACGCGCGCAACCTGTCCACGTTCGTCCTCCATTTCATGAAGGACGGCGCGATGGCCTACGACCCGGCCGACGAGATCCAGGCGGCCACGGTCATCACCCGCGACGGCGAAGTCGTGCAGGAGGCGACGCGCAAGCTCCTCCAGCGCCGGCCGCCACGGAGGCACCAAAGTGAGTCCAGAGCTACTCAATGCGCTGGCGATCTTCCTGCTGGCGATCCTCGTCGGCTTCGAGGTCATCAGCAAGGTCCCGGCGACACTGCACACGCCGCTGATGTCGGGCGCGAACTCGATCCATGGCATCGTCATGGTCGGCGCGATGCTCATCGCCGCAGCCGCTGACAACTGGTTCAGCTACGTCCTGGCCTTCGTGGCCATGGTCTTCGGCGCGGCCAACGTCGTGGGCGGCTACGTCGTGACCGACCGGATGCTCCAGATGTTCCGGAGGCGTGAGCCGGCCAAGGCGCCCGCAGAGGCCGCGCCGCGGCGAGCGCTCGGCGAGAGGGCAAGTAACCGTGTCTGACGCGTGGATCTACACAATCGTTTTCTTTGCCTGGCTGGCCGGCGCGGCCGCGTTCGTGCTCGGCCTGCACCAGATGAACAGCCCGGCCACGGCGCGGCGCGGCAATCAGCTCAGCGCGGCGGGCATGGCTGTTGCCGTCGTGGCGACTTTCCTGTGGCTGCTGACGCCCGGTAACCCCATCCATCCAGGCGGCATGACGCTGACGGCAATCGGCATCATCGTCGTCGGTTTCGTGATCGGTGGCGGCATCGGCCTGTACATGGCGCGCAAGGTCGCCATGACCGCCATGCCGCAGCTCGTCTCGCTCTTCAACGCGGTCGGCGGTGGCGCTGCAGCACTTGTCGCAATCGATGACTTCGTGCGCATCGTCGGCACGCCCGAGCTGTCCGTCTCGACCGCCATCTTCGTTGTCCTTGGCGCGGCCATCGGCAGCGTGACCTTCTCCGGCTCGCTCATCGCGTCGGGCAAGCTGCAGGGCCTCGTTCCCGGCCAGCCCATCACATTCCCCGGCTCAAGACTGGTCACTGCCCTTACGGCGCTGATAGTCGTCGCCGGACTGGTGGCCCTGGTTCTTGCCGCGGCTGGCACGGTCGTCCTCACGTCAGAAGTCCAGCTCATCGTTCTGGGCCTTGTCGTCCTGTCCGCGCTTACTTTCGGAATCACGCTCGTGCTGCCCATCGGCGGCGCGGACATGCCCGTCGTGATCTCGCTCCTCAACTCGTTCACCGGCACCGCCGCGGCGATGGCCGGTTTCGTGGTCGGCAACCCGGTGTTGATCATCGCCGGCGCGCTGGTCGGTGCGTCGGGCGCGATCCTGACCAAGCTCATGGCCGACGCCATGAACCGCTCGATCATGAACATCATGGTCGGCGGCTTCGGTACGGGTGATGCCGCGGCCGGCGGAGCGACTGCCGGCTTCGAAGGCGGCACGGTGCGCGAGGTCAGCCTCGACGACGCGGCGATCCAGCTCGCCTACGCCCAGAAGGTGATCATCGTCCCGGGTTACGGGCTCGCCGTGGCCCAGGCGCAGCACGCCTGCCGCGAGCTCGCCGATCTGCTCGAGCAGCGCGGGGTGGAAGTCTCATACGCCATCCATCCGGTGGCCGGGCGCATGCCGGGCCACATGAACGTGCTGCTCGCAGAGGCCAATGTGCCCTACCCGCAGCTCAAGGAAATGGACGAGATCAACCCCGAGTTCGAGCGCGCCGACGTGGCGCTCGTGGTTGGTGCGAACGACGTCACCAACCCGGCGGCGCGGTCCAACCCTGCCAGCCCGATCTACGGCATGCCGATCCTCGACGTGGACCATGCACGCTCGATCATCGTCATGAAGCGCTCGATGCGGCCGGGCTACGCGGGCATTGACAACGAGCTGTACACCAACCCCAAGACGGGCATGCTCTTCGCCGACGCGAAGGACGGCCTGGCCCAGCTCGTGGCGGCGGTCAAGCAGCTCTAGCTCCGCGGAGGGTCACGGCCTGTGAACGATCGGGTCGAGTTGCAGACAGAGGTCGATGCGACGCGCGATCTGGTGTTCCCGCTGTTTGCCACGGCCGACGGCCTGCGCCGTTGGCTCGACTCGGCAACGTTGGACGCACGCGTCGGTGGGGAGCTGCGCGTGCGGATGAGAGACGCGCAGGCCGTCGGCCATGTCGTCGCGCTCGATCCGCCACAGCACGTCAGCTTTGCCTGGGACTGGGTCGAGCGACCGTTGGGCGCGACAAGCGTGGTCGCCTTCGACGCGATCGATCACGGCTCACGCACGTGGGTGACGCTGCGCCACGTTGGCCTGCCCAACGCCGCCCAGGTGACGCTGCACGAGGAGATGTGGCGCTACTGGCTGACCCGCTTCGAGGAAGCCTGTCGCGCGCTACCCCGCTCCTCGGGAGTCGAGTCCCGACTTTAGACACCAGCCTGCTGTTCCTGAGTCTGGTCTATAGATTCCTGGCTCCTTACCGCCTGGCGGGTAAGTCGCCTAACGGATGACGGCGTCGCCCCAGGCGGTGGCGATGCGTGCCTCAACGAGGCCCATTCGGCCGGCGATGAAGTCAAGTGGCAGGTCGTGTGGCCCGAGCCACTCGCGATGCTCGCGCTCTGAGCCGCTGATCCGCAACCGCGCGAACTCGGTGGGCGCGCTGGTGTGGCCAGCGCGCTCGTACATCGCGCGAAATCGGCCCGCTCGATCGCCGTTGTTGGGGTAATCGATGAAGAATGGCAGGTGCGCTGCGCCGCTGACCGTCCGCCATCCACGCAGGGTGCCGTCGGCCTGGGCCAGGGTGTAATCGTGGATGTCGATCCCCAGGCGGAGGGCGATCGCGTCCAGGTCGTCGACGAGCACGCACCAGCTGAACAGGCCGAAGCCGCGCGTCTCGCACGCGAGTACCGCCTGTCCGTCGGGGCCGTTCTGCGCGGCCTCGCGGTTCTCGATCTCGATCACCTCGAGACCCTGTGGCGGCTGAAGCGGGACAAACCAATGCCGAGTTCCGGCGCGCGGGTAGTACATGCCTCGCTCTGCGCCAAGGCCAAGTTGTGCGCGCAGCTCCGCAGTCTTGCTCGCGGCGTCGGCAGCAAGCAGCGCGACATGATCGATCAGCATCGACGTCACGCCTCGAATCTATAGACCAGACTCAGGACTTGGATGTCGGTTGAATTTGGCGGCAGCCGCAGGGCGCCCGAGGCGGCGCTCGGTCAGGGCTCGTACAGCGCGGCGGCGCGGGCCAGCTCATCGGCGACGTCGGCGCGCAGCTCGGCCGGCTCCAGGACCTGGGCGTCGGCACCCCAGCCCATGATCCAGATGCGGATCTCGCGCGTGCCCGCGACCGTGGCGCTCCAGAGCAGCGATCCGTCGGGCTGATCGGAGGTCTCCTGGCTGGGATGCCAGCGCGTCTCCCCGGCGCGCTTGGCCACCGCTGGCGAGAAGCGGATCACCACGTCGATCAGCTCGTCGTCGGCAATCACGTCCCACGCGCGCGCCAGCTCAACCGCGGCTGAATAGCCCTCGACCGGCTCGAACGTCGCCGGCGTCAGCGATGCCGACAGGATGCGCTCGACCTTGAACGTGCGCCGTGCCTTGCGGCCCTCATCCCAGGCCAGCAGATACAGGGCATGGGTCAATGCCGACGGCTCGATCGCGAGTGGCTGGACCTTCGCTTTGCGCGCCGGCTTGGTCGCGTCGTAGACACCTGCGTCGTACTCGATCTCGACGACGCGCTGCTGCGCCCAACCCTCCGCGAGGACGCGGAAGACCTTCGTGAAGCGCGGGTTGGGCGGTACCAAGCTGAACACGTCGACGGTCGCCTCAATGTGCGCGGCGAGCACCGGCGGCAGCACCTGGGCCAGCTTGACGAACGCGCCGATCAGCTCCGTGTCGTGCTCGTCACTGACCTTGGCCAGCAGGCGCGCGGCCAGGAAAAGCGTCGTCGCCTCGTGCAGCGTCAGCGCCAGGGGCGGCAGGAACGCGCCACGCTCCAGGCCGAACTTGCCTGTGTCCTGCCAGATGGGCAGACCCGCGTCTGAGTCCATCGACAGCAGATCGCGATAGACGGTGCGCTTCGAGACGCCGATGCGATCGGCCAGGTCCTGCGCAGACAGCCCATCCGGATGGTCGTTGAGCAGCATGGCGATGCGCAGGTAACGCGCCGCCTTGTCCCACTTGGCTCCGCCCCTGTCGGCGATCGTGTTCACCGCGCCAAATTACCATCGCATGCAGATGAGCCGACGCATGACCTGGGTCGTTACCACGCCCGCTGCCGCGCGCATTCCGCGCAACGACCAGCGCCCGTTCGTGAGCATGCTCACCGACTGGGGCGCGCGGGACCCGAGCGCGGCAATCTGCCACGGCGTCGTGCTCTCGATCGTGCCCGAGGCGCTCATCGTGGATATCACCCACGAGATCGAGAAATACAACATCCGCCATGGCGCTTTGATGCTGTGGTGCGCGCTGCCGTATCTGCCCATCGGTGCGCACATGGCCGTGGTCGATCCGGGTGTGGGCACCAGCCGGCGACCCGTGGCGATCGAGACCGGCCGAGGCGATCTCCTGGTTGGGCCGGACAACGGCCTGCTCATCCCGGGCGCCGAGCGGCTGGGCGGGATCATGCGCGTCCACGTCATCGACAACATCCAGTACCGCCTGCCGGTACTGACGTCGACCTTCCACGGACGCGACCTGTTCGCGCCGGCCGCGGCGCATCTCGCGCTGGGCGTGCCGCTCGACGCGATCGGCCCGGAAATCGACCCGGACGATCTCGTCCAGATCGACTGGCCGCCGGTCGTGGTCCGCGAGGGCGAGCTCGAGTCGACCGTGATTTACCGCGACACGTTCGGCAATCTAAAGCTCGCGGGCGTCACGGCCGATCTCCTCGACGCGATCGTCGGACTGGGCCACGGCGACGAGTTGGAGGTCCGCTTCGGCGGACGAAGCGAGAGCCTGACGATGCCCTGGGCCCAGACCTTCGGCGATACGCCACAGGGTGGCTACCTGATGTACGAGGACTCGTACGGCCGGCTGTGCATCGCCCAGAGTCAGGGCAACGCGGCGGACGTCGCTGTCAGTGCTCGAGGGCAGTGCGGTCAGGGTGCGCCGCGCAGCGGCGCCTGAGATTGGGCCGGGTGACCTGGGCGTCCGCGGAAGAGACGCTCAGGCGGCCGAGTAGCTTCGTTCGGCGACGTCGAGCGGCGTCGGCTCAGTCGGCCGGAACTCGGTCGCCAGCGCGAGACCTTCGGCGGCCGTGGCGATGCGGTCGCGGCCGGCACGCTTGGCCGCGTAACAGGCCCGGTCAGCCGCGATGATCACGCTCGTTGCGTCGTGACCGTCCTTGGGATAGACCGCGATGCCCACCGAGCACGTCACGTCGACCGGGGATTTCATCTCGACGCTCATTGCGGAAACCGCAGCGTGGATCTTCTCAGCCACGGTTCGGGCACCGCTCAGGCCGGTCGATGGCAGCAGTACGGCGAACTCGTCGCCGCCGAAGCGGAAGACGAGGTCCGATTCACGACACGAGTCGCGCAACACATGGGCCACGCTCTGCAGCATCGAGTTGCCTTCCTGGTGGCCCAGGTGGTCGTTGTAGTGCTTGAAGAAGTCCAGATCGACCATCAGCATCGAGAAGCGCGCGCGCTGACCAACGAGGCGATCGATCTGCTCGGTCAGCGCGCCGTGGTTCCACAGGCCGGTCAACTGATCGGTCTCGGCGCGCAACTCGACCGCGCGATGCGCGGCGGCGTTGCGCAGTGCGATTGACACGTGTGCTGCGAAGAGCTTGACCAGGTCGAACTCCTCGCTTGTGAAATGCGCGGCGTCGCCCAGTCGCTCGATCATGAGCTCGCCCTGGATGCCGTCGCCACTGCGCAGCGGGGCCACGATCAGCGCACCGGCGTGCGGGCCGAGCTCGTCGAAATGCAGCACACGTTGGTCCGCCAGCTCGTCCTGGACAAGCTGCGCCTCGCCGGTGCGCAGCGCGTCACCGCTCACCCCGCCATCGTCGGGTAGCTCGATGGCCAGGAACTGCTTGGCGTATACGCCGCGCGCGAAGATCGCGCGCAGCCGTCGCGTAGCCGCGTCATGGACGCTGACGCAGATGTTGTCGACCGGGACGATCACCTGCAGGCGCTCGGCGATCTCCTCGAGCAGCGTCTGGGTATCGAGCGTGGTCAGGATCGATTCGGTCACGCGCAGCAGTTCGCGTTGGCTGTTGAGCTGACGTGCCAGGGTCTCCGACTGCGCGCGCAGTCTTTCCGTCGCGTCGGCGTTCGCCATCGCCTGGGCTGCGATCGAGGCATAGATCTCGAGCACGCGCAGGTCGTCGGGGCCGAACTGGTTGAGGCCGAGCTTGGCCAGCACGATGACGCCGATCACTTCGTCGTCGAAGAGCATCGGCGCAAGCAGGAGTGATTCGTCCAAATCCTCGTCGGTACCCGGAATGGTCTGTGTCCGACGGTCGGCCGCGGCGTCGTTGAGCATCTGGGCCAGGCCGTGGCGGGCGACCCAACCGGTGATTCCCTCACCGACCTTCAGTCGGAGCTGCTCGCCGTCCTCGCTCAGGTATTCGCCGACTTCTCCGCGCCACGCGACGGGCAGGCACTCCTCACCATCGACGCGGTAGACGCGGATGTTGTGGCAGGCGACGAGCTGGTTCAGCTCTGTGCAGATCGTCTGGCCGATCTCGTTGACAGAGCGCAGGCGTGTAAGCCGCGTGCCCAGCTGCTGGATCGAATGGAGCTGCGCCGCCCAGGTCGCCATGCGGTCGTAGTTGTCCGTGTTACGCACGACGCGCGTCGAACCAGCCGACGCTTTCTTCATGAATCGTGTCAGGTCCGCGCGCTTGTAACGCCTATCGCCACGGCCGTTGATGCGCAGACACGGCAGAACACCCTGCGCGGTCCATGCGCGGACCGTGTTGGGATGCACGCCAAGAGTGCGCGCCGCCTGGCTGACGCTCAGGAAGTCGCTTGGACGGGCAGTTTTCGTTTGTCGACTCCGCCGTTAAGAATTGTCAGGAAAGCTGACCGATAAGAACCTCCCGAGGCTACGCGGAGCGGCCCTGTCCACCAGTGGCACAAAGGTCCCACCAGCGCCCGGCTAGTTGCTTACGCGCACCATCTAGGAATTCGGGTCGGCCGCCACGAGCGATGGGTAGGGATTGAACGCATCCACCTGGCGGTCCTCGCCTATCGGCGACCAGTCGATCAGAAACGGGGCGCGCAGCTCGAAGTGCAGCTGCGGCTGGACGTTCTCCGCGTTGCCCGTCCGGCCCAGGACTCCGATCACCTGGCCGCGCGAGACGTGCTGGCCGATGTCGACCCAGACCTTGTCGAGATGCACGAGGACCGCGGTGTAGCCCACGCTCGTTGGTTCCTCGCTCTGGACGACCACGGTCAGGCCGTACCGGTCGGGCTCCCACGGCGTCCATTTCGTGGCCGGATCGATGACCACGCCGTCGAACGGCGAGAGGACAGGTTCGTCCTCAGCCGCGTAGATGTCGATGCCATCGTGCAGTCGGACGAGCGCGCCGTCCGGTCCGACCTTGGCGTGGTTGTACGGATCGGGCGGCCCGTCGCGCCGCTCCAGCCAGTTGTCGCGGTAGTGATAGTCCGTGTCCGCGCGCAGCGGAAAGCCAATATCGATGACCTGGCCGTTGAGATCGAAGTCGTCCGCGGACTGCGGCGCGGCATTGGGCGGCGGCGTGGGGGTGGCTGGTGGTGTCGGAGACGGTGTGGGTGACCGGTCTGGCGTGGCCGTCGGCTGATTTGTCGCGGGCGTTGTGGTAGCGGTCGGCGGGGCGGCCGATTGACGCCCGGAGCCCCTCGGCGTGGGACTTGTTCCCGCGATCGAAGAAGGCACCGGTGACGGCGAGGGATGTGGATCGGGTGAAGCCTCCGGGCGTCGACCGCCGAAGATGACCATCGCTCCGATCAGGCCGACCAAGACAACCAGGATCGCGGCCGCCAGCGCGGCCACCGGCCACCTGCGACGCGGCGCATCTACGCGATGCGCCATCTGCCGCTTTGTCACGCCCGGCGGGTCACCCGGACAAAGGCAAATGTCGCCACGGCCGCGAACGTGCCGATGCCGAGTACGAGAACGACGGCCAGCAGCGGCGCGCCGACCTTGCTCGCGCCCTCACCGGCGCGCGGATCAAGCGGATCGACCAGGACCGGCGACGCGCCGGGGTTTGCGGCCGCAGTCGGGTCCGCGGCGTAGACCGGCGCGAGCGCACACAGGGTCAGGGCGAGCGCCAGGATTACGGCAGAAACGAGGCCACGGAACACCGGCCCGAGCCTACACCGGAACGATCAGAGACCAGCGATGAGCGCCGCAGCCGTCAACACCGCAAATGCCAGCGCGCCGGCCAGGAACGCGGCAGCACCCAAGACGCGCGGCCGCTGCCCCGCGGCAAGCAGGCGCATCGCCTCCGGTGGCTCAAGGATGGTCACGATCAGCGGCCGGCCCAGGCCTGTCGTCATCGCCGGCTGACCGTCGCGCAGCACGGGCGTCCCGCACACCGTGGCGTGCTCGACGGCCGACAGCTGCTCGATCACGAGGCGCGCCCGGGTGTCTTTCGCGGGTAGGTCGTCAATGCCTTCGAGCAGCTCGGCAGGCAGATCGCCCAGGATGCCCATCGACTCGCGCGGAATTGCGACCAGCCCATCGCCGATGGCGTCGACGTCGATCGCGATATGCGCATCGCGCGTCTCGACGCTGAAGGGCACGGCCTCGCGCTCGTCGGCGATCGTGCGCCATTTGCCGTCATCCGTGGCGATCTCGATGCGCTTGCGGCGGAACACGAGCGGTCGATCGTTCTCGTCGGGGAACTCCTCGTCGCTCGAGATGCGACCGGTGACGCGAACGTACTTCGGTTTGCGCGCGGCGAGCTTGCGGGCGGCATCGATCTCGACGATTGGCGCCACGGCGAGCAGACGGCCGACGCGATAGCGAATGCCCAGCGAACGGAGCAGCAGGAATGCGCCGACCAGGCAGACGACTGCTGCGCTGAGCGCGATCGTGGCAATCATCGCGGCCGTGGCGCTGGCCGTCGCGCTGGCCGTCGCGCGGGCATGCGAAAACCCGAAGGAACCTTCACGAGGCGTGGACCTTGATGTGATCGCGGTCGCTAGCTTCGCTTCTGGCCCCTCCGGGCTGATACGAACGGTAGTCGCGGTCCACGTGCAGGGTCAAGGAAGGTTGTCCACCAAAAACGGGCTCGCCGTAAAAGCTATCCACGTTTCGTCCACACATTTAGGGCCGCCTCAGGCGGCCTCGCCGGTCTTGGCGTCAAGGTAGACGTGGGCGCCGGAGTACGTCGTCAGATCGAGCCGGCCGGCAATCAGCTGGGCGTCGGTGATGACGTCGGAGTGCGCCGCACGCCATGCGACGGTGCCATCCGGGCGAAGCGCGATCGTCTCCAGCTCTGTCTGGAGCAGCACGTGGTCCAGGCGGGCGGAGGCGAGCAGCGAAATGGTCGGCGTGCCGCTCGCGTACGTCCAGGCAAGCTCACCTGTCCGCGCGTCGAGCGCGTACACGCGGAAGCCATAGCGGACCACGAGCAGCCCCACCGTGTCGAGCAGGACCGCGTCCGGGGCGTCGAAGATGTCGGACGCGAAACGCGCCGTCCAGCTGGCGGTGGGCCCTTCGACGCGCAGCTCAGCGCGGCACTTTCGGTCAGGTTCGGGGTCGATGAGCGGGCCGAAGTCGTTGAGCGTGCCATCGCTCTCGGAGATGCCGAAGACTTCTGCCGCCTGGCCGCTGCCGGCCCACCGATAACGCGCGGCGAAGCCGCCCGGGTATTGGACGGAGAGGCGTTGGACCTCTGCGCTCACGCTCCGCTTGGCGCGCCCGCGGCATCGGGAGCAGGCATGTCGGGCTGTCGCACCGGCGCGCTCGCAATCGGCGCGACGACGGCATTGGCGAGCATGCGCAGCGTCGCCGGCGTGAGCGCGAAGACCGTGTTCGGTGTTCCCGCGGCCGCCCAGATCGTGGCGAAGCGGCCCAGGTCAGGATCCATCACGGTCCGGATTTGTCGCGTGTGGCCGAAGGGTGGGATGCCGCCGATTGAAAAGCCCGTGAACTCGTGCGCCTCGTCGGCCGTGGCGCGCCGCATGCGCAGCTCTGTCAGCACTCCTGCGAGAAGCTGAACATCGACCATGTTGGCGCCACTGACGAGCACCAGGCACGGATCCGGTCCCTCATCGCGATCGGCGACGAAGACGAGCGACTTGACGATCTGTCCGACCTCCGCACCAACCGCGCGCGCGGCCTCCTCGGCGGTATGAGTCGACTCGTCGAACGTGACTATCTCGAGCGTGACGCCCTTCTTGGCGGCAGCGTCGAGCACGGGCTGAGAGGCAAACGGGATCTCGGGCACGGCCGGAGTCTAGCGCGGACGCAGTCGGACGTAGAATGGGTCACAGTCGAATACGGGACAGGGGAGCGCCCTTTCAAGGCGCTGAGAGTGCGGCCAGCCGCAGACCCTAGGAACCTGATCTGGTTCGTACCAGCGAAGGGAGTCACCTTTCTTGAATGTCCTGATCGTCGCCGATGGCGATGTCCCCACGCGCGCTGACGTCGAGCGCCTGCTCGGTCCGGACGGCGCCGATCTTGTAATCGGCGTTGACGGCGGCGCCCTGAAGGCGAGTGCGCTCGGCTTCCGCGTCGACGTTGTCGTCGGCGACGCCGACTCTCTGACCCCCGACGACGTCGAGCGATTTCGTGCGGCCGGCGCGGATGTCGTCATCCATCCCACGACAAAGGACGAGAGCGACACTGAGCTCGCCATCCGCGAAGCGCTCAGTCGCGGCGCCACATCCATGCTGATCGTTGGCGCGTTCGGTGGCGCGCGGCTGGAGCACACGATCGCCAACCTGCTCCTGCTCGCTCAACCCGAGCTCGCCGGCCATGACGTGCGTCTCGCCGACGGCGCGAGCGAGGCTCGCCTGGTCCACGGCGGCGCGACACTGACGATCGACGGGCAACCGGGCGACTTCGTGTCGCTCCTCCCGCTCGCGCCGGTGGTCGGCGGCGTCACGACAGCGGGCCTGGAATACCCGCTTGTCGCTGAGGCACTGACGCAGGGCCCGGCGCGCGGCCTTTCAAACGTGATGACCGGGCGAACGGCCACGGTCAGCGCACGCAGCGGACGGCTGCTGGTCGTCCGCACGAGGGCACAACAATGAACCGCTTCAGCGCAATTGCGATCGTGGCGTTCCTTCTCGTCGCCTGCGCTGGGCCCGGGCCAACGCCACTGCCAACGACGAGCCAGACGTCGACGGCCAGCCAATCAACCGCGACGGCCAACCGACAGCGACCAGTCAATCGCCAACCAGCCAACCAACGGCCGACGAGCCAACCACCGACCAGCGCGCCGACTCCATCTGAGACGCCGCCGCCGGCGACGCCCATCTCGCTCGGCGACGTCACGCTCGTCACGCACGACTCGTTCGCCGCGACCGATTCGGTCATAGGCGATTTCCAGTCGCAATACGGCGCCACGCTCAAGGTGCTCAAGGGCGGCGACGCCGGGACGATGGTCAACCAGGCGATCCTGACCAAGAACGACCCGCTCGGCGACGTGCTCTACGGCGTCGACAACACGTTCCTGTCGCGCGCGCTCGACGCGGGCATCTTCGTTCCCTACGTCTCGCCCGCGGCCGCGTCAATTCCTGCCGAATTCAAGCTTGATCCGCAGAACAGGGTTACGCCGATCGACTACGGCGATGTGTGCATCAATTACGACAAGAAGGCGTTCGATGCCGACACCGTTCCGCAGACGATTGCCGACCTGACCAAGCCGCAATACAAGGACCGGCTGGTGGTCGAGAACCCGGCGACCTCTTCGCCCGGTCTGGCCTTCCTGATCTCGACGGTCATCCGCTTTGGGGAGTCGAGCGATTACACGTGGCTCGAGTACTGGAGCGACCTGCACGCCAACGGCGTGCTCGTCGCGCCCGACTGGAACAGCGCCTACTACAACGAGTTCTCCGGTGGTGCCGGCGCCGGCAAGAGGCCGCTGGTCGTCTCGTACGCCACCAGTCCTGCGGCAGAGGTCTACTTCGCCGATCCACAGCCAACCGAGTCGCCCACGGGCAACGTCGACGACAGCTGCTTCAGGCAGATCGAGTTCGCCGCCGTTCTTGCCGGCGCGGCCAATCCGGCCGGGGCGCAGGCGTGGGTCGACTACATGGCGTCTGCCGAGTTCCAGTCGGACATGCCGCTCAACATGTTCGTGTTTCCGACCAATCCCGACGCCCAGGTCACGGACCTGTTCACCAGGTTCCCGGCCAAGGCGACCGAGCCACTGACGATGGACCCGGCCACGATCGCGGCCAACCGCGACCGCTGGATCCAGGAGTGGACCGACACGGTCCTGCACTGATCGGCTTCGTGCGATGAGCCGCGCGCGTCTGGCCACACCACTGATCGCGGCGCCGCCGCTCGCGTTCCTGGGCGTCTTTTTCGTCTACCCGGTTGTCTCGATCCTGGCCCTCGGGTTGGCGCCGGGAGGCACTCTGGATATCGGCGCTGCACTGGCCGTGCTTGCCCAACCGTTCGTCGTCGAGGTCATTTGGTTCACGCTCTGGCAGGCGGCGCTATCGACGTTGCTGACGGTGGTCATCGCGCTTCCCGGCGCGTACGTCTTCGCCCGCTTCAACTTCCCCGGCAAGCGTTTGATCAGCGCCCTCGCGATCGTGCCCTTCGTATTGCCGACGGTCGTGGTCGCGGCGGCGTTCCTGGCGCTGCTCGGCGCGCGCAGTCCGCTGGGCATTCGCCTCGACCACACGATCTTTGCCATCCTCGCCGCGCACGTCTTCTACAACTACGCGGTCGTGATGCGCGTCGTTGGCGGCGTCTGGGCGCAGATCGACCCACGTCTCGAGGACGCCGCGCGCGTGCTTGGCGCGTCGCGCTGGCAGGCCTTCCGAAGCGTGACCTTGCCGCTGCTCCGGCCGGCGATCGCATCGGCGGCGTCGATCGTGTTCCTGTTCACCTTCACCAGCTTTGGCGTGATCCTGATCCTGGGTGGCGTGCAGTTCTCCACGCTCGAGGTGGAGATCTACCGACAGACCGCGGAGCTGCTCAACCTGCGCACCGCGGCCGTGCTGTCGCTGCTCCAGATGACGGCGTTGGCCGTGCTGCTCTTCGCCTACTCGCGCTACCAGCAGCGCAGCGCAGTGCAGTCGCGGCTGTTGACGCGCGGCGCGGTTGCGCGTCGTCCGCGGACGCGGGCGGAGCGTGCGGTAGTGAGTGCGAACCTGCTGGTCATGGCCGTCATCCTGGGACTGCCGCTCGCCGTCCTGGTCGAGCGTTCGCTCGCCGGTCCGAGCGGCTACGGCCTCCAGAACTTCCAGGCACTCTTCGCCACGGACCAGCGCTCCGCGCTATTTGTGCCGCCGATCGAAGCGGTCCAGAACTCGCTCGTCTTCGCGCTCATCGCCACGCTCATCTGTGCGCCGCTGGGACTGATGGCGGCAGTCGTGATAGCCCGCGGTCGCGGACGGCTGGCCAGCGGCTTCGACGCGCTGCTGATGCTGCCGCTGGGCACGAGTGCGGTGATCGTGGGCTTCGGCTTCCTCGTCGCGCTGGGCAATCTGCCGTTCGACCTGCGCACGTCGATCATCCTGATTCCCATCGCGCACGCCATCGTGGCGCTGCCGTTTCTGGTTCGGGCGACCGTGCCCGTCCTGCGTTCAGTTGACGAAAGGCTGCGCGATGCCGCGCGCGTGCTCGGTGCCTCGCCCGCGCGCGTGTGGCGCGAGATCGATCTGCCCATCGTCCGACGCGCGCTGCTGATCGGCGCCGGCTTCGCCTTCGCGGTCAGCCTGGGCGAATTCGGGGCGACGCTGTTCATCGTTCGACCCGACGCACCAACGATGCCCGTCGCGGTCTACCGACTGCTCAGCCAACCGGGCGCGCTCGCTTTCGGCCAGGCGATGGCCATGGCCGCATTGCTGATGCTCGTCACCGGCTTGTCCGTGCTGGCCTTCGACCGGCTGCAGACCGAGTAGTGCCGACCATGTTGACCAAGGACGCCTGATGCTCGAGCTGGTCGACGTCCGCGTCGCCTACGGTGACACGCACGCAGTCGACGGCGTCTCGCTGGCCGTGGGCGACACGGAGACGGTTGCCCTGCTCGGGCCGAGCGGATCGGGCAAGTCGACGTTGCTGCGCGCGATGTGCGGGCTGGAGCCGCTGACCGGCGGCCGGATCACGCTCGACGGCCGCGACCTGGCCGGCGTGCCCGTTCACGAGCGCAATTTCGGGCTCATGTTCCAGGACTACGTCCTGTTTCCGCAGCGCGATGTGCGCGGCAACGTGGCATTTGGGTTGGAGATGCGCGGCGACGCGCGCGCCCAGATCGACGTCAGAGTGGACGAAGTCCTGGCCTTGGTCGGGCTGGGCGGCTACGGATCGCGGCGCATCACGGAGCTGTCCGGCGGTGAGCAGCAACGCGTCGCGCTGGCCCGGGCACTGGCGCCGACGCCGCGGCTGCTGATGCTCGACGAGCCGCTGGGCGCCCTTGACCGCGCGCTGCGTGCTCGGCTGCTCGACGATCTGGCGGCGCTCTTTGCCGAGCTGCACCTGCCCATCGTCTACGTCACGCACGACCAGGAGGAGGCGTTCACCGTGGCCGATCGCGTCGTCATCATGCGCGACGGCACGGCAGCGGCCTTGGGCACGCCGGTGGCGCTCTGGTCGCAGCCGCCCGATGCGTGGACGGCCAGATTCCTTGGCTTCCACAATGTCGCCGACGCGGAAGTGCACGCTGGAACAGCCAATTCACCGTGGGGCAAGCTTTCTCTACCCGGTCAGGCGGACGGCAAGGTGACGCTCGTGCTCCGACCAGAAGCGCTGGTGATCGCGGACCACGGAGACATCACAGGGACGGTCACCGCGCGACGCTTCCACGGCGACCACGTCCGCGTCACGCTCAAGACAAGCGCCGGAGAATCGCTCGAGCTCGAGGTCCGCGGCGCTGACCTACCCGAGCTCGGTCAAGCGGTCCGTGTTGACGTAGACGCAGCCCGGATCAACGTCATCAGGTAGCGGAAGTGCGACCTGCTCGGAAGCTGCCGCCCTGTAACGCGGGGTCGCCATAGCCCGAGATCGCGCGCCAGCGCCAGCAGAGGCCGATTCGCGATGGTTCCAGCCAAGCGGAACCATCGCGCGGGACCCAGGGTTCTAACCTCGCTCGGAGGGTCGATTACGTCGACGTGGTGGCGGTCCCAGAGCGTCTCGCAGAGCTCGTTTAGAGGTACCGGATGTCGTCGATAGTGCCGTTTGGGCGGAACTATCCGGAAACTGCCGCGGACGGCGACGGAATCGACGAGCCCGCGAGTTAGCGCCAGCCCAGGTCCGGGGCCACGAACTTGAGGATGCTCTCGATGGCGTGCGCGTTGTATTCCACGCCGAGCTGGTTGGGGACGGTCAGCAGCAGCGTGTCGGCCGCGGCGATCGCTTCGTCCAGCGGCGAGCTCCTTGACGAGCACGTCCGGCTCTTCGGCGTAGCTGCGCCCGAAGACGGCGCGGGTCGTCTCGTCGAGCCATCCGATCTTGTCGCGGTCATCTCGGTCGTGGCCGAAGAAGGCGCGGTCGCGGTCGTCGACGAGGGCGAAGATGCTGCGGCTGACCGAGATGCGTGGCTCGCGCGTGTGGCCGGCCTCTTTCCACGCGGCGCGGTAGGCCTCGATCTGCTTGCGCTGCTGGATGTGCAGTGGCTCGCCCGTCTCGTCGAACTTGAGCGTGGAGCTCTGCAGGTTCATGCCCAGCTGTGCGGCCCACACGGCCGTGGCGTCAGTGGCCGCGCCCCACCAGATCCGATCGCGCAGACCGTCCGAGTGCGGCTCCACACGCAGCAGGCCGGGCGGGTTGGGGAACATCGGCCGCGGGTTGGGCTTGGCAAAGCCCTCGCCCTTGAGCACGTCGAGGAACTCCTGGGCGTGGCGGCGCGCCATGGCGGCGTCGTCCTCGCCTTCGCGGCAGGCTCGTAGCCGAAGTAGCGGAAGCCGTCGATGACCTGCTCGGGCGAGCCGCGGCTGATGCCCAGCTGCAGCCGGCCGCCGGCGATCAGGTCCGCTGCTCCGGCGTCCTCGGCCATGTACAGCGGGTTCTCGTAGCGCATGTCGATGACGGCCGTGCCCATCTCGATGCGCTTCGTTCGCGCGCCAACCGCGGCAAGCAGCGGAAAGGGCGACGCGAGCTGGCGCGCGAAGTGGTGAACGCGGTAGTAGGCACCGTCTGCGCCCAACTCCTCGGCCGCCTCGGCAAGCTCGATCGACTGGATCAGCGCGTCGGAGGCGCTGCGCACCTGGGAATAGGCAGATGCACCCCAATGCCCGAACGAAAGGAACCCTATGTGCTTCACCCGGCAATGGTAGTTAGGCTGTACGAATGACCGATGCAATGACCGGCGCAGAGACAGATGCGATGCCGGCTGAGGGCGCTAGTGCGCCCGATTTCACGCTCTTCGACGACACCGGCACGGAGCGCCACCTGACCGATCGACGCGGGCAGTGGACCGTCCTTTTCTTCTACCCAAAGGACGACACCTCAGGCTGCACGATCGAGGCGTGCGAGTTCCGTGACGCCGACCGCGAGTACGGCATCCGCAATGCGGAGGTGTGGGGCGTCAGCATCCTGGGCACGGGCAGCAAGGCGCGCTTCAAGGCCAAGTTCGGATTGCCCTTCGTGCTCCTCGCCGATGAGGATCATGCAGTCGCGCAGGAGTACGGAACGTGGGTCGAGAAGAAGAACTACGGCAAGCCGTACATGGGCGTCAAGCGAGCCACTTTCCTGATCGATCCGGAAGGGCGCGTCGCCCGTCGCTGGCCAGCTGTCAAGCCGGAGGGCCACGCTCAGCAGGTGCTCGAAGCGCTCGACGAGGAACAGGCCAAGAGCACCGCCTCGCGGACGTAGTGAGACATCGCCCGTGGGGGGAGACGAGCGATGCCTCGGGACCAAGCATACACAGTAGAAACGCCCATGCAACCTGATCAACACGGCGCTTTATGCATGTCAAATGAGTGAATTACAAATGGGTGACAACGGGCCGATTAGTGCGCATCTCGAGCGCCCGGAAAGGGTGCTTGTCATCGTCGCCCACCCCGACGATGCCGACTTCGGCGTGGCCGGCACGATGGCCAAGTGGATCCGCGCCGGGTCGGTCGGAAGGATGGTCTGCTGCACGAGTGGCGACGCCGGCGCGGACGATGCGCGGACAGATCCGCTGGAGCTGGCCAAGACTCGCGAAAAGGAGCAGCGCGCGGCTGCGGCGGTGGTGGGTTACGAGTCTGTCGATTTTCTGCATCGCCCGGACGGCGCCCTGGACAACGATCTGGCCCTGCGCGAGCAGCTTGTGCGCATCATCCGCGAGTTCAAGCCTGACGCGGTGATGTGCATGGATCCGACCGTCGTAATTCACGAAGAGGGGTTCATCCAGCACATCGACCACCGCAACGCGGCGCTCGCCGCGGTCGATGCCGTCTACCCGGCAGCGCGCAACGCGATGGCCTTTCCGCACCTCGTTCTCGACGAGGGCCTGGAGCCCCACAACGTGGACATCGTCTACCTCTTTTTCAGCGACAAACCGACCGAGTGGGTCGACACTTCCGACACTCTCGACGTCAAGATCGCCGCCCTGCGCGAGCACAAGAGCCAGCTGCGCAAGCCCGAGGAGCTGGAGCAGATGCTGCGCGGCTGGGCTTCAGAGAGCGGCCAGAAGATCGGCACCGCGGCAGCCGAGGGCTTCCGCGTGCTCAAGATGAACCGCTAGCGGAAAGCGCTCTACGCCGGGGTCAGAAGCAGCGGGCGGAGGCGGCCCCACAGGTCCCACAGCTCGGACAACCGCCCTGCCCGGGCGCCCAGGCAGTTAATGACCTGCTCGAGCTCCAGGTCGGGCGCCTTTGTCGCCACATACTCCTCGACTGACACCGTGGTTCCCAGCCAAAGCTGGCCTACTGCCGCAAGGTCAGGTGGGCGGCGCATGCTGCGCGGATCGATGCCGACGTGCGAGATTGCCAGGGCCAGCTCGCGAATTGTTGGCGAGTGATCGTCTAACCAGGCGCCGCTGCCGTCGAAGCGGAAACCCATTGATGACAGGCTGGCGGCCACCTGGCGGCCGTCGCGCCTCGGCAGCTGGCTCCAGAACGGGTGGGAATCCGGAAATTGGAGGAAATTCTCCTCGAGTGCACTGCTCGCGATCTGCTCGCGCAGTTCGAGCAGCAGCAGCTGAAGGCGACCCGCGTCGACGCCTGTTTCGTCGGCCAGGCGCAGGGACAGTGAGCGCAGCGTGTCACGGTCCCCCTGCAGGACGAGCGAGATGGGCGGCACAAGGCTCTGTTCGCTTGGCGCGACGCTTCCGGCCGCGGCGCTGGGTGCCGCCCGACTCTTGGCTGGGTTCAGTCGTGCGGGCGTCGTCCGCTGGATGCGCTGCTGAGCGTCCTCCTCGCAGGCGGCCAGCGCGCGACGCGCATCGAAGCAGGCCACCTGTGCGGTTTCCGCGGCGATGCGTGCGACATCGGCGGCAAGCTCGATGCCCGGCAGTGCCCTCTCCAGGTCATTTGCCTGGCGCGTCACGTCCACTGCGCGACGCTCGGCCCTCGAGATCTGGCGGTTGAGGCGGTCAATCTCGCGCAGCCAGACACGTGCGGCCTCGCGCACGTCGCCCTGGTTGCGCGCGTGGAGGATCTGGGTGCTGTAAGCCCCTCGTGCTCCATCTTTGGACTCGATCAGCTGGCGGCGATCGCGTACCCGAGCGTCGGCCTCACGCACGGCGACCATCTCGTTGAGCTGAATTCTGATGTCGCGCAGCCGTTGGCGATGCGCGACTGCCGCCTGTGCCAGCCGCTCGGCCTCGGCGCAGCGCGAATCGACCTCAGCGCGCGCTGGAGCGCACGGTCCGGACAGCGGCTGGGTCGCACCAGATCCGGCGATTGACATCGGCCGGAGTCTGAAGTGGCCGCGTCCGCTCGTCTACGGAACGATTGGGTTAGGTCTTGCGTGTCAGACTCGGCCGCCGATGCTACGATCGCAGCGGTGGCAACCGAGCACAGACAGCCCCGCGAGGACTGACCCTTTTGGCCATCGATCCCAACCAGGAATTTCTCGTTCAACCTGTCGACGCCTCCTGGCTTCAATGCAACATCGAATGCCAGGAAGCGTGCCCCGTGGGCACGAACTGTCGCGGGTACTTGAACCTAGCCGCTGAAGGCCGCTTCGAGGAGGGCTACATCCTCGCGCGCGAGCCCAACCCGGTCGCGGCGATGTGTGCCTACGTGTGCTCGGCCCCATGCGAACGCGCCTGTCGCCGGGGCGATATCGACCGGCCGCTGTCGATCCGGGCCATGAAGCGCTTCTTGACCGAGTGGCACCAGGCGTCCGGCATTCCCGACGACATGCCCCAGATCACGCCGCGCGACACCAAGGTCGCGGTCGTCGGCGCCGGCCCTGCCGGCATCTCCGTCGCGCGCGAGCTGGCCGTGGCCGGCCATCAGGTGACCGTCTACGACGAGCTGCCCTACGGCGGCGGGACGATGCTCATTGGTGTCCCCGCCTTCCGCCTGCCGCGCGAAGCGATCGAAATGGATCTCAAGCTGGTCGAACGGCTGGGCGTCCGCTTCCGCTACGGCGTCCGCATCGGGCGTGACATCACCTTCGAGCAGCTCATGGAGCAGTTCGATGCCGTGGCGATCTGCGCTGGTGCCATGAACGCGGTCGCGCTCGACGTCCCGGGCGGCGACCTGGATGGCATCCAGTACGGCGTCGACTATATGAAGAAGGCCAACCTGGGCGAGCCGCTCGAAGTGGGCAACAACGTCGTCATCATCGGCGGTGGCTACACCGCGATGGACTGCTCGCGCACTTCACTGCGCTACGGCGCGGAGAACGTGACCATCGCCTATCGGCGCACCCGCTCGGAGTTGGTCGTCGACGAGGAGGAGTTGGGCGAAACCGAGCGCGAAGGCGTGCGCATGGAGTTCCTGGTCAGTCCGGTAGAAGTCATCGGCGACGCGGATGGCAAGGTGCGCGCGGTCAAATTCGTGCGCAACCGCCTGGGCGAGCCGGACGCAACCGGCCGGCGCGCGCCGGTGCCCATAGACGGCAGCGAGTTCGAGATCGCGGCGGACACGGTCATTCCGGCCGTCAGCCAGGCCGCGGACAACACGTTCCTGCCGGTCGAGTCAGCGTTTGAGATCAACCGCGGTCGCGTCCGCGTCGACCCCGGCACGTATGCAACCAACGTCCGCGGCGTTTTCGCGTGTGGCGACTTCGTGACCGGGCCAACGACGCTGATCGAGGCCGCCGGCCACGGCAAGAAGTGCGCCTACGCGGTCGATCGCTACCTGTCCGGCCGGCGCGAGGTGGACGTCGACGCCAACGTGCGCATCGTGAGCTCGTGGCGCCATGAGATGCCCGAGTACTACGACGTTCTGCCGCGCGTCCACGTCCCCATGGCCACCGTTAACGCGCGCTTCCCATCTGTTGATCCCAAGGTGAACTTCACGACCCCGGTTGAGCTGGGCTACAGCGCGCAGCAGGCGATCACGGAAGGCACGCGCTGCCTGATGTGCAACTACAACATCTGGTTCGACCCGTTCCGCTGCGTGCTGTGCGGTGCCTGCGCGGATGTCTGCCCTGAGGGCGTCATCCACATGATCGATATCAACCAGATGAAGTCGGAGGGCCCGCTGCCGGAGCTCGTCGATGCCTACGGCTGGTCCGATGGCGCGGCGATGGTGCTCGACGAAGAGCGCTGCATCCGCTGCGCTCTGTGCGTCAAGCGATGCCCGTATGACGCCATTACCATGGAGCGGTTCGAGCTCCAGGAGATCAGCAGCGACGGCCGGCTCTACAAGGAGAGCTACCGGGACACCCAGTTGGGCCTCGCTGGTGTCGGTAACCGGGCCGACGCGGGAGGATACGTTCGTTGAGCTTTCTCGAGCGTGTAGACGTGGCTGTGAGGCGCTCCGCCGTCTTCCGGTCGCTCTTCCGCCAGCCATACCCGACGGACGAGCGATCGCGTGCCTACGCGGTCATGAACAACGTCTTCCTGCACATCCATCCGGTGCGGGTACGGCAGCACGCGGTCAAGTTCGCGTACACGTTCTGCCTGGGCGGCCTGTCGTTCTTCTTCTTCCTCGTCCTGACCGTGACGGGCGTCTTCCTGATGTTCTTTTACGTGCCCTCGTCAACGTCCGCGTACGACGACATCCTGCGCATCCAGGCGGAAGTGCCCTTCGGGCTGCTGACCCGCAACATCCATCGCTGGGCCGCGCACTTGATGGTCTTCTTCGTCTTCCTGCACATGATGCGGGTCTTCTACCACGGGGCATACAAGCCGCCGCGCGAGTTCAACTGGGTCGTCGGCGTGCTGCTGCTCTTCTTCACCGTCGCCCTGTCGTTTACCGGTTACCTGCTGCCATGGGACCAGATCGCGTTCTGGGCGGTCACGATCGGCAACAACATCGCCTCGTACGTGCCGCTCCTGTCACGACCATCGCAGCTGCTCATCTTTGGCGGCATCGAGGTCAGCCAGAACACCCTCTTACGTTTCTACGTGCTGCACGTGATCCTGTTACCACTGACCGCTGCGATCTTCCTGGCCGTCCATTTTTGGCGGATCCGCAAGGACGGCGGCATCTCCGGGCCGCTATGAGCACCCAAGTAGAAGCAGACTGAGATGACTGAAGACAAGTCGCGCCTACCCGCCCCGACTGCCCCAGCCGAGCCTGACGCGCCCAAGCGAACGACGCTGCCCGCGGCGCCGCCGGAGCGACGCACGACAGAGATCGACAAGCAGCGCGTGCCCATGGCGGCCAAGCCGTACCGGCTGCTGGCGCTGGTCAAGCAGGATGCCGTCGTCCGCGTCCAGAAGGAGCCGGACGACACGGTCATGACCTGGCCGCACCTGCTCTCGATCGAGTTCTTCGCCGCAGTCGTGATGAGCGTCTTCCTGCTGCTCATGGGCGTGTTCGTCAACGCGCCGCTCGAAGAGCTGGCCAACCCCAACACGACCCCGGCCGTGGCCAAGGCACCGTGGTACCTGGTCGGCATCCAGGAGCTGCTTGCCTACTTCCACCCGGTCGTGGCCGGCGTGCTCTCGATTGCCTACATCATCGTCGGCGCGATGGTCATCCCGTACATCGACCGCGGACCGCGCGGCGATGGCGGCTCGTCGCGCCCCTCCGACCGCAAGCTGGGCATCGTCCTGTTCACGATGTTCGCCGCGGCCGGCCTCGTGATCACTTTCCTGGGCGCGTTCTTCCGCGGCCCGGGCTACAACTTCATCGTGCCGTGGACAGACGGCCTCTTCTTTGCGCTATGAGTAGAGAATCGCAAGCGACGGGGCGACACCGACGTGTCGTCGGGGTCGCGCTTACTTCGCGCGCAGCCGGACCCGAAGGGTCCCCGGCGGAGGAATAGCTTTGGGCAACTGGAAGCTGGCGCGCTGGCAGGAACCGCAAACGCTGACGCGTGAGGTCCTGGGCGAGATGCGCAAGGGCCGGCCCGCGGGCATGTCGCGGCGCACCCTCATCCGGCGCTCAATCGGGGCCGGTGTCGCGCTGTGGCTGCTCGAGGTAACGGGCGGCATCCTTGGCTTCCTGTGGCCCAATCTGTCGGCTGGCTTCGGCGGCAAGATCGAGCTCGGCAACATGACGACCGTGTCGGGCAGCCCGGCGGTCCAGGGCGTGACCCTGTCGGACGGCGCGCCGTCGTACTTTTCTCAGGCGCGGACGTATGTCCAGCTGATCGACTACGAACGTGGCTTCAACGACGGCACGAGCCCGGACGGCTCCGGCCTCAACACCAACGTGCGCACGCTCTATCAGCGCTGCCCGCACCTTGGCTGCAAGCCCAACTTCTGCACCAGCAACTATTGGTTCGAGTGCCCCTGTCACGGCTCGCGCTACGACCGGCTGGGCACCAAGATCCGTGAGCTCGGCCCGGCGCCGCGCTCGCTCGACCGCTTCGCGCACACGGTCGACGGCGGCATCCTGACCGTCGACACGTCCAAGATCACGCTCGGTCCGTTGCCCGTTTCGCTCGGCCAGCCCGGGCTGATCCCGGCACGCTCGCCACAGGGCTGCATATGACCGACGAGCGAACCGGCCGCGAGCTGACGCCACGGCCGGAAGAGCCCGCCTCTGCCGTCACGCCGCGCGAACCACAGCTTCCGGCCCCGGCCGACGATCGCTTCTCCGCCGGCGAGCGCGCCCATACCGTAGGCCTGACCGAAGAGCGCGCCACCAAGATCGTCAAGCAGAGCGGCAACGCGCGCATGGTCGCGTTCCTGGGCACGCTCTTTCTGGTGCTGTTCATCCCGATCTACTGGCTGTACGACATCGGCCTTCCGGTAGTCGGCGTCGATGGGCGACTGGCCGACGAGGCGCAGAACCAGCAGGTCACGGACATCTCGCGCGGCTACGCGCTGTTCCTGGCCAACTGCGCGCGCTGCCACGGCGACAGCGGCCAGGGCGGCATCGGCCCGATCCTGAACGATCAGGGCAAGCTGTACAACACGGTCACCGCCGCCGGCGCGCCTGGCCCCGGCCACCTCAATCCCAACTACCTCCAGAACGTGCTCGAGGTGGGCGGCCGCTACGTGTGCGGCGACCCGCACAGCATCATGCCCGTGTGGCAGCAACCCGGAGGCCCGCTCAACTACCGCCAGGTCCAGGAGATCATCGAATGGATCACGGCGAGCTCCGCCATCACGTTCACATACGCGCCGCCCGCCGCTGAGGGCGGCGGTGGAGCGACCGCGCCCCCACCCACATTGATTGCCGGTTGGCGCGATCCCAGCTACACGCCGCCACCGGGCGCGACGCCGGTGCCCGCGTGCTGGAAGGGCGACGACACCAACGGCACCATCGTGCTGCCGTCGCTCGGGCCGGTTGCCAAGCCCGGCACAGCTGCCAATCCGCGCGAGATAGACGTCGAGGGCACCGATCAGATCAAGTGGGTCGACCCGACCTCCGGCCAGCAGATCTCTCAGCTCGCGGTGGTGCCGGGTGAGGTAATCGCCTTCAAGATCGACGTCAACAGCGCAGTTGCACACAGCTTCCACATCGGCCTGGCCTCTGAGCTGAGCTCCGCGACCGAGCCGAGCGATCTGCCCGGCCTCGCCCAGTTCGCGAACGGCACGGAGACATACACCTACACCGTTCCACAGGCTGTTCCCGCCAACTCGCAGTTCGCGTGCACCGTGGCCGGTCACTACGCGTCGGGCATGCACGTTGACCTCGTCCCGCTGCCTGCTGGCGCGTCTGGTTCACCCGCGCCATCGGCTGCCCCCGGTGAGTCGGCTGCGCCTCCACAGGCGTCACCTGCCCCATCGGCCGCGGCCCCGCAGCCCTCGGCGGCTCCGTCCTAGATGGCCGAATACGCGCTCCCACCCGGCGCCGTCCGCCGCCGCGCGGTCTTCGGGCTGCTCGACGCGGATGGCTGGGCGTGGGCCTCGATCAAAGCCACGTTCTGGTTCATCTTCATCATCTTCGTGCTGGGCTACGTGCCCGACCGCGCCTACTACTTCACCGTTTCGCCCACGATCGACCTGGGCTACAACGCGATCTCGCCGATCAACTTGTGCCCATCGAGCAATCAGACGCTGCCCTGCCCGGCCCCGGCCGGCGCCGTTGTGCCGTGGCAGCCGAGCCCAACTGAGATCCTTCTGCCGGCGGCGGTCACCGCGGCGGGCACGTTCGGCAGCGGCAACAACCTGTACCTGATCGGCGGCGCGTCCGGTGGCAAGGCCACCACGAGCGTCCTGTCGACCACGGTCAAGGACGGCAACCTGTCGGCCTGGACCCAGGGTCCGGCGCTGCCCGACGCGCGCGCGGGGGCCGTGGTATTGACGCTGACCGGCATTCCATACGTCATTGGCGGCACCGACGGCGCCGGCAATCCCACCTCGACCGTCTACAAGGGCACTGTCGCGCAGGGGACGCTGAGCGGCTGGGAGGACGCGCGCATCGATCTGCCGGTGCCGTTGACGGACGCGTCGGGCATCGCTACCGCGACCAGCCTGTACGTCTTCGGCGGCCGCACGACGGGCGGCGCTATCACCGCGACCACATACCAGGCTGCCATCCCGACCGGCCAGACCAAGCTTGGGCAGTGGCAGGAACTGACACAGATCCCGCTGCCGGAGGCGCGTGCCGGAGCAGTGGCCGTGACGGCAGGCATCTCCGCCTACGTCCTGGGCGGCGAAGGCCCCAGTGGCGTGACCAACTCCGTCTTCTACCTGGGTCTCGACTCGCACGGCAATCCAGCCATCAACCAGAGCTCGCACCAGCCGTTCGGCTGGGGCGTATCGGTCAACCAGTCCGCGTCGGCGGCTCTGCCGGAGCCGCGCCAGCACCAGATCTCCTTTGGCAACGGCGGCGCGATCTACGTCATCGGCGGCACGGACGCAGATGGCAAGACCGTCAGCACCAACTACTGGACCGTGCCCAACGCGACCAACGGGTTGATCACCGGCTGGACGCACCTCGACGCAACGGACCTGCCTCAGCCACAGTCACTGTCCGCCCCGGCCGTCAGTGGCTCGACCGTGTTCCTGATCGGCGGCAGCGGCGCAGACGGTGCCGCCCTCGCGACGACGCTCAGGGCCAATCTCGCCCCAGCGCCGGCGTTCTTCCGGCTCGGTCTGTTCGGAGTGACGGTGCCTGCCCTTTCGATCGGCGGCGAGATTGGCCAGCAGCTGGGCTACATCGTGGCCGGCAGTGCCGGCGCCGGGGGCCTGATCACGCTCATCATCATCGGCTGGGCCTTTTCGCACCGCCGCCAGACGTTCAAGTTCTTCCAGTGGATCAGCCGCGGCCGCTTCAAGGCCCCGCCCGACGACTACTACGGCGTCTAGCCACCTGTCGTCGCCCACCGCCGGCGCGCCGCAGGCCGCCGGCCCACCCGCCTCAGACTGTCAGACCTACTCGATGTCAGCCACGCTGACATAACGCGCTCAGATCGCGCCTAAGCCCCGAAGCACCGCAGGCATCCACGCTGGAAGTCGGTGGTTCACGCTTGGAATCGGTGCCTTCCCGCGGCAGCTAGTCCTTCGCACCACCCTTAAGACTCCGATCGCCCCGTTATGTCAGCTCCACTGACATTGGCAGGGCGAATATCAGTCAGGCTGATTTGCGACGACCTGGGAGCCGATAAGACGCTCCGGCGCAGGCGGAAAGGCGCTGATCCAAGCGCGGTGCCGGGGAGTCGGTGCCTCAAGGAGCGTGCTTAAGGCTGACCAGCCGACGTTGTATCGGTGTGACTGATATCGGTGCGAGTTAGGCCGGGTCAGTGGTTGGTGGGTCAGTAGTAGTCGGAGCAGCTCAGGAAGTAGCCGCAGCGGCAGATGAGCTTGCACTTGCGCTCGACCATCTGGGCGCCGCAGTTCGCGCAAGTGAGCATGACGAGGGCTCGGTCGTAGTCGGACCTGGGTTCATCGGGCGGTTTGGTCGTCACAACGTCCTCGTCGACGACCTCGAGCGCTGGCACCTCGAACGCCTGCATCAGGTGAGCTCGGTCAGGGGCTGGCGGGAGTCGAAGCCTGTGTTGACCTCGTGCCACCACGCTATTTCGCCTTCGCCCAGGCGCCAGCACAGCCAGATTGGTCGGCCGTTTGCGAGGGCAGGGAAGTCGATCAAGCCGGTGCTGATGTCGCGCAGGGTGATGCCCCAGGCGTCGATCTGGCCGACCGACTCCTGCATCCGGCGCACGATCCCGCGCACCTCGTCTTCCAGCTCGGCGAGCTGCTCGGCGTGCTCGGCCGATCCGTTCGACTTGCGGCCGCGGTCGAGCTCAGGCTGCACTTCCGCGATGCGGTCGCGGTCGGCGCGCAACTGTTGGAGCATGGGCCGAAGCTCGCGAACGCGGTCATTGGCCTCGTCGATCCCGAAGTAACGCGCCACCGCGGCATTCTCGCACTAGCCTGATTCCCAACGAGCGCCAACCAAACGCACCGGTGAGGCACCAGTAGGCCGGACGTCACACAGCAAATGCTCAGGCCGTCCACCATTTGTGGTGGGTCGTCTTGGATTGGCGTTTGCTTTGGCAGCCGCGCTGGCAGCATGTTCGCTGGGCGTCGGGAGGCCCACCAACGGACCGCCGACACTCGAGCCACCACCCTCGCCGTCCATACAAGGCTCGACTTCCTCGCCTCGTGCGAGTGCGACTTTCGCGCCGTCGCCGTCACCGTCGCCGCTGCCATCGCCTATGTCATCGCCCGCGATGCCCCAAATTGAATGTGCGCCTCCGCCATCCGCGACGCTTCAAACGCCTCAACCGCAACAGGTGCCGGCGGTGATCGACCAACTGGGCATCGTAGTTTCGTGCGCGGAGACTGATCACTTAGTCGACGCCGTCGGAGACATCAGCGTCAGCAACCCGGTTGACGACATGGGCCTCCAAGTCGTGTGGAACCTCGATCGGTGCCCCCATCTGAGGTCACTCACGCTCCGATTCGGCGAGGCAGGCCATGAGCTGATCGGCGAATGCGACAGCGACACTCCGTCCAGCGGTCTCCCGCTATACCTGACTCTGAAAGAACCGCTGCCGGCAGAGTTCTTTCACGCCTACCTGACCGCCGCACCCGGTGCCTCTCCGATCGAAACGCCAAGCCTTCCGCCAGCAGTGGCGCCGTCCAGCGTGAAGCCGGATGCCAATGCGCGCGACCGGATCGATCGGTTCTGGCAGTCGTTCGGGGATGTCGGCTGCGTCGGCATGGCTGCGCCTGATTCGATCGAGACCGTCGCAAAATGGGCGGACCTGATCGTGATTGCCAGACCGACAGGCGCTCAGCCTTGGGACGACGCGCCATATCCGCCGCCCAGCTCTCTGGTTTCTCTACGGATCACAGAGATCATCAAGGGTGACCCGACTTTCCAGCAGGACGGCTTCATTCAATTGCTCGCGACTGATCTGCCACCGGCAAACGTCGCGGACATCGACCATCTCCTGTTCCTCAATGTCGTCACCCGTGATGAGCGCGTGTACTACCTGACCGACAGCTTTCCGAGCGTCTTCGCAAACGTCGAAGGGCGCGTCGTGACTCCCGAATACGACGCAATCAGGCGGGCATATGGGAACAAGCTGTACCCGACCCTGCTCGACGGAACTTCTTTCGACAAGCTTGTCGAAAGGGTCCGCAACGCGTCGGGTGCAGCCGACGAGCTCGTCAGTGCCATTGCTCGGCGCGGATATTTCGCCTGCTGATCTGAGGTCGGCGTTCGATACACCCTTTGCTACGATGCCGGGCATGAAGCTTGCACAGCGCATGATCGGTATCGGCACTGAGACGGCTTTCGAGGCCGCCGCCCGAGCCCGCGCGCTCGAGGCGCAGGGCCGGCACATCGTCCACCTGGAGATCGGTGAGCCCGACTTCGACACGCCCGTGAACATCCGCGACGCGGCCAAGCGCGCCCTCGACGAGGGTTGGACGCACTACGGCCCGCCGCTCGGTCAGCCCAAGCTGCGCGAGGCGATCGCGCAGGAGATCGAAGCGCTTCCGCGGCATCGATGTCGACCCGGCGAACGTTGTCGTCACGCCCGGCGCCAAGCCGATCATGTACTACGCGATCCTGGCCCTGATCGAGCCGGGCGACGAGGTCATCTACCCGGACCCGGGCTTCCCGATCTACGAGTCGATGACGCTCTTCACGGGCGGCACGCCGGTGCCCTACGCGCTGCGCGAGGAGAACGACTTCCGATTTGACCCCGACGAGCTGCGCGCGCTGGTCACGCCACGGACCAAGCTGATCATCTTCAACTCGCCCCACAACCCAACTGGCGGAGTGCTGACCCGCGAGGACATCACCGCGATCGCGGACATCGCCCGCGAGCGCGACATCCTCGTCATGGCCGACGAGATCTACGGCCGCGGCATCTTCGAGGGCGAGCACGTCTCGATCGCGTCGATGCCGGACATGCTCGAGCGCACGATCATCCTCGACGGCTTCAGCAAGGCCTGGGCCATGACCGGCTGGCGTCTGGGTTTCGCGATCCTGCCGCCGGAACTGGTCGACCCGTTCAGCAAGCTGATCATCAACAGCGTCAGCTGCACGAGCAGCTTCGAGCAGATGGCCGCGGTCGAGGCGCTCAACGGCCCGCAGGACCGGGTCAAGGAGATGGTCGAGGAGTTCCGCGCTCGCCGGCAGCTCATCGTCGACGGCCTGAACGCCATTCCCGGCATCCGCTGCCGCATGCCGCACGGCGCGTTCTACGTCTTCCCCAACGTCGCGGGCACGGGCATGAACGGCTCCCAAATGGCCGACAAGCTGCTCTACGACGGCGGCGTGTGCACCCTTTCAGGCACGGCCTTCGGCAAGGTGGGCAAGGACCACATCCGCATCAGCTACGCGAACTCGCAGGCCAACCTCAAGCTCGCCCTCGAGCGCATCGCCGACGTCGTCGCCAAGACACCGACTGCCGCCACTGCCTGACCCGCGCCGACTCTCCGCCAGGCACGGATGAACGAAGCCGACTTCGCCCATGACCAACGTGAACGGCCCCGCGCGCGTTTCGCCGGTTGACCGCGCTCGGTCAATGAGCCTGGCTGCTGACGGACATGCGGCCCGACACGGCATCCGCGACCAGCCTGCATCGTTGAGCACTGCGGCGGATGACTCTCGCGACACTCGTCATCGTTCTCGCGCGGCGTTCATCCACGCGCTGTGGAACCTGATCGTGGTCGCGGCGCGCGACCGCACGGCAACGACGACGATCGTGATCCTCTTTGGCGCGCTCGTGTTTGTGCCCATTGCGGTCGCGCGCTGGAACGTCCAGCCAGAGGCATGGCCGTTCATCGCCCTCTCGTCCGTGCTGGAGCTCATCTATTTCGCGTTGCTCGTCGCTGCCTATCAGCGCGCCGACCTGAGCCTGGTCTATCCCATCGCGCGCGGCTCCGCGCCGGTCCTTGTCCTGGCACTGGCCGTGGCGTTCACCGGCGCGGCGACATCAGTGCTTCAGGTTGCGGGCGTCGCACTCGTGGCAGTCGGTGTCTTCGTCGTCCGCGGCATCCGCGGCGGCGCCAACTGGCGCCACGTGACGCTCGCGCTTGGCGTGGCGCTGGCGATTGCGAGCTACGTGGTCGTGGACAAGGAAGGCGTCAAGTACGCCGACCCGATCACGTACGGCACGCTCATCCTCCTGATTCCCGGGCTGTTCGCCACGGCCTTCGTCATGATGCGCGGTGGTGCCAGCCGCCTCGCCGCGTCCTTCAACTGGCGCAGCGCGCTCGGCGGCGTCTTCTCGATGCTCGCCTACGCGCTCGTGCTCATCGCGCTGACGACCGCGCCCGCCGCCAGCGTCTCTGCCGTGCGCGAGTCGAGCGTCGTCATCGCCGCCATTCTTGGCGCAGTCGTGCTCAAGGAGAAATCGGGGCCAGAGCGGGTGGTCGGCTCCGCGATCGTGCTCATCGGTGTCGTCCTCGTAGTCTTGGGCTGAAGGAGGGTCAGGGTTGAAGTTCGGTGCTGTGTTCTGGATGCAAGGTGCGCAGTGGCCACGGCTGCGCGAGGCGTGGCAGGCCGCCGGCAGACGCCGGCTTCGACTCGCTCTGGACGGAGGACCACCTCCTGGCCGACGCCGGCGATTGGCGCCAGCCAAAGTTCGAAGGCTGGGCCGCGTTGGCCGCGCTCGCGCCGCTGACGCAGACGCCGCGCGTGGGCGTCCTGGTCTCCGCGGTCGCGTTTCGCAATCCGGGCCACGTTGCCAAGCTCGCCACGACGCTCGACCACATAACCAACGGTCGCCTCGTGCTGGGTATGGGCGGCGGTCACTTTGAGCGCGAGCACGAAGCGTTCGGGCTCGACTTTGGAGCTACGCCCGGCGCGCGGCTCGACCGACTCGACGAGGCTCTGGGGCTGATCCGCCGTCTGCTCGACGGCGAGCTCGTCACCCATCACGGTCGCTACTACGACTTCGTCGATGCGTTGTGCGAGCCGCGGCCCGTCCAGCAGCACGTTCCGTTCATGATCGGTGGCTCCGGGCCGCGCAAGACGATGGGCATCGTCGCCCGTCACGCCGACGAGTGGAACAAGTCCGGTGGCTCACCGGAGGTCGTGGCCGAGTCGCTCGCTCACCTACGCGCGCGCTGCGACGAGCTCGGCCGCGACTACGACTCGATCAAGAAGACGGCCATGGTCTGGCTCCACCTGCGCGACAGTCAGGAGGAGGCGCTCGCGGTGCATAACGCCATCCGAGTCGCCGCCGGTATGCCGGTCGCGAGCGATCGCGGCGCGTTCGCCCTCGTGCCCGGGGCGATCGGCACGATCGACCAGGTGGCCGACGCGGTTCGCGCGTACGAGGCCGTGGGCGTCGACGAGCTGTTCATCCAGATGCACGAGCCGTACGACTTCGAGACCCTCGAGCGGCTCGCGCAGTTGCGCGCCGCCCTTGAATGAGCGCGCCTTCGTCCTGAGGCATACCCGGCTCCAGCCGGTGCCCGGATTGCCCGATCTCCGATTGCATCTATCCGACGACGTTTACGCCGTTTGGGGCGCAGTCCAGAGGGAGACGGGTGAGCCCGACGCGCCGATTCCCTTCTGGGCATTCGCGTGGGGCGGCGGCCTTGCGCTCGCCAAGTACCTGCTCGCACATCCAGAGGTCTGTTCGCGGGCGAAGTGTCCTCGACATGGCGTCGGGATCCGGGCTGGATGCGATCGCCGCGATGCGCGCGCGGCGCTAGCCGAGGTCACGGCCGTGGATATCGATCCATTCGCCGGCGCGGCGATTGCGCTCAACGCCAAGGCCAACAGGGTGCGCATCGACGTGCTGCGCGCCGACGTCCTCGACGACGACGTGCCGGACACGGACGTCATCCTCGCGGGTGATTGCTGGTACGAGGAGCACTTCGCGGCACGCGTGACCAAGTGGCTGGAGCGCGCGCGCGAGGCGGGCATCGACGTGTTGATCGGTGACCCGGGCAGGCGCTACCTGGTGCACGACAGTCTGCGCGAGCTGGCGACCTACGAGGTGCGCACGACCACCGATCTTGAGGACCTGGGCCGAACCCGCGCCACTGTCTATGCGCTGAGGTAGGCGCCGGTCAGCTCTGTTGGGCCGCGACCGTTAACAGGGCAATGAGCGCGCCGATGCCCGTCGCGCCATCCGTGGCCAGGCGGATATTGCGAAGCTGCCCTGCGCGGTGTTGGTCCTTCAATGTCGGCAGCTCGCGAATCAGGTAGTCGATGCCGACTCCGAGTGCGACCAGACCGATCACGAAGACGTGCTTGACGAGCATCAGGACAGCCCACGTCGAGTTGAAGTTGCCCAGCCCGGCGTAGCGGTCATCGACGACGAGCAGGTACGTGCCCGTAACGACGAAGAGCACCACCGTCAGGAGCACGAACGGCAGCGCGCGCCGCTCGATGTCAACGATGGTCTTGACCTGGCTGGACTCGTCGAGCGACTTGGCCAGGCTTGGGAGGACGAAGCGGCCGAGCACTCCGTAGTAGCCCCAGGCGATGACGAAGGCGACGGTGTGCAACCACAGCGCACCAACAAGCAACAGGTCCATCGCGAGCAACTTCGCGCTCGTAACGCTCCATCACAAGGCCTGTCCGTACCGACTTCCACGTGACGTGCGGCCCTAGCCGCCTGACCCAAACCAACTAACACTGGCGTCATGGTGGACGTCCGCGAGCGACCAGCCGTGATCCCGCCCTCGCACGCTGACCTGATCGATTGCCCGCCGGTCGCGGCGCTTACGACCATGACTCGGAGCGGGTACCCGCACACGTCGGTCGTGTGGTGCGACTTCGATGGCGTCCACGTCCGGGTGAACACGATGCGCGGCTTCGCCAAGGAGCTGAACATGCGTCGCGACTCGCGCGTCACGCTCTTGTGCTACGACCCGAAAGCGCCGCTGCGTTACCTCGAGGTGCGCGGCACGGTCGTGGCCATGACCGAGGAAGGCGCGGGCGCCCACCTGGATGAGCTGGCGTCGCGGTATGCCGGCCGCGCCGTTCGCTACTTCGGCGACGTCATTCCGATCGCGTTCGTCGAGTCCGAGATCCCGGTCCTGTGCCTGATTCGGCCGGATCGTGTGGTCGCCCTCGATTCCACGCGAGAGGACGACGCGTGAAGACGCTCGCACCGGTCGCCGGCGTGGCTCGAGTCGGGATACCCGCTTCGCACGTCGACCTGCTCAGTGGCATCGGCGCATGGCGTGCTGACGACCATGGGCGCCGATGGTCGGCCCCACTCCACGCTCATGTGGGTTGACTACGACGGATCATGCGTCCTGGTCAACACGACTCTCCAGCGCGCGAGCGGCCGCAACATGCTGCGCGACTCGCGTGTGAGCGTGCTGGTCGTGGACCCGGCCGACACGTCGCGCTACCTGGCCGTTCGCGGCGATGTCGAGTTCGTGTGTGCCGGTGCCATAGAGCATCTGGATCAGTTGACCCGGCGCTATACCCAACACCCTCGCTTCTACGGCTACGTGTACCCACAGGCGCGCGAATTCGAGGAGACCCGGGTCATCTGCCGCATCCACGCGCGCCGCGTCAACGTTGACGCGATCCACGCGTGAGCTAGCCGGAGTGGGTGGCGGCGGCGTCCGCGATTTCGCGCAGGCGGCGGAGTCGGAGGTCGCGCTCGTCGACGAAGCGCTGGATGGCGTCGACGATGTGGGTCGGGCCCAGGTGCGCCTCGTCGATGACCTCGTCGACCGTGCCGCCGGTGCGCCAGCGGTCGTCCCAGTCGGACGAGAGCGAGTAGTCGCGGGCAATCGGTCCACCGATCCAATGGCGCATGGTCATCCAAGCGCGGTTGGTGATGGCCATGCCGTCCCATCGGTCGCCCAGGGAGGTCGTCGCGTCGCGGTACGCCTCGTCCTGCATCGCGAAGAGCTGCGGCGAGATGCACGCCACGATCTTGACGTTGAGGCCGCGCTCGTCGAGCTGCGGCAGAACCTTGACGAGGTTGGCCGTGGAGGTCGTGCCCTGGACGAAGACGGTGCCGCCGCGCGGCTGGCCCGGCTTGAAGTCGCGCATCACGTACGCGCCACGGGCGGCCTCGAAGTGGGACGGGATGCCGAGCGCCTCGCGGTCGGGGATGTCGATCGCCGGCCGGGTCACGTGCAGCGCGACGATGGGCACGTCCTTGCTCATCGCCGCGGCCAGCACGACCGGCACCTCGTTGTACTCCCACGGGTGCAGGTCGATCACGTGACCTTCCGGGAAGAGCTGGGTGATGTGCGTCTCGAAGATGCCGAAGTGGGTGCGCGAGTCCTCGGCGGTCTCCGGCCCGGCGTGGCCGGCGACCCACAGCACCTTGCCGACCTTCAGCTCGCAGTCCTGCGCGAGCTGGCTGAACAGGCGCATCGGCCCGTACTTGAGGTACGAGAACGAGCCGTACGTTGAGCATGTGCCCCACAGGCCGTTGTAGTCGTTGAACGGATCTGCGGCCATGTTGACCGTGGCGAGACCGACGACGAGGCCGGCATTGCCGAACTCCGTGATCTGCGTTGGCAGGACCGTGCCGTCAAGGTTCGAGTCGCGCTCGTACCAGCCGTAGCCGGGCATGTCGCCGAAGTCCTTGCCGAAGCCGGCGAGGTTGGTCGACTCGGCCAGGTCGGCAGAGGCGCCCAGGAACAAGGGTCGGCCGTGTTCCTTGCGGGCGAAGGCGTTGACGTACGAGCCCCACACGCCGTACGCAGCTCGGTTGGGCTGCTTTTCGCCCGGCTTCTTCCACATCTCGGGCGGGTAGGAGTGGGCGTCGAAGAGGCGCTTGTCCTTGAACACGGCACCGTTGTCGCTCAGGTTGAAGCTGTCCGGATGCTCCGGGACGGTCGCGGCGACCTCGTTGAGTCGGTCGGTCAGCCAGTCCGTCAGCTCCGGGCGCGTGCGCAGCACGCTGAGCGCCGTCTCGAAGTTGGTTCGTGCCTGGGCTTCGCGCTCGGCGGGATCGGTGGGCGCCGCCTCGTCGACTCCGGCGTACGTGACGCCGTACTTGGCCATGAAGTCCTTGCGCACGGCCCAGAACTCGGGCGCGTTCATGGGCCACGGCGTGCCGTGGCTCTTGGCGTCGTACTTGCCGTAGCCGCGGCCCTTGCGCGTCTTGAACCACGCCACTGACGGGGTTTTGCCAGGGTTGTCTCCGCGCGCCGCTTCCAGAGTGGCTCTGGTGACGTCAGCCCATTCCGAGCCGTGCTCGGCGCCGGTGACGCGCCAGCCGTAGCTCGCGAACCAGTCGGTGGGCGTGCCGTAGACGACGGCACGACAGCGGCCGCTCGTCGATGCCGAAGTCGTTCCAGTCGATCATGAACACGAGGTTGTTGAGGCCCAGGCCCCAGGCGGTATGTCTGGCCTCGTGTGCGCCGCCGGGCGTGAGGCCGCCCTCGCCCTCGAAGACGAAGACCTTGACCTCGTCCGCGCCCGCGTGCTTCAGGGCGAGTGCCTCGCCGGCGGCGGGCGCCATGCCGTGGCCGCTCGGGCCAGTGTTGAACTTCAGGAAGAGTGTCTTGCCCTCCATCTCGGCGTGGCCGGGCAGGCCGCCGCGGCGCCTCAGCTTGAGCAGAAGCTCCCAGTTCAGCGCCCACTTGCCGTCGTCGGGGAAGGTGAAGCGCTCGTCGCCGGGTGCGCGTTCCTGGCGCACGCGAAACGCCTCGTTGAGCACGGCGAGGGTCGAATAGATGAGCGGCACGGTGTGGCCCGCGCTGAGCACGAACCGATCGCCGAACGGCAGCCACGGCCGGCGTACGTCCCAGCGCATCGCGCCGCTGAGCATCAGCGACAGCAGCATGTGGACCTTCGACCGGCTGCCGCCGGGGTGGCCGCTCTGGCGGTAGTTCAGCGCGAGGTCGATGCACTCGTCGACGAGGTCCTTGACGACCTCATAGCGCTCGAAATCCGTCTCGGCGGCGCTGTACAGCGCGTCCACGCCCAGCGTCGGCTGCGTCTTCAACACCATGGCAAGGGATGCTACACGGCAGCGCTGGTGCGGCGGCATGTGCCGATCGGCTGATGGCGCTCGGTCCGCGCGTCGTTACTCTCGACCGGATGACTCGTTGGGCGTCGGCTGCGATCGTCCTGATTGCGCTGGCCGTTGGTGCATGCGCTGGCCCGACCGCGCCGAATTCTCTGATCCCCAGCGTGGCACCGACAAGTTCCGCTCGGACCACTCCGACCATCTCCGCGCCGACCGGCGCCCCGCAGACCACCGGGCAGACGGCCTCGCCACAGCCCACGGAGTACGTCCCGGAGTACACGCCGTTTCCGGATCCGCCGGGCACGTTCGCCGACTGCCGCCCATATGCGCACGGCGCTGCGCCCACACCCACTCCTGGAACCGATGCGACGCCTGGCCCGACTTTCGACGCTGGTGCACTGATCCCGTGCGGGCGAGACGAATGGCGGCAGGCGTTGGATCCGGTCGTGCGGGCTATCGGCCGAGACAAGCGCAATTTCTGCGACGGCTACTTCCCGGTGACTGTCGTCCAACCCGGACCTTGGCGGTTGGTTATCAACGTCGTCGACGGCGGCGATCCCGCCGCGCGCAATCGAGTCGAGAAATTGATCCAGCCGGGGGCGCCGGTCGAGTGGCGACCGTCAAGTACAGCTGCGGCTCAGCTGGAGCGACTCAAGCATGGTCCGCTGCTTCGGGCGTACTCGGAGCGGACGCGGTCCAGAAGCTCGCAGCTATCGGCATCGACGTCATGCAAGACGCGGTATTCGTCACGACGCGCGGACCACAGCCGGAGTTGAAGGCTCAGCTACAGCAGCAATTCGGCGACCAAGTCGTCCTAATCGAGGGGCCGACGGCGCTGCCGTCACCGATCTAGTCCGTTCCAGCCGACAGTAGTTCCTGACAAATGCAGGACTGGTCTGCCCGGTTTCGCCGCAGACCCTGTGGCGGGCGCCAAACGGCCGATTCTCGGGACACCTGCCTGCCAGGACGGGCATTTGGCAGGTCGGCCCTGAAACGGTGCAGACCGTTTCTGCATTTGGCAGGAACTGGAGGCACCTTTCCGTCAAATCCGTGTGTTTTCGCTGATGGAATCTGGCCCCAGCGGCGATCCAGGCCGGAACCAGGCAGATTCCTCCGCCAAAACCGGAGCTGGCTGGCGATATGGCGGGCTGCTGCGTCCGTGGGCAGCCGGACATTGCACGCGGGCAGGAACCGTCTGCGATTTCGTGAGGATCTGACGGAAAGCTGCGGCCCACGCGCGTTCCTAGGGATGCAGGCGCGCGGCGCGCGGCGCGATCGGCTAACCGCGCTCCGGGCAAAAGGAAAGGCGGCCGGCTTGCGCCGGCCGCCTTTCAACGGTCTCTGGTTGAGCTTCGCGTCAGCGCGTCAGACGGACGTGCAGGAAAGCGAAGAACTTGGCGTGCAGGGTCCCGATGTGGGTCCGCTTGACGCCCCACGGATTGATCAGCGCGCTGATCACGTGGCCGCCGCCGACGTAGATGCCGGAGTGGGCGATGCGGCCCTTCTCCGTCCAGATGACGAGGTCACCGACGCGCGGATTGCTCCGGCTCGCCTGACCATGCTTCTTGAACCAGTGGTAATACCCGGCGGCGAGACGGCGCTGGCCACCGATCCGGTTGAGCAGACCGGCCTGCTTGTACACGCGATAGATCAGGCCCGAGCAGTCGAAGTAGCGGGGACCTTCCGAGCCCAGCCGGAAGTGCGCACCGATGTGGCTGCGTGCGAGCGCGACGATGCGTGCGGCCTCACTGCGCTGGCTGGCAGAATCTGAGTGCGCCTGCGTCGCGGCTGGCGCCTCGACCGCTAGCACACTGAGCGCCAGCAGCCCGGCGAGCAGAGCAAGACGGAACGGTCGCGGGAGGATTCCCGTACGACCGCGGGTCGAGGTGGGTGCCATGTGTGCACCCTGCGCGGCATTTGCCAATTGATATCTCCTCGAGTGGCACAGGACGCTGGGGCGCCCTTGGACCAGTCGCTGGCGGCCGTCCCCTTAGCGAGACTCCGGGCGAGTTAATTGACTGCAGGGCAGATCGACGATCACGCTGGGGCGCGACGTCTCAGTCAACGGGCCAGGACACCTGGGGGTGACCTTGAAGCCCTCTAAACCTTCGCCTCGAAGCGGCCTTTTGTCTTCTTGACCCCGCCTGGCCTCTTGTGGCGGAGCGTCGGAAGTCTTACACACCACCGCGCATTTGCCAAGGGCAAACGGTGGTTAGGCCACGTTCGCCACCCAGATTCTCAGGCCTTTCTCAGGCAAATCTGGCCGCTATCTGCGTTCTAGAACGGCTTCAGGAACATAAGCCAGCTCAGGATCAGGATTGTCAGGATGCCGATCGACGCGAGCAGCGCGGGCCGGCCGGACATGATCGCGGCGTCCAGCGCGGTCTGATCCACGACGAAGTCTGGATCGAACTTGTTCGACCGCTCATCGAGACCAACGGCCTTGCGCACACGGTTGAAGTAGAGCCTGCCCATCGGCGTCATGACGACGATCGACGACGATCGCGAGCACGAGCGACACCCAGATCCAGTACTGACCTGTGGTCCAGTAGTTGCCCGAGAAGCCGGCCAGGATCCCGCCCACAAGCCAGATGAGCAGGCCGACGCTCATGAACGTGACGCTGCGCCGCGAGAAGTCGAGCAGTGTCCTGATCGCGACCGGGTCGCGCTCCGTGCGCAGCCGCCACGCCACGGCCGCGGAAACGCCATGGCCGATAAGGAACATGAAGACACCCACCACATGGATCCACACGATCCACAGGTGATACGGGGCAAGGTTCATCGCGTTCTCCCTCGCAAGTCCCCCCACGTCCCCTCAGACGGCGCGATGTTAAGGGTCCGACGGTCGCGCGACGCGCCGATTCAGGCAGGTATGTAAGCCGCGTATTCGGGACGCCACATCTCGCGATCGATCGCGTCCGCAATCGCGTCGTCGTGCAGCTGGCGTCCGTAGCCTGAATCGCGCAGGTGCTGGACCAGCGCTTCAGCGATCGAGCGCGCGACGCTGCGCAACGCGCTCACCGGCGGGTAGATCGCGCCGTGATCAAGTCGCTCCTGGGCAACCGACACCGGCCATCGTCCGCGCCGCGACGAGGAATGCGTCGTCGGTCAACTCACGGGCCTCGGCGACGACCGCGGCAAGACCGACGCCGGGAAAGATGAAGACGTTGTTCGCCTGTCCGATCGTCATGCGCCTGCCGCCAATTTCTACGTCGCGGCTCGGGCTGCCCGTGGCGACGATGGCCCGGCCGTCCGTCCAGGCGAGCACGTCCTCCGCGCGCGCTTCCGCGTTGATGTCGGGATTCGAGAGCGGCATGACGATCGGCCGATCGGAGTGGCGCCCGACCTCGCGGATCAGCTCTTCGCTGAACGCGCCACGCTGACCGGTCGTGCCGATCAGAACCGTGGGCCTGAAGGCACGCGCGATGGCCTGCGGATCGGTCAGGTTCAGCTCGCTTGCATCGTCCCGGAACAGCTGCCGCGCATCGGCCGCGAATTCCAGCTGGGCAGCGTGTCAGATCGTGGCGCTCGGTGTGGAGCAGGCCGCCGCTGTTGAGCAGCACGATCGACGCACCGTGCCTCGTCCGGCGTCAGTCCCTCGCTCAACAACTGACGGGTGATCGACCGGGCGATGCCGGTCCCTGCGGCGCCCGAGCCGATGAGCATGAAGCGGTCGGCGCGGATGCCGCCCTGGGCGCGACGCGCGGCAAGCAGGCCGCCGAGCACGACCGCGCCGGTCCCCTGGATATCGTCGTTGAAGCTGGGCAGCCGGTGGCGGTAGCGATCGAGGATGCGCATCGCGTTGTGCTGCTTGAAGTCTTCCCACTGCACAACCGCGAGCGGGAAGACGTTGCGCACCGCTTCGACGAAAGCCTCGACGACCGCGTCGTAGTCCTCGCCGCGCAAACGTGGCGAGCGGTAGCCCAGGTAGAACGGATCCTCGAGCAGCTCGGCGCGGTCCGTACCGACGTCGAGTGACACGGGCAGGGTCCGCGCCGGATACAGCCCGGCGGCGGCGGTGTACAGCGAGAGCTTGCCGATCGGGATGGGCATCCCGCCCGCGCCCTGATCGCCCAGGCCCAGGATGCGCTCGTTGTCCGTGACCACGATCAGGCGCACCTCGACTCCGTCGGCCGCCTGGCGCATGACGCGCTCCATCCGGCCCACGTCGTCAGGGGTCAGCCAGACGCCGCGCGGTCGGCGCAGGATGTGGCTGAACTGCTGGCACGCGCGGCCGACAGTTGGCGTGTAGACGATCGGCACGAACTCCTCGAGGTTCTCTGTCAGAAGCCGATAGAAGAGCGTCTCATTGCGATCCTGAAGCGCGGCCAGGCCGATGTAGCGCTCGAGGTCGTCATCCTTGCGGCGCACATGCTCAAGCTCGAGAGCGACCTGCTCGTCGATCGTGGTCACCCGCGCCGGCAACAGGCCACGAACCTCGAGGGCATCGCGCTCCGCTTCCGTGAAGGCGGTGTCCTTGTTGAGCAGCCGGTGACCCATCAATTGGCGCCCACGCTCGTGAATCGGTACCTGAGTGCGCAGTGTGCGCTGGACATGCGGCCGCGATGCGACGTCAACCATCGCGGCCAGCATCCGCCCCGCGCGCGCGGAAACGTAAGAGCCGTTTGGCACCGACTAAGGACGCCTAACGGCCGATGTAACGCAAACCTGCGCGCACGACTCTCGTGTCCCGCGCAGGAGGACGCCATGAGCCATATCTCGGGTTCCGCTGCCACGCCTCGATCGACGACGAGACGGCCGCCGGCCGCCGGCCGGCCGGCGACGCTGGTGTGGATCGACTCGCGCCACGCGATCGTGGTCCGTTGGAGTGCTGGCGCGGCTAAGGTCGACCGCTTCGAGTCGGATGTCCCCGCTCACCGGCGGACCACCGGCGATGGTGGGTGCGCGCCGCAGCCGGCGGTCGAAGGCCGGAGACTGGAACACCTAGCTCGCTTCATCGACTCGATCGCGACTCGCATTCGGGATGGCGACGACGTCCTGATCATGGGACCGGGTACCGTCCATGAGCAGCTGTGCCACGAGCTCGAGTACGCGGATAGGCACGCTCGCCGCCAGCGGCGCGTCGCGTGCCGGATCGCAGGGCCCCTGACCGAGCGACAGCTGGTGGCAGAGTTGCGCCTAGCGGTGGGGGCGCCCGCACCGCGCAAGAAGCAAGTTCGACCGTCGGTTCGAAAGCCGCCGGCCGAGACTCTCGAAGACCCATTTGCCGAGCTCGAGCCGCTCGCCGTAGACATCGACAGGAGCTGATGATGGACCGCAAGCGTGTCGTGATCATGGGTGCCGCCGGGCGCGACTTCCACGACTTCAACGTCGTCTACCGTGACGACCCGCAATACGAGGTGGTCGCCTTCACTGCGACCCAGATTCCGGGCATTGCCGGCCGCGACTATCCAGCGGCGCTCGCGGGCGCGCTCTATCCGTCCGGGATCCCGATCGTGCCCGAGGCGGACCTGGAGCAGATTGTGCGCACGGAGCACGTCGATCTCGTCGTCTTTGCCTACAGCGACGTTGCGCATGCCACCGTCATGCACATCGCATCGCGCGCGATGGCGGCCGGTGCAGATTTCGAGCTGCTCGGGCCGCGCGCGACCATGCTGCCCTCACAGAAGCCTGTCGTGGCCGTTGGCGCTACGCGCACCGGCGCGGGCAAGAGCCAGACGACGCGCTTCCTGGCCGCATTGCTCGCTCGTGACGGGCTGGAACCGGTCGTGATCCGCCACCCCATGCCCTACGGCGACCTGGTCGCGCAACGCGTCCAGCGCTACGCCACGCACGATGACCTGGCGCGCTACGAGACGACGATCGAGGAGCGCGAGGAGTACGAGCCCCATCTCGACGCGGGCCACATCGTCTACGCCGGAGTCGATTACGGCGACATCCTCACCCAGGCAGAAGAGGAGGCTGACGTCATCGTCTGGGACGGTGGCAACAACGACTTCCCGTTCTACAAGCCGGACCTCTTCGTGGTCGTCGCGGATCCGCTCCGGCCGGGCACGGAATCCACGTATCACCCGGGCGAGCTGAACGTGCGCATGGCCGACGTGCTGGTCATCAACAAGATCGACAGCGCGTCACCTGCAGCGGTCGACGCGCTCGAGAGGTCTTTGCACGAGCTCAACCCGCGCGCGCCGATCATTCGCGCCGAGTCCATCCTCGCCCTGTACGGACAGTCGGTGACCGGCAAGCGCGTTGTCGTCGTCGAGGACGGGCCAACCCTGACGCACGGCGAGATGACGTATGGCGCCGGCGTCGTGGCTGCGCGTCGCTTCGGAGCGGAGCTGGTAGATCCGCGTCCGTTCGCGGTCGGGTCGATACGCGCCGTCCTGGAGAAGTACCCCAAGCTGGAGCAACTCGTTCCGGCGATGGGTTACGGCGCCGACCAGATGCGCGAGCTGGAGTCGACGCTCAACGCCTGCGACGCGGATTTGATCCTGTCGGCGACGCCGATAGATATCAATCGCGTGCTGACGCTGAACAAGCGCGTGGTACGCGTTCGCTATGAGCTCAAGCCGGTCAGCGGCCCGCCGCTCGAGGAGCTGATCGCGCCTATCGTCGAGCGTGCCCGCCACCACGCACCGGCCACAGTTGCCTGACCGCGTAGGTCCCGGATCACGGCTCCAAACGAAGAGGGCCCTGCCGAAGCAGGGCCCTCGGTGGGGTTGGATCGCGATGAGTCACTGCTCCGTCGGCATCCGGCGGATTGTGGCATCTGACGATCTGGGTTACGGTGGGCGTGTCGCCGCGACCGTGGTGACCCTCCGCGTGGTCGACCCCTCATCCTGAACGGGCCGTGCGCCTGTCTTACGGTTCGGGACTTCTGCTCCACGAGAGGATTTGACACATTCCGCACACGGCGTTCGTTTCCACCTACCCTCCGCAACGGTGCGGAATCGCATCCTTCACGGCTGACCTTGGCGCCGCTGTCGGTGATCGTGAGATCGTCGCTATCGAGCCGCCTGAGAAGACGGGCTTCTACCCGGTGGAGGTTGCTCGGCGGATCGCCAGGGAGGTCCCGGCGGACTACCTGAGCGCCGCACACTGGATCGATTCGCGCTCATTCGATGTCGTTTCCATCCAGCACGAGTACGGCATCTGGGGTGGCCGCGATGGCGCGAATGTCCTTGACTTCCTGCGCGCGCTTCGGACTCCGGTCGTCTCGACCCTGCACACCGTCCTCCAGCGCCCCACCGCGTCGCAGCGGAGAATCCTCAGCGAGCTGGTGCACGCGTCCGCGTCCACGGTCGTGATGTCAACGTCGGCCGCGGAGCTGTTGACTCGCTCGTACGGCACAGACCCGGACCACGTAGAGGTCGTGCCGCACGGTGTCCCGTCCCTGCCTTTCGTTGCGCCCGACACTGTCAAACCGCAGATGGGCCTCAAGGGCCGGACGGTGATCCTGAGCTTCGGTCTGCTTGGTCCGGGCAAGGGCTACGAGTCGGCCATCGCCGCGATGCCGGCCGTGGTGCGCGCCGACCCGACCGTCGTGTATGTGATCGTGGGCGCGACGCACCCGGAGCTCATCCGGCGCGAGGGCGAGACGTATCGACGCAAGCTCGAGCAGCTCGCGTCATCGCTTGGAGTCGGCGACCACATCCGTTTCGTGGGGCGCTACGTGGACGCCCGCGAGCTTGGCCTGTGGCTGGAATCCGCGGACATCTTCGTCACGCCGTACCCGAATCTCGAGCAGATCGTGTCCGGAACGCTGTCCTATGCCATGGGCGCGGGTAAGGCGATCGTCTCTACGCCGTATGCGTACGCGACCGAGCGACTCGCCGACGGACGCGGTCGTCTCGTTGCCGCAGGATCCACGGAAGCGCTCGCCGACGGCCTCATCGAGCTTGCCCTGGACAGCGGATTGCGCGCCGAGCATGCCCGCCTCGCATATGCCTACAGCCGGAGCATGCTCTGGCCTGAGATCGGTGCGGCGTATCGGGACATCTTCAGCCGCGTGGTGCGCCAGAGCGCCCAGGCCGATCACATGGACATGCCTGCAGCGAACGTCGCCATAGCCGGTGCCTGACCGGCCGCTTTTCCCGGCGCAGCGCAAGCATCTCGACGAGATGACCGGTCCCTTCGGCATCTGGCAGCACGCGCGAGGAATCACGCCCGACGAAGCGTTCGGAGTCTGTACTGACGACGTCGCCCGGGCGCTCACCGTCGATCTGCTCCAGGCGCGCACGCTCGGGTGGGAAGCGGTGAGCGCGTCGGCGCGACGGTCGCTCGCGTTCCTTGTCGCCGCGTTCAATCCCGCCAAAGGCTCATTTCGAAACTTCCGGGGCGCGGACGGCACGTGGCTCGACAACAAGGGCTCCCAGGACACTCAAGGCCGCGCGCTGCTCGCGGTCGGTGGCGCTGTCAGGGACGTTCCGGAGGCTGCCATGCGGCTCGAAGCGAAGTCGCTGTTTGAGGCGGCCGTACCGTGGGCCAGGCACCTGACCTCGCCACGCGCAATGGCGTCCGTCATCTTGGGCTGTGATGCCGCAATCGCGGGAGGCATGGCCGGTGAAACCGAGCATACGTTCGCGGTCCTCGTCGGGCGTTTGCGCAAGGCGTTCTCCGTGCCCGACCTTGATGGCGACTGGCCGTGGCCGGAGGAAACACTGACTTATGAGAACGCCTTGCTGCCCCATGCGTTGATCAAGGGCGCAGAGCGGTTGGGCGACAGTAGGTTGCGCAGCGTCGGACTCACCGTCCTCGATTGGCTCATCGAAATCCAGATGACTCGCCACGGAACATTCACGCCCATCGGCAACGAGGGCTGGTGGACGCACGGAGCAATCCGCAGCCAATTCGACCAGCAACCAATCGAGGCCACGGCCATGATCCTCGCCACTGGCGCGGCGTATGACGCCACCCAGGACGCCGGCTATCGCCGCGCGGCGGAAGCGGCATATGGGTGGTTCCTGGGCGACAACGACGCGGGTCTCGCCGTGGCCGAAGTCAGCACCGGAGGGTGCCACGATGGTTTGGCGCAGGACCACGTGAGCGAGAACCAAGGTGCCGAGTCGACGCTGATGTGGCTCACGGCCCTGGAACAGATGCGCCTGCTGCGAACTCGCGCAATGCCCGCTCAGGGTCGGCGCGTGCTCGCTGGCAAGCCCGTCCTGGTCGAGCTGCGAGCGTGAGCGCCGCAGCGCCGTCAGAGATCTTCCACAGGTACCCGAACAACCCGATCATCACGGTCGACCAGCTTCCGTATCGTGCTAACTCGGTCTTCAATCCCGGCGCCGGCTCGGTGGCAGGGGAGACGCTGTTGCTCGCGCGCGTTGAAGACATGCGGGGCATCTCGCACCTGCTGGCAGCGCGCAGTGCCGACGGGGCGACAGGTTGGCGTTTCGACCCGACGCCGTTGATCCAACCCGAACCCGACTCTCACCCGGAGGAGATCTGGGGCTGCGAGGACCCGCGCCTCACCTGGCTGCCCGAGTTGGATCAAGTGGGCCATCGCATACACCGCCTACAGCCGGCGCGGCCCGCTCGTCTCGCTCGCGTTGAGCGGCGATTTCACTGAGGTTCAGAAGCTCGGCCCGATCATGCCGCCCGAGGACAAGGACGCGGCGCTCTTTCCGCGTCGCATCGGCGATCGCTGGGCGATGATCCATCGGCCCTCGCCAATCGGCGGCTTCGCGCACATGTGGATCTCGTACTCGCCCGACCTTCGTCATTGGGGTGATCACGAGCTGCTGCTCGAGGCGCGCAACGGAGCGTGGTGGGATGCCGGCAAGATCGGTCTCGGGCCACCGCCGCTCGAGACCAGCGATGGCTGGCTCGTGTGCTATCACGGGGTCAAGAGCACGGCGTCGGGACCCATCTATCGCGTCGGCTTTGCCCTGCTTGATCTGGACGAGCCGCGCACGGTGCTGCGCCGGACCGATGAATGGGTTCTCGGACCGACCGCTCCATATGAGCGACTTGGCGACGTCAACAAGGTCGTCTTCCCAACGGGCTGGGTGCTCGACCCGATGACCCAGCAACTGTCCATCTACTACGGCGCGGCCGACTCCTCCATCGCCCTGGTAACTGCCAACCTCGATGACATCCTGGCCATGATGCGCGAGGCCCCAACCGGCTGACCACCGGGGCTGTAGTCGCGGCCTAAACTCCCCGCTTATGCATGACGAGCCGCTAGAGGCGGCGCCAGAGCCGGGGCCGACGCCCAAGAACATGGTCTGGGTGCCAGGCGGAACATTCCGCATGGGCTCAGAGGACTGGTACCCGGAGGAGCGACCCGTCCACACCGTGGGTGTCGATGGGTTCTGGATGGACGAGCACGCCGTCACGGTCGCTGAGTTCCGCCGCTTCATCAAGGCGACTAACTACGTCACGACCCCCGAGCGACCGCTCGACGCGGCCGAATATCCGGACGCCGACCCGCACCTGCTCGTCCCGGGATCACTCGTGTTTCACCGCACCCGCGGACCCGTGAACCTGAACGACTACCGCAACTGGTGGAGCTACGTGCCCGGCGCCAGCTGGGATCATCCCGGCGGGCCGGACACGTCGATTGCCGGCCTGGACCGGCACCCGGTCACGCAGGTGGCGTGGGAAGACGTTGCGGCATACGCCGCGTGGGCCGGCAAGGAGCTGCCAACGGAGGCCGAGTGGGAGTTCGCTGCACGCGGAGGCCTCGATCAGAAGACGTATGCCTGGGGTGACGAGTTCGCGCCCAAGGGCAAGATGATGGCCAACACGTGGCAAGGCGAGTTCCCCTGGCAGAACCTGCTGCTCGACAAGTACGAGGGCACGGCGCCGGTCAAGACATTCCCGCCCAATGGTTACGGGCTATACGAGATGTGCGGCAACACGTGGGAGTGGACGGCTGACTTCTTCACTCCCCGACACCCGGACGAGGCAGAGCACGCTGCTGCGCGCCACGCAATCCGCGCGTCATCGCTGCGGAGGGGAGCCTGCCGCAGGGCGGCCCGGGCTCGCAGATCCCGCGCCGGGTGACCAAGGGCGGCTCGCACCTGTGTGCGCCCAACTACTGCCACCGCTACCGGCCCGCGGCGCGTCAGGGAGAGTCGGTTGACACATCAACCGGCCACATCGGTTTCCGCTGCATCGTGCGCCCGTCCACCGACAGGTCTGTGAGCTAGCAGGTCCAGCTCAGTACTGCGGAGTCTCTGAGAGCTTCTCGCGCCACAGCGCCTGTAGCGCGACGAGGTCCGCGTTGGTCTGGGCATCGTCGCGCGCTGGGTCGGTATCGAGCACGTCGATGATCTCAAGCTCGAATGACGCTATTCCAAACGCTTTGGCGTCCGCAACGAGGCGACGATCGAGGACGCCAGTTGAGTTCGTTGACCGGCCGAAGTCGAGCCGATTGCGAATGCTGGCGAGGTCGGGCGACGACGAAACGAGGATCTTGCCAGTGATGCTGTTGCGCAGCAGGTAGACACCGGCCTCACGCGGTCTCTCGTCGTACGTCGCTCGCAATTCGTCACGGCGCTCCGCGGCTCGTCATGTCGCGACGTTAGCGTGGCAGACAGAGGTGCGCTTCAGTCCTCGACGATCAGGACCTCGAGGTTGCGCGGGCCGTGGACGCCCTCGACGCGTTGGAGTTCGATGTCGCTCGTCGCCGATGGACCGCTGATCCAGGTCTGCGGCCGGCGCGGGTCAAGCACCGCCACGGCCTCTGGCACCGTGCCGACGATCTGAGACCTGACGCACGACGCACAGGTGGTAGTCCGGCAGCAGGCTCAAGGCTCGGCGGCCCTGGCCGGGTCCGGCGTCGAGCACGATGGTCCCCGTCTCCGCGATCGCGACCGTGCAGCCCGTGATAACTCCGTCAACCTGGTCCAGCTGTTCCTTCGTCAGCGGCGGATCGTCGGTGATCTTTTCAACGCTGGACTTGGCCATCCATGTCGTGGGTACTCCGCTGGGCACAACGATCCGGCGCGCGTGGCGCGCGGCGAGCGACGCCGCGATTGTCTTGGGCAGTGAGCCCGGCGCAACGACCTTGACCGTCGCCCTGTAGTCGGCGACTCGTTCGGCAAACAGCTCAACGGCGTCTGTGCCCGCCGGAAGTGAGCGCAAGTAGTTACGCTCGATTGGCGCTGTCCGCTGGTTTGACGCCAATCGAATCGCGAATTCGCTGCAGGATCTCGCTGCCGCGCTTCGTCGTTGCTGCCCGGGTCGGTCGTCACTTGCGCGCCGGCCCCCCGCCGTACGTGTCGATCCACCATTGCCGGAACGGCTGCGCCGCGGGTGTCTTGAGATCGCGCCGCTTGAACCAGGCCGCGAGCATCCCGGGCATCGGCACATGCGGACGTGAGATGTGACCGCTGCGCCCGATCACGCGCCCGCCAACGCCCGCGAACCACTCGGCAAGCCGCAGCCGCCGCCGGCCTCGCAAGGTCCACGCGAGCGCGGACAAGGTCATGGACTCGCCCGTCGGGGGCTCGAACACGCCGGATTGCTCAACGACCTTCGCGCGCAGGTGAACGAGCACCTCCGGGATGTCGATCTTGACCGGGCAGACCTCGTAGCAGTAGCCGCACAGCGACGATGCGAAGGGCAGCGAGGCGGCCTGTTTGTCGATCGGACCGCGCGCGATCCCGCGCAGCTGGGGCGTGAGGATTGCGCCGATCGGGCCGGGGTACACGGAGCCGTACGCGCGACCACCAGTGCGCTCGTAGACCGGGCACACGTTCAGGCACGCAGAGCAACGGATGCAGCGCAGCGCCTGGCGCCCGACCTCGTCGGCGAGGACATCCGTCCGACCGGCATCGAGCAGCACCAGGTGGAACTCCTGCGGCCCATCGCCCGGAGTCACGCCGGTCCAGAACGACGTGTATGGGTTCATGCGCTCGGCGGTCGACGACCGCGGCAGGAGCTGCATGAAGACCTCCAGGTCCTGCCAGCTGCGCACCAGCTTCTCGATGCCCGACGACGCTGACCAGGATGTCAGGCAGCGTCAGGCACATCCGGCCGTTGCCCTCCGACTCGAGCACGACGATCGTGCCCGTCTCTGCGACGGCGAAGTTCGCGCCACTGATTGCCATCCGGGCGCGCAGGAACTTCTCGCGCAGGTGGAGTCGGGCAGCTTCGGCAAGCTCGCGCGGGTTGTCGGTCATGCCCGCAGGCGCTGGTCGGCCGGCGAGGCCCATCTCGTGCTCGAAGATGTCGCGCACCTCGGCCCGGTTGCGGTGGATCGCGGGCACCAGGATGTGCGAGGGGAGGTCATGGCCGAGCTGGACGATGAGCTCGGCGAGGTCCGTCTCCCAGACATCGATCCCCTCGCGCGCAAGAGCCTCGTTGAGCTCGATCTCCTGGGTGGCCATCGACTTGACCTTGACCACTTCGGTGATGGCGTTGGCGTGCGCTATCTGCGGCAACGATCCGGTTCGCCTCGGCGCCATCGCGCGCCCAGTGGACGTGACCGCCGGCGCGGGTGACCTCTTCCTCGAGGCGCACCAGCAGCTCGGGCAGGTTGCGCAGGACATCGTCCTTGAGCGCCGCGCCAGCGGCGCGCAGCTCCTCCCAGTCCGCGCGTTCGGCCACGGCCGCAGAACGTTTCGTGCGGATGGTCGTGGTCGCGTGGCGAAGATTGGCGCGCAGCTGATCGTCGGCAAGTGCCAGGCGCGCCGCTACCGGAAATGGCGGCGTGTTCGCAAAGCTGGGCCGCTCGACGGCCTCGAGCGGATCAGCCATCACTGGCCAGGATCTGGGCGATGTGCATCACGCGGACGGGTTCGTGCTGCCTGGTGATCAACCCGCCGATATGCATCAGGCACGATGTGTCCGCAGCTGCAAGAACCGCTGCCCCAGTCGAGACCACGTCGCGCACCTTGTCCTCGCCCATCGCCACGGACGTGTCCGCGTTCTTGACCGCGAACGTGCCGCCAAAGCCGCAACACACGTCGTCGTTGGGGAGTGGCTCGAGGACCAGGCCGTCGACAGCCTGGAGGAGCCGGGTGGGCCGGTCGCCGATGCCCAGCAGTCGCCGGCCGTGGCACGTCGGGTGATAGGTGACGTGTTCCTCGAACCGGGCGCCAAGCTCCACCGTGCCCAGGACGTCGACAAGGAACTCCGTCAGCTCGTAGACCTTGGGCACGACCGACTCGACGCGCGCCGCCAGATCGTGATTGCCGCTGCGGCGCTGCGCGTGTTCGGCGACAGTCGAGTAGTAGTGGCGGACCATCGCGGCGCATGACGGTGACGGCGTCACGACAGCGTCGTAGCCCTCGAACGTGCGCGTGAAGTTCTCGACCAGCGGGACGCATTCATCGCGGTAGCCCGTGTTGAAGTGGATCTGGCCGCAGCACGTCTGTCCGGTCGGAAACTCGACCTCGTGGCCCAGGCGGGTCAGGATCTTGACCGTCGCCTTGCCCACCTCCGGGAAGAGCAGGTCGTTGTAGCAAGTGACGAAGAGCGCGAGGCGCATCGTCAGCCGGACCGCGAGAGCGACGAGACCGGCTCGAATCTGCGAGATGCCTTGCGTTCGCAGGATGAGTCCGCGGATGTCCTCGAGCGATCCGCTCAATCAAGCCGTGCGCACGGGCCTGGACGACGATGTTGCCGATCGCCGTGGCCTCGACCGGCCCGGCCAGGACCGGAAGCTCGCACGCGTTGGCGGTGAGCTGACAGAGCAGCTCGTTGCGCGCGCCGCCGCCGACCATGTGAACGACAGAAACCTTGTGCGCCGCGATGCGCTCCGCCTCGCGCAAGGTGCGCGCGAAAGCCAGCGCGAGGCTGTCCAGAATGCAACGGACCAGCGCGGGCCGGCTGTCCGGAACAGGCGCAGCCGGCAAGTCGACACGCCGTCTCGATGCGTGCGGGCATGTCGCCGTGGGGCAGGAAAACCTCGTCGTCCGGGTCTATCACCGGTCCACCCTCGGGCAGCGCGGCGGCGGCCGCCAGGAGCTCGTTGAGGCTCGACCTCCATGCCCTGATCGCTGCCACGTCCTGATCGACTCCTGGAGCAGCCACAGGCCCGGTCACGTTGTGCAGGAAGCGGGTCCGTCCGTCGACGCCGGCCTCATTGGTGAAACGCGCCACGCGTGCGGCGTCCGACACGACCGGCGCGCTCAGCTCCAGCCCGACCAGCGCCCACGTGCCGCACGAGATGTACGCGAAGTCATCCGTCTGGGCGGGTACGCCAACGACCGCGGATGCCGTGTCATGCGACCCGACCAGCGTCACCGGCGTGCCACCAGAGATGCCTGCGTCAGCGGCGACTTTGTGCTCGACCGCGCCGAGCCGACGATGTCTCCGGGCGCACCGACCTCCTCAAACAGACTTCGAGGCAGCCCGACACGATCGACCAGGTCCCAGTCCCACTGACGAGTGTGAACGTCGAGCAGACCCGTGGTCGACGAATTGGTCGCCTCGCTCACACGCCGGCCGGTGAGCCAGTAGCCAAGCAGATCGGGTAGAAGCAGCATCGATGGCCGCCCGCATCCAGGCGGTTCGCGGCCTTGTCGGCCGCCAGTTGGTAGATCGTGTTGAACGGCAGGAACTGGAGCCCGTTGCGGGCATAGAGGTCCTGTTGCGAGATGACTCCATGGACGGCCGCGACACCCAGCTCGTTGCGTGGGTCGCGGTAGTGAAACGGGTTGCCCAGCAGCCGTCCGGTGTCGTCCAGCAGGCCGTAGTCGACGCCCCAGGTGTCGATGCCGATGCTGACGCAGTGGCCCGAACAGACGCTCCGCCTCGCGCACTCCCAGCAGCGCTTCGCGATACAGCCGGGTGATGTCCGTATGGAGCCCGTCGGCCTCGCGCACCGCTTCGTTTGCGAAGCGGTGGTCTCCGTCAGTCGGAGCGTGTCTGTATCGACCTCGCCCACGACCACTCGTCCGCTTGTGGCGCCAAGGTCTACCGCCGCGACGGCGTGAGTCACCGCAGGAACGCGGCCGCTACTCCCGCATCGACCGGTATGTGCAGGCCGGTGGTCTGGCTCAGATCGCCGCCGACGATGGCGAAGACGGCCGCGGCCACGTGCTCGGGCAGGACTTCCTTCTTGAGCAGCGTGCGCTGCGCGTAGAACTCGCCCAGCTTGTCCTCCGGAATGCCGTAGGTCCGCGCGCGATCGGCGCCCCAGCCCTTGGCGAAGATGCCAGAGCCACGCACGACGCCGTCCGGGTTCACGCCGTTGACGCGGATGCCGAATTGGCCCAGCTCCGCCGCAAGCAGGCGAACCTGGTGCGCCTGGTCGGCCTTGGCCGCGCCGTAGGCAACGTTGTTGGGTCCGGCGAAAAGGGCGTTCTTGCTCACGATGTAGACGATGTCGCCGCCCATGTCCTGCTCGATCATGACCCGCGTCGCCTCACGCGAGACGAGGAACGAGCCAAGCGCCATGACATCGTGCTGAAGGTTCCAGTCATCGACCGTCGTCTCGAGCAGCGGCTTGGAGATCGACAGGCCCGCGTTGTTGACGACCAGATCCAGCCCGCCAAAAGCGATGAGCACGTCGCGGACCATCGCGGACACCTGCTCCTCGTCGCTGATGTCCGCGCGCAGGCTGCGCGCGACGTCCTGACCGCCGATCTCACGCGCGACGCGCTCGGCGTTTTCTGCGTCGATGTCCGCCACCACCACGCAGGCGCCTTCCGCCGCGAGTCGGTGGGCGATGGCGCGCCCGATGCCTGATCCCGCGCCGGTCACCAGCGCGATCCGCCCGGCCAGGGCCTTGGGCGCCGGCATGCGCGCGAGCTTGGCCTCTTCCAGAGCCCAGTATTCGATGCGGAACTTTTCAGCTTCTGAGATGGGCGCGTAGGTCGAGACGTGCCTCTGCGCCGCGCATGACGTTGATCGCGTTGACGAAGAACTCGCCGGCGACGCGCGACGTCTGCTTGTTCGCGCCGTAGCTGAACATGCCCACGCCGGGGATGAGCACGATGGCCGGATCGGCGCCGCGCATCGGCGGGCTGTCCGGGGTCGCGTAGCGCTCGTAGTACGCGCGGTACTCATCGCGGTAGGCCGCGTGCAGCTCGCGCAGGCGGGCCACGGTTTCCTCGAGCGGTGTTTGCGGCCCCAGGTCGAGGACCAGTGGGCGCACCTTGGTGCGCAGGAAGTGGTCCGGGCAGGATGTTCCCAGCGCCGCGAGCGGGACGTGCTTCTCATGTGCCAGGAAGTCGAGCACCACGTCGCTGTCCGTGAACGTGCCCACCTGGACACGGTCGGTCGAGCACAGGCCGCGCAGCACGGGCGCGAGCGCGGCGGCACGTGCGCGTCGCTCGTCTTCCGGCAGCGGCGCGAACTCCGGCAGCGCCGCGCCAAATGGATCGCTCTTGCCGTGCTCTGAGATGTAGCGCTCGGCGGTGCGAATGATGTCGAGCGAGTTCTGCTCGCATTCGTCGGATGTCTCGTCCCCAGGCCGTGATGCCGTGGCCGCCCAGCACGATGCCTATCGCGTCAGGCTGCTCGCGCCGGATCGCGGCGATGTCAAGGCCCAGCTGGAAACCGGGCCGACGCCACGGCACCCAGGCAACTCGATCTCCGAAACAGGCCCGCGTCAGTGCCTCGCCATCTGCGGCCGTGGCGAAGGCGATGCCGGAGTCTGGGTGCAGATGGTCCACGTGCGCGGCATTCACGAGGCCGTGCATGGCCGTGTCAATCGAAGGCGCCGCGCCGCCCTTGCCGTACAGGCAATAGTCGAAGGCACGCGACCATCGCGTCTTCGCCGTCCACGCCCGGATAGACATCGACCAGCGCACGGAGCCGATCGAGGCGCAGGACGGACAGGCCGGCCTCAGTCAGCGTGCCCAGGTCGCCGCCGGAGCCCTTGACCCACAGCAGCTCGATGTTCTCGCCCGTGACAGGGTCAACGGCCGAGCCCTTGGCGGACGTATTGCCGCCGGCGTAGTTCGTGTTGCGCGGATCGGCGCCGAGCCGGTGCGACCGGTCGAGCAGCTCGCGGGCGCCGGCCAGCGTTTGAGTGCTGCCAGCGCGGCCGGCTGCGTCGATCGTCACGCGCCCCACCCGGCTGCCTGGCCGTCCGCGCGTTCGGTCGCGATGCGCTCTGCGTAGCCCGACCGCGCGTACGCACCGAGCGGGCTCGGATCGAGACCCATGTCCGTGCGCAGCTCGCGCAGCATGGGCCGGACGTCAGTGTCGTAGGCGTCCATCAGCACGGCATGCGCGCCGAGCACGTCACCCGCCTGTTGGGCCGCAGCGAGTGCAACCTGGTCAACCAGCAGGGCCTTGGCGGTCGCCTCCTGGACGTTCATGACGCTGCGGATCTGGCCCGGGATCTTGGGCTCGATGTTGTGGCACTGGTCGAGCATGAATGCCACGCCCAGCTCCGGCCGCAGACCGCCAGCCTTCACGACCTCGTGCATGATGCGGAAAAGCTGGAACGGATCCGCCGCGCCGACCATCAGGTCGTCGTCCGCGTAGAAGCGCGAGTTGAAGTCGAAGCCGCCCAGCTTGTCCGTGCGCAGGAGCTGGGCCACGATGAACTCGATGTTCGTGCCCGGAGCGTGGTGGCCAGTGTCCACGACGACCTTGGCCTTGGGGCCCAGGACCATGCAGTGCGCGAAGGCAGTGCCCCAGTCGGGCACGTCCGTGGAATAGAAGGCTGGCTCGAAGAACTTGTACTCGAGGACCAGGCGCTGGTTATCTCCAAGACGCGCATAGACCTTGGCCAGCGCCTCTGCAAGCCGCTCCTGGCGCGCTCGAAAATCGTCCTGGCCAGGGTAGTTCGTGCCGTCCGCGAACCACAGCTTCAGATCGGGCGAACCGGTCGCATCCATGATGTCCACGCAGGCGAGGAGGTGGTCAATCGCCTTCTGGCGGACCTTCGCGTCAGCGTGGCACACGCTGCCGAGCATGTAGTCGTTGTCCTGGAATGTGTTCGAGTTGATCGTGCCCAGCCGAACTCCACACGAGGCTGCGTGGCGGGCGAGTTCTGAATAGTCGTCGACCTTGTCCCACGGGATGTGCAGCGCGACAGAAGGCGCGACGCCCGTGTACTGGTTGACCTGTCCGGCGTCCGCGATCTTCTCGTACGGCGTGCGCGGCACGCCTTTCTGCGCGAAGACCTTGAAGCGCGTGCCGGAATTGCCGAACGCCCACGACGGCAGCTCGATGCTCTGGGTGCGCAGCGTGGTCATCGCTTCGCTCTGCACGGTCACGATCGCCTCCATCCCGGCACCTACGGCCGACCCTCGATTGGCCCGAGAGTACGCCGTCGCGTCGCATTGCGGCGATGCCTGGGCACCCGCCGACTGGTCATTGTGTGCAGAGTGACATAGGTTTCGATTACTTTCAATATGTTGTTGACATTGCGGTCAGCGTTCCTCTACCGTGCCAATCCGAAACCGTCACGCAACCGGGAGCGGCACGAGATGGAGCAATCCGGCGGACGGGTTGAGGTCTTCGCGCAGGAGCGCCAACAGCGCATCGCCCGGATCGTCGAGGAGCACGGCCGCGCCCGGGTGGCAGAGCTGGCGGAGCTATTCGACGTCTCGGCGGTCACGATTCGCAAGGATCTGGTTGCCCTCGAGACTGACGGCAGGCTCATTCGCGCCCATGGAGGCGCAATCGCGACGGAACCCAACCGGGCCGAGCATTCGTTCGACGTCCGCGAGCGCCTCCAACCCGCGGAGAAGGAGCTGATCGGTGCGGCCGCGGCGGCCATGGTCGTCGATGGCGAGAGCATCGCCCTCGACGCCAGCACGACCGCCCTTGCTCTGGCGCGTCACCTGAAGACGCGCGGAAGCTGGGTCCACCTGACCGTGGTCACCAACGGATTGCGCATCGCATCTGAGCTCGCCGGCCACCCGGGCATCACCGTGGCGTTGCCCGGCGGGTACGTGCGCTGGGAGGCCCTGTCCGTGGTCGGTCCGCTTGGCGCGGGCATCTTCGAGCGCATCAACGTGCAGAAGGCGTTCATGGGCGCTGCCGGCTTCACGATGGAGACCGGCCTGAGTGATGCGACCGACGAAGAGGCACAGATCAAACGGCTAATGGTTGGCAAGGCGCGCGAGGTGATCGCAGTCGTCGACCACACGAAGTGGGAACGATCGGCTTTCGCCACGTTCTGCCGCACAGAGAAACTCACCGCGGTTGTGTGCGATGACGAGTCGCCGACTGAGATGCTTGACCTCCTCCGCAAGCAGGGCATCGACGTTCGCATCGCACGCCAACCGCTCGTCGGCGGCTCGCCTCTGTGACCGCGTTCGTGGCGCCGCTAGGCACCCGAACCCCAGCCGGACGCTGGAACCCCACCTTTTGTGGAACTCATCCACGTCTCGAAGCGATTCGCCGCGACCCAGGCGCTCGACGACGTGTCGTTCGACATGCTCGCGGGCGAGGTCCACGCGCTCGTCGGTGAAAACGGCGCCGGCAAGAGCACGCTGGTCAAGATCCTGGGCGGCATTTACCAGCCGGATTCCGGGCGCGTCATGATCGGCGGCCAGCCGCAGCTCATCCACGGTCCCGCGCACGCGCGGGACCTGGGCATTGCCGTGGTCCACCAGGAACCCAGCCTGTTCCCGGACCTGAGCGTCGCTGAAAACGTGTTCCTGGGCTACCAGCCTGTGGGTCGCTTCCGCTCGATCGACTGGCGCAAGATGCGCCGGGACACGGAGAAGCTCTTCGCCGAGCTCGACGTCAGCATGGACGTCGCCGCGCCCGTCGGCGGACTGTCGATGGCCGACCAACAGCTGATCGAGATCGCCCGCGCAATGTCCGTGGACGCGCGCATCCTGATCCTCGACGAACCGACCGCATCGCTCTCCGCGCACGAGGTTGATCGGCTGTTCGTGATCGCGCGCCAGGCCAAGGCACGGGGCGTGGCGGTCCTGTTCGTCAACCATCGGCTGGACGAGGTGTTCGAGCTGAGCGACCGCGTCACGGTGCTGCGCGATGGGCGCAAGGTGATCACAGCGCCGAGCGCGGGACTCACGCCAAAAGACCTGATCAGGCACATGGTCGGGCGCGACATAACCATGTTCCCCAAGGTCCCCTCAACGCCCGGCGATGTCCTGCTCGAGGTGAAGGGGCTGACCCGCGCGGGCGAGTTCGAAGACGTCAGCTTCTCCGTCAAGAGCGGCGAGATCGTTGGCTTTGCCGGTTTGGTCGGGGCCGGGCGCACGGAGGTCGCTCGTGTGCTGTTCGGCGTCGACAAGGCGGATCGCGGCGAAATCCTCATGGGCGGCAAGGCTGTCTCGTTCTCATCACCGGCCAACGCGATTGACGCCGGCATCGCCTACGTCCCTGAGGATCGCCACCAGGAGGGCTTGGTCCTCGACTTCACGGTCTCCCAGAACATCACCCTGCCCATCATGTCGCGCCTGTTTCCGCGCTGGTTGGTGGGCGGGAAGGCCGAATCGGCGGTGTCCCAGCGCTTCGCCGACCAGCTCAACGTCCGACCCAGCGGCATCGGACGCGAAGCCGCGGGGCTGTCCGGCGGCAACCAGCAAAAGGTCGTGGTGGCCAAATGGCTGGCCACCGATCCGCGCGTCCTGATCCTTGATGAGCCCACGCGTGGCATTGATGTCGCCGCCAAGGCGGAAGTCCACCGCATCGTCGCCACCCTGGCTGCAAGCGGTCTCGCGATCGTGCTCATCTCGAGCGACCTGCCAGAGGTGCTGGCCATGGCCGATCGCATCCTGGTCATGCACGAGGGCCGCATCGCGGCTGAGCTCAGCGGAGCGGACGCCACTGAGGAAAAGGTGATGTTCGCCGCGACCGGCCAGCAAGAAGCCGAGCCCAGCCAAGCCGAGACCAGCCAAGCAGAGCTCACCCAATGAGCGTCGACGCGGTCACCCGCCAGGCCTCGTCACCGAGCGTGGTAGCGCGGCTGGCCACGACCGTGGGTCGTCAGCGCGAGCTGAGCCTGGTCTTCGTGATGGTCGTGCTGGGCGTCTTCGTGGCGATCATGGCGCCGCGTTTCCTGGGCGCCGGCAACCTCAAGCCCGTGGCCACGCTCGCCGCCATCATCGCGATCGCCGCCGTCGGCGAGGCGATGGTCATCATCACCCGCAACGTCGACCTGTCGGTCGAATCGATCATCGGCCTGGTCGCCTTCGTCGTCGCCGACATGCTCGCCATCCACGCACTTGACGCTCAGGGAGCGATGCTCTTCGGCGTCGGCCTGGGGCTGGTCCTGGGCATGATCAACGGCTTCATCGTCACCGTCCTGGGCGTGCCGGCGATCGTGGCCACCCTGGGAACACTGAGCATCTACCGCGGCATTGACTTCGTCATCGCCGGCGGCCACCAGGTGACGCTCGAGCGATCTGCCGCCGGGCTACACGGACGCAGCCACCCAGACCATCGTCGGGATCCCGCTTTTCGTGTGGATCGCCCTGGTCGTGGTGATCATCAGCGGCCTTCTTCTGCGGCAGACGCGCTTCGGCCGAACGGTCTACGCCGTTGGCAGCAACCCTGACGCTGCGGCCACGGCGGGCCTGCGCAGTCGCCTGATCGTGTTCACGGTCTTTTCCGTGTGCGGGTTGCTGGCAGGTCTGGCTGGCGTGCTGTGGGGCATCGAGTTCGGCAGCATCAACGCAACATCCGCCGGTGGCGTCTCCCTCCAGGTGATCGCTGCCTGCGTGGTCGGCGGAGTCGCCATTTTTGGCGGGTCAGGGTCAGTCGTCGGCGCCGCCCTCGGTGCGCTCTTCCTGGGCTTTATCTCGAACGCCTTGATCCTTCTGCAGCTGAGCCAGTTCTGGCTCGAAGCGATCTACGGCATCGTCATCCTCGACTGCCGTCTCCGCCGACGCGGTCATCCTGGGACGGTTGCGCGCGGCCAACGTGCGGCGGGCGCGATGACCACCAGCACAGACCCCACCGCTCGTGGATGACGTCCGCGAGCAGGCTGCGCCTCGACCATCGTGGGTCAGCTTGCTGGCGCGCTGGGAAACGCTGCTTGGCGTGACCCTCCTCGTGATCATCGTGCTTGGATCGTGGGCGACGCCGTTCCTGCTGACGCCGGGCAACTTCTCGAACCTGTCCGTGGCAGTCATCGAGGTCGCCATCATGGCCCTGCCGATGGCTCTCGTGATCATCGCCGGCGAGATCGACCTGTCGGTTGAATCGATGGTCGGCCTGTCGAGCGCCGTGCTCGGCTTCCTGTACGCAGACGGCGTGTCGCTCTGGATCGCGATCCCGGCCGTGCTCGTCATGGGCGCTGCCGGTGGATTGCTCAACGGCCTGCTGGTCACCAAAGCCGGCCTCCCTTCGCTGGTTGTCACGCTGGGCACGTTGGCGCTCTACCGCGGCCTGGCGCTGGTCGTCCTTGGGCCGCGTGCCATCAGCCAGTTCCCGCCTGAATTCACCAACTTTGGTTTCGGCACGATTCCCGGCACGCCCATCCCGTGGCCGCTGGTCATCTTCGCCATCGTCGCCGTCGCCCTGGGGCTGTTGCTGCACCGCACGTGGGTCGGTCGCGAGATCTTCGCCATCGGCAAGAACCCGCGCGCGGCCGCCTTCTCCGGCGTGCGCGTCGGACGCATCAAGACTCTGCTGTTCGTCCAGTCGGGAATGGTCGCGGCGCTGTGCGGCGTCATCCTGGCGGCCCGTTTCGCCAGCGCCCGCGCGGACGCCGGCGAGGGCATGACCCTCACCGTCGTCACGATCGTCCTGCTCGGCGGCGTGAACATCTTTGGCGGCGCCGGCTCGATCGTCGGTGTCGTCCTGGCGGCCGCCGTGCTGGCCGTGCTCGAGAACGCACTTCGCTTGATCGGCATTGCTGCCGATATCCAGACCATCACCGTGGGCGTCCTGCTGATTGCCTCGGTGTCACTTCCCAATGCCGCTCGCCGGGTTCACCAATCGGTGGACCGAGTTCGTTCCAGCAGGGCTCCCCCGAGCCCGTTGGGTCATGAACTGGCGACATAGCGGACAGGCTGTTAGAGGAGGAGCTAGGTCAATGTCAAACGGATCCAGGCGGATTCTCGGGCTCGCAACTGTTGGGTTGCTGATCGTTTCAGCGTGCTCATCAGGAGCGGCCACCCCGGCCCCGGCCACCAAGGCTCCGGCCACTGCGGCCCCGGCCACGGCCGCGGCCACAACCGCGGCAAGCACTGCCGCTGGGCTGAACGTCGTGTTCATCCCCAAGGCCATCAACAACCCGTACTTCGACGCCGCGGCAGACGGCGCCAAGAGGGCAGCCACCGAGCTCGGCGGCACCTTCGACCAGCAGGGACCCAGCACCGCCGCAAGCGACGCGCAGGTTCCGTTCATCCAGGACGCCACGACCAAGAAGGTCAGCGCCATTGCCATCTCGGCTGACGATCCGGACGCCATCGTGCCGGCACTCACCGCGGCAAAGGCTGCCGGAATCAAGGTCGTCGGCTACGACTCAAGCCCCGCCAAGGGCGCCTACGACGTGTTCGTCAATCAGACCGACTTCTCGCTCATCGGTCAGGCCATGGCCGACTGGGCCTGCGACCTCGCGCCTAACTGCACGGGTGAAATCGCAGTCCTGTCAGCAACGGCCACCGCGAGCAACCAGAACGCCTGGATTGACTCGATGAAGACGGTCCTGGCCGGCGACAAGTACAAGAACCTCAAGCTCGACGGCGTTGTCTACGGCAACGACGACGCGCAGGAGTCCACGACGCAGGCGCAGGGCCTGCTGACCACCTATCCCAATCTCAAGGTGATCATCGCCCCCACGACGGTTGGCATCCTGGCCGCCGCGCAGGTCGTCAAGAACGCCGCGCAGCGCCGTGAAGGTCACGGGCCTGGGCTTCCCGCACGACATGCGTCCGTTCGTCAAGGACGGCACCTCGCCGGAGTTCGGGCTGTGGAGCGTGCCCGACCTTGGCTACCTCACGTACCAAGTCGCATCGCTGCTCGTCAACAAGACGATCACCGGCGCCCCGGGTGAGACGTTCACCATTCCGAGCCTGAACGCTGGTGCGCCGTACACGATCGGTGCGGACAGCGTCGTCATCCTGGCCCCGCCGGCCACGTTCAACAAGGACAACATCGACAGCCCGTCGGCTCAGTTCTAGCTGACGCTTCGATACAGCGAGGCCCCCGAGAATTACTCTCGGGGGCCTCTTCTTTTGCCCAGGAGGACGGCGATGGAACGCGTCGGGTTCGTCATGAGACTGTTGCCCGGAAACGAGGCGGAGTACCGCCGTCGGCACGATCACATCTGGCCGGAGATGGCCACCGAGCTCAAGGCAGCGGGCGCGCGGAACTACTCGATCTTCCTGCGCGGGGACGAGCTGTTCGGCTACCTGGAGGTGGAGGACTTCGCGCGCTTCCGCCAGTACATGGGCGACAGCGACGTCAACAGCCGCTGGCAGGCGGAGATGGGCCACCTGATCGACCCGCTGACAGATCCGGAGACTGGGTTCCACCAGCGACTCGACGAGGTCTTCCACCTCGCCTGATCCGCCAATCCCGGAACGCGCAGAAAGATCGTATGGTCAGTTGACTAGATGACAGGCACGGACGGTCTCGCCCTCGCGACGCGAGGACTGCGCAAGAGCTACGGCTCGCACATGGCCCTGGCAGGGCTCGACCTGTCGGTGCCCACCGGCACGGTGTACGGCTTCCTGGGCCCAAACGGCGCAGGCAAGACGACGACGATGCGCTTGCTGACCGGCCTCATCCACAGCGATGGCGGCACCATCGAGCTCCTGGGTCTGCCATTCGGGCGTCACGATCGCCGACGGCTGTATGACGTCGGGGCGCTGATCGAGTCACCAACGTTCTATCCATTTCTTTCCGGCCGACAGAACCTCAGAGAGCTGGCGGCGAGCGGCGCAGACGTGCCCAAGGGGCGGATCGAAGAGCTTCTTGAACTCACCGGACTCCTCGACCGCGCCGGCGACCCGTTCTCGTCTTACTCCCTGGGCATGAAGCAACGGCTGGGAATTGCAGGGGCGTTGCTCAGCGATCCCAAGCTGCTCCTGCTCGATGAGCCTGCGAACGGCCTCGACCCGGCCGGCATCGTGGCCATGCGCGAAACGCTCCGCCACCTCGCAGCGCAAGGCAAGACCGTGTTCGTCTCGAGTCACCTACTCGGCGAAATGCAGCAGATGGCGGATATCGTCGGCATCATCGCGGCCGGCCGTCTCGTCCGCGAAGGTCCAATCAATGAGCTGCTGAACTCGCAGTCGCTCGTTCGAGTCAGGGTCGCAACCGAAGACGTCGCCCGCGCAACGACCACGCTTGAGGCCTTGGTGGGACCTGACAGCGCCTCGTCGGCGGACGAGGCAGGCTGGATCTCAGTGCGCACGAGTCCCGATCGCACCGGTGAGATCAATCGTGTCCTGGGCAACGCCGGCATCTGGGCGACTGGTCTCGAATCGGGGAGCGATCTTGAGCAGTACTTCCTGGAGATGACCGGCGGTGAGCCGGTCAAGGGCGGGGAAGGCACGTTCTTTGGCCTTGCCGGCAAGGCTCCAGCCCAGGATTCCACCACCGCCGAGTCGGAGCAATGAAGCTCTTCGTCTCCGGCCTGCGCAAGCTCGTCAGGCGCCGTGCCACATGGCTGACGCTTGCCCTCCTGGCCGGCATGCTCGCCTTGATCGTCGTTGCCGTGGGTGCGACCGCCAACCAATCCGGACCCTCCGGTCGCGCACGCGAAGCGGCCCTGTCGCTGGTGACGTTTCCGGCGGCCTACGACCAGGTCCTGTCGTTCATCCTGGGCCTGGGCGGTCTCTTCGCGGTCATCTACGGCGCCGCTATCGCCGGATCCGAGTGGACCTGGGGCACGCTCAAGAACGCGATCGCCCGCGGCGACAGCCGCCGAAGCTACATCCTGCTCACGTTCGCCTCGATCGCCCTCCTGATCGCGATCGGCCTCGTCGTGACCTTCGTGGTCGGTGTTGGCGCGGCGCTCCTTGGGGCGAACCTTGCCGGGGTATCCACAGCCGGGCTGAATGACGCAGCGACCCTGGGTCGGCTGCCGGAGCAGTTCGGACGCGGCTCTGTGGCGATCATCATGGAGGGGGCGGTGGGCTTCACCATCGCCACTCTCGCGCGCAGCCAGCTGGCTGGAATTGCCGCCGGTATCGCCCTCTACTTCGGGGAGACGTTCGCCGGCATATTCCTGCCCGACATCGTGAAATTCATGCCCTTCAACGTGGCCACAGCATCCGTCTCGACCGGGACCACGACCGGTGGCGGATTCGGAGGAGCGCAGGTGGCGGCTCTTGACGCTAACGCCGCCATGGTGCTGGTCGTTGTGTGGCTGATCGGCTCGCTGGCGGTCGCGGCACTGTTCACGGAACGCGCGGAGATCAGAAGCTAGGCCGGTTGTGCTTATACGGACTCGGAGGCTGATCCAGCCGGTGGTGGGCGCAAGTGCGCCGCCCGTTCTTCCGCGGTCAGTTGAGGATCTCGGCGCGTTCATCCGCCCTGATTGCCGCCAGCCGGTCGCGCCACGCCTGCAGCGCCTCCGGCGTTAGCCGCGTCCAATCGGTCACCTCGGCCACGATCCGGAGTGGCTCTCGGCTGCGGTATGAGCGAGTCGGGTTGCCGGGGAATTTCTTGTCGGTCACATTGGGGTCGTCCTCGAACGGCCCGGTCGGCTCAACTAGGTAGACGCGCGGGGGAGCGGCACCTGCCGCAAGCTCCGCGGCGAGCCCGGCGCCGTCACGCAGCGCCGTGAAGTAGATGTGGTTCATGACGACCTCGGGACGGTAGTTGGAACGGAAGCCGGCCGTGAGGAGATCGCCCACCCGCAGGTCGGCCTTTGTGCCGTGGTAGAACGGACCGTCGTCCAACGGATTCCCTCCTCGCGGACGCCGGCCCATCACCCGACATCGTGGGCGGACCGAGCTTCCGTCCGCAGCGAAGGATCTTGTGCCCGTTCGCCCCCAGGCGTCAACCGACCCGCCGAACGCCGCGAGCATTCGCCAACTCCGTTGCGCGCAGCCTGCCGAACCGATCGCCCGCTCAAGCTGAGTCAGCGGGATAAGCATTAAGCCGGTAGCGCCGCCTCTTGTGCCGCAACCGGCTCGACCGTGGAGACACGGGCTTTGGGACGCCGGAAGCGCTGCTCAACCCAGACGTACGACGCCACGGCGACGGCAACGCTCAGAACGACGCCCACCACCGCCAACGCTGGTCCGGGGTAGGGCCGCGAGTCGGTGAAGCCCAGGAACCACAGGATCGGGAAGTGCCACAGGTACAGCCCGTATGAGATCAGGCCCAGGTAGCCCAGGCTGCGGTTGTTGAAGACGGGATCCTTGCCGGACGAGGAGACCAGCGCCGCGACGAGGGCCACTGACAGCAGGACTGCGAGCGTGTTGCCCGCGAAGCGATAGGCGGGGTCGGGGACAGCGAACGCAATGGCGACCAACCCGGCGAGCGCGATCGGGCGCACGAGGTTCGGGAGGTGGATCGGGCGCGTGTGCATGATGATCGCCAGCGCACACCCCAGCAGCAGTCCGTCAGCCTGAAGGTCTGTGCCGTAAGCCAGCCGGATCCACGGGACGCCGTTGGTCCAGGCCACTGCTCGCGCGAGCTCGATCGTGACCGCGACAAGGAGCAGGATCAGCGCAAGCGGTCGATTGCGGACGTAGCGCAGAGCGACCAGCATGACCACCGGCCATACGAGGTAGAACTGCTCTTCGATCGCGAGCGACCAGGTGTGCGTGAGAGGCCCCAACCAGTTGCCCGCCGCGATCACCCAGTTGCCCACGTAGGACGCGGCCACCAGGCCATCGAGCAGCCCCTGCTGCGCTTGTCCGATGAACACCATCGCGACGACCACGACGGCCCAGCAGACGACGAATGCAGGCAGCAGCCTGCGGATGCGTCGATCGTAGAAGTGCTTCAGGTCGATCTTGCCGGTGCCTGCTCGCTCCTCCAGCAGAAGAGAGGTGATGAGAAACCCGGACAAGACAAAGAAAAGGGAGACGCCGACGGACCCTGCCGCGAAACCACTGGGCAGTGCGTGGCCGGCAAGAACCAGCGCGATCGCGATCCCGCGCGCGCCGTCAAGACCCGGACGATGTCCGAGCCGCCACTGTTCGCCCCCCTCGCCACGACTTGCCAAATCCATCCAACGGAGAGTGACAGGCAGGTGGCGCGGAAGCGATGGGCCGTGCTACCTACGCGGGAGCGAACCTTCGGCCTCAGCCCGGCATGGTCCTGGCGTGGCGAAGTGGTCGTCAGTCCATGTAGGTGGCAACCAGAAAGCGGCCCGTCCGAGCGTCGATCAGGACATATCCATATCGAAACGGCTGGAAAGTTCCGCTTGCTCCGGCTGGATGAGGAGCATCGACATTCAGATCGTCCGATCGGATCAGCCACGCCAATCGATTGGTGATGGGCTTGTCTGCTGAGTCGAGCACATCGCGCGTGATCACGACCAGGTACAGACTCGGATTGGGCCACGAATAACCTTCATCAATGCTGCGTGCAAGCGCCTCAGCCGACGTCAGTGCACCGACGGCTTCGGCGTCCGTCGCGAGTCGAACGGCCCCGAGTCGGTAGACGTCGGCAGGTAACGCGTCCGATGACGGCAGGACCGTTGCCCGTGTAGCACTGCCCGTTGGAACGACGGTGGCGTGTTCCGTCGCCACTGGCGAGATAGGCGCAAGAGTTACGTCAACTTGCACGGAGGGCTCAGGCGAGGCCACACCCGCTGGCAGAGCAGTGCAACCGGTTGCGACAAAGGAAATCATCGCAACGGCAACTGCGCCAAGTCGGTTGAGACCGCTCATTGCCCCGTCCACGCCCGTCCCTTGATTGGCCCAGCGAGAGTTCATCAGTTTGGCTCGACTAGACACGGTCTTACGTGGCCGCGGTCAAGTCAAGAGCCAAGCGCCCTCTATGCGGCGAGGCTTGGGCTTGATTGCCAGTCCTCGGTCAATGATCCGCTCAATGCGAGCGTGGAATTAGCATTGCCGTGTGGGCCGGTAGCTCAGCGGCAGAGCAGGGGACTTTTAAGCCTTTCGGCGTGTGCGCTGTGGCTCCGAGCGTGGGGACGCGAGCGAAAGGGCCATTGTTATCGCCTGTAACGCGCCGCGCCCCGAGATGGTCTGTGTGCCCGCACGGATACGCCCAGCGCCCGCTCCAGGGGCGGTTTGGACCCACGGATTCTCCTAGCGATCGGCTAGCGATCAGCCGACCGGACGTCGAGGTCGTCACCTGGGCGCACAACCCAGATCATCGTGTAGTTGCTGACGCAGCCGTCTGCTCGACTCGTTGCCGGCTGCAGCTCATCGGCCGCGGCCACGGCGGCCAGTTCGTCATGCGCCCAATCGGCGCCCATCAGGGCCCAACGGTGGTGGCGATGCGTCTGCGAAGTCGAGCGAGGTGAACTGAGATCGGTTGAGATCGATGTCGGCTTGTAGCTCGGCAACCCTCTGCTCGGTCGAAACGATCGAGTCGGCGCCGGCGATAAACCGGCGTCGAGGGGGGAGTTCGTTCGCTACCGTGACCAGTGCTTGGGCGAGCTTGGCAGGGTCGCCGCTTTGCTTGCCGTCCTGCGCGGACCACCCGGCGATGAGCGCGGCCCGCCTCTCGCTGTATGCGTCGACCGAGGCCGGTGCATAGTTGGTCGACTCCGGCGACAGCAGCTGGGTCCTGAAGAACCCCGGGTTGACTATCGTCGTATGGATGCCGAATGGCGCGACCTCCGGGCGAAGCGACTCCATCCAGCCTTCCAAGCCGAACTTAGAGGCCGCGTAAGCAGTCCCGAACTCGAAACCAACTAACCCCGCGCTGGACGAGATCGTGATGACATGACCCGACCGCTGCCTGCGCATCACGGGAAGTACCGCACGCGTGACATTCATAGGACCGATCAGGGTCGTCGCGAGCTGCCGATCCATCTGCTCGGGAGTCAGCTCCTCGAAGAAGCCGGCGTAGAAATTGCCGGCGTTGTTGACGAGGACGTCGAATTCGGCCGAAACGTTCGACCGCTGCCTTTACGGCGACCTCGACATCCGTCGCCTTCGTGACGTCGAGGGTGACGGTCAGGAGGTCGTCGGCGTCGCCTACGGCTCTGCTTACCGCCTCCGGGTCGCGGCCGGTAGCGACGATGGCGTTGCCGGCCGCCAAGGCGGCTTTCGCGATATCTACGCCCAGGCCGCGTCCCGCGCCGGTGATGAGCCATACCTTCTTGTCGGTCATCGGTTCTCCTTGCTCTACTGCTCGTTGCAAGTCCATCCAAGCAAAGTCAGTGCGCGCGAGGAAGGCACCCGTTATAGGGGTATTGGGAGTTCCTCCCACAGTGCCGGAGAGCGGCGTACCGTCACCAAGCAATGAGCAACACGGAGCAGATCCGCGAGTTCCTGATGACGCGGCGCGCCAAGGTCACGCCGCAGCGCGCCGGGCTGCCAACTTTCGGCCGGAATCGACGCGTGCCGGGTCTTCGGCGTGAAGAGGTGGCGCTTCTGGCGGGCATCAGCGCCGAGTACTACACGCGACTCGAACGTGGCAGTGCACGCGGCGTTTCTGACGAGGTGCTGCATTCAGTGAGCGACGCCCTCCGGCTCGACGAGGCAGAACGGGAGTACCTACTCGACCTCGTGCGCGCGGCTAACGAGGAGCGGCCACCTACCCGCACCATCGCCCCTCAGAAACTGCGCACCGGCATCGCCCGCATCGTCAATGCCATGTCTGGCGTGGCCGCCTTCGTTCAGAACGGACGAGCGGACATCGTCTACTCGAACCCACTCGCGGCCGCGATCTACTTCGATCTGTACCGGGATCCGGCTCGACCACCCAACACGGCCCGGTATTTGTTCCTGGATCATCGAGCTCTGACCTTCTACGCGGATTGGGAAAGGGTCGCCAACGAAGTCGTCGCAATGCTCCGGGGTGAGGCCGGACGAAACCCTTATGACCGGTCCCTGTCCGATCTGGTCGGCCAACTATCTACACGAAGCGACGAGTTCCGAATCCGCTGGGCGAAGCACGACGTGCGCTTCCACCGGTCTGGGACGAAGCGCCTCCACCACCCGCTCGTAGGGGATCTGACCTTGGCGTACGAGACGCTAGATCTCCCGGCCGACCCGGGCTTGACGCTCGTGACGTACTCAGCTGAGCCGGGCTCGCCCACCGAAATCGCGCTTCGAGAGCTCGTCGAATGGAGCGCCACCCGGGATAAGCTCACGGCCGTCGAGAACACCGTCCAGGGAGAACCGAGCCGACCAGAAGCGTCACCGAATAGCTCTAAGTCTGGGTCTCCTAAACTGCCCTAAGGGCCGGTAGCTCAGCGGCAGAGCAGGGGACTTTTAATCCTCGTGTCCTGGGTTCGAATCCCAGTCGGCCCTCTCAGATCCCCAAGGTACTCACGTACCTCTTTGCACACGCTCGACGGCTGCCTAGATTGGCAGCCGCGTGAAAGTGGATGAAAGCCGTCGGCGCCGGCGGCGGCTGCTCCTTGCCTTGTCCGTGTCGGTCTGTGTCCTGCTCCTCGAGCTCTCAGGTCAGACCGGAGTCGTAGGCAGAACCGCGCGCTCGACTCCCGTCTACAACCCACCGGTGCTCGCCGGCCAGATGGTGGTTCCCATCTGGTGTAGCGGCGGCGTGTACGGGCGAGTTGGCGATCAGATCGTGGTGACGTCGAGCGGCCATTGCGCGGGCGAAGGCCAGACCTACACCGACGATGAGGGTGTCGCCGGAGTCTGGGGTCCGGATTCGTATTCAGCTTCGTGCCCCTATCCGGGCTACCGGTGCACGGCCTCGGACATGAACTACCTGATCGTTGCTCCCGACCGCATCCCGTGGGGCCACCTGAACGAGATCGACATGGGCGCCGGCGGTTACCGGACGGTGACGCCCGATACGAAGCCGCTCGAGTGCACGGACATCCACGACAACGACGAGCTCGAGTTCGACGGTCGGATGATCTATCGCACGGGAAAGGTGCTGACGCAGCGCGAGTATCTGCCCCCGGTGGACCAGGACGCCGTGTACTTCCCGTGCATCGTCATCGCCGATATCAAGGTTTGGACCGGCGACTCGGGTGGCGTCGTGTTCGTAAACGGCGTTCCATCCGGCATCGCATCGCGACGCTTTGGCGACCTGCTCGGCTTCACACCTCTCGGTTCGGGTCTGACTGAGTTGGGCGTGACCCTGTGTGTTGACCCGAACTGCGGGCTCACGCCTCCGTCGCACTAGATATTCCCGCAGTCTCAGTTACGACTACTGAGCGCATCATCCGTATCCCGGCCAGTGGTAGCCCGCGTTGTGTCCAGCGTCGGCGAGGCGTGTACTGACGACCAGGTCTCGGCCGACGAATCCAATTACGGCCGAGCGACAGTTTGAGGGAGCCGTCAGTGTCGCGTCGCCGTGGATTTACCTTCGCCATCTTGGTCGCAGGGATGATCCTCGCGACGTCTGCAGAGGGCGTTATGGGGGCCGACGCGTCCGCTCAGCACCACGGTCATCGCCCGGACGCAGCGATCCGGTGGGTCGGCGCAAACAGCGCATTTGGAACGTACCGCGACCCGGGACAGTGGATCGGCAGCCGCGTCCGCAACACGACGGCCGCCCACCAGACGATCAGCGACCAGCTCGCCGGCGCTGGACCCAAGGATGCCGAGTACGTCTATCAGCTCAAGATCCGCAATCCCGGCGCTCCGCAGCGCTTCACCATCGCAGTCAGCGGCACTGGCACGTGGCCGGTCTCGTACTTCGTCCACGGCCGCGACGTCACAACGGCGATTGCGAGCGGTGTGTTTCGAACGCCCGTCGTGGGCCGTGGCGAGACGTTCACCGTCGGATCGAGGCTCGCCTCGGACGTCCAGGAACCTCACTGACGCGGCTCATTCGCGTGGCGTCAGTCGCTCACCCGCTTCGTACGCGACACCGTCCGCTGACCATCGACTACGACCGCTGCGGCTGCTAGCTCCGAGGTCGCCGCCAGGAGTTCAGGACCCGCTCGATCGTTCCGGAGTCCCGACCCGCGTCGCGCGAAGCTCCGGTAGCGTCGACTCAACGTCGGAGAAGTTCCTCTGCGCCAGCCAGGCGCGCGTCCGTCGGTTGACGACCTCCCGAAGGGCGGCATGAACGGTGTCCGTCGTGCGCTTTGTTCCAAGCGCAGCGGCGGCTTCGTCAAGCAGTTCTCGATCGAGGTCGAGCGTCGTATGCGTCGTATGCCATGCGTGAGCAACGCTATCACTTCACGCATGTTCATCGATAGAGAGACTCACGCATAGTCACGCCACCGCAGGCTCCGGCTTCAGCCCGTACTGGAGCTCGTACAGCTGGTGGTACGTGCCGCGCTTGGCGAGCAGCTCGCTGTGCGAGCCGGTCTCGACGACGCGGCCGTGCTGAAGGACGATGATCCGATCGGCGTGCTGGATGGTCGACAGGCGGTGGGCGATGACGATCGACGTCCTGCCCTCCATCAGCTTGGGCAGCGCCTCCTGGATGAGCTGCTCCGTCTCCGAGTCGACAGATGACGTGGCCTCGTCGAGGACGAGCATCACCTCCGGGTTGAAGGCCACGATGCGGGCGAAGCCGAGCAGCTGCTTCTGACCCACTGACAGGACGGAGCCACGCTCGGTCAGGACCGTGTCGTAACCGTCGGGGAGCTTCTCGATGAAGGCCGAGGCGTTGACGAAGCGCGCGGCGGCGACCACCTGCTCGTCGCTGATCGAATCGTCGCGCAGCCGGATGTTGGCCGCGATCGTGCCGGCGAAGATGAACGGATCCTGGAGCACGATCGCGACGTGGCGGCGCAGGTCCGCCAGGCGCAGCTCGCGAATGTCGATGCCGTCGAGCAGGATGCGGCCCTTCTGGACGTCGTAGAAGCGGGCGAGCAGCGACACGATCGAGGTCTTGCCGGCGCCCGTCGCGCCGACGATCGCCACCGACTCGCCGGCATTGATGCGCACATCGACGTCGCGCAGCACCCAGTTGATGCCGTCGTACGCGAACGACACGTTGTCGAACTGAATGTCGCCTTGGGCGAGGGGCAGATCCTTGGGCTGTGCTGGATCCGTGATGTCCGGGTTCGTGTCCAGGATGCGGAAGATGCGCTCACTCGACGCCATCGCCGCCTGGAGCAGGTTGTACTTGTCGGACAGGTCCTCGATCGGCGAGAAGAACTGGTCGAGCAGCTGCCAGAACGCGATCAAGGTACCGACGCTGAGCGTTCCCGCGATGACCCACGAACCGCCGGCGATGAACAGCGCTGCGGTCGTCACGGCTCTCGTGATCGTGATGAGCGGCATGAACGTCGAGTTGATGGCGATCGCGTTGCGATTGGCCTGGCGGTAGTCGTCGTTGAGCGCATCGAACGCTTCGTACGTCGTCCGCTCGCGCGTGAACAGCTGCACGACGGCCATGCCCGACAGGTGTTCGTTGAGGTACGCGTTGATGCGCGCCAGGCGAATGCGCTGGTTGACGAAGGACGCGCGCAGCTTGCCGCGGAAGAAGATCGTCAGCCCGATCACGACCGGCAGCGACACGAAGATCACCAGCGCCAGCCGCGGATCGAGGAAGAGCAGCAGGAGCGCTGCGCCCGCCAGCAGCAGGACGTCGCCCAGCATCGCGACGACGCCCTGCGTGAGCAGGTCTGCGAGCGCATCGACGTCGTTGGCCAGACGTGTCATCAGCCGGCCCACCGGGTTGTGGTCGAAGAACGACAGCGACAGCGACTCGATGTGGGCGAAGAGCTGGACGCGCAGGTCGCGCATGGCCTTCTGGCCGACCTGACATGACGAGCAGGTTCTGGCCATAGCGCAGCGCCGCGCGGCTGGCGATGACGAAGACATAGACGACGGCCAGCTGAATGAGGAGGGTGATTCCGGCGTTCGTGCTGAGCGTGCCGTTGACGACGGGCGTGATCGCGTTGTCGATGATCAGCTTGGTCAGGATCGCCGGCGCGACGGCCGTGATCGTCAGCAGCAGCAGCCCGCCGAGCGCGACGAGAACAGCGCCGCGATAGGGCAGCAGGTAGCGCCACAGCCGGCGGACGAGACGCGCGTCATAGGCCCTGCCCATGACCTCGTCCGGGGCGTACGCGTCGAGGGTCGCTGTCATGCGACCGGTTCCGCGGACACGCCGGCTTGAGGTTCGAGCGAATCGCCGCTGACCTGCTCCTCGAGCTGTTGGCGGCGGTGCATCTCGAAGTACAGGCCGTGGGTCGCGAGCAGCTCCTCGTGCGTGCCACGCTCGGCGATCGTGCCGTTGGCAAGAACCAGGATCTGGTCGCAGTCCTTGACCGTCGAAACGCGATGCGACACGAGCACGCTCGTTCGGCCGCGGCGGACGCGCGCCAGGCGCTGCAGGATCTGCGCTTCCGTGTGCGTGTCGACGGCGGAGAACGAGTCGTCCAGGATGAGGATGCGCGGATCCTTGGCGATGGCCCGCGCGAGCGCGGTCCTCTGTTTCTGCCCGCCCGAGAGGGTTACCCCGCGCTCACCAATGATCGTGTCGTACTGCTCGGGAAAGCCCGCCACGTCGCCATTGAGCTGGGAGATGTCGCCCGCCTCGTGCAGGTCTTCCTCCGAAAGGTCGTGGGTGTGGCCGAAGCCCACGTTCGTCCGCAGCGGCATGGAGAAGAGGAACGTTTCCTGGGGGACGTAGCCGATCGACTGGCGCAGCACTGACAGCGAGTGCTGGCGCACGTCAATGCCGTCGACGAGCACAGCGCCGCCGGTCACGTCGAACAGCCGCGGGATCAGGTTCACGAGGCTGGACTTGCCCGCGCCCGTTGCTCCAACGACGGCCACGGAGCTGCCAGCGGCCACCTTGAACGAGACGTCACGAAGAACCTCCGCCGGCCCGTAGGCGAAGGTGACGTCGCGGAACTCGATCTCCCCGCGGATCGGCTCAACCGAAGCGTCGGGTTCATCGTGGATGGTCGGCCGCGCAGCCCACAGCTCCTGCAGCCGCTTGAGCGAAGCCCAGCCCGACTGGACGACCGTGGTCACGAAACCAAGGCTGATCAGCGGCCACGACAGGATGCGCAGGTAGGCAACGAATTGGACGAGCTGGCCAAGGCTGAGCTCGCCGTTCATGGCCTGGATGCCACCGACGACGACTACCAGTAGGGTCGCGAGACCAAGGATTGCTTCCATGGCCGGCCAGATCGCCTGATCCGGTCGAGCGAGGTGCATGGCTTGGGCCAGGTACTGGTTACAAACCGCGCGGAACGATTCGACCTCTTCCTTCTCCTGGGCGAAGGCCTTGACGACACGAATGCCGGACAGGTTCTCCTGCGCCGCGGTGGAGATGTCGCCGAATTTCGCCTGGAGGTCCTCGAAGCGCTTGTTGACCATCCGACCGATCACGGCCAGGGTGATGCTGACGAACGGCAGCGTGACGATCGAGACGAGCGTCAGTGGCAGGCTCACGCTGACCATGGCCACGAGGGCAAAGATCACCAGCGCGATCGTCGCGGTCAGGTTGGTCTGACCCATGGCCAGCATCATCCGGACGGCGTTCAGGTCGTTGGTCATGCGCGCCATCAGGTCGCCGATGCGGTGATGCTGGAAATAGGCGAGGTCCAGGCGCTGAAGGTGATGGAACAGGTCGTCGCGCATCTCGTACTCGACGTCGCGCGCGGATGTGACCGTCAGGTAGCGGCCGCAGGCCTGGAGGACAGCCTGCACGATCGTCAACGCGACCACGCCCACGCCCAGGCGAATGATGAGGTCGATATCCGGCTGGTTGAGGCTGTCGACGATCTCGCCGATCAGGACCGGCGGAAGGATCGCCACGAACGCGCCCACGACGGTCAGCAGGGCGCCGGCGAGCAGCCGCGAGCGGTGCGCCTTGAGGTACAGCCAGAGCGTCCTGGCCGGCGACAGCGATGGCCCGGGATCGACGGGCTGCCGCACTTGGTGGCGCACCGCGGCCGAGCGTTTGTCTTGTGAAATTGTGGCGTCCGTCACGCGCAGCTCAGACGCCGGGGTATGGACCTGGAAGCATTCGCTTCCATCGTGTCACGTTCCGACTGGTCGCGCGCCCAGCACGCAATTAGCCGGCGATTGCTGGCGGGAGATCCCCGCCGATTACTCGGCGAGGATCGAATAGACCTGCTTGCGGGCCTGGTCGATGAGCTCGACGGCGCGGGCGATCTGGTCGTCCGTGGCGCTCTTGCCGACCTGCTGGACGGCACTCATCAGCGCGAAGATCGACTGTCCCAGCTGGACGCGCGGGCCTGATGCTTGCGCGGCTTCGTCCCACGGCGCCTGGCCGTGTGCCTGGCTGCGCTCAGCGAGCTCGCGGCCCTTGTCAGTGATCGAGTAGACGCGCTTGTCTTCCTGCTGGTCGCCGGTGACAAGGCCCAGGGCCTCCATCTGCTCGAGCGCGGGATAGACCGAGCCTGCGCCCGGGGTCCATGCGCCTCCGCTGCGCGTGGCCAGCTCCTGGATGATCTGGTAGCCGTGCATCGGCTGCTCCGCGAGCAGGGCGAGGATGGCTGTCTGCGTGCCGCCGCGGCGCATTCGGCCGCCATGTCGGCGACCGAAGCCACCGAAGCCGGGACCGAAGCCACCGAAGCCGGGTCCGCCGGCGCCTCCGCGCATGTGCTGGCGCGCATCGCGCGTGTGGTGTCGCGCAGCGTGCCAATCGGCAAGTGCTCCGCGGGTGATTTGGTTGTTGCCCATCGTTCGGGCCTCCCTTGAGGGTTCTAACGATGGGTAACGATATAACGATATCTATCGCCTGTCAACAGGGGCCACGTGGTCGATCGGCGCTCGGCGGAGCCATCGCGTGTAGGCTCGTGCTATGACCATCGCCCGCTATGTGCTCTCCGCAGTGCTCGTCCTCGTGGGACTCGTGTGGATCGGTCAGGGCGTTGGGTTGATCGGCGGCAGTGGCATGAGCGGCCAGCCGATCTTCGCCGTCCTGGGCGCTGTCCTCATTGCTGGCGGCGCCGCGCTGGCGTGGTCCACCCGCCGGGGCGCTCAGCGCTAGGCGCGGGGCTACGCTAGGCGCGGGGCGCTACGAAGTCGCGAAGATCGCGTACTCGCCGCTGTAGCGGACCTCGAGCAGGTTGTTGAACAGGTTGAGCATGTTGATGAAGCCGATCAGGAACGACAGCTCGACCACCTCCGGGTCACTGAACAGCTCCTTGAGCTCGTGGCTCAGTGCGTCGGGGATGTTGTTCGAATCCGTCATTGCCGCGCGCGTGTACTCGATCGCGACTCGCTCGCGCGGCGCAAGCCCGTGCGGGTGGGCAATGGCGACAAGCGGGTCCTCGATGATGTCCGAGATGCGCACGAGATCACAGTGTGAGTTCGTGCAGAACTGACAGTCGTTGCGCTCGGACGCGGTGATGATGACCAGCTCCTTGACGCGTCGCTCCAGGAGGCCGCCCGGGTAGACGCAGTCGCCGAAGCCGGCAAAGCCGCGCAGGATCTCCGGCCGCAGGCACATCGCCTGGATCATCTCGACCGGCGGCCGGCCGCGCTCCCACAGGCCGCGGCTCTCGTCGAACGACGGGTCGTCCTTGACCGCCTCGAACGCAGAACGTATCTGCTCTGGAGTGACTGTCACGCGCATGTGTTGATTCCGTTGGCCATGCGCTGAGTATGTCGAAGTTGCAGGTGCCGATCCATCAAAATTCGACAATATGGTTCAGCAGTGATGCCAGACCCTGACGCGCCATCGGCCCACACCGGCCCGGCAGCCTCGAAGCCGCCGCGTATCGGCCATGACGAGGCACGCACCTGGAACCCGGGCGCCAAGCGCCTGGTGGCCGAGGCAGTGGGCACGTTCGGCCTGGTGGCCGTGGCCGGCCTGGGCGACGTAGCCGGTTTCCTGACCGGCGGCGAGGTCACGACCATGGCGCGTGCGATCGCCCCGGGCCTGTTCGTGATGGGCATGATCTACGCCATCGGTGACGTCTCCGGCTTGCACATCAACCCGGCGGTGACGCTCGGCTTCACGATCAAGCGCCTGTTTCCGGCGCGCTGGCTGCCCAGCTACGTGATCGCCCAGCTGCTAGGCGCCCTCGTTGCCGGCGTGGCCCTTGTCTTCCTGTTCGGCAACGAGGCTGCGCGCCACGCCGTGACTCAGCCGCAAGGGATACAGCCGTGGGTGGCGCTGGTGATCGAGATCTTCCTGACCTGGGCGCTCGTGACAGTCATCCTGGGCACGGCCGATCGCGCCCACCTGGTGGGACCCAACGCGGCCATCGCGGTCGGCGCGACGATCATCCTGTGCGGGCTCGTGGCACTACCGCTCGAAGGCGCCTCGATGAACCCAGCCCGCTCGACCGGCCCGGCCGTGGCGACCGGCGACTTCGGCAGCCTGTGGATCTACTGGCTCGGGCCGCTTATCGGCTCGATCGTGGCAGTCGTGTTCAACGACTTCGTCCATGCTCAGCGCCATGACGTCGACAAGGCCCAGGAGGCTGCCACTGGCAAACGCGGCTGAGCTTTGGGCGGCGACCCTAACCCAGGTAGAGGTCGCCTCCGTCGGCTCCGTCGGGCGTGGTCCGTGAACGCTTGACGTTGATCTCGACCACGTCGCGGCGCAGGAACCAGTCCAGCGTCCAGTCGACCGCGACGCGAATCTTGCGATCCCACGTTGGCAGCCGCAGCAGGTAGTAACCGCGCCACGCGATCCAGGCGATCAGCCCACTGACCTTGACGCCCAAGATTTCACCGACTCCCCGGTACCGACCGAGCGACACGAGCATTCCCAGCTGCGCATAGGAGAACGGCGTCACGGGCTTGCCTTCCAGCGCGGCGAAGATATTGCGCGCGGCATGCGGACCTTCACGGACGGCGTGCTGGGCGGTGGCCGGCATGGGCTTGCCGTTCTTGGGATCGATGATCGACGAGCAATCGCCCAGCGCCCAGACGTGGTCCAGGCCGGGCACGCGGAAGGTGGCGTCGGGCAGGATCCAGCCACGGCCATCGTGGCTGCCGCCGAGTGCCGCCACGACCGGATGCGGGGCATTGCCGACCGTCGAAATCACGGTCTCAGTTGCGATCCTGGTGCCGTCGTCGAGAGTCACGCCGTCAGCTTCGACGCTCGCCAATCGTCGGTTGAGCACCAGTTCCACGCCGGTCTTGGCCAGCCGCCGCGTCGTGTACTTGCCGAGCGAGTCGCCAAGCGAGTTGAGCAGAAACGGTCCGGCGTGGACGAGCACAACACGCGGCGCAAGCGGAGGATCAGTGGCGAACGTCTTCGACGCGCTGCGAAACAGATCGTGCAGCTCCGCAGCGACCTCGACGCCAGTCGAGCCGCCGCCGACCACCACAGTCGTCAGCAGCCGCGTCCGTCGGTCAGGGTCTGTCTCAAGGCGCGCCTCCTCGAGCACGTCGAGCGCCCGATTGCGCAGGTAGAACGCGTCGCCCAGCGTCCGGATGCCGATGGCGTGCTCGGCCATGCCCGGCACGGAGCGAAAGTCCGTGACACTGCCCAGCGCGATGACCAGCTCGTCGTAAGTGACCGTCACGGCGTCGCCCTTCTGGCGCCGGCGCAACCGGATCTCGCGCTTGTCCGTGTCGACCGCCTCGATGATGCCGACCTCGATCTCCACGCCGGGCAGCATCCGGCGCAGCGGCACGACGACGTGCGTGGTCTCGATCGTGCCCGACAGGATGTCCGCCAGCAGCGGCTGGAAGACGAAGTAGTTGTCGCGATTGAGCAGGACCACTTCGACCGCGTCTGGAGGGGCCGGCTTGCCCGGCCGGGCAAGCCGGCCAGACTTGCGCAGCAGCTTGGCCAGCTCCTGGGCCGTGCTGATGCCGGCGAAGCCCCCGCCGGCGATCACGACGCGCTTCATCGCTTGCGCGCCTTCCACCCCTCTTCGCTGGGCCACTGGCGCGCCCAGTCGGTCGTTACCCAGTCGTAGCGCGTGGTGGCGCCCTCAGGCGGTCGGAACTCGACCAGCTCCTCGATCTCGAAGCCGTTCTCGCGCAGCAGCCGGATCCAGTCGCCGTGGCCCAGGTGGAACTCGACACCCTCGCTATCCGGCCACTCGGTGCGATGCATCCCGAAATACGGACGGCGCAGCTCAGTCGTTGCCGGTCCGTCCGACTCGAGCTCAGGCACGCACATGATGACCAGCGTCGCGTTGGTCATGAACGCCAGCCGACCACCGGGGCGGAGCAATCGCGCCGCTTCCGGGATCCACTTGTACGGATCGGCCCACAGCGCGGCGCCGTATTCGGAAACGGCAAGGTCGAACGACGCGTCCGGCAGCGGCACAGTCTCAGCGTTGCCCAGGATGAGCGGGAAGTCGACGCCGAACTCGTGCTGGAAAACGCGCGCTGCTTCGAGCTGTTTGGGCGAGTTGTCGATGCCCACCGGCTTGGCGCCGCGCCTGGCCAGCCAGGCGGAGACGTAGCCCGTGCCGCAGCCCAGCTCGATCACGTCCATGCCGCTGAGGTCATCGGGCAGGAGATGGACGTCCGACTCGGGGATGCCCCAGATGCCCCACGTGATCTCGGACGTCGACCAGTTGCGCCGGCCGGGTTCGAGGTACTCCGCGGCGCGTTCGTCCCAGTGCTCGCGGTTGCGTTGGACGTGCTCCGGTAGGTCGCTCATGAGCGCAGCCTAGCGAGCCTAAACTCGGCCGGTCCAGACTCCTAGTCATCGCTGGGGTCGCAAAGCATGTTCAGCGGTTTCGCACAATGGCAAGAGAGCCCGAGTCGCGCATTTTGCTCGCCGCAGCCGTTCGACGTTGGCCGTGGGCACAGTCGGTTACATGTTCCTGGAGCATTGGACGCCGGTCGACGCGTTGTATTTCTGCGTCGTCACCCTGGCGACGGTCGGCTTGGCGACTTGCATCCGACGACGGAGCTCAGCCGACTGTTCACCGTCGGCTACGTGCTCGTCGGCGTGGGCATACTTGCTGGCTTTATCAGCGAACTCGCCAAGCATCGAACCGGAGTCGTCACAGGAAGGATGCGAATGCTCGGGGGCAAGGACGAAGAGGGGCCTGCCAACGAAGGGCCGCAGGACACCGGGGCGGACTGACATACCTTCAGTCCGGCGCCAGCCGGCGGCTACTTGCGTTGTTTAGGCGGCACTCAATCCGAACACGGCAAGAAGCCCCCCGCCAAGAAGGACGAGGAGCGACGAAAAAATCAGAAACGCGCTGACCGATGCGCCCAGGAAGCGTCGGAAGCCGACTCCCGTGGCCCCCGCCGTCATGGATGCAAATGTCGTCAGAGGGTTCGGTATCAGCGACACCATGAAGACGGTGAGTCCCGGATGGCCGCCCATCAATCGCTTCACGATGCCCTCCGCCTCCTCAGCCCAGCCGGCTATTCGACGAGCTCCGCGGTGGCTGCGAAATGAGTGCTTGTGCGGCCGACTTGAGTGCCCGTCACGATGGCGGAACGAGTGGTGATAAGCGCTGGCGTGTGCCGCCACGAATATCGAGGTCTGTCCTAGCGCCATGGACGCCGAAGCGAGCAGGGCAACAACTATCGGGTCGAGCGTGGCGCCCTGCTGGACGATCATGATCCAGCTGATCGGCCGCACGCCCGGGACGGGCACGAGCGCGCCGCCCGCTCCTATCCAGCAAGCAACTGCCAGGCCGGCATAGGCGAAGAAGTTGAGGTCGCTAAGGTCGATCGAAAGCCAGCGCGACGATGCGATCACCGTGGCGACGACTATCGCGATTGCTGCCAGCACGAGAGCAGCTCGCTTACGGCGCGAAGTTGGCAGCGTCCTGATCAGCCAGGCATGGAAGCGAATCAGGGGCGGCGGGACGTCGTCGGCCGGATGTCCGGGAGGTGCTGGGAGGTCGCCCGCAGACCCGGTCACGTCGGCGGCCGGGTCTTCAGGGGGCAGGTGATCAGACGCCGAGTTGAGCCGTTATCCGTCCCTGCTTGATGGCGTCCTTGAACGCATTGAAGTCGAGCTCATTCTGATTGGCGTAAGCCTCGGCGAAGTCTGCGATGGCCGTGTCGAACCGCTCGCTTCGGGGTCCCATGTAGGTCGAGATCAAGCTCGGATCGACGGAGCGTGCCTGCGCACGAGCCAGGGCCCAACCGCAGGCTCTTCCGTACACGGCAAGACCCTTGGGGCTCAGCGACGCGATGTCGACACCGACTTTCCAGTCGCGGAGCTGGCGAACGTAGAAATTCGAGGACGTCGAGGAGCTTAGCCAGCCCATGAAAATGTCACCCGAGGCCTGCATCAGCTTCTGGCCCTGAACCACACGTTCGCCGTGCGATGCGAATTGGCTTCGTCCGACGTACTGCTCAAGCACGGACGCCTGCGCCTCCTTCACCTGCAGGAAGAACAGGTCGTTGTCGGAGCGGCCACGCATGAGCACGATGAATGCCCGCAGACCGACGCTGCCGACCCCGACCACCTTGTGGGCGATATCGAGGGGCTCGTAGCGGTCGAGCAGAGTGCGACGGTCGAGCGGCAGGGTCCGACGATATTTCTGGACCGACTCGAAGACCTCGGATCTGAGGGTTTTCGTGTCGACTCCGGGCAAAGAACCCAAGCGCAGGATGAGTGGCCGGTTTTCCTTGATCCGCAGCTTGCCGCGGTAACGCTCGATGAGCTTGTCGACAGATCGCTCTGGATCCTCTGTCGTCACCTGACTGACCTTCGCGGCGAACCTTTTGCCCTGGGATCGGGGTAGGGCAGACTGGATCATCTCGCTGGTCATCTGCATGTACCAGTTGGTGAGATTGGTCGACCGGGACGCCTGGTCCATCGCCTGCCGGTACGAGGCGATCATCGCGAGCACGGCGTTGCGGCTGGCATCAGCGGCAAAGCCATTGGCCCGGCCGGCGACAACGAAGCTAGCCCCGAGGCGCTTGATGTCCCATTCGAACGGTCCTGGGAGAGTCTCGTCAAAGTCATTGACATCGAAGACGAGGTTGCGCTCCGGTGTCGCGTAGCCGCCAAAGTTCACCAAATGCGCATCGCCGCACAGCTGCGCCGTGATATTGGTGCGCGGCACCGTGGCCAGATCGGCGGCCATGATCGCGGCGGCGCCGCGATAGAACGCAAAAGGCGACGTCGACATCCGTCCGTAGCGGATGGGAACCAAGGCGGCTACTCGGCTCGTCGCCTGACCCTCCAGGAGCGCGACTGGGTCGGCTCGGTCGGGTCCCGGCGACCACTTCGCATGAGCTGCGCGGGGCACAGTGCGGTGTTGCTCGTGCCCATCCGGGCCAACGGTGTCTGGTGCTGTTTTTGCCATGATCAGCCTCGCGCTATTGCCATGTCATCTGCCTCGGTTCCTGCGCCCGGTCCCTGCTGGTCAGTCGAGTCATGCGAGTCATGCAGTCGCTGCCCACGATCAGATCGGCTCGGGAGATAAGTAGAGGCCGGCCGCACTTGCGTACGGCCGGCCTCTCATCGGATCGGAGTTGAGGCTTAGGAGCCGGCCTGCTTGGCTGCGTCCTGGATGGCCTTGGCGCTCTTGTCGTCGACGCCCGCTGAGCGGATCTTCTTTGCCGTCGGCATTGCTGCCGTAACCGATGCGACGTCAGAGGCATTCACCAATGCCAGGATGCCCGACTCGTTGGGCCCGAGCGCGCCGGCGAGCGCTTCGCCAACGCCGGCCTTGTGGAGCTCGTTGCGCAGCTTGCCCACGACGGCGCCCGTCACACCCCAGCCAACGGCAGAGGCGATGATCGTGGGCGGAAAGATGATGCCCGCGACGACGCCGCCGACCACGCCCCACTTGAGGCCGGTCTTGGTGCTGTGGTCGGTCATCTTCTGGATCTTGACGTTCATGTCGGCGTCAGTCTTGAAGACGAGCACGCCGTCGATATTGACGGTGCCGCCGAGCTCGGCAGCCTCGAGCGCCTGGTAGGCGGTCATCGCTGACTGATCGTCGGCGAATGCGGCGACGATGGCGGCGTAGTCGTAGTCGGTCACGAGGGCGCCGGCGGCCTTGGCCCCGGTATCGTCGCCGATCGCGCCTACGACGGTGGCGCCCGTGTCGTCGGCCTCTGCGGCTACGACTGATGTTGCGCTGGTGTTGTCAGTCATCTGGATAGAACTCCTTGCTCTGGCTTATTGCCTGGCTTGTGCCTGGATCGGTCGTGATGGGAACCGATCAGGAGCACCTGGCTTGATCCAGTGAACCGCATGACACTCGTGCTCGTTGCGCCCACGGCTGGCCGCATTCACCGGATCCGACGGGCCTTGTGCCGCTATCGAGCGACATCAAGCCGCGGCCTCGTTGCTTACGTGACCACACAAGTCACGGGGCCGCGTCACCCACATCGGCGGAGACGGCGTCGGCGCGGGAGGACCGTTGCACCGCGGTGCTGGTCAGCCCGCCGGCGCTGCTTGCGCCGCGGCGCGCTCGTCCTCCATGTCGAACACGGTCTTGAGGGGATCACCCGGTCCCACCAGCAGCCACGCGATGACCGCGCCGACGATTGCGATCACGCCGCTGGCCAGGATCGCAGTCGATACGCCGTCGAGGTACGCGGTCGCGTAGAGCAGTCGATCCGCGGTCGCGGTGTCAGCTACCGCGCCGCGAAACTCGGGCAGGCCCAGGTTCTGGACCAGGGTCTGGAACTCGGCCAGCCGAGCATCGATGTCCGGCCTACCAGCGAGCAGCGCATTGAGTGAGTTCGTGGCGACGGACGCGACCAAGATAGTGGACGCCACGATGCCCACCCTGGCGCCGAGTGCGACAGACGCCTCGTTGTAACCGGCTGCGGTCGCGGGCAGGCCGCGCGGCGTGGCGGCAAAGATGAGTGCGGTTCGAACGGTCGTGGAGACCACGAAACCTGCGCCAATGGCGGCCAGCGGCAGGATCAGCCACAGATAGCTCGTGCCCTGGCCGAACGCGCCAAAGGCGAGGCCCAGGGCAACCGCGCCGATGCCCAGCGTGGCGGTGCCCGTGAGCAGAACCGCGCGCGGGCTATAGCGCGCCAGCACGATGCCCGCCACCGGACCCGCCGCGAAAAGGGCGATGGCGAACGGGGCAATCGCGGCAACGGCCAGAATGGGCGGGTTGTAGCGCAGCACGTACTGGAAAACGGCCGGCAGCAGTACGAGTGGGATGGTCTGGGTGAAGCCGACGACTCCACCCACGGCGACGGCCGCAGTCATCTGGCGGGGGCGAATGGTCATGCCGCGGAACTCGGCGGGCTGCCTGTAGTGGCGCATTGCGAGCAGGCCGATGATGAGCACCCCGCCGCCGATCAGCGCGAGCCGCAAGACAAGGCTGGTTTCAGTGCCGACGGTCAGCGCGCCGGTGATGACGGCCAGTAAGGCGACGCCCCATAGGCCAACTGACAGCAGAGAACTGCGCGAGACGGGAAGCCCACCGGGCAGCTCCGGTCTCCACCGTCGAACGGCGAGGAGAGCGATGACGCCTGCCACCGCCGCGGCCGTGTACGCCGGCCAGTACGGCCCGAGCACACCCATGATTGTCGCCAGCATGGGTGCCACGGCCGTGCCCATGCCGTAGACGCCGTAGGCTGCACCGAGCGCGGTGGCCCGGGCAATGCCCGAGTAGTTGAGCGCCACGGCCCCGATCGAGAACGCGATGACTACGCCGGCGGCGAGCACGCCCGTGAACTGCGCGGCATAGAAGACGAGGCCCGACGCGAAGACGATGCTCGTCAATTCGCTCGCGATGAGCACCGTGATTCCGAGAATCAAGACGCTCGGCCGCCGCCACAGATCGCTCGCAACGCCGCCAAAGATCGAGTTGGCCGAACCCAGAAAGGCGCCCACGACCAGAAGGGACAGGATCTCCGGCTGGACACGCAGCAGCGACTGGACACTGGGCATACTGGGCGAGAGTGTCCGCGGAAAGAGCCCGGCGGCCAGCAGCGCCAAGCACGCCGCGATGAGAACATCGCGCTTGCGTCGATCCTCGACGACGTCGAGAACTACCTGTGGCAGGCGCACTCGCTTCATCGCGGCGAGACGGTCCTCGATGGCAATTGCGACATGCTCAGGTGTCTGGCTCAAGTTCTTCCGATCGTGATTGGCGTCAACGCGGCAGCCTAGGGTTGGATGTTTCCGCGCAGCGATGGTAGTCGTGCACCAGGCGTCGCTCTTGCTTGCAGCGTCCACCCCCGGCACGCGCACGAACATCCACCGAATCGGAGGATGGCCGGGAACGAGTGCTTCCATATCTTTTGCAGGTGTCCACGGTCGTCGGCCCCCAACTTGAGGCTGCTCGCCGCGTGCGTCTGCCGCGCGAGTTCGACAGCGGTCGCGGCCAGGGAGCCGAGGCGTCCCTGCGTGTGCTGCGCGCAGCGGACGACAGCAACGTTGATCCGGGCCTGGCCGCGTGGGTCGCCGGCCGGGTCGTAGGGGAGGCCGCACCCAGCATTGCCACGATCGACCTGTTGACGATCGGCCGGACGCCGGACGTCCGTGCCGACGACGCGTGGGCGGCGGCCGGCAGGAAAGTGCTGAGATTCCACCTCGCGCGCGTGCTCGCACGAGTCCCCGGAATTCTGGCCAAGGCTGATGTTGAGGAGGTCCACGCGATGCGCGTCGCGGCGCGCAGGATGCGCGCCGCGTGGCGTCTGTTCGGTGATGCGTACGACCCTGACGCCACGCGCGTATGTCGCGCCGAGCTGCGCGAGATCGGCGCCGGCCTTGCAGGGGTGCGCGATCTGGACGTGATGATCGAGATCCTGGGCACCTATCGAGGAAGCCGGAGCCCTCGCCAGCGGGCCGGCCTCGAACCGCTTTTGGCAGCATGGCGGACGGAGAGCGACGTCCGGCGCCACGTGCTGCGCGACCTGCTCGGGTCGGAACGTCTGAGCAGGTTCGCACTCGACAACGTGGCTTTCACGAGCACCGCGGCCGACCACGCAGTCACGCCGCAATGGCCCACAGCCGGATTGGTCCGCACACGGGTTCCGGTCACGGTGTGGGCTGCGTACGAGCGGGTCTGGAGATTCGATCCGAGTCCCGAGACACGCGATCTCCACGCGCTCCATGAGCTTCGTATCGCCACCAGGTGGCTGCGCTACACGCTCGAGTTTGTGCGCGAGCTGCTCGAGCCGGACGGGACGCAACAGCTGGCACTGGTCGTGGCTCTCCAGGATCAGCTCGGTATCCAGCACGACCACTACGTAGCGGCGACGTTGGCGCGCGAGTTCACGGCCTCACACAGCCTGACGGGTGATCAGGAGGCAGCGGTGACAAGGTTCGCCGATCGGCTCGATCGGAGCGTGGACCGACTCAGATCGTCTGTCGGGAGTACCTGGCGGCCAGTCGCAGACGCTAAGTTCCGACGAAGCCTCGGCAGATCGATCGCCCGCCTCTAAGCGCTGAACGTGATCATCGCCCTGATCACCGTCGCGGTGATCATCATCGTCTACGGGTCCGTCTCGGGTTTGCTCGACAAGCGCGGTGTTACGTCGGCGATGGTCTTTACCATCGCCGGGCTCGTGGTCGGGACGGCCGGGCTCGAATCTGGTCAATGTCGACATCGAAACATCGGGCGCAGAACAGGTCTGCGACCTCGCCCTTGTCTTCCTGCTCTTCAGCGATTCGACACGGATCGACCTCGCCCGGCTGCGCACCAACCTGGGTTGGCCAGTTCGCCTGCTGCTCATCGGCCTGCCGCTGACGATCATCGCCGGTCTCGTGGTGGGCAGCTTCGTGTTCCCCGGGCTGGCCCTGACGAGCGTGTTCCTGCTGTCGACGATGCTGTGCTCGACCGACGCGGCCCTGGGCCAGCGCGTGGTCGCGGACGAGGCCGTTCCGGAGCGTGTGCGCCAGGCGCTCGACGTCGAGAGTGGCCTGAATGACGGCCTCGCGGTGCCCTTCTTCCTGGTCGCGGTCGACCTCGCGCTCGTGCAGCTGTCGACGGGCGTGACCTCGGCGGTCGTGCAGCGGATGGCCGAGCAGATCGGCTGGGGCCTCTTGGCCGGCGTCTCTGCCGGAGCGCTGGCTGGGCTGTTGCTGCGCTGGGCCGACGAGCGCGGCTGGCTCGAGGGTCAGTGGCGCCAGATCATGGCCTTCGGCGCCGCGTTGATGGCCTACCTCGTCGCGCTCCAGCTGGGCGGCAGCGGCTTCATCGCTGCCTTCAGCGGCGGCCTGACGTTCGGTCACTTCTCGCGCCACCATGGCCTGCGCGTGACGGGCCTGAACGAGGACATCGGCGGGGTTCTCGCGGCATTTACGTGGGTCGGATTCGGAGCTCTAGCCGTGGGCCTGATCCTGCCCACGATAACGATCCAGGCGATCGTCTACGCGGTTCTGAGCCTGACCGTGATCCGCATGGTGCCGGTCGCCGTGGCGCTATTTCACACGGGCGCGCGCTGGCCGACGATCGCGTTCATCGGCTGGTTCGGGCCACGCGGGCTGGCCTCGATCGTGTTCGCGCTGATCGCAATGGAGAGTGGTATCCCGGACGCTGCGCCGATCCTGACCACGGTTGTGCTGACGATCCTGCTGAGCGTCTTCGTCCATGGACTTTCGTCCGTTCCGCTGATCGCGCGTACAGTCGGTGGTATGGCACGCATGTCGCCGACCATCCGGGTGCTGCGGAGGCCAAGCCGACGGGCATGACCCGCCTGCGCCGCCAGCCCACGGCGAGCGATCTCGACGCAGTCGGCCAGATGTCCGGCCAATGACTGCGCTCATGCCGCGCGCGCCGCGCGACGTTCGCAGCTGCTGCGAAACAACCAGGCGCCGAGCCAGGTCATGGCGCGCTACGCCGCCGAGGACGCCAAGCGTGGGCGCAACCATCCGTGCTCGTGCGGCAGTGGTCGCAAATGGAAGGCGTGCCACGGCGCGCCCGAGGCGGGCGCGCCGACAGCTAAGCCGAACTGACTCCGGTGCGGCGCGTCACGCGCCGCCAGCTCGGGCCTAGCCGGTGTTGAGCATCGCGCGCGCGGGCATCCCGGTGCGGGCGCCGCGCGCGGTCGTTGACAGTGACGCGGCACGGACCGCGACGCGCGCGGCATCAAACAGGTCTGCGCCGCAGGCGAGCTCTGCCGCGAGTGCGCCGCAGAACGCGTCACCGGCCCCGGTCGTGTCAACGGCCTCCACGAACACGGCCGGGATGGGTCGCGCGCCGTCGCGTGTTACGACGACCACGCCACGCTGGCCGAGCGTCACGATCACGGGCGCGCCGGTGCGTCCCGCGAGCAGCCGACCGGCCATGGCGGGGTCGTGCTCGCCCGTCATGGCCTCAGCCTCGAGCTCGTTCGGGATCAGGATGGGCTGTAGCGCCGTCAGCTCGCTGTTGAGCGCGCGAGCGGGCGCGGGGTTGACCAGGACTGTCATCCCCCGCTCGCGCGCATACCGCGCGCCCGCGATGACGGCATCGTCGCGGACCTCCAGGTTGGCCAGGAACGCGCCCGGGCCTGTCTGAGATCCGTCGGCGCCACCACCCGACGCCTGCGCATTGGCGGCCAGTGCCCGGTCAACGAACTTGCCGGTGACCTGCGCGTTTGCACCCAGCGCGACGGCGATCTGGTTCTGGCCGTGGACGTCAACGATGATCAGCGCGATGCCGGTCGACTCAGTGTCCAGGACGGCGACGCGCGACACATCGATGCCCTCGCCGCGCAGATCGTCGAGCGCCTCGCGCCCGTAGACATCCCCACCGACCGCGCCGACGAAGGTGACTCGAGCGCCCATGCGCGCGGCCGCGACGGCCTGGTTGGCGCCTTTGCCGCCGTGATGCTGCGCGAACGTGCCGCCAATCACGGTCTCGCCACGCTGCGGCAGCATGGGCGTCGACACGACCAGGTCAACGTTGATCGAGCCCACGACAAGCACGGACCCGGACGCCTCTGTGTTCTCCATCTCCCGGGGAGAGTTATACCGGGCTGTAGGTAACCGTGAGCGTTACTTCGGTTGATCGGTCGTCGCCGATGCGGAAAATGAAGGTGTTCTCGCCCTCAGCGAGCGTCTCCGTGAAAGACCAGCGGCCGCGCCCGTCGGCGATGGTGTGCTCGTCAAAGTTGAGCGGGATGTCGTGCGTGACGGTCGAGCCGGGCGGCGCGGTGCCCTTGATCTCGATCTGGGCGGTGTGGACCGTCGAGCCATCCGCAGGCGAGGTGATCGAAAGCCCGACGCTGGGCGATCCCGTCGGCGTCGGGCTGGGCGATGCGGGTGGAGTAGGTGGCAGTTTCGATGACGCCGAGGAAGTCGGAGTGGGAGCGATCGGCGGCAAAGTCGGCGTGGGCGTCGTGGTTGGCGTCGGTGGGATGGTCGGCGAAGGGGTCGGTGGGAGAGTCGGTATGGGCGTGGGGGTCGGAGGCAGGGTGGGCGAGGGGCTGGGCGTCGGAGTCGGTGGTGGAATCGGTGTCGGCGTGTCCTGGACAAAGATCGGCAGCGTCGAAATGGCGGTCGCGGTGGGTGACGCGGACGGTCTGTTGGCGATGTCCGGCGATCGCCCGCCAAAGACGTTGGCCACGATGATCAGCGTGATCACGGTCACGCCTGCGACCAATCCGGCGAGCAGCCAGTCGCGGCGTGGTGGCGCGGCCATTGGGCGGCGGGACTTGGCGCCGTGGGCGACGCCGCTGTGGCGTTGGCCGGCCGGGCGCGGTGGCTGATCTGCTCCGCTCGCCATGGGCTCGGCAGCATAGCGCGGGCGCATTAACCTGACCCAGACTCGAACAGGTAACGACACGGAGGGACGAATGGCACAGCGACGCGTACTGCCTTATGGATCGTGGCCATCCCCGATCACGATCGACATGGCCGTCGCGTCGCAGGTCTCGTTGCGCGAGCCGCGCTTCTTCGGCGACGGCATCTACTGGACGGAGGGCCGACCGCAGGAGAACGGTCGGCAGGTGATCGTGCGCTGGGACGCGCGCGAGGGGGCTGTCGACGTGACGCCGCCGTCGTTCAACGCGCGCACGATGATCCACGAGTATGGCGGCGGCTGGTACACCGTCGATCCCGCCACGGAAACGGTCTACTTCTCGAACCTGCCCGACAGCCGCATCTACCGCCAGGCGCGTGGCGCTGCGCCCGTCGCGTTGACGGCGGAGGCGGACGTCCGTTTCGGCGACCTTGTGCTTGACGCGGCACGGCAGCGGCTCGTGTGCGTCCGCGAGGACCACACCGGCCTGGACCACGCGGCGCACGTGGCGCAGGAGGGTGGTCGAGCACCAGAGGCACGTAACGAGCTTGTGAGCGTTGACCTGTCGAGCGGCTCGGTGACCGTCCTGACGAGCGGCCACGACTTCTATTCGACGCCACGCGTTTCGAGCGATGGTCGGCTGGCGTGGCTGGCGTGGGACCACCCCAACATGCCCTGGGACGCGACGGAGCTGTGGGTCGCGCAATTCGACGCGGCCGGTGCGCTGAAGAACGAGCGCCTCGTCGCCGGTGGCATGGATGAGTCCATCGTTCAGCCGGAGTGGTCGCCAGACGGCTCGCTCGTGTTCGTGTCAGATCGCTCGGGCTGGTGGAACCTGTATCGCTGGTCGGGCGGAGCGGGCGGCGGCGAGTCGGGCGGCGGCTCCGTCGCGCTGGCGCCAATGAACGCGGAGTTTGCCGGTCCGCAGTGGGTCTTTGGCCTGGCCTGGTACGGCATAGACCAACAGGGCACGATCTATGCCGCGGCCGGTGACGACGGCGTGGGCGGCGTTTGGGCCATCCCACTGAGCGGCGCGCCGCGGCGATTGAAGCTGCCCGACCAGCTCATTGAATCGATCCACGTGGGAAGTGGCGGCCGGCTGCTGTATTTCGGTGGCTCGTGGAGAGATCCGCGCGCGGTCGTGCTGGTCGACGTTGGCACGGGCGAGCGCCAGGTCCTGCGCACGCAGTTCGAGCTTGAGGTGGATCCCGGCTATCTGGCCCAGCCGGAGGAGATCGAGTTCCCGACCACGGACGGGGAGACCGCTTTCGCCCTGTACTACGCGCCAACCAACCCGGACGTGGCAGGGCCTGCGGGCGAGCGGCCGCCGCTGGTCGTGATGAGTCACGGCGGCCCGACCTCTTCCGCTTCTTCGGCCCTGCAGTTCGAGATCAACTCGTTCACCAGTCGTGGCTTCGCTGTGGCTGACGTCAACTACCGCGGCAGCACCGGACACGGTCGCGAGTACATGCGCCGGTTGGACGGGATGTGGGGCGTCTACGACGTCGACGACTGCATCGCTGCGGCGCAATTCCTCGCCGCTCGCGGCGATATTGACCCGCAACGGATGGCCATCACGGGCGGCAGTGCCGGCGGCTACACGACTCTTGCGGCGCTCGTCTTCCATGACGTCTTCGCCGCCGGTGCCTCGCACTACGGCGTCGGCGATCTGGAGGGGCTCGCGCGCGACACGCATAAGTTTGAGAGCCACTATCTGGACCGGATGGTCGCGCCGTACCCGGAAGGGCTGGCGCTGTACCGCGAGCGTTCGCCGATCCGCCACATCGAGCGCTTGAGCCGCCCGGTGATCGTCCTCCAAGGGGTCGACGACCAGGTGGTCCCGATCGCCCAGGCCGAGCAGATCGTCGAAGCCCTCCGCCGCCAACGGATCCCGTATGCATATCTGCCCTTCGAGGGCGAGGGCCACGGCTTCCGCCAGGCGGCCAACATGCGCCGCGCGCTGGAGGCGGAGCTGTCCTTCTACGCCCAGGTCTTCGGCTTCCAGCTGGCCGACGACTTCGAGCCCGTCAAGGTCGAATTCCTGGGCGAGTAGCCGGTTTCACCGCTAGCGAGTGGAACCACCAGCCCCATCTAACCACTAGTCGTCGGAGTAGCACCTGCAGCATTACGCCGAGCGTAGACGCAATCGTGAGCGGCTCTGGCGGGCGGCTGAGCGAGGTACTTAACCGTCACTAAGGCCATTTGGGCTGTATTTAGCGCCTCCAGCGCTACGACGTCCGTTAGTCCCTTGACGAGACAGGCTCATGAACGCCTATTGACTGCGCTCCTGCTCAGGTAATGCTGGAGGCGCTACGGCGTTCGGCAGCGTTTGTGGCTCACACCCGTTTGAGCTCGCCGTGGGCAGGATTTGCCCGATGCGTTAGACTTCTAGGTCGCGGGGTGGAGCAGCGGCAGCTCGTCGGGCTCATAACCCGAAGGTCGGCGGTTCGAATCCGTCCCCCGCAACCAAAGCATCTCGTCGCGAAACCCGCCTTTCCGAGGGGCGGGTTTCTTCTTGCCCGTTAGCGGTCAGCAGCGCTATCGGGGAACGGGCTCTCGACCCCGGTCTGCGCGCGGTACGCCTTGACCGCCGCTCCCACCGTGGGATAGAAGCGGTCGTCGCGGACCAGCCAGTCGCTGCCGTAGCCGCGGATCTTCAGCCGGACCGCGTCCTTCAACTCGGCGAAGACAAGCTCTATGTTCACCTCGGCCAGCTCGTCATCGAGCCCATCGAGCATGTCGGCAGCCGTGGTGTCGATGTCAGTGATGGGCTCGGCCGCGATGATGATCCAGCTCGGCTTGGGGTCCTGGCGCGCGATGTGGCGGATCTCATCACGGAACGTGGACGAATTGGCGAAGATCAGTGGCGCGTCGAAGCGGTAGATGACCAGGCCGGGCAGCTGGACAGCGTTGTCGTAGCTGCGAATGTCGTGATAGCCGGGCACATCCGGAACGTCCCCAAGCACCGTGCGATAGGGACTCCAGAGGTGCTGGAAGACAACCAGGATGGACAGTCCGACCGCCACGAGGATGCCGCCCAGCACGCCCAGCAGGGCAACGCCAAGGAACGCCGCGAGCGACAGGAAGAACTCTGAGCGACGCTGGCGCCACAGCCTCCGTGTCGCCGGCAGATCTGCGAGCCCGATTGACGCGACGATGACGACCGCCGCCAGGGTGGGCTGAGGCAGCCACTGGAAGAGTCCCGGAACGAACACGAGCATCAGTGCGATCAGCGCCGCCCCGACCAATCCCGTCAGCTGCGACTTTGACCCGGCATCCTCCGCGACGGCGGTGCGCGATGCGCTGGTGCTGACCGGGAAGCCCTGGAACAGACCCGCCGCCAGGTCGGCAGCGCCGATGCCGACCATCTCCCTGTTTGCCTGGACCTCCTGGCCGGTGCGCGCGGCGAAAGCTGACGAGGTTGAGATCGTGTCGGCCAGCGAGACAACCGCGATGCCCATCGCGCCAACGGCGAGCAATGGCAGGTCGAGCAGCTCGACGCGCGGAATCGTGAACGGTGGCAACCCGCTGGGCAGCACACCGACGAGCGAAACGCCACGCGCGCCCAGGTCGAGCACCGCCGTGATCGCCATCGCTGCGATCACCGCGATGAGCACACCCGGTACGCGCGGCAACAGCCGCTTGAGAATCACCATGACCAGCAGGCTGAACAAGCCAACGCCGAGTGCGGCAATGACCGTGTCGCCGTTCATCACTCCCTGCGCAAACGCCTGCGTTTCGGCGATCAGCCCATTTGCGTCGACGGAGAAACCGAACAGCTTGGGCAGCTGGGCGACCAGGATCGTCAATGCCAGCCCGTTCATGTAGCCGATCTGGGTTGGCTTGGAGAGCAGGTCGGCGATGAAGCCCAGTCGCGCCCTGGCGCCGATGATCATCACTCCACCAACCAACAGCGCGAGCACGGACGCGTAGGCCACGGCCGCTGCCGGATCGCCGTTGGCCGCGGTCAGCGGCAGGATCGTTGCCGCGATCATCGAGCCGAGTGCGGAATCCGGTCCAAGGACCAGCACCCTGGAGGGGCCGACCAGCGCGTATGCGATCAGGCACGCCATGGACGTGTACAGGCCGGTGATGGCAGGCAGCCCGGCCAATTCCGCATAGGCCATGCCCTGGGGCACCAGCAGGCTGGCCAGCACCAGCCCTGAGATTACGTCGCGCTGGACCCACTCACGCCGAAATCGCGCGCCGTAGAACGATCTAACCCTGCCCACAACCAGCGTCGCCTGCATCGTCCGCGCGATGGCATCACGAGTTCAGGCCTGATTCATCATCCGATACGGCGGACGTTCCGCCGGCGATGCGTGAGTGCCGAGCTACGGGGTGGCGGATGGCGCTGGGCTCCCGGACGTAACCACGGTGACGTCACTGGCCGGGCCGAAGGTGACCTGGCCGAAGCCGGGCGCCCCACTTGCCTGCGGGTTCGGAGAGGCGCCCGGCGCGAAGTTGGCAGTACCGGGCTGAACGACGACCGTGCTGCCCACCGTCACGTCGGCCGCGGACCCGGCCGTGGCCTGGTGGTACGTCGTTTGCGTATCGAGCGGGATCGTGACGTCCGTTGGCGTGCCGCTGCCGTTGTCGACCTGGACCGTGATTGATGTCGGTGTCACGGCCGTCACCTGGCCGCGGATGTCGACGCCGCGACCAACGCCGAAACCGCCTGCGCCACCGGCGCCGCCGCCGCGGAAGCCGCCCGGCGCGAAGCTGCCGCCCGGGATGCCGCCGAAGCGGCCGCCGCCGTTGGTGGTGCCGGTATTGCCCGCAGCTGCAGCTGGAGGTGCAGTCAATCTGCCCGCCGCAAACGCGATGCCGGCGATGGCGACAAGGCCGGCAACGGCAAGCAGGACCGTGCCGCCGCGGCCCTGGCGCTTGACCGGGCGCACGACGGGCGCGGGCACGGGCGCGGGCACAGGCTCCGGCGCGGGCGCGGATGGATCGACGAATGGATCGGACACGGACTAACTCCTATTCGTAGCGAAGTGCAGCAATGGGATCGAGACGCGCCGCCTGGCGCGCCGGCCAGACGCCGAAGATGACGCCGACGAGAAGCGAGAAGACGACCGCGGCGACGACCGTGGTCAGACTGAGTTGAAGGCCCCAGCCGGCAACGGCGCCGATTGCCGCCGAGACCAGGACGCCGAGCACAATGCCGAAGATCCCACCCAGCACGGACAGGGTCAGGGCCTCGATCAGGAACTGGGCCAGGATGTCGCGCCCGCGCGCGCCGATCGCCTTGCGGATGCCTATCTCGCGCGTCCGCTCGCGGACGGACACGAGCATGATGTTCATGATCCCGATCCCACCGACGACGAGCGAGATCGACGCGATGCCGGCGAGCAGCAGCGACAGCAGGCCGGTGATCGAGCTGAAGGTGTTGAGCAGCTGTGACTGATCGGAGATCGAGAAGTCGTCGTTCGTGCCGGACGTGCCGTGGCGTTGCTCGAGCGCGGCGGTGATCTCCGCCTTGGCCTGGTTGACGTCGGTCTTGTCGGCCACGCTGACGAAGATCGATCGCACGGAGTCACCCGAGCCCGTGAATTGGCGCTGCGCCGTGCTCAGCGGGATGAAGATCTGATCGTCCTGATTGCCGATGCCGCCCTTGGGCTGGGCCAGGCCGACGACCTGGAATGGGATGCCACCGATCGTTATCTGGGAGCCCACAGATGACGCGCTGAGGCCCAGGTTGGTGGCCGTCGTCGCACCGATGACGGCCACGCGCAGCGCGTTGTCATTCGAGGCGGCATTCAGGAAGGCACCCTGGTACAGGCTTTCGTTGCGGATCGTGGCGTAGTCGGTGGTCGTGCCCACGATCGTCGTGGTCGTGTTCTTGGTGCCGGAGATCACGAGCTCGGACGATGTGACCTGCGGTGCGACCGCGGCGATACCGTCGAGCGACGCGAGGGCGGTGGCGTCGTCGAGGGTCAGCGTGGTGGCGGTACCAAACCCAAGGTTGGTCAGGCCCGTCGTCGATGAGCCCGGATTGACGGTCAGCAGGTTGGTGCCCAGCGCCTGGATCTGTGATGTGATGCCTGCGGTAGCGCCCTGGCCGACGCTCACCAGGGCGACCACCGACGCGACGCCGATGATCACGCCGAGCATGGTCAGCGCACTGCGCAGGCGGCTCGTGCGCAGTCGGTTGAAGGCGAGTCGGACAAGCTCGAGCAGGTTCATTGGGCTAAGCGGCCACCGGTTGGTGTTCGATCAGGCCGTCGCGGACGTGGACCTGGCGCTGCGCCTGGGCGGCGACGTCCGGGTCGTGGGTGATGAGCACGATCGTCCGGCCCTGGGCGTGAAGGTCGTGGAAGACGTTCATGACGTCACTGCCGGAGCGCGAGTCGAGATTGCCGGTTGGCTCGTCGGCCAGGATCAGCGCGGGTTCCGTGACGAGCGCGCGCGCGACCGCGACACGCTGTTGCTCGCCGCCGGAGAGCTCCGTCGGCTCGTGTGTCAGACGTTCACCCAGGCCGAGGCGCTCGAGCGCGCGCGCAGCACGATCGTGGCGTTCGCCACGGCCCACGTTCTGGTACAGCAGCGGAGTAGCCACGTTGTCCACCGCGGACGTGCGCGGCAGCAGGTTGAACGATTGGAAGATGAAGCCGATCGTGCGGTTGCGCAGGCGGGCCAGCTCGTCGTCGCTCAGCTCGTCCACGGCACTGCCGGCGAGGCGGTACTCGCCTGCCGTGGCGCGGTCCAGACAGCCGATGATATGCATCAGCGTCGACTTGCCCGACCCGGACGGGCCCACGATGGCCACGAACTCGCCCTCGCCGATGTGCAGATCGACGCCACGCAGCGCCGCGACCTGGAGTCGGCCGCTCTCGTACACGCGGCTGATGCCGCGCATGTCCACGACCGCGGTCATTGACCGGTCGTGGTGCGCGTACCGCCGTTGCCGCCGCGCGTGAAGGTGCCGCCGCCCGGGAATTGGCCGCCGCCGTTCAGCCCAGCGCCGGGAAAGCCCGTGCCTGTGCCGCCTGTCGTGGAATTGAGCGACGAGGTGGTGCCGGTGACGATCGCCTCACCCGCGCTCACGCCCGACTTGATCTCTGCGAGGCTGGATGTCACGAGGCCCACCTCGACCGGCACTGTCGTGATGGAGCCGTCACTGCCCTGAACTCGCACGGCGTAGTTGCCGTTCGCGCCCTCGAGCGCGATCGCGGGCACGGCCACAACGTTGTCCGCCTCATTGATCGCCACGGCGACCTGGGCGCTCATGCCCGGCAGTGCCTTGGCCGGCGGATTGTCGAGCGCGACAGTTACGGAGTAGCTGACGACGCTGCCGGCCCCGCTTGTTGAGGCCACCGGCTCGACGGTCGTGACCGTTCCTGCGACCTGGTCGCCGGTGGCCGTGATCGTGACCGTGGCCTTTTGGCCGTTGCTGATCTTGGTCACGTCCGACTCGGCAAAGTCGGCCGTGACGTCGACCTCCGTGGTCATGAGCTGGACCGCGTCGCCACTCGGCGCGGTTGTGCCGGGGACCACGTTGACGGCCACGATCGTGCCGCTCTCTGGCGCCGTGATGGTGGCGCCGGCGAGCTGTTGCTGGGCGGTGTCGACGGTCTGTTGCGCCTGGAGGAGCGAGGCCTTGTCGGCGGCGATCGTCTGGTCGCTCGCCGGCGCCGTCTTGGTCGTGTAGCCGTTCTGCGCCGACTGGAGCGACAGCTGCGCGGACGCGACCTGCTGATCGGCCTGCTGGTTTGATGCCTGGATCTGCGCCTTGGCCAGCTTCAGGTTGGACTGTGCTGTGCTGACCGACTGCTTGTCGCCGCTGATCACCGAGCTTGGCGCGTTGTTGCCGCGGTCATCGCTCAGCTGCTGCTGCGCCTGGGTGACCGTGTCCTGCGCCTGCGAGAGCTTGATCGAGTTCTGGTTGGCCGTGTCGTCGCGCGACTTGGTGGCCGCGTCGAGCTGCTGCTGCGCCTGGTCGACTGAGATCTGGGCCGACTGCTGATCGGTCGTGGTCGGGCCGCCGGTGTCGGCGTCGTACTTGGCCTGTGCGGCGTCAAGGTTGGCTTGGGCGAGATCGAGCGACTTCTGCTCGTCGGTCGTATCGGCTATGGCGAGAACGTCGCCCTCGTTGACCTTCTGGCCGACCTGCGCCTGGACCTGCTTGACCAGCCACGTGCCGCTGCCGCTGCCGCTCGCCGCGGAGGTCGAGTCGACGATGTGCGGGTCGGCGCCAAAGGACAGGCCGTAGGTGTGCGCCGCAGCCAGCGTGCCGTCGGCGACGGCCTGGTCAACAACGTTGGTGACCTGTGCCTGGGTCGTGATGTATTGAGTCGTGCTCGACTTGGCGAGAGTGGGTCCAAAGAGGGCAAAAATCACTGCGCCAACGCCCACGACGATGAGGGCGAGGGCACTGATTGTGCGCCAGGGCATGTGCAACGGGTTCCTTTCCGCAGGTGGCCCGTCCAGGGCTGGGACGTGCTTTCTTTCCGTTGCTGATGCTCTGATGTGCCACTTGGCGACGTCTGCGGCCGCGCTGTGAGGCGACTGAGGACTTGATGAACCCGCGTCCGGCTTGGCGCTGCCGGCGGCGCTAGAGGATCTGGCGGATCTGCTCGTCCAGGAAGCCTGACGGCGGCGGGCCGTAGCTGACGGCACGGATGACGCCGTCGCGGTCGATGTAGTAGCTGACCGGCACGAACGAGCCGTGGAACGCGTTCCAGGCGACCTCGTTCGGGTCGAGCACCAGCGGCCACGTCGCGCCGTATTGCTTGGCAAAGTCCGTGGCCGTCTGCGGTCCGTCGTCGTGGATGACGCCGACGATCTGGAGACCCTGCTGCGAGTACTGCTGATAAGCCCCGACCAGCAATGGGAACTCCTCGCGGCACGGCACGCACCAGCTCGCCCAGAAGTTGAGGATGACCGGCTTGCCGCGCAGCTCAGACAGGGTCACGGTCTGGCCGTCGACGGTCTGGAGGGTGAAGTCGGGCGCGGGATTGCCCACCAGTGGGTCGCGGCCAACGACGATGACGCTCGCGCCCGGTGTCGGCTGACCGATCAGACCGGGGTTGGCGAGTACGACGGTGAGGAGGGTCAGCGCGGCGATGACCGCCAGCACGCCCAGGAGGAGTCTGTTCGTCAGGGCGCCTGCGAGGCTCCCGGTGCGGGGTTCGGAGCGCCGCTACCTGCTGGAGCACTACCGGGGGCTGGAGCGCCACCTGACGCCGGAGCGCCACCTGACGCCGGAGCGCCACCTGGGGGTGGAGCGCCTGACTCCACGACCGCCGTGAGCGTGCCGTTCATGCTCGGGTGCACCTTGCACAGGAAGTAGTAGTTGCCCGGCGCGAGGTTGGGAACCGAGTACGAGACCGTCGTGACGCCCACCACGACCGCGCCGTCGAAGAACGTCTGCGACTTGTCGGTCGAGTCGATCTGGACGTTGTGCGGCACGCTGGCGTCGTTGTTGTTGAAGATCAGGTTGAACGGTCGTCCGGCCGGTACGACCAGGGTGCTGGCCAGGAATTTGACGCCCTGCGCCGCGATCTGTGGTTCGGCGGGCACGGCCACCGGCGTTGGCGTGGACTTTGGCGGGGTGAGCGAGTTGAGCTTGGCGAGGCCGATCGGCGCGAGGGCGATCAGGAAGGACAACAGGATGACGCCCCCGTAGACGGGCACGAGCCGGCGCGGCCAGACCTTGTTCGGATCGCGCGTGGCGGGCACGGCATGGCCGACCTCCTCAGTGGTGCGGTACTCGTGGCCCGCGTCCAGATACCAGCCGACGATGGCGATGATCGTCAGCAGCAGGCCGCCCACGATCAGCACGCCGCTGAAGATGATTCCGTACAGGGCGACGGTGACGCCGATCGGCGCGAAAAACGGCCACGGGCTGGGTCCGGGCAGGTGCACGCCGGGTGGCGGCTCGACTGGCTTTGGCTCGTCCACGGCCGCAGCCGCGCGAGCCGCAGCGCCGAAAGCGCCGGGTCGCGGCCGCGCCATGACTCCGCCCGGTGCCAACGCGATCGCCGCGCTCGTGCCGGCGCCAACGGCCGCCGCGTGCGCGTCAGCCGGATGCTCGGCGGCGCGCCATTCGCGCATCGCGTCCCACAGCCAGCCGCCGATCGCGACCAGCGTGACGAGCATCCCTATGGCGAAGAGCTGCAGGTTGAACGGCCCGACTGGATTGCCGGCCGCATCTTTGGGCGGCAGCGCGAAGGAGAAGAGCAGGAGTGCCGCGCCGATAGGCGCGACGAACGGCCAGCGCGACGGCCCGGGCAAGTGCACGCCCGGAGGGGGCGCGCCACCGGGCAGTGGCTTGGGCACGCGCGAACGATTGCGTCCCGACGTCCGCAGCCAGATATAGGCCATCGCGATGAGCGCGAAGATGACGAGCGCCACCAGGACCCACGGCAGCAGCGCGATGAGGTCCGGCCAGTTGGGCAGGATCACCTGCTGGAGCATCTGGAACAGCTGGTTGATCAGGTCGCCCATGGGTCAGTCGGTAGTGCGCTCGCGCTTAGAGCGCTATAGCTCGCGCGACCCGCGCAAAAGTACCGCGAAGGTGAAGGCCATGGCGATGCCCAGCACGATAAGGAATGTCGCGCCGGCCTTGTCCACTGTCGTCGTCGTCCCGTTCACGAACCAGTAGATGACACCGACGACGATGAACATCAGCCCCAGGAGCAGAGAGTTGCGCCAGTTGAACATCGCTGCGCCTCTATTTCAGGAAGTACAGGGTCGCGAACAGCGCGATCCAGACGATGTCGACGAAGTGCCAGTAGGCGCTGACCGCCTCGACCGCAATGTGGTGTTTGGAGGAGAACTGGCCGGACACGCCACGCAACAGGATGACCGCGATACCCACGACGCCGCCGAAGACGTGCGCGCCGTGGAAGCCGGTCATCGTGTAGAAGAGCGAGCCGTAGATGCCGCTGTTGATGCCGAAACCATCCTGCGTGACCAGGGTCAGGTAGTCGTACGTTTGCATGCCCAGGAAGATCAGGCCCATCACGAGCGTCAGCGCGAGCGCGCGATTCATGCCCGTCCGATCGCCCTTGCGGATGCGCCACACTCCGTACTGCATCGTGCCCGAGCTGAGTATCAGGATGATCGTGGCGGTGACCGGGATGATGCCCGGCTCGATGACGTCCTGTAGGCCGTTGGGCGGCCACGGCTGGCCCAGGCCGAGCGCCGTTGCGCGAGTGTTGAAGTAGGCGCCGAACAGACCGGCGAAGAACATCAGCTCGCTGCCGATGAACAGCAGCATGCCCAGCAGGGCGGTGTTCACGCCCAGCGAGATGTGCCCGCCCGCGTCGTCGTCGTGGGTGGTGGTCAAGGCCACGGCGTGGCTGTCGGCGGTCACTTCTTCTTTTCCTTCGCCGGCGCGGCGTCGGGTGCGGCAGCCTCGGCGGCCGTTTCTGCCGCCTTGGCAGCGTCCGCCTCGACGGCAGCGTCTGCCTCCACGGTAGCGTCCGCCACAGTGGCAACCTCGGTCTCAGTGGCCGTAGCTGAGATCGCCGGGACCGTCTGTTCCCCGTGGGCGTACTCAGGGTGCTTGAGGTCGAAGAGCGGGCGCTCGGAGCGAATCGGAGGCAGCGCGTCGAAGTTGTACGGCGGTGGCGGGCTGGTCGTGGCCCACTCGAGCGTGTAGCCGTCCCACGGATCGTCACCCGCGGTGCGCGGCTTGCGCAGGGTGGCGAAGACGTTCCACAGGAACGGCAGCACCGACACGGCGATCATGAATGCGCCGATGGTCGAGGCGAAGTTGAGCTCCGTCCAGCCCGGGTTCGGCGCGTAGTCGACGATGCGCCGGACCATGCCGTCGAGGCCCAGAAGGTGCATCGGGAAGAAGGCCAGGTTCGTGCCGACGAAGAGCAGCACCCACTGGATCTTGCCCAGGCGCTCGTTGAGCGCGCGACCGGTGATCTTGGGGAACCAGTAGAAGAGGCCGGCGAAGATGGCGAACACGGAGCCGGCGACGAGCACGTAGTGCAGGTGCGACACGACCCAGTACGTGTCCTGGACGTGGAAGTCGAACGGCACCACGGCCAGGAACGCGCCGTCGAGGCCACCGATCAGGAACAGGGCGATGAAGCCCATCGCGTAGAGCATGGGCGTGTCGATCCTGAGCTTGCCGCCCCACATCGTGGCCAGCCAGTTGAAGAACTTGATGCCCGTTGGCACGGAGATCAGGAACGTGAAGAAGCTGAAGAACGGCAGGTACACGGCGCCGGTCGTGAACATGTGGTGGGCCCAGACCGTGAAGCCGAGCACGCCGATCGCGGTCGTCGCGAAGATGAACGCCTTGTAACCAAAGAGCGGTTTGCGGCTGAAGACGGGCAAGATCTCCGTCACGATGCCGAACGCCGGCAGGATCAGCACGTACACCTCTGGGTGGCCGAAGAACCAGAACACGTGCTGCCACAGGATCGGGTTGCCGCCCTGGGCCGGGTCGAAGAAGCCGCCGCCGTAATTGCGGTCGATGAACAGCATCATCAGACCGGACGTCAGCACCGGGATGGCGAACAGCAGCAGAACGCTGGTCACGAGCGAGTTCCACACGAACATGGGCATGCGCAGCAGCGTCATGCCCGGCGCGCGCATCTTGAAGATGGTGGCAATGAAGTTGATCGCGCCAAGGACGGAGCTGAAGCCCAACAGGGTCAGCGCGGCGATCCACAGGTCCACGCCGGCGCCGCTCTGCTCTGAGAGCGGCGCGTAGCCGGTCCAGCCGGCATCCGCTGCGCCGCCGACCGCGTAGCCGGAGAAGAGGAGCAGGCCGCCGAGCGGCACCATCCAGAACGACAGTGCGTTGATGCGCGGGAAGGCCATGTCGGCGGCGCCGATCTGGAGCGGGACGATGTAGTTCGCGAGGCCGGTCATCATGGGCATGACGAACAGGAAGATCATCGTCGTGCCGTGGATCGTGAAGAGCTGGTTGTACGTCTCCGGATCCACGAACTGGACGCCCGGGACGGCCAGCTCGCTGCGGATCAGCAGGGCGAAGATGCCGCCCAGGATGAAGAAGCCAAAGGCGGTGGTGATGTACATCGCGCCGATCTTTTTGTGATCGGTCGTGGTCAGCCACTCGTAGATCCATGAGCGTCGGCTGGAGTACGCGCCGGCGCGCGGCGCGAGCGTGGTAGTCGCCATCAGCTGGTACCCATTGGACGCGGTGTGGCGTCGGCTTCTGGAGTCGCGGTAAGGCGTCGGCTACTGGACATGGAGCGTACCGACCATGTTCGGATGGATGCTGCAGAAGAACTGGTAGTCACCCGCAGCGAGCGGCGGCGGGTTGTATGTCGCCGACTGACCGCCATCAGCGTTGACCGGGGCCAGCCAGTCGCTGCCGTCCGGGTTGCCCTTGTGGATCGAGAAGTTGTGCGGCACGGCCGGATCGGCGTTGGTGAACTGGACCGTCCACGGTTGGTTCGCGCCGACGCTCAAGGTGTTCGGATTGAAGCCGGCGGTGATGCTCACCGACGAGACCTGCACGGTCGGCGCGCCGGGCGGCGGCGCGGGCTGCGACGGCGCGGCGGTGGGCTGCTGCTGTTGCTGAGTGACCCAGGCGGCGAAGTCGGCCGCGCTCATCGTCTGAACGGTGAAGTGCATGTCCGCATGGCCGATGCCACAGAACTCGGCGCACTGGCCCGCAAACGTGCCGATCTGATTGAACTCCCAGTCGAACTCGTTGGTTCGCCCTGGCACAACGTCCTTCTTGAACAGCGCCTGGGGCACGTAGAACGAGTGGATGACGTCCGAGGCGTGGAGCCGGATGTGGACGATCTCGTTCACGGGCAGCGCCATGACGGGGCCGACACGGCCGGCGCCGGTCATCTTGATGCCCTGCTCCTGGTAGTCGAACGTCCACTGCCACTGGAAGCCGGTGACGTCGACCGTCACGGCCGGGTTCGCGGCCGTGGCCTCCTGATCGTTGAGTGTGATGAAAGCGGCGATGAACAGGGCCGTGACGGTGATCGCGGGCACGATCGTCCAGAGCATCTCGAGTGCCGAGTTGCCATGTACCTGCTTGGGCAGAGTGTCATCGTCCTTCTTGCGACGGAAGCGCAGGGTGATCAAGAGCAGCAGGCCCTCGACGATGATGAAGACGATGACCGCGATGACGAACGTGACCAGGTACAGGTTCATCGTCGCGTCGCCAGCAGTGGTTACAGGGGCGACGGGCAGGATGCCCGGGGCAGGCTCGCTGCCAGGCTCGTTGCCCGTGGGCAGGTTGCTGGCACAGGCGGTCAGGATCGCGGCGAGCGCGGCGACGACCATGAAGCCGATCACGCGCCAGTTCGCCCGCGGCGCACGGAGGCGACGACCTGCGGAACGGCCTGGGCTCATCGGCTCGGAATCGGGCTTTCGGACGAGGCTTGGCCAGCCGACCAAAGGCACGCACACTCCCTGTCGAGGTCGGAAAAGATCATTGGAGATCGGGCAGTCAGCATAATAGGGCGTGAGTTGCCGCGCTGCGCCCAAGACCGTGTGTGAGCAGCCCTAATTTGATGCGTTTCAGTCTCATTGGCCTCATTGCGCGTGGCATAACCGCCATGGTTGGGCTTGGCGCCGCCCTCATGGTCGCCCTCATCGCCGCCCTCGCCTTGCCCGCGCCCGTGGCGGCACACGGCTATGCGCCGCCGCCCGAGTCGCTGTTGTCGGTCCTCCTCACCTGGCAGCTCGAGGCGCACATCCTGTTGCCCCTCGGCGGCGACGGCGCTCATCTACCACCTGGCCGTGCGCAAGGTCAACGCGGCACACCCGCACAACCCGGTACCGCGCTTCCGCTACTGGTCGTGGATGGCCGGCGTCGTTGTGCTACTCGTTGCTTTGGCCTCGCCCATCGCCACGTACGACACCACACTCTTCTCCGTGCACATGGTCCAGCACGTGCTGCTGGCCATGGTCGCGGCGCCGCTGCTGGCAATCGGCGCGCCGATCACCCTGCTCTTGCGCGTCTCGTCGCCAGAGACACGGCGCCGCGTGATCCTGCCGGTTCTGCATTCGTGGCCGGTCAAGATCATCTCGTTCCCGGTCGTGACCTGGATCATCTTCGCCGCGGTCATGTGGGGCAGCCACTTCTCGCCCCTGTTCGACGCGTCGCTCGACAACGACGCGATCCATTTCTTCGAGCACGCCCTGTACCTGGGCGCGGGCCTGCTCTTCTGGTGGCCCGTCGTGGGCGCCGATCCATCGCCCTGGCGCCTGCCGCATCCGGCGCGCATCGGCTACCTGTTCCTGGGCATGCCTCAGTCATCGTTCCTGGGACTGGCCATCTTCTCCGCGCCGGCTGTGCTGTACCAGCACTACGCGACCCTCGTCCGGCCGTGGGGCCCGACACCGCTCGAGGACCAGGCCCTCGCCGGCGGCCTGATGTGGATCCTGGGCGACGCGATCTTCCTGATTGCGATCATCCTCGCCGTCTGGGTCTGGCTGCGCGCCGAGGAACGCGAAGGCGTCCGACTCGACGCCCAACTAGATCGCGAGGACGCTCTCAAAGCCAGGCACGCCGCCGCCCCGGCCACGTCCGCGTCCACCTCCGCCCCACCCAGCGACTAACCCGCTTGCGCCTCATCCGCCACGTGGATGAGTGGATGACGGAAGGCCCGTCGCGCCGCGCAACCGGCGCCGAACTTCCTGTTGAGGGCGGGCCGCGCGGGCTCCAAGCATCGACATGCACGCTCAAGGACCGCCCGGTAGGCCTTGGCGGCGGTTGGCCGCGACCTTTTCCTTCACGCCGCACGTTTGCCGATCATCCGTTGATCCAGCTGGCGGATGGAGCTGACGTGGCGGATAGAGCTGACGGTGTGGATAGTTCTGCGTGATCGCCAGCTAAGTGGTTGGCATCATCCTTTGGCCGTGGCGACCAAACAGACGCGGGCCGACCGTGGGCGGACGCGCGGCAAGGAGGTGGTGACGAAGCTCGTTGCTGAGCTGGTGCAGGCGCGCCGGTCGGCAGGCCTGAGCCAGAAACAGCTCGCATCACTCGCCGGCTGGTCGCAGGCAGGGGTGTCGCGCTTCGAGCACCTGGAGAACATCACGGAGATCTCATTCATCGAGGTGGCCATCGCGGCGTCCGTGCTCGGTAAGGAGCTCGGAGCAAATCTCTATCCGTTGGGAGAGCCTATTCGCGATCGGGGCCATCAAGCGCTGATAGGGCGATTTCGAGGACTGCTATCCAAGGCGTGGAATGTCGTGGCAGAGCTGCCGCTGCCAGGCGTCGGCGACCTGCGGGCGTGGGATCTCGTCCTCAGAGTTACGAGGTGCGTGGTCGGCGTGGAGGCTGAGACAAGGCTGCGGGACGTGCAGTCCTTTGTGCGACGCATCCGGCAGCGCGAGAGAGACGGTGGCGTTGACGCAATCGTGATCGTGCTTGCCGAATCGACGCACAATCGAGCGATCCTGCCGCAGCTGTTGGAGGCGCTCGGCGCTGGCTACGAAACGTCGCCGCGGCAGCTGCTTGCCGCCCTGCGCGAGGGAACGCCGCTAGCTGGAGGTGGGGTCGTGCTCCTGTAGCGAGGTCGGGGCAGTCGCGAGGGCGGCGCGGCAGGCGGCTATCTCTTCGTCGACGTAGTTGTCCGTCTTGCCTGCCGCGCGGAGCTCGTCGGCGAGCTTGAGCTGTAGCGCCAGCGCCTCGCCGACACGGCCCATCTCGCGCAGCGTCCGGGCGATGCACCAACGGGCGACGACGATCTCTGACTGCTTGCCCTGCTCCAACCGTGCCGCGAGCGCGTCCTCGAACAAGCCAGAGCGCGGCCGGCAGATCGCCGCGATCGAACGCCGTCCAGCCCATGTTGTTGAGCAGGCTTCCGCGCCACTGGCGCGCGCGCAGGTCGGACGCAGATGAGGCAATATCGAGCGCGCGCCGGTTCAGCGCGTCCTGATCGGCGGGCGCGCCAACGATCGCGAGCATGTGCAGCGCGTCCACAGCCAGGAACTCGAAGCCGGCCGCCTCCGCCGCAGTCAACGCAGCCTCGAACTCGGGTCGCGCCAGGTCCCCCTTGCCGCCGGAGTTCAGGACGCGGCCGCGCTCGAGCAGCACGCGCACGCGCAGCTCCTCGTCCTCGTCGTCGGGCAGCTCGTTGAGCAACGCAGAAGCTTGGTCGAATCGGCCCTGCAGCCCAAAGGCGCGCGCCACCTGGGTCGTCAGGATCTCGCCGTCGAGGCCGCGCTCGGAATTGGCCGCGTCGGTGAAGCGGCGCTCGCTTTCCGCCGGGTCGTCAAAGTCCCACAGCGAGTCGATCCGGGTCTGGTGGGATTGCGCCCGCGAGATCGGGTCCACGACCGGCCGCCGCGGCAGACCTAGAGCGGGAAGAAGACGAATACGTCGAGGATTATCAGCGCGAAGAGCGCGGTCAGGTACGTGATCGAGAACTTGTACAGCCTGACCGCGCGGGCGTCCGTCCCGTCGCGCCACATCTCGAACGCCTGGAACAGGAATAGCGCGCCCAGGATGAGCGCACCAGCGAGGAAGATGAGGCCCATCCGCGCAACGGCGAAGAAGACGAGCGTCAGGGCGACCATCAAGACTGAATACAAAGCGATCTGGCGCGTCGTCTCCGGCACGCCGTGGGTCACCGGCATCATGGGCACGTTGGCCGCCTCGTAATCGCGCCGGAGGCGCAGCGATAGCGCCCAGAAATGCGGCGGCGTCCAGTAGAAGACGATCGCGAAGAGCATCAGCGCAGGTAGCGCAATGTCGCCCGTGACCGCGGCCCAGCCGATCACCGGTGGCAGCGCTCCGGCCGCGCCGCCAAGGACGATGTTCTGCGGCGTCGAGCGCTTGAGCAGCATCGTGTAGATGACGACGTAGAAGGCCATCGCCAGCAGCGTCAGGAACGCCGCAACCAGATTGGTGAAGACGGCCATGACCGCGAAGGCCACGACTCCGAGGATGAGCCCGAAGACCAACGCGTCCTCAGGGTTGACCGCGTGCGCGGGCAACGGCCGGCGCCGCGTCCGAGTCATCAGGAGGTCGATATCCCGATCGAGGTAGCAGTTGATGGCGTTCGCGGCGCCGGCAGCCATCGTCCCGCCGACGAGCGTCCAGAAGACGAGCCACAACGGCGGGACGCCGCGCGCGGCGAGGAACATGGCGGGCACGGTCGTGACCAGCAGCAGCTCGATGATGCGCGGCTTGGTCAGCGCGACGTAGGCACCGACCCGGTCCCGCATGCTTGGTGAAGGCGCGTCCAGCGCGTCCAGCGCGTCCGGACCGGGCTGCTGGGGAGTGCCCGTGGGCGCTTCAGTCACCGGCACTCCACTGCCGACCGTCCGGGTCTCGAGGTAGCTGACGAACGTCGCGCTGACGGCCAGCGCCCAGATGAGCGCGCCCAGGGCCACGTGCAATGCGACGGCCCAGGCCGCGAGCGACGTCGTGATCTGGAGTGCACCGACGACGACCTGAACTGCGTACAGCGCCGCGCCGGTTGCCGATCAGGGCGAGGATCGTCTCACCGCCCGGGACGGGACGGCCGCCGTGGCGTGACGCGCGTACCAGACGCCAGACGTAGATCGCGGTCGCGAGCACGAAGATGCCCACGATCGCGGCCACGAAACGGTGCAGGAAGTGCGCCATCTGCAGCGCTGCGATGTCAGGGTTGGTCGAGAACACGGGCAGTAGCTGGCCGTTGAACAGTGGCCAGTCGGGGAAGATCAGACCAGCCGGGTCACCAAGTGCCGTTACGTGCGAGCCAAAGAGCAGCAGCGCGTATACGGATGCCGCTACGAACGCGAGCAGCAGCGTCAGTCTTTGCGAGGCGCCGCGCGACGGCAGGGTCGCCGGGTAGCGCGCGCGGATGGCGATGAACGTCAGCAGCCCCAGCAGAGCCAGCGCCGACGCCAGGTGCGCCGTGACGGTGTCGCCGGAATTGCTCGTATCGACCGTGACCTTGCCCAGATATGCCTGGAAGCCGGTCAGCACCAGGGCCAGCACGGTCGACCACAGGATCGCCCGCTGATGGCGGTAGTTACGCACCGCGAGCACGACCATGCCCAGGACAAGGAAGCCAATTACGACGGCCACGCCGCGATGGATCCACTCGATCCACGCCGCGCTGTCGCCGATCGGCGGTATCCACGACCCGTGGCACGTCGGCCAATCCGGGCAGCCCATGCCGCTATCAGTTGAGCGCACGATCGCACCGATGACGACCAGCAGGTACGTCATCGCGGCGGTCAGAAATGCGAGGCGCTCGAAGGTCGTGGAACGCTGCGGAACGGTCATTGGGACGGTCGGATTGTAGGCCCAAGCCGTTTCCCAGCGATCGGCGTTATCGTGGCCAACGATGCGCTCCCTCCGGTTTCTCCCTGTTTTGCTTGTCTTTGCCTTTGTCGCGGCCGCCTGCAACGCAGTCGGCGGCGGAGTGCCCACGCCGACGCCGGCCCAAGCCCCGGCCGGTGGCTATCCGGGCTGGCCGCCCAACGTCGGCTCTGACCTGATCCCGATCCCCGTCACGAGCGAGCTTGTCATCGGCCAGAACCGGCTGCTGGTCAACCTGATCACGCAGCAGAACGAGCCACTCGCATCCGCCACGCGACCCGTCCAGTTCCGGCTTTACAACCTGGCCTCAGATCCAGCCACGCCCAAAGTGGACACGCCGGCCACCTTCCTGCCCACGATCCAGGGCCGACCCGGCCTGTATCGCGCCACGGTCAACTTCGATGCCGCGGGCGATTGGGGACTGGAGACGGTCACGACGGAAGCGGACGGCACGCACCGCACCGGGCGCATGGTCTTCACCGTCCTGGAGCAGGGCAGCACGCCGGCGATCGGTGCCCAGGCGCCAACGTCGGAAACACCGACAGCGACCACACCCGACGGGATCGCCCACATCTCGAGCGATACATCGCCCGACCCCGACTTCTACGAGGTCTCCGAGCCGGACGCCCTCGCCGCGCACAAGCCTTTCGTGATCGTCTTCGCCACGCCCGCGTTCTGCCGCTCGGCCACGTGCGGTCCCACGCTGGACATGGTCAAGTCGGTCGCGGCCGACTACAAGGACAAGCTGACGTTCATCCACGTCGAGCCATACGAGCTGACCTTCGTCAACGGCTCGGTCCAGCCGGTGCTGACGGAGGACAACCTGCCCGTCCCTGATGCCGCGACCAATATCTGGGGTCTGCCCACGGAGCCGTACATCTTCGTCGTCGACGGCAACGGCAAGATCAGCTCCAAGTTCGAGGGCATTGCCTCGCCGGAGGAGCTGCGCGCCGCGTTCGACGCGGTCACCAAGTAGTCAGGGGAGGCCGAAGGCGGTCTCTGCCGCCTGCCATCCGCGACCGTTCCTGGCCGTGCGCCATCCGCGAGGCTATGCACCGATCGGCTTAGATATGCGCCGATATGCCTAAATATGTTTGGGTCGAAGGGCGGTTCTGGTGCCGCAGCATATTTAGTCCAATCGGCGCATATCCAGGCGGATTGCTACATAGGGGTTGCGCTCGCGCCGAACAGAAGAGGACGCACCGAGGCCCTACTTGGCGTTAGTAGTGGCCGAGGTGCCGGAGCTGCCGGGGGCTTCCAGGGGCAGGCCTGCCGCGCAGCCTGGGCAGGTTTCGGCGCCGGGTTCGAAGGTCGGGATGCTCAGGCTCCACAGCGCTTCGGCGTGGTAGGTAGCGCCGGTCGTTGGCGAGACGAGGTTGGCCAGTTCGCCTGAGCGGTCGACGATCACGACCGTTGCGGCGATCTCGCCGCCGGTCGACTCGATCAGCGGGATCATCTCCAGCAGCGACGCGCCGGTCGTGACGACGTCATCGACGAGCGCGACACGCTCGCCCGGTTCGATGCGGAAGCCGCGCCTGAGCTCGCGGTGCGACGTTCCGTCGGCGGACTCGACGCTTTCGGCAAAGAAGCCGCGCGTGCCCAGCCGGTGCGCGACTTCGTAGGCGAGGAGCACGCCGCCGGTCGTTGGGCCGACAACAACATCGATTGGCGCGCCGCCGGCGGCCCTGGCGGCCTGAGCGCACGCATCGGCCATGAAGCCGCAGATCTCCGCGACACGATCGGGCCACTGCAGAACCTGGAACTTCTCCAGGTAGCGGTCGCCGTGGCGGCCGCTCTTGAGCTTGAAGTGCCCCTCCCGGTATGCGCCCGACTCGGCGAAGAGCTGCTCAACCCGGGCCGCAACCGCCGCGCGCCTATCCGCGGCCGTTTCCAGAGGAGGCGCGTTCATGGTTGGCGCACCGTGACATACACACGGCCGTCCTCGACGATCAGATCCGTTGGCTCGCCTCCGACAGAAGTCACGCTGAGCTGCTTGCCTTCGTGGTCCAGATGCCAGACCTCTTGTGTGCCCACGCACGCTACCCAGACGCCCGTCCCGTCGGCCGCCACTGCGCGCGGCTGATCGCACACCGGCATGGTCGCGGCAACGGCGTTGGTCGCAGGATCGATGCGTAAAACTGAGTCGGCCGCGCGCGACCCGATCCAGACGACGTTGTCGCCAACAGCGACGGAATCGGGCGCGACGCGCAGCGGGATCGGCGCCGCGACAGCGTTCGTCGACGGATCGATGCGCGAAACGGTGTTGGTGCCCGAGTTGGTGACCCATACGGCATCGCTGCCGGCCGCGACGGCATTCGGGTACGCGCCGGCAGTAAGGGCGATCGTGGCGATAGTGTCGCCGGACTGGGCATCAAGCCGGACGACCGCGTCGGAAATGTCATCGACGACCCACGCTGCACCTGCGCCAAAGGAGATCGCCGGAGCAACCATGTGCATCGTGCGCGTCGTAGCGCCGCTGTGCGGATCGACCAGCGTCAGCGTCTGGTCGTACGCGTCCGCTGCCCAGATCTGATCGCCGCCTGCGGCTATGCCGCTGGGACGCCCGACGCGCCCGATGGTCTGGCCGCTGCCCGTCCCGTTGATTGGCGATGCCACCAGCACGCCCGCGTCCAACGCAGCGACCCACAGCAGCTTGCCGTCGGAGGTAAGCGCCGCAGGGCCGGACGGCACCTGTCGGACGTCGACTGCCTTGCCCGTCGAGTCCAGCACCACGATTGTGTCGGGACCTGGAGGAATCGCCGGCCCGCCAGGGCCGCGCCCCAACACTGCGACAACGCCGAGCGCCACGAGTACCAGGACGACAAGGCCCACGGCCGCACCTGCCAGCGCGAGCCGGCGTGATGATCGTCCGCGTTTGTCGGCATACGCGGCCAGCCCCTTGGCATCCAGCGGCGTGACGGGCACGGCGTCCGGTCGCAACAGCGCGTACAGGTGCCACTCCCCGGGGATGCCCTTGAGGGTGTGGCTACCGCGATCGTCGAACTCAAGCCCCGAACCAGTGACGAGGTCGTGCACGGTGCCGGATACGAGGACCTCGCCGCCCAGCAGCGGCCGCCATCACGCGCGATGCGATATGGACCGCGATGCCACCGACCTTGGGACCGATCAGCTCTGCCTCGCCGGTATGGACGCCCGAGCGCAGAGAAAGCCCCAGCTTGGCCTCTTCGTTGAGGATCGCGTCGGCGGCCCGGACCGCCTGCGCGGGCTGGTCGAATGACGCGAAGAAGCCATCGCCGGCGGTGTCGATCTCCTTGCCACCGAACTCGCGCAGCTGGCGCCTGATCGCGTCGTGGTGGGCGGCCACGAGCTTGCGCCAGCTGTCGTCACCAATCTCTGCCGCGAGATCCGTCGATCCGACGATGTCAGTGAACAGGATCGTCGCCAGGAAGCGACCGCTCTGCTTCCCGCTTTGTCGCCCGCGGCCGGTCATCAGTGGGCAACCTCAATCTGGTCCAGCGCGGGCAGGGCCATCGAGGCGTCGAAATCGAACGCCGTGACGGATACCGACGTGAGACTGGACGCCAGGCTGTTCGACAGCGGAACCCATGCCACGGTCCGTTCCATCAGGTACTGATCAACACTGGACCAACACCCGAACGCGTCGCTGCCGCTCATGCCGGTACAGGTTGCGATGGTGCTATCCAAGGAGGGTACTGTCGTGACGCCGTAGCCATAGTGCGTCAGCTGCTCCGGTGTGGCTCCGATGAGCGACAGGTTGTTGCCAGTGGACGTGCCGATCTCAGCGCTCGTCGCCATGGGGCCGTACCAGTCGGTGGCGCTGAAGTAGTCCGACGCCCAGCCGATGCCGAAGGTGAGCGCCGCGTGATTGCTTGGGTCGATGGTGTACGCGTACATATCCCCGATCGAACCCTCGTTGAGCTCGAGCCCGATGCCGATCGTTGCGAGCTGGGCGGCAAAGTCCTGTCCGGCCGTCACCAGCTCAGGCGTTCCGTTGGGCACAGGCGCATAAATGTTCTGGCATACCGAGCTGTCGCATAGACCATCGTGGTTGGCGTCGTACGCAGACTGCGCCATCTCCGCCTTGGCTGCGTCGAGACTGCCGGCGTTGCCGGGCGTGGCGAACGGGTCATAGCTTGTGAGCAGTCCGTTCTCGAATGCATCAGGGATGGCGTGCGTCTGTGGCACGGCCCCCGGCGCGATGAGCTGGACAAGGTCCTTCTTGTTCGTCACGTACTCAACGGCACGTCTAACGTGAATGTCATCGAAGGGTGGGACGGCCATGTTCATGTTGATGTACCGGCTTGTCAGTCCCGGGACGACGTGGACACGCGAGGCTGAAGCATTGTCCCCACGCAGGCGCGTCACGTCGCCGATATCGAGACCCGTGGAAATCGAAACATCCGTGTGGTTCGATTGGATCGCGGCCAGAACTGCGTCGTAGTCGCCGATGTTGCTGATCTCTATGCGATCGACAAACGCGGTCCGGAGCGGGTCCGTTGTTCGATCCCAGCTTGGGTTTCGGACCAGATACAGGTGGTCGCCGGGCACATAGCCGGCAACTGGCTGCTGCTGATCCGCGGGAAGACCGGGATTGAGCAGGTCAGAGCCCTCGATCATGTAGGGGCCGCTGGCAACCAGATACGGGCCGTAACCCTTGTCGTGGCCATCGGCTGCTCCGGGTGGCACCGGCGTTGCCAAAGGCAGTGCGAGGCGTGCACCCAGATCGCCCGTTGGATGGACCAGGTGGACGACGAGCGTCTGATCGTCGGGAGTCTCCAGCCCGGAAATGGATGCGGCCTGGCCGTGCGCGAACTCGGCCGCGCCGGCGATGACGTCGGACAGGTACGACGCATACGGCGTAAAGGACGGGTCGTTTGCCTGGAAAGGATCGGGGCGTATGGCGCGAGTCAGAGCGCGCACGAAGTCTCCCGCCACGACAGTCTTGTCGGCCATTGGTGGCGCGTAGTGGATGCCGGTCTTGATCTGAAATGTCCAGGTCAGGCCGTCAGAGGAGATGGTCGGCAGTTCGACGGCCAGGTCGGGCCTTAGCTCCGCGCCGCCCGAGCGCACGGAATGCCCGTTGTACGACAGGAGGCTGCGCAGCAGGCAGCAACGGAAAAGCTCGAAAGGCTCGGCGGCCCAGGTCCCCTGCGGGTCAAAGGCGAAGTTCGTGCCGGTGTCGGGATTGACCTGAAACGACTCGTAGCCGGCAATGTCCATCGCGACGCGCAAAGTGCCGCCGGTCGGTGGTGCCGTGGGCCGTGGCGACGGCGACGGGGAAGGGGCGGTCTGGCTGGCGCACGCAGAAACGACGAGCAGGCTCACGAATGTCAGCGCCCCGATGACGATCGGGGGCCGCAGCTTCACGATCGACACTCTACGCCACCGTGAATGCCCTAGAGCGCGTCCAGATCGCGGTCGGTCATGAGTCAGCCACCTGGATCTGGTCGAGCGCCGGGGCTGCGATCGAGGCGTCGAAATCAAAGCTGATCACCGACGACGAGGTGAGACGCGCAACCTGACCTGTGGCCAGGGGCACCCACGCCACGACCCGCTCCATCACGTATTGATCGACGCTTGCCCAACACCCGAATGCGTCCGGTCCGGTCATGCCCGTACACCTCGAGACCCTGTCGTCCAGAGATGGAACTGTCGTGACCGTGTATCCCCATTGGGCCAGCTGGTCAGGCGTCGCCCCGATGAGCGACAGATTGCCTGCGGACTCCGTGCCTAAGTGCGTGCTCGTAGCCAGTGGGCCGAACCAGTTCGATGCGCTCAAATAGTCGGAACCCCAGCCAACGTTGAAAGCAAGTGCGGCGTGGTTGTGCGGATCGGCGCTGTAGTTGAATGCATCTTCGTCCGATAGGGGTGCAAGGTCGAGTTGGATACCGAGCGGGGCGAGTTCGCTGGCAAAGTCCTGCGCCGCGATGGCAACGTCTGGCAGATCGCTGCCAACCGGCATGTGAATGTGCTGGCAGACAGTGCTGTCACAGACACCGTCGTGGTTCCCGTCGTAGGGCGACTGAGCCATCTCCGCCTTCGCGCCCGCGAGATCGCCTGAGGCGGCCGGCGTCGAGAAAGGGTCGTAGTCGTTGAGCAGTCCATTCTCGAAGGCATCGGGAATGGCGTGGGCCTGTGGCAATGAGCCGGGAAGGACAAGGTCGACGAGGGTCTTCTTGTCCGTCGCGAGCTCGACGGCACGTCGGACGTGCACGTCATCGAAGGGTGGCACCGCGAGGTTCATGTCGATGTAGTGGCTGAACAGCGCAGGGGCGACGTGGACGAACGCTGCGCTGGCGCTGTCGGCGCGCAGGCGGGCCACGTCAGCAGACTGGAGGTCCGTGCTGAGCGAGAGGTCGACCCGGTCCGATTGGATCGCAGACATGAGCGAGCCATAGTCAGCCAGGTTGCCGAGCTCGATCCGGTCGACGTATGCACCTCGGAGTTGATCTGTACTCCGATCCCAGCTCGGGTTGCGGACCAGGTATAGGTGATCGCCCGGGACATAGCCAGCAACCGGCTGCTGCTGGTCTGCTGGCAGCGTCGGGTTCAATTGGTCCGCACCCTCGATCATGTACGGCCCGGAAGCGACAAGGAACCGGCCATAGCCAGTGTCGTGGCCATCGGCGGCACCAGCAGGAAGAGGCGCCGCCTCCGGCAGTGACAGCCGCGCACCAAGATCGCCGGTCGGAGCTACGAGATGGATTACCAGCGTGTGGTCATCGGGAGTTTCCAAGCCAGAGATCGACGTCACCGTGCCCAGCGCGAAGTCCGCTGCGCCGGCAATCACGTCAGACAAGTCATTGGCGTATGGGGTGAACGAACCAGACGGGCTCGACCCGAGCGGATCCGGCCGCAGAGCACGCTCGAGCGCGCGCACGAAATCTCCGGCGACGATCTCCGAGTCGGCCATTGGCGGCGCGTAGTGGATGCCGGTCTTGAGCCGAAATGTCCACGTCAGGCCGTCGGGCGAGACTGACGGCAGACCGTCTGCGAGATCTGGTCGGAGCTCGGCTCCTCCGCCGCGGACCGAGTGACCGTTGTAGGACATCAGCGTGCGGAGCAGGCAGCAACGGAAGAGCTCGAACGTGTCCGTGGTGTAGGCGATTTGCGGATCCCACGCGAAGTTCGTGCCCGCATCCGGGTTGATCTGATCCGACTCGTAGCCAGCGAGATCCATTGCGACGCGCAATGTCCCGCCCGTGGGCGGGGCCGTTGAAATCAGCGGCGACGGGGAAGGTGGATTAGTACTGGCGCAGGCAGCGACGACGAGCAGACCGGCGAATACCAGCGCCCCGGTAACGGCAGGGCGCCGTGCTTTCACGGTCGGTACTCTACGCCCTTCATGCTCGGTTTCTGGCGCTTCTCCGGCAGCGCGCAGCCCACGATCTCGCGGTGCGACGCATAACCATTCGCGGCGCACCACTGGGCGAGCTCGTCGACCAGCCGCAGCGGTAGCACCGGGTCGGCAAAGACGGCCGTGCCGACCTGGACGGCCACGGCCCCCGCGAACAGGTAGTCCAGCACATCGTCGAGCGAGCCGATGCCGCCGATGGCGACGATCGGGATCTTGATTGACTGCGCGATCTCGTACACGACCTTCAGCGCGACGGGCTTGAGCGCCGGTCCGGAGAGGCCGCCATATGTGTTGCCGAGCAGTGGCTTGCGGCGCGTCCTGTCCATGGCCATGCCGGACAAGCGTGTTGCACGCGCTGATCGCGTCGGCACCACCTTCCGCAATGCGCTTGGCGATCGTTCGGATGTCCGTCGCGGCGGGTGACAGCTTGACCATGAGCGGTAGGTCGGTGGCTTCGCGCACGGCAGCGGTGAGTTCGCCGGCCGCACCGGGATCCAGGGCGAATTGCAGGCCGTCCGCACCAACGTTGGGGCACGAGATGTTGAGCTCGATGCCCGCGACGCCGGGCTGGCCGTCGAGCCGCTTACAAACCTCGACGTAGTCCTCGATCGATTCGCCGGCGACGTTGACGATGACCGGCACGTCCCAGCTGGCCCACGTGGTCGAGTACTTGTCGAGCACCGCGTCGACGCCCGGGTTCTGGAGCCCGATTGAGTTGAGCATGCCGGCCGGCGTCTCAGTCACGCGTGGCGGCGGGTTGCCAATTCTTGGACGAAGCGTGGTGCCCTTCGAGCAGATCGCGCCCAGGCGCTGCACATCGACAACGTCGCCGTACTCGATCCCGTAGCCGAATGTGCCCGACGCGACCATGACCGGGTTGCGCAGCTTCAAGCCACGGCCAAGATCGACGCTCAGGTCGACCTCGACAGGTGCGCTCGTGACCGTCAACGCCAACCCTCCCACCTGATCTCGTCTGCGGCGAATACTGGACCTTCCCGACACACTCGTTGGGGGCCATCGACGCCCATGACGACGCAGCCCAGGCACGCACCAACGGCACAGCCCATGTTCTGTTCCATGCTCACCTGAAGCCACGCGCGGCGGCGGGCTTGGCTTGATCCGAGCGGCGCGTTCTTCGAGCCACGGCGAGCGCCGAGGCGGGCCACGCCGAGGCGCGCCTGTCGGCCGGCGGCAAGTCGGGCGAGTGCCGCGAGCATGGGCTGTGGCCCGCACGCGAAGCACTGGTCGGCCCAGCCCTCGAACTGCGCCACGAGCTCCGTGACGAAGCCCTTGTGACCGAAGCTGCCGTCGTCAGTGGCAACGACGTATTCGACCTCGTCGGGCAGCAGCGAGCTGGGATAGACCTGCTGTGCGTTGGCCGCGCCAAACAGCACGGTCACGTTGCAGCCGCCAGCCAGCGCCTCATCCGCCATTGGCCTGACGCCGGCCATGCCCAGGCCGCCTGCCACAAGCAGGACGTGGCGTGTGCGCGAATCGCGCTCGAACGGCCGACCCAGCGGCCCGAGCATCTCGAGCGTCTCACCCGGCTGGGTGCGCGCCATCCACGCCGTGCCGACGCCAGTGATGCGGAAGTGGATCGTGATTTCGCCACTGGCACGGTCGTACGTGTTGATGCTGAACGGCCGACGCAGGACAAGACCTGAGTAGTCGGGCGTGCGGACGTGAACGAACTGGCCGGCTTGCGCGCCGGCGGCAAGCGCCGGCGCGCGGTAACGCTGCAGCCACTGCCCGGGCAGGAACTCCCTCGTCTCGAGAAGCTCCGCGCTGAGCAGCTTCATCTTCGGCTTTGCTTGGCGCGCTCTCGGCGCCTGGAGTTACGGGCGATCCGTCTTACTTGGACTTGGTCTTCTTCGAGGAGCGCGGCTCGTCGTCACCTTTGGCATCGGCGTCCGCGTCGGAGTCGGTGTCCGTGTCGGCAGCTGCGACGGCCTCCGCGTCGTCGTCATCTTCGTCGTCGTCGGCTTCGTCGCCGTCGACGATGCCCGGGTACGACTCCGCGAGCGCCTCGGCCAGGTCACCAAAGATGTCCGTTGGATCGTAGAACTCGACCAGGTCGTCCGGTCCGGACAACCGCTTCCAGCTGCCCTCCGCGGCCGAGTCGGTCTCGTCGCGCTCAGGCACGACCTCTGCCTCAAAGCGACCGTTGCGCTTGAGCCACAGCCGCTCATCGTCGTCGTCGAGCACCATCAGGTCGCCCAGATACGGCGCGATGTCCTGCGCGACCGTCTCGAACTGTTCGATCAGACGCGCCTCTGTGTGCTGGCTGCGCTCCTGGAAGGTCAACGCAAGGTCGTAGACGCGGCGGGCGGCGTCCTCCGCATCCACCGGCTCGCCCTTATCGACCTGACGCCGCGCCCACTGGTCGGCGGCGCCGGCATAGCCCTCATCGGCGATGGCGTCCTCACCGATCCCGACCCCGACCGTCTCATCGGGCGAGATGCCCGCGGACTCCATCAGGTCGCTGGTCGCGGTCGGCTCGGCGGGCAGTCCCGCTTGTTCGCGCGCGGCCTCGGCGAACGCGGCAAAGATCTCGGCCGGGTTGTATAGCTCGACCAGCTCGGCGGGGCTCTCGATGACCTCTGTCTCCGACTTCCACTCGCCCGTTACATCGTCCTGGTAGCGGGTTCGGCTGCGGAAGCTGCCGTCCGGCGCTACCGACAGGTAGTCAGGGTCGTCGTCGATCAGCACGAGGCCGCCGATCTCCTTGATGCGCGCCTTGTTCGCGTCAAGGAAGCGCTTGAGTTGCTCACCGGATTGGACCAGGAACGTGGTCCGCTCAAGACTTGCGTCAGAGGCGACCTCGCCCAGGGCGCTCGACATGTTGGCCATGTTTGATCGTCCTCCTTGCCCTTGGGCGTCGGCTTCCTTCGGTACCTGTCGTCGTAGGCTCATGTGTTGCTTTGTCTGCTCTGCCTGTTCTGTTGTCTAGGGGTGGTATTCAAGATCGGTGCCCATGCGCTCGCGCAGGAACATCGCGTGGTGGCGCTCGAACATCCATTCACCTGCGCGATGCCCGATCGCCCGCGAGCGCTCGTCCGACTCGAGCTTGTCGATCGTCCCGTAGTCGGGCAGCTCGAGCAGGATCACGTTATCGAAGTCCCAGCCGTAAGCGACGTTGTACCAGCCCAGGAAGCGCATCCCGAACTCGTCCTCGTATCGCTTGACCTGACGCGGGAAAACCTTGCGCATGAAGAACTTGAAGAACGGGTCACGTCCACGGCGCACCGAGAAGAACGTTGCCAGAACCGGCACGTGTCAGGCTCCAACTTTCATACGGCCCGCGCATTGTCGCATGCGCCGCCCGCCCGCCCGATCACCCGCCCGGGACGCCCCGCCGCTCGCGCCGCCCGCGCGCCACCGACTTGCGCCCGACGCACTAGGCCGACTTGCGCCCGACGCACGATCCGTCCGGAACGCGCCTCGCCGCAGGCCGACTTGCGCATGTCGCACGATCCGTCCGGTAGAAGCCCCGATCGGCGCGGCGTGAACGCCCACGGGCAATGCTTACCCACCCTCGCCCGCATATCTCCTGCAAGCCACGCACGGTTTGTTCGCCAGGTTGGGCTTGGAGGCACTTTTGGCTCTGGATACCGGTCGACCGAAGGCCTGGGTCGACCCGAGCGGTATTGCCAACGGACAGGTCGTGCGCTGGGCGCAAGTCGCCCGCGTGGCGCAGATGCCCGCCTGGCACGACTCCACGGCCGGCCGTAACTCCCGGATGAGTCCGCGATGATTGGCGGGTAAGCGCCTGCGACCAAACTCATCGGAGTGGCAACCAAGGAAACGCGCCGCGCGCGTGGCCGACGGCGGGCGGACGAGCAGGTCGCGCGCGCCATCTCTGAGCTTCGGCAGTCACGCATCGGCGCGGGGCTGAGCCAGGCGGCTATCGCCCACGAACTCGGCATCGATACCTCCAACCTTTGGCGCCTCGAGGCCGGCCTGATCAAGGAGACGACGGTTTCCCGTTTGAGCGAGATCGCGAGCGTGCTGGGGTTCGAGGTCAGCGTCCAGCTGTACCCGATCGGCGATGCGCTGCGCGACAAAGGCCAACTCGCCGTTGGAAAGCGGTTCGGCGAATTGCTGTCCGAGGCCTGGCAGGTGACCGACGAAACTCCGCTGCCCGGCGCCGGCGAACAGCGGGCGTGGGACAAGCTGCTGCGGCTGGTCGGTAGTTCGCCGGCGTACCTCGTTGGCGTGGACATCGAAACGCGCATCCGCGACATCCAGGCGTTGGTGCGGAGGACACGAGGGCGAGAGCGGGACGGCGAGGTCGACGCGATCTTGATCGTGCTGAGTGACAGCGCGACGAATCGGCGGCTCGTCGACGAGCTGCGGGCCAGTCTTGGCTCAGCCTATGCGACGTCGCCGCGGGCAATTCTCAGCGCGCTGAGGTCAGGTGAGCGGCTCGTCGGAAGCGGAGTCGTCCTCGTTTGAAGGGGCGCCGCTCGCGCGTCGCGTCCGCCGCGTCTTCCATCTGGCCGACCGTCTTGCGGGCTGTCGGTGCGAGTGGCGTGCGACGGGTGCGTCGGTCGGCGGCGACAAGTCGGAGCAGGAAGATCATCGTCTGGCCGACGAAGAAGAGCAGCACGAGCACCAGGATCAGCAGCGCCGCGCTCAGCCACGGCGGTGCTGACAGCCACACGCTGACCGGCGTGAGCACGAGCAGCGCGACGAGCAGGATGACCTGGAACCAGAAGCAGCCCAGGCCGGGACCGCGATCCGGGTCGATCGGGGCGCCTTTGTAGTCAGGGAGCTGTGGACCGGCCGCGGCAGGCTCTTTGTCACTCGTCGAATCGTTCACCGCGGCCGATGGTAGACGCGGTCGGACAAACTCGAACTTACCGGACGGATAATCGGACCGATGGCACCGTGCGACGAGATCTTCCACATCCGCCGAGCGCGCGAGGATGACGCGCGCGCTATCGCCCAGGTCCACGTCCAGACGTGGCGCGAGGCGTACCGCGAGCAGCTGCCCGGAACATTCCTGGCGGCGCTGAGCGTCGACAACCGCGAACGGATGTGGCACGACGAGATCAAGGTCCTCGCGCCTGAGCGGCGGCCGTGGGTCGCGGAGGCCGCGGGAGAGATCATCGGCTTTGTCAGCGCCGGCGCGTCACGCAGCGAAGAGGCTCAACGGGGTGAGGGTGAGGTCTACGCGATCTACGTCCTATCGGACTGTTGGGCGCGTGGCGTTGGCCGCAACCTGCTCGCGCACGCCGAGCGCGACCTGATCAGTCACGGCTACAGCGAAGCGATCCTGTGGTGCTTCGCCGACAACCCCCGGGCGCGAGCGTTCTACGAGCAGGCGGGCTGGCAGCTCGATGGCGGGTCGATGATCCGACCGATCGCCGGCCTCGAGCTGGAGGAGGTTCGCTACCGGATCGCGCTGGACAAATCCCGAGTCGGCGCGTCGGCCTGACTCGCGCCGACTGAGCCACTCGCCGAGCCACTCGCGCCGGCGACGAGAGACAGCACCGCCATGCGGATCGGCACGCCGTTGCGCGCCTGCTCTAGCACGACCGAGCGCGGGCCAAGGCATACCTCGCGCGTGACCTCGACACCTTCGTTGATCGGTCCCGGATGTAGGTAGAGCGCACCAGGCTTGGCCCGCGCGAGCGTGGCCGAGTTGATCTGGTAGCGGTGGATGTACTCGGCCGCGGACACGCCCGACTTCATGCGCTCCTTCTGCACGCGCAGACCCATCACAGCGTCTGCTTCTGACAGCGCCCGATCGAGCGCATCGGTGACCGACAACGAGCGGTCAGCCGGCAGCGCCCGTGCCACCGACTCAAAGCCTCTGGTCCACGAATTGGGACCGCACAGCCAAACATCCGCGCCGGCCTGAGTCAGCGTCCAGATGTTCGAGCGCGCCACGCGCGAGTGGAGGATGTCACCGACGATCGCGATCTTGCGTCCGCGCAGCGCGTCCGGCGCGCCACCCCAGGCACGTCGGAGCGTGAACAGATCGAGCAGCGCCTGGGTTGGATGAGCGTGCCAGCCGTCGCCGGCATTGACCACGTGGCCCCCGAAATAGCGCGCTGCCACCCATGGCGCGCCGGCTCGGTGGTGGCGCACGACGAGCATCGTGAAGCCGATTGCGTCGAGGTTGCGCACGGTGTCGGTCAGCGTCTCGCCCTTGACCATGGAAGACGAGGGCGGATCGAGCAGGTACGTCTGCGCGCCGAGCCGGCGCGCGGCCAGCTCGAACGACAACCTGGTCCGCGTCGAAGGCTCGGCAAACAGCAGCGCGACGTGCTGACCGTCGAGCCGCGCGCCGGCGACCCGGCCGTGATCGTGACCGCGATCGAGCTCTGCGCGCAAATCGGTTGCGACAGCCATCACCGTCTCGACCTCGTCCGCGGACAGGTCCTCAACATCCAGCAGGTGACGCGATGACCAGCTCACTTCAAACGGCCTCGGCTGGAGCGGACGAGCCATGCGGACGCTCGATGACGACCTCGTCCTCGCCGTCGATCTCCGCCAGGTGCACCCGGATGCGTTCATCGCGCGAGGTGGGCACGTTCTTGCCCACGTGATCGGCCCGAATGGGCAGCTCGCGGTGGCCGCGGTCGACGAGCACTGCCAGGCGCACAGCCTTTGGCCGGCCGATCTCCACCAGCGCATCCAAGGCGGCGCGCACGGTTCGCCCGGTGTACAGGACGTCATCGACGATCACGAGCGTGCTCGACTCGAGCGGGAAGGGCAAATCGGTGCCTTTGACGTGGGGCGCGCGCCCGCCCGCAGCGACATCGTCGCGATGGAAGCTGATGTCCAGGCTGCCGACCGGCGGACGGACACCTTCGTGGTCGGAGATGGCGTTCGCCAGCCGCTCCGCGAGCGGCACGCCGCGCGTCTGGATGCCGACCAGGGCCAGCCCTTCAGCACTGCCGTGCTTCTCGACGATCTCGTGGCTGATGCGAATCAGCGCTCGGCGCACATCGTCTGCGGTCATGATCTGGCGCGCGGTCACTGCGCGCTACAGATTAGACGGTTACGACGCGGGAACGACCTCTCCCTGGTCCGGTGCCTTGAGACGCAGGCCGCCAAAGCCGTCGCTGCCCCAGGTGCGGATGCGCAGCTCGCCATCAAGGTTGTCATCGGACGGCCCGACCCACGCCACTCGATTGGCGCCCAGCGTGAAGCCGCGCCGCGCGAGGGTCATCGACAGCAATGGGTTGTCGTTGGTCACCAGCTGAGTTGCCGGATCGACGGCCAGGACGGCCAGTCGGCCCCACGAAGAGCCGGCCGAGTCGGCAATCCAGACGCCCAGGACCTTGCCATCTGCCGACCAGCTCGCCTGCCAGTCGACGACCGGCGCTGCACGCGGATCGCGGTCCGGCTCGAGTGGCACGAGCGCGTCGAGGCCGCTGCCAACGGCGTTCGAGTTATCGTCGGGGCCGGGCGCCGAGGGAGTCGCCGCTGCTTGGGGCGCTTGTGTCTCCTGGCCATCCGCCGGTTGGTCGGTCGCGTCTGGCTCAGCGGTCGCGTCGGGCGCGGGCGAAGCCAGATCGCCAGCGTCGGGCGCGGTGGTCGCATCTGGCTGAGACGTTGCGTCGGGCGCATCCGTCGCATCTGGTCCGTCATTCGGTGCGGGCGTCGCAGCAGGCTCCGGCGCTCCTGCCGCGAACGGATCGACGCTGGCCCAATCCATCAGGTACAGCGCCCCTGAACGCGGTGCGGGGATCGCGCCGGTCGTGTCGAGCTGGCCGAACCAGCCGATGGCCTGGGTGCGCTGTGAGTTGACCGACGGCAGCCACATCTGCGGCCCACCCACGGCGCGCACGTCGCCCGTGTCTGGGTCGATGACGAAGTTGTGCGGCCGTGCCGAACCGGGTGCCACTCTGCTGACGACGATGCGGTTGCCGGACCATGACGCGAAGAAGGATTGGTGGTCGTTGGTGAGGGCCTGCGCCTTGGTGTCGCCAGCGGACCAGGTGTACACATCCGGGCCGGTCGAGCCATCGTCAGGCATGGCCGAGAATGCGAGCGTCGAGCCGTTGGGTGACCAATCCGGCGGCGAGCCGGCGCTCTGGACGTTGTCGAGGATGGCCAGCACGGCCAGGCCGGGCACGGCGCTCGCCGGCGGCGCGCCGGGCTGGTCGGGGTTGTTGCCCGGATCGGTTGTCGGCTGGGCGTTCGGATCCGGCGTCTGATCAGGATTCCCAGGCGCACGCGTCTTGACCGGGTTCGGTCCGCCGAGGCTGTTGGTCGCGTCCGGCTGAGTGCCACCACCCTTGCCCGTCTGGCTGCCACTGCCCTGGCCCGAGTCGCCTGAATCGCCCGAGTCCGCGGAGGGCATGGTGACAACGGAGATGACATCCTCACCGAGCTTGTGGCCGACGATAGCGAGCTGGTTGCCGGCCGGATTGAGGGCCAGGTTGCCGGCGCGCACGTCTGAGGGCAGCCCGATCTGGGTTCGAACGTACTTCTCGTTCTCGACGCAATCGAGCGGCCCGGATGCGGGGCACACCTGGCTCACGTCCGTGCTGTAGATGGCCACGTCAGACGGGCCCAGGCCAATGAACGCGAACGGCTGCGATGGGACCGTCAGCGGCGTTGGCCGCGCCGGAACCTTGGCCGGTGTGAAGGCAGGTGCCAGCTGGAGGACCACGATCGCGGCGCTGACGCCGACCGCGGCCATCGCGGTCATCAGCGCTGTTGATGGCTGCGCGGTGCGCCGGCCACCGCGGCCCAGACGGCGACGCCATTTCTCTGCCCGGTACGCCCGCGCCACTTCGCGATCGAGGCTGGCCGACGTCCGTGCCCACATGTCGCGCGGCGGGATGGGCGCCGCGAGGCCGCGCAGCAGACCGCGCTGACCACGATATTCCGCGTCAACCTCTTCACATTCCGCGCAGTTCTTCAGGTGACCGTTCAGCGCGCGCAGCTCTACCCGCGTCAACGGCTGCACGAGGCGCGCCGCGATCAGCTCCCGATATCGAGCGTGCTGGTCGATGCGTCCCCTCATCGCTCGTGGTCCCGACGGTTGATCGTGGCTCGGGCAGCCACGTGCGCGCGTTTGTCCTCCTCGATCGCGCTCTTGGCACGCTCGACCGCCAGCGCCTGGCGCAGTGACTCCCGGCCACGCGTCAGAAGCGCGCGCGCCGCGACGTGCGAGACGCCCAGGGCTTCAGCCAGCTCGAGGCCGGACAGGTCGTGCAGCTCAGACAGAAGCAATGCCTGGCGCTGGCGCGGCGGGATGCGCAGCAATGCCCGCTCAAGGTCCGCGGAAAGGCGCATGCGCAGGACCTGATCCTCAGCGCTCGACGCGCTGCCGCGCGATTCGCCGGTCCACGGCACGAAGCGCACGATCTTGCGCCGACGCAGCTCGTCGAGCGCGGTGCGGCCGGCGATCTGGTACAGCCACGCGCGCGCTCGGTTGTGGTCCTCGAGCGTGTCGAACGCGCGGAACGCCTTGACGAAGGTCTCCTGCGTCAAGTCGGCCGCCAGCTCATCGTCGCGCAACATTCGCGCCAGATATGCATAGATCTCCGTGTGATGCGCCGCGTAAATGCGCTCAACAAAGGAACGGGCAGTAGCCGGATCTCTCGTCACGGCAAGAATCCCGGGCAAGGCTTCTGCACCGCTCTGGGACGTGCGGCGCAATGTTCCTGTGACGTATTGGCGCGTGATTGTGCGATGAGTGGACAAAGGTCGAGGCGCTCAATGCGCGTCCGCTCAGCGCTCACCGAAGTCCTCCCACGAGCGCGGGCCAACGGGCACGCCGGTATCGATCGCGTTGGCCCTGGCCGCGGCGAGCAGCTCGCGTGTGGCTTCCTCGGGTGAAACGGGGTTGACCGGTAGGCCGGTGCCCAGCTCCAGGCCCGCAATCTCGCGCAATCTAGGGTGAATCTCCCAGTGCCAGTGATACGTCTCGTCGACTCTTTGGCGAAGTGGCGCAGTATGCAGGATCAGGTTGTACGCCGGTCCACCCAGCGTCGACAAGAGCCGAAGGACGCTTTGCAGCGTGTCCGCCGCGCTGACCAGCTGCGAATCCGTCGCCGTTCCAAAGTCCGCATTGTGGTGACGGGGGACAACCCACAGCTCGAACGGTGATCTGCTGGCATACGGCGCGAAGCACACGCTTGCCGCGTCCTCGTAGACGAGGCGCTCCGGATTGGCGACCTCGTCGCGCACCAGGCGGCAGAACGGGCAGACGCCCTCGCGGATGACGTAGCGCGCTGCGCCGCCCAGCTCCTCACCGATGCGATGCGGGATCTGCGGGATGTCGTAGAAGTCCAGGCACAGGTGATCGGTCAGCGCACCCGCCTGTCGGCCGTAGTTCTGGACGACCTGCAGGTACTCAGTTCTCTCCTGCTCGCGCGCGAACGTGAGTACATCGCGCGTGTGGGCGAGCAGCTCAAAGGCAATTTGAGGCGTGGTGTCGGCCAGCGCCTCATGGTGGCCGCGTGGCGCCATGATCGTCTGCCACGACCCCGTGTCGCCGAGCAGGCCGAGCGCCGGTTCCTTGCCGTCCTCGTCGGCCTCTTTCTCGCGCTCAGTGCCGGCCACGATGAACGCCTCCGGCTTGAGCATCCGCAGACGGACCTCGTCGTCCGCTGCCTGCTGGCAGTTGGCGCACTCGTCAGGCGGTGGCCCGGCCGGCTTTGCGGGCCTGTAGAAGCGCTCCTTCTGGAACTCGCGGTCGACCACGACCGCGACCCACCAGCCGGTGATGCTGTCCTTGCGTAGTTCGAATAGACCCGCCGCCACAGTCGTTGTCCTACGTCGCGGAGCCGACAGGCTGAGTTTGCGCGGCGTTCGAGGCTTGGGCGGCCTGCGCCGCCTGCGTCGCCTGCTCGAGGCGCTCCGAGAAGTCGATCGCGAACCGATCCGCCGCCTGCGCGACCGAAGCAGTGCTCGGCGTGGACTCATTGGGCGGCCAACCGGCTTCCTGCGCGATCGAGGTGACACCGGCGTCAGTGATGCCGCACGGGTCGATCAGCGCGAAGTCGGCCAGGCCGGTCGTGATGTTGAGCGCGATGCCGTGGTACGTCACGCCACCCTCGACGCGCAGGCCGAGCGCGCCCAGCTTCCGAGGATTGTCCGAGTCCGGATCGCACCAGATCCCGGGATAGCCGTCACGGCGCGCGGCGTCGACGCCGAAACCCGCCGCGGTGTCGATCATCGCCTGCTCCAGCGCACGCACGAACGGCCGTAGCAGGATGCCGCGATCGGCGAGGCGGATGATCGGGTAGGCGACCAGTTGGCCGGGACCGTGGTACGTCACTTCGCCGCCACGCTCGACGCGAATGACCTCGATTCCGCGGCGTGCCAGCTCGTCGTCGCTGGCGAGCACATGGGCAGCATCGGCGTGGCGGCCGAGCGTCAGCACGGCCGGGTGCTCGAGCAGCAGCAGCTGATCCCCGATCTCGTCTTTGCGTCTGCTTGCCACGAGGTCGTGCTGCATGTCCCAGGCGTCGCGATACGCGATCCGTCCCAGCCATTTGATGTCGAGCAAGAGCGACTCCGCCACGCTCCGACGATAGCAGCCCCGCCCCATAACTCCCCGCTCAAGGAAGGGCCATTCGGCACTGTCCGTGCGGCTCGCCTCGCAACACTCTCGGAAAGTCCAATTCCATCACTTGTTCTTGTTCGTGGAGGCGGCTCTGATGTCCAGCAACGCTGGGAATCCCACCACCGAGCCTGCCGCGGAGGTCGCCAACGACCAATCACCGCCGGCGCAGTCTGGGAAGGGCTGGTGGTCCGGTGTCCTCGATGAGTTCGGGTTCAAGGCACTTGTCAGCGAGTACCTGATCCCGGTCGAGACGAACAGCGTCTGGTACTCGCTCGGCGGGGTGCTGGCCGTTGCCCTGGTGCTCGAGATCCTGACCGGCTTCCTGCTCTCCTGGGTGTACATCCCGGATGCCTCGCTTGCCTACGGCATCACGGCCAACTTCATGCAGTCGCCGGGCTGGTCAATCGTCCTGAACTTCCACTTCTTCAACGCGTTCCTGATCTTCGCGCTGGTCATGATCCACATGGTCCGCGTCTTCATCAGCGGTGGTTATCGCGGTGGCAAGACCGGGCTGTGGCTAATCGGTGTGGGCCTGGCCGGCTTCACGTTTGTTCTGTCGCTAACCGGTGAGGCGCTGCACTGGGACGAGGTCGGTTTCGGCGTGCCGTGGAACATCGGCGAGCTGCTCAGTGCCCTCGGCCTGGCCGACTTCTTCAACTACGCCACCGAGGGATTGACCGACGTCGCAATCGCGACGCAGAAGCTGACCCAGATCTACGCGCTGCACATCTCGATCGTGCCCATCTTCCTGGCTGGATTCATCATCTGGCACTACCTGCTCATCCGGGTCAAGGGCATCTCGACGCCCTTCTGGATGCGCATCAGCGGCGTGAAGGACTCGTTCTCGCATCACCTGCGCGCGTGGCTGATCTGGAGCGTGATCCTGATCGGTGGCGTGCTGCTGATCTCCATCTTCGTTACGCGCGATCCGGGCACTGCACCGCAGCTGATCCAGTCGTCGCCACTCTTTGGCACGGATGACGACCCGGGTGGCCTGGGCTTCAAGCCGAATTTCCCGATCAGCTGGACGCGCGGCATGAACATCATCGCGGCGACACTCGGCGTGGATCCGGACATCTGGGGCACGGTCATCGCGATGCTCGTGATGCTGGGTGTCCTGTTGCTCATCCCGTTCATGGATCGCGGCCTGCGCGCCCCCATGACGCGCGGCGAGGCGTTCGACTGGCGCAAGCGTGGCCTAGCCTTCGCGGCAATGATCATTTTCTGGGTGATCCTCATTGGCGGGCTGCTCGTCAATCAGTTCACCGCGGAGGGCTGAGACAGCACCTCACTAGCGAGGGATCGCCGCCATCGTCACGCAACTTCACACGCTGCTCGCTTGGGCCGTTGTCCTGCTGGTCGCACTGGTCGCGATCGAGGCGCTGTGGCGGCTGGCCACAAACCGGCCGCCCGGACTCTGGGCCGGGCGGCTGTCGTCGGCCACCATCGTCGTCGTGGTTGTCGCCGCGGCCGGCGGCCTGGGCATCCTCATCGGCGGCGGCGCGCCGGAGTCGCTCCACTATGTGTACGCGCTGATATCGATCCTGGCCTTGCCACTGGCCGCGACGCTCACGCGCGGCCGATCGCCGCGCGTCGCGGCCGGACTCGTTCTGGTCGTGGCGCTCCTTCTGGTCGTGGTGCTGTTGCGCCTCTTCCAAACCGGCTGACAGTTTTCCAGACCGGCTACGCCAAGGACGCGGCCCGCTGATCGTCCCAACGCTCCTTGGAACCAAGCCCTTGCCAAATGCGCGCCCAGGCACCTGACCGTTCTGGCACAGCGATCAACACGCGGCATTCATAAATTGCGCATAAGTCGGCGCGAACCTCGAACACGTCAAGCCGCATATGGCGGCGAGCAAGTAGAGGAGCGCAACTCGAAGTGCGTGAAGAGAGATTTCCGTGGGCCCTGGGCGTGATCCTGGTGCTCGTCATCGTCGGCGGCATCGGTTTCTGGCTGGGAAGCTCAAGCGTGGCGCCGGTGATCGTGCCGGTTGCCGCGCCCGTCGTGCCGGCACCAGCGCCGGTCACCCCGGTCTATCCGACCTACCCATCAAACGGAGGAGGCTTTCCCTTGTTCCCCTTGTTTTTCGGCCTGATCTTCCTGTTCGTGGTCTTCAAGGTCATCCGACACGCTGCCTGGAGCGGATATCAGCGAGTTGGGTGGTCTGACGGGGTACCTGGTGGACCAGCCGGACCAGGCGGTTTCCGCGGCCCGCGCGGCCAACATCGCGGCGGGCGCGGCTGGTACGCGTCCGGCTGGGACGTTGACCAGCCGAGAGGCCAGAGTCGCGACGTCCCGCCAATGGTCGATGAGATGTTCCAGCGCTGGCACAGCCGGATGCACGGCGGTACCTCGGCCCAGGCACAGCCGGACGCGAATGCGACCACAGCAGCGGAACGCGATGACGGCAGCCTGGATCTGCCCGATGCGCCACCGGCGCCACCGTCGACCCGCTCTCCCCAAGCCTGACATAGGCGCCGGTACGATGGCCGGCGTGCCGAGGATCCTCGTTGTCGACGACGCACCTGACATCGTGCGTCTGACGCGCGACTTCCTCGAGCACGCCGGCTTTGCCGTTGTCGTGGCCCGTGACGGTAACGAGGCCGTTCGCGTGGCACGCCAGGAGCGGCCGGATCTGATCGTCCTTGACCTTGGTCTGCCCGGCCGCGACGGCCTGGACGTGACACGCGAGCTGCGACGTGACTCGAACGTGCCCATCGTGATGCTGACCGCGCGAACGGACGAGTCCGACAAGGTCGTTGGCCTGGAGCTTGGCGCGGACGATTACCTGACCAAGCCATTCAGCGGCAAGGAGCTCGTTGCGCGTGTGCGCGCCGTATTGCGCCGTGTCCAGGCGAGCGAGCACGCTGAGCAGATCCGCGTCGGCGATGTCGACATCGACGTGGTCCGCATGCGCATGACCGTCGCCGGCAAGCTCGTCGACCTGACCGCAACGGAGTTCCAGCTGGTCCTCGCCATGGCCCGTCAACCGGGCCGCGTGTTCACCCGCAGCCAGCTCCTTGACTCGGTCCACGGCGAGGCGTTCGAGTCATACGAGCGGGCGATCGATGCCCACGTCAAGAACATCCGACGCAAGATCGAGCCGGATCCCCGCGCTCCGCGCTATATCCAGACGGTCTTCGGCGTGGGCTACCGCTTCGCCGAGCCCGAATGACGCACCCGAAGCGCCGGCCGCCGTGGTGGCCCGAGGGTGAGGAGTGGCCGCCCGCAGACTGGAGCGGCTACCAGCGCGGCCCCTGGCGGCACCGCTCGGGGCCGCCGTTCATCTTTCGCCTGGGCTGTGGCCTGTTCGTCTTCGGCCTGTTCATTTTCGTCGCGTTCAGTGCGCTCGCGTGGATAGTCGGATCGGTATTTGGTCAGATCTCGTCCCTGCCGTCGGGCAACGGCCCTCTCGTGGTACTGCTCGTGCTGGCCCTGGTCGCCGCCTTCTTCGCATTTCGCGGAGTGAGGCGCATGAGCGCGCCGCTCGACGATCTTGCCGACGCGGCCGAGCGGATCGAGCGCGGCGACTATTCGGCCCGAGTGCCGGTCAACGGTCCGCCACGGATGCGTTCCCTCGCGCGCGCGTTCAACGACATGAGCGCACGACTGGCGGCCATCGACGAGGGCCGGCGCGCGTTCCTGGCCGATGCGGCCCACGAGCTGCGCACACCACTGTCGATCATCTCCGGCCAGCTCGAGGCGATCGAGGACGGCCTCTATCCAGCGGACGCGGAGCACCTGGCGCCCATCCGTGAGCAGCTCCACGTGCTGGAGCAGCTCATCGAGGATCTGCGCACGGTCGCCCTGGCTGAGGCCGGCGCGCTACCGCTGAACCTGCAACCGACCGACCTCGGGACCACGATCGACCATGCGGTTGCGTCCTTCCAGGCACAGGCGAGCGCTGCCGGCGCGACGCTGACGGCCGACTATCCAGCGGGGTTGCCCAAGGCGAAAGCCGACGAGCAGCGCACGGGACAGAGTCCTGACCAACCTGCTGAGCAACGCACTGTTCCATGCGCCGAGCGGAGGGCACGTGACCGTCTCAGCGCGCGCAGCTGACGCCGGACTCATCGAGGTGAGCGTGCGCGACGATGGGCCGGGCATTCCCCCGGAGCTGCTGCCGCGCGTTTTCGAGCGCTTTGTCAAGGAGCCCGGCTCTGGCGGCAGCGGCCTGGGCCTCGCCATCTGCCGGGACCTGGTCGAGGCGCAGGGCGGCCGCATCTGGATCGATAATGGCACCGGCACCGGCACCGGCACCGGCACCACCGTGACGTTCACCCTGCCGCTGGCCTAGCCCGCTGACCGCCCGGCCTAGCCCGTGGTCGGCATTTCGACCCTTACGGCCACGCCCTGGCCGAATGTCCGGAATATCGATCCTCAGAGCCGGCCAGTGGGCTCGTGTGGGTCTCTAACTGGATGCGAAGACCGAACAAATGGGCACGGCCCGTCCGTAAGGGTCGGATTACCGACCATCGGCCAGAGTCTGGAGCATGCATCGCGCGTGGCATCGAGCAGCTGGTTGGTGCGAGCAGGACAAACAGAAAAGGAGCCGATCTCTCGGCTCCTTTCTGTTCCCTCCCGGAGTGCCTGTCAGGCGCGCGTCACGTGTCCGCGAACGACGTCTGTGGCTGTGCTGGTCTTGGACTTCATGGTCAGGTCGATGTTGCGCGTCGCGGACGCTGGGGCGCCCGCTAGCGCCTTGACCTGAACTTGGACGGTGGTGGTCTGACCGGCGTTCAACGTGAAGTTGTACGTGCCGGCGTTGACGCGCGCCGTGATGTCGGTCGCGCCACTGAAGAACTTGACCGCGAACTTGGTCGATCCGGTCAGCGTCGAGAAGACGTTGAACGAGTCGCTGTCGAGGCCGTTGTTGGTCAGTTGGACGTAGAACGACTTGGTCTGTCCAATCGTGATGGCCTGGTTGAGCGTCTGCGTCGGCTGTGCTGTTGTCGCGTAGATGCCAGCGCCGCGTGTATGGGCCGCCGGATGCAAGCGCGATTGACCCGTCGGGCAGACGCTTTGTCTCTGTGTAGGTGCAGGTGACGTTCTGCCCGGAGGCGAGATTGATCGTCACCTTGCGCTTGGTCTTGTTGACCGTCTCTGACGTGTCGCAGGTCAGTGACTTGAGCGCCCAACCGTTGACTTTCGCGGCCTGGACCGCATAGGTGCCGGCCGGCTTGCTGACACTGAACGTGTTCGACGCCGGATCGGTGAGGCTGAAGGCACCCAGCCCGCCGGTGAAGGCGAAGGACTGTGCGCCGTCCGGCCGAGCATCGAGGTTGATCGTGATCGTCCCGTTGCTGACGACGACCGACGTGCCGTTGCCTGTGAGGGCGCGCGTCAGCGGATTCTCGTCAGGATCGTTGGAGGGGATGTTCAGCGTCGCGCTCTTCGCGTTCGTCGTGGCGGGATCGAAGATCACTTCAATCGTGCACGAGTGCGCAGGCGTGATTACGTGGCCAGCGCAGTTGTCGGTATCGACGCTGAATGAGGTGGCGTTCGGGCCGCTGATGTAGGCAGTGCCGAGCGTCAGGTCCGCGTTGCCGTCATTCGTAGCGGTGAACGTGAACGGCGAGCTCGCACCAGCGTTGATGTTCTGATCGCCAAAGTTGTGGCCGCTCAGATCCGAGGCGGTGATGTTCTGCTGGGTAATAAGGAGGCTGTAGGTGTACTCGTTCGAGTCGCCGTCTTTGTCCGTGATCTTGGCCTTGACGGTGATGCTGCCTGGCGTTGAAGGCGCCGTGCAGCCGTAGCCGTCGGTAGAACCGGTTGCGACGTAGCCGGATCCGCAGTCGAACTGGTATGTGAAGCCGGTCACGGCGTCGATCGCCGACGGGTCGCTTGGGCTGGTCAGGCTGAGCGCATAGCTCGTGCCGAAAAGCTGCGTGGTGGGATGAACGAAGGTTGCGGTGGGGGCGACGTTGCTCGCGGAGGTCGAGAAAGTGTCGACGGCCGTAGTGCCGTTGGTGCCATGAGCCGTTACGTTGATCGTGGTGGCCGTGAACTGGTCCGCGGGCGTGTAGCTCCACGTCCAGGTTCCTGCGCCCGCGTTGGCCGCGAAGGTCCCGATCGCGTTGTCGGCCGTGATAGATGCGGTCGAACCGTCGAACGATCCGCTCGTGGAGATGAGGCTGCCTTCAGCGCCGTTTGCGTCGACCGCGCCTGTGCCGTGGACGGTAATCGCCGGGCAATCGCCGGTCAGTACGCTCGAGAGGAGCCACGGAGTGAACGAAACGTTGCTGCTCACGGTGTCGCCCGTGCCCAGCCCAACAGTGCCGGGTCCGGTCGAGGAGCCCCACCAGTTGCATGTTGCGTCGAAGGAGCTGGTCGAGTCGTTGACAATGCCCGCGGCGTTGCCGTGGATCGAGTTCTTGTGCGCCACGTTGCCCGTGCCGGCGCTGCCGGACAGGTCAATGCCAACGTCTGAACCGGAGATCACGTTGCCCATGAGAGTGACGTTGTCGCCGGCCTGGAACAGGAGCACGCTCGTGCTGTCGGCTCCGGTGCCGGTGTACTCGTTGTAACTGATGGTCGAGTCAGAAACAGTCGCCGTTGCACCGCGGCTGATCTGAATGCCGTTCTGGGCGATGAGCGCGGTGGCCCCAACTCCGGTGATCGTCGAGTTCGTGACGGTCATCGACGAGCCGGTGTTGTCGACGATCAGGCCGGTCTTCTGGTAGCCGCTGACCGTGACATGATCGATATCGGCGGTGCCCGTCTGGCTGATCGCCTGGCGGCCAACCTGGATGCCGTTGCCGTTCTGGCAACCGCTGAGCGAGCTGTCGCGAATGTCGGCGACGGTCATGTCGTGCGCATTCAGATGCGCCGCGCCGGTGACCAGGATGCCGTAATGAAGGCTGCCGCAGCCTGACGGGCCGGGGCCCGAAACGGTCAGGTCGGACATCTCGACGTTGGCCCCGCCCTTGATGTCGACAATGGCATAGCGCGCGGGATCTGAGCCGAAGCTCAGTGACGCAGGGGCCTTGATCGTGGTCGAGCCTGCGCCCGCGCCATCGATCGTCATGTTGCTGTCAGCGACGATCTGCTCGGCATACGTGCCGGCCGCGACGTGGACGGTGCCACCTGATGCGACCTGGTTTACGGCTGCCTGGATCGTCTTCTTGGCGCTCGTGCTCGAGTCGCCGCCGAATGCGTCGTTGCCGTTCGTGGCGTCCACGTAGCACGTGCTCGTGCACTGTGTCTCAGGCTCGAAGTCGTAGATGGTGGTGGTGCTGGCCGTGCCCAACGCGAAGTTGTCTACATTGCCATCGATGGCAGCGTTGCCGCCCCTGATGCCGACGAAACCGTAGGCGCTCGCGGGGACGGCGGCGTTGGGGTAGTTCGCCAGGACCTGCGTCCAGGAGCAGGGCACTGACTGGGTACATAGCGTCGCGCCAGCCATGGTCGTCCACCAGCCACTGCTGGCGGTCAAGGTGTTCCACGACTGCCACGTGTTCTGGGGAACGCCACCCGGCGCGCTGAAGTAGGGCTCGAAGACCAGTCGGCCGCGGAAACCCACGTTGGCGTCAGTTGTGTCGTTGTCCCAGCCCAGCTGGACGCTGAGCGCCAGGTTGTTGCCCGCGATCTGGGCTTGAGCGGTAGGTCGAGTAGCTCAGCGTGGTGATGTTGCTCAGGGCCAGACCGTTGTGCGCGGTGGTGGCGAGGAGAACGCGATCGCCGCTTGCGGCGTTGATCCGCACGCTGCCATTGCCCAGCGGCGCTGAGGCGGGACCGGAGGTGAACGATCCCAACGTGTTGTCAACCGCGTTGGTGTTGTCATTGAAGAAGAACCAGCCGTGCATTGACGACGGCTTTACGACCGTTGTGGCCGGGGTGGCGAACGCCCCACTGGGCGCGGCTATTGCCAGGGCAATCAGGCCGAGAGGGATAGCGACACGCAGGCTGGTCAGCCGGCGCTTCGTCATCTTGAGCAAGGGAAAACACTCCTTTGTTCCGCGGGTTCAGCGCGATGGTCCGAGGCAGGTCCCCCGTGAGCCGTCTTGGGGCGGCACGTCGGCCTCGATTTGGGCAAGAGTCGTCCGCCTGATGTTCGTGGCCCCGGCCTTTTCATTCATCGCCTCGAGCGAGCAGAACGGTAGGCGCGACATTGCAGAGATCGCGCAAGTCACGACAAGGGGATCTGGGCTGATTCGGCGCTCCGAGATGCACACTCTCTTCGCCCGCTGCACAAACCGCGCAGGACGACCACAATGGCTGCCAACACGCGAGCGAGGCGCTCAATGGACACGACGAACGATCTGTGGACGGCGATCCGCGACGTCATGCCCGACGCCGAGGAGATGGCCGCGGCCGTGGCCAGCGAGCTCGATGAGCCACTCGAAGATGTCCGTCTGAGCGTGATCATCGGCACGATCGCGCTCCACGGACAACTTGGTCCAGAGCAGGCGGCCGGGGCGGCTATCGAGGCCGAACTTGATCGGCTTCAGTCCGCGACAGGGCAGTCACCGCAGGGTCGGCTGACCGCGGTCGACTCGCTTGAAGACCTCTTGGCCGCGACTCGTGCCCTGGAGGCCGATCGTTCGCTTGACCTCGAAACCATCGTCGCCATACAGCGGGCGTCGGGCGCGATCGCGGCGCGGTCTGACCGTCCGGTGGTGGTGCTACAGCATCGTTACGCGGTTACGAGGCGTCTGATGTGGGAACACGCAGTGGACGCCTCGCAAGCCGGTCGTCTTGCGCCAGACGTGCTCGCACGGTTCGGTCGCTTCCTTCTGTTGTGGAACGAGCTCACCTCGCTCGCGGTCACGGATGGCTACCGGATGGCCGAGCGCGAGATTCTCGCTCGCGATGTGGAGGCGCGGCGAGGCGCGCTCCAGGAGATCCTGGGTGTACCAACCGCCGACGCCCTGGGCGAAGCCCGATTGCGCCGCGTTGCGGTGCGTCACGGCCTCAACCCAGACCGTTCCTACGTGGTGGTCGCGATCGCTCTCATGCCAAAGCGCGACGCCTCGGCCGAACAGCCAGTAGTTGCCGAGGACGAGCTCGAGCTGCTAGCAGGGCGGACAGGCCATCTTCTAGGGTCGACCGCTCCGGGCTCCGAGGGCGTCGGCGCCGGAATCCGCTTGCCGGCCGTGCTGCCGCTGATGGGACGCATCGCCGTGCTTGCCACTGCCAATTGGGCCGGGCTGTCACGCCTGGCGATGGTGCTCGACAACGTCGTGGGCGAGGCGGCGTGGGTGGCGGTCGGGTCCCGAGCGACGGAGGGTGTCGGTTCGCTCGCCGCGACCTTCGCGGATCTCGTAGACGCCACGCGCACAGCGCAACGCCTGGATCTGCGCGGTTGGATCCCAGATCCGGAGCAACTTGGACTCGAACGGCTGCTTCTATCCAACAGGCACCTTGGAGATGCAACCGTTCAGAGCGAACTCGGTCCTCTGCTATCCGACGAAAGATTCGGTGACGAGCTCATCGAGACGCTCCAGGCCTACTTCGACGCCGGGGAAAACGTGACCGCGGCGGCACGACGCCTTCATTTGGCGACCCGGACGGTTGGCTACCGGCTGGACAAGATCGAGTCGCTGCTGGGCCATCCGCTCGACGGTCAACACGGGCGGCGTTTATCGACCGCCCTGCTGCTGCATCAGCTGCGCGACCAGAAGAATTTGGGCCCGATGTAACCTACCGATCGCCAGATCGGAAGACGCTGGTCGCTCCGAGCGGGAGTAACTCAGCTGGCAGAGTGTCTGCTTCCCAAGCAGAATGTCGCGGGTTCGAATCCCGTCTCCCGCTCCACTCCCTCTTCTGATCGACTCATCGCTCCGCTACGCTGCGATGCGTGGTTGAGTGCCCGGCATGCGGGACGGAGAGCCCAGACGGGTTCCGCTTCTGCCCGGCCTGCGCGACCCCACTCGCGACGGACGGTGCTGCTCCCCGGCCTGAGGAGCGCAAGGTCGTCACCGCGCTGTTCTGCGACCTGGTCGGGTTTACCGCGACCTCAGAGTCGGCCGACCCAGAGGACATCGACCGGATGCTCACGGCGTACTTCACCCTGGCCAGATCACAGATCGAGGCCCACGGCGGTGTGGTCGAGAAGTTCATCGGCGATGCGGTGCTCGGGGTGTTCGGTGTCCCGGCGGCCCACGAGGATGATCCCGAGCGCGCGGTCCGCGCGGCGCTTCGGATCGTCGAGAACGCCGAGCGGCTAAGGACTCCCGCCAATGCGCCGCTCCGGCTGCGGCTCGGCGTCAATACGGGCGAGGCCCTGGTCCGTCTTGGCGTGACCCCGGGCTCGGGTGAGCGTTTCCTCGCCGGCGATGCGATCAACACAGCGAGCCGCATCCAGTCGGTCGCTCCGGAGATGGGTGTCGCCGTTGGTCTCGGAACGTACGAGGCCACCAAGACGGTCTTCGACTACGAGGAGCTCGCGCCGGCGACCCTTAAAGGCAAGGCCGAGCCGGTCCGAGTGTTCCACGCGATCGCACCGCGGGCGCGCCTGGGCGTCGACCTGACCCGCGTCCACGACGGCCCCTACATCGGCCGGGAGATCGACCTCGCCCTGCTCAATGGTCTGTTCGACAAGTCGGTCGCCGGGAACGCCGTGCAACTCGTCACAGTCGTCGGCGAGCCCGGCATCGGCAAGAGCCGCATCGTCGCCGAGCTGCTTGCCCATGCCCAGGCCAAGGCGCCTGCCCTCAGCTGGCGTCAGGGCCGCTGCCTGCCGTACGGCGACGGGGTGACGTTCTGGGCCCTGGGAGAGATCATCAAGGCGCACGCCGGAATCCTCGAGTCCGACGACGCGGAGGTCGCGACCCACAAGATCGACGACGCGGTCCCGGCCGGCCCCGACCGCGACTGGCTTCGTAATCGACTCCTGCCGCTCGTCGGGATCGATGCCAGCTCGAACGCCGCCCGCGACGAGCTGTTCGCCGCCTGGCGGACCTTCCTCGAGACGGTTGCCGAGCAGAGTCCGACCGTTCTCGTGTTCGAGGACATCCACTGGGCCGACGACGCCATGCTCGCCTTCCTGGAGCACCTTGCGGACCGGGCGGAAGGCGTCCCGCTCTTGCTCGTCGCGACGGCCCGGCCGGAGCTCTTCGAGCGCCACGCGACATTCGCCGCCGGACTGCCCAACGTCAATCGCATCAACCTCGCGCCGCTTACGGACGAGGAGACCGGTCGACTCGTCACCGGACGGCTGGGTGCGGCCGTCCCCGCCGAGCTCGCGGCGCCGATCCTGGAGCGGGCCGAGGGCAATCCCCTGTACGCCGAGGAGTTCGTTCGACTGCTGCGCGACCGCGACCTGCTTGTCGTGACCGACGGGATGGTGTCGCTCAGACCCGGCGCAGAGGTGCCCCTGCCCGAGTCAATCAGTGCCCTCATCGCTGCTCGTCTCGACACGCTCCCGACCGAACGGAAACAGATGCTTGCCGACGCCGCGGTCGTGGGCAAGGTGTTCTGGACGGGCGCGGTGGCGGCGATGGGCGAGAGAGATGAGTCCGAGGTTCGGGAAGCGATGAGGGAGCTCGCTCACAAGGAGCTCGTGAGGTCTGCGCGCCACTCCTCGATGGCGGGCGAGTCCGAGTACGCCTTCTGGCACGTCCTCGTCCGTGACGTCGCCTATGCCCAGCTGCCGAGAGCCTCGCGCGCAGCCCGCCATGTCGCCGCCGCCGCGTGGCTCGAAGCCAAGGCGGGCGAGCGGGCCGAGGACATCGCTGAGGTCCTGGCCCACCATTACGCGACGGCGCTCGAGCTCTCCCGGGCCGCCGGCCAGACGGACGTTGCGACGAGCCTCGAGACCAACGCGCTCAAGTACCTCACGCTTGCCGGCGACAAGGCGATGAACCTCGACATCGCCGCCGCCGTGGTGAGCTTCGACCGGGCGCTGACCCTCGCCCCGCCGGGGCACCCGGCACGGCCGGCGGTCCTCTTCAGCCTCGGCGAGGCTGTCGGCGCGCAGGCTCGAGCTCGCGACGCGGTGGCTTACCTGGAGGAGGCTGTCGCCGGATTCCGTGCCGCTGGCGATCGCGCGCACGAAGACGCCGCGACATTGAGCCTCGCCGCGGCCCTCGACCGACGCGGAGACCGACCCCGGGCGCAGGCCATGGCCGATGAGGTTGTTGCACGCCTCGAGTCGGATGGGCCAAGCGAAACGCTCGTGAATGCGCTGAACCGCGCTTCGCGGGATGACTATCTCGATGCGCACCGCACAGAACAGGAGGAGCAGGCGATCGCCATGGCTGCCGCTCTTGGGCTACCGAGGCTCGAGAACGGCCTGATCGCCGATCGCGCCCTCAGGCGCGTCAACACGGGCGACGCGCGCGGAATGGATGACCTGAGGGCCAGCCTGGCGGCGGCGGTCGAGATGGGCGATCAGCAACACGTTGCGCGGATGTATTTCTGGTTGGGGTCGTGCATGGGCGCCTACGACGACCCGACTTTGGCGCTGGACTTCCTCGACGAAGGTCTCGCGTTCACGCGCCGCCGCGGTTTCAAGATGCACGAGTTCTATATCCGCCAGGATCGTTGGTTCCCGCTCTTCCGCCTTGGGCGCTGGAGCGAGATCCTCGGGGACGTCGAGGCCCAGATCAGCGAGGCGGCAATGTTGGGCATCGGCCTGTCTAGAACGTTGACAGGGAAGATCGCGGTGCTGTCACTGACGGGTGACGCGATCGAAGCCGCCCGACTCGCACTCGAACAGGCCGAGGATACGAAGCGCGCCTACGGCTATGGCGCCCAACGAATTCGCGGGCTGCGCGCGGCAGGCGACGACGCGGCGGCGATTGCGCTTCTTGTCGAGGCCACGCGTCAGCTGCGGGAGGACGACTACACGCTTCAGGGCGGCGGCCGGCTCGAGCTCGTCCTTGAGGCGCTCGGCCTGGGCCGGGCCGACCTAGCGATGGAGATCTCGTCGATGCGGACTCTCACGTTCTCCATCGACTATCCGGCCGAGGAATTGTCCGTCACCGCAGTCCTCGCCGAGGCCGACGGGCGCCCTGTGGATGCGCTGACCGCCTTTCAGGACGCTGGTGTCGCCTGGCAAAATCTCGGGAATCCCTACGAGGCCGCGATGGCGGCACTCGGCGAGGGTCGCTGCCTCGTCGGCCTCGACCGGGCCACTGAGGCGACGCCCGTCCTCCGCGAGGCCCGCGAGATCTTCGAGCGGCTGGGGGCCGCGCCGGCGCTCGCTGAGACGGAGGCGATCCTCGAAGAAGCATCCAGAGGTGCCGCCACGACAATCTGACTGTCGGCTTACGGTGGGAAGGGTCTCGGTCGCGCACGGGCGATAATCGCCGCAATGACTGTCCCTCTTTCTCCGCCTGTATCCGGTGCCGCCCTCGACATCGAGACGCCTGCAGGCCACGTCGCTGGCTACCAGCTGGGCGAAGGGCGGACCGTGCTTCTGCTCCACAGCTTCAACGCCGCCGGATCCGGCGTGGAGCTCGCGCCGCTGGCGTCCCGGCTGGCCCTAAGCAGACGGGTGGTGCTGGTCGACTGGCTCGGCTTCGGAACATCCGACCGACCCGACGCGCCGTACGGTGCAGAGCTCTATGGCGACCAGCTCGAGCTGATCCGCACGGCTGCCCTACAGTCGGGCGAGACGAGCGTCGATGTCGTCGCGTTGTCACTGCCAGGGCAGTACGTCGTGGTCGCCGCCGCGGAGCATCCCGAGCGCTTTCGGCGCATCGTCCTGATCAGCCCGACCGGCTTCGGCCGCTTCAAGGGCAGTGCCGGCCTGGGTACGCGCAGGGTCTACCGCTTCCTGCGCGAGACCGGCGTTGGGCGGTTGCTGTTCGCAATCCTTGCCCGGCGCCAGGTCATTCACCGCTTCATCGCCCAGATCTTTGCCGACCCGGGCCGGATCCCGCCGGACTACGAGCGCTACTGCTGGCGGACGTGCCAGCAGCCCGGCGCCTACTACGCGCCACTGGCATTCGTTTCGGGTCGGCTCAACGATCCCCGCGCGGAGGGCGCCTACTCGCGGTTGACCAACGAGACGCTGCTCGTTTTCGGCGACCACCCGCGCTTCACGGATGCGGATGCCTCACAGGCACTGTTAGCCGCAAATGACCACCTCCACGGCGCGACGATCGACCAGGCCGGCGATCTGCCCCAGGTGGAGCAGCCCGACGAGACGGCCGCGTTGGTCGGGGCTTTCCTCGCGGCCGATTAGTTACGGCGTGCGCGGAGGCGCCACGTCTGATCGCCTGCTTGCGTTTGCGGCGCGCGCGGCCTCGACCGCCCGGTGGACATTGCCGTGGATCCGGTCTCGCCCGATCAGGTCGATCAACCCATCCGCCTCGAGCACGTCGGCGACGTCGGGCTTGAGGCGGGCGAGGCGGAGCTCGACGCCGTTCGTGTCGGTCACCTCGTGCAGCTCGGTCAGCTTCGCGGCACCTTGGGAGTCGACGAAGTTCACGCCCTCCAGATCCAACACAAGCGAATGCAAAGCGGGCTGGCTTGCAAGGATCGCGCGAACACGCTCGTCCAGCCCCGCAGCCGTGGCGAAGAACAGGCCACCGTCGATGCGGATGACCGCCACGCCCGGGTCGGTCTCGTCGCCCGGATTGTCGTCGAGGTCGCGGTAAACGTGGGTGCCCGGTTCACGACCCAGGATCGGCATGCCCGGCCGAGTCGCGACGTGGATAAGCCAGAGCAGAGACAGCAGGATGCCGACGACCACGCCCAAGAGCACGCCCACCGACAACACACCGATGACCGCCGCCAGCGCGATCCAGAAGTCGAAGCGCTTGACCCGGAAGAGCCGTCGAAACTCCGGGATGTCGATCATCCCGAAGACAACCGCATCGATGATGACCGCGGCCAGGATCGCCTTGGGCAAATCTGCGAACAGCGGCGCGAGCAGGATCAGCGTGGCAACGACGATCGCTCCGGTCGCGATCGAGGCCAGCGGCGTCCGCGCTCCGGCAGATTCGTTGAGCGAGCTCGCCGACAGGCTGGTCGAGACCGGCATGCCCTGGAACATTCCGGCGCCCAGGTTGGCCATCCCCTGGGCCACCGATTCCTGGTTGAGGTCGACGCGATAGCGATGCCTGGTCGCGAACGCCTGTGCATCGCCGGCAGTCTGGGAGAACCCGATGAGCAGCAGCGCGAACGCCGCGATGGCGATCGTCGAGAGGTTCTGCGAAACGACGTCGATTGACGGCACCATCGGCAGCGGGAGCCCCCGCGGGACAGGTCCCACCAAGGCGACCCCGTGCGCGCCAAGGTCGAAAGCGACGGAAGCGATCAAGCCGCCGACGACGAGGACGAGCGCGCCGGGGATCTTTGGAAACGAGAAACGCAGGCCCAGGATGACGGCCAGACCAACGACGCCGACCAGCAGGGTCGGCAGGCTGAGCTCGCCCAGACCGCGAACCCACGACGCCAGCTCCTGCCACGCATTCACTCCGTCAGTTGAGGTACCCGTGAGCTTGGGCAGCTCGCCGATGACGACGTCGATCGCGGCGCCGGCAAGGAACCCGGTCACCACCGCACGCGACAGGAAGCTCGCCAGCCAGCCCAGCTTGAGGATGGCGACGAGCAGGAACAGGGCTCCCGTCACTACCGCGATCGCCGCCACGAGCTGCGCCGCGTCTGGGCCGCTGAGGCCGGTCAAAAGGACGGCGCCGCCGGCGACAGCTGCGAGCGACGAGCTCGGGCCGGTGGAGATGTGGCGGGACGTGCAGAAGAGGCCGTAGATGATGGCGGCCGCCGCGGCCGCGTACAGCCCGTTCTCCACCGGGATTCCCGCGATGCTTGCGTAACCCAGGTCCTTGGGCACGATCATCGCCGCGACCGCGATGCCCGCGAGCACGTCGCCACGCAGCCACTTCCGGTCGTAACGGCGCGACCATTCAAGGATTGGCACGAGCCGTGTCAGTCGACGCGAGGAGTCCGGAGGCGGTACAGCTCCCATCTGGGGAAGTGTCCCACCTCAGGCTCGTCCGATAGAGGTGATGCCCGATCGCGGACGGATGGCGAGCATCGCGTCGTCGAGCGGAGTGATCGCTTTGCCGCACGGTGCCTGGGAATGTCTTGCCCACCGGCGTTCGGTCCCGCGATGACTCCTCCTACAACCCCAGACAGTAGGAGTTCAGCACATGGCCGTAACAGGCGAGCAGACTCTGGCCGCGTTCGTCGTGGACAACGACGCCGTGGCCAAGCGGTTGCTCAAGAAGGTCCAGGTCATTGATAAGAACGACACGAACGTGCGCATCATCGACGCGGCCGTCGTGCACAAGGCCAAGTTCGGTCGGATCAAAGTCCACCAGACCAAAGACACCGGCGGAATGAAAGGCGGCGCCCGTGGCCTGACGATCGGCGTGATCGCTGGCGCGATTATCGCGGGTCCCGCAGGCGCGGCAGTCGCCGGAGCGGCCGGCGGCGTCCTCGGCGGGTTGCACAATCGGATCCGCGACATCGGCATCAACGACAAGTTCATGCGCGACGTCAGCAAATCGATCGAAAAGGGCCAGAGCGCGCTGTTTGTCATGTACGAGGGCGTCTGGACGGCATCCATCGGTGCGATCCAGGATGCAATCAGGGCCGACCATGCCCTGCTTCTATTCAGCACGCTGCCAGCGGACAAGGCCGCTGCGCTCACGGCTCTCGTCGTGCCCGCGGTCGAGCAGTTGGGCGGGCCAGAAGTGGTCGAAGACTTCGAGGTCGTGGTCGAGCCCGAGCCGGACGATCTGACGGTCCTGACCGGTATTGGACCCAAGTACGCGGCGGCACTGTCAGCGGCCGGGATGAAGACCTACAGCTCGCTGGCGGCAGCCAACGAGCCCAAGATCCAGGGCGCCCTGGCGAAGGCCAAGTTGAACACGCCAGCCAGTGCCCACACCTGGCCCATGCAGGCCAAGATGGCGGCCGACAACGACTGGCAAGGCCTGATGAAGTACAACCAGAAGCAGGCTGGCGCCAAGGCCGCAGCGGCCAGCAAGGCTAAGAAGGGTAAGAAGGAGGCGGCCGCTCCCAAGGCTGTCAAGCCGGACGACCTGACCAAGCTGAGCGGCATCGGCGCACGCATGGAAGTGATCCTCAACGACGGCCAGTTGATGACGTACGACCAGCTGGCTCATGCGAGCTCGAAGGACCTGCGCCTCATCGTCGCCGCTGGTGGGGCTCTCCCGCCATCAAGCCTAAAGACGTGGCCGACCCAGGCCGCCTACGCCAAGAAGGGCGATTGGGACGGCCTGAACGCCTATAACGCCAAGCGCTGAGCGAAGCGTCGCGCGCGACGCTTCGTCACATGAGTACGCCCCGCGACCGGCATGCCCGTCGCGGGGCTTCTCTTTGCGCGGCGCGGTCTAGCCCTTGGGTTGAACGACGGCGAGGACGTTGCCGCTCGGGTCGATGAACCACGCCGCCCACGAGTGGCCCATGTCCGCGACGCCGTTGGTCGTGACCGGATCCGGCGCGGTGTACTCCTCGATGCGGACGCCGCGCTCGCGGAGATCCGCGAGCGCGGCCTGAATATCCGGGACACGCCACGCCATCTGGGTCTGCGTGTCAGACGTGCCAACGGTCGAGAGGGTCACCGCCAGCTGCCCGCCGCCGCTGCCGAAGACGATGCGGTCGTCCGGATCCTCGCGCAGGACGGGCAGGCCGAGCACGTCCCGGTAGAAGTGGCGCGTCGCGTCGAGGTTCTTTGAGAGCAGGATCGGGAAACAGGGGAAGTCGCTGAGCACCTGGGTCGCCTCCTTGGTTCGCCGCGGATTGCGGCTGCAAAAAGGCGGGCGGCGGGCTGTTGGCCCACCGCCCGCTCGCTCTGCCAGGTGCAGCCTGACTAGAGTTTGTGTTCGCGAGCGTCAGGTTACAGGCAGATTCTCTGACGCGTGCTGTGCCCATCGGCCCCTATTCGCAGCCGAAACGGCATGTTCGTCTACTGGCACCCGTCAGGCGATCTCGACATTTCTTCCCGGACGGCGATTCACCAATCATTCCGCTCAAACAACACTATCGCTGGGATCGACTAGTTCATCGTGAGCGTGGCCTGAACGGACCCGATCAGCTCAGTCCCACCAAGCCACAAGAATCGTCGCGTCATCAGCGCGAGTCAGAACCATCCGTTGCCTTCGATGGTGTTGCTTGCGCGGAACTATCGCGTACCGCCACTCCCGGGGCGTGCGAAACGACTTGCGGGCGCAGGAAGACGCGCTTGGGGCCCGGCTCCTTAGCTTTGCTTGGGCGGCGTGCGCCGTCTGGTCGTGGGCTTTGCCGCGGTCCGGCGTGTCGTCGTGCGCGCCGAGGGCTTTGCCGGGGTCCGGCGCGTCGCCGTCCGGGCAGCGGGCCTGGCCGCGGCCGGTGTGACTCTTGCCGCCGCCGGCTTGGCTTTGACGGCAGGTGCCTTTGGCTTCGCCGCGGCGGCCGGCTTGGCCTTTGCCGCGGGCTGGGCCTTTGCCGCGGCCGCCTTGGCCGCCGGCTTTGCGACGGCCTTTGTCCCGGCCTTGCTCGGTGCACGACGTGCGGCGCGCCGCTCCTCTGCCAGCTCCTCTGCTTGCTCGGCCAGGAGCGCCTTGGAGTAGAACTCGAGCGCGAGGCGCGTCTTGGTCTCCTGGGCAGCGTTGGTCGGCACGCCCTTGTCGATCAGGTACGCGCGCGCCTCTGACGCGACACTCAACGCGTCCTTCGGCTCGCACTTGGTAGACAGCTCCAGGATGCGCGAGCCATCCGGGTAGAGCCACATCTCCGCGACCATCGATCGAATCGTCGTCGCGTCGAGGCCCATGTGGGTGTCGAACCTGCTCTTGAGGATGAATGTGGGTCCGAGTGGAACAAGCGAGTCGAGCTCGAGGCCCATTGGAGCGTGAAGCCGGTAGAAAGCACGCTGCGCCTTGGAGAAGATCTTGGACAGCCGCTTCTTGCCGCTTACCGCATCGCGGATCTGCTGACCGGACGATCGGCCCTTGAATGACGCCGAGCACACGAACCCACCCGGCAGCGCGTCGACCTCGATGTTGAATGACGGGTCGTTCTTCAGGTCGTTCGGGATCTCGTCGGGCTCCACCGGGCGGAGCTTGACGACCGTGTCACCTTTGCCACCCGCGATGCGCCGGGCGCGCACGACGACCCCTGCGCGGTAGAGCTGCAGATCAGGCGTGTCAAAGAAGTAGATCTGGCGCGGCTGAGCTTCAACCGGATCTCCGGGCAGGCCCTGGACGGTCGCGCGGTGGTGCGACGCTGGCACGGTCAACTTGAGTTCGACGCTTTGGGCGCCCTTGATCAGGCGCATCATCTCGCGGAGCTGTGCGTCGGACAGCCGCGGCGTTGGCTGCGCTGAAGCTCCGGCCTCGGCGGCTGCGTTCATGAATGACCCTCCAATGAGAAGCGTTCGAGCACGACTCCGTGTCTCAGCCCGCGATCGCTGACGGTGAACGAGTCGGCCCCCAACTCGTCAAGGATGGTACGCACTATGCACGCGCCCGCGAGGATGACCTCCGCGCGCTTTGGCTGAAGGCCGGCGATCGTTCGCCGCTCGTCGGCCGACATTGATCGATACAGCTCGATCTGGCGCTCTATCTCCGACTTGGAAAGTACGCTGCCCTGGATCGCATCCGGGTCGTACTTGGACATGTTCTTGCTGACCGCGGTCATGTTCGTCACGGCGCCACCCATGCCCACCACGGCATTGGGCCGGGGATGGTCGTGCAGATCTGCGAGCCCCGCCGCGATCGCTGCCAGCGCTTCGTCCAGAACCTGCGCTGTTACCGCGTTGTCGAGCCCATAGTGCTCGGTGAAGCCAACGGCACCGACATTCACGCTGAACCGATCGTTGACGTTGGCGCCACTGCCATAGGTGAACTGCGAGCTGCCGCCGCCGGTGTCGAAGACGACCACCTCCGTCGCGCCTGCGGGCGCGGCCGATTTGGCGGCGAGGTAGGCGAGTCTGCTCTCGTCTTCGCCGGACAGGACCTCCACCTCCACGCCGGCCGCGGCCTTGATCGCGGCGATTGCATCGGCGCTGTTGGTGGCGATCCTGAACTCGGCCGTGCCAACGGCGGCGATGGCCAGGGCGCCTTCGCGTTTGGCTTCGTCGACCATGTCCTTGATCGCCGCGGCCGTGCGCGCGAGAGGCTCCGGCTGGATCGCGTCGTGCGTGTCGGAGCCTTCGCCCAGGCGCGACATTTCTGCCCGATCCACGACTCGGCTCCACGACCCGTCCGGGCTGCGCTGGGCGATGTGGAACTTGACCGAGTTGGTGCCAACGTCGATTACCGCGTAGCGCGGCGGCCGCTTTTCGAGCGCTGCCGTCAGGCCCTTGCCGTAGCTGGTGTTGACGTAGTCCCACAGCCCGACCGACTTGACCGCGGCCACGACGGCGGCAGCGTCCTCCGACTCGATCGCGATCGTCCTGGTCGGGATGCCGTCGGCGACGACGTCGGTCACCTCAGACGTGCAACCGCCGACCTTGTAGCGCACACGGCGCTTGTGGACGTTGACCGGCCGCAGCCCCGCCCCGGGTGCAAGGTCGGCGCTGAACTGGTCGAGCGTGTACGAGTCGCGCGCCATCTGCGGCGCCTTCTGGCCGAGCGCCTCGAAGATGCGCACGACCTCGGACTGCGGCACGGGGAACTGGGCCTTCATGATCGGCCGCCACTGTTCCAGGCCGTCGGCGTTCGTCTCGACCAGGATTTTCACGTCCATCAAATCGAAACGGACCTTGACGTTGGCGTCCGTGTCGGACACGAGGTAGAGCTCGTCGCTCTCCTGGATTCCTGTGGGCTCCATAGCTGCGAAACGCTCTTCGGCAACGCCGAAATCGCTTCCGAAAGTGCGCCATTCCCAGCGCGGGATTATCTCTGCCATGGCACGAGTCAAGCAGCGGAATGTTGCCGTCGCGTCGTCCATCCGGGATGAGGTACCGTCCGCCACGGCCGTGATCGACGCGTTTCTACTTTCGTTCGGAGTGATCTTCCTCGCCGAGCTGGGCGACAAGAGCCAGCTCATGGCGCTCGCCTTTGCCGCGCGCTACCGCGCGTGGATCGTGCTGACGGCGGTGACGATCGCGACGCTGCTCGTCCACGCGGCATCCGTCGTGGTGGGCAGGGTCTTTGCCCTGGCACTGCCGACGAGCCTGATCAACATCGTCGCGGGGGTCGCGTTCCTGGTCTTCGCCGTGTGGACGCTGCGCGGCGATTCGGTCGACGAGGCGAAGGCCGACAAGGACGCCAGCGGCGTGCTCGCGACCCTGTTCGCGGTAGGCACGACCTTCTTCCTGGCGGAGCTGGGCGATAAGACGATGTTGGCCACGATCACGCTGGCGACCACCAACGATCCGATCGGAGTTTGGCTCGGGTCGACGGTGGGCATGGTCTTCGCCGACGCGCTGGCCATCGGTGTGGGCGCGCTGCTTGGGGCGCGGCTGCCGGAGCGCGCGATCAAGATATTCGCGGCCGGAGCGTTCGTGGTCTTTGGGCTGATCCTGATCGCGGAGGGTGTGGGGATCCTTTAGCCGGAGCGGCCGCGCGCGTCGACCGACCAGCGGCCGACGACCGTGCCGGAGCGGGTCGCGACGAACGAGTCGTACAGATCGATAACCGGGCAGGCATGGTTCGGAACAACCGCCACGATCTCACCCACCTGGGGTCGGGGCGTGCCTGGCGGGAAGCGCACCTGGCCGTGGTAGTCGGAGACCTTCTCGATGATGCCGTCCGGGTAGGCGGGGATCGTGCCGAAGCCGGCGAGGTACGGCGGCGAGTCCTTGGTCAGTGACTTTGCGCCGGCATCGATCACGATCTGGTTTTCGACCGAGTCACTGACGACGGTGGCGGCCACGGCCATCGCGACGCCATCTGCCGGACTCGCGCCGATTGCGACCTGCTGACGATCGCCGATCAGGTAAGTGCCGGCGCGCATCTCCGTCACGGGCGGGCGCGCCGAGCGTGTCGCGGTCGGCGACGAGCCCGCGCTCAGGACGCTCGGTTCGATACCCACCGAACGAAGCGACTCGGCGGCCTTGGCCAGAGCGTCAGTCTCGTCCGCGGAGGCCGTCCCGGCCGCATCCGGGCCGGCGTAGGCGTGGCCGCCATGGGTGAAGGCGCCGAGCACCTCGAGGCCGGCCTGCTGCGCAGCGCGCGCCAGCTCGCCCGCCGCTTCAGGCGCGACGCCGGTTCGGCCGTAGTGCGAGTCGACCTCCAGCACGACCCTGAGGCGTGCGCTGGAGCCGGCCATGGCGCGCGCGAGCTGCTCGATGCCGGTGCGGTTGTCGACGCCCACCGCGAAGCGCAGGTTGGGACGCTCGGCGAGGGCGCGCAGGCGCTGTTGCTTTGGCCCGGCGGCGAGGATGGGGTAGGCGAGGAAGATGTCACCAATGCCCCCTTGGGCCATGACCTCCGCCTCGCCGAGCGTGCCGACAGTGATGCCGGCCGCGCCGTTGTCGAGCTGGATGTGCGCGAGCGCCACGCTCTTATGCGTCTTCACGTGCGGGCGCAACGCGAGCCCGGCGGCGGCCATCTGCGCGGCCAGGCGCTGTGCATTGCGCTCGACGATGTCGAGATCGATGACCAGCGTGGGTGTATCCAGTCCTGGTGGCAGCGGCGGGGCGTTCGGTCGGGGCAGGGTCACATTTCGGACGTTAACACCACTCCACAGGCTTGCCACAGGTACCTGCCACCTGCGACGATGGGGACAGGGCGTTCCTAATGCGGCAGGAGTCGCGGCGCCCAGAGGAGGGACGGAATGCGCAAACGTTTCGCGATGCTGTCGACGTCGGTCGTCTTGGTCATGGCGCTGATGCTGCCCACGAGCGCGGCTGCGGCCAGTCTGGGCAAGATCACGAATACCGACACGTGGTGCACCGGTGCCAACACCGTCCACGCCACGTTCAAGCTGACCAAGTACAGCGGCTACCACGCCACGCGCCTGGCTATCACGGTCAAGGGCCAGGGCTTCTACAACGGTGGCTGGCACAACGAGCTGAATATCGGCACGTACTTCGTGAACATCAACACGAACAGCGGCTGGTACTACAAGGACAGCTTCTACTTCACCCCGGGCCATTCGGGCTCGCACCGGATCCAGGCAGTCGGCAAGATCTGGGACGGCAGCTTCCTTGTCGCATCGGGCAAGGTCGCGAGCAAGTTCTGCAGCTAGCCAGCAACTGAGTTCGACTCAGAGCAAAGCCGGCCGGGCGTCAGCCCGGCCGGCTCTTTGATTCCCTTTGATTGGTTGCCGCCTACCCAGCCACCCATTTGCTGCGGGTCCATGGTCGGAATATCGACCCTTACGACCACGCCTTGGCCGCGCGGGGCGCCGACCCGGGCTAGACCGCGGTGTGCGGGTCGGCCTGGAAGTGGTTGGGCAACTCGACCTGGAACGAGCCGGACGCTGACCACGGGCTCCAGTCGGTGCCGCTGCCGTACTTGGCACGGACGCGCCACTCGTACGTGCCGGATGCGGACAGGGCGTCTGGCGCCGGCGTCCATTCGCCGGTCTTGCCCAGCTTGCCCTTGACCGTGCCCGAGTCGGCGTCGATGGTCACGAAGCCGTCGTGCGAGACCTGGACCTCAAAGCGCACCTGGGCGCCGGCCAAATCCGGCTGGGTCCAGGTCAGTGCCGGGGCCGCGGCCGGATCGGTCGCCGGCGTGCCGGTAAGTGGCGCCGGACGCATGCCCGACCAGGTGACCACGAGACGCGGACCGAATTGAGCGGCCTCGCCGGCATCTGAGGCCGCCAGCCGCTTCCACGTGCCGTTCGTCGTCTGGTCGCCTGACAGCACCAGGCCGTAGTCGGTGACGCCGCGGCTCAGGAGGTCAGTTACGTAGTTGCTCACGTCGAGCGACGTCCATGTGCCGCTCACGCTCGTGACCGACTGCCCGTCGAGGCCGTCCAGCGCGGGCATGGTCGTCCAGGTCAGCGAGTCTGCGCTCCAGTCGGCCGTGACCCGGCGGACCGTCGTCGCGCCATCTGTTGTCTGCTGGAAATACGGCAGCAGCTCAAGTGAGGCCGAGGCAACATCGACCGTTCCCAGCACGGCCGCGATGCCCGCGAAGCGGATGAAGGCGTCGTTGTTGTTCTGGCTGTCAGGTTGGTGGCCCAGCCACACCTCGTCGAAGCCGGGCGACTCCGGGCGCTGGAAGCCGTGCAGGTTGGCGTTGGGGTGCGCGCTCGAGGTGAAGGCCACATCAGCGCCGGCGGTTGGCTGCGGGAACTCAGTCAGCGACAGGTCGACGAACGCGGGCATGACGGCCTCGTCCACGAACGCGTGGTCAACGGCCACAGTGAGGACGGGCTGCTCGCCCGACGTGTCCACGCTCAGCGTCGTGGCGGAGGTGAACACGCCGCCGCCACTGCCGTCCATGTCCGACGAGTCGATCAGCAACGGCCGTGGGAAGCGGCCGCGCGTCACGCCGTTCGCGTCGTTGAGGACGACGCTGCCGTCGTCGGCGACTACCGGCGTCAGGCCGGGCGCGTCGAGCACGAATGAGAAGCGGTTGCGATCGGGCACCTTGCTCAACACCAGGAAGCTCTTGAAGCCGTCCGTCTGAGCCAGCACGCGCAGGCCCACCGACTTGGGCTGGAAGTCGAAGTAGTCGACCACCCGACCGCCGTCGAGGATCTGCGGCGCAGACGTTGAGTCGTCCATGCCCGCACCCTTCGCTAGCCCAAGACTGACCGAGTAGTCGCCGGCAGACGCTGAGAGGAAGCCCGCCGCGTCGTCAGCGGCACGCGTCCTGAGCACGACCGCTGAATTGGTCACGGACGCGAAGCCCGTGTCAGCGTCGGAGACGAAGGTCAGATCGATCGGCTTGAGATCCGTCGCTGCGGTCGTCCCGGCGGGCTGGTAGAAGATCGGCTGGGCGTGGAACTCGGTCGTGTATGTGCCGTCGTGGTTCAGGAACGTGCGCGAGTTGAGCGTGCGCATGTCGACCTGTTCCTTGCCCTCGCGCTGGGCCGGTGCGCTGAGCGTGGGATCCGGAGCGGGCATCCAGTCGGCGGCCGGCACGAGCGTCGCCGGCTCCTCTGGCACGTCAGGCAGATCGATTGGCACGAACGGCGCCACTTCGCCTTTGCCCGACCAATCCGGGCGCAGGAAGCCCGTCACCGGCAGCGACACGCCGTGCAGCGAGTGCACCGTCACGCCGAACGGGTTTACCAGGGCGCTGATGACGCGGTCGTCGCCCAGGTAGATGCCAATGTGCGAGCCGTCGTGATAGACGACGAGGTCGCCGCGCTGGGCCTGTGATTCGTCCGTGGTCATCTGGCCGCGGCTGGCGAACCAGCGCATGTAGCCGGCGGCGCGCAGTCGCGCGCCGCCGATGCGGTCGACGAGGCCGACGTCACTGAAGGAGCGAAAGACAAGGCCCGAACAATCGAACACGTCAGGACCCTCGCTACCCAGGCGATACGGAACGCCGAGGTACTGCTTGGCGGCGGTGATGACGTTCTCTATGCGCTGCTCGTCGGGCGTCAGATCCGTGGCGGGATCAGTTCCGGACGTTGGCTGAGTGGGCGCTGGCGGGGTGGGCGTGTGCGGGTCCGCGCCCATGGCGACAAGGGCGCCTGGGCCAAGTGTGAACGTGGCAGCGCTGAGTGCGGCGAGAAACGTGACACACGACCGCCGCCCTATCCCCCAATGGGCTGCGTTCGTCCTTGCCGCGGACATCTTTTCTCCCCTTCCGATCTGGCTGGGACCAATCGGCGTTGACGGCAGGGTCGCACGGATCAGTGGGTGAGTCAAACGTGCGGTTAGGCGTAATCACGCTGCTCAATCAGTGACGGTTGGCGTGCCCTTCGGGACCTTCGGCACGCTCGGCCGTGGCACGTGAATCGGCACGATCAGGGCGAAGGAGATCGCTGTGACATCCCCGAACAATGAGTCGAGCGCACTCGGGCAGTCGAGCGCACTCGGCGACATGCTCGCCCATGCGTGGCTAACCCAGAACGTCCGTCCCTACACGCGTGCCGCGCTCGCCGCGCTGGGCGAGCTCCGCTCGATACCGGCCGGCGAAATCCTCATGCGCGAGGGCCAGCCCTCGGACTTCATGGCCGTCGTGGTCGGTGGTCGGGTCGCACTCCGCGTCCGAGTTCCAGAGCGGGGAGCTGTGTCGATCCTGACCGTCGAGCCGGGCGATGTTGTTGGCTGGTCGGCGCTCGTCCCGCCATATCGCGCGACCTCCACAGCCATTGCCCTGACCGATACCGAGCTCGCCTACTTCGACGGACCGACCCTGCGCGCGGCGCTTGACGATGACGACAGCCTCGCCGCAGAGCTCTACCCGGTCGTGCTCAGTGCCGTGGCGCGCAGGCTCGAGGGCACGCGCCAGCAGCTGCTCGACCTGTTCAGCCAGCGGTGGGTCGAGCCATGGTGAGCCAGACCGCAGTGCCGGAGGGACAGACCTACTTCCTCGCCCGCGCCGATCTCGACCTGCTCATCGGGGCGCTGCGCGCCGACGACCGCGAGCTGATCGGGCCCCAGGTTCGCGATGGGGCAGTGATGCTCGGCGAGGTCCGCTCGGTTGACGATCTGCCCAAGGGCGTTGGCGCGCTTAACTCGCCCGGCAACGCGCGACTGCTCGAGCGTGACGACGATCGGCTCTTCGACCAGCCGCCGGGACCATCGTCATGGAAACGGTGGACGTTCCCGCCGCGCGTCACGCAAAGCGTCTGGCCCGACGCAGAGGCGACAGTCAGACACGACGGACATCCGCAGAACCCAGTTCGGCATGTGTCACGCAAGGCATTCCTGGGCGTCCGCGCGTGCGAGATCGCGGCCCTCCGCATTCAGGACAAAGTGCTGCTCGGCGGTCCGGTGGTCGACAGCGACTACGCCGCGCGTCGGCGCGACAACCTGATCGTCGCCGTCGAGTGCGCCGTCGCGGGCGGCACCTGCTTCTGCACTTCGATGGGCACCGGGCCGGAGGTCAACGACGGCTTCGATCTGGCTCTGTCTGAGCTCGACGACGGCTTCGTCGTCCGCGTCGGATCGCCTGCGGGCTGGTCGGCCGTGGAGGACCTGCCACTGCAGCCGGCGACCGACACGCAGCGCGAGATGGCGCGCGCATCGGTCGCGCGCGTGCGCGAGCAGATGGAGCCGACCCTGCCCATGGAAGGCCTGCCCGAACGATTGATCGCCGCCGCCGCGAGCCCACGCTGGGAACAGATCGCCGAGCGCTGCCTGGCGTGCACCAACTGCACCCTCGTGTGCCCCACCTGCTTCTGCACGAGCGTCTCGCAGCGCAGCGACCTGGACGGCCAGAACGCGTCTACCGAGCGCAGCTGGGACTCGTGCTTCACGCTCGATTTCGCGCGCGTCGCCGGCGGCAACTTCCGGCCGCGGACGGCGGACCGATATCGCCAATGGCTGACCCACAAGTTCGGCACCTGGACGACCCAGTTCGGAACGTCTGGCTGCGTCGGCTGCGGCCGGTGCATCGCGTGGTGCCCGGTCGGCATCGACGTGCGCGAGGAGCTCATGGCCGTGGCACCGCCGTCTGAGCGGATCACGCCGGTCCAACTGCCCGTGTTGCCGCCAGCGAGCCCACAACGACCCATGCCGTGGGTTGCGACGACGGTCGTCGACAAGCGCCGCGAGACGGCAGACGTGGTCACGCTGCGCCTGCGCACGGACTACGCGCCACTGCTCAAGGGCAAGCCCGGCCAGTTCGTGATGGCGTCCCTGCCGGCCGTCGCCGCGCCGCCCATCTCCGTGTCGCGCTTCTATGACGACGGCTTCGAGCTGACCGTCAGAGCCGCCGGCGCGGCGACGGCCCGTATCTGCGCCCTGGAGCGCGGCGAGGTCCTCAGTGTGCGCGGTCCGATGGGCCGCGGCTGGCCCGTCGAAGAGGCTGCTCGCGCGCGACGTGATGATCATCACCGGCGGGATCGGCCTTGCCCCGTTGCGGCCGCTGCTCGACGCGCTGATTGCCGGGCGCGAGCGCGTCGCACGCATCCAGCTGTCATACGGAGCGAGGACTCCGGCCGATCGCCTGTACGTTGACGAGCTCGACGAGCTCGCGCGCAGCGGCGTCATTGATGTCGCGCAGACCGTCGACCGCGCCGGCCCAGAATGGCTCGGCCGCGTCGGCGTCGTGACCCAGGTAATCGACCGGATCATGTGCTCGTGCGACCGGACTGTTGCCTTCATCTGCGGCCCGGAACGGATGATGCAGGCCACCGTCGACGTGCTCCACGAGCGCGGCGTCCCGGACGAGCGCATCTGGGTGACGCTCGAGCGCCACATGGATTGCGGCGTTGGCCTGTGCGGCCACTGCCAGCTGGGCGGCAAGTTCGTGTGCAAGGACGGCCCGGTCTTCTCGTTGGCTGAGCTCGGGCCTGCCTTCGGAATGGAGGGTCTGTGATGGCCGTGCCCGGCCTGCCCTTGGCACCCTTGACATCCTCGACGCCGCGCCCCGGCCCTCACCCCCGTTGGGCGGCGCCGCGCCGGCCGCGCGTGGGTGTCGTCAAGTTCTCGTCGTGCGACGGCTGCCAGCTGACGATCCTCGATCTCGAGGACGAGCTGCTCGCGATCACGGAGCACTTCGAGATCGTCGAGTTTGCGGAGGCGACCTCCAATCGCTCGCACGGCCCCTTCGACGTGCTGCTCGTCGAGGGCTCGATCTCAACACCGGACCAGGCCGAGGAGATCCTCCAGCTCCGTCGCCAGGCACAGATGCTGGTCACGATCGGCGCTTGCGCCACAAGTGGTGGCATCCAGGCGCTGCGCAACCTGGGTGATCACGACGCGTTCCGCAACGCGGTCTATCCGCGGCCGGAATGGATCGCGGCGCTGCCCAAGTCGCAGCCTGTGTCGGATTACGTGGCCGTCGACGGCGAGCTCTATGGCTGCCCCATCTCCGGCGCGCAGCTGCTCGAGCTGCTCACGGCACTGACCGTGGGGCGGCGCGCACAGCTGCCCGACGAGGCGGTGTGCGCCGAGTGCAAGCGGCTGGGCAACCCATGCATCCTGGTCAGCCAGGGCGTCGCGTGCCTGGGCCCGGTGACGCGCACCGGCTGCGGCGCATTGTGCCCGTCGTTCGGCCGTGGCTGCTACGGATGTTTTGGACCGCGCGAGGCCGCCAACCCCCAGCCGCTCGCGAGCTGGTTTGCGTCTCTGGGCCAGAGCGAACAGGAGATCAGGCGCGAGTTCGCCAAGTTCAACGTCGGTGCCCCTGCGTTCCGGCAGATGGTGGAGAAGAAGTCATGACCCACGGGCTGGCGCACGCGCCTGAGTCGACCGAGCGCGAGTTTCAGGTTGGCATGCTCACGCGCGTCGAGGGCGAGGGCTCGCTGACCCTGCGCGTCGCAGGTGGCGAGGTAATCGAGGCACGCCTGGGCATCTTCGAGGCTCCGCGCTACTTCGAGCGGCTGGTCGTGGGCCGGACGCCGGACGAGGTCATCGACATCGTTTCGCGCATCTGCGGCATCTGCCCTGTCGCTTACCAGATGAGCGCAGTGCACGCGTTCGAGTCGCTCTTCGAGGTCGAGATCGACCCCGCGGTTCGAGCCCTGCGGCGGCTGTTCTACTGCGGCGAGTGGATTGAGAGCCACGCGCTCCATGTCTACCTGCTTCACGCGCCCGACTTCCTGGGCTACCCGAGCGCGATCGAGCTGGCGCGCGACCACAGAGCGGTAGTCGAGCGGGCGCTGACCATGAAGCGCACCGGCAACAGCCTCGTGGCCATGCTTGGCGCACGGCCGATTCATCCGCTGACCGTCCGTGTCGGCGGCTTCTCGCGCGTTCCCGCACGAGATGAGCTGCTTTCGTTGCGGCCCGCGCTGGTCGAGGCACTCGCGACGGCCATGGCGACGGTCGAGTTCGTACGCGGGCTGTCCGCGCCCGTCTTCGAGCGTGAGCCACGCCTGGTCTCGCTGCGCCACCCAGACGAATACCCCATGAACGACGGCCGGATCGTCTCGAACGATGGACTCGACATCCCGATCGATGGCTGGCGTGCGGCGTTCGAAGAGGACCAGGTCGCCTGGTCGAACGCGCTCCAGGCACGCACCAAGGCGGGCGAGGTGTACCTGCTTGGTCCGTCGTCGCGCGTGACGCTGTGCCCCGACCGGCTTCATCCGCTGGCCGCCGAGGCGCTTGTTTCACTGGGCCTGGCCGAGCAGATCCGGATCAACCCGTTCTGGAGCATCGCGGCGCGCGCGATCGAGCTGGTCCACGCCATTGCCGAGGCGATTGACATCATCGACGCCTACCAGCGACCCGATCGCGCCGCGGTCAAGTGGACCGCGCGGCCCGGCGCCGCCGGCTGGGCGACTGAGGCGCCGCGCGGACTTCTCTTCCACCACTACGAGATCGACGACGAAGGGCTCATCGCCGCGGCGCAGATCGTGCCGCCCACGTCGCAGAACCAGGCCTCGATCGAAGCGGACCTGTCGGCCTTCGCACCATCCGTCCTCGCACTTTCCCAGGCAGAGGCGACGCACCGCCTGGAGCAGCTGATTCGGAGCTATGACCCATGTATCTCGTGTGCGACTCACTTCCTCGACCTGCGTATCGAGGAGACGTCCTGATGTCCGTCATGCGCCCGGCCGTCCGCGTGCTCGTGTGTGGCAACGTCGATCGCTGCGACGACGGTGCCGCGATCTGGGCGGTGAGCCATCTGCTTCCCGGCCGCGCCGCGAACGAGCTGCCCGGCGTGACCGTGATCCGCTGCGGCCAGCTCGACGTGAATGACCTGGTCGACGGACCTGCCGGAGCGCCGCTGTTGATCGTCGACACGGCCGTGGGCGTGGCACCCGGCAAGGTAGTGACGCTCGACTTCGATCAGCTGCTCAATCACCCACACCAGATCTCGCCGCACAGCAGCCACGCTCTGCCCATTGACCAGGTCATCGGCGTGGCGCGTGAGCTGAGTGACGAGCCGGTCGATGGCTTGTTCGTTGGCATAGGCGCGCGCGACCTTGGCTACGGCCAGAAGCTGTCGCGTCCGGTGCGCGAATCGATGGGCGATTTCGTCGTCGCGATCGAGAAGGCGCTGATGCGTCTCGCCTCGACCTCCGTGGCTGCCGCGGGCAGGTGAACAGATGTGCATCGATTTCTGCGCTCTCGTCGTCAGCCGCGATGGCGACTCCGTCGTCGTCGACACGAACGGACGGCGCCGCCACGCGTCAACGCTGCTCGTGCCTGACCTCGCCGTCGGCGATTGGGTCTACATAGCGGCCGGCACCGTCATCGAACGGCTCGATCCGGTCGAGGCAATCAAAACCAATGAGTTGCTGCGCGCTGCGCAAGGGGAATTGACATGAACCGCTACCGAACCGGGGTTCTTCTGGCCGCCGCCACGGCCTTGATCAGTGGCGTGTCCGTGTTCATCAACAGCTACGCGGTCAAGGCACTGCCCGATCCTGCCGTGTTCACGACGCTCAAGAACGGGACGGCCGCTTTCGCGCTGTTCGTGATCGCGGTTCCACTGCTGCGCCAGCGCGGTGTTTCGTGGCACTTGAGCCGGCGCGACGCTGGTTGGCTGACGCTCATCGCGATCGTCGGCGGCAGCATCCCGTTCCTGCTCTTCTTCACGGGCCTGTCGCTGGCCAGCGCGCCGAGTGCCGCGTTCATCCACAAGACACTCTTTGTGTGGGTCGCGCTCCTCGCCGTGCCACTGCTCGGCGAGCGCCTGGGCTGGCTCCAGATCGGCGCGCTGGGCGTGCTGTTCGCCAGCCAGCTCTTGATCGTGCCACCGACCGGCGTCACGTGGGGCATCGGCGAGACGATGATCGCGGCGGCGACGTTGTTGTGGTCGGTTGAGGTCATCCTCGCCAAGCGTCTGCTCGGTCGGGTCGACCCGCTCATCGTGGGCGTGGGCAGGCTGGGTATCGGTTTGGTGGTGCTCGTCGGCTACCTCGCTTTGACCGGCAAGCTGACCGGCATCGGCGCGCTTGAAGGCAGTCAATGGACGTGGATCGCGGTGACCGGCCTCCTCCTCGCCGGCTACGTGGGCACGTGGTTCTCCGCTCTGCGCAACGCGCCGGCGACGGTCGTAACCAGCGTGCTCGTCCTGGGCGCGCCGATCACGGCGTTGCTTGACGCGGTTGTCAACGGCCGCATCCCAGGTCCGGCGCCGCTTGCCGGCTACGGCCTGGTGACTCTCGGCGCGGTGCTGCTCGTTGTCGCGACCTTCCGCGGCCGCGTGACCGGCACTGCCGAACCTCGCCTCGCCACCGCGTAGGGGAAGGTGGACCGTGGTTGCCGGGCCGATCCTGTTCGCGCGCTACGCGTTCGGGCCGAACCGGCTCGGCTACTGCGGGCCTGACGACGCTGCCGAGCTCTTCGCCGAGGCAACCAGAAATGGCGCTGGCGACGTTGGTGCGCTGCGCCGCCAGGCCGAGCAGTTCGAGGGTGCCTTTCCCTATCTGCAGCTGATCGCGCGCGCGAACGGGCTGGCCGATCCACTCGACGCGCGCGTCGTCGAGGCCTACTGGCTGGGCAACGGACTGCTGGGCAACGTCGCTCCACGGGCACTCGGCGATTCGCTCGATGCGCGCTTCAGGCGCCGATTGCGCGCCGACAACTGGCGTTGGCTGGCCGACAAGCCCAACGACGGCGCGCTGCCGATGCACGCGTTCCACGTCCTGGACGTCTTTCCGCGCCTGGGCCTCATGCGCACCGGCGCCACGGATAACGCACTGGCCGTCATGGACTCGTGCCGCATCCGCTGGGGTCGCGTCATCGAGCGCGACGAGGATTACCTCGTCGTCTCGGCCGTGCCACTGACGATGGACGAGGGCAAGCTACGGCTGGCCCCGGCGCGCGTCGAGCGCATCCGCGGCTGGCACAACGGCCTGGGCTTCATCGGCGATGTCGCGCCGGGCGACATCGTTTCAATTCATTGGGACTGGGCGTGCGACACGCTCGACGCGCGCCGCCTACGCGCTCTCCAGGGCTGGACTAAGCGCGAGCTTGAGATCGCCAACCAGACGATCTGACTGTCGCACTAGCTTTCGGCCAGGACGATCACCTTGTCGCGGGCCTGAAATTCGATGGTGATGGACTTGTCGGGGTTCATGACCACGCCGTAATTGCGGCTCGGATCGTCGGCCAGCGCGAGTGAGCGGTAGCCGATCGCAACTTCACCCTGGCGACGAGCGGCTTCAACGATGGTGTAGAAATCGACCGGCGTGTCGAGCACGACGTAGTCCGTGGCGGGCTTGAGGTACACCTCTGACCCTTCTTCGTCGAACAGGTCGTCGAAAACCGCCTGCAGCCCGGGATTTTCCGCTAGCTGCGACATGGCCAGGCTGACGAGCTTGTTGCTGACGATGAAGTCATCGGCACGCGTGACCTGGGCCAGCTCGCGATTGCGCACGTCGAGCATCTCCGACACGATCGTGAACGCCTCACCGCGACGCGCCTCGATGTCGCGCAGATGGAGCAGGGTGACCAGCGTTCGGGCGTCGGCCCTTTGCGCGTCGAGCAGGTCCGAGTACGACATCACAACGACATGGTCGTGGCCCTCTGCGGTGGCCGCATCCAGGACGTCGCGGTCCGTGGTGTCGGCCGCGGTATAGACGAGGCGCAGGTTGTTGAGCCGCCGGCCGACGGCCTCGAACCTCATCGCCGACGCCGGGACCCTGGGCAATGACGGTCAAGCGCGAGTCCGGTGCGACGTATCTGTCGAGCTCAGTCAACAAACCCGGAGTGCGTGAGTTCCAGCCCAGCACGAGAGTGGCATCGGGTCGAATCGGTTCGTGCTCGCGAATCGCGATGTGCGCCTCACGCGGTGAGTCGGCTGGTCGCTCCGATCGATGGATCGTGTCGTCGTCCTCGGCGAGGAAGATGAGCCTGTCCGTCTCCGCAATCGACTGATGCATGGGTGGGTTGAGCGTCGGCAAGCCGTCGGAGGGCGCGATTCCGATCAGACATGAATCGCGGTACTCGTGCAAGGCGTCGCCGAAGGTGACGCCGGCCAGGGCCGGTTCCGCGGCAAAGTAGATCTCGTCGCCCGCGAAATCGAGCAGGTCCATGTACACGATCGACAAGCCAGGCGCCCGGCACGTCTGGGCAGCGATGCGCCCGACTAGGTCGCCGCTCAGCACCAGCTGCGCGCGGTCGCGGCTGGCCAGCCGCGCGACGGCGACGTTGCGCGCGTCGCGGATCTCAGCCACGACGCTGTGCTCGGCGCGGCCGGGTATGAGCGCGTCGTTGGTGATGGCGAGCAACGTCTTGATCACCTCGGCGTCGGGGTCTTCAATCTCCGGCGCCAGCACGATCACCGCTCGGGCGGCGTGGACGCTCGCAATCGCGAGGTCGGATATCTCGATCGGACTGCCGCGACGACACACGATGCGCGTCGTCCTCGTGTCCGGAATGCGGGCGCGGATCTCGTCTTCCATCTCGATCTTGTCCCGGTCGGCGAGGACGACGATCCGCTGACGACGCTTGTTCTCGTTGGCGGCGACGATCTCGCCGATGATGTCGAAGATCTGTGCCGACCAGCCCAGGATCACCGTGTGTCCTTCTTCGAGCACACGTGAACGACCCTTGCGCAGGTCGTCGAGCTTGCCCTCGATGCCGTTGCTGATGATGCCGATGAGCGTCGCGACGATGAAGATGCCGCCCAGCGTCACGGTCAGCATCGACAGCACGAACAGGACGCTGCCGCTGTCGCTGCCCATCGTGCCGGGGTCGAGCGTGCGCAGCAGGCTCATCCACAGCGCTTGCGCGAAATCGATCGACTCCGTGTTCTGGCTTTCGCGCAGGGTGCCGGAGATGACCACGAAGCCGGCGATCACGAATATCACCAGCAACGACAGGGCAAACAGACCCAGGATCAGCGCGATGGTGCCGCGCGACATGAAGTTATCGAACGCGTAGCGCAGCCGGGCGGACAACGGGTAGCGGTTCAGGAGCGTGAGTCTATCGAGCGGCGGCGGCGCAGAATGAGTCACATGGAAGAGTTCGGGGGACTGGTCGCCAGCTCTTGGGGAAAGGATCGGATCGACCTGTTTTGGGTGGGCCAGGATCGCGCCCTGATGCATCGCTGGTGGGACGGCAGCGTCTGGTCGGCCGACGAATCACTGGGTGGAACGCTCGCCTCGGGCCCCGCGGTCACCAGCTGGGCGGTTGGCGAGATGGAGGTTTTCGCCATCTTCCCCGACGGCCAGCTGTGGGATCGCTACTGGGACGGCGCCGCGTGGCATCCATGGGAGACGCTGGGCGGCGAGCTGACGGGCCCGCCGGCGGCCTCGTCGTGGGGCGCGGACAGGCTCGACGTCTGGGCGCCCGGCCGCGACGGACGGCTGTGGCACCGCTGGTGGAACGGCAGCGAATGGGTGCCTTGGGAGCAGCTGCCCGCCCAGGTCCAGCCCGCTGCGCCCTCGTCGCCCAGGTCCAGCCGACTAAAAGACGCTCGCTCACCCACATTGGCCCGACTGGCCAGCCGCCCCGGACTGACGTCAGTCGTATTGACCCGACTGACCGCCGGTGACGCCACGCTCAGCTAAACCCGACTGCGGTCAACCATCTCTACGACTGCGTCATTCGTCCACTCGGGTTGAAGGCAGTCGGCGTGCGGCGTGCGTGAGGAGAGCGGTCGCCAGTCGACCTTGGTGAATGGCGTCAGTCTCGCCCGACAAACCAGTCTGGCTTGGCGACTCGCGTCGCGTCTTTTAGGCGACTGGTCACCAGCGCGCGAGGGTTTGACGGCGCCTGGGGCGTAGTGCGCGAGGGCTTGATGGCGGCGCCGCGTCGTCTAGTCGAAGAGGGTGAGCGCGGGCTCCTCCGTGTGCGTCACGTCCGCCTCGTACGTCGGCGGTGCCAGCAGCAGGCCCTCGCCCTCGTTGTTGGCGTTGTTGACGAGAGGCGAGACGGGCCGCAGCTCGAGCAGCTCGTCCGGTGCGGGTACGAGGAGTGATGCGAGTAGGCCCTCCTCGCGCAGGTCCTGATCCAGCCACAGGTGCCACGCCTCCTCGTTCAGGATCACGGGCATGCGGTTGTGCAGCTCGCTCACGGTCTCGTTCGCCGTCGTGGTGATCACCGCGGCCGACAACAGCCACTGACCGTCAGTGGGGTTCTTCCACGGTGCCCACAGGCCGGCGAACGCGAGCGGCGCATCGGCCGGCGTGTGGATCAGGAACGGGAGCTTGCGCTTGCCGTCGCGACGCCACTCGTAGAAGCCGTCGGCCGGGATGATGCAGCGCCGGCGCACGAACGAGTTGCGGAATACCGGACTGGTCGCGACGGTCTCGCCGCGGGCGTTGATGTAGCGCGCGCCGGCACTGGCCATTGAGGTGGACCACGACGGCACGATGCCCCAGCGGTGCATCTCGAAGGCACGACCGTCGTCGCGAGCGACGATGACCGGGATGGGCTGCGTCGGCGCGACGTTGTAGCGCGGTCCCAGCTCGAACAGCGTCTCAGCCTCTGGCTCGCGCAGCTCCGCGTCGAAGATCTGGGCCAGCTCGGACGGGTTCGTCCGCATCGTCATCCGCCCGCACATGCATAGATACTCACACAGTGAACGCCGACTACCTGCGCTACTGGCCGCTCGATCCGAACATCACGTACCTCAATCACGGCGCATTCGGGTCGTGCCCATGGCCTGTGCTGCAGGATCAGTCCGAGTGGCGCGCGCGCATGGAGCGCAACCCGATCAAGTTTCTGGACACTGAGCTCGAAAGCCATCTCGACCGCGCGCGCGCTGCCCTGGCCGCGCTGGTCAACGCGAACCCTGACGACATCGCGTTCGTGCCCAACGCCACGACCGGCGTCAACACCGTCGTCCGATCGCTCGACTTTGGCCCGGGCGACGAGATCCTGACCACCGACCACGAGTACAACGCGTGCCTGAACGCGGCTCGCTACGCAGCAGCGCGTTCTGGTGCGAAGGTCGTCGTGGCCAACGTGGCCATGCCCATCGCCGACCCGAGCGACGTCACCGCCGCGATCCTTGCCCGGGCCAGCGAGCGCACAAAGCTGGCCCTGATCAGCCACGTGACGAGCCCGACAGGACTCGTGTTTCCAGTTGAAGACATCGTCGCCGGGCTCAACGCGCGCGGCATCGACACGCTCGTCGACGGCGCCCACGCGCCGGGCATGGTCGCGCTCGATGTGCGCGGGCTCAACGCCGCGTACTACACGGGCAACGCCCACAAGTGGCTGTGCACGCCCAAGGGCAGCGCCTTCCTCCACGTCCGTGCCGACCGTCAAGGGGCCATTCGGCCGCTGGCCATCTCGCACGGCACGAACTCGCCGCGCAGCGACCGATCGCAGTTTCGACTCGAGTTCGACTGGGGCGGCACGGGCGATCCCACGCCGTACCTGGCCATCCCGCGCGCGCTCGAGTTCATGTCCGGCTTGCTTCCCGGCGGTTGGTCGGAGATCCAGGCTGCCAATCGGAGCCTCGTCATCAGCGCTCGCCAAAGCTGCTTGCCGCGCTTGGCGCCGATACACCGCTTGCCCCGGAGTCGATGATCGGAGCCCTCGCCGCCGTCGATCTGCCCACGTCGATCAAGCCACCGGCGCGCGAAGCGGATGCGGCCGCCGACGAAGGCGCGACATACCCACTCGATCCGCTGCGCGATGCGCTATTCGATGAGGATCGAATCGAGGTTCCGGTCTACCCCTGGCCGCACACCCGCGCGGATGCGCAGCCCAAGCGGCGGCTGCTGCGCGTCAGTGCCCAGATGTATAACGAGCCAGCCGACTACGACCGGTTGTTGGCCGCGCTCGCATCGCGCAGCTGACCGCGGTCGAACCAGATTCGCTCGCCCAGGAATCGGCGCGATGCCGGATCCCACGGAAAGAGGATCAGCACCTGGAGGTCCACGGGCAGGCCCGACGCCGGCGCGCCCGCCCACGGTCCAAGGTTCGTGCCGGTGAGGCGGGCCGCCTCGAAGACGCCCTGCGGGCCGACGACGATGTCCGTCAGTGCGAAGCGGTTGTCGGGGAAGGCGGCGAAGAGCTCCGTGTAGAAAGCGCGCGCGCCGTCGAGTCCGATCCAGAGCTGCGCCGTGGGGACCATCTCGTACACGCAATCGTCGGCGAGCGTGGCGAGCAGTCCCGGGATGTCGCGCCTGTCCTCTGCGATCGAATGCTCGATCCACAGCCGCTTGATCGCGCGCAGCTCCACGTTGTCGAAGCGCCGCGCGAGCCGCTGGCGAACCGTTCCCTCGCTCATTGCGCTTTGTTATACGCCCAGCGCGGGCTCGGTCGCGGGCTCGCGCTCGAGGTCGCGCACGCCGGGCACAAACATGAGCGCGATCATCATCAGCCCGCCGACGAGCGCACCACCGACCATCGTCGGGCCTGGGCCGAGCACGTTCGACACCGGCCCGACCAGCGCGTATGACACGGGCACGAGACCGGTCGAGAGGAGCCAGTCGATGCTCGACACGCGGCCCAGGAACGTCCGCGGCACGTTCTGCTGCAGCAACGTGGTCCAGATCACGTCGCCCAGCTCGAACAGCGCATTGGTAACGGCCGCGACGATCAGCGCCTGCCACAGCGCGGTCATCACGCCGTAGCCGGCCAGGCCCGCTACGCCCAGGCTGAAACCCAGGAACATGACCGTGATGCGCTTGCGCGGAAGTCCGAAATGGCCGATTGCGAGCCCCATCACGATCGCGCCAACCGCGCCAAAGGCGAGGATCGTGCCGAACGCCTCAGGGCCGAGTTGGAGGCTGTTCTTGACCAGGTACGGCACCAGGATCTGAATTGGGCCGATGAAGAACAGCAGGCTGAGCATGGCCGAGATGAGCGTTGCCCAGATCCACGGCCGGCCGCGGATGTAGCTGAAGCCTTCGCGCATCTGGGTGATCGTCTCGCGCACGCCCGTCCCCGCCACGTGGCTCATGTCCGGCCGTGCCCTGATGGCGAATACGGCGATGGCTGAAATCCCGAAGCTGGCTGCGTCGACGAGGAAGGCCGGTCCTGGCCCGAACAGCCCGACCACCACACCTCCGATGGCCGGGCCGATGAGCCCGACGGTCGTCCGGCGCAGGACACCGAACAGCGCGTTGCCCTGCGGCAGTTCCTCCTCGGGCAGAACGTCAGGCACGATCGCGGTCGAAGCGGGATTGAAGAAGGCGCTGGCAGTTCCGCCGATAGCGGCGACCACGACGATGTGCCACAGCTGAATCTGGCCGCTGACGGAAAGTAGGCCCAGCGCGCCGATGGCCACGCCACGGACGATGTCGGCGCTGATCATCAGCCGGCGGCGGTCGTAGCGGTCCGTCAGCGCTCCGCCAACGAGCAGGAACGCGATCATCGGGATCGAGGCTGCCACGAAGACGATTGACAGCGCGCCCGGATCATTGCTGATCAGGTAGACCTGCCACGCCAGCGCGACAAAGAAGAAGCCGTCGCCGATCAGGGACACCGTTCGCCCACCCGTGAGCAGCGCGAAATCCCTGTGTCGGAGCGGTTGGAGGATGCGCGCGCCGGTCAGCCTGCGGGCGAAATTCACACGTCCGACTGTAAGCGAGCAGCCCCGAATCGGCGTTTCGTACACTCGCCACGCATGGACGAGGACCGCGACGCACTCATTGCTGCGTGGCCGCTCTTTGGGCTGGTCATCCGGACGGAGCGGCTTGAGCTCCGGCTCCCCACGGAGGCCGAGGTCGTTGAGCTTCTCGCGCTCGCGAAACAAGGCATTCACGACGCCGAGTTCATGCCCTTTGGCTTCGCCTGGACGGACCAGGCCAGCCCGCAGCTCGAGCGCAGCTTCATGCAATACCACTGGCGCATTCGATCGACCTGGTCCGCCGACGACTGGACTCTCGACTTCGGCGTCTGGGCGGACGGTCGGTTGGTCGGGACCCAGGGAATCCGGGCGGAAAAGTTCTCCGATGTTCAAGTGGGTCGGCACAGGCTCGTACCTGGGTCGTGGCTTTCAGGGCTTGAAGATCGGGCTCGAGATGCGCGCGGCCGTGCTGGCCTTCTCGTTCGACCATCTGGGCGCCGAGCGCGCGACGAGCGAAGCGTTCACTGACAACGCGGCATCGATCGGTGTTTCACGGTCGTTGGGATATGCCGACAACGGTGTCCGGTGGATGGCGCCGCGCGGAGTCGCGCGCGAGGAGATCCGCTTCCTGATGACGCGCGACATGTGGCAATCCCGCGAGCGTCCGCCAATCTCCGTCAGCGGTCTGGACGCCTGCCGCGACCAGTTCGGCATCTGATCGTGGGGCGGCCCGACGAAGACCCGAACCTCGCCGAGGCGTGGGAGGCAGAGGCCAAGAGCTGGATCGAGTGGGCGCGCGAGCCCGGTCACGACAGCTACTGGAAGTTCCACCGCGACATCTTTCGCGAGCTCTTGCCGGCACCAGCCGGGCGCGTCCTCGACGTTGGTTGTGGCGAAGGGCGGTTGCCGCGCGACCTGAAGTCGTGGGGCTACGACGCGGCAGGCGTCGACGCGTCGCCAACTCTGATCGCGGCCGCGCGCGAGGCGGATCCCGCGGGCGACTACCAGGTTGCGGATGCGGCTGAGCTGCCATATCCGGACGATACGTTTGCCCTGGTGACAGCTTTCATGTCACTCCAGGACATAGATCGCTATCAGGCGGCGATTGCCGAGATGGCGCGCGTCGTGGTGGTCGGTGGCTATGTGTGTATCGCGATCGTCCATCCACTCGCGTCGGCCGGTGAGTTCCAGGGTCGGGAGCCGGATGCGCCATTTGTGATCAGTGGTTCCTATCTGGCGCCGCGACGCGTCGACGAAAAGCCTTACGTGCGGGCCGGGATGTCGATGACCTTCCATAGCCAACATCGCCCCTTGCAGGCTTACTTCGACGCGCTGGCGACCGCGGGATTCAAGGTCGACCGACTGATGGAGGTGCCCGACTCGACCGACGTGCCCGGCGGACGCTGGCAGCGGGTGCCGAACTTCCTCGATCTCCGCGCCCAGAAAATCTGAAGTGCTCGGGACCGTGTGACACAGAAGCTGTCACACGCGGCGCTCAAAGTTCGGGGCATGAGCAACACACGATGGTCGACGGACTTCACGCTGGGCGGGCTTCCCGTTCGGCTGGCCCTGGTCGGCGAACGGTGGGTCGCTCACGTTGGTGAGAGCGTCGCCGTTGGCAGCGGTGCCCTGCAAGTGCTTACGGCGGCGCTCGAACCGGTCGGGGCGGCGAGGAAACGTGCCCTCCTCGCCGACCTAGCTCTTCTCGCCCCGAGCGTCGAGATCGCGGCGCTCGAGAGCCGCGCGCGAGTCGGCTAGCTGGTCGTTAGCTGTTCTGTGCGTCGTAGCCAGAAGAGCGCGATGAAGCCAAGTGCCAGGCCCGATCCCAGGAAGAACCACTGCAGCCAGCTCGTCTGCGGCATGACGATGAACTGGACCATGATCCAGACGATGAGGCCAACGGCGAGCGCGCCGGTCAACCAAGGCGCGAGCCAGTGGCCCCACAGCGTCAGCGCGGCTGCAACGAGCATGCCCAGCCCGTTGATCAGCAGCAGGTAGACGCCCGGGACGAAGTACGTCCCAAAGATCGACCCAGCGATCCATTCGCTCGGCAAACCAATGCCGCTGCCACTTGGATCGCGTGATCAGCGACCAGCCAACGGGCAAGGCACCCAGCGCTGTGATCAGCTCCAGTGGGATGGCCAACCAGACGAACCACGGCCGCTCGATCGGACCACGAGCAGCGAGATGCGCAGTGATCATGGTCGTATTCCTCCGACTTTCCTATGCGGCGGCAGGCATCAACCGTTGGCGATCAGCAGACGGCGAGTCGACGACGCGCGGGTTGAAGCCCTTGGCGATGAGCCACGCGGCCAGGACCATCTCCTGCACAAAGATCGGCAGTGCCAGGACGACCTGCGTCGTCGAAAGGGACTCGATGACACCGAACATGACCAGTAGCGCGGACGCCATGACCATCACGATGGCCACGAGGCCCCAGACTGACAGCCAGCGGGGGACGAGGCGCGTTCGATAGAAGACGGCGTAGTACATCAGCGCGCCGATGCCGAAGGTGAGCACGCCCATCGTGCCCAGCCACGCGCGAGCCGCCTTTAGCTGGTCGCCCAAGACCTGAAGCGTCGATGATCCCTGGGCCTCGGCACTCACGTAGTCCTGGCCCAGGCTGACGAGCAGCAGGAAGCAGACGGCGATGAGCACGTAAAGCGCTCCCTCGATCGTCCGGAAGCCCACCGATCCAAGTGCCAAGCCCGTCGTTGTGCCGGCGCAGGACCGGGTATAGGGCGATGGCAATGGCAGGACATGCGACTGCACCAATGAACTCGAAGAACGCACCCAGCAGCATCCGGTTCTGGCTCGCCGTGATGCCGGCGAGGTAGTCGGGCGCGTTGAGCACGGGCGATACGAGCGCCGTCGCGATCAGGCTGCCAAGTGTTGCGATGATGAACAACAACCCGGCGATGACGGCAAGTCGTCGATCTGAATTCACGTGTCTACTCCTCTCTCGGGGCGTGCCGCACGAGTGTTATGCGTAGCCCGCAGACTTGAGGAGTGCCGTTTTGCCCGATCCGGCCATGGCGATAGGCCTTTGATGCCACCCACCACGGGCGCCGTTGACGACTTCGGCTGGAATTCCGATAATCTAGGTCAGGATTAGGCCGCGACGGCGGCCGGCCGGATCGGAGACCTGATGACCCTCACTCAGCGACAGATGGTCGACAACGACCGTTCACGCTTCGACTTCAAGGACGAGATCGTCTATCTCACGGAGACCAAGCGCGGCTTGACGCGCGAGACGGTCGAGGAGATCAGCGCGATCAAGGAGGAGCCGGAGTGGATGCTGAAGTTCCGGCTGCGCGCCTACGAGCACTTCCTGAAGCGGCCCATGCCGGTCTGGACGGACGGTCTCGAGCGGATCGACTTCGACAAGATCATGTACTACCGCAAGCCGTCGGAGCGCGAGGAGAAGTCGTGGGACGACGTCCCCGACCAGATCAAGGCCACCTTCGAGCGCCTGGGCATCCCGGAGGCTGAGCGCAAGTTCCTCGCCGGCGTCGGGGCTCAGTACGACTCAGAGGTCGTCTATCACTCGGTCAAGGAAGAGCTGTCCAAGCTGGGCGTCGTGTTCATGGGCACGGACCAGGCGCTCAAGGAATACCCGGACATCTTCAAGAAGTACTTCGCCACGGTCGTGCCGCCGGAGGACAACAAGTTCTCCGCGCTGAATAGCGCGGTCTGGTCGGGCGGCTCGTTCGTATACGTGCCCAAGGGCGTCGAGGTGCCGCTGCCGCTGCAGGCGTACTTCCGCATCAACGGCGAGAACACGGGCCAGTTCGAGCGCACCCTCATCGTCGTCGACGAAGGCGCCAAGGTGCACTACATCGAGGGCTGCACTGCCCCGATCTACGCCACTGACTCGCTCCATGTCGCGGTCGTGGAGGTCGTCGCGCTGGCCAACTCCAACGTCCGCTACACGACCATCCAGAACTGGTCCAACGACGTCTACAACCTGGTCACCAAGCGCGCCCACGCGTACGAGAACTCGCGCGTCGAGTGGATCGACGCGAACACCGGGTCGCGCAAGACGGTCAAGTACCCCAGCATCTACCTGCGCGGTCGCGGCGCGAGTGCGGACATCATCAGCGTCGCGGTTGCCGGCAAGGGCCAGCATCAGGACACGGGCGCCAAGGCCATCCATCTTGCGCCCGGACACCAAGAGCCGCATCGTGTCGAAGTCGGTCAGCAAGGATGGCGGCCGGGCCACGTACCGCGGCCATCTGAAGGTCGCGCCGGGCGCCACGGGCGTCGTCGCCAGCGTCCGCTGCGATGCGCTCATGCTCGACGACGAGAGTCGCAGCGACACGTACCCGTACATCGACATCCAGGAAACGGATACGACGATGACCCACGAGGCAACCGTGGGCAAGATCAGCCAGGACCAGATCTTCTACCTGATGAGCCGCGGCCTGAGCGAGAACGAGGCGCAGAACCTCGTCGTCCAGGGCTTCCTCGAAGTCTTCACCAAGGAGCTGCCGATGGAATACGCCATCGAGTTCAACCGCCTGGTGAAGATGGAGATGGAAGGCGCGCTCGGCTAGGAGATGCCCGAAGCGCTGAAGCTCCGATTCGCCGACGAAGAGACCGTCAACCGGCTGGCGGATTTCAATCGGGAGCCCGACTGGATGCGCGCGGAGCGCCACGACGCGCTCCGGCTATTCAACGAGCTGCCGGTCGAGACGAACCCGTTGTTCACCCTCTACTCGGACCTGCGCATGGCCAAGTTCGACGAGATCGAGCCGTACCTCGAGACCGGCGAGGCCGCGGAATTTCGACCGTCGTGCCGGAGGGCGCGTCGGCGCTGATCGAGATCGCCGAGGACCGGGTCGTGGCGCGCTCAATGAGCAAGGAGGCGCTCGACGCGGGGGTCGTCGTCGACACGCTCACGCACGGACTCGCGCAGCATCCCGATCTTGAGGCGACGGTGCGCACGATCACGGAGGCCAGCGCGTCACTGCCCACGGACGACAAGTTCGCCCAGCTGGCGCGTGCCCTCGCTCCAATCGCGGTCCTGGTCCACGTTCCGAGCAACGTCGTCCTCGAACGCCCCATCGTCATCCGCTGGGGCGCGGGCATGCCCGGCCGCGGCCTCGTCTCGCGCACGATCGTCAGCCTGGGCGACAACGCGCAGGCTCAGATCCTCGAGGAGCAGGTCGATTCTGCAGGCCCACGCTGGCGCCGCTGACAAGCAGAGCCTGTGGTGGGGCACTTCCGAGTTGAGCCTGGGCCGTGGCGCGAACCTGTCATTCGCCGGGCAGCAGGACTTCGGCCCGAACACGATCGCGATCGTCAACCGCCACGCCGCGATCGGCCAGGAGGCGCACCTGCGCTGGGCACTTGCCAGCGTCGGCGCTCAGCTGCACAAGTCGCGCATCGACAACCGGCTCGTCGGCCGCGGCAGTAGCGTCAGCCAGGTCGAGATCGGCTTCGGTAACGCTCGGCAGCTGTTCGACCTGACCAGCTACACAACACACATCGGCCAGGACACGACCGGCGACCTGCTCAGCAAGGGCGTCTTCCTCGATCGCGCGCGTGGCTACTTCAAGGGCATGATCGACATCGAACGCACGGCCAAGGGCACGGACAGCTTCCTGGGCGAATTCGCGATGCTGCTCGCCAAGGACGCGCGCAGCGTGACCATCCCGAGTCTGGAGATTGATCAGCCGGACGTCCGACGCGCGATGCACTCGAGCAGCGTCGGCCCGATCGGCGAGGAAGAGATCTTCTACCTGGAGAGCCGTGGCATACCACGGGACGTGGCGCGCAAGTTCATCGTCATGGGCTTCCTCGAGCCGGTCGTGGCACGCATCCCGCTGGCAGCGGCGCAGGATCGGCTGCGCCTCCTGCTCGAGGGCAAGTGGCCGCAGACCGCGCCGACTGTCGAACGAGCCGCCTGAACAGCGGCGCAAGCGACGGTCGGACACCGGCGCGTCGCGCCGGGAGCCGACCGCTTCGCGCGCAGCAGTTCCGAGAACTGCGGAGGAAACGTTAGTGCGCCGCGTCGCCGTTGCGCGGCTTGATGAAATCCCGGTCGGCACCATGTTGATGGTCCAGGTCGACGGCACGGACATCCTGCTGGTCAACCTGCACGACACGATTCGTGCGATGCAGGGCACCTGCTCGCACGAGTATTTCGAGCTGGATCGCGGCTTCTTGACCGGCGACACGCTGACTTGCGCACTGCACCTGTCGCGCTTCGACCTGGAGACGGGCGAGGCGCTCGATCCACCAGCCGAGCTACCGCTCCAGGTCTACCCCGTCGCGGTGGAGGACGGCCAGATCATCCTGGAGCTGCCTGAAGGCCCGATTCCGATCAACGAGTAGACGAAGGACTGGCTGATGGGAGCGCTGCGCCAGGGAAGCCGACCAGCCCGTCGTCTCCGGTTATCCAGTGGTGCTCCGGTTCCGCGTTCGATGGAGGGCCGGTGTTCGGGAACAGGGCAGGGTCATAGGCGGCATTGACGCGCAGCTCGTAGAAGAGGACGCGCACGTTGCCCTCGAACACGCCGATCAGCTTCAGGTCGTAACCGTTGGCCAAGATTCCGATGCTCGGATCCTTCCTTGAAGGCGCGATCTGCTGGTCGAGGGTGCGCGCGCCATCCGGATACTCGCTCTGCGGCGGCAGCACGATCGTGTACGTCCCGACGACAACGCGGCCCGGGTGCTGGTCGTCCGGAGCGATGGCGTTGAGCTGGACGGCAACGGTCGTCGCGGTGAACGATTTCGGGAGCTCGATCCTTCCGCGCACCATGCCCGGTCCCACTTCCTCTCCGTGGCTGGTGAGGTGGTGGTTGCCGTCGGTTGCCAGGAGCTCGTAGTTGTCGGGCGGCCAGACAGGGTCGCTGCCGATGGTCAGGTCGATGTTCATTTGGCCGCCATTCGCATTGCGCTCGCCCGTGACCTGCATGCGGTAGCCATTTTGGGCGAGCATCTGCGCGCTGGATTTGGAGTCGGGCTGCGGCGCATGGGTCGTGTCGAGGAGGACGTCGCCGGGTGGGGAGTCGACGTCGAAGACCGACAACGGCAGCGACCACGTCGCGTAGGGGTTGTCGTCGGGCGGCCAGTAGGCGACGTCCAGCAGCAGCAGCGTCCCCTGTGCTGCTGGAACCGGCAGTGGCACGTGGTACGCCGTGTGGTAGTGGCGCGGTTCGAACTCGTCGAGCGTCGCCAGAGACAGGCGCCCGCCAATCGTCAGGGCCACGCCCAGAGTTCGTGACGTGCGAGTGGCACCCTCGCGGTCCGACACCTGCGTCGCGCCGGGGTACGAGCCCACAATTGCGGGCGGGGCTGGAGAAGCGTCTGCGTTTGGCGCAGGTGTCAGTGCAGCGGGCACGCCCATTGCTGGTGGCGTAACAGTTGCGTCGTTACTCGGATCCGGCATCCTCGCGCCCTGACCCGAGACGCCGACGTACACGACGGCCACGAGCAACACGGCTACGCCCACGCCGACAAGCCGGGCCGATCGGCCGCCGCCGAGGCGCGTGGTAGTCAGCTCCGGGGTCGGATCGGGCGGCGCGCTCACCTGGAAAGCTCCGTGCCCAGGCCCATTTCCGCAGCGCGACGCACGATCGCGTCGGCGAACACGACGTCGGCGAGACCAACGCCCAGGTGATTGACCACGATTGGCCCGTTGTTGCCGCCCGCGGCGTGGCCACGGCCGCGGTGCGCGGTCACGGACCCGGTCAGGGCCTGGCCTATCGACGCGTCCGGACGCGGATAGCCGGCAAAGACGATGTCCGTGCGCGTCGCTTCGAACTGGGCGATGTCGTCGGTCAGGAACAACCGTGCGCCGGCCACGACCGCGGCTGGTACGCACATGTCGTAGTCCACGGACACGATCAGCTGCGCTCGCCTGAATACGTCCGCGGGCAGATGCTGCCGCTCTGGCCCGAACGACACCATCGTCAGCAGCACGTCCGCGTCCGCGACTGCCTCCGCCGTGTCAGACGACGACGTGACCTCAGCGAATACGCCAGCGTCGCCCGCGTGCGAGGCCAGTTCCTCGGCCCGCTCAGCGTGCTTGTCGACGATAGTCAGCGCGCAGCCCGGCGCGACATGGGCCAACACGTGGACGTGACTCTCGCCCTGAACGCCTGCGCCAACAAGCGTGACGCGAGTCGGCGCGTCCGTCCGTGGCCACCACTCGCGCAGCGCCACGCCGCTGACAGCTGCCGTGCGCTGCGCGGTGATCGGACCGCCGTCGAGGATCGCGACAGGCACGCCCGTAGTCGCGTCGTTTAGCACGACGAGCGCGTGGATCGCCGCCAGGCCGGTTGCTCGGTTGCCCGGAAATGCGCTCACCCACTTGACGCCCAGCAGGTCGTCGGCGCCATCTCTCCGAGACGCCGCGCAACAGTGCGGGCATCGCGTGTGCAAGCGACGCATTAGAGCGCGGGTGGACGCCAAGCTTGGGCGGTAGCTCGGCCGAGTCGACCAACGCGACCATTGCTAGACGGGCCAGCTCTATCCGTTCGTCGACTGGTGGCATGGCGGCGATCACGTCTGCCGCGGACAGGTAACGGAGCGGCGCAGCGCCCATGGCCAAAGATTAGGTCCTCCGGCCCGTAATCGACGAGCCACGTGCCCCAGCGCCATCGGCAGCGTCCGTCGCTACCCTTCGACAATGGGTCAACCCGCGCTCGAGATGAGCGCCGACGAGATTAAGCGCAGCCTCGCCAACCTCAAGCTCGAGCGAGACGCGATCTATCTCTACGACCAGCTCTCGACGATCGAGCAGGACGCCGACCGAGCCGCCGTGTTCAAGCGCATCGCGAGCAACGAGCGCCGTCACGCTGACATCTGGGCAACGAGGCTGACCCAGCTTGGCGCGACCGTTCCGCCGCCCGCGGCAGCGCGGACGCGCGTCCGCTTCGTGGTCTTCCTCGCGCGCATGCTCGGCACGGACCGGGTGGCCGACATGGTCCGCTCGCTCGAGGGCGACGAGGAGGCGGCGTACAACAGCCAGCAGACGCCTGAGACCGAGTCGATCGCCGCGGACGAGCGCATGCACGCCGCCTACTGGGATGAGATCAGCGGCAACCGCCGCCTGGCCAAGCACAACGGCGTGCGGCGCGGCCTGAGCGAGGAGGCGCTGCACCGTGGCGGTCGCTCCGGAACCCTCCGCGCCGCCGTCTTCGGTGCAAATGACGGACTTGTCAGCAACCTCGCGCTGATCATGGGCGTCGCCGGTGCCGAGGCGAACAACAACGTCATCGTCCTGGCCGGCATTGCCGGCTTGCTGGCGGGCGCTTTCTCGATGGCCGCTGGCGAGTACATCAGCATGCAGAGCCAGCGCGAGATGTTCGAAAACCAGATCTCGATCGAGCGCGAAGAGATGCGTGTGATGCCCGACGTGGAAGAAGAGGAGCTGACCCAGATCTTCGTCAACAAGGGGCTGTCCGAGGCGGATGCCAAGAGGATCGCCGCTGGCCTGATGGCCGACCCGCAGAAGGCGCTCGACACAAAGGTGCGCGAAGAGCTGGGCCTCGACCCTAACGAGCTCGGCTCGTCGTGGGGCGCGTCGATCTACTCGTTCATCACGTTCTCGATTGGCGCAGCCATCCCGCTCGCGCCATTCCTGATCTGGAGTGGCGAGACTGCGTTCGTGGCCGCGATCGTGCTCGCCCTTGGCTCACTCTTTGCGGTCGGCGCGGCGGTGAGCATCGTCACGGGCAAGAGCGTGCTCTTCAGCGGCATCCGTCAGGTGGCCATAGGTGCCGCTGCCGCAGCTGTTACCTATGCCGTTGGCAAGGTCATCGGAGCGAACGTGGCGTGACGCTCGGCGACGAGATGGCTGCACGCTTGGCGGCGGAAGGGCTCGATGCGAGCAGCTGGGGCAACGGACCTGGGGACACGTACGCGGCGCATAGCCACCGGTACGACAAGGTCCTCGTCGCGACGTTGGGCTCGATCACGTTCCATCTCACCGGACATCGGCCGCGACGTGACGCTCAACGCGGGCGATCGGCTCGACCTGCCGGCCGGCACGACGCACGCCGCGACGGTGGGTGGTGACGGGGTCCAATGTCTTGAGGCACACCTGCCGGCCGGCTCGTTGCCGGTTGATCCGCGTCATCTCGCGCGGGGCTGGTAGTCGGAGCCCTCGCTGGTAGTCGGAGCCCCGTGTTAGTCGGTGCCTACGAACGCTCCTGCGCGGAGTGCTCGAGGTAGCTGCAGGTGCAGGTCGAGCACCTCGTCGACCAGGTCCGTGGGCGCCTTGCCGCCACGGGCGCTGATCGTGTCGCTGATCCACGCGGCTTCCGTGCCGCGCTCCTCGTCGGTCATCTCCTCCGTCGTGCGCGGCACTCGGCCGATCGCGAACCAGACCAACGCGCCACCGACCACGAGGCCGAGCACGAGCGCCCAGCCGATGTACTGCTCCGTCATTGGCGGCGAGTATAGGTATCCTCCGCGGGTGCTTCCGCTAGGCCACAGCTTGGCCCTCATCTCGTTCACGCCGGACCCGATCCTGCTCCAGATCGGGCCGCTGAGCATCGGCTGGTACGGCATCGGTTATGTCGTCGGCTTGGCGGTGATGCTGTTCGTCGCCCAGTCGGAGGCGGCACGGCGCGGCTACAACCCGAACCACATCTGGAACGCCCTGCTGCTCGTCGGCGCGCTGGCCCTGCTCGGCGGCCGGCTGTACCACGTGATCGACCAGTGGGGCGCTCTCTACGCCCAGGATCCGATCAGGGCGATCCTGCCGCCCTATGCCGGTCTGGGCCTGTACGGCGGCGTGGCCGGCGCGATGCTGGGCATCCTCATCTACACGCGCTGGAAGAAGATCCCGTTGCCCCTGGGCCTGGACATCGTGATCGCGGGCACGCTGTTCGCGCAGGGCATCGCGCGCTGGGGCAACTTCTTCAACCAGGAGCTCTACGGGCCGCCGACGGACCTGCCCTGGGGCATCGCCATTGACTGCGCCCACCGCGTCGCGGAGTGGCCGTGCAGCCTGTACCCGGAAGCCACGACCGGCTTCCACCCGTTGTTCCTGTATGAGTCGATCCTGGACATCACCGGCGGCCTGATCGCGCTGTTCATCTCGCGCCGCTACCTGCCGCGGCTCCAGCCGGGCGACCTGGGCGCGTTCTGGCTCATCTGGTACGGCTCAACGCGAGGCTTGCTCGAGACCTTCCGCTCCGGTTGGAACTGGACGGTTGGCGGCATACCGACGGCCCAGCTCATCGGCATCGCGATCGTCCTGATCGGCCTCGTCTGGCTGATCTACAACCATCCGCGGGGCAAGGAGCCGTACCCGTACTTACCACCGTGGACGCCGGAACGCGAGCGCGAAGCCGGGCTCGCCCTGGCCGGTGCCGCGGCCGGCGGGGGGACGCTGGCGATGGCTGGTGGAACGGACACTGACTCTGACGTCGATGACGATCACGACGAATGGGAAGACGACGACGAGTTCGAAGACACGGACACGGATAACGACGCGCCCGACGACTCCAGCAACGAGACCAGCGAGGACTTCTAGCCTCCGGGCGCGACGCTGGCCGCCCTTGGCCTACCCCGGCCGCAGCGGACCCGCCTAGCTGCGGCCCATATCAGTCAGGCTGATAGGAACGGCGCAATCCCGGCTTAAGGGCGGCCGGCACTGCATTTACCACGTTCGGGCAGCTCTAACGATCGTCGCTCCGCGACTGCTAAAGCCCCGATTGCTGCGTTCTTATCAGTCACACAGATACGGCCTCGGCCTAGATAGCGGCTGATGTCAGCGACGCTGACATAACTGGCTCATCGAGGGCTCTAGGGTGCTTCCTCGGGCCGATTCGACGCTTGGCGAGCACGGTCCGAGCGTGGCGCCCGCCCCTTAAGGCCCGATTGCGCCCGTTATGTCAGTTTGGCTGACCTCGCCACGGTCAGGGCAGGGCTCGGGGCAGGATCAGGCCGTGGCGGCTGCCGGCGCCGCCGTGCGCAGGGCGATCACGTTGACAGTCGGTAGTGGTCGCGCGAAACCTTTCAATGTCAGGTCGCCCACTTCCTGGACGTCGACGAGCTGTTCGACGGCCGCGTGCGAGCGGGGGTTGAGCAGGATCTGGTTCGCTTCTGCCGCTGACGAGAGACGCGAGGCGACGATCACGGCAGTGCCGACCATGCCGTAGTCGTAGCGACCCTCGAAGCCGATCCGGCCCAGCGTGGCGTAGCCGGTCGCAATGCCCACACCCAGACCAAGCTCAAAGCCGAGGCGCGCCCACTTCGCGGCCAGCCCGCCGAACATTTCGCGCATCGCCACGGCCATGCGTACCGCCCGTTCGACGTGGTCCGGCTGTGGCACCGGATCATTGAAGAAGATCATCATCCCGTCGCCGGCGAAGTGCTCGAGTGTGCCGCCGTGCTCGACGATCAACACGCCCATCGCGCCGTGGTACTCGCGCAGCAACCCGAGCACCTCCTCCGGCTCAGCCTGGTCGCTGAACGCGGTGAAACCGCGCAGGTCGCAGAAGACGGCGGTGGCCTCGCGCCTATGGCCGGCGAGCAGCGCCTCGCCCTCCGGGGTCGAGACGAGCGCAGCGACCTGCGGCGACAGGAAGCGGCTCAGCTCTTCCTTCTGCCGTTCGATCGTCGCGAGGAGCAGAGCTTGGCCCGCGGCGTGCTCGACCTCCAGGTCGCGCATGCGCTTATCAGCCATCGACGAGCGCACGCGCGCAGCCAGGATCGTGGCGTTGAATGGCTTGGCCAGGTAATCGGTCGCACCCAGCTGGATGCAGCGCACTACGCTCTCCAGCTCGTCGACGCCGCTGATCATGATCACCGGCAGGTGGCGCAGGGTCTCGTCGGCCTTGATCGCCGCGAGAGTCTCATAGCCGTCCATCTCAGGCATGAGCACGTCGAGCAGTACAACGCCGACTTGGCCGCCCAGGTCTCCACGCAACGCCTCTAGGGCGCTGCGGCCGTCCGTCGCCTCGCGCGCGTCGATGCCGATCGACATGAGATGGCGCGCGAGGAGCTGACGGTTGACGGCGCTGTCGTCGACGATCAGCGCGACGTCTGTCACGGCGCCAACCATGCAATCACGACGTCAGACCCGCGTCCGCCATGGCGCGCAGCGTGTCGTCCCACGCGGCGCGCGCGTCGGCGACGCGCTCTGCGAGGCCGGATGCATCGCCACTGCGGCCGGCGATCTCGATCTCGCGCGCGATCTCCGTGAGGCGCATCGCGCCGAGCGCGGCGCTGCTCGACTTGAGCGTGTGAGCCGGCCGCACAACGGCCCCGGCGTCGCCTGCAGCAGCCGCTGCCTCCATCGCGGCCAGGTGCTCACCGCCCTCGCTGACGTACGTGGCCACGAGGTCGGCGATGAACTCGTCATCACCCCCGACGGAGTCGCGCAACTCGTCTAGAACGGCACTGTCCAGTACCGGAACCGCATCAGTCATGACCACCTCCCGCCGTACTGACATGTGATGGTGAACGGGTAAGCGCCGCGGCCAGCTCCGCCGGCCGGATCGGTTTCGAGATGTAATCGTTCATGCCCGCAGCGAGGCACGCGTCGCGATCTCCGGCCATCGCGTTGGCCGTCATCGCAACGATGTGGAGCGGCCGTTCCGGCCATTCCGCGCGGATCCGGCGCGTGGCCTCCAGTCCGTCGAGCTCGGGCATCTGTACGTCCATCAGCACGACGTCGTAGTCGGTCGCGCTTGAGCGCGTCGATGGCCTGCTGGCCGTCGCCTGCAACATCGGGCGTGTAGCCCATGTTGGCCAGCAATCGGAGCGCAAGCTTCTGGTTGACCGCGTTGTCTTCTGCGAGCAGGATCGTGAGGGGGTGACGCCGACCAAGCTCCGGGTCGACTGAGGGTCGTTCCTGCTGTCGCTCGATCTGCTTGCGCTCACCGGGCGCGGCGAAGACGCTCACGAGCGCGTCGTGCAGCGCCGACGGCTTGACCGGCTTGGCGAGCAGCGCGTCGAAGGCGCTCTGGCGGTGCTCGCGCAACGCCGCAGACGACACCAGCACCAGGGGCATTTTCGCCGCCGACTTGACCGCCCGGATCTGCTCGGCAAGCTGGATGCCGTCGATCTCGGGCATGAACAGATCGAGCAGGCCAACGTCGAACTCCGTGCCGGCCTTGATCCAGTCGAGCGCCTCTTTGGGTGAGGCCGTGTCCTTGACATCGATGTCCCAACGCGCGAGCTGAGCCGTCAGGATGCGTCGATTGGTGGCGTTGTCGTCGACGATTAGCGCGCGCTTGCCGGCCAGCTCTACGGTCAGCACCTCGTGCACCTGTGGCAGCGCCGACGCCGGCGCCGCCGGCAGCCGCACCTGGAGGTGGAACGTTGAGCCCTTGCCGGCGACGCCCTTGCTCTCAGCCGTGAGCGAGCCGTTCATCGCCTCTGCCAGGCGACGGCTGATGGCGAGGCCCAGGCCGGTGCCGCCGTAGCGCCGCGCGATCGACGAGTCGGCCTGGCTGAAGGACTGGAACAGCCTGCCCATCTGTGCCTTGGGAATGCCGATGCCGGTGTCGCGCACGTTGATGCTGAGCGTGACCTCGCGGCCTTTCGTCTCAGCGCTGGCGGTGACGACGACCTCGCCCTTCTGGGTGAACTTGACCGAGTTGGACAGCAGGTTGAGCAGGATCTGGCGCAGCCGGCCGAAGTCGCCCAGCACGGCCACCGGGAGATCGCCCACGACCTCGTAGGCAAGCTCGATGCCCTTGCCCGCGGCAGTGGCGGCGATGACATCGAGCGCGCCCTCCAGGCAGTCGGCAGGGCTGAACGGCTCGCTGATCAGGTCGACCTTGCCCGCCTCGATCTTCGAGAAATCGAGGATGTCATTGATGATCGTCAGCAGCGCATCGCCCAGACGAGCGGATCGTGTCCGCGTAGTCGCGCTGCTCGGCGCTCAGCTCCGTCTCCGTCAGCAGGCCGCTCATGCCGATGATCGCGTTCATTGGCGTCCGGATCTCGTGACTCATCGCGGCCAGGAACGAGCTCTTGGCCAGGTTGGCGGAATCCGCAACCTCGCGTGCGTCGCGCAGATCGGCGAATAGACGCGCGTTATCGATCGCAATTGCCGCCTGCTGCGACAGGCCGATCAGGAAGTTCAGGTCGGCATCACTGAATCGCTCGAGGCCCACGCCGCTGCGCCACACGACCATCATGCCGTTGACCCCCGTGCGGCCCATAAGCGGCGCGACCATCAAGCGCTCGGCTTCGTTGCGCTCCGTGCCCGCGATCTGGATCGCGCGGCTGTCACCGGATACGTCGTTGATCACTTCGGCCCGCGCCTCGGCTGCGAGGGAGCCGATGATCCCCGTGCCGCGCACGACGGTCATCTGCTTGACCTGCTCGGCGGTGTTGCCGACCGCCGCGGTGGCCTGGAAGTTCTCGCCTGATGCGTCTGCCAGGAACACCGCAGCCGAGGTCCCAACGAGCAGGGCTTTCGCCTGTTCAACAATGCGCTTGCAGCAGCTGGGTCAGGTCGAGCATCGCGGCGATCTCGCGACCCACGTCCGCGAGGGCCGCCATCTCCGTACCTCGCGTCTGCGATTCGCTGTACAGGCGCGCGTTGTGGATGGCCGAGACGACGTTGGCCGCGAGCGTCGAGAGGAGGCCAACGTCCGCACCGCCAAAGCGGCCTTCCTCCGTGCTGCTCTGGACGCTGATGACGCCGATCGCCTCGTCGCCCAGAAGCATGGGCACACCCAGGTACGACTTGGCATCGCGACCCACGCCCTTGGCCTCGAGCGCCTCGAAGTGCGCGATCTGGTTCATGAGCAGCGGCTCGCGCGTGCGGATGATGTGCGAGGTCAGGCCTTCGCCCAACTGGATCGGTTCGGTCTCCTGGCGATTGCCGTTCTCGCTGTAGTAGGGGAAGTCGATCGTCCCGGTCGCAGCGTCGTACAGCGCGATGTACAGAATGTCGGCGTGGAACGTCTCGGCCATCTTGTCGCCCACGAGGGCCATCAGGGGAGCGAGGTCCAACTGCGACGCCGCGGCCTGGCCCACGTCGTTGACGATGGCCAGCTCAGCGGCGCGTTGGCGCGTCTCGGCGACGAGTCGCGCGTTGTCGAGCGCGACGCTGAGGCTCGACGCGAGCGTGGTATGCAGGCGGACGTCCGCCTCGCTGAAGGCGTCGATGCGATCGAGGTTCTGGATCGAGATCGACCCGAACATCTGTCCGCCGCGCGTTAGCGGAATCCAGACCATCGATTTTGCTGGCTCGCCGATCGATGGTGAACTTGAGGCCGGTCTCTGTTTCCCACTGCTCGACGTTGTTGACGATCATCGGGCCGGCGATGCCCTGGAAATATCGGCTGATCGGCCCGAACGGAGTGGGTTCGTCAGGAATGCGCACGCCGCGCTCGATCGTGTAGGGGTAGCGCGTCAGCTGGTTCTCGACGTCGTAGATGCCGATGTCCACGACCTGGGCGTCGAAGATCTCCTGGATCTTGTCGCCGACTAGTTCATACATCGACTGCATGTCGAGCTTGAGCCGCGAGTCCTTGCTGGACGCTGTTGATGATCGCCAGTTCCGCCGCGCGCTCGTTTGTCTCTGTCAGCAGCCGTTGCGTTTCGTCGAACAGGCGTGCGTTCTCGAGCGCGACGCTGAGGCTCGAGGCGAGCGTTGACAGGAGCCGCCTGTCAGCCTCTGAAAACGCTGCGAAATGATCGATGTTCTGAAGAGAGATGCCGCCGAACACCCGGTCGCCGGACAAGAGCGGCACAGTGAGTAGCGACTTTGGCGCCTCGCCCTCGATGACGGCTATCTGCGACCCGGTCTCCTCCGCCCACTGCACGATGTTGTCGATCAAGATCGGCGCACGCGTTCGGAACATCTCACGCGAGAACTCGGCAAACGGTGCCTCGTACTCTGGAAGGCGCTCGCCTTTCTCGAAGGCGTACGGGTAGCGCGCGATCTCGCGTTCGTGGTCATACAGGATGATGGCGACCACCTGGGCATCGAAGATCTCCTGGATCTTCTCGCCCACCAACTCGTACATGGCCTGCATCTCGAGCTTCTCTGCCAGGCCCTGCTGAACGCTGTTGATGATCGCCAGCTCTGCCGCGCGCTCGTTGGTCTCAGTGAGCAGGCGCTGCGTCTCGTCGAACAGGCGCGCGTTCTCGAGCGCCACGCTCAGGCTGCCCGCAAGCGTCGACAGCAGCCGAACATCTGATTCGCTGAACGCGTTCGTGCGATCGAGGTTTTGGAGCGACAGATGGCCGCGCACCTCGCCACCCATCTGCAGAGGCGCGAAGACCACCGACTGCGCGGGTTCGCCGACCTCGACAACCTGTTCCATCCCACGCTCTTGGTGCCAGGCGACCACGTCGTTCAACACGAATGCCTGTTGCCTGTCCAACACCATTCGACTCATTGAGCCGTGCTCGCTCCAGTCGTCGAACAGGCGCTCTCCTCGCTCGCGCACATAGGCCGCGTGGACGCGATCCGTCTCGAGGTCGTAGATGCTGATGTCGATGACCTGGGCGTCGAATATGTCGCCCAACTTGTCGCCGACCAGGTCGTACATCGATTGCATCTCGAGCTTTGCCGCTAGGCCCTGCTGGACGCTGTTGATGATCGCCAGCTCCGCGGCGCGCTCGTTGGTCTCCGTCAGCAGCCGTTGCGTCTCGTCGAATAGCCGGGCGTTCTCGAGCGCCACGCTGAGACTGGCTGCGAGTGTGGTCAGCAACCGGACGTCGGCTTCGCCGAACGCGTAGGTGCGGTCGAGGTTCTGCGAGCGAGATGTGCCCGAACGTCTTGCCGCTCGTGACGAGTGGCGCCAGAGCGATGGATCTGTGCGGCTTCGCCTGGACGATCGCGGTCTGCACCGGTGTCAGCCGACCCACGAGTCGACGTCGTCGATGACGATCGGTCGTGGGTCGGCGACGAGCGCGCGTGCGTTTAGGCCCAGTGGGCTGGCTCGTCGGGAAGCTCCTGCCGAACTCCGCGCTCGATCGCGTACGGGATAGTGCAGTACCTGCCGCTCGATGTCGTAGAGGCCTATGTCGACCACCTGGGCGTCGAAGATCTCCTGGATCTTGTCGCCGACCAGGTCGTACATCGACTGCATGTCGAGCTTCTCGGCCAGGCCCTGCTGGACGCTGTTGATGATCGCCAGCTCGGCCGCGCGCTCGTTCGTTTCGGTCAGGAGCCGCTGTGTCTCGTCGAACAGCCGCGCGTTCTCGAGCGCCACGCTCAGGCTTGAGGCGAGCGTCGTCAGGAGCCGCACATCCGACTCACTGAACGCGTTGATGCGGTCAATGTTCTGGAGCGAGATCCGACCGAAGACTGCGTCTCCGGTCATGAGTGGCGGCGTAAAGGGCCGGACTTGGTGCGGCTCTCCGACGATGAGCGGCGTCGACGCCTTTCTCGCCGACCACGCCTCGATGTCATTGACGAGTAGCGGCTCGCGGGTCTCGATCACCACGCGCCCCATGGGCGCCCATCGGATCGATCATCTGTCATCGAGCACTGCAACGCCGCGTTCGAGGCTGTACGGGTAAGCGGACCATGCCCTCTACGTGGTTGTAGATGCCTATGTCCACGACCTGGGCATCGAAGATCTCCTGGATCTTGTCGCCGACGAGCTCGTACATCGACTGCATGTCGAGCTTCTCGGCGAGGCCCTCCTGGACGCTGTTGATGATCGCCAGCTCGGCCGCACGCTCGTTCGTCTCCGTCAGCAGCCGCTGCGTCTCATCGAACAGCCGCGCGTTCTCGAGCGCGACGCTCAGGCTGGAGCGAGGGTCGTCAGAAGGCGGACGTCGGCCTCGCTGAAGGCGAACGTCCGGTCGCTGTTCTGGAGCGAGATCTGACCCCGCAGCTCGTCGCCTGCCAACAACGGCACGAACAGGACTGATCGCGCGGCTTCGCCATCGATGATGTGCTGCTTGTTGCCGGTCTCCTCTTCCCAGGCCGCTACATCGTTGATGAGGACTGGTCCGCGTGTCGCGACCAAATTGGTTGACCAGCGGCCCGAAATCGTGCCATTCGGGGTCCGGGTAGCGGACACCGCGCTCGATGGTGTACGGGAAGATGACCTTCCGTGCGGGCAGGTCGTAGAGGCCGATATCGACGATCTGGGCGTCGAAGATCTCCTGGATCTTGTCGCCCACGAGGTCATACATGCCCTGCATGTCGAGCTTCGCGGCAAGGCCCTTCTGAACGCTGTTGATGATCGCCAGCTCGGCCGCGCGCTCGTTCGTCTCCGTCAGCAAGTCGCTTGGTTTCGTCGAACAGGCGCGCGTTCTCGAGTGCCACGCCCAGGTTCGACGCGATCGTCGCCAGCAGGCGCTCATCTGACTCGCTGAATGCGTTCTTGGGCATGCCGTTCGAGCGCGATGACGCCCAGTGCACGCTCGCCGGCGAGGATCGGTACGCCCAGCCACGACTCGGCGTCTGCTGTTGCCGAGTACGTACGCGCCACGTGCGCTCGGATTCGCTCGTGCGTGCCGATGCGAAGCGGTCGGCGCGACCGGACGACCGTCGCCAGCGAGTCCGTTGAGCGGCCGCAGCTGCAGCGTCGAGTGATTCGTGTCCCGTTGTCGATCGCGTACGGCGTCCTGAGCGTCTCCGTCGTCCGCGTCGTAGAGCACGATCACCGCCGTCATGGTCTTGAAGATCGAGCGGATGCTTTCGCCGACGGCCTCGATGATGCCGTCGAAGTCGAGCTGCTTGCTGAGCGCCTCGCCGATCTCGTTGATGACCGCCAATTCGGCGTTGCGCTGCTCCGTTTCCGTCAGCAGCCGCTTCGTCTCGTCGAACAGCCGCGCGTTCTCGAGCGCAACGCCCATGGACGAGGCGATCGTCGACAGCAGACGCTCGTCGGCCTCGGTGAATGCGTTCTGTGGGCATCTGCCACGACCGCGATCACGCCGAGTGCTCGCGTCGCCGGCGAGGATCGGCACACCCAGCCACGACTCTGGCCGACTGTGGATGCCGACGATCCGTGTAGCGCGGAGCAGTCCACCTTGCTCCATGTCGTCCAGACACGCGTAGCGGCGCACGAGTCTGAATGACTGTCGCACGGTGAGGACGACGCCGAGTTCGAACTCGAGTCGGCGCGTCAAGTCACGTATGCCCGTCTATCGACCAGTAGGGCAACGCGATCATGTTCGATGCCGCGGTCGTACAGCGGCGATAGACATCCGATTGGTCCGGAAGATGGACGCGACCGGTCGCCGACCAGCGTCGATGATGGCCTGGAAGTCAAGCTGCTCAGCGAGCGCCGCTGCCGATCTCGTTGATGATCGCCAGCTCGCGTGCCGCTGCGTCGGTCTCCGTCAGCAGCCGCTTCGTCTCGTCGAACAGACGCGCGTTCTCGAGCGCAACGCCCATGCTCGAGGCGATCGTGGATAGCAGGCGCTCGTCCGACTCGGTGAACGCGTTAGGTCAGGTACCCGCTCGATCGAAATCAGCCCAAGAGCACGGTCGTTGGCGAGGATTGGCACGCCCAGGAACGACTGCGCGACGTCTGAGCCAAAGATGACCGCCCCAAGCGCCTCAGCTTCGTTCGGCGGTGCCCGGTACGAGTGATCTTGGCGGCCGCGCACGATCGGTTCGCGTGAAAAGGGTTGAGCGGCAAGTCGGGGATCTCGATCCGCTCGCCCAGGTCGATCGCGTACGGCGAAGTCAGAACCTCCTCGGTGGCGTCGTAGCAGTGAAATCCCGGCAGTCTTGACGTTGAAGATCGCAACGAACGCGGTCGCCGACGGCGTCGATGATGCCCTGGAAGTCGAGCTGCCGCGACAGCGCCTCGCCGATTTCGTTGATGACCGCGAGCTCGGCATTGCGCTGTTCTGTCTCCGTCAGCAGCCGCTTCGTCTCGTCGAACAGCCGCGCGTTCTCGAGTGCGACGCCCATGCTCGATAGCGATGGTCGATACGAGGCGCTCGTCCGCCTCGCTGAACTTGTTTGGAGCGATGTCGCCCAGAAGCCACCACGCCAATCGCCTCGCGGCCCGGCCATGATCGGGACGCCGAGCCATGACTGCGAGATCGGGCCTACGTCCGATTCCTCGAAGGTCGCCGAGCGGTCATTTCTGACCAAGGCCGCCTGCTCCGCGAGCGTCCCGAAGCGCAGCGGTCGCCGCTCGGTTAGCACTCGAGATGCATGGCCTGTCCCGAACTCGATGGGCTCTCGGTGGAGTCGGCGACCGTCCTCGATCTCGTACGGGAACGTGATCAGGTTCGATTCCCGGTCGTACAGGGCGACATAGAAGGCTCTGTGCCTGGAACATCGCAACGAGCCGGTCGCCGACCACTTCGATGATGCGCCTGGAAGTCGAGCTGCTGGGCCAGCGCGCGCCGATCTCGTTGATGATCGCGAGCTCGGCGGCGCGCTGCTCCGTCTCGTTCAGGAGCCGCTTCGTTTCGTCGAAGAGGCGCGCGTTCTCGAGGGCTACGCCCATGCTCGAAGCAATTGTCGAAAGCAGCTGTTCGTCGGCGGTCGTGTAGCGGTTCTCGTCCATGTCGGCAACCGACATCACGCCGATCACTCGGTCGCCCGTTGAGATCGGGACACCCAGGTACGAAGGCTGCCGTCCAGATCCTTGCCAGACCACGCCAAGAGCGGTGCTCTCTTGGATGGTCCCGACCCGAATCGCTTTGCCGCTGCCCAGGATGCGCGATGTAAGTCCTTCGCCGAGCTTGAGCGGCGGCGACTGTCGATCCCGCTCGCCGTTTTCCATGTAATAGGGGAACGAGATGAGCTCCGATTGCCGATCGAGGATGCCGATCGTGAGGTCGTTGCTGTTGAGGATCTCGCGAACGCGGTCGCCGACGGCGTCGATGATGCCCTGGAAATCGAGCTGCTTGGCGAGCGCCTCGCCGATCTCGTTGATGACCGCCAGCTCTGCGTTGCGCTGCGTCGTTTCGGCGAACAGCCGCGCGTTGCGCATCGCCACGGCGGTCGTCGCCGGCGAGGGCCGATACAAGGCTCATGTCGCCATCGCTGAAGGCGTTCTCGGCACCGCTCTCCATGGCCAGCACGCCCAGGACTTCGCGGCCGGCGAGGATCGGCGCGCCGATCCATGACCGCGTGGCTGGTCTGCCGACATTGATCGCTTTGTACTTCTGGGCCTCGGCCTCGTTGCTGCGTCAGAAGCGGCTTACGAGTCTTGATGACATGAGCAGTGAGGCCTTTGTCGGCGGGTATCGGGGTCATACCCTCGCCCGGGGTTACCGGAAACTCGTAGGGAAAGCTGATCATGTTCGTCGTCGCGTCGTAGAGCGCGACGAACAGGTCCGCCTCCGGAAAGGACTTGTGCAGTCGCTCGCCCACCAGCTCGGCGACCGCTTCCTGGTCGAGCTGCTTTTCGAGGGCCTTGCTGACCTCTTCGATGATCGCCAGCCGCGCTTCCAGCTCGGCGACGCGCGCGCGCGCGTACCGGTCTTCGGCGGGGAGTCCGTCTTCGGCTTGGGGACGGTGGTGGTCATCGGTCGGCCGAGAATAGCGAACGCGGCGACCTATACTCGGCCGCGGATGGAGTACGCCGAGTCGATCATCGACCTGATCGGCAATACGCCCCTCGTGCGCCTCACGCGCGTTACCCGCGACCTTGGGCCGGCCGGCCGGCAGCCGCTCATCCTGGCCAAGCTGGAGATGCTCAATCCGGGCGGATCGGTCAAGGACCGTATCGGCCTGCCCATGATCGAGGCCGCGGAGCGCGACGGCCTGCTCAAGAAGGGCGGCACGATCATCGAGCCCACGTCCGGCAACACCGGCCACGGCCTGGCGATCGCGGCCGCGCTCAAGGGCTACCGGTGCATCTTCGTCATGGCCGACAAGCAATCGGCGGAGAAGCAGTCGCTGCTGCGCGCATACGGCGCGGAGGTGGTGCTCTGCCCGACCAACGTCGAGCCCGAGTCGCCCGAGTCCTACTACTCCGTCGCCAAGCGCCTCGCCCGAGACATCCCGGGCGCGTTCCAGCCCGACCAATACTGGAACCAGAACAACCCGGAGGCGCACTACCGAACGACCGGACCGGAGATCTGGCGCCAGACGGAGGGCAAGGTGACGCACGTCGTCATCGCGAGCGGCACCGGCGGCACGATCACCGGGACCGGGCGCTACCTCAAGGAGCAGAACGCGGAAGTGGTGCATGGTCGGCGGTGACCCGGAAGGGTCCGTCTTGAGCGGCGACGCGGCGCGGCCGTACCTGACTGAAGGTATCGGCGAGGACTTCCTGCCGGGCACGTACGACGCGAGCGTCGTCGATCGCTGGGTGCGCGTCTCCGATCGTGACGCGTTCGCGATGGCGCGCCGGATCACGCGCGAGGAGGGCATCCTCGCCGGCGAGTCGTGCGGCACAGCGCTGGTGGCGACGCTGACGATTGCCCGCGAGCTCGTCGACGCCGGCGAGGGCAGCGGCAAGGTGATCGTGGTCATCTTCCCCGACGGCGGCCGCAACTACATGAGCAAGCTCTACAACGACGAGTGGATGCGCGTGAACGGCCTGCTTGGGTCGTCGACGGGAGCCAGCCGAGTACGGGACCTGCTCAATAACGGCCATCGACGACGCGATCTTCCGTCCGTCGTGCTGATCCGGACGACGGATCGCGTCGGGGCGGCCATCGATCAGCTCCAGCTCCACGGCATCAGCCAGATGCCCGTATCAGAAGCAGCTGATGGCGACTCCATCGAGGCGGTCGTGGGCAGCGTGACGGAGAAGGGGCTGCTCGATCGTACCTATCGCGATCCTTCGATCGTGCAGCGGACTGTGGGCGAAGTGATGGACAAGCCGCTGCCAACGATCGACGCGCCGAGAGTCGCTCGATGGCGCCTTCACGCTGCTGTCAGGCGGCGCGCCGGCACTCGTCGTCGTTGAGCGAGGGCGCGCCGCCGCCGTCGTGACCAAGCTGGACCTGCTCGAGTTCCTGGCCCATCGCGGTCGCACCGATTGACCGACGGCCACCAGTTCGATGAGGTCGTACGCACCGAGCGGCTTGAGCTCACGCTCATGACGGTGTCGTTCATGGAGGCGCTCCAGCGCGGCGACATCAATGCCGCCTCAGCGGAGCTGGGCGCTCAGGTGCCCACGTGGTTGGCCGACGACATGCAGGACTTCATGGAGTACCGCCTGTCCCAGGTCGAGCGAGGACCCCTCGGTGCGCGGGTGGCTCGGGCGCTCGATGGTGTTCGCTGAAGAGGACGGCACGCGACGGGTGGTCGGAGCGATCGGCTTTCATGGCGCGCCTGACGAAGAGGGCCGCCTGGAGATCGGTTATCGGGTTGACCCCGCCTATCGCAATCGAGGGTTCGCGCGCGAGTCGGCGACCGCGATGTACTCGTGGGCGCACGAAAAGCACGGCATCTCGACCTTCGTTGGATCGATCTCGCCGGACAACATCCCGTCGCTCAACCTGATCGAGGAGTACGGCTACACGCTCATCGGCGAGCAGATGGACGAGATCGACGGCCTGGAGCTCGTCTTCGAGATGCACTGGCCGATGGGGCAAGTTTTCGACACGAACTAGGACAGCCGACTTTGGGCATAGGAGACTGCCCGCGATGTTCGTGAGACTGCGTGCGGCGCTCGGAGTGTTGGTTTGCATCGTCGTTTGCGCGGCATGCTCGGGCGCGGTCACGGCGCCAAGCCAGAGCCCAAGTGCATCCGCATCGATGTCGCCGGCGACAGAGTCGCCGACCTCGGCTGCGGAGTCGCCCGCAGCGACGGCGCCGCCCTCCGCGGTGCAGGGTGCGTTCCCGGCGTCGGTCTTGGGAATGCCCGTGATTACGGTCGCGACTATGCGCACGCTCGCAGCCGGCGGTCAGCTTGACGGCCGCTTCGCCGCCGTCGGCGGCTACTGGATGCAATACGCGCTGCCTTGCCCGTTTCTTGCCGCATCGAAGCGCCGATCTCCGGGTTTTGCGCGGGCGGCCTGTTCGCCGACAACCGTGACGACGTCGCCACGTACAACAGCTCAGGCGGACCGGCCCCGATTGAGATGCCCGAAACAGTAGGCGGCGACCAGCTCGGCGAGGCGACCCGCAATGCGCCAGCGGCAGTCGTTCTGATTGTTCACGCCGCGGACAGCCGATATTGGCAATGCCCACCCGCCGATCGCGAGGATTGCGCCAACAGTCTGGTCATCGATCGTGTTGCCTGGCTCAACGGATCCGATACACCCTTCGATGCGCCCGATGCCCATCTGACGGCACCCGGAGAAGAGCTCGTCGTCGCGTACCAGACTGCCAGCCACGTCGATGAATGACGTTGATCCGCGCTTCAACGGCGAGGCCGATGGTCAGGTTTGGTACGCGCGCACTGCGTTCGGCAACCCTGATGCGAACGGGACCAGGGCTGGCGTCACGCGCGAGGTGATCGTCGCCACTTCAGCTGTCGCCGACGAAAGGACGCTCGCCGTTTCCGATAAATACGTGCCCGGCCGAGTCGTCCTCGATGTCAGCCAGGCGAGCTCGCAGAACGAGAGCTTGTATCAGCAGTTCAGCGTGATCAGCGACGCGACCGACGTGGTCGATGGCGCCCTCGGCAGCCAGACACCGCCGATCACGCTCTACGCCGGTACGTACTCGTTGACCGCCTCACTGGCGGACTCGAACGGCAATGCACCCGCAAGTCCAGGCACGACCTGCACGGAGCCGATCACCATCGACGCCAGTTCCGATGTCACCTTCTTCGCCAAATTCAGCGCGAAGGGCTGCGCTTGGAGCCCAACCGACAAGTGACCACTAGCTGCTGGCGCTCCGTGGTGGTGACTGCCGTGCTCGTCATGGCTGCCGGCTGCACCAGCACGCCGCCCACTCCGAGCCCAACAGCCAGCGCGACCGTGACTGAACCCACGGCTGTGCCGGCGACCGCGGCGAGTAGCGTGCCGATGACGATCTCGCCGCCGACAGCTTCGCCGACCGCCAATCCGACCCCAACGGCAATCGGCGGGGTGTTTCCGGCGACCGTTCTGGGACTACCGGTTCACAAGGTGTCTGAAGCGCATGCGCTCATGGCTTCCGGTGCGATCGATGGCCGCTTGATTGCCGTCGCCGGCTACTGGAGCCAGGTGGCAATTCCATGCCCGTTCGCCCCTCACCAGTCGGTCATGGACGGCTTCTGTACGGGCATCACCTTCGATGACAGTGACCAGCGGCCATCGCAGCAGACCTGCTGCGATTCAGCCGTCATCGTTGCCCCTGAGACCGCCAACGGCAACCTGCTGTGGAACTCGCAAACAGCAACCACGCCCGGAGCCGTCGTGGTGGTGGGTCACGCCGACGACAGTAGATCGTGGCAATGCCGGGCTGAGGAGGTTGCAGACTGCCAGCGGAAACTGGTTCTTGATCGCGTCGCGTGGGTCAACGGTCAGGCCAAGGACCTTGGATCGCCGAGCTCGCAACTGACGCTAGATCGCCTGCGCATGACTCCGGAACAGGCCGCGGCGGTCGGCGTTAAGCCGGGCGAGCAGCTTCTGACCGCGTATCCAATTCAGGCCTATGACATGAACGACGTCGATCCGCGCTTCATGGGTATCGGCACAACGCCTCCGTACCCGCAAGGCCCAAGCCCGGTCGTCTGGTACGTCCGCGCGGCGACCGGTGCGCCCGACGCGGACGGAGTCAGCGGGGGCGCGGCGCGCCTTGTCGATGACGTGACCGGAGACTTGTTGGCCGACCTGTCTTTGGTGGTCGCTGCCGACTATCGCCCGGCCAGGATCGTGCTCGACCTGGCCCAAGGATCGAACTTCGAGTTTGCAGGGCCCAACTTCAACCCTCGCGGTGAGATCAGGTCGGCTGGCGAACCAATATTCGCCGATTACGTCGGCTCGTCGAGCACGCCCGCCGCTGTGCCCGCCGGCCAATATCTGCTCCACGGCTTCATGGGCAACGAGATTGGTGGCGGTGACAGCTCCGACTACAACTGCGATCTGGCGATCACCGTCGAGGCCGGCACAAACGTCTTCTATGCCGGCAAGTTCACCAAGGCTGGTTGCAGTTGGGCGCCGTCCGAGTCGCAGTTCTAGCTAGCTGAGCCAGGGCAGCGGTAGCGCGATCGGGAAGATCACGTTCAGCAACAGGCCCAGGGTCAGCAGGCCCCCGGCGAGGCGGACGTGGCGGAAGGCGAAGCCAACGAACCACAGCGGCCAGCCACGCTTGGGATACCACGACGGCGGCTCAAGCGGCTTGGGCTGGTTGTAGACCTTGAGGACGCTCCATAGGGTCGGGATCGCGAGCACGGCGAGCAGAACCCATGGGCCGACCCAGCCGGCAAGGACAGTGAGCAGGAGCAGCGGGTAGAAGGAAATCATCAGCAGCTGGTTGACGCGCCGCGCTCGGTGCTCGCCCAGGATCACGGGAACGGTCCGAATTCCCAGCGCCGTATCGGGGACGATCTTGTCGATGTGCTTGCCGAACAGGACGCTGGTGACCAGCAGCGAATAGGGGAGCGAGAAGACCAGCACCCACGCCGGCACGGTCCCGGTCGCGACGAGGTACGTGCCGCCGATCATCAGCGGACCCCAGGTCAGGAACACGTCCAGCTCACCCAGGCCGTGGCGCTTGAGATTGAACGGCGGCGCCACGTAGAACACGCTCAGGAACAGGCCAGCGAGCGCGAAGGCGATGACCAGCAACGGCTGCGGGTTGACCGCGGCAAGCAGCAGCATGATCAGCCCGTCGACGAGGGTGATGGCCAGGATCGCGTTGCGCAGTGTCTGCTTGGTGACCCAGCCGCTCAACACCGGATGTGGCGCGTAGAGCGCGCGCACGTAGCCCTCCGTGTCGACGCCGCCGGTCATGTCGAAGTAGTCGTTGATCAGGTTGTTCGCCGCGTGGGCCAGGACGAGGCCCACGACCGCGACGACGACGGCCACGTAGTTGATCGCAATTGCCGTCTCACGCGACGCCTCGACCGCCAGCAGCAGGCCGATCATGCCCGACCACAGCGTCATGGGGATGACCGCGGCGCGCGTCATCACGAGCCACTTGCCGACCGTGTCGAGCGGCAATTCGAGCGGTGCGTTGGCGGTCTGCATGATCTCCGACCAGGCGGCGAGTCGGGTCCGGAGGGTCATCGGTCGGGCGGGAGTCTGTACCGGAGCCTCGTGGGCGGGGGTGGCTGTGCTCATGGCGCGAAGGCTAGCACTGGAAAGTCGGTATGTCTAGATACCGAGTTTGTGTCTAGCGCGCGATCTCTGCGGGCTGTCGGCCGATCTTCGCGCGCAGTCGGGAAGCGCCTGAGGTGACCGAATGGCGATCCAGGTTGACGAAGGCGATGCCCGCGATGACCAATCCCGTGCCCAGGATCAGGCCCGACTGGATGGGCTCGTTGAGCACGATGAAGCCCAGGGCGATGCCCCAGATGGGCAGCAGGTAGGCGACAAGTGACGTCCGCGTGGGACCCCAGGCACCGATCAGGCGGAAGAACGCGAGATACGCGAGGCCCGACCCGAACACGCCCAGCCACAGCACTGAGAAGAGCGCCTGCGCGCGGCAGACTGCCGATCTCGCCGATCGGGTTTTCGAACAGGAGTGAGCCGATCAGGGCCATGATCATCGCGCACGTGACCTCGATGAAGGCGGGGACCATGGGCCGCATGCCACTGACGTATTTGCGCGCGAAGACGCCGCCGAAGCCGTACGAAACGGCCGCCGCGACCAGCACGAGCTGGAAGGTGAGGTCCGCCTGGCCGATCTGCGCCGGGTCGAAGCCCATCAGCACTGCCACGCCGATCAATCCCACGACGACGCCCGCGATCTTGGCCGGCGTAATGCGATCGTGGAGCAAGATCGCGGCGAACGGGATCGTGAACAGTGGCACGGGCGCGGTCAGCGTCGCGGCCAACGCGGATGGGACGTGCTGCTCGGCGATCGTGATGAGCACGAAGGGCAGCGCAATGGCGAAGAAGGCCAGGATGGCGATCTTCACGTACATGCGCGGATCGCGCGGCAGCTGCTCCTTGGCGACGAAGACGACCGCGCCCAGCAGGATGCTGCCAACGAGCAAGCGCAGCGTTACCAGGGTGAACGGTGTCAGCCCGTTGTCGACGCCGATCTTGATGAACAGGTAGCTGCTGCCCCAGAAGAAGCCCAGGGCGATGAAAACCAGCCACAGCGCTTTCTGGTTGTTCGGACTCACGCTCATGTAACCCGCGGAGTCTCGCACCGGTTGCGTTTTGCGGCCGTGATGACTCCGCGCACGGCCCTTTCGTAACCCCGTGGTCCCACGTCTGTCACCGGTGGTCGGCGACTAAGCCCAGCGAACCGCACCACAAGCCACACCTGCCGCCGTTCGGATGCACCGGACCGTCGTTTGGTACCAGTCAAGCCGTCGCGTGGCGATGCTTGCGCCATGCCCACCAATCGACCTTCGCGGCGTCTCGCCGTCGTCTCGTTTCCCGTCCTGATCGTGGCGATGCTGAGCCAGATGCTGGCCGGATCGGCGCTTGCCGCCGGGGTCACGAGCGCCGCGTTCAGCGGCGGCTCCGGCACGGCCGTGGTCGGCGGCACGCTGTATGCCAAGAGTGGGGCCGCGCTCACGCTGACGGTCGTGACTGACGCCGCCACCAACTGCGTGGCCCTGAGCGGCGCGCATTCGGCGTCATCGACGATTCCTTCGGCAGCCAGTTCGACCTTCAAGACATGGACGTTTTCGCTGACCGCCGCGACCGGCGCCGACGGCTCGCGTTCGACGACCGTCACTGCCTTTGACGGCGCCGACTGCGTGAGCGGCGCTCAGGCCAGCGTCAACCGCACCTATTCGATCGACAACACCGCACCTGTCGTGACCGGGACGCGCTCGCCGGCGGCCAATGGATTCGCCTGGAACAACTCCGACGTGACGCTGACCTGGAGCGCGACCGACGCGGGCTCCGGCGTGGCCGGCGGACCTACCCCCGCGAGCGACGGGCTTACGACCAACAGCCCGGGCGTGCTGAAGACCTCAACCGCGTCGGATGCCGTCGGCAACATTGGCACGGGCTCGATGACGCTCAAGCTGGACAAGACGCCGCCATCGATCACGGGCAGCAGAAATCCGGCTGCCAACGCGAACGGCTGGAACAACACCAACGTGACCGTCAGCTTCTCGTGTTCGGACGGTCAGTCGGGCATACGGACATGCACTGGCTCGACGGCCGTGACGAGCAATGTCGTGAACCAGTCTGTTGCGGGCAGCGCCCTTGACTTCGCCGACAACACGACCGCAACGAGCGTCATTGTCAATGTCGACAAGAACGCACCCACGATCAGCGGCGCACCGGCGGGCAGTCCCAACAGCGCTGGCTGGTACAACGCCGATGTCACGGTCGTTTGGTCATGCAGCGACACCGGTGGCTCAGGCTTCGCCGCCGCCGCGTGCGCCAACTCGACGATCTCGACTGAAGGTGTCAGCCAGACCTTGACCCGCTCGGTAACGGACGTGGCCGGCAACACCAGCACGCCCGCAACATCAAGTCCGGCCGTGAAACTGGACAAGACCCCGCCGGCGACGACGGCAACCTCCACGCCCAGCGGCGGTGGCTCAACAATCACCGTGACGCTGGCGGCGACAGATGCTCTGTCCGGAGTCCAGTCGACGAGCTTCCGGCTCGATGGCGGTTCCGTGCAGTTGTACGGCCCCGGCAACGTGCCCACGTTCAGCGGCCAGGGCAACCACGTCCTCGAATACTGGTCGACCGACCAGGCCGGCAACGTGGAGCAGCACCACACCCTGGGCGCTTCCATCGACGGAACGCCGCCGATCATCTCGATCTCCCAGGCGCCCGCGCCGAACGCCAACGGCTGGAACAACACGAACGTGACAGTCTCGTTCGCCTGCTCCGACGCGGGCTCAGGCATCGCCAGCTGCCCATCACCGGTGACGGTCACGAGCGAGGGCGCGAACCAGCCCGTCTCAGGCACGGCCTTTGACAACGCCGGCAATTCGGCCACGGCCGGCACGACCGTGTCGATAGACAAGACCCAGCCGACTCTCACCGCGCAGCGCTCGCCCGTGGCGAATGGCAACGGCTGGAACAACAGCGACGTAGTCGTCACCTTCGCGTGCACTGACGCGCTGTCCGGAGTGAGCACGTGCCCTGCAGCACAGACCGTGGCGCAACAGGGCGCGGGCCAAAGCGTGACCGGCACCGCCTCTGACAAGGCCGGCAACGGCAGATCTCTGACGGTTGGCTCGATCAATGTTGACAAGACCGCGCCGCAGGTTGCCGTCAGCGGCGTGACCGCGGGCGGCACGTACACCCAGGGCGCCTACTCGGCGGCATGCTCCAGCACGGACGCTCTGTCGGGCATCGCGACTCCGGCCACGTTGTCCACCAGCGGCGGCCCGACCGGCACGGTGACGCTGACTTGCGCAGGTGCGGCCGACCGCGCGGGGAACTCGCAGACCGCGCCGGTCAGCGTGCAGATCAACGTGACCGAATCGACCGGGTCCACCGGCTTCAACTTCGGCGGCTTCCTGCCGCCCGTCGCAGGCAATGGCGCGGTCAATCACGTCTGGCCGGGATCCACGATCGCCGTTCGCTTCAGCCTGGGCGGCTTCCGGGGCATGAACATCTTCGCCGCGGGCTATCCCGGCCAGTGTCGCCTCAACCTGCTCGGGCACGCCACCCGCGGACGGCTTGCAGCGTGTCGATTGGCCATGGGGACCCAGGCTTTGGTACAGCCCGTACACCGACACGTACAGCTTCTACTGGTTCACCTATGGCTGGTGGTCAGGGTGCCGCACGCTGGTGCTCAAGTTCAGTGACGGCAGCACCCAGGTCGCGTACTTCTACTTCGAGCGTCGCGACCACCACCACTAGCGGCTGGTTCGCAGGCGGCGCGGACTACCGGGAGATCGACCAGCCGAACTCGCTCATGCTGCCCGACGGTGCGATGAGGCCTGACCGAACACCGCGGCGAACGAAGAGCATGGGCACGTTTGCCTCCGACGCGATCTGACGGCGGACGGAGCCCAGGCCCTCCTCGCGCCAACGCTTTGAGAGGCCAATGACGAGCAGTCCCGCGTCGTTTGCCGCCGTGAGCATTTGCGTGCCGCCGCTCTCGAGAACGACGGGCTCGGCAATGACGCCCGATACGGACTGGACGGCCGCTGCCGCAGACGCCAGCTCGTCGCTGACGTCCTTGCCCGGTCCCTCGTGCTCGACGCCGACGAGGCGCAGCCGACCACCGTTGGCGTCCGCGAGCCGCGCACCGATCTCGACCGCGGCCCAGTCGTGGTCGCTGCCGCCGAAGGGGACGACGACCGGATGCTCGGCATCGATCTTGATCGACTGGCCCCGCTCGACGAGAACGGCCACGTCACACTCCGCGTCGTGCAGGAGCGCGCCAACGGCGCCGCCGGGCAGGCCGTCGGTGGTCAGCGATCGCCGACCGTCGGTCAGGACCACGTCGACGTTCTCATCGCGCGCCAGCCGGCTGAGATCGTCGCCCAGGTGGGCTGATAGGAGCGGCACGGCTCGCGATTGGAAGTGCGCGGCAGTTAGCGCCTCGACCTGTTGCTTCAACTCGTCACGCGCGACCCCGAGGGCCTGGCGGTCGCGCGACCAGCGCGCGCCTGTCGGCGAAGGCTCGAGCAGCCGGACGAGGATGATCTCGCGTCCGCTCTCGCGGTCCGTCGCGAGTGCTCGCGCGAACGCGACCAGGCTGGGGAGGTTCTTCGCATCCTGGCACGCCACGAGCACCGACCCGCTCGGGACCGGCTCCTGCCCCGCATTGGCCACCTCTGTCTCCGCCTGCACCGCAAGACTTCCACCTCTGTCGATCAGGCGCAGTGCCGGTCCGGCGAGGAAGGTCGTGACCAGGGCCATGATCACAAGCATGGAAAACAGCTCGGGCGAAATTACCTTCAGCGACAGGCCCACGTTGAGCACGATCAGCTCGGTCAGCCCGCGGGTGTTCATCAGCGAGCCAATGGCCAGTGCGCTGCGCCGGTCCAGGCCGACTGCGCGGGCTGCCACAGAAGCGCCGATCCACTTGCCGCCGATGGCGATCGTCGTCAGAACAGCCGTCCAGAACCAGAATGTGGGGTCGGTTAGGTGCGAGCTCAAGTCGACCCGTAGCCCCGAGTAGACGAAGAAGAGCGGCAGCAGGACGATGACGACGAAGTCCTCGAGGCGTGAGGTGATCGCGTCCGTCAATCCGCTCCGGCGCGGCATGATCAGACCGAAGACGAACGCTCCGAAGATCACCGCGATGCCCGACTGCTGCGACGCGTACGCCGCCACGAGGATGCCCACGAAAAGGGCCACGATCCAGCCGCCGGAGAGACTGCCCGCTTCGTCGTAGGCAATTGCCACACGCGACACGACCGGGCGCACGACGAATGCCATTGCCACGCAGAACGCGAGGGCGAGGACGATGATCAGGATCGGATCGGGCGGAACCGTAACTGCCGTGGTCACCGTGCCCGTCGGACCCGGAGGCATCGGGCCGCTCGCGGCGAAGACGGTTGCCAGCGCGAGCAGCGACCAGGCCACCACGTCGTCGATAGCCGCGCAGGCCAGCGCCAGCGCGCCGATCGGCCCGCGGATCATCCGGCGCTCGACGAGGATGCGTGCCAGCACCGGAAACGCAGTCACTGACATGGCCACGCCCGCGAATGTCGCGAAGGCCAGCGGTCGGTTGGCGTCGCCGTACTGGCTGCCGAACTGAAGCAGATAGAGCGCCACGATGACGCCCAACGTGAAGGGCACGATCACGCTCGTCAGCGAGATGGCAGCGGCCTCTCGCGCCCGTTGGCGGATGACCGTGGGATCCAGCTCAAGCCCGACCAGGAACATGTAGAAGACCAGGCCGATCTCTGCGGCTGCGTGCAGGCCATCGATGGTTGATCCAGAAAACGGCCAGCTGCATGTGGTCTCGCCCGGGGCGGGCGTGCATAACGCCGGAACGAACTTGGGCAGCAGGCCGATCAGGGTTGGGCCAAGCAGGATTCCGGCGAGGATCTCGCCCAGGACGCGGGGCTGACCGACGCGCACCGCAACCGCCCCCAACACGCGCGCGAAGGCGATGATGATGGCGATCGCGGCGAGCAACTGACCGTACTGGGCGTCTGCCTGGTTGGGCGTGCCAAAGTGTTGCGTCGCCCACAGCAGGGCAGCCGCCACGACCACGAGGATTGCGATCTGCACGGGGTATGAGATCCGCCGCCGGCCCCCGCCCAACGTCGCCAGCCGTGCAGTCATCGATCTATGCTACCGGTGCCGGAAGAGGGCAAGAACGCGCCTAACTTGGATTTGTCGTTGCTGGAACGTGTTGGCGGATACAGGCTTGAACGAGTCCTCGGGGAGGGCTCAGCTGCCGTTGTCTACCTCGCTGCGCGCGATGCGGATGGGCTCGAGGTTGCGCTCAAGGTCTTTCGACAGCGCGTGACGGCGGACCCGGGATTTCGGCGCCGAATCGCGCACGAAGCCAGAACGGCTGCGGAGATACGCCATCCCAACCTGCTTCCGATCCTCGACGAAGGTGAGGCCGACGGCGAGGTTTACCTGGCCTTCGAGTTTGCGCCGGGCGGCTCGCTCGAGGACCAGCTCCGCGCTCAGCCACTGAGCGTCGCGCGCACAGTGCAGGTGGGCACGGACATGTGTGCCGGACTCTCCGCCTTGCACGCCGCCGGCATAGTCCACCGTGACATCAAGCCGTCGAACATCGTCGTTCGTGCGGATGGCTCGGCGGCGCTGACGGATTTTGGGCTCGTCAAGGGCAAGGACTACACGGCTCTGACCAGTGCTGGGCGCGTGATCGGGACGCTCGCCTACCTCGCCCCTGAGTCGATCACGGGCAGCGCCGCCTCCGCCGCGAGCGACATCTATGGCTGCAGCTGTGTCCTGTATGCATGTCTCGCCGGCCGTCCACCGTTCGAGTCGGGAGGTTCGCTCCAGATGGCATTTGCGCAGCTGCGCTCCGTCCCGGTGGACATCCGCGAGCTGCGTCCGGACGTGCCCGCGACCCTCGCCGACGTCATCGCGCAGGGCCTGGCTAAGGATCCGGCGGCGCGACCCGCAAGTGCGGCGCTGTATGGCGAACGCGTCAACGCCGCCGCGGCTCGGGGCGCATCGGATACGGTGGCGGTATGACGACCGCCCTCAGCTGGCCCAGCGCCGGCTCCGTCAACGTATCGCCTCTCGCGCCTGGTCGGCGCGTCGTGGTCGGCCGGAGCGAGCAGGCTGACGTGTCGATCGTCGATCCCAGGATCTCGCGCGAGCACCTGGCCATTACCACCTCCGGCGAACCGAATGGCACCCACCTGCTCGAACACCTCAGTCACACGAATCCCACGCTCGTTGGCGGCCAGATCGTGACCGGCGTGATTCCCATCGCCGATGGAGCAGTCATCCAGATCGGCGACGTGAGCCTGATCTTTCACGACCTCCACGCACGCGACACGATCTCAGGCCCGGTCTGCCACAACTGCGGGCGAGAGAACGCGGACGCTGATCGCGACTGCTGGTTCTGCGGAACGTCGCTCCTGAACGCTCCGACGACGCTGCGCGAGCATCGCAACGTGATGCTCCGGGCCGTGTCGCACACGGGCCAATGGGCGGATCTCTACGCCGGCAAATGGCTCGCGTTGCGCCCCGACGGCACGCTCGAGTCGCTCAAGACGGAGCCTCCGGCTGGCGCCGTGTCTGTCTTTGTCGAAAACGGGTCAGCGGCGCTGCTCGACAGTCGTCCTGAGCATGGCTCAGAGGAGGTGTCCCTCTCCACCGGCGCCAATCTGACCGTGGATGGCGCCGTCTTCGGCTTTATCGCTCGCGAGGCACCCGCGGCGTAATCACGCCTCCGTGGAAGCGCCAGAACGGGAATATGGCGCGCATGGGTCCCTGGGTGAAGAGGAAGATCGACAGCCACACCAAGCCGTATTGGGCGATGAAAAGCCCGAGCGACAGATCTGTCGGAACGCCGGGCAGCCCCACGATCCTGATGACCAGGTACAGGAAGATGCCTTCCGTAACGCCGTTGATGATCTGGAAAGCGGCGGGCCAATCGCGGTCCCAACGCAGCTGCTGTAGCGCGATGTAGATCACGTCCCAGATCACGCCAAAGACGGCCACGTAGACGAGCACGAACAGGAAGGCCGTGCTGCTGAAGATGGCGACAAAGATGAGCGAGATCAGGAGGCCGATCGTGGCCAGCAGCGCCAGGCGTGTCTCCCAGCGGCCTAAAAGAGTCGGCGTCATGGAGTGACTCCTCGTGCCCAGCGTGACCACTGGCGGATGGAGTACAGGCCGTTGAGCTTGCGCACACCCTGCGGAAAGCCACGGCGGATGGACTCGACCGACCGATACGCGGCGTACTGAACCCCAAGGAAGCTGTCGACTGCAGCATGCGGGCCACCCAGCGTTGTCGCGCCGCTGGCGTACATGCGCGCATTTCCGTGGCGCATACCCGTGATCTCAAAGTCGTTCGTAACTTGCAGACGGCCGAGCGGATTCTTGGGCAGCTGATGGTGGCCGATCAGATCGTCAAGGAGCGGGCTGCGATCGGGACTGGCAATCAGGCCCGTGCAGTCAACGACGAAATCGGCGGTGAGGTCGAGATGACCGCCGCCTGCCAGCGCGTTCGCGATACGCGTCGAGACCTTGCCGTCGTCTGTGGGCGAGAGTCCTTCAACGACGCCGTACTCCGGTCTGTACCAACCCTCGCGCACACCTTCGCGCACGATCCGACGCCAGTCGCGCCGGTCTGCGGTCGTCGTTCCGCCCCACGCCTCGAGCAGGCTCTTTCGTTCTTCTGGACTTGCTGCTTCAAGCGTTACTCGGTGCTGGCCGGTCCATGCGCCCTTGGGCCAGTTGAAGGGCTGGAACTCGAACTCGTTCTCAATGCCGCGCCGTGAGCGGCCATAGGTATGGCCTTCTGTCAGGCGCGAGCGGTGCAGATGCACGATGAAGATCTTGGGGTTGTGCTTTCGTTCTTCGTAAAGGCGCTGAATGATGCGCGACGCAACGATGCCGCGCCCGCGCAGGACGATCGTGCCGCCTTTGGCGCGCAGCTGGTCGTAGATGCCGTGATGGTCCTCGTAGGCGTTGACGACCCGCTCACGATCGGAGTACTTCTCGCGATAGGCGGCGAGGTCCGGCAGCAGCTGGATAGCGGGGTAGCCGATGGCCATGTGCACGTAGTTGGCCGCAATCGCGAAGTGGCGACGGTGCTCGCCGCTGCTGGCCGAGGCGATTACGACGAGTCGGCCTTCGGCGGACTTTCGGATCGCCCGGATACGCCCGAAGCGAAGCATTGACGTCCAGCCGATGCGCGCCGCCTCGCGATCGATCGCGGCAAAGACATCGCCTGACCGAGGCGTGAACGTCTGGACGAAGGCAGGTTCGCCGATGATCTGCCAGGTCTTGCGCGATGCCTGCCCCACGTCACCAGAACGCAGGTCGTGCAGGATCTCGCGCGTGGCGTAGCTGGGGAACCCCCATACGTTGTCAGGACGTGAGTCGGAGTTGGACCTCAACCGCTCGTATGGCGGTATCTGCGAGTTCGTACACAGCCGCTGATATCGCGCGTAGGGCTGCTGCTCTGTTCCAACGACCGCGATCTGTTCCATGGGCACACCACTGACGCGCAGCAGATCCGCCCACTGGAACGTGCCGATCCCTGCGCCCAAACCCAGGAACGTCACTTCCTGTACCTCGACGCCGTGCTCGCGCAGCTGACTTTCGCTGATGACCGGCTGGTTCAGGATGTCAGGGCCGACCACGCCACGCTCCGTGGGCGCAGCCGGCTCGACGGCCGGGCTGAGCTGAATCAGCTGCGTCGCGTTTCGGTCCATTTTTTCCGGAACGGCCAACATCGTCCCGTCGGCGCTCGCGGCAATAACGGTCTGCGCGCGAACGCCAGCGGCCATGAGCTCCAGCCGAACGCTGCTGCCGAATCGGATCTGATCTCCGGCGACCAGGTCCGTGCTGGTGATGCGCTCGCCGTTGACGTACGTTCCGTTGGTCGACCCAAGGTCGGCGATGGCGATGCGCGCGCCGGTTACGGTCAGGCGTGCGTGGTGGCGGGATACCTCCGGCGCATCGATAACGATGCCGTTGTCGGGCACCCGACCGACGGTCGTTTCGCCCTCTGGCAGGGCGAAGTCGAGGGCCGTCGAACCGACACTTCCGACCAGTCGGAAGCGGTCACTCTGAGCGGGCTGCACGGGATCGGTCATCTGTACGCCACGTCGACATCGACTGGCTGGGCCGCGTTGGCCTGATACACAGTCAGGCGCACGGAGGTGGGGGACCCGCCGGCGATCGCAGAGCAGTAGTCGCTCAATGTTCCCTCGAGAGTCTTGCCATTGGCCTTGACGATCAGTGCTGGCATGGTAAAGCCCGGATCGGCGGTTCCGGCGGCCAAATGGTTGATAAAGATCCCCGTCATCGCCGGCAGACCAACGGCGCTGAGATTACCCAACAGGGTTGGGTCCTTCAGGGCGGTCGCGGTCAGGTAGGCGTCGAAGCCCAGCCCGGTCCACGTCACGGATTTGCCGCTGGCCAGTCCGGGCACGATCTCCTTGACCCGATCAACGCCGATGGCGTAATAAGTCTGCTGAACGTCGACGGGCGCGCCGGCCGAATTCACGCCGATCAGCCTGCCGTCGACTGCGATCAATGGTCCGCCAGAGTTGCCTGGATTGATCGCCGCCGTCGTCTGAAGGACATTGGGATAGTCGGGCACATCGATGACACCATGCGTGTCGTACGACACCTCGACCGCTGAAACGTTGCCCACGGTGACCTGTAGGTCATCCGTTGGCGAAGCGTTGAGCGGATAGCCAAGGGCGATCGCCGTGTCGCCAAGCCGCACCTCTCCCTGGCTGCCCAGGGTCAGCGCGCGCAGTCCAGATCCGTCGTCAACACGTAAGACGGCCAGGTCCTCGCACGGCGCATCACCGACTATCGAGGCGCCCCTCATCGTGTTGGAACCGATCTGAAGCGTCTCGGCGGCGTTGACGACATGCCCGTTGGTGACGATGTAGCCGTTGGTGGCGTCGTACACCCAACCCGTCCCGTTGCCAACGCGCTTCCCATCCCGGTTGACCACGACGAGCACGGTCGAAGGTTCTGCTGCCGCAGCGACGTCGGCGATGCTCACGGCGCTCGCCGGAGGTCCCAGGGTGATGGGCGGCGCGGCGGCCGGTCTCGGCGCGAGCACGTACGCGCCGGCAACCACGGCGATGATCACGACAGACACCACCAACGCAGCGACAGCGGTTAGATTCGCCCGTCTGACCGATTGCTCGAGGTGGATGCGCTGGATGACCGACGGGCTGGCGACCGGCGGCCGCGGCGGCGGCTGTCCGGGCGCAAATTGCTGCGGCGGTAGCGGCGGTTGCGGCATCGGCGGCTGCTGGACTGGCGGTTGCGGAATTGGCGGCTGCTGGATCGGCGGCTGAGCCGGTGGCGGTGGCGCAACGGCTGGCGCGGTCGCGACGGCGCTCAGCCTGGTGTCACCCACGGTGACCGCCTCGCCGCCGGTCAGGAATGCCCGATCACGAACTCGTTGGCCGTTGACGAAAGTGCCGTTGGTCGAGTCGAGGTCCTCGATGATTGCTCGGCCGTCGGGCAGCGGCGTGAGACGCGCGTGATGCCACGAGACGCGTGCGTCGACGAGAGCCAGGTCGCTGGCCGGATCGCGACCGATCGTTGCGGGCGCCGAGGTGTTGCCGACCTCGCGACCTGCGTGCGGCCCGGCGACTACGACGAGCTTCGTGGCCGCCCTCCTCAGGTGAAGTTCTTGAGGAGCAGCGCGACGACCACGACCGCGATGACGAGCGCGATCAACACGAGCAGCCAGCCCGACCGCCCACCCGATTGCCGCGCGGCCGGCGCGGACGCAGCAGTCGGTGGCAGCGCCGGCGCGGCCGTTACGGGCGCAGAAGTAGGTGCTGGCGTTGAGGCCGCCAGCGCTGCCGTGGCGGGCACTGCCGTGTCCGGCGCCGCCGCATCCGGCATTGGCGGGATGTCCACATCGACCACGATCACGGTGACGTTGTCATCGCCGCCTGCCGCCTTCGCTGCGTCGACGAGCTTCTGCGCGGCGTCCTGAGGGTCCGCGTTGTCCAGCAGGGTCGTGCTGATGACATCGTTCGTGACCATGCTCGACAGCCCATCAGAGCAGAGCACGAACCGGTCGCCAGGGAGCAGCTCGAGAGTTGTGGCGTCAGGCTCGACAGTCGCCGCGCCGCCCAGGGCACGTGTGATTGCGCTGCCACCATCGCGCAGCGCCTGTGTAGGAGAAATCAGGCCCTGGTCGACCATCTCAGCCGCGAGCGTGTGATCGCGCGACAGCTGCTCGAGCTCGCGGTCGCGCACCCGATAGACCCGCGAATCCCCGACATTGGCGACATGTGCGATGCCCTTGCCGACGAGCAGGAGCGCACAGGTCGTGCCCATGCCCATCGTGGAGCCGGTGGCGGTCTCGAACACGAGCCGATTTGCCTCCGCCACTGCCGTCTTGATCGCGTCCGTGTCAGACGAGTCGCTGAGATCCGCGCCAGAGAACGATTCCACGGCCAACCGTGACGCGATCTCGCCGGCCGCGTGGCCGCCCATCCCGTCCGCAACAACGAACAGCGGCGGCTTGACCAGGTACGAGTCTTCATTGCTGCGGCGGACCACACCTGCGTCAGACACCGCCCCGACAGAAAGCGCGACGTTCATTGAGTGCTGCTCATTGTGGAATTACACCGTTGCCTTCTGTGAATGCCGCCGTAATTGCATCCTTCGTAGAACCCAGCGTTTCTTGAAAAACACCGATCAAATGCAGGTCGTCATAAGTAAAGACAAGCTGGGGCACTCCTCCGGGAAGTCCGCAGGCGATCTTGCCCCGAGTCAGGTCGGCAGCATCGGAGCCGTAATGCCATGCGCCGCCCTCGTAACCTGGACATACATTTCTGGGCAGAATGTCAAAGCTTGTCCACACGGTATCCACTTCGCTGCTGTCCTTGAGTACGACGTAGTCGCGCTCAATCGGTCCAGTAGTGCACGTGGCTCGGCTGACGGGCTGGATGCCAAAAATCGGCTGGGTGTTCTCGGTACATGAGGCGAGTGGAACGTCGGCCGGGCTGAGCATGGCGAGCAGTCGGTCGTATGCGGTGCCGGGAGTCGCTGTGGGTGGTGGCGGGGAGGTCGGCGTCGGCGGGGGCGCTGTTGGGGCGGACGTGGCGGTTGCGGTAGCGATGGCGGTGGCGAGCGGAGTTGTCGGCGGACTCGTTTGGGCAGGTGTGGACGCCGGCGTGGTCGCCAACGCCGTCGCGCTCGGCGCGAACGTTGGCTGGGACGTTGGCGAGAGAGATACGGGCGCGGACGGCGACACCTGGGCGACCGATGTCGGCGTCGCGTTCGGCGCCCCGGCGAGCGCCAGCGCGACCCCGGCAACGAGCAGGATGCCCAATCCGACCGCCCCGAGGATGACTGCCATTGGCACCGAACGTCGGGGCTTGGGCGGTGGTTGATAGCTCTGCTGCCCGGTCGGGGTGTAGGGCGGCGCGCCGCCGCTCGAGGCAAAGGCGCCCAGGTCCGGCGGTGGCCCGCCGGTCGGTGGTGGCGCGGCACTGGGCGTCGGCGACGGAGCATTCGCGTTGACGATCGTCGCTGTTGCCGTGGCCGAGGTGGGGGCAACAGGCGCCGGCGAGATGACTGTTTGCGCTGCAACTGCCGTGGCCGCAGCAACACGTGGAGCGGCGCCGGGGAGCAGGGCGCGTCGTGCGTCACGGACGAATTCGGCTGCCGTCGGGTAGCGCTGGCCGGGATCCTTGGCCAGCACGCGCGCTATCACTGCATCTGCCGCCGGCGCGAGATCGGGGCGCGCTGCCGTGAGCGACGGAGGCGGTTCGTGAAGGTGCGCGGCCATGGTCGCCAAATCTGAGTCGCGCGCGAATGGCGGCTTGCCGGCGAGCATCTCGTAGAACACACAGCCCAGGGCATAGATGTCCGCTCGGCCGTCGATCGCGCCGCCCGCCATCTGCTCGGGTGCGATGTAGTCGATCGTGCCCACCAGCTGTCCCAGCTGCGTCAGGCCGCTCTTTGAGGCGCTGTGCTTGGTCAGGCCGAAATCGCTCAGGTAGACGTGCTCGCCGCCGTCGACGCCGCGACTGTCGGAAACCAGCACGTTGGCGGGTTTGACGTCGCGATGGATCAGGCCCAGGTTGTGGGCCGCGTCCAGGGCACTCGCCAGCTGCGCAGAGATACCGAGCGCGCGCGAGGCGTCGAACTGTCCGTCACGATCGAGTACCACCCGAAGGTCGGCTCCGGCGACGTAGCGCATGGCGATGAACAGCACGCCCTCGATCTCGCCGGCGTCGTAGACGGGCACGACGTTGGGGTGGTCGAGCGCGGCGGCGAGACGTGACTCACGCTCAAAACGAGCCCGGAACGCCGCGTCGGTGGTGTACTGCGCGGCGAGGACCTTAAGGGCTACGCGACGGTCGAGCCCGGTGTCCTCGGCCAGGTAGACGACGCCCATTCCGCCGCGACCGATGATCGACAGGATGCGGTAGGAGCCGAACTCGCTGCCGGCCGCCAGCTCCTGCGTCATTGGGTTGGCGGAACCAGGCCGTCGTTCGCATTCCAGTCGTCGGTCAAAGTTGTGACCGTCGCGTTGCTATCACCAATGATGACGCCCAACAGATTCAGGTCGTCATAGGTGAACATCAGCTGCGGAAATCCGGAGCCAATATCGCTCTTGGTGAAGCACGCGATTCGGCCGCGCGTCAGGTCCGGGCTGTAGTCGTTATAAGTCCACGTCTGGTTACCGAAGCCGTTGCAATTATCTGTTGACGTGATGTGGAACCAATTCCATGCCTTATCAAGATCGGCACTCGATGCGAATCGTGCATACCGTCGCGCATACGTACCGTCAGGACACAGGGCTTCTGTGATTGGTACGGCGTTGTATTTGTTGATGTCCTCAGTGCAGGTTCCCACGCTTGTATTCAGCAATGCCAGCAACTTACCCAACTCGGTGGCCGGCAGTGGTGACGACGACGGAGTGGCGGGCGGCTGCAGCGACGCGGTAGGAGTCACGCTCGGCGTCGATGTCGAGGCTGGTGTGCCGCTCGGAGCAGGCGTCGTTGGAAGAGCGGTGGCGGGTGGCGTGGTCAGCGCGGATGATGGCGTAGCCGCAGGTGTGGCGATCGTCGCGGTCGCAACCGGCAAGGTTCCTGGTGGAGTCACCTGGGCGACCAGCGACGGCGTCGCGTGGGGCGCGGTCGCGATCACGAAGGCGACACCGGCGACGAGCAGGATGACCAGGCCCACAGCCGCGGCAATCACCGCCATCGGCACGGATCGTCCAGATCTGGGCGGTGGCGGTGGCGGCGGATAGCCCTGGGCGCCGGTCGGGAAGAACGGCGGCACGCTGCCACCTGACGCGAAGGCGCCTGTATCGGGCGGCGGCGGAGCGCTTCCCGGCGGCGGTCCGGAGGCTGCGGCCGGTGGCCCGCTGATGGACCCTGGTGGCGGCAGAGCCGGCGCATTCAGGATCGTCGCGGCACCCGCGGCCACGGGCGCACCATCCGCGCCGGGCGGAACGTTCGTATCGGTCAGCACCGTCGGCGAGCGGACGACGTCCTGCCCGGCGATCGGGGCTGCCACCGCGGCCGCGGCGATGATCGTTGGGTCCGCCCGTCCGCCGACTTCGCCAGTTGGCTGCCGCGCGTCAGGCACAAGCGCGGCACGTGCTGCACGGACGAACTCCGCCGCGGTCGAGAAGCGCTGATTGGGATCCTTGGCCAGCACGTGCGCGATGAGCGGGTCGGCCGCCGGCGGGAGATCCGGCCTGACAGCCGTCAGCGACGGTGGTGGCTCGTGGAGGTGCGCGGCCATGGTCGCCAGATCCGTCTCGCGCATGAAAGGCGGTTGGCCGGCGAGCATCTCGTAGAACACACAGCCCAGGGCGTAGATGTCCGCGCGGCCGTCGACGCCGGTGCCGGTGATCTGCTCCGGTGCGATGTAGTCGATCGTGCCGACGAGCTGTCCCAGCTGCGTCAGGCCGCTCTTTGAAGCGCTGCGCTTGGTCAGGCCAAAGTCGGACAGGTAGACGTGCTCACCGCCGTCACTGCCGTAGCCCGCCGCCAGAAGAACGTTGCCGGGCTTGACGTCGCGGTGGATGAGGCCGTGCGCGTGGGCCGCATCGAGAGCGCTGGCCAGCTGGGCGGAGATGCCGATCGCTCGGGCGACTTCGAACTTGCCCTCACTGTCGAGCACGGTGCGCAGATCCGGCCCAGCGACGTAACGCATGGCAATGAACAGCACGCCGTCGATCTCGCCCGCCTCGTACACGGGCACGACGTTGGGATGGTCAAGCGACGCCGCCAGGCGCGATTCGCGCTCGAATCTGTTGCGGAAGCTGCCGTCGGCGCTGAACTGTGGGGCAAGGACCTTGAGCGCGACATGCCGACCCAGCCCCTCATCGTCCGCGAGGTAGACGACGCCCATGCCGCCGCGGCCAATGATCGACTGAATGCGATACGCGCCAAGCTGACCGCCCGGCGTTAGATCGTGCATGTTTTCGCCCGGATCCTCTAGCTGGAGGCAGCCCTGATAGTAGGGCGTTGCCCTGCGCACGGAACAGAGTCGTACAATTCACAGTCGACGAACTGCGTAAGCCGACTCTCAGGCTCACTCGCACGGAGCCACCAGCGACAGGGTGGCACCAGCGAGACAAATGCCCGGGCACGCGCGGCCGGTCCGCCAGATGGAAGTGCGTGTGCGCCACGGAGCGCACCCAACCGCTGAGCAGGAGACCGACCGTGGCCACAACTCTCGACAAACCTGGCGATACCACCGCGACGACGAAGGGCTTCGTCCGTCGCGCCAGTGACATGCCTCAGCTGGGCAAGAAGCGCCACGCCAACCTGCCGCCCGCGGCCCTGTACGAGCACGCCATCAACCAGGACGAGGGCATCCTGGCTGCAGCCGGGCCGCTCGTCGTCCGCACCGGCAAGCACACCGGCCGCTCGCCCAAGGACAAGTTCATCGTCGACGAGACGGATGCACGCGAGGGCGTGTGGTGGGGCGGCTTCAACACGCCGATAGCGCAGGCGCGCTACGACGCTCTGCGTCAGCGCTTCATCGACCACATGAATTCCCGCGCGGTGTATGTCCAGGACGCCTTCGTGGGCGCCGACCCGCGCTATCGCCGCTCCGTCCGCGCATACACGGAAACCGCCTGGGCGAGCATCTTCGTCGACAACCTGTTCATCCGGCCCAGCCAGGAAGAGCTGATCGACTTCGTCCCCAACTTCACGATCATCGACGCGCCGTCGTTCAAGGCAGATCCTGAGCGCGACGGCACGCGCAGCGAGACGGTGATCCTGGTCAACCTGGCCAAGCAGGAGATCCTGATCGGCGGCACCCAGTACGCGGGTGAGATCAAGAAGGGCGCTTTCGGGATCATGAACTACCGCCTGCCCGCGGAAGGCGTGCTGCCAATGCACTCGAGCGTCAACGTCGGCAAGGACGGCGACGTGGCGATCTTCTTCGGCCTCAGCGGCACGGGCAAGACCACCCTGAGCGCTGATCCGGAGCGGATCCTGATCGGCGACGACGAGCACGGCTGGAGCGACGAAGGCGTCTTCAACTTCGAGGGTGGCTGCTACGCCAAGACGATCCGTCTCAACCACATCTACGAGCCGGACATCTACTCCACGACGCGCCGCTTCGGCACGATCCTGGAGAACGTCGCGATCGACCCGGTCACCCGTGAGCTGGACCTGGACTCTGAGGAGCTCACGGAGAACACGCGCGGAGCGTTCCCGCTCAACTTCATCAGCAACAGCTCAGAGCACGGTATGGCTGGTCACCCGTCGACGATCGTCTTCCTGACCGCCGACGCGTTCGGCATCCTGCCACCCGTCGCCAGGCTGACGCGCGACCAGGCGATGTACCACTTCATCAGCGGCTACACGGCCAAGCTCGCCGGCACGGAGGTTGGCGTCAAGGAGCCCACAGCGACGTTCTCGACGTGCTTCGGGGCGCCGTTCATGCCCCGCCACCCGAGCGTCTACGCGCAGATGCTGGGTGAGCGCATGGACAAGCACGACGTTCCGGTCTGGTTGATCAACACCGGCTGGACCGGCGGCCCGGCAGGCGCCGGCGGCGAACGCATGAACATCACCTGGACGCGCCAGATGGTCCGCGCCGCGCTGAGCGGCGCGCTCGACGGCGTCGCGACTCGCACGGATCCGACCTTCGGCTTCGAGGTTCCGACGCGCTGCCCCGATGTTCCGACGGAGGTGCTCTGGCCACGCGACACGTGGGCCGACAAGGATGCCTACGACGCGCGGGCACGCCAGTTGGCAGCGATGTTCGTCGAGAACTTCAAGCAGTTCGAAGACAAGGTGAGCGACGCCATTCGCGCGGCCGGGCCGCAGCGCTGATGAGCGAGGCGGCCGACGACGCAGCGTGGCGGCGCAGGTTTCGCGCCGCACGAACGACTCTTCCGGACTGGGCTGACGGTCGTCCCGAGCACTTGACCTACGCCTCAAACGAGTCGGGCAAGTGGGAGCTGTACGCCTGGGATCGCGCCACTGACGAGAAGCGGCAGCTGACCGATCGCAAGGAGGGCACGCTCAACGGAACAATCGATCCGTCCGGCGCGAACGTCTGGTGGTTCGACGACACAGATGGCGATGAGCTCGGGCGCTGGATGATTCAGCCTTTCGCCGACGGCGACGTCAAGCAGGCCGCGGTGAGCCTGGGTCGGGCGTACGACGCAGGCCTCGAGTTGGGCAGAAACATCCAGGTTGTTGGTCGGGCGGTTGAGGACAGCGCTTCCATCTATGTGCTGCGCGCCGGCCAGGAACCACGGCAGATCTACCACCACGCGGAGCAGGCCTGGCTGGGCGGTCTGTCGGCCGACGAGCAGCTCCTGTGCTTCCATCACTCGGAGGACGGCGACAGCCGCCATCCTGCGCTGCGCGTCGTGGACCCGGACGGCACGACTGTTGCTGATCTCAACGACGGCCCCGGTCTCGCGCTCCACTCGCATGGGTTCACACACGTGCCGGATGATGAGCGCGTGCTCGTCATGCATGAGCGCAACGACCTGACGCGGCCGCTGATCTGGTGGCCCAGGAGCGGCGCAACACGCCTGTTCGAGCTCAATCTGCCTGGCGATGTCGACGCGTCGTGGTATCCCGACGGCCGCGCCATTCTCATCGCCCATGAGCATGCCGGCCGCTCGCAGCTGTACCGGCTGGAGCTGGACCCTGAGCGGCTGGTAGAGATCCCCACGGACCCAGGCACGATCGCCGCCGCCGCGGTGCGGCCCGACGGCGAGGTCTGGTATCAGTGGAGTGATTCCGCGACATCGTCGGAGGTCCGCTTCATCGACCGCGACGGTCGCAGCGGTGGCGTGCTGCTGCGGCCGGCGGGAGAACAGTCGCCGGGTGGCGTTCGTTACACGGATCTATGGGCGGGCGACGTCCATGCCCTCGTTGCCGAGCCCCCGGCCGGCCGCCCGCACCCCACGATCTTCGTCATTCACGGCGGACCGGAGGCGAACGATCGAGACTCCTTTTCGCCGCCCGTCCAGGCATGGGTTGATCACGGCCTCGCCGTTGTGCAGGTCAACTACCGCGGCTCGACCGGCTACGGCCGGGCATGGCGCGATGCACTCCAGGGCAACCCCGGCCTGACCGAGCTCGAGGACATCGCCGCGGTCTGGCAGCGCGTCGTCGAGGACGGCATCGCCGACCGCGAGCGCATCGTCATCTCCGGCGCATCGTGGGGCGGCTACCTGACGCTGCTGGGGCTGGGTTTGCAGCCGCACCTCTGGGCATTGGGCGTGGCCGGTGTCCCGGTCGCCGACTACATCGCGGCCTTCGAGGACGAGATGGATCCGCTCAAGGCGTATGACCGCGCGCTGTTCGGCGCGACCCCTGAAGAGGATCCACAGCGCTATATCGAACGCTCACCGATCACGTTCATCGAGAACGTCAGCGTGCCGATGTTGATCCTCGCCGGCGAGAACGACCCGCGCTGCCCGATCCGCCAGATCGACAATTACATCGTCGGGCTGCAGGAGCTGGGCCGGCCGCACGAGGTCTTGCGTTTTGACGCGGGCCACGGCTCGCTGCGCACCGACGTGCGCATCAGCCATCAGGAAGACATGATCGATTTCGTAGCCCGCCACCTGGGGACGGCCGCGCCGCTCTAGACGCTCGCTTTGAGCGCCGCGGCGCCGGGATCACATCTTGCCGCTGCGTACCTTGCCGCCAAACACGATGCCGGCGTCGTTGAAGGCCTGCAGATGCACGATGAATCTCGTGTACACCGCGAGTGAATCCGCATAGCAGTGGTTGATCTGCAGCCGATGGCGGGTGCCGTCCGCCGTGAACGTTTGGTCAACCTGGGGGAAGTGGGTGTGACTCCACGTCCCGCCGCTGATTGAACGCTGCTCCACCCAGGCACGGACCTTGAAACGGTTGACGTCAGTGTTGCCCTTGGCCACAAAGTTGAGCGCAAAGCCGGCTTCGCCCGGGCTGCAACTGGCACTGGTGATGCGATAGAAGACGCCGTGCCCGGCAAAGGTCGTAGCCGGGAGGGCGAGTGCTGCCAACAGCGCGACTGCGCCCCATAACAGTCGGAATTGCATGCGCATGAGTCGACTCCTTGACAAAGACCGGGGCAGCCCGTCGACCTTACACCCGACACCGGCATCAACCCACGCAGCGGTTAGCCCATCTGGGCTAACCGCACCAAACGACATACCGAGTACGGCGGACAGTTAAGCGCTGTTAGGTTCGCCGCACAAATGCCCCAATCGCGCCTGACGCTCGCCTATCTGATCATTTCGGCCGCTTCATTTGCCGGCTATTTCGCGTTGGGCCAAGGCCTTGCGAGCGTCTGCTACCTGACCATGTCGGCGGCGGCGTTTTTGGCCGTGCCGATCGGCCTGCGTCTGTTCAAGCCGCGCGATCCCAAGCCGTGGCTGATCCTCGCCGCCGGCCAGGCCGCATTCCTTATCGCCGACGCGATCTGGTACGCCTACGACTACCTGGATCCCAACGGCGCGTCCTACCCGTCACTTGCCGACGGTTTCTATCTGCTGGGTTACCCGCTACTTGCCGCCGGCCTGCTGTTGTTCATCCGCGCGCGCCAGCCGCGCTACCGGATGACCGCGGCGATCGACGCGATCCTGATCGGCCTCGCCGCGGTCCTCCTGCTGTGGCTGGGGATCATCGACGGTGTCATTCATGACGAGACGATCCCTCTCCTCGAGCGTGTGGTCACGATCGCCTATCCGACGGGGGACGCGCTGATCGTTGCCGCGGCCGCCTATCTGCTGCTGACCGGAAGGCACGGGCGGCGCTCGCTCTACCTGCTCGTCGCGTCGCTCATGGCCATGCTCGGCGGCGACGTGGTCGAGACCGTGCTCGGCGTCAGCAGCGCCTATCCGGCGCCGTCGGACGCGTTCTGGTTGCTGAGCTACGTGTTGTTCGGCCTGGCTGCGCTCGATCCGTCGATGGCAGAGATAGGCGAACCATCAGAGCGTCCGATCATCGCCGAGAGCACCGGCCGGCTCGTCCTCATTGGGATCGCTATCGCAATGCTGCCCGCGTTTGCGCTTTATCAGCGCTTCTTCTCCGATCACGTCGACATCGCCCTGATCGGCATCACCGGCGTCGTCGTGATCAGCGCCATCCTCCTGCGCATGCACGAGCTGAGTGCCGTCCTGGGCAGATCTGAGCGGCGCTACGCGTCGCTCCTCGCCAACGCGTCGGATGCGTTCGCAGTGGTGTCCGTTGACGGACGCTTCCGCTACGTCAGCCCCGCGTCTGAGCGCGTCCTGGGCTACCCGATCAAGGAAACGATGTCGCGCTCAGCCCTGGAGCTCATGCATCCGCGCGGCAGGACTCGAGCCCAGGCCGTGCTGCGCCGCGTTGGCGCAACGCCCGGGGCTAAGGAAGAGGTAGAAGTGCCCGTGCGCCGCGCGGACGGCGAGTGGCGCTGGCTGAGCGTTACGGCGACGAACCGCACCGACGACCCCATCGTCGACGGCATCGTCCTCAACTACCGCGACGTGACAGAGCACAAGCGGCTCGAGGAACGCCTCCATCGGCAGGCGTTCACGGACGCATTGACCGGTTTGGCTAACAGGCCGCTGTTCATCGACCGGCTCGACCACGTCCTGGCCCGTCGGCGCCAGGAAGGCAAGTCCGCGTTCTCCGTCCTGTTCCTCGATGTTGACGACTTCAAGACGGTCAACGACAGCCTGGGTCACAGTGCGGGCGATGTTCTGCTGGTGACCCTGGGTGAACGGTTGCGCGCCACGCTGCGGCCGGACGACACAGCCGCGCGCCTCGGCGGCGACGAGTTTGCGGTCCTGCTCGAGAACGCCAGCGAAGACGACGCGCGTCGCGTGGCCAGTCGACTGCTGGCCTCCCTCGGCGCTTCAGTGCCGGTGGGCGACCACTCGGTGCGCGTGACCGTTTCAATCGGCATCGCGGTTGATGCCGGTGAGGCCGACATGAGGGCTGACGACGTGCTGCGCGATGCTGATCTCGCGATGTATTCGGCCAAGACGACACAGTCGGGGACATACGCTGTGTACGAGCCGATCATGCACGAGCAGGCCATGCGCCGACTCGAGGAGAAAGCGGTCCCGGACACTGCGGGTACCGCCGAGCGCCATCCGACCAAGCATTGGGAGCATTTGGCCGCGCCCAATCTGAAGGCTCACGGCGCCGCGACGTAATCTTGGCGGGTGACCAACCTGCCCAGCGGAACGGTCGCGTTCCTGATGTCCGACATAGAGGGCTCGACACGCCTCGTCGCGGCGGCCGGCGACGGGTTTCGCTGCGCTTCTTGACGCTCACTTCGCGCTGATGCGCGGCGCCATTGAGGCGCAGTCGGGCACGATCGTCTCAACGGAGGGCGACTCCGTTTTCGCCGTGCTGCCGACGGTGCGCGCCGCGCTGAGCGCGGGCATTGCGGCTCAGCGTGCGCTCGCCGGCCACGCCTGGCCGGACGGGCAGGACGTGCGTGTCCGGATCGGCATTCATGTCGGCGAGGCGGTCTTCGGCGGTCGTGACTACACGGGCATCGATGTTCATCGCGCGGCACGGATCATGGCCGCGGCGTGGGGTGGCGAGATCATCTGCTCGCAACAGGTCCAGGCGCTGGTCGGCGACGCGCTTGACGAGCAAGTGACGTTGCGCGACCTGGGCGTCCAGTCGTTGCGCGACATCGCCGATTCAGAGCGGCTGTACCAGGTCGTGGTGCCCGGGCTGCGGGCGGAGTTTCCGCCGCCGCGGACGGAGTCCGCGGCGGCGCGCACCAACCTTCCAACGCCGCTGACGCGCTTCGTCGGCCGTGGCCGCGAGCTGGATGAGGTCGAGCGACTGCTCGCCACGGAGCGGCTGATCACGTTGATCGGCCCGGGCGGGACGGGCAAGACGCGCCTGGCCATCGAGGCCGGCCGCGCCGCGCTCGTGCATTTCGCAGACGGCGTCTATTTCGTCGGCCTGGACACGGTGCGCGATCCGGACCTGGTCATACCGCAGATCGCCCAGACACTGGGGCTCATCGAGGAACCCGCCCGGCCCATCACGGACACCGTCGCCGCGTATCTCGCGCGCAAGCGCATGCTGCTCATTCTCGACAACCTCGAGCAGGTCGTCAGTGGCGCTCCGCACATCGCTGCGCTGGTTGGCGCCGCCCCGGAGCTTGTCGTGCTGGGCTCAAGCCGCGAGCCGCTCGGCGTGGCCGGCGAGCGGCTCTATCCAGTGCCCACGCTGGCACTGCCCACGGAGCCCGGCCATCCCACCGCGGCACAGGTGGCCGGCCTGGAGGCGGTTGAGCTGTTCGTCGAACGGGCCCAGTCGGCCCGTCCCGACTTTCAGCTGACCGACGACAACGCCCCTGCCATCGCGGCGATCTGCCGGCGCGTGGACGGTCTGCCACTGGCCATCGAGCTCGCCGCAGCACGCGTCAACGTCCTCACTGCGGCCCAGATCCTGGACAGGCTGGACCACCGCCTGACCCTCCTGGCAGGGTCGCGGCGCGACGTCAGCGACCGCCAGCGAACGTTGCGCGGCGCCATCGACTGGAGCCACGACCTGCTCAGCGACGACGAGAAATGCGGCTTCAGGCGCATGTCCGTGTTCGCCGGTGGGGCCGACCTGGATGCCGTTCTGGCCGTAGTCGATCCGGAGGGCACCCTCGGGGTCGACCCGATCGACCTGCTCGGCGCACTCGTCGCGCGAAGCCTGCTGCGCAGCTCGACCGATGACCGTGGCTCCCGGTTCGCAATGCTCGAGACGATTCGCGAGTACGCGCTGGAGCAGCTCGCAGCATCCGGCGAGGAAGAACGGGTGTGCGACTCGCACGCCGCCTATTACACGTCCCTTGCCGCGTCCGCAAGGGACGTCCTGTCATCGCCCGATCGCAATGCCCGGCTCGATCAGCTGGACGTCGAGATGCCCAACTTCAGGGCCGCTCTCGATTGGTCGATCAGTCGCAACGACTTCGCGAGCGCCACGGCCGTGGCGGTTGGGCTCAAGGATTTCTCGCGAACGCGGAACCACCTGTCCGAGTCACGGCGTCTCGTCGATCGGATCCTCCGGTCGTGGCCTGCCGACGGCCGTCCGCAGGATCGGGCGAGTCTGCTCGGTGTGGGCGCGGAGCTGGCTTCGTGGCACACCGACTACGCCGCGTCGCGCCAGATGACGGACGACGAGGTCGCATTGCGCGAGCAGATCGGCGACAAGACCGGCCTGGCTCAGGCATACAACAACCTTGGCTGGAGCTACCTGCCCACGGACCCGGCCCTCGCGCGCGACTACTTCCAGAAGACGATGGATCTCGCGGCCGAGGCCGACGACCGCTCCAACGAGCTCGCCGGACTACAGGGGCTGGGTCTCGCGTTGTTGCGCCTGGGAGATCTTGACAATGCCTACCGAATCTCTGCCAGCGCACTGGAAAAGAGCGAGCATTTCACCGACGAGTACACCAAGGCCTTCAACATCCTGACCCTTGGCGGGATTGAGCTTCGACGAGGCAACTATGCCAAGGCCGCCAAATGGTTCCTGGACGCTTTGCATCGCGCCACGGCCGCCGATGCCAACATTGGCGTAGCCCTCGGATTGGAAGCGGTAGCGATCCTCATCCTCGACTGTGGCGCCGATCGGGAGGTTGCGGCCAGGCTGGCGCTCGTGGCGCAACGCATGCGCTCGGAGATGGGTGGCGCGCCCGACCTTGGGCTGGCCGGACTCGCGCCGCCACTCGACCAGTTACGAGCAAGCCATGCCGCCCTGGTCGATCGCGCGATGGCCGGCGCCGCGCAATTGACCATCGCGCAGGCCGTCGCCGAAGCCGAAGCAGCGGCGGCGGCCGTAGCCAGCGCGGACGGGGCGAACGCCTAGGCGATCCGCGGGACTACCCCGCGCGGATCAGCAGATCGTGCTGTGGAGCGTTTGAGTCCAGGCAAGCAACCCATGGTCCCAGGCGCTCAGCTTGAACACGATGCGAACCCCTACATCCAGACCGCCGGGGAACTTGTGAGCGAGTGTGAGGTAGTGATACGACCCGCTCGGCGTGAAGGTCGTCGAGACCCGCGGCCACGTGTGCGCGATGTACCAATGCGGATGGCCCGGATCCCGCGCCTGAGCCCAACTGTCGATCGTCAGCTTGTTGGCGCCCGTTGTGTCGGCCGCGATCAGGCGGGCCTTGTAGAACACGGTCCAACCCATCGGGCCGCCGCAGTAGTCGTGGACGACGCCGTAGTCATAGCCGCCGCTGGCCACGGTCGACCCCGGCAGCGCAAGCAGCATGGTTATCGAGAGAAGAAACAGAAAGCCGAAACGGCTGCGCATCTGACCCTCATTCCTATCCAGCGAACAGCCCCAGCCTGGGGAATGCGGCGCCGGGCAACTCACGTCGCGGAAAGAGGGTATTCCTCAACAAGGCCGCGGCGCCATGAGCCGTGCGCCGCGGCCTGGAGACTCGCTAGCAGGCCTTGCTGGTCAGAGTCTTACCGTCCAGATAGTGCTTGCCCTGAAGGGCTTTGAGCACGGACACGATGCGCCAGTGGTAGGGGCTGCTGTTGTCCGTGTGCGTGTACTCGTAGTCGATGGTGTGAGGCTGGCCGTTGGGCGTGAACGTAGTCTTGTTGACTCTTCCACTTGTAGAAGTTGTGCCACGTTCCGCCGGAGAAATACTGGGATGTCGACTTGATCGTCAGCTTGGTCGCAGGCTGTCGAGCCGGCGGCCGTGCCGCTCACGCGGAAGAAGATGTTGTGGCCGCCAGGGAGGCAGTGCTGGTCAACGATCTTGAAGGTGTAGCTGCTCGCCGCGGCTGTGGTAGCCGGCAGGGCCAACGCGGACAACAGCCCGACCAGTGCCAATGCTGGGCCGAGTCTGGCCAGAACAAGTGCGAGCCGTTTCTTCACTGGACACTCCTTACGCGATTACTTTCCGAAAGAGAACGATTGCATGTTCAGATAGAGCCGTCCAAAGAACGTCCAACAGGTCGGCCGCGGCCGCCGCCGCCGACATTCAGAGCTCAGCAGGGCGTGCTGTGGACGTTCATGCTCCAGAGCAGGGTCCCGTTATGCCACGCTCGCAACCTCATGACGATCCGACTGGCCTGCTCGATCCCGCCCCCGTTCCACGAGCGTTTGACGGTGAGGTGGTGATACGTGTGGTCGATGGCGAATGACGTCGACGCCTGCGGCCAGTTCTTGACGGTTACCCAGTGCGGGTGGACGGCCATGAAGTACTTCGTCTGCGCCCAGCTGTCGATCGTCAGTCGGTTGGCATTCGTCGTGTCGGCGGAGGTCTCGCGAACCTTGTAGTAGTTCGTCCAGTCGTTCGTGCTGCCGCAGTAGTCGTGGACGACGCCGTAATCGAAACCGGCGGTCGCCATGGCCGAGGCTGGCGCGGCGAGCAGCGCGACAGGGATGAACAATGACCACACAATCAGGACCAACTTGCGCACAACTGCCCTTTCGAACGGGAAGCTGCAGGGACCTCGAACCCCGACGTCGCGACGGCAGCGGGAGCCTACGCGCTACGAGCCGGCATTCATAGGGGCTCAAATCTCGCGGTGAAGTGGCGCAAAGCTGCGGGCTCGCTGACGATGCGATAGCCACGCAGATCGGCCGCCAGGGACGCGACCCACTTGACGACCTCGACGACGTAGTCGACGTGCGACTGGGTGTACGTCCGGCGCGGGATCGCCAGGCGCACGAGCTCGAACGCAGCGGGATGCTCGGTGCCGTCCGGATGCATCCCGAACATGACCGTGCCGATCTCGCAGCCACGGATGCCACCCTCGCGATAGAGCGCGACGGCCAACGCCTGGCCGGGGTACTGCGTCGGCGGGATGTGCGGCAGCAGCGCACGCGCGTCGAGGTACACGGCATGGCCGCCGATCGGCAGCACGACCGGCACGCCGGCGGCGCTGAGCGCCTCGCCCAGGTACTCGGTCGAGCGGATGCGGTAGCGCAGGTAGTCCTCGTCGACGACTTCGCTTAAGCCCTGGGCGACAGCCTCCAGGTCGCGCCCCGCGAGACCGCCGTAGGTCACGAAGCCCTCAGTCAGGATGAGCATGTTGCGGCAGCGCTCGGCGAGATCATCGTCGTTCATCGCCAGCCAGCCGCCGATGTTGGCCAGGCCGTCCTTCTTGGCGCTCATGGTCATGCCGTCGGCCAGCGCGGCGATCTCGCCGACGATCTCCGGGATCGACTTGTCGGCGTAGCCATCCTCGCGCTGCTTGATGAACCAGGCGTTCTCCGCGAAGCGGCACGCGTCCAGGAAGAGGGGCAGGCCGTAGCGATCGCAGACCTCGCGTACCGCGCGCATGTTCGCGAGCGAGACGGGCTGCCCGCCCATCGAGTTGTTGGTGATGGTCATGAAGACGACCGGGATGTTCTCCGCGCCGGTGTGCTGGATCAGTCGTTCGAGCGCGGCCACGTCCATGTCGCCCTTGAACGGGGCGCGCTCCCGTGGGTCGCGCGGCGGCGTCAGATCCACGGCCTGCGCGCCGCTGAACTCGACGTTGGCGCGCGTCGTGTCGAAGTGCGCGTTGTTGGGGACGACGAGGCCCGGGCCGCCGATGACCGAGAAGAGAATCTTCTCGGCGGCCCTTCCCTGGTGCGTGGGGATTACGTGCTTGAACGGGAAGAGCTTCTGGACGGCTTCAAGGAACCGGTACCAGGACGGCGAGCCGGCGTAGCTTTCGTCGCCATGCTGCACGGCAGCCCACTGATCGCGGCTCATGGCGCCCGTGCCCGAGTCGGTCAGCAGGTCGATGATGACGTCGTCGGCGTGGACGTTGAACAGGTTGTAGCCCGCGACCTCCAGCGCCGCTTGGCGCTGTTCGACGGACGTCAGACGTATCGGCTCGACCGAATGGATGCGAAACGGCTCGATGATCGTGTGCCAGCGGTCCACGTCGGCCAGCATAGCCGCGCTCGCCGCGCCCGAATCACCACGCGCCCCTCCGGCCCGGTCCCGGCGATATCGCCTCCAGCATTAGCCAAGCGGGAGCCGGACGATTAGTGCCACTTCCGACTCATCGGAGCCAACGTCCGAGCGCCGGATATCGCTGGAGGCGATGCGGCGACTGGTGTGGCACGTTAGTGATCGGCATTTGTCTTTGACTGCGGGCGCCGCGCGCACCAACCACCGGTCCTAAAGCGACGCTGCCCTCCAGGTAATGCTGGTGCCGATACGCCCGCGGTCAGAGACGCTCGTTGAGCAGCGCGACATGACGCGAAGAAGGCCCGGCCGCGCTTGCGCGCGGCCGGCCTTCGTCCGGTTCGAACTAGACGAACGACTCCAGCACTAGGGCAGGTAGTAGTTCGGGTTGGGCATCTTGAACGTCTTGACCGCGAAGTCGTTGAGCAGGTCGCTGAACTGATCGCCGAAGTTGGCGACGATCGTGTAGCCAAGCGATTCGATGTATGCCCGAGTGCCCGACTTGTACTGGATGGTCGGGCACGACTGAGCGGCCGCGATGTACGTCGCGCAGAACTGAGGCAGGTTGAGGTATGCGGGGTAGAAGCCGACCGCCGGCTTGGTGAACAGGCCGTCGGCGAACGGGGTGCCGCCGTTGACGTTGCTGTCGTGGCCGATACTGACGGCGGTCGGCGCGGGTAGCCGGCGTCGACCTCGGGCACGCTATTGGCGCCGATCGTCACCGTCGTCAGATCGGGCAGCCCAGCAGCCGTGTCGCTTACTAGGTTGGCGATCGTCGCCTGATGCTGCGCGTCGCCGCGGCCGGTGAGGAAGAAGATGGCATAACCCAGGTCCTTGCGCGTGCTGGACCATGGCAAGCATGCCCGGCGTCGCCGGAAAGGCGTTACCGGTGAACGTCGTCGCCGGTCAGACCCACGAACTGGGCATTGGTTGCCGGGTTGAAGTCCCAGTTGCTGAACAGCTCGTAGTTCCACGTCGTCAGAGTCGTGTCATCGACATCGAGCACGATGGCAGGCATCGGGTACTTACTCCCGTGGGCCTTGGCATCGAGCCAGTGAGTGCCGTCGCTGGCGGCCTTCTGCGCCTCAGCGGCGTAGTTGCTGTCCATGTTCAACGGCAGGGTCCAGCCTGCGATCGCCGGCGGGTTCGGGTTGCCCGTGGTCGCGCCCGACGTGCCGTAGTAGTTCTTGAGCTCGAGGCGCAGGACATCCAGGTTCGTAACCTGGTTTTCCGACTTGGGCGTCGTTATGTCCGGCGGATGCAGGTTGCCGGCCGCGACGACGCCCGCGCTGGCTATGACGAGACCCATCGTCAGGCCCACGATGAACGATCGCGGCGCGTGGCGAAGCCGAGTCAAACGTGGCATACAAGCCTCCCTGTCCGGCGCCCGAGTAACGGCATGGGCGCCACCCTTCTGACCCGCCAGCACTGGCTGTACTGGCTCCGTTCCGAGGCTAGTACGGGCTGCCGCGCGTGGCTATACCCAATTGTTAACGCCGCGAAAATTGCCGGTCTTCGGGTGGTTTAGCCCGCCGCCAGGGAGGACAATCTCCCTGTGGGGGATGTGAGGCGTCATCGGGTGAAAGTGGCCCAGGTGCTGTTGCTTGCTGCGGCAGCCCTGGGGTGGCTCGTGCCGGCCAGCGCCGCCCAAGCCGTCGATCCCGCCCCTGAGTGGCAGCTTCACGTTCCGGTCCTCTACTACCACCACATCGCGTGTCCGCCGGAAGGCACGACGTCGCCGGAGTTTTACACGTGCCCCGATCAGTTCGCGGTTCAGCTCAGCTATCTGGCCTCTCAGGGTTGGACGTCCGCGACCGCTGATCAGCTGGCGGAGTGGTACTCGACACGCACCTGCCCTCCGTCCAAGACTTTCGTTGTCTCGTTTGACGACGGCGACGAGGATGCCTACACGTCCGCGGCGCCGATCCTTGAATCGCTTGGTATGCGTGGAACGTTCTTCGTGATTGCAGGCCAGAGCGGGACACCGGCCACCATGTCGGACGAACAGATCGCCGATCTTGCCGCGCGTGGCCACGCCATCGGAAACCACACCCTTACCCACCTGAATCTGCGCGTTCTGGATGCCGCCGCATTGCACGAACAGATCGAGGGCGCCCAGGTAGTGCTCGAAGGAGTGCTCGGCTACCGGCCGCGGACGCTTGCCTACCCCTACGGCCAATTCAGCGACGCTGTCGTTCAGGCCGTTAAGGACAGCGGCATCGACCTCGCATTCACCGTCCGAAAGGGCGCGATCGAGTCAACGAGCGCACCGTTGATCAGCAAGCGCATCCGCATCGCGCGTTTCGAAACTGGACCGCAGGCGCTGGCCAAGATCGCGCCCTACGCCGACCCCTGCCCCGGCCCTGCGCCGGATCTGGCAATCAGCAAGACTGGCGCCTATGGGTCGTTCCGCGGCTGGCAAGTCGAATCGCCAACCGTTGTCCCTGTGCAGACGGCACGGCGCGATCACGTCACGACCGGCCGCCTGTACAAGTACTTCGTGCAGCTCAAGGATCCGAGCAACGCGGCTGCGACGTTTTCGCTCCGGCTGGACGCCTCACTGGCAGCCGGTGCGACCGTCGCGATCCTTCAAGGCGGACATGACATCACGACGGCAGTCCTGGGCGGCAACTATTCGACCGGCACGCGACAGCCGTGGACCAGCCTGCCACTCGAGATCCGAATAACTCCGCGCGCCACCACTCCGCCATCGACCGTCTTCGCTGTGGACTTGTACGCGACCTACTCCGTGACTGGTGCCACGGACGTGGTCAGGGCTGTCGCCGCGTTCTAGGCCTGGTCGAGCGAGTGCGTAACGTCGGCGATCAGGTCGGCCACATCCTCGATACCGACCGACAGGCGCACGAGGGCCTGCGAAACCTCTAGCGGCGAATTTGCCACCGAGCCATGGGTCATGACCGCGGGGATCTCGACCAGTGACTCGACGCCGCCGAGCGACTCGGCGAGGGCAAAGATGTGCGTGCACTCGGCGAAGCGCTGGGCACGCTCCTCGCTCGAGCGGCCGGCACGCGCGGCCGGGATGAACGACACCATCCCGGACGTGTAGGTCATCTGACGAGCTGCGAGTTCGGCCTGCGGGTGCGCGTGCCGGCCGCTGCGCAGGCCGGGGTAGTTGACGACTTCCACGTCGTCGCGCGCGGCGAGTGCCTGGGCCACGGCCAGGGCGTTGGCCGAGTGACGCTCCATGCGCAGGGCGAGGGTCCGAATGCCGCGCAGGACGAGGAAGCAGTCGAACGGGCCAGGCACCGCGCCGATCGCGTTCTGCAGGAACTTGAGACGTTCGTACAGATCGTCGCGCGAGGTGGCCATGACGCCACTGACCGTGTCCGAGTGGCCGGCCAGGTACTTGGTCGCGGAGTGGTAGGTGATGTCGGCGCCCAGGGACAGCGGTCGCTGGCCGAGCGGTGACGCGAACGTGTTGTCGACGACGAGGATGGGCTTCTCGCCACGTGCCCCGCTGAACGACGCGAGCCGGGCAGCGACCGCAGCGATGTCGATCACGCGCAGGTGCGGATTGGTGGGTGTCTCCAGCCAGACGATGCGCGTGGATGAGTCGAGCACCTCGTCAAGTGCCGCGGTCTCGTTGCCGGCCAGCGCGACGTAGGTCGTCGTGAACGCCCATGTCGTGCAGATACGCGCTCGAACAATCGGAACGTCCCGCCGTAGACGTCGTTGACGCACACGATCTTCTCGCCCGGCAGCGCCAGGGCCGATATCGCCTGGGTCGTCGCGGATCCGGACGCAAAGGCCAATCCGTGCGTGCCGCCCTCGAGCTCGGCGATCGCGGCCTCGAGACGAGCTCGGGTGGGGTTGCCGGTTCGGGCGTACTCCCAGCCGCCGCGCGGGTTGCCCACGCCGTCTTGCGCGAAAGTGGCTGTCTGGTAGATCGGTGGCGAAACAGCGCCGGTCGCCTCATCGGGCGCGGCGCCCGCGTGGACGGCGAGCGTCGCTGGTCGCCAGGTCGGGTCGGATTTGTCGGTCATCGCAAAGCGCAGGATACCCGCGCGTTGCTCAGCCTTCGCCCAGCACGCGGTCGACGGCCTTGGCATATTGCTCGTCCGTCAGCGCGCCCTGGTCGTGCAACGCGCGCAGCCGATCGATCTCATCGGCGACCGACTTGGGCGCGGGTGGGGCGGGACGCCCGGTGGGGCGGGAACGCCAGGCGGACTTGCGAAAGGGGGGCGTCGAGTCGGTGGGTCCGTGGTCGGTGGCCCTGTTCTTCTTCTTGTCCCGGCCGATCCCCAGCTCGAACTTGCGCGCGCCTTCTCACTCATGTTGCGCTCGATCTGGCGCAGGACGCGTTGCTCGATCAGGGGGCCCGGGTCGAAGTCACCGCCGGAGCGGACTGCGTCGGAGGCGATCTTGAGCCACGAGTCGAGGTCCGTCGGATCTGCGGCCGGCGCTGGAATGGCGTCCGCGGGCGCAACCTCGGGTGTGGCGCCGTAGACCAGCTCGTACAGCGGCTCGGGCTTGTCGATGTCCTTGAGCATTCGAGCTCGCCAAGCTCGCGCACGCCGACCCCGCGGGCAGGTCATCGCCGACGATCGCGCGAGTCGCCTCTGAAAGCAGGATCTGGCCGCCCTCGCCGTCCGCGGCAATCCGCGCCGCGCGGACAACGTCCAGGCCCGTGTAGCCCTCTTCGCCGACGACTGGTTCACCGGTGTGCAGGCCGAGTCGGACGCGGACCCTGGCGCCATTGGGCCACTCTTGCGTCTCGTGGCGCCGCTGCACCTCAACGGCCGCTGCGACTGCGGCCCTGGCGCGCGGGAACGAGTAGAAGAACGCGTCGCCCTGGGTGTCGATCTCGCTGCCGCCGTGCGCGGCGAACGTCTCGCGCACCAGCGCACGATGCGTGCCGAGCATCTTCGAGTAGCCCTCGTCGCCGAGGAGTTTCAGCAGCTTGGTGCTGCCCTCCAGGTCGCTGAAGACGAAGGTGACGGTGCCGGTCGGCAGGTCGGGCATGGACCGCAGCATACCCATGCGCGTCGCGTCGACCGGGCGATTTGGGCGGCGCGTTGATTTCCGGCGCTATGGACCGCTGACCATGAACCACCGGCGGAGCTGCACCCAGTTCACCGGAGCGTGTGACCGATCAACGGCGTCGAAGACCGCCGGCACGACGATTTAGGGCCTTCTGGACGCTGGAGGCCCCGTTTGTCTCGGCTCGAACGGCGCCGCTGACGTCTGAAGAAGACGGTCAGCGGTCGATAGCGCCGGTTAGCGGTGCGTCGGATGGATGTCGAGAGCGCGTCACGCTTTCAGGTCGCGACGCTTGAAGCCCCACGCACCAAGGGCAAGGCCGACGAGGGCGATGGCGACCGACACCGCGATCCCGCCCCAGTCCCAGACGCCCAACATGGGCTGCCCATAGTGGTTGGTGATGGCCAGCTGCTGGACCCAGTCGGGCAGCTTGAACAGCGGTCCGAGCAGCTGCGTGAACCACGTCAGCAAGACGACGAGAGCCACGGCCGGCGCGGCGAAACGCGTGCCGATCAGGCCACCGACGGCCACGCCGATGCCGATCAGCGCCGCGCCGTAGAAGAACAGCACGAGCGTGCCGATCAGAGGCGTGGTCAGATCGCCGCCGGACGTGGCGCCGCCGATGGCAATGCCCAGCGCCGTGAGCAACACGACCAGGAACATGTCGATCAGGATGCCCGTGCCGCTGCTCGCCGCCCAGCGGAGGCGCGACAGGGGAGTGGCCAGCAGGAACTCGAGCCGGCCTGAGGTCTCGTCGGACGCCCAGCCGGCGACGAGCGTCGCCGCGGCGAGTCCGACCAGGACGATGCCGATCTCGATGAACAGCAGCTGGAGGAAGCCGCCTACGGTCGCGAAGTTGAGGCCTGGAAAGATGTTGTTGAGCAGGGCCATGAAGTCGGGTGCGTTGCCCAGCTCGTCGACGAAGCTCTTGGCGGCGCCCGCGAGCAGCAGGCCGAAGATGCCAATGCCCAGGCCCCACGAGATGGACACGGGCAGGTTGTGGCCGATCGACCGACTTACCGGCCCGCTCAAGCCGACCAGCGCGCGTGGCATCGATGGCGTGGGAATCGTGCTCGTGACGCCGATGTCGCGGCGCCTGAACGCGACCAGGCCGATGACCAGCGTGACGACGACGAAGATGGCCAGGAAGACGACTGACGGCCAATCGAACTGGCCGGCCAGCGGCAGGTGGTTGATCGTCCAGCCGAACCAGGTCAGGTTCGCGATCGGCGCGAGGGCAGGCACGGGCGCCGAATAGCCACTGACGATGAAGCCGGCAATGGTGATGAAGCCAGCGATCCCCGCGGCGGCGCCACGGCCGACGAACGGCCCCAGCGCGAACGCGACGCCACCAGCGGCCAGGGCCATGAGCACCATCCAGATGGCGTAGCCAAACGCCTGGGTAAGGCTTAGCTCATCGCCCGGCAGGGACGCGAACTTGGCCCCGGCGATGGCGATCGAAACGACCGTGACGATGAACACGACGGCCATGCCGGTCAGGTGCGCGCCGAGCTTCTGGAGCGCGAGTTGCGTACGCGAGATTGGCGCCGCGGCCAGAAATTCGATGCTGCCGCGGCGCGCCTCAGCCGCAAGGGTCCCGGACAGCGCCAGGATGGACCACAGGCTGAGCAGGACGGGGAAGAACGTGCCGTACTTGTACTGGAGGTAGCCGCCCATCGTGCCCACGTTCACGACTGGACCGCCCAGGCCGGCCAGGATCGGCGGCACGGCTTTGATGACCTGCTCCAGCTCGATGCGCGACTCGGGCGTGTTGAACTGGCCTGCGATCGCGCCGGTAACGCCGATGAAGATCAGCCCGATCAGGCCCGCGGCAAGGAGGATCGCGCGACGTGAGTCGCGGATGGTCTTGCCGTAGATGCTGCCCAGGCCCCACAGCCTGGATCTGAGTGATGGCCGGGTGATGTACCCGGCCGGAGTTGCCGAAAGGGTGGGGGTTGCGGCAGTCATCGCGCGGCGACCTCGACCGCGGTCTTGCCGTACTCGGCCAGGAAAGTCTCCTCGAGCGATGGCTCGCGACTGACGAAGTCGGACAGCTCGTACTGAGAAGCCGTGCGCACGACCTCCGTGATGTTGCCCGCGACGCGCATGCGCAGGATGTGGTCCTCCGACGTCACGTCGCTCACGCCGGGCAGGTTCGCGAAGGCCTCGACCGGCACAGGTCCGGTGAAGACGAGCTCCACCTGGTGGTGAGCTAGGTCACGCAGCGCCTCAGTCCGATCGACGCGCGCAAGCTCGCCGCCACGGATGATCGCCACTCGATCGGCCGTCTTCTCAACCTCCGACAGGATGTGCGAGCTGAGGAAGACCGTCCGACCTTCCTGCTTCGCCTCGCGAATGACCGCGTAGAACTCCTGCTGGATAAGGGGGTCGAGACCGCTCGTCGGCTCGTCGAGGAGGAGCAGGTCGGGCCTGTGCTGCAGGGCGATGATCAAGCCGATCTTCTGCTTGTTGCCCTTCGAGTACTCGCGGAACCTGCGCGTTGGATCGACCTCGAGCCGCTCGATGAGCTGCTTCTGATACGCGCGGTCGATGCCGCCGCGCAGGTTGGCGAAGTAGTCGAGCGTCTGGCCGCCGGTCAGCTTGTCGTACAGCGCGAATTCGCCGGGCAGGTAGCCCAGGCGCTTGTGGATCGCGACCGGGTCGTGGGTCGTCTCGATGCCGAAGATCGTGGCGTGGCCGCTCGTCGGCCGGATGTTGTCGAGCAGCGTCCGGATCATCGTCGTCTTGCCCGCGCCGTTGGGGCCCAGGAAGCCGAACGACTCGCCCTCCTCGACCTCCAGGTCGACGTCGATGATGCCCCGGTACTTGCCGTAATACTTGGTCAGCTTCTCGGTCTTGATGACAGCGGTCATCAGTTCTCCTTTCCGAACCACAGTTGCAGCATTTGGTCGTCTATCAGCGCCAGCTCGCCGGGCGCAACACCCAGCAGCCGCCCAAGTGCGATCTCATAGGTCTCGAAGCGGCGCCTGACCGTGCCGTAGTCGATCGTCCCCGCCTGTCGCGCCATGAACAACTCCCCTGCATCGTCGCCCGTGTCGAGGATCAGGCCCAACACAACGCGTGCCATCTGGTCTGGGTCGCTAAGCGCGAACGAGCCCTCGCTGACGCCCTGGCGGATGATCGTCGCGATCTGCGGTGCGACACGCCGTAGCTCCTCCCGCCGCACCTTCTCGCGCACGATCGCGTTGTCGTCTGAGAACCACACCTTGAGCAGCTGCAGCACGAAATCGCGTTGCTCGGCCTTGAGTGCGGCGATCATGTGGAAGTAGCCACGGAACTTCTCGACGGCCGTCAGGCTGTCGTCGTCGAGCACGGTCGCAACGCGCACCAGTGCCGTGTCTACGAGCCTGTCCACGATCGCCTCGAGCAGCGCCTGCTTGGAGCCGAAGTAGTGGTAGAAGGCGCCCTTCGATGCGCCCACCTCCGCGAGCAGGTCCTCGATGCTGAACTGCTCATAACCGCGCGTCTGGATCAGCCGCTGGCCGGCGTCGACGAACTCCTCGCGCCGTGCCGCGTGCTTGTGCGGGTTGACCGCCCTTGGTGCCGTGTCGTTGCCTCTCTTTTGCCTTCTTCTCAGCCGGTCGCCATTAACAAACCGACCGTCGGTCTAAGAATACTGCGTGACGTCAAGATCCATCCATCGCGTGACGACACGGTCGGTTTTCGCGTGACGACACGGTCGGTCTTTCGCGTGACGACACGGTCGGTCTTTCGCGTGACCCCCGATCGGTCTTTCGCGCGGGCACCTCAAAGAACTGGCTTCCGACCGCACACACACCTTCCAACCGCCTAATAGACGTCACGCCAGTCGCATTGAGCCGACTGGAAAACGGTCCCGGACTGGCAGCAGTCGGATTGAGCCGACTAACGAAGGGTCCCTTCACGCTCGGCCAAAGTCGACTGCAGCCAACCAACTCAAGCGACTAAGCCAGTCGCGTTGCACGGTTGACTGGAGTCGCCCTGAACTGAGCGTGGATCCAGCCTCGTCAGTCGGCCTACGTGACTCAGGTCAGTTTCGGTCCCTTTGTCAGTCGGGCAGGATGAATGACACGACCTCTTTTAGGCGGTTGGCCACCAGCACACGAAAAGGCGGTCAAAAGCACCAACGCCGGGGCCAGACCACGCATATCCGGACCACTCATGTGGGAACCGGCGCGAGCGACGGGTGCGGGGGATGGGTGCGGGCGACGGGTGGGGGCCATGGGTGCGGGCGATGGGTGCGGGCGACGGGCGTCAGGACAGGAGGGTGGAGCCCCAGTAGTCGGCGATGCCGGAGGTGCCGGGCGGGCAGGCAAAGATGGCACTGCCGGTGTGGCGGATGTACTCGTTGAGCGAGTCCTGCGCGGCCAGTTTCGTCTGGATGGGCATGAACCCGGTTCGCGGGTCGCGTTGGTAGCAGATGAAGAATAGGCCTGCGTCCAGTTCGCCGGTGCGCGGATCGATGCCGTCCGTGAACGAATAGCCGCGGCGCAGGATGTGCTGGCCGGCGTTGGTCGTCGGCGCCGCGAGTCGGATGTGGGCGTCGGCGGAGATCGTGGGCGATCCGTCAGGGCCATTAGCCTCGAGGTTGACCGTGTCGTGCTCCGCCATTTCACCCAGCGGCGCGCCACTGACCTTGTGGCGACCGATGACGTTCTCCTGTTCGCTCAGCGATGTGCGGTCCCACGACTCGATGCGCATGCGGATGCGCCGGCTCACGAGGTAGCTGCCGCCGTTCATCCACGCTTGATCGGAATCGCCCGCCGCCCAGACGAAGTCGGTCACCTGGCTCGTGTTCTCGGCGACGATGTTGTTCGTCCCGTCCTTGAAGCCCATCAGGTTGCGCGGCGTGACCTGCGCCAGGCTCGTCGACGAGGTCCGCCCGAAACCCAGCTGGAACCAACGCAGCTCTGCCTTGTCGCGGCCCAAACGGGCGAGATTGCGCACGGCGTGAAAGCACAGCTGTGGGTCGTCGGCGCAGGCCTGGATCGATAGGTCGCCACCGACGCGCTCGGGCTCGAGCGCGTCGCCCGGGAAGGTGGGCAGGTCGATGAGCGCCTGCGGGCGCTTGCCGGCGAGGCCGAAACGGCCGTTGAACAGCCGCGGCCCGAAACCAATCGTGATCGTCAGCCTGCCCGTGCCCAGGCCTAGTGCCTCGCCCGTGTCAACGGGCGGCTGCTCGGGATGGCCGCCCACTGATCCGACTGGCAGGCCCAGAGTCATCGCGCGCGCGGCAGCGGTCCAAGTTTGCAGAAGGCTGACAAGCTCCGCGCGCGAGGTCGTGGTGAGGTCGAACGCGGCAAAGGCGAGCCGATCCTGGGCCGGCGTGATGATGCCGGCCTGGTGCGCGCCGTCGAACGCGACGACGTCATTGGCAATTCCCGGCGACGGGCTCTCCCCGGGGGTCGAATGACCGCCCGCCGCCGAAAGAAGTCCAAGGTCGTAGCCGGCAACGGCGCCGATCGCCGCAGCACCCGTCGCGGCCGCCGCACCACCAATGAGCGCGCGCCGCGAAATTCGCCGCGTCGCGAGCGTCGGCTCCGTGCTCATCAGCCTGTGCTCATTGGCCGATGAGCTTCGCGGCAACCTGTGACATTGACTCGGCCAGCGCATTGACCGATTGCGCGAGATCACGCGTCTGGTCTTGCGTCAGCTCCGTGTACGAGACGTAGCCGTCGCCCTGCTTATGGGCGGCGAGCTTCGACTCGACCGTCGAGAACTGCTGGATGATCGTCGAAGCCAGGGTCGGGTCGACCGTAGTCAGTGCCGTAGTGAGCAGGTCGAACGCCTTGTGCGCGCCCTCCAGGTTGCCCTGGAAGTCGAGCAGGTCGATGTGTGAGTAGTGCTCCTCCTCGCCGGTGATCTTGGAGGCGCCGATCTCATCGAGCAGCTCTGCTGCGCCGTTGGCCAGCTGAGCGGGTTGATAGTCGGCCGTGGCAACGAGCACGTTGAGCTTGAGGACGTCCGCGGCGAGCTTGTCGGCCATTCGCCCCATGTCGGCGATGTTGTTGTCCTGCCAGAGCGCCATCTCGATGCGGTGGAAGCCGGTGAAGTCGGCCGGTGTGGCCGCGCCGTCGGCGCGCCCGTCGATCTGCGGATCGAGGTCGCCGAAGCTCTCCGCGACAGGTTCGATGCGCTCGTACAGAAGCCGCGCCGGGCCGTAAAGCGACTTGGCCTTGGCGATGTCGCCGTCCTTGACCGCGGCCGTAAAGGCATTTGCCGCGGCCACTAGCTGCGCGACCTGGTCCTGGACGTATGAGTCGTAGCCGGCGGTGGCCGCGGCAAGCAGCTGATCGAGCTGGGACGCGGGCTCGCCCGAACCTGCCGCCGCGCCGGTGACCTCGAAATCGATCTTCTCCGTCGTCGCTCCGGGGCAGTAGAGGTAGTACATGCCTGGTTGGAGCTCGAGCGTGAACGTGCCGGTCAAGCCCGGAACGAGGTTCTCGCGCTCACCCAGGATCGTTTCACCCTTCATCAGCTCGACTTCCGACACAGCGTCGCCGCCCTCGTTGACGATGCTGAAGACGTAGGCGCCGGCAGGCACGGACGCCCGATCTGGGACGCAGGCAGCGTTGGTCAGCACGACGTTGACGGTCTGTGGTCCGCCGCCCGACGCCGACGCCGACGCCGGCGCCGACGCCGACCCCGGCGCTGGCCCGGTGGCCGGCGGCGAAGCAACCGGCCCACTTGAGCACGAGGCAGCGGCGACGCACGTGAGCAGGGCAGCGGCAATCAAGGCACGGGGGCTTGACACGATGGGAGACCTCTTAGTCGTCGGTGGTGGACGCGACCGCTGCGGCAGCAACCGGCGGAGTGGTCGCTGGGCGCGAGCGCGCCGCGGCGGGCCACAGGACGATGACCAGCATCGGGATCAGGTAGAGCAGCCAGCCGACGAGCTCGATCGCGACCGGGCGCGCCTGGATGCCGAGCACGCCGGTGAGCAGCGCGGACAGGATCGAGCCGGACGGCATGAGCCAGGTCAGGTCAGCGACCTGGGTCTGGCCGAAGTTGATCCAGCCGGCCTCGTGAGCCGTGTGAATGGCCGATGCGACGAGGCCGGCCGCCACGAAGACGAGCACGACGCCCGTAATGCGGAAGAAGCGCGCCAGGTTGATGCGCACTCCGCCATGGAAGATGCCCCAGCCGATGGCCACAGCCACGGCAATGCCAAGCAGCGCGCCGAAGCCGGCGGCCAGCGGGCTGCCACTCGCCTGGAAAGCGGCGAGCAGGAAGACGGATGTCTCAAAGCCCTCGCGGAGCACGGCCAGCACGGCCATACCGATCAGCGCCCAGGCTGTGCCGGTCGCGAGCGCTGAGCTCGCCGACGCCTCCAGGTTGTGCTTGAGATGGCGCGAATTGCGCCGCATCCAGACGATCATGTACGTGACCATCACCACGGCCACGATCGAGATCACGGTCTCGAGCGCCTCTTGCTGCTGCTGAGGAAGGCTCGATGAGAAGAGCTGGAGTGCGACGGCGAAGATGACGCACGCACCGATTGCCAGCGCGATCCCCAGCCAGACGAGCCGGAGGGCATCCGACCGACCCCGCTGTGCGAGGAAGGCGGCGACGATGCCAACGATCAGCGCGGCCTCGAGGCCCTCGCGCAGACCGATCACGAAAGTGGGAAGCACCCTCTGGCCGCCTCTTGCTTAATCCGACTGATTAGGTCGGGAAAAGCCTATCCGCGACCGCTTGACTCTGTCAAGCGTGCTTGATTGTTTTCGTTAGGCGAGCCTGATGAGTCGGGCAGGAGTGCCTTAGGTCGGGGAGCGCCCAGGTCGGCGGCAGGAGCTCTAGTTGTGGGGCAGGGTTGCCGGGCAGAGTGTGGAACAGCCTGGGGTCGGCCTTGCCCGGCAGAACCAGGATCAGACGCGCCGGATGCAGTCCAAAGGTCGCTGAGCCGCGCGGGCCTTCGACCGTGATCGCGTCGAGGGATGCGCTGCTGGCCAGGACGCTGATCTCTGCGCCCGGCCGCAGCCCGCGCGCCTCGAGGTAGGAGAGCAGTCCGGCGTCCTCCTCTGCCTCCTCTGTGATGCGATAGATCGTGGCTCTGTCGCCCGAAGCGAGTGAGCTGAGCGGCACGCCCGGTGGCCGTCGTTTGGCCGCGGCCACATCGATGGGATTGCCGTGCGGGCACGTCTCGGGATGGCCGAGCAGCTCGTCGAGCCGCATCTCGACGTTCTCCGAGATTGCAGCCTGGAGATGGTGCGCCTCGCGATCCGACTCGGCCCAGCCCATGCCCACCACGCCGGCAAGCAGCCATTCGACGAGCGCGTGGCGGCGGAAGATCGCGTCGGCCACGGCTCGGCCGCTCGTGGTCAGGTTCAGGTCGCGAGTGTCCGACGCCTCCACCAGCCCTTCAGCGCGGAGCCGGCCGATCATCTCCGACACGGCCTGCGGGCTGACGTTCAAGCGCCGCGCAAGCGTCGCGACGGTTGCCTTCTGGTTGCTCGCGATCAGGTTGCGCAGCGTGACCAGGTATTCCTGCGTTGCCGCGGTGCGCGCGTTTCCTGATGGTGCCATGCGCCGCAGGATAGTCGCGCCTGGGGCTCTTACTGGGCCGGGGCCAACGCCTTCGCGTCGCCTGTGCCGGCAACGTCGGTGCGTATCGCCCCCAGCATTACGTGGCGGGCGCAAACGTGTTAGTCGCCGCGCCGTAGGAGCCTCCGACCGTGGACCGGGTCGACTATCGCCCAGATCGAGTATCGGCAATGGTGCAGGCGATTCGGGTGCAGTTAGTGGGCGCGCGGTCTGGCTGGCGATGGGGTTCGTGGCGCACGATCCCCGGGCTATCGCAGCGGCTCCTGCGTACGTAATGCTGCAGGCGATACGGCAAGCGCCAGCGGCAACATGGCGGAGGCGAGCGGTAACGTCAAAGGCGAGCGGCAAGCTGGCGGCCATAGGCACGGCCGCCGATACAATTCGAACAAGGCTGGAGAGCCACCAACTTCCACAGGAGAACACGCCGCGATGGCACGTCCCCAGGTAACCGTCATTGGCGCCGGCAACGTCGGCGCTTCCGTAGCCCAGCGCGTCGCCGAAGGAAGCTTGGCCGACGTCGTCCTGATCGACATCGTCGAGGGGCTGCCACAGGGCAAGGCACTGGACCTGGCTGAGGCCGCGCCGGTCGTCGGCCACGACATGAAGGTCACCGGCACGAACGATTACGCCGACACCGCCGGCTCCGACATCATCGTCGTCACCTCCGGCCTCGCCCGCCAGCCGGGCATGAGCCGCGACGACCTGCTGGCCAAGAACGCGGGCATCGTGCGCAGCGTCGTGCAGCAGAGCGCCGCCCACTCGCCGGACGCGATCTTCATCATCGTCACCAACCCGCTCGACGCGATGTGCCACGTCGCGCTCGAGGCGAGCGGCTTCGCACCGGAGCGCGTCATCGGCATGGCCGGCGTGCTCGACAGTGCCCGCTTCCGCAGCTTCATCGCCGCGGAGCTGGGCGTCAGCGTCAGCAGCACGCACGCGTTCGTGCTCGGTGGCCACGGCGACACGATGGTGCCGCTGCCGCGCTACTCGACCGCCGGAGGTGTGCCGATCACCGAGCTGCTGAGCGCGGAGCGCATCGAGGCCCTCGTCGACAGGACGCGCAACGGCGGCGCGGAGGTCGTGGCGCTGCTCAAGACCGGCTCGGCCTACTACGCGCCCGCTGCGTCCGTAGCGCAAATGGTCGACTCGATCCTCAACGATCGCAACGAGATCCTGCCCTGCGCCGCCCTGCTCAATGGTCAGTACGGGGTGGACGGCCTGTTCGTCGGTGTGCCGGTCAAGCTCGGCCGCGCCGGCATCACCCAGGTCGTCGAGATCGAGCTCTCCGACTCCGAGCGCGCAGCCTTCGACAAGTCGACCGCCGCCGTGCGCGAGCTGGTCGACGTGCTGGCCCGACTCAACGCGCCACAGAGTTGATTTACCTTCGCAGCCGGCCTGCTGGCCGCTGCTACGCGCTTACCGGTCAGCTCCCGGCCACGGCCGGGGTCTGACCGACGCTTGTAGGAACAAAGGTCGAACCACAGACGATCCCTCGCGAGGCACCCACGTGCCGGTCATAACGATCTCGCGCCAGTTCGGGGCCGCTGGCGTGCCCGTGGGCAAGCGGCTCGCCGAACGATTCGACGCTGAGCTGCTCGATCGCGCGATCGTGGCCCAGGTGGCGGTTCGGTCGGGCATTCCGGAAAACGAGATCGAGTCATACGACGAGCGCATGCCCTCGTTCTGGCAGCGCGTGACCGCGGCACTTGCATCCGGCTCGCCCGAGCCGCAACTGTCTCCTCCGCCCTATCCCGACCAGCTGCCCGCGACATCGATGCAGGAGCGCCTGTCAGAGATCACGCGCCTGGTCATCCAGGAAGCGGCGGAGCGCGGCAATGCCGTGATCATCGGCCGTGGCGGAGCATGGATCCTGGGCAAGCGTCCGGACGTGCTCAACGTTCAGCTGCACGCCTCGATGGACGCCCGCGTGCGCTACCTGATGTCGCGCGTGGAGGAGATCCCCGCCGATGCTCGGCCGGAAGAGAAGTCTTTGCGCGACCTGTGCCAATCTGTAGACGCGGCGCGCGGCGAGTACGTCAAACGTCTATTCGGAGTCGATTGGCTGGACGCGCGCAGCTATGACCTGGCCGTTGATACGGGCCGGTTGGGGGTCGAAAAGACGGTGGACGTAATCGAGAAGGTCGTGCGCTCGATGCCGATCGGGCAGCCATGACCGGGCCGCCATGACCGCAGAGCCAGAGCCCGCCGTCACGCCACACGCGCCGTCGCGCTGGCCGCAGGGCCTGAGCGCCTTCCGCCACCGCAACTTCCGCCTGTTCTGGACGGGCATGCTCATCAGCCTGATCGGCACCTGGATGCAGGCCGTCGGTCAGGCGTGGCTGGTGCTGCAGATGACCAACGACCCGCTCGCGCTGGGCATCGTCGCCGCGGCGCAGTTCACGCCGGTCCTCTTCCTGGGCCTCTTCGGCGGCCTCATCGCCGACGCCGTCTCGAAGCGCAAGGCGCTCTACTTCACGCAGGCCGCGGCCGGGTTGTTGGCACTCGTCCTGGGGATCCTCGTCGCCACGAACCAGGTCCAGGTCTGGCAGGTCTACGTGCTCGCCCTGTTGCTGGGTGTCGTCAACGCCTTCGACATGCCCATCCGCCAGGCGTTCGTGGTCGAGATGGTCGGCCGCGACGACGTGGCCAATGCCGTGGCGCTGAACAGCGCGGTGTTCAACATGTCACGCATCGTGGGCCCGGCAATCGGCGGTCTGGCCATCGCTGCGATCGGCCTCGCGCCACTCTTCCTGGTCAATGCCGCGAGCTATGTCGCGGTCATCATCAGCCTCGCCCTGATGCGCTCCAGCGAGCTCCACAAAGTCGCGCATGCGGTGGTCGAGAAGAGCGTCCGCTCAGTGGTCGATCGGCTGTCGGAGGGCCTGCGCTATGTCAGGAATGACCAGCAGATCTTTCTGGCCATCTCGATCCTGACCGTCGTCGCGACGTTCGCAATGAACTTCACCGTGCTCATCCCGCTGCTGGCGCGCGACGTGCTCCACGGCGATGCCGACACGTACGGCTTCCTGATGGCCGCGAGTGGCTTCGGGTCGTTCATCAGCGCAATGGTCATCGCCTTCGGAGCGCGGCCGACGATGCTGCGTCTGATCACCGGCGCCGCGACCGCCGGAGTTGGGCTCGTCGCGCTGGCGCTTCTCGCGCTCCTTGCCGGTTGACCTGGTTCTGATGTTCATCATCGGCTGGGGCACGATCTCGATGGCCGCCACGTGCAACACGATCATCCAGCTGACGGTGCCGGACGTGCTTCGCGGCCGCGTCATGAGCGTGTACACGACGCTCTTCGCGGGTTCCACGCCGATCGGCGGCATCTTCGCCGGCACGCTCGCGGCAATCGGCGGCGCTGCCCTTGCGCTCGGCGTTGGTGGCGCGATCGCGGTCGCCGCCGCGGGCGTTGGCTTCATGCGCATGCCCAACCGACCGGAGATACGGTCGCCTTTCGCTGCTCCCCGGTCGCGACGCGCACAACCGATGAGGCCAGGCCTGCACCTGTGATCACTCGGGCGCTCGCCGTCCTTGCGTGTCTGTTGATCGTCGCCGGCTGTGGCGCATCGACCTCACCGATCACGCCCATCGGCTCGTCGCCGCCCTCGCCCCGACCAACCGCGAGCCAACCGGCCCACTGCCCACGTCCCAGCCCGTTCTCCGTCGGCGCAGCCGCCCATCACCGTCGACGGCCTGCTGAGCAAGATGTCGGTCGACGAGAAGATCGGCCAGCTGTTCATGGTCTCGTTCTACGGCGATGTCGCCAATGAGACGAACCCGACCCAGGTCAACAGCAATCTCCCGCTCATAGGTGCGGACAACATCGCCCAGGCCATCACCGAGTACCACCTGGGTGGCGTGATCTATTTCGAGTTCGTCCACAACTTGCCATCGAGCAACGTCGTGTCAGCCACTCAGATCGCGACGCTGTCGAACTCCATCGAGCAGGTTGGTGCCGCGCAGAACCCTCCCATCCCGCTGTTCATCAGCACCGACCAGGAGGGCGGCTCTGTGGTCCGCCTGCCTTCACCTGCGACGGGTTTTCCCGGCAACATGGCCCTCGGGGCGACCGGGAGCATCGATTTGGCGCGGTCGACCGGCAAGGCGCTGGGGCAGGAGATCCGCGCGATGGGCATCAACCAGGTCCTGGCGCCCGATGGCGACGTAAACGTCAACCCGGCAAATCCGATCATCGGGCTGCGCTCGTTCGGGGCTGATCCGAGTGCCGTGGCGTCGATGACCGCAGCGATGGTCCAGGGCTTCCAGCTGGACGCGGGGATCGGTGCCACCGTCAAGCATTTCCCAGGACACGGCGACACGAACATCGACAGCCACACCTCGCTGCCGATCATCAACCACTCCGCTTCGCAGTGGACAACCGTGGACAAGCCACCCTTCGCCGCGGCGATCGGGGCGGGCGTCGACGCGGTCATGGTCGGCCACCTGGCGTTCCCGGCGCTCGATCCCTCGGGGACGCCGGCGAGCCTGTCGCCCACGATCGTCGGCGATGTACTGCGAACGCAGATGGGCTTTGGCGGCGTGGTCATCACGGACGCGTTGGACATGGGTGCGCTGCGCGACACCTACGGCGACGACCGGATACCTGTCATGGCCCTGCTGGCCGGCGACGACGTCCTGCTCATGCCGCCGTCACTGCCGGTGGCCTGGAATGCGGTCAAGGCGGCGGTGACGAGCGGCGAGATCTCCGGGGCGCGCCTCGACGCGTCCGTGAAACGGATCCTGGCGCTCAAGATCAAGCTGGGCCTGTTCGGCGCGCCGCCCACGTCCGTCACCGCGGCCGCCACTGCCCTGGGCACGAAGGCGCATCGGACGCTCGAGCAGCGCGACGCGGAGGCGTCCGTGACGCTGCTGGCCAACGAGGGCAACACGTTGCCGCTCGACGCGGCCAGCGACGGGCCGTATCTCGTCGTCGGTCCGACGAGCGCTCCGGTGAGTGCCATGGCGGCCGTGTTGCGCGGCCGCGGCCTGAGCGCCTCGACCTACGTCACCGGCGCGTCCCCGCCCGCGTCGGTGGCCACGGCCGCGGCCGCGCGTGCCGCGGGCTTCGTCACGGTCATCGACCTGACGTTGAACGCGGACACTGACATTGGCCAGCAGCGCGTCGTTCGCGCGCTCGCGGGCACTGGCAAGCGGCTGATCACGATCTCCATCGGCCGCCCCTACGACCAGGGTTTCTACCGCGCAGCGATCAACATCTGCCTCTATTCGCAGTCCGCGGCCTCGCTGCGCGCCGCGGCCCGCGTCATCTTTGGCGAGATCGCACCGGCCGGCCATCTGCCCGTTGCGATCCCCAACGGCAGCGACCCGAGCACGACCCTGTACCCGCTTGGCTTCGGGCTGGGCTTCTAACGGCCGGTAACATTCAGCCATGACAGAGATCGCCGAACGACCGATGGATATGGGCACGACCGACTCCGACATGGGTCGCGTTTCACATTGGATCGGCGGGCGCATCGTCGAGGGCAGCTCCGGCCGTCACGGCCCGGTCTTCGATCCGGCCACGGGGCGCCAGACGAAATGGGTCGACTTCGCTTCTGTCGAGGAAGTCGACGCGGCCGTCGCCGCGGCCACCGCGGCCTTTCCGGCGTGGCGCGCGACCTCGATCTCCAAGCGGACGGAAATCATGTTCCGCATCCGCAACCTCGTGGATCAGCATCGCAAGGAGATCGCGGCTTCCTGACGGCCGAGCACGGCAAGGTCCCCTCTGACGCGCTGGGCGAGGTCGCGCGCGGCCTCGAGAACCTGGAGTTCGCGACGGGCATCCCCCATCTGCTCAAGGGCGCCTACAGCGAGCAGGTCAGTGGCGGCATCGACGTCTACCAGCTCCGTCAGCCGCTCGGCGTCGCGGCCGGCATCACGCCGTTCAACTTCCCGGCGATGGTGCCCATGTGGATGTTCGCCAACGCCATCGCGTGCGGCAACACGTTCATCCTCAAGCCCTCGGAGAAGGATCCGTCGGCGTCGATCTACCTCGCGCAGCTGCTCGCTGAGGCGGGCGTGCCGGAGGGCGTCTTCAACGTCGTCCAGGGCGACAAGGTGGCGGTCGATCGGATCCTGGAGCACCCGCAAATCAAGGCGGTCTCGTTCGTCGGCTCGACGCCCATCGCGAAGTACATCTACGAGACCGGCACGCGCAACGGCAAGCGCGTGCAGGCGCTGGGCGGCGCCAAGAACCACATGATCGTGCTGCCCGATGCGGACATTGACATGGCCGCTGACGCTGCGGTCAGTGCCGCATACGGGTCGTCCGGTGAGCGCTGCATGGCCATCTCAGTCGTATTGGCCGTCGGCGACGTTGGCGACCCGCTCGTCGCGGCGATCAAGGAGCGTCTGCCCAAGATTCGTGTCGGCGCAGGTTCCGATCCGACGTCAGAGATGGGGCCGCTCGTCACCCGCGAACATCGCGACAAGGTCGCGTCATATCTCGACAAGGCCACGGCGGCGGGCGCGACGGTGGTCGAGGACGGGCGCGAGGCCCCGATCTACGGACAGGACGGCTTCTTCCTGGGTGTGTCGCTCATCGACAACGTGCAGCCCGACCACGAGTCGTACCGCAACGAGATCTTCGGACCCGTGCTCGAGGTGATGCGCGTGGCCACCTACGACGACGCGGTCAAGCTCGTTAACGACAACCCGTACGGCAACGGCACGGCCATCTTCACGCGCGACGGCGGCGCGGCGCGCCAGTTCCAGTCCGAAGTGCAGGTGGGCATGGTCGGCATCAACGTGCCCGTCCCGGTGCCGGTCGCGTACTACAGCTTCGGTGGCTGGAAGGACTCGCTCTTCGGCGACCTGAACATGTACGGCCCGGAGGGGATCCAGTTCTACACGCGCTCCAAGGTGATCACGTCGCGCTGGCCCGAGCCGGGCACATCGAAGGTGGACCTGGGCTTCCCCCGCACGCGCTAACGCTGGCTCCGCGTTCAGGTTGCCCTGCGCTCTGCCGGCCGCATCCGCCGGCGAGGCCGGTTCCCGATACTTCCATTCAAACGGAACTATCGAACACAACGAGACCCTGTTCACGAGCATCAGCAAGGTCCGTCGACATCGCAATGGGCGCCTGACCGGCCTGATTCGGGCCGGGGTTTGATCGGGCCGATCCAAAAGCACAACCCCTGGTTGCCTTCGATAGTTCCGCTTAGGCGAAACGATCGCGTACCCGCCCCTCCAGAGACTGCGAAGCCGAACGTTAAGGCACAGGCCCTTTACCTTGTGGCCGTGAGCGGGCGATATCTCGAGGATTTCAGCGTCGGGGAAGTGATCGACTCGCCCGAGGACTACGAGATGACCCTCGAGCGGATCCACGAGTTCGCCTCGGAATACGACCCACAGCCGATCCACCTTGACGAAGAGGCGGCAGAGCAAGGCTTCTTTGGCGAGATGACGGCGTCGGGCTGGCACACGCTGTCGGTGACGATGAGGCTCATGGTCCGCTCGCCACTCTTCGTCAGCGGTCAGGTCATCGGGGTTGGCGTCGACAAGCTTCAGTGGCTGTTGCCCGTTCGGCCGGGCGATCGGCTGCGCGCACGCGCGGAAATCCTGGCCAGCCGGCCGTCTGCATCGCGACCCGACCGTGGTTTCCTCAGTGTCCGCTGCACGACCATGCGCGACGACGAGACCGTCGCGACACAGGACTGGACCGTGCTCGTGCCGCGCCGACCCAGAGCCAACTAGCGCGGGATCGGCACCGTCTCGCCTGGCGGCGTCAGCAGCAGCATGACGTCAGGCGCCTTGCGCTCGGCGGCCGCGGCGAATTCCAGCGGCGGCTTCTCGAGCCGCTGCGGCATCACGCGGCCCATGCCCAACGGCCACAGCGTGCCCCAATGGATCGGCACTGCCGCGCGCGGCCGAATGACGCGCAGCGCGTCGGCCGCACGTTCCGGGTCCATGTGCCCGGGCCCCAACCGTGGTCCCCAGCCCCACACCGGCAGTAGCGCCAGGTCGACTCCGGCCAGGTCGGCCATCTCCGGAAAGATGTCCGTGTCGCCGGCGAAGTAGACGCTCTCGCTGCCGAGCTCGAAGACATAGCCGAGCGCGTCCGCAGTCGGTCCAAACGGTGGCCGGAAGCCCGAGTGATCGGCCTTGGTTGCGCGCACTTGCACACCGTCAATCACGAGCGAGCCGCCGGGAGCGAGCTCCTCCACGGACGTAAACCCCATCTTGCTCATCAAGCGTCCCGCGCCGCGGGGCACCAAGAGCGGCGTATCGGTGCCCAGGAGTCGGAGCGATGGCACATCGAGGTGGTCCAGGTGCAGGTGGCTGATGACGACTGCGTCGATGTCGCGATACATGTCGCTGGGCAGCGTCCCGACCGCGCGACGCAGGATTGAGATGCGGTCGAGCAGCACCGGGTCGGTCAGGATCCGCGCGTCGCCCATCTCGATCAGCACGGTCGAGTGGCCGAGGAAAGTCACCTCGGCTTTGAGCACGGGATCCATCGATTGAGTCTAGGGCTGGTATGTGCGGTTAGAATGCGCCGCGACAAGGAGGACAGCCGTGCGCATCGCCCCAGCGATGCCGGTGGGTCGCGTCGCCCCAGCGGCGCTAGCCATACTTGCCGGCCTCATCGCGATTTTGTTTGCCATTCCCGGTGCTGCGTTGGCATCGGCCCAGCCCCAGAAATGCACTGGTTGGAATTCCACGACCGTGCCGCCGTCGACCATCAAGGTCTACCGGGTTTCTGAAGGCAAGGTGGATTCGGTCGACTTCAAGGACTACGTCATGCGCGTCGTTTCGCGCGAGTGGAACGTCAAGCAGGGCGCGCTGCGCAATGCCGGCGCAGTCGCGGTGAAGCAGTACGCGTGGTACTACGCCATCCACTATCGCGGTGGCAAATACAACGGCGCGTGCTACGACGTGAAGGACACGACGGCCGACCAGCTGTATGCCGAGAAATCGATCACGGCCCTGCCCGACACCGTCAAGAAGTCCGTCGACTTGACCTGGTCGTGGTCACTCCATCGCGGCAACAAGTTCCCACTGACGGGTTACCGCCGAGGCGCCGACGTGGCCTGCGGCGAGAACGCTGGCTACCACCTGTACGTCAAGTCGGCCCGCAAGTGTGCCAACGCCGGCTGGAGCGCCGAGGAGATCCTGGCCAAGTACTACACGGCCACGCTCGTCCAATAGCGGCACGCGCCGCTGCAGGCGATATCGAAAGTCGGGGTGGCGGCCGGGGGCTGGTTAGCTCTGCGGGCCTGGCGGAGGCGTCGGGGCAGTGCCGTACGGAGCCGGCTCGGGGCCGGCAGGGGCCGCCGGCGCTCCCGGCATGACCGGACCGGGCTGCCATTCTGGCGTGGCAGGCGTGGCCGGCATTTCCGGTGCGGCAGGAGCTGACTGCCAATCGGATGCGGCCGGTGCCGCGGGCATCTCGGGCGCAACCGGCGCCGACTGCCAATCGGGAGCCGCAGGTGCGGAGGGCACTTCGGCTGTAGTTGGTGCGGACTGCCAATCGGAAGCAGCGGGCGTGGCCGGGATCTCGAGAGAGTCCGGCGCTGCCGTCATCTCCGACACAGCCGGCGCGTCCGGCACTGCCGGCATCTCCGGCGCTGACTGCATGTCCGGCATTGCCGGTGCGGACTCACTCATTGGTGACGGCGCGATCACGGTTGCTGCCGGCTCGCTCGCGGCGGCCCATGCCGGAGCAACGGCCGTGGCTGGAGCGTCGGACATTGCCGGAGCGTCGGACATTGCCGGAGCCACTGCCATCTGTGGCGCCTCGGCCATTGGGGCGTAAGCATCAGCTGTCGCGGCGCCCATCGCCGCGCCCATCCCGGCGCCCATTGCTGGAGCTGCGGGTGCCGCGGGCGCCGGCGTGGCCATCGCCGCGGCTGTGCCCATCGACGCGCCGGCAGCCCTGTCCGGACCCTGCCGCTTGAAATACCAGTTCGTCTGCACCTGCGATGGCATCACCGCCTGCGGCTGGGTGCGCGTCTCGACCGCGAACATCTCCCAGCCTCGATCACCGAGCAAGCCCGACACGTAGCCCAGGTTCACCTGCGACCTGTCGAGCGAAATCGACCATTCCGACGACTGAGCGGTGAAAACGCCAGCGCCAAGAATTCCTGCGAGCTCGGCCGCGAGGCCGGGTTGCGGGTGGCTGAAGCCGATCGTCGTATACGGCTGATCGGTCAGCCACGCGTACTGCCAACTTGCCATTTCAAGCCTCCGTGTTGCTGTTGCTGATGCTGGGTTTGCGTTACGTCTGTTAGGTCCGTTACGTCCGCGCTAAGTCAGGTATTCGCGAGCGGTCTTGCGGCGCAGGAACTGGCCCCAGCCCTTCTCGCCCTTCCACTCGCCATGGTCAACGACGACGCGGCCGCGCGACATGACCACGTCACTGCCGCCGACCACGGACCTGCCTTCGTAGCACGAGTAGTCGACATCCATGTGATGCGTCGAGGCAGAGATAGTGTGCCTGCGTGCCGGGTCATAAACAACAAGGTCCGCATCGGCACCGGGCGCGACGACTCCTTTCCGGCCTGCCAGCCCGAACATCCGAGCCGGCGCGGCGGCAATCACCTCCACCCATCGCTCGGGAGTCATCGTCCCGCCAATCACGCCGCCGTCATGCATCAGGTCGACGCGATCCTCGACCCCGGGCAGGCCGTTGGGCACCTTCCGGAAGTCACCAACGCCTAGCTCCTTCTGGCCGTGGAAGTCGAACGGGCAGTGGTCGGTCGAGACCACCTGGAGGTCGTCCTTCACCAGGCCCTGCCACAAAGGCTCCCAGTGATCTTTCGGCCGGAGCGGCGGTGAGCAGATGAACTTGGCCCCGTTGAAGCCTCCGCCCATGTCGTCCAGCGACAGGAAGAGGTATTGCGGGCACGTCTCCGCGAATGCCGCGGAGCCCCGATCGCGCGCCTCGCGCACCATCTGGAGCGCGTCGCGCGCGGACAAATGGACGATGTAGACGGGCACGTGCGCGGCCTCCGCGAGGCGGATGACGCGGTTGGTGGCTTCGCCCTCAAAGATGGGATAGCGCGCGACGCCGTGGAAGTACGGGTCGGTCTTACCCTCCTCGACGAGCTCGGCCGCGACGACGTCGATGGCCATGCCGTTCTCCGCGTGCATCATGATCAGCCCGCCGTTTTTCTCGGTCTGCTGCATGGCGCGAAAGATCGCTCCGTCGTCGCTGTAGAAGACGCCCGGGTATGCGGTGAAGAGCTTGAAGTCGGTGATCCCTTCGTTGACGAGCTCATCCATCTCAGCCAGAGATCCCGGGGTGACGTCCGACACGATCATGTGGAAGCCGTAGTCCACCGTCGCGTTGCCTTCCGCCTTGGCCATCCACGTGTCGAGCCCCTCGCGCAGTGACTTGCCCTTGGACTGCACCGCGAAATCGATGATCGTGGTCGTGCCGCCGAATGCGGCTGCGCGCGTCCCGGTCTCGAACGTGTCCTTGGCAAATGTCCCGCCGAAGGGCAGCTCCATGTGGGTGTGGACGTCGATCGCGCCTGGGATCACGTACTTGCCCGAGGCGTCGATGGTCTGCTCCAGACCTGCGGCCAGATCCGTGCCGGCGAGGCCACGCCCGACAGCCACGATCTGCTCGCCATCGACCAGGACGTCAGCCTGCGTCGAGCCGCCTGCGTTAACAACAGTGCCGTTCGCTATCAGTGTTCGCATGAAGCGAATGTAACGCGGCGGCCAAGCCCCCTACGGTCCGAGCGTCGCCTTCTCGTAGTTGATCGTGATCGTCGCCTTGAAGGCGTCCGCGGCGTCGCATGAAGTCGTATCCGTGGGATCCCCGGCGCAGGAGGCCCCGTACTGGAGCAGAGAGGCCAGTCGGGCCAGCTTGGGCTTGGCGAAATTCGTCACTGATGGATCGGGGCATGTATTCGGATAGCTGCACGTGTAGCTGGCGACCCCGCTGCCGTCGCGCAGCAACGTGACCGTGCCCCAGGTCGAGCCAAGCACTATCTGGAACGAGATCGAATTCGATGCACCAGCCCGTGCTACGGACGCGCGACCGATTGCCAAATCCAATGGTGACCGAGTCAGTCGGCGTGCCCGTCGCGTTGGCACAGCTCAAGGCGATTGGCGTCCCGGTCGGCGTAGGTGTGGGCGTGGGGTTGTCAGTCGGTGTTGGAGTCGGCTTGTGGGTCGGAGTTGCCGTGGCGGTCGGTGTCGGGGTCGGCTCGCCGGACGGTGGCGGAGTGCCGAACGGCGTATCTGTGGGCGCAACCGACTCCGACGGGAACGGCGTAGGCAGCGGCTGGAACGTGATGATCGGTGGTGCAGTTGGCGAGGGCGTGCCGGACGGGGTTGGCTGAACGAAGATCGGCAGCGTCGACTCAGGTGTGGGTGTCGAGCTCGCGTTCGCGACTCCGCCGCCGCCGGGACGCGCGAAGGCGACGAGCATCGCGCCGATCACCAGCCCAACGATTGCCAGTGCAAGCGCCGCGATGATCGGCGTCCGACCACCCCCGGACGACACCGCGCGTCGCCTGGGATATGTAACGCCGGCCGCTAGCCCGGCGACCGGCAAACGCTGGTGGCAGCGTCGGCAGAAGGTCGCGCGAGTCGAGTTGCTGGCGCCGCAATTGGGGCAGATCAAAGAACCGGTCCCCCGCGCCTAGCCGTCAATGGATCGAGTATAGGTTTCCGACCACCCCGCTCGGGCGCCGCTCGCGCACGCCGCAGATCAAACGCCCGGTGCCGTCGACGGTGGTACGGGCGTCGCATCGGCGGCGTGTTCCCGGGCGTCGGTGGCGGCGTCGCCACGAACGCGGGGATGATGACGGTCTTCGTGCGCGTGTCGCTTCGACCAGAGAGTCCGTGACCGTCAGGGTGACGGTGTAGGTCTGTTCCGTGTCCGACTGTGGATAGGTGTGCCTTTGGATTCGGCTTCGAGTTCCCGTGCCCGCCGACTCCGAAGTCCCACAGAAAATGCAGCACCGGTTCCGCTGCTCTTGTTTGTGAACGCGACCGTGTTGCCGCTTGACTGACCATGCGAAGCCGGCGCTCGGGCCGGCGGGGAGTGGGTGTTGGCGTCGGCGGCTGTGACGGCCCGTCTGTCGGCGTGGGCGTCGGGCCGCCCGGACGAGTGGGTGTTGGCGTCGGGCCTGACTGCTGCGTGGCCGCGGGGGTAGGCGTAGCGAAGCCGAAAGTCGGGATCGGTGTGAACAGGTCCGGCGTGGGCGAGTCGGGGGCGAACGAGAAGACGATTTCCGTGGGCGTGGGCTCAGGCGTTGGCTCGGGCGTGGGCGTTTCCTGGACGAAGATCGGTAGAGAGGATCCAGGAGACCCCGAGGCGTCGGAGATCAGGTTGCCAGGATTGTTCGGCTGCGGAGGCGTGGACAGATAGATGGCGGCGCCACCGCCGATGAACAGGAATCCGGCAAGCAGTGCGACTCCCAGGACCAGCACACCTCCACCGCCGCCGCCGGTGGGTTCCGCGATAGCGGCCCGCCGGTACCCGGTGCCGCCGTAACGAGCGGCAAGCGGGAGTCGTTGTCGACATCGGCTGCAGAAGGTGGCGCCGGCCGGGTTGCGCCGCCCGCAATTAGGGCAGATCAACGTTTATCCCCAAGCGCCAAGTCAGTTGAAGTGTTAACGAGTATGGCACGGAAGGCTGGAAATCCCGTTTTCGAGAGCCTGAACAGACTCTCCTCACACGTTACGACGAACGTCAGCGCGTGAGAGTTTCGCGTCAGGCCAGCTGCGGGATGATGTCGCGCCCGTAGATCTCGAGCGTCTGCTCCTCGTCGCCGTTCATGAGGTAGATGTTGAACTGGTCGACGCCCGCGTCGGCCAGCTCGCGCAGCTTGGCGACGTGCGCCTCGACCGGGCCGATGACGCTGAAGCGGTCGACCACCTCGTCGCCCACGAATGACGCGTTGGATGAGCCGACTTCAGCGTGATGGAGGTAGTCGTAGCCCTCGCGGTTGCGGACATATGCGGTCAGCTCCGGCGGCAGGTCCTTGGGGTCGTAGCGGCTGACCAGGTCGACGACGTGGTTGCTGACCAGTGCCGGGAACCAGCGCACTCGCTCGCGACATTCGGCGAGGTCGCCGACGTGCGCGGGTGCGGCCGCCATGACCTTCAACTCGCTCGGATCGCGGCCGGCGGCGGCCGCTGCGGCGCGCAGCTGGGCCACGAACCAGCGGATCAGATCAACGTCGGCGAGCTGGAGGATGACGCCGTCGGCAATCCGGGCCGTGAGCTCGAGCGCCTTCGGGCCGTAGCCGGCGATCCAGACGGGCAGCTTGTCGCCACGCGTCCACGTGAAGTGCATGTCCGTGCCGTCCTCGTTGACCGTTCTGCCTTCGACCAGGGCACGGATGAGATTTGTCGCTTCCTCGAGCCGGGCGAGCGTCGTGGGCGGTTTGCCCATCACCCGCCGCGCCGAGTCGCCGCGGCCGATGCCCAGGTCCATTCGGCCGCCACTGATCTCGTTGAGCGTGGCCAGGGCGCTGGCCGTCACTGACGGGTCGCGCGTCGCGGGGTTGGTCACGCACGTGCCCAGGCGCATGTCGTGCGTGTTGAGCGCCATCAGCGTCAGCAGCGGGTACGGGTCGCGCCACAGCACGTGCGAGTCGAACAGCCAGCCGTGACTGAAGCCGTCTCGCTCGGCTTGCTGGGCGAGCGCGATTGCGCGCTGGTAGGGGTGGTCGGGCTTGAGCGTGAATCCGAAGTCCATCGCCTGGCTTTGCCCTCGTGTTTGGTGAGTGGCGGAGTTTACCGCGCGATTTAGGGCTGCCAGCCGGTTTGGCGCGCCCATTCCTCCGCGACAGTGACGACTGCGTCGATGAACGGGCCCTTGTCGTCGTTGTAGGCGATGCGCTCGGTCTTGTGCTGCATGGCCAGTCGCAGCTTCATGCGGCCGTATTCGGCGGCCACCTCAGGATGTGTGCGCAGGTAATCGCGGAACAGGAGATGGACACGCTCCCAATCGGAGCCGACCTGGCAGACATGGACCTGGAACTCGCGCGCGATGCCCGGCGGCGGTCGGAAGTAGCGGTGGCCGGGCTCGATGAAGCGCAGCTCGAAGCCCTGCTCTTCGATCGCTGCGCGGTACGCGTCGTCGTCATCTATGTCGGTCACGGAGACCTGGATGTCCACGATCGGCTTGGCCGGCAGGCCGGGTATCGACGTCGATCCAACGTGCTCGATCCGTAGCGCCGTGTCGCCCAGCGCGCCGGCGAGCCTCTGACGCATTCGCTGGAACTGGTCCAGCCAGCGCGGGTCCCAGGCGACGAGCTCGATCGGCTCACCCTGGCGTGCCTTGCTCGTCGCTACGACAAAGCCCCCGGCAGCTATCGAGTCCTTGAACTGGGGCACAGGTCAGCTGCCTGCGCTGAACCTGAAGTTCACGCTCGCCTGGCTTCCTCGAGCGCCGCCGCGAAACGTGGGATGCCCCGCTCGACCATGTCGTCCGACGCGGTCAGGCTGATGCGGAACCAGCCGGGCACTTCCACGACGGTGCCGGGCAGCACGAGCACCTTGTGCTCGGCGAGGATGCGCGTGAACGCCTCGTCGTCAGCCAGCGGCGAGCGCGCCATGACGTAGAAGGTTCCCTCCGGCCAGGTCGTCTCGTAGCCCTGCTCGCGCAGCGCACCGATCAGCTTCGCGCGCCGGTTTTCGAGGTCGCTGATGCTGATGCACTGCTGCTCGATATCCGCCAGGGCGTGCTGAAGATCCGCGTTGGGGAACGAGTAGCCGGCCGCGAACTGGGTCACAAACGCGTCTTCGCGCATCTTTTCGCGATTGGGCATGTTCGGCGGCCAGGTGAAGTAGCCGATGCGCATGCCCGGCGCGAGCAGCTGCTTGCCGTACGAGTAGGTCACGAACGTGTTCGGGTAGACCTCTGCCGGCGTGTGGAACACGGCGCCGTCGAAGACGATGCGCCGATACGGCTCGTCACTGACGATGTAGATGGGGTGGCCGAACTCGTGTGACTTCCGAGTGAGCAGTTGCGCGAGCGCGTTGAGCTCGTCGAGCGACACGACACGGCCGCTGGGGTTGTGCGGCGTATTGAGGATGACCAGCCTTGTCCTGGCCGTGATTGCGGGCTCGATCAGCACGGGATCGATCACACAGTCGGGCATCTGGAGCTTGACGCGCACTGGCGTGGCGTCGCTGGCGACGATGAGCTGCTCGTAGAAGAACCACGGCGGCGACAGGAAGATCGCCTCGTCGCCTGGCTCGAGCAGCGTGCGCAGGCTGACCGCGATCGCGGCAAAGCCGCCGTTGGTCATGCTCACGTCGAGCGGATCCCAATCGAGGCCCGTGAGCTCGCCCATCGTGCGCGCCACGACGCTGGTCGCCTCAGGCTCGCTCAGCTTGTAGGCGAACCAGTCCTTGTTCTGGGGTTCAAGGTTGCGGCGGATGGCGTCGACGTAGCTGGGCATCGCGAACTCGTGCGGATTGCCCACGGCGAAGTTGGCGGTGTCGGGGTCTTTCTCCAGCTTTTCGTACGCGCCGGTAAAGAAGCGCAGGAAGGGGGCGATGGTTGCGCGCAGTGCGTCTGCGCGGCGAACGGCAGTCACGGCCATCACGGCATGTTATTACCGCGCGAAATTGGCCGAACCGATGGTGACGACTTCGGCTGGATGCCCTAGCGCAGATCAGCCCGTCGTATGACTATTCCGACGTGGGTCATGCGAGCGTCGTTGCGATAGCCGGTGGCGGCGCGTCCGGCGCACTTGTCGCGGCCAACCTGCTGCGCCTTGGCGGGCCGGAGCTGGACGTCGTTGTCGTCGAGCCGCGCGCGGAGCTCGGGCCGGGCATCGCCTACTCGACGACCGACCCGTGGCACAGGCTCAATGTGCCCGTCGTCGGAATGAGCGCGCTCGCCGACGATCCGGACCATTTCCGGGCATGGTCCGGGGCGCCAGGGGAGGCGTTCCTGTCGCGCATCGACTACGGCCGCTACTTGCGCGAAGTGTTGGCTGAGGCGATCGCCGCGTCGCCCGCACGGCTCAGGCATGTGCGCTCGATGGTCGAACGTGTGCGCGGCGGCGATGATGGCCGCGGCGTACGCGTCGGCCTGTCGTCAGGCGAGGAGATCCTCGCCGACGCTCTCGTGCTGGCGACAGGCGTCGAGCTCCCTCCCAGGTTGTCGTACCTCGATCGGTTCGCGCGGGATCGCAGGGTGGTCCTGGATCCGTGGGCCGCCGGCGCGCTGGATGCCATTCGCGACGGTGCATCGGTGGTCGTGCTGGGCAGCAGCCTCACGGCGATCGATGTCACGGGCACGATCCTCAACGCTCATCCGCACGCGACGGTCGTCGCGCTGTCGCGCCACGGGAACCTGCCGCTGCCGCACGAGGACCCGTGGCGGCCGCGACTTCCTGAGCCTGTCTTCAGCGCGGACGAGTTCTTCGCGTTCGACTCGCCCTTCGAGTGCGCGCTCGAGCGGGTGCAGGTCGCACGGCGATGACTGGCCGCGCGCCGTCGATTCGCTGCGGCCGATCAGCCAGGCGTTGTGGATCGCGATGGACGACTCTCTGCGCCAGGAGTTCCTCGCGAACTACCGCAACCAATGGGACACGCATCGTCACCGCGTGGCGCCGGAGATCGCGCGCGACCTGGACGGCTGGACGGACACGGGCCGGTTCGCGGTTCGGGCCGCGGAAATTGAGCGCGTCGAGGACGCTGGCGATCGTCTACGGATCGTGGCGACGGACGGGGCATGGGACGCGGATTGGATAGTCGTCGCCGTCGGCCCCGATCCGGACGCCAACGCCAGCCCGCTGCTTGGCGCGGCCATTGCCGACGGACTGATGCGGCGCGGCTCGATGGGCATCTCGATCGACGTCGATCCGGCCACGGGCAAAGTGTTGGATGCGCGTGGTGAGAGTCCGTTGCCGATTTACGCAATGGGTGCTCTGCGCAAGGGCGCGCTGTGGGAGACGCTGGCCATCCCGGAGATACGCGGCCAGGCCGCGGACGTGGCGCGCAGATTGTTGGCGGAGGCCGGTTGAGCGCTGAGAGGCCCGGGACCTCGCCGCTGTTCGTGTCGACCTTTGGGACGGGACGGCCGATCCTGTGCCTGCACGGCATCGAGTCGCACGGGCTGCGCTTCGTCGGTCTGGCTGCGCGTGTATCCGGCATTCAGGTCATCGCACCTGACCTGCGCGGCCACGGCCGATCGCCCAAGGTCGGCCCGTGGACGGTCGCGCAGCACGTCGACGATCTGCTGCCTTTGCTCGACTCGATTGGGTCGGACCCGATCGTGCTGGGTCATTCTTATGGCGGGCTGCTCGCGTGGGAGCTCGCGCGCGCCGCACCTGATCGGCTGTCCGCGCTGGTCCTCGTCGACCCGGCGATCAGCGTGTCCGCGGAGCTGGCGGCCGCGAGCATCACGCCTGATGCGTCCTCCGTCGGCCACTCGTGGCCGAGCGAGGCTGACGCGTTCCTGGAGGCAGTGGCGACACGGCCAGCGAGCGGCATCTGGTCGGCGGCGCTCGATGTCGCGGTGTCGCTCGCGCGCGACGACGACGGCCTGGTTCGGCCAGTCGTGGCACGCGACGCCGTCGCTGCCGGCTGGCGTCAGATGCAGGCTCCGCTACGAGAATCGGCGTGGCGCGGGCCGACGCTGCTCATCGAAGCCGGACGCGAGCAGGGCCGCTTCGTCTCCCCGGCAGTGGCCGCCGCCCTGCAGACGCAGTTCGGCAGCGCGCTGCAACACGTCGTGATCGATGCCACGCACACGATCCCGTCCGACTACCCCGACGAGCTCGCCGCTCAGGTCGGGCCGTTCGTTGACCGCCTGGCCGAGGTGTGAGGGTTCGTCAGGCCTGCAGCAGGATCAACTTGACCTTGTCGAAATAGGCCGCACACGATCCGTCCGTATCGTCGGCGTGGAGAGCGATTTCAATCGACCTCGTCCCAGGCGGAAGGATTTGGCTGCCAGCCGTAAAGTCGAGAGTGCCGCCAGTCGTCCACGTCGTGTCCATGGTCTCGCCGCTCGCCGACGGCAAGAACCGGTATGAAAGCTGGGCGTCGTCGGGCTCTGAGGCAGAGGTACCGACCCGGGCCTTGAACCAGACCCGGATCGCACCGGCGTCGATCTGCGCGTCGCGACTGCGAAGGACGACGGTCTGCAGCGCCTGCCCGCAGCCTCCTCCAGCGTCCGGCTCCCCGAGCGTCAGGAATTGGTGACGTCCATGGATCAGTCGACCCTCGCGCTTGGAGGGAAAGCCGGGGGTCCCGAAGGCGACGACGGTCGTGTTCGCGGTTGTGCTCCAGTACGGAATCGTCACTGGGCTGCTGCCGTCGTCGCTGGCCGAGCCCAATTCGAAACCCGAGTTCCTCACCAGATTGGTGTTGTACGGGGTTGGGGATGCCGCGGCAATTGGCGCGGCGCTTATCGCCAGCGCACTCAGGACAAGAAAGGCACCAACCGCTGCGCGCGTACGTCTACGCATCCAGAAGGGCTCAATTGCGGTTCTCATCTGTTCTCCCCCGCCGCCCCGACACTCCGGTTAGGCGCCTATAGCTCTCGACGTAGCGCTGGATATCCAAGCACGATAGTCGACCTCATCAGGTCGCATTGATATCCGCAGAGCCCCTGGAATCGCTACTGGTCGAAAGCTACGTGGCGGCCGGGATTACGCAGTAGTCGCGACCGCCTTGGCCGACGCGCAAATCGGCTGAAAAGTCCCTCGTCCGTCGCTAATCTGCTGCGCGAGGGGCACAGACGGCTGGCGCCGTCCACGTCGTTGGGAGGGTGTTACGGATGGCCAATAGGAATCGGCTGGTTTGGCTTGGCATCGGCGTGGCGGCTGTCGCGCTGAGTGCATGTTCGGCGGCACCCGCGGCCGCTCCAACATCGCAGGGTTCGACGCCAACGACGCCGGCGGCGGCAACAACTGCGCCGGTCGCCCCGACACAGGCTCCCGCGTCAACTTCTGCGCCTACTGCCGCCGTTACGACAGCGCCCACGGCAGCCGTCACCACCTCAGCCACGCTCGTGCCAACCGCCCCGCCACCAACGAAGGGGACGGCACAGGTCGATCTGACCTTCAGTGGCACCAAGGACTTCACGGCGAAAGGCACCGCGGGCAGATGCGTCCTGATCTACAACGCCGACGGGTCGGTCAAGTCGTTCGGGTTTGAAGGGACCGAGACGGACTATCCGGGGCTTGGCCTGAGCTTCTCGCTGGCTCAGCTGCAACCCGGTTACGTGGACATCAAGTGGGTACTCAACGATCAATACGACTCGTACGCACGTCCCGGTCCGGCGCAGGGCGGCAGCAACGTAATGACGCTTTCGAGCGACGGCAAGACGCTCACGATCAACGTTGACCTGGCCGGTTTGCATGCACAGGGGAGGCCAGACCCGGGTCCAGAGAACGTCTCAGGCACGATCACCTGTCCGTGACATGGGTCGCCTCTCAGCCGTAGTTGCTGCCGCTTGCGCGGCCGCGTCCGCGTAGTCACGATGCCTGGGTCGCGCGCTCAGGGCCTCGTCGAGCGAGATCCAGACGCGCTGCCGGCCGGTGGCCGCGGGGTCGAGCACGACCAGCACTTTGCGGGCACCGACCGTGGGCGGCTCGCCCTCCCACCACGCCTCGAAGGCCTGCGCCGAATCGGGACACAGCGCGCGAAACGACGCGGTCCGCAGCCGGAGAGCGTGGAGCACCTCGCTCGACCACAGCGCCGCGATCACGTGTGTCTGCGACCGCCACGTCGTGACGCCGGTTCTCGTCGCGAGGGCATCCGCTAGGTATTCGCGCTTGGCGTTGAACGCGCCGGCCATCTCCTGGAAGTCGGGGAAGCGCGTCCGGTTCTCGATGTGCAGCAAGGCTCGCGCGTCCACGTCCCATGCAACAAGATCCGCGCGCCCCGCAAACTGGTAGTGCTGGTACGGCTCGTCCAAACCGACTTTTACTCCCAGACCCATGAAATGAGCGGCCTCCATCTCGCCCATCGCCGAGTGGACCACGTCCACGCTCAAACTCGGCCTTGCCTCCCGCCGCCTGGGATCGGACAGCTCGAACTCAAGGCGCAGGCTCAGCGCTGCGACGACGCGCACCACCGCCTCTGTCGACGCCGTGCGCCCGGCCTCGAGCAGGTAGATCAGGTCCGTGGATACCTGGGCGCGCAAGGCGAGCTCGGCAACGGTTAGCCGCTTGGCGAGTCGTGCGTCGCGTAGTTGGCGGCCAAGGCCGAACCACAGGCGGCCCTCCGCCTCCAACACCGAACCAGCGCTCTCCGAAGCAAACCGTCGTGGTGACATCCGATGTCAAGTCAACACGACCCCACTCACCTGTCGGTTAGCGCCGGCTTAGCAGCGGCTTTACAGGCTCAGGCCTGTGGTCGGAGCGTCGATTTTTGATGTCCACTTCGGAAGCGGCGCCCATAGAACCGTGATGGCGGCCGTCTGACCGACGTTCAGCCGGGTGCGTGCCGATATGACCTCGGATTGGGCTTTGCGGTGATGAAGGTCGATGGCGGCGAGGTGGTTGGCCTTGTCGCGGGGCGGCTAGCGGGTGCGGAGCACGATCCGCGCGGCCCAGATGGCCACAAGCCAGAGCGGCACCATCGTCAGCAGAAACGGCCGCAGCGTGTCGCTCGCCGAGTGCGAGCCGGCGTCCAGGTTGAAGAACAAGTTGACCGTGCCGAAGATCAGCAGCGCGAACATGATCGCCAGCGCGATCCGGACGCCGATCTGGATGCCGCTGAGCGGCCGCCCCATAGGGTCGTGGCCTCAGGCAGCTCGCTCGCGCAGGTAGCTGTAGCCCGTAATCACGACACCCACAGCGACGATCGCGAACACAACCAGGAAGAAGGGATCGCGGCTCAGCAGGAACAGTCCGGACAGGACGATGAGGAAGAAGATCCGCACGACGAGCGTGGTCGGATAGAGCTGCTCGATGCGCAACCGGACAATCTGAAACACGAGGATGTCGATCCCGATCAGCGCCATCCCGACAAAGCGCGGAAAGATGTCGCCGTACGCCCCGTTCGAGTTCGACAGCAGCAGGTTCAGGGCAAAGTTCGGTACCAGCAGCAGAGCGAGCCCAGCGACCGTCAGGTACGCGACGACGTAATAGAGGCTCAGCCGTGTCAGCCGCATCGTCGTGGCCGTTACGGTCGAACGAGGTCGCCGTACGCGTCCGGTCGGCGATCGCGGAAGAACTGCCACGTCTGGCGCACTTCCTGGATCTTGTCCAGGTCCATGTCGCGCACGAGCAGCTCCTCGTCGTGCGCGGAGCCCAGCTCGCCGATGAACTGACCGCGCGGATCGCAGAAGTACGACTGGCCGTAGAAGTCGTCGTCGCCCAAATCGGCCTCGATACCGACGCGATTGATCGTGCCGACGAAGTAGCCGTTGGCCACGGCATGCGAGACCTGCTCGATGCGCCACAGGTATTCCGACAGGCCGCGTGACGTGGCCGACGGGATGAACACCATTTCCGCGCCGTTCAGGCCGAGCGCGCGCGCACCCTCCGGGAAGTGGCGGTCGTAGCAGATGTAGACGCCGACCTTGCCAACGGCCGTCTCGAAGACCGGGTAACCCATGTTGCCCGGGCGGAAATAGAACTTCTCCCAGAAGCCCTTGACGTGCGGGATGTGCGTCTTGCGGTACTTGCCCAGGTACTTGCCGTCAGCGTCGATGACCGCGGCCGTGTTGTAGTAGATGCCGCTGGCCTGCTCGTCTTCCTCGTACATGGGCACGACGAGGACCATGCCTGTCTGTTTGGCCAGATCCTGCATTCGGGCCGTGGTCGGGCCGTCGGGAATCTTCTCCGTGTACGCGTAGTACTGCGGATCCTGGACCTGGCAGAAGTAAGGGCCGTAGAACAGCTCCTGGAAGAGCATGACGTTGGCGCCCTGGGCGGCCGCGTCGTGGGCGGCCTTTTCGTGTTTCTGGATCATCGATTCCTTGTCGCCGGTCCACGTCGCCTGGAGTAGCGCGCCACGAACGATGCGGGGCATGGTCAATCCACCTCGGTGTGTGACAGTTGCGACTGAAGGCTACCGACTCTCCGCAAGAGCCGGAGACTAGTTCTCCAGGACTGACTTGAGCTTGTCGAGGGCGGCCATCTCCGCGTCCATGGTCTTCTGGACCTGACCGGCCATCAGCCACTTCTTCCAGCCGCCGATGTCCGCGGCAAGCCGGAACGTCAGCGACGTCTGGCCGTCCGTGTCGGCAAGGTCGTATGAGCCCGTGGGGCGTACGGGTCCGGCGATTGCTCGAAACGCCAGGTGGCTGGGCGGCTGGTAGTCGGTGATCTCGTAATCGGCGTCTATCTTCCGCCCGCCGGGCCCTTTCACGATCTGGCGATACACCGCGCCTTTGCCGTCGCCTGACTTCTTGGCCACCTCGAGCACGCCGGAGCGCCACTGCGGCGCCTTCTGGCCGTCGGCGACAAAGGCGAAGACTTCCGCAACGGGCTTGTTGATAACTATCGTCCGTTCTGCGTTGGGCATGGCGCGATGTTAATCGTGGTGCAGAACGCCGGTCTCAGTCAGGCCGCGGAGAATGCCCGCTCGAGCACGTAGTCCGGCGTGGATGGCAGGGGCGCAACGACCGCCGGCGCGGTCATGTCGTCCGGCAACGTGAACGTGATCATCTCCGTGGGCACTTCCAACGGCGCGAGATCCATGCTGACATCCACGGGTATCGATCCGTCCGCGGCGAGATTGGAGCTGCCGCTGACGAGTGCGACAGGCCCGTAGTAAATGCGCAGGATGGTCAGGAAGTTGTCGCCACGCGCGGCGCAGCGAACTGCACTGCGGGCAAATAGCTTCCAGCCGGTTGCGTCGTGGCCGCAGTTGCCCTTGTTGCCGGTTCGGTAGCCGGTCATGAACAGCGAGCCGTGCTTGAGGAGGCGGACGTTCCACGTCGCGTCGAGCGCGGTGTAGTGGTCCTGGCGAATGCGTGACTTATTCGGCTTGTAGAGCTGGTCGCCGACGCCGTCGGTGACGTCGTAGCACTGACCGTGGCTGGATACCCGGCCGTTGCCCAGGGCATGGAACCAGGCGTATTGCTTGACGGCCACGGCACCGGCCTGGATGACGGCCTGGGGCAGGTAGCCGGGCCACTCCTTGCCCAACACGGTGATGACGTACTTCTTGAACGGCACCCGATCGACCTGGCCGCTGTGGCGGCGCAAGACGCGGATGTAGTCCGGTGGCCGCGTAGTGCTGGACCAGCCCGGACAAGTCCCGGGCCGCGTGCCGGCCGAGACGGCGGGTGCACTGACAGTCTGGAGCGGAACGAGGACCGTCAGGCCGACGATCACACCGATCCCGATTTGGACCAGGCGACGAACGCGACGCGGTCGATTGTTGATTGACGTAGTGGTGTTCGACTGACTCTGAGCAGCCGATTTGGCAGTTGGCACTGTTGCCTCCTCGGGTCTCCGGGCACAGCACAAATCGCGATGCGGAACCGGATGCTGGGGCCGTCCGGGCAGCGTGTCGGAACGGAACGAACGAGCACGCTGGGATTGCGCTCGTTGCCGCCGTTGGCGGGGAATCTCCTACGCGTTGTCAGCCACTGAGCCGGGTGGGACTGGCTCTGGGGGACACACCGACATGTCTGCTGCCGCTGGGGCGGCGGCTAGGGATTCGGGTACTCCTACCTGCGGCCCGGCACGGGTCTTGTGCTCACGGCCAGTACGAATTATCCACGTTCTAGCCGAATAAGTCCTGAGAGGAGCTATTGGCCGAAGCATCGCGAGGCGCTCGGCGGCGGCGTTGAGGGTCTCGAGCTTCTTGGGAAACGCGAAGCGGATCTTGCTTCGGCCGAGCTCCGGACGCGAGTAGAACGACGATCCGGGCACGGTCGCGACGCCCGGTGAGGCGGTCAGGGCGCGAGCGAATGTGACGTCGTCATCGCTCGTCAGGCCACTGATGTCGGTCATGACGTAGTAGGCGCCGTCAGGCACATACGTCTTGAACCCGGCGTCGTCCAGCGCGGCAACGAGAACGTCGCGCCGCTCGCGATATGACGCTGCCAACGACGCGTAATACGAGTCGGGCAGGCGCAGGGCCACGGCGCCGGCCGCCTGTAGCGGCGCCGCGGCACCCACGGTGAGAAAGTCGTGCACCTTGCGAATGGCAGCTGTCAAGGCGGCCGGCGCAATCACCCAGCCCACGCGCCATCCGGTGACCGAGTAGGTCTTGGAGAGCGAGTTGACGGCCACTGTCCGCGTCGCCATGCCGTCCACGGTCGCCATAGGGACGTGTTCGCCCAAGTACACGATGTGCTCGTAGATGTCGTCGGTGAAGACGTAGCAGTCGAATTCCTGGCACAGCGCCGCGATCTGCTCCAGTTCTGTGCGCGTGAACACCTTGCCCGTGGGGTTGTGGGGCGAGTTGAGGACCACCGCCCTGGTTCGGGATCCAAAGGCGGCTCGGAGCTCGGCAAAGTCGATCGACCAGTCGGGCTCATGCAGAGTCACGTACTTCGGAACAGCTCCGGACAGGATCGCGTCGGGGCCGTAGTTCTCGTAGAACGGCTCGAACACGACCACCTCGTCGCCCGGATCGAGCAGCGCGAGCATGACCGCGATCATCCCCTCAGTGGCGCCGCAGGTGACGGTGATGTCGGTCTGGGGGTCGACGTGCCAGGTCGGATAGGAGCGCGACGTCTTGTTGGCGATCGCTTCGCGGAAATCGCGGGCCCCCCACGTGATCGCGTACTGGTTAACGTCCGCGTAGATCGCCGCCGACGCCGCGTCCTTGATCTCTGTTGGGCAGGCGAAATCGGGGAAGCCCTGGGCCAGGTTGACCGCGCCCTGCTCGAGCGCGAGGCGGGTCATCTCGCGAATCACGGACTCGGTGAAACTGGCGGCCTTGCGCGAGATGCGTGCGCTGGGGGCGGGGGTGGTCGTCATCGGCGCATGATGCGCTGCCGGTGCACGCTACGTCATGGTTTACGCTCGCCTTGTGACCTGCTCCAGGTGTGGTTCAGAGACACGTCCGGGCCAGAAGTTCTGCGCTGAGTGTGGCCTGGCGCTCGCCGCCGCCTGCCCGAACTGCGGCACGGTCTACGAAGGCAGCCCCAAGTTCTGCGCCAATTGCGGTTTCAACCTGACCGGGGCTCAGGCAGCGGCCGCTGCTCGACAAACTGACGCGCCAGCGGCCACACAGCCCACAGCCGAGCGGCGCTTCGTGTCGATCCTCTTCGCCGACCTGGTCGGCTTCACGACGCTGTCGGAGGAGCAGGATCCGGAGGAAGTGCGCGACCTCCTGTCGCGTTATTTCGAGACCGCCCGGGACGTGATCGAGGGTTATGGCGGCACGTTGGAGAAGTTCATCGGCGATGCCGTGATGGCCGTTTGGGGAGCGCCGGTGGCGCGCGAAGACGACCCGGAGCGTGCCGTGCGCGCAGCCCTTGAGCTTGTCAGCCGCGTCCGCTCGATCACCAGCGCCGGCGAGCCGCTTGCGCTGCGTGCGGCCGTGTTGTCCGGAGAGGCCGCGGTGTCGCTCGGCGCGGCCGGCCAGGGAATGGTCGCCGGCGACTTGGTCAACACTGCGTCGCGGCTGCAATCCGTGGCTCAGCCGGGCATCGTCCTGGTGGGCGAGTCGACCTTCCAGGCGACGAATGCGGCCATCGCTTACGAACCGGCCGGTGAACAGGTGCTCAAGGGCAAGCAGGCACCGGTGGCTGCGTGGCGCGCGCTGCGCGTCGTCGCCCGGGTCGGTGGCGAGGGCCGCGAGCAGGGTCTCGAGCCGCCGTTCGTCGGCCGCGACGAAGAGTTGCGCCTGCTCAAGGACCAGGTCCACGCCGCGGAGCGCGAGAGAAAGCTGCACCTGGTGGCCGTTTCCGGACAGGCGGGCATCGGCAAGAGTCGGCTGGCGTGGGAGCTCGAGAAGTACCTCGATGGCTTGGCCGGCCCGGGCCTGTACTACTGGCACCAGGGGCGCACGCCGGCCTATGGCGAAGGCATTGCCTTCTGGGCGCTGGGCGAGATGGTCCGTCGCCGCGCGCGCATCGCCGAAGGCGAGGACGTCGAGTCGACGCGCGCGAAGCTGCGCACGACGCTCGATGAATTCGTGCCCGACGCGCAAGAGCGGCGCTGGCTCGAGCCCGCGCTTGGAGCCCTGCTCGGCATCGATGAGGCCGACTTGGCGGCGCGCGAGGAGCTGTTCAGTGCATGGCGCACGTTTTTTGAGCGCGTCGCTGATCGCGGCCCCGTGGTGCTCGTGTTCGAGGACCTGCAATGGGCCGACAACGGGCTGCTCGACTTCATCGAGCATCTGCTCGAGTGGTCGCGTGACCGAGCGATCCTGATCGTCACCCTGGCCCGGCCGGAACTCCTTGATCGACGCCCCAACTTCGGCATGGGACAGCGGGCGCTCATCGCGTTGCACCTGGATCCGCTCGGCGCAGACGCCATGACCAGCCTGCTGCACGGCCTTGCGCCAGGGCTGGAGGGCTCCGATCTGGCACGTATCGTCGAGCGCGCGGAGGGTGTGCCGCTCTTCGCGGTTGAAACGATCCGGGCGCTGGCCGATGCCGGCCATCTCGTGCGCCAGGGAGATGCGTACGCCCTGCTGGGCGAGCTGCCGGCGCTGGACATTCCACCCACCCTGCGCGCCTTGATCGCATCACGTCTGGACGCGCTCGGCGGCGACGATCGGAGGCTGCTCCAGGATGCGGCGGTGCTCGGCCTTTCCTTCTCAGTGGCGGCGCTCGCGGCGCTTGCCGACCGACCGGCAGACGAGATCGCGCCCAGGCTGAGTGACATGGCGCACAAGGAGCTGGTGGCTCTTGAGGCGGATCCCAGGTCGCCGGAGCGCGGCCAATACCGCTTCCGCCAGGGCCTGATTCGGGAGACGTCCTACTCCACCCTGTCGAAGAAGGAGCGGCGCGCACGGCATCTGGCCGCGGCACGCTACTTCGAGACGCTCGACGACGACGAGCTCGCCGGTGTACGTGCGACGCACTACCTGGAAGCCTTTCGCGCCGCACCGGAGGGCGAGGAGGGAGCTGCTCTCGCGGCGCAGGCGCGGGTCGCCCTCCGCGCAGCCGCCGATCGCGCCCGGCGCCTGCATTCACCCGAACAGGCGCGCACCTACTTCGAGCAGGCGATGGCGGTCACGTTCAAAGAGGATGACCTCAACGACCTCCGGATGCGCGCCGCGTCGGCAGCGTGGTCGGCGGGCGACTTGCCCGGCGCGGAGAGCCTCCAGCGTGCCGCCCTGGAATGGGCGCGCGTCAATGGTGATCCGGAGCTCGTCGCCAGGATCACGGCTCGGCTCGCCTCGTGGGTGCTCGAGCAATCGCGCGTAGACGAGGCGATGGAGCTGATCAGCGGGGCACTCGCGGCTCCCGACCTTCCCCCCGCGGTGGTCATCGAGCTGACGGGCCAGCTTGCGCGCGGACATCTGTTTCGCAATGAAGCCGACGAAGGTCTCGCGGCGGCATCGCGCGCCCTTGAGGCTGTCGAGCGGTTCGAGGCCTCCGAGGTGTCGCTGCAGCTGATCATCACCAAGTCCTGGGCTCTTTCGCAGATGGGACGGTTTCGCGAATCGGTCGCACTGCTCATCGGCGCGAAGCAAATGGCCGACGACGAAGGCTTACCTCTGACCCGCCTGCGCGCCCGATTCAACCTGAGCTCGTTCTCAATCCTCGACGCACCACATCGCGGTCTGCGCGTGGCCCAGGAGGGCATTGCAATTGGGAAGCAGTTCGGGATCCAGTACTCGTCCATGGCCGGCAACGCGGCGCACAACGCTTTTGTCATAGGCGACCTCGACGAGGTGCTGCGCCTGGAAGCCGACATGCCCGAGGTCAAGTCGGTGCTGGCGGCCACGATCCACGGCTTCGTCGCAATCGTCGCTGCGCTGCGCGGAGACGACGCACAGGCGCGCGCCCGAATGGCGCTACTGGAGGCTGCGACGGTGGGATCCACCTCGCTCCAGGACCTGGGCCAGCTGCGCTACAACCAGGCTTGGCTGACGCTGGCAAGAGGCGAGATCCACGAGTCGCATCGGCTTGCCGTCGAGTCGCGCAATTCCTACGCAGGAGCGGCCGGACCACTCTCGGGACTGTTAGCAGCGCACTGCGCAATTCTGCTGGACGATGCCGGGCAGGTCGACGCGGACCTCCATTGGCTGGAAGAGAACCGCATCGCGGCCCACTGGCTACAGCGGTCGCGACGCGTCATTTCGGCCGGGTCGCTTGCGCTCGCCGGCAGGACCGACGAGGCATTGGAGTCGTATCGGCGCGTAATCGAAGAGTGGCGCGCTGAGGAGCTGCCGTTCGATCTGGCCTTCACTCTTCTCGAGCGTGCGCGCCTGTTGGGCGATGTCGACGCCTCAGCCGCGGCCGGCCATGACGAGGCTCAAGAGATCTTTGGAGCGATGGGCGCTGACGGCTTCATCGCCAGGTTGGAGGCCGGCGCCCCGGCGCGCGAGCGCGCGCCGGTCAAGACCTCGGCTGTGGCTCGTTCGGAGAACGGCGCGCCAGCGACACGCTGAAGTTCGCGCCGCTACCGGGCGCGTCGCCAACGGCCAGCGTTGCGTTCTGGCGCGCGGCGAGGATGCGCGCGATGGCCAGGCCAAGCCCGGTCGTGCCCGTGCTTCGCCGCTGGCCCGCGACCCGCGCGAACGGCTCGAAGATTCGCTCTCGATCAGCGAGCGGCACGCCCGGACCCTGGTCCATGACCTCGATGATCACTTGCCGCCCGGTCCTGCCGCCCTCGTCGACACCGCGCGCAACGACGGTCACTACTCCGTGAGGCGGCGAGTGGTCGATGGCGTTGTCGATGAAGATCGTCAGCAGCTGCAGCAGCCGCTCGCGATCCGCCAGCACGAGCAGTTCGCCGGCATCGATCGCGGACCGTCCCGACCACTGGCCGACCACGACACGGACACCGCGCTCTTGGGCGACGACCTGGACACGCTCGACCACGTCGGCGACCAGCGGCCGGACGTCGAAGACGGTCACCGAGATAGAGATCTGGCCTGCCTCTGCCGATGCGAGGGCGAGCAGGTCACCCACAAGTCTTCCCAGCCGGTCGGACTCCGTGATCACGTCCTCGACGAGGTAGCGACCCTCTGGTTTGACCAGCTCCTCGCGTTGCAGGATCTCAGCCGAGGCTCGGACAAGGGACACCGGCGTCTTGAGCTCGTGTGACGCGGACGCGATGAAGCGTCGCTCGGCGTCGAAGGCGGACCGGATCGGCGCCATGGCACGGCGGGTCACGAACAGGGTCACAACCGCGGCGCCCAGGAGACCGATCAGCGAGGCGACAATGATCGTACGCACGATCAACGCCTTCTGATCGTCGTATGCCGTCAGCTTGAAGCCCGACTGAAGGACGCCGAAGACCGACCCGTCGAGCTCGTGCATCGGCTCGGTCAGCAGTCGGACACGGATGCCATCGGCGGTCACCGTCCGCCAGTCCTCGTTGCCGGCCGCCGCGACCGCTACCGCATCGAGATCGGGCAGGCCGACCAATTGGACCGATTGCGGGTTGGCGATGACCTTGCCCGCCGTGTCGAGCACGAGGAAGAAGGTGTCCGAAGAGCCCGGCGCCTGCTCATCGGCAGTCGCGCTGAGGCCGCCGCTGGGCGTCGGAACCGGAGTCGCTGCCGGAGTCGTCGGCTGGACCAGCGCGACCGTAACTTGGACGGCCGAATCGTAGGGTGCGCCGTAGGCCAGCCGTGCAAGCGCAACGGGATTCACGGCGGGATCGACGCGGCCGCCACCCGCATCGCCGGGCTCGTCAGTTTCGCCGGGCCGCGAAGTGGCTGGTTCCTCACTGCTGTTTTCCTCGGGCGAGGAAGTCGGGCGATCGGTCGGCTCCGGCGTCGGCGTTGGCTCGGTGGTCGGGCTCGGTGTGGGCGTCGGCGTCGGCTCGAGCGTCGTGAGCATGCTCTCGGCCGCTGCATGGAGATTCTGGTCGACAGATATGTCGGTCATCTGGACCACGGCGAGCGCGGTGATGACACCGACCGCGCCGAGCAGGATCGCGATCAGGGCAAGCGTGAAGAGCGCCAATCCCGCGCCAGTCCGACGGACGAGCCTCTCGCCCGGCGTGGGCGGCAGCCTCGCCCGGTCGGGCGGCGGTCAGCCATCCGGCCGCAGCGCGTAGCCGATTCCGCGCACCGTGTGCAATGCCTTTCGCTCGCCAAGTGCCTCGAGCTTGCGGCGCAGGTAGAAGACGTACAGGTCGACGACATTCGAGTAGACGTCGGGCTCGGCACCCCAGACCGAGTCGAGGATCTGCTGGCGGGTGACGACTTGACCGGCGTGGCGGATCAGGTAGCCCAGCAGCGCGTACTCGCGCGCGGAGAGCAGCTCGCTGTTGCCGTCGACCTTGACCTCGTGGCGGATCGGGTCGAGCTCGATCCTGCCCGCGACGAGGCGCTCGCCCGCGATGTCCGGCGAGCGGCGTGATAGCGCCCGCAGCCGCGCCAGCAGCTCGGAGAACGCGAAGGGCTTGGGCAGGTAATCGTCCGCGCCGGCGTCGAGGCCCTCGACGCGATGCTCGAGCGCGGACAGCGCGGTCAGCATCAGCACGGGCGTCGCGATGCGCCGCAGGCGCATGCGGCGCAGGACGTCCAGGCCGGTCATATCCGGTAGCAACCGATCGAGCACGACAACGTCGTAGGTCGTCTGGGCGAGCAGCGCCAGTGCCTCGCCGCCATCACGCGCGATGTCCACCGTGTAGTGCTCGGCGACGAGGACGCGCTTGATCGCGTCCGCCATGCGCGGCTCGTCCTCGACCAGCAAGATCTTCGCCATGGTCTTGATGTACACGTCAAAACCGCATTCGGCTACGGACGAAGGTCATTTATTTGAGAACGCTCATTAGGCGAGCCTCGTGGCCGCGCTGCCTTTGGAGGGACTAATAAGAGCCAAATGAACCGGTAACGGGCGACGTCGAGGCTCATCCGCATCAGTCATCAACGGAGGAGTCTCGAAATGATCCAGCGGATTGCCCTTTTGGCCGGCGGCTTGGGAGCAGCGGCAGTTCTTGCCGTAGCGCTCGGGCTGACCAACTTCGTCTTTGCCGGTCCAGCCGCAACCAAACAGACCGCCGACAGCCAGCCGGCTGCTGTCCAGGCAGACAACAGTGTCGCCGCGGCGCCCGATCAGCAGATAGCGAGCAACGCCGGCAACGGTGCGGCTGCGCAGAACCAGACCAAGAAGGTCGTCGACAAGGTCTACATCGCGCCGACCCCGACGCCAAAGACAGTCCGCGTTCCGGCGGCCACACGAAATCCGCCGCCCGCGCCGCCGGCGACGAACACGCCCGCCAAGCCCAGTGCTCCTTCGGCGCCGCCTGCGTGGCACGACGACGGCCAGCAATCCGAGCACGAAGGCGGACATCACGGCCACGAGCGCGGAGACGACTGACATGGCCGACCTCCCGCCTCTGCCACCGCGCAAGACCGACCAGACACGTCCACTTCCGCCACGGCCTCAGACGGCTCCGGCGGCAGCTGCCCGGTCCGACACACGACCAAGCAAGCCGGACCCGCGCCCGATGCGCGTGGTCTACGGAGCGGGGGCGGTGGCGGTGGCGAGTGTCATGGCTGTGGGCCTCGTGCAGCCTGACTTCACCGCCACCGCCGACCAGCAGGCAACCAACGATCCGAACGCCACGGACCCGAATGCCGCCGACCCGACCGCGGCGGACCGGAACCAGGGCACCGGCTCGTCAAGGGCCGATCAACAGGCCAACACGCAGGTCAAGCACGTCATCAAGTACATCCATCTGAAGCCGGGCCAGACCGCGCCACCAGGCGCCACGGTCATCAACCCCGGCCAGCCGACGCCGCGCATCGTCACGGCCAACAACCCCGGACCAACGGCGCCGCCAGCGCCCAATCACAACCCAAAGCCGCCGGCGAACAACCCGCCGCCGCCCCCGCCTCAAAAGCCGCCGCCGCCACCACCACCGCCAACACCACGGCCGACGCAAAAGACGCACCAGTCAGGACACCCGTAGATGGCAATCGAGATGAGCGCCATGGAGATCGTCAGTCACTCGCAGCCGTCAATGGGCGGGATCCTGGAAGTGGCGATCACGGTCGAACCAGAGCGGCGTGCCGCAGCGGCGCAAGCGGCGCGGCGCGCCTGCCAAAGGGTCCAGGTGTGGGCCTCGCGGTTGACGCGCTTCAGCGACGACTCTGATCTCGCCGCGCTCAATGCGAGCGGCGCCGCGCAAGCGGAGGTCCGACCAACCCTGGCCGCGGCCCTGCGCTGGGCGGCAGATGCCCAGCGCAGATCCCATGGCGTGGTCGACGCGACCATGCTCGACGAGCGCCTTGCCGCCGAGTCGGGCGCCTCGGCTCCAAAGGGTTGAAGGTGAGCGGGCATGGCATATCGGCAGCAGCCGCAGGTCGGCCGTGGTCGAACGCTCGGAAGGCTTCCGCTTCGACCTCGACGGCGTGGCCAAGGGCTGGATCGCAGATCGCGCAGCAGATCTTCTGCGCGGCTGGCCGGGCGTCGCGGTCAACGCCGACGGCGATGTCGCGTTCCACGCTGATGACGGCGTCGAGTGGTTTGTCGAGGTTTCCGATCCACGTCTGGCGGACGATGCCGGCCAACCGCTGGCCACGCTGCGCCTGGCGGGCGGCGACGGCTGGAGCCGCGGTCATGGCGTCGCGACGTCGGGCACGAGCGTCCATCGCTGGCAGCTGGCCGACGGTCGGACGACGCACCACCTGATCGACCGGCGCACGGGCGTCTCCGCGCAAACGGACGTCGTGCAGGCGACGGTCGTGGCGCCCACGGCGCGTGAAGCGGAGATGCTCGCAAAGTCCGCAGTCATCCTTGGCTCGCGCGCCGCCTACGGCTTCCTATCTGGGTCGGCCGCGTTGGCCGCGATCCTCTTGCTTCAGAACGACGATCTGATCGCCACGCCGGGGACAGAGCAATGGCTGGCGTGAGATACGAGGGGCTGTCGCCCCGCACTCGGCTCCTGCGCTGGGGCCTGTACGTCGTCGCGGTCGGTGGCATCCTCCTCGCCACCGGCCCCGACGCCGTCCGTGCCGCGACCGACTGGCTCGCCGCGCACAGCGACAGCCTGGCCTGGTACTCGAGCCGCATCCTGGGCTTCCTCGCCTATGGCGCGCTCGCTGTGTCCGTCATCTACGGCTTGCTGCTCTCAACCGGCCTCCTCGATCGCATCGCGCACAGGGCGGTGTCGCTCACCCTGCACCAGGACCTGAGTGCGATCGCCATCGGGCTGACCGCGTTGCACGGCGCATTGCTCGCGCTCGATACGTATGTGCCCCAGACGGCCCGTCAGCTGCTCATCCCGTTCGCCGGTCCATACAAGACCGAGTGGGTGGGCATCGGCCAGGTGGCGTTCTACCTGATGGTCGTGGTCTACGCCTCGTTCTTCGTGCGCCGACGGATCGGCCAGCGGGCATGGCGAATGCTGCACTACACGACATTCCTCGCCTTTGTTGGCGCGACCGCCCACGGCGTCATGAGCGGCACCGATTCACCCGCCGACTGGGCGCTGTGGATCTACGCCGGCTCGACCATCGCCGTCGTTTTCCTGCTCGGCTACCGCATCACCGTGAGCCTCGTCGGATCGCCGCGGGCTCAGAGAAAGGAGCTCATCTGATGGCCTTCGTCATCGCCGAACCGTGCGTCGACAACATGGATCAGTCGTGCGTGGCGGTCTGCCCGGTCGACTGCATCTCGTCCGAGGGCGGTCTCGACCGCAAGTTCCACATTGATCCCGACGGCTGCATCGAATGCGGCTCGTGCCTCACGGCATGTCCCAACAGCGCGATCTTTCCACTCGCCGACCTGCCCGCCAAATGGGCCGACTACGCGTGGATCGACGCGGCCTGGTTCCGCGATGCGGACGCGTCGCGCGAAGTGCTGGGGCAGGTGCTCGCCGAGGCGGCGGCATGACCGCGCTGAGCCGGCCGCTGCCGGCCCCGGCTGTGCCGAGTCTTCGATCTCTGCCGCCCCAGGTTCGCGCGCGGCACGATCCAGTCGCGAACGCCACGCTCGCCGCGCGCGACGACGCGACCGCGACTCTCGCGGTGTTCGTCGTTGTGCTCGACCAGCCGCTGCTGAAGTTCCGGCCCGGGCAGTACGTGTCGTTGGGCATCGCGGACGGCGCGCAGCTCGTTCAGCGGCCGTACTCGATCGTGTCCGTGAGTCAAGCCGGTACACGGCTGGAGCTGTTCATCCGACGCCTGCCTGACGGCCGTTTCTCAAACCTCCTGTGGCGTCAGGCGCCGGGCGCGCGGCTCGTCGTGGGGCCGGCCAAGGGCCTCTTCACGCTCGATCTGGACGACCGTCGCCCGCGTGTGCTGATCGGCACGGGCACGGGCGTGGCGCCGCTCGTTGCCATGCTCGAGTCGGTCGCGCTGGACAGCGACCATGTTCCGACGGTGCTGCTCCAGGGTGCCTCGTTCGCCGATGAGCTGGTCTTCCGCGATCGGGTGGCGGGCTGGGTCCGCGACGGCCTGCCGCTCGACTACCGCCCGTCGGTCTCGAGGCCGCAAGACGGTCGGAACTGGGGCTGGGCCGGACGAACGGGACGTGTCGAGGCTCTATTGGAGACGCTGCTTGATGAGTGGCGCTGGTTGCGCGCCGGAGGCTCGACGGCGTACCTGTGTGGCAACCCCGACATGGTCACGTCGTGCTCAGCGCTGCTGCGTTCGGCCGGCTTCGCGCCGCACGACATCCGAGTCGAGCTTTTCCACGCGCCTTTGGTCGCATTGCCAAACACTCCGACGATGTGACACGCAAGCTGGCACGGCCAGCGCGTAGGCTTCGAGCACATGGCAATAGCGCTACCGGAGCGTGCCGTCGCCGAACGCCCGTTTCAACTGACAACAGAACAAGAGGCCGCCGTCGCATGGGGCGATGGACCTCTGATGGTCCTGGCCGGCGCCGGCACGGGCAAGACGACCGTCGTCGTTGAACGTGTGCGGCACCTGCTGGCTTCGGATCGGTCGCTGGAGCCGGAGAACATCCTTGTCCTGACCTACAACGTCAAGGCCGCGGCTGAGCTCATGGACCGGCTGGAGGACGCACTCGGCCTGGAGATCGCCAGCCGGTTGTGGGTGCACAACTTCCACTCGTTCGGCCATCGGGTCCTGTCGGACCACAGATCTGACCTTGGGCTGACGGAGAACGCGGACGTCCTGGACCAGGTCGGTCAGCGGCTGCTGCTGCGCGAGCTGCGCCCCGCGTTCATGGACTTCGTCTATCACCCCATGGCGCGCGATCCCAACTCGGCCGGCCGCTTCGCGGATGTCATCAGCAGGGCCAAGGACGAGCTCGTCACGCCGCCAGAGTTCGCGGCCTTCGCGCAGGGCAAGCGCAAGGCGTTCGACATGACCCACGACGGCGGGTTTGATGCGGTCATCGCTGAGCTGCGCGAGCGCGACGCCCTGGGCCGGCTGTGGCAGGTCCAGGCCGTACGCCGCGAGCTGGTCAAGGGCGGCCGCGAGGCAGCAGACAAGATCGCCAGCCGGGAGTCGCGGCGCGATCTGGCCGGCACGGGCGAGGCGGTGTGGTGGAACCAGCTCAGCAAGGAGCAGGAGCAGTTCGCCAAAGGCACGCTGATGCCCACTTACATCCGCGACGCTGAGGCGCTTGACGTGCAGCGCCTGATCGAGGAGGCGCACGCGTATGAGGTCTACCAACAGGCACTGCGTGAGCGCGGCCTGCTCGATTTCGGCGAGCAGCAGCTGCTCACAATTGAGCTGCTGACCAGCCGGCCCAACATCCTGCGCGGTTACCAGGACCAGTTCCGCCACGTGCTCGTGGACGAGTTCCAGGATGCCAACATGGCCCAGATCCTGTTGCTCGAGCTGATCGGTCGTGGCCCGAGCAAGCCGGACAACGTCGTCGTCGTCGGCGACGACGACCAGTCCATCTATCGCTTCCGCGGTGCCAGCTATGCCGCGTTCGAAGAGTTCACAAAGCGTTTCCAGCAGGCGCCCGTGTGGGAACCGGAGCGCGAGATGGCTCAGGTCGTCCGTTTGCCGTTGCTCGAGAACAGGCGCTCCACAGGTGAAATCCTCTCGGCCGCCAGCCGGCTCATCGCGCGCAACCGCCGCCTGAAGAAGGGCGCCCTGGTGCCGATCAAGGACCCGGGTCTGCCGGTTGAGATCGTGCACGCCGCGGACGAGCACGACGAGGCGGATGTGGTCGTCAACTGGATCAAGGAGGCGTTCCAGGCACTGCCAGCGCCGCGTCGCTGGAGCGACGTAGCGGTCCTGTACCGCAGGCATCGCCATCGCGAGCTGATCGTCGATCGGCTGCGCAAGCAGGACATCCCGTACATCGTCGTCGGCGGCACGGGCCTGTTCGACGTGCCGGAGGTGCGCGACGCGGAGGCGGCGCTGAGGGTCGCGGCCAATCCAGACGACTCCAACGCGTTCGTGCGGCTGTTGTCTGCCGGGCCGTGGCGGCTCGACGCTGCGGAGACGCTGCGCGTGACCAACGCCGCTGCCTGGGATGGCCGCCCCGTGCACGAGGCAGTCGCGGACATCCTGCGCGACGGCCGCATCGGCGGTGGAGGCGCGTCGACGGTTGCGCCGGTGGCCAGCGTTGCGCCGGTCGTGGACCGTGTGCCCACACTCTGGGACGAATCGGAGTTCAACGAGAACGAGGCTCAGACCGTCCGCGACCGGCGCGGCCGCGAACAGCGCGCGCAGCAGCGACGCGAAGCGCTGGACGCGCGTCTGCGCGTGAAGCTGGAGCGCGTCGACGAGCTGGTCAACGACCTCGTGCCGCGCGCGCAGCGCGACGGGCCGTTCTCAGTGCTTGAGGACTACCTGGTCCGGACGAACATGCTCCACGATCTCATCGCCATAGAGACGGTGGAGGCGCAGCGGACCGTGCTAGCCGTCGCCCGTTTCATGCGTTTCGTGGCTGACTGGCAGGAAGCGCATCCGCGCGAGACTCTGATTGATTTCGTCGCCTACCTGGACGTCTACCAGCAGGTCGGCGGCGACCTGGACGCTGATCAGCAGGGCCGCGTGGCGGTTGACGGCGTGCAGCTGATGACGATCTACCAGGCCAAGGGGCTGGAGTACGAAGCGGTCGTCGTGCCACGGCTCATCGACGGCCAGTTTCCTGACACGCGCGACGAGCAGCGGTTGCTGCCCATCGAGCTGCTCAAGCAGAAGCCGCCCGCGGACTTTGCCATAGACGAAGAGCGCCGTCTGCTGTTCGTGGCCATGACGCGCGCCAAGAGCCGGTTGCTGTTGACCGCGCTCCAGCCGGCCGGCTCCAAGATCCAGCCCAGCCGCTTCGTGGGCGAGCTCGAGCGGGGCGGCAGTGACGAGCCGGTCTCGTCAGACGAGTACGTGCGCGTCGTGCCCACTGACGTGACGATCGAGCACCGCGCCGCGGGGCCGCAGGCGGAGGTCGACGAAAGCGGCGTTTCGGCGGCGGAGAGCGCGCCGGAAACCACCGCTCAGCTGCTCAAGCTGATGCCGGTACCGCTCGCCCACGAACGCCGCTTCGCTCTCCGCCGCCGTGCGGTAGAGATCATGGGCATGCTCGAGGGCCTCGCCATGGACGATCACGCCGGCCGCGCGGAGCTGACGCGTGAGCTGGTGGAAGTGGCAGAGGCTGCGGCCGGCGCCGCGGACGAGGCGCGCATGAACGGCCTTGACCCGCTCACGCTGGACGTGGTCTCGCATCACGCGCCGGCCGGTGAGGCACTGCTGGAGATCGCGTCGCTGCCGCCCAGCTTCAGCCATTCGCAGCTGCGTACGTACGGTGAGTGCCCACTCCAGTACGCCTTCCAGCGTGTCTACCGCATCCCGGTGGTGGAGACGCCGGGCTACTTCGAGTTCGGCCACGTCATCCACCAGGCGTTCGAGGTGTATGCGCGCAAGCGGCGTGAAGCGGTCGCGGCCGGTCAGCCAGCACCCGGCTATGACTCGCTGCGCGAAGCGTTTGACGAGGCGTGGCAGCCGCGCAACTTCGCCGACGAGCACGCCGCGCGCCACTACGCCGATCGCGCTGAACCGGCGCTCAAGCGCTTCTACGAGCGGGAGGTGGCCAACCTCGCCCAGGCCGTCGGCTTCGAGCTGGGCTTCACCCTCCAGATCCCGGCCGGACCTGATGAGGAACCGGTGCTGGTGTACGGCGTGATTGACCGCATCGACCGCCATCCGGACGGCACGATCGAGATCACGGACTACAAGACCGGCCGCTCAAAGAACCAGGAGGACGTCGACAAGGACGATCAGCTGTCTGCCTATGCCCTGGCCATGGCATCGGGTGTCGTGATCGACCCGGAGACAAAGCTGCCACTGCCGCCCGCGTCGAAGCTGACGCTGTACTTCACGGAGCGTGACCTGGCGATCAGCACGACACGAACGCCGGAGCAGCTCGACGAGTTTCGCCAGCAGGTGATTGATAAGGCGCGGCGCATCCGCTCGGGCGACTTCACCGCCACGCCAGACATGTGGCGCTGCGGGCGGTGCGAATACCGCCTGATCTGCCCCAGCCGCTACGGCTCGGACCGCGCGAACTAGTCGGGGCGCTCCTCGGGTGGCGCTACTGCGCTGAACTCCCGGTACAGGAGCAGGTCGTAGACGATCTTGAGGCCGCCGGCGATGACAAAGGGGAGGGCGGCGAGGGCGCTCGCGTAGAGCGGCGCGGCGATCAAGGGCGACGTCGCGGCGCCCACGCTGCGGGCAATGCCCGTGACCCCGGCCGCGGCGGAACGCTCGTCCGGCTCCACGACGGCGATCGTGTACGACTGGCGCGTGGGCACGTCCATCTGGCTGATCGAGAAGCGCACGAGCAGCACGATGACCGCCAGCTCAACGGTGGGCATGAATGGAATCAGGATGAGCAGCACGTTGGACGGCAGATGCGTGTAGACCATCGTCCGGATCAAACCGATGCGCGCCGCGATGCGGGCCGCGGCCAGGGCTGACAGTCCGGCCAGGATGTTGGCCGCAAACAGCACGCCGCCGATGAAGCCCGGGTCTGATCCAAAGCGGACGCTGAACCAGAACGCGATGAGGCTCTGGATCACGAAGCCACCGCCGAAGGCGTCGAGCGCGAACAGCGCGGACAGCTTGGCCACAACTCGTTGCGACTTGTGCAGGCCCAGTCGGCGCCTGATCGAGACGTCCACCGCGGCGGGCACCTCAACCGCGGGCGAGACGAGCGTGAAAAGCCCGGCCAGAACGATGCCCAGGATGCCGTAGCCGATGATCACGGCGCGGTACGCCGCCGCCGCGTCGAGGCCGCCGTTGATCAGCATCTGGGCGACGACGCCACCTACGAGAGCGCCCGTCGCGGTCGCGAACGAGCCGACCAGGTTGAACCAGCCGAAGACGCGCGTGCGCTGCTCGTCGGTGATCGTCTGCGACAACGAAGCCTGTTCGACGGCAAGGAACGGGCCAACCTCGCTGCCGGACGGCGAGATGACGCCGATCGTCGCGGCGATGGCCAGGACGATGAACAGGTCACTGACCGCGAACACGGCCGAGGCCAAGAGCATCAGCAATGCGCCTATGAGCAGCACTCGTCGGCGGCCGATGCGGTCGGCGTGCGTGGTCAGCCACAGCGAGATCGCCGCGTCACCGGCCAACGTCAGCGCCAGCAGCAGGCCGACCTGCCCTGCCGGCACGCCGACCGCCACGAGGTACAGGACGAGCACGACTGAGATCAGCCCGTAGCTGAACATGCGCGTCGCGCGCGTGATGAAGATCAGCCGCGCGTCGCGTCCCAGGACTGCAAGGACTCCCACGGGAGCGATGATCTCAGGCCTGAGCCCAGGCTTGGTGGCACACTTGCGAACGTGCCGTCCGGCGTCTCCAGTCTCCGAACTCCCGCTGTGGTCATGGCTGCGTGCGTGGCGCTGGTGATCGGCTGCACGTCGGCGCCACCCTTGCCCAGCGGCGGCCAACCAACGCCAACGCCTGCGCCCGCCGCACGCGACGGCCGCCACGCCGTCGGCGTCGGACGCACCGGTGGCCTCGGCTGCGCCCGCCACAGCGGCGGCGTCCGTCGCTCCGTCATCGGCGGCGCCTACTGCTCAGCCAACAGGCATCGCCGCCGAAGTCGCGAGCCCGGGCACGCTGACCGTGTGCACCGCGCCTGTCGGCGCGCCGGCAACGAGCACCGACGACACCGGCCAGCTCGTTGGCTACAACATCGCATTTGCGAGCGAGCTCGCCGCCCGTCTTGACCTTCAGCCTGTGATCCAGCAGGCCGACTTCAGCGCATTGATATCGATGATCCAGTCGCACGCCTGCGATATCAGCGTGGCGTCGCAGAACGTGACCGCGGACCGCAGCGCGCAGGTCAACCTCATTCCGTATACCCAGGCGAAGCTCGGCTTCCCCGTGGTCGTGCAGAAAGGCAATCCGCTCAGCATCAAGAAGCTGGCGGACCTGTGCGGGCTCGCGGTCTCGGCCGCGGAAGGGTCCACTTTTGTCGATCAGGTCAAAGGCACGACAGACTTCGCCGGCCAGGGCCTGAACGATGCCTGCGCGGCAGCCGGCAAGGCGAACATCGACCTGCACACGTTTCCGGCGGAGACGGACGCCGTGCAGGCGCTGCTCGACGGCACGGTTGTTGCCTACCTGGGCAACTCCAACTTCGTGGCCGACTATCCAGCGGAGATCCAGGATTCGGCCGCGGAGCTGCCCGGGATGCGCCAGGGCATCGGCGTTGCGCTCGACCATCCGCTGCTTACCGCTGGTGTTCAGCAGGCCATCAGTGCGATGATCAGCGACGGCACGTACCTGCAGATCCTGCGCCAGTACCTGCCCAGCCAGTCAGTCGACAACTTCAGCATCATTGAGACGACGTGATCCAGCCCGAATCGGTATGTCTGCTCATCGCCGACATCAGTGGCTACACGGAGTACCTCTCGACGGTCGAGATCGACCACGCCCAGGACATCCTGGCCGACCTGATCGGCACAGTCGTGACGAGCCTGCGTCCCAATTTCCGGTTGGCCAAGCTCGAGGGTGACGCGGCCTTTTGCTTCGCGCCGGCGGACAACATCGATGGGACGATGCTGCTCGACACGATCGAGCGGTGCTACTTCAGCTTCCGCCGCCGCCGGCGCGACGTCCGCCAGGCGACGAGCTGCGAGTGCAACGCATGCGTCCGTATCCCCACGCTGAACCTCAAGTTCGTCGCGCATCACGGCCTGGCCATTCGCCAGAAGATGGCCGGCCGCGAAGAGCTGCTGGGCTCGGACGTGATCGTTGTCCACCGGCTGCTCAAGAACGACATCGTCGAGAAACTGCGACATTCCGGCCTACGTGGCTTTCACGGACAAGCTCGTCGAACAGATGGAGCTCGATCCGCAGGCGCTCGAGATGACCGCGCATGAGGAGACATACGAGCACATAGGCGAGGTCAAGCTGTGGATCCACGACCTCGAACGGCGTTGGCAGGAAGAGGAGACGCGCAAGCGCGTCTTTATCGGGGCCGCGGAATCCGTCTTCAATTTCGACATACCGCTTGAAGTCCCGCCGCAGGTTGCATGGGATTTCGTCACGACACCCGGACGGCGCCAGATCTGGCAGGCTCCCGGAGGAGTGACGGGCGTCGAAGTGACCAACACGAAGGGCGGCCGGCGGGGCGTAGGCACAACCAACCACTGCATGCACGGGCCTTCAGCTGTCATCGAAGAGATCCTGGACTGGCGCCCGTTCGACTACTTCACTGATCGCTCGGTCTTGCCCGGAGCGATCCTGACCTTTGTGAGGACGATGGAGTTCGAGCCGACGCCGACAGGGACGATCGTGCATATGCGTTTCGAAGAGCCAAAGAAAGCATCTGATCGCAAGATGCTGGAGTCGCTCGCGCCGGGCTTCTTCGATGGCATGACAAAGAGCGTCGCAGAGCTCGACAAGATGACGCCGGTCGCAATCGCGGAGCTCATGGCCGATCGCGTCGAGCCCGACCTGCCCGCGCCCAAGCACGCCGACGGCTTCCTGCAAGGAATTCAGCCACTCCAGTACGTCGGCTAGCCTTCAGGCGTGACGAGCGCCGAGGGACTTCCCGCCCAGGTTCTGACGGTCAACGGCCTGCTGCGCGCGAGCGAGCTGGGCGTCACCGACGCACACGATCACCTGGCGCTGCGCTCGCCTGCCCTCGCCGGCCAGGAGTTCGACGATCCTGACAAGGCGAGTCGAGGAGGTTCTCGAAGCGAAGGCCGGTGGGCTGCAGTCGATCGTCGAGGTCACGCCGATCGGATTGGGTCGTGATCCGGCGCTGATGCGGCGCGTGTCAGACGCGACGGGTGTCAACGTCATCGCCGCGACCGGATTTCCATCGCGACGCGCACTACCCGGCTGGGCACTGGATCTACGACGCTTCGGTCAAGCTACTGCGCGACAGGATGGTCACGGACATCGAACGTGGCATGCATCCGGCTGATTGGCTGGACGCGGCACTGCCGTTGGATGAGGCACGCGCCGGCGTGATCAAGATGGGCGCCTCTTATCAGCGAGTGTCCAAACAGGAGCGCCGGCGCCTCGAGGCCGCTTGCCAGGCCGCGCTCGTGACCGGCGTCGCGATCCTGTGCCACACGGAAGTGGGCACGGCCGGTGACGAGATCATCGACATCTGTGAGGCCGCGGGCCTCCCGGCGAGCAGGCTGATCCTGGCCCACCCGGACCGCAACCCGGACCCTGAGCTGCATGTGGATCTGTGCGCCCGCGGCGTGTACCTCGAATACGACACTGCCGGTCGCATCAAGTACCGGCCCGACAGTGAGCTCTTGCGCTTGATCTCTGAGGTGGTTGGCGCGGGCTACGGCCAGCGCATCCTGCTAGGGCTCGACCTGGGCCGGCGCGACTATTTCCGCGCCTACGACGGCGGCCCCGGAATGCGCTACCTGCTGGGCACGTTTGCTCCGCGGCTGGAGCGCCGTATCGGTGCAGAGTCGGTGCACCGGATCCTGGTCGACAACCCGGCGCGGGCGTTTGCGCTCGCTCAGCCGCAGTGATTGCCGATAGCTACGACGTCATCGTCGTCGGCTCGGGCTCGGCCGGATCGTCGGCCGCAATAAGCGCAGCACGCGCGGGAGCGCGGGTCCTGCTCGTGGATCGGCTTGGGTTCATGGGCGGGACGTCGACGGCCGTGCTCGACACGTTCTATGCCTTCTACACGCCTGGCGAGCAGCCGCGGCGCGTCGTCGGCGGCCTTGGGTGGGAGGTAGTCGAGCGGCTGACCGCGCAGGGCGTCGCGTTCGAGCGGCCCAACACGTACGGCGCGGGGACCGGCGTCACGTACGACCAGGAGACGCTCAAGATCGTCTGGGAGGAGATGGCGGCCGACTCGGCGCTCGATCTCCTGCTCCACACCTGGGCCACCGGCGTGAGGCTTTCCGACCGACGCGTTGAACAGATCCGCATCTGGAACAAGGGCGGCGAACGCTGGATCTCCGCCGGCGTTGTGGTTGACGCCTCTGGCGATGCCGACCTGTGCGCCTTCGCCGGTGCGGGCTACGAAGACTTCAAGTCGACCGGCAAGGTGCAGTCGCTCTCGACGCTGTTCCGTCTTGCGAACGTGAACGTGGAGGTCGCCGCACGGACCAAGAAGTCGGACATGTGGGCGCTGATGCGCGAGGCAGCCGATGACGGCTCGTATTCGCTGCCGAGGCTGGAGGGATCGTGGCATCGCACGCCATTCGCTGGCGTGGTCATGGTGCACATGACGCGCATCCCCAACGTTGACGCGACGGACCCGGTCGCGCTGACCGCCGCAGAGATCGAGGGCCGGCGCCAGGTTCGGGAATACCACCGCTTCCTGCGCGACCGGGTCCCGGGTTTCGAGAGTTCGGTCGTGGTCGGGACGAGTCCGTCGATCGGCGTGCGCGAGTCGCGCCGCGTGATTGGTGACTACCAGCTGACGCGTGACGACGTGCTGACGGCGCGCCGCTTCGACGATGAAATCGCCCTGTGCGGCGCGCCCATCGAAGACCACGGAACGAGCGGCGGCACGGAGTGGCAGTACGTTCCCGGCGGCGCGGCCTACGGCATTCCCTATCGCTCACTGCTGCCAAACGGGTTGGACGGTTTGCTCGTCGCGGGCCGCTGCTTCTCGTCCTCCCACGACGCCCACGCGTCCGCGAGATCCATGGCCACGTGCATGGCCATGGGCCAGGCCGCCGGCACGGCCGCGGCTCTGGCGGTCAGCGGGAACTGCCTCCCGCGCGACGTTCCGGCCGATACATTGCGAGCCCGACTACGAGAGAACGGAGCCATCCTCGAGCTATGACCAACGCGACCGACCTGCGCAATGGACCTGTTGCGGAAGCTGTTCGCCGCCACAAGATCGTGGCCATCCTGCGCCGCGTCGAGCCTCAGTCGGCGCTCTTCGCGATAGTCGACGAGTTGGCCGATGCTGGCGTGCGCATCGTCGAGATCACGTTCGACGCACCGTCGGCGCCGGAGGACCTGCGCGCCTTGACGACAGCGTCTGGACAGTCGGAACGATGGACCGTTCTATCTCGGAGCCGGGACGCTCCTGCGCCGCGAGCAGCTCGACGCGGCTATCGGAGCCGGTGCCCAGTTCTGCGTTTCTCCGGTGCTCGAGCTGGACCTGCTCAAGGCGTCGATCGAGGCTGGCGTGCCGTTCAACCCGACGGGCATGACCTCGACAGAGATGAACACGGCGTGGAACGCGGGCGCGACCTTCGTCAAGCTGTTTCCGGCGAGTGCCGTCGGCCCGCAGTTCGTCCGGGAGCTGCATGGGCCGCTGCCGGACATCCAGGTCCTGCCCAGCGGCGGCGTGGACGCGTCGAATGCGCGCGCGTTTCTGGACGCCGGGGCAGTGGCGGTCGGTCTGTCCAGCGTTCTGGTGCGGGGCACTGCCGCGCAGCGTCGCGCGTTGATCGCGTCACTCGCCTGAGTGTGCGCACGACGTTTTGGACCTGTTCGCCAGTCCTGAGTCTGGTCTATAGATTCCCCGCCGTGAGGTTGAAAAGTGGCGTCAGGCAGGTTTAGCGGCAAGACGATCCTCGTGACGGGGTCGACCGGGATCGCAGCCGCTGCGGCTCGCGCCCTCGTCGATGAGGGCGCCAACGTCTTCGTCACATCGCGCACGGCTGAACACGTGCAGGATCTTCTAGGCGAGCTCGGAGACAGCGGCTTCGGGATGGCGGTCGACCTGACGCAGGAGGCGGCGGTCGACACGATCGCGTATGCCTGCGTCACTCGCTTCGGTCGGCTCGACGGCGTCTACAACGTGGCCGGCATCAGCGGCCGCCGCTTCGGCGACGGGCCGTTGCACGAGCTGACGCTCGACGGCTGGCAAACCGTTCTGGCCAACAACCTCACGTCGCAGATGCTCGTATGTCGCGCGGCAATTCGACAGATGCTGAATCAGGAGCCCGGCACAAACGGCCAGCGCGGCGTGATCCTGAACATGTCGAGCGTGCTCGCCCGCCATCCGTCGCCGGAGTTCTTCGCGACCCACGCCTACGCCGCTTCCAAAGGCGCAATCGAGTCGCTGTCGCGCGCCGCTGCGGCGTCCTACGCGACCCACGGCATCCGCGTGAATGTGATCGCGCCGGCGCTCGTCGCAACGCCGATGAGCGCGCGGGCACAGACCGACGAGCAGATCATGGACTTCGTCGCGCGCAAGCAGCCACTCGTCGGAGGCGCGCTGACGCCGGACGATCTGACCGGGACGGCCCTCTACCTGCTTAGCGACGACTCGCGCGCGGTAACCGGCCAGGTCATCGACGTCGACGGAGGCTGGGCCGTCAGCGAGGGTTAGGCGGCGTCCTGAACTCCGCGATCGACAACGCGGCGAGCCTTCTCCGTGATCGCCGGCGCGAAAACAGCCAGCGTCGTTTCGCCCGCCGCCGCAGCTGAGGGTCCCAGCACGGCGTCGAACCCGGCTATCGCCGCCAGCTCCGCAAGAGTTTGAGGCACCGTGAGATCGTCGGCGATGAGATCGGACGGTCTGAGACCAAGGCTCCGCTGAATGCCGGGCGCGGTCAGATCCAGCACGAGGAGATCGAAGTCGGCGCGGCCTAGTCGGCGTTGAAACTGGGACGAATCGACATCGTCCGGAAGGGACCGAGCGAATTCTGCCCATGCGGCGCTCTCCGTCGACGAGCCGTACCAGGTCGGGCTGCCCTCTGCCCGGTGATACCGGCCTCCGCGAAACGGCGGGTTCGGCGCGTCGAGCACGGATCGTGGACGGCGAACCGTGATGCCACGCGGTGATTGTGATCGGTGCCGATCGTGCTCGTTCCGCCGCGATGACTTCGGCCCAGGCTGATCTGCGGGCCGCGGACACGTCAGACGTAGTCGCCCGCCACGAAGGACTCTGCTGCTGCCCTGACGCGATCGCTCTCGCCCTTCGAGATCAGATCGATGGGTCGCTCGTTGTCGAGCAACCGGTTGCGCGCGGACAACCACTGCGTCACACCGCGCGGGGTAGCCGTTTCCGACAGAGACGAGCGAGATCTCCGTCAGCTCGCGGATGCGCTCGTCGTACGCCGGTCGGATCGCCCCCGTGGCGGCCCAGTTACGGACGCTCCGATCGGTCGCGCCTGCCGCGCTGGCGATCTGCTTCTGCGTGAATCCGACCCGGCCGAGCGCGCGCACGATGTCATTCGCGGCAACGGCGCGGCGAAGGTCGCCGAACGGATTTGCGAGTTGCGCGGAACGTGCCTGAGCCATCGTTAGTTTCCTAAATACTTGCCGCTATTGTTTCCGCTTCGTGCGGAGTCGTCAAGGTGCGAGTCTCAGCCTGAAGTTGCGTCGGCGCGTTTCTTGCCGGACGAGACGAATCAGGTCCTCATGCAGCTCGAACCAGACCGAGTGGTACGAGTCGACGCGCGGCGAGGCGACGTAGCGCTGGTCGCCGCCGCGGGCGAGCTCGAGGGCACGATCCGAGCGACGGTCGTAGATGTCGTAGCGCCGCATGGACGATGGCTAGTGGCTCGAGCCACGCGCGGTGTCGGCGTGGAGGGTCGCGAGGTCGTCGAGGATGCCGGCGTCGTACGCGGCATCGCTGTGGTCGTTGAAGGTCTGCTCGCCACCGACATCGCGCACCTGCCAGGCGGTGACGAGCGCCTTCATCCGCGCGTCCAGGACGTGGAACTCATCAAGAAGCGCAGCCGCGCGCTCGTCACCGACGGTGGCGCGATCTTCCGCGAACAGCTCGGTGGCGCGAAGTTTGCCGGCAGCAGTTAGCCGCCACGATCCGGCAGTGTTCTCCGCGCTGCCATCGGCCACTAGTTGAGCGATGAGCGATTCGAGAGTTGTCAAATCGGCCAAGGTCGACTCTGCCAGCTGTTCGGCAGTCACGGAGCCGCGGATGGCTAGTGCGCGGACGACGTCGTCGGCGCTGATTGAGGTCGAGACAGGCGGCGATGGTTGGTTGGCGGATGTGCGATTCGGGTACCGCGGATGACGGGATGTCGATGTCCAGCTCGGCGGCCCATTCGAGCAATGTCGCAACCTCTGGCGCCACTTGCCACTCCCCGGGCAAATCGCCGCGGAAGATCTCGCCGGACGATCCATCGATCGAGATGCGATCGCCCGCCTTCAGCCCGAGAGCCACGCTCCCGGCGCCGACCACCGCCGGTATACCCCAGCCACGAGCGACGACTGCAGCATGCGACGCCAGGCCGCCACGGGCGGTCAAGACGCCGGCCGAGCGAGCCATGCCCCGGACATCCTCCGGCGAGGTCTCGTCACGGACGAGGATCACGGTTCGGCCGGCTTCGGCGGCCGCGATCGCGTCGTCGGACGACAGCACCACCTCGCCCGACGCCACTCCGGGCGAGGCAGGCAGACCGCTGCCGATCGGTGCCTGCATCTCCGCAGCGCGGACGAAGACGCGCGGCGGATCGGCGAGCAGTGGCAACACGCGCTCAACGGCTTGAGCTCGAGACAGTGGGAACGACTCATCGGCCGCCATCTCCGCCGCCATGCGCAAAGCCGCACGCGGCGACTTCTTGCCGGTCCGGACCTGGAGCATCCACAGCCGGCCGTCCTCGATCGTGAACTCGATGTCGGCCACGTCCGTCAGGTGCCGCTCGAGCAAGGTCGAGTGAGCCGCGCAGCTTCGCGACGACCTCTGGGAGGCGCGCGTCCAGCTCCGAGACTGGCGACGGCGCGTGCGTACCCGCGACAACGTCCTCGCCCTGGGCGTTGAACAGAACGTCGCCATACAGCACGTTCTCGCCGGTGGCTGGATTGCGCGTGAAGAGCACGCCCGTGCCGGACGTCTCGCCGCGGTTGCCGAAGACCATCGCCTGGACGGTCACGGCCGTGCCCAGATCGTCGGGGATGCCCTCGCGCGATCGGTAGGCACGCGCGCGGTCGCTATTCCAGGATTTGAACACCGCTTCGACCGCAATGCGGAGCTGAGTCCACGGGTCGTCGGGAAGCACGTTTGTACCGATGACGGTTCGCCAACCCTCACGCAATCGACGCAGGCAGTCGTGCGCGAAGTCGGTCGAACCGGTGCGTCGGGCGAATCCGCTGACCGTGGCATCCGTGAGTCCTAAATCAAGGATCGTGTCCATCATCCCGGGCATCGACACGGGCGCGCCGGAGCGCACCGACACGAGCAGCGGATCGGACGGATCGCCAAACCGTCGTCCCAGCTGAGCGCCCAACAGATCCATCGCCGCGCGCAGCTCGCCGTCGAGGCCGTCGGGCCACGAGCCGGCTAGGTACGAGCGACACGCCTCGGTGGTGACGATGAAGCCCGGTGGCACTGGCAGGCGAAGCTCGTTGGCCATCATGACCAGGTTGGCGCCCTTGCCGCCCAGCAGCCGCAGCCGCTCCTCTGGGGTGCCCTCCACCGGCGCGTCGAAGTCGTACACAAACCGAGTCGGTGGGCTGGTGGTCACGTGCGCCCGCAATTATCATCGATGATCGATGGACACTCAGACGCTCGGCACGATCCACACCGGCGAAGCGATCCTCGACCAGTTCCTGGGCGATGCCGACTTCCCCGTCGAGTGGCGCAGCGACACGGAGCGCGAGCTCTTCTGGGTCTTCGACGACCTGCACTGCCCGCACCCGTTGAGCCCCATGTTCGAGGAGATCGGCGGCTGGTGGCTGACGTGCGATCACATGTTTCGCCGCTTCGGCACGCCGTTCGCGGCGGATTGGATCATCAAGAACGTCAACGGCTACCTGTACACGGCGGCCGTGCCCGCGGACGGGAGTTGGACCGTCGATGCGATGGAGTACGGCGCCCGATACGGCGCGCGGGTGCCGCTTGATCACGCAGTTCAACCAGCGCATCGGCAAGTGGCTCGATGCGACGCTGCCGGTCTACGGCGAGCACTTCGTCGACTGGTGGAACAACCGCCTCGTGCCGGAGATGCAACGCAACTTCGTGTTCCTGGAGGGTGAGCTCGATCGGCAGGACGAGATGAGCCTGCCTGAGGTCGCGGTCCTGCTCGAGGATGCCATCGACATCCACGATCGGCACTGGAAGATCCACTGGATGCTCAACTTCGCCCAACTGAGCGCGACTCTGAACCTGCGTGCCGTCATGGAGAAGACTCACGGGCGCGTTGACGACGCGCTGCTGGGCCGGCTACAGAACAGCGCCAACGACCGCAACTGGGACTCGATCAAGGCGCTGTGGGAGATGAAGGAGGAGGCCAAGTCTGACGCCGATCTGGCCAAGGCCTTCAGCCACGAGACGGCAGCGGAGATCATCGCCGCGCTCGAAGCCAGCGCCCGCGGTCACCAGTTCGTCGACGAGCGCATCAAGCCGTATCAGCGCGAGTTCGGCTGGCACGCCGTGTGGAGCCACGAGTTCATCTTCCCGACCGTGTTCGAGCAGATCGAGCCGGTCGTCGAGCTGATCCGTGGCTACATCGAGACGGACTACGACTACCCGTCGACGATGGGCGCGCTGCGCGATGACATCGCCGCGGCCTCAGACGAGATCCTCGAGGGCCTCGAAGGTGACAACCTGGCGCAGATGCACGCGGCCAACGAGGTCAACCTGCGCATGGCGCCACTGACGCCCGACCACCACTTCTACATCGACCAGGGCGCGAACGCCCACCTGCGCCTGGTGCTGGTAGCGATCGGGCGCAAGCTCGCGGCTGCCGGCGCCGCTAGGCGATGCCGAGGACGTGATGTTCCTGCGCTACAACGAGCTGCGCGCGTTCATCGGCGACCAGTCGGCGTTCGACGCGAAGGCGCTCGTCGCCGAACGCAAGCAGGAACGCGAGAAGGCCTACGAGTTCCGGCCGCGGGCATGGATCGGGACCGCAACGCAGAGCCAGCTCGACTTCCCGTACCTCGTCAACTGGGGCTTCCCGGAGAAGTTCACGCGCAAGGAAGGTGAGGTCGCGGACCAGTTCAAGGGCATTGCCGGCTCACCGGGCGTGGTCGAGGGCACCGCGCGAGTGGTGCTGCGCGAGGACCAGTTCGACGACGTTCGTGCCGGCGACATCCTGGTCTGCCACATGACTAACCCGGCCTGGGTCGTGCTGTTCACGAAGATTGCCGGCCTGGTGACGAACGCCGGCGGCCTGACGGCTCATCCGGCCGTGCTCAGCCGCGAGTTCGGCATCCCGGCCGTGGTCGGCACGCAGGACGCCACCTCGCGCATCAACAACGGCGACCGAGTCCGAGTCGACGGCAGCACCGGCACGGTCGACATCCTCGAGCGCGCGGCGCAGTTCCGCGAAGACCTGATGAAGGCCTGATCCTTGAGCGAGGGCAGCCTGCTCCAGCAGACGGCGGCCACTGCGACTGACATCTGGAACGACTCGTGCGCCGTCGACGAGCTGGAGTACGCGATCGCTAACGGTGCCGTGGGCGCCACGGCCAACCCGACGATCGTTCACGACGTCTGGAAGAAGGACCCCGACCGATGGGGGCGCAGGGTGCGCGAGCTCGCGTATGAGATGCCCGGGGCGACGGAGACGCATCTCTGCCTGGGCGATCGTCGAGGAGATGTCGCGCGAGGGCGCGGCGCTGCTGATGCCCGCGTTCGAGAAGTACGGCGGTCGGCAGGGCCGGCTGTCGATGCAGACCAACCCGACGTTCTGGCGCAGCTACGACCCGATGCTCGGCCAGGGCGTCCACTTCACGGAAGTCGCGCCGAACATCAGTCGTCAAGTTCCCCGCGACCAAGACCGGCATCGCGGTCATGGAAGAGGCCACCTATCGCGGCGTTTCGATCAACGCGACGGTCTCGTTCAGCGTTGCGCAGGCCGTGGCGGCCGCGGAGGCCGTCGAGCGCGGCCTCCAGATGCGCGAAGCCGAGGGCCTGCCCACAAACGATATGGGTCCGGTGATCACGATCATGGTCGGCCGTGTCGAGGACTGGCTGCGCGTGCTGGTCGACCGGGACGGCATCGTCGTCCACCCGTCGGCGCTGCCGTACAGCGGCGTGGCTGTCTTCAAGCGTGCGTATCGGATCTTCCAGGAGCGGGGCTTCCGCGCGCGGCTGCTGGCCGCCGCAATTCGGCATCACCTGCACTGGTCCGAGTTCATCGGCGGCGACGTCGTCATCACGCTGCCCAGTGCGTGGCAGAAGAAGTTCAACGCCTCTGACGTGAGCGTCCGCGAGCGCATGGACGAACCGGTTGATCCGGAAATCATCCGCCAGCTGTCCGCGGCGTTCCCGGACTTCGTCAAGGCCTACGAGCCTGATGCGCTCAGCGTCGATGAGTTCGACTCGTTCCCGCCAACGGTGCGCACGCTGCGCGCCTTCATCGCTTCGTACCACGACCTGCTCGCGGCGGTGACTGACGCGCAGCTGCCCAACCCGGACGTCAAGAGGTAACGCCGAGTGCCGTACAGCGGTGATCGCCACGTGGGTCGCCAAGGAAGGCGAAGAGGACGACGTTGCGCGGCTTCTGCGCATCAATGGCGCGGCGACGCGAGCCGAGCCTGGCTGTCGCGAGTTCACCGTTCTGCGCGAAACAGGCCAGCCGCGGACTTTCGTGCTGTACGAGGTGTACGACGACGAGGCTGCCTTTCAGGCCCATCGAGAGTCGGAGCACTTCAAGCGCTACGTGCTCGACGACGCCGTGGCCAATGGCCGTCTCGAGCAGCGCTTCGCAAAGTTCTACGAGCTGCTCGCGAGAGCCGACTGACCGTGGCACTGCCGGCCAATGAGCAGCTCGCGCCGGTCGAGCGCAGCGTGCTGTCCGCGCAGGTCAAGGATCGCTTGCTGCGCTGGATCATCGAGGGGGAGCTGCCGCCCGGCTCGCGCGTGATCGAGACGCGCGTCGCGCGACAGCTGGGCACGAGCCAGGCGCCCGTGCGCGAGGCGCTGCGCGATTTGGCCACGTTGGGCCTGGTTGAGATGCACGCCTTTCGCGGCGCGCGCGTCCGCCAACCGGCCGCGGCGGAGCTGGTCGAGGCTATGGAAGTCAGGGGCGAGCTGGAGGCGATTGCCGCGCGCCAGGCCGCGCGCGCGATCGACGCCGAGACACTCGCCCACATGCGTGCGCTGATCGACCGCATGCACGCGTGCGCGAACGACGACGACGCGCACGGCCAGGCAGCTGGCCAACTCTGAGTTCCACACGCTCGTGGTCAGTGCCTCCGGCAATCAAACGGTCCAGCGTCTGTGGGAGATACTCGAACCGTTCGCGCGCACGTACCTGACCGCGACCGCGCCGGGCGCGGACCTTCACTGGCTCGCACGAACGACACGTGGCGATCGTCGAGGCGCTCGAATCGGGTGACGCAGAACGCGCCGCTGAACAGATGCGCATCCACGCGCGAGAAGCTGAGCAGCAGGTCCTTAGTGACAAGGGGAGGGTGACTCGATCGTGACCGCGCGGCTGTCTGAGGAAATGATCTGTGGGCCGGCGCGCATCCGGATCGACGTCATGGGCGGCGAAGCGCGTGAGCATGTCCTCGAGGACATGAACTTCATGAACTACCGCCTCGCTGACGTGGAGATTGCCGACGCGATCAAGGTGCCCCAGGCGGACATCGTCTGGCAGGTTGAGGGCGACAAGTCGGTGGCCTACGACGCCCGCACATCGGTCATGACCTTCACCGGCGCTTGGGACGAGGGCCCTATCCAGAAGGTGATCGTGGCCATGCTCGCCCTGCGCCTTGAGCGCCATGGCTGGCATCCGTTCCACGCATCCGCGGTGCGCTACCAGGGCAAGACGATCCTGTTCCTGGGCGGCGAGTCGAACCACGGCAAGTCGATGGGCCAGCTCGAGGCCAATCGCCGCGGCGCGCTGCTGGTGTCGACGGAGACGACGGTCATCGACGACGACGGGATCGTCCAGATGGGCTCGAAGGACGTCTACCTGAAGAAGCGCGCCAAGGGCACGGAACGCGCCGACAAGGCCGCGCCGAACGTCGGCGTGGCCAAGTTCTTCGGTGAGATGCCCACCTGGGAGCTGTTCACACAGCCCGCGCCGGTGGACCTCGTCATCGTGCCCGCAATCGATGGCAACTACGACCCGAGCACCGCGGAGATGATCTCGTTCGAGCGCCAGTTCCAGACCCTTCACTCGCTCCAGAACTACTTCTTGCTCAACGAGTTGCTTGCAGTGGGCTGGCCCATGCCGCTGATCGACAACGAGCCGCTCCGCCGCGAACGGGCCCGGTTCATCGAGTAGCTTCGCCAACCGCCCCTACTTCTTCATCCGGGCCGCAAATCCGCAGGTCCTGATGGATGAGGTCGAGAAGGTCATCTAGGCGGCCCGACTGTTGCGTGCGTTCGCCTACACCCGACCAGACACGCTCGAGCAAGCGGTCAGCCTGCTCGCTGAGCACGGCGCCGATGCGCGGGTACTCGCGGGCGGCACCGACCTGATCATCCGCCTGCGCGATCGGTCGCTGACGCCAAAGTTGGTCATCGACGTGAAACGGGTGCCGGAGTTCGCGCCCTCGATCGCGCGCGTGGACGGCGTGCTGCGCATCTCCGCGGGCACGACGATGACCGACGTGCTCGAGGATCCGTTCGTGGGGACCGCCTTTCCGGCGCTGGCCGACGCGGCATCGATCATTGGCTCGGTCCAGATCCGCAACCGCGCGACGCTCGTCGGCAACCAGTGCAACGCGTCGCCAGCAGCGGACACGGCACCGGTGCTGCTCGTCTTTGGCGCAACTCTGGTTGCGGTCAGTTCTGTTGGCGAACGCCGACTATCGCTCGACGACTTCTTCGTCCGGTCCGGCGAGACCACGCTTCAGCCGGGCGAGTTGGTGACGGCGATCGAACTGCCGATTGCCAGCGGCCGGGTTGGCTCCGCATTCGCCCGAAGGACACGCAGGCGCGGACACGACCTCGCCTCGGTCACGATGGCCGCGTCCGTCGACGAGGCGGGCGGGACGCGGCTTGCGTACGGCAGCGTTGGGCCACGGCCGTGGGTGTTCGCTTCTGCCGGCGGCGAGCCACCGCTGGAGGAATGGTTCGCGCGCGCTACGCCATCGGCCACGTCGATGCGCGCGTCGCCCGACTACCGGTTGGCGATGTTGCGCGTCCTCGCGGCGCGCGCTTTGGGCCAGGCACGCGCACGGTTGGCGGCGTGTCGTGATGAGGATCTCACTGACGCTCAATGGCCGGCCGCGGACGGTCATGGTTGAGGAGCACCACACGCTGCTCGACGCATTACGCGACGACCTTGGACTGACCGGCACGAAGGAGTGCTGCCTGGTCGGCGAGTGTGGCGCATGCACAGTCCGCCTCAACGACCGAGTGGTCGACTCGTGTCTCGTGCTGGCAGTCGAGGCCGACGGCGGCGACGTGGTCACGGTCGAAGGTCTCGCGGGAGAGTCCGGGCGCCTGTCCGCACTGCAGTCGTCGTTCGTGGAGCACGGCGCGGTGCAATGCGGCTTCTGCATTCCCGGCCAGCTGATGGCCGCGGACGATCTGTTGCGCCGTGTGGCGTCACCGACTCGTGCGCAGATCGAGGAGGGCGTGGCGGGCAACCTGTGCCGCTGCGGCTGCTACGTGCAGATCGTCGACGCGGTTGCGGCCGTGGCGGCGGGCGAGGTCGGCGCGGCGCCGCTCGTCACCCACGAGCACTTGGCCGACTTGCCCCAGCCGCCGGTCGACCAGTGAGCGCGGCCTCGCGCAGTGGGCTGATCGGCGAGCCGGTCGGCAGGGCCGGCGGCGAAAGCCGCGTCAACGGCGAGCAGCGCTACGTCGCGGACATCCACCTGCCCACAGAGCTGCACGCCCACCTGGTCACGCTCCCGGTGGCCCACGCCAGGATCGTGTCAATCGACGCGACGGCGGCGCTGGCGCTGCCAGGCGTTCGAATGGTGTTCAGCGCCGCCGATGTGCCGGAGAGCACGCCACGCTTTGGGCCGCAGTTCAACGACCGACCGGTGATCGCGACCGGAGAGATCAAGTACCACGGCGAGCCGGTCGCGATCGTGGCGGCAGAGACGAAGGACGCGGCAGAGGAGGCGGCGCGCCTGGTCCATGTCGAATACGAGGAGCTGCCCGCGGTGGTCACCGTTGCCGACGCGATCGCAGAAGGCGCGCCGCTGGTGCAGGACGCAGCGATCCGGCCGCCGAACGACCCGCTCGCCAACAACGAACGTGCTGCGCGAGCACGTCATCGCCTGGGGCGACGTCAGTGCCGCGAGCGCGGACCTGGTCGTCGAGAACACGTACCGCTTCCCGATGGTCACGCATTTCGCGATCGAGCCACATGCGTTCATCGCGGCGCCTGACGGCGACGGCGTCGCGGTCTGGTCGTCGATCCAGCATCCGTATTGGCTGCAGCGCATCCTGGCGCGTGTCCTGGGTCTGCCACTGGCCAGGGTCCGCATCCACGCGCCAGACCCCGGCGGTGCCTTCGGCGGCAAGCAGCACGCCAAGTACGAGCCGGCGCTTGCTTTGATGGCGATCAAACTCGGCCGACCGGTGCGGTTGGTGCTCAGCCTCGAGGAAAGCTTCCTCGCCGCGCGCAGGACGGAGACGGAGATCACCGTCCGCACCGGCGTCAACCAGCGACGGGACCTTCGCCTTCCAGGACATCGACGCCTGGTACCTGATCGGTGCCTACGCCGACATCGCCGACCGCGTCGTTGGCAAGGGTTCGTACATCGGCAACGGGCCGTACAACTGGCCGTCGGCGCGCATCAACGCTCGATCAGTCCTATCGCACACGGTTCCTTCGACCGCCTTCCGCGGCTTTGGCAATCCCCAGATCAACTGGGCGGTCGAGTCCAACATCACGGAGGCCGCGCTCCAGCTCGGCATCGATCCGCTCGAGATCCGGCTCAAGAACCTGGCCGGCTACGGCGACAAGTTCGTGCCCTTCGACACGGCCTGCGACGGTCGCTGGGCAGAGAGCGTGCGCAAGGCAGCCGACTTGATCGAGTGGAACAGTCCCAAGCAGGCTGGCCGGGGTCGCGGAATCGCCCTGGGCATCAAGTCGGGGCCGACGACAGGGCTGTCCAACTCGCTGGTGCGCCTGCTTGCCGATGGCTCGGTCATCGTCTACGCCGGCACACAGGACATGGGCCAGGGTGCGCGGACGATCTTCGCCCAGATCGCAGCCAACGAGCTGGGCGCGTCAATGACCGAGGTCAACACCGTGATGGGCGACACGGGCATCGTGCCCTACGACCAACAGACGTCCGCTTCGCGTTCGACCGTGCTGATGGGCAACGCGATCATCGCGGCCTGCGCCGACATCAAGTCGAAGCTCCGATCACGACTCGGTGATGCCTACGACGAGTCGAAGGCTGCGCGCGAGCAGGTGGCCGCGGCACTCGGTCGGTTGGGTGGCGAGATTGTCGGCGTCGGCGAGGCACGCAAGGAGGCTGAGGCGGATCACCCACTGGGTGGCAGCGCGGCGTTCTACGAGTTCAACGCCACGGCCGTGGAGCTCAGCGTTGACGAAGAGACCGGCGACATCACGATTCACCGCCACGTTGCAGTCTCTGATGTCGGCCGATCGATCAACCGCCTGCAGGTCCAGATGCAGGACGAGGGCGCGGCGATCATGGGCCTGGGCCACACGCTGATGGAGCACTACATCTTTGACGATGCCGGTCGGATCCGGAACCTGGGCGCGATCGACTATCGCATCCCCACGTCGATGGACCTGCCGATCGAGCTGATCAGTGACACGGTCGAGAATGCTGATGGGCCGGGGCCGTATGGCGCCAAGGGCATGTCAGAAGGGGCCGTGTTGCCCGTCGCGTCGGCGGTCGCTGCCGCCGTGCGCGACGCGACGGGCGTCGCGATCAGAGACCTGCCGCTGTCACCCGAACGCGTCTGGCGCGCGCTGCAAGAGCGAGACGCTCAGTCGTCGTAGTCGCTGCACGCGTCCTGGAACGGTCCCGGGTTGGTGCCGTGGGAGATGACGTACCACTCCAAGCGACCAGAAGTGCTGCCCTTCACCGTTGTGCCGTTGGCCTTGTACCAGTACAGCTTCACGATCACTCGGAAGCCGTAGCCGCCGGTCGCGTACGGGTGAGGTACGACGACATTGGCGCCTTCCTGGCTGAAGGACGCGTCGTGCGCGGAGTCAGTGGACGCCTTCCAGATTGGACTTCGGTAGATCCGCTTCCAATGTGGAGTGATGCCGAACCTCGTGCGCTGAATTACGAAGCGCCAGCCGACCGTCTCGGTCCCCATGCCGGCAATCGCCTTGACCTGCGGGGCATTCACATCGATGTGCTTGAGTTGCGTGACATTGGCGATCGGGCTCGGCTTGTAGACACAGATCGCGGCGGGCGAGCCCGTCGTGTCGCTCAGTGAGTGCGCGCCGACCGTGCCCGTCGTCTTCGTCTCGACGTAACCCAGCGCCGTCTGGCCGACAACCAAGACCGCCACGATGGAGCACACGATCGGCAGCACGCGCCGAAACCGGTTGGACATTTGCTCTCCCTCAATTTGGACGGCGCGCTCGTACTCGAGTAGCCACCGACCCCTCGGGCGGAGCGTATGCGCTACGGAGATTCGTGGCAATGTCGCGGCGCGCTGCAAGAGCTCGCCGCGCGGATGGTCCGCACGCGGCTAGTCGTAGTCGGGGCAGAATTTCTGGAAGAACGTGTGGCCGTTCGACTGGTCCGGGTAATACCAGTCGACTCTGTCGGTCGCCGTGCCGAGAACGGTAGTCCCGTCGGTCTTGTACCAGAACAGGTTGACGATGACGCGATATTCGGCGGACGCGTCTGCCCCCGCCTGGTAAGGGACGACGACCTTGACACCTTCTGAACCTTGGTCGAACTGGGCGTGGTGGTGGGAGTCGGTTGAGCTTTTGAACTTTGGGCTCGTGTACCGATCGTCCCATGGTTCGACGCCTCCGAAGCTGATGATGCGCCGCTGTACCGTGAAGCTCCACGCGACCTTCTCGATTCCCATGCCCGGGACGGCTCTCATTCCCGGCGCCAACACGGAGATGTGCTTGAGCTTGAAGGCGCCGTTCGCCGACGAGAAGTCATATCTGCAGGTTGCCCCTGGATTGACCTCCGTATCCGACAGCGAGTGTTTCCCGACCGTGCCCGTGGTTCCGAGTTCGGTGTAGGCCATCGCCGGCTGCGCGATCGCAAGCGCCGAGATGGCCGTGCCACCGATCAAGGCAGCGCGCAGGATCCGATTGATGATGGTTCGCGACACGACTGCCTCCTTAGGACGAATGTGTTGGCTATCTGGTGATCGGAAATTTACGCGCCGCGCTGACCTGGAGAAATCGGGTGATTCCCTACTCCTCGGGCGGGCGAAATTGCTAACGAACATCGGCGTCTTTGGCCGGTAGGATCGCGGCATGACAGAGCCGATCAAGATCAAGCAGTTGTTGGACGGAGCCCCTGACTGGCGCGTCGTGAGCGACGGTGCCTGCGCTTTCTTCGTGACCAGCTCCCTTGCCCAGGCCGCGGCCTTCGTTGACGCGCTGGCCAAGATCCCGAACCTGAACGAGCACCAGTACGGGATCGATCTGCGCCAGGCGGGCGTGACCGTCCGCGTCGTCACGCTGCGCGACGACTTCATGGGCATGACCGATCGCGACCTGGAGCTCGCCCAGCAGATCTCAGCTGTGGCGCACGAGCAGGGCCTCACCTCTGATCCGTCGAGGATCCAGAGCCTGCTGATCGTTCCCGGTGCGCCCGACATCAAGAAGGTCACACCGTTCTGGCAGGCCGTGCTGGGCTATGTGCCGCGGCCGGATTCGCCGGATGAGGACCTCGTTGATCCGCACGACCATGGCAACGCCTTCTGGTTCGAAACCATGGAAGAAGCGCGGCCGGGCGGCCTGGGCGCGATCCACCTGGGCATGTGGGTGCCACTCGAAGAGGCTCAGAAACGAGTCGACGCTGCGCTGGCGGCTGGTGGCCATCTCGTGCGCGACGACTACGCGCCGGCGTGGTGGACGCTCGCCGACGAGTACGGCAATGAGATCGACGTCGGCACCAGCGCTTACCGCGACGAGCCTCCGCCGGAGGGTTGGTCGCCTCCGGAGGCCTAGCTGCTCGGTAGGGGCCGGACGATCCGCGAACGGGCCGCGAAGCGCAGGTGCGAGTCGTAGCCGGCGGCGCGGGCGGCGGCTATGACCTGGTCGCGGGCATGTGCCACAAGCTCCGGCACGTGCGCATCTGAGGCGAGCGTGATCGGGACGCCCGCATCGTGGAACATGGCCAGCAACGCGGGCGCGGGGGTGATCTCCGCTACCGGATGGCGAAGGGTCGACGAAGAGACCTCGATCGCAACGCCGGATGCTGCCGCCGCGGCCACGACCGACCGGTACAGCTCATCGAGCACGCCGGCCGCGGGCCTGAGGCCGAATTTCTTGATCACGTCCGTGTGTGCCAGCACGTCCACCATGCCCGCAGCGGCGAGCTGCGTCTCAAGCTCGAAGTAGTCGCGCCACGCCTGTTCGATGCCGCGCCGCGCGAACTCATCCGGTCCGCCTGCACGCGTGAACTCCCACGCGCCGATCCAATGGGTCGACCCGACCAGGAAGTCCCACGGATACGGCGCGAGCAGATCAAGCACGGCTTGCTCCGTTCCAGGCTGAAAATCGACCTCCAGGCCCAGCTTGACTGGTAAGCCGCGCGCCTTGGCGTCGAGCACGACCTCCACGTAACGTTCGAGCGACAGGTTGCGCTCGGCGCCGATGACCTCTGCCATTTCCGCGCGGACATGCGCAGGCACCGACTGATCGCGCTCCCACCAGTGACCCAGCACTTCCTCCGACTCGACGCAGCGGTACAGGTGTTCCGTGAAGCCCAGCTCAGTCACACCGCGCGACAGGGCCGTCTCGACGTATTGGTCGATGTGGCCGGGCGGATAGACACCGGCCGGCGGCGCGCCGGGTAGAGGGGCGTGTGGATGGAGGTGAAGGTGGTAGTCGGACATCAGTCGGAGTTCAAGAAAGCTTCAAGTCGGGCACGCTCTCGCTCGACCTCACGCTGATCGGCCTTCGCCAGCTTGGCGAACGGTTCCGTCATCACGTGTTGCTTCTCGAAGCGCCACGTGCCACAGACGAAGCCATCGACCAGGAATGTCGGCGCCACGTCCCCATTCTTCTTGATCACCACTCGTCGGTATGGCTCGGGCAGGATCCGCGTCCTGTCCGCGTAGGCGAGGAGCACGTTGTCCCACTTGGGCAGGAAGCGCACGGGCGCCTTGACCTCTGCGTCCGGCAGTAGCCCGCCCACAATGTCGATCAGCGCTCGGCCGTGCTCATCCTTGTAACGGCGCAACGGCTCGAGCATATCCAGAGCCGGCTGAATCTGGGGCATGCGCATCATTGCCCACTGGTCGATGTCGCGATTCGAGACCGGCCCAAATGCCGCAATGAAGCGACGCAGGATCTCCGCCCGGGCGACGAGTGGATCGAATATGTCTGGCTCATCGACGGCCACGAAGCGACCCTCAGGCCGGCCGTTCCACAGCGCCGTCTCATGGTGATGCAGGATGTGTGCTCGCTGTCGTGCGCCACGCCACGCGATCCGCGCTTCGATGCCTGTCAAACCGTATTCGCGCTCGACTACCGCCAGGGCGTCGGCATTTGTGACCGGTCCGGCCAGGGCGACCTTGCGTAAAGCGTCGGCGACCAGCGCGGAGTTGGGCCATGCCTCCATGTGGTACGACTCGCTCAACATCGCCCGCATCAGGCCGTAGTCACGGCGCGTGACCAGATGCAGCGTCATGCGCATCAGGTTTGCCTTGAGCACGTTGCCGGCCGTCAGCTCGCGTTCAAGGTCTGCCCGCGCGAAGTCGGTCGTTCGCGTCCAGATGCCAATGAATGGCGACTGTGGCCACTGCGCCTGCATTCCCACGAGGTGCTCGATCACCTCCACCGGCGGCAGCGGCGCGCGCTCAAGAAGCAGCTGCCGAGCAAGGACAGCCCGGTTCAGCTCTCTGAGCGAGAGGACGCGCTCGGCCATTGCTGGCGTATGAAGCGGCGCTGGTCTACTCGATGTTGGCTGAGAGCTTGTCCCAGAGGATGCCGGCGTTGTGGCTCTGGATGTAATCCATCATGTATTCCTGCCCGATATCAACCGGGTAGCGGTCGCGCATGTGGCAGCGGGCAATCGTCTCTTCGCGCGACCAACCTTTGGCCACGGCCGTGGCGACCATGCTCTTCCACTCGATCAGCACGGCCTTCTGGGTCTGCAGGTATTTGAGATTCGTGACGGGTCCGTGGCCCGGCACCACGTAGTCGACGTCGAGACGCGAGATGGTGTTGAGCGCCTCGACCCACTGGTCGACGTCCGACGCCATGACCCACGTCTGGACCTCGCTGAACACGGTGTCGCCGGTGAAGACGACGCGTTCCTCGGGCACGTACACGGCGATCTGGCCGGGCGTGTGGCCGGGAGTGTGGATGAGCTGGAAGGTGTGGTCGCCCAGGTCAAGCGTGACGTCGCCGGTGAAAGTGATCTGCGCTCGATTCGGGTTCTCAAAGTAGTCGTCCCGGCTGGGCATGATCGACTGGCCGTCCGGGTCAGACATCTGCGTCCCCTCGGCCGCATAGTCGAACGGGTCGAGCAGTGGCGTCGAGATCATGAAGTTGTCGGCCAGCGCCTGGTGGTGGATGACCTTGCCGGGGATGCCCTTGAAGTAGTAGTTGCCGAAGATGTGGTCGACGTGATGCTCGGTATTGATCACGTACTGGATCGGGCCGCGTTCCTCAGCCGCGCGGCGCATCGCGACCGCCTTGGACGGCATCTGCGGCGTGTCGACAACGACCGGTCCTTCGCTGGTCAGCACGTAGCTGGGGTTGCAGCCGCGGATGGTGATGTCCGTGAAGACGTTGGGCGTGACGTTCTCGAAGCTCATTGGGTTGCCGTGAGGCCTCCATCCAGGGTGAGGATCTGCCCGGTCACGAACGACGACGCGTCTGAGCAGAAGAACAGGACCGCGCCGACAAGATCGTCCGTGTCGGCGATGCGGTGCAATGGGATCCGCCCGACGAGGTTGTTGTAGAAGGTCTCGTCGGCGAGCAGGCTCTCGACCTGCGGCGTGCGCACGAATGTCGGCGCGATGGCATTGACCGTGATGCCGTACTTGGCCCACTCGGTCGCCTGCTGACGCGTGATGGAGTTGATCGCGCCCTTCGCGGCCACGTACGCCATGTAGCCGGCGTTGATGCCCAGCTGGCCGCGGACGCTGCTGATATGCAGCACCCGGCCGCCATTGCCGGCTTTGATCATCTGTCGCGCCGCGGCCTGTGTGACGAGCAGGTCACTGCGCAGGTTGAGATCCATGATCCGGTCCCACTCGTTCTCGGGGTATTCCTCGGCCGGGTATAGGGCAGTGCCGGCGCCGCCGCCGACGGCATTGATGACGATGTCGATGCGGCCAAAGTGGTCGGCGGCCTGGTCAACTGCGCGATCGACGTCGGCCTGCTTGATCACATCGGCATTCAGCAGCAGCGCCTCCGAGCCGACGCCCGCGATTGCCTGCTGGAGATCGGCGGCGTGCTCAGCGCTCCGGCCCAGGATGGCGATCTTCGCCCCGTCACGCGCGAGCGCCAGTGAGAGCCGGCTACCGATAGCCCCGGTGCCGCCCGACACGACAGCCACCTTGCCGTCTACACGGAAGCGGGCGAGCTCATCGGTGGGCGTGTGCGTCACGGCGGCCAGAATAATCGATGATCGAGCGTCACCCGAGCGCGCTTGGATTCCGCAGGTCGCCCGGTCTACGCTCAGCACACTGGGGGCTGCGGAGGGAGAGAGGCAATGATCAAGTACGAGTCGTCGGTGACGATCGCGCGGCCGCCGGCAGAGGTCTTCGGCTACCTGACCGACACGAAGAAGCAGGCGCTCTGGTCGGATGTAACGATGCGCCAGATCACGCCCGGTCTCCTGGCCAAGGGCTCGCGCCTGGAGGTTTCCTTCGGCATGGGTCCGCTCAAGGCGACGCTCGGCCTGGAGATCACCGATATTGTCGAAGGTCAGCGGATGGCGTTCGATACGTACAGCGGGCCGATCAAGTGGAACGGTGCATACACGCTCGTGCCTAACGGAGCCGGGACCAATATCAGCCAGGAAGGGACGTTGACCTTTACCGGCCTGTGGCGGCTGATGGAGGGCATGGCCGGCCGCGAGATCAGCAGCGGCGAGGTCAAGGAGCTCGAGAAGCTCAAGGCCGTGGTCGAGGCCGCCGCCCCCGCCTGATCAGCCAAATGTCAGCCTGGCTGACATAACGAGCGCAGATCGAGTTCTAGGTATTGGCGTGCGTCCATGTCCGTGCTCGGGCGTGCTTGCCGGACGTCTGAACACGCTGATCTCGTCGCGGTTAGGCCGCTCCAGCCCCGGTTATGTCAGCCTGAGTGACCTCGGCAGTCTCAACGGCCGCATCCAGCGCGTCGACGGCCACGCCCACCGGAAGAGGGCCGCTGCCGCGCAGTTTTGGGCGTTGCCACGGGAAAAGTAAGCGTTTACTGTTGAGCGATCGCCGCTCGAGTTGACTAGCCCTGAGACGCTCGGAGGAGGGACGTCGTGGCCGCCGAACCCGCAGATGTTCTGATCATCGGCGCAGGCGCGTCTGGCGGCGTGGTCGGCAAACGTCTGGCTGAAGCCGGCTTCAAGGTCGTGTGCCTTGAGCAGGGCGACTGGCACAACCGCGACGACTACCCGGGCAACAAGCTCGACTGGGAGCTGCACCAGCGCAAGAGCTGGGCGACCAGCCCCAACATTCGCGGCCTTCCCCAGGACTACCCGATCGTCGAGGACGACACCCCGGTCAGCCCGCTCATGTACAACGCGGTCGGTGGCTCGACGCTCATTTTTGCGGGCGCGTGGCCACGAGCCCTGCCCAGTGACTTTCGCGTAAGAAGCCTCGACGGCGTCGCCGACGACTGGCCGATCGACTACTTCGAGCTGCTGCCCTACTTCTACCGAACGGACCGCGACTTCGGCGTCAGCGGCCTGCCCGGCGATCCGGCCTATCCCCAGGATCGCGAGGACGCGCCGATGCCGCCACTGCCGATCGGTGCGGCAGGGCTGAAGATCGCGCGCGCCCACACCAAGCTGGGCTGGCACTGGTGGCCGGAGTTCAACTCGATCAACTCGACGCCTTACGACGGCCGCCGACCGTGCGTCCAGCGCTCCACGTGCCAGTCGGGCTGTAACGAGGGTGCCAAGGCCTCGACCGACCTGACTCACTGGCCAAAGGCGATCGCCAACGGCGCCCGACTCATCACTGGTGCTCGCGTTCGACGCATCGAGACCAACTCCGCCGGACTTGCGACGGGCGCGACCTGGATCGACCGCGAGGGCGCCGAGCATTTCGAGCCGGCACGCGTTGTCGTCCTCGCCGCGAACGCAATCGGTACCCCGCGCGTTCTTCTCCTCTCGGCCAGCCCGTCCCACCCGGACGGGCTGGCCAACTCATCCGGTCTTGTGGGCAAGCGGCTGATGATGCATCCGTTCGCCAACGTCGCCGGCCTGTTCGAGGAGCCACTGATGAGCTGGCAGGGCCAGTTCGGCGATCTGATCGAGTCGCTCGAGTTCTACGAGACCGACGAGAAGCGCGGCTTCGTCCGCGGCGCAAGATGGGGCCTCGCGCCCACCGGCGGCCCGGTCAACGCGGCACTGCCCGCGCGCGCCGGTGAGCAGATCTGGGGTCCGGATCACCACGTGCATTTGAAGGAAGTCCTGGGCCACGGCGCGAACTGGGGCTTGTTCGCGGAGGACCTGCCCGACGAGGCCAACCACATCACGCTCAGCTCGACGATCACGGACGGTGACGGCATCGCCGCACCGGAAGTGCACTACAGCATGGCCGACAACGCGCGGCGCATGCTCGACTTCCATATCGAGCGGGCGAAGGAATCGATGGACGCGGCCGGCGCGTACAAGATCGAGGTCGATCGGCTGATGCGCTATTCCGGGTGGCATCTGCTGGGCACGGCGCGCATGGGCAACGATCCCAAGACGTCCGTGCTCGATCGCTGGAACCGCGCGCACGACGTCCAGAACCTGTATGTCGTCGACGGTTCGTGCTTCGTGACTTCGTCCGGCGTGAACCCGACTTCGACGATCGTCGCCATCGCCCTGCGCGCCGCAGACCACATGATCGAGACCCGCTTCAACCAGCAGGTACCAACCTAAATGGATGCGCACGAGAGGGCCATCTTTGCGGCCGTGGCGGAGCACCTGGTCCCGGCGGCGCATGGCATGCCGTCGGCCGCGGAAGTGGTCAACGATGACCGGATCGAGTTCGTATTGCGAGCGCGACCGGACCTCGCTGATCCGTTGAAGGCCGCATTGCGCGCGGATCTTGGCAGCGATGTCCAGGGTCGGTTGGATGCGCTGGCCAACGAGCCGGCGAACATGGGCGCGCTTCAGCTCACGATCGTCGCCGGCTATTACACCGACAAGCGCGTGCGCGAGCTGATCGGCTACCCCGGCCAGATGGCGATAGATGTCAAGTCGTGGCTCGTCCCGGAATACATCGAGGAGGGCCACATCGACGCCGTGCTCGCGCGCGGACCGGTGTGGCGCGATCCAAACACCGGTACGCGTGCCGTCGAAGGCAACGTGCCGCGCACTTACGCGGAGCGGTTCACGGAAACGGCTGGAGTCGCCCAGGGCGCGGCCGAAGGAGGCAACGATGGTCGCGACAGCGCCTGAGCAGACGTCGGAGAACCAGGAGCAGAGCTGGCTCGACCCGTTTCTCGCCGAGTGGCACACGGGCACGGGCAAGGAGCGCGAGGTCCGCGAACCCGCGACGGGGCGCCATCTCCTGACGATCCGCGAGTCAACAGCGGACGACGTGCGCAAGGCCGCGGCCGCCGCCGCAAAGGCCCAGCCCGCATGGGCCGCCGCCAACTACCAGGAACGCGCGGCGGTCCTGCGTCGCGCGGCGGAGATCTACGAGGCGCATCGGCCCGAGTTCGGGACGTGGACGCAGCGCGAGACCGGCGCGCACCGCAACAAGATGCATCACGAGCAGAACTTCACGGTCGGCGAGGCGCTTGCCGCCTCGGCCATGCCGTGGCAGCCGTATGGCTCGCTCGTGCCCACGGTCATCCAGGAGCGCCTGAGCATGATCCGCCGCGTGCCGGTCGGCGTCGTCGGTGCGATCACGCCATGGAACTCACCGTCCGTGCTGGGCATGCGCGTCGTCGCCCCGGCCCTGGCCCTGGGCAATGCCGTGATCCTCAAGCCGGATCCGCAGACGCCGGTGTGTGGCGGCGCGGTCTTCGCGGCCGTGTTCAAGGAGGCCGGCCTGCCCGACGGGCTGCTCCAGATCGTCATCGGCGACGCGGAGACGGGCCAGGCGCTGATCACCGATCCGAACGTCGACCTGGTCTCCTTCACCGGCTCGACTGAGGTCGGGCGGATCGTCGGCGCAGAGTGCGGCCGCTTGCTCAAGAAGGTCAGCCTGGAGCTGGGTGGCAACAACCCGTTGATCGTGCTGGACGACGCCGACCTGGCAGCGGCGGCGAGTGCGGGCGCGTACTCCAGCTTCCAGTTCCAGGGCCAGGTGTGCTTCGCCACCGGGCCGCCACATCGTGCACGAGAGCGTCGCCGACGAGTACGTCGACCTGCTCGCCCAGAAGGCGCGCCGGCTGCGCACGGGCGACCCATATCGCGAGGACGTCGAGCTCGGCCCGATCGTCAATGAGCAGCAGATCAAGCGCGTCGACTCGATCGTCCAGCGCTCGCTCGAATCGGGCGGCGCGCGGCTGGTCGAAGGCGGCACGTACGAGGGCCTCTTCTACCGGCCCACCGTTTTGGCGGACGTCAAATTGGACGCGCCGGCCTGGACGGACGAGATCTTTGGCCCGGTCGCGCCGGTGGTGACCTTTGGCAGCGATGACGAGGCGGTCGAGCTGGCCAACTCGTCCGAGTACGGCCTCGCCGCGGGCGTCTACTCGCGCTCGATTTCGCGCGGCCTCGCAGTCGCCAACCGAATTCGCGCGGGCATGGTCCACGTCAACGACCAGTCGATCAACGACGAGGCGACCATCCCGTTCGGCGGCATGGGCATCAGCGGCAACGGCGGCCGGTTTGGCGCGGAGGCCAACCTTGAAGCGTTCACGCAGTGGCAGTGGGTCACGGTGCGCGACGAGGGCAGGTCGTTCGGGCCGACCTACTAGGCACCGACGCTGAGCTGGGAGCCGATTTGACGTCAATCACGGAGGTCGCCCGATTGGCGGGCGTCTCGATCGCCACGGCCTCGCGCGTCGTGTCGGAAGCCGACTATCCGGTCAGCGCTCCGACGCGCGAACGCGTGCTCGATGCTGCGCGCGAGCTGGACTACGTGCCCAACGCGCTGGCGCGTGGCTTGCTCAAGAGCCAGATCCCGGTCGTCGGCGTGATCGTGCACGACATCACCGATCCGTATTTCGCGGAGATCGTGCGCGGCGCCGAGGACGCCGCTGAGTCGGGCGGCTACCTCGTGATCACCTGCTCGAGCGAACGCGACGGCGCGCGCGAAGCGTCATACGTCCGGCTGCTGCGCTCGATGCGTGCGGCGGGTGTCATCTTCGCCGGCTCCGGCCTCGACGATCCCGCGTCGTCGAGGAGCTGCCGCGCCACGTCGCCGCGTTGCGCGCCTCCGGCGCCGCTGTCGTCCACCTCTCGCCGCACGCCCAGGGCGCGCCGGAGATCAGCGTCGACAACCAGGCCGGCATCGCGTCGATGGTCGCGGCGCTCGTGGCGCTCGGTCATCGCCGCATCGCGTTCATGGCCGGGCCGTCGACGCTGTACGTGGCGCGCGAGCGACTCGCCGGCTACCGGCGCGGACTGCGCGACGCGGATATTGCCATCGACGAGCGAGTGATCATCGACACGGGCTTTTCCGCCGAGGCGGGCGCGCGGGCGATCGACGCGCTCCTCGCCACGCATCGGCCGGGCACCGACTTCACGCGCGATCCTGTGCGCCAACGACCTGCTCGCGCTGGGCGCGCTCCAGCGCCTGCACGAGCACGGCATCGACGTGCCCGGCCGACGTATCAGTCGCGGGCTTCGACGACATCCCCGTCGCGGCCATGACCGCGCCGTCACTCTCCACCGTGCGCCTGCCGCTGCGCGAGATGGGCCGGCTCGGCTTCGAGGCCGCCATCCGCGCCCTCGACGGCGAAACGCTCCAACCACAGGTCTTGCCGACGCACGTCGTGATGCGCGACTCGAACAGGGAGAATTTGATGAACCAGCTCAACCTGCGCGGGATCATCCCCGCCTGCGTCGTCACCTTCGACGCGGACGGCAAGTTCGACGAGGCGCAGTACCGCCACTACCTGCAGTGGCTGCTGCCGCAGGGTCCGGTCGCGCTGGCCATCAATGCCGACACTGGCGAAGGGCCGCACCTGTGGCCGGACGAGCGCGAGCGCGTGCTCCGCGTGGCCGTCGACGAGGCGGGCGACGTCCCGGTCATCGCCGGCCTGAGCGCCATGTTCACGGCGCAGGCGGTCGAGGAGGGCAAGCGCGCCCGCGACGCGGGCGCGCGTGGCTTGCTCGTGTTCCCGATACCGGCCTACCAGGGCCTGCCGCTGGACCCTGCCGTCCCTGTCGCGTACCACGAGGCGATCGCCCAGGGCGTCGGTTTGCCGATGGTCGCCTTCCAGCTTCAGCCCGCCCTGGGCGGCGTGATCTTCGGCGAGGACACGCTGCGTCAGATCGCGGCGATCGACAACGTCGTGGCCATCAAGGAGGCCAGCTTCGACGCGCGTCTGTACCTGCTGCTGCGACGCATGATCGAGAAGCTGCCGCGGCGCATCGACCTGCTCACCGGCGATGACAACTTCGTCTACGAGTCGTTCGTGTTGGGCGCGGAGGGCGCGCTGATCGGCTTTGGCACGTTGGCCACGGCCGAGCAGGTGGAGATGGTCGAGCTCACCCGGCAAGGCCGCTGGGACGAGGCGCGCGCCATCTGGGAGCGGATCCTGCCGCTCGAGGAGGTCGTCTACGGCTCGCCGGTGCGCGACTATCGCGCGCGCACCAAGGTCGCGCTCAAGGAGCTCGGCGTGATCCACAACACGGACATGCGCCCGCCGCTGATGCCCGTCGGTGACGATCAAACGAAGCTCATCCGCGCCGCGCTCGTTGCAGCCGGCTTGTGTTGATGGGGGACGCGCTCGCGGATCGGGTCGTGCTCGTCACCGGCAGCAGCCGCGGCATCGGTGCGGAGATCGCGGTCAAGGCCGGCGCCCAGGGCGCAACAGTCGCCGTTCACTACAACCGGTCTGCCGATGGTGCCCAGAAAACCGCAGCGCGTATCCACGAAGCGGGCGGGAGCGCGGAGGTCTTCTGCGCCGACGTATCGGTCGGTGCCCAGGCAGAGGGGCTGGTCGGTGAGGTGATCGCCAAGTTCGGTCGCCTCGATGGCCTGGTCAACAACGCCGGCAACACGCAGGTCGGGCCATTTCTGGAGATCACATCGGAAACGTGGGACGAGGTCATCGCCACGGACCTGTCCGCGTCGTTTCACACCTGCCGTGCGGCGATCCCGCACATGCTCACCCAGGGCGGCGGCACGATCGTCAACATCGCGTCGCGTCTCGCCCAGATGGGAGTGACGGAGACGGTCGCGTACAGCGCGGCCAAATCCGGTCTCGTCGGCCTTACCCGCGCGCTGGCCAAGGAATTTGGCACGCGCGGCATCCGCGTCAACGCCGTGGCCCCATTCGTGACCCTGACCGACATGACCACTGATTTGGTCGACAGCGAAGCCGGCCGCAACCGGCTGCGCGACGCGGCGCTGGGTCGTTTTGGCCGTGCGGATGAGGTCGCCGACACGGTCATCTTCCTGCTCTCTGACGCCGCGTCGCTGTACACCGGCCAGACCCTCAACCCCAACGCCGGGGCGTACATGCCATGAAGGCGCCACAGCGATGAAAGTGATCACCGCGCGCGAGGCCGTGGAGCTGGTCAAGGACGGTCAGACCGTAGTCGTGGGTGGCTCGGGCGCTGGCCACGCGCTGCCGCAGCGTTTCATCGACGAGCTCGAAACGGTCTTCAAGGAGACTGGCCACCCGCGCGATCTGACCACGGTGCGCGTCGTGGGCACAGGCGATTTCGCCGACCGTGGCTTCAGCCAGCTCGCGCTGCCCGGCATGCACCGGCGCACGATCGGCTCGAACATCGGCAATGAGCCGCGACTCGGTGCCATGGTCGAGAACAACGAGCTGGAGGCGTACTCGTTTCCCCAGGGCGTGCTCTCCCAGCTGATGGGCGAGATAGCCGCCGGACGCCCGGGCCTGATCACGCATGTGGGCCTCGGCACGTACGTCGATCCGCGCCAGACGGGCGGCAAGCAGAACAGCCGCACGACCGATGATCTCGTGGAGCTGGTCACGCTACGGGGCCAGGAGTGGCTCATGTTCCACTCCTTTCCGATCGACGTTGCCGTGATCCGCGGCAGCACGGCCGACGAAGACGGTTCGATAACCATGGAATCGGAGGCGATCCAGGCCGAGATGCTGGACATGGCCATGGCCGCGCGCAACAGTGGCGGAATCGTCATCGCTCAGGTAAGACAGCTCGCGCGCCGCGGCTCACTGCCGCAACGGGACGTGAAGGTGCCCGGCGCGCTGGTCGACTACGTCTACGTCGTGCCCGACCAGTGGCAGACATACATCACGCAGGATTCGCCGTTCTACGCGGGCAAGCTGCGCAAGCCGCCGGTGCCGGAGGCGCCACTCTCGCTCGATGTGCGCAAGATCATCGCGCGCCGCTCGCTGCTCGAGTTTGCGCCGGGCAACATCTGCAACCTGGGTTTTGGCATCTCCCAGCTGATCGGCCGCGTGGCGTGGGAGGAGGGCATCACCGACCAGTTGGTGCTGACCGTTGAGCAGGGCATCTTCGGCGGCGCGCCGGTCGCGGGCAATGAGGGCGGCGCCGGCTTCAACTACCAGGCGATGATCGACCAGCCGTACATGTTCCGTTTCTACGACGGCGGCGGGCTGGACGTGGCGAGCCTGTCGTTCGCGGAGATCGACGCGGACGGAAACGTGAACGTGCACGCCTTCGAAGGCCGCATCCGCGGCCCGGGCGGCTTCCCGAATATCAGCGCCAAGACGCGCAAGATCAACTTCGTGGGCACGCTGACCGCGCAGGGACTCGAGCTCAATATCGATCAGTCGGGCGTCCGAGTGGCGGCGGAGGGCAGCCTGCCCAAGTTCGTCCCAGCCGTGCGCCAGATCTCGTTCAACGGCAAGCTCGCGCGCGAGCGTGGCCAGCAGGTGCGCTACATCACGGACCGGGCCGTGTTTGAGCTGCGACCGGACGGGGTGACGCTGATCGAGCTCGCGCCGGGCATAGACCTGGAGCGCGACGTGATCGCCCAGATGGGTTTCAAACCGCTCATCGCCGACGACCTGCGGACGACCGATTCACGCGTGTACGCCGATGGCCCCATGGGCCTCGCCGCGGACTTCAGCACATGAGCCTCATCGAGCTTGAGCTGGGCACCGTTGCGCGGCTGACGCTCAACAACCTGCCGATGAACCTGGTCACCGGCGCGCTGCTTGACGAGCTCGACGCCGCCCTCGCGACTCTCGAGGTCGCGGCGCCCGGGGACGTCCGCGCGGTCGTCGTCACTGGCGCAGGCGACAGGTCGTTCTCTGCCGGCTCGGACGTCAAGGGCTTTGAGGCGCAGCGAGGTGCCGACGAAGGCGGACGTGCCTACTTCACGTATGAGGAGCGCGTCATGAGCCGCCTCGCCGGCTTGCCCATGCCCACGATCGCGGCGATCGAAGGCAACGCGCTGGGCGGTGGTCTCGAGATCGCTCTCGCGTGCGACATCCGCGTCGCGTCGGAGCGCGCCAAGCTGGGCCTACCAGAGGTGCGTCTGGCCGTGACGCCGGGCGCCGGCGGTACTCAGCGCCTGCCCCGCGTCGTGGGCTTGGCGCGCGCCAAGGAGATGATCCTGACCGGGCGCATCCTCGATGCACAGGAGGCGGAGCGCATCGGGCTTGTCAGCCGGGTGACCCCTGCCGGTGAAGCGCTCCGCGTGGCGCACGACATCGCCAGTGACATCGCTCAACGCGGCCCAATGGCCGTACGGGAGGCGAAGCGCCTGGTCGATCGGTCGCTGGATGAGGATCTCGATACCGGTATCGCCGCCGAGATCGATGCCTCCGTGCGCGTATTCGCAACGGACGATTTGCTGGAAGGTGCCCATGCCTTCGTTGATAAGAGACAGCCAACATACCGGGGGCGTTAGGAGGGGAGTGGAATGAGTGAGATCGGCCGATTCGGGGTGTTCCTGCCCTCTTACGTGTGGGCGGGCGATGGCCTCGAGAAGGCGCGTGGCATCAAGGAGTTCGCGCGAACAGTCGAGGACCTGGGCTTCGATTCCCTCTTCGTGACTGACCACTTGATCGCGGCCAAGCGCTTCTATTCGGTCTCGTTCCTCGAGCCGCTGACGGCGCTCGCGGTCGCGGCGGGCGCGACATCGCGCGTGCGGCTGGGCACGTCCATCCTGATCATGCCGCTGCGCCATCCAGTGATGCTCGCCAAGGAGCTGGCAACGCTCCAATTCCTGAGCGAGAACCGCGTCATCCTGGGCGCGGGCGTGGGCTGGAACGAGTTCGAGTATGCCGCGCTGGGCGTCAAGAAGTCCGAGCGTGGCAAGCGCACCGACGAGATGCTCGACATCATGATTCCGCTGCTCGAGGGCGAGACGGTCACGTACCACGGCGAGTTCTACTCGGTCGAGAATCTCGACATCGAGCCACGCTCGTCGCAACGGCCGGAGATCTGGATCGGTGGCGGGTCGCAGCTGGCGGACCCCAAGTCGCCCGATCTGCCCAAGTTCGTCGAATCGGTCAAGGCACGCGTTCTGCGGACGGACGGCTGGATACCGCGTCCCACCTGCCCTCCCGATGAGATCGCACGCGACTGGCGCGAGCTCCAGGACTACTACCGCGAGCACGACCGGGACCCGCGTGACTGTGTCGTGTCACACGAGAACTTCATGCACATCGTGTTGACCAACGACCCCGCCAAGGCGCGGCGCGAGCAGCACGAGGCGTTCCTACGCGTGATGAGCAACGAGCGCGGACCGCAGTACCTTGAGACGGTCTACCTGTTCGGCACGCCCGATGAGATCACGGCCTCGCTCCAGCAGCGCGTCGACGCGGGGGTCGAATATTTCATGCTCCACACCATGACTCCCGATCCGGCCCAGCTTCAGAGCTGGATCGACGAGATCATCGCCAACGTCAAGTTCCCAGCCACGGCCGGACCGGTGCGGAGGATGGCTGCCGCCGCGGCATGACCAGGCGCGTGGCTCTGCTCGGCAAGCCGCTCCGGCGGCGGCACTCGGTCGTCATGCACAACGCGGCCTTCGCCGCCGCCGGCATCGACGGCCGCTATGAGCTGATGGAGATCGACGAGGCCGACGTTGCGGCGGCCGTCGCGGCCGCGCACGAATACGAGTGGCTGGGCCTGGGCGTGACCGCGCCGTACAAGAAGCTCGTGGCGAAGCTCGTCGATGAGGTCGAACGAGACGCGCGCGAGATCGGCGCGGTCAACAACGTCGTGCGCGAGACGGACGGCCGCCTCGTCGGCTTCAACACTGACGCGCCCGGCTTTCGGGCCGCGGCCGAGCAGGTCATGGGCTGGCCACTTACCGGGGCAAACGTCGTCGTAACCGGTGCCGGCGGCGTTGCCCAGGCCGTCGCCCACGCCTGCCGTCAGGCAGGCGTGGCCCAGCTGACGATCGGCAATCGCACCTTGCCTGCATCGGCCGCCGGTGTCGCCGCGGTCGCACTCGACAGCGACGAGTTCCTGCACGCGGTCAGATCCGCGGACCTGGCCGTCAACGCCACGACCGTGGGCATGCTCGACCCGGGGGTCACCATCCCCGTCGACCAGCTGACGGACGAGGCCACAGTCTTCGACTGCGTCTACGTCCCGGCACAGACGCCACTGGTCGCGGCCGCGCGTGCCCGCGGCCTGACCGCGGCGAACGGTTCGGAGATGCTCATCGCTCAGGCAGCGATCGCGTTCGAGCGCTGGACCGGAGTCACGGGCATGGCCGACGTCATGCGCCAGGCCGTCGCGCCGCTCCTTGCCGACCCATCGGCCACGGCCTGAACTCTGCCAGATGCTGCTCCCCGTCCGTGGCGACGATCTTCCACCAGTGAAAATCGGCGCTGTCTACACCATCGGGCTGAACTATCGAGACCCGGCCGACCCAGACGCACCCGGCCCCGAGCGCCCGCTCGTCTACGGCAAGGCAGCGACCTCGCTGATCGGCTCAGGCATGCCCATAACCTGGAATCGTGTCCTGACCCAGAACGTCAACGGCGAGTGCGAGCTCGGCGTGGTCATGGGCGAGCACGGATCGGTGATGGGCTACACGATTGTCAACGACATGACGTCGCAGGATGCGTGGCTCGACGGCGACCAATGGCTGCTGGGCAAGTCGTTTCCGGGCTTCTGCCCGGTCGGCCCGTGGGTCGTGCCGGCCGATGAGCTCGACGTGACCGACCTGGCGCTCTCGTTCAGCGTCAACGGCGTCGCGGTCCAGGGTGGGCGGACGAGCCAGATGCGCTTCTCGATCGGCCGAATCATCGAATACCTGGGCGGGCACATCCGGCTCTTGCCCGGTGACCTCATCGCCACTGGAACGCCCGTCCGCAGCGGACCCGACGCGGACCGGCACCTTCAACCGGGAGACATCATGACCTGCTGGATCGAGGACATTGGGGAGCTGACCAACACCGTCGAGTAGCCCGAGCCAAGGAGTGATCGCATGAAACCGCCGACCGTTTTCCTGGGCGAGATGACCAACCTTGAGCTCGAGGAGCATCTGGCCGCCGCCGGTGACCAGCCACTGGTGCTGATCCCGATCGGCTCAACGGAGCAGCACGGCCCGCACGGCCCGCTGCTGACCGACGCCATCATCCCGACAGAGGTGTGCCGACGCGTCGCGGCCCAGACTGGCGCGCTCGTGGCACCCACCGTCAACTATGGCCTGTCATATCCGCACAAGGGTTTTACGGGTGTTGTGTTCCTGCGCATGTCGACCTTCGCGGCCCTCGTCGAGGACCTGACGCTCCAGTTCGCGACGATGGGCTTCAAGCGCATCTGTTTTGTCAACGGCCACTACGACAACACCTACGCGATCGCGTATGCCTGCGCCGCGGCGGGAGAGCAACTGCCCGCAGGCGTGCGCGCGTTTCCGATCAACTATTGGGACGGCCTGACGCCCGAGCAGGCGGGTGAGTTCTTCGGCATGGAGAACGGGCTGCACGCCAACAAGGGCGAGACCTCGGCCGTGATGGCGATCAACCCCGCACTCGTCGATCTGGAACGGGCCACGGCCGAGCTACCGCCCTTCCCCGAGGTGTCCAACATCGGCGCGGTCCACACGGCGTTCTTCTTCGCCTCGCCCGGTTCGGTCTACCGAGCCACCCATTCGGGCACATGGGGCGACCCGCGCGACTCATCTGCCGAGTTCGGCGAGCGCTACCTCGCCGCCGTCACCGCCGGCACCGTTCGCCTCCTGGACGACATCTCGCGCACCGAAGCGGCGATGCCCGACCGCTAGCTTGCCCGCATCCTCGATGTGTGAAATGGGCTCCGTGCTGTCGTTTGGGCGCCAGTCACCCCCGCTGACTGCGCCAGTCGCCCCCGCTGACTGCGCCAGTCCCCCGCTGACTGCGCCAGTCACCCCCGCTGACTGCGCCAGTCACCCCCGCTGACTGCGCCAGTCACCCCCGCTGACTGCGCCAGTCACCCCCGCTGACTGCGCCAGTCACCCCGCTGACTGCGCCAGTCACCCCCGCTGACTGCGCCAGTCACCCCCGCTGACTGCGCCAGTCACCCCGCTGACTGCGCCAGTCACCCCCGCTGACTGCGCCAGTCACCCCGCTGACTGCGCCAGTCACCCCGCTGACTGCGCCAGTCACCCCGCTGACTGCGCCAGTCACCCCGCTGACTGCGCCAGTCACCCCCGCTGACTGCGCCTCCAGCTAGAGCAGAAATCCTTACCAGCGGCCACCGCTCGATAAGAGCAAACAAAGCGATCGCTAAGTCGTCGGTGGTTGAATTCGCCCATGTCTTTTGCCTGGGACGAAACGGCGGATCCTGCCACCGAGGCAGCGCGCATTGGCGCGCTTCGGCTCGCCAGAAGCGTCGAGCTTCGTCAGCGTCAGAAAGAGTTGGCTTCCGGCAAGGGCGCGCCCGACTCGGTCGGATTCGCACTTCTCGGCCGCTACCTGCGCCGTAGCCGTCAGTTAGCTGGGATGACGCAGCAACAACTCGCGGACGCGGCTGGCGTCTCGCAAAGCATGGTGTCGCGCTTGGAGCGCGGGATTGGTCCTGCACTGGAAGTTGGCCGGCTACTTCGTACGGTCCAGCCGCTCGCACGCCTGTTCCCCCTTGGCACTTGCCCTCACGACCACAGCTGCGCGTGGCAACCCGTCAAGCCCATCGACGACTCGATTTCCGACCCAACTCGGTTCGTGGCTCAGATGTTGAAGATCGCGGACGAGACCTGAACTCGCGATGCCTGAACGTATGGGTTTTGACGCAGCGAGTAGTGTCGCTCCGCATGCGCCGGTACTCGACGCAGCAAGTGCCAAGAGACATGGGTCTGTTTGGCTGAGAGGAGCTACTCAGTGCGTCGGTCGATGCGCCGATCTCTGCTGGCAGGAACGGCTGCCTTGGTTGTCTCAGTTCTGTTGAGCTCGACCGCGTTCGCCGCGTCCTACCAACCCGACGCGCGGATCCGTCTCAGCGAGAAGTCCTATGGAAACTGCGGTGGCCACGACACGTACAACAACCCTTGGACGGGCGACAACGTCTACAACAGCTCTGCCAAGGGACAGACGTTGAAGGACCTTCAATATTCCGGCGGAGACTGCTTCGTCACCTGGCACTACCAGATCTCCATCCAGAACGGGGGCGTGCTCAGCGACCGTTTCAAGATCAAGGCCACCGCGCCGGCAGTTTCATCGGGCTGGAACATCAAGTACCTCAGCGGCAGCACGAACATCACGTCAAAGGTCCTTGCGGGCACTTATCAGACCTCAACGATCAGCCCAGGCCACGATCAGATCATTACGGTGAAGGCGCTCTATCTGGGTGGTGAGGACCTGTCGCGCGTCGTAACTGCCACGTCAGTCGGCGGCGGTGCCAAGGACGCGGTCAAGTTCGTCATCAACGAGACTCCGTAGCGCGCCAGGCTCCGGCACGCATCACCCGGCTGACGCTCAGGTCGGGCGCCAGCTCGACCAGATCGGCACGCTGACCGGGAGCGATGCGGCCGCGATCCTCGACGCCCAGCAGGGCAAGCGGGTTGCGGCTCGCTGCGGCGACAGCAGTCGGGAGCGATGCGCCCGATTCGACGAGGTTGCGGACCGCGACATCGAGTGACAGCACGGAGCCAGCCAGAGTCTTCGTTCCGAGCAGCGTCACCCGGCCGGCACGGACCTCGACCTCGAGCGTGCCGATGCGGCCGCGGCCGTCGCCGGTGCCGGCGAGTGACATCGCGTCGCTGACAAGCAGCAATCGTTCTGCGCCCTTGAGCCGGGTGATCAGCGGCCACAGGGCCGGGTCGACATGGATGCCGTCGGCGATCAGCTCGACGAACACATCGTCATCGAGCAGAGCGGCAACGGCGACGCCCGCCGCGCGGTGGTCGATGCCCGACATCGCGTTGAACAGGTGCGTCGTGGACGTCGCACCCGCGTCATAGCCGGCGCGTGCCTGGTCGACCGTGGCCGCCGAGTGGCCGATCGACACCGCGACGCCGCGTGCGTCCAACCAGCCGATCAGTTCCAGTGCGCCGGGTAGTTCGGGAGCGATCGTGATCAGGCGACAGTCATCGAGCAGAGCGCGGAGGTCGGTATGCGGGAATCTCGGAGGGCGTGCGTAGATAGGTCGGATCGTGCGCCCCGCGCCGTGTCGGTGCCAGGAACGGGCCCTCGAGATTGAAGCCCAGGGGTTGTGCACCATCGGCCGGGGCAGTCGGCGTCCACGCTCGCACCTGGTCGGCGAACTCGGCCAGGCGCTCAATTGGCGCGGTCACGGCAGTGGGCAGAAACGACGTGACGCCACGGCGCAGGAGCGCCCGGCTCATGCCGTCGAGCGCCGCACCATCGCCCATCGCGTCGTGTCCGCCCCAGCCATGAACATGAACGTCGACGAAACCGGGCGCGATGAAGGGGGCATCGTCGGCGACACCTCGCGCACCCAGGGCGACTTCAGTGATGACGCCGTCGTCCACAATCACGGCGCCGCTCGCCACCCGATGGTCCAGCACCAGCCGACCGCGAATCGTCTCGCTCACGCCCACCCTGCCTTCTCCGCGCCATGCACGGCCGCACCGATTGCTCCGGCCCACACGCCAAGCTGCGCGGGCACAACCTGCACGTTATCGAGCGACGTGACATGGACGCGGGCGCGGAGCTCTTCCTGGATGTACGGCAGCAACAGGTCCATCGCCGCGGCAACACCGCCGCCAATGACGACGCGATCTGGCGTGACCACCACGACCATGTTGGCAATGCCTATTCCGAGCCAGTGTCCAACGCGCGCGATCCCATCGCGTGCCCTCTGATCGCCCGCGCGCGCCCTCGTGAACGCCTCGGCGGCCGTAGGCGCGCCGCACGCCTCCGCGATGCGGTCGGCGCGCGCAAACGCCTCCAGGCACCCTCGATTGCCGCAGTTGCACTCCGGCCCATTGGGATCCAGCGTCTGGTGGCCCAGCTCGCCGCCCGTGCCGTCGTGGCCCTGGTAGACGTGGCCGCCGACGGCAAACACACCGCCGACGCCGGTGCCCAAAGTGAAGCCGATCATCGACGACGCGCCGCGGGCAGCGCCCAGCCGCAGCTCAGCAAGGCCGAAGGCGCGGGCGTCATTGACCAGGTGCACGGGCAGGTTGAGCGCGTTGCTGACGACCGCGGCCATGGGTTTACCCAGCCACTCGCCGGGCAGGTTGATCAACAGCCGCGTCGTGCCGTCGGCCGGGTCGTACAGGCCCGGCACTCCGATGCCCACCGAGGTGACACCAGGAACGCGCTCGATCGCCTGGGCACCGACCGCCGCGAGACGTTCGATTACGGCGTCGGGACCCTGCGCCGCGAGCGTCGGCATATCGGCCCGGTCGACGACGTTCCATTCGCGCGCGGCGTGCTCGACGACGACCCATTTGATGTTGGTTCCGCCAAGGTCGAGACCCAGGTGTCTGGTCGCCGTGCTGGGCGCCACCAGTTACGACTCCGTCGTCAGCCGTGCGTAGAAAGCCGCCACCACGACGATGATTGCCCCGAACAGGACCTGGGTGGCGGCCGGCGGGAAGCCTAGCGTCCCCAGCAGGGACGCAATTACGGTCAGGATCAGGGCACCAACGATGGTGCCCGCAAATCCGCCACGACCACCAAGGATCGACGTGCCACCGATGACGGCCGCAGCGACCGACGGCAAGACCTGTGGGTTAACCAGGGTCACGCTGGAAACGTTGGTCAGTCCGGAGACCAGGAACCCGGCGACCGCCGCCAGCAGCGCCGAGATGATGTACAGCACCAGCAGCACCTGCCACCCCCGCACGCCCGACAGGCGAGCCGCGATGGGGTTGTCGCCCACGGCATAGAGCAGCCGGCCGTAACCGGTGCGCCGCAGGCCAACGATGATCACCGCCGCCAATGGCACGAACACCAACAAGCTGACCGGCAGGATGGTGGCGAACGTCGCCGTGCCCAGCCAGCGCAACTCGGGTGGCACGCCGGCGCTTGTCTTTACCGTCAGCAGCTGCCAGGCATTGGCCGCCCCCAGGATGACCAGGCTCATACCGAGCGTCATGATCAGAGGGTGGACACGGAAGACGCCCACGCCCAGGCCGTTGATCGCGCCGATCAGCACCGCGATCACCAGCGCTACGCCGATACAGATGAACAGGCTCTCGGGACCCGTGTACAGAGACGCCACGACGAAGCCGGCCATCGAGGCTGTCGCGCCTACCGACAGGTCGATACCGCCGGTCAGCATGACCAGCGTCTGGCAGCCGGCCAGGATGGCCAGTGGTACGGCCGTCCGGATCTGGGCGGCCATGAATCCGGCAAAGTCCGCGTTTGGTCTGATGAGGGCGAACGCACCGACCAGCACGGCAAGAAGAATCAGTAGCGGGATGAGCTGCTGATCGCGGAAGAGGCGGGCAACCGTTGCCGTGATGGGCTGGCCTTTGCGCGCCTCGGCTTGTGCGGTCATGCGCGCGACCGCCGGAACTGGGTCACGCTGCCCAACACGACGACCCCGATCAGGATCACGCCCTGGGCCACCGTGGCGAGGTTCGAGTTAAGGCCGAGGAAGGTCATGTCTGTCTGGATGAGCGACAGGATGAACACGGCGAGGATGGGCCCAACTACGCCGCCACGCCCGCCGGCCAGGCTTACCCCGCCCAGCACCACGGCGGCGACGCTGGCCAGTGTGAAACCGCCCGGCAGCGGATTGCCCTGACCGGTGATGGCGGTGAGGGCGAGGCCACCGATCGCCGAAAAGAGGCCTGCCAGTGCGTAGGCGATGATCTTCGTCCGGCCGACCGATACCCCGCTGCGGAATGCCGCCAGCTGGTTGCTGCCGATGGCGAAGAGGGCCAGGCCCAGGCGCGACCGACGCAGTGGAATCCAGACGATGGCGACGACGATCACCAATACCACGAAAGCTTTGGGCAGCCATTCGGTGATGAACGAGCCGTTGGGCAGATTCTGGAGCCACTCGTGGGTCGAGCGGACAGGCGCTTGCGCAATCCAAATGGCAAAGCCTGCCCACACGAACGCCATGGCCAGCGTGACGATGATGTCCGCCACACGGGTCCAGACGATGAGAACGCCATTGATCGCGCCCAGAACAACGCCGAACAGGAGCACGCCGATGGCCACGCCGACACCTATCTCGTCGCTGCGGCCGAGCATCTGTGTCGCCGCAACCATGCTCGTCAGCGCCATCATCGAGGCGATCGACAGGTCGATGCCGCCGGCGATGACGACGATGGTCTGGGCGACCGTGGCGAAGGCGAGCGGCAGGACGTTGACGGCCTGTCCCTGGACGCTGCTGGTGTCGTAGAGCGGGTTGATGATCTTGGTGAATATCAGCAGCAGCACTACCAGGCCGCCCAGGCCTAAGACCCACGACTCGCGACTCAAGGCTTCGCGCACCGCGGCCATCGGGCTGCGCCGGACGTCGTTGACGGGCGGGCTGGCCGCGGTCACTTCCGATCCTCGGTTGCGACGGCATCTGCGGCCAACTCCTCGGGCAGTTCGGCGTCCCGCTTCAGGTTGTAGGCCGCGCGCAGCAGGGCCGGTTCGTCGGCGTCGGCGGCCGGCAGCTCGGCGACGACTCGGCCGCCGAAGATGACGATCGCCCGATCGCAGACCAACTGGATCTCCTTCAGTTCGGACGTGTAGATCAGGATTGCGGCATCCGCCCCGGCCAGATCGCGCAAGAGGCTGTAGATCTGGTTCTTGGTGCGAATGTCGATGCCACGGGTGGGGTCGAAGCACAGCATCGTCTTGACGCCACCCGCTACCCAGCGGGCGATCGTTACCTTCTGCTGATTGCCCCCGGACAGGCGCCTTACTTCCGCGCCGGCGCGGGCGTCGATCTGCAGCGTCTCGACCGAGTCCTTGACGCGCTTGCTTTCGGTGCCCTGGTTGATCAAGCCCCAGCGGCGGATGCGCGCGCTGACCGGCAGCGTGATGTTCTCGCGCACGTTGCGCTGCATCAGCAGCGCCTCCGCTCGGTCGGCGGCGACGTACACCAGGCCCGCTCGAATGGCATCGGCCGGATGGCGGAACGACTCCTTCTCGCCCTCGACGAGGACCTCACCCGCGCTTGCCCGGTGAGCTCCTGACAGGACGTCGAACAGCTCATCCTGGCCCTGGCCGTCGAGGGCTACCACGCCCAGCACCTCGCCCGGGTATAACTCGAAGCTGACGTCGTGCAAGCGTGCGCCGGCCGCCAGTCCCTTAACGGCGAGGCGCGGTTTCATGTCCGCGTGCCGCTTCTCGGCAGCACGCGCGGCGGCCGTCGTTGTGGCCGGGGCCTGATCGGCGATCTCGCCCAGCATCAATTGGACGATGCGCTCCTCGGAGCCTGGCGTGACGTCAACCACACCCACCGTCTCGCCCTCACGCAGGACGGTCGCGCGATCGCACACGGCCGCGATCTCGATCATGCGGTGCGAGATGAAGATGACCGACCGTTCGCCGCCGCGCAGGCCGCCCACGACCTCCAGCACACGCTCGGTCAGGTTGGCCGGCAAGGCGGCCGTCATTTCGTCGAGCATCAGCACCTTCGGCTCGATGGCCAGCGCGCGCGCAAGGTCGATGACGCGCTGCGCCGCCAGCGGAATGGCGCGCACGACGTCAGACAGGTCGACGTTGTTCAGGCCAAGCTCAGCAACCCAGTGCCGGAAGGCGTCCTCCGGGGTACGGGTCAGGCGCAGGTTGGAGCGCAGGTCGAGGTCGGGAATGAGCGAGGGTTCCTGGTAGACCGACACGACGCCATGCTTGCGCGCGTCACCGGGCGACCGGGCGATGAAATCCTGGCCGCGCACGCTGATTTTTCCGCCGTCTGGCCGCACGGCCCCGGTGAGGATCTTGACGAGCGTGCTCTTGCCAGCGCCGTTGGCGCCCATCAGGGCGTGCACCTCGCCCGGCCGAACCGCCAGCGAGGCGGCCTTGAGCGCGACTACCACGCCGTACGTCTTGGAGACGTCGGTGGCTTCGAGTAGAAGGTCGGTGGCGGTGGCGGTTGCCGTCATCAGGTCTTCCGCACGTTACTTAGGAGAGAGGGGATGCCGGTAAGACCGGCATCCCCTTCTGGACTACGGGTTAAGAGCGTGGGCTTATTCGCCCGGGCCCTTGCAAGCAAGCATCTGATCGAACGTGTAGTCAGTCCAGCCGTCGATGTACCAGCTGACCGGCCACAGGACGTTCAGATTGTCAATGCTGATGGCCTGCAGTGCCGCAAGGCCGTCAGGCGTGTCGTTCGGGAAAGTCAGCGGCTTCGGCAGCAGCACAACGTTGACGTCGTGCTCTACGCCGTCGCTGGTGGTCCGCTTCACGACCTGCGTCGGGTAAGTCTTGCCATTGAGGGCGTCGATCGCCAGACGAACACCGGCGCCACCGATGGCCGCCGGGTTGTAAACGGCGATGCCTTCAAGACCGTTGTACTTGGCATCCTTGTGGAGCAACTGATCCACAAAGCCCTTCAGGTCGGCGCCAACGATCGGAACGAACGGCTTGCCGGAGGCCTGGATGGCGTCAACGACCTGCTGGTCGATGCCCGACGTCCAAATGCCGTCGATGGTGTCGTAGGTGCCGTCATTGATGATGCCGTTGGTCAGGTCGGTGCCCTTCTGGGGGTTCCAGTCGGTGCCGACGCCGTCCTTGCTCGGAAGCAAGGTGATGCCGGGGTGCTCGGCCAGGGCCTTCATGACGCCGTCGTGCCGGTCAAGGTCAGCCGGATGGCCGACGATGCCGCGCATGTAGTAGACGTTGGCCTTGTCCTTGCCTTCGAGGACCTTGTCGAACAGCCACGTGGCGCCTTCGTAGCCGTAGTTGAACTGGTCGTTCGAGATGTTCAGCGTCTCAGGATCGGTGACATAGGCGTCGATGGCGACGGTCTTGATGCCTTGTGCCTGAGCCTGGTCCAGGACAGCCTGATAGCCGTCAGGGCTGTTGGGGTTGAAGATGATCGCGTCTGGATGCTTGGCGATCAGGTCGGTTAGCTGCTGAAGCTGCGGGTAGGTCGCATCCTCAGCGTGGGTCCAGGTCGACGGCTTGGCGCCGGCGACGAGTGCCTCAGCCTTGGCCGTGCACAACTGCTCTTCGCGGAAGCCGTTGCCTACACCGAAAGCGTTCGAGTAACCGAGTGAGTACTTGGAGCCGTCGGGCGCTGAGCCGCTCGCCGTCGGCGAACCAGTCGCCGCAGCGGTAGCGGCAGCGGTAGCGGCAGCGGTCGCGGCAGCGGTCGCGGCGGCAGTCGCCGCGGCAGTCGCCTTTGTCGTCGCGGCAGCCGTTGGGGCAGCAGTCCCGGGCGCGGCCGTCGCCGGCTTGGTCGTCGGCGCGGTCGTCGCGCCGCCGCCGCCGCACGCGGCGGCCAAGATCACAACAGCAAGCGTGGCGCCTGCCTTGCGTACCAGTGTCATTGAGTGAATTCCTCCTCCTTGCCTGAACGTTGATCTCGTGTCGTATCTCCCCTGTTCGTCAGCCACCTCCTCCTCTGTCGATGGCGCGGGCGATGCGCCGCGCATGCTCCTGGTAGGCCTGGTCGAACAAAGCGCGGGACCCCTCCTCGCCCACGATTGAGGCGCGAGTCAGGACGGGCGGCATATGTCCTCCCTCAACAAGCAGCTCAGCCACCCTGACCTTGATCGCATTCACGATCGCTACGGCCGCGATGGTAGAGCCTGGGCCAACTGGCGTGTCCAATCCGTTAACAAAAACGAGTGCATCCGCATCCGGCGTACACAGGTCGATGACCAGGTCCGCCTCGTCCAGCAGACGGGCGCCCGCCGCCGGGTCGGGCTGTGTTGACATTGATTGCGCGACGCTCGTCACCGCGATGACTCGTAAGCCCCGGCGGCGGGCACCGCGGGCCATCTCAACCGGCACTGCCGTCAGTCCGCTGGCACTGAAGACCATCATCACGTCGCGCGGGCCGAAGCGGAAGTTGGACAGGATCACCTCAGCCAGGCCCGGCTGGCGCTCGATGTACATCGCCTGGCGCTGGCCGTTGGCGCCGACGACCTGGGTGTGGAACGTCATCGACAGCTCCACGATCGGGTTGAAGCCCGGGAACGAGCCGTAGCGCGGGAACATCTCCTCGACCGGAATGCGCGAATGGCCCGTCCCGAAGAGGTGCACCAGGCCGTCCGAGCCGATGGCGTCGGCACACCACTGGCTGGCCGTCTCGATCTGTTCTGCCTGGGTCGCGGCGATGCGCGTCAGGAGCGCCTGGGCCTCGTCGATGAAAGGCATTGTCATCGTCCCGGCCGGCATCTAGTACGTGCCCTGCTCGAGCGCGCCGCCGCCCACGCCCGTGGCAGCGGCACCGTCGGCATCCACCTTGCGCGCCTTGAAGTCGTCGAGGATCTGTTTGGTAGCGGTCGCACCGATGCGTGTCACGCCCAGGCACATCACCGCCAGCAGCGCGTCGAGCGTGCGCACGCCGCCGGCGGCCTTGACCTGCGTCGGGAGCGTCGTGTTCGCGCGCATGAGCATCAGGTCTTCGTGCGTGGCGCCGGTCGGGGCAAACCCAGTCGATGTCTTGACGAAGTCGGCGCCCGCGGCCTCGCACATGCGGCAGGCACGGACCTTCTCGTCGTCCGTCAGATATGCGTTCTCGAAGATGACCTTGACCGCGGCGCCGCCTGCGTGCGAGACATCGACGACGGCGCGGATGTCAGCCTCCACGTCCGCGTCCCGGCCGGATTTGAGGGCCGCGATCTGGATGACCATGTCGATCTCCTGGGCACCCTGCGCAAGGGCGCGCTGCGTCTCGAAGACCTTGGTCGCAGTCAGGTGGTTGCCGTGCGGAAAGCCCACGACCGTGCCCACGAGCACGCTCGTGCCGCGTAGAGCGGCCGCGGCGCGCTCGACGTCCGCCGGACGCATCGTTGCCGACGCCGTTTCGTACGCCGCCGCGAGCTGCAGGTTCTCGTCGATGAAAGCGTCATCCAGCTCGGGCCGGAGCAGCGAGTGGTCGATCGTCCGCGCGATGTCGGAGTACGTGAGCATGTCGAACAGCGCGCGCATCTCGTCTGCGCTGGGCTCATGCGTCAGCGGCGTCCAGCGCCCTGTCCAGGCGGGCGGCGCGGCGATCGGAGCGTTGGTAGCAAGTGCGGTCATCAATAACCCTTGGGGATGTATGGACGAAGGGTGTCGTGGGCCAGGATGAAGCCGCGCTTGACGAGCTGATCGGTGCCTTCGAAGCGCCGATCCTCGTGTTCGATGATGCAGTCGCCGTCGTAGCCCACTCGGTACAGATTGGAGAAGATCTCCGCCCACGGCGCGTCACCCAAACCGGGCAGGCGCGGGATCTGCCAGCCGATGCCTGACGACATCGAGCCACGCTCGTACAGGCCGTCGCGGTCGATCTGAACGTCCTTGGCCTGGAAATGGAGGATGTGCGGCCCGAACTCGCGGATGAAGCGGCCCTGGTCGATCATCAGCCAGACGAGGTGCGATGGGTCGTAGTTGAGCCCGATCGTGCCACCCCATTGCTCGATGATCCGGCGCCAGATCATGGGCGACCAGGCGATGTTGTTGCCGCCCGGCCACTCGTCGAACGAGAAGATCATGGGGCAGTTCTCGATCGTCACCTGCACGCCGTTGTCCTGGGCGTGCTTGACGATCTCCGGCCACACGCGCAACGCCTCGGCCCAGTTCTCGTCAAGGTTCTTCTTCGAGTCACCACCCATGAACGTGTTCATGAACGGAACGCCCATCTTCCGACACGCTTCGATGACAAGCTTGATGTGGGCGATGGCCGGGTCGCGCACGGTCGGATCCGGGTGCATCGGATTCGGATAGAAGCCCAGCCCGCTGATGGCCAGGCCCCTGGCCTCGATCTGTGCACGGATGTCCTGCGCCTGCGTGTCGCTCAGGTTGGCGACGTCGATGTGGCTCGTACCGGCATAGCGCCGCACGACGCCGCCCGACTGCGGCCAGCACGCGATCTCGAGCGAATCGAAGTCGTTGGCCGCGGCCCAGTCGGCAACTTCCATCAGCGGCGTATCCGGGAACGGCGCGGTCAGGAACCCCAGTCTCACTTGACTACCTCCAGCACGGGCTTGGCGGCGGGCGCCGGCTCGCGCTGCACTTCGACCCAACGTTGCTCGGCTGCACTCTGGGCGATGGCGTCGCCAACGAGCATCTCCTCGTGGCCGTCGGCAAACGTGGCGTAAGGCGGGTTGTGGCGCATCCGCCCATCGGCGACGTCGCTGTACACGGCCCGGAAGAGCGCGGCGAATGTATCGGCAAATCCTTCGACGTGGCCGGCCGGCAGTGCCGCGGCCGCGCGGCCGGCATCTGTCATCAGCGCAGCGTCGCGCGCGAGCGTCTCATTCGGCCGGCCGCGATGGCCCAGCCACAGCTCGTCAGGGTTCTCACTGTCCCACGCCGCGGCCCCGGCGCTGCCGTCGATCTCGTACTGGAGCGAGTTCTTGTGCCCGGCACTGATCTGGCTGACGGCCATCTGGCCGCGCGCGTCGTTGTCGTAGCGGAGCAGGATCGTGGCCACATCTTCCGTGCGGATGTCGCGCTCGACTGTGTCTGTTGAGCGCTCCAGGGCGAACGACTCGACCGGGCCGGCGGGCATGTGCCGGACCTTGATGAAAGTGGCCATGTCCGCCATCACCTGCGTCACGTGGCGGCCGGTCACGAAGGAGGTCAGGTCGAGCCAGTGCGAGCCGATGTCTCCCACGGCGCGCAGCTTGCCGCCGACTTCCGGCTCGAGGCGCCAGTTCCAGTCGGTATCGAACATCAGCCAGTCCTGGAAGTAGCGGCCGGTAACCAGGCGGACGTCGCCCAGCGAGCCTTCCGCAACCGCTGCTCGCAGATGCTGGTTGAGCGGGTAGAAGCGGATGTTGAAGTTGACCGCTGCGACCTTGCCGCTGTGCGCGGCCAGCCCAACAAGCTCGCGCGACTCATTCGCGTCCATTGCCATCGGCTTTTCGCACACGACACTGCGCCCCGCGAGCAGGATCTGCCTGACCTGAGGGAAGTGCATGTTGTTGGGCGAGGTGACGTGGACGACCTCGACCCGCTCGTCGTCGAGCAGCTCATCGAGACTGCCGTAACCGCGCGGCACGCCGATCTTCTGAGCACGCTCCGTGGCGCGGTCAGGCGAGGAGCCGAGCAGGCCATGGACCTGAACGCCGATGCGGCGCAAGGCCTCGATGTGGACGGTGCCAATGAAGCCGCTGCCGATAACAGCGGCGCCGATCGAGCTAAACGAGCGCATGAACCGGGCGACTCCTCCTCCTGTGGAATGTTCACGGCCAGCACTTACGCATGTCAAGTGCAAAAGTCGGATTGTCTGCTGCAATAGAGCCGCATATATTCGGTCTATGTCCAACGCGCCAAACGAGCAGACGCTCGATTCGCTCGTCGCGGTGCTCGACGAGATCCGGATCGCAGGCGCCAACTCGCGCTCCGACCTCGAGGCGCGCACCGGCCTCAGCCGTACGATCGTCGCCGAGCGCGTGCGCGAGCTGATCGACATCGGCCTGGTGCGCGATGGCGATCCCGGTCCGAGCACGGGCGGCCGGCCGGCGCGCCAGCTGACCTTCGCGTCAGACGCGGGCCATGTCCTGGTTGCCGACCTTGGCGCGACGAGCATCGATGTCGCGCTGACGACGCTCGACGGCCGGATCATTGCCCATCGCGACGAGCCGGCAGACATCGCCGATGGGCCCGAGCGCTGCCTGTCTCGCGTGGACGAGCTGTTCGCGGAACTACTGGCCAACACGCGTGCCGTGCCCGGTGCGCTGTGGGGGGTTGGCATCGGCGTCCCGGGCCCGGTCGAGTTCAGGACCGGCATCCCGTTCTCGCCACCGATCATGCCCGGCTGGGACGGCTATCCGGTCGGCCCGCGCTACGCCAGCTCGTACGGCGCGCCGGTGTGGGTCGACAACGACGTCAACCTGCTGGCCATGGGCGAGTGGCGCAGCGGCGCCGCGGTCGGCCACGACAACGTCGTCGTCATCAAGGTCGGCACGGGCATCGGCGCGGGCATCATCTCCGACGGCCGGCTGCACCGCGGCGCGCAGGGCAGCGCCGGCGATGTCGGCCACATCCAGGTCGTCGACGACATGGCCGTCATCTGCCGCTGCGGCAACGTGGGTTGTCTCGAGGCCATCGCCGGCGGCGCGGCCCTCGCGCGTGATGGCGAAGCGGCCGCGCGCGAGGGCCGGAGTGAACGTCTGCGCGTGGCACTCGAGCAGCGCGGCCGCGTCACGGCAGAGGATGTGGCCCTGGCCGCCTCGTACGGCGATGCCGTGTCCCTCGCCTTGATCCAGGCCGCCGGCCGGCGCATTGGCCGCATGCTGGCCTCGATCGTCAACTTCTTCAACCCGTCGCTGATCGTCATCGGTGGCGGCCTGAGTCAGACCGGCGACCAGCTGCTGGCGGCGATCCGCGAGGGTGTCTACCGTCGCTCGCTGCCGCTCGCGACGCGCGAGCTGCTCATCCAGCGCTCGTCACTGGGCGGTCGCGCCGGTGTCATCGGCGCGTCGGCGATGGTCGTCGACCAGCTATTTGCGCGCGACTACATCGGCCGCTGGATGACCGCCGGCGAGCCAGCTCAACCGGCGTTGACGATCCGGTCGGCGTAGCTGCCAGCTCGGAGGTCTGCTGCCTGCGGCGCCCCACGCACGCACTCCTATACTCGGCCGACTTCGCGCATGACTGGGAGGTCGCTGTGAACACGTATCCGGCTCGCACAAGGTTCGCGCGTTTCGCGGGCGCCTTGGCGATTTCGACTGTCGCCGCACTGACGCTGAGCCAGTCGGCGCTCGCCGACGGCACGACCGGACAGACGGGCAACTACTTGTACACCGACGACTCCGCGCACTACGGCGCTGTGTGCAGGCACGACAACAGCGCAGCCAACCCCGCCCAGTATTGGCTGGCCAAAGTAACGGTCGTGCCGCCCTCGCTGTGGTGGCCGGATCAAAATGCCGGCAACACCAACGAGCACGGCACTGTTGGCTGGCGCTTCACGCTCCAGAACGACGTCGGTGGCACCTACCACACGATCAAGCAAAGTGGCTACGTGAAGGCGACGGCGTACGAGGACTCACAGGCGCCGTACAGTCCTGCGACCAAGGCGAAGTTCAAGAACCGGAGCGTCAACGTCAACGGGCACAACTACACGTCCGACACGACCTGGCGCGTAATCATTCGTTCCGAGTGGTACCGCAAGAACGGCAGCGTGCTCGGCTCCGCCACACACAACGTCCTCTACTACGAGGAACGCCTGGGCACCACCCATACCGACGCGTTCGCGTTGGTCGCCTGCATCACCAAGTTGCAGGACGTCTAAGAGTTCCCGGGCGCGGCGACGACGCGGTCGAGGTAATCGCCTGAAACGGGGTCCTTCAGGATCAGCTTGTGCCGGCCGTCGGGCAGGATCTCGCGCTTGATCACGACCTGGCCGTCATGCATCTCCGGTTCCTTGCCCGCGCCAATTCGCGGCGCAGTGCCGCCGCGCCAGTCGGCCAGCTGGACGGGCTCCCACGCGCGTGACTTGGCCGATCGGAAGCAGGCGTCCATGACCGCGTTGACCACGTAGCCGTCGTAGAACGTCTCGCGCGGCGCTGCGCCCGTCTCGATGGCGCGAAACATGTCCGTGAACATGTCGATGTAGCCCAGTTCCGCCGCTTCGTCACCCACGGGGAACATCCAGCCGCGATCCGCCTCGCTCTTCTCCGCTACGTAGCCGCCGGAACCGCCCGCGCTGAACATCTCAAAGCCCGTGCGCAGGAAGTTGTTGACCCAGATGGTGCCTTCCGTGCCGGCCACCTCGTCGCGCAGGTCCATTCCGCCGCGGAAGGTCCACGACACCTCGAACTGGCCCAGCGCGCCGCTCTCGAACCGGATGAGCGCGACAGCGTTGTCCTCGTCACCGATCGGGTGCACCAACGTGTCGGCATGGCACAGGACCTCGACCGGCCGATTGCCCTTGCCGACGTAGTTGCGAATGATCTCGATGCAGTGGCAGCCAAGGTCGACGATGGCTCCACCACCGGTCAGTCGGCCGTCCCAGAACCACGCCGAATGCGGGCCCGGATGCGCCTCCCGCGACCGGACCCAGGTGACCTCGCCGATCGTGCCCGCCTGCACAGCACGGATCGCCTTCGAAGTCTTGGGCGTGTAGCACAGGTCCTCGAGGTAGCCACCAAAGATGCCGGCCTGCTCGACCACCGCCAGCATGCGCGCAGCCTCCTGCGCGTTCCGACCGAGGGGCTTGGTGCACAGAATCGCCTTGCCCGCCTGCGCGGCCAGCGTGACGGCCTCCTCGTGCAGGAAGTTGGGCACGCCTATGACGACCACGTCGACGTCGGGATGTTCGATCGCGGCCTTCATGTCCGCTGTCGACTCGGGGATGTCCCAGCGCTCGCGAAACGCCTTGCCTCGCTCTTCGCTGCGCGAGTAGACGACGCGCACCTGATCGCGCGAGCGCTGCGCATGCAGCGCCATCGAATAGAAGTCGCCGATCAGTCCCGTCCCGAGCATCGCGATCTTGTGCTGCTGCATGTGACCTCTCATCTTTCTAACCCACCGCGAAGAGCTCGACCGGCTGGTCGATTCCTTTCAACGCATGGCTACCACGACTGACGCTATTGAAGCCGGAGCCAAAGAGCAGGCCGTTCGTGGTGGCCGAGACCAGCACTTCGCCCGCGCCGGCCGCGGCCGCGACACGCGCCGCGAGATGGACGGCAATGCCGCGCACGTCGTCGCCGGCAAAGTCGACTTCACCGGTGTGCAGCCCGGCGCGTTGGCGCAGCCCCAGCTCCGTGGCCGACGCGGCCAGGTCGAGTGCGCAATGGACGGCGTGGGCGGGGCTCTCAAATGAAGCCAAAACGCCATCGCCTGTCATCTGAATCTGGCGTCCATGGTGCCGCTCAAGAGCCCTGCCGACTGTAGTTAGGTAGTCGCCCATCAGGTCGCGCCAACCGGCGTCGCCGAGTCGCGCCGCGAGCTGAGTCGATTCGACCAGGTCCGTGAACAGGATCGTGACCAGCTTGCGCTCGGCAGCGGCATCGCGCGGCCGGCCGTAGTGGCGTCGGCCCGTCCAGTCGATCGAGATCCACGGCTCATCGCCCACGACCCACGCGTCGTGACCCGGTGGACACTCGAAGACATCGCCGGCATCCGTGTCAAGGACGGACCCGTCGCGCATCTCAATACGCAGTCGGCCGGCGATGACGTAGCCCATATGGTGGATCTCGCACAGCTCCGTGCCGGCGATCGGTCGGACGTCGACGGTCCAACGCCAGCCAGGTTGGTAGACGATCCGACCGAATGCCGCGTCGCCCATCTCGACGACCTCGAGCCGGCCGCGACCGACCGGTCGCACCTCGTCGGGGCGGTCCAGACTGCGCTTCTGAAGTCGCGCCACGGGCCGAATTCTAGGATTCGGCCGCCGACGGTGGCGGAAGGCACCGTTTTCCCCGGCCAGGCCCACTCCAGGCGGCGTCGCTCGACGGGCTTCCGCACCGCCCGTTCGCGGGGTCCCGATGCCCGGCGAAGGTTGCTCAAAAGGTGACGTCGCGAGGAGGAATCTGAGCGCCACAGCCAAATGCTGGTACCCATCTCCTATCGCGTACCGCCCCGGTCGACGCCTCGTCCTAAGCGTGCCAATCGGTTATCTCCGGCCTGGACCCCGTACCAGGGGTTACCTAAGGACTATTCCCAGTCGCCGGTCGGCGACCGACGGTGCGCCCCAGCGCGAGTCAAGAAACGACTTGAAACCGCCCAACGCGCAGAGGGAAACGCCACAAATGCAATCGCGAGTCGCCTTTGCCTCAGTGCCCCTGAGTGCCGGTTCCGGCCCGGCCCGGCGTTCGCGCCGGAGCGACCTGCCCATCTCATATGGCGTCAGCTGGTTTGGCGTCAGCTGGTTTGGCGTCAGCTGGGACGTGTGCGTTCGCTGGTTGCTCGTGGCCGCGATCGCTCTCACGACCGCACTTCCAACGGCTCGGCTGTTCGCCGCCGTCGGTGAGTCCGTGGCCGTCATCGTGCGCGAGGCGACCGGCGCGGGGAAGACGCCCGAGCACACGGTTCGGCGGCTCAGCGGCAAGGTCGACTTCCAGCTGCCTCTGATCAATGGTTTCGCGGCGACGATCCCTGCATCGGCTATGGCCGAACTCGCCACATCTCCCGGCGTAGCCGCGGTCACGCCGGATGGCCAGGTCCACTTCAACATGGCCGGCGACGGCTACGACGCGACGACCGCGATGGGCTCGCTGTACAACACCGCCCAGGCCATCGGTGCGACTGACCTTTGGCGGCGCGGCATCATCGGTCATGGCGTCGACGTCGCGCTGATCGATACCGGCGTCAATCCAGAACCGGAATTTGACGGCCGGCTGCTGAATGGCCCAGACCTCTCATTCGATTCGCAGCAGCAGCGGACGCGCTACGTCGACGGCTACGGCCACGGTACGCACATGGCCAGCATCATCGCTGCGCGCGATCCGCGCATGGCCTCCACCGACGGCGTGACGGACCCAACCTACTTCGACGGCATGGCTCCCGGCGCCCGCATCGTTAACGTCAAGGTCGGAGCCGCCAACGGTGTCACCGACGTATCGCAGGTCATTGCCGGGATCGATTGGGTCGTCCAGCACCACAACACGGACGGTCTCAACATCCGCGTCCTGAACCTGTCGTTCGGCACGAATGGCACCCAGGATTACGTGCTCGATCCGCTCACTTACGCGGTGGAGCGGGCCTGGTTCGCGGGCATCGTCGTCGTGGCCTCAGGTGGCAACGAAGGCTTCGGGTCGGCCAAGCTGGACGACCCCGCCTACGACCCATTTGTGATCGCCGTGGGTGCGGAGACCCTCAATGGCACCATCGATCCCTCTGACGATCAGCTGGCCGCCTTCTCGAACCGCGGTACCGGGGCTCGTCGGCCGGATCTCGTTGCCCCGGGCGTCTCGGTCATCGGCCTGCGCGCCCCCGGCTCCTACATCGACATGAAGTACCCCAGCGGTCGCGTTGGCGACAGCTACTTCAAGGGCAGCGGCACGTCCCAGTCGACGGCAGTTGTCTCGGGTGCGGTGGCCCTTCTGCTGAGCGCCCGGCCCTCGTTGAAGCCGGACCAGGTCAAGGCGCTGCTGACCGGCACGGCCGACGACCTGCCTTCGGCGGACCCGCTGGGTTCCGGTGCTGGTCGTATCGATGTCAATCATGCACTCTGGACTCGGGCCCCCTACGGCGCCACCCAAACCTTCACCCGCGCCACAGGGCTCGGCCTGCTCCAGCGCTCGCGCGGGTCGGCCGTCGTCGTCGACGGCGACGGCGTCCCGCTGGTGGGCGAGGTCGACATCTTCGGCCAGCCCTACAGCGTCGCGGCCAGCGGCAACTCCTGGTCCGGCGGTACATGGAACGGCAACAGCTGGTCCGGCAACAGCTGGTCGGGCAACTCCTGGTCGGCCGCGACCTGGTCCGGCAATTCGTGGTCGGGCAACTCGTGGTCGAGCGGCGCCTGGTCGGGCAATTCGTGGTCGGGCAATTCCTGGTCAGGCAACTCCTGGTCGTGTTCGGTGTATTCGATGGCCGGCGTTGATCCAGGAGATGGCCCCTAGCTCGGGGCCATCTGCCGCACAGAGCTAACCGAGACCAGTACGCAGTGGCTGTAACGAGCACGGCTCTACCCCGCCGTCGTCGGATCCTGAGCCGGCCTTCGACCGGCATGCTCAAGATCTGGCTGCTGACGGCCGTGCTCGGCGTATCCGCAGCCGTCCTCGTTGCCGGCGTCGTGGTCAAGCTGGAGCCACTACCGGCGCCAATCTCGATTCCGTGGTGGATCCTCGCCATCGGCTTCTACTTCGCCGAGACCAACGTTGTCCACCTTGAGTTCCGGCGCCAGGCGCACACCTTCTCGCTCAGCGAGATCCCGTTCGTGGTCGGCCTGGTCTTCGTCACCCCGGTGCAGTTCGTGCTGGCCATCGTGGTCGGCTCGGCAGTCGGACTGATCGTTCGCCGCCAGCCGCCCATCAAGCTCCTTTTCAACCTGAGTCATTTCGCGCTCGAGGCCGCTGTGGCGGTGATCGTCTTCGACCGCCTGAATGGACACGCGCCTGACCCCGGCGCGCAGCTTTGGCTCGCGGCGTTCGCGACAACCGCCATCGTCAATGTCATCGGCATCATGTCGATCTCGCTCGCGATCGGTTTTGCCGAGGGCCGCTGGCAGCGCGAGCGGTTGCCTGAGGTCATGCGCTTCGGCCTCTCGGTCGGGATGACCAACACGAGCCTCGCGCTGATGGGCGTGACGATCCTGTGGCTCGAGCCCGCCGCCGCGTGGCTGCTGGGCATTCCCATCGGGCTGATGCTGCTTGCCTACCGGACGCTGATGTCCGAGCGTGAGAAGAACAAGAGTCTCGAGTTCCTGTACGAGTCGACGCGCATCCTGCAGCGTTCGCCAGAGCTCGACGCGGCGGTGGCGGACTTGCTCGACCACGCGCGGACGATGTTCCGCGCCGGCGTGGCCCGCCTCGTTCTGATGCCGACGCGCGCCGGCGAGCCGGCGCTGGAAACGGTCATCGGCCCGGGCGAGGAGCGCCGCCTCATGGCCGAGGTCCCGTGGAATGCCAACGATCCGCTGTCGTCCCGGGCTCTGGCCGAAAGCGGAGCCTTCATGTACGAGCAATCGGAGACTCCAGACGACCCCATCAGCGCCGCCTATCCGGAACTGCACGACGCGATGATCACGGCCCTGCGCGGCGACAAGGGAACGCTCGGTTTCCTGGTCGTGGCCGACCGATTGGGCGACGTGACCTCGTTCGTGCCTGAGGATCTGCAGCTGTTCGAGACGCTCGCCAATCACGCGGCGATGGCCTTCGAGAATGGCCAGCTGGGCCGTTCGCTGGCGCAGCTCGCGGAGGTCAAGGAGCAGCTCCGTCATCAGGCCTACCACGACGTGCTGACCGGTCTTGGCAACCGGGCCCTGTTCCTCGAACGACTCAGTGCTGCCCTGGAGCGCGAGGTAACGGTCGGCGCGGAGCGCTCGGCAATCCTGTTTGTCGACCTGGACGACTTCAAGACGGTCAACGACTCTCTCGGCCACACGGCCGGCGATGAGCTGCTCAGGATCGTGGCCGCGCGACTGCACGACTCGATCCGTTCCCAGGACCTCGCCGTGCGGCTGGGCGGCGATGAGTTCGCGGTGCTGGTGGGCGGGTCAACGCCCGACGAGACGCTTGGTTCCGTCGGCGGCGTCGCAGCGCGCGCCGTGCTCATCGCCCAGCGCATTCTCGACGCGCTGGCCGAACCGTTTCAGATTGCGGGAACCTCAGTGGCAATTCGCGGCAGCATCGGCATCGCCGTCAGCCGCCATCCGCGCGAGGGCGCCGAGGCGCTCGTGCGCGACGCGGACGTGGCGATGTACGCGGCGAAGGCCAGCGGCAAGGGCGAGTTCGCCGTGTTCCAGCCGCGCCTGTACACAGCCGTCGTCCGTCGCCACTCGCTCAAGGGCGATCTGCAGCACGCCATTGACGGGCACCGTTTTGTTCTCCAATACCAGCCGATCTGCGACCTCAAAACAGGTGAGCCCAGGTCCGTTGAGGCGCTGATCCGCTGGCGCCACCCGACCCGAGGACTCATCTCACCAACTGAGTTCATACCCTTCGCCGAGGAAACGGGCCTCATCCTGCCAATTGGACGCTGGGTCATGGAGCGCAGCGTCGAGGACGCGCGCCAGTGGCTCGACACCCTGGGTGACGACGCGCCGGAGCTCAACGTGAATGTGTCAGCGCGTCAGATCCACGAGCCCAGCTTCGTCGACGAGGTGGCCGAGATTCTGGCGGCGGCCGAGTTCCCTGCGTCGCACCTGACCGTCGAGATCACCGAAACGATGATGATGCAGAACGTCGAGACGATGATCGTGCGGCTTGCCGCACTGCGTGCACTGGGCGTCAAGGTGGCGCTCGACGATTTCGGCACGGGCTGGTCGTCGATGGCGTGGCTGCGCGAGTTCCCGGTCGATGCGCTCAAGGTCCCGCGCGAGCTCCTGGGCGGACTTGGCGCCTCCGAGAACGATTGGGATTTCACCCGCGCGATCGTCACTCTGGGCCGCTCGTTACGTCTGGACGTGATCGCCGAGGGCATCGAGTTTGCGGACCAGGTTGGGCGGCTGCGAGCGATCGGCGTTGAAACCGGTCAGGGCTTCTTCTTCTCACCGCCCGTCATCGCCAAGAAGGTTCCGGCGCTGTTTCCTGGGACCCGTGTCCCGGCGACGACACCTCGGCGGCCGCCGATCGTGATGGTCCCGCGCCGCACCGACGCCACGTTCGCGGTCGTAGGCAAGGTCCTCCAGGTGGAGCCCGCCGACCTGCTCAACTGATCGGTGACCGACTTCGCGGTCGAACGTAGCATTGGGCGCATGAAGCGTTCGATCACCGTTCCCGGACAGGGCACCGTCATCGTCGAGCCGAACGTCGCCAGCGTGCGGCTCGGCGTCAACGTCATGGCCGACACCGCCGGCGCCGCGCGCGAGACCGCCGCGGTGACGATGAAGGCGATCCTCGACGCCGTGCTGGAGCAGGGCGTCGCGCGTACCGACGTGCGCACCGCCCTGGTGTCACTCAACCCCACGATGGACTACAGCAACAGCAAGGGACCGCGCATCACCGGCTACCAGGTCCAGAACAGCGTGGCCGTCACGCTGCGCGAACTGTCCAAGACCGGCGAGCTGATCGATGCCGCCCTTGGCGCGGGCGCCTCAACGCTCGACTCGCTCGAGTTTCACCTCGACGATCCGACATCAGCCGCGGAACGGGCGCGCGACGAGGCAATGAGCGACGCGCGCGCCCGGGCAACGACGATCGCGCGCGCGGCCGGCGCGCAACTCGGCGACGTCATTGCCGTAATCGAGGGCCAGCCGTTTTCGCCGCCGATGCCCTTTCCGGCCGCGCGTATGGCGATGAAGGCCGACGCTGCCTCGACGCCCGTCGAATCCGGCACGCAGGAGATCACCGTCGCGCTGTCGGTCACCTTCGAGATTGACCGCCGCTGAGCGATACTGCCGTCATTCGTCGAAATTGCTGGCTGCCTGACCCACGGATCGAGGCCGTTACTTGAGATCCGACCCGCGCCGTCTACTCGCCATTGCGTTGGCGCTTGTGCTTGTCGTCGGTGTCGTGCTCGCGATCGGCAGCCAGGTCGCAGGTCGGCTGGCGCCGCCAACGACGACCGTGGCTGGCCTGATCGGATCGGAAAAGCTGCCCTTCTTCCAGGATCCGCGCGTCATCGATGCGCTCAAGAAGGCCGGCTTCAGCGTCACCGTCGCCGACCGCGGGCTCACGCGAGATCGCCAACGCGAGCATTGCCGGCCAGGATTTCGCATTCCCCGCGGGCGTGCCTGCCGCCGAGAAGCTGAAGCGCGATCACCTCAACACGCACAGCTTCGTGCCGTTCTACACGCCCATGGCCATCGCGACCTGGCGACCGATCGTCGACCTGCTCACCCAGGCCGGCGTCGTCCATCAGCGCAACGGCTACCTTGGCCTCGATGTCGCCGCGTACATGGACCTGGTCAGCAAGGACACGCGCTGGAGGGACCTGCCCAACAACACCGACTACCCGGTCAACAAGAGCATCCTGATCACGACCACGGACGTTCGTAAATCGAACTCGGCCGCGATGTACCTGAGCATCGTCAGCTACGTGGCCAACGGCAACAACATCGTTGAGCTGGGGCCGGATGTGCCGACACTGACCCAGCAGCTCGCGCCGCTCTTCCTGAAGCAGGGCTTCTCGGAGGCGAGCTCCGAAGGGCCGTTCGAGGACTACCTGGTCCAGGGCATCGGCAAGGCGCCCATGGTCATGATCTACGAGTCACAGTTCCTGGCCCGGGCGGCGGCCAACGACGGCACGATCACGCCGGACATGGTGCTCGTCTATCCCGAGCCGACGATCCTGTCCAAGCACACGTTCGTGTCGCTGACGCCCAACGGCCAGCGCCTTGGCCAGTTCCTGAACGACGACCCGGGCATGCGCCAGCTGGCAACGGAGTACGGCTTTCGGACGTCCGACACCAATGCCTTCCGCACCTGGGTCAGTGACCACCAGCTGGCAGTGCCCGACACGATCATCGACGTGATCGAGCCGCCAACGTACGAATCGCTCGAAGCGATGATCAGCACTCTCGAACAGATCTACGCCGGGGCCGGGGCGCCACCGGCGTCGCCCGACGACTCATTCGCACCCTAATCGCCCGAGGAGAGGAGACCGCTTCAATGACTGAACCATCCCTTGATCTGAGCTCAACCGCACCGGTCGCAGCGCCGGCGCCGGCGCCGACCGAGCCCGCAGCGTCTACCGTGGACACAGCGGTCGGCACGCTGACCCTCGAGCCGCCGGCAGCGGTCGCGGCGGTCCCAGAGGCGCGCGCCGAAGAGGCCGTCAAGCTCGAGCCGGCCCAGGCGGCCAAGCTCGACAACATGGTCGCCTCATACCTCGACGCGGTCACCTCGCTCGACACGCACGACCCCAAGTTCACGACCCGCGTGAACGACATCGCGAAGCTGGGCGATGACGACATCCGCGCCTCTGCCAACGTCTCGAATCGGCTGCTCGACAAGCCGATGTCGGCGATGACCCAGGGCGGCATCAGCCAGGCCGGCAACGTCAGCAAGTCGCTGCTCGCGCTGCGCAAGCAGGTCGAGGATCTCGATCCACAGCGTCAGGGCGGCACCTGCTCTCGCCGCGCAGGTTGCTGGGCATCATCCCGTTGGGCGACAAGCTCGTCGACTACTTCCACAAGTACCAGTCCAGCCAGAGCCACATCAACGCGATCATCGTCAGCCTGTACGACGGCCAGGACGAGCTGCGCCGCGACAACGCCGACATCGAGCAGGAGAAGTCCAACCTGTGGACGGTCATGGGCCGGCTGCGCCAGTACGCGTACCTGGCCGAGCAGCTCGACACGGGCCTCACCGCGCGCATCGCCCAGATCGAGGCGACGGACCCCGACCGGGCCAAGATCCTCAAGGACGACCTGCTCTTCCCGGTCCGCCAGAAGCTCCAGGATCTGCTCACGCAGCTGGCCGTCAGCGTCCAGGGCTACCTGGCGCTCGACCTCATCCGGCGCAACAACGTCGAGCTGATCAAGGGCGTCGACCGCGCCACCACGACCACGATCAGCGCCCTGCGCACCGCGGTCATCGTCGCCCAGGCGCTGAGCGACCAGAAGCTCGTGCTCGACCAGATCACGGCGCTCAACACGACCACGGGCAACCTGATCGAGTCGACCAGCGAGATGCTCCACCAGCAGTCGGGCGAGATCAGCGAGCAGGCCGCGTCGGCGACGATCGACATGGCCAAGCTCCAGAAGGCGTTCCAGAACATCTACGCGACCATGGACGAGATCGACACGTTCAAGGTCAAGGCGCTCGACAACATGGAAACCACGGTCAACGCCCTCGAGGCAGAGCTCGACAAGTCGCAGTCGTACGTCAATCGGGCGCGCGCGCTGTCGGCCAAGGACGAGGCGGAGAACGCGGATGGTTCAAGCGCCTCATAGATCCGGTTCGATGGCGATGAAGCAGGCACCCGTGGCGCTGACTCGGGCGCTTGGCGTCCTGCTCGCGGTTGTCGTGCTTCTGGGCGCGGCCGCGGCGGGCTGCTCGGGCCAGCCGGCGCAGACACTGACGGTTCTGGCCGGCTCCGAGCTCAAGGACCTGGAGCCGCTCTTCCCGGACATTCAACGCGCCACGGGCGTGCTCTTGAAGCCGACCTACATCGGCACGCTCGAAGGCGCGGAGAAGATCGCCAACGGCCGGATACCAGCGACGCGGCCTGGTTCAGCCACGGCAAGTACCTGTCGCTGCTGCCCGGCGCAGGCTCAAAGATCGTCGACCAGGACAAGATCATGCTCAGCCCGGTCATCATCGGCGTGAAGCAGTCCGTCGCCCAGCGCTTCGGCTGGCAGGACAACCCGAACGTGACCTGGAAGGACATCCAGGCGCACTCCGCGGACGGCTCGTTCCACTTCGCGATGACCAATCCGGCTGCGTCGAACAGCGGCTTCACGGCGCTGATCGGCGTGGCCAGCGCGTTGTCGGGCAGGTCCGATGCGATCGACACCGGCAATATCGACCAGGACGCGCTGCGCGCCTTCTTCAGCGGCCAGACGCTGACGGCCGGCTCGTCCGGCTTCCTGGCCGACGACTACGTCCGCCAGCAGGACGACGTCGACGGCATCATCAACTACGAGTCGGTGCTGATGGGCCTCAACGCCGGCGGCCAGCTGAACGAGCCGTTGACGCTGATCTATCCCAAGGAAGGGATCGTCACCGCCGACTACCCGTTCATGCTGCTCAACGCCGCCAAGCACGACGCCTACGACAAGGTCGTCGACTACCTGCGCACGCCGGACGTGCAGAAGCGGATCATGGATACGACGAATCGCCGGCCGGTCGTGCCGGGCGTGCCGCTGGACAGCAAGTTCCCCAGCCAGGTGCTCGTCGAGCTGCCCTTCCCGTCCAAGCTCGACACGATCAACTCGCTGCTCGAGGTCTACCTGGACCAGATCCGCAAGCCAGCCTCAGCGATGTTCGTGCTCGACCTGTCGGGCTCGATGCAGGGCGACCGGCTGGAGGCGCTGCAGAAGGCACTGACCTCCCTGACCGGCCTGGACACTTCGATAACGGGTCAGTTCTCACGCTTCCGCGCCCACGAGGACATCCATTTCGTGACCTTCTCGAGCGCGGTCATCGACCAGCGTGACTTCACCATCGACGACACGGATCCAAGCTCGACGTCAATGCAGGCGATTCGCGACTACGTCGACGGCCTTGACACTTACAACAACACGGCGATCTACGACGCCCTTGTCGCGGCCTACCAGGTCGTCTACAGCCAGCAGCAGAGCGATCCGAACCGGCTTTACTCGGTGGTGCTCATGACCGACGGCGAGAACAACACGGGCTACTCGTTCGACCAGTTCAGCGCCTGGTAGAACGGCCTGCCCGACGCGGTCAAGGCGATCCACACGTACCCGATCCTGTTCGGCGACTCGAACACGGACGAGATGCAGGCTCTCGCCACGCTCACCGGCGGCCGGACGTTCGACGCCCAGGGCGGCGATCTGACCGACATCTTCAAGCAGATCCGCGGCTACCAATGAGCCTGTGGCACCGGATCGAGCCGTTCGTCTATTCGCGCCGCAACATCGTCGGATCGGCGCTGGCACTGGTCGGCCTGGGCCTGCTTGCGCTGGGCGTTACCAGCGGTGTGATCGGTCTGGGTGTTGTCGCCGGCCTCTATGCGATCGGCTACCTGGTCACTCCACCGGAGCGTGGCCTGAGGCTGACGCTATTCACTACTGAGGACACGCGCGACATCCGCGCCGGTCTGACCCAGCTCTTGACGAGCATCCGCTACCGCGTCGCCGACGATGTCTTTCAGAGGTGCGGCAGCATCGCGCACTCGATCGTCGCGACCCTGCCGGCCGACGGCGCGGGTGTCGATCCGGCAGACCCCAACGTCAACCTCATCCGCCAGACGGCGCTGTCGTACCTGCCCCAGGCACTCGACGCGTACCTGGCCATCCCGCGCATCTACGCCGAGCGCAAGACGCTCGATAACGGCAAGACCGCGCACGACGTGCTCATGGAGCAGCTCAACGTCATGGACGGCAAGATGCACGAGGTGGCTGAGGACATCGCCAAGAACGACACGGACCGGCTGATGGCCAACGTCCGCTTCCTGCAGGAGCGCTTCGCCGATTCGCAGCTTCAGGTCGCGGGTGCCAAGCAAGCGGTGACCAATACTGCGGGTGGCGACTCGCCGCCGTCGGACGGTCCCAGGATTCTGTGACGCCGACAGGATTGGCCGACACTACATCCGGTGACCCTCGCACAGCGCGCGCAGCGCTTTCTCTTCTCGCGCAAGAACATCGGCGCATGTCTCGTGGCGCTGGTCGGCGTGGGATTGCTGGCGTTGGGAATCACCGGCGGTTTGGTCGGGTTGGGACTGATAGCGGCCCTGTACGCCGTGGGCTACGTGGTGATTCCGGGCGAGAAGGGATTCAAGTTCACGCTCTTCGACGAGCGCGATGCTCAGCAGATCACGCAGGGCCTGAGCGACTTGATCTACAGCCTTCGCTTCCGGGTCGCCGACGACGTGATGGCGGCCGTGGAGGACGCCGCGCGTTCGGTCAGGCTGACTTTGCCGACTGAAGGTGCCCCGGCAATGAGCGCCATCGACCCGAACGTAATGCTCATCCGCCAAACCGCTCTGAATTACCTGCCTCGTGCCCTCGACGATTACCTCTCGTTGCCGCGTATGTACGCCGAGCGCGTGCCGGTTCAGGATGGTCACACGGCACGCGAGGTGCTCATCGCGCAGCTCCAGTTGATCAGCCAGACGATGCGTGAGACGTCCGAGGACATGTACCAGTACAACGCCGACCGCTTGCTTTCCAATGCGCGCTTCCTGCAGGAGCGTTTTGCGCGGAGCAGCTTCAAAGTTCCGACCGTCGAGCTCGTCGAGGACGAGCAGCGCACCAAGGAACACGTCCGATGACGGACAAGGACACCAAGGCAGACAGCCTGGACCTGGCCATTGGCTGGCTGCAGAAGAGCATCGATCAGCTGACCGATGTGACGCGCCGCGTGCAGGCGCTCAACCCGCAGTCAGGCGCGACCGCTCCCGGAGTGCCGAGCGGCCAGGCGCAACCTGCCAAGCCGCCGCCGCTTACTGCCACGCAGGCGATCGACGCTCCCACAGGTCCGCCGCCCGCCGAGTCGGAGCCCGACTCGGGCTCTACCACTCCGCTGCTCGATCGGGTCGGGCGTGACCTGACCAAGCTTGCAGCGCAGGGACTGCTCGCGCCGGTGTTCGACCGCGACCAGGAAACAGAGTGGATCGTCGAGACGCTGCTCCGCTCAACAAAGCGCAATCCGGTCCTACTCGGCGCGCCCGGCGTTGGCAAGACCGCGATCGTGGAGGGTCTCGCCCAACGCATCGCGGCGGGCAAGGTCCCGGACGGCCTGAAGGGCACGCGGCTCATCGAGGTGCCGCTCGCGGCCGTGGTTGCGGGCACGCAGTACCGCGGCCAGCTCGAGGAGCGCCTGGAGCAGCTCGTGCGCGAGGCGTCGCAGCCGGGCATCGTCCTGTTTCTCGACGAGATCCACCTGCTCGAGTCGGCCGGCCAGTCCGAGGGCGGCCTGGGCGCGGCCGCGGTGCTCAAGCCGGCGTTGGCGCGCGGCGACATCGCGGTGATCGGGGCGACCACCGGCGACGAGTACCGGACGACGATCGCGCGTGACGACTCACTCGCGCGGCGACTGTCGACGCTGGATGTCGCGGAGCTCGACTCGGCCGCGACGATGCCCATCCTCAAGGCTCTGCGCGACAGGATCGTCACGTCGCGCGGCGTGACCGTGTCAGACGACGCGCTCCAGATCCTGCTCGACTTCAGCGTCAAGTCGATCATCAACAGGCGTCTGCCGGACAAGGCCATCGACCTGCTCGAACAAGCCGTCGCCGCGGCGCTTGTCGCCGGCCGCGAACAGGTCGACGCGGACGACGCGCGCACCGCGACAGACCAATGGGCACAGCGCGCGTCGTCCACGCCAACGCTGGAACGCTTCGGCCGTGACCTGACCGCGCTCGGTCGCGCCGGCGAGCTGGGTCCGATCGTTGGCCGTGACCGCGAAATTGAGGCCATCATCGAGATCCTGCTGCGCAAAACCAAGCGCGATCCCATGCTCCTTGGCCCGGCCGGCAGTGGCAAGACCGCGATCGTCGAGGGTCTCGGCATTCGCCTGGGCACGGACAACATTCCGCCGGAGTTAAAGGACGTGCGCCTGTTCGACGTCGCACTGCTGCCGCTCGCGCAGGCGTGTGCGACGGACGCGACGTTGCTGCGCGACTTCCTGGGTGAGGCGCGCCATCCGTCGGTGATCGTGTTCTTCGACGAGATCCATCAGCTCGCCGCGGCCGCAGTCAAGGATCTCGCCCAGGCGATCAAGCCTGCGCTTGCGCGCGGCGAGATCGCGTGCATCGGTGCCACGACGGGCGAGGAGTACCAGGCCAACATCGAGCCGGACGCGGCCCTTTCGCGGCGCTTCACGCCGATCTCGATCGAGCCCATGGACGCGCACGCTGTGCGTGATGTTCTGGCCACGGTGCGTGACAGCCTGGGCAAGGCACGTGGCGTGACCATGGCCGACGACGTGCTCGACGAGGCGATCGCGCTCGCCAACCAGTTCCTCCCCAACCGCTCGTTTCCGGACAAGGGCGTGGATATCGTCGAGCAGTCGATCGCCCACGCGCGCGCGACCGGGGCCAAGACCGTGGATCGACAGACGATGCGCGACGCGGTCGAGTCGCTCGTCGGCATGCCGCTCGACCCGTCCGCGCGGCTGTCCGCCCTGACGACCGAGCTGACCGAGCGCGGCGTCCTCGCGCAGGCAGATCGTGATCTCCTGCTGGCAAGGCTCGGCGTGTCGCTGCGCGGGCTTGATACGAACTACGAGCGGCCGGACGCCATCTGCCTGCTGTGGGGCGCCGCCGCGCGCGGCATCGACACGCTCGCAGACGTTCTGTCGCGCAATCTGTACGGCCGCGCCGGCGCCCTGATCGACATCGACCTGTCGGGTATGACTGAGGAGCAGTCGGTGTCCAGCCTGCTTGGGTCCGCGCCCGGGCTGGTCGGTAGCGATCGTCCGCTGCCGCTGCACGCGCTGCGTCGTTCACCGTGGCAAGTCGTGCTGTTCCGCTCGATCGACCGCTGCGCCGTGCCCATCCGCGACACGATTGCGGAGGCGCTCGTGCGTGGCTCGTTCACCGACTCGATGGGTCGTGTCCTGCCCCTGGGTGCGGCAGTCGTGCTGCTCACCGCGCCGACCATCGACGACGCCGATCTCGTCGCGCCGCTCATCGGCCAGCAGCTGGTGTCAGCGACGACGCTCGTGACCGGCACCGTCGGCGCCGTCAGTGCCGATGACCGCGTCGCGTGGCTCAAGCGCGAGGTGCTCGATCCGCTCGCCTCGCGCTTCGAGCGCCAGGGTCATCCGCTCACGTTCGATCAATCATTCACCGACTGGCTGCTCAAGAATCTGCCGACCGACGCCGCCGGCCAGCCAGCCAACATCGCCGACTTCATCGACGCCACGGTCACGCCAGCGCTCGCCGCCGTACTGCCCGACACCCCCGGCGCCATGACCGCCACGATCACGGACGACAAGCCCACCCTGCGCCCCACTTCGACCTGACCCGGGCGTCACAATCGGCCAAACGAGGTCGCCACGACGGTCGTTCATGGGCTAACCTTCCGCGAACCTCGCCGCCAGACGTCATCAGCGCGGAGGAGCTGCTCGCTTGATCTCAGCAACGGACAGTGCTGTCCGCCTCGAACAGGTCGAGAAGAAGTTCGGTGACGTAGTCGCCGTGTCCGGCGTCGATCTCGACGTGCGCGACGGCGAGTTCTTCTCGATGCTCGGCCCGTCCGGCAGCGGCAAGACCACCACGCTGCGCATGATCGCGGGCTTTGAGCTGCCCACCAGCGGTCGGATCCTGCTGCACGGCAATGACGTGACCACCGAGCCGCCCTACGAACGCGATGTCAACACGGTCTTCCAGGATTACGCGCTGTTTCCGCACATGACCGTGGGCGACAACGTCGGATACGGGCTGATGATCCGCAAGGTCGACAAGAAGTCGCGCCAGGCGCGCGTGACCGACGCGCTGGCCATGGTTCGCCTGTCTGGCTACGAGAAGCGCAAGCCCGGCCAGCTGTCGGGTGGCCAGCGCCAGCGCGTCGCGCTCGCCCGCGCACTGGTCAATCGGCCGCGCGTGCTGCTCCTCGACGAACCGCTCGGCGCGCTTGACCTGCGCCTGCGCGAGGACATGCAGATCGAGCTCAAGTCGATCCAGCAGGAAGTCGGCATCACCTTCATCTACGTCACGCACGATCAGGGTGAGGCGTTGACCATGTCCGATCGGCTGGCCGTCTTCAGCGCCGGTCGGATCGAGCAGATCGGTACACCCGCGGAGGTCTACGAGCACCCCCAGACGGAGTTCGTGGCCGGTTTCGTAGGCACCTCAAACCTGCTTTCCGGCGATGCCGCCAAGAATGTCTTCGGCGAGAGTGGCACCTTCAGTGTCCGGCCCGAGAAAATCCGGGTGTGCGCGCTGGACGAGCAGCCCGGCGCTGACGAGAGCAGCTCGCTGGGCGTCATCAGCAAGGTCATCTATCTGGGGCCCGAGACGCGCCTCCTCGTCGATCTCGACGGCGGCGGCCAGCTCTCCGTGATGCAGCAGAACATGACGACAGAGTCGAGCGAGGCACTCTCGCTCGAGGGGCGCAAGGTGCGCCTGACATGGAAGCGGCTTCATAATCTGGCACTCGCCGGGGGAGCCTGAAGGCGAAGTCGCCGGGAAGAGGCGACACCATGGGGGAGAGGAGGGACTCGTGCGAATAGGACGGAGTTTGGGCGTCATCGCCTGCATCGCCGTACTGAGCGCAGCGTGCGCGTCGCCAGCGGCGACGACGGCACCGACCACCAAGCCTGCGACCCAGGCACCGGCAACCAGCGCGCCGGCAACAAGCGCGCCGGCCACCTCGGCGCCGGCGACACAGGCGCCGGCCACGCAGGCGGCGACAACGGCGCCCGCAACCGCCACGGCCGGAACGGCCACGCAGCCGCCGGCGACGACCGGACCGACCGGAGCGCCCCTTCCGTCGGGTGTGCCGGCGTCTATCGGCCCTGGCGAGGGTCAGGTCACGGTTCTGAACTGGCCGGGTTACGTCGAAGACGGCACGGTCGACCCTGCCTATGACTGGATCACGCCGTTCGAGGACAAGACCGGCTGTCAGGTCACGTATCAGGACTTCGGCACCTCCGACGAGGCGTTCGGTCTGTTCACGACCAACCCGGACAAGTTCGACGTCATTTCCGCGTCTGGCGACGCCAGCCTGCGTCTGGTGCGCGCCGGCTTCGTCCAGCCCGTCAACGTGGACCTGATCGACAGCTACAAAGACATCTACGAGACGCTCAAGGATCGCCCGTACAACACGGTTGACGGCGTTCACTACGGCGTGCCCCACGGCCGCGGGTCGAACCTGCTCATGTGGCGCACGGACAAGGTCGACCCGGCGCCGACGAGCTGGGCACAGATGTTCGCAGCCGACTCCGGCTACAACGTCTCCGTCTACGACGCGCCTATCTACATCGCCGACGCGGCGGTCGTGCTGATGGCGACACAGCCTGACCTCGGCATCACGAACCCTTATGCGCTCGATCAGACGCAGTTCGACGCCGCCATCGCGCTGCTGACGCAGCAGCGGCCGAACGTGAAGGACTACTGGACTGACTACGTCAAGCAGATGGACGTGTTCCGCAACGGTGACGCGGACGTCGGCACGACGTGGCAGATCATCACCAACCTGCTCCAGGGTGAGACCCCGCCCGTGCCGGTCGATGTGATCAAGCCCGTCGAGGGTGCCACCGGGTGGTCGGACACGTGGATGATCAACTCGAAGTCGCAGCACATCAATTGCGCCTACCAGCTGGTCAACTGGCTGACCTCACCTGAGGTCAACATCCAGATCGCCGAGTACTTCGGCGAGGCGCCGGGTAACAGCAAGGCATGCGCCCTTGCCTCCGACCCGTCGTTCTGTGACACCTTCCACGCCGCCGACAACGATCCGTTCTGGAACGACGTCTGGTACTGGCAGACGCCTGAGGCGCAATGCGTCGACGGCCGAACAGATGCCACGTGCAAGGACTTCGGACAGTGGGTCGACGCCTGGCAGCAAATCAAGGGGTGATGCTGAAGGTATGAGGCTGCGGCCCGGTCCGGCCATTGGCCGGACCGGGCCGCTCCAAGTCTCGAACTTGCCACTCAACTCATGACCGCCGCTGCTGTCGAACGCGGCCAACGGCCACGCCGCTCCGTGCGCCGATCGTTCGCGGCCGCGCTCGACCGGCACCCGCGAATGCGCCTCGTGCTCCTGCTGGCACTGCCCGTCGGAGCGCTGGGCATCATCTACTTCGGCTCGCTTGGCGTGCTGTTCCTCAACGCGTTCTGGTCGCGTGACGAATTCACCGGCCAGGTCGTGCGCGAGTTCACGCTCGAGAACTTCCAGAAGCTGGGCAGCCCGCTGTTCATCACGGTCGTGCTGCGCACGCTGGCCATGGCCACCGCGGTCACGATCACATGCGCCATCGTGGCCTTTCCCATCGCCTATTACATGGCGCGCGTCGCCTCGCCCCGGCGGCGCGGCCTGCTCGTCGTCGCCGTGCTCATGCCCCTGTGGGCGAGCTACCTGATCAAGGCCTACTCGTGGCGCCTGATCCTGGCCGAGGACGGCGTCCTGAACTGGGCGCTCGAGCCATTCGGTTTGAAGGGGCCAGGCTACGGCGAAGTCGGTCTGTGGCTCGTATTCACCTATCTCTGGCTGCCGTACATGATCCTGCCCATCTACGCCGGTCTGGAGCGCATCCCGAACTCGCTGCTCGAGGCGTCGGCGGACCTGGGCGGGCGCAGCTCGCGAACTTTCCGCCACGTGATCCTGCCGCTCGCCTTCCCGGCCATCGTCGCCGGATCGATCTTCACGTTCTCACTGACGATGGGCGACTACATCGCGCCCAACCTGGTGACGCGTGGCGAGCAGTTCATTGGCAACCTGATCCTGACCAACTTCGGCATACCCAATCTGCCCCTCGCCGCCGCCCAGTCGTTGGTGCCGCTGGCGATCATGGTCATCTACCTGCTCGTCGCCCGACGGCTCGGGGCGTTCGACGCGCTGTGAGCGTGGGAGGCTTGTAGCCATGGGCAAACTCGGGCGGCGCTCCCTGGCGGTCGTGGCCACGATCACGCTGATCTTCATGTACATACCGCTCGCCTTGGTCATCGCCTACGCGTTCAACAAGAGCGGCACGCAGACTTGGCCGCCGACCGGCTTCACGCTCCAGTGGATCAGCGACGCGCTCAAGAACACGGGCCTCCAGCAGGCGTTCCTCACGTCCGTCGGCGTCGCGCTGGGCGCAACATTCGTCGCGCTGCTGCTCGGCTCACTCGCCGCCATGGCCGTCTCGCGCCACCACTTCTTCGGCCGCGAAACAATCTCGTTCGTGCTCATCTTTCCGCTCGTGCTGCCCGGCGTCGTGACAGGCATGGCCCTATCGACCACATTCGCCACGACCGGCGCGCCGCTGGGCCTGCTCGCGATCATCGTCGGCCATGCCACGTTCTGCGTCGTGCTCGTCTACAACAACGTCGCGGCGCGCATGCGCCGTGTCAGTGGCGCGCTCGAGGAGGCATCTGCCGACCTGGGCGCCGACTCATTCCAGACGTTCCGTTTCGTGACCTTCCCGGCCATGCGCTCGGCCATGCTCGCCGGCGGGCTGCTCGCATTCGCCCTGTCATTCGACGAGGTCATCGTCACGATCTTCGTTGCGGGCGGCGTGAAGACGCTGCCGCTCTGGATCTTCCAGAGCTTCCGACTCGCAAACCAGGTTGCGCTGGTCAACGTCGCGGGCCTCGCGGCGATCCTGCTGAGCGTCATTCCGGTATACATCGCCACACGTATCACGGCCGATACGGGCGCATTCGGGCGTACTTGAGCCGATAGGGGGTTGCGCGACGTGACACACTGGCCCGCTAGATGACCGATCCACAATCGGGCACGACATCGGCCGTCCCCGACATCCGCATCAGCCGGGTCAGCAAGCGCTTCCATGAAGTGGCGGCCGTCGACGACCTGTCGCTCGATATCGAGCGCGGCGAGTTCTTCTCGATGCTCGGGCCGTCGGGCTGCGGCAAGACCACGACGCTGCGCATGATCGCGGGCTTCGAAGAGGTCAGCGAGGGCACCATCCGACTTGGCGATCAGGACGTGACCAACATTCCGCCCTTCCGCCGCGACGTCAACACGGTCTTCCAGAACTACGCCCTTTTTCCGCATCTCAACGTGTACGAGAACGTCGCCTTCGGCCTGCGCCGCAAGAAGATCGCCGATGCGGATATCAAGCGCCGCGTGGGCGAGTTCCTCGCCCTCGTTGAGCTGCCCGGCTACGAGCGACGCAAGACCAGCCAGCTGTCGGGCGGCCAGCAGCAGCGCGTCGCGCTTGCCCGCGCTCTGATCAACCGACCACGCGTGCTCCTGCTCGACGAACCTCTGGGTGCGCTCGATCTGAAGCTGCGCAAGCAGATGCAGATCGAGCTGAAGCGCATCCAGACGGAGGTCGGCATCACCTTCGTCTATGTCACGCACGACCAGGAAGAAGCGATGACCATGTCCGACCGCATCGCCGTGATGCGCGCGGGCAAGATCGAGCAGCTCGGGTCAGCGGAGGAGCTCTACGAACGGCCCGCGACAGACTTTGTGTCTGGCTTCCTGGGTGTCTCCAACCTGCTGCCCGGCACGGTCAAGTCAGCCTCCGGCGATGTGCTCAACGTCGAGCTCGACGACGGCCGCACGGTGCGCGCAACGGTGAGCGGGGCGACGCCGTCGACCGGCGCGCATGTTCGTGTCGGTGTCCGGCCTGAGAAGTTGAAACTGTCAGCACTCGCTGACGGCGACGCCGCCGATGCCTCGTCCGACACGAACAGCATCGAGGGCTCGATCATCGACGCCAGCTATGTCGGCGTCAGCACCCAGTACATCGTCCGTCTCGCCGACGGCAAGGACGTCATCGTCTACCACCAGAACCTGGACACGAGCGGCGTTGGCGAGCGCCACTCCGACGGCCAACGCGTACGCCTCACGTGGCTACCCAAACACACCTTCGTGATCACCGACCGCGCCGATCCGACGGACGCGGCTCAACCGGGGGAGGAACTTACCGATGACTGACCGTCGTCAGCGCACTGGCTTCGCATCCATGGCGGCGATCCTCGTCGCGCTCACTCTCGTCGGCTGTGGCATCGCCGCCCGGTCGCAGCCGCCCGGTGCAACGACCGCGCCCGGCGCAACGACCGCGCCCGGCAACACGCCGAGTGGGACGCAGGCAGCGTCCACGCCCGGATCGGAAGCCTCGACCGGAGTCGCCCCGTCGCAGCCGCCTTCTTCGGGCGGCGGCACGCTCCACACGGCCAACCCGTCGACCATCCCGAGCATCTCCGCCGGACCCGCAACGCCACAGCCGACGATTGCCGGCACCGTCTCGTGGGCCAACTGGCCGGTCTACATCGACACCGACGCGGGCAAGTACCCGACGATCGACAGGTTCACGTCCGAGACCGGCATCGCGGTCCAATACCACGAGGACATCAACGACAACAGCGAGTTCTTCGGGAAGATCCAGCCCGATCTGCAGGCCGGACGACCGACTGGCTACGACATGATCACCCCGTCGGACTGGATGGTCGCCAAGCTCATCCGCTTCGGCTATCTCCAGCCGCTCGATAAGTCGCTCCTGCCCAATTGGACGGCCAACGCTCAGGACACGCTCAAGAACCCGTGGTACGACCCGGGTAACACGTACTCGATCCCGTGGCAGGCCGGCATCGTTGGTATCGCCTACAACCCCAAGCTGACCGGGCGCGACATCACCACCTTCGACGATCTGCTCAATCCGGAATTTGCCGGCCGTTCGGGCCTGTTCAGCGAGATGATCGACACGATGAGCCTGGCGCTGCTCAGCGACGGCGTTCATCCCGAGGACGCGACGATGGACGATGTCGTCGCCGCCCAGCAGAAGTTGCTCAGCGCGGCCCAGGCCGGTCAGTTCCGCGCCTTCTACGGCAACGACTACTACGACGCGCTCGCCGCGGGCGACCTCGCCGTGACGATGGCCTGGTCGGGTGACATAAGCCAGATGCAGCTGTACGACAACCCTGACATCAAGTTCGTCATTCCAAGCTCGGGCGGCCTGCTCTTCGTCGACAACATGGTCGTTCCGAACTTGTCACAGCACCCCGCCGACGCGTACAAGCTGATGGACTACTGGTACACGCTCGAAGCTGCCGTGCCGCTGACCGAGTACATCGGCTATTTCAGCCCGGTCAAGGGCGTCCAGGACGCCATCCTGGCCGACGCCCAGGCAGCGGCGGACGCCGGCAAACCGATCAAGGCCGACCATCTCACCCAGATCGCCAACGACTCGTTCCCGACGCCCGAGGAGCTGCAGAACGTCTACAACTACAAGGACCTGAGCGAGGACGAGGAACGGCAGTGGAACGACCTCTTCAACACGGTCGTCAACGGGTGAGCGTCGTCATCGGCGCCTCGAGCCGCTAGCGGTCCGGACTGCGCATGCCTCGCCATCTGCGCTGGCTGACGCCGTATTTGTTCCTGATCCCGGGTCTTCTGTGGCTGACGATTTTCTTCGTCATCCCGATGATCGTGATGGCGTCCGTCAGCCTCCAGGAAGGCAGCCTGGGCACCGGCTACCAGCTGACCTGGAACTTCGGCATCTACCCCGAGGTGATGAGCACCTATCTGACGCAGTTCGTTCGCTCATTGATCTACGCCCTCATCGTGACCGCTGCGACGCTGGTGCTCGGCTACCCGATCGCGTGGACGATCGCCATGCGTGGCGGTCGGTTCAAGAACATCCTGCTGTTGCTGGTGATCCTGCCGTTCTTCACGTCCTTCATCATCCGCACCCTGGCCTGGAAGCAGATCCTGGCCGACAACGGCATGATCCTGGGCACGCTCAAGGACATGGGCCTGCTTGATCCCGGAGCACACGTCCTCGCCAGTCCGCTGGCCGTGATTTCCGGTCTGACCTACAACTTCCTGCCCTTCATGGTTCTGCCTCTCTACGTCGCGATCGAGAAGATCGACCCGCACCTGACCGAGGCGGCGACTGATCTCTACGCGACCCGGCGGCAGGCCTTCCTGCGCGTCGTCCTGCCTCTGTCCATGCCCGGCCTCTTCGCCGGGTCGCTGCTCGTGTTCATCCCGGCTGTCGGCGACTTCATCAATGCCGACATCCTGGGCAGCCGCGACACGACCATGATCGGCAACGTGATCCAGCGGCTCTTCCTGCAGACGAACGCCTACCCAGAGGCATCCGCCCTGGGTTTCGTGCTCATGGCCGCGGTGCTGGTGCTCGTCGCGATCTACGCCAAGGTCGTCGGCGCCAACGAGCTGACGGCGGGGTAGGGCTGACGTGACCGCGTCCGCAGTTCCAGCCACGGCCGTGCAACAGGCACCAGCCGTCACCGAGGCGCCTGCCCCTCATCGAACGCCGCTCGGCAAGCGGATCCTTCATTGGACCTTGCCGGTCTACACCGCGCTGGCCGTGATGTACATGTTCCTGCCCATCGCGGTGATGATCATCTTCTCGTTCAACGACCCACAGGGCCGCCAGAACATCACCTGGCAGGGCTTCACGATCCAGAACTACTTCGATGTCTGGAGCCGGCCCGACATCACCGGCCCGATGGCCAACAGCATCCTCGTCGCACTCGTGTCGACGATCATCGCGACAATTCTGGGCACGCTTATCGGCCTCGCGCTGACGCGCTACCAATTCCGCGGCCAGGGTCCCGTGAACCTGCTCATCTATGTGCCGATGGCCACGCCCGAGGTCATCATGGGCGCGTCGCTCCTGGCGCTATGGGTGTCGGTCGATGTCGCACGCGGCCTGCCCACGATCGTTATCGCCCACATAGCGTTCTGCGTCAGCTTCGTGGTCGTCACGATCCGCGCGCGCCTCTCGGGCTTCAACCGATCGCTCGAGGAAGCCGCGATGGACCTGGGCGCCGACGAATTGACGACTTTCCGCAAGGTGACGTTGCCGCTCATCCTGCCTGGCATCCTCGCCGCGGCTCTGCTCTCGTTCGCGCTCTCGATCGACGACTACGTCATCACGTCGTTCGTATCAGGCCAGACGCTGACCTTCCCGTTGTGGGTCTACGGAGCGTCGCGCCTGGGCATGCCTCCAGAGGTGAACGTGCTCGGCACGCTCATCTTTGTCCTGGCCGGGTTGGCCATCCTTGCCCAAATCCTCTGGCAGCGCCGCCGCGCAGCGCGTGATCGACTGATGGTCGAGCAGCCGCCCGAGTTCGCGCCCATCCTGCGCAACTAAACCGCCGCGCCGCCTGCCGCCGCGCCGCCGCCGCCGCGCGCCATTTCGCCTCCCCGGATTGCCCATTCCGCGATAGTTCCACTCAAGCAACATCATCGGAGGGATCGACTAGTTCATCGCGCGGGGTAGGCGGAAACGCCCGGCCCAACTCGGTGCCCGCCAGCCAGGCGGTGATTCGGCCGAGTTGTTGAGGCTGGATGAAATAGATGACCGTGCGCCCGTCGACGAAGCCCTTGCGCACGGAGATGAGGCCCGCCTTGCGCAGCAGGCGCAGCTGACGGGACGTCGCCGGCCGGCTGCGGCCGATCTCCTTGGCGATCTTGGACGGCCTCAGGCCCATCGACGTTTTGCCCGCCTCGAGTGCGAGCAGCGCGACGATGGCGCGTCGTGTGGGGTCGGCCAGGAGCTCGATGCCTTGACCATTTCGCTTTGGCATGGCGTGAATCGTCGGAAATCACGCTTAGCTGCCGCTTATTGGTCGCGCGGAACCCAGAAGTAGGCGATGCAGCCGATCATTCCGTTTGGGTGGAACGATCGCGTACCGGCCCGAAATCGGCGCGAAATCGGCGCGAAGGCTAGGCGGCGACCTCGGCGGCGAAATCGCGGAAGGTCGCGAGGTACTGGTCGAGCTCCTCATCGGTGTGCTGCACCGACAGCGTCCATTGGTCGTCCGGGCCTGGCGGCAGCAGCACACCGCGGTTGACGAGGTAGAAGAACGACGCTGCCCACAGCTCCGAGTCGAGACCGGTGAAGTCGCGATAGTTGGTCACCCGCGCGGGAGTGAACATCACGCAGCCCTTGGGTCCCACGTTGACCGCGTAGCCGGGCAGGCCGAAGTCGTCGATGACCTGCTGGCTGCCCGCGGTGAGTCGGTCGCCCATCTCCTTGAGCCGGGGATAGACGCTGCGATCCAGGATCCGAGTGAGAACCGTGACGCCGGCCGCCATCGCCAGCGGGTTGCCGTTGAACGTGCCCAGGTGCGCGACGCGCGTCGCTCCGCCGGGGATTGTCGTGTGCGCCAGGGCCGTGCCAGCGTCTCCTTCGCTCAGTTGAGGCAGCTTCTCGATCACGCTCATGATCTCGCCACGGCCGCCGAACGCGCCGATCGGCACGCCGCCTCCGATCGATTTGGCCAGGCAGAACAGGTCCGGTTTGACGTCGAACCACTCGGTCGCGCCGCCATAGGCGATCACGACACCCGTCTTGACCTCGTCGAAGATGAGCACCGCGCCATGGGCCGTGGCCAGTTCGCGGACGCGCTCCAGGAAACCGGGGAGTGGCGGCACCACGCCGATGTTGAACTGCACCGGCTCGAGGATGATCGCCGCGATCTCGCCTTTGTGGCGCTCCAGGATCTGTTCCAGCGCTTCGGGGTTGTTGAACGGGGCGACGACCGTCTCCTCAACGCGAGATCGCGGCAGGCCCGCGGACGCGGGCACGGTCGTGGGTGCGTCGACCGGGCCGATGAACTCGCGCGGCGGCTGGATCGAGACGAGCACGTCGTCGTGGTGACCGTGGTAGCCGCCCTCGAACTTGATGATCTTCTCGCGCCCGGTGTAGCCGCGCGCGACGCGGATGGCGTCCATCGTCGCCTCAGTGCCGGAGTTCGAGAAACGCACCAGGTCGCAGCCGAAACGGCGCTTGATCTCCTCCGCGAGGAGGATGCTGTCCTCGACCGGGAACGTGTAGCACGTGCCGTTGGCCACGCGATGGGCCAGGACATCCGCCAGGACCGGGTGCGAGTGGCCCGCGGCCAGCACGCCAAAGGCCATGTCGAAGTCGACGTACTCGTTGCGGTCGACGTCGTGGATGCGCGAACCCTGCGCGTCGACCATGAACAGCGGATACGGGTCATACGACTGGAACGAGCTCGCCACGCCGAGCGGTAGCGACTGCTTGGCGCGCTCGTGGAGCTTGGCGGACGTTGGTGTCCTGCGTCGGTACTCGGCCTCTTCGCGGGCCAGGATCGAGGTGATCCGCTCGCGCGGCAGGCTCTTGGCTGGAGCGGCTGGCGTCGCTTCGGTGGTCATGTGGGCGTGTGCCTCCCGGGCTCCATCTCAGTCATGGCGTGGTGGATGCCGTACTTGTCGAGCGTGGCCAGATATGGGTCAGGGTCGAGCGACTCCGGCCCGAGCACGCCCGCGCCATGCCACGCGCCGCTGGCCAACAGCTCCATCGCGATGACGGGATTGAAGCCGGTCTGCCACGCGACCGCGCCCAGCCCCAGTTCGCGCCAACAGGCTTGCGCGTCCGTCATCTGGTACAGGAAGACCTCGCGCGTCCGGCCGTCCTTGCGTCCGATTACCCAGGTTCCCACGATCGCTCGGCCGGTCATCTGGTCGCCCAGCTTGGCGGGATCGGGCGTGATCGCGGCGAGCACGTCGCGCGGCGACACGTCGACGCCCTTGACGCGGATCTTGTCCGTGCGGTCCATGCCCAGCGCGTGGATGGTCTTGAGCTTGTCGATGAAGTCCGATCCGAGCGCGTACTTGAAGCTGGCCTTCTTGGGCGCGCCACCAGGCAGGTAGCGCGGCACGAGCAGGACCTCTTCATGCTCGACGTTGACACACTCGACCGCGCCGATGCCCTCAGGGAAGGGGAACATCTCCGGGGCGCTGAATGGGGCAGTGGTGTGCCAATCGCCGTCCTGCCAGATGATCGGTGGGTTAAGGCACTCTTCGATGGTCGTCCAGATCGAAAACACGGGCGCGAAGGCGTAGCCGGGGATGGCCAGGTCGCCACCGTCGCGGACGTGGACCTCGTCCACGCCACGGACGTCGAACAGATGCTTGACGGCATAGGCGGCAAAGACGTCGGTCAGCCCCGGGTCCATGCCCATGCCCAGGAGCGCCAGGCGACCAGCCGACTCCCACGCCTGCGTCCTGCTGAACTGCTCGTCACCCAGCTTCAGACCAGGCTTCCGGTACGGATCGTCCGGATGTGGCTGAGACAGGCTCGTGGCCATGTCCATGTAGTTGACGCCGGCCGCAAAGGCGCCATCAAAGACGGGCATGACGAACCGCGGATCGACCGCGTTCATGACCAGGTCGATGCCGTGGTCCTTGGCCACGTGCGCGACACGCTCCGCCGACGACGCGTCGATCTGGTGAGCCTCGTACTTGCCGCCGTGGTTGATGGAATTGACGACGTAACTGGCTCGATCCAGGTCGTAGTCCGTCACGAGCATGTGCTCGAGCCAATCGCGATCGGCGGCGACCTTGGCGATCGCCTCGCCGACCGTGCCGGCGCCCACAAGCAGAACGCGCATCAGCTGATCTTGGCCATCACGTGCTTGATGATCGTGTAGTCCTCGATCGAGTATGTGCTCATGTCCTTGCCGTAGCCGGACTGGCCGAAGCCGCCGTGGGGCATCTCCGACGCGATCGTCAGGTGGTCATTGATCCAGACCGTGCCGTAGCGCAGCCGGCGTGCCGCGTTGAGCGCCCGTTTGATGTCGCGCGTCCACACTGACGACGCGAGGCCGTACGGCACGCCGTTCGCCCAGCGGATCGCCTCCTCGTCGTCGGCGAAGCGCTGGACCGTGACGACCGGGCCGAAGACCTCCTGCTGGATGATCTCCGAGTCCTGGCCGATGTCCGTCACCACGGTCGGGTCGTAGAAGAAGCCGCGGCCGCCGCCATGGCCGTTGGCACTGCCGCCGACGGCCACGTTCGCGCCGTAGCCACGTGCGCGATCGACGTAGCCCGCGACGCGGTCGCGCTGGGCGGCGCTGACGAGCGGCCCCATGTCCAGGTCCTCCGCGTCGGCGGGGTTGCCGACCTTGACCGCTTGCACCGCCGGAACGAGCTCCTGGAGCAGGTTGTCGTAGACCTTGGCACTGGCGATGATGCGCGTCGCGGCCGTGCAGTCCTGGCCGCTGTTGAAGAAGCCGGCCAGCTTCACGGCCTCGGCCACGGCCGAGAGGTCGGCGTCGTCAAAGACGACGACCGGCGCCTTGCCGCCCAGCTCAAGGTGGAGTCGTTTCACTGTTTGGGCCGCGGCCGCAGCGATCTCCTTGCCTGTCGCGGTATCGCCGGTGAGCGACACCATGTCGACCTGTGGATGCGTGACGAGCCGCTGACCGACCACGCGGCCGGGACCGGTGATCACGTTGAGCACGCCCTTCGGGAAGATGTCCGCGGCCAGCTCGGCCATCGCGAGCGCGGTCAGCGGCGTGGCGGACGCCGGCTTGAGCACGACCGTGTTGCCCGCGGCCAATGCCGGTCCGAGCTTCCAGATGGCCATCATCAACGGGTAGTTCCACGGCGCGACCTGGCCAACGACACCTACTGGCTCGCGTCGGACCATGCTCGTCCAGCCCTTGGCGTACTCGCCCGCGGCCTTGCCTTCGATCACGCGCGCGGCGCCCGCGAAGAAGCGCAGGTTGTCGATGCTGAACTCGAGGTCGAAATCGGCGACGCCCTTGGGCTTGCCGACGTTGGCCGACTCGAGCTGGGACAGCTCGGCGGCGTGGTCCTCGAGCTGCTGGGCCCACTTCCAGAGCATCGTGCTGCGCTCGCCGGGCGTCGTCTGCGACCAGTCCTCGAAGGCGGTGCGCGCCGCCTCGACGGCCCGATCCACGTCCGCTTCAGTGCCCTTGGGCACCTCCGCGATCTGTTCCTCCGTGGCCGGATTGATCACGGCCATCGTCTCCGACCCGGTGGCATCGACCAGCTCGCCGTTGATGAACATGCGGCGGCTTGGCGTGGCGGTAAGCGTCATCTCCCTCGACCTCTGGTTTCTATGCTGAAAGCGACTTGAGCGAGGCGCCGATGATGTCCAGCGCCTGGTCGATCTCCGCCTCCGTCGTGACCAGCGGCGGGATGACGCGCACGACCTGGCCGTACGTGCCACACGAAAGCAACAGCAGGTGGCGCTCGAAGGCCTCGTGTAGCAGGCCCTTGGCCAGATGCGCCAACGGTTTGTAGTCGGGACCAGCCTCGGCAAATTCGATGGCCACCATCAAGCCTCGGCCACGGACATCAGCGACGCCGGCGACGCCCGTCGCGGCGGCGCGTAGACCGGCAAGCAAGCGTTGGCCCTGCCTCTGCGCATTGGCCACGAGCTGCTCGTCCTCGATCACGTCGAGCGTGGCCAGGGCCGCGGCACACGCGACGACGTTGCCGCCGTACGTGCCGCCATGGGCCGACGGTGGGAAGCTGTCGATCAGTGAGCGGCGGGCCATGATGCCCGACAGGGGCAACCCGGAAGCGATGCCCTTGGCCATGACCACGATGTCCGGAGTGGCCCCCGTCCACTCCGACGCGAAGAAGCGGCCTGTGCGGCCGAAGCCGGTCTGGATCTCGTCGGCGATGAGCATGATCCCGTGCCGGTCGCAGATCTCGCGCAGCGCGGGCAGGAACGTATCGGGCGGGATGACGTAGCCGCCCTCGCCCAGGATCGGCTCGACGATGAAGGCGGCCACGTCGTCGGGATAGACCATCGTGGCGAAGAGCTGCTCGATCGCGCGCAGCGTCACTTCGAGCGCCCGCTCACCAGAGCCGCCACCGACCCTCAGCGGATCGGGGAAGGCCACATGGTGCACGCCGCCCAGGAGTGGCTCGTAGTGGCCGCGGTACTTGACCGATGAGCTGGTCAATGACATGGCCGCGTGGGTGCGGCCGTGGAAGCCGCCAGAGAAGGCCACGATGAGCGGCCGGCGCGTGGCGATCTTGGCCAGCTTGATGGCCGCCTCGACCGCCTCTGCGCCACTGTTCGACAGGAACACGCCGGCGTCCTCGTCGAGCGATCCTGGGAAGTACTTGGGCAGGCGCTCGTGCAGCAGCAGGCCGGGCTCGTGGTAGACGATGTTCTGCTGGCCGTGGATGAGCTTCGTGGCCTGGGCGGCGATCGCTGCCGACACGCGTGGATGAGCGTGCCCGGTGTTGACCACACCAATCCCCGACGTGTAGTCGAGGTAGCGCTGGCCGTCGACAGTCGTGAGCCACGATCCTGAGCCCGATTCGATGACCAGGTCTGTGTAGCGCGCCCAGACCTGTGGCACACCTTCGGTCAGTGCGGCCCAGTCTTCAGGAGCATCCACCGCCGGCGCCGGCGCGTCCGTGACGATCGGTCCTTTCAGCATCTCCGCAGGGTAGGCGTAGCATCGTCCGCATGGCAAGCAGGCCTCAGCAGGCGCCTGAGCGGATGCCCCAGCCCGCCCGGCTGCTCAGGGTCGACCCGGGGATCGGCTGGCGCATTCGGCGCTTTCTCGGCTCGCCCGGTCACGTCGTGGGTGCGCTCTTCGGCATCGTCGGCATCGTCATGCTCAACATGGGCCTGATCAGCGGCCTGTTGGCCGTCGGCGTGATCGTGGGGATGTACGCGATCGGCTATTTCCTCGCGTCGCGCCCGGCTATCACGCAGAACATCGGCGCGCTTCCGGCCAAGGACTCGGACACGATCGCGGCCGGCCTCGACCAGATGCTGGCCGACGCTGCGCAAGCGCGTCGCGCCCGACATCTACGCCACGGTCGTGAGCATTCGCGACGGGATCGTGTACACGCTCGACCACACCGGCGACATGCAAACGGACCCTGACATTTACGCCGTGCGCCAGACGGCGATGACGTACTTGCCCGAGGCGCTTTCGAAGTACGTGTCGCTGCCGCGCGCATACGCGGAGCGCCAGATCATCGAAAACGGCAAGACCTCGCACGACATCCTGCTCGACCAGCTGCGGCTGATGGAGACCAAGGTGCACGAGGTGGCCGACTCGGTCATTGAGCGCACTTCACAGCGTCTGGTGACGCACGGCCGATTCATCGCGGACCGCTTCGGCGAGAGCACACTCGAGGCGGACGCTGATGCCGCCACGGCCAAGGTCGCGTCTGTGGCCACCCAAAAGGTTGCACAACAGGTGGCGCAGCCGGTCCACGAGGCAGAGCGCGAGCGCGACAAGGTTCGCGTCGTCTAGCTCCGCTCCTATACTCCGGCCGTGCTTGGCTGGCTCGCGCGCTACGCCCGATCGATCCTGCTGCTGGATGCCGCGCTGCTCTTCGGCGGCGTGATGCTGACGTCCTTCAACCTGTTGCTGATCGGCTGGAGCGTGTACGCCGTTGCCCACGTCCTGGCGATCATCGGCTTTGTGGCCCTGGCTGCCGCGTTCCGTGAGCGCATGGACGGCTGGTCGTGGGCCGGGCTGATCGTGCTCGAGATCGGGCTGATCCTGGCATTGCCGCAGATCGCCACGATCTGGTCGAGTTACCAACAGACTCCGACCGCCGCCCAGATGCTCCTGCCGCCGGAGACGGCTCCGATCGGCCATCTGGCCGATTCAGTTACATGGATCGGTCTTGCGTTTTACGGACTGGCCGCGCGTGGCGCGAAGGCCCTGCCCGCGGGGGTCGGTTGGATCTTCGTCGTGGCCGCGATCATCGGCCTGCTCGCCCAATACACGACCGTTCTCTTCATGACGCCCTACTGGTGGGTCGTGGCGATGCTCGTGCTGACCTTCGGCATTGCCGGCGCGGCCTCGAGCTTGACGCCGAGCTCAGAGCGCACGACCTCCAAAGCCACCGCCTGAGCGCACGTTTTCGCATCGCACGCCACCCCCGAGTCTGGTCTATAGATTCCCGCACCAGCCTTCAGCGCTCCTCCTCGAAGCGGCTCAGTCGGGTTGAGTCGGCGCTAAGCGGGAGTTGGACCAGGGCTAAGTCGGCGGTGAGTCGGCGCTAAGGGGCGGTCGCTTCAATATGTCGTGTGTCGAAGCGATCGGCGGGCGATCAGAAGCTTTGGCCATATGTCTCCGAGCGCGGCGAGAAGGCTCCTGGCCCCGATTTCGAACTGGTTGGCGCGCGTTTCCGCCGGGGACGCCAGCAGGCGGGACTGACTCAGCGCCAGGTCGCCGATCGGGCCGGCATCAGCCAGAGCATCGTTTCGCGTTTCGAGCGCGGTTTGGTTCGTCGCTCGTCGGCGGAGAAGATCGTCAGGCTTGGCCTGGCACTTGGGCCGCGCTTTCCGTTCGGGTGTTGCCCGCACGATCACAAATGCGCGTGGCCGTCCAATCCCAACGCATCGGAGACTTGGTGGGAGATGTTGAATTCCTGAGCGCGCGCGGTCCCTCGGGGAGGGCGCGAATCTATAGACCAGACTCAGGACTGGAACATCAATAGTTTTGCGTGCGCGCGGCGCGAATCGACTCAGCCGCGAATCTATAGACCAGACTCAGGACTGGAACATCAATAGTTTTGCGTAGCGTGCGGCGCAGCGCCGCGATCGGGCGACCCGGCCTTAGATCTCCGGCACCTCGAAATGCATCATGCCGAAGGACGCGCCCTGGGGGTCCATGGCGATCGAGAATCGGCCGCCGGGCATGCCCTGCGGTGCGACCAGCTCGCGACCGCCGAGCTGGAGGGCGCGTGCGTGCCAGGCGTCGACGTCGTCGACACTGAAGTAAATCTGCCAGTAGGAAGGCACGTCGCGCCGGCACCATGGGGTTCATCTCCCACGCGCCCAGGATGCTCTCGCCCTCCATCTGGAACTCGTTGTACGGAGGCCGGCTCGGATCCGACTGCATGGTGCGTACCTGCCAGCCGAAGACCTTCTCGTAGAACGGCAGCACGGCTGCGACGTTGCGGGCGTTGAGCTCGCCCCAGTCGAAGGCCCCGAACTGATGTGACACGAACCCGCGCATGCCCGTGGCCTGCCACGCGGAGATGAACCCGCCCGACGGATCCTGGAAGACAGCCATCCTGCCCTGGTCTCCGACCGCGAACGGGGCTACAGCGACCTTGCCGCCGTTATCTGTCACGCGCTGCGCGAGCGCATCCGCATCATCTGTGCCGATGTACAGCGACCACGCGCTCGGCGCGTTGGGATTCTGCTTTGGTCCGATGCCCGCCACGCCGACGCCTGCGTCAACGGCCATGGCGTAACCGCCGTACTGCGGATCCGGGCTGACCTGGATGTCCCACCCGAGCAGCTGCGTATAGAAATTGCGCGACGCTTCCGGGTCGGACGACGCCAGATCGACCCACGCCGGCCGATTGTTCAGGAAGTAGCTCGGGTTCGACGACATTGGGCTGTCCTCCTCAGGGCGCGCATTGTCGGCCCCTCGTGCAAATATCGCGCATTGAGCAAAGGTCTGGGTGACAACTTACATCGGTATGCTCTGCGCACGTTGAACAAATCGAGGGATCGGACTTGATCTGTCCGAATTGCGGAACACAGAACGCTCCTGGGGCGAAGTTCTGCATGGAGTGCGCCACTCCTCTGGCTGCTGGCTGTCCAAATTGCGGCTTCGTCAACCTGCCGGGAGCGAAGTTCTGCAGTGAGTGCGCCACGCCATTGGGTGGCGCCGCCGTGGCGGAGCGGGCCAGCGTCCGTGCCGAGCCGGTCGCCGAGCGCCGTGTCGTCAGCGTCCTCTTCGCCGATCTCGTGGGCTTCACCACGTTCGCGGAGGGGCGCGACGCGGAAGAGGTACGCGAGACGCTGTCGAGCTACTTCGATGCTGCGCGCGAGGTGATAAGCCGCTACGGCGGCACGGTCGAGAAGTTCATCGGCGATGCGGTCATGGCCGTGTGGGGTGCGCCCATCGCCCAGGAAGACGACGCGGAGCGCGCCGTCCGTGCCGCATTGGACCTGGTCGAACAGGTGCGCACGCTAGGCCCGGGCATCATGGCGCGTGCCGGCGTGTTGACCGGCGAGGCCGCCGTAACCGTTGGCGCGACCGGCCAGGGCATGGTCGCCGGCGATCTCGTCAACACCGCCAGCAGGCTTCAATCGGTGGCCGAGCCGGGCACCGTGCTGGTCGGTGAATCGACGCAGCGAGCCTCGAGCGACGCAATCGCCTTCGAGCGCCAGACCGATCAGTTGCTCAAGGGCAAGGAGGCTCCCGTCGCGGCATGGCGGGCGTTGCGCGTCGTGGCCGAGCGTGGCGGGCGCAACCGCAGCGAACAGCTCGAGGCGCCATTCGTCGGTCGTGAGGACGAGATGCGCCTGCTCAAGGACTTGTTCCACGCCACGAACCGCGAACAGCGGCCGCGGCTGGTGAGCGTCATCGGCCCGGGCGGCATCGGCAAGTCGCGCCTCGCGTGGGAGTTCCTCAAGTACGTCGACGGACTGCAGGAGACGGTCCTGTGGCACGACGGCCGCAGCCCGAGCTACGGCGAGGGCATCACCTTCTGGGCGCTGGGCGAGATGGTCCGCGAGCGTGCCGGTTTGCGCGAGGCCGACGACGAACGGAGACGCGCGCCAAGATCGCCGCGACTGTCGCCAACTACATCCCCGACGACGACGAGCGCAAGAGGGTCGAGCGCGCGCTGTTGGCCCTGCTCGGTTTCGAGAGCGGCGTCGACTCTCAGCAGCTCTTCGCCTCGTGGCGGACGTTCTTCGAGCGCCTCGCCGACCAGAACCCGGTCGTAATGGTCTTCGAGGACCTCCACTTCGCCGACCAGGGCCTGCTCGACTTCATCGACCACGTACTCGAATGGAGCCGCCAGTCGCCGATCACGATCGTCACGCTGGCTCGACCGGAGCTACTCGACAAGCGCCCGAATTGGGGGGCCGGCAAGCGCAGTTTCAGCTCGATCTACCTTGAACCGCTCACGGCCGACCAGATGCGCGAGCTGCTTGCCGGCCTCGTGCCCGGCCTGCCGCAAGCGCAGTCAAGGCAATCATCAGCCGTGCCGACGGCATCCCGCTGTATGCCGTTGAAACGGTGCGCATGCTCGTCGCGAACGGCCGACTGACACTCGCCGATGGGATCTACCAGCCGACTGATGAATTGGGCGACATTGCCGTACCGGACACCCTCACGGCGCTCATCGCGGCGCGCCTCGATGGGCTGGAGCCCGCGGACCGCGCGCTCGTATCGGATGCCGCGGTCCTGGGCCAGAGCTTCTCCGACGCGGCCCTCGCAGCGCTGGCCGGCGTGCCAACCGCCAGCCTGGAGCCGCGGCTCGCGACCCTCTCGAGGCGCGAGTTGATCCGGCGTGAGATGGACCCTCGCTCACCGGAGCTTGGGCAGTACGCTTTGTGCAGGCGCTGATCCGCGAGGTGGCCTACAACACGCTGTCCAAGAAGGACCGCAAGGCGCGCCACGTTGCCGCGGCGCGCTATTTCGAGAGCCTGGGCACGGACGAAGTTGCTGGCGGCTTGGCCAGCCACTACCTCGCCGCGTACCGATTGGCCGCTGATGGGCCTGAGGCGGACGCACTCGCTAGCCAGGCACGCCTGGCCCTCAAGGGCGCAGCTGACCGAGCCGAGTCGCTCGGATCCTATGATCAGGCCATCGCGCTCATCCTCGAAGCGGTCAACGTCACGCGCGGATGTCAGGGAGCGCGGCGACATGCTCCAGCGCGCGAGCCTCCTGGGCTTCGATACCGGAAATGCTGAGCTCAGCGTTCGCGTCGCCGAGCAGGGACTGGTCGTTGCGACGTGAACTGGGTGATCCGGAGAAGATCCTTGAAGCCACCGCAGACCTCGCGCGCGCCATGAACCTGCTGCGCGGCGACGCACAGGCCGCCTACGACTTGATCAAAGCCGCAATCGCGGAGTTCCCCGACGCACTCGAGACGGCCGGCGGAGTAAGGGCGATGCTCAACTTCGGCGGCATGTCCGGCGTGCTTGGTCGAGACGAGGAAAGAGTGGCATGGGCTGATCGCGCATTGCCTGTGGCTGAGCGGTTGAACGACCCTGCTTTGATCGTTGGCGCTTTGGTCAGCCGCTCTATCGCTCTCTTCAACATAGGCCGAGCGATCGAAGGCGCGATCGTGTTGCGCGGCGCACATGAGGCGGCCCTGGCGCTCGGCCTCCGCGATCGCGAAATGAACGCGCGCATCCTGCGCACGTTCGTCGAACAGTGGGGCGATCCATCGCTGGGGCTCCGCCTCACCCATGAAGGCCTTGATCTCGCGAAAGCGCAGGGATCAACGGGTTACTGGCTGGCGCTCGTCGGCAACGGCGCCATCTGCGCCTTCCGCGTCGGCGATTGGGACTGGATAAAGAGCATCATCGAGGAGGCTCAGCCACGCGCTGAATCCGACCCGAACCATCGCTACGAGTACATGATCGACCGCATTCAGGTCAACGCCAGCCGTGGCGCGGACGTGACCGATGAAATCGACGAGGCCGAGCAATTCCTGGTATCGCTCAAGATCACCGACCCGCAGTACGAGTCGTACATTCATTGGGCGCGAGCGTGGGCTGCGCTCGCGGCGAACAAGCTGGACGACGCCGTGAGTTGGGCCAACCGCGCGGCGAAGGTGACGGTCTTCTTCAATCCATTGGCCGTGCCGATCGCCGCGCGCGCCGCGCTGTGGGCCGGAGATCTGAAGGGGGCGCGCGCGGCGCTCGATCTGCTCGAGACCAAGATGTACCGCGGCCGTGCCGTGACGCTCGATAAGGCCACGGCAAGGTCCGGCATCGCCGCACTTGAGGGCCGTGCCACGGACGCGCTGGCAGGCTATCGCGAGGCGCTGCGCGGCTGGCGCCAGATCGGCTGCGCGTTTGACGAGGCGCTCGCGGTGATCGACATGGTCACCGTCCTTCACCCGTCAGATGCGGAGTCGCTGGCAGAGATCGATTGGGCCCAGGCAGACGCTTGAGTCGCCTGGGCGCCCAGCCCTATCTCGATCGCCTGGAAGCGGCAGTGGCTGCTGCGGGCAAGACCGACTCAGCGCCCCAGCGCAGCTCAACCGCCCAGGTTGCCCAGCCCGCCTTCTGATCCTTCGCCGAGCCACGGCCCGCCGCGCTACTCCCACGGCCGTCGAGCCACGGCCCGCCGCGCTACTCCCACGGCCGTCGAGCCACGGCCCGCCGCGCTACTCCCACGGCCGTGAGCCACGGCCGCCGGACGCCACGGCCGCCGGGCCTCTGGGCGCTTCTGGGCGAAGCTGTATCGCCTCCAGCATTATCAGGTGGGCTGCGAGGAGCTAGTCCCGTCCGAGGAGCGCGACGCGGAGCTTTCGACGGTGGGTCTGGCTCCCACTAACGCTCAGAACGGCGGCCGCACTGGTGCAGGCGATATTTGCTCGCAGAGGACACCCGCGAGCTGTCGGGGCCGGGCGCTAGCGATATCAGTCCTGCGTGCGTAATGCTGCAGGCGATACGCCTGTCGACTGGGCCGCCGACGGCGCCGCCTGCGCCGCGCCCGACGGCGCCGACGGGGCCGCGGCCGTCGCGGCATCATCGGACGTCCGTGGCTCGTGCGCGGGCGAGAGCGCGAAGACGACGATCGCGGCCACGAACAGGATCACGCTGCCGGCAAAGACCGCGGCCGTGACCCCGTTCAAGAAGGATTGCTGCGCAGTGGCGATGAGTGCGTCGGCACCGGGCAGCTGGTGGACCTCAGGCACGCTCACAAACGCCACGGACGCCAGGATGCGGTCACCGATCTGCGGCGGAAGCCCTGCGACAGCCCCGCTCATGCCGTCGCGATATGCCTGGTTGAGGATGCTGCCCAGGATCGCGATGCCAAATGCACTGCCCAGCTCGCGGGCGGTGTCGTTAAGCGCGGACGCGACGCCCTGCTTCGACTCGGACAGGGCGCTCGTGATTGCGGTCGTGGAGGGCGTGCCGGCGAGGCCCATGCCCGCCGCGAAGAAGAGCAGCCCAACCAGGAAGAACCAATACGAAGTGTCGATGCGCAGCTGGCTGAGCAGCGCGAAGCCGATCGCCATGAGCAGCAGGCCGGCCGGCGCGACGCGCCGAAAGCCAACCCGCTCGGCCACCAGCGGCGCGCCGCGCGCAATCGGCAGCAGCACGAACGGCATTGGCAGCAGTGCAACCGCCGCCATCAACGGCGACTTGCCGGTGATGAACTGCAGGTACTGCATGACGATGAAGAAGAAGCCGAATGCGCTGAAGAACTGAACGGTGATCGTCAGCGCGCCCGCAGACAGGCGCCGCTCGCGAAACAGTCTTGGATCGAGCATTGGCATGCGGGCGCGCAGCTCCCAGACGACGAACACGATCGCCGCCGCGATGCCCACCACGAGCGCCGTCAGCGTGACCGCGTCAGTCCAGCCGCGGTCCGGGCCCTCGATGACCGCGAACACAGTCGCGCCGACCGCCACGAGCGAAAGCAACGCCCCGATCCAGTCGAGCTGCGGCCGATCCGCATCGACGGAGTTGGGCACGACGGCAAGGACGCCGACAAACGCTACGGCGGCGAGGGTCACGTTGAGTGCAAAGAACGACTGCCACGAGAAGAACTCGAGTAGCAAGCCGCTCGCGAACAGGCCCAGGACCGCGCCGCCGCCGGCAATGCCCACCCATACGCCGATCGCGCGCGGCCGCTCGTGCTCCGGAAAAGAGGTGGTGATGATCGACAGCGTCGTGGGCATGATCGCGGCCGCGCCCACGCCCATCGTGGCGCGCAGCACGATCAGCTGGGTCGCGTCGTTGACGACCATCGCCAGAGCCGCGCTCGTGCCAAAGATCAGCAGGCCCGCGGCGAGCAGGATGCGGCGGCCGTAACGGTCGCCCAATGCTCCGGCGAAGAGCAGCAGCCCGGCGAACACGACCGTGTATGCGTCGACGATCCATGTCAGCTCCGTCTGGCTTGCGCCGGTCGCACGCGCCAGACTGGGCAGTGCAATGTTGAGTCCGGAAACGGCCGATACGACGGCCATCAACGACAGCCCAACGACGGCCAGGACGGCCCTCGTCTTGTGCCCGGTAAGCGTTGATGCAGCCATCCGTGGATCTCCTTCGCAGCGTGGTAATTCCTCAGCGGGCGAAATGTTATTCTCCAGCCGATGAATATGCAAGGCCCGATTTTGGGCAAGGACGCGAAAGCCACGCCAGACGGCCCGGCCGCCACTTCCAAGCGCGGCCGCGGACGACCCAGACGCACATCAGAGCCCGGCGTTGATGCGAAAGCGCTGATCGTGGCCGAGGCGCGCCGCCAATTCGGCCAGCGCGGCTACCGCGACACGACGCTGCGCAGCGTTGGCCAGGGCGCCGGCGTCGACGCGCGGCTGGTGCTGCACTACTTCGGCTCGAAGCGCGACCTGTTCCTGAGCTCAGTCGAGCTGCCCATCGATCCGGAGCAGGTCATCACTGCCGTATTCGCGGACGGGATTGAAGCCGTTCCCGAGCGGGCCGTTGCGTTCATCCTGACCGCTCTCGACGATGCCGCTCGCCGCGATGCCTTCGTGGGCATCCTGCGCGCGGCGGTCAGCGAACCGGAGGCAGCCGACCTGATCCGCGAGCTGCTGACCGAGCAGATCCTGACCCCGATCGCGCAACGCGTTGGTGGCCCTCAGCCGGAGCTGCGTGCGGCGATGCTGGCGACGCAGGTGGTGGGATTGGGCATCATTCGCTACGTGCTGCGCATCGAGCCGCTTGCGTCAGCCAGCCAGGAGCAGATTGGTCGCGCGCTCGTGCCCGTCGTCGAGCACTATCTGCTCGATGACTGGGTGCAGACGGAGGTGTCGACGTGAGTCGTATGGTGACCGAATGACAGTCGAGGTGACCGGATGAGACTCGAAGTGATCGAGGGCGACATCACCACGCTCGACGTTGAGGCCATCGTCAACGCGGCCAACAGCGAGCTGTGGATGGGCGGTGGCGTCGCCGGCGCGATCCTGCGCGCAGCTGGGCAAGAGGTCGAGGACGAGGCGGTCGCCCAGGGACCCATCAAGCCGGGTGAGTCGGTCGTGACTTCAGCAGGCGATCTCCCGGCACCGATCCGCTGGGTCGTCCACGCGGCGACGATGGGTCCCGACCTGATCACCTCAGAGGAGTACATCCGCCTGGCCACCGCGAGCGCGCTGGCTGCCGCCGCGGGAGTCGGGGCGAGGTCGATTGCCTATCCGGCGCTGGGCGCGGGAGTCGGGCGGTTTCCGATCAAACGAGTGGCCGAGGTGATGGTCGAAGCGGTGCTCTCAGCGCCCGACGGCGGCTCGGTCGAGCGCGTCATCTTCGTCGTCCGCGACTACAACGCGATGGTCGAGTTCGAGGCGGTAATTTTCCGCACATAGCGGCGCGGCGGGCCTGTCGGTCAGATAACCGTGATCGTGACGATCGGGCTCCAGCCGGTGCTGGCGCCGCTCAACGCGTGATGCAGGCGAGTCTGGAACTCCCACGTCCCGGCCGAAGCCGGCTTGTACGTGGTCGAGTTGGCACCAGTCGTCCCGGCCGTCATCCACGATCCGCCGTTCACCCGCGTCTGGATGTCGTGCCAGATCGGTCCAAGGTTCGACGCGGGAACGGTGCCCACGGTCAGCGTGACCAGGTTGCCCAGGGAGATGACCGCCATGTCGGTCGTCATCGGAACGCTGACGGTGCCGCGCAAGGCCGCGGATAGAGAGTCGTGATAGGTGAACGTCCCGGCTTCCGGAAAGGTCATGGCAGCTGAAGTCTTGTGCTTGCCCATGAGCAGGACCGGCCAAAACGCCGAGGTGACGAAGGAAACGTCAGCTGAGACGCTGCGCTTCTTGCCGGTCAGGTTCTTCCATTGCACGCTGCCGCCCATCGCGACCGTTACCGACGCCGGCGAGTAGGCCGAGGCGGAGACCGACACAACCTTGGTTGCGGCCGACACGCTGGCCGTGGTCAGCAGCATCAGCAACATGGCAGCGAGAGACGCTCTGCGAAGCATGTCCAGATAATCCCGATCCTTGTCGGTGCTGCGAAAGACGACTTTGGTCCCCCGTTCCAGTCGCCGGAAGTCGGTGCCCGGGCCGGTACCCTGTGCGCCATGGAGTGGCGCCGCGGCGACTACGAGATATCCAACGACCCGGCGCGCATCGATCTCGCCACGGTCCATCGAGTGGCTGAGCAAGGACGCGTACTGGTCTGTCGGCGTGCCGCTCGACATCGTCCGTCGGGCGCTGGCCAACTCGATCGTGTTCGGGATTTATCGCGACGGTGCCCAGGTTGGCTTCGCGCGCGTGATCTCGGACAAGGCCAGCTTCGCCTGGCTCGCCGACGTCTACATCGCACCAAGCCATCGCGGCCATGGACTGGGCAAATGGCTGATGGAATGCGTCAAGGCTCATCCGGACCTGCAGGGTCTGCGCCGCTGGCTGCTCGCCACGCGTGATGCGCAGGGGCTCTATGAGCAATTCGGCTTCGTCACGTCGACGACCGGGCGGCTCATGGAGATCGTCGACCTGGACATCTATGTGCGCGGCCAGGCCGTGGCAGCAGCCGACACGGCGCACGAAACCGTCCCGGACAAGTGACAATTCGCGCGTGAGCCAGCAACCACCGCCCGGGGGAGGGTGGCCGCCACAGCCGCCGCAGGGCCCGACGCCCGATTCGCCGACTGTGCCGAACTACCAGGTGCCACCGCCTCCGCCCCCGCCGGGCGGCTATCCACCGCCGCCACCGGGTGGTTACCCGCCGCCTGCGCCGGGAGGCTACGTGCCGCCGCCGCCACCGTCTGGCATGTACGTGCCGCCGCCACCAGGTGTCGGCATGTATCAGCCGCCGCCACCGCCACCTGAGAACAACACGACGCGCAACATCGTCGTCGGCATCATCGTTGCGATCATCCTGATCGCCATCGTCGGCGCGGCATACGTCGCGACGCGGCCACAACCGTCTTTCCCGATCATCATCCCCACCGCGGCGCCGTCGGCCACGGCGGTCGCCGAGGCGACCAAGACTCCCAAGCCGAGCAAGGCGCCTGAAACGGAAGGACCCGCGACAGAGGCTCCGGCCACCGAGGCACTGCCGACTGAGGAGACGCCGACCGAGGCGCCCAGCGACAAACCCGCCAGCGAGCCACCCACGACGGAGGCTCCGCCTACCGAGGGGACGCCCACGGAGGCGCCGCCCACCGGAGCAGTTCAGTCGCCCGGCGCGAGCACCATCCCGGGTGTCGAGGACCAGGAGATCGTGATCGGCGACCCGATCGTGATCGGCGACCCGGATTTCCCGCAGGTCGCGTTGATGGTCCAGAACGTCAGCGACCTGGTTAAGAGCTACTCGCTCAAGGGCACGTTCAAGAACGGCAACACGATCACGGCCACGGCCTCCGGTTACGTCAGTGACCACTTGGCGGGCACTATTCGGACGCCAACTTTGTACGTCGACGGCACTCCCGGCGCCGGAGACAAGCTGACCGTCACGATCGACGCGATGCTGACTGAGGATCCGAGCACGCCTGAGGGCGACGTCGCCAAGGCCATCACCTTTGGACCGCCCACGATCATGACCGGCCTGATCCCGACCATCGATGTCGAGGTCACCAACGGCTCAGATCAGAACGTGACCTTCAACGTTGCAGCGGGCGTCCTGCGCGACGGCGTCCTGGTCGGCGTTGGCACCGGCTTTCTGAGCGACATGGGGCCGGGTCAGACAAAGACCGCGACCCTGTACGTGACCGGCGACATCGCCGCGGACGACCAGCTGCTCCTGAACGTGGAGTCGGTGATCATCTCGGATTGAGGAAATTCATTAGCTGCGGCCGGCCCGGCACCCTCGAGGCTTGATGGTCGGGATTCCGACCCTTACCGCCACGCCCTAGCCGAATGTCGAGGATTCCGATCTACTCGGCCACGCCAGTGGGCCAAACTCTCGGCTTCCAGGTACCGAATTCAGGACAGCCGGCCACGGCTGAGCCATAAGGGTGTGATTCACGTACATGCAAACGGCCACCGACGCGGCGCGCGCTCGGGAATCTATAGACCAGACTCAGGACTGGCAGCAAGAACTTTTGGGGCAAGCGAGACTGCGCGTATGCAGATCCCAGCGCTGAGTCGGGGCCCACTCGGGCACACGCTCGCCAGCCGCCAGGGTGGCCAGCGCAGCCACGCAGAACCAAAGCTGCGCATCGAGCATCGCCAGGCGCTGCTGTACACGCTCTCGAAGGCCAGCGAGCTCGAGCACCTGATCATCTGCCAGTACCTGTACGCGGCGTTCTCGCTCAAGCGCGAAGCGAGCGAAGGTCTACCGGACGAGCTCGTGCCCACGGTCAACGGCTGGGCACGGACGCTCATGCGCATCGCCGAGCAGGAGATGCTGCACCTGGCGCTCGTGCAGAACCTGCTCACTGCCGTGGGCGCCGGACCGCATCTGGCACGGCCAAATTTTCCGGTACCGCCGCGGGCGTTCCCGGCACGGATACAGATCGTGCTGCTGCCGTTTGGCGAGGAGGCGCTGCGCCACTTCGCCTTTCTCGAACGCCCGGAAGGGGAACCGATTGACGATGCGGAGGCCTTCGCGGCGCTCGCAGGAGGCGCAAGCGCTGCCTGACGTTGACGAGGACGAGATCGGCCCGATCACGGCCGACTTCGAGACGATCAGCCACCTGTACCGCTCGATCGAGGATGGCCTGGCGACGCTGACCGAGCGGATGGGCGAGGCGAAGCTGTTCATCGGGCCTCCCGGCGCTCAGGCAACGGGCGAGCACTTCCGGTTCAAGGAGCTGATCGCGGTCACAGACCTTGCCTCGGCGAAGGCCGCGATTGAGACGATCGTCGAGCAGGGCGAGGGCGCGCGCGGCGAGTGGCAGAAATCGCACTTCGGCCGACTGCTGGGCGTGCTCGACGAGTTTCTCGCCGCGCGTGAGGCGCATCCGGAGGTCGAGTTCGCGCGGCCCATCGTGCGCGCCCACGTTCGGCCGGTGGAAAGCGGAGCGGCCGTAACGCTCATCTCTGCGCGCTTCACGGTCCGTGCGACGGACCTGCTCAACGCAACCTACGAAGTCGTGTTGCAGGTGTTGGCGCGCTACTTCAACCACACCGATGAATCGGAGGCTCAGCTCTCGACGCTCGCGGACGTGGCCTTCAGCCTGATGGAGGAATGCGTGTCACCGCTCGGTGCGCTCGTGACCAAGCTTCCGATCGGCCCTGAGTACCCGGGCAAGACGTGCGGGCCGGCGTTCGAGCTGTTCTACGACGCGGACTGGCTGCTGCCCCATCGTGACGCCGCGTGGCAGTTGATGGGCGAGCGGCTCAACGAGCTGGCCGACTTCTCAGCCTCGTGTCGCGACGAGTGTCCGCCGGGTCATGTCGCGGTGCTCATCGCCGTGGCCCAGAAGCTGCGCGAGCAGGCCGACAGGATCGCCGCCGTCGCCTAGTCCGTTCTGGCGCGGCGTTGGCTAGGGCTTGTTAATCGTGATCGCCGTCCCGTCGCTGTCCAGGTCCGGGTCGTGGTTCATGGCCGGCACGTACACCGTTCCCGATCGAGCGAGCTTGGTAACCGTGAAGCCCAGGGAATGCAAGGTCTTGGGCAGGTTGGGCAGGTTGATCGTGCACTGACCGTTCGACCCGGTCGTGCACGCGGTGGTTATGCCGTTGGAGAGCACGCCCGTCACGGTGACCCCGGAGAGCAGAAGGTGATTGCGGTTATGAACCACGATCCGGATCTTGCCGGTCCAGGTGTTCTGCTGCAGCGTGGAGACGTCGTCCAGGTCGGCGACGTGCATGAGAGGGCCGTCCGGGATATTGACCGTGACGTTGACCGTCCCCACATCCGTGCCGCCCCTGCCGTCGGAGACCGTGTAATCGAACGAGTCAGATCCCGTGTAGAACGTGGCCGGGGTGTATTTGACCTTGCCACTGACGATCTTGGCCGTGCCGTGCGCCGGCGACGTCACGGCCGTGAGCGAAAGCGTGTCTCCGTCAACGTCCGTGTCGTTGGCGAGCACGTCGACCGTCACGACCGTGTTCTCGTCAGTCGTGGAGGTGTCGTCGGTCGCGACCGGTGCGTGGTTGGGCGGGACGACAGTGACAGTGACCGTGCCGGTGTCGGAGCCGCCGTTGCCGTCCGAGATGGTGTAGTCGAACGAGTCGGCGCCTGCGTACGAGGCAGTCGGCGTGTAATCGACCTTGCCGTTGTTGACGACGGCCGTGCCGTGAGCCGGCGACGTGAGACCGCTGATCGCGAGCGTGTCGCCATCTGCGTCCGTGTCATTGGCCAGCACGTTGACGGTTACGAGGTTGCCGCTCAGCGTCGTCGCCGAGTCGTCGACCGCTACCGGCGGATGGTTGGGCGGCGGGTTGACGGTCACGGTGACCGTGCCAGTGTCTGACCCACCGTGGCCGTCTGAGACGGTGTAGTCGAACGTGTCGCTGCCGACGTACGAGTTCGCAGGTGTGTAGACGACCTTGCCGGTGTTCACGACGGCCGTGCCGTGAGCCGGCGACGTGACGCCGGCAATGGAGAGCGTGTCGCCGTCCGCGTCCGTGTCGTTGGCCAGCACGTCGATCGTCACGGCCGTGTTCTTGGTGGTCGTGCTGCCGTCGTCGACTGCGACCGGCGGAGTGTTGGGCTGCGCCGCAACGGTCACGTTGACGGTGCCGGTGTCCGTGCCGCCGTTGCCGTCAGAGACGGTGTAGTCGAACGAGTCGGCGCCCGTGTAAGAGCCGCCCGGCGTGTAGTCGACCTTGCCGTTGTTGATCACGGCCGTGCCGTTGCCAGGCGACGTGACACCCGTGATAGCGAGCGTGTCGCCATCAGCGTCCGTGTCATTGGCCAGCACGTCGACCGTCACGGTCGTGTCGTGCAGGGTGCTGGCGGTGTCGTCCGTGGCCACCGGTGGATGGTTCACTGGCGGCCCGTCGGTCGGTGGCGGATTGTCGACAAGCGCCTTCTTCGCGTTTACGACTCCGCATCCGAAGTACTTGGGATAGCGCGAATCGGTCGGTGGAATCGGTGTCGAATTCACCCCGAAGCCCGGGGTCGTGTTGGCGCACAGGTGCGCCTTGACGTCGTCGGCGAGCGTCGACAGGTCGCCCTGGTTGCTGATTCCGTGAGCCAGGACGAGCGCGACGACCCCGGCAAGATGCGGCGATGCCATCGACGTGCCCGTCAAGGTGTTGTAGCCAGTCGGGCTGCAGAACATGCACGAGCCGGTCGGCACGCTCGAGTTGATCGAGTCGCCCGGCGACGCGAAATCGACCTCCGGGCCGGTGCACGAGAACCCGGTCAGCGCGTCGTTCGGGTTGGTGAACGTCGTCGAGAATACCTGCGGGTATGAGGCAGGGACGACGACCGGACAACCGAAGAGCAGCTGGTAGATGTTCGAGGGATCCACGTTGCCCGACGCGGCGACCATGATCGTGCCACGGGCGTAGACCGCGGCAACCTCGTCGGCCAGCGCCTGCGAGGGCGTCGAGCCGCCCAGGCTCATGTTGATGACCTGCACGTGATCGACCAGGCTGGCGCGCTCGAGGGCGGCGATCATGCCGCTGTAGTCGCCGCTGCCGTCAGCGCCCAGGACCTTGTACGAGTAGAGGCGGGCGCCGGGGGCCACGCCGACGACTCCCTGGCCGTTCATCTGCGCGGCAATGATGCCCGCGACGTGCGTGCGCATGGCCGTTGTCGTCGAACGGATCCGAGTCGTTGTTGAAGAGGTCGTACCCGCCGGCGTAGGCCGCGGCCAGCTCCGGGTGGGTGTAGTCGATGCCTGTGTCGATGATGCCCACCTTGACGCCCTGGCCGGTATTGCCCGCGTCGTGGACATCGCCCGCGCCGATGCGCTTGACGCCCCACGCCGCGTCGAGCTCCGGGTCGCTGAAGGCGCGAATCACGCCGTCAGGCTCGACGCTCGCTACATCGGGCTGGCTGCGCAGGTTCTTGAGCTGGCTGGCCGGGATGGTTACCGCTGCCGAGTTGATCAGACGAAAGGTGCGCGTGACCTTGCCGCCGGTGGCCCTGATCGTGTGCGTGTTCTGCTTCGCCTGGGACGGGAGCAGTGTGTGAGTCCCGCGGAAGCTGACGATGACCTTGACCATTGGGCCTCGGTCGGCGGCCATCGCCGGTGTAGCGAGGACGACGAGGGTCAACACGGCACCGATGAACGAACCTGTCAGTCGCAAACGCTGCCGAGTGACCATCGAAGCCTCATCGAACGAGAACCGCCTACCGAGGAACCCGATTGTGCGCGCGGATGCCCGCGGAATGGGTACCAGCGATGGCCCGCGATCGTCCCGAATTCGACACCAGGTGGTGCGGCCGTTCACCAAACTGGCCTGGTTTGCGTGATCCGGATCAATTGATAAGTCCGCCCGGTCGGCGGCCACGGCTGGTGTGGCGGGTACCCCGATCAAGGATCGGAGCCTCCTCGAACGCCCCGCTGACCGGGTGCTCCGATTGTGCGCCCATAGGCCTGCGGAAGGGGTACCAGCAGTCGGGCGCGATCGTCCCGAATTCGGCCCTAGGTGGTGCCTCCGTTCACCACCTGCCAGGCGGCGCGTTGCGTATGCTCTGCGCAGCATCGGAGAGGTTCGAAGATTTGATCTGTCCTAATTGCGGGACGAACAACGGGCCGGGGGCAAAGTTTTGCCAGGAATGCGCGACCGCGCTTGCCAGTGCGTGCCCAAATTGCGGCACCGTGGCGAACCCCGGCGCGAAGTTCTGCCAGGAGTGTGCGGCGCCGCTCAATGGCGTTTCCGCGCCGCCAACCGCGGTCGCCGGTTCTTCTCCGGCGCAGGCCTCAGCTGCCGCGGCCCAGTCGGAGCGCAAGCTGGTGACAGTCTTGTTCGCGGACCTCGTCGGCTTCACGCCGTTCGCGGAAGAGCGCGACGCGGAGGACGTTCGTGACACGCTCAGCCGCTACTTCGACCTCGCCCGCGAGCTCATCGAGCGCTACGGCGGCACGGTCGAGAAGTTCATCGGCGACGCGGTCATGGCTGTCTGGGGCGCGCCACTGGTGCGCGAGGACGACGCCGAGCTCGCCGTCCGCGCAGGGCTGGAGCTGGTCGAGGCGGTCACGTCGTTGGGCGCCGGCATCCAGGCGCGCTGCGGCATCCTGACCGGCGAGGCGGCGGTCACCATCGGCGCCACGAACCAGGGCATGGTCGCGGGCGATCTCGTGAACACCGCCAGCAGGCTGCAGAGCGTGGCTCAACCGGGCAGCGTGCTGGTCGGTGAGTCGACTCATCGGGCGGCATCTGCGGCAATCGTCTTCGAGGCGGCCGGGGAGCAGATCCTGAAGGGCAAGGAGAGCCCGGTTCCCGCGTGGCGGGCGGTCCGTGTGGTGGGCGAGCGCGGCGGGCGCAATCGGTCGGAGCAGTTGGAGGCACCGTTCGTCGGCCGCCAGGAAGAGCTGCGCCTGCTCAGGGACCTGTTCCATGCGACGGCGCGCGAGAAGCGCCTGAGGGTCGTGTCGGTCATAGGCCCGGGCGGGATCGGCAAGAGCCGCCTGTCGTGGGAGTTCTCCAACTACCTCGACGGCGTGGTGGAGACCATCTACTGGCATCGCGGCCGGTCGCCGGCCTACGGGCAGGGCATCTCGTTCTGGGCGCTGGGCGAGATGGTCCGCGAACGTGCGGGTCTGGCCGAACAGGACGACGAGCCGACGACGCGGGCCAAGGTGCGCGAGCAGGTGGCCCTGTGGGTCACCGACCCGGACGAGCGGGAGTGGGTCGAGCGCGCACTGCTGACCCTGCTGGGCGTGGAGAGCGGTATGGCGGCGGACCAGCTGTTCGGCGCGTGGCGCATGTTCTTCGAGCGCATCGCAGAGCGCGGGCCTGTCGTGCTGCTGTTCGAGGACATGCACTTCGCAGATGCGGGACTGCTCGACTTCGTCGACCACCTGCTCGACTGGAGTCGCGGCCTGCCCATCTATGTCGTCACTCTGGCGCGGCCAGATCTGATCGAGCGTCGGCCGTCATGGGGCGCCGGCAAGCGCAACTTTGTGTCGCTCTACCTCGAGCCGCTCTCTGACGAGGACATGCGCGAGCTGCTCGCCGGGCTCGTGCCCGGTCTGCCGGAAAAGGCCGTGTCGACGATCGTGGCCCGAGCGGACGGCATTCCGCTGTACGCCGTTGAGACGGTCCGCACGCTGTCGCCGACGGCCGGCTCGTGCGAGGAGGGTGGCGTCTACGTCCCCCACGGGGCGATCTCACGACCCTGGCCGTGCCGGAAACGCTCACCGCGCTCATCGCCGCACGGCTCGACACGCTCGAAGAGACTGACAGACGCATCGTTCACGATGCCGCCGTTCTGGGCCAGAGCTTCACGCCCGACGCGCTCGCCGCAGTGCTCGACATGTCTGTGGCGGAGCTCGAGCCACGCCTCGCGGCGCTCGTGCGCCGCGAGCTGCTGCGGCGCGAGATGGACGCGCGCTCGCCCGAGCGTGGGCAATACGCATTCGTCCAGGCGCTCATCCGCGAGGTCGCCTACAACACGCTGTCCAAGAAGGACCGCAAGAAGCTCCACCTCGCCGCGGCTCGATACTTCGAGAGCTTGGGCAGTGACGAGATCGCAGGCGTACTCGCCTCGCACTACCTCGCCGCCCACGCGAACGCGGCTGAGCCCGACGAAGCCGCCGCGCTTGCGTCCCAGGCACGCGTCGCGCTCAGAGCGGCAGCTGCTCGGGCCGAGTCACTGGGCAGCATCAGCCAGGCCATCGAGTCCCTGGATCAGGCGTTGACGGTCACCGTCGAGCCCGCCGAAGCAGGCGACCCTGCTCATCCAATCCGGACGGGACGCGCGGATCCTGGGTGAGGTGGACGATGCTCAGGACCGCCTCAGACGCGCCATCGGGATCGCAGACGAGATTGGCGATCAACGGCTCAAAGTGCGGGCGACGTCGATTCTTGGTGCCGTGCTGGGCAGGGGCTTCAAATCAGAAGAGGCAGTCACGCTCCTCCAGGCAGCACTGTCCGAGCTCGTCGACGGAGACGAGGAGGACATCGCCACGCTCAAGCTGGAGCTTGCTCGGGCGCATCACGCGCTGGCGCAGGATGCCCAGGCGCACGTGCTGATCGAGGAAGTGATGTACGTCGCGGAGAGGCGTGGCTTCACGGTCATGCTGGCCGAGGCATTTTGGGTAAAGGCCAACGTTCTATGGAATGTCGGGCGGCGGCGCGAAGCGCTTGCCGTCGCCGAGGCATGCCGCAGCCTGGCGGAGGAGCTGGGTCTGACGGATCTTCTTCTGCGCCAGATGATCGGCAGTGGCGCTGCGCAGGATGAGGTCGACCTGGCCGTCTCAGTCGACGCTCACCTCGAGATCATCGCCCTTGCCAGGCGCACGGGAAGGCGGGCTGAGCTCCTGGCTGCGGTGGGCAATCTCGCATACACCTGCTTCGCGTCAGGTGATTGGGACGTAGGGCTGGCCGAGGCGGGGGTTCTGCTCGACGAGGAGATGGCGGCCCGCGACCGGTTGATCATTCTCACCAACGTGAACATCATCCGGGCCAGTCGCGGCGAGTCGCTCGACGCCATGCTGACGGAGATGGAGAGCCTTGGGTCGGGCATGGGCTCAGGCTGGCACGCTTTCGTGGCCGACCCAACGGCCAACGCTCAAATGGCACGCGGTGACTACAAGCAAGCGGCGCAGTCGTACCTGGAGGTGGTTGGCACGGATCCCGGGCAAGGCCCGGAGTTCTTCTATCGCGCCGCCCGGGCCGAGCTGCTTGCCGGTGATCTGGCAGGCGGCACGCGGACTTGAGGCTCGGTTGATCGACAGCGGCGGCTTTGGCCGGATACAGGAGGCACGCCGGGCGACGATTCATGCCGGCATCCTTGCCCTTGAAGGTCGCTCTCCAGAAGCACTGACCCTCTATCGCGAGGCGCTGCGCAACTGGCGCGCCGGACACGCCGACCTGGGACGAGGCGATGACCGGCCTGGACATGGCCAAGCTGCTGGACCCGACCGAACCTGAGGTCGCGGAGGTCATCAAGGCGACCCGCGAGACCCTGGAACGCCTGCGCGCGAAGCCGTACCTGGAGATGCTTGATGCCGCAGCCGCGCGCGGTGCGCCCGCGCCGACGTCGCCGCAAGGAGAGCCCGCCGCAGCGGCCGCCGCCGTCAGCAGCTAGCCGCTCGCACTCGCCGAAACCGATTCAGCTGTCGTTTTGGTCTTAGTCACGCAGGCTGACTGCGCCAGTCACGCAGGCTGACTGCGCCAGTCACGCAGGCTGACTGCGCCAGTCACGCAGGCTGACTGCGCCAGTCACGCAGGCTGACTGCGCCAGTCACGCAGGCTGACTGCGCCAGTCACGCAGGCTGACTGCGCCAGTCACGCAGGCTGACTGCGCCAGTCACGCGAGCTGACTAGACCCCAAACGACAGCGAGGAAGGACAGGCGGACGGACGTCACGCGGACGCGAGCTCGGCGAGGAGCCGCGACCATGTCGTGCTACTCGAACTGGTCGAGGAGTGGCTCTGCCTGGTAGAGGTTGATGCCGCTGTTGACCAGGTCGAGCAGGCCCTGCGCCTTGCGCTCTTCCTCGACCTGCTCCTCGATGAACCACTGCAGGAACTGGAATGTGCGGTGGTCGCCCTCTTCCGTGGCAGCCGCGGCCATGTCGTCGAACTGCTTGGTCACGGCACGCTCGTTAGCTAGTGCCTGCTCCACGGCCGCGGCCGCAGACGGGAAGCGCGTCGACGATGCCTTGAGCGCGGGCAGGTCGAAGTCGACCTCGTTATCGATCAGGAAGTCCATGATCTTCGACGCGTGGGTCGCTTCCTCGACGGACTGGCTCTGCCACAGCTTGGCCCACCCCTTGAGGCTCTGGCGGTCGAACCAGATCGAGATTGCCAGGTAGAACTGGTGCGCGCGCAATTCGTGACCGATCTGCTCGATCAGCAGCCGGCCCAATTTCTTGGAGATCATGGCCCGAGGATACTGCGTGGTGGAGAGCCCCCAGGATTTCGGCCGGTGGCGCCATGTCGCTTGCGTCTTCGGAGAGGTGTGACCAGGGGATACGTCCGTCCTGTGTGACGATGATCGTTCCGCCCAGCTGCGCTTCGTCGCCGGTGATGCGGCCCAGGAAGACACGCTCACGTGCCATCGCGACGAGCGCCCTGGCGACGACCATCGGTCCAACCAACTCATCGAGCGTGGCCAGCTTGGTGCCGGCAGCCAGGTAGCTGGCGCGCGTCGCGTCGGCCAGCACGGGAAGATCGATTCCCAATCTTGCGCGGAAAGCCGCGGCATCCTCCGGCGATCCTTGGCCGATCAGGCCCAGCGTCGTCCCAGCCTCGTCGAAACTCGACCTGGCACTGTCGAGCTGCAGCGCATAAGCACGGCAGAAGGGACAGCCAAAGTGACGCAGCCAGACGATCACGGCGGGGCCGTCCCGCCACAGGTCGCCCAGTCGGACGCCGCGCCCGTCGTGGTCCGGGAGGACGAGGTCGGCCAGTGCATCGGCGCGATCAAGCGGGATCGCTTGCTGGCGCGTCTTCACGACATCGAGCATCCAGCCCGGCCGGCGGCTCGCCCCACTGAACCGATCGCTGGGTGCGCACTGACCACTCTCGCCGATCCGGCACGCGACGTCCTCCATCAGTTCGTGCCGTGCGTGGCGGAGAACACGACGGCGTTGGGCTTGCGGATGGCGAGGTAGATCGGGCAGCGTGTCTCCCACGCGTCGAGCATCTGCTGCACGAGATCATCGGGGTCGGCGGACTCGACGCGGATCTCCAGGGCAATATCGGCAAGGTCCGGTGCCACGCCAAGGTCCCCCAGAAGGCCACGTGCATCTGAGGTGCAGCGGGCAACCGCCTGGACATTCGCTGATCGTGACCCCGAACTGCGGGGCGAGCGTGTCATTGAGGAAGGCGACTGCGCAACCTGCGAGCGCGCCGAGTAGATATGCCGTCGGGCTTGGAGCAAGGTTCTGGCCGCCCAGGGCAGGGCCTAGATCCGCCTCCCAATTGAATGCCCCTGCCGATAGTCGTGCCCTTCCGTTGGCGAGGACCGCCGTCACGGTGGGGTTGGAGCGAGCCGCTGCGGGATCGGCAGCGAACTTCTGCTGAGCCTGCCTGACGTCGAGTGCCATGTCGTGGTCCTCCGCGGATCGCCACCGCGTTGTGTCGATGGCCTTGCCGGGGATGATGTGACTCAGACCGTGTCGGGCGGAACCGAGGATGCACGCAATCTGACTACAGAGTTGCGAGGCCTTCGTGACGGTATGCACGCAGATGCGTGATCAGGCTGAGACGGCGGCTCCGGGGTTGCTTCGCATCAGCTCCGCCACTGCCCCGGCTCGCGCGGCCTTGCCGGTCACGCCCAGCTTCAGGTAGATGTTTGAAAAGTGGCGCTCGATGGTGCGGACGCTGAGTCCCAGGTGTGTCGCGATCTGCTCGTTGGCGAGACCGTCCGCCGCGAGTCGCAGGACCTCCATCTCGCGCTCGGAAAGCTCCTCTAGGCGGCGATTTGATGCACGCTGAGAGCCGGCCATCTGCTCCGGTTGCATGAACCGGCGGACCTCGTCGACGAAAATCGGCCAGGCAGGCTCATCGGCGAGCAGGATGTGATTGCGCGACTCAAGCGGCACCAGGCGCGAGCCGTGAATGAGGCCCGCCACCTCCACGGCGTTGTCGAAGGTCGTGGCCCGGTCGCCTATCGCCTGCAGAATCAACGTCGGCGCCTGGACATCCGGGATCTCATCGACGATGTCGACCTTGTGGCGGGCGATGCGATAGGCGATCGCGTTCTCTGGCGATGTCGACATGCGCTGCAGGTCATCGAACCAGCGCATCTGGGTCTCGTTCGCATCGGGGATATACACGCGCGTGAAGACCCGCCGAAACTCGGGATCCTCGCGCGCCCAGCCCAGGCGAATCATGTTGCGGTACGTCTCTTCCTCGAGCGCATCGTCGCCCTCGAGTACGACCGGCTCACCGCATACGGTCCCGTACAGGACCAGGCGGTTGACTCGATCGGGATGGCGCGCCGCGTAGACCATCGCGACCGCAGATCCCTGGGACATGCCCAGGATGGAGAAGCGCTCCAGGCCCACGGCCTCGATGACGGCCTCCAGGTCCGCCAGGCGCGTCTCGAGAGAGAACTCCGGGACGTCCCAGTCGGACAGGCCGAAGCCGCGCTCGTCGTAACGGATGATCGTGGCGAGGCCGCCCAAGTCGTCCAGGAAGTGCCGCCACACGGGGCTCTGCCAGTCATGTTGAAGGTGGCTCAGCCAGCACGACACGACCACGAGTGGCGGGCCGGACCCGTGCGTCGCGTATGCGATGCGCGCACCGTCGGCAGTTCGGCAGAACCTGATCTGCTGTTCCAGCGGAACAGCATTGGCAGCTGTCATGGCTTGGTGATGTGCAGCATGACCGGCTCGGCGGGGCGGAGGGTGACCGCGGGTCGCAGCCTGGGCTCCTTCTCGGTCGTCGGGGTCACCTGGACGCGCGAGCAGATCGTGGCCAGCGACAGGACGGCCTCTTGCATCGCGAAAGAGGCACCGATGCATTTGCGTGGGCCTTCTGCGAAGGGCACGAAGGCGCCCTTCGGCAGGCGCTTGGCGAGGCCGTCGAGCCAGCGCTCCGGCGTAAATTCATTGGGCTCCGGGAAGCGCTCGGCATTGCGATGCGCCGCGTAGATGCTGACCAGGGCCAGGTTGCGCTTGGCCAGCTTGTGGCCGCCGATCTCCGTCGGCCGGATCGCCTCGCGACTGACCGCGTACGCCGGTGGGTAGAGCCGAAAGGTCTCGTTGACCACTGCTTCCGTGAAGGGGAGGAGGGGGATGTCGGCGAGGACGGGGAGGGCATCGACTTCCAGCTGCGCCTGCAACTCCGCCCGCAGGGTCGCCTGCACCGCGGGTTTGCGCGCGAGCAGGTACAGCGCCCACGTCAGCGTCAGGGCGGTCGTCTCGTGGCCGGCCAGGAAGAGCGTCATCACCTCGTCGCGGATCTCTTTGTCCGTCAGTGGCGCGCCGGCCTCCGTGCGCGTCTCGAGCAGCATTGAGATCACGTCATCTCCGCCGGGGTGCGCCCGACGGTCCGCGATGAGCCGATAGATGATCTTGTCGAGTCGGCGCACGCCGGCCTTGACGCGCAGGTTGCCGGGCGTTGGCAGGAAATCGGGGATGAAGAAGCTCAGGCCGTTGAAGCGCGAGTCGAAATGTTCGCTGCCCTGCGCGAGCGATCTGCTGACCGTTTCAATCTCCGCTTCCGTGATGTCGCTCGCGAGCAGCGTGCGCACCACGATGCGCAGCGTCAGCTGGCTCATGTCGCGGAAGATGTCCGTGGTCTCGCCGTCGCGCCATTGATCGACCGCGTGAGCGGTTTCCTGGGTCATGATGTCCGCCCAACCGCGGATCCGGTCCGAGTGAAAGCCGGGCTGGACGGCGCGCCTGTGCTCGCGCCACGTCTCACCGCCACTGACCAGGATCCCGTTGCCGGTCACGATGCCCACGCGCCGAGTCGCGAGCGACTTGCGGAAGTCCTTGTTCTTGGTGACCAGGACCTCTTCTATCGCGGCTGGGTCGCTGATCACGAGGCCGGGAATCGGGCCCATGCGGATCGGGACGACGCCGCCGACCTCGTTCGCGAGACGCGTGACGAACCCGAGCGGGTCCTTGCCGTAGGCGGGGAAGTGCCCGACGAACGGTTTTGGCTTTGGCAGTGCCGGCGAGGCGACTGGTGAGGCGGCCATCGACCGCCACGTTACCCCTCTCGTGTCACCGGCGTGTCAGAAAGGCATGTGCCACAGGTTGCGCACCTGGCGCGAGCCACGGCCGTAGGGCGCGATGAAGCCGGAGGGAAACGCACTCTCGTCGATCCCGCCCCCGTTCAACCCCGGTCCGCTCACCGCATTGACCAGGGCTGTCCAGAGGCGCCTAATGATCGGGCGTAGGCGGTTGGCGCTCGGAGCAGTCGGGGTGTTGGGGGTACTCGGGGCAATCGGAGAAGGAGCCTGCTTCTCCGTCGGGATCCGTATCGACCAAGAGACGTCGAGGGCCATCGCAAACCTGCCTGAGTTGCTTTGACGTCGAACTATAGCCGCTGTCTGCGGCCAGGGAAAGTTAAGTTCGCTAAGTCAGGTTGCGGTAACGGCCCTCGTCGCGTCGGACGACTCGGGTGACCACGATCTCGCGCCGCTCATCGTCCAACAGGTAGATGACCCGCCACGGCCGACCATCCACCCGTGACCGCCGCTAGGCAGCACCCGGGCGACGGCTAGTCCTTGGCGGCCTGGGCTGCCTGCTCGGTGCGGGCGGGGCTCAGATCGATCGTGCGCACGTGGCGTGTATTGCCGCTCGCAGTGCGTACAACGGCCGACGGGATGGCGCCGGTGTTGAGCTTCTCGATCGTCGCGATTTCGCCTGAGTAAGTGCCGCCGCCCTCGATCTGGACGCGATCACCAACCGCGAAGCCGGCCTTGCCGGTGCCTGCCTGGAGATTGATCGTGGCCAGATTGGGCCGCTCGTACGAGTCGTCCGAGCCCGCCGGCGCCGGTGCGCGCTTGTTGACCTTGGGCGGGAAGAACTGCTTCTTACGCTTGGTCATCTACCGTACCGCTTCGAGCGGGTCGGTTCCTTCTTTGGTTTGGGTTCGCGGCCAGGTGCGGGCGGGTTGGGCCTCGTCCCGGGCGCCATGTCCGGCTGCGGCGGCTGTGGGCCACGCGCGCGCGCCTCTGCGACCTGTGCATTGAATTCCTTGGCGCGCGCACTGGGCACGCTTGCCACCCAGGCAGCCTCTATTCGAGCCACTGCCTCGTTCTCTGCCGTGCGCTTCGCACGTTCCGACCTCGAGCGCTTGGTCATACCTCTCCTGTGTGTCTGGGTACGACCGTCACGCGCACCATCAACCGACAGTATGCCCCCTGATCTCGCGCGGCGCGCGAAGAGCCCCGGAATACTGCGAAATGCGTCAATTCAAATAGGGTCACACTCTCAGCTGGCCGATTGCTTGCGCGGACTAGCAGAAATGACTACGCAGGCTGCCTGACTGGCACGCGTACGATGCCGGGTGTCCCGCTGTTGCGGCGACACGAGCTGCCGCCAACGGACTCGTCAACGGGGAATGCCGTGATGTTCCACCGGACACGTCGTCCTGCCTTGGCCGTGCTTGGCGCGCTCCTTTTGTCATCCATCATCGCGGGTCAGGTGCTCGCGGCCCACTCATGGAGCGGGCCAATCCCGATCACCTCGTCGGGCAGTGGCTTTGCCAATGGCGTGGTCGGTCTCAACTCGACGACGGCGGTGGCGATCTACGTCGAATGGAACGGCGACGGCTACAACGTCGCACTCCGACGGAGCACAACCTCTGGCTCGTCGTGGGATACGCCTTTGACACTGTCGACGAATGGCTACGACGCTGCCATCTCCGGCGTCGATCCGTATGTCGACGCCGTGTGGACGCAGCACAACCGCGTCCGCTATGCGCGCAGCTCCAACGGCGGCGTTAGCTTCGACCCCTCCGTCGCGCTGACGAACAAGAATTTCCCGATCAATCTGAGCGTCGCCAGGGGACCAGGCGGGCTCGTCATCGCGGCCTGGCAGAACGGCAACAACAACACGATCAGGACGCGCGTCAGCACCGACGGCGGCGTCAGCTTCGGTCCGCCAACAGCATTCGCGAGCCACGTCCAGGACATGGGCACGACCGTTGCCGCGGGCGATGGCGTCGTCTATCTCGCCTACAAGACGCGCGCAACGGAACTTCAGGTGACACGCTCGACGGACGGTGGAGTGTCCTGGAGCTCGCCTGTCACGGTCACCACCAATGCCTACGGAGTGTTCGACAACATGGCCGTGACGGCGTCGGGCACGCACGCCTATCTGGCATACACGATCCTGAACGCTAGCCGGAGCCAAGTCGTCTTCCGGCGCACGATTGACAGCGGGACCAGCTGGTCGAGCGAGATGGCCCTTGCGCCCACGAGCTGGAAGACGGCGACTCCGGACATCAATCTCCAGGGTGGCGTCGTCCGCGCCGTCTATGAGCGCCATACAAGCGCCGGCTACGGCGTCTACTACCAGCAGTCGAGCAATGGGGTGAGCTGGGCGAGCCCAGAGCTCGTCGACGCAAGCGGGTTCGACCCGTTCGTGACCAAGGCGGGCAACCTCGTCGTTCTGTACACGGTCGGCGCCGGCGATGCCACGGTCCGAACCGGCAACTAGACCCGATCCGGCGCCCGGGAACCGACACCACAAAGGAGTGTTCGATGAACCCTGAAAGGCGAGCTCGATAGCGCCACGTACTCAGGAGTCAACTTCGTCCCGTAGCAGTTACGAACCTATTTGAGCTCGTAGACGGTCAGCTCGCCGTGGCCCACGGTTATCACCGTCCCGGCCACGACCACGATCTGACTGTTGATGCCCACTTGGTCGGGGTTCTGGGCGTTAATCGCCGAACACGTACTGCCACCACAACCGTTGGCGTCGAAGTAGAGCAGGCGCTCCTCGTCGCTGTACGGCGCGGGTTGTACGTCGTCGCCCGCGTAGACAACGCCGTTGGCGAATGTCGGCGGCGTCAAACCACCACCCTGGCCCAGAGCGATCGACTGCCACTGCGGGTTACAGACCGATGATCCGCAGCCGGAGCTCTTGAAAGAGAGCAGGACGCCCGCGCGGTTCTCAACGAAGACATGGCCTCCACCGACGGCAACGGCCGTCGGCTGGGCAGCTCCGCCCAGATCGCCGCTGGTCCACAGAAGTGCTTGGGTCGATGCGTCGAGCGAATAGAGCGTCGCGGCCGACGTGCTGCTGGACCAGCCACTGAGCAGGACGTGGCCACCGGCGACTGAAGGTCCAGACAGAGACGTTGATGCCAGACTGACCGATGAACCAGCCGTCGCGCCTGCGCCGGTGCGCACGACGACCTTGTTGATTCCGGCGTTGCGAACGCTCAGGTAGACATCGCCAGAGCCCCCGTCCGACTTTGCATCAACGGCCGGCGAACCAAACACCGTCGTGAATGTGTTGAACCACAGCGGCGTGCACACTTTGGGCGAGCCGCTGCAGTTCGTCACGCCGTTGGCGTCGAACACCTCGAGCTCGCCCGTTCCGCCGCCAGCCACGTAGACCCGACCATCTGCCACCACAGGCGCGAATGGATTTGCACCATCACCCAGCGACGCCGACCACAGCGGCGCCTGCGGCGTGGATTGGAGCTCCGGGATTGCGTACAGCTTGTCGTCGGTCACCGCGTAGACGACCTGGTTCGCGACAGCCGGCGACTGTGTGACGGCGCCATCAAGAACCTCTGTCCATCCCGTCGCGGTATATGGGGTCGAGTACCCGACGATTTGCCGCACGCCATTGGGTCCACCCAGGTAAAGGTTGCCGTAGTCCTCGACGACCGGTGAAGTTGACGGCCCTGACTGGTACAGGTACACAGCCTTCTTGACGTTGCCGGCATTGATCAGGAACTCATCCGCGCCGTTGCTGGTCTGCGCGGCATCGTTCCTGGGTTGGAGCCACGAGCCAAAGATCCAGATGCGGATCTTGAACTTCGTCAGCGTGATCGAGTCCGTGGCCGCGAGGATGTGCTCCGGGCCAATGGTCAGGTCACCGGGCAGTGTCCTGAGCAACGAGAACTGACCATTGGCGTCCGTGGCCACGCCGCCGAACGGCGAGCCGTCCAAGGTCAACGTCACGTCATGGAAGGCGGGGAGACCTGAGCCCGCGACGGTGATCTGCTGACCGGGCCACGCACCCTTGGGGAAAGACGCGATGCCTTTCGTCACGTGGAACGACGAGCGCGTCTCGGCGGTGCCGTAGCGCGTCCTGACGGTGATCGGCCCGGTCGTCGCGAGCGGTGGCACGCGGACCGTGATCTTGCTCGCGATCACGGTCTCGGGACTGGCCAACGTGCCGTTGAAGAGGACCTGCAGGCCGGGCGCAGGATTGCCGAAGTGAGTGCCGTGGATCGTCACGAGCGTTCCGACCGGCCCTGACGTTGGCGAGAAGCTGCTGATCGTGGGCGGCGCGTTTGCAGCGAGGGATGTCTGTGGCGCGGCCAGGGCCTGTAACGCCACGGACAGTGCCACGGTTGCCGCGACAGCCACGCGGCGAAGGAGCATCACGGTTATCACGGACGAAACCGCCACTACGGATTGGCCTCGACGCTATCTCCCTCGAGCCGGTGTAGAAATCGGGTGTTTCCCTACGTTTTCTCGGGAGGGCGAAGCCATGACCGCCGAGCATGGCTCCAGCGACGGCCGTGGCGGCCATCCGTCATCCCTCTTGTGGCAGCCTCGATCTGCGGCTGGCAGTTGGAATTCCTGCGCTAGGTCACCGTGATCGTCAGCGTCGGGCTCCAGCCGGTCGCGACTCCATCGCTGAGCCGGCGCAGTCGGGCGCGAAACTCGAATGTGCCGGTCCGTGGCGCGACGAAGGTCGCCGACTGGGCGGCCGTGCTCTTCCACAACGAAAACGTCCCGCCAGCGCGACGCTTCTGAACGTCGTGAATGAAGCCGCTGGCCGCGTTCGTTGTGGCAAAGACGATCACGAAGTTGGTGCTGGATGGCCCGGATGTGGGGGCGGCAGCCATCTTCACCTTGATCTTGCCGTGCATCGTCGAATGGATCATGCAGTGATAAGCGAACGTGCCCGAGTGCTGAAAGTTCACCGGCGCCGACGTCACCAGTGGTGCCAGGCTCCTGCTCCATAGGCTGAACAGGTCGGCCGTCGAGGTATGGCTGGTGTGGAGGGTGGTGTTGTGCCACACCGCGGCCGCGCCCAATGTGATCGTTGCCGGGGTCGGCGTGAAGTAATAGTTGTAGACGTCGACGGTTTGACCGCTCGCGGCCGACACGCTCGCCGTCGAGAGCATCAACAGCAAAACACCGGTGAGTGCGGAGCGACGGATCATTCAGGTCCCTCCCAAGCAGCGTGGACGCACGTGACGCGAGCGTCCATTGTCCTGCCCCTGGCTAGCCCTGAAATTGATGGCTCACGGGACAGCGACGGCAATGCCGTGCCGGCCAAAATCCTGGTCGAACGTGTAGACGGGCAGCGCTCCTGCCCACTCCGCGGTCGCCGCGATCAGGGCGTCGGGGATTGGGCTGCCCGGGACAGACCTGGCGCGGACGAACGCGGAGAGCGCGACTTCTTCGGAAGGCCGAGCAGCTCGATGTTCTCGCGTGTCAGCAGCTCGATCAAGACTTCCACGACATTCGACCGATCGATCCCGTATTGAGTCCGGAGGACATGCGCGGTCTCGACCAACGCGACGACGGAGATACCGATCCTGGACTCGCCGTCCACGAGCGCGCTGGCACGCTTCGCCTGGGCGACCGGCGTGCCGACGAGATAGCGGACGACCACGGATGTATCGACAGAAATCACGTCGGACGGTCGGGATCTGGCGTCGAGGCCGCCGCGTCGCGCAGGGACGACCAGCTCTCGTCCTTTGGACGCACCGTGACCTTGTCGCGCAGGGCTCCTGCGAGCGATCGGCTGTGGGGCGCGGGAACGAACTCGACTACGAGCCGGCCGTCTTCGATACGTTGGATGGCCTGGTCTCCGGCGTACACGCCGAGTTCCTCCCGGATGTGCTTTTCAATCGTGACTTGTCCGCGCTCTCCTACTCGCGTGGCCAATACATACTCCATGACTTGATACATATCTGACGCGGGGAGTATGCCACATCCGCTCGTGCCAACCTGGCCGATCAGATTTGCCAATCAATTGCACACTTCGTCCCGATCCGCGCAGCTGCCGGCGGCGCTCGTCGACATTTGGACAATTCGGTGCTGTCGAGGCGGGCAACTTTGCAGATCTACGGGCAAAGTCGTTACGCCAAGGGCCGCAGGCGCAGGGATCTCGACCGCCTGAAGAGCTTTCTCGGCGGTTCAAATCTCCCCATTGGCCCGGTGTTGTGCAGATGATTGGCAATTTCGCTTGGCACCGAATGGCACTGGCGTGCTGGCAGTCGACGGCTAACCTCGGCGGATGGAATACGGCAAGGGGACGACCCAGGTCGAAGGTTTGCTGGCCACGCTGCGCGAGTTGGCACCGGCCGATTGGAAGCGTCTCGAGACGGCGAACGCAGGCTGGGCCCTGCGCGACGCGGCGGACGACGCACTGGCCCAGGTGCTCAGCCGCGAGGGCCTACGCGATGCGTGGTTCGAGCTGCGCGCTGTCGCGACCGGGATCGCGCGCCGCGCCGCTGCGGCCTACGCGGAGCAGACCCACGAGAGCGCCCGCACGATCGAGCACGTAGCCGCGGTCAATGCCTGGGACGGCCAACGCGAGACCTCGAAGATTGAAGTCCTGGGGCCGGCCCACGAGCACGGCTTCATCGATGCCGCGTGCGACGCTCTGGGCATCCTCCTCATGCGGCCTTACGTGAAGGCAGTCGATGTCGACCGCTTCTGGGCCGTCTTCGCACCCATATTGGGAGACTCGCCCAGCGACGTTGAGACGTCATAACGCTAAAATGTCGGCATGTCCAAACGCGCGACCGTCTACTTCGAAGAACCAATTCACAGGGCACTTCGCCTGAAGGCGGCGGAGACGGATCAGAGCATCTCTGAGCTGGTCAACAACGCTGTGCGCCAGACACTTTCGGAAGACGCCTCAGACCTGGCCGTATTCCGCGATCGCGCGGACGAGCCGGCGCTGGCTTTCGAGGACTTCGTCGGCGACCTGAAGAGTCGTGGCCAGCTATAGCGTCCTGATCAAGAGATCGGCCGCGAAAGAGCTGGAGGAGTTGGCGCTCAAGGACCGTCGGCGCATCGTCGAACGCATTCGTGGCCTGGCCAGCGATCCGCGACCAGCAGGCTGCGAGAAGCTCAGCGGCGAAGAGAAATATCGGGTTAGGCAAGGCGATCAGCGAATCCTGTACGAGATCAACGACCAGGACTCGACCGTGACCGTGGTCAAGATCGGGCACCGGCGCGACGTCTACCGCTAGCAGACTTTGTCGCCGTCCGCGGTTAGTCGGCCGAGTCAGCCGGGAGCATCACGAAGGCGCCACCGGTCAATGGCGCGACAGCCCGGAATGCACGCTCGTCAAAGGAAACGATCCGGCTCGTACGGTGCCGCGCGGCAAGAATGACGAGCGACGCATCAGCCAGACCCAGCTTGAGGTCGCGATGGCGCTCGACGATCGCACTCGCTTGTTCTATCTCCGCCCGCGTCAGGCACTCGACCTGAAAGGCACCGGAGGCCAAGTCGGCCAGAAAGGCCAGCTCCACATCGACTCCCAGTCGGTCCAGGATCAGGTAGTCGGCCTCAGCGACCGCGAGCTCAGATGTGATCAGCGCTTCCTTCTCAGTGCGCAGCAACCGTGCGACCGCCTCGTGCCGCGGCTCGTCCGCATCCGCCTGCGCGTACAACGCACCGGCGTCGACGATCAGCGCCATCAGTCGCCGCCGAAAGCCTTGTCGTACACGTTCTGCGAGGTCCACGGCCGGTACGGCTGTCCACCACCACGGCCCTTGCCCAGGCTCCTGAATTCACGCTCCGGAGCTCCGCTTTCGTCGATGACCCGGCGGATGCCATCGCGTATGAGTTCGGCCTGCGAACGCCCTTCGCGCACCGACAGCCGGCGCAGATCCGCAGCCTCTTCCTCAGTGAGATAGACGGATGTCTTCTTCATACCCTACGTAGGGTACCACCCAAAGCATCACGGAAGGAGATGAAAGGCCTGTCCTTTGTTGCGTCGCACAGCCGATGAGCGGACGCGGCGCGTTACGGCAGGGTTGGGTAGCTGATCGTCACGACCCACGAAGTGCCGGTGATGATGATCCCTGAGCGGGGCAGGGAAGTGACTGGATAAGTGGCTGTTCCGCCGGCCGGCTTGGGTGGCAAGACAACGACGAGGCCACCACCTGTGTCAGGGGACGTGATACCGCTGTCGTTGAACGGGGCATAGGTCTGTCCGCGCTCTTTGTGGAGGGTTGGTGGGCACCGTCCGCGTCCAAGATCGCCCACCGCCGCGAAGGCCGGGGTAGAACATGAAGATGAAGTCACCGTTCTGAAGGGTGGGGTCGCTCTTGCCCTGGACGAACAGCTTCTGCGTGGCGAACCAGCTCGAGGAGCATGCCTTGCCGAATGCGTTGCCGCTGAAGTTTCCGCTGGCCGTCCCCTCCAGATCGCCGATCCAGCTGCCGTCCTCCATCAGTCCCAGCATGCCCGTGAACGTGTCGGTTCCATTCGTGTTCGTGTTACCAATGAAGGTCTTGATCGTGACGTTGTACTTGTTGGTCAGAGTGACCTGCATGACCTCCGTATGCCAGGCCATGCCCAAGTGGCCAACCCCGGATATGTCACCAGGAAACATCGTGCCGGCCGTCAATGGCAGGCCATAGATGGAGTTGACCACTTGTCGCGCTGGCACGGTCGCGGTAACGCTGATCAGCTCAGTGACCACGATGCCGTGGCCCTCAGCTTTCTCCTTCTTAGGCGTGAACGATCCGCGCACGCCGCCGATGAAGCCCGTCGTGTCGGTCAGCGGCGCAAATGAGCCGTGCTTCGTCATTGCATCGTCCGGATGCCACGTAACAGGCAGGCCGGCGACCGGGTTTGCGTTCGGCGCCGGCAGTTCCGGCCGGCCCGTGAACGGCGAGATAAAGCCGCCCGGTGGAGCCGCAAGCAGCGCGGTGACCTGAACTGGCGTGCCAAGTCCGGTGTGACCTTCATGGGCTGGCGACGAGGCGGGGGTAACGGTGATCGACATTTGCGCCGCGAGTGCCATGAGTCTGGCAATCGTGGACGCAGTACTTGTGTCGATCGGTTGGCTCTGTCCGATGCGATCGCGCGCTGCACCCCACATCGAGTAGTGCGGCGCAACAAACGTCGACATGGCCACCCCGCCGCCCGCTCCACGCGCCGCCTCTGATGGCGCCCCGGCGTTCGTGCTTGCTGCATGGGGCGGAACGAAGCCGTCCAAAAGGAGGAGCCAGGCGCCAAACCGCGAGAAAGAAGCCTCCGGGTCGATGAAGGCATTGGTCGTGACGAACTTGACGATGGGTTCGTCCGGTGCCGCGGCATATGCATCGGCATAGGCCGCGGTGAGCTCTTCCGGGGTTCCTGTGTAGCCCAGCCCGGCCATGGCCGAATGGAAGTCGCGGAACGTGATCCAGTCGCCTGGATCGTCCTGGTTTTGGAGCATCGCGATCAGGCCGCGCACCTGTGGCTCGAACAAATAGAAGTCCGCGTCGGACACCTCCGACCCCACGCGAATCGGCGAGCCGTCGACCTTGTAGATCCCGATCCCCAGCTCGTCGAGCATCGACACCACCGCCTGCTCGGCGAGCTCTGGTTGGAGCATCGCCTGGGTGATCTCGTCGGATGACTGCAGCTCCGGTTCCTGGAGCGGCTCCGGCGGTGGAAGGGGCTCGAGCGTGGGCAGTGGCTCGCCCGGCGCTTCAGTCGTGTCCGGCCCGGCAGTCGTGTCCGGCCCGGCAGTCTGTCCTGGCGCGGCGGTCTGTTCTGGCGCGAGGGTCTGGCCGGGCTGGCCGGGTTGAGTCGGTTGCCCGGGCGCCGTCGTCGGTGGCGTCGTAGGCGTGCTCGAACTGCATGCCGTCGTGAGCAGCACGATGGCCAGGGCGGCGACCCCCAGGCGCTTGGGTGACGTCCGCGGAAGATACATCAGCGCCTTGGTGCCTTGGTGCTTGGTATGATGTGGTCATGCTTAGCGCCAAAGTAAGTACCAAGCATCAGATAGCGATACCTAGCGAAGCGCGCCGGAAGCTTGGAATTCAAGCCGGCGACAGGCTCACGGTCGAAGTTATCAAGGACTCGCTCGTGCTTCGGGTCAGACCACCCAAGCCGTCGGACCGCCTGCGCGGACTGGGCCGCGATGTGTGGCAGGGCCGCGACCCTGTTGAGCACGTGCGGCAGCTGCGCGATGAATCGGAACGTGGCGCTTGAGCCAGACGGTCAGGGCCATGCTGGCGCGCCATGCGCGCATCGGGATCGACAGCAACGTCTTCATCTATCTATTTGAAGGTTCGAGCACCTTGTCCGAGCGGGCCGGCGCGCTCCTCGATGCGGTGGCGGATGGGCACGGCGAAGCTGTCGTCGCGACGCTGGCCATAGCGGAGATCTGCAGTGGCCCCGCCCAGGCAGGCGACCCCGCACTGGTCGAGCGCTATTCGGACGAGCTGCAATCTCTCGACAACACGCGCCTCGTGCCACTCTCCGTCCAGGTGGCCGTCGACGCTGCGGCCCTCCGCGGCACCGGGTCGCTCTCACTGGCGGATGCGATCCACCTTGCGTCGGCACGCAGCGCCGGGGCTACAGCCTTTGTAACCAATGACCGGCGCATCAAATCGATCCCAAAGCTCGCGGTGATCTACCTCGACCAGCTGGACTGATCCGCAGAGGGCTAGAAGTCATTCGCCGGGATGAGCCGGGACGTCTCAGGGATGATGACCCGCGCCACTCTCCGCGCCTAAGGTTTGCGCGCGATGGAATCCATAGGCACCGTCTCCCTGGAACGCCCCGGCGTGACGATCGGCAGCAGGCACTTCTCGCAGCGGGCGGTCGACGTCGCCCTTGCCGTCGCGCTGGCATGCCTGGGCCTCGTCGAGATTCTTCGCTATGCGTACCCGGGCGCCATGGTTCCGGGCGCCGACTCGGAGTGGGGCCGCTTCGTCATCGGCGTCTCCGCCATCTTCGTGGTCATCAGCACTCTGTCGACCGTGTTCCGAAGGGCCGCGCCAATGGTCGTGTTGGTGCTTACTGCATCGGCGGTGATCCTGAGCCCGCTGGTCAATCAGTCGGCGGCTGGCTGGATTGCGCTCATGATCGGCTGCTTCTCCGCCGGCATGCAGGGTCCACGACGCCGCAACGTTGTCATTGGATTCGTGACCCTGGCGGCCATCGACCTGGCCTGGTGGGGGACGCTCTTCGGCAGCAGCGCTTTCGACCCCGTCCTGCCCGGGCTCGTCGTGGTCGCGGCCGGGTTCATGTGGGCAGGCTCGGCGCTGCGCGTGCGGACGCGCCAGGCGGCCGACTTCAAAGCGGACACGGTCCGCCTGCAACTCGAGCGCGAGCACGAAGCCGAGCAAGCCGCCGCAGCGGAAAGGAGCCGCATCGCGCGCGAGCTCCACGACGTGATTGCCCACAGCCTGTCGGTCATCGTCATCCAGGCCGCAGCCGGCAAACGGATGCTCGACACGGATCCGGAACGGACGCGCGAGTCACTTGACCACGTGGAACAGACCGGCCGGAGCGCGATGCTCGAAATGCGCCGATTGCTGGGCGTCGCCCGGCACGACGAACCGGATTCGGCCGTGGCTACCAGCTCCGCACCGCGCGTGCCACAGCCGTCCGTGGCGGAGCTGGACAAAGTCGTCGCGGACATGCGCCAGGCGGGCCTGGACGTGACCCTGCGCGTGGAAGGGGAGAGCCGCGAGCTACCGGTGGGCGTGGATGTGTCGGCGTATCGGATCGTCCAGGAGGCACTGACGAACATCACACGCCACTCTGTGGGCGCCAAGGCAGAGGTCGTCGTGCGCTACCTGCCCCACCAGTTGGAGATCGGTGTCGAGGATGACGGAGGCGACCAATCAGCCACGCTGCCCGCACCCGACTCCGAGCTGCCGACGGACCACGAGCAGCCGACGGGCCACGGACTGGTGGGCATGCGCGAGCGCGTCGCGCTGCTGCGTGGCGAGTTCCACGCTGGACCGCGGCACAGGGTCTGGCTTCGCGGTCTACGCCACGCTGCCAATCGAGCAGTGATCCGCCTCGCGATAGTCGACGACCAGACGCTGGTGCGGACCGGATTCCGCATGATCCTGTCGTCTGAGCGTGACATTGAGGTGGTCGGCGAGCACGCCGATGGCGCGCAGGCGGTCGAGCACGTGCCCAGGGAGCGCGCCGACGTCGTCCTGATGGACATCCGCATGCCGGTGATGGACGGTCTGGAGGCGACCCGCCGGCTCGCGGAGGCGTCACCGCAGACGCGCGTCGTGATCCTGACCACGTACGACCTGGACGAGTACATCTTCGACGGCTTCCGCGCCGGCGCGTCCGGTTTCCTGCTCAAGGACGCTCCACCAGAGCAGCTGGTCGAGGCCATCCGGGTTGCCGCGGCCGGCGAGGCGCTGCTGTCGCCCTCTGTCACGCGCCGGCTGGTCGAGGAGTTCGCGCGAATACCAACCGGCGCGGTTGAGCTGCGCGGACTGGACGAGCTGACCGCGCGCGAGCTGGAAGTGCTGAAGCTGATCGCGCGCGGCGAGTCGAACAGCGAGATCGCCGCGGAGCTGGTCGTCTCGGAGGCGACCGTGAAGACCCACGTGGCGCACGTGCTTGACAAGCTGGGCTGCCGTGACCGCGTCCAGGCCGTCGTGCTCGCCTACGAGTCGGGCCTCATTCAGCCTGGCAGTCATCCGCCGCGCTGATGTAGGCCTCCGCGGGGATGAGTCGGACGACTCGCAAGATCATCCCCGTGGCCTAGCGCGATTTGGCCTGCGGGCCGACGACCTCCCGGGCACCGACGAACACGCTCTCCCATAGGTCGGCGACCTGCCGACCAATCGGAGGAGAGGGACCCCAATGACTGCGATCGCGAGTCCGCGTTCGACCGTGGGCGTCATCCTGCGCGCGGGGATCGTCGTGCTGACGCTGGCCACGGCCTACATCCACACCACGCTGGGCGGCTTGATGTTCATGGCCAATGCGGCCGGCTACTTCGTGCTGGCCGTGGCGATGATCCTGCCGATTGCCGTGCTCGAGCGCTATCGCTGGCTGGTGCGGGCCGCGCTGCTGGGCTTCACCCTCGCTACGATCCTGGGCTGGATCATGTTTGGCGCGCGGTATTGGACGGCATATGTCGACAAGGCGATCGAAATCGGGCTCATCGCGCTGCTCGTCATCGAGATGATGCGCTACGACGGAGGCCCGGCCAACGTGCTGCGCCGGACGTTCGATCTGGGCATGACGCGTGGTCAAGTACCCGTTCGCGCGCAAGGGTGACGCGTGATGCTCGCGCGAAGAGTGGCGCTAGTCGCTGCGCTGGTCGTGGCGGTAGTCCTTGTTGGGTGCAGCGCGTCTGCGCCGGCGGGCCCGGCGCAGACTCGGCCGCCCGGCTCGCTCTACCTCTCGGCCAGGTATGAGCAATTCGGCGAAGCGCGCGTGGTTGCGCCCGCCGACGCGCCGTTCCAGCTGTGGTTCGACAACCTGGACGTGGTCCCGCACAACGTCCACATCGTGGATGCCGCCGGAACGAGTGTGGCACAGAGTGAGGTGTTCACCGGCCCCTCAGGGAAGGTGCTCAATGTGCCCGCCCTGGCGGCGGGGACATACAAGCTGGTGTGCGATATCCATCCGGTGAGCATGAGATCGGAGCTCGTCGTCAACTGACCCTTGTTCGGTCTAGAAGTCAGGCGACCAACCGGCGCCCGCGGTCTTCTCCTGGACGCCTGTGTCGCCGTTGGTCATAGCGGCGCCATACCAGTAGATCCGGTCGCGGACGGTGCCCTGGATGCTGCCGCCGGGTCGGTGCCAGATCATCTTCACGGTGATGCGGTACGACGAGCCCAGGTCCGCGCAGTTGTGTCCGCATGGGACATGGACAAGCACGGTTGCCTGGCTAAAGGAGGCGTTCGTCGCGTCGCTGGTGACCGCGGTCTGCTCCGGGCTGGTGTAGGTGCCGAACCAATGCGAGCAGCCGCCGAAGCCGCAATCCTTGCGCTCGACCGTGAACGTCCAGCCGACCGTCTGCGCGCTCTTGCCCGCGACGGCCTTCATCTTGGGCGGGAAGACCCAGAACCGTGTCAGCCAGCCGAACCCGTCAGAGGCGTAGTACCTGTACTTGCCGATCGCTGCCGGATCACCCGCCGTATCAGTCATCGAATGCACACCGACGGTGCCCGTGTGGCCCAGCTCGTAACCCAGGACCGGCTGCGTGGCGGCGAGGGCCGCGATGGCCACCGTGGTGGCGACCAGCAACCCCCTAAGACGTGGACTCATCGCTCTCCTCCTCAGTGGACTGCGGATTCGTCGCTGGCGACCAGCCTATGCCGGTTAGGTTCGGAAGTAAACGCAAACGGATCGGCGGGGCATTGAACTGCGGCCGTCCCGCGATGCTGCGGGCCGTTGTGTTCACCGCGACCGGTCTGCTGTTCGGTGCGAGCTCGCTGGTGATGCTCGGCGACCCGAACTTCCAGCATCCGGCCACGGCGCTCGATTGGTTCGCGACACTCTCACTGAGCGCCGCACTTCTCGCACTCGCCGTGGCCCTGCCCATGCTTGCGCGGCTGGTTGGGGGTCGCCGCCTCTACCTCGTCTCAGTCTTCGGAGCATTCGGAGCGGCGGTGGCGGGCATCGCCAACCTGGTCGAGGATGGCTTGCAGCTGGATTGGGCATTTCTACCGTTCATAGCCGGAGCGCTGATCGTCCAAGTCGGGCTTGTGGGGATGACCGTGCTCATGTTTCTGCGTTCCGACAACCGCACCCGACTGCTGGCATTGGTGCCACTGATCACGGCCGTGGACATCCTGGCCTTGCACGCGCATGGCGGGGGAGTCGTCGTCGCGATGGCTTGGATCGGGGCCGCCTTCGTGGCGCTGCGGGCGCCTACGCAGGACTTGAAGCAGGATCGAATTTGCCGATGAGGCCTTGAAGTGGGGCCTCATGAAACGTATCCTCGCTTCATGAGAGTTACGCGCATCTCACAAGGTGGCCAGGTCCAAATCCCCGCGGAGATCAGGCACCGCTGGGGAACTCGCGAGGTCATCATCGACGATGGGGGCTCGTTCGTGCGCATCCGGCCGGTTCCGGAAGATCCAATCGCTGCCGCGGCCGGTTCCCTCGCTCTACCGAGCGGCGGCCCCTCGAGCGATGAGATGAGGCGCCAGGGACGCGAAGAGGAGCTCGAAGCGGAAGAGCGGAAGTGGGCACGGTATTACGGCCGTGACCGTTCTTGACGCCTCGGCCCTCATAGCTTTCTTGCTCGACGAACCGGCTCGTAGCGAGGTCGCCGAGCTGCTCGACCGCCGCCCACCACCATCGATCAGCGCGGTGAATCTGCACGAGGTGATTGATCACCTTGTCCGAGTCAAAGGACGACGCTTCGATGACGTCAACGACGCCATCGATCTGCTCTTGGTCGCCGGCTTGGAAGTTGAGCCATTCTGGCTACCGACTGCCAGGCGGGCCGCATCTCTGCGCGCCGTCCACTACGACAGACAGACCTCGCCCCTATCGCTCGCCGACTGTGCATGTCTCGCCACGGCGATCGCGCTGAAGACGGAGCTGGCCACCAGTGATCCGGCGCTCGCTCGAGCGGCGCGCCTGGAAGGTGTCACGGTGCTCGCTCTTCCGGATTCAACCGGTCGACTACCGGAGTAAGGCCTGCCAACTAGCGACTCGCCGGCCCAGCAAAAGGGTTTTGGACGCGCACGCCGTCATAGTCTGTTGCCGGGTCAAGGTCTTCCGACAGGATCACTGCGCACCCCAACGCCCTGCCGGCCTCAATGATCGCCGCGTCCCAGTACGAGATGCTGTAGCGAGCGCGCGTCGCATAGGCGCTGTCCATGATGGGCACGGTCAGGTCCTGAACCGGGAAGCGACGCCATGCCTCGATCAAGCCGACAGCCTGTTCGTGGCTGATTGCGTCTGACCTGGTGCTACGTGTCGCCTGTACATAGAACTCTTGGAGAACCTGGACCGAGAGACCAAGATCGGCGGCGTCGAGGATTTCGTTCGCCTGGAGAGCCTTGGTCTGCTCGTCTGGATCGCGCGAGATCGCATACAGGAGAACGTTCGTGTCAACGAAGCGCACGGTCGTGCAGCTCCTCGCGCGTCAGTCGATCCGCTGCCCGGAAGCGTTTGATGTCGCGCTGAATGTGTTTCTGTTGAGCCTCCAGACGTGCAAATTCGGTGTCTGTGGTGAGCGTCCTCAGATAGTCGGCGACCAATCCACTGATAGACGTGCCACGTTCCGCGGCGCGGATGCGCGCCGTGCGATAGACGTCGTCTGGAACCGCGATCGTTACGTTCTTCATCCGTCGTCACATTAGCACAGCAACACAAGACCACAGGAACTGTGACACCGTCGAATGCTTGGCGATGGACCCGTGACCTGACCTTAAGGTCAGTAGATCTCATCGTGGGTTCCGACAGACATCAAGAAGCACGCATCGCCATCCCAGCGGAATAGGACGCGGAGGTCGTCGTCGACGCTGAAAGCCCAGTAGTCGGCCAGATCGCCTTTGAGCTTGTGCGTACGCAGCAGGGGATCCTGGGGATCAGACGCGAACCTGCGCAGCGCGGCACGCAGAAGCTCGTCGCGCGGTGGTTTCAGCTTCCGGGCTCGGCGTACGAAATGGGATGAGGCGACGACGCGCACGGCCGACTATGCCTAGTCCCGCAGGCCGGCCAGCAGCTCCTCGATGTCCTTGAAGGAGGAGGCGCCGCCGGCGGCGTACTCGGCTTCTGCTTCCCGAACCTCGCGCAGGAATAGCTGGCGGCGCGCCGACTTGAGCTCGGCCATCTGCGCGTCGTACTGCTTTGCATCAACCAGGTACGCCGTCTTCTGCGAGCGCTGGATGATCGCCACGGGCTCGCCCGACCCGTGCAGATCATCAAGCACCTCAGCGGTCCTCTGGCGCAGCTCAGTAACGGGAATAACTTTCATCGTACGTGCAAGCGTACGTCTCAGCGTACGGTCCGTCAATCCGCAAGGCCTAGCGGGACTTGAAGCGGGCGGCCTCCTCTGAGCCACCGGTGGCGTCGCCGGGCGAGTAGGACTGCGCGCCGGTGCCGGCCAGGTGGCCGCCGTCGACGATCAGGTACTCCTCGCGGATTGGTCGGCCCTCGAAGAAGCACTCGAGGATCTCGCGCGTGCCGGCTGCGTAGCGCGCCTGCGCGGACAGGCGACGTGCCAGAGGTGTGCGGCGTCATGCCGTGCCACGGCATCGATTCGCCACGGGTGATCGCGCGGGGCGGGCTGGGGGAACCAAACGTCGCCCGCGTAGCCCGCAAGTCGGCCGCTCTCAAGCGCGCGGACAACCGCGTCGCGATCGCAGATCTTGCCGCGCGCCGTGTTGACCAGGTACGCGCCGCGCTTCATGGTGCCGATCAGCTCGTCGTCGAACAGGTGCTCCGTCTGCGGGTGGAGCGGCGTGTTGATGGTCACCACGTCCATCGACCGCACCAGCGACTTGGCGTCGGGGTGCCAGGTCGCGCCCAGCTCCTTCTCCAGCTCTGGTAGTCGGTGGCGATCGGTGTAATGCAGGCCAACGTCGAAGGCCTTCAGCCGACGAAGCACCGCGGATCCGATCCGACCAGCGCCCACGGTTCCGACCTGCATGCCCTCCAGGTCATACGAGCGGGAGACGGCGTCGGCGATGTTCCAGCCGCCCTCGACCACGATCTTGTAGCTGGGGATGTAGTTGCGCACGAGCGAGAGGATGAGCATGACCACGTGCTCGGACACGCTGATGCTGTTCGAGTAGGTCACCTCGGCGACGGTGATGCCGCGGTCGATGGCCGCCTGCGAGGTCGACGTGATCGGACCCGATGCCCGCCGTGATCACCAGCTTGAGATTTGGTGCCTTGGCGAACCGCTCGGCGGTCATGTAGGCGGGCCAGAAGGGCTGGCTGATGACGACGTCGGCGCTGGGCAGCAGTCTTTCGAAGACGGATTCGGGGCCGTCCTTGCTCGAGGTGACGGTCAGGCGGTGGCCGGCCTTTTCGAGGAACTTGCGCAGGCCGAGCTCGCCACTGACGCTGCCCAGGAGCTGGCCCGGCGTGAAGTCGATCGCCTTGGGCGTGGGGGTCGTGCGTGCCGCCCGGGTAGTGGTCGATCTTGGGCACATCGTCCCGCGCGTAAGCAGGCGGGTAGCCAGTCACCGGGTCGTCGTAGAGCACGCACAGAACATGGGCCATGTCGAGTCACTCCTGGGTTTGCTAGCGCTGGGACAGCGCAATGCTAAGCCGCCTCGGATGGGCTCCTCGACCCATAGGAAAAGACCCGGGCTCTGTGCCCGGGCCTCCCCTCGTGTGGTTTCAAGCCGCCATCGATTAGGTGGCTGGCCTCAGCAGGCCGCGGTTCGAGCGGAGATCTTTCCCAGTCGGACGTTTCCAGACGGCAAGACGTCCCAGAACTCGACTCGCATCACGATCCGCGAGCGCGGATGGTCAGCCGACTCGAAATGCCAGGCCAGCCCGAGCAGGTCCGGGTAGACGTACGCCGTGCCGTCGGGATAGATCGGCGTGGTTGCCGTCGTCAGGCCGCCTTTGATCCAGATTCCATCGACCTTCTGGTCCAACCTGCCGACTATCTTGATGAAGTTGGGGGTCGGCTCGTCCGGTAGGTCATTGCGGGCATAGGCGCTGATCTGCAAGACGACCTTGCCAAAGCCGTGGTGTCCCCCGTGGTTGGTGCACACCGCCTTATCGACCCGCGCCCCGAAGGTCGTCGGGGTGCTAGCCGAGACTGAGGCCGGGATGAGCAATGCCAGGACAACGGCGCTGATTGCGCCCAAGAGTCCGATGCGCTTCATTGAAGGCTCCTCTTCCCCCGATGCGATACCTCAACTCAGCGACCGTAGGCCGCTTGGTGGGCTCGGCACATCCGGGCGGGCACCCAAAGAGTTACCTACGTCGGCCTAGGCGTTACCCGCGCTCCCCTACGTAGGTCGGCTTCGCCGGTTCCATCCGTTCTCCCAGACTGCTCGGTCACGCTGCTGTTCGAACTAGCGCTAGCCAGGTAGCACGTTTGTGCTATCGTGCACGAATGGCGCGTCCGATAACTCTCCGTCGAGTGGGTGGCTCAGTTGGCACGACGCTGCCCAAGGAGATGGTGGATCGACTCGATCTGGCCCCGGGCGACCGCGTCCTCGCAGTGGAGACGGAGCTGGGCATCCTGCTGACTCCGTTCGACGAGGAACTCGAGGCCGACCTCGCGGCAACGAGGCGGGCAGCCAAGCGCTACCTGTCGGCACTGCGCGAGCTGGCCGGGTGAATCGACCCGAGCCGCGCTGGCTCGGGCGATTGGTCATCGACGAGGCTCATTTCAGGCAGATTCGCGCGCACGGTGGCGCCTATGGGCTGCGTGACGAGAACGCGCTCGAGTCTGCGCTGGCGCGTCCGCGGCAGCGGTGGCACTACGACGAAAATGCGCGCCTCTCCGATCTGGCCGCTGCCTACGGCTACGGCCTGGCAACCAACCACCCATATGTCGATGGCAACAAGCGTGTCGCACTGGTCGCGATCGTCGCCTTCCTTGATCGCAACGGGGTTCAGCTCACGGCGACCAACGCGGACGCCCTGTCGGCGATGCTTGCGCTGGCGGCCGGACAGCTAACTGAAACGGACCTCGCCGCCTGGATCGACGAACACTCCACTGGCGGGAGGTCAGGGTCCTAGCTGCTCGTTACGGCGCGCGCTCGATGTCGAAAGTCGGGACGTCGCCGGCCAGCGAAGACACGTGGACCAGCTGCGCACCTTTCTTCGATCGAAGGTCGAACTGCACGAGTTGGCTGGACGCCGTCGCGAACACCACGGAGCCATCGCTCGTTTCTGCCGCGACACTCGTGAAGGTGACGTCGGCGAACTGCGCGAGCTGAGATCCCGCGCAGGTGGGATTGCACAGCGCAGCTGGTTCCACCACCCACTCGGCTGAGGTTGCCCACCCGCCCGGTCTGCTGGCTGAGGTCTTGAAGGATTGGTCGGTCGTAAGGTTCTTCAGCGTCAGCTCGAACTTCTCCGCACTCAGTTCGTGGACCAGCGCGCTGAAACGGTCGCCGGGGCGGACCAGCATTGGGGCCCGGTGCATGGGCTCCGGATACATCTCGTACCAGGCGTAGTACACGGCCCTTGTGCCGTTGGCTGGGCAGTCAGCCGATGTACCGGTCTGCTCGACGCTATGTGATTTCACGCCGTCGAGGCCCACCCAGATGCTGACGTTGGCCTCGTCGCCTGCCGAGCAGTCGACCTCCGGTTGCGTCCACTCGGCGGAGACGCTGACGTATTGCTTGTTGCGCAGGCCATAGCCCGACCAGTTCGAGGACTTGATGACCCTGGATGGTTTGACTGCTGTGGCTTGCGGGGGAGCGGTTCGCGTGGGTGCCTGAGTCTGGGTCGGGCTGTCTGTGGGCGCCGACGACCCGGATGGCGCAGGAGTAGGGACCACGGGCACGGACGGCGAAATAGAGGGCGTGACGGAGTCGGTGGGATTGGGAAACGCAGCGATGGCGGGCGCGGTGGGCCTTGGCGCGTCGGGCGGGCGGAGGCTGACCAGTGTCATCGCGCTGATGCCCGTGAGTGCCGCTATCAACGCGAAAGCCACGCCCATGAAGATGTGCAGCGGCCTGACCCGTCCACGGGCTGTCGCCAGCTCCTCCGGGTCGCGAGGCATGCCGCAGCCATAGCAACTCGTGCGAGAGCGCGTGTTGAGCGACCTGCATTGAGTGCAGGCCCAAAGTTCCACTGAGAAGTCGCCTCCGATCCCTGTCTAGGTTCTGTGCGGCAGGCCGGGCCGCCAACGGGTAGATAGTCCCGAAAAGCCCGGTGACGGAATTCACATGGGAATCAGTTGAGGAAGGCGGCGACGATGCGGCGTCGAACCTCAGTGGGGGTCGCAGGCTGACCGAACTCGAGTCATGCAGCAGCTCGGTCGGTAGTCGGGACATCCTCTGTCTCCTATCGCACCTGGCAGTGGCACCGTTCCGACGTGAGGGACGTCAGTGGTTGCCGGGCCGTCAACGAGCCAGGACTCTCGGGCCGCTCTGAATAGGCGCCGCACTCGGAGCGCGGCATGGCGGGTCTAGCCCGTCTCAGCCCGTCAGCGGGCCGTTTCCAGGATCTGGAACCCGACTGAGCGCATCACTCGTGCGATCTCGTCTGCGGGTATGGAAGTCCATCGAGCAGCACGCCTTTGCGCTTCGGAGATAAGAGTTCGACCCCGATCACAGATCCATCGGCCGCGTAGTTGATTGCCCGAGCGTCGTCGAGACGCTGCTGACGCGTCCACTCGGCGTCGCTAAAGGCCAGGTACGCCGCATCGACCGACTCGTCGTACTCGAGAATTGGAGTGGTCACGTTTTCGCACCTCTGCGCCAGACAGTGACCACCCGGCCGTCGCTCACGTCGACCACGATCTCAATACCGTAATCGCCAAACCATCGTGTCCGGATCTCGCGCAGCGAGTCGTGATCCGACGCCCTAGCGTCGTCTGGATCGTCATACGTCTCCGCAACCATTTCGATCGGTATCTTCTCACGACGCATTTCTCGCCAGGCATGCCGGCTCATCAGCCGCGTCGTAAACGGCCTGTCCACAAAGCCCTCCGTTGAACGTGCGACAGGCTATGAATCGCGAGTTATTGATGACTTACCTAGCTAGCTGAGGCTCAGGACTTGTCCAGGTGAAGGTCGCCCAGCTCGCCCTCCCAGACTCGGAAGCCGGAAGCTCGGAGGGCGTTTGTCAGGGCTGCCTCCGCCTCCAGGGCAGCGGCCTTATCGGGCAGGGGGTTGACCGCACCGTAGAGCTCGGGCAGCGGCCGAAGTCCAAAGCGGCGCACCCGCCTCGAGAAGCGCTTGCCAGTTAGGTGCTTCTGGAACCTGGTCCACACCGGCTCGCTTGTGTAGCCCACGTAGACGCATGGCTTGGATAGGTCGGGGTTTGGATTCCGCGCCTGCATGTCCGCGTCAGCCCAGACGCCTTCGTCGAGCTCGATGACATACACGGAGTAGACGCGCTTCGACTCGCCATCGCCGACCGGCGCGTGCAGGTCGTCGTAGATCGCCTGGACGTAGGACCCCGATTGACTCAGCTTGCTCACCGCGACGTTTGGATCGGCGGAGAGTCGGGTCCAGTCACTCTGGAAGTCGGCGGGCTCGATGGCGATCTTGGTGCCTGTTGACGTCGTCACCGTCAACGCGGACTTCTCGTAGCGCAGCGTGAATATCCGGCGCTTGGCTCGAGTGCTGAGCACCTTGTCGCCGCCGTAGCGACTGTTGAGCAGCCAATCGGACGGAAGTGGGTCTGGTCGTGACATCTTTGAAATCTCCTTGCTAGATGGAGGCGCCGACACGACGGAAGGCGGCGAGTGCTGGCAGGGCCACCGATCCACCGCACGGAGTACGGATCGCCGAACCAGCGCTCGCGGTACTGCCATCCGTTCGGTTCGTCGGGCACCAGCCACATCTCGGCCCCGTGGCGCAGAAGCAGGTACGGGCCGTCGGGCTGAGCGAGCTCGACCATGCCGACGGCCGTGATCGTCCCAGGCTGCACGATCGGTGCGACCGGCCGCGTCGCGACGATCGCTCGTGCTTGCTCGAGGGCTTGCTCCGCGTCCTGACGAAGCGTGATGGCGACGATCGCCGGCGGCCTCCGGTTCCGTGAAACGGACACCGTTCTCAAACGCCAAGGCGTTCAGCTCAAGTGTTCGCTGGGCGGCGATTTGCTGCCAATCGATGGTTGGCCGCGAAGTCGAAGTAGTCATTTGACGGGTTCTCCTCTGTGTCGGGGTGGTGCGTCTTTTTGCACACTGCAACACCGGCGCAACCCCTCAAATTCGGCGTAGCCGAATGCGCACGCGTCTCGCGCCGGCGCGTGCTCGCGCGTGAATCAGTTGACGAAGGCGGCGACGATGCGGCGTCGAACCTCAGCTGGGGGTCGCAGGCTGGTCGAACTCGAGGACGGTCCAGGCTTCGCCTGTTGCCTCGCCCTGCCCACGGCTCACGACGCAGAAGCCGTCGTGCGTCTCGAACGGCAGCACGACGGCGTGGTGGTTCAGGTCGAGCAGCTTCGCGACTGTTCGCAGCAGCGGATATGGGCCGCCTCGGTGCGCCGGACTCCAGCGGTAGAGCGTCGCCGCGACGCTCGACGTAGTGGAGCGGTGTGTCGCGCTCGCGTCGGCTGATTGCATCGCGATCACGGCAAGGCTCGCGCCATGCGTGATCGAGGACGGGAACTCGGACATTCCTCTGTCTCCTATCGCACCTGGCAGTGGCACCGTTCCGACGTGAGGGACGTCGGTGGTTGCCGGGCCGTCAACGAGCCAGGACTCTCGGGCCGCTCTGGATAGGCGCCGCATCGCTTGCGGCATGCAGCACTATACGACGGAGACGCAACCCGCAGAAAGAGACCGAGACGACATGCAGAATTCCCTGGGCGATCGTCTGGCGGGCGCGGTGTGGGGCCACCTCGTGGGCGATGCAGTGGGCGTCCCTTACGAGTTCCTACCGTCGATGGACCCAAACAAGGTTCGTTTCGGTGCGGTAGGCAGCCACGACCAGCCTCCAGGTACCTGGAGCGACGACGGCGCGTTGATGCTCTCGCTGCTCGACTCACTACTCGACAAAGGGTTCGACACGACCGATCAAGCTCAGCGAGCCCTGGCTTGGTACCGCGACGGCAAGTTCACGCCCGACAATGACGGCCGTTTCGACGTCGGCGGTGCTACAAGGCGGGGGCTGAAGGCCTTCGAGCGTGGCACTCCAGCTGAGGAGGCCGGAGCCGACCCCGACGCGCTCGGGAATGGGTCGCTAATGCGCGTGGTCCCGCTGGCGCTTGTCGAACGGGATACTCCTGACCGGGATCTCGTCGACCATGCTCACCGCGTCTCCAAGGTCACTCATGGCGCACGCCAGCCGGAGGTCGCTTGTGCGCTCTATGTGCTGATCGCACGGCGACTCATTGGCGGTAAAGGCGGTCGGCGCGAGGCGCTAAGTGATAGCCAAGTGACCCTGCGAAGGCTGTATACATCGGGCGGCTTTGACGGCTCATATCTGGCCGCGCTCGACGAGTTGGAGAGCTGGAGCGATCGGTCGGGCCGTGGACATGTTCTCGACAGCTTCTGGTCGGCCTGGGATGCGTTTGCCGGAGCCGAGACATACGAACAGACCATCAAGCGCGCTGTCGCGTACGGCAACGACACCGACACAACGGCCGCGATAGCCGGTGGATTGGCTGGCATACGGTGGGGCATCGACGGACTGCCAGCCGACTGGCTCGCCGCAATGCGGCGGCAAGGACGTCGTTTGGCCTCTGATCTTCAAGCTCATCGACCGCGCCGAATACAACACCTCCGAGCTGCGCGTGCAATTGGGTCGCCATTGGCGGTGCCCCGGCCTTCGGGCTTCGCCCACAGGGTCGGCTCGGAATGACGTTCCTTCCTGGCAAGCGCTACCCAGGTCGAAATCGCGAGCACTGGAGAACGCTCGACGTTGACGTAGCGGTATTGCGAGATGTCCACAAAGTCGACACTTTCGTACTGCTCGTCCAGGATGACGAGCTTGATGCTGCTCGCGTCCCGACGATCGACAAGGTCATGGCACGCGCAGGCATCAACCTCGTTCGCTTCCCAATAAGAGACGGCGGCGTCCCATCGAACACGGTCGCATTTCACAAGGTATTGGTCGACCTGATCACGCGAATACGAGATGACCAAAGGGTCGTCGTCGGCATGCCCTGGGCGGGCTAGGGAGAACCGGAACCGTTGTCGGTTGTCTTCTCAGGGAGGCAGGCATGCAATTCGACGACGCGACAATTCTCCCTCGATTGGCTCGTAAGGGTGCGATCGAGAATGAGACGCAGCAGGAGTTCGTCGCCAAGTGGCCCAAGGGGAACTGGCGTGAATGTATGATCGGAAGCCGTTCAGCCAAGGCTGGCTCGAGGCTGAGGGTTTCGACTGGCTTCGTGACCGTCTCGAGCCTTCGCCAGACCCGATGCCAAGCCGTCCCTGAGCAGCCTGGTGTCTACGTCGTGCTGCGCACATCCGAGACAGAAGCTCGGTGGCTGCAAATCAGCCCCGGCGGGCACTTCAAGGGCCGAGATCCGTCGGTTCCTGTGTCGGTGCTTCAGCAGCGGCTTGTGAAGGGCACGCCCGTGGTCTACATAGGCAAAGCCGATCTACTTCGGCGGAGGCTCGACCAGTACATGCAATTCGGCGCTGGGGTGCCGATCGGCCATTGGGGCGGTCGTTACATCTGGCAACTCGCCGACTCGGACGACCTTGAGGTCGCCTGGCTCCTCGATCCGAATCCCAGGAAACAGCGAGTCCGAGATGATCGGCCGGTTCATATCGGAATTCGGCTCGATGCCGCTGGCCAATCTCCAGCGATGACGACTGAGCATGACCGCAGACGGATCAGCGACCGAGCTGGATCTCCGTCGCTCGACGATCTCCTGGCCCGCGCCCGTGACGCAGAACCAGGTGAGCGGATCAAGCTGCGCGATGCGGTGGGCGTCTTACGGTGACGAGGCGATTGATGCCATGGCCGACTGGCTCGGCGACCGGAGGCTGGCGGGTTTTGCGATCCGTGTTCTCGAGAAGATCGGATCGCAACCTGAAACCAGAGATTCCGCAGTTGGCGCAATCCTCGGCCCGATCAGACGGACTGGCCTGAATACGCCGTCGACGATGCGAATGCTGCGTTGGCACGGCTTGGTTATCGACCGCCAAAGACAGCGAAGCAATTCCCGTCGACCAAGTGTCGAGCGCCCGCCCGGTCTGCCCGGCAGGGCGGGCCGCGGCTACTGGGTCATGCGTACAAGCCCGTGGGAACGCTCCTACCTGTGGGCCGAAGCAATCGAGGGACGACTTCGGCAGGGGTGGGGAGTGGTCCCTTGAGCAAGACCTATATGTGGTAGCCGAGGCACTGCGCAATGGCCACCAATTGAGCCCGCTGCAGCAGGAGGCACGGCGGGCGCTGCGCATGGTTGCCGAGCTGGCCCGGAGGGATGCAACTCGGCGACATCGTCGTTGCGCCGAACTTACCGCAGTACGGCCGACTGTCCGTCTTTCGCACTGTCGGTTCGTACGAATGGTCCCTTGGCCCAGCTTTGACCTGGGGCGAGCGGTTCGGACACGTGCTTCCGGTGGAACTCATCGAACAGGACATCGATCGTCACGGCCGGAGGTCTCTGATGGGCTTCGATCGGTCTTCGATTGACCGGCGACGAGCAGAAGGCCGTCAAGACGACGGCGTTCGACTTGCAGCTCAACCCGGCCAATCCCGGCATGAGCTTCCACAAGCTCGACAAGGCGAAGGACAAGAACTTCTGGTCGGTGCGGGTGAGCAGCGACATCCGGCTGATCGTCCACAAGACGCGATGCGAGCCTGCTGCTCTGCTACGTCGATCACCACGACAAGGCCTACGACTGGGCCGAGCGGCGCAAGCTGGAGACGCATCCGAAGACGGGCGCGGCGCAGTTGGTCGAGATTCGCGAGACGGTGAAGGAGATCGTCGTCCCGGTCTACGTGCAGGCCGAAGCGCCGCCGAAGCCCGCCGAAGCACGCCGCTGTTCGCCGACATCGTCCGACGACGAACTGCTCGGCTACGGCGTGCCGCCGAGTGGCTCGACGACGTCCGGCAGGCGACCGAGGACACGCTGCTGGCCTTGGCCGACCATCTGCCCGCCGAGGCTGCGGAGGCGCTGCTGGAACTGGCGACCGGCGGCAAGCCCCGCAGTGCCGCAGCCCGTCGTCGCGGCGCGCGAATCCCGTTCGATCATCCCGACGCCCAGCGCCGCTTCCGCGTGATGACGAACGTCGAGGAGCTGGCAGCGCGCGCTCGACTTTCCGTGGGAGAAGTGGACGGTCTTCCTGCACCCCGAGCAGCGGCAATGGGTGGAGCGCGACTACAGCGGGCCCGGCGCGCGTCTCCGGCTCGGCGGGCACCGGCAAGACCATCGTGGCCTGCATCGGGCCGTGCTATCTGGCGCGCACCAATCCCGACGCCCGCGTCCTGCTGACGACCTTCTCCGACACGCTGGCGAACGCGCTGCACACCAAGCTGAAGCGGCTGCTCGGCAACGAGCCGCGTCTCGCCGAACGCATCGATGTCCACTCGCTCAACGCCATCGGCCTGCGGCTCTACAAGTCGCACGTTGGGCCAGCGTGCAGATCGCCACGCCGGAGCGATCATCCGCGAGCTGCTGCAGCGGCAGCCGCAAGCGCCGTTGGCGGGCCACAAGTTCAGCCTGCACTTCCTGCTCACCGAATGGGAGCAGGTGGTGGATGCCTGGCAGTTGGAGAGCTGGGAGGCGTATCGCGATGTCGCGCGCCTCGGCCGAAAGACGCGGCTGCCGGAGGCGCAGCGCGCGGTGCTGTGGTCCATCTTCGAGCGCGTTCGCGCCGGGCTGACGGCGCGCAAAGCTGATCACGCACGCCGAGCTGTTCACCGCACTGGCCGCCGCGCATCTCGAGCAGCAAGAATCCGCTCTTCGACTTCGCGGTCGTGGACGAGGCGCAGGACATCAGCGTCGCCCACCTGCGGTTCCTCGCCGCGCTCGGGCGGCGATCGGCCGAACGCTCTCTTCTTCGCCGGCGACCTCGGCCAGCGCATCTTCCAGCAGCCCTTCTCCTGGAAGGCGCTCGGCGTGGACATCCGCGGACGCTCGCGCACCCTGCGCGTCAACTACCGCACCTCGCACCAGATCCGCACGCAGGCGGACCGCCTGCTCGGCCCGGAGGTGACCGACGTGGACGGCAACAGCGAGGACCGGAGCGACACGGTCTCCGTGTTCAACGGCCCGCCGCCGACGATTCAGGCGCTCGAAGACGAGAGCGAGGAGATCAAGAGCGGTCGGCAACTGGATTGCGGAGCGTCAGCGACGAGGGCGTGCTGCCGCACGAGTTCGGCGTGTTCGTCCGCTCCGCGGCGCAACTGGACCGCGCACGCGCCGCCGTCAAGGAAGCCGGGCTTCCCTTCAAGATTCTCGACGAGCACGTCGAGACCACCAGCGGCCACGTCTCGATCAGCACCATGCACCTCGCCAAGGGGCTGGAGTTCCGCGCCGTGGTCGTGATGGCCTGCGACGACGAGATCATTCCGTTGCAGAGCGCATCGAGACGGTGGCGACGACGCCGATCTGCAGGAGGTCTACGACACCGAGCGCCACCTGCTCTACGTCGCCTGCACGCGCGCGCGGGATCACCTGCTGGTCACCGGCGTCGATCCCGCGTCGGAGTTCTTGGACGACTTGAAGAAGCAGTAACGGCGGTCGGGACAGGTCGCTCGTGTTGGACGAGCAGAGGGGCGAGCGCGATGGGGGACGCCTGACGATCTTCTGGAGCGAATCAAAAGGAGTGAGCGCCAGAAGCTCACCATGAAGCTGCGCTCGTTGGCGGAGTTCCTCGGACGCGGGCGTCTCCAACGACTGCGAGAGGCGACCCTGAACGAGATGCTGCAGACGTTGAACGAGGCGGGCATTGCATACACGTTTCCTCGGGGTCGCGGTGCGGCCGACTTTGTGACGATGTCGCTGCACGTGGAGCAGACCCGAGTAACGGCGCCGCCGACTTTTGCTGCGCGGCCGAGCGGCGACCCTGTCCAACCAAGGATGTTGGCTCTGAGCATTCGCCAGCCCTACGTCGAACTGATTCTCCGAGGCCAAAAGGCCGAGGAGTATCGGAGCCGACCGGCGAAGGTGCGCGGCCGAGTCTATCTCTACGCCAGCAATTCGCCGGCTGATGATCCCGATAGCTGGGACAGGGTCGGATGCGCTCCCGGTCACCTTCCGACGGGTAAGCTCGTTGGTACCGTCGAGGTCGTGGGCTGCAATAGCTATGGAGAGCGAGAGGACGCGGCTGGGCTCTGCGAAACCCAGAGCGGCTCAAGAGACCAATTGCTCCACGCAACCATCCTCAACCGGCTTGGTTCTACCCGTGGCCGGAGGGAGCAGTACGTTGAGCCAGATTTCCAAATAGAGAGGAGCGGCCATGAATGTTGGCGCTCGCAAATTGCCGACGCACCACCTCACGAGCCCGTTCCGTGGCACGACGCGGGCTGGGATGGGACCGTCTGCCGCAATCCCAAGGAGCAACCTCAGCCGTCTAATCCTGAAGCGGATTGGCAAGACCAAGCACAACGAAAATGAGGCTTGCTTGCGCCGGGACGCCGCTCGGACCAGCTTGCCGAGAAAGAGTCCAGAATGCTGCAAGCGAAGAGCGAGCTGCGAGGTCCACTCGAGAGACGCGACACCCGGTCGAGACTTTCGGGAGCGCAGCGCTAGTTTAGCGAGCCTTTCTCATCCGATTAGCGAGCACTTGGTGGCTTCTAGTCCAGGAAGACGGGCGGCCTCTACTTTCTTCCCTTTGGATACTTCTAGAGCCTTCCTGATATAGGAATCCTGAAGCTCACGAAGAACTTCATCGAGGCGGAAACCAGGCCCGAGGGACTATCCCAGATCCCCGAATCAGTGACTGACGTCGGCAGGAGTGCGCCTTCTATGTCTGTCGCGTCGAGAGTCGAATGTGTCGACCATACGACCGCACGCCTGAACGTATTCGCGAGTTCACGAACATTGCCGGGCCAGGTGTGGTGGAGAAGCCGATTTCTGGCGGACGGGGACAGCTCTACGCCGAGGTATCCCAGCTGCTATGTTGCTATCGTTGATTTCCTTCAAGACATGATCAATCAGCAATGACACATCACCTTCCCTCTGCCGTAGCGGAGGAACTATCAACACCGCTACAGCGAGCCGATAGAACAGATCCTCACGGAAGAGTCCGCTCGCAACGTCTTGAAGGAGACTGCGATGCGTCGCCGCGATCACACGCACGTCAACGCTCGTCGGCTTACTGGTTCCAACGGGAATGATCTGTCCTTCTTGAAGAGGCCGGAGCAGCTCTACTTGAAGACGCAGCGGAAGCTCACCGATTTCGTCAAGGAATAGAGACCCTCCATCTGCCTCTTGAAAATGTCCAGTTCGCGACTGTTGGGCATCGGTAAAGGCTCCTTTGAGGTGCCCGAACAACTCGGACTCCGCGAGGCTCTCTGGTATGGCGCCGCAATTCACCGCCACGAATGGGCCGTTCCGTCTTGGACTCGCATTGTGAATCGCGCGAGCGAGGATTTCTTTTCCTGTGCCGGATTCTCCTTCGAGGAGAACGGGCACGTTATGGGAGCGAGACGCGGCGGGCGCGCTCGATAAGGTCCGCCATTGCCGGCAGCGGCAAATGATATTGGCGAAGGCAGCTCCGTGCGGCGCGCGTTCGAGGCTCGAATCGCGCAGCGCCGCATCGGTTCGCTCGAAGAAGCGCAGGGATGAACTCCGCCGTGATTTAACGGAACTTCGATTTGCTCCAACCGCTTGTAGAATGTTGACCACGCGAGCAGTTCGGCCGCGTAGCGGCTCTTCCCTAGCAGAAGCCATACGGCGCCCATTGGCTGCAACCGGAATTCAAGAAAAAGGTGAGGTTGATTCTCGCCCCGTATTCGGCACGAAGCCGTTCGATGGTTCCACCGGCTCTCAGATGAATCTGTCCGTAGTCGACTGGTGAATCGAGCGGAGCGCTTACAACGACGGTCGCGGCATGCGAGCGACTCAACATAAGGTTGGCTCTTCTCAGATGGCAGATTGTTGAGCAGCACGATGTGCTCGAAGCGATCTGCTGCCTGGACTAGAGCCTCGGTAAGGGGAGCGTGTGCATCGGCTCCCTCGAATCTTCGCAGCTCATCGCGACCAAGCCACGAAACAAGGATTCTCATGTAAAAAAGATTACACGAAGTAATCATGGTTACGGAAGAATGACCGGGTAAGTATATGAAAGGATGTGGTTAGACAGTTGGCTTGAGTCTTGGATTACCGCGGCCTATGGAAACTGCGGGACAACTTCAGACCCAGGTCGATGCCACATCCGAGCGCGTCATCGCCACTATTGACGATCATCGATCCGACGCAGTCGATGTTTTCGGGGATCTGTCCGCCAGCAGCAGCGGCAACTCGCCGCTGACGCTTGGTGCATTGGATTGCGCGCGCTTCGAAATGCGCACGTGCAGGCTCAGGAGGCAGATGTCTCTCGGAGATCGGCAAGACCTTGAAGGATGACCTCGGCAACGCCCTTGCCCAGACGGTGCATCAGCATCAGGAACGTGTCGAATCCACTCTCCGTCGGTACTTTGACCCACAGACGGCGCGTTGTCGCGGCGGCTGGAACAGTTCATCCAGGACGATGGCGAGCTTTCGCGCCTGCTCGAGCAGTTTGCGTCGCCCGATGGCGGTATTCTCGCGGATACCCTCGCGCGGCATGTCGGCGAGCAGAGCGTTCTTATTAGGAAGGCTGAGCGCGACGGACACTGACGGAGTTGTTCAGACCCTCAAGAAGGTTTGCACGACGGCGATGGCCGAGTCCCAGGCAGCCGTGCATCACGCACTCGACCCACTTCGGGCGGACAGCCCAGTTGCCCGCTTTCTCTTTGCCCTGCGCGAGGACTTGAAAAGCGCCGAACAGACCGTTCGCAGCAGATGATTGCGGCATTCAAGGCCCTCGACGCCAACGATCCGAACTCGCTGCTAAGTAATCTCGCACGGCAGACCCACAGGCTAATCAAGCGCTGCTGAGTGCAATGAACCCTACGAATGACAACTCACCACTCGCACACCTGCGCAAGGGGCTCGCTGATATTCTCGAGCAGCACATCAAGACATCGCACGAACTTCTCCAGGACCAGCGGCAGCGCCAGGATAAGTTCGAAAAGGAAATCCATGAGGCCATCACGCGTCTGGAGACGCAGCGCCGGGCGAATCGGACTTCGCCCAAGGGTGGCATGCAGTTCGAGGATGATGTCTTTGCAGTCGTTCAGCAGCGACTGAGCGGTGGCCCGTACATCTGTACGAAGACAGCCAATGTCATTGGTATCCGCGACGGCAGCAAGGTCGGCGATTTTGTCGTTCGGTTCACGGATGAGAGCGCGTGGGCGGGCGCTTTAATCGTATTTGAATGCAAGCAGGACGTTTCATACCACGTCGACAAGGCGCTCAAGGAGCTCGACGTGGCACGGACTAATCGCGAGGCCAGCGTTGGCGTGTTCGTCATGTCGCGGAGTCACGCACCGTCGGACTTCCCGGCCTTCAGTCGTGTCGGCCACAACATTCTCGTTGTCTGGGACCGGAAGACCCGAACTCGATACACCGTCTGGAGGCGGCCGTCATGTTGTCGATGGCGTTGGCCTCTCGCAAACAGCAGGTCGAAGAGAGTGCGAACGCCGACGCAATCCGCGACATCGAGCGAGTCTTGACCGATAAGCTCACGCACGTCGAGAGAATGCGCAAAGCTAGCGACGGGGTTCCGGAAGAACAACGACGTGATTCGCAAGGAGCTCGACAAGGCGGAGGCCGAACTGAGTGACCTCGTGCTCAAGGCGCAGGAGACCCTGCGTGCGCTCGATCTGAAATGCGGACGACGAGAGCGCCGAAGCCGAGGAGCCCATTGGGTTTCCTGATGATGATGTTAGCTCGTCCGAGGTCGCTTAGCATAACGGTTCGGATCCAGAATGCGGCGCAGTCACGTCTGCGCATCGGCACCGTTGCGTTGCGGCGCTGCAGGTAGTGGTGACAATGTGCCGCACTGCAGAGCGCAGTGTGATGCTACAATGTGTAGAAGGTCTCGAGACTCGGTCCACAGAGGAAAGACATGCAACGGATAGCTTTCATCATCGGTGACGTCGACTCAGTACACGGGCTGTTGCAGGGAGTCACGGCCGACCACGTCAACTATCGCTCATATCTGACCTCGAATGCTGGAGGAGCGTGGTCGGATGACGAGATTGTCGATCTTGGAAAACCGAGTCGTCATGAGCTCAGCCAAGCATTGGCAATCGGGGGACTCTCCGATTACGCGTTGGTTGCGTTCGCGGGTCATGGTTTTTGCACGAGGAGGAGCGGGGACACGTACTGCTGCGTGAATGATCGCGACGAGATTCCGGTGTGGGGACTGATACTGGCGCGCGACGGCAGGTAACGATCATCGACGCGTGCCGGAATGTTTCACGAAGAGCCGATGCTGAAGTCGGAGAAGATTGTAATCGGCGAGCAGCGTTTCGACGCTGCGAATCGCTATCGACAGTCCTGTCGCATCGGGTTCGAACATGCGGTCATGCGAGCGGAAGAGGGTATTGAGCTCTTGTTCGCGGCGTCTCCAACCAGGCGGCGAGTGAATCGACGGACGGCGGGTTCTTCACTAACGAGTTGATAAATGGGTCGCTCGCGTGGGCGCAAAACAGACGAAGTGACTACCAGGCGCAGGTTATCTTGCCGCTCGATGCAGCGGTTGCGATGGCGCACCTGGGAATGAAGCGGAAGCGGCATCCGCAAACGCCCGAGGGCCAATTTGGACGCAGGCAAACTCACTTTCCGTTCGCGATTGCCTGATGGATCCTCAACTGTCGCCTGGTGATCCGACGCCTATTCCTGGAGGATTTCTGGTCCGCACATAAGATACTTTGTGAAGTCGACCGACGGTTTCATCGTCTACCTCGACGAGGAATTCGACGTAGAGTGGAGAGCGACAGATGATCACGAGCCGAAAATCGACAAGTCGGAGCTCGCGAAAATATCCTGAATTGCCTATCGGTATTGCAGGCGATTCCCTGCGGGGAGCTAAGGCCTGACATCAAGAAGGCCTTCAGAGTGATGCTCGGCGAGGCAATGGCGCGGGCGCTTGAGGGGAGTATAAGCGCGGATGCGATGCTCGAGAGTGCAGAGGAGTTTATCTCCGCCCGCGCAAATGAGCAGGCCCGGTTGTGGTATCTTACTTCGTCCGCAACAACAGCGGCCATTACGGTGGTCATTTCGGCAAGCGTCTATTTCGCTTTGTGTCGGATCTCTACCCATCCCTTGATCTCAACAGTACCTCTCGCGATCGGTCTCGGCGCGCTCGGAGCATTGCTTTCAGTGTTCATTCGGACGAGTAAGTTGCCAGCCGCACCATCAGCCGGTGCTCGAGTCCACTACTGGGAGGGATCTGCGCGGGTTCTGACGGGGGCCATCGGAGCCTTCTTCGTGATGCTCTGCATTTTTGGCGGCGTGTTCCTGCCGACGGCGACGCTGCCAGTGCAAGCGATTGTGGCTTTTGTGGCGGGTAGCAGCGAACGACTCTTGCCCATGTATTGAGCGCGCAGAGTCGACGCTGCTCGCGGACACGCGGGTTGACAGCAAGGGGAACCGTCGGTCGAGAAGATTGCCGCCTAGGAGCTAAATCGCAGCAGTACATGTTGGTTACCTGTGAACCTGCCGGGAATCTGTTTCGGCGCTGGGTGCTCGCCGTGGCGAGGGGCTTGGCTTCTATTGCCTGACGGTGAACGACCCGTTGCCCGAACAGCTGAACACTGACAAGAGCGCAGGCTCCTATCGACGCGGCGAAGTGCAGGTTCTTGCGCCAAGGCCGCACGTCGATGATACTGTCACGGAATGACTGCCAAGAAGCGAATGCGAGCAGCACTGCCTTCCGTCAGGCGCATCCCATCGTGGAGCGTGATACTCGACTGGGCGGTGTTCTTCTACGAAACATCCGCAGGGTCAGCGCTTGAGCAGCATCGCCGAGAAAGTCTGAGTTCCGGTGGCGATCAGGGTTCAACACGCAGGAGGTTCAGGCTGGGGCTGCTCGCGATCGCTTCCGAGCACACGCGCCGTCAAATCGCCGAAGGAAAGCCGAACGGCCACAGTTAGGAAGCCCGAGACCTGTTTCCGCAGGCGCATGGCTCGGCGGTAGTAGTCGCATCGGCAACGTGTTCCTCCTGACAGTTCCGATCTGTGGCGCCTCAGCTATTATGTCGGTGCCAGACGTTTTTCCACTAAATCAGAGTCATCCTGGGAGCGTCGAAAGCTCGTGGACCACCTCACGCTGCGCGTCGCATGGCACGATTGCAAGTGGACGGCGCCGTTTGCGACGCGCCGTCGCGGAACTGCTACTGCGTTGGGCTCGAACGCGTGCGAAAGCAGCGCGACGAGGTTCGAGAGGATCGACTCGCCGGCCGGCAGCTGGAGCGAGCTCACCGACGAAGACTTGCCCCCTTGTATCGCCGAAGCGGGAGGCTTCTTGAATGCCTCCGATTGGACCCGCACTTTCCGTCACCCATATGCACGCTCGCAAGCAGCCAGAGCCACGCACGGTCACCTGCGCGCCACGTCCGTTCGTGTGCCGCCCTTCAGCACGTTCGCGGTGCCCTTCTGGTGGATGCTTCGGGAGAATCAAAGGACGATTGACGAGTCGCTGCCGTCGCCTCTCCCGCCCGACGAGGAACCACCGTTCCCAAGTGATTTCGTGTTTGGACGCGTGCGCCAGGAGGCGCTACTCGAGACGTTCTTTCCACGCCTGTCGCCTGAGAAGTCTCTCGTATTCTTCTACGCGAAGGAGGGTCAGCCCCTCGGTGATTGGCACCCCCGGCTCGTAGTCGGAGTGGGACGAATTCTCACCGTCGGGCGCCTCCAACGCTACGAAGCCTCGGCGGCGACACGAGCTATCCCTTCTGGGATTGTCTGATTCATCACTCCATTCGCTCCGGGGGAATGAGAGATCGGCTTCCTCCTGCCCTACCATGACTACCTCGTCCCAACCGGCCACGTCGACGAGGACGAGCGACGTCTCCAGCTTCTGGGTGAGATTGCAGTGGCGCCAGCACTTTCCGAGTTCCGACGATTCTCATATGGCGCGGAGCGCTTTCTCGCTGAGACGCCGCCCTGCTGGTTCTCCTGCGTTGCCTTTCAGCCCTCCAGCGCGTACGCGCACATGGCGTCTCCGGCGGCGATTGGCGGATCCACGAAGAGTGGCTAAACGAGCAGATAGGGTTTGCCTGGCGAGAACGCGGCGCTTTCCCGGGCATTGGAGCGGCGCTAGAGGCGCTTGGAATGCGGCTGGGCACGGCCTTCGCCCATGCGCTCCGTAGCAGCGGCGCAGTGTCTTCGGATGCCGATCCCTGGCCGGCGGTCGACGCGGTTCTCCGGGCTGCTGGCGTGTCTCCGCCAGACGAGGCCTTTCGGCCCGACCTCGACGCGATCAGGCGAACATGGATGGGTCGCTCCCTCGATGACGACCGCCGACTGTTGCTTCGCCTGCTTTCTCGGTTCTCGCTCTCGCCGGAAGAATCGAAGCGTTGGTACGACCGGCGAAGGCGTGACGAAGCTACCCAGCGTCCAGTGCTCGACGATGAGATTATTCGAAATCCGTACGTCATCGCCGAGGAAGACCTGGGAGGTGACGGAGAGGCACCGATTGCGCTGGCAACACTCGACCGAGGATTGTCCTCTGAAGACACGTATAGCGTCGCAGCATCCCATTCCCGAAACTGTCGCGAATTGCGACCCCAAATGACCCAAGGAGAATTCGCTCCGCAATCGTGGCAGTTTTCATGGGGCGGGTCTGCAGACGAAGGTGACTCACTGCTTTCGACCGATGAGACGATTGCACGTCTTGCAAGTGTAAATCTCGGAACTGCTCCCGCGAAGTCCCGCCAGACTGGGTTTCAGCGAACCGTGACGCTCTCGGAGGAGCAGTCGATGTGATTGATGGCGGCGCCAGCGCGAACGCGCCAAGGTTTGCCTCCAGTTGAGCGCACTCAAGACGCGAGAAGCGTCATTGAGCAAAGTGCTGATTGCGAGAGCTAAGCGCTATGCGCCCACGCTGGAAGCAGATTGGCCAACATTGTTGCGAGATTCGATTCGGGCTGGGAATGCCTCCTTCGAATCCAGCGATTCCAGACACATGGAGGCACTCTCGGAGCAGACTGACGCCCTTCGACGAATCGTTAGTCGAAAGCTGTCTGTGCTCGGGCTGTGCCGGGACCGGCAAGACATCTGTGCTCGGAGCCTTGGTGCGCTGCGAACCCTTGCGCGCGAGCGGAGTCTCCCTGGCGCCAACCGGGAAGGCGCGGGTCCGTCTCAGCGCGGCCACCAATGTCGAGGCAAAGACGGTCGCCCAGTTTCTCCACGGGGACTCGGACGCTACGACGGCACGCGGCAGCGACCGTTGTTCACTGGCGAGGAGAAGCACCGCAAAGAGCGCACGGTCGTAATCGACGAGTGCTCGATGCTTACGATGGACGACCTCTGGGCCGTGCTCGAAGCGCTGGACCTCGCCCATGTTCAGCGCATCGTTCTGGTTGGAGATCCAACTCAGCTGCCACCCATTGGCGTCGGCCGGCCATTCGCCGATTTCGTCGCCCACCTGGAGGCGGCCGGGGTAGCGGCTGACCCAGATGTTCAGCTCGTCGGAGGCGCACTCGGCGGTCTCACCGTCGAGGTGCGCGCTCGACAGGGTCAGCGGTCGGACACCTTGCGGCTGGCGGCATGGTTCGCACGCGAGTCCCAACCCGTCGACGCGGACGCGATCCTTTCCGAATTCCTCGAAACGGGGGCCGCGTCATGATTTGAGCGTTCGATTCTGGAAGACGCCAAGTGACCTGCAAGAACGAATTTTGGCCTCGCTCGAGGAACATCTCGCGGCCGGTACACAGCAGGGTTTTGACCGCGCGCTTGGGATTCGAGAAGGAGGGCGCATTGACGTCGAATCGCCAGATTCTGGTGGAGAGCTTTCAGATCCTTTCGCCGGTGCGACAGCAGCCGTTTGGAGTGAACGAGCTCAATCGCTGGATTCAATCGCGGTACCGTGTCGAGGAACTCAAGCTCGGACGAAAGCGCCAAGGCATCTGCCTGGGGATTGGACAAGCTCACCCGCCACGACAAGGTCATCCAGGTCTCTAACGAGATGCGGAAGGGCTACGACGGCGATTCGGCTCGTAACCTCGGGCTGGCCAACGGCGAAATCAGCAATACGGAAAGTAACCAACGAGTAGACTACA
>CAVQDZ010000010.1:0-11494 GCA_963711405.1 uncultured Chloroflexia bacterium
GGTACTACGGCACTCGCCAGGGTTGGGCAGAGCTGGACAGCAGCTTGCACCCCATTTGGTCGCGTTCAAACACCCTGGCGGCGGGTCAGGTCGGGTACGTGGAACTGGCCGTAAGCTCCCGCGGCGGGTACATGATCGACGGCGCTACCCTCGCCAAGTTCTCCATCGACGGCGACCCGCCCATCTCGCTCTGGCAGGACTACATGCTCCCTATAGGACTGCCAACTCCCGACGGCATGGTCCTGGGCCAGGCGAGCTGGAAGGGCAGCGACAATCTGAGCGGCATCGACCACTTCCAGCTTCAACAAAGCTCGGCCAAGGGTTCGTGGAGCGACGTGTCGCTGAAAGATCCCCTGCAGAACACGGCCCTGATCAGCGAGAAACCCGGAGCGTCCTACCGCTTCCGCGTCCGCGCCGTCGACAAGTCGGGCAATGTCGGCTCATGGAGTACTAGTCCGGACTATGCCCTGTCTCTCATCCAGGACAACTCATCGATGATTGGCTACGACTCCGCATGGAAGCCGACTTCTGAGCCGGAGGCTTCCGGCGGCACGGTGATGTCCGCTACACAGGCCGGCGCAACGGCACAATTCACGTTCAAGGGCGATGGATTTGGCTTCGTGACGATCGTAGGTCCCGACCGTGGCAAGGTGGCCATGTATGTCGATGGCTCGAAGGTGGCAACTTTGGATTTGTTCGCCAAAAGCCAAACAGCACAGTACGTCGCCTTCAGCCGCGGATGGGGAAAGGTTGGAACCCATACCGTGAAGCTCGTCGTGCAGGGCACGCCCGGGCGGCCAGAGGTAGACATCGATGGCCTTGAAACCAGGCTTTCGAATTAGGAGTCTGAGGTGACCTTCTCGATCGTTGCGCGTGACCCGGAAACAGGCGATCTTGGGATTGCCGTCGCTTCCAAGTTCCTGGCCGTTGGCGCGGTCGTGCCCCACGCCTGGGCGGGCGTGGGGGCAGTCGCAACGCAGTCCGCGGCGAACGTCCGCTACGGCCCGGACGGACTGGCAATGCTTGTCTCCGGCGCAACGGCACAAGAGGCCGTCCACAACCTGACCGACGCAGACGAGGGTCGCGACCACCGTCAGCTGGGCATCGTCGACGCGCTCGGCCGTGCCGCGACCTACACCGGTGCCGGCTGTATCGACTGGGCCGGCGGCCGCACCGCCGACAACGTCGCGTGCCAGGGCAACATCCTGACCGGCGCGGACGTTGTCGACGCGCTGATGGACACGTTTCTGGCCGGCGGTGCCGGCTTTCCTGAGTTGCTGCTGCGCGCGCTGAAGGCAGCCGACGTCGCAGGTGGCGATCGCCGCGGTCGTGAGTCTGCGGCTCTGTTCGTCGTACGCGAGAACGGCGGATATGGCGGCAACAACGATCGGTGGATCGACCTGCGCGTCGACGACCATCCGGCGCCTGTCGACGAACTTGGACGCCTGCTCGAGCTGAACCACCTGTACCTCGACCGACCTGCGGTCGAGGATCTTCTCCCGATCGACGAGAAGCTCGCGACTGAGATCCAGCACGGCCTCGAGCTCGCGGGCTACACGCCGGCCACGATGCATGGGGGCGGGCTTGGGGAAGTCGTCGAGTCGCTCGGACTGACGCGTACGGGCGACGCGCGCGAGCTGCCCTCCAACTGGGACGCGTCATGGTCCAACGCACTACTCGAGTGGATGTCCGTGGAGAACCTCGAGGAGCGTGCCGCGGCCGCGGGCTGGATCGATCCACGCGTGCTCGCCTTCCTGCACGAGAAGACCGGAGGTTCTGTCGCTTAGGCGACCCGATCGGTGTCGTCGGCGTGGTCGCGATGTTGCGACGCCGCACGCACAATGCCGAGGTCGATACCCGAAAGGAGACGAACAATGGCACAGATCGAACTGGCAATCTCACTTAACGACGGGCAGACGATCCATGCGGAGCTGCGCCCGGAGGATGAACGACAGCTGGCCGAGCTTCTCGGGGATCGTTCTGCGATCCAATTCGCCTCGAGCGCTGATGATGTCGAAGGCCACACGTTCTCTGGCGACGTCCTCGTCGACGTCGAAGGCCACGCGATGGTCGTACGCTTGCCGGACAGTGCTGACGCAGCTGCCCTGCGCCGCGCTCTCGTGGTCGGCGCAGTCACGGCGACGATCGTCGGCGCAGGCGTCGTAGCGGGTCTGCGCCCGCAGCCGCCCATATCCACGACGGTCGAGCAGGCCCAGACCGTGCAGGTTCAGGCGGTGCCCGGGCCGGCGTTGCGCGCCCAACGCGACGAGATGCAGCGCGAGGCGGCGCAAGTCATCGCCGTGCCTGTGCAACAGCTCCAGGCAGTTCCGGTTGACGCCAACAATCCGGCCATTCCCGCAAAGGCGCTACAAGCCGAAGGCGCTGAGAGCAATCAGGCGGTACCCCTCGACGTCGACAATCCCGCCATTCCGCCGCAGGCGCTGCGCGCGGGTCAGGACAAGTAGCGCGGACTCCTCAAGAGTCGACCACGAAACGCGTCGCCGGCGGCATTGCGCCGGCGACGCTCTGTGATGCCCGATCCCTCAGCGCGGCAAGCCTCGCGGGCGTACAAATTGGCACGTGAATGCACCTCGCTACGTCGAGCCGCGCATCGAGCGCGCCTACCGCGTCCGCTTCGACGAGGCTGGGCCGGACGGCAATCTGCGCAGTGGCGGTTATCTGCGTTTCGCCCAGGATCTTGCCTGGATCCACTCGGAGAGTGCCGGCTTCGGCCGTGATTGGTACAGCGAGCGTGGCCTGTTTTGGCTGGTGCGCGGCGTTGAGCTGGAGATTCTCGATACCGTCGAGTACGGCTCGGAGCTCGTCGTTTCCACGGGAGTCATCGGCTTCAGACGCGTCATCGCCCGACGCAGGAGCGAGTTCCATCGCCCTGGCTCCGAGCGGACTGTCGCCGTCGCGTTCACCGACTGGGTGCTGATGAACGATGCGGGCCGTCCGGTGCGGCCGCCGGACGAGATCCCGGAAGCGTTCGGCACGGTGAGCGACTTCACGGCCCTTCGAGTGGATGCCAGCGCGGCACCCGCCCACGCCGACGAACTCACCTTCATCGTCCGACGCAGTGAGACCGACCCAATGGCCCACGTCAACAACGCGGGCTACATCGACTATCTCGACGAGCAATACCTGGCCGTGTATCAGGCACCGATGGACGCCGGGCTTCCTGTGCCACGTCGCTACAAGGCAGAATTCGTCGGCTCAGCGGCGCCCGGTGAGCAGCTCACCGGCCGGAGCTGGCAAGCAGATCTGGCGTGGCGTTACCAACTGGTCGACGAGAGCGGGCGCGCCATGTTCCGCGCCACCCTCGAAGTCGATCCTGCTACGTGGGTAGGCGGTTGAAGACCCGGTCGAAGTTCGCGACGAGCTGCTCACCGAGCGCATAAGCGTCGCCGCCGCGCTGGTCGGCGAGCCATCTGGCCGTGACCGCGACCCACTCGGGCATGTTGCGACGACGCGGGGCGCCCGGCGGCGACAGGTATGGACAGTCCGTCTCGACCAGGAGCCGATCAGCGGGCACGATCCGGGCCACTTCCGCAGTGGCCTCCTCCCCTTTCCGGAACGCGAGGCCAGAGAAGCTGATCGCCAGGCCGTAGTCGAGCGCGCGCTCGGCGTAGTCGACCGGCCCGGAGAAGGAGTGCAGCAGCGCCGGCGGTCGGCCCTCTTCGTCGAGGACCTTGAGCAGGTCGTCCTGCGCGTCACGCTCACCAGGTTTCGATCGGCAATGCAGGATCGCCGGCTTGTTCAGCTCGCGCGCGAGGCGCAGGTGGCGGCGCAGGTTGGTCAGCTGATCGTCGCGCGACGAGAAGCCACGGTCGTAGTCGAGACCCGTCTCGCCAACAGCGACGACCGCGGGGTCGCGCGCGAGTTCGTCTATCTCCGCGAAATCCCGGTCGCTGTCGCGCGCGACGTGGGGGTGAATGCCCACACCGGCGTCGAGCGCGAATTGCGCACAAACAGAGAGCGCGGCACGCGACGAGGGAAGATCCCAGCCCGGGACGAGCATGCGCTCGACGCCGGCGTCGCGTGCCGCTTTGATTACCTCGGATCGATCGGGCTCGAACGCCTCCGCCTGGACGTGGGCGTGGGAGTCGATCAGGCGCAAGACATTGAGGTCGCGATGCTCACATCGCGGAGTTTGGCGCGTTCTCGTACAGGCCGATCTGGTTGCCTTCCGTGTCGTCGACGACGGCGTACCAGCCCTGGCCGGGAATCTCCGTCTTGGGCGTCACGACGGTGCCGCCGAGCGGGGCGACCTTGGGCACCGTCACATCGAGCGAATCGACCTCGAAGTACAGTCGCAGCTGCGGCCCGACCGACTCGCCGCGAATGCCAATTGCACCGCCCGCGCGCTCGATGTTCCCGAAGCTGAACAGGAAGTAGTTCGGAAACTCGGGCATCTCGCCGAACTCCCAGCCAAAAAGGCCCTCGTAAAACTTGCGTGCTCGAGCGGGATCGTCGGCCGGCAGCTCGAGATGGGTCATCTGTCCGTGTGCCATGTCAGCACCTCCTTCGTGAGAACAACGATCAGGCAGCCTCGTTTTCGACACGCGGGAAGAGGATTTCCGAAGTGCCAATTTTTCCACCGATTGGAGCACCGCCCCATGCAACGGCCTGATCTAGGGGCGGCCCGCCGCTGCCGTTGTCCGCGTAGGCGTATTCAAGTCCCAGCTGCTGCTGAACACGACCTGCCGCGGCGGGCATGAACGGCGCGGCCGCGAGCGAGATCACGCGGCAGGCTTCCAGGAGGTCGCCCAGGACGCCACGCAGGCGGTCGGCTGCCTCCGCATTGCCCTCCTTGGCCTGTTTGGCCAGCACCCACGGCTGCTCGCGGTCAACGAAGCGATTCGCCTCGCCAACGAAGTCCCACAGCGCGCTGAGCGCATCGTTGAGCAGGAACGCGTCCATGGCCGCGCCGTACGCTGCCCAGGCCCCCGACCATGCGTGTGCGAGCTCGCGATCGGTCGGCGCGGCTCGATCGCCATCGAGATAGCGCGAAACCATGGTCAGCGAGCGGTTGAGCAGGTTGCCAAAGTCGTTGGCCAGATCGGCGTTGTAGCGGCGGATGAAGCCGTTGTACGAGACGTCTGCGTCGCGATCGAAGGGAACCTCGCGCAGGACCGCGTAGCGCACACCGTCGACGCCCATCAGCTCAGCCATCTGGTCCGGGTCGAGCACGTTGCCGCGCGTCTTGCTCATCTTGTCGCCCTTGTCGAGCATGAATCCGTGAGCGAACACCTTGCGCGGCAGCGGCAGCCCGGCGCTCATGAGCATCGCCGGCCAGTACAGGCAGTGGAAGCGAGTGATGTTCTTGCCGATGACGTGCACGTCCGCCGGCCACCACTTGGCGAACGCCTCCTCATCGTCAGGAAATCCGGCACCGGTGATGTAGTTCGTCAGCGCGTCGAACCAGACGTAGATCCGGTGCTTGGGATCGTCCGGGAACGGGATGCCCCAGTTCGTGCCGGCACGACTGATCGAGAAATCGCGCAAGTCCTTCGCGCAGCCATCCCAGCACCTCGTTGCGGAAGTGCTCCGGCTCGCAGAACGTGGGGTTGTCCGCGTAGAGCTGCTCGAGCCGTTGCTGGTACTTGCTCAGGGCGAAGAACCAGTTCTCCTCCTCGAGCCACTGCAGCTCGAGCGTGGGATGGTCCGGGCAGTGCCCGTCGATCAGCTGCGCCTCTGTCTTGAACTCGTTATCGCCCGGGCAGTACCAGCCTGAGTAGGTGCCCTTGTAGATGTCACCGGCGGCCATGGCGCGGCGGACCATCTCTGTCGACGCGCGGGCGTGGTCGTCGTCCGTGGTACGGATGAAGCGGTCGTAGCTGATGCCGAACTTGTCGAACGCGGTCCGCCACGTGACTGACCACGGGTCGATCAGGTCGCGCGGCGCCACGCCGGCTTCAGTGGCTGCCTTCTCGACGTTGGCCGAATGCTCGTCCATACCCGTCAGGAAGCGCACGTCGTAGCCCATCAGCCTGCGGTAGCGCACGAGCGCGTCGGCGCCGATCGCCTCGAACAGCGAATGCAGCGCGGGCTGTTTGCTGGGATAGAAGATCGCTGTGGTCAGGTAGTAACGCGGCCGGTCAATCATGGGGCGGCGATCGTAGCAGCGTGGGTGTCCGCTGCTTGACGTGCGACCGCGCCACTGGCGGACACGCCGGACGTAGCCACGTTTACCCGTTGTGCGTCGCTTGCTTGATCGATCAGAGCGATCGCGGAGCCGACTATTCGCTCATCAAATCGAATACCAAACAAGCCGCAGTCAACCAACAAGGAGAGCGAGATGTACGGACCAGCAGGACTTCAGGTTCACGCAGGAAACTGGCAGCACGACTCACTGCGCGAGGCGAACGGCCACCGCCGGAGCCACACGGACAGCGATCACCTCAAGGACATGGACAGCGCCCACCAGCGCGCACTCACCGTCCGCGTCATCGCTGCCGCAGCGATGGTGATGGTCCTCCTGGCGATCATCGTCCTGATCTAGCGATCACCCTCCACCAACCAAAACGCCGACCGGCCTCCCCGGTCGGCGTTTTGCTGTCCGCTGATCCGGCCGCGGTGCCGTCAGGACTGTGGGTTGTCGGCTATCGCCGCGAGGACGGCCTTGACCTCGAACGGGGTCAGTCCGGGATGCTTGGACAGGATCCGCGCCACCAGGCCGCACATGTGTGGCGCGGCAAAGCTGTTGCCGGTGGCGACGGTCGTGCCACCGTCCTTCCAGCCGATTGGCACATCCACTCCCCACGCGCCCCACTCAACCGGCGGCGACGGGTTGTAGAAGAAGACCTCCGGATCCGGGATCGTGTGCGCCGCGACGCTGAAGACCGACGCGAACGTCGAGGGGTAGCTCAGGCCGGGGACGTTGTTGACGGCACAGATCAGGGCCACGTTCTTGAAATATGCCTCATCGACGATCTCGTGGAAGTAAGGCAAGAGGCGCTCACTCTTCGACGACAGGCTCAAGTTCATCGCCTGCACGCCCTTCTCGACAGCCCATTCGAGCCCGGCCAGGAAAGCCGCGCCCTTGCCGCGCAGATCGGCGCCCAGGACCCGTACTGAGTACAACTCGACTTCCGGCGCCAGGCCGATGACGATGCCTGCGCAGGCGGTGGCGTGGCCGTACAGGTCGACCGGTTCGTCGGGCACGACGGTGGCCTCGTCGTCGACGATCTCCACGGTTACCGATTCGACCAGCCTGCCGTGGACGACGGGGTGCGTGCCCTCGATGCCGCTGTCGATGATCGCGACCTTCACGCCCGCACCGGTGGCGCCGCCCCACGCCCATTCGCGGTCGATCTGGCGCAGCGCCGCGGCGTGGATCAGATTTGCCCGGGCGTCCTCAAGGAACGGCTCAGACCAGGCCGGGATGAGCTGGTCGGTCACGTGCTGGAGGGGGTCGTGGCGGGGCTAGAGGCCACGCCGGCCGCGCGTGGCATGAGCGGCAACGACCTCGAGGATGTCCGAGACGATGCTCAGCTCGCGATCGGACAGGTTCTTCATTTGCGCAACGCGGTCGACGAGCTGCCAGAACGGCACCTCTGCGTCCGCGTCGAGCTCTGCGGTCGCGGCACTGACCAGGTCCTCAACCTGATCGTCGGTCATGTCGTCGTCGCCGACGCGCCCGAGCACCGCGCGCAGCAGGCGCTCGCTGTCGCGTTGCACGCGCGCGGCACGGATCGCGGCCGCGGCCTGAGTGGCAAAGACGGCGAGCAGCTCCATGTCCTTGAGCGTGAATGTGGGTGACGTGCGCTTGTCCAGCACCTGGAGCACGCCGACCGTCTGATCACGGTCGATGAGCGGCACGGCCGCGATCGAGCGCGGCACATAGCCGGTACGCTCGGCCGTGGCACGGTCGAAGCGCGGATCGCTCAGCACATCAGATAGCGCGATCGGCTGGCCCGTCGAAAAGACGAAGCCGACGATGCCGCGGCTGGGCGGCACCGACAGGCCGATAGCGCCCTGGCCCTGCGCGCCGGCCGCGACACGGAACTCCAGCCGGTCGGGGTCGCGCTCGAACAGGGCTATCGACGATGCCTCGGCCTCGAACAGCGCGACCGTGGCCTCGACGATCGTCTGGAGCAGGTCCTGCTCCGTGCCCGCGTCGAGTCTGCGGGCAACAGCAGACCGCCGCGCTGCCAGGCGAAGTGCCTGGAGCGCGGCGGTCAGGCCGGAGTCACTCATTGAGGTTCGGCGTCACGGCTTGCCCGTGCGGCCCTCCGGACCCATCTCGTCGTCGTCACTCGCCGACGGCACGCCCATGCGGTGCCCTTCGACATCGTCGTCGCCGGCCGCTGAAGGCTTCCAGGACCGTGACGTCTTGCCCGTGCGCGCGTCGGAGCCTCAGCTCGTCCTCGCCACTCGCCGACGGCACGCCCATGCGGTGCCCTTCGACATCATCGTCGCCGGCCGCTGAAGGCTTGCCGGTGCGACCCTCGGGACCCATCTCGTCGTCGCCTGAAGCCGACGGCACGCCCATGCGGTGCCCTTCGACATCGTCGTCGCCGGCCGCTGAAGGCTTGCCGGTGCGACCCTCGGGACCCATCTCGTCGTCGCCTGAAGCCGACGGCACGCCCATGCGGTGCCCTTCGACATCGTCGTCGCCGGCCGCTGAAGGCTTGCCGGTGCGACCCTCGGGACCCATCTCGTCGTCGCCTGAAGCCGACGGCACGCCCATGCGGTGCCCTTCGACGTCGTCGTCGCCGATCCGGTAGACCGAGTCCAACTTCTCCTGGCCCATTTGTTCAAAACCTCCCTAATTTGGAGTGCCGCTTTGTTTGCAGCGCCTGTGATGAGACTAGATTGGGGCTTCCATTACTCAAGACCAGATGCGACATGCTGGGTGTCGCGTTCTGGACACTTTCTGCGCCAAGTCGGCGACGCTCGTGAGGCGATCACCTTTCTCCGCGCCGCGCGAGCTTGTCGACGTCGACGATTATCAGCGTGTCTCGTTCGATCTTAATGAAGCCGTCGTCGACGAGCTCGCTCAGCAGCCGGTTAACGCTCTGGCGCGTTCCGCCGATCATCGCTGCCAAATCGGATTGCGTATAGGGCCAACTCAGGTGGATCTCGCCGGCCGCGTTCGGCTCGGCCTCCTCCGCGAGTCTGGCCAGGCGTGTCGCGAGCCGACCGGACAAGTCCAGGAAGTGCAGCTCCTCCACGTGGCCCGTGAGGCGCCGCAACTCCCGGGCCACGCCGAAGAGCAACGCGTCGCGCAGCCCGGGCACCGTGTCGAGGAGCTCGAAGAACACCGGACGGGGCAGGACAAGCGTTTCTGAGGGCTCGAGCGCGGTCGCGGTCGCCGATCGCGGCTCGCCGTCGAGCAGCGCCAGCTCACCGAAGAAATCGCCCGGTCGAAGGGTGGCGATGATCGCCTCCTCCCCTTCAGCGGAGGGCAGCACGATCTTGACTGCGCCGGCGCCGACGATGTGGAGCGAGTCGCCCGGATCTCCCTGGTGCATGATCACTTCGTTGCGCCTGAAGCGGCGCGCGCGCAGACGGCTCGACAGCGATGCGAGCATCGCTTGATCAGCACGCTCGAACAGCGGGCAGCGCGCGAGCGCCTCCATTGCGAAATCGGCGTCCATTACCTAACCCTCTGCCGGCTGGAAGCCACCACGATGTAGGTCAAGCAGACTGTACGACAAGCCCGGGCCCGCGGATACAAGCTCCAGGAAGTCCTTGCCGTCGAGCACCGCCATGCGTACGTCCGTTGCGGCCGTCACGGTCGCCGTCCGCGGCACGCCCGAAAGCAGCCCGATCTCACCGAACACCTCGCCGGCGCCCATCTCACGCAGCACGCGCGCAGGGCCGTCGGCCTGCGCTGTCTGCGTCACAACGACTCGGCCCTCGTCAATGATGTAGAAGAAGTCGGCCTCGTCGCCCTGGCGAATGATGACCTCGCCCTGCTTCGCGTCACGCACCGTGGCGGCGCGCATGGCCGTCTCGAGGCGCCCCGGAGGTAGGCCGGCGAACAGACCCACGTCGGCAATCCGGCGCGCCGCAGGCACGACTGATGGCTCCTGCACGGCATATTTGCCCAGGAGCACGACGCTGATCACGCCGGCGATGAGCATGACGACCCCAGACGCGGTGAGCACCAGCCCAGGATTGCTCGCGCCGAAGACCGGCAGCACGAATGATCCGGCGGCGTAGGCGGTCACGGACGTCGTCTCCATCAGGCCGATCGCACGACCGCGGATCTCGTCCGGGGCGATGCGCTGGAGGAGCGTCGTCGAGATGATCTCGAGCAGCAGTGACGAACCCGCGGCGAGCGCGATCGCCACCAACGCCAGGCTGAACGCCTGAACCTGACCGAGGGCGATCAGGCCGACCATCATCAGCACAGCGCCCACGATCAGCGGCGGACCCAGCCGTCGACGCAAGACGAGTGCGCCCGCAACAAGAGCGCCGATCACGCCGCCAACACCGATCGCCGAGTTGAATACCCCCGTGCCAGCGTCGCCCACTTTGAACACATCGACGGCCAGGATCACGGTCAGCACGCCAAGTCCACCAAATACGAACCCCGTCGTGATGTTGAGCAGCGCAAGGCCGGACAACGGTCGCGAGATCGGTCGTAGGCTGGGTTTGACGGGTACCAGGACGCCATCGACCGACGGGGTCGTCGCGGTGGGCGATGTGGCGCGCGTGGGCCGACTCGGCGGCAGTCGAAAGAGGACGAGAGCAACAATCCAAAGGTGAACGCGTTAAGCAAGAACGCAAGTGCGAGCGAACCCACTGCTCCGAGCACGAGAGCGCCGAGCGCCGGACCGATGAAGAACGCCAGGTTGTCCAGACTCGACCAGGCACTGTTGGCCGGGCCAAGCTCCAATTCGTCCTTCACGAGACCGGGCAGGTATGCACCGATCGCGGGCGAGAAGAACGCCGAGAAGCATGTCGCGAGCACGGCCAGGATCACGACCCAGATGACCGGTAGGTCGAGGAAGACCACCGCGGCAATGACGATCATGATCACGCCGCGGATGATGTCGGTCGTGAGCAGCACCAGCCGGCGGTCGAAACGGTCGGCGACGATACCGGCCGGGATCGACAACAGGATGTGGGCAGACTCGTGCCGCGCCGACGATGCCGAGCACGAGCGGATCCTGCGACAAATTCCAGATGACGACCAGCAGCGCGACAAGGTAAAGCCAGTCGCCTATGGCCGATACGAACTCACCGAGCAGCAGCCTGGTAAGCAGCCCGTCGCAGGACGCGGCGGTAAACGTCGATGACACCCATGGGCCGGGTCAGTCTCGCGTCTGCGTGTCGCTCACGGTGTCGGCCAGCTTACAGGCGTCGTGTCCGGCCGCGCATTGCCTACACGTCGGAAAAGCGATGCTGCGCCCCATGAACCGGAACGAGGAAATCCGCCACGCGGTGACTGACGGTCGCGAAAGCGATACCCAAGGTCACCGTTTGGTGGTGCTCGATCGACCGGGCGGGCGCAAGCCCGTGCGCGTGGCGGAAGCGC